>OZ244063.1:605000-2863953 GCA_965215535.1 Longimicrobiales bacterium | reverse complement strand
GTTCACCCCGGCCATCGCATCCACGCCGGCCGCTGCACTCTGCGCCCGGCCAACGCTCCCCTCCCCCAAAGGGGCTCCGCCCGGTACGGAGGCAACAGACCCGAACAGACGCGCCGGATCTGGACGAACACGCATGGAAATCCCATAATTCAGAGGTGATTCCCCATGACTTTGCCAACCCCGGAGTTGCGCCGGATTCGCTGCCCGACACCGAGCGCATTCGCTGGCACCCCCTGCACCCGCGCTTCGCACGCCGTCTGCAGATGGGGGTCCTGATCCGGATTCTCATCGTCGGAACAGGCGGGGCGGCGGCCCATATTGCAGCCGCGCGGGGTGGCGGAGTCGCGCTGATCGAGCTCACTTCCTGGCTTCTTCCCACCGCCTGGGCTCTCTACGGCGTACTGGCGCTGCGTGCACTCCTCTGGCCGCTTGTGGCGGTGCCGCGCCGGGGATACGCCATTCGCGCACGCGACATCCATTACCGGACGGGCGTCTTCTGGCGTTCGGCCTGGAGCGTTCCCTTCAATCGGATCCAGCATACGCAGATCGACAGCACGCCGCTGGATCGGCGCTTCGGACTGGCCAGCCTTTCGGTCTTTCCCGCAGGGGGGGGAGCCCAGGAGATTCGGGGGCTCGGGGCGGCGCTGGCCGGACGGCTGAGGGCCCACATCGCGGCGCAGATCGAACGCGAAGAGGGGCAGGATCCGCCGATCGCCGATGCAGATTCCCCCACCCCTGCACCCGAAGATCCACCGCCGACGCCCCCGACCGCCGACCGGCACGAACGCAGCGCCGCACAGATGCCGCTCGACGCAGGCCCGCCGGAAACAACCGAGAGCGAACAGGCAGACCGGGCCGGTGACGAATCCGCCTGAACTGGGCGAATGGAGACGAACCTCTCCCTTTGCCATCGTCTTCTTCTTTGTCTCCACAATCCGCTCCATCGTGGGCAATGGCATCAACCTGATCACCTCCTTCGGCCTGATCGCCTTCCTCTCGCGCCTGGATTCGCTGGCCCAGGGCTTCTCGCTGCCGCTGGCGATCCTTCTGGGGCTGACCGGGATCGGGGGCGTGGCGCTGCTCCGCTACTGGTTCTTCCGTTTCCGCCTCGAAGAAGACCGAATCCTGATTCGCCAGGGACTGGTCCGGCGCACCGCCCTTGATCTGCCCTTCGACCGTGTTCAGGCCATCAATGTCGAGCGCTCGCTGGTGGACCGGATCCTCGGGCTGGTCACGGTGCGAATCGATACTGCGGGATCCTCGACCGCCGAGGGCCATCTCCCCACAATCAGCGTCGCGCTGGCAAACTGGCTACAGGAGCGCGTCGAGCGAGGCCGCCCTGCACACACATCCACCTCTTCGGCCACGGAGGAATCCCCCACTTCCGCCCCCCGTCCCGAGAGCGACCCCCCCGCAGAGACGCTCCTCAGACTCGGCAGCGGCGAGCTGGTGCGCCTGGGGCTGGCCGACTACCGGATCTTTCTGGTTCTGGGGGCGCTCAGCGGCGTTACCGCCGAATCGTGGGCAAGCCGGGTCGTCGAGGGCGTCGAGTCGGCGCTGGCGGGCTATGGCGCGCAGGTTCTTGTGCTGGCCTCAATTGCGCTCCTCTTCCTCCTCGCGCTCCTCTTCACGGCTGCGGCGCTGGCCAGCGCATTTCTGCGCTACCACGGCTTCATCCTGTGGCGCAAGGGAACGGCGCTGCACTCGCGCGGCGGCCTCCTCACACAGAAGGAAGTCGTGGTCGAGGTTGCCCGCATACAACAGCTTTCGCTCTCGCAGAATCTGGTCATGCGGGCCTTTGGGCGCGTTCGCCTTGCGGTCTTCCCCGCCGGCGCAACCGGTGCGGCCGAAGCGCAGGCGCGTTCGCAGTCGGGAGCGGCCGAAAATTTGACTGTGCCGCTGCTCGAAGCCCCCCGGACAGAGTCGCTGCGCAGGGAGATCTTCGGCAACGAGGCCCCCGACCTCTCGCTCCTGCCCACGGATCGGCGCTTTGTGCGCATATCGCCCTGGTATATTCGCGCGCTTGCCCTGCGCATGGCGCTGATTCCCCTTCTCTTCGCCGGATTGATCATTGTGGCGGGCACGGCGATCGAGGTGATTCTGTGGACAATCGGAAGCATCTTCTTCGGCCAGACGCCTCCCCCCGAACTCATGGCGGCGCCGGCGCTGTTTGCAGTTTTCTCTTCGCTCCTGCCCTGGTACCTCGCCTGGATTCTGCTGGCACTCCTCATTCCCTGGCAGATCTGGCGGCGACGGGCGCTGCTCCGCACCGATCAGGCGCTGGCCATCAGACGCGGCCTGCTCGGCTACAGGGTTGACGCCTTCCTGATGCGCAAGGTGCAGAGCGTGGCGATTCGCCAGTCGCCCCTGCAGCGCCGCAGAGGACTGGCCAACCTCGAGATCCAGCTTGCCTCGGGGAAGGTTGCGGTGCCCTGTCTTGCCTATGGAACCGCCCGCGAAATTTTTGATTATATTCTCGGCATGGTCGAATCCGACCCGCAGCGGTGGTATTGAACCCACAACTCCGCCCGATCGCCGGAGCATATTCCCACCCCTCTCCACTTCTGTCGCTCTTTTCGGCGAAATTTACCCTCTCGCCGACTCCGCCCATCCGGTGGACCTTGCGTCCCGGATTCCCCCTGTCAAACCCCCCGGGAGCTTTGACTCATGCGTCGCCGTACATCCGTTCTCGCCATCGACCTCGGTCTGGTCGGCGTGGCCTGCGTCTGGGGACTTAACTTTACCGTCGTCAAGGCCGTTCTTCAGGAGATGGAGCCTCTCGCCTTCAATGCGCTGCGCTTCCCCTGCGCGGCGATCACCCTGGGAGTGCTCATTCGCGCGACCGGGCGTCAGCTCCGGCCTCCGCGCAAGGACTGGAAGATGGTTCTGATTCTGGGACTGATCGGCCACGTATTCTTCCAGATGGCATTCATCTTCGGCCTCGACCTCACCCTGACCGGAAATGCCGCGCTCCTTGTGGCCACAAGCCCGATCTGGGTTGTGGTCACCTCCTTCGCCATCGGGCGCGAACGCTTCGATTTGCGCGTGATCGGGGGCGTTCTGACCACCCTTGCGGGGATGGTGGTCCTGATTACGGGGGGCAGCGACGGTCTCGGCATGGTGCGGGCCGGCGATTTCCTGGTCCTTGCCTCGGCCATCGCCTGGGGCGCCTACACCGTCCTCGGGCGGCGCATGGTTCGGCGGCGCGGCGCCCTGCACATGACCTCATGGACGCTCTGGGCCAGTCTGCCCCTGATTGTGGTGGCGGGCATCCCCGATCTGGTCCGCACCGACTGGTCGCAGGTCTCGCTCACCGCATGGCTCGGGGTTCTCTATGCAGGCGTCTTTGCCATCGGCTTTGCCTATATCCTCTGGTACCAGGGGGTGCGCACAATCGGGCAGAATCGCACCGCCGTCTATCAGAATCTGGTTCCGGTCGTCGCCCTTTTGAGCGCCTGGGCCTGGCTCGCCGAGGTTCCCACACCGCAGCAGATGATCGGTGCCGGGGTGATCCTGGCGGGGGTGGTGGTCGCGCGCAACTCCGGTCCCCAGCCGGTCTCCAGGCGCCGGACGGCATGATGGCGCCCTTCGGCCCGAGCCTATTGTGCACGCCTCCCCCTTGCCCGCAGAAAGTCAGCCCTCGTCGGCAATCATCAGCATTCCGCGCGCGCGCAACATCTCGTTGAGCGCCTCCACCTCGTCGGCCACCAGGGCGTCGAGCGCCTCCAGGTGTCCCTGCAGGCGGGTGTGCAGGAGCGCCTTCACCTCCATCTCCTGATCGGTCGGCGGGAAGTCGGCCACCGAGAGCGCGTTGGTCAGATAGCTCAACTTCTGAATCAGCTTGATCTCGAAGCGCACCGCATCCTGTCCCTGGCCGGTGAGCCGCAGATCGACCATCTCCATCTGCAGATCGACAAGGCGGGTACGCAGCGCGGCGATGGCGTCGGCAAGATCGCGATCATCTTCGGCAAAGCGCGCCATGGTGGCCAACTGAACCCGAATCGCCTCGACGCGGTGCAGAGCCTCGCCCGCCACAACCACATCCTCGCGCACTTCGCGCAGAAATGCGACCTGGGCGGCGATGTCGGCTTCGGTGCCGGCCGAATTCGGATCCTTCAGCACGGCGAGGGGCTGTTCGTGCATCTCGCCATCCACATGCAGGCGGACTGTATAGCGTCCCGGGGGAAGCAGAATCGAAATCTGCTGGGCTCCCGGGGCCGGACGACCCTCGTCGCCCACCACAATATGTTCGGCGTACATGGGGCTCGTCAGCAGCCGGATCGGAGCGTTGGGCTCGTCGCGCAGATCCCAGTGAATGCGATTGACTCCGGCATGATTGGTGCCCTCCAGGGTACGCACGACCTGGCCCATTCCATCCAGAATCTCGACCGTCGGGGTTGCAGCGGCGGCCTCGGCCAGCCAGTAGTTGATCGATGCGCCGTACTCGGGGTCGGTTCCCTCGGTCGGGTCGCTGTAGGGCACCGAGAGCGGCGTGATCGGGCGGAAGCGGTAGGCGTCGCGAGGCGCAAAGAGGTGCGAAGACGCATCCATGACCTCGGGGGTCAACTGCTGCAGCGGGGTCAGGTCATCCAGAATCCAGAAGCCGCGACCGTAGGTGCCCACAACCAGATCGCCGAAGTGTTCCTGAACCACAATTCCCGAGACCGGCGCGGCGGGCAGATTGTTCTGCAGGGGACGCCAGTCGTCGCCCTCGTTGAAGGAAACATAAATTGCATTTTCGGTTCCTGCATAGAGCAGGCCGCGACGCTTCGGATCTTCCACAATCACCTTGGTATAGCTCAACATGCTGGGCGGAATGCCATCGGTAATCTTCTCGAAGGACTGGCCGTAGTCGCGGGTTCGGTAGATATGCGGATCGCGCACATTGACCTGGTGCCCGTCGATGGCCACATAGGCGGTTCCCGCATCGTAGCGCGAAGGCGCGATCGACCGCACCCCCATCCACTCCGGCAGCCCCGGCATGTTTGCAGTCACATTGGTCCAGTTGGCGCCCCCGTCGCGCGTCACCTGCAGAAGTCCGTCGTTGGTGCCCGCCCAGATCAATCCCTCCTCGATCGGCGATTCGGCAATGCCGAAGACCGTGCCTGCGTACTCCACCCCGATATTGTCGCCGGTCAGTCCCCCCGAGAATCCCATCCGACTGCTGTCGTTCAGCGTCAGGTCGGGCGAAATGATCTCCCAGCTCTGGCCGCCATTGCGGGTGCGGTGTACATGCTGGCTGCCGGTATAGACCGTATTGTTGTCATGCGGAGAAATATGGATCGGGGCGTCCCAGATAAAGCGATAGCGAACCCCCGAGGCGGGACCCCGGCTCTGCTCCGGCCACACCTCGACCGCCCTGTACTGGCGACGATCCTCTTCGTAGCGAACCACAATTCCTCCGACCATTCCGGATCCCGACGCCGAGGACCAGACAATATTGGGATCGGTCGGATCGGGAGTCGCCCAGCCGCTCTCGCCACCTCCCACATGATGCCACATGCCGCGCGGAATTCCGGTAATGCGGCGCTGTCCCATGATGCGGCTGTTGGAGGGGCCGCGATAGGTGGGTTCGTCCTGCTTGTTGCCCAGAACATTGTACGGAATTGCGTTATCGACCGTCACGTGGTACATCTGGGCATTCGTAAGACGCTGGCGATACCATGTTTCGCCCCGGTTATTCGAGATCGAGAGACCCTGGTCATGTGCAACAATCATGCGGTCGGGGTTGGTCGGATCGATCCACATGTCATGATGATCGCCGCCGGGCGCCTCGACTCTGGGAACGACATCCAGGGTGCGTCCGCCATCGGTCGAAACCGCAAAGAAGGCGGTCAGGAAGTAGGCTTCGTTGTCGTCGTTGGGCGAAATCACAACGCGCGAATAGTAATGCGGCCGCCCCATCGCATTGCGGTTGCGGGTAATGAGCGACCAGCGCTGTCCGCCATCCTCCGAGCGCCAGAGCTGCCCGTCCTCGGTCTCGCGTCCCTCCCAGGGAATCCCGTCGCCGGTCTCCAGCAGGGCATAGATCCGGTCGGGATTCGAGGGCGCAATGGCAACCGCCACCTTGCCCACCGGCTTCCGGGGCAGCCCGATCGCGTTGTTCGGGCCATTCAGCCTTGTCCAGCTCTCGCCGCCGTCGCGCGACAGATGCAGACCGCCGCCCGGTCCACCCGAGGTGCGACCCCAGGTGCGAATTTCAAGCTGCCAGGTGCCCGCAAAGAGCACGCGCGGATTGGTCGGGTCCATCGCCAGATCGGAGCAGCCGGTGTCCTCGTCGATGAAGAGGATATGTTCCCAGGTGACGCCCCCGTCGGTGGTGCGAAAGACGCCGCGCTCGCTCTGTGGGCCATAGGCGTGCCCCAAAGCGCAGACATACACAATGTCGGGGTTGTGGGGGTGAATGACGAGCCGCGGAATGCGTCCGGTCTGCTCCAGCCCCATCAGCGTCCAGGTGGCACCGGCGTCGGTGGACTTGTACACGCCCTGCCCGATCGAGACATGGCTGCGAATCTTCCCCTCGCCCGTCCCGGCCCAGACAATATTGGGGTCGGACATTGCAACGCCCAGCGCTCCGATCGACTGCACCGGATGACCATCGAAGATCGCCTCCCAGTGTACCCCGCCATCGGTGGTCTTGTAGATGCCGCCCGAGGCCGCGCCGACGTAGTAGGTGTGCGGATCGCCCACAATTCCGGCCGCCGCCGAGAAACGGTTCCCCTCGGGACCGATGTGGCGCCACTCAAGGGCGGTGTAGCGGGCCGGATCGGGGGGCTGCTGGGCCGAGGTGGGAGCCGCAAGGATGGCCGCTGCCGCGACCGCGATCGGAAGGAAAATGCGAAGGTGGGATTCGGAAGCCAGGGTGCGCATGAAAAGTCTCGTCATGGGGGGCATGGGGAAATGCATGAGAGCGATGGACAGATGCGGGCCGCGCCGGAGCGGAGACGGCGCATCGTGCGCCCCCAAGGTCGGGGGTCGGCAGGAACGGCGCAAGGGCGGACCTCTCCTCCTGCGGTCGTCTCTTGTGGGCGAGGACGGACCATGCCTCCGTTGCGGGCGCGGTCGGCCCGTTCTGCGGTCGCGAATCCCTGCCCTGGCGCAGATTGGAGATCGCCGCCACTGGCGCGCGCAACCACCGGGATATTACCCTGCAACCCTGCCGGGGCGCCCCTCCGGCCCCCACATCCACTCCACGCACCCCCGCACACTCCGATGATTCAGCTTCGCCCCACCCTTCCCGGCCACCGCACCCGCAGAGTTCCTGCACGCCTTCTTCCCGGCCTCCTCCTCATGACCGCCGCCGCAGCTACCGCCCAGAACGGCCCCGTGATCGAGGACGGCCAGGCTCAGGTCGTTCCCGCCTTTGCCGATTCGGCCGACTGGATCCGGCACGATCTCTGGGTGGAGGCCGACTTCGACACCGATGGCGACGGGCGGCCCGACCGGGTTCATGTCGCCGTGACGCGCCCCGGCCAGACCGAGGGCGGGGGAATGAAGGTGGCGGTCATCTACGAAACGAGCCCTTATTATTCGGGGGTTGCGGGCACCGACTGGAATCACTTCTGGGATCTGCGCCAGGAGGTGGGTGGCGATCCTCCGGCCCGCGATCCCTTTCCGCCCACAATTCGTCATATCGAACACCAGCCGGTGATCTCGAACTCGCATGTGCGAAGCTGGGTTCCGCGCGGATTTGCGGTTGTGCATTCGCAATCGCCGGGAACGGGACAATCACAGGGGTGCCCCACGGTGGGCGGCGAGAATGAATCGCTGGCGCCCAGAGCGGTGATTGACTGGCTGAATGGCCGCGCGCGCGGCTTCAGCACCGCCGATGGCGACGAGGAAGTCGAGGCCTACTGGGCGACCGGAAAGGTGGGAATGACCGGCACATCGTACAACGGAACCCTTCCCCTGGCTGCGGCGACCACAGGCGTAGAGGGGCTGGAGGCGATTATTCCGGTGGCGCCCAACACCTCGTACTATCACTACTATCGCTCCAACGGGCTTGTGCGCTCGCCGGGCGGATACCCGGGCGAGGACATCGACGTTCTCTTCGACTTCATCTTCAGCGGCGATCCCGCGATGCGCGAATACTGCATTGCCACCGTGCGCAACGAAATGAATGCACAACTCGATCGCAAAACGGGCGACTACAACGATTTCTGGGCCGGGCGCGACTATCTCAACCATATCGATGGCGTTCGCGCGGCCACGCTCATGAGCCATGGCTTCAACGACTGGAATGTCATGCCCGAACACTCCTGGCGCATTATCGAGGCATTGAAAGCGCGAGACATTCCCCTGCAGATCTACTATCACCAGGGGGGACATGGCGGGCCGCCGCCGCTGGAGCTCATGAATCGCTGGTTCACGCGCTATCTTCTGGGGGTCGAAAATGGCGTCGAGAACGACCCGCAGGCCTGGATTGTCCGCGAGGGCGACGATCGCCTGGAGCCGACTCCGTATCCGACCTGGCCGCACCCCGAGGCCGAAGGGGTCGCGCTGCATCCGTCGGGCAATGGCAACTGGACCGGCCTGCTCTCGCTGAACCCTTCGCCTGAAGAGAGCCAAGGCAGCGTTGTCGACAACTTCGCCTTCGAGGGCAGCCAACTGGCCGCCGTCGAGTGGTCCAATCATCGTCTTCTCTACACCACCGCCGAACTGCAACGCGAGCTTCACATTTCGGGCGCCCCCAGGGTGCGCATTCGCGTGTCCTCCGACACGCCCGCCGCCAACCTCTCGGTCTGGCTGGTCTCGCTTCCCTGGACCGACAGCGACAACATAAACGACAATATCATCACCCGCGGCTGGGCCGATCCCACCAATGCCGGTGCCGCCAATATTGCAACTCCGCGCTCCGGTTCCCCCCTTGTGCGCGGCGAATTCGTGGAGCTGGAGTTTGCGCTGCAACCCGACGACCAGATCATTCCTGTAGGCGCACGCATCGGTCTCATGATCTTCTCCAGCGACAAGTTCTTCACCCTTCACCCGGAGCCCGGCACCAACCTGACCGTCGATCTGCAGAGCACCCTGATCGAGCTGCCGGTGGTCGGTGGCGCCCGGGCGGTGCGACGCGCACTGCAACCGGTGAGCTGAGAGAAGCTGCCCCCCGGCGGATCACCGACCGGCCTGCGAGGTTCTGCGGTCTGGCCGATACATCGTCCGCCAGCAGCCGTCTGCGGCGGGCGCTCCTACCCCCTGCAAGCGACCGATCGGCTCCGGTCTGCGGCCATCATTGCGCGCAGGGCGTCGCGCTCGGCGGGATCGACCGAGAGGCCGTACTTGCGCTTGACGGCAACCACCCGGGTTGCAAACCAGCCCCGGTTGCGATCCGGCTGCCACTCGGCGGCGTCGCGATCGCGCTTTCGATTCCGGTTCACATCGGGACGGGCGATGGTCAGGTTCGCAAGATCGGCGGCGAAGGCCTGGCGCCGCGCGGGGTGCAATCCCGAATCCCACGCCTCGGCCAGAGAAACGATGTGCTCGATATCGGAGGCGGCCGTCCCGTCGGAGCGGATGTCAAAGAGAGTGCAGGTGTAGGGGGCATAGACCCGTGCACGCCCGGCCTTGGGAAGCCGCTCGATGATCTCGTCCTCGAGCCCGGAGTAGCCGCTCCCGAAGTCGGCCCGGGCGTAGCCCCGTCGTGGCCGCTCATCGCAGACCGCAAGCCCCATCCACGCGGGCGAACCGGCCGGACACCCACGCCCCGGCGGCACGGTCGCTTCCCGTCCCGTTGGCGCCACGCCGGTGCCGAGAACGCAATTCGTGACCAAAACGAGTATCATGGCGGCCAGCGCCACGGAGGCAATCCTGAATTTCATCTGTCGGCTTTCCGTGCAGGAGGGTGGTCGGTTCTGGCAGCAGCCCCCACGCACGACCAGAACCCGGAGCGTCGATCCGGATCTTCACCCCTCGCTGTCCACAAACAAAACCGATATGGATCAATCTATCCCAAATGGGCCGGGGAGGCTTGATCGACCGACCTCGTGCCCGGGCAGGGACGCCAGGTTCAGTCAGGGGAATTGTCCGGGTTCTTCCTGATTGAGGATTTCAGGGTGCGGGTCCTGGACGGGATTCCGGCTGTGCAGAGCTGATACGGGGTTCTGCAGCGCAAGCTCCTGGTGTGCGATCGGCCGAAACTCTCTTGTTCTTCACTATTTCTCTTAAAGTGACCGACAAACTATCTTGTTGTTCATGAGCGACAGGCAAAGCCCGCAACTGGGCCCAATCCAATACCACACGGGCGCATTTCCGCCGCGTACGGACAGCTTCGACTGGCAGCTTCTCCTACCCCATGTCGGACCCGCTGCGGCAGCCGTGGCCCGCTACGACGGCATCCTCCAGGCCATGCCCAATTCGGGCGTCCTGCTGTCACCGCTGTCCACTCAGGAGGCCGTTCTCTCGTCGCGCATAGAGGGGACGCAGGCCTCCATGACCGAGGTCCTCGAGTTCGAGGCTGGGGCCGCCGCCGAGTCGCCGGAGCGGCGGGAGGACATCCACGAGATCCTGAACTATCGCCGGGCGATGCAAGAGGCGGAGCGGATGCTGGAGACGCTCCCGATCTCGCGTCGCGTGATCTGCCGGGCCCACGAGGTACTCCTCGACAGCGTGCGCGGCGCCGGAAAGTCGCCGGGGGAGTACCGCCGCGTCCCCAACTGGATCGGTCCCCCGGGTCGCGGCATCGAGGAAGCTCGCTTCGTGCCACCCGCCGCCCGCAAGATCCCGAACGCCATGAGCAGGTGGGAACGGTACGCCAACGCGAGCGCCGGAGACGTACCGGACAGGTTGGTCCAGTTGGCCGTGCTGCACGCCGAGTTCGAGGCGCTGCATCCGTTTCTGGACGGCAACGGCCGCGTGGGCCGCATGCTGATCCCTCTTCTGCTCTGGCAGTGGGGCATGGTCGCGCGACCGCACTTCTACATCAGCGGATTCCTGGAGGCCCATCGAAGCGACTACTACGATTCGCTCCTTTCTGTATCGCGTGACCGGGACTGGACGACATGGGCCCTCTTCTTCATGAAGGCCGTGCGCGCCCAGGCGGAGGAGAATCTGGACAAGGCACGAGGCATCCTCGGGCTCTACGAGGATCTGAAGACCAGCATCCCCAGGATGACGCGGTCCCGGTACGCAACGTCGGCGCTGGACTGGTTGTTCAGGCGACCCGTCTTTTCCAGCACCGCCTTCGCACGGAGCGCCGAGATCCCGGGGCCTACGGCGCGTCGGTTTCTCGCGGTGTTGCGGATGAACGGCGTCCTCAAAGAGCTCGTCCCGCCAGCCGGACGGAGAGCTGCGCTGTGGGTGTTCCCCGATCTGCTCAATCTGGCCGAGGGACGGAAGGTGTTCTGATCCCCGGGGTATCGGTCCTCGGCCGAGCCGAGCGATTCGACCTCCCCAACCGTTCCCAAGAGAACGGGCGTTTGGGCCAATTCGCACTTGCCACTCACAGGTGAGCAGGGCGACTACGGTTCCGTTGTCAATCATATTTTGGTTATAAGTGAGCGACAAGCGAACTTGATGCGCACACATGATCGACAAGCGCGACGCGCAACGCGTCAGCGATGAGATCCTTTATGGGCCTAGGTGGACTTGAACCACCGACCTCACGCTTATCAGTCCACCCAACACCGGCTCATAATCCGGCAAGAAGTCACGTCCCCATCCTCGAGAACGCCCACACAAGCGGCAATTTCCCCGGAATGACAGGACCTTGCTTGACATCCGTACCGATACAGGGCACACTCCTTCATGATCCGTAGCTTTCGCCACCGGGGTCTGAAGCATCTGTACGAGCGCGGGGATCGGAGTCGGGTGCGCGCCGACCAGGTCCGTCGTCTCGCCATGGCGCTGGCCGACCTCGACGATGCCGTCAGACCAGCCGATATCGACTTGCCCGGATACAGACTTCATCCGCTGAAAGGCGATCTGAAGGATTTCTGGAGTATCGCGATCTCCGCGAACTGGCGAATTGTCTTCCGGTTCGAAGACGGAGATGTCTGCGATGTCGATCTGATCGACTACCACTGACCACCAGGAGCACGAACCATGCCGATGATGAACCCACCGCACCCCGGCCCGGGCATCCGGGAGAACTGCCTGACCCCGCTGGGCCTGACTGTCACCGAGGCCGCTCGAATCCTTGGCGTTGCCCGCCACAGCCTCTCTCGCGTCCTGAACGGGCACGCGGCGATCTCGCCGGAAATGGCCATCCGCCTGGAGAAGGCCGGTTGGTCGAACGCGGGATTCTGGCTCCGGCGGCAGGCCAGCTATGACCTGGCCCAGGCGAGAAAGCGCGAGGACGAGATCAAGGTCGTGCGGTATGAGGTCGGGTCGGGGGTGCCGGGGTGAGGGGGTTCGGCGGATCGGAACAGATCACCGTTTCTTCCCCGTTTCCAAGACCTTTACGCCGCCAGCGCCACTAGCCAGCCCGGGTATTCCGCGTCCAGTTAGCGATCCCAATTGGAGAGCGTAATTGGAGAGCATCGCCCCCACGAAATCTCGTAAATCCTTTATGGGCCTGGGTGGACTTGAACCACCGACCTCACGCTTATCAGGCGTGCGCTCTAACCACCTGAGCTACAGGCCCCCTATCGAAACTAAGGGATTCCGAGGTGAATTTCCAGCGACATTGACTCCGCCAATTGGCGGGAATGGAGATCGTGGAGGAACCGTCAGCGAGCCCATCCCTCGTCGGCGAGACGGGTACGGTTCAACTCGTCGGCACGCAGACGCCACGGGGGCATCACCTGATCCAGGATTGCCCGGAAGCGGTCGTTGTGCCTGGGTTCGACCAGATGGACCATTTCGTGGACGACGACGTACTCCATGCAGGACAGCGGCTTCCTGGCCAGTTCGGAGTTCAGCCAGATGCGGCGGGCCGCCGGGTTGCAGCTTCCCCAGCGCGTCTTCATGCGGCGGATGCGCCACTCGGCCACCTGCACGCCGATCCTCGGCTCCCACCTGGCGGCCCAGGCGGGGAAGCGCGCACGGAGAGCAGCCCGATACCAGGCGTACAGCATCGCCTCCCGACCGTCGCGGTCGGTGGCGGGACGAACCCGCATTTCGATCCAGGTGTTTCCCCTCAGGCGGATGCCGACCGGGCCTGACGATTCGATGACGTCCAGCCGGTAGCGCCGCCCCTCGAATTCGTGGCTCTCGCCGGACACGAACGCGCGGCGGGACTGGCGCTCCTGCCTCAGGAACCCGTCGCGCTTCCGCCGAATCCACGCCAAGCGCGAGATCACCGCCAGCCGCACGGCCTCGTCGTCGAGGCGCAACGGAGCGGCAACGCGCACCCGTCCCTTCGGAGGATAGACGCCCAGGTGCAGGTGCTTGATATCCTTGCGGACGACCTCGACGGAGAGACCGCCGACCTCCAGGCGGGTTGTCGGCATAGAGCCTGTGGACTGATCGGCCCCAGGTGCCGAAATCGGCAGTTCAGTACTCATGCCGCGCTTTCACGATGTTGAAGATCGTTTGGGTATGGGCATTGTAACAGCCGAGCGCATCGTGAATTGCCCTCTTGACGTACCTTTCCCGGATCAGGTGACCTCGCCAGGCGTTCCTGCGAACCTGCCGCACAGCCTGATCGACGTTCAGCGCGACGGACTCGCGCGGATCGGCTCCCGGTTCGGGCATCGGCAGCGGTGGCTCCGCGGGGAGATTGTCGTAGATCGCGCGCAGGGCTGCGGTATTGATGGTCGCTGGCCGCGCCCCACCATCTTCGCCGCGTTTTGCCCTGGCGGCCAGAGCGCTCACCCGCTTCAGGTAGTCCTCGTAGGTGACCGCATCCTCCCGCCGTTGCCGGATCAACTCGTCGAGCAGGTCGGACATCCGCTCGTAGTACTTCGGGTTGACGGACATCTCGTCCACGATCAGGCGGCGAACGTTGTTCTCGATGGTCTCGGCGACCGAGCGTTGGTTCGCCCGGATCCCGTCGGGCAATGAATCGACAGCCTTCCCGGGCCGCTCGACGAGCAGATCGACGAGGGTCATGTCGTCAAAGGTGGACAGGACCCTGGATTCGTCGGCCCGGATATAGGCGTCCAGAAGGTGCCGCATCGCAGGCTCGAACATCTTCAGGTCCACGAAGTCGCCGCTGCTCAGCTTGACCTCCTGGCGAACCTTCTCGTAATGGTCCACCTCGTCGCGCGTGGCCCGCCGTTCGGCATCCGTGTAGCCCGCCGCGATCATCTCATTGGCCAAATCCGCATAGGCGCGCAGGAACGCGGCCACGAGCCGGTACAGCGTGAGGCGCTTGCGTTCGTTGGCGGCCAGTTGGCGGGTCGCCGCCTCGCCATCGCCGGTGCCGTCCTGGCAGAAGTAGCGCAGGTACGCCGCGGTATCGCGGGGCGGATCGACCCCTTCACAGAGTGCGCGGACGGCCTCGCGAGCCTCCTCAAGCCGCTTCCGTCCCCGTTCCAGACGATCCGTCAGCAGCCCTTCCACGTCCTCGCGGCTGTAGCCCTCGAAGGCTTCATCCGTGTAGTCCCGGATCGCGCCCTCCAGCGAACGGAACAGATCCTTGTAGTCGATGACATGACCATACTCCTTGTCTTCGCCATCGAGGCGGTTGACCCGGCAGATCGCCTGAAACAGGCCATGATCCTGCATCTTCCTGTCGATGTACAGATAGGTTGCCGGCGGGGCGTCGAATCCGGTCAGCAGCTTGTCCACGACGATCAGGAGCTTCATCCGCGCCGGGTCCTTCACGAAGCGATCCTTGATCTCCGTCTCGAACTCCTCGACCTTGTGCATGGCCCTGTCCTCGGACTCGCCGAAGTGGTCCGCAAGCATGCGCCGGTAGACCTCGTACTTGAACAGCTTCTCGGTCGGACCCTCTCCGGTCTCTTCGCCCGCGATGTCCCCGGCGGCCGGCTGGTACGACGTGACGATCGCACACCTGCCCTTCAGATGGGTCTCGTTGAAGCGCTGAAAGAAGCGGCAGGCCGCGTAGATACTGTCGGACACGAGCATGGCGTTGCCCCGCCCGCTCTTCAGGCGGTCGCGCGTCTCCGTGTCCAGGAGAATGTCGTCCACGATCTGGTCGATCCGCTCGCGCGAGCTCGTAACCTTCCTCATGGTGCCCCAGCGCTGACGAAGCTGCGCCCTGGCAAGATCGCTGAGCCCCTGAGTCTTGAGGTCGAACCACTGGTCGATCTTCGCTTCGGATGTCAGGTGCTGGTCGATGTCGCGCGCCTCGTAGCGCAGGTCCAGCACCACCCCATCGCGGATCGCCTCGTCGTACTTGTATGTGTGAATGTACGGGCCGAAGGTTTCAATGCTGCGCAGCTTGTCGGACTTGAGCAGCGGCGTTCCCGTGAAGCCGATCAGGGTGGCCTCCGGCAGCAGCTTCTTCATGGCGCCGTGGAGCTTGCCCGACTGCGTGCGGTGGCACTCGTCCACGAATACGTAGATGTCGCCGGCGGGCCGGGAACCGCCGGAAATGTGGGCGCGAAGATCGTTCAGATAGCGGTCGATGTCGCCCTCCTCCGAACCGCCGAACTTGTGGACGAGCGAACAGATCAGCGACAGGGCGGGATCGCGAAGAGCCTCGGCAAGGTCCGCGCCGCTCTTCGTACGGTGAATATCCTCGTCCACGCCAAGGAAGACCTTCTCGATCTGCTCGTCGAGTTCCGTGCGGTCGGTGACGACGAGTACCCGACCATCGGCAACGTTCTCGCGGATCCACTTCGCGAGCCACACCATCGTCAGGCTCTTCCCGCTGCCCTGGGTGTGCCAGATGATCCCTCCGGCGCGCCGCTTCACATGGGACTGCGCCGCCTTCACGCCGAAGTACTGGTTGTGGCGGCAGATCTTTTTGGCGCCCGCGTCAAACACCATGAAGTCGTGGATCAGTTCGAGGAGACGGCCCGGTGCGCAGAGATTGGCGAGTTCCTGGCGAAGACGGGAAGCGGAGTTCGGTGCGGACAAGGACGCGCCGGGAGCCTCCTTCCAGCGCAGCCAGTATTTCTCCGGCGTGCCAATCACGCCATAGCGGAGCCCCTGCGTTTCGTTGCCCGCCATCACCAACTGCACGGTGGTGAAGAAGTGCGCGATGAAGTGCCTTTTCTGATTGGCAAGGTTCTGGCGGATGCCCTCGGATACCGACACCGTCGAGCGCTTGAGTTCAATGACGCCCAGCGCGATGCCGTTCACGTAGAGGACCAGATCGGGCCGCTTGGTGTTCCGACCGGCAACCGTCACCTCTTCGGCGATGGCGAAGTTGTTGGCTGCGGGATTCTTCCAATCGACGAGATCGACGGTGACCGTGTCCTGGCCCACATCGGGCCTCACCCTCGCGCCATACCGAAGGAGGCCGAAGACCTCCCGATTGGCTTCGTAGAGCGTGCGGCTTCCACCCAGCCCGGCAGTCTGTTCAAGCTTCCGGACGGCCTTTTCGATCAGGGTTGTGGAATGGCCGCCGCGCTTCAGGAAGTCGGTCAGGATCTGCGGTTCGATGTTGCGGTTGTCGTCCCGGTCCCGCCAGTCGCCGAGATATTCGTAGCCGAGATCCCGGAACAGCGCGACGACGCGCCGCTGGGTCTTGATCTCAAGGTCGCCGACGGCGGTCATGACTGGGGCGGTTCGGATTCGAGGATTTCCCAGCGCCCCTTCTTGGTCGGTCCCACATGACGGATGCGGCCCGCCTTGCGGAGCTTGTCGAGATGGTACTTGACGCCTTCCGGCGTGATCCCGATGCGGGAGGCAAGGGCAGCGCGCGTCAATGTCGGATCGCTTCGCAGGAGAGAGAAGATACGGTCGCGGGTAGGCATTGAATCTGCCTCGTCGCCGTCTTCTTGGGTAGCCTCACCGATTTTCTGGGTAGTTTTGGCGAGTTGCTGGGTAGTATCACGATCTTCTTGGGTAGTTTCTCGCCGACCACCTTGGGGTTCCCAGGTGATCGCGCGACCGGTGCCACGCCGCTTGCCATTGCCTCTCGCCCGCCAGATTCGGGTGATGAACCCCGCGCCCGCCTCGAACTCGGGCTCCGGCAAACCCGCCTCCGCGCAGCGCCGAATCATGTCCACAGTTCCGGTTCCCATCTTCTCGATGTATCGAAGCAGGTACATCGACTCCGCGATCAGCGGGTTGGCGGGCAGCGACTGGTGCGCCACCCGTAGCTTCTCCACAGTAAGGGGCGGCGGCAAGCGACCGGAGTTCATAACCTCCAGCCGGTCTGCGAAGAGCATGACCTGAACGCTGCTGTTGTCCGTGTAATCCCGGTGCGCCACCGCGTTTACGATGGCCTCCGTAACGACCTCCTTCGGGATCTCGTAGACCACGGGCGCCTGCACAGTCTCCGCCCTTGTGCCAACCGCCAGGGCGATCTTGCTCATCACGAAGTCCACCGCCTGGTCCACAAGCTCGAAGACCGTGCCCTTGTATACTTGGTGGGAAGGGATCGGCTTGGCGACCTCACGTCCATGGAAGTGCGCGCACTTGACCTCTGAAGAGATCAGGAAGCGTTGCGGGGCTTTGCCGAACAGCAGCACGGCGGCGTTCGTGATCCATCCGCTGTTCAACAGGTTCAGGTGCCGGAGCAGGTCCGCCGGCGGAGTCTCTTCCGGCAGCGGGAACTGCCGCGACCTCCGTGCCACGCGGATGAAGCGGTACATGCCCTCGAAGTTCAGGTCGTCAAGGGTCGTCCCCGAGCAGCGTGCCGCGTCGAACGGCCCGAAGCGCAACAGTTGCCTCGCTTCGAGGTACTGAACGAGCGCGGCGTACAGGCCCGACACCAACTCCGCCGATGTGGCGAAGCGCTTTCTCACCAGCCCGGCCTGCGCCCTGCCGATCAGCGCCCGCATCTTCGGGTGTCGCTCGGTTTCCTCGGCGCTCTTCAGGAAGATCAGCCGATGCTTCTCCAACTCGGTGGCCCGATCGAACTCGCGCTCGGTGGGCGATATGCCGTGCGTGTCCTCGAACCCGTATTCGATCCCGAGCAGGCCTACATAGATCTCGCACCGCTCCACTTCGTCCAGATAGACCTCGTCGGGCCGACGGTCGGAAGCCGGAACGTCCTCGAAAAGAAAGACCTCGAAGAATCGCCGCATCAGCGGATCGCCACGAAGGTAGTCGCGCAGATGCTCCCGCTCCCGCGCGAACTCCCGCTGGACGCTGCTGATGAAGACGCGGATCGGCGTCATCGGCCCGGCCCGTTCGCAGCGATGGCATCCGGGATGGGCAGCCGGATGGAGCCGGTGAGGAGCTGCTGCATCATGCCCTGCTTGAGGGCGCGCATCTTGGCCAGCCGGCGCTCCAGCGACTCGATCAGTTCGTCCATGTCGGAGAGGACGGTGGCGATGGCGCGTTGTTCGGGGAGAGGGGGGAGGGGGATGCGGATGTTGGCCACATCTCGCTTGCTGATCTCCTGGAACGTGGAACCCGTGGCCAAGTCAATCATCTGTTCCTTGAGCGTGAGCAAGGTGTAGTAAACGAATTCGTAGTCAACCGATGCACCGCACACTAGCGACTTGAACCCTTGGTTCGTGGCGACAGGCATCGCCGCGATCTTGACCTCGCCAATGGTGGCACGGCTACAGAGCAGCAGGGCACCCCTTGGCAAGAGGGTTGCGCCGGAGTTGCTCAGCCCTGTCGCTGTAATGCTGCGAGCTGTTGCAACAAGGTTCTTCCCTGTTGTAGTTGTGATATCGGTAGGAGTGCACCACGGAATGTCGCCATTCCAATATTCGTATATTGCTGTGTTTGGTGTCCCGCCACTCTTGATATTCGCAACATCCCCCAACCGCCTCACTTCCCATTCCCTCTCAAAGCCCGGCAGCCGCGTTTTGCCCGTCAGGAGCTGCTGCATTGCGGCCTGCTTTATGGCGCGCTGCTTAGACATCAGCGCCTCCAGCGACCCAATCAGTGCATCTGCATCCGTGAGGACGGCGGCGATTGCGCGCTGCTCGGATAAATTGGGGGGGGCCGGAATGCGGATGTCCATGACCATTTCTTTATTTAGGTTCGCTTGCGTTCCTTGTTGCCCGAGTGTGTTAATCCACGATTTTATGTGGGTCATCCAGTAGTACAAGAAGGCAGGGTGCAAAAATCGTCGCGGTCGGATGCCAAGGATCGCCTGACTAGTGCATAGCGGCCTTCCAGCGATACTGCACTCTCCGATCGAAGCGTACATCGCATAGAGTACAGTTCCAGTGGGGAATAGGCGCGCTGCGCTATTGCTCAGCCCCAAGAGGCTTAAGGTTCTCTCTGTCTTTGTGATTACCCTACCGCTATTGCTCGTCATGTCATTGATGGAGACCCAAGGAATCCCCCCGCCATAATAGGCTGCGACAGATGTCAGCGGCGTGCCGCCACTAGCCATCTCTGCAACATCCCTCAACCGCCTCATCTCCCAATCCCCCTCAAACCTCCGCCGCCCGCTCACCCCGCCACCCCCATGTCGCGCAGGTGCGACCTGACCCGGGCCTCAAGCTCCTCTACCCGCTCTGCAAGCTCCGGCAGCGTCCTGGCGTACCGACCTTCAAGCACCGCAACCCGGTCCGCGAGTCCGGTCGTCAGGCGGTCCACCTGCTGGCCGACCGCATCCTCAACGCTGGCCATCCACTTGTCGCGCACCACCAGTTCGGCGACCTCCGCCGGGGTCAGCGTCGCGTACCGGGCCAATATTTTCGCATCGAGCGAGGCTTGTGCATCCTTCGCCGCCTTCTTCGCCCTGGCCTCCGCCTTCATCAACTCCAGGCAGACCTCCAGGGCGTCGCGCTCATCGCGGTCCTCCGCCTCTTCGCCGATCGCCTTCAGTCGCGACCGCACGGAAGCCTGCGTCACATTCCCGGCATCGGTCGTCGCGCCGCCCAAGAGCCCGTCCTCGCCGGCGTTCTCTTCGCCAAAGGCCTCCGCCTCGCGCCCGATCCTGTCATGCTCGGCAATCAGACGCTCCACCTCGCGCTGCTCCTTCGCGAAATGGCGCGCGGCCACAAGATCGGGAGGAAGCAGATCCATCCTGTACTTCGTCCGCCTGACCGTCAGATCGGGAGACTCGCTCCCCTGCCTCTTCCCGGCCAGCACGCGCGGGCGCGCAGCCTCCGACCAGCCCTCCGTCACTACCAGATACACGTCATCCTGCATAACCTCGTCCCAGTAATCCATCAGACACTGGTAGACGACGTAGCGGTCAACAAGCGGAAGGCCGGTAAAGCGGTTCAGCAGATCCTCGGACAGCTCGCGGATCAGCGCCTTGGGCGAATCGCCCACTCCAAGGGCGTACAGGCGCGCCTCGTGCTCGCGCCGCCAACCGTCGAACGCGCCCTGCACCCGCTCGCGGTACGCCACAAATTCGTCATGGGCGAGAATCGTCGCTCCAACCTCGTCCGGCGCCGTGCGCGCTTCGCTGTACCCCGGACGGCCCGACGGCGCGAAGAGTGCCTGCCGCAAGCCGGGGAACACCGTCCAATAGCGGTCGAGCGCATCGATGTCAGGGTCCGGGATGCCTCCATGCAGGTGCGCGCCCAGATCGTGAAGATCCTCCGGCTCGCCGGAGTCGATGTAGCGGGGAATGTTCAGATTGTAGTCGTTGGCCTCGCTGGCGATCTCTTCGAGCGGCACCATCCGCGCATACCCGGGCGTGTCGCGCTGGTTGTTGAACACATCGACGATGCGGTGAATGTCGCGCTCGCGAAGACGGTTCTTGGCTCCATCCTTCTGAAACCCCCGGCTGGCATCCACCATGAAGATGCCCGTGCGGGTGGCTGCGTCTTCCTTGTCGATCACAACGATGCAGGCGGGGATTCCGGTGCCGTAGAAGAGGTTGGCGGGCAGCCCGATGACGCCCCGGATCAGTCCGCGCCTGACGAGATTGCGGCGGATGCGGGCCTCGCGGTTGCCGCGGAAGAGCACTCCATGCGGGAGAATGATCGCGCCCTTGCCCGTGCTCCTGAGCGAAGCGACGAGGTGGAGCAGGAAGGCGTAGTCGCCATTTCGGGTAGGGGGGATTCCGTACTCGAAGCGGCCGAATTCGTCGTGGTCCGGATTGAGACCGTTCGACCACGCCTTGGTGGAAAACGGGGGATTGGCGACCGCGAAATCGAAGCGTTTCAGGCGTACGGGGCCATCGGTGAAGCGGGGTGCGGCCAGGGTGTTGCCGCGCTCGATCTCGGCGTCTGCGTTGCCGTGCAGAATCATGTTCATGCGGGCCATCGTCCATGTCGCGACATCCATCTCCTGACCGTAGATGGTCAGCCCGGTCGGCGCCTCGTCCGCCGCCTTGATGAGGAGGGAGCCGGAGCCGCACGTCGGGTCATAGACGGCGCGATCCTGGGTGGTGGCCGGGCCGATGCCGATCACCTGCGCCATGATGCGCGAGACCTCGGCAGGGGTGTAGAACTGCCCCTTGCTCTTGCCGGACTGCGTGGCAAAGTGCCTCATCAGGTATTCGTAGGCGTCGCCCAGCAGGTCGTCGCCCTGGGCGCGGTTCGCCCGGAAGTCCAGCCTCTCGAAGATTCCGACCAGCTTCGTGAGCCGGTCCGTCATCTCCCGGCCTCTGCCGAGCCTGCTCTCGTCGTTGAAGTCGGCCTGGTCGATCACGCCCTTGAGGAGGAAGTCGTTGGCATCGGCGAGCTTCCGAATCACGATGTTCATGCCGTCACCGATCTCCTTCTTCCCCTTGAGCGCCACCATGTCCGCGAATCCGCCCCCGGACGGCACCCTGATCTCGGAAAACTCGTCGTCCGCACCCGAATACTTGTCCGAGACATACTTCATGAACAGCAACGTCAGCACATAATCCTTGTACTGCGAAGCGTCCATCCCTCCGCGAAGCTGATCGCAACTCTGCCAGAGCGAGGCATACAGGTGGGACTTGCGGAGGGCCATGGTCAGAAGATGCGGAGCAGGGTCGGCGCGCGCGCGGGTATGCAGGTTGGGCCATTTGCGGCGCAGGCGTCGCGCTCGCCCGGGGCGCATCCGTGGTCGCGGCCGATGATTGCGCAGGCAGTCGTGCAGACAAGATTCATGTCTTCAATACTATACACAGTCGCTCTTGCCCGCGATCTGCCAAACGCTGTCAATCAGGACCGCCCATGTGGACATCCGGCTCGTCGGTCGTCGGCAACATCCTTGTCAAACCACCATTTTGGGGAATGCGGGTTCACCCCAGGCCTGAACGCCTCCACCCTCGGGGGTTCGTCCCGCTGCTGCCGGTCGCCTCAACGGTCAACGGGATATCGGCCCAAGGCAGGTCAGTGGCGCAGGTTCAGGGGGACCACCGCGCCACGCCGGGCTCGGCCCCTCTGGGCGCCCGCACGGCCACCATCCAGTCGCGCTCATCGACGATGGCGGTCAGGCCTGCGGCGCGAACCCACTGGCGCGACTCCTCCGAGGGAGCCGGAAAGACCAGGCGGCCGCCGGGCATGAGCACGCGAAGAAGCTCGGTTCGCCATTCATCGCTCTCGCCCTGCCCCACCACGGCCCCGCGCGCCACTCCATTCGTCAGCGGCAACACCTGTCCGGTCACAAGGGCGCTGATCCGGCCATGCGAATCGGCCAGCCCCCGTCCACCCCACCCCACCACCACCAGATCGAGTGCGGGGAGCTGGCGTGCAAGGGCCACCGCCGCGCTCAGGCAGGAATCCGGAAGAACCACCCACCCCGCCCCTTCACCCACTCCCAGCGCCGCAGCCAGCGCCACCATCTGCGAGGGGTCGGCGCCGGGAAGCGTGCTCCCGTCCTCGGGGGGCCGGGGGGGTGGCGCGGCGCGGGGCGGAGGCCGCAGATCGCCAAAGCCATTCTCGACGGGAAAGCGGTCGCGGCAGTTGGGACAACCGAACTCGCCGCGCTCAATGCGCCTGTCCCGCACATCCAGAGCAAGCAGGATCAATCCGAAGGGGGGACCGCAACGCGGACAGACAAGATGATCGACCAGCGCGACCCTCATGCAGGGCGCCGATCCCGACACGCCGCCAGGCCCATCCCTGTCAGCCCGGCGCCTCGGACGAGACCGGGTACGCACGCGGCACAGTTCACGGAAATGCTAGGAACCGCCGCAGTACTCGACCCGGTTGCGGGGCGTTTCCCAGAGCACAACCCGGGCCAGTTCGGCGGGGGCGGGAATTGCGGGCGCAAGTCTTTCCCATATCTGCACAACCAGGTTTTCGGTCGAGGGCAGGATTCCCTTCAGCCAGGGGACGTCCACATTCAGGTTGCGGTGATCGAGATCGTTGACGATGCGGCGGGTCACCAGATCCTTCAGCGCCTTGAGATCCATGACATAGCCGATCTCGGGATCGACGGGGCCAACCACGGTCACCTCCAGCTCATAGTTGTGGCCATGTCCATTCAGGTTGGCGCATTCGCCGAAGACCTGCCGGTTGCGTTCGTCGCTCCAGTCCGTCCGGGCAAGGCGGTGCGACGCGCTGAAGTGAAGACTCCGGGTGATTCTGACGCGCCGCACCGCGGCCTCCTTGCCAAATGTTGAATCAGAAAAGAGGGGCCGACGCTCATGGCGAGCACCGACCCCCCAAGTGCCGGAGGGCAAAAATTGAAGCCCGGGGTCAACGGTTGGTGACACCCCTACCGCTTTCGCCTTCCCTGACTGGGGCATGACGTCCGCGGCAGGAAGAAGTCCCGGCTCCTCCAGTGTTGGCTCATATGCGAAGCCCTCCGGCACAGCAAACAGTATGGGGAAATGGGAATGGCGGCGCAACGTGCTCGCGTCTCGGACGCAAGCTATTCGCCGGCAGCCCACACCCCCTGTTCAGTCTCCTTCGGGAATCCCCAATCCCCCGGACGACCGTACCCGAACGATGTCGCGCCGGGAAGCGATCACCCCGGGATCGCCGCGCTCACGGTCATCCTGTCAACTCTTTCCCGGAATTCCCGGTTCGGTCATCTGGCGCACATTCAGCGCGTCGTCGAGCTGTTCGGGCGCAATCACCCCCATCTCGGCCACCACCTCGCGCACGGATCTGCCCTCGCTCGCCGCCCTTTTGGCCACAACGGCCGCCCGGTCATACCCGATATGGGCGTTCAGCGCGGTTGCAATCGATGGATTGAGCTCCAGGAGTTCGCGGGCCCGCTCCGGGCTTGCGGCGATTCCCGCCACGCAGCGTTCGGTAAAGACGCCGGCTCCATTGGCCAGAAGGGCGATCGATTCCAGGAGGGCGTCGGCAATGACCGGCATCATGACATTCAACTCGAAGTTCCCGCGCTGGCCGCCGATCGTGACCGTGACCGCATTGCCCGCCACGCGCGCCGAGACCATCATCAGCGCCTCGCAGATCACCGGGTTGACCTTGCCCGGCATGATCGAGCTGCCCGGCTGCACCGCCGGAAGCCGGATTTCGGCGATTCCCGAGGTGGGACCGCTCGCCAGCCAGCGAATGTCGTCGGCGATCTTCATCAGGCTGGCCGCCACCGTGTTGAGCGCACCCGCCAGCGAGACGCAGGCATCCTTGGCGCCCTGGGCTTCGAAGTGGTCCTCGGCCTCGCGGAAGTCGATTCCGTACCGGGCCGTCACCCGCGCAAGCGTTCGTTTGGCGAACTCCGGGTGCGTGTTGATTCCGCTTCCGGTTGCGGTTCCGCCCAGCGCCACCTCTGCCATCTCCTCTGCAGCGCGCTCCACCCGCTCGATCCCCTTTGCAATCTGGCGCGCATAGCCGCCGAACTCCTGACCCAGCCGGACCGGGGTGGCGTCCATCAGGTGCGTGCGCCCCGACTTGACGATCGCATCGAACTCTGTGGCCTTCGCCGCCAGCGCGGACCGCAGCCGCGAGAGCGCGGGAACCAGCTCGCGCTCCACCAGTGCGCGACAGGCAATGTGAATGGCGGTTGGAATCACATCGTTCGAGGATTGGCCATAGTTGACATGATCGTTGGGATGGATGCGCTCGTCGTCGCCGGCGGAGCGATTGGCCAGCGCGGCAATGACCTCGTTGGCATTCATATTGGTCGAGGTGCCCGAACCGGTCTGGTAGATATCGAGGGGAAAGTGATCGTCCCGGCATCCTTCGGCCACCTCGCGCGCCGCCGCCGCGATGGCGCGGGCCCGGGGTTCGGAGAGCAGCCCCAGCTCGGCGTTGGTCTCGGCCGCCGCGACCTTGATCCATCCCAGAGCCTCAATGAGGCTGCGGGTGAAGCGGCGGTCGCTGATACAGAAATTTTCGGCTGCGCGCTGTGTCTGGGCGCCGTAGAGGGCATGGGCGGGAACGCGAACCTCGCCCATCGAATCGCGCTCGATGCGGTGATCGGCTGCTGCGGGCGAAGCCCCGGGAGCGGGAGATGAAGCGTCGGACATGATCTGCCTGAATGATTGGAGGCGAAGAAAGGGAATTGACCCGGAAAGGATTGACCGAAATGGTGAATCGAAGGTCACAATATAGCGGATCCGACATCACAATATGACCGGAGAGACAAAGCGATGAACGAGATGCGGCCGACTGCGCCCGGGGTGGCGAATGAGAACATTCGGACGAGCGGCGAAGCAACGCGACCGGTGGCGCTGGTCACCGGGGGCGGCGTGCGCGTGGGACGCGCCATTGCGCTGGAACTGATCGACGACGGATACGACCTGATGGTGAGCTGTCGGCACTCGTTGGCGGGCGCCGAAGAGGTGGCAGAGGCGGGGCGGGAGAGGGGAGCGCGCATCCGGGTCGTGGAGGCCGATCTGGGAAGCGAGGCAGGCGCCGTACAGGTTGCCCGGGCGGTGCGCGAGAGCTTCGGCAGACTCGATCTCCTGGTGAACTCGGCCGCCAGCTTCGTCGCCAACGATCTCCTGCGCATCACGGCGGCGGAGTGGGACCGGGTCATGGCCGTCAACCTGCGCGCGCCCTTCCTGCTGGTGCGCGAAACCGCCGATCTGCTCTGCGCCAGCGGGGCCGCCGTGGTCAATATCGTGGATCTCTCCGCGCTGCACCCCTGGACGAGCCACCCGCATCATTCGGTGTCCAAGGCCGCGCTCCTGCACCTGACCCGCGTGATGGCGCGCCGTCTGGCCCCGCAGGTCCGGGTCAACGCGATCGCGCCGGGCGATGTCCTGCCGCCCGAGCACTGGACCGCCCCGCAGGTGGAGGCCGCACACCGCCGCGTGCCGCTGGGAAAGAGGGGGAAGCCGGGCGATGTGGTGGCCGCCGTGCGCATGTTGGTCGAGGCCCGGTACCTGACGGGCCAGGTGGTGGTGGTGGATGGGGGGGCAGGGGGAAGCTGACCGGATCGGCAGACGCTGATGGATTTCTGATGAGGGTCGCCGAGTATGGAAATTCGCGCGGAGTCCTCCTCTTCCCGGGGAACGGGCCGGGAGAGAAAGTGGCGTACGACAGACGGATTCCGTATCATTCAACCGTGCAGCGGAGAGGGCTGGAGGAGGACAGGGATGATGGGAATCGACGGATGGGGCGATGTAGCGCGGCTGCTCACTGCAGTCGTCGGCTGGTTGGCAATGGTGCTGGCGCTCTTCTGGGGGCTTATGCGTTTCTTCAGGCCAGTCGCCGAAAATGCGGCCAACGCAGCCGGCGAACGGCTCTACGGACGCATCAAGGGCAATGATTTTCGTGACCTGGATCGGCGTTTCGATCAGATCGACAAACGCTTCGAGCGGGCGGCTCGGCAAATGGACCAGCAATTCGAGCAGATGGGTCAGCAGGTGGGTCAGCGCTTTGAGCAGGTGACTCGGCAGATGGATCTGCGCTTCAAGCAGATGGACACAAAATCGTATCTGTTTGTATCCGTGTTACTTACGGGTTTCGCCGATCCGGTTCCCGCTGTTTGATTCCCGCTGATCGGGATTCTCAGACCCGATCCCTGCGGCGGCTCTCCAGCGCCTCCCTCAGTTGTCCCTCGTCGGCTCTCTGATAGCAGCGAAGAACCGTGTGCGCGTTCTTCCAGCCGCCAAGCTGGCACAAGACCTTGAGGGGAAGGTCCATCAGATCGCTGGCGAACTTCCGCCTCAGCGAGTGCCAGCCCCTTCCGCGCTTGGGCTCCAAACCCGCGCGCGTCTCTGCTCTGCACCAGAACTGGTAAGCCCAAGAGCTGTCCATGCACCGGGAAGAGTCCGTCCCGGCGGGCATCACGGGAGTGTCGCCCGCGCCGGTGGCCCTCCGCCGCACCTCCTCCAAGGCGGCAACCGTCTCGTCCGTCATTGGCGTGACGTGTTCGTATCCCGTCTTCTCGTGTTTGGCTCTCCACCGGATGGTCCTGCCCTCGAAGTCGATGTCGTTCCACCGAAGCTGGCGGATGGCACCGATTCGGTGTCCGGTCTCGTGCGCGAGCACGAGGGCGACGTGGAATCGCCAGTTGATCTGCCGGGAAACCCCGAGCATCGCCCGGTACTCCTCCTCGGTCAAGAGAATCCTCGCGGGGTTCTTCGCCGTGGGCTTCCTGAGGCCCTTCAGCGGATTCCTGTCGAGGAGCAGGCGACCGTGGTCGTCCCTCGACCGCGCGGCCCAGTTCAGAACGGCCATGAGGAACGTCAGATCCCATTCGATCGTCCGGTTGCGCACCGGCTGGCCCGACGGCCCGACCCTGCCCGCGCGCCGCTCCCGGATGAACCGATCCCAGTCGCGCTGCGAGAGAGTCGCCGGGTCGCGGTCCCGTCCGAAGAACCCGAGGAACATCTCGGTCGAGTACCGGTCCCTCGTTTGGGTGCGCTTGCCCTTGGTGGGCGTCACCTCCTCACCGTAGATGTCAAAGAGCGTGCCCAGAGTGAGCGGCTGGGGCTCGGCCTCGGCCTTGCCGTTGGGCTCGTGGACCGCGAAGCCAGCGGCGGCCTCGTCGGCCTGCCGCTTCGCGCGAGCCCAATCGCGGTGTTTGAGCGACCGCGTGAGCCTGCGCCCGTTCTCCCGCCACTCAATCTGTAAGAGCCCGGTCTTGGGATCGGGGAACACCCTCACCCGGTTCCGGCCCCACTCGCCGGCGCTGTAGCTGCGCCGATCCCGTTTCGTGCGTGCCATCATTCGATTCCTCTCGATTCGATGGACTGCACGATCCGCCTGACCGGAAGCTCGCGGAGAGTGAGCGCCCGCGCCAGACTCACGGCCCCGGTTTGTTAACGCGACCATCAGCGGCTCGGCCCTGCATCGCGGTCCGGCCCCCGCGTCGGCGGCCGTATCACCAGCCGCGACCGCGCGTTCTCGCGGCGGTGGATGTCCCATAATATTCGGCCAAGCGTGTCACCAGCACGTCGAGCCGCTCGATTTGCCGCTGCAAGGCTTCGTTCTCCGCGCTCAGCCGCTCGATGCGCCGCCGCAAGGCTTCGACCTGCCCGTAGTGCCGCCGCTGTTCTCGCTCGTACTGCGCGGACAACCTTTCCAATGCGGTCGTCAACTGCCGCTCCAAATCGGTCACGCAGCTCCCTCCTCACTCTCTCGACAGCTTCAAGTAGGGCCGTCCGTTCAGGGTGAAGGCCGGACGGACCGTCGTGCCGACGGGCAGCGACACGTACCGGTCCCCGCCGCTCTCCAGCAACTCGACGCCCCAGGTCGTCTCCTCGACCTCGGCCAGCATCGCGCGCGCCCATTCGGTCCGCGTGTTCAGTTCGTCCAGCGTCTCCATCTGGTCCTGGATGCTTCTCGACAGCCAGTGCATCGTCGCCCAGCTTCCGCCGCAGATACCCAGGAAGAGGCTCAGGCCGACCACCAGCGGACGGAGCCAGGCCCTCGTCAGCAACTCGCGCATCTTCCCGGTCGCCGTCTCCGTATCGGCTTCGATGGAACGCAGCGCGCCGCTTGCGATTGCGCTCAAGTTCTCGCCGAGCCGCGCGAGCTCGCGCGCGGCTTCGCTCTCGATTCGCTTCCGGTCGGCTTCCAGCCTGCTCCTCAGCCGGGAGGTCAAGTCGCCCGGGCTCGAAGTCTCGTTCATACAGCGCTCCTCTCAGCCGCCACCGCTTCCCGCTGTCGGGATCGCGGGCGGTGATGTAGTCCTTGCCCTGCCGGGTCACGTCGAGGCCTACGTCCTCCAGCGCGGAGACCACCTCGACTCGATCCTTGACCGCGCCGTGCTCGACGCGCTGCACGAGGTAGTCGCGGATCAGAGTGCGCGGATCCGCCTCGCGTTCGAGTCCGGCCCGCAGCCTCGACGCCTCGATGTAGGCCACATGGCCCGGTCGCTGCGCTCTGGCCCGCGCCGGGTCGTCCGGGCGGCTCCAGCCGTGCTCGTGGTTGAAGGCGTCGCGCAGCGGAGCGAAGGTCTTCTCCCAGCCGGGGGGCGCGATGTTCAGGCTGCGGCCCGTCTGGAGGTCGCACTGCGCGGCCAGAACGTGGACGTGGACGCCGCCGCCACGCTCGCGGTGCAGGACCGCCGTCCACGCATAGCGATCAGGCTCCAGTCCCGCCCACGCCGTCTTCTCGAACTCGTCGAGAACGGCTTCGACCTGCTCGTCGGTGGGCCGATCCTCCGGCGCCCACGCGATCACCGCCGACGTGTACTTGCGCTCGAAGTCGAGCGAGTCGGCCACGGCAGCCACCATGTCCGGGTTCCCGCGCCACGCTTCGACGCCCTCGCGCTCCCGTCCCTCGGCGTCCAGCTCGCCGACGAGGTACTTGGCCGCAGCCTTGGCCGAGCCCTTTCCGTGTGGCAGGAACTTAACCAACATCGTCGGTCTCCCCGCCGATGCGGGCGACGCGGAGCAGCGAGCGCTCGAACGACACGAGATGCGCGATCACCGAGACGGCCTCGGCCGCCGAAGCGTGCGTGTTCGCCCAGCGCGCGAGCTGGTTCAGGTTGTTCCCGATGCGCGCGATCTGCCGGGTACGCTCGCGCTCGACCGACCGCGCCGCCGCCGTCCACGCATGCGTCCGCGCCATCGCTTCGCGCAGTAGCGCGGAGGGAGATACGCCCGCCGCGGTCGCCTTCTCCCGCCAGGCGGCGTGCTCCGCTGGCGTGACGCGCGCGGCGACCATCACGGTGCGATGCTCAGCCATGAGCGCACCGGCAACGGGGTTCGGGGGGGCCTCGCCCCCGCGCGTCCGCTGCTCCGTCGGCGGCGCGACAGGCCGGGGGTTCGAAGGGGGGCGCAGCGTCCCCTCGCCAGCCGCGATGTTCAACATCGCGTGTGCTGGCTTACGAACCTCACGGCCGTCAGACAGCCCGCCGGGCAACTTGCGACGCGGGGAATCTCGCGGCGGCGGCATCTTCATGCCGTACACGGAGAGGTCCGATTCCGACCGTGTCAATCGCCCAAATCGAGGCGGATTCCCAAGACTTCCAGCGCCGTCCCGGACAAGGATCAAGCTCCGCCAGCGGAGCCCCGATGCATTGGCCAGCGACTGCCGGAACCTGTCCTACGCCGCGCCGTCCCGACTCTCCTCGATCCGCTGGCGGATCCACTCGTCCACCTCGGACTCGATCCAGCCCACCGCGCGCGCGCCCAACGACACGGGCTTCGGAAAGAGCTTCCGTTCCAAACGGGCGTAGATCGTGCTCCGCGAAAGTCCGGTGCGCTCCAGCACCTCCGGCAACCGCAGAAACCGCACCTGCAACAGCGTCTCGCTCGCGTTCGTGCTCGTCATTCTTACCTGCCTCCTTCGTTGATCGGTGATCCCGGATAACCGTCCGATTCGCGACTCCCGTCGCCACGCGACGCTCGAACCGCATCGTCGGTTCACATCGACGCATCCACCAAAACACGGCGACGGCACGGGCCGCAAGACGGTGGGAAATAGGCCATTTCCCATCCCAATGAGAGACAACGGGATGCCGAATCCCACTTCTGGCCATCAGCGCCAGGCGGGCCGAAAACGGCCTCCGGTGTCAGCGGAAGACTGATTGCTCTGGAAGCATGAAGCAGGTATTTCCCACCCATGGGACAAAGAAGGAAAGGCGCAGATCAACTGGACTCGGTTCGACGGAGGCTGCTCAGGGCATCGCGCTACACAGCCCGGAGCTATTTCGGTTGCCCACTTTGGAGGTGGGAAAGAACCCAGTTACTGTACATAGTGACGGATTCCACTCCGTGGCACGCCATCGAATTAAATTTGAAAGGAACGCCATCCAATGATCCATGACGACAAGCCCCGCGACCTGAACGACGAGAAGTGGATCGACTGCGCGCGGTGGCGCGATCGCTGGAGCAAGGTCGTTAATCTGGGCGGTGGTGGACAGGGTAGCACCTACCGAGTGACCCGCACCTCAGGTGATCGGGAAGCATGCATCAAGGTAATCAAGTCCAATAAAGATACCGAGCGACGCATGCGGTTCTTTCGAGAAGCAGCCGCCTACGACACAGTTCGTGCATCAGGTGTGCCTCGGCTGATCGAGAGCAACGCTCACCTGCACGAAAGAATCGAGATCGAGCCCTATATCGCAACTGAGTTCATCGGCGGAACGACACTACGGAAGTGGCGGGAGCGAGCCAGAGCGTTGACCTTGGCGTGGCCGTCCAAGTAACCCGGTCTCTCCTCGCAACGCTCCGCGAGTGCCACATCCAGGACATCGTCCATCGCGACATCAAGCCGGACAACATCATTTTGGCCGACGATGACCCGGCACATCCAGTGCTACTGGATTTCGGTCTCACTTTCCACCGGATGCCGGATGTCGAACTCTCAACGATTGACGGACAGGAGATTGGGAACCGGTTCCTCCGTTTACCCGAACTCTCTGCTGGGAGTCTTCTCAAGCGGGATCCCCGCTCGGATCTGTCGTTTGCCGCAGGTATCTTCTTCTACATGTTGACGGGTCGGAACCCGAACATCCTACAGGATGCCGAAGGTCGCTTTCCTCACCAGCGAAGCAATGCGTTCTCAATTCTTGATTCGGTTGCCGGTGTCCGGTTGCCACGGCTGTTGTCACTGTTTGATCACGCATTCGCCCCAAAGGTTGCGGATCGTTTCACGACCGCCGATGCGATGCTCGCGAAGCTAGATCAGATGATGGAGCCGCGCTCTTTGGACAGAAGCACGCCGGAGGACGATCTAAAAGCAATTCATGAAGTCATGGGTACCGAAGCTGTGCGCCGACGATCAGAAAGGGAAAATCGACTCAATGACGCCTTGAATCAGATCCAGCGCGTTTGTGACGACATGAGGAAGTTGCTGAAATTTTCAATTCGCCAGAAGCAGAGCGGTTTCCGTATCGTCGGAGACTTAGGACAAAACACGCTAAGCTGGGTCATGCCCGGCTTTGATGACGATGTGCTATCGGTCAAGTGCGAAGTGCGGGAGGTGGGCGACGAAATCATCATTCGGCTCTCAGGCGATACGGTGTTCCGCACGTCCACTGAGGTTCCGTGTTATGGTGGTCGATTCGATAAAATTATACGAAACTGGTTGCTCGCTCGGCTCCGAAGGGCATTCACCGACCCAGACGCGATGCCTTCCGAGAGTGAGATATTCGGGGATCAGCCTCTGTTCGGATCACTTCGCCTGGCAGGGGAGCGTGCACGGCGAGAGGGAAGGTATATCCTCTCGTTTGTGTACGACCAGACACAGCCCAAGCGCAGCAAGCTAAGGTATCACCTTAGTAATTTTCTCGAAAACCGCAAGACGCTGGAAACGATCAACGCTGCCTTCGTAGTAGCGCTAGTTGAGCTTACACCCGTAGTTGCCGTAACGGACATACTGAATGATAAGTCCATGGAATCGGCACGATGGGTCATTTTTGACTCCGATCTCCAAGCCAAGCAGCAGGAGGTTATCTACGCAAATCCGCAGGAAGGCGAGAGGATCGCCCTTGATTTGGCGAATCGGTATGGCTCTTGATGGATCTGGTTTATTCCGAAAAATTCCTGCATCTTCGCGATGCGCTTCCAGGCAGGTCCGTCCGGCGCTGCGCCGCCGGCATCCGCCGCTCGATCATCTTTCCACCAGTATCGAGAAGCGAAAGAAGCCGCCTGCCCGTGAGCCCCACGCCCTGCCCCCGTGCGAAGGCCGCTGACCTTGGTTTCGACCTCGCCTTCCACGACGGTCTGCGCGTTGTAGCTCTGCTGGAACCCCTCCAAAGAGGTACTCATGATCCGGCTCTTGGGATCCCGTGAAGTGTTCTGCGCCTGCTCGTCCGGCCCCTTCCTACTCCCGCTTGCAGGGACGGAGACGACCGCCCTTCGGATTGCGCTCCTGTCCTGGCTTGCGGCCCCGCGCCGCGTCCGCTGCTCTCTGTTCGGCTTCTAGTGTCATGTATCGGTAATGCGTTCGCAGTAGTTTTTGAGTGATTCCAGGATGTCGTCCGCGGACTTCGTCCAGATGAAGGGCTTGGGGTTCTGGTTGTAGACCTCCAGGTAGTCCTCGATGGCCTGCACGAGTTGCCGGGTGTTGCGGTAGCTTCCGCGCCGGATCTGCTTGTTCGTGATTTCGGCGAACCAGCGTTCGATCTGGTTGAGCCATGAGGCGCTGGTCGGGGTGAAGTGCAGGTGGAAGCGGGGGTGCCTGAGAAGCCACTTGTGGATCATCGCGGTTTTGTGAGTGCCGTAGTTGTCGAGGACCAGATGGACATCCAGCTCTGTCGGCACCGCCTTCTCGATGACCGTCAGGAACTTCCTGAACTCGACCGACCGGTGGCGCGGGTAGCATCGTCCGATGACTTCGCCCGTGGCGATGTCGAGGGCAGCGAACAGCGAAGTGGTGTCGTTGCGCTTGTAGTCGTGGGTCTGGCGAGCCGGGGTCCCCGTGCGTAGCGGAAGCATCGGCTGGGTGCGGTCGAGCGCCTGGATCTGCGACTTCTCGTCCACGCAGAGCACCACCGCCCGCTCCGGCGGGACCATGTACAGGCCAACGACGTCGCGCACCTTCTCAATGAAGAGCGGGTCGGCTGACAGCTTGAAGGTCTCCGTGCGGTGCGGCTGCAAGCCGAAGGCCCGCCAAATCCGGTTTACCGTCGCCGAACTCATGCCGCACGCCTTCGCCATCGAACGGGTACTCCACTGCGTAGCGTCCCGCGGCATCGACTCCAGCGTCATCGTGACCACCCGTTCAACGTCCGCGTCGCTGACCTTGCGCGGCGCGCCCGGCCTCGGCTCGTCCCAAAGGCCGTCCCATCCCTTCTCGATAAATCGCCGGCGCCACTTGCCAACCGTCTCGCGCGTCGTGCCCAACCGGGCCGCCACGCCCATGTCGCTCTCTCCCTCGGCCGACGCCAGTACGATCCGCGCGCGCTGCGCCAGGGCCTGTCCGATCGTGGGCCGCCGCAGCCAGCGCTTCAGCTCTTCCCGTTGTCCGTCGTCGATCTCCGGTACCGCCCGCGTGTGGTGATTCGCCATGATCTCGCATTCTCCCGTCAAGGTTCCATGAAGGGCTACGGAAGAACGGTATCATGGAATCATCCACTGCACAGTAATTTATGATACATGACACTAGATGTCCGGAGGCCGGGGAACTTGGAGGTCCTTGCAGATCTTCCTGGCGAGATCCCGGTTGATCTCGTTGTGCCGGGGAATCGTCGAGACCTTCTTGGCCGTCCGGTTGATGTAGAGAGTGTGGTTCCCGCCCTCACGCAGGAAAGCGCACCCATGCTGCGCCAAGTGCCGTAGCAAATCCCGGCGCTTCACGCCGTGACGGTGATGGGCTCTCTGATGACCGAACCGCCGTTGGCGTCTTCACGGGCCATTTCCCGGTTGGCTTCGATCACCATTGCCACGGCTTCGCGAAGGTTCGACCGTGCTTCTTCGAGGGAAGCGCCTTGGGTGTTGGCACCGGGAAATTCCTCGATGAAGGCGATGTAGCCCTCAGGAACCTTCCGGAACACCGCCATGCATTGCAGGTCCACAAGATACCTCCTAGATGTTATCCTAGATCGCTTTCGGCGGGATTACGCCTCTGCGGTTTCTTCCAGACGATCTCGATGTCGTTGTCTTCACCGACCTGCCAACTCCCGGCCATCGAGGTCAGCTCTCCATCTGATACCCCTTCCTTCGTACTCGGAGACACGAGCACTTGTGGTATCCAACCCTTCAACAACACAGAGGCTCGCTCTAGATCACTCTCTTCTAGTCGAATTATCATCGTCGAAGGCCCAAAGGACGGACTGGCCATGTGAATCGTGATGACCGCATTTCCTCCTGGCGGGAGGTTCATGGCAAATTCTCGACCAGCCTCCCGAACCGCTTCGGTTTCCTTATTCACTCCAACCGCCTCCTTCTGGATCGTGGATGTCGAGCGTGGGCACGGCGTCTCCGGCGGGCGTCGAGGTCGTGAGGCACCCAGGGTAGACCTGAGTTGACTGATTGGTACGGATCAAGCGGAGATTCATGGTCCATTAACTCTACCGAATAACCGGGTTCGGTGCTACTTGCTAGTCCGGGGGACGGTTATCGCGAGGGGAACGGTAGGGAACCTCCCAGCGAATAGCCTCAAGTTCCCCACCGTCTACGCGAGCCGCCCCCGTCCCCGTGTAGCCGCCTTCGGACGGATATACATAAAGCTGAAGGATCGGGGGTTCGGAATCGCCACAAAAGATTATCCCCCACGCATGTTCGGGAGTATCCTCCTCCTGAAGATATTGTGCCTGTTTCGCGAAATAGAAATGCACGGGGCGTCCCAACAGGTCCGCTTCTTCGCCCATCTGGTTCCACGTCTCCACTTCCTGAACCGTCTCTCCACCACACGCCAATAGGGCGAGGGCAGCAAAGAAGGCGAAGGCGGCGCGGCGGGGGCTCATGGCGAAGCCGGTACCCGCCGTCGCTTCTTGCACTTCGCCGACATTTTGGACAGGTCGCCAAGTAGCAAGCGGAAGAAGCGGGGCTTCTCCCCCCTTCTGGGTTCATGCGAGAAAACAATATCCCTAGCATTGGCCAAGCGGTAGAACACGCCTTGGGGATCATTGTGAGTTATGTCCCTCCCCTCCCACCTCCAGCTCGTTATTCCCGCCAAACGCCCAAGGTCACCAAAAGGGTGAGGAGGAATACGGGCAGCGCCCCAGCTAATCGCCTCTATTTCCCCACCGTCTATGCGAGCTGCCCCCATCGCCGAGGGGGCTTCTCCTTTCGTATCGACATAAAGCTGAAGGGTCGGTTCCAGTGGAAAACCACAAAAGACCACCGCCCACGCTTCCAAAGTTCCCCGGAGAGTTTCGGCTTTTTTCACAAACATGAAAATCTGGGGACGCCCCAACGGATCAAATTCTTCGCCCCTTGGTGTCCATTCCTGAACCGTCTCCTGCCCCGCCGCCCCACCGGGGGCCAGTAGGGCGAGGGCAGCGCAGAAGAGGAAGGCGGCGCGGCGCATGGCGGAAACCTCGTGGCGGAAGACAGCAGAATAGGAACGCTCGGAAGCTAAACCCCGCAAGGATCGCCCGCCAGCCAGCCCTCCGCCGCTAGAGGGTGCCGGGCAGCGGGGCGGGAATCGAGGGGCAGCGGCGAACAGCTTTCGCCAAGAACGCCACCGCCACCCCTTCGGGGGTCGGAAATAACGAAACCCCTCGATAGTCCGCCCGCCCTCGTCCGAGGCTCGGCACCAAATCCGGAATCTGCAGAAGGGCACCAGCTCGGGCACCCCACCCTACGAAGCCCGTAAATCGATTTCAGCCCCCCGGACGGCCCCCTACGGCTTGGCGGCGGAGATCGAAGAGCTGGTGAAGAGAGCGGAGGCGACCGACAAAGCGGAGGACGAGCGCTTTGGCCGGGAAGCTTGCGGAGACGAGTTGCCAGAGGAGCTGAGGCGTCGGGAGGACCGGCTGACGGCGATCCGGGCGGCGAAGGCGCGCCTGGAAGCCGATCAGAGAGAGGCGGACGCGGCGCGGGGCTGCAAGCCGGGGCAGGAGCGCAAGTCGAAGGGTGGTCGTCCCTGCAAGCGGGAGTGGGGAGAGCCGAACGAGCGGGCGCAGAGCAACTTCACGGATCCCGAGAGCCGGATCATGAGGACGTCTTCGGAGGGGTTCCAGCAGAGCTACAACGCGCAGGTCGTCGTGGAGGGCGAGAATCAGTTGGTGGTCGGGACCGGAGTCACGAACAATGCGAGCGATCAGGGTCGGTTGATCCCGATGATCGACGAGGCGGCGGCGGTGTGCGGCGAGACGCCGGAAGAGGTGCTGGCGGACGCCGGCTACGGCAACGAGCAGAACCTCCGGGAACTGGAGCGGCGGGGCGTGGACGGGTATGTGGCGCTGTCCCGGGAGGGGAAGGATCCCGCCAAGATCGATCCGGTGAAGTATCCGACCAAGGCGCGCATGGCCGCCAAGCTGGCGACGGAAGATGGCCGAAGACGATACGCCCGGCGAAAGTGGCAGGCCGAGGCGCCCATCGGCTGGATCAAGGAGGCGCTGGGCTTTAGACGGTTCAGCTTCCGAGATAAGGTCCAGGCCGAGTGGACCCTCGTGTGCCTGGCCCTCAACGTCAAGCGGCTACACACCCTCAAGGCGGCATGAACCGGCGAACACCCGCCCTCGGTCGTCAGCGCCAGCGCTCACGAAGACCCGCGCCACCCCATTTTGCGGCCTGCAGCTCTCTTGGGCGCCTCGGCGCCCCGAATCCCCACCCTCTCGCCCATTGAGCCCGCATGCCTTCCGTCCGCCCGCTCGCCTCCCTGTCTCATCCGTCGCGCTTCTGCGGCGCAAGCTGCTAGAACAATGGAGGGGCTGATGCTCTCAATTCTTGGCTGCCGAAAACGGTATCTGGAGACGCCTGGGATTCCCGCTATTCGATTCGGGATTCCCCGCTATCTGGGCTTGATCGAACCGGACCCCTATCACCGGCGAGAGTGGCAGATCATGCAGTCCCAGTTTGACTTACGTGATTTCTCGCCTTGATTCGGGGCGTTTAAAGTCAGCGCTTCAAGCAGATGGACGAACGTTTTGAGCAGATGACTCGGCAGATGGAGCAGCGCTTCAAGCAGGCGGCTCATCAGATGGACCAACGCTTCAAGCAGACGGACGAACGCTTTGAGCAGATGGCCCAGCAGACGGATCAGCGCTTCAAGCAGGTGGACCAACGCTTCGAGAAGGTCGAGGAACGCTTCGAAAAGGTCGAGGAACGCCTGACCCGGGTTGAGACGCGGCTGGGTCGGGTAGAGGCCCGGCTGGATGTCGCACAGGCAGAGCGTCAGGCAATCGTGGCCAAGATCGAAGACCTCGGGAATATCATCCTCGGGTGGCAGACGCAGATGACATCATTGGGCGAGCCCGCGACCGGGTAGCCATCGCACAGAACCCGGACGCGCACCACCACCCCATCCCGGCCAGGACCCCGCCGCTGCAGCGGTCGCCGCCGTCTGCCACCCACGCCCGGATCTGGTCCTGCACCCTGTCATCCCGATCCACAGCTTCTTCCGAAAGCTCTGGATATTGCCACGCTCGCCCTCCCGCAGCGGATTATCGTCGGCGTCAGCGTTGACTACAGTGAAACGCGACCTCTCGCCTGTGCGCGAGCGTCTGCGGAGACCGGTAAAATCGTGCCTTCGCACCCTCGGCGCCAGGGATGCCCGGGCGTGCGCCAGATTCGTGGGGAGGGAATGTTATCCGCGGGCTGCCAAAAACCGTTCCGCCTCCAGCGCGGCCATGCATCCGGTTCCGGCCGCCGAGACCGCCTGGCGGTAGTAGTCGTCCATGACATCGCCGGCCGCAAAGACCCCCGGCACATTCGTTTCGGTGCGCCAGGGATGGGGAAGGCGAATGTAGCCGTTGTCCTTGAGGTCGATCTGACCAGAGAGGAAGCCCGTGTTGGGATCGTGGCCGATCGCAACGAAGAGTCCGCCCACGGCGACCTCGCGCACTTCGCCGCTTGCGGTGTCGCGCAGACGCAACCCCGAGATCGCCTCGTCACCCAGCACTTCGTCCACCACGGTGTTCCACAGCACCTCGATCCTTTCGCTCGCAAGCGCCCGCTCCTGCATGATCCGCGAAGCTCTCAACTCTTTGCGCCGATGAATGAGCAGCACCCGGCGCGCAAACTTTGTCATGTAGAGAGCCTCTTCCATGGCGCTGTCGCCCCCCCCCACCACCGCAATCACCTGGTTGCGAAAGAAGGGCAGCGCCCCATCGCACACCGCACAGGCCGACACCCCGCCCCCACTCTGCGCCAGCCGCTCTTCGCCCGGAACCCCCAGCCAGCGTGCATTCGCCCCGGTGGCGACGACCACCGTGCGCGCCTGCACCTCGCGCCCCCCCGACGACCTGAGCCGGAAGGGACGGTTCGAGAACTCCACCTGCACAATGTCTTCGGTGACGACGCGCGTCTCGAAGCGGAGCGCCTGCTTTCTGAAGTCGGTCATCATCTCGATGCCGCCGATGCCGTCGGGGAAGCCGGGATAGTTCTCGACGTCGGTGGTGAACATGAGCTGTCCGCCGGGAATCATGGTGCGACTGCCGGCTCCCTCGAAGACGAGCGGCCTGAGGTTGGCGCGCGCAGCGTAGATGGCGGCGGTCCAGCCGGCGGGGCCGGAGCCGACAATCACCACATTTTCGGTGGCCGCGTCGTTCGAGGCGGAGGTTCCGTTGGGCAGAGTGGAATCAGACATGCAGGGCGCCCTCCTTGTACAGCGCCGAGTTGCGGTAACGGGCGAGGCCGCGCGCCAGGAAGAGCTTGGCCGCGACCGCCAGCGGCACCCCGATCAGCAGGCCGACAAACCCGAAGTACAATCCCCCGAGCGAAAGAGCCAAGAGGATCCAGACCGGGTGAAGACCGACCGAATCGCCCACGATGCGCGGACTGATGACGGCGCTCTCCAGACCCTGCGCCACCCCATAGACCACCGCCACCTTGATGAGCGAAACGCCGACATCGCCACTGACCAGAGCAATGATGATCGCGGGAATGAGCGAAACGACCAGCCCCAGGTAGGGAATCACCCCCAGCACGGCCACGATGGCGCCGAGGAGGAGAGCGTAGGGAAATCCGGTCAGCAGCAGCCCCATCCAGGTGATGGCGCCGGTGATCAGCGATGCCGCAACCTGACCGCGCAGATAGCGCGCCAGAAGAGTGTCGTAGTCGCGGGCCAGCTCGCCGACCTCGCGGCGGGCGCGGCCGGGTAGAAGTTCGGAGATTCGCGCCACCATGCGGTCGTAGTCGCGCAGAAGATAGAAGGTAAGGATGGGGGTGAGGATCAGGTAGCCAATGACGGTGGCCAGGGTAGCCACGCCGCGCCCAAGGCCCAGAACCGCCTCCCAGGCCTGCTGCATCAGCGCTTCGCGCCGCGACTCCAGAAACTCCGAAACCGCTGCGGCATCAAGCCCCTGGATCCAGCTCACGATCGCCGCGTCGTCCACAAGGGGCAGATCGAACCCGGGCGCTTGGGGCGAGATTCCCTGAACCCACGACACCAACTCGTCCACCACCAGGGGCGCTTCGGCCACAAGCATACGTCCCTGCCGCACCAACTCGGGAATCCCGAAGACGAAGACGATCGCACCCAGCGCCAGGAAGGGCACCAGAAAGATGAGGATTGCGCCACTGCGGCCAATGCGGGGATGGGCCGAGATGCGGTCGGTCAGCGGATCGAGGATGTAGGCCAGAACCAGCGCCAGGAAGAAGGGGGCGAGAAGGCTTCCGGCGGTGGCGAGAACCCAGAGCACAAGAAGAACGGTGGAAACGGTGACGAGCCGGGCGTGGCCGCGGACGCCGCGAAAGGGCATCAGCAGGACCATGAAGACGCAGTAGAGGATGAAGGGATTGAGGAGCGCGCGCAGCTCGAAGAGGAAGGCGCCTCCGGCGAAGATCAGGAGGGCGATCTGCAGGACGCGCCAGCTTCCCGCCGCCGATGCCGAATCCGTTTCCTGCGGACTCACCAGCCCACCTCGAGAATTGTGTCGCGGGCCCGCAGCACCAGTTGGCTGATCTCTTCGTAGGGGGTCAGCGCCGCAGCGTCGGGAAGGGGCAGCCAGGCGCATTCGGTAATTCCCTCGGCGCTCTGCGGAACGGGATCGCCGATCCGGCTGCGCATCAGGAAGAAGGTGCAGTATTTGTGAATCGTCTCGCCTCCCTGCCGGAAGGTCCAGTCGATCGTTCCCAGCGACGGTCCAACGTGATCGGGGCGGATTCCGGTCTCTTCCTCGACTTCGCGCACAGCGGTCTCGCGCAGCGACTCCCCACCCTCGATATGGCCCTTCGGGAGCGACCAGCGGCCATAGGGGTCGCGAATCACAAGCGCGTGCCACTCGCCGGCCAGCGCTCTCACCACCACCCCACCTGCACTCCGCGCGATTCTCTCTTCCTGTGCGCCATTCATTCCCATTCCCCCGGTCAGAAGATCGACAGACTCAGATATTTCCTCGGATTCTCCTGAATATCGGCCAAAAGCATCCGGATATCGGCGATCGCCGCAGCCGCGTTGTTCGCGAGTTCCGGATCGCCCAGCAACCGCCCCAGCGAGCCTTCGCCCCCCTCGACCGCCGCCATCAGTCCATTGAGATGAAGAAATGCGGAATCGGCGCGGGCCGCCGCCAGGCGAACCTCGACCAGCGCCGTGCTCATCTCTTCGGTAATCACGCGCACATTGGCGGCGCTCGCCTCGGCATCGGACATGATCGAACCCAGATTGAAGGCCACGATCATCGAATCGATCCGCGCAAAGGAGGTGCGCACCGCGCTGGCCGCCGCTCCCAGCTCTGCGGCCGAGCTGTTGACGCCACTCGCCACATCCTCGAAGCGCTCTGCCTGCTGCACAATAATTTCGTTCAGGCCATCGCTGAGGAGCCCGATATTTTCGATGGCGTTGCGAAGATGGAGGGCGGTCTCTTCGGTGAAGGCGATCTCGAAGCGCTCGGAAATCACCGTCAGATTGCGCGCGATCTCGTCGGCGGTGGCGGTCAGGCGCGAAAAATCGGGAAGGGCGGCACCGGGCAGCACGCCCTCTTCCGGATAGTCGAGGAATTCCCCCTGGGGAAAGTCGGTGCGGCTCAGGATCTCGGCCTGCCAGTCTCCGAAGAATGATTCGGGAGCCAGGAGCACGGCCGCATCCTCGGGCAGCGCCAGCCCCTGATCGACCCTCAGATCGAAGAGCACGGCAGCCCCCCCGGGCGCGAGTCGCACATCCTCCACCGACCCCACCGCCACTCCGCGGAAGCGCACGCTGGCACCTGGCACCAACTGTCCCACGCTGGCCGACGCCACGGTGAGCTCGGTCATGGAGCGCCGCCAGCCACCCTGCAGCCAGATCGTGCCCACAACCCCCACCACAATGCCGAGCAGCACCACGAATCCCACCAGAGCCTCGCGTTTTCGTTCCATTGTGGTCCTCTGCCTCCCTTTGGGGCGGTTGACGTCCATGGCGCGCGCCGCGGCGGAACCGAACCGGAATCAGCGATCCCCTGCGGGGTCGGTCCCGGGCGCGGCTGCGGCACCGAAATAGAGATCGGGATCGCCCTCGACGAAGCCGCGCAGCACGGGGTCGGTGGCGGCCCTGACCTCGGTGGGGGTGCCTGTAAAGCGCGCCCTTCCGGCGTGCAGCATGGTAATCCGGTCGGCAACCCGAAAGGCGCTCGTCATGTCGTGCGTCACGACCAGGCCGGTCACGCCAAGCTCGTCGCGCATACGGAGTATAAGACGGTCGATGACCGCCGTGGTGACCGGGTCCAATCCGGTGGTCGGCTCGTCGTAGAGGAGATAGCGCGGCGACGGGGCGATTGCGCGCGCCAGTCCGGCCCGCTTGCGCTGGCCTCCGCTGAGCTGCGCCGGGCTCAGGTCGCCCATGCCCGAAAGCTCGACGAGCGCCAGACACTCCTCCACGCGCGCCGCGATCCGGCGCCGGTCCCACCCTGCAACCCTGCGCAATCCCATGCCCACATTCCCGGCAACCGTCATCGAATCGAAGAGAGCCGCAAACTGGAAGACATAGCCGACCCGTCTGCGCAGACGATTCAGATCGCGCCCCCTCAGCTCCGACACTTCCACGCCATCGACCGTCACCGATCCCGAATCGGGGGTCAGAAGTCCGACCAGATGCTTGAGCAGAACCGACTTGCCACTCCCCGAGGGGCCCACGATCGCCGCCGTTTCGCCGTCCGCCACCGGCAGGGTGAAGCCCCGCAGCACCCTGTGCGCGCCGAAGGACTTGCGCACATCCTCGAGCACAATGCCCACGCCGCCGGCCTACAGAAGCACGGCCGCCCAGAAGGCGTCCAGGCAGAGGATCAGCATGCTGGCCACCACGACCGTCCGGGTCGCGCTCCGTCCCACGCCCTCGGCGCCCCCCTCGGTTCGCAACCCGAAGTAGCACCCCACCCCGGTCACGACCGCTCCGAATGAAAGCGACTTGATGACCGCGAACCAGACATCCCACGGTTCGAAGAACAGGCGCAGTCCCTTGACGAACTCGGGCGACGACATCTCCAGAAGCTGAAGCGCCGTCACCCACCCCGAGATGATTCCGATCGCCATGGCCAGAAGCACCACGATCGGAAACATGAACACGGCGGCAAGGATGCGGGGAATGACCAGATAGGCAAGCGGATCGTAGGCCAGCGTTTCGAGGGCATCGACCTGTTCGGTGACGCGCATGGTGCCGAGCTCGGCCGAGATGTTGGCTCCGACGCGCCCGGCCAGGGTGAGGGCGGTCAGGACCGGGCCGAGCTCGAGAATCATCGTCTTGCCGACCAGGGTGCCCACAAAATAGACGGGAATGGTTCCGGTCAGGGTGTAGGAGGCCTGAAGCGCCATGACGATGCCGGTGAAGGTCGCGATGAAGAGCGCAATCGGCACCGAGGCCACCCCGATCCGCGCCATTTCCGGAAGCAGATTGGGAAGCCAGATGCCGACATTGCCGAGCGAGCGGAAGGAGCTCAGAAAGAGCCCCGTGGCGCGTCCGAGTTCCTCCAGAAGGGCGATGGTGCGGGTGCCCAGCTCGGCGAAGGGTTGCAGAATGCGGTCCACCATGGTCAAAGCTGTCGATCGGGGATCGGGCGGGTCAATCGGACTCCACGGACCCCCGGAAAGATCGAATCATGCAAGGTAGCGAACGCTCTTGACCGGAAAGGCGCCCAAAATAAAGATGACCGGGGCAGAGCTCTGCGGGTGACGCCATTCAAGGGTGATCTCGCGCATCGATTCGGGGTGGGCGCGAATCACCGTCTCCAGCTTCAGGCCCTGCTCCGGCGATTCGAGGCGGAGGCGGATCCGCTGACCGGGATCGTCCTGGGGGGTCCGCAAGGGATTGCGAAAGAGGGTGCAGGTCGAGCGGCGCCCCGAGGGAAGGGTGCGAGCCACGCGAATCCGGTCGAGCCAGTCGGGCGGATAGCTGATTTTGTACCCGAAGCCGACCTGATCCCGCCCCTCCGCATTTCGGTTGTGCCGCGCCATCGCCTCTCTCCGGCCTTGACCCATCGGCCCCTGTATTGCAATCGTTGTCACATGAAGCGGCCGTCCCGCTCTGCCATGCATCGTCCTGACGGCCGACCGCGAGTTTCTTCCCATTTCGGCCCTTCGGCCTCTTCCCTGCGCCATCCGGCACAGCGCGTGCCCCATGCAACGGCCCGGATTTCCGGAATGTCATCGTTGCAGCAAGGGTGCCCGGTTTCCCCCCATGGACATTGCCAAACTGAAGAATAGCACCATTGCCGACCTGCGCGACCGCGCGGCGGCGCTCGAGATTCCCGGACCTCCGGCCCGCAGTCGGCAGGAGCTGGTTGCCCGCATCCATCAGGAGCTCACGCGGCGGGGCGAGGCGCCCAACGGCTTCGGTGCCCTGGACATCATGCCGGATGGATACGGATTCCTGCGTTCGCCGGCCTGGAATTACCTCGCCGGTCCGGACGACATCTACGTCTCCCGGGGAATGATCGACTCCAGCGGGCTGCGCCGGGGCGACAGCGTCGAGGGCGCAGTGCGCATCTCCAGGCGCGCCGAGCGCGATCTGGGGCTGGTCGCGATCGACGAGGTGAATGGAATGGCGCCCTCAGCGCTCGCAGAGCGGCCCGTCTTCGAGGATTTGCGCCCCTGCCACCCCAACCGGCGGCTGCGCCTGGAGGCTCCGGGGAGCGAACTCACCGTGCGCATGATCGACCTGATTGCGCCACTGGGAATGGGGCAGCGCGGCCTGATCGTGTCGCCGCCCAAGGCCGGCAAGACGACGATTCTGCGCGATATCGGTCAGGCCATCTGCTCGCACCACCCCGATGTCGGGCTGATTGTGCTCCTGATCGACGAACGCCCCGAAGAGGTCACCGAAATGCGCGAGAGCGTCGGCGGCGAGGTCATTGCATCCACCTTCGACGAACCCGCTGCGCACCATCGCCAGGTCGCCGAGATGGCGCTGGCCCGGGCCCGGCGGCAGGTCGAGCTCGGGCGCGATGTGGTGCTGCTCCTGGATTCCATCACCCGGCTGGCGCGCGCCTACAATCTCCTGGCGCCCCAATCGGGCCGACTGCTTTCGGGGGGCGTCGCGGCCAATGCCCTGGCCAGGCCGAAACGCTTCTTCGGATCGGCGCGCAACATCCACGAGGGCGGCTCCCTGACGATGATCGCCACCTGCCTCATCGAGACGGGCAGCCGCATGGACGAGGTGATCTTCGAGGAATTCAAGGGAACGGGCAACATGGAGCTGGTGCTGAGCCGCGAAATCGCCGAGCGGCGCGTCTTTCCGGCCATCGACCTGAACCGTTCGGGCACCCGGCGCGAAGAGCTTTTGCTGACCGAAAAGGAGCTCAACCGGGTCTACCTGCTGCGCAACTTCCTGGGACAGATGCCCGAAGCTGAGGCAACCGAGTTCCTGATCGAGCGCATGTCGCGCTATCGCCACAACTACGGATTTCTCAACGCCATGGCAAGCGGAGAATAGGGGAACCGACCGCTCGGTGTGACAGGGCGGGTTGCGATCATGCCGCTGCGCACCGAAAAGTGGGGAAGCGGCTTATCCGTCGAGGCGCGGATGCGAGGGGTCGTAGCGCGGATTCACGATCAGGTCGCCTGAAGCGAAGATCTTCCGGTCCCATGGATAGACCAGGGGGGCGGCGGTGGCCAGCGCATGGAAATCGGGCTGGTAGCCACCGGGCCGCACAAAGCAGGTGGCGGTGCGGATCTCTGCCGGTTCGATCTCGCGCAGAGCCGCAAGGGCGAGGCGCATCGTGTCGCCCGAGGTGGTGATCTCGTCCACGACCAGAACGCGCCTTCCCCGCGCCTGGCGGGGCGCAGCCGAGAGAATCGAGGGACGCCGTCGCACCACCTGCCCCTGTTCGCGGCGCGAGATCTCGATGGAGTGGAAGTCGCGGCGCATCATCGAGGCGATGACGGCCCCCGGAATGACGCCGGCGCGGGCAATCCCGATCACCACTTCGGGGTCGCAGGCGCGCGCCACCCGGAGCGCCAGAGCGCGGCAGAGTTCGCCAAAGACCTCCCAGGAGAGCTCCAGCGGCTCCTCGGCGGATGTCAGGTGCCGATCATGGAAGGATTCTGTCTGCATTGGTCTCCTCGCTCTCTCCGGTTACTCTAATCCGGTCCATCTGTCGGGAAGGGGGCGGGCCGCCACGCAGTCGCCGCATTCATTGTCAGGAGCTTCACCCTCCACCATGTCCGCCGAAGCCAGCCAGATCGCCGACGAGCGCCTGAACCGGGCCATCGCCGAGAGCGGCGCCCACGACCCGCGGGGCGGATGCCGCGAGCAACTGCGCCGCCTCCAGCAGCAGAACCCCGAGCGGTATGCGGAAGGGGTTGCATATTACGGCAAGACTCTGGTTCCGTCCATTGCCGGGGGCGAAGCCGAACCGCTGACCGCCTGGCGCGACTATGCGCTCTTCATTGCCCGGCTTGCTGCGCCCGGCAAGGCGGTGGCGGTGGACAGGAAGGGACGCGCCCGACCCTTTGCGGCCCCTGGCGCGCCCACCGACATGGTGCTCTACCTTCCGGAACCGACGCGGGCGCCGGCGGTGCTGATTTCGCTGCCGCCGAAGCCGTCGCGGGCACAGAGCGCGACGCGCGACTGGCTGGTTTTGACAAGTCGTGGATAACTCCGGCGAGCTCCGAAAATGGCCAAATGTCGGCTGCACCGCGAAGCGCCCTGATTCGCACCCCCGCCCGGCCACCGTCAGGATCTGGGAGGGCTCCCTCACGGCCTCCGAATCCGCTCTGCAGCGTGCCCGGTCTCTCCTCTCCGACCGCGAGAAGAGTCGCGCGGACCGATTCCTCTATCATCGCCACCGGCGTCGCTACACAATGGCGCAGGCCCTCCTGCGGCGCGTCCTCGGACACATTCAGAAGATTCATCCCGGGGCGGTGCGCTTCCACCTGGGCCGCTTCGGCAAGCCCTTCGTTCCCGGCGGCCCCGCCTTCAATCAATCCCACTCGGGCGAACGCATTCTGATTGGGGTGACGCGCGAAGGCAGACTGGGAATCGATATCGAGGCGATTCGCCCCGTTCCCCGGATCGAGCGAATTGCGCGGCGGCGTCTGGCCCCCGACGAAGCGGCGCGGCTGCTCGCGACGGAGGAACCCGAACGGACTGCGCACTTCTTTCGGCTCTGGACGCGCAAGGAGGCCTTTCTGAAGGGGCTTGGAGTCGGGCTGACCCACCCCCTCCGCAGCTTCTCGGTGGACGCTGCACCCGATGCCTGTCAGGCTCTGCTCGACGCAGGCGATCTCCCGGAGGATCCGGGCCGGTGGGTTCTGGGAAGTGTACCCTGTGCGGGGGGCGCCACGGCCGCGGTCGCGCTGGATCGTCCTGCGGTGCGCCTGGAACCGTTGGGATTCGATCCCTGAGCCGGGCTGCGGGGCATCTCTGTCGCAAGAGCTGAATGGAGCGATCACCGGCCTGGTTACCCTCTGCGAGGCCGCTTACGAAAAGTTTGAGGCTGAACTTTTTATAAGAATGGCGAAATCGAGCGTCACCGGCTGGCATACCCATCTACCGAGGCTGCTTACAAAAAGTTTACGGCTGAACCTTTCATAAGGCACCCGCCCGCAGAGACGCTCTCCTATCCGCAGAGAGCCGGAGCCGCCGCCGCACAGACGGCCTTCTCCCCTTCATCCCCCCTCGCCTTTCCCCCGCACGACGCCCCATTCGCAGAGGGCTCCACAGCGGCAACTCCGGTTGTGGCATTCGAGCAGATCGCGCCATTGGTGTAGCAGGTGTAGCAGGCGGCTTCGGCCAGCGGCGCATCGATCGCCACCGCCTCGGTCAGGGTGTCGGCCAGGCGCGCGCTCGGGTAGTCGGGCAGAATCGGGCAGCTATAGACCCCGGCCGCCGTCACCAGGCGCGCCCGCGTGCAGAGAAGCTGATCCAGGTCGTAGCCATGAAGCATTTCGTGCGTCACCCGCTCGCAGGACTGGTAGCCGCGGCTGCGCGAAGCCTCTTCGCCGATCCGCAGGGGGGGCAGAATCTTGAGGCGCGGGTCGCTGTATCCCACCTCGGTCAGCGCACCGCGAAAGGCCGCGAGGGTGCGGTCCATCTCCTCGCAGGGCCAGCTCTGCATGGCCGTAATGATCGGGCGGAATCCGGCTGCAACCAGATTGGCAACACCCTCCATGGCGCGCGCAAAGGCGCCCTCGCCGCGAATCGGGTCATTCGTTTCGGGCGAGTAGCCATCCAGACTCACGCGCAGCTCCAGCGCGTGCCGGCTTTCGTCGCGGAGCCGCTGCAACTGCGACACCATCCGCCCGGGAAGCAGGGTGGCGTTGGTCAGAACGGTTGCCGGGCCATACCTGAGCGTGTCCTCCAGAATGTCCGCAATCTCGCGGTGCATAAAGGGTTCGCCCCCGGTGAAGTAGAACTCCTTCACACCCAGCGCAGCCGATTCCTCAAGTGCGTCGCGCACGGCCGCGCGCGTCATGAACCAGAAGGAGTGATTGTCGGGCGAGCAGGAAATAAAGCAGTGGCGGCAACGCAAATTGCAGACCGTGCCACTCACCTGGAACCAGAGCTGATCAAGGGCGACGAGGGGAACGGCGGGAGCCGAGGTCGGCAGGGTGGACATGGAGTTGGGCAAGGGAGACCGGATTCGCAGTTGGGCAGTTGGGGGAGATTTTCGGACAACCGCTAATCATTGCCGAATGAGCCGATTCGCGCCAGACTGCGGGGGATCCCGGAAGGATTGTCCCCGGGGCAGGGATGCTCCGGACAGGCAGGAGGGCAAGGACGCCCCCCGCAGTCGGCCAGGGCGCCGGAGCCGGGCTGCGTGCCCACACTTGCTCCGCGCTATATTCACCCCATGAACTTCCAAAGCGTCAATCCCGCCGACGGCACCCTCCTGCGCAGCTACCCCTTCCTGACGCCCGAAGCTCTCGATGCGGCGGTCGCGGCGGCCGACCGGGCCCAGCAGAGTTGGCGGCGCATTCCGGTGGCCAGACGCGCCGAACGGGTGGCCGCCCTGGGCGCCGAACTTCGCAAGCGTCGCCGCAAGCTCGCCGAGATCATGGCCATCGAGATGGGCAAGCCGCTGCGCGAGGCGGTGGCCGAGGTCGAGAAGTGCGCCCTGGCCTGTGAGTATTACAGCGAGCATGGGCCGCGCTTTCTTCGCGACATGAGCGTCGCCATGGACGACGACAGCGCCCCTGCCCGCATCGTCCTGCACCCCCTGGGTCTGGTTCTTGCCATCATGCCCTGGAACTTTCCGCTCTGGCAGGTCGTGCGCGCCGCAGTTCCCACCCTGCTTGCCGGCAATGGCGTTCTTCTCAAGCATGCGCCCAATGTTCCCCGCTGCGCCCTTGCGCTTGTCGATCTCTTCCGGGCGGCCGACGTTCCCGAGGGTCTCTTCGCCAACCTCTTTATCGACATTCCCGCCACCGGGGCGCTAATCGCGGACAGGCGCGTACAGGGGGTCACCCTGACCGGAAGCACTCGCGCCGGTCGCGACGTTGCCCGGATCGCCGGCTCGCGGATCAAGAGCTGTGTTCTGGAGCTGGGCGGATCGGATCCCTATATCGTTCTGGAAGACGCCGATCTGGAGCACGCGGTCGAGGCCTGTGTGGTGGGACGGCTCCTCAACGCCGGCCAGAGCTGTATTGCGGCCAAGCGCATGATTGTGCACAGTGCAATTGCCGATGACTTTACCGAAGCGCTTGTGCAACGAATGGCCGGAGTGCGCGTCGGCGATCCCCTCGCCGAAGCCACCGATGTCGGTCCCCTTGCCCGCCGCGATCTGCGCGACCGCCTGGCCGATCAGGTCCAGCGCAGTATCGCAGCCGGGGCCACCTGTCTTCTGGGGGGCCGGATCCCCAAGGCGCCCGGGTGGTACTATCCGGTGACGGTTCTGACCGGCCTTCGTCCCGGAATGCCCGCCCACGACGAAGAGGTGTTCGGGCCGGTGGCCTGCATTCTCGGCGTCGATTCCGAGGAGGAGGCCATTCGCGTGGCCAACGACACCCCCTGGGGGCTGGGCGCGGCCATCTTCACCCGCGACATTGCACGCGGCGAACGCATTGCGCGCGACGAGATCGAGGCCGGATCGTGCTTTGTCAACGACTTTGTCAGATCCGACCCGCGTCTTCCCTTCGGCGGCATCAGGGAGAGCGGATTCGGGCGCGAACTCGCCGACTTCGGCATACGCGAATTCGTCAATGTCAAGACAATCCGGGTTATGAAATAACCCTGTATTGCACAATTATGCATTGTTTTGCAATATTATGCAACCAGTCACCCGCAAAACCGGTTGGGAACCAAGCTTCTGCCTCCCCTCCCCGGCTTCGCTGACAGTCCGCGGACTGCCTCGACCTCACATGGCAAGCTGGCGGAGGGTACGCGGCGGTCGCCGCGACACCCATGCCCGGCCATATCACAATATATTGTGATTGTGCGCCGAAGTGGCTACGAATCCCTCTCCACCCGGGGAACCGCCGCAAGCATTCGGCGCGCCACCGTCTCGGCACTCTCCATTGTGGCAAGATCCAGATCGAAATCGGGAATCTTCCCTGGCGTCAGCTTGGCCTTCAGCTCGCGAATCTCGCGTGGCGCCAGACCCAGATCAGTCAGCTCGTCATTGCTCAGGGCGCCCCCCCTCCGCGCCTCGAGTCCGTCGTCACTCGCCTGCACAAGTTGCGCAAGAGCCATAATTTCGGCGCGCGACAGCCGGTCGCCCATCACCTGGTAATCGATCCAGGCTTCGTAACCGAGGGGCGCCACCCGCTTGACCATTCCCGCCATGACGCGCGCGTATTCGGCGATCTCCCATTGTGCATGCGCATCCACGCGCAGGGCAAGAAAGTGCAGAAGATTGTGCAGATCGATCTTCCAGTACCACTGCGTATAGGTCGAGAGCGGCAGATCGATGCGCGCAAGTTCGCGGGCCACATCTTCGCCCACCAGCCATCCGTAATCGGCGGCGGCGCGGCGGCGGATCTCGGTCCAGCGTTCACTCGCCTCGCGGTAGAGCGCAGGGTTGGCGGCTTCGGGAGCGCGGCCCTGGTTGTTGCCCTTGCTCTGCAGCGCGAACTGCTCCTCAGCGGGACTGTAGAAGAGAAGCGGCATCAGGGAATAGCGTCCGCTGTATTCATTGATCGAGGCCGTTCGGTGACGCACGAACTGGCGTGCGACAAAGATCGGCATGGAGCAGTGAAACTTGAGTTCGACCATCTCCGAGGGCGTTGTGTGCAGGTGACGCCGCAGGTGGCGAATCAGGCCGCGGGTGGCCGACACCCTGCGCGTTCCGTAGCCATAGCTGACCCGGGCTGCACGCTCAACCGACTCGTCGGCGCCCATGTAATCGACAAGCGCAACGAATCCATGATCCAGAACCGGAAAATACCCCCCCAATATCTCTTCGGCGGCCTCCACCGTGGGACGGCGGGTCGGTTGCCTGCCGGGCGCGCTCATGGCCTGCTCCTCTTCATGGCCTTGCGACGGGCGGCGGGATCGAGTTCGCGCTTGCGCAGCCGGATCGCCTCGGGAGTCACCTCGATCAGCTCGTCGTCGGCAATAAAATCGAGAGCCTGCTCAAGGCTCATCTTGCGGGGCGGCTCCAGGCGGATGTTTTCGTCGGCGGCCGCAGCGCGCATGTTGGTGAGTTTCTTGGTGCGGCCGATATTGACCTCCATATCGCCGTCGCGCGCATTTTCGCCGACAATCATGCCGCCATAGCAATCGAGTCCGGGCTCTACAAAGAGAACGCCGCGCTCCTGCAATCCGAAGATTGCAAAGGCCACCGCCTTGCCCGCGCGGTCGGCGACCATGGCGCCCGTGCCCCGTCCGCGCATCGGTCCGGCCCAGGGGCTCCAGCGCTCGAAGCGGTGATGGAGAATGCCGTCGCCGCGGGTATCGGTGAGGAACTCGGTGCGGTAGCCGAAGAGTCCCCGCGAGGGAACGCTGAAGCGAAGGCGCGTTGCACCCGATTGTCCCACCGGCTTCATCGAGACAAGCTCGCCGCGCCGACGCGCAAGTTTGTCGATGACGGTGCCGGCAAGCTCGGAGGGAACCTCTGCCACAACATCCTCGAAGGGCTCGAGCCGGTTGCCCTCGGCATCGTTGCGCGTCACGACCCGGGGGCGGGAGATCTGGAACTCGTAACCCTCGCGCCGCATGGTTTCCATAAGAATGGAGAGGTGAAGCTCACCCCGCCCGCTGACCGCAAAGGTATCGGGGCGTTCGGTGTCGGCCACCCGCAGCGCAACATTGCGTTCCAGCTCGCGGTGAAGTCGTTCGCGCAACTGGCGGGTTGTGACATACTTGCCGGCGCGGCCCGCAAAGGGGGAATCGTTGACCACAAAATCCACCGCAATTGTGGGTTCCTCGACCTTGATTCCGCGGAGCGGCTCGGGGGCCTCCGGGTCGGCCAGGGTATCGCCGATCTCGACGCCATCGACCCCCGCAACCCCAACAATGTCACCTGCGTCGGCGGTCTCGATCTCGATCCGGTCGAGTCCATTGAAGGTGTAGAGGCCGCTGACGCGCGCGGCCGCTGCGGGAGCGGACACGGGGCGGAGAGCGGACGGGGAGTCGTCGCTGACGGCGGCACCCGGATCGTGCGGAGGCGCAATCCGGACAATGCGTCGGCCCACGCCAACCCTGCCCCGCTCCACCCGGCCAATCGCAATTCTTCCGACATAGGACGAGTGATCGAGGGTCGAGACAAGCATCTGGAAGGGGCCGTCGGCATCGACCGGAGGGGGCGGAATGTGCCGCACCACCGCCTCGAAGAGAGGGGTCAGATCGTGGCCGCGCAGATCGGCTGCGGTGGCGGCCCAGCCCTCGCGTCCGGCGGCATAGAGGAAGGGCGCGTCGAGTTGTGCATCGTTCGCCTCCAGATCCATCAGCAGCTCGAGCACCTCGTCGTGCACCGCCTCGGAGCGCGCATCGCCACGGTCCACCTTGTTGACCACAATCACCGGCGCCAGCCCCAGAGCCAGCGCCTTGGAGGTCACAAAGCGCGTCTGCGGCATCGGTCCCTCGGCGGCGTCCACCAGGAGCAGAACGCCATCGACCATGCGCAGAATCCGCTCCACCTCGCCCCCGAAGTCGGCGTGCCCCGGCGTATCGACAATATTGATCTTGGTGCCACGCCACCGGATCGCCGTATTCTTGGCCAGAATTGTAATCCCGCGCTCGCGCTCCAGGGGGTTGGAATCGAGAATGCGGTCGGCCACCTCCTGCCCGGCGCGAAAGACCCCCGCCTGCCGGAACATCTGGTCCACCAGAGTTGTCTTGCCATGATCCACGTGCGCAATGATGGCAATGTTGCGAAGGCTTTCCTCTGTCTGTCTCTGCGTGGCTCCGCCCGGCGACGAGGAGGGCGTGGCCATCTTCACGATCCATCTCCCGACGCCCGGCGCGTCAGGATCAGGGTGCCGACCGGCGCATTCGAGAAGGGGGCGACCCCCTGCAGGCTGCGGATCGGTTGCCGTGGGCGGGTATCGGCATTGGGCGAACGGTAGGAAGGGCCGTCGTCGGTTCCCGCGTCCAGCGGATAGAGGACCGCCTCCACGCGATCCCGCCACTGCCCGAAGTCATCCTGCAGCGAGAGCCCGGCCACCCCCGCAAACCAGTCCGGGCTGGGCGCAATCATCGTCACCAGAGTGATCCGCGGGTGTGCGCGCGTGGCCACGACGCCGCGAATGATGGTGGAATCGGGGCTGCCGGTTCCCCGCCCCGAGATGACGGCCAGTGCGTCGCCCGGAATGCGGGCCCGGATCTCGGCCGCAAGGCGTCCGGTCGAGCCCGTCTCCGCCATCAGCTCGATGCCCGCGCTGGCGGTGTCGCCCGGTGCCCAGAAGACGGCCCGCTCGCTGTGCACGGCCCCGATGAGCGGCGAGAAGTGGGGCCCCGGCGGGAAGGCGCTCGGGTGCGTGGATGCGCTCCAGGTTGCCCGGAAGAAGATGTCGTAGAGGGCGGTGTCTGCGGGGGGATCCAGGGTTCCGGCCAGCGCCCCGATCTCGGCGCGAACTCCCTCGGCGGCTGCGGCCACCAGCGTCTGCACGCCATCTGCGGCGCCCAGCGTCCACATTGTTGTGGCGTGGCCGCTGGAATCGGTTGTGGCCACTGCGGGGTCGGCGCCTCCATGACCCTCGAGCGGAGCAAAGTCCACCTCGATTCCCGCAATTGGCGCCCCGCCGGCGTCGTCCACCCGCACCACAATGGCCTCGGGCAGCGCGCGGCGCGCAAATCCCTCCTGGCCCGCCCCCGCCACGGCCGTCACTGCTGCGGGGGCCTGTGCGACCGTCACCTCGGCCATCCCGGCCACCCCCTCATACGATGCGCTCAGGGTGGCGCGTCCATTTGCGATCGCGCTGACCTCGCCTGCGGCCGAGACCGTGAAGATGGATGGATCGCCGCTCGTCCAGCGCACCGTTCCCGGAATGGTCTCTCCATTCTGATCGACGATGCGCGCGGTGAAGAGGGTGGTGGCGGCCAGCGCGGCGAGCGTCGCCGAGGGGGGGGAGATGGTGACCGCCGCAGGGAGCCGGGGCTCGACCACCGGGGGCGACTCATCGGTGCAGGCAGCGGCGAATGCGCCCGCCGCGAGTGCAGGGAAGAGCGCACAGAGCCGAATGCGGAGATGCGGAGTGCGGAACGATCGCCTGGACATGAGCTCGGCAAGGGGATAAGGTGAACGTGCGGACCCGGAAGAACCCGGTCAGGGAAGCTAGCAGCCAGTGGACAAACATCAAGCAGCATCCCCTCATCCTTCAACCCATTCAGCGTTTGCCCATGCGCCTCCCCCACCCTGTCCCGGTCTTCGTCGCGGTTATCGTTGCCGCCGGCGCGGCTACCCTGACCCTTGCCTCTCCCGCGCAGGAGCCCTCGCTGACCGGCTTTACCGCCGACCGCGCCGCGACCCAGATCCTCTGCGAGGCCCGCTTCCTCGAGCTGCCGCAAAGCGAATCCTTTCGCGAACATCTGCGCACGGTCACGGCCGAACCCCATCCTGCCGGCTCCGAGGCCCAGGTGCGCGTGGGCCGCTATCTGGCGCGTGCGATGGCCGACGCGGGGCTGGAGGTCGAAAACTACCCCTACGATGTATATCTGCCCGAGCTGACCGACGATGTCGAGGTGCATATCGTGACGCCGGTGGCGATGCAGCTCTCCAATCGCGAACCCGCGCTGGCCGAGGATCGCTTCTCGGGCCACCCCGATCTGCTCAATGGCTGGAATGCCTTTTCCGGATCGGGCGATGTGACCGGCGAGGTGGTCTATGCCAACTACGGCCGCCGCGAGGATTACCGCGCGCTCGATTCAATGGACATTTCGCTGAGCGGAAAAATTGTGATTGCGCGCTATGGCGGAAACTTTCGCGGATACAAGGTCAAATTTGCCGAAGAGCGTGGTGCGGCGGGCGTTGTGATGTTCAACGATCCCGGCTTCGCGGGTCTGGATGCCTACCCCGAAGGCCCCATGATGAATGGTCAGACAATCCAGCGCGGCTCGGTGCTCACCCTTCCCTGGACCGGCGATCCGCTGACCCCCTTCGTGCCCGCCCTGCCCACCGACGGCGAGGTCCAGGTTGAGCGTCTGGATCCTTCCGAGGTGGCCCTGCACACCATTCCGGTGCTGCCGATCGGCTACGAGGCGGCCATTGAGATCCTCTCGCGCATGACCGGTCCTGCGGCTCCGCCTGGCTGGGATGCCGCCCTGGACACCGAATTCCGGCTTGTCGGCGGCCCCGAACTCAGGGTGCGGGTGCGCGTCAATCAGCCCCGGAAGCTGACCCGGGCCACGAATGTGGTCGGCACCCTGCGCGGAAGCGAATTCCCCGACGAATGGTTTATTCTGGGGGCTCACTACGACCCCTGGGGCTTCGGCGCCATCGATCCCAATGGCGGCACCGCAATGCTGCTGACTCTGGCCGAGGCGCTGGGCGAGCTGGCCCGCGACGAGGAGTGTCGGCCGCGCCGCTCGATCATGATTGCCCACTGGGATGCGGAGGAGTACGGAATTATCGGCTCGACCGAGTGGGTGGAGGAACTCCGCGAAGAGCTCGAAGCCAATGCAATTGCCTATATCAATGCCGACGGCGCAGTGTCGGGATCCAACTTCGGGGCCTCGTCCTCGCCCTCGCTCAAGGCGCAAATTATTGAGGCCACCCGGGCGGTCGTCTATCCCGAAACCGGCGAACGTCTGTATGACTGGTGGATGGCGCGCGCACCCGCAGGAGAGACGGAACCCTCGCTGGGCAATCTTGGCGGCGGCTCCGATCATGTTGCCTTCTACACCCATGCCGGAATCCCCTCCGGCGCCATGTCGGCGGGCAATCCCAGCGGCGTGTATCACTCCAACTACGACAACTTTGCCTGGTTCGAGCGCTTTGGCGACACGGCCTTTGTGCATGGACCGATGATCGCCCGCGCCGATGGCATCCTCGCGCTGCGCTTTGCCAACGCCGACCTGCTCCCCTACGACCCGGTCCGCTATGCAACCGACACCCGCACGCATGTCGAGACGCTCTACGAGGTGGCGCGGGAGCGGGGACACCGAATCGATCTGTCGGCTCTGGTGGCCTCGACCACCGATCTGGAAGAGGCCGCGCGCGCGCTTGTCCGGGCCCGTGAGCGCTGGACCGCATCGGGGTCCGTGGACCCGGCCGCAGCCGAGGACGTCAACCGCGAGCTGATCGGACTGGAGAAGGCGTGGCTCAACGATCGCGGCCTGCAGGGACGCCCCTGGAGCCGTTCGATCTATGTGTCGCCCGATCCATTCAGCGGATATGCATCGTGGATGCTGCCGGGATTGCGCTACGAGATCGAGACCGACGACCGCGCCGACATTCCCGGGTGGGAGCGGGTCTATATCAACGCCGTGCGCGATCTTGCCGAACGCATGCGAAGGGTGGCCGCAATGATGGAGGAAGGAGGGTGAGCGAGCCTGATTCGCCGACGGCGATCGCGGAGACCGGAGGCTGGTTTGAGGAGCTTTTCGGATTTGCCGAGAGCGCCGAAGAGGTTCGCCGCCAGCTCTGTGTTGAAGAAACCGCCAGGGGGAACATCCTGTGCTACCGCGACTCGCGCGCCGATGGCGTCCGCTTCGGGATCGGCACCCTGGAAACGCCCTCGCTCGGCGAGCTTCGTGAACGGGCTCCACGCGCAACAGCCGGATCGATTCGGGTGCGCAACCTTGTGGGCGAGGCCGGGGAGCTGCACCACAATGCCGACAATGGCGATTTCTTTCAGGTTGCCTCGCAGTTCAACCTGCTTGAGATGGTTGCGCCCACAGTCACTCCCGAAAGCGGGGTTACGAATTATGTACATGACTCGACCCAGGGTCCGGCTTGTGCACTCTCGGCGGCGGCCGCGACCGTCTATCGCAATTATTTTGTGCCGGTCGCGGGCGGGATCGGTCAGAGCGAAGATCGCCAGATCGATTGCCTGCACGACCTTCACCAGTTGCTTGCAAAGGGTCGCCCCAACAACGGCATCCGCCTCTGGACGATGCAAAATGGCTATGCGCTCCTCCCGCCCTCCACCCGGGACGACTTCAACTCCCGCTTTGGCACCCTGAACGAACCCGGCCGCGACAAGCTCCGCGCCGCCCTGCGCATTGGCGTTCAGCGCAATGTACAGGTCACCCGCGCCCAATCGCCCTCCCATGTCACGCAGTGCTTTTGCTCTGCCCTGCCCCTGACCGCCAGCCCCATCTCCAGCAAGGAATGGCGCGCCTTCGCCCGGCTGATCCTTGAGGCAAGCTACGAAGCCACACTCCTTGCGGCGGCAGAAAATCTGCAACAAACCGGCAACCCCGTCGTCTATCTCACCATGGTTGGCGGCGGCGCCTTCGGAAACGACGACCAGTGGATTCACGGCGCCATGGAGCGCGCCTTTGCAAAGCTGGCCCACATGCCGCTGGATGTACGGATTGTGCACTACAACAGGATTCGCGATCGGTATCTTTCTCTGGCGCGGGACGGGTAAAGAGGGGACAGATCCGCCCCAGGCCCCGGACCGCCCCCCTCACCCCACCCCCGCCACCTCGCTCCGCCTCTCCATCAGCACAACATCGCGCCACCGCCCATCGTGGAATCGGCCCAGCCTGCGGTGCGTGCCCAAAATCTCGAATCCGGCCCTGGTGAAGATGCGGATCGACGCTGCATTTTCGGGGAAGATCCCCGCCTGGAGCGTCCAGATTCCCTCGGCCTCGCTGGCGGCCACCAGGCTCCCCAGCAACTGCCCCCCCACACCCCTGCCCCGCGCCGAAGCTGCAATGTAGATCATCGCTTCGCGCACTCCGCCATAGACGCACCGCCCCGACACCGGACTCAACGCGGCAAATCCCACAACGTGGCCCCCGGCCTCGGCCACAAGGCGGCATTCGGGGCTGCGCGCGGCGTCCCAGCTTGCCCAGTCGGGCACCTCGGTCTCGAAGGTTGCGTTTCCCGACTCGATTCCCTCGCGGTAGATCTGCGCGACGGCGGGCCAGTCGGCGGGGACCAGCGAACGGATTGCCGGATCGCTCATCGGCGGATAACCTCGCCCGGGGCGGCGCCAGCCATGACGCCATTGCGCAAAACCGGCACGCCATTCACACGAACATGCACAACGCCCTCGGCAAAGCGCTGCGGGGGCTCCCGGGCGGAACAGTCGCGAATCCGCGCCGCTTCGAAGATTGCAGGATCGGCGGGGGCGGGAGCGGTCGTAGAGGCGGTCGCCGGAAAAATCGGCAGGATCGCCGCGAGGGCGCACAGACGCAGGACGGCCTTCACCGGAGGCATCGGCGCTCTCCAAAAATCCGCAGAGCTGCGCCGGACGCGAAGAACCATCGCCGCCGAATGCCGGACCGCAGGCTCATTTACGGCCCATGATTCCCGGCGGCAGTCGCATGCACCGCAAAGGCAATCCCCCTGTTGTCCATGCACTGCGCCACCATGTCGCCATCGGGCACCTCCATCGGTCCATTGAGGATCTGTCCGCCCTTCGCCCGAATCCGCTCGAGCGCCACATCCATATCGGGCACGCGAATGTAGTAGAGCCAGGCGGCCGGCATCCCCGCAGGCGCCTTGCAGATGCCGCCGATCGGGTGGGCGCCGGCGGCGAAGGGCAGGTATTCCCCCAGCTCGCCCATATCCATTCTGCCCGCATCCTGCCATCCGAAGAGATCGGAATAGAAGGACCAGGCTGCCTCGGGATCGGTGGTCGCGAGCTCATTCCAGGAGACGTCGCCCACGGCGGGCGGATCGTCGTGCCCCGGCGTCTCGCCCTCGGGTTCGATCACCGCAAAGACGGCCCCCTGCGGATCGGCAAGCACCGCAAAGCGCCCTACCTGCGGCACCGCAAGCACATTCAAAATCGACCCCTTCCACGCCTTCGCCCGCTCAAGGATGTCATCCAGATCGGGCACCGAGACATACGCCAGCCAACAGGGGGGAGTCTCGGGGGCAGGAAGGTCGAGTAGGCCGCCCAGAGGGCGCTCGCCATTCACCCACATCTCGTAGGGCTCGCCGCCGCCCTCCCAGGTGCTCATGGTCCATCCGGCGAGCGAGCGGTAAAAGTCGCGCGCGGCGGCGCGGTCGGAGGTCATCAGTTCATGCCAGCAGAAGCGGCCCAGGGGAATGCGAGGGGTGTCGGTCATGGGAAGAGATCCTTGGGTTCGGAGGGGGGAATTGTGGAGCAAGAAGATGATCCGGCTCTTCTTCGGTAGCTTGTTTCTATCTCCATTGCGTAATCGCGGACAAATTTTTCGATTCCTGCACGCTCGCCAAGAAAGTGGCGAGAGCGTTCGGTCAGGTGCTGCAGATCACTCGCATTCGCCATTCTGACGATAAAATCGCTTCCAGGGTCGAGGACCGCGATGACCAATGCCTGCACATCCGGCACTACAATATTGTGATGATCTTCGGAAAGGTCAATGTATCGTTGCACGGATTTATCGTTTATCCTTTCGGTTTTCGTGATCATATTCAGGATCACCTGATCTCTATCTACAGGAACAGGGTCCGGAAGAAAAATGACATTTCCGTAGACAAGCTGCTGGCTTCTCAGGTTAGCCGTTTCTCCTAATTGATGCTCAAAATAGTTGACGGCGTTTTTCTTGTAGTTGGACAGAACGAACTTGACGTTGACGACGCCCACATCCATCCCGTTTCGACGAATCAGAAGATCGACTTTTTTCTGATAATATTTTCCATCCACCCTGATTTCCCGGCTATATTTTTCAGGGTTTTCCATATGGCAGAAAATTTCATAGCCGAGCAACACCCTCAACAACTCATTGCGCAACCAGCCATGCAAAATCTTGAGCTTGTTGTTGGATCTGGGGGATTCAACTCCCAGCATCCATGCCCGCTGCAGTGCGTCAAGACATCGTCTTTCAATGCCGCTCACTTTAACACAGCCTCCTTTGCGATTGGAAACTGTTGAATAAACGTCTTGGCGTACGAGTACCAGCCATTTCGATATGGCCGACTGGTGGCCTGAATAAAATAATCCATTCTTTCACTATTCAGCTCGGATAACAATTTTTCGAAATCGACATCTTCCCTGGGCTTTATGCCATAACCGGAATAATAGAGAGCTCGCTCATCGCGACTCACCTGGAAGTTGGGAAATTTATTCATTCCCGATGTCAGAATTTTTTTTCCAAAGGCGCTGGTAATGCCGACATCCCTGCCGTATGCGTACCACTTTGCCCGGCACTTTCCCTTGTCGCGGCTCTCCAGAATGGACCGATTGCGGCTCAGCCAATCAAAGGCCAGGGGGTATCGGTTTCTAAATTTCGATTCTCCGATCAGCGCGCCATGGCAATCGTACGGATAGATGATCACTCGCGATTGCGGATCTGCGCCGTTTCTGAAAACCGACGCCTTGACAATCCGGCGAACGATCTCCTCTTCAATCGATACGATTGAGTTTCCGTCAGTGCATGTCAGGATGCCGTCTTTTCGATCAAGCACATTCAGAACAAACACCCGATCCGCCAGGGTTTGAATTCCGACTGAAATCGTGGCGACATCTGCAAGCACTGCATCGTACACGTCTTTGTTCCTTAAAAGATGTCGCTGATTCGGGGTCAGAGGACTCCAGGGGTCATCCTCGGCGTGTATCTCATAGTTGGCATTCAGGCTTACCCGGGAATTTTCAACTTTGGCGCGCGCGGCGGGAATAACGTCGGTAACGCCGCAACGCCTTATGGTTGTGATCGCCGTATAGGTTGTAACGGAATCAAACACCTGATCGTGCCCAAAATCGATCACGCGAAGGATTTGATGGTTGGATTTCAGATAATTGCGTAGGGAGCGTCCCGCGACAGTTTTCAGCCAACTGCTTGGCGTAATATAGGACAGGATTCCCTCTTCGGCGAGCATGTCGAGACCGGCATCGAAAAACAGGTAGTACAGATCGAAAGACCCCGACCACTGTATATTCCACTGATTCCGGACTATCTGGTTGCGCCGGTGATTTTCCAGGTTCTGAATGCGAACATACGGAGGATTTCCACACACATACTGAAATCTGCTGACAAGATTTTTCCATGAAGATCGAACCAGCATATCGGCGTGCACCAAGTTCCATTGGACCGCAAAGCGCTTGTCGCCAAGGATCTCCCGGCAGGTCGCCGTGAGGAGAGATCGGCATCTGGACAGAGCCAGGCGATCGGTGTCGAACCCTGTAAGATCGCGGAGGGACCGAAGGTAGCCACCTTTGTCGTCGCTGTCGCGCATCTGTTTGCAAATGCGTCGCGCCGCTTCGACCAGGAATGGACCCGCTCCGCATCCGGGCTCGCAGAGGCGCACGTCTTCGAGATCCCCGGGAAGGATCTCGTCCAGCATGAGGTTGACGATATGGGGAGGCGTTGGAACGATCCCGGCGGCCTTGACGCCCGAAATCGGCTGATGAGCAGAGCCGCGGGTTTCCCGTTTTCCATGACGCGAGAGCTTCCGGCTGGATGGCGAGTGCGCGCTGATCGGAGCCTCCCTGGCAGGAAGTGGAATGGATCCATATTCTGAATAAGTGGCGCTTTCAGGTGCTTGTGTCAACAGTTGGCGGGGGATTCCCCGGATCGATGAAGCCTGTCGCCATCGCTCCCCCGAACGGCCGAACGGAATCCAGTCGCCGCGAGCCGGGCCACCGCTGTTCTGCCGGATTCGATTTTGCAAAACCGGTCCATCTTCCCCATTTTTCGGGTTGTGCGCCGATCTCTTCTTCCTTCCGCCCCCCCATGCGCCGCCTGATCCTTGTCCGCCACGCCAAATCGAGCTGGAGCGATTCCACACTCGACGACCACGACCGGCCGCTGAATGCGCGCGGACACCGGGCGGCGGAGCTCGTGGGAACGCATCTGCACACACTCGGCTGCACTCCCGATCTGGTTCTCTCGAGCAGTGCGCTGCGCACCCGCCAAAGCTGGCAGGGAATGAGCCGCCCCCTGGGCAACCGGCCGCAGATCTCCTTTCACCGGGCTCTCTACCTGGCCTCGCCCGACGCCGTGCTCGAACGCATCGCTGCGGCGCCAGCCTCTGCCCGGACCGTGATGGCGCTGGGGCACAATCCCGCAACCCATGCGCTGGCCGCCTATCTGGCGCGCGAGGGCGAACCGGCGGCGATGGCCCGTCTCGGCGTTCGCTTTCCGACCGGGGCCGCAGCGATCCTGGAGCTCTACGACGAGCACTGGACCGGGGTGGCCGGTGGAGGCCGGCTGGCACACTTCATTCTGCCGCGCGAGCTGGAGAGGGATGGAGACTGTTCCTCATGAATCCCGTCGCTGGCAGGCGCAGGGGGCAGTGAGATCGGCCCGGGCACGTCCCTGGGCGCACCCCCCGGGCAACATCGCGCTCTGCGGCGCTCCTTCGCGGTCGGCGCTCCTGGCGCTGGCAGATCGTTCATGCGCACAGACAGATTCGGGACACGGCTCCCAACTGCGCACGCCGCAAAGGGCGCCGAAGGAGGTGGCGAGCGGTCGTGCGCTTCGGCGGGCGATCCGGGGGACGGTTTGGGGCGCTGTGATCTGTCCAAGTGGGTTCGCTGGACGGAGTTATGAAAATTTAGCGCCTGTTTTTTTCGTAACCGAGACAGTTCGACACTCGTTACGAAAGAATATGGCTATATGTTTTCTTTATTTTTGGCTGTTTTTAGGAAAACTTTCGGCCTGAACCTTTTGTAACCGGCGAGATGACGCCGAGATTGGGAGCGCCGCGCGCTGTCCCCTTTCACAGATTCGGTGACCCGGCGAAGGGTTCAGGGTCTTCGTTCGCCGAAATTCCGAGGCCATGGGTTCGACCGCCGAGCGCTCTGCCCGACTTGTTCGACTTGCCCGATTCGGTCGCGCAGAGAAAGATTCATCCCCGATGCCCTTAACGTACCCGACGAAAGCTTTTTGCCCCGGACCGTATCGTTCGCAGGAGCCCTGGCCAGTGTCCCACAACCCAAACCACCACACCGAGCCTCGGCGCTCTCTCCACGGACCCGCGCAGGTGGAGCCGCCCGAGCCCGACACCCGGGGCCGCCCCCTGCCCGGCGGCGATCCCGCAAACGGCGCCGAATCTGCCCCACCGCCCCACGCCACCCCGAATCACGCCGCGCCCGATTCCACCGCCGATCTCCCCAATCCCGACGACCCCGACACCGTTGCACGCATCTTTCAGGAGGGCATCTATCCCTACGCAAGCCGAATGAAGCGGCGTAGCTACGAGCGCGAGAAGAACCACCTGCAGGTCGAGCTGCTCAAGGTTCAGAGCTGGGTCAGGCGGTCGGGCCAGAAAATTGTGGTGCTCTTCGAGGGACGCGACGCGGCGGGCAAGGGAGGCACGATCAAGCGCTTCATGGAACACCTCAATCCGCGGGGCGCGCGCGTTGTGGCGCTGGACAAGCCCAGCGAGGTGGAGCGCGGGCAGTGGTATTTTCAGCGCTATGTGCGGCACCTGCCCACGGCGGGCGAGATGGTGCTCTTCGACCGCTCCTGGTACAACCGCGCGGGCGTCGAGCGCGTCATGGGCTTCTGTACAGGCCAGGAATACCTCGAGTTTTTGCGTCAGGCTCCCGAGTTCGAGCGCATGCTGGTCAATAGCGGCATCGTTCTCTTCAAGTTCTGGTTTTCGGTCTCGCAGGAAGAGCAGCGAGCCCGCTTCGAGCGTCGCAACACCGATCCGCTCAAGCAGTGGAAGGTCTCTTCGATCGACCGCGCTTCGCTGGACAAGTGGCACGAATACACGCGGGCCAAGGAGGCGATGTTCTTCTATACCGACACCGCCGACGCGCCCTGGACAATCATCAAGTCCGACGACAAGAAGCGCGCGCGTCTGGCGGCCATGCAGTTCTTCCTCTCGCGTCTTCCCTATCCGGACCGCGACGAGGAGGTTGTCACCGGTCCCGACCCGCTGATCGCCGGCGCCGCCGCAAGCGTTGTCAGCCGCGAGCTGCCGATGACCGCCGCGCCCCGGCGCCGCTGAACCCGGCCTCCATCCGTTGGCCGATCTTCATATCGTCCGCCATTCATTCGCCTGCACTCAATCCGCACAACCCTCAATTTCATTCGCCTTGTTCATCCTGACCGGAGGACAATCGTTTCGTGTCCATTCGCACCCTCTTCACCACCCTCGCCGCCCTGACCGGCCTTGCCATGACAGTGTCCACCGCCACCGCCCAGAGCCGCGCCCCGGCCTCGTACGCCGCAGAGGCGCGCCAGCTTGCCGACAATCCGCTGATCCGGAGCGCATTCGCCAATATCGAAGAGCTCGACGACTGGGCCCGCGAGCTGCTGATCGAGCTGACCGAGATCGCCGCGCCCCCCTTCATGGAGGAAGCGCGCGGCCGCCGCTTTGCCGAACTGCTGATGGAGCTCGGGGCCGATTCGGTCTGGACCGACGCCGAAGGCAATGTGATCGGGTTGCGCAAGGGTCGCACGGGGGGGCGCACAATCGCCTTCGGCGGCCACCTCGACACGGTCTTTCCCGAAACGATCGATGTCACGGTCGAGGAGCGCGGCGACACACTCTTTGCACCGGGGGTGGGCGACGACACGCGCGGCCTGGTTGTGGTACTGGCGGTGTTGCGAGCCCTTGAAGAGGCCGGAATCGAGACCGAAGACGACCTTCAATTCATTGGCACCGTGGGCGAAGAGGGGCTGGGCGATCTGCGCGGCATGAAGCACATCTACCGCGAAGGAGCAAAGGGCCCCGACGCCTGGATCGAGGTCGATGGAGGCGGACTCGCCGGGCTGGTGGTCGATGGACTGGGCTCTGTGCGCTACCGCGTGATCTTTCGGGGTCCCGGCGGTCATTCGTGGGGCGCCTTCGGGCTCGCCAATCCCGCACACGCCATGGGCCGCGCCATGCGCCACTTCCAGGACGCCGCCGACACTCTGACGCGCAGCGGCCCGCGCACAAGTTACAATGTGGGGCGGGTCGGCGGGGGCACATCGGTCAACGCAATCCCCTTCCAGAGCTGGATGGAGGTGGACATGCGCTCGGTGAGCCCCGAGAGCCTGGCCCGGATCGAAGTCGTTTTCCTGGCGGCGATGGACCGGGCCGTCGAGGAAGAGAACGCGCTGCGTCGCGACGGCGCGCCGCTGACGGTGGAGAAGGATCGGATCGGCGACCGCCCCTCGGGCAATGGCGACCGCAGCGCCCCCCTGATCGAGCGCGCCCTGGCCACAACCGCAATCTTCGGGGTGGAGGGCGAGTTCAGTCGCTCCTCGACCAACTCCAATGTGCCGATCGCGCTCGGAATCCCGGCCGTCACCATAGGCCGCGGCGGCATAGGCGTGGGCGCACACTCACCCGGCGAGTACTGGGTCAATGTGGATGGTCACCTCGCCATTCAGCGCGCGCTGCTCCTGGTGGTGGCCGAGGCGGGGATGGCGGAGCTGGTGCCGTAGATCGCAGAGGGGAGAGGAGCGCAGGCAGGGAGTCCCGGCGGAAATCTCGGTGGGCGTGCAATTTGCACGTTCACCCCGGGAAGTCATAGTATGGGGTGGGTTGGAAAAACCGACCGGGCAAATCCATATACGGTAGAACACCAGGGGGAAGGGGGGAGGAGAGCGATGGACTGGCCGATTGTGTGGCAAATGATTGTTACGGCCGTAGGGCTTGGAGGGGTGATCGTCGGGCTACTTCTGGCAATGGGGCGTATCCTGCGCCCATGGATGGACAAAGCGGCCCGGGACGCGGTCGATGGACTCGAAAGAAAGCTGGACACAAACCATTTTCGGAGCATCGACAAGCGCTTCGACCAGGCACACGAAGACCGCCGGGCCATGGAAGCGCGATTGGGCAAGGTGGAAAACCGCCTGAGCAAGGTGGATACCCGTCTGGAGCAGATGGATACCCATCTGGAGCAAATGGATACCCGCCTGAATCAGATGGATACCCGCTTGAACCAGATGGATACCCGCCTGAATCAGATGGCTGCGAGCAACGAGTCGCATTTCCGGGAGCTTACGCGGCTGATCGTGGAAAAGGTGATCTCATGAGGGAGGGGGGGAGGCTCGATTTACCTGGCTCCCTTTTGGCGATTACATGATTTACACAACATCTGGCAGTTTTCGGGAATCGTCTTGCCGCCCTCTGACCATGGGGTGATATGGTCGGCGTCCATCGCGTCGATCTCGAAGCGCTCGTTGCAGTTGGGGCAGATGTCCGCCTGACGTTCGTAGGCGCTTTCGCGCATGGCATCCGTAAAGACGCGAATATTGAGCCACTCTTCTTCGTGGGTCAGAAGGTAGGGATAGATGCCCGCCTTCTTCGTGACGTCGTCGTCCCTGTACAATTTTCCGGCTTCCTCTTCGAGCGCAGCCGTGTCAAGATCTGTCCGGTTGCGGTGCGCGTTGTAGAGCGGCCCCCATGCCACGCTCTTCATGCTCTTTCGCTTCGTGGGAAAGGTCGCCTGCACCCATTCAACGATCGCCCGGAAGTAGCGCCATAGCTCTTCGGCATTCCCGTCGTGTTGATGGGCGGACATGTACTCCTCGATTTCGCCGCCGCTGATCCAGTCGAGAACGGCTTCCAGGTAATCCTGACGAATCGGCGACCCCGACATATAGGGCGATCCCAGTCCATAAGCGGGTCCCCCCGGACGACTGAAATACGAGCGGGCGTCGGCAAGCCAGGGTCCGGCATAGACGGCATTGCGCAGCTCCTGAGCGCGCTGGGTTTCGCCGACAATGTTGATGGTTCTGAACCAGTTCAGCTTCTCGCTGTCACTTCCCGAACAGAGGTAGATCATCAGCGTGTAGTCAGGAATCCGGTCCTGCTCGTCGGATTGCAGGCTGTGAAAGTACAGATGATCCACAGAGAAATCGCCCTCGACATACTGCGCGATCGAAATAGTGCGCTGTTGACCGTCGATGATCTCGAATGTGCCATCTTCGCGATCTGCCCAATACATGACATTGAGGGGAAAGCCGCTCATCACCGAGCGGATCACGGCCTCGCGCTGCTTCTCCTTATAGACAAATTCGCGCTGGTAGGGGGGACGGATGTCGAGCTTGCCACCATAGCCGTAAACGCCGCTCTCGCCGTCGTCGCTGTAGCCGGCCGTAACTTCGCGGATCGTGGGATTGATCAATTCGATCTTCATCGCTCGGGGTTCCTGTTGCGGATGACTAGTAGTCGGGCGAACTTCTCTCGGCCATCAATCAGAAACCTGCTTTGTTTGCCGGTCAGGTCATAGACTAACTGCCTGTCCATGCCCAGGATCTCAAATTGACCCGGGTTATACTTGTCCAGAAAGCTGATCGGCACGCCCATACCCCCCATTTGGGGGGATGTCCTTGACCCTGCTGACCTCGATCGCGTCGTAGTTATCGTATTTCGGGTAACCTTCAGGCGTATATCTGCGATAGAGGATCATTTTTTCATGGCGCTTTTTGTGAGATAAATTTGTAAACCAAGTAATATTTCTAAATTTTACGAGTCTCGTTTTTTTATCGAAAACTCCCGCAGCATAATCAACATTTCCCGGTGGTATGGCAAAATATGCATTTCCAGCATTGAATCCATAGCCTATCCACAATTTATTTTTTTGGACCAGTGGAAAGACATCTCTATATGTTATAGAATTCCATGATCCAATGATCAGAAACCGCTTCTCGTACTTTACCAATTGCGCAACATATTCCCGAAATTTGGAAAAATGCGGATTCGTCACCACAATATCTGCTTTCTTCAGAATCTCGGTGCACTCTCTGCTGCGAAAATCGCCGTCTCCCTTCAGATGGGTCACGCCGATGTCCTCTGCGTTTGGAACACTCTCGCCCGCGCGGTGCCCGTCGTACTCTAGCCTGATCGCCCGCTCGCAGTCGTGCTGCGAAAAGAGATCGGGATTCTGATTCCTGTAACACGTAGTGATCAGCTTCTTCAAACCAAGATGCGCGAAGTTGTACGAGAAGTAGTGGAAGAAGTTGCTGACTCGAGGGTCATCGCAGTTGCAATAGACGATCTTGTCGCGGAAGTGTTCCCGGTAGTGCTTCAGCTCGTTCTCGATATCGGAAAGCTGCGTGTAGCACTCGTCGTACTTTCCGCGCTTCGCCTCGTTGAAGATGGCGTTTTTGCTCAATGCGGTTCCCTCAACAACTCACACATCGATGATTGTTCTTCGCCCCCAGGCGCTCCAGCAGGGCCACGGTTTCGGCGAAGGGCTGGATTCGCTGCACGGGGCCGTTGGCCATATCGACGGTGGTCTGGCCGGTGCGCGCGACGGCGGTCACATCGGCGCCCTGCCCAACCAGGTAGAGGATCATCTCGTTGTCGCCCCGGGCCGCTGCGTGATGGAGCGGGGTGTAGCCATTGAGGTCGCGCGCATTGACGTCGGCGCCCAGCTCCTCGACGAGGAAGCGCATGGTGGGCATCCAGCCGTCGGGGGCGTGGCGGTGCGAGTTGCCCGCAAAGCCCTGACCGTAGCCAACCCCGGCGGCCGCGTGGATTGGGTGGACGGCCGGACCGCCGATGGGAATGGGGGGGAGGCCCGAGGGATCGGGATCGGCACTGTCTGCCGGGTCGAAGCTGCGTCGGGGAACCCTGATTGTGGGCAGATGAGGGTCGGCGCCGTATTCGAGGAGCAGCTTCATGGCGGCCAGATCGGTGGCGTGAACTGCGCGCCAGAAGGGGGTGGCGCCGGTGCGGTCGACGCCCAGCAGGTCGCGGTTGTAGGTGGTGAACCAGAGCGTTCGTTGCAGCCGGGCATTGACGTCGGCGCCGGCGTCCAGAAGCGCGCGCATAAGCTCAAGGTAGCCGATGGACTGCTGCTGGTAGGCGAGCGGTTGTGGGTGACGGGCTTTGGGCGCCCACTGCATGTTGAGCACCGCATAGAGGGGAGTGGCGCCGGCGTCGCTGGCCAGGGTGGGGTCGGCGCCCCGCTCCAGAAGCTCGGCCACAAGCTCAAAGTAGCCGTTGATGGCGGCGATCAGCATGGGGGTGGTGCCGTCGGCTGCGGTGGGCAGATCGATATCGACGCCGTCCTCCAGAAGAGCCATGACGGTTTCGGCGTGTCCCTCGCGGGCCGCAAGGTGAATGGCGGTCAGGCCTCCATGCCGACCCACCAGATCGGCGTAGTTCAGCGGGATCGGCTCGCCGGTTTGCCGTCGGGCCTCCAGCGCTTCGCGCGCCGCCTCGAGCGCCTGGGCTTCTCGTTCGGCGATGGCGACCGGGGCCGACGCCGGGCGGTGGGGTTGCTCCCGGGCGCCCGCGGCAACCGGGTCCCCTGCGACGTCCGCGCCCCCCGCACGTATCCGGGCGATCTCGGCGCGGCGGCGACGCTCGGAATCGCGGTCCAGAATGTCGCGGCGAACCAAGTCGATGACCTCTGCAGCCACCGTGGCATCGGCGCCTGCGGCCAGGAGCGCGCGCACGGCTTCGGTGCGCCCCCGCGCGGCCGCGAAGAGGATCGGGGTCTGCCCCCATTGGGGTTCGGCGGCGTTCACCGGCGATCCATGGTCGATCAGGGTCTGCACTGCGCGCACGCTGCCTGCGGCCGCCGCAAAATGCAGGGGAGTGGCGCCCGTTTCAGTGCGCGCGCCCGCATCGGCGCCTGCAACCAGCAACATATGCACAACCTCGCCGTGCCCCTCGCGGCCAGCCACATGCAAGGGCCGGTGCGCACCCAGCCGCGTGGCCGCCTCGATGTCGGCGCCCGCATCCAGCAGCATCTGCACAACCTCGCCATTGCCATGCACAGCCGCCCAGTGCAGCGCGGTCATGCCATCGCCGCGCGGCGCATTGACCCGTGCGCCCCTGGCCAGAAGAGTGCGCACCGCGTCGGTCTCGTTGCGCATGGCGGCGTCGGCCAGGGGAGAGTCGGGCGCATGCAATAGGTGCAGCGCACAGGGACGACGCCGATCGCAGGGGCTGCCCTCTTCGCCTGTTCGGGGAGCCGCAGGAGGCCCGGCAGTCGGTGGAAGATGGCGAGCTGGCGCCAGGAGCGGCGAGGCGTCGATCCGGCAGGGACACGGGGCGTTCGGCTCTGCCGCAGCCCCCACCTGCAACGAGGCCGCAACCGCAATGGCAGCCGCACCCTTGCACAGGTTCCGCCACATGGGCAAACCAGTCATCCACCGATTTCCTCTACAGCGAAGAATGCACAAGTGATCAGGAAGAGGAAATTCAAAACGCGGCATTGACATTGTGTATTCTTCTTCTACTCGGAAAGCGCAAGAGCGCCGGTGCTGTTGCCAAAGCTCTTCAGGTCGTCCATTCCCAGGTTGTGCATAAGGCTGAGCATGACATTGGCCATGGGCGTGCCCGGCTCGGCGCGCAGATGCAGATTGCCCCCCATGCGTCCATTCGCGCCCCCCACCACAAAGAGCGGACAGCGCTTGTGATTGTGCACATTGGAATCGCCCATCGGCGAACCATAGAGAATCATGGTGCGGTCGAGCAGACTGACGCCACCCTCGTCGATGCCGGCAAGCCGGTCGAGGAAGTAGGGAATCAGTCCCACATGATAGCGATTGATCTCGGCGAACTCGAGCACATTGTCGGGCCGGCCGCCATGATGCGAAGAGGGGTGAAATCCCTTCTCCACACCGCTCTCGGGATAGACGCGGCTCGATGCATCGCGGCCCATCTTGAAGGAAAAGATGCCGGTGACGTCGGCCTGGAATGCCAGCGCCTGCAGATCGAACATGAGCTTGACATGCTCCTCGAAGGAATCGGGAACCCCGGCCGGCGCACCCGGAAGCGCGCGCTCCTCGCCGCTCTCGTTGCGCGCCACAACCCGCTGAATGCGCCGTTCGATCTCGCGAATGTCCTCCAGGTAGCGCTCCATGCGCTGTCCATCGACCGGATCCAGTCGCCGCCTGAGCGACCGGATCTCGCCCACCACAAAGTCCAAAATGCTCGCGCTGGCGCGGCGACGGGCCGAACGAGCCTCGGGAGTTCCACCCGCTCCGAAGAGCTGATCGAAGGCAACGCGCGGATCGCGCACCATGGGCAGGGGCTGATCGGGGGCCGCCCAGGAGATGGTGTCGGTATAGACGCAGGCGTATCCGTAGGCGCATCCTCCCGCCTGATCCACATTCTCGATGCAGAGCTGCATGGAGGGGATCGGGGTATCCTGCCCGAAGCGCTGTGCGTAGAGCTGGTCGAGCGAGGTGCCCACCCACACATCCGAGCTCTCGGTCTGTTTGGGGTGGGCCTGGGTGAGGAAGGTGGCGCTGGAGCGGAAGTGGTCGCCGCCGATCTCCTTCGGTTTGCGCGCTTCGGCCACCTCGACATCGGTGTCGCTGACAACTGTGAGGAGGTCGCGCCAGGGTTCGAGCGAGCGCAGGACTGAGGGCCCGAAGTCGAAATCGCGCCCGGTCTCAGGCGGAGACCAGAGATGCTGTTCGGCGCCCCACGCATTGCTGCCCGCCGCCCCATGCACCATCTCGATTGCAACCAGACGGGTGCGGTCGACGCCGGTGCGTGCGCGGGTCAGCGCCCACGCTTCGCGGGCCGGGATCATGGCATCGAGGAGGGGGAGCGCAACGCTGGTGCCAAGACCGCGGAGAAAGGTGCGCCGCCCAAGGTGACGACCGGTAATGATGTGCATGAATGGGTGGTCCTTTCCCGATCCTGTCAGCGCTCCTGGCCCTGCCGGGCCGACGCTTCGGTGTCGGTGGGGGCGGGAGCGGCCTTCCACAGAAAGGCGTCGCTGGTTGCCACCCCGTGGATGAAGGCGGAGAGACGGTACTCCTCTTCACCCGCCTCGCGCACAATGCGGCGTACGGTGGGCATGTCATAGTACTCCAGCCGGCGTCCAAGCGCATAGGCCAGAAGATTTTCGGCAAGGGTGCGCAGCAGCGCCTCGGGACGCCGCAGCAGCGCGGCGCGCAGATCGGAGGCCGAGGCGATGGGCGTGCCGTCGTAGAAATCGCTGGCGGCGTCAATCGGAACGCCCCGGTCGCGAATCCGCCAGGCACCGGTCACATCGAAGTTTTCGAGCGCGAGGCCGATCGGATCGATCATCCGGTGACAGGAGCTGCAGGCCGGGTTGGCGCGGTGCATCTCGAGCCGTTCGCGCACCGTGAGGAAGCGGCCATCCTCAACGGCTTCCTCCTCGAGCTCGGGAACATCGGGGGGCGGAGGCGGGGGCGGCGTGCCCAGGAGAACCTCCATGACCCACTTGCCGCGCAGAACCGGCGAGGTCCGATCGGCGTGCGAGGTAAGTGTCAGGATCGAACCGTGGCCGAGGAGGCCGCGCCGCTCTTCGCTCTGGTGGCGGATGCGCCGGAAGCGTTCCCCCGCAACGCCCGGAACCCCATAGTGACGCGCCAGCCGTTCATTGACGAAGGTATAGTCGGCGGTGTAGAGATCCATGACCGACCCGTCGGTGCGCACAAGGTGATTGAAGAAAAGTTCGGTCTCTCGCAGCATGGCGCGCTTAAGGGATTCGTCGAAGTCGGGATTGACGCGCACGTCGGGCTGAATGCGGTCCAGATCCTGAAGCCGCAGCCACTGGGCGGCAAAGCGCGTGGCCAGGGCGGCCGAGCGGGGATCGCGCAACATGCGCGTGACCTGTGCATTGAGGGTGGCCGCCTCGCCAAGCCGTCCCGCCTGGGCCGCTGCGGTCAGCTCGGCGTCGGGTCCCCTGCCCCAGAGGAAGAAGGAGAGACGCGCGGCCAGATCGTGATCGCCCACCCGATAGGCGAGCCCGGTGGCGGCGGGCGTGTCCGATCCGGGCTCCTCGAAGCGGAAGACGAAGTGCGGACTGGCCAGGATCCCCTCCAGCGCCCACCTCACCCCGCCCTCGAAGCCCTCCACCGCCGCACCGGCATCATAAAGCCCCATCAGCGCGGCCTCCTCCTCGGCGCCGAGCGGCCTCCGGTAGGCACGGCTGCCCAGCGCGGTCACGATCTCCTCTGCGCAAAGCCGCGCCCCGGTACCATCTGTTTCTTCCTCGGGCCGACAGAGAAAGACCCTGTCCCGGCTTGGCGTTTCGGCAACGCCCACGGGCTCAAAGGGCCCCCCGATCGCCAGATCGCGCAGATGCGGCAGAACGGTAAATCCGTAGCTTCCGGCAATGCTCGTGCTGGCCAGCGACCAGTCGTGCGGCGAGATCAGATCCTGCAGTGGCCCCTCGGTGCGGCGAATGAAGGCGGCGGCAACCTGGCGCGGACCGGCCTCGACAAGGACGCGCCCGGAGCGAATGTTGACCCCATCCGGGTCCGATGCATGCATCCAGCGATCGATCTCAAGCAGGGCGACCGCTTCGCCATCGATGGAGATTTCCAACAGCTCGGGGTTGCCCTCGGTCGTGTGCAGCGCATTGCGCCCATTGCCGACCAGCGCCCCGGTTGTCTCGTGGTGGAAGGAGACGCGAAATTCGTAGTGGCCCGTTGCGGGAAAGTTGTGCACGACCGCCACGCCCCCGCGCGTTCCCCAGGGAGCGCCGGCCACCCGTTCGGTCTGCGAATCGTGGCGCGACACGCGGTAGGTGGACTCGCTCGCCGTCAGATGCGGATCGCCGATCGCCAGTCGGCTGATCTCCGCTGCGGCCCGCAGATAGCCATCGGTCAGAGTGGGCGAGAGAAGCTGCGCATCGGCGATGTTATCGAAGTTGGCGCTGCGGGTATCCAGCGGCAGCCAGGCGCCCGCATCGATCTGCAACCCCAGAAGGTCGTACACCGAGGCTGCGTATTCGGCGCGGTTCAGCCGCTGAAAGCTGCGCGATCCCGGGTTGGGGCGTTCGGCGGCGGCAGCGTCCATCTGCTCTTCCAGAGAATGGACCAGGGCGAGCAGCTCGCTCTCGGCGGGGCGGCGGGCGCCCGGGGGCGGCATCAGCCCGGCGCGCACCTTGCGAATGATGCGTTCGGCGAGCTCGCCTCCGGCAGGGGCGTTTGCGGCGTCGAAATTCTCGAGCGACATGTTGCCCAAGAGGCGGCGCTCGTTGTGACAACGCACACAATATTGTGCAATGACTTCGTTGTTATCGGCAATTCGTTTGCCGTTGGTTATGATTTGTGCGTTTCTATCCGTTTGGTGATTCCGGTTTGTCCGTACAGTTTGTGCATCTTGTTCAAATTGTACATATTGCGAATATTGTGCATTCGCGGATTCATGCACATTTTCGGGCCGGTCTTTTGCGGTGAAAGCAGGCGATGAATCCTCTCCGCGCGCGGCCAGGATCCCCGGCACAATGCCGAGCGCACCCAGCACAACGAGCGGAACCGGACGCTTCAGCGCCCCCGCGCGGCTCAGCACGATACGCAGTTGTGATTGTTCACCGCGCCCAGCTCCTCCAGGAGTGCAATGGTATGGGGAAAGGGCTGAATTCTCTGCACCGGACCATTCGCCATATCCACGGTGGTCTGTCCGGCGCGGCTGACCAGTGTGACATCGGCACCCTGCCCGACCAGATAGAGGATCAGTTCGTTGTCGCCGCGCGCCGCCGCATGATGCAGAGGACTGTACCCCTCGTGGTCGCGCGCATTGACATCGGCACCCAGCTCCTCGACCAGATGGCGAACCGCCGCCACCCAGCCATCGGGAACGTGCCGGTGCGCATTGGCAGCAAATCCCTGGCCGTAGCCCACCCCCGCAGCCGCATGAATCGGATACACGGCCGGGCCTCCGACGGGAATGGGGGGCAGGCCGGAGGGATCAGGTTCTTCGGCAACATCGCCGCGGCCGAAGCGCCGCTCGGGAACCCGTTCGGTGGGAATGCCGGGATCGGCGCCATGCGCAACCAGCAGCCTCATGGCTTCGACATCGAGCGCATAGGCCGCGCGCCAGAAGGGGGTGGCGCCCCGGGTGTCGATCTGCAAGAGGTCGAAGTTGTACGACATGAACCAGAGGTGACGCTGCAGACGCGCATTCGGGTCGGCGCCCGCGGCGAGCAGCTTCTGCATGACCTCCAGATAGCTGTGGGTCTGCTGCATGTAGACATGTTGTTGCGGATAGCGCGACTTGGGGGCCCAGTGCGTATTGATCGCCGCAAAGAGAGGGGTGGTGCCCGCATGGCTTGCAAGCGCGGGGTCGGCCCCCAGCTCCAGGAGGCGCATGGCGAGATCGAAGTGACCATTGATTGTGGCCATCAGGATCGGAGTGGTGCCATCGCCCAGGCTGGCCCGGTCGATCCCGGCTCCCCCCTCAAGAAGTGCCAGTGCAGTTTCGCCGTGACCCTCGCGCACGGCGTGCAGAAGCGCGGTCAGCCCTCCGTGCCCCCCAACCAGCTCTCCGTACGAGAGCGGTTCGGGTTCCTCGATCATGCGCACCTCGGCTTCGGCCGCCGATACAGCCTCGGCCAGGGCGCGCCGCTGCGCCTCGTCGTGTTCGCGCCGGACAGCGGCCGCCACATCGGGCCCCCAGGGCAGGCCCTCGCGCAGGCGCCGGTTGCGTTCGGAGCGCTCGACCCGGTCGGCCACCGCGCGCGCCGCCACATCCATGACCCGACTGTGCGTCGCCGGATCGGCCCCCGCCTGCATAAGCGCCCGCACCGCATCGGTCCGGCCCCGGGCGGCGGCGAAGATCAGCGGCGTCTGCCCCCACGCCTCCTCGGGTGCATTGACATCGGCGCCTGCGGCGAGCAGCGCCGCGATCGTCTCTACATCGCCCGCCTCAGCCGCAAAGTGAAGGGGTCTGGCGCCGCCGCCCACCAGAATCGCCCGCTCCGGCTCGGCCCCCGCCCCGAGAAGCATCTCCACGATCTCGCCCGCCCCCGCCCGGGCTGCCAGGTGCAGCGGCGTATAGTGCCCGATCCGGGTTCCGGCCTCGACCCCGGCTCCGGCCTCGAGCAGCAGTTGCACAAGATCGGCGTTGCGGTTGAAGGCCGCCCAGTGCAGCGCCGTCATGCCATCGCCCTGCGCCTCGTCGGGATCGGCGCCACCCGCGAGCAGCGCGCGCACCGCGGCTTCGTCGTTGTGCATGGCGGCATCGGCCAGCGGGGATGATGCAGGCGCATACAGTCGCGGCAGTGCGCAGGAAGCCTCCCAATCGCAGGATCTTCCCACTTCGCCTGTTGCAGGGGCGTTCGGCTCTGCCGCAGCCCCAATCTGCACCCAGGCCGCGATTGCAATTGCAGCCGCAACTTTGCACAATCGCTGCCGCAATGGCCAACCAGTCACCCCCCTGTGCCCTGTGCAGACGGGCATGCACAACCATGCAAACGAAGATCCGGGGCGCGGCATTGGCATTGTGCTCTCTCTTTTAGACCGTCAGCGAGAAATCCGAAGTGCTGTTGCCGAAGCTCTTCATGTCGTCCAGGCCCAGCTTGTGCGCAAGGCTCAACATGACATTGGCCATGGGGGTTCCCGGCGCAGCGCGCAGATGAAGATTGCCCTCGAGTCCGCCATTCGCGCCCCCGGCCACAAAGAGCGGACAGCGCTTGTGATTGTGCACATTCGGGTCGCCCATCGGCGAACCGTAGAGGATCATGGTGCGATCCAGAAGGTGCGCATCGCCCTCCATGATTCCGGAAAGCTGCTCGAAAAAGTAGGGCAGCATTCCCACATGGTAGCGATTGATTGCGGCAAAATCGGCAATGTTGTCCTCGTTGCCGCCATGGTGCGAAGCCGGGTGGAAGGGCTTGTCGATTCCGCTCTCGGGAAAGATCCGGGCCGAGGAGTCGCGCCCCATTTTGAAGGAGAAGATCCGGGTGACATCCGACGCGAAGGCCAGCGCCTGGAGGTCGAACATGAGCTGAACGTGCTCGCGGAAGGAATCGGGCACGCCGGCAGGAGCCTCGGGGAGCGCGCGCGCCTCGCCGCTTGCATTGCGGGCCTCGACTCTCTGGATGCGCCGCTCCAGCTCGCGCACATGCTCCAGGTAGCGGTCGAGACGGATCAGATCAGAGGCCCCCAGCTCGCGCTTGAGCTCGGCCACCCGGTCGGTAATGAAGTCCAGAATGCTGCTGTTGACCCGGCGGCGCGCGGCGCGTTGCTGCGGACTGCCCCCGGCGCCGAAGAGCTGGTCGAAGGCGACCCTGGGATCGCGCACCATCGGCAGCGGCTCGGTCGGGGAGGCCCAACTGATGGTGTCGGTATAGACGCAGGCATAGCCATAGGCGCAGCCACCCGACTGATCCACATTCTCGATGCAGAGCTGCATGGAGGGAATTGGCGTGTCCTGCCCGAAGCGTTTGGCGAAGATCTGATCCAGCGACTCGCCGACGAAGATGTCCGACCCCTCGGTCTGGCGCGGGTGCGCCTGGGTGAGGAAGGTGGCGCTGGAGCGGAAGTGGTCGCCTCCGATCTCCTTCGGCCGCTTTGCCTCGGCGGGCTCCACATCGGTGTCGCTGACAATGGTGAGGTAGTCGCGCCAGGGCTCCAGGGGGCTCAGCGCGCTCGGCGTGAGATCGAAGGCGCGGCCCGTCTGCGCCGGCGACCAGAAGTTCTGCGTCCGACCCCAGTCGTTGCTGCCCGCCGCTCCGTGAACCATCTCGATCGCCACCAGCCGCGTCGGTCCGTCGGCTCCGGCGCTCAGGCCGCGACCGGCTGGAATCATGGCATCCAGAAAGGGAAGCGAAATCGAGGCGCCCACTCCGCGCAGAAAGATGCGCCGGGGAATGGCCATTCCGGTGATGTGCTTCATCGTTGTTCGCTCATTGTTCGGGTGGATCGGGCTCGTGAGGGTGAAATTCGGGATTTATGCGGGATTCTTTCGGGATCTGTACGGATTTTTGCCAGCGGAGGGGAGAAAGCGTCAGGGGGTCGGGTCAGGGAGGGCGTCTTGCACCACCGCAGCGCTTCCTGTCAGGCGGAAGGGATCGCTCAGGGCGACCGCGCGCACAAAAGCGGTCAGGCGGTAGTCGTCTGCGGCGGCGGCGCGCGCAACGCTGCGGACTGCGGGCATGTCGGAGTGCTCGATTCTGCGGCCCAGCGCATAGGCCATCAGATTTTCGGTAAAGGAGCGCACGAGCGATTCCGGGCGGCCGAGCAGTGCAGAGCGCAGATCCCCCGGGCCCGCCAGCGGGGTGCCGTCGTAGAGCTCGCCCAGCGTTTCGACGGGGACCCCTGAATCGCGCACCCGCCAGCTTCCGGTCACATCGTAGCTCTCGAGCGCAACGCCGATCGGGTCGATCATGCGGTGGCAGGAGTTGCACGCCGGATTGTCGCGGTGCATCTCGAGACGCTCGCGCACTGTAAGGAAGCGGCCTTCGGCGGCCTCGGCGGTGGCGTCAAGCTCGGGAACATCGGGCGGCGGCGGTGGCGGCGGCGTACCCAGGAGCACCTCCATCACCCACTTTCCGCGCAGAACCGGCGAGGTGCGGTTGGCGTGCGAGGTCAGGGTGAGGATGCTGGCGTGGCCGAGCAGGCCGCGGCGATGGTCGTCGGTGTACTCCACCCGGCGGAAGTGATTGCCGACGACGCCCGGAATTCCGTAGTGGCGGGCCAGCCGCTCATTCATCCAGGAGTGGTCGGCGGTCAGCAGATCCTGCAGAGTTCCGCCGTCCGCAACCATGGCATTGAAGAGAGCCACGGTCTCGCTCCGCATATCGCTCTTCAACTGCTCGTGGAAATCGGGGAAGCGCAGCGCATCCGGGTGCACCCTGTCCAGATCCTGAAGCCGCAGCCACTGGGCCGCAAAGCGTTCGCCCAGAGCGCTGGACCGGGGGTCGTGCAGCATCCGCGCAAGCTGGGCTTCGAGGCCAGCCGCATTCGAGAGCTCGCCCCGGGTGGCCACATCGACAAGTTCGGCATCGGGGAGCGCGCCCCAGAGGAAGAAGGACAGACGCGACGCCAGCGCCAGATCGCTCAGGGGTCGCACCCCCGCAGGCTCTGTGGCCCCTTCGGTCGACTCGAAGCGGAAGATGAAGTCGGGACTTGCCAGAATTGCCTGCAGCGCGGTCCGCACCCCGATCCGGAAGCCCCCCTCGACGGCTCCCTCCGCGTAGAGCTCGGCCAGCGCCTCGATCTCGGCCTCATCCACCGGCCGCCGAAATGCGCGCGTGGCCAGGTCGCCGATGATGCGGCGCGCGCAGGCGGCTTCCTCGGTCGCGCCTTCGGGACGGCAGCTCGCCAAGCGCTCCCACGCGGGCGTGGGCGCCACCCCGGTCACGTCGTAAGGGCCCCCGATCGTGAGATCGCGCAGATGGGGAAGGCCGGTAATCCCGTAGGAGTAGCCGATCTTCTTGTCGGCCAGCGACCAGGCGTGGGGCGAGGTCAGATCCTCGAGCGGCCCTTCGGCCATGCGGATAAAGGCGGCCGAGATGCGGTGCGGACCGGCAGTCACCGGAATGCGCTCCGTCACCACCTCGACGCCCCCCGGATCCTGACGGTGCATCCAGCGATCGAGCGGAATCAGCGCCACGCGCACGCCATCGATCGACAGATCGACCGCCTCGTCAAAGGGAGCGGTCTGGCCGAAGAAGTTTCCGGTCGATTCGTGCTGGAAGGCGAGCCGGAAGAAATAGTCGCCATCGGCCACAAAGTTGTGAACGACCGAAATGCCGCCGCGGGTGCCGAAGGGCGCGCCGGGCACATGTTCGCGCTGCTCGGCGTAGCGCGACACCTCGTAGGTGGCCTCGGAGGGGGTTGCCTGGGGATCGCCCAGGGCAAGCCGGCTGATTTCGCTGGCCGCCGTCAGATACGATTCGAGGAGGGTGGCCGAGAGATTCTGGACATCGGCGATGTTGTCGAAGCCGGCGCTGACCGTCTCGTTGGGCAGATAGGCCGATGCGTCGATCTCAATGCCCAGAAGGTCGCGAATGGCGGCTTCGTACTCGGCCCGGTTGAGTCGCTGAAAGCTGCGGCTGCCGGGATTGGGAGTTCGGGCGGCGGCCGCATCAATCTGCTCTTCCATGGCCATGACAAAGGCCGTGACCTCGGCATCGGGGGGACGCCGGGCGCCGGGTGGGGGCATCATTCCGGCGCGCAGCTTGCGAATCATCCTCTCGGCCGTGCGGGGATCGGCCACGGGGTTGGCGGGGTCGAAGTCCTCCAGCGAAAGATTGCCCAGAAGGCGGCGCTCATTGTGACAGCGAACGCAGTAGTCGGCCACCAGATCGGGGTTGAAATCGGCATTGAAAAGGGGCGCGCGCGGCAGGGTGTGCGCCGGATCGTCCGCCGTGGCCGACAAGCGCGCGGGCGGGCGCGAATCTTGGGGAGGCGGACGCATGGCGCCCTGCACCGAAATCAGCGCCGCCGGAACTGCCAGCGCGACCAGGAGTGCGGAAGCGAGTTTCGTCATTGCCATTCAATCCGTTATATCCATGGACGATTCGCGGCTCACGGCCCGGCCGTCCACGGATCATCTCCGGCCCCGGGAGCGCTTCGGCTCCGCGCAGAGGGCGCAGCGCCACCCGATATTCGTTCACGGGCTTCCCCGCCTGCGTTCCTGTGCAGGAGTTGCGCAAAGATTGAATATTGCGAGGGTTCAGGCCGCTTCGCAAGTTGACGGAGGGTCGCAATCGAGGCCGGGGCAGCCTTGCATCATGTGCAGACGTGCACCAGGAGTGATGAAAATCCGGGCTGGCGGGGCCGCGACAAAGCCCGCGCAGACCCCGGGGGCTTCCCTGTCCGGCTATGGGGAAAGGGAGCAACGCAGAGCGCAGCGAACCGGTGCGGACGCAGCGCATCGCGAATGCCGCTCACCACGGCTCATGGACTGCCCAACACCACCCGCATCGTCAGCGTTTCTTCGCCCCGTATCACCGTGACATCCACCTCATCGCCCGGATCGAACTCATTGAGTGCGGCCATGTAGTCGTACACGGTGTCGATCTCGTGCGATCCGACCATCACAATAATGTCGCCGCCCTCAATGCCGGCCTTTTCGGCAGGGCTTCCGGCGCGCACCGCAGTGATCGCCATTCCGCCCGATTCGCGCGAATAGTCGGGAAGGGTTCCCATGCGCACCCGGAACCCGCTGCGCATCGACGAAGCGTCGCCATGCGGATTGTCCGCCCCCGTCACCGGCGTCAGCGCGGCCATGCCCGTCGCCGGCACGATCTCGCGCGTCACCGCCGCAACCAGTTGGGTCACGCGCGTCATGCCCTCCGCATTGACCAGATTCCAGTCATCCTCCACCCGGTGATAGTCGGGGTGCGTGTTGGAGAAGAAGTGCAGAACCGGAATCCCCCGCGCATGGAACGATGCATGATCCGAGGCGCCGAAGCCATCGCTGTTGAGGCGCAGCTCGAACGGGGCGGCGATGCGTTCATTGGCGCGCTCCAAAAGCTCGGGCCACTCTTCGGCGGTTCCGGTTCCCAGCACCGTCAGCAGGTCGTCGCGAACGCGCCCCACCATATCCAGGTTGAGCATGGCGATGGTGTGTTCGAGCGGAGCCGCCGGCGCACGAACGTATGCGGCCGAACCCCAGAGCCCGCGCTCCTCGCCGGTGAAGGCCACGAAAAGAATGTCCTGCGCCAGGGGGGGACCAGACGCGAGCAGGCGCGCGGCCTCAATCAGGACCGCCGTTCCCGAGGCATTGTCGTCGGCGCCATTGTGGACCGATCCGGTGGCATCGGGCGAACGCGATCCGAAGCCGCCAAATCCGAGGTGATCGTAGTGGGCCCCGATCACAACCGTCCGGCGGGGTGCGGAAGCGGTGCCGCGCAGCGCTGCAATCACATTGCGGGCCTCGCCCTGAACCACTCCCCCATGCGGGGTATCGGAATCGATCGTCCAACTCTGGAACCAACTGCCGTCGGCAGCCGCAGGCTCCAACCCGATCGCCCGGAATTGTGCGGCGATATAGTCGCCCGCACACCGCTCGCCCCGCGTTGTCACGGCGCGACCCTCCAGCAGATCGTCGGCAAGAAAGCGGACATGCGCGATCTCGCCCTCAAGATCGCCGATGAGCGCACCCGGATCGGGGCAGCGCCAGGCGGATTGCTGCGCGGCCGCCGGAACCCAGAGCCAGGCCAGGGAAGCCAGGGACGTGGCAAGGACAGAGGATATCGTCTTCATCTTCGGGGCCGGAGCCTGCGAGGCCCTGGTCAGAGGCGGCATTTACAGGATGATGGCCAGGGGCAGCATGATCGCATAGCCCAGCACCAGCAGCACCGGCGCGGCCGTAATCGATCCCTGCGCCAGGAGGAGGTAGCCGAGCGCGATCATCGCCAGTCCTCCCACCGCAAACCAGAGGTTGATCTGCGAAAATTCGAGGGTGGATTCGCCGCGTTTTGCCATTGTTTGACTCCTGTGAGTGAAGGAGGCTACCGGGAAGGCGAAGCAGGGTCAAGCCCGCCGGAAGCGTTTTCGTCGGATACGACCCACCAGGAGGGATCGTCGGGGGGCTCGGTGGCGCGCAGGCGGGCCATCTGAAGGCGCCGGTATCGCCGCCTGTAGAGGAACATCGCCGAGAGCAGCGCAATCAGAACCGACCAGAAGACGGCCGAATTCGACAGGATGACAAGCCATCCATAGCGCCGCCGCACCCACTTTCTCCAATCGGCCTCGAGTTGGCCCGGAGTGGCACCATAGACGACCCGCAGCGCACCCTCAAACGATTCATGGTCGTGCCAGTGCGCAATGAAGCGCTCCAGCCCCCGGACTCCACTCGACTCGACGAGATACTGAAGCACCGAGGCCGAAAGAAGATAGGCGACATCGGCCCGAAGAGCGTCGCGCGGCCAGGCCAGAGCGAGCGAATCCAGAGGGGGCGCGTTGCCGGAGGCCAGAGCGAACGCAAGACGCAGGCCTCCATCTTCGTCCCAGCGTCCAGAGGCCCATTCGGCATACCCTTCATTGAACCAGCGGGGGATGCGAAGGCGGCCCATGCGGTGGGCCAGAGCAAGGTGCGCCCATTCATGACGCAGCACGCGCACCTCCTCGATACGATCGCCGGGCCACCACCCGCCACCCGGCACAATGATCTCCATGCGCGCGGGGATCGCCACCGCCCCGGCCCACTCGGGAACGCGACCGCCGACCAGGGTGGCCATCGCCGCATGGGTCGGGGCAACGGTCAGGAGCGCGCGCAGATCAGGGTCGCCCAGCGCAGGCAGCGGCCCCAGGGCTTCGATGGTGACCAGGGCCCGGTGTGCGCGGGCGGAATCGCGACCCTGATAGCGGGCCGTAACCGTGCGGCCGGCAATCTCGCGCCAGGGACCGGCCAGCGATTCCTGCAAGAAAGGCGGTCGGGACGGGTCACCTGGGATTTCCGCATGTGCACCCGAAGCGGCAAGGAGCGCACCGAGGATCAGCAGCGCGCACCGGGAACGGCGCGGCGCCGGAGTGGCAAGGCGCGTCTTCACCATCGGAATCATCGGTCGTCTGTCTGCCTGTCGTCGTTGTTCGCAACGTCTGTTGCCCACCCTCGCACCTCGGCCAGATCGTGCGGCAGCCGGGCCTGGAAGCGCATCTCCGCGCCGGTCGCCGGATGCGCAAACTCCAGACGATGCGCATGCAGAAACTGCCGGGGCGTTCGTCGCGCAAGAGCGACGGCCCAACTCCGCTCGGGGCCGCCGAATCCCCGCTCGCGCCCGGCGCCGTAGAGCGCATCTCCAACCACCGGATGTCCGATCGACGCTGCATGCACCCGAATCTGGTGGGTGCGTCCGGTCTGCAACTGCGCCTCGCAGAGGGTCGCCGCCCGCCAGCGCTCAACCGTACGGAAGTGCGTCACTGCAGCCCGCCCCCTCTCGACCACGGCCATGCGCAACCGGTCGCGCGGATGTCGTCCAATCGGACGATCCACCACCAGCTCAGCGTTGCCGGGCGCACCCCAGAGCGCGGTCAGGTAAATGCGCCGAACCCTGCGTTCGCGGAGCGCGGTCGAAAGCGTCCGGTGCGCGCCTTCGGTCTTGGCGGCGACCATCAGGCCCGAGGTGTCGCGGTCGAGCCGATGCACGATTCCGGGCCGCAGCGCGCCGCCGATTCCCGCCAGATCGCCCACATGATGAAGGAGCGCATTGACCAGGGTGCCGTCGGGATGGCCGGGCGCAGGGTGAACCACAAGCCCCGGCGGCTTGTCGACAACGACCAGCTCTTCGTCCTGAAAGACGATCTCCAGGGGGATGTCCTGCGGATCGGCGCGGGCGGGAACGGGTGGAGGAATGCACACCTCGATCTGCCGACCGGGCGCGATCGCTTCGGATTTCTTCGGCACCGCCCCATCGACGCGCACCCAACCCTCGTCCAGAAGCAGGTGGATACGATTGCGAGAGAGCTTCAGCCGATTCGCCAGATAGCTGTCCAGTCGTCCGGCCGCATCTTCGCCGGCGACCCAGCGATGGCACTTCACGCGCGCGAGGCAACCGAGAGGCTCACCACCGCCACCTCCCCGTCGAGCCGATCCTCCATGCGAAAATCGAAGCCATCCCCGGACTCTTCGCCCACCGCGACCTGAAGGGCCAGGGTTTCGCGGGCAATCGTGGCGTCGTGGGCGCGGGCCGCAGCGCAAACGGTCTCGTCGCCGGCAATTCCCAGAGTGATGCGGTCGGTCACGGCCAATCCCGAGTCGCGTCGCAGGCGCTGAATCCGGTTGACCAATTCACGCGCCAGTCCCTCGAGCCGCAGCTCCTCGTTGATCGTGGGATCCAGGCCAATCGTGCAGCTTCCCTCGCTGCGCACAATCCAGTCCCCTGACGCCTCCTCCACCACCTCGACCTCGTCCGGGCCAATCGCGTGCGTGGCGCCCCCGACCTCGATCTGCACCAGATCGCCCGACCGAATTCTCTGCAGCGCATGCGCATCGAGCTCCCGAATGCGGTGTGCGGCCTCTTGCGTGCTCTTGCCGAAGCGGCCGCCCAGAGCGCGAAAGAGGGGCCGGGCGGCGCAGGTGACCAGTCCCTCGGTGTCGGCGGCAAAGTCGATCTGCCTGACATTGATCTCGTCGCGCAGAATCGCCACCACCGCCTCGGGTGGAGGCGCGCCGGGAATCACGGCCAGAAGGCGTCCCAGCGGCTGTCGCACCCGGATTCCCACCGCCTCGCGCGCGGCCCGGGCCAGGGTGCTCAGCGTGCGCACATGTCCCATATCGGTTTCGAGCCCTTCGTCGATCAGCTCCCGGTCGGGATCGGGAAAGAATTCGGTGTGACTGGAGCGGCCGGTGAGGGCGCGGTGCAGCCAGTCGGACACAAAGGGGGTAACCGGCGCAATCAGGAGCGCAACCACCCGGAGCGCCTCGTGCAGAGTGGCGAAGGCCGCAGCCGCGTCGTCTGCACAACCATTTCCCCAGAAGCGCGCCCGCGAACGGCGGACATACCAGTTCGAGAGATCGGCATCGACAAAGGCGACCACCGAGCGGTAGGCGCGCGTGGGGTTGTAGCTGTCCAGTTCGCTGCGAACGGTGTCGATCAGGCGGTGAAGTCGCGAATGCAGCCAGCGGTCCAGGGGCGAAGCGGCAGCGGGCAAGTTTGCACTGCTTGCGTCAGGGCTCTGCCGCACACCCTCGGCGGCGGGCGTCCAGCGCTCCAGATTGGCATAGAGCGCAAAGAAGCGATAGCTGTTGAGCAGGGTGTCGAAGAAGCGCGCCGACGCCTCCTTCACCCCAACCGGATCGAAGCGCGTCGGCAGCCAGGGGTTGCTCACGGTCACCATGTACCAGCGCACTCCGTCGGCTCCATGCTCGGCGATCGCATCCCACGGATCGACCACATTGCCCCGCGACTTGGACATCTTGCGGCCATCCGCGTCGAGGATCAGGTCGTTCACGATCACGTTGCGAAAGGCGGGACCCAGACCGAGCATCGTCGAGATCGCGTGCAGCGAGTAGAACCAACCCCGCGTCTGATCGACCGCCTCGCAGATGAAGTTGGCGGGGAAGTGCCGCTCGTACAGGTCGCGGTTCTCGAAGGGATAGTGCCACTGCGCCCACGGCATCGCCCCCGAATCGAACCAGACGTCGATCACCTCGGGGGTGCGCCGCATGAGCGATCCCGTCTCGGGGCAGCGCCAGGTGATGGCGTCGATAAAGGGGCGGTGTGGATCGAAGTCCTCGGGCAGTCCCCCCGCCCGCTCGGCCAGCTCGGCAAAGCTCCCGATCCAGACCACATGATCGGGGTCGTCCTCCGACACCCAGACCGGGAGCGGCGTGCCCCAGTAGCGGTCGCGCGAGAGCGCCCAGTCCACATTCCCCTTCAGCCACTCGCCGAAGCGGCCTTCGCCCACCTGCGCCGGATACCAGCGAATGCGATCGTTGTTGACCAGAAGTTGGTCGCGGAGGGACGAGGTGCGGGCAAACCAACTGTGGCGGGCCATGTAGATCAGAGGCGCATCGCAGCGCCAGCAGTGCGGGTAGGAGTGGCGTTCGCGCGCATAGGCGTGAACCAGCCCGCGTTCCTGCAGGTCGTTCACCAGAAGTTCGTCGGCATCCTTGAAGAAGAGTCCCCCCACAAGGGGCAGATCCGCCGCAAAGGTGCCATTACTCTGCACCGGCTCCAGCACGGCGAGCCCGAATTCCCGCCCCGCCCGATAGTCGTCGGCGCCGTAGGCCGGAGCCATGTGAACGATCCCGGATCCCTCCTCGGCCGAGACGAAATCGCCCGGAACGATCTCCCATGCCCGCCCCCTCACCGCATCGTCGGGAATCAGCTCGAAGGGGCGGCGGTAACGCACCCCGATCAGATCGGCCGCCGCAACCTCGCCGACAATCCGCTCCGCGCCGAAGAGCGCCTCTGCGCGTCGCCGGGCCAGAATCAGCGTTCTTCCCCCCTCCTCCACCTCTGCGTAGTCGATCCCGGGATGCACCGCCAGCGCCGCATTCGAGACCAGCGTCCAGGGGGTTGTCGTCCACACCAGCGCATGCCGCCCCGAGCCATCCAGGAGCTCCAGAACGATCCAGAGCGAAGGATCCTCCACATCGCGGTAGCCGAGCGAGAGTTCGTGCGACGAGAGCACCGTTTCGTCGGCCGGACACCAGGGCACGACCTTGTGACCGCGGTAGAGGAGTTCGCGTTCGGCCATCTGCGCCAGAATCCACCAGACCGACTCGATGTATTCGGGGTGGAAGGTCACGTAGGGGCGCGAATAGTCCAGCCAGTAGCCGATGCGCTCCGAAAAGCGTTCCCAGTCGTCCTTGTAGGTGAAGACGGACTCGCGGCAGCGCTCGTTGAACCAGGCGATGCCACGCTCCTCGATCTCCTGTTTGCCCTCGATGCCGAGCTGCTTCTGGGCCTCGATCTCAACCGGAAGGCCGTGGGTGTCCCACCCCGCAATGCGGGTGACCTGGCGACCGCGCATGGTCTGGTAGCGGCAGACAAGATCCTTGATCGCGCGGCTGATGATGTGGTGCAGCCCGGGACGTCCATTGGCGGTGGGCGGACCCTCGAAGAAGACAAAGGGCTCGCCTGCGGCCGTGGCGTCCAGCGATTGGCGAAAGGTGTCCTCGTCGCGCCAGCGCTCCAGAACCTCCTCTTCCAGCGCAACCCGGGAATCGGGCAGAGGGGGATAGCGCATCATTCGGCGGAAGCGGATTCGCGGGCGAGCGCGCCCACCACCCCGGCCACCACCCGGACCACCTGCGGGCCGGCCCTCTCGGCGGTGGCGATGATGCGCTCGATGTTCACCTCTTCAAGGGCATCGGGCAGGCACTGGTCGGTGATCACGGCCACCGCCAGCACGCGCATTCCCATATGGCGCGCGGCGATCACCTCGGGCACTGTGGACATGCCCACCACATCGGCTCCCATCCGGCGCAGCATCCGGTATTCGGCGCGGGTCTCGAGCTGCGGCCCCGGAACCGCCACATAGACGCCGGTGCGCAGGCGGATGCCCTTCTGCAGAGCGATCTGCGACGCCCATTCGCCCAGCGCGCGATCGTATGGGGCGGACATGTCGGGAAAGCGCGGCCCGAGCTCGTCCAGGTTGGAACCGATCAGGGGACTGTCGCCCATGAAGTTGATGTGGTCGTCCAGCAAGACCAGATCGCCGGGAGCCCAGAGCGGATTCATGCCCCCGCAAGCGCTCGAGAGGATCAGGGTGTCGGCGCCCAGCAGCCGCATGACGCGAATGGGAAAGGCGATCTGCCGCTGCGAGTATCCCTCATACGAGTGGAATCGCCCCTGCATGGTCACCACCGGCAACCCCTCGAGAGTTCCCAGAACAAGGCGGCCGGCGTGGGTGACGACGGTGGAGAGGGGAAAGTGGGGAAGCGCGGCGTAGTCGATTGCGGCCTCCACCTCGATCGCGTCGGCCAGCCCCCCCAGGCCCGTTCCCAGCACGATTCCGGCTCGGGGGGTTCGCGGCCACTCTCTGCGCACCGCCTCGGCCGCCGCCCGCAGACGATCCATCTCGCCCTCTGCCGCCGCTGCCGTGCGATCGTGCGCATCCGGCGCGGTCGCGCGCTCTGTCGGCGACCTCTTCATGCGGGACGCTGCCCGAAGAGCGTTGTGCCCAGCCGTACCATCGTGCTCCCCTCTTCCACTGCGATTTCGTAGTCGTTGGACATGCCCATCGAAAGCTCGCGACCCTCAAGATCGGCCACCTTGGCCACCCTCGCCAGCGCTTCGCGGGTGCCGCCAAAGGTGCGACGCAGAACCGGCTCGGTGGCCACGAAGGGCGCCATCGTCATGAGCCCCATGACGCGCAATCCGCCCAGCGCGCAGAGCTGCGCAATGTCGGCCAGGGCCTGATCGGGATTCAGGCCGAAGGGGAATCCCCCCTTGGTCTCCTCGCCCGAGGCGTTGATCTGCACAAGGACGGGAATGCGCCGCTCTGCGGCCTCGCCCAGACGCGACAGCCGCTCTGCGAGACGAAGCGAATCCACGCTGTGAATCAGCGTTGCCAGGTGGGCGGCATCGTTCGCCTTGCGGCGCTGAATGTGCCCGATCGCGTGCCAGCGCGGCTGTGCGCGCTCTTCCCGCAGGCGCGATGCCTTCCGGCGCAGCTCCTCGACCCGGTTTTCGCCGCAATCGTGCAGGCCAACTGCCAGCGCGGCCCGAATGGCATCTTCGGGGTGGCCCTTGGTGACCGCCACGATCCGCACGGATCCGGCTTCGCGGCCACTGCGCCGGGCCGCTTCCGCAATCCGCTCGCGGACGCGCGGCAACCGCTCCCGCAGGGTCCGCTCGTATGCCTCCTGGGTGGCCATTCCGGTTTCGGGGCAGCTCCCGCAGTGGTGGGGGTACGGGGGTGGGGGAACAAGGGAACGCCCCGCCGGCCTTTCCTGTCGGCCGGCGGGGCGTTCCCGCAAGGGGGAGTGGAAGCGGGGGATGCGCTCTGGGCGCCTGCCTACCGTGCCTCGAAGGTAATCGGGAGCTCAATCCACACCGCAACCTTCTTGTCGCGGTTGTAGGCCGGGGTAAAGCGGGCCAGGGGCGCAATACGCAGCGCCACCTCGTCGAGAGCCTGGTGGCCGGACGAGGTGTGGACCTGCTGGTTCCTCACGATTCCATCTTCGTCGATGAAGAACCAGACAAGGGTGCGTCCGCCGATTCCGGCATCGCGCAGAAGGGGGGGGTACTCGCGCTCCAGCGCCCGGCCGAGTTCGTCATCATTGATCAGAGAGGGGCGCACCGTCGTGACCACGAAGACCGGCGCAGCCGAGATATCGGTCTCGACGTCGTCGGGTGGCGGCGGCAGGTTCTCGACCGGGTTTTCGTCGAAGGTCACCGGCGCGATGGTAATGTCCTCGTCAATCGTTGCGGTCGTCACCACCGGGGTTGCGGGTCTCTGAATCGCCTCGGGCGGCGGCGGCAGCTCGATCTCGTCCGGGATCTCCATGGTGATGATCTCGTCCATCGCGAAGCTCACATCCTCGGCCTGCATCTCGGGCAGGAAGGCGAAGATGGCGAAGTGCGCCACGGTGGCCACGATCATCGACCCCCAGAACCACGAAGAGAACTCGTTCTTGAAGCGGTCGTTGGCGGTTTCGGTACGGGTGTCGGCGGCGGGTTCGCTCTGCGGGATCGGGGTTGTCTCGTTCATCGTCTCTCCCTTGTCATGTCCTGTTCCAGCTCGGTCGCGAATACGACCCTGAGAAGTCCGGCAGCGACCAGCTCCTGCTGCACGGCGTCGATATATCGGTACGGCACATCCCGATCCGAGCGGACCGAGACCATCAGTTCGCGATTGCTCGCGTACATGGGCCGGATAAAGTCGCTGACCTCTTCCATGAGCATCGGCTGGTCGTTGATATAGACATCGCCATTCGACTCGATCCAGATATTCTGGATGTTCTTCTGCTTCTGGTCGATCTTTTCGGTCGCCTCCGCCTGCGCCCACTCGATCTCGCGGTTGCGATCCTTCTGGAAGACGGTGGAGACCATGAAGAAGATCAGGAGCAGGAATGCGATATCGGCCATCGAGGAAGATGGGATCTCCTGCGACGCCTTGGATTTGCGTTCGAGCTTGTTGCCTCTGAGACCCATGGTGGCCTACTCCAGAATCTGAAGGGAAATGCGTTCGGAGCCCGCCGACTGCAGGGCGTCCAGGACATCAATCATGAAACGATAGGGCGCGTCGGGGTGCGTCTTGACCGCCGCGATCAGATTTTCGTTCTCGGCCACATCCTGCCGCCAGATCGCCTCGACGTCGCTGGGACGAACCGTCTGTTCCTGCTGGCTCTCGCCGCGCCGGATCGTCACCGTTCCGGTGGGATTGATGAGGATATGGAGAACGTTCCTCTGGCTGACCTCCTGCTCCTCGCCCTGCTCCGGCAACACGATGCCGAGCCCCTTGTCCTTGGGGAAGGTCGTGGTGACCAGAAAGAAGATGAGGAGGAGGAATGCGATGTCGGCCATGGATGAGGATGGGATCTCGTCCGAGACCTTGGATTTCTTGCCGCCGAGAACGGCCATGGGTCTGTTCTCCCTGTCTGTAAAGGTCTGTTCCTCTATTTTACCACTGCGGAGGCGAAAGGTTCCCCCGGATTCCCCCCGAGGAGCGATTCGGTCGCGTCGGGCAGGTCGGTGCCGTCAGGTGGAGACGATCGTCAGCCGGCCGGTCTGCTCCAGATCCCAAGCGATATTGAGAACCTTCTGGGTACTCTCTTCCATGTCGACGATGAGCTTGTCGATCCGTGAAACGAAGTAGTTGTAGCCGATGTTGACCGGAATCGCGATCGTGAGCCCCGCCGCGGTGGTGAGGAGCGCCACCTTGATGCCGCCCGCCACCGTTGCGGGATCGACGTCGCCCGCCGCGGCAATGGAGTCGAAGGCGAGGATCATGCCCGCCACCGTTCCAAGAAAGCCCATCAGAGGCGCCACATTCGCGATCGTCGCCAGAATCACAAGGCCGCGCTCGAGGAAGCTGAGCTCGATCGCCCCCGTCGTGGAGATGACCTGCTCGAGCTCGCCCCGGTTCAGCCGCAGATTGCGAATCCGGCGCATTCCCGCAAGGAGGATGGCCGCCGCCGGTCCGGGGGTGGAAGCAGCGATCGCGGCCGCCTCGTCCACCCGGCCATCGCGTGCGGCTTCCTCGACCGCGCCGATGACGTTCGACGCGCTCCGGTGCGCAACCCAGAGGGTCCACGCCTTTGCGATGATGACGCCGAGACCGATGAGGGAACAGATGACGAGCGGATACATCATCAGGCCGCCGTCGGCGAAGAGGGTGAGGAGACTGAAGTTGTTCAAGGTCTGCTCCGATGAACCGCGATGAGTGGATGCGCAATCGGGGCAATGTATGCGGGGCGGGTGGGCGCGTCAACTGAAGGGTCTCTGACGGAGCGTCTTCCGGCGATGGCCCGCTGTGGCCATACTTTGGAGTCATGAACGGATTCCTGCCGCAACTGCAGTTCCTGATTCCGGGGTGGACCGACCTGGTGGAGATCACCATCGTCACGGTCCTGATCTACCGGATCTTCCTGCTTATCCGGCAAACCCGCGCCATGCAGATGCTCTTCGGCATCGCCCTCCTGGCCGCATTCTACTTCGGGGCGGTCCTGGTCGGTTTCTCGCTGATTCGCCGCCTGATCGAGGCGCTCTTCCAGTACGGCGCCATCGCCGCGCTGGTTGTCTTTCAGCCCGAGATGCGCGCCGCCCTGACCCGTCTGGGCCAGAGTCCGCTGGTGCGGCTCCTCGGATCGCCGCGCGAAACCCGCCTGGTCGACCGGCTGGTGGAGGGGGTGACGCAGCTTGCAGAGGCGGGGACCGGAGCGATCGTGGCCATCCAGCGCGAGGTCGGGCTGCGAGAATACGCCGACAGCGGGCGCAGCGTCGAGGCGGTGTTCTCGCCGGTGCTCCTGGGAACGATCTTTTCGTCGCAGTCGCCCCTCCACGACGGTGCGGTCATTGTGGTGGGGGACCGGATCATCGCCGCGGGAGCCATCCTGCCCCTGACCCAGAATCCGGTTCCGGACCGTTCGCTGGGAACGCGTCACCGGGCCGCGATCGGGCTAAGCGAGGAAACCGACGCGGTGGTGATCGTCGTCAGCGAGGAGACGTCGCGGATCTCGGTCTGCGCCGATGGCAGGATCGAGATCGGGGTGGAGGACGGGCGGCTGCGGGAGCTCCTGGCGCGGATGCTGCCCATTTCGGGTCTGACTGCGCCGCTGCAGATTCAGTAGAGCCCCGGCGGGGAGGGGCGCCACTCCCGGGTACGCGCTTCGACGCACTCCATGGGGACGGCTCCTGCGCCGGTCGCCCAGGGGAGGACCGAAACCGATTGCGCCCGGTCGAAGGCCGCCTGCGTTTGACTGTCGGGGGGGCAACCCGGGCGAAGACCTGGTCAGCCGGGAGACGGAAGGGGCTGTGCGCCCCCGATTCCGGGCTTGGCAACCGAAGTCGGCTGGGTCGCCGCACCGGGCAGATCGCCCGAATCCTCTGCGTCGCCATCCTCGAAGTCGCTCCGGAGCGGCGGCAGCGTCTTGCCCTCGACCAGGAGGCGGATCTCGACGCCATCGAGGGTCTCGCGCTCCAGGAGGGCATTTGCCAGATCGGTCAACAGCGCGCGGTTCGCCTCGATGATCGTGCGGGCCCGGCCATGCGCCTCGTCGAGGATCCGCTTGACCTCTTCATCGACCTGGCGCGCGGTGTAGTCCGAGACCTCGCGCCGCTGCACCAGCTCGCGCCCCAGGAAGACCTCCTGCTCCGAATCCCCGACCGCCATCAATCCAATCCGATCGGACATTCCGAAGCGGGTGACCATGCGCCGCGCCATGGCGGTGGCCCGTTCGATGTCGTTGCCCGCGCCGGTGGTCACCTTCTCCGGCCCGAACTCCAGCTCTTCGGCCACCCGTCCTCCGAAAAGCATCGTCAACTGTCCGGTCAGCCAGTCCCGCGTATGCGAATGGCGATCCTCCTCGGGGAGCGAGGCGGTGAGCCCCAGGGCCCGCCCGCGCGGAACGATCGTCACCTTGTGAACCGGATCCAGCCCGGGAACCTTGACCGCAATCACCACGTGGCCGGCCTCGTGGAAAGCGGTCAGGCGGCGCTCCGAATCGGTCAGCACCATGCTGCGGCGCTCGGTGCCGAGCATGACCTTGTCCTTGGCCTGCTCCAGGTCCTCCATCGCCACCCGCTCCACCCCCCGGCGCGCCGCAAAGAGGGCGGCCTCGTTGCAGACATTGGAGAGATCGGCGCCGCTCAGGCCCGGGGTGCCCCGCGCGATCAGCGAAAGCTCGACATCCTCTTCAAGCGGGAGCTTGCGGGCATGGACGCGCAGGATTCCCTCGCGGCCCTTGACATCGGGGAGATCGACAACCACCTGACGGTCGAAGCGACCCGGACGCAGCAGAGCCGGATCCAGAACATCGGGGCGGTTGGTTGCGGCCAGGAGGATGACTCCCTCGTTGGATTCGAATCCGTCCATCTCGACCAGGAGCGCATTCAGCGTCTGCTCGCGCTCGTCGTGACCGCCGCCCAGGCCCGCGCCCCGGTGCCGCCCCACCGCATCGATCTCATCGACAAAGATGATGCAGGGTGCATGCGCCTTGCCCTGCTCGAAGAGATCGCGTACGCGCGACGCCCCCACCCCCACGAACATCTCGACGAAATCGGAACCCGACATCTGGAAGAATGGCCGACCGGCCTCGCCCGCCACCGCCCGCGCCAGGAGCGTCTTGCCGGTTCCGGGAGGCCCCACCAGGAGCACGCCCTTCGGCAGGCGTCCGCCGAGACGCGAAAAGCGGGGTGGGTCCTTGAGGAATTCGATGATCTCCTCGAGCTCCAGCTTGGCCTCTTCGGCGCCGGCCACATCCTGAAAGGTGACCTGGGGGGTGTCGGGACTGATCAGCCGCGCCCGCGAACGTCCGAACTGGAAAGCGCGGTTGCCGCCGCTCTGCATGGCGCGCAGCATCCATATCCAGAAGGCGATGAAGAGGAAGACGGGGATGATCGAGAACATGTAGGTGCCGATGCCGGGGCCGCGCCGGCGGGCCGAGATCTCGACTCCGCGCGCCTGCATCAGGGTGGTCAGCTCATCGGTGACCTCGGCAGAGGGGAGCTGCGCGAAGAACTCGGTGACATCGGTCTCGTCGAGGGTAATCGTGTTGCGGAGTTCGCCCTCGACGCGGGTGTCGCCCTGGAAGGTGACCTTGAGGAGGTTGTCGTTCTCGATCTGGCGGTGCAGCTCGGTGTAGGTAAGCTCGCCGCCGGGGCCCCCGCCGCCCCGCAGAAACTGGAAGGCGAGGATCGAGAGGAGCGCGAAGAGAAACCAGAGAGCGGCCGCGCGCGGAATGCGCCGGTTGCGCGTGTCTCTGGGTGGGGTCTTCTGTGGTTGCTCCGACATTGTGTATTCCTCTTGCTGCGCTCCCCTGGGGGTGCGCCCTGTGTGCGTTCCCTGTTGCGATAGCGCCCTGGGTTCCCCCTGGGGAGGGAGACCTCGAGGGTGCAGGTCGCAGTCCTTGTTGGCCTGGCCATTGCGGGGCCCGGCCGCGTAAATGTCGGATCCGCTTCAGATTGAACCGATGCAGGGAAGGTGCCGAAAATCCTCTGCAAAATCCAACCCGTAGCCGACCAGAAACTCGCCCGGCGCATCGAATCCGACCCAGCGCGCATCGTGCGGAAGGGTGACGGTGCGCTTGTGCAGAAGGGTGCAGAGCTCGAGGCTGGCCGGCTTCTCTTCGGCCAGGACGCTCATGACGTGCCGGATTGTGTTGCCGCTGTCGATGATGTCTTCGACCAGGATGATGTTCCGACCCGCGATCGAGGCCGCAGGGTTGCACCGCAGTTGAATGACGCCGCTGCTGACCCGGCCGTCGCCATAGCTCGATGCGGTCAGGAAGTCCACCTGTACCGGAAGCGGGATCGCCCGCACCAGGTCGGCCACAAAGATGAACGACCCCTTGAGGAGACCGAGGACGAGAAGGTCGTCGGCAGGGGAATAGCTCTCGGCGATCTCGCGGCCGAGCTCGGCGACGCGGCGCTGAATGGCCTCGGCGGAATAGACGACGCGCTGAAGGGGACGGCCGCCCAGATGGCCGGTCAGCCCACCCTTTCCCTGCTGGGATCGAAGATTCATGACCTGAAGAATACCGAATCGGGGCGGAATCGCTCGAATGTCATTCGACGTGAACCGTGGAGACAGGGAACAACGCGGAGCGCCGGCGTCCCGCGGGGATGCAGCGTCGCGCGAATGCCGTTCGCTGTTGATTCACGGACTGCCGGAGTTATCGGCCCGGCGCAGGCGGATCACTGCACGGTCGCGTTCGAGTACCAGGCCGGCCCCCACATCGATGCGGCGCCCGCTTGGGGATTCGCGCACGAAGCGGACCATGAGGGCGGTGACGCGGCGGCCGCACCGGGTTCCGAGACGGGTGGCGGCGCGGCGCACAAGGAGGGTCAGCACCGGATCCGGGAGGGCGTGGAGGGCATCGCGGTCGAGTGAGAGGAGGAGGGGCTGCGGGGGGAGAGCGCCCTCTGCGGGGGACGCCGCCGCCGGGGTTGCAGGGGCAGGGGCGCGCACTCCGATGCGGTCGATCTCGCGGTCGAGAAGTTGATCGAGGGCGGCGGCATGAAGCTGCATCGTTTCGGCCAGGGCGGTCAGGGCACCGCCGGCTCCGGGAACGGCGTCCTCTAGCGCGGGCACGATCCGGTGACGAATCCGGTTGCGCGTCCAGCGGAGATCGCGGTTGGTGGGGTCCTCGCGGAAGGGCACTCCGCGGATGCGCGCAAATGCGGCGATCTCGCGGCGACGAATATGCAGCAGAGGACGAATCACGCGGGGGGCGCGCACGCTTCTGATTCCGGCCAGGCCCCCGGGTCCGCTTCCGCGAGCTGCCCGGAAGAGCACCGTTTCCGCCTGATCGTCGGCGGTGTGGGCGGTGAGGGTGGCCGCGTGCGCAGGGAGTCCGCTGCGCAGCTCTTCGAGGAAGCGGTAGCGCAGCCTTCGTCCGGCCGCCTCGGAGACAACCGGCTCGGGGGCGCGCAGCAGATGAAAGGGGACGCCCCAGTCGCTGCAGACTTCGCCCACCCGGTCGGCTTCGGCGCGGCTCTCCGGGTGCATGCGGTGGTCGATGTGCGCTGCGTGGAGCACGATGCCTTCGGACGCTGCGGCGGCGGGCCCGAAGCGAAGCAGATGCAGGAGCGTCATGGAGTCGATGCCGCCAGAGACCGCAACCACTGCGGCGGAGACGCCGTTCAGCAGCCCGGATGCGCGAAGATCGTCGGCGAAGCGCGCGTCGAGGTCGCTCATGGTGCAGCGCTCTCGGCGGAAGGGGTGGAGAGCCCGGGGGGAAGGGGGCGGGCGGCGATCCTGTTCAGCTCCTGTGCGAGGAGATCGGGGCGGTCTGTGATGATGCCGTCTGCGCCCTGGTTCAGCAGCCGACGCATGTCACGGGGATCGTCCACGGTCCAGACAAAGATCGGCAGATTGACGGCGTGGGCGGCCCGGATCAGGCTCGGGGTCACCACGTGCAGGCGTCGCGACCGCTCCGGCAGTTGAAATCCATCGGCAGCAGGGATGTACAGCCTTCCGGCCAGGCCCGGAAGATTCAGAGTCCGGAAGATCAACGCCTGCCGCCGCGATGCGCCCCAGGGGCCCCCATGACCACGAGCCCCCCTTCGATCCGCCTCGAATTTGGCCCCGATCAGAACCCGATCTTCGTCGCGCGCGGCGCGAAGCTGGCGCAGGAGTGGGGCGGCGACTTCGCGCGCTTTCACATCAACGATCAGGCGGGTTTCGGGAAAGGCGGCCAGCACCTCGGCAAGGAGCGGCAGACGCACGCCCCGGCCCCGCCAGGAAAGATTGCCCTGCAAATTGCGGAAGTGGTGGCCGGCATCGAGTCGCTGCAGCTGCGGCCAGATCAGAGAACGAACTGCGCCGCGGCCGTCGGTCGTTCGATCCAGGGTGGGATCGTGAATCACCACCAGACGATCGTCGGCGGTCAGGCGCACATCCAGCTCCAGGATATCGGCGCCCCATTCGCAGATCGCCTGCTGAAAGGCCTCCATGGTGTTCTCGGGAGCCAGCGCGGCGCCACCCCGGTGGGCAATGAGCAGGGGCGCACCGCCGAAGAAGGGGTGGCCCGGACGGGAGGCGGGGGCGATGGGCATGGCGGAAGGGTATAATTATGAAGTCCTCGAATCCATGAGGATATGGATCACCGTATATAATCCCCCTATGCAGGGTTCGACCATCGTTCCGCAGACTCTTCGGAATCCTGGTCGTTGCCGCAGATTCTTCGACCCGTCCTTCGTCCCCAATCCCCAAGGGTTCCTTCCATGCGCATCCGGACAGTCCCCCTCGCTTCGCCCGCCCCTTCCCTTCGACGCCGCACCCGCGCGGTCGCGCCGATCCTCCCTTCCCTGCTCCTTACCTGCCTTGCCCTGCCCGCCCCCCGGGCCACCCTTGAGGCGCAATCCTTCGGCGGTGCGGTTCTGGTGATCGATGGCATGGTTGTGGCCGGAGAGCCCACACACCAGAGGAAGCCGGGCGCGGTGCGGGCCTTCGCTCCGGAAGAGGGCGCATGGAGGGAGCTGTGGACGCTGCACGCCCCGGACGCGGCCGTAGGCGACGAATTCGGCCGATCGCTGGCGCACGCGGGCGAGATGCTGCTGGTTGGAGGCGGGAACCCGGCTGACGACGAGAGCGCGGGGGTGGTGTACGCCTACCGCCTGGACGCGCTGGCAGAGGGCGAGATGGAGCCGTTCCAGATGCTGACGGCGGGCGGGGGCATGGCTACATTCGGATCGAAGCTGCTGGCCTCGGAAAGAGAGCTGGCGGCGATGGCGATGCGCGAAGACGAGAGTCGGGTTCTCTTGTTCTGGCGGCTGGGAGAGGATGGGCTCTGGGCGCAGGGAGAAATCCTGCCCCTTCCCGAGGGCACAGGCGACTTTGCGGCCATGGGGGGCGATCTTCTGGCCGTGGCCGACCCGGGCGAACGCATGGCCCACATCTTCGAGCGTGCGGAGGATGGTTCCTGGGGAGCTGCAACTGCACTGACCGCTCCGGGCGGGGGCAGTGCGGGGCGAGCGCTCTTCGGGGCGTCGGTGGCGGTGGCCGATGACGAAGTTCTGGTGGGGCAGATCGGCCTCGATCCCGAGGGGCGGGCGGTGCACCGCTTTGCGAAGGAGGGTGGCGCGTGGGGCGCGGTCGGCATGCTGACGCCCGACGCCGATGCGGGGGGCAACTTCGGCGCCATGCTTGCCTTCGACGGCACGACGCTCTTCGTGGGGGGCGATGCGCGGGTTTCGTCCTTTGTGCGCGAGGCGGGCGACTGGGCCGCAGTCGGCGCTTCCGGGATCGGCGCGGCGTACGGCGGCGGCATCCGGATCGGAAGCCGGCCACCGGTCTTCGGGAACGGGATTGCGGCGGTCGGCGATCCGGGAGCGGACTTCGGAATGGGGGCGGTGACCGTGCTGATGCATGATGGAGATGCGTGGCGTCGCACGGCCCGGCTGATCGTCGATCACGATCCGCTTCCCGCGATTCGCGGCGGCGAGGTGCTCTGCGACGAGGGGGGCGCGGCCGGCTACGACTGCGACCATGTCGATCTGATCGCCTTTATCCCCCGCGAAGAGCTGGGCGCCGGGCGGGGGGCGCGCCTCAATGACGTGTGGGGATGGACCGACGCCGAAACGGGACGCGAATATGCGCTGGTGGGGCGCATGGATGGGACCGCATTTGTCGATGTCACCGATGCAGCCAATCCGCGCTACCTGGGCAACCTGCCGATGACCGAGGGCAGCCGGGCCAATACCTGGCGCGATGTCAAGGTGTACCGCGATCATGCCTTTGTGGTTGCAGATGGCGCGGGGCAGCACGGCATGCAGATCTTCGACCTGACACAGCTTCGCGACGTCGGCGAGCCGCGCGAATTCGAGGCAACCGCCATGTACAACGAAATCGCCTCCTCGCACAATATTGCGATTAACGAGGAAACCGGATTTGCCTATCTGGTGGGTTCGTCCGATGGCGGCGTAACCTGTGGCGGCGGTTCACATATTGTGGATATCAACGACCCCGTCAATCCGGCCTTTGCGGGCTGCTTTGCACATGAAGGCACCGGAAGGCGCAACACCGGCAACTCGCACGATACCCAGTGCGTGATCTATCATGGTCCCGACGAACGCTACAGCGGTCGCGAAATCTGCATCAACTCCAACGAAACCGCCCTCTCGGTGGCCGATGTGACCGACAAGGACAACCCGGTTGCGATTTCCGCCGCCGACTACCCCAATGTCGCCTATGCGCATCAGGGCTGGCTGACCGAAGATCACCGCTACTTCTACTCAAACGACGAACTCGACGAGGTAGGGGGACTGGTGAGCGCGACCCGCACCCTGATCTGGGATCTGGAAGACCTCGACGACCCGCTCCTGATCAGCGAATACATGAATCCGACCCGCGCAACCGATCACAATCTCTATGTGCGCGGCGACCGCCTTTACATGTCCAACAACCGCGCCGGCCTGCGCATTCTGGACATCAGCGATCCCGAAAACCCTGTTGAGGCGGGCCACTTCGACACCACTCCCTGGGGCCCCGACGAGGCGGGGTTCGACGGCACCTGGAGCGTCTACCCATACTTCGCCAGCGGCACCGTTCTGCTCTCGAGCCGCCGCGAGGGCCTCTTCATTGTGCGGCCGCGGCTGCGCAACCTGGTGCCGTAACTCACCCTCGCAACGGGAAGCGCCATCCATGCACCGCCTTCGGGTCGCCACTGTCCTCTTCGCCCTGTGGCCCGCCGGGATCTTCGGGCAGGCCGCCGATCGCATGAGCCGGCAATGGATGCACCTCTCGACAGGGTGCGCGCCGGTCGCGCTGATCGCAGGCGTGCGAGACAATGACAGTACCCTGGCAGGACTGGCCGACCGTGCCATTTACGATGTCATGCGGGACCGGCTGGAAGCTGCCCGGCTTTACAGGACCGGAGGAGAGGACCTCCATCCCATGCTGACTGCAGAAGTGTGGGCGAGTGGCGATGCCCTTCTGGTCACGGTGCGCTTCGTCAAGCCTGTCACCGACACCATGGAACAGAGCCCCATCTGGGGAAGCCCCGTCTGGGTAGGCCGGGCGCTGGGCAGCCACGGGAACGACCCCGGTTTTGTGCTGGACGCCGTTCTTGGGATTACGGATGAATTTCTGGCAAAATATCTGGCTGTGAATGGGGCTGATTGCGACCGGGGGGAGTCGTCCTCGCAGGGACTTTGGGACCCGGGAGACGCCTCGGGCACCGATCGCTGGCCCGATTCCGCATACGATCTCGTGCTCCCACCGGGCCAGGATTGCCTCGCCCGGGTCGGGCAGACGCGCAAAGGCTGCGCGGAAGAGGGTCTTCTACTGCGCGCGGATGTCCCGAATTGCGGAGGGCGTCGGCAGCCCCGGATGTCGACAGATTGCCTCGTGTTCGCTCATCGCGGCCTCTTCGCCGGTGAAGGATCCGCCTGATCACAGCTGTGGACCGGGAAATCTCTGCGACAGACTCCACGGCTCGGCGCCCTGAGCGCCGAATCCGGCCTGGCGCGTCCCCAGGCGTTCTCGCCGGGCAGCCTGCGAAGCGCGACCCTGCATCCGGCCCCTGCGCGGGCCGGCCCGGGTGGTGAATGAAGCGAAGTGGCGCGCGCGCAACCCCCTTTCTTCATCTGTTCGGCCTTTGGTTTGTCCCTGCCCCCCTGCCCTGCCCCGACCCTTGCGCCCTACTCGGATCCGGGCTGGGGCACAATGCGGATATAGGGAAGCGGTTCCTTCCAGCCGGCGGGGTACTTTGCGCGGGCGGCTTCGTTCGAGACCGCGGGCAGAATGATGACGTCTTCGCCCTGCTCCCAGTTGGCGGGGGTGGCGACCTCTTCGCGGGCGGTGAGCTGGATTGAATCGAGAAGGCGGAGGATTTCGGCAAAGTTGCGGCCGGTGCTCATCGGGTAGGTCAGGGTGGCCTTGATGCGTTTGTCGGGGCCGATGATGAAGACGGAGCGTGCGGTGGCGTTGTCCATCGGGGTGCGGCCCCGGGCGCTTTCGCCGGCGTCGGCGGGCAGCATGTCATAGGCCTTGACGACCTTCAGCTCGGGGTCGCCCACCAGCGGGTAGTTGAGCGCGTGACCCTGCGAACGCTCGATGTCGCTGGACCAGGCGCGGTGATCGTCGACGCCATCGACGCTGATTCCCAGAACCTTGCAGTTGCGCCGCTCGAACTCGGGGCGGAGACCGGCGACGGCGCCCAGCTCGGTGGTGCAGACCGGGGTGAAGTCCTTGGGGTGCGAGAAGAGGATGGCCCAGCCGTCGCCGATCCAGTCGTGAAAGCGGATCGGGCCCTCGGTGGTGTCGGCGCGGAAGTCGGGTGCGATGTCGTTGATGCGCAATGTCATGGGGTGTCTCCGGGAGAGGGGATGAGGGATCGGGAATTTCAGGATCACGGCCCGCAAAGCGCAAGCGGCTCAATTCCAGGGGATCCCCCGCAGCTTCTCGACATCCAGATTTCCCCCGCTGAGCACACAGACGGCGGGCGTTCCGGCGGGAGCGTCGATCAGTCCCTGCAACAGCGCCCCCACCGGCGCCGCGGCCGCCCCCTCGGCCACCACCTTGGCGCGGTTCATGAGCCAGAGCACGGCATCGAAGATCTGCTCGTCGGGCAGAGTCACGATGTCGTCCACGAAGCGCGCGACCACCGAGCGGGTATGCGCCCCCACCCGCTTCACCACCAACCCGTCGATCACGCAGTCCACGCTGTCGAGGGTGACGCGCGCGCCCCGCTCCACACTTCGCTTCATGGCGGGTGCCCCGGATGATTCCACCCCGATGATCCGCACCGAAGACTTGACCGACCGCAGCGCCATCGCCACCCCCGAGATCAGGCCCCCGCCCCCGATCGGCACCACCGCCAGCTCCACCTCGGGGAACTGCTCGGCGATCTCCAGCCCCAGGGTTCCCTGCCCCGCAATCAGGTCGGGGTCGTCGAAGGGGTGGATGTAGGTGTAGCCCTCGGATTCGACCAGCTCGAGCGCCCGTTCATTGGCCTCGTCCCAGATGTTGCCGTGCAGAACCACCTCGGCTCCGTAACCCCGGGTGGCGGCAATCTTGGAGGGGGTTGCGTTGGCGGCCATGCAGACAACCGCCCTGACCCCGTAGAGGCGCGCCGCAATGGCCACCCCCTGCGCATGGTTTCCGGCCGACGAACAGATGACGCCGCGGGCGCGCTCAGCGTCGGTCAGCCGGGCGATCTTGTTGAGGGGACCCCGCACCTTGTAGGAACCGCCACGCTGAAAGAGTTCGGCCTTGAGGCGAACATCAAGCCCGCAGCTCTCCGAGAGCGAGCGACTGGTCAGGATCGGAGTCGGGTGGATATGGGGCGCCACATTGCGGCGGGCGGCCTCGAAGTCGGCGCGTTCCAGGGCAAGATCGTTCATGAACGAATTCCGGGCAGCCGGATCGAGCCGCCGAGCCAGCCGCGCACCGCATGGGGCCGGTAGGGGGATTCGAGACGGGCGCACTCCTCGGGGGTGAGCTCGAGGTCAACCGCCGCAGCCGCGGCCTCCATCTGCGAGACCCGGGTGAATCCGACCACCGGGGCCACCACTGCGGGCCGCGACAGCAGCCAGGCCAGCGCCACCTGCACCGGCTCCACTCCGCGACGTTCCGCCACGCGCACCACCGCATCGACCACCTCCCAGTCGGATTCGTGATCGTAGAGCTGACCGGTCGGGTGGGCGTCGTGTTCGCTCCGGAGCGAGCTCTCGGGGGCTCCGGTCGCGGGCGCTCCATCGGGGCCGCGCGTGCGCGTTCCGGCAAGCATTCCGCGAGCCAGCGGCGACCATGGAATCACCCCGACCCCCTGGTCCGCGCAGAGCGGCAGCATCTCGCGCTCCTCCTCGCGGTAGATCAGGTTGTAGTGATTCTGCATCGAGACAAAGCGCGCCCAGCCGTTGCGCTCCGCCACCGAGAGCATCTTCATGAGCTCCCAGGCGTACATCGAGCTGGCGCCCGGGTAGAGCACCTTGCCACTCTGCACAAGTCTGTCGAGCGCGGCCAGCGTTTCCTCGACGGGAGTGTCGGGGTCGGCGCGGTGAATCTGGTAGAGGTCGATGCGTTCGACGCCCAGCCGCCGCAGCGACGCCTCGCACGACTGCACAATATGCTTGGCCGAGAGTCCGGCGCGGTTGGGGCCTTCGCCCATGCGCAAACGCACCTTGGTGGCAATGACGGCCTCGTCGCGCAGAGCGTATTCGCGCACCCAGCGCCCGGTGATTTCCTCGCTTGCGCCCAGCGAATAGACGTCGGCGGTGTCGAAGAAGTTGATGCCGAGCTCGACCGCGCGCCGAAAGAAGGGCCGGGATTCCTCCTCGTCGAGCATCCAGGGGCGCCATGTGCGATCGCCAAAGCTCATGCAGCCGAGCGCGATGCGCGAAACCATCATTCCGCTACTGCCAAGTTGTGTGTATTGCAAGAGATCGGGCCTTTGGGGTTGGGGGATGGTTATTGTGACCGTTTGTGCGGTTGTCTGGGCGATTGTCTGTGGAATGATTGCGAAATCGCCCGCATGAATGGATCCGCGTCTGCAATGCCTGTGTCAATCATTGTATGCAATGATCATGTGCACAAGCTGTGCAGGCCAAATGGCGAGCCGGGGCGGCGGCAGGCCGTGGAAAGGCAGGACAGATCACGCAGAAAGGACGGAGAGCGCGTCGGAGAGGGACAAAACGTCGGACTGGCCCCGCTCAGGAGAGTGCGCTCCGGCGGTGGGCCGGCATCGATGCAATCACAACCTTGCGCGATTCGTCGTCCCAGAAGTAGTAGATGCGCAGACAGCGGCGCGGGTCGCGGGTATTGGCGCCGGATTTGATATGCCAGTCCACGCGCCAGGAGCGGCCATTCCAGACGCAGTCGAAGCTGTCGCCGCCGCAGGGGCGGTTGAAGACTCCCTCGTCGATCGCGTCGATCCGCCCCATCAAATTGGGATTGTTGCCCCCGATGCGCGCCTCGCGGTACTCGTCGGCCAGCCAGAGAAGGCACCGCGCCACCAGACCGACATCTTCGTAGGCGGCGGCATCGATCTCGCGGCGGGCCGAACCCGTCAACTCCACCCGTCCCTCCAGATTTTCGTCGCTCCAGGCCACAAAGTCGCTCCAGACGATCGGAAAGGGGATCTCGGCGTCGGCATTTCCGCCCATCGACCGCACCATTCCCTCGAGCCGCGCCACCCGGCGCACGGCCCGCTCCCGCTCGGCCTCCGCCTCGGCGCGCGCACGCTCCGCCTCCTCGGCCCGCTGCTGCACATCCCTGTACTGCCGATCGTCGCTCTGCACCCTGCGCTCGACATCGCGCAACCTCTTTTCGGTCTCCTGCAGGCGCGTGCGCAACCGCAGCTCGCTTTCGGCCACGCGCGGCGTCCCGGTCAGGGGCGGCCCCGGCGACCCATTCGCCACCCCGGCGTCGCTCTGTACAACGGCCTCGCCAACTGCCGCCACAGCCGGGGTCCCTGGCGGACGCGCGCGCCCACCCCAGGCAAACGCACTTCGGAGAATGCGAATGAAGCGCCCCGGACCCCGCACCGCCTGCCCTGCTTCGGCTGCAACCGCATCGTAGCGGGGCCAGTCGGGGGCGTCGCCGGCCATGCGCAGGCGTTCCTGCACGGCGTACCGCAGAAAGCGCCGGGCAATGGCGTCGGCCTCGTCGTCGCCGGGCATGCGCCGGGCGAGCACCAGCGGATGATCGGAGCGCTCCGAAGCGCTCGAAAAACCGGCTCTGTAGAAGCGCCAGGCCCCGAGGAAGACCGAATGGGACTTGCCCACCGTATCGCTGAGTTCGTAGGTGCGCGCCTGGGGCAGCACCCAGGTCTCGGCCAGTCCGGCATGCAGGCGCGCCAGATTCTCCCAGCGGCGGATCTCGGCCGACGAGGGATCGCCGTGGGTGGCCGCCGACGCCACCACCAGGGGAAAGGTGCGGCGCTCGCGCTCGGGGTCGATCAGCATCTGGAGGAAAACGTGCATCATGCGAACCGAATCCACTACGATCGGGCGCGCGATGAGGGGGCGGTCGGCGAGTTGCAGCTCGGTCTCTTCGGAGAGCGCCGCCAGCATGCCGCCCGGATAGTAGAGGTCGAGCTCGACCGGGGCCACCGAACGATCCTCGACCGAGAGTGTGACAAAGGGAGCCGCAGCCGGTTCGCGTCCCACCGCCACCTCGACCAGAACGCGCTGCCGGGGCCCGGGGGTGCGCTCCACCTGAAGAACCCAGAGATCGCGATCGGGAGTGCGCAGATGGGCCGCGCGGCAGGTCGAGCTCTCGGCGGCGTGGCTGAAGTCGTGGTGACGCCAGGCCCGGCGGGGGAAGGAGAGCCCGAGATCGTCGGCGAACCAGCTCAGAACCGCCGACCGACAGGCGTGCAGGACGCGGTTGTCGGCAGACGCTTCCATGGTGGCGCGCACCCGCAACGCCGATCCGGGCCGGACCACGCTCCGGTCCATCTCCTGCTGGCGCTGCCGCTGTACGCTGTGCCGGAGCTCCTGAATGCTCTTGTAGCCTCTGCCGGTCATGGCGCTGCCTCCTGAACCCTCTGGATGGAGGCGGTCGCAGATGGGGTTGCCTCGCCAGGGTCGCTCTTTGCCGGCGACGCACTCTCGCGGGCGGCCCACCCGCCGATAATCTCGTGAAGCGCCTCGAGGCCATCGGTCAGGGCCGCGGGTCCGGGTTGCAGAATCAGCGCCGACTTGATCTCGTGAAGATCGCCATGCCGAACGGCGGGAATCCTCTCCCAACCCTCGCGCGCGGCCACCCTCTCGGGGCGGAATTTGCGCCCGCACCACGACCCGATAATCAGATCCGGCTGACGGCGCACCACCTCGCGCGGGTCGGCAATGATCCGGTCGCGGGCCAGCGACCCGGCGCGGTGTTCGGGAAAACAGTCCTCGCCCCCCGCAATCTCCACCAGCTCCGACACCCAGCGAATCCCCGAGATCAGCGGATCGTACCACTCCTCGAAATAGACGCGGGGACGCCGGGGCAGTCTCTCTGCGCTTGTGCGAATCCGCTTCAGCGAGGTTTCCAGCTCGGCCACCAGGGTCTCGCCGCGGTCGGCGCAGTCGGTCAGGGCCGCGATTGCTCGCACGGTGCGCAAAATCCCGGCCACCGAGCGGTGATTGAAGAGGTGGACCTCGATTCCGCGCTGAATCAGCTCGGCCGCAATCCCGGCCTGAATGTCGGAAAAACCGAAGACCAGATCGGGCCGAAGCTCCAGGATGCGCTCGATCTTTGCCGTATTGAAGGCCGAAACCTTCGGCTTTTCGCGGCGTGCGCGCGGGGGCCGGACCGTGAATCCGGAGATCCCCACAATCCGATCCTCCTCGCCCAGGCGGTAGAGAATCTCGGTTGGCTCTTCGGTCAAACAAACAATGCGTTCATACATGATGTGCCCCGCCTCACCTGCCCGCTCACGCCACAAATGCCCCGGCAAGGCATGGCATAGTCTCGCCGCAGACGCCAAATGGCCCGTCGGGCCCTTTTCAAAATTGAGTCAAAGTTGAAGTGTCTAATGTTGCAAGACCCCGGAGCACGCCGCAAGGTCCGGCCGCAAGGTCCATGAGAGGGGGGCGGGGGCAGTTCCGCGAAGAGGGAGGCGGAGGCAGTCTGCGAGGGGAGGGGGTTGGGGGTGGAGGGGGTCTTTTTCGGCTTCCCTGTGCGCAACATGCGGTGGCCATGATCGGTGATGGTAAGAGGTGGGTGGCCGGGGCTGGCGTGGCTGCATTGTGCCGCGCCCTCGGGGGCGCGGGGCGAAGAGGGGAGCCGTACCGAGAGCGGTGAAGCGTTGAGTTGACAAGGCGCTTCGCGGTCCGCATGGCCTTGCGGCTATGAGGGCAAGGAGCGATGCAGAGCACAGCGTCCAGTGCGGATGCAGCGCCGCTCGAAGACCGCTCGGTGGGGTCGCGGATTGCTGAGATGTGCCGTGTCCCCGGGGGCGCGGGGCGAAACGGTGGCGCTCTTATCGCCGGGGCAGGTCGCGCCGCGGTTGGCGGGTTGCCGGATTCCGTGGTTGACAGGTTGCCAAGATTGAGAATAAATGTCAATTTTGGATTGACAAATCGTCGAATAATGCCGAAACGTCAATTCCAAATTGACATTTTTACAATAAATAATCAAAATGTAAACAACAGGAAAAAGATCGTCGGGGGACGGCGGCCCGAACGAACTTCACGCCCCGTGGCGGGGTCGCTGGGCAGCCCGGCAACGCTGCACTGGACGCGCCCGTGGCCCTCGTGTGCAGCCGGGTCCCCGTGCCCGGCAGGGGCAGATTTCCCGGTGTGTGTGGGCGCACCCCAACCTTGCGTCGCCTTCCCCAAGCGCATCCGATCCTGGGGCACAAGTCCGCCAACCGCCATGAGGTCTGCGGTCGCTGACAGGCCGTTCCCGCTGGCCGGAAGAGTGGTGGCGCAGAAGATCACGAGCCCCATTCGGGGGCGCGAATGGTTTCAGCACCGACAACGAGGTGACCACGCTATACGAGGCCGCATTCAGGGGCGCACGAAACGACTCCCAGCCCCCCGCCCTCGACCCCATTCTCCTGGGGCGCACCGCCCGCACCGCAACCGAACGTGAACCCGATCCGTTCAGTCCCCTTCCGACCCGTCGCCGGATCCAAATCTTCACTTCTTTTCCGTATCGGGGACGGTAACGGTAGAAAATGCGGGGCTCTGGGGAATCGAAGTTACCCTCCGGGGCGTCTCCGAAGCACAGGTGACCACCGACGACGCCGGGCGGTATTCCTTTACGGGCCTCCGCATGGGGAACTACTCGGTCGAGATCGCCGGCTTCCCGGGCGACGAGGTCGGCTTTTCGAACACGACCAGCGACGTGAGCGTGGCGGTCGGCGAATCGAAGATCGTCAGCTTTGACGGCACCTATCTGCGCACGGCCGGCCTGAGCGGCCAGGTGAGGGCCGAGGGCGACCCCCTTAAGGGCGTGACCGTCAATCTGCGGGGTGGCCCCGACGGCGTGGACGAGAGCACGACGACCGACCCCTCCGGCCAGTACGCCTTTGCGAGTTTGCGGGCGGGCGACTATCAGGTCGGCATCTCGGGCTTCGACGCCGACGACTACGAGTTCGACGCCACGTCGAAGAGCGTGACGCTGACGTTGGGCCAGACCGGCACCGTGGACTTCGAGGGCACGCTGCTTCGCACATCGAGCGTCAGCGGGCGCGTGAGCGTCGAGGGCGAGGGCCTGGACAGCGTGACGGTGACGATTACGGGCGGCGATCTCGATGCGGCCCGGACGACGACGACCTCTGCAGGCGGCCAGTACGCCTTCTCGGGGCTGGCGGCGGGCACCTACACGGTTGCGATCTCGGGCCAGGACACGACGGCCCATGTCTTCGAGAGCACGAGCGCCTCGGTGACGGTGGGCGACGACGAGGAGGGGATCGTGAACTTCGAGGGCGCGCACGCGACGACGGCGAGCGTCTCGGGGAACCTCTTCATTGACGAGGTGACGAAGGACGGTCAGCGCACCGAGGGCGAGGATCTGTTGGCGCAGGATAGTGTCGTTGTCACCTTGATCGGACCAGGATTGAACCAGATCCAGATTGCCCATACGAACGCTGAGGGACGATTTACGTTTGCCAATCTGCGTAAAGGTCTGTACAGCTTGCAGGTTCTGGGCGCGGGGATTCCGGAGGATCACGGGTTCGGCGGTCCGACGACCGGGTACCCGATCAATCTCGGTGTGGGCAAACCTCACATCCAGCACATTCCGATTGTGATCACGCACCAGCGGGTTCACTTCCAGGTGAATCTGCGGAATGGCGAAGGCGAAGATGCGACCGGCGACGCGCTGCCCGGCGCGAAGGTTCACCTCTATTCCAGCATGACGTCGCAGGATGCGATTGCGACGGCCGAGGCCGATTCGACGGGGATGGCGCATCTGCACTTTGCGCGCTCGGCGACCACGGGCCACACGGCCTACGCCGCGATCACCGCACCGGACGGTTTCCTGGTTGCCGGCGACCGCCAGATGGTGAGCTGGGAAGGCAAGGCCGCGACGGCGGAGGCCGCGAACAGTCAGCATGTGGTGAACGCGAAAGCGACGGTGAGCTTCTCGGGCAAAACGATTCAGCGCGGCGAATATGGCGGCAAGGCTCTGAGCGGCTGGGCGATCAGCGTGCAGACAAAGGACACCGGTGACAAGATGGTCGCGGTGGAGGGTGCGCCGACGGCCCTGGATGCCGACGGCACAGCCAAGGTCGAGATGAGCGTGACGGATGCAGCCGACCTGCCGATGACCTACTATATCACCCTCGCGGAAGCTCAGCATGACAGTCTGGATGGCGGAGAAAGCTACGTCACGAACGACACCGTAAAGGCGGAATTCACCGGCCTCTCGGTAGAGACAGAGATGGAAGCCGAGAAGCCTCTGGTGGTCCGGTACACGACGCAGACGCTGAAGGTGTACATCCATCACGAAATTGACCAGATCCATGGGTACACCGGCCCGAATACGGGCGGCGATGTGCGCGACAACCGCCCGGTGAGCTTGGGCATTCGCTACGTGTCCGACACGAACCGCAGGGCCACCTTCGATCGAGACGAGTGGAATGAGCAGGCGCGCGGGATTACGACCCGTTTGCGAGGCGTAGTCACCTACCGGAACGTCCCGGCGCACCGCAACGTCTTCGTGACGGCGGACGCGGCTTCGGGGCAGAATGTCACGATTCTCGAGCCCACCGCGCTCGACGCCTTCCAGAACCACGAGGCAAACGGCATCACGGGCGGCGCGTTCGGCGACAATGGCGGGTATCACCACACGGTGGAGCTGTGCCCGCTGAGTTCGGATCAGCGCCAGGGTGGAGCCGAGTGCGGGTCGTTTGCCTTCGTTAAAAACTACATCGTGGCGGCGCACGTGAATCAAATGCTCCCGCCGAGGGTCGTCAATGGCGAGTTTCCTCCTCGGGGCGCTGCTGATAATGCTGGTAGAAACAGATTGAGCTTCGCCCCTGGAATCGCGCTGGGCCTGAATCGTGTCGAGAGCCGAAACCTGGCTGGCGAATCGCTCGCTACGGAGACTCTCCGTAGCCCTGTACAAACCAGGGTGCACCACCTAATCGAAAGCTCCAGCGACTACGAGCCCAATACTACCACTGGCCGGGTTTCTGTGGTTGACGAGAGACAGGATCTGTATTTCGGGCGTATGGCCGCAGGCGAGTACTCCATTGCCCTTCCCGATGGCTGGGGTGCAACTCATCTGGAACGTCAGAACATCTCCGATATCCGACTTCGCGATGACGCAGTGCAGACTAAAGATGAGGATGGAAACGATTTCGCGCGTGATGCCGAAAACGCGCGCGACAGCGTGTATCTCGAGGTGCGTCCGACCACAGGCACGCTGTATGGTCGTGTCACCGATCCAAGGGGGTATCCTGAAGAGGGTGTGACGGTTGAGGTCAATGGGGAGTCGGCCACAACCGATCGCGACGGCAATTATGTGGTGAATGGCTACGGCAATAACTACCGCTTCACATTCCCCGCCAGCAGGCGTAATCAGCTTTACGTCCGGGTGTCCAAGGACGGGTTCGAATCGATGGTCAATAATCCGCAGGGCAACCCGAGGGATCTCAGTACGGTGATCAACGGTTCAACCGGATCAGATGATATTCTCTTTGCGGCCAATAGCCCCCGCCGACTGAATATCCAGCTTGCAGAAAACGACACGATCGCGATCGTCACGGGTACAGTCCTGGACAAGAACGATCAACCGGTGCCGAATGTTCAGATCAGGGTTGAGCGCCGCGTGCCCGGTGGCAACCCAAATAGGCAAGTTCTGCGGAACTACGCCCGCACCGGTAGCGGCTCACCTTCATCTGCAAACCGCTTTGTGCGGACCGGTTCTGACGGCTCCTACAGGCTGGAAATCCATGTCGGCAAGGACGACGACAACTACAGGATTACGCCGAGCCTGACCGGCTGGTTCTTCGACGACATCTACGAGGAAGAATCTCTGGAGTCGGGAGACGAAGAGTCCGATGTGAACTTCGAAGCGCTCCGCCTGAACAGGATCCGCGGAAGCGTAAGAATGACCGAGAATGGCGCCGGTTTGTCAAACATCCGCGTCGTAGCCACCAATGAGGCGGTTCGCGAAGACTCTCCGCACAGGACACGAACCGCCACTACAAACTCTGGCGGCTTTTTCGAGATCGGTGTCCCCGAGGGCAACTTCGATGTCAGCGTGTCCCCTCAGCAAGGCTATTCCTTCGCTCCCCCGGAATCGGATGATCACGAGCGGATCAATCTGGACGACGACGAGCGCCACGACATCGAGGATCCGTTTACGGTCAACCACACTTTCGGGGCTCGGAATTTTGACGCGGATCGCGATGTGACAGGAAATAGCGGAGCCGCCCAATATGATTACGATAACTCTTTGACGGCGACGTTTAGAGCAGGCGATCCTCCGCAAGACAGTGAGGGAACTGACATAGATGTCACTTGGGCAGCGCAAATCCGTCCCCATGGCGCAGATGAATGGGTTGCTGCGGGCACGCCCCCGGTTGCAGACGGTGCTGGGACACTTGATGTGACGGATATAGCAGCCCTAGATGGTATTACCGCCGCTCAAGCCGATGGCGCCTTCGATATTCGGGTTGTGGCCCGCGCTACAATTGGAGAGACTCCAGTTGAAGTCCCCTCCTCGATTGTTCGCGTGCCCGCGATTGATCCGCGTCCGAGCGACGAGGACGGCCCGAACAACGGGGCATGGACGGCGACGCGGAACACCGATCCTGCGGATGATTCACTAGACATCACCTGGACTCCCACGACTCCGACGAATGAACGATCCCGGTATGTGGTTCAGGTCGAGTTCGCGAATGACGACGGCAAGTACGAAAACACATTCACTGCCAACCCAACTGGCTTCGCCAGCAATGATAATGCTGGTGGGACAGGTGAGACAGCTGTCGCGACAATCCAAGCCGCAGTCGATCGGCTTTCTATCGGTGATGACGGAGAGGTGACGGTTCGCATTCCTCTTGCCGACATTGCCAATGAGAATGGAGAGTTCAGAGTCCGCCTCGTGATTTGGCAGGGAGCGGCGGGTGCTCTGCCGACAGGGACGGCTCTGACTACTCTCCCGATCCAGATCGTGAATAAGAAGGCTCTGACTACTCTCCCGATCCAGATCGTGAATAAGAAGTAGTCGCAACCCCTCACCCATCAGCCACCGCTGATGGATCACGCAGGAAACGCGCCCCTCGTTCGGGAATCCCCGGGCGGGGGGCGCAGTGCGTCGCGGCGGCATGTGGGCTGGCAGTGCCGCCTGTCCCTGAACCGGAATCAGGCGGAAGCGCTGATGGCGTGCAGCGAAGAGCTTCGAGAACTCCGAAACGATCTGCTCGGGGCTTCTCATATCAAGGATTCGAAGACGGGTCGGCACATGACGGCGAAAGGAGCGCCGCGCCCTTTGCTCAAGTCCGACTCCGGGGCCGCGAAGCTGGGAAGCGATCCCCAGCCAGTGCCGTATACCGATCGACCACCGATCCGCATGCAGGAATCCCGCACTGACGGGAGGGCGACCGAAAATGGCGGAGATGTCCCTCTCTGCGCCCCCTTCTCCCTCTTTGATGATCCGCTCCATCAGGAGCTCCGGCGTGAAGCGATTCAGCCAGGCCGCCTTCGTGACCTGATGCGCGCGCCTCCAGATGGACAGTCAATCCATAAGAAGCGCTGACTTGTCCGCGAGAACCGGGTTGCGGTCGAAGGGTGTTGACTGCCGGATCGGTGCGGATTGCTACGCCGTTCCGGAACGGTACGTCGCAAGGTAGGGACGGGCACGCTGGCCTATTTCCTCGCAGGGCTCTTCGTCGGCAATGAGGTACAGCCGGTCGCGCGCGCGTCATGGCCACATACAATCGGTTGAGGTTGCGCTCGTATTCCTCGCGTTCCTGCTCGTGTTCTTCAGTGCTGCCCGGTGTGGACTCCATGACCTTCATCACGGTTTGAGCCTGCGTCGGCTTCTCGCGATTCAGCGGGAAGCGCGATTTGCCCAGGCGCGGAATCAGTACCGCGCGGAACTCCAGTCCCTTTCCCCGGTCGAATGTGCCCACGCGGATGCCGGGAACGATCTGTCCATCGCGCAGATCCTTCAGGTTCATGCAGGAAATTCCCCGTCTCTTCAGCAGGTTGATCAGAGCGTCAACGTCCTGGTTATGCAAAACGAGGATGCCGATTTCATTGTCTGTGAATCCCTCTCTTTGCAGGTGTCGGATCCGTTCCAGAATCACCTTCGATTCCTTGTAGGGAACAACGGCCAGCACAGGCCTTTCGCCTTTGGCGCGCTCAAAGCCGCTGGGGACAGGCTCTTCTTCCGGGTCCGCCACCTCGCCACGCATTGCGCGCGCGGCCTCGAAGATCCGGCTTGCATTGCGGTAATTGATTTTGAGAGTGTCGGAGTTGGCGCTGCCAATTTCAAAACCAACCCACCTGGGAATCCAGCCACCCGGATAAATTCGTTGGGCATTGTCATCCAGAATCAATACCGAGTCCTTGCGCAACTCGTCCTTTCCCGACCCTTCGATCAGCGCCCGCACAAGCTCAATTCCCACCTGCGTCATATCCTGGGCTTCATCCACGATCACGGCGCGGTACCGGGGTCTGGCAAGTGTACGCGCCCTGTCGCGCGCCCTCAACAATCTATCTGCAAAATCGACCGTGCCCCGGAGCGCCATCTCCTGATTCCATTCATCGTGCAGATTCCATGCAATTTCACGATAGCGTCTATGGAATCCCTTCCCCCGGCCCTTCCTCTCAAAGCGAGATGTATCAAGACGACCCAACACAAGTGCCCGGTGAAGTGCCACCACCGTCTTTCCCGTACCTGCCGCTCCCCGGATTCTCGCAACGCCGCAAACCCCTTTGACTTTCGTCTCGTAATGACGATTGACCAGGCCGCGCTGTTGTTTGGGCAGGTAAAGGATCCATTCGGCAAAGTCTTCGGGAGGAGATGCCGTGCCTCTGGCAGTTGCCGATTCCGGATAAGTTGCCAACAAACCGTACTCGTCCAGATCGGTGTGGTAGCTGCGGCGTTCAGCCCAGTCGTACATGGGATCGTGGTGTCCCATATTCAGAAGTCCCACTCGCTGCGGCTCGATGTGGTTCGGCTCCAGCGCCAAAATCACACGCAATTCCTGAGATGCCCGGATCGACCAGTGATTTGACCCGGTGCGCGACCCCAGTTTTTCACAGTTAAGACCGGAAAGACGCGGGTTTTCAAGGAACTTCTCTACGGCCCGCACGCACCTCCGGCTGTCTTCGGGCGTCAATCCGGATGAGAGAGGATCTTCGGCCGCCCGGTGGTATTCTCTGCCGTAAAGGATCTGCACGAAGAATCCCTCTGTGGGCCCCTTACCCCTCTACAGCCGCTCCATCAGGAACTCCGGCGTGAAGCGGTTCAGCCAGGCCGCCAGCGTGGTGAAGGAGCCGGTCACGAGCAGAATTCCGAGGAGGAGCAGGAGCACACCCGAGATGATCTGCACGGTGGGCAGGAAGGTGCGGAAGCGGGCGAAGGCGTCCAGGAAGCGCTCCATGGCCAGCGCCGAGAGGAGGAAGGGCACCGCCAGGCCGAGCGAATAGACGAAGAGAAGGAGGGTGCCGGCGGCCACGGTGTCGCGCGAGGCGGCCATGGTGAGGATGGCGCCCAGAATGGGGCCGATGCAGGGGGTCCAGCCCGCGCCGAATGCGATGCCGACCGCCACTGTGCCGATGTAGCCGGTCGGCTTGTTGGAGAGGTGGACGCGCCTTTCGCCCATCAGCGGGAGGATGCGGAAGGCCCCCATGAGGTGCAACCCCAGAACGATGATGATGATTCCGCCGATGCGGGCCACCCAGTCGCTGTGGACGAGCAGGAAGGTGCCGATGAAGGTGGCGCTCGCGCCGAGCAGCACGAAGATGATGGTGAAGCCGCTCACGAAGAGGAGCGAGTGCAGAAGAATCCGCTTCCGGTCGAGGCCTCCGCGCATGTCCTCCAGCGACATTCCTGTGACGAAGGAGAGGTAGCTGGGCACCAGGGGCAGCACGCAGGGCGAGAGGAAGGAAAGGATTCCCGCAGTGAGGGCGACGAGAAATCCGACGGAATCGGTCATGGGCCTGTCGGGTCGGAGGTGGTTGTGGAATCGGTGCGCTCGGCCGCGAGCCCCGGGGGCGGGGCGTCCTCACCGATGGAGAAGAGCGGGAACGCTTGGAGTGGGGTCATCTTCGGCCAGGGATTGCGCGTCGCGCCGCCTTCCGGGAAGCAGGGGGCGCAGGCTGTCAGGGGGCGATCCAAGGGTGGGGCGACCGACTCCAGTATCCGATCATCTTGTAGACCAGACGCGCCACGAGAAAGTCGGGGGCGGAGAGACCCGGAATCGGCGCGTGCTCCACCACATCGACGCCCACTACGCTCCGCTCAGCGAAGACGCGCCGGAGAAGGGCCAGCGCAGGATACCACTGGCCGCCGCCGGGCTCCGGGGTTCCGGTGGAGGGAAGCAGCGAAGGATCGAAGAAATCTACATCGAAGGTGATGTAGATGCAGGATCCGAGAGCCTCGAGGGCGCGATCGATCCAGTCGTCGTCGCGTGCGAGCTCTTCGGCGGGGATGACCGTTGCGTTGTCGCGCGCATGGGCCGCGCTCCACTCTTCGGCGCTGATTCCGCGGGCTCCGACTGTGACCAGATTCACCCGGTCGATGACCCTGGCCATGGCGCAGGCATGAGAAAAGGCGCTGCCGTCGAATCGTTCGCGCAGATCGAGGTGGGCGTCGAACTGGAGTACCGAGATGCGTTCGGATTCGCCGGTCTTGCGGGCATGGCGATCCGCACAGGCCAGAATGGCGGGCGCGGAGATGGCGTGTTCGCCCCCCACCATGATGACCCGGCGCCCCCCGGCCGCCTCGAGGATGCGGGTGCAGGCGTCTTCCAACTCGGTCATGGCGCGCTCTGCGTCGCCGCGCGCGAGCTCCAGCGCCGGCAGGGTATAGACGCCGCCGGTCGAGGGGTCGTCTCCCAGCTCGTGATCGAAGAGCTCGATGTAGCGCGAGGCGTCAATGATTGCGCGGGGTCCCTGGCGGGTTCCCGATCCCCAGCTCGTGGTGGCTTCGTAGGGAACGGGCAAAATCCAGGTGCCTGCGCCTGCGGGAGTGGCGGGCGGGCCGTCCAGCCCCAGGAAGACGCGGGGCAGCTCCCAGGGCAGCGTCTCCAGCCCATCCGGAAGGGTGTGAATGGTGGTTGCGCCGCTGCGGGCGGGCGCGGCGGGGTCGCGGCGGTTGGGCATGGGCGGGTGAGGGATGCCGGGGTGGAGGTGGGGACCGGTTCGGCGGGAGGGCGGGAAGGGGGGACCGGGAGGCTGTCTAGGGGGTGGGCACAGAGGCGGCGGGAGCGCTTTCGATGGGGCAGGTAATGCCGCGATACTCGACATCGGCGCCCGATTCCTGGCTGGCGCGCGACAGCCCCGAGATGACCAGCTTGTGATGCGTGGGGCGGAAGCCGTGGCGGGCGGCGGTTTCCTCGACGATGCGCGCAATCGCCTCGCTGCGAAACTCGATGATCTCGCCGCTCCGGATGCAGACCATGTGGTGGTGGACCGGATCGCGGTAGAGGCGGTGCTCGAAGCGACGGAAGCCCTCGCCGAAGTCGTGCTCCTCGACGAGGCCGCTTCGCACCAGGAACCCGAGCGTGCGGTAGATGGTGGCCTTGCCGAGGCTGAGGCCGCGGTCGCGCAGGGCTCTGTGCAGATCATCGACGGAGGGGTGGCCGGACCAGGAGAAGACGGCTTCGGCCACGGCGGTGCGCTGCTGTGTCACGGCCAGTCCGTGCTCGCGCAGGTAGCGGGCGAAGATCGCCACATAGGGATCGATTTCGGCGGGACCGGTGTTCATGGTGTTCCTCCTTCCGGGGTTGCTCTGCGAAGAGGCGTTTCGTTCATGTTGGGCGATTCGGTGGCGGTTTCGCGCGGGGAGATCGCCGGCGCCGGCGGGGAGCTTTCATCCAACGTTGCTTCAAAGGTCGCCAGAGTCTCCTCGTCGCCGCCAATTTCCACGACGCGCGGAGCTCCCAGGGGAGCCGGACCGCGCCGGGCCGCGCCCTCCATGACCCGCTCGATCCGGTCGGCAGTCGCGGTCCCCTGTTCGCTGAATGTCGAGTCGAGAGAGAGTCCCTTGCCGGTCCGCCGAGCCTGATAGGTGGCGGTGACGATCCGGCGCGATTCCCCCTCGGCGTAGCAGCTTGCAGCGACGAGTCCCCATTCGCGGCGACCCTGAATGAGTGGCGGAAAGATCCAGAGGCGGTCGATGGCCGCGGCCCCCAGCCGCTCCCCCACCTCGCGCACCGTGCGCGGCAGCGCTTCGGGCACCCCCGGCCCCTCGCCCGGGGCGTTTCCGCCTCCATGGCTGCGCGGACGCCACCGGCTCCCCCCTCCGGCCACCGCCCCCCTCACCGCCCCACCCCGCCCAGCGCGGCCACCGCCATCGTCACAACCCGATCCTGCACCTCCTGCAGCGCTCCCGCCACCACGGCCGCCGCCGCCTGCGCATGACCGCCCCCGCCCAGCTCCCTTGCGATTCCATTGACTGCGGCCGGGGGCTGCGCGCGCAGCGAGACCTTGATTCGTTGATCGCTGGTGATGCGAAAGAGGATGGCGATCTCGACCCCGGCCAGGTCGCGCGGAATATCCACAAATCCCTCCAGATCGTCGCCGGTCGCGCCTAGGCGGTCGAAGGCGTCGCGCGGAACGGTCATCCACGCCACCCGACCCCCAGGGTGCACGGCGAGGGTGCCCAGCGCCTCCTGCAGCAGTGCGTAGCGGCGGGGGTGGGCATTCGACCAGACCATGCGGGACAGCCGCTCGGGCTCGGCGCCCAGCTCCACCAGGCGGGCGGCGGTGCAAAGAGTGCGCGGGGTGGTGTTCTGAAAGCGCAGCCCCCCGGTGTCGGTCAGGATTGCCACATAGAGCGCATTCACGATCGTTTCGGTCCAGGGCCCGCCGGCGCGTTCGATGATCTCGAAGACGAGCTCGCCCGCCGCCGCCGCCGTGGCGTCGATCAGGGCGATCGCATTCGGGAAGTTCCGGTCCGGCGGCGCGGCCTTCTCCGCAGAACCGGCTTCGGCCGGCGGATGATGATCGATCACCACCGTCGGCAACCCCCGGATCTTCCCGGCAATCCGTCCGATGCGCGCGGGCTCGGCGGTATCCACAACGACCGCGGCACCTGCCCGGCGACACCAGTCGCTCTCGGCGGCGCTCTTCGGCTCTAGCGCCCAGGCGGCGTCGGGAAGCAGAAAATCGTAGCTCGCGGGAAAGGGGGTGGTGTTCGCCAGACGCACCTCGGCCCCGTGCGCCTCGAGAAAGGCGGCCAGCGCCACCGAAGAGCCGGCGGCGTCGCCATCGGCATTCGCATGGCTCGTCACCACGACCGGCGACGCCTTCAGAAGCAGATCCAGAATGGCGTCGATGCGGCGGCCGCGCGCATCGGGATCCCCGCTCTGTCGGCCCGCGCATCCCCCACTTCTCTTCTGCCGCCCCGCCACCGCCACCCGCGCCATCGTTGCGGTCGCACGCGCGGCCAGCTCCGCCCGCGACCCATCGTTGCGAATCACGAAATCGGCCCGCGCGCACTTCTCCCGGGACGGCTGCTGCGCCGCCATCATCGCCCGCGCCTCGGCTTCGGTCAGCCCCCGGTTCGCCACTGCACGCTCCAGGCGCAGATCGGCGGGGGCCTCCACATGCACCACCACATCGACCTCGTTCTCCATCCCGGTCTCGAAGAGGAGCGGAACTTCCCACGCCACGATCCCCGCGCCTGCCTGCCGCTGTTCGGCCATCCAGTCGTCGCGGAGACGCCTGACCTCGGGGTGCACGATCTCTTCGAGCGCCCGGCGCAGATCGTCGCTGGCAAAGACGGCGCTGCGCACGGCCGCCCGGTCGAGCTCGCCATCCGGCCCAACGACCGCAGGCCCCAAAAGCGCGGACACCGCCTCGAGGGCGCGAGAGCCCGGGGCCACCGCACGTCGCGAGAGCTCGTCGGCCGACGCCACCGGCACGCCCAGCGACCGCCACAGCCCGGCGACCGCCGACTTTCCTGCGGCCATATTTCCGGTCAGCCCGACGACAATCATTCCGGTCCTCCCTGCGCCATTCCCCCCGGGAGCGCCTCTCCGGAGCCCGCACACATGCCGAACCAGAGCGCGGCCAGAGTCAGAAGTGCTAGGATGGCAATCCACAGGGGCGGCGCAGGGCGGCGACGGGGGCGCATCCGGCGGCGCATATCGACCGACCAGCGCACAAAGCGCTCCAGCTCGTCCGGGGGCGGCACCGCATCGGGTTCGCCGTAGGCCGTCTCCAGACGCCACCGCATGTAGGCGTCCGAGGGCAGAGGCAGAAAGGGGGGCCGACGGTACCAGCCGCGACGGCGAAAGGCCCATCCCGTTTCCAGCAGATCGGGCCAGAGCCCCGGACGTCGCAGCGCCAGCCGCAGGAGCGGATTGCCGAAGAGACGCTTCATTCATCAAAGATAGCAGGCTGATACTCTCCAAAGCGTTGCATGTATTCGTTTCCGCTCCCCGAACCTCAGGTCGAATCCCCCATGTCCAGCTCGAATCAGCCCGTCCCCAACCGGCTCGCGCACGAAACCAGTCCCTATCTTCTGCAACACGCCCACAACCCGGTGGAGTGGTACCCCTGGGGGAAGGAGGCGCTTGGGGTTGCCCGCGAACGCGATCTGCCGATTCTGCTCTCGATCGGCTATTCGGCCTGTCACTGGTGTCATGTGATGGAACGCGAGTCCTTCGAGGATCCCGGGACGGCCCAGCTCATGAACCGGCACTTTGTCAATGTCAAGGTGGACCGCGAAGAGCGCCCCGACATCGATTCGATCTATATGAAGGCCGTTCAGGCCATGACCGGACAGGGCGGCTGGCCGCTGACCGCATTTCTGACGCCGGCGGGCGTTCCCTTTCATGGCGGCACCTACTTTCCGCCCGAGCCTCGTCATGGAATGCCCTCCTTTCGGCAGCTTCTGAATGCCGTGGCCGACGCCTACGCCAACCGGCGTCAGGATGTGGAGCAGGTTGGAGAACGGATTCGGAACATTCTCGCGCGGAGCACAACCGGGCTCCAGGAGGGACCGGGGGCCGGGAGCGGGGCGCTGCGGGGCGAGCGGCTGATTGCGCATGCCGTGGCGATGGCGGGGCGCGGATTCGACCCGGCCCATGGAGGATTCGGGGGCGCGCCCAAGTTTCCGCAACCGGTCTTTCTGGATTTTCTGTTGCGCGCCGGGGGACGGGATTCGCATGCGGCCGCGATGGCGCTGCACACCCTGGAGAGGATGATGGCGGGGGGAATTCGCGACCATGTCGGCGGGGGATTCCATCGTTACGCGGTCGATGCGCGCTGGCTGGTTCCGCACTTCGAGAAGATGCTCTACGACAACGCGCTACTGGCGCGGGCGCTGACGCGGGCGGCGGTGGGGGCGACCGCAGCGGATTCGCCGGAGGGCCGCATGACATGCGATCCGGGCGAGGTGGCCCGGGAGACGCTCGACTACCTGCTGTACGACCTGACCTCGGCCGAGGGGGCCTTCTTTGCGGCGCGCGACGCCGACTCCGAGGGCGAAGAGGGCGCCTTCTACCTCTGGACCCCGGCCCAGATCCAAGGCGCGCTCGAGGATTCCGCGGCGCGGCTGTTCTGCCGGGTTCACGATGTGAGCGAGAGCGGCAACTTCCAGGGCCGCAATATTTTGCACCTTCCCCACGACCTCGATGCGGTGGCCCGCCAAAAGAAGATGGAGCGCACAGAGCTGGATGCGATTCTGCACGATGCCCGCGCCCGTCTCAGGGAGGTGCGCAACCGGCGGCCGGCCCCCCTGCGCGACGAGAAGGTCCTGACTTCGTGGAACGGCTTCACAATTCGCGCCCTGGCCGAGGCCGGGCCGGCGCTGGGATGGCCCGCCTACACCGGGGCTGCAGCGAGGGCGGCGGGGTTTCTCCTCGAGACCGTGCGTACCGGCGACAGGCTGCACCGCGCGTGGACTGCGGGCCGGGTTCATATCGAGGGTTTTCTGGAGGACTATGCGGCCCTCGGCAATGCTCTGCTCTCGCTCTACGAGGCCACCCTGGAGCCGCGCTGGCTCGCCGAAGCCGTCTGGATGGCCGAGGCCGCCGTGGAGCGCTTCTGGTCACCCGCCGAAGAGCTCTTTCACGATACCGCCCGGGAGTCGGAAGAGCTCGTGGTGCGACCGCGCGAGATCCTCGACAACGCCACTCCCTCGGGCAACTCGCTCGCCGTGGAGCTTCTGGTCCGTCTGGCCGCCCTGACCGGCCGCGAGGAGTGGGGCGGGATCGCCGATGCGGTTCTGGCTCGCGAGAGCGGCGTCATGGAGCGCTACCCCATTGGTGCCGGCCGACTCCTGACCGCGGCTCTGCTCCGCTCCACCGCCCCTCTTGAAATCGTGATCGTGGAGATGCCCGCAGAGGCCACCGCCCTGCTGGCAGAGGCGCACCGCTCCCTGCACAGCCACCGCGTGATTGCCGGGGGCGACCCCGCCGATCCCCGAATCGCCGCCCTTCCCGCCATGCAGGGGCGTCTGGAGGCGCGGGGCCAGGCCTTTGTCTGCCAGGATGGACGCTGCCTGGAGCCGGCATCGTCGGCCGCCGAACTGGGACGGGTGCTGCGCGCGCAGGCCAGAGAGGGTGCAGAGAGAGCGTCGGGCGGGGGGACGACGCAGGGCTGAGCAGCTTCCCTGCCAATGCGATCCGCATCGCCGCGCGCGAATTTTGAGGGGGCCCAGTCTTTTCCGGGGAAGGAGGGCTCGACGGTATTACCTTGAAAGGGTCCGCCTCCGGCGAGCCAGGCTGCGGACCGGTGGACAGGCGGCCTTCGGCTGCGCCCAGATTCCTCAGCAACGGACAGAATGGCAATACTCGAGCGCGAACTTGACCCCAATATCGAAGTGAACCTTCCAGACCGGGCCACGCTCCTGCGCTGGTACCGCACCATGGTCACCGCCCGCGAGATCGACGACCGCGAGGCCATGCTGCACAAGCAGGGCAAGGTCTTCTTTCTCATAGCGGGCGCAGGACACGAGGCGGTGCAGGTGGCGCTGGCCGATCTGGTGCGCCCCGGATCCGACTGGTTCCATCTCTACTACCGCGACCGGGCGCTGGCGCTGGCGCTGGGCGTGAACCCGATGGAACAGCTCCTGCAGGGGATGGGCGCCGAGGCCGATCCGGCGAGTGGCGGACGCCAGATGCCCGCGCACTTCGGCGACACCCGCTACAACATCGTGGCCGCGTCGTCGCCCACCGGAACCCAGTTCCTGAATGCGGTCGGAACGGCCGAGGCGGGGCTGCGCGCCACCATCGATCCCGCGCTGAGGGGCGAGGTGACCACCTTTGCCGAAGACGAGATCGTGATCTGCACCACAGGCGACGGCGCAACCTCCGAGGGCGAGTTCTGGGAGGCGCTCAACACCGCATGCAATCTCCGGCTGCCGGTTGTCTTTGTGGTTCAGGACAATGGCTACGCCATCTCGGTTCCGGTCGAGGTGCAGACGGCGGGCGGAAGCGTTTCGCGCCTTCTCACCGGGTTTCCAGGGCTGAAGATCGTCGAGTGCGACGGCACCGATCTGGTCGAGAGCCATCGGGCCGCACAGACGGCGGTGCAGTGGTGCCGCGACCGCAGGGGACCGGCGCTTCTGCATGCGCACACAACCCGCCCCTATTCCCACTCCGGCTCCGACGACGAAACCCTCTACAGAACCGCCGCGGAACGCGCCCGCCAGGAGCGTCGCGACCCCATTGCCCGGGCCCGCCGGCTTCTGATCGAGAGCGGAAGCGCCACCGCCGATGAACTGGATCGCATGCGCGCCGATGCCCGCGCCGCCGTGGCCGCCGCCGCCGATCAGGCTCTGGAACACCCGCAGCCGCCGCCCGAAACCGCAACCAGGTGGCTCTACTCCGAGACCGTCGATCCCACCGGACCCGCATTCGACACCGAAGACCGCCCCGGGGCTGGCAACGACCGCCCGCTCACGATGGTCGATCTGCTGAATCGCTGTTTGCAGAGCGAGATGGAGCGCGACCGGCGCATTGTGGTCTTCGGGCAGGATGTGGCCGACGCCTCGCGCGAGGAAGCCCTGAAGGAGGTCAAGGGGAAGGGTGGGGTGTTCAAGGTGACACATGGATTGCAGGCGCGCTTCGGCAGCAATCGCGTGTACAATTCTCCGCTGGCCGAGGCCAATATTGTGGGGCGCGCGATCGGAATGGCGGCGCGCGGGCTCAAGCCGGTCGTGGAAATTCAATTTGTGGATTACATATGGCCGGCATTTATGCAAATTCGCAACGAGCTTGCAACGCTGCGCTATCGTTCGGGCGGCAACTGGTCTGCTCCGGTTGTTGTGCGCACAACCTACGGCGGATACATCAAGGGGGGAATCTATCATTCGCAGACGGGGGCGGCGCTCTTTACGCACACCGCCGGGCTGCGCGTGGTCTGTCCCTCCAACGCGCTCGACGCCAATGGATTGCTGCGCACCGCGATCCGCTGCGACGACCCGGTCATCTTTCTGGAGCACAAGCACCTGTACCGCCAGGTGCACAACAAGGCCGCCGACCCCGGATCCGATTACATGATCCCCCTGGGCAAGGCAAAAATTGTGCGCCCCGGAACCGATCTGACCATTGTCACCTATGGCGCCATGGTCAAGCGTTCGCTCGACGCCGCGCGCGTGGCCTGCGATCGTCATGGAATCGAGGCCGAGGTGATCGATCTGCGTTCGCTGTCGCCGCTCGACATGAACACGATCGCCGATTCGTGCCGCCGCACCAGCAAGGTTGTGATCGCCTACGAAGATGCGTTTTCGTGGGGCATCGGCTCGGAGGTGGCCGCGCGCATCGCCGACGAGTGCTTCCCCTGGCTGGATGGGCCGGTGCGCCGGGTGGCCGCGCTCGACACCTGGGTCGCCTTTGCGCCGCAGCTTGAGAAGGAAATTCTGCCGCAGGCCGACGATGTCCTTAAGGCAATTATGGAGTTGACGGAGTGGTAGAAGGCACTTGATTTGCAGAGGGGCAGTCTGTACAACATTGCGCACTGCACAGGATTCCTTCGCCTACCCCATCATTCCCGCGATTCCCCCTTCGAGGTTGTACACATCGGTATAGCCATGTTTCATGAGCAATCCGGCCACCTCAAGACTTCTCGCCCCGCTGTGACAATACACAACCACGGGACGATCGGCGGGAATTTCATCTAACCGGCCGGCGACCTCTCCCATCGGCAGATGCACTGCCCCCAAATGCGCAAGGTTCGCCATCTCCCACTCCATTTGTTCGCGCACATCGAGGAGAACGGGGTGCGGCTCGCGCGCCAGAAACCCTTCGAGCTCCACCCCCTCCAGTCTCCCTACCCCGGCCGCCACCTCGTCGCCCCCTGCCGCCACTCCGCAAAAGACTTCGTAGTCGATCAGTCCGCTCTGGGTCGGGGCGTCCCCGCACACCGGACAGTCGGGGTCGCGGCGGATTTCGAGCTCGCGCCAAACGCCGGCAAGCGCATCGTGAATCTGCAGGCGTCCGATCAGGGGGCGGCCCACCCCCAGAATCAGCTTGATGGTCTCCATTGCCTGGCCTGCACCAATCACCCCCGGCAGCGCCCCCAGAACCCCCGCTTCGGCACAGTTGGGAATGAGCCCGGGCGGCGGCGGTTCGCGAAAGAGGCAGCGATAGCAGGGGCCATCGGCGGCCGCGAAGACCGAAAGCTGGCCCTCCCAGCGATAGACCGAACCATAGACGTTGGGAATTCCGGTCAGCACGCAGGCGTCATTGACAAGGTAGCGGGTGGGAAAATTGTCGCTGCCATCGACCACGACATCGTACCCGGACACAATCTCGAGCGCATTCTCCGAGGTCAGTCGCACTGCGCCGGTCTCGAGACGGATGTGGGGATTGATATCGGCGAGCCGGGCCGCACCCGAGCGAACCTTGGGGACGCCCACATCGGCGGTGCCGTGCATGATCTGGCGCTGCAGATTTGTGATGTCAACCGTGTCGGGATCGACGATGCCGAGGGTGCCGACCCCCGCGGCCGCAAGGTACATCGCCGCCGGCGAGCCGAGACCACCGACCCCCACCAGGAGCACGCGCGCAGCCCGAAGGCGCTCCTGTCCTTCCTGTCCCACCTCGGGCAGAACCAGATGGCGAGCATAGCGTGCGGTTTCGCGAGCGGAGAGGGGGCTCCGGGGCGCTTCGGCAGAGGCCGTCGGGGCCGCGGATGGCCTGGAGTCAATCATATTCGGAAAATCTTCGGTTTTCGCGAAATCTCCGGTCGCTGCCGCCGATCCCGTACCGGATTCCCAGACTGAGAATGGGCCAATAGTTGACCCAGTCGCCGATATCGGCGCGCACCTCCAGCGTCTCGGCGCGCAGATCGTCGCGGAAGCTGTCGGTCTCCAGCACCGACTTCTCGCCATCGGCCGAGAGCTCGATCCGCGACCGGTCGAGAAGGACCACCCCGAGATCGAGGAAGAATCTCAGCCCGGCGCCGCGCTGCCGACCGAACCCGATGAGCGCATAGGGAGCCCACGGATCGGAGTGCACCGTCGCCCTCAGCCGCGTCACCTCGGGATGCATGTAGCTGCCCATGCCAATGTCGATGCTGGCCTCTTCCTGAAGTCTGATCGTATAGAAGGGATCTTCGGATTTGTACATCATGCCGCCCCCCAGACGAATGCCGGCGGTCTCCATCTCGACGCCCAGGGTGTAGACCGACCGGGGAAGGGTGAGAACCCCGGTGCGTCTGTCGGCAAGACCCGACACCGAGGTCAGATCGGCATTCACGTCGAGGAGACCGGCGCCCCCGCGCAGGGCGATGGCGTCGTTCAGGACCACGGCGAGATCGGCGCCGACCCCCAGGGTGCCAACCCGTCCCCCCACCCACAGCGTCTGCCGGGCTGCGAGATGCAGGGGAAACGCAAGGGGCGCGAGAATCGTAAGTCCGACCAGGAGGCAACGCACGTTCAGGGTGTACACCTTTCCGGGCACGCAGCTCCGGGGGCCGGGAAGCGTTCCCCCGCCCGGGACCGCGAGATGGTTCGCTTTCCGGGAACCAGGGCCGGAGCAGCTTCTTCCATGTGGGCGCACGCCCCGGCGCCGGGCCGCTACATTATGTAGCTTGAGGAAGATACCATGCGAGATTGCTTCATGGTGCGCCGAGCTCCGGAGCCGGGCCGAAGATGTGCCGGTTTTCGTGGCGCCAAGGGAGAAGGATGGCAATGATTCCGAGTGAAACCCATCAGCGAATGAATCGAATGGATCGACTGCCGGGCCGAGGCCCTTTCCCGGAGCGGCCGGGAGCAGAGCGGACCGGCAGGGGGAGCGCACCCGGCAAATCCCGCCCGGTGCGGGTCGCGGGTCGCGGGTCCACAATCGCCGGGCCCGACGGCCGACGACAGGCGCTCTGCCCAACCCTCTTCTTCGCCTTTGCGATCGCCCTTGCGGCCGGCGGGTGTCAGGCACAGACCACGCCCGTGCCCGGACTCGTCGCCTTTACCGGCGTCAGCGTGCTGCCCATGACCTCCGAGACGGTGCTCGCCGACCAGACGGTTGTCGTTGCCGATGGGGTGATCGTGGCGTCGGGACCGGCCAGCGGGATCGAGGTGCCGCCGGGCGCTGCGGTCATCGATGGGGCGGGACGCTATCTCATGCCCGGGCTGGCCGAGATGCACGCGCACGTTCCCCCCGGCGACGACCCGCCACGCAGGGAGATCGAGGATATTCTCTTCCTCTATATCGCCAACGGCATCACAACCATCCGCGGCATGTTGGGATCCTCCTACCAGATTCCCCTCGCCGAGGAGATCGATCGGGGCGAAATCCTGGGCCCCAACTTCTACGTGGGCGCACCCTCGATCAATGGACGCTCGGCCCCCACGCCCGCCGCCGCCGAACGACTTGTGCGCGCGCACGCCGAGGCAGGCTACGATCTGCAGAAGATTCACCCGGGGGTCTCGCTCGAAAGCTGGGACCGCCTGGTCGGTGTGGCGCAGGCAGTCGGCTTGAGCTGGGGCGGCCACGTTCCGGCCGATGTGGGACTTGTGCATGCAATCGAGAGCGGCATGTCCACCGTCGATCACCTGGACGGCTATGTACAGGCGGTTGCCTCGGACGATGTGCAGGCGCAGGTGAATGCAGGGCCGATCAGCCTGGGGGGACTGGCGCGCGGCTTCGACCGGAACAAGCTCGACGAGGTCGTTCGCCTGACGGTCGAGCACGATGTCCATGTTGTTCCGACCATGTATCTGTGGCGCAATCTCTATGGATCGCCTGCAGCCGACCGCATGCTGGCCCAACCCGAGATGCGCTATGTGTCGCCGGCAACGCGCGAGGGCTGGCGGCGGCGCGCCGAGGGCGGGGGCAGCGGACCGGCCGACGAGGTGGCGCTCTATCTGGAGCTGCGCGACCGGATTCTGAAGGCGCTCTCCGATGCGGGCGCCCGCATTCTGATGGGAACCGATTCGCCCCAGCTCTTCAATGTCCCGGGCTTCGCGCTGCACCGCGAACTGGCCGTGATGAGCGAGGCCGGCATGTCCAACTACGAGATCCTGAAGAGCGGCACCGCCACGGTCGGCGAATATGTTGCGTCGCACCTGGGCCAGGAGGGCAACTTCGGGACTGTCGCCCCCGGGCAGCGCGCCGATCTGGTGCTCCTGGGTTCGAACCCCCTCGACGAACTCGCCAATCTCTTCGACCGGGTCGGGGTCATGGTGCGGGGGCGGTGGGTGTCGCGGGCCGAGATCGATGCCGGGCTGGAGGCGCTGGCGGCCAGGCACCGGGGGTAAGGGCGGGCGACTTATCCCCGAAAGGGCACCGTGAGCGGCTCCGGATTGAAGGCGCCGGGGAAATCGGCTGCAGCCTCCTTCTGCTTGCCGCTCCAGCTCTCGATATCGATTCGGTACACGGCGGTGCGGCGAAGCTCGTCGTCGGTTGTGGAGCGGTAATCCACATCGGGCCTGAGGTGGGGCGCGTACTTGTCGAGCAACATCTGCATGGCGGCGCGCGCTTCCTCGCGATCCTCGACAACCCGACCGGCGCCGAAGGCCACGACCCCCGCATACTCCACCGAAAACTCGAGCGCCTCGGGTGCAGGCAGAAGCCGACCCATCGCCACCGCGCTGAAGGCCACCCTTGCGGGCGCGTCCAGGTTGTCGCGCGTGCGCCCGGTGCGGTGCGTGTGCAGATAAATGCAGCGGCTGCCCCCGGTCTCGTCGAAGACGAAGATGTTCGAGTTGAGGAAGGGCTGACCCCCGTCGCCCACCGTGGCCAGAACGCCATAGGGCGCGCGCCGCAGAAAGGCGGCCACCCAGGCGTCGTCCTTGCCGCGGTCCCGTCTGCGGATGGCGCTGCGGGGGTCGGAGCGCCCGGCGTTGGTTGCGCCGATTTGAGGGGTGTGAGACATGATCTTCGCCTGCACTTGCACCGGACAGGAGTTTTATGCATGAATGAAGGATCAAACGGTCAGAGAACTGACATTCGATGATAACATGACAGTGCGGCCAGAGAGGGAGCAAGCGCGCCACGGTCTGCCCGAAACCCCCGAAACGCCCGTCGCCGCCGGAGGTGTCACCCCCGTTGCAGACGCGAGACCGGCCCCATCGTCACTGCAGTGCCAGGAGAGCGCAATGAGCCCCGAACACCCCATCCCCCCCCGCAACCCCCTCCCCATCGTCCCCCCCCTCCTCGCGGCCGCCCTCCTCGCCCTATCGTGCACCCCCGCGCAGCCACCCGCCGATTCGGCCACCGCGACTGCGCCCACCACGACCGCAGCCACGCACCCGTCGCCCATTCTGATCGACGGCGGCGCCATTGTGACCATGGACTCTGCGGGAACCATTCTCAAGGGGGGCGCCCTTCTGGTCGAAAACGACCGCATCGCCGCCATCCTTCCTGCGGGTGCGCCCCGTCCCCCTGCGGCAACCACGATCGACGCCAGCGGCCAGATCGTCATTCCCGGCCTCGTCAACACGCACGGTCACGCCGCCATGGCGCTGCTGCGGGGATTTGCCGACGATCTGCCGCTCCTGACCTGGCTCGAAGAGCACATCTTTCCGGCCGAAGCAGCGCTGGTCGATCCCGAGTTCGTCTATTACGGCACCCTCCTCGCGGCGGTCGAGATGCTCAAGAGCGGCACCACCACCTTTGCCGACATGTACTACTTTCGCGACGAGATGGCCCGCGCCACCATCGACGCCGGAATTCGCAGCGTCACCGGACCGCATGTCATCGGCTTCCCCACCTCCGACTTTGCCAGCCCCGAGGAATCGCTCGCCGAGGCCGCCGCCTTCATGGAGCGCTACCGGGATCATCCCACCGTGGTCCCCGCCGTTGCGGCCCACGCGCTCTACACCACTCCGCTCAGCGCCGTTGCGGCCGCCGTCGAGCTCGCCAATCGCTACAACGCTCCCTTCCAGATTCACACCCTCGAGGACACCACCGAGAACTCCACGTCGATGGAGCAGAATGGCATGGGCGTCATCGACGCGCTGGAATCGATCGGCGCGCTCAGACCCGGAACCGTCCTGGCCCACTCGGTCTATCTCACCGACGACGAGATCGCTCACCTCGCCACCACCGGCGCCGGGCTGGCCCACAATCCCCAGTCCAACATGAAGATGGGAATCATGCGCGCCACCCCCGTCGCCAGGGCGCTAGAGGCGGGCATTCCGGTGGGAATCGGCACCGACGGCCCCGCGAGCAACAACAACCTGGACCTCTTCGACGAGATGGACACCGCCGCCAAGCTCGCCAAGTTCACCACCGGCGATCCCTCCGTGCTTCCCGCCGAAACCGTCTTCCGCATGGCCACCGCCGGGGGTGCGCAGGTTCTCAATCTGCACAGCGAGATCGGTTCGCTCGAGGTGGGCAAACGCGCCGACATTGTGCTGGTCGATACCCGCCGGGCCGGCCTCACCCCCCTCTATCAGCTCTACTCCCACCTGGTCTATGCCACCCAGGGCGGCGATGTCACTACGGTGCTCGTCAATGGCCGCGTGGTCGTCCGCGACCGCCGGATTCTGACGGTCGATGAAGAGGAAATCATGGAGCGCGCACGCGCATTCGCAATCCGGGCGCGGGAGGTTGTGGAGAGGCGGGGGTTGGAGAACTAGCCCGACCACCCTGGCGCGGCCCGCCTGGCCACCCACACCGGCTTCCATGTGGGGCTCGGGGCGCCTGCGCTAGCGCATATGGCCGGGATCTGGGTCACCGGGGTGGCAGCGCAGATTTCGCGGCCGCGTTATCCGAATGCCACTGGTGCGCTGCGGCTGCACAGGTTCGCTTGCGCATGGGTTAGCTTGGTCGCAGAAAGATCTTCGCGGACCTTGCGAACCCCCCTACCCCTTACCCGGAGTCTCCCGCCTCATGATCCGCCGCCGCCTCACGGCCATCCGCCTCTTCCTCATCTGTCTTCTTCTCGCTGTCGCCACCCCCCTCCAGGCCCAGCTCGCCACCGCCCACCTTGACGGCCTCCGCCCCCGCACGATCGGGCCCGCGGTCATGAGCGGCCGCATTGTCGATCTGGCTGTGGCCGAATCCGACGTCTTCAAGTTCTATGTGGCGTCGGCAACGGGCGGCGTCTACAAGACGAGCGACAATGGCGTCACCCTCGAGCCGGTCTTCGAGAACGAGGGCACGCACTCGGTCGGGGCCATTGCGCTGCATCAGCGCGACACCTCGGTCGTCTGGGTCGGCACCGGCGAGCGCGCCAACCGGCAGAGCTCTTCATGGGGCGATGGCATCTACAAGAGCACCGACGGCGGTCAGAGCTGGACCCACATGGGGCTCGGCGACAGCAAGCATATCGGGCGGATCGCGCTTCACCCCGACGATGTCGATCTTGTCTACGTTGCGGCGATGGGGCACCTCTGGGGACCCAATGAACAACGCGGTCTCTACCGGAGCGACGATGGCGGCCAAAGCTGGCAGGCGATCCTGCAGATCGACGACAACACCGGCGTTGTCGATGTGGCGCTCGATCCCCGCAACCCCGAAATTGTCTATGCGGCCAGCTACCAGCGCGAGCGGCGGCCCTGGGGATTTCATGGCGGCGGTCCCGGCAGCGCGCTCTACAAATCGGTCGATGGCGGCGACAGTTGGGAGCGTTTGAGCGGACCGGGCATTGCGCGCGGGCTTCCCGAGGGGGTGATCGGTCGCATCGGCATCTCCATTTACCGCAGCGATCCCCGCATTGTCTACGCCAGCGTCGAGCAGGGCTACCGCTACAACGCATCGACCGCCTACACCGAGCGGCGCGCCGGCATCTACCGCTCCGAAGATCGCGGCGAGAGCTGGGAGCTGATGAGCGACTGGAATCCCCGTCCCATGTATGCCAGCCAGATCACCGTCGATCCCAACGACGACCAGCGCATCTACATGGTCAACAGCTATTCCTTCTCCGACGATGGCGGACGCACCTTTACCGTTCCCCCGCAGAGCCTTCATGGCGACGACCGTCTGGTCTGGGTCAATCCTGCGGATTCGCGCCACGTCATGAAAGCCGACGATGGCGGACTGGGCATCTCCTGGGACCGTGGCCTGCACTGGCTCTATATCTCCGATCTTCCGGTCAGTCAGTACTACCGGGTCTCGGTGGACATGGCCAATCCCTACAATGTCTATGGCGGGCTTCAGGACAACGGTTCGTGGGTGGGGCCGAGCGAGACTTGGCGCCAGAATGGCATTGTCAACAGCGATTGGCGACGCCTGGGCGGCGGCGACGGCTTTCTCAATCTTGTAGACACGACAAACAATTTTATTGTCTATACCGAATCACAATATTTGGGACTGTCCCGCGTGGACATGCGCACGGGCGAACGCACCTGGGTACGTCCCGGCGACCCCACCGGCCACATCGCCGGGCGGCGCAACTGGGAGACCTGGCGCGAGGTGGGCGCCTTCGAGGAACAGCGTCTCGGCAACGCCATGGCTCCCGCCAACTGGGACGGCCCCTTTGTCATTTCGCCGCACGACGCCTCGACCCTCTACGCAGGCACCAATATCATGTGGAAGACCACCGACCGCGGCGACTCCTGGCAGCCGCTGGGCGACCTCACCACGGGAACCGACCGGCGCACCCTGCCCATCATGGACCGCATGCCGTACGACGAGCTCCCCTCGCTCGACGACGGAATTCCCTACTGGCCCACAATTTCGGCCGTCTCCGAGAGCCCTCTGCGCCGCGGACTTCTCTATGCCGGCACCGACGACGGACGGCTGCACGTGTCGCTCGATGGCGGTCAGAGCTGGACCGATCTCACCCGTCGCGACGTCTCCGATTCCGATGCGCCCACCCTGCCGGCAGCGACAGAGCCCGTCCCGACCGGATTTCCCGGCCTTCCCCCCGGAGCCTGGGTCAGCGGCATCGAGCCTTCGCGCCACGCCGAGGGCCGCGTCTATGCAGTCTGGAACAACTATCGCAACAACGATTACGCCAACTATCTCTATCGCTCCGACGATTATGGCCAAAGCTGGACTTCGATCACCGGCAATCTTCCGCCCGAGCGCGTATTGCGAACGGTTCGCGAAGATCTGCGCAACGAAGATGTACTCTTCCTGGGCGCCGAAATCGGCCTCTTCTACAGCATGAATGGCGGCAACGACTGGACCGAGCTGCGCGGGGGAATGCCGACCCTTGCCTTCAACGATCTTGTGATTCATCCGCGCGACAACGACCTGGTTCTGGGCACGCATGGACGCGGCGTGTGGATTCTGGACCAGATCAATGCGCTGCAGGAGCTGACCCCGGAGATCATGGCCATGCGCGCCCACCTCTTCACCACCGAACCTGCAGTACAGACCCGGCGGGCGGGGGGAGCGGCCCACACCGGCGATGTACACTTCCAGGGCGAAAATCCCCCGCTGGGCGCAATTCTTGACTATTGGCTGGGAGCCGAGACAGAGCCGGACGACGTGAGTATTGTGATTGCCAATGCAGAGGGCGAGCAGGTGGCCACCGTGGCGGGCAGCGGCCACATGGGAATGAACCGGGTGGTATGGGATCTGCGCCATCAGTTGAATGGAGATGCGGAACGGAGCAGACGGGGACCGCTGGTGGTGCCGGGGCGCTATGCGGCCGAACTCCGGGTGGCGGGCGCCGGGGGCGGAACGCATGACTTCGAGGTGCGCGAGGATCCCCGCCTTAATGCAACGCCGGGAACGCGCGCCGCATGGACCGCGACCCTTCTGGAGCTGGCTGCCCTGGCTGCACGGGCGGCCGAGGGCCAGGAGACGATCGAGGCCGCGCTCGAGGAGGTCGGTCCCGACGATACCACCGAACGAGCCACGAAGCTGCGCGATCTGCTGCGCGAATTTCGCGAGATGGGCAGCCGCATCGGGCGTTTGGCGGGCGAGGTCGAGGGAGTGGTGGCACCGCTGACGCAGGACCAGCGCTCGCGCCAAACTTTCTATATCGAGATGCTCGACCGCCTCGAAACGGAGGCCGCGGAAGCTACCCCGGCATCCTTCTGAAGAGACGCACCAGCGAGAGAAAGGCCAGCATGTACATCAACGCGCCCAGCAGAAAGGGGGCGCCAGGCAATGCGAAGGGCGCGCGCGTCGAGGTAAAGAAGCTGAAGAGTCCAGAGGTAAAGATCAGTGGGGCCAGAATTCCGGTCAGGCTCATCAGCGAAGCGATCGCTCCCTGCACCTTCCCCTGCTCTGCGGGCGCCACCGCGCCGGCCACCAGGCTCTGAATCGCCGGTCCGGCCACGCCGCCGATCGAGCCGAAGACAATGCAGACAAGGAGCATCCAGCCCGCAGTGGCCATCCCGTAGCCGACAAAGGTGATCGTGGCCACAACCAGACCGCCGAGAATGGCGCGCCGCTCGCCCAGACGCCCCACGATCGGGCGCACAAGTCCTCCCTGCACAACCGCCGCCATGATGCCCACCAGCATCAGCGAAAGGCCATTTGCCTGTTCATCCCAACCGAATTTGTGGCCTGTGTACAGCACCCAGACGGTTTCCAGGCCGCGCTGTGCAAGAACAACGAAGACAAAGGCCGCAGTCAGTCCCGCCACCAGCGGATACGAGCCCAGCACAAGCAGGCTGCCCACCGGATTGGCCTTCCGCCATTCGAATCGGTCGCGCTTTTCGGGGGGCAGCGATTCGGGCAGAACAAAGAAGCCGTAGAGCCAATTGACAAGCGCCAGCCCCGCCGACACAAAGAAGGGAAGCCGCAGGTCGATTCCGCCCAGAAGCCCGCCCAGCGCCGGGCCGAAGATGAATCCCATGCCGAAGGCCACGCCAATAAAGCCGAAGTTGCGCGCGCGATTTTCGGGACTGGAGATATCGGCAATGTAGGCGTTCGCCGTGGTGATGTTGGCTCCCATCAGACCCGCGATCAGGCGTCCCGCAAAGAGCCAGCCCAGCGAGGGGGCAAGCCCCATGACGACATAGTCGATGCCCAAACCGAAGAGCGAAATCAGAATGACCGGCCGCCGCCCCACGCGGTCCGAGAGCGCCCCGAGCAGCGGCGCAAAAACGAACTGCATCAGCGCATAGGTGGCGGCCAGAATCCCGAACCAGCGCCCCGCCATCGCTGTGCTTCCCCCAACGAAGTCCTTGATCAGCTCGGGAAGAATGGGAATGATGATGCCGATTCCCAGCACATCGATAAAGACGGTGACAAGAATGAAGATCACGGCGGCCGGACGCCCCTTCGTTCCTGACATTCGCTGCCTGCCTTCTCCCATGGAAATCCGTGCCGCGCGCAGAGCGAAGACCGAACCAGCCGCTGCCGGCGCCCTCCGCAGAACCGAATCGCTTCGGCCCTCCTGCCAGCAATTTAGCCGTAATTTGGATGTCCGTCCCCGGTGCGCGGCCACCCCGATTCACCGATCGCCCCAGCTCTGCATATGAACCTCGACGACTTCGAGCGAGAGTCCCGCCGCGCCTTCGAGTCCATTCCGGAGCGCTTCCTGGAGGGAATCGACGGGCTGACCGTCCACCGCAAGGCTCTGCCGCACCCACGCTTTCCCGGCATCTATACCCTGGGCGAATGTGCAACCGAATCCTACCTCTCGGATTGGGAGGGACCCGAAACGGTGCGGTCGCGCATTCTTCTCTACTGGGGCTCCTTCGAGGCGCTGGCCCGGGTCGATCCCGATTTCGACTGGAACGAACAGATCCGCGAGACGATCGACCACGAGCTGCGCCATCACCTGGAGTGGCTGGCCCGCGAGGACGATTACGAGGACCTGGACGATGCCATGGAGCAGGAGTTCAGGCGCGAGCGCGGGCTTGCCTTCGATCCGGCCTACTACCGGCGCGGATTGCAGATCGGCCCCAATGTCTTCGAGATCGAAGACCGGGTCTTTATCGAACGGAGCTGGGGAGCGGGGCACTTCGGCCGGGGCGAAGCGATCGTCTTCGCCTGGGGCGGCCGCCACTACGAGATTCCCCCGCCTCCCGATGCCGCCGCCGGGCCGCTGCCCGACAGTCCCCACGATACCGGAGCCCACAGACTGGGCGCGGTTCACTTCGTGCGCATTGTAGACGGAATTCCCGCGCCCCCCTACCTTGAGATCGTGCTGGTGCGGCCGCCGTCGTGGGGAGAGCGGGTCCGTTCCCTCCTGGGGCGACGAGGCGAACCGGCGATCTACGAATCCGATGCAATCGCGCGGGCACTCGGCAAGAGTGACACAGAGGAGGCAGAGTGATGACCGGACTGCTGCACATGAACGTGTCTCGCACTCCACGGAAGGGGACAGCTACGCGAAAACCCTTCGGCCCGGGGCGCGCCGTATGCGGGGGATTGCTGGCCATGCTGCTCGCGCTCGGAGCGGGCGGCTGCGCTTCGGGGGCGGGCGGCGCTGGCAATGCGGACGATTCGCGGACGATTCCGAATCCCCAGCGAACGGTTGTGCGCGTGGCCGGCTACCGACCCGTCGATATCTACAATGAACCCGGCATCGGCACCCGCACGATCGACATCGCTGCAGCCACCATCTGGCGCGTGGTCGGCGGGGTCTACGCCGAACTCGACATTCCCGTCGACTACACCCGGCCCGCATCCATGGAGATCGGCAACCAGGGCTACCGCGCCACCCGTATCGATGGCGACCGCATGAACGCATTTCTGGATTGCGGCGCCGATCTTTCGGGACCGCTCGCCAACCGCTACGAGATCACCCTTGCGGTGATGACGCGCGTCACCGCCAAGGACGAAACCAGCTCCGAAATCCTCACCATGGTCGATGCCTTCGGCCGCCCCCGCGCAGTGAGCGGCAACCCGATTCACTGCCAATCGCGAGGAACGCTGGAGCAGCGGGTGGCACAGGCAATTGCGACGGCGCTCGGACGGTAGCCGGGGACCGTTGGAGATATCCAGGCTCCGCCTTCGCCGAACACAGATGCCGGGGCAGTCGCCAGTATCCGGGACCGGCCTCGGAGAAATGGAGTGGAGCCGTGAAAAACACCATGGAGATCAACGGCTACAAGGCCGTCATTCAGTTCGACCCCGATATCGACATGTTCCGGGGCGAATTTGTCGGCCTGAACGGCGGAGCGGATTTCTACGCCCATGATGTCGCGGGCCTCAGATAAGGAAGGGGCCGTCTCGCTCAAGGTGTTCCTCGCCATGTGTGAGGAGGAGGGCGTGGAACCCCGAAGGGGTACTCTGGAAAACTCAACCTGCGCATGCCGCAGCCGAGGGGAAAAGTCTCAACCAGTGGCTCACCAGCACGATCAGCGCGAGCCTGCCGTGAGCGCCCCCCCTTTCCTGCGCGACATCGCCGCGCTGCACCCCGATGCGCGTGGGACTGCCCCGAGGGGGACGGATCGCTGAATTGAGCGGGGGAAAATCGTGTGTCCGGGGTCGAAAATTTCTGGCGCGCATAAGGATCGCGAGGAAATCCGGTGGGCGACGCAGCGCCGGGAGCCCTTGCATAAACGGGCTCTGGGATCGCGCAGTCTCGACGGTCACCGGCATCCGAGGCGTACGGGAAGAATCAGGTTGCCGCACTCCTCGTTCAAATGTCTGGCGGCAGGGACACCTGCAGGTCCTTGCAGATCTTTCTGGCGAGATCCCGGTTGATCTCATTGTACCGGGCGATTGTTGAGACCTTCCTGGCCGACCGGTTGACGTAGAGGCTGTGGTTCCCGCCCTCGCGCAGGAAGGCGCACCCGTATCGTACCAAGTGCCGCAGGCAAATCCCCAGCTCTTCAAGCCGTGACGGTGATTGGCTCTCTGATGACCGATCCGCCGTGGGCGTCCTCGCGGGCCATTTCCCGGTTGGCTTCGATGACCAGGGCAACGGCTTCGCGCAGGTCAGGATGCATTGATGCCAGGAGCGGGCACCCGGTGCGGTAACATCAGCCTCGCACCGAGACTGTTGGAAGCTCGGGATGGCGACCGAATGGCGGCGCATTCCCGCCGAACCGGACACCCGCCAGGACGCGCGTGCCGGAGCTGTTCCGCGAAACAATGGCGAAAGGCGCAACCCTCTCTCAATCGATCGCGGCGGATGGCATGCCGCCAGGCCGGAGCCGGACAGCGAACGGGCCGGCGCGCCCTAACAGCTCAGGCAGTTGTGATTGTTTCTCGATCCGAGCGCCTCGAGAAGCACAACCGTGGCCGGGAAGGGCTGCTGGCGCTGAATCGGTCCATTGGCCATATCGGCGGTGGTCTGGCCGCTGCGGCTGACGGCGGTGACATCGGCGCCGCGCCCAACCAGGTAGAGCACCATCTCGCTGTCGCCCCGCGACGCCGCATGATGAAGCGGGGTGTAGCCATTGGCGTCGCGCGCATTGACATCGGCGCCGCACTCCTCGACCAGGAAGCGGAGCGCGGCCATCCAGTTGTCGGGGACATGGCGGTGAGCATTGCCGGCAAAGGACTGGCCATAGCCGACGCCCGCCACCGCATGAATGGGGGAAATCGCCGGACCCCCGACAGGCACGGGGGGAAGCCCCGAGGGATCGGGCCCTGCGCTCCGGGCGGCCCCGGGTCGACGGCGCCGGGGAGGTTTCGTTGTGGGGAGCGCAGGATCGGCGCCATGTTCCCTCAGCAGCCGCATGGCATCGACATCGAGCGCATAGGCGGCCCGCCAGAAGGGGGTCGCCCCCTGCAGATCGATTCCGCTGCCGCGAAGCACGCCAAAGGTGTACTCCATGTACCAGAGATGGCTGCCGAGGCGAAGATTCGGATCGGCGCCCGCCTCGAGCAGCGCAGCCAGGGTTTCGAGATAGGTGGCGCGCTGGCGAAGGTGCTCGGTGGGGTGGGAATAGGAAGCGCGCGGCGCCCACTGCCGCTCCAGGACCGCAAAGAGCGGGGTTGCGCCCGCTGCGCTGGCCAGATCGGGGTCGGCGCCCGCTTCGAGCAGGGTGAGCACAAGATCGAACTGGCCATTCAGCGCCGCCATCAGAAGGGGGGTGGTGCCATCGCCGGAGCGCTGGTTGATTGCGGCGCCCCCCGCCAGAAGCGCAGCCGCCGCGGCTCCATGACCCTGGCGAACCGCATGGTGCAGCGGCACCAGACCGCCCCATGAACCCACAAGCTGACCGTACGTGGGGGGACGCGGGGGTGCAGCAGTTGTATCGCTCGCCCCGGCCGCCCCGGAATCGGCGACCTCCACCCCACCCGGCTGCGGCTCCTGCCCCGGCGGCTGCGCTTCCTGCACGGCCTCGCTCTCGCCGTCGCCACTCTGCCCATCGTTCGCGGGATCGGGCACATCGGGCCACCGCCGCTGGATCTCTCTCGCGGCATCGATCGCGGCCTGTACCTGGCTCGGAGTCGGCTGCCAGTCGGCGCTCCCGCCCGCCCGTTCGCGGAAGCCATCCAGAAACTGGTCGATCCGCCGCTCGGCCGCCCGGTCGGCTCTCTCCCATTCGGCCACGTCGACCGTGCGCGACGCGGCTCCCACATCGGCGCCCGCCTCGAGCAGGGCCTCGATCGCTGCCACCCGGTTTGCGGCGGCGGCAAAGGTGAGCGGGGTCTGCTCCCAGTCCCCCGCGCGCGCATTCACATCGGCGCCGCCCGCGATCAGCGCCCGCACCACGGCGGGGTCGCCCGCAGCCGCGGCCAGATGAAGGGGCCCGGCACCCGAGTTCGTGGTGCGCGCCCCGGGATCGGCCCCGGCCTCGAGCAGCAATCGCACCACCCCCTCGCTTGGCGCGCGCGCAGCCAGGTGCAGCGGGGTATAGCCTCCGATTCGCGTACCGGCATCGACCCGCGCACCCGCCAGGAGAAGCACCCGGGCCAGCGCCTCGTCGCCCCGCTCGGCCGCCCAGTGCAGCGCGGTCATGCCATCGCCCCGGGGCGCATTCACATCGGCGCCCCTCTGCAAGAGATCGCGAACGGCCTCCAGTTCGCCCCGCTCGGCCGCCGCAGCCACCGGAGCCGGGGCGGCGACCATGCCATTCTGGGCAGCCGTTGCGCCGGGCCAGGGGAGCGTCAGCGCCAGAGAGGCCGCGAACAGACCGCACGGCACGCCGGACCAACGGCGGTTCGCCGCGCGCGAAGGGTGCAACCTGGACCCCGCAACGCCCCGCGCAACGCGTCGGCCGCAGGCCGTGCGTAATCGGTCGCCCGCACAGTGTTCTGCCCACCCAGGGGAAGTGAGCGCGACGCCGCGCCGAGGATGCCGCCCTCCAACCCCCTTTGCCTCTGCGTCCTTCCTCACTCTGCAGTCGGCCTCACTCTGCAGCCGGAGCCTGGAGCGCGAATTCGCCGGTCGAGTCTCCGAAGCCCTCGATATCGGTGTGGCCGAGTTGGTGGAGCAGGGTCACGAAGACATTGGCCATCGGCGTTCCCGATTCGGCCCGCAGGTGCAGATTGCCCTCGAGTGCGCCATTTGCGCCGCCCAACAGAACGAGCGGACAGCGGCGGTGGTTGTGCAGGTTGGCGTCGCCCATCGGCGATCCCCAGACGATGAGCGAGCGGTCGAGGAGGCTGGCGTCGCCATCGGCGGTCTCCTCGAGGCGCTTCAGGAAGTAGGCGAGCTGGCCGGTCCGGTACTGGCAGATGCGGTTGAACTCCATGATCGCGCGCTCGCGGCCGCCATGGTGGGAAGCCGGGTGGAAGGCGCGGTCGGAGCCGCTCTCGGGGAAGGTGCGATTGGAGGCGTCGCGCCCGGTCTTGAAGGCAACGACCCGGGTGGTGTCGGTTGTAAAGGCCAGAATTTGCAGGTCGAACATGAGGCGCATGTGTTCCGTGAAGGAATCGGGCACCCCCGGCGGCGCTCCGGGAAGGGCGCGCGGTTCGCCGGAGCTGTTGCGGGCCTCGACGCGCTCGATGCGCCGCTCGATCTCGCGCACGCTCTCGAGGTAGCGATCGACCCGACGCCAGTCGGAGGCTCCAAGCTCGGCGCGCATCGCCGTCACCTCTTCGGTCACCCAATCCAGGATCGAGCTGTGGGTTCGCCGCCGCCGCGCCCGCTCCTCTGCGCTTCCCCCGGCCCCGAAAAGCATGTCGAAGGCGGTGCGCGGACTGCGAATCATGGGCAGCGGCGTTGTGGGCGACGACCACGAGATCGAATCGGTGTAGGCGCAGGAGTAGTTGTAATCGCAGCCGCCCCCCTTGTCGGTGCGCTCGATGCAGAGCTGCAGAGAAGGCAGAACGGTGTCCTGGCCAAAGCGCCGGGCGTGGAGCTGGTCGAGCGAGATTCCGCAGAAGATATCCGATCCCTGGGTCTGCCTGGGGTGCGACTGCGTAAGGAAGACGGCGCTGGAGCGGAAGTGGTCGCCCCCGACCTCGCGGGCGGCAAAGGCTTCGGCCATGCGAACGTCGGTGTTGCTGACGATCGTCATGGAGTGGCGCCAGGGTTCGAGCGCCTTGAGCACATTGGCGTCGGGAAGCTCGAAGTTGCGGCCGGTGGCAGCCGGAGCAAAGAGGTTCTGCGCGGCCCCCCACTCATTGCAGCCCGCCACCCCGTGCACCTCCTCGATGCAGACCAGGCGGGTCGGGGGCTCGGCGGCCGCCGGTGTACGCAGACGACCGGCCGGGAACATGGCGTCCAAAAGAGGAAGCGCAACGGTGGCGCCTGCGCCGCGAAGGAAGCTGCGGCGGGGAAGGGCGATTCCGGTGAGGACGTTCATGGGGGCTCCCTGGCGGGCGGGTGTGGCGGCGGGGGATCCAAGGGATGAATATAGGCACTGCGGGACCGAAGGGGCCAGAGGATTGCCGGTGGCTTGCCGGACCATGATCCGGGCGCGGCCTTGCTGCCAAAGGGTTTGCTGGCCCGCGTACAGGGAATGGAATTACGATAATCAGGCAAGTTGTCAGGTCATCGATCCTGCATCAGGAGACGCATGATGCGCCCTTGGTCGATCTTGTTGGTCGTTGCTTCGCTCTCGTGGCTCGCCGCTTCCCTTCTCTCCTTGGATTTACGCCCGGATTCCCGACGCGCGGTGGACTCCCGGATCCGAGCCGAACGACGCAACGTCGCTGCACCGAACTCTGGACACGATGATCGAGGTCGTTGACCCCGGGACCGGCGAGGTTGTCGCCCAACTCCGCCTCGACGAAAGACTGGGCGCGGTCTGCGACGGCAGCGCCCTCATGACCACCGTCCACGAAACGCCCGCAGGAGACACGCGCATGATCGTCATGCGGTCCACCCTTCGGCCCGGCCCGGCCTGAACCCGGCTACCTCGCCTCCACCTCTGCTTCCTTCATGCGGAAGGGTTCGCTCAGCACAACGCCCAGCACGAAGGACGACATGCGGTAGCCCTCGGCGGCGGCCTGCCCCGCAATCCGCCTCACCATCGGCTGGTCGCGGTACTCGATTTCGCGTCCGTAGGCATAGGCCATCAGGCTTTCGGTGAAGTGGCGGGCCAGCGGCAGGGGACGCTTTAGCAGAGCCTGCGACAGATCGGCCGGGGTCGCAAGTGCGGTGCCGTCGTAGAAGGTGCCGCGGGTGTCGAGATCGGCGCCCCCTTCGCGAATTCGCCACCGCCCCGTCACATCGAAGTTGTCCAGCGCAAGTCCGATCGGGTCGATCAGGTTGTGACACGATGCACAGTTCGGATTGGAGCGGTGCATCTCGAGGCGTTCGCGGGTGGTGAGCGTTCTTCCGTCAAGCGCGCTCTCGGTCTCTTCGAGGTCGGGAATTCCCGGCGGCGGGGGCGGCGGCGGCGTCCCCAGAAGTACCTCCATCACCCACTTGCCGCGCAGCACCGGCGAGGTGCGGTTGCCCAGCGAGGTTTGCACAAGAATGCTGCCATGGCCCAGAATGCCGCGCCTGCGCGCATCGGGATAGGTCACCCGCCGGAAGGCTTCGCCCTGCACGTCATCGATTCCGTAGTGACGCGCAAGTCGTTCATTGACAAAGGTGTGATTGGCGTTGAGGAGCTCGGGAAGGGTGCCGTCGCGTTGCACAAGATCGTCGAAGAAGAGCTCGGTTTCGCGCCGCATGGCCATAGCCAATTGATGGCTGTAGTTGGGGAAGCGAAAGGCGTCCGGACTGACCTTGTCTACATCCTGCAACCGCAGCCAGAGCGAGGCAAAGCGGGTCGCGAGCGCCTCCGCGCGTGGATCGGCGAGCATGCGCCGCGTCTGGGCGGCCAGAACCTCGGAGCGAAGCAGCGATCCGTCGCGCACAGTCCCGAGCAGCGCATCGTCCGGTCCCCTCCCCCAGAGAAAGAAGGAGAGGCGGCTGGCCAGGTCGCGGGCTGCAATCGGATACGGATCGCCGGGGGGCGCATCGGCCGGCTGGCGCTCCATGCGAAAGATGAAGTGAGGAGAGGAGAGGATGGCCTCCAGCGCCGTGCGGATTCCAGCCTCGAATCCCCCCTCCCGGCTGCCAAGGTCAACAAAATCCAGGAGATCGTCGATCTCGGCTTCCCCTGGATCACGACCGTAGGCGGCGGCTGCAAGTCTCGAGATTATTTCGCGCGCACAGGGTTCGATCTCGGCCGGCACTGTCGGGCGGCACGAAAAGATGCGTCGGCGTGCAGGAAAATCGGACACGCCTGTCGGGTTGTGCGGCCCCTCGACCGCGAGGCTCATCAGGTGTGGCAGCGAGGTTGTGCCATAGCTGGCCTCGGTTCCGGTCAGCGACCAGTCGTGCGGACGAATCAGATCTTCGTAGGGTCCGTCCATGGTGCGCACAAAGGCCGCCGCCAATCTGCGCTCGCCCGCCCGGACGGCAATCGGCTCGGTGCGCACCGGAAATCCCTTGCGGCCCTGGAAGTCGATGGCGCCGCCATAGCGAATCAGCGCAACCCGTTCGCCATCGATCGAGAGGTCGATATCGTGAAAGCGCTCGCCCCAGCCCGACATGAAGCTCATCTCGAAGATGTACTCGCCATCGGCGGGAAAGGCGTGCAGCGCGCTGAGGCCGCCCCGGGTGCCGAAGGGCGCTCCCTCGACGCGCTCCCAGGCGTGCTGCGACAGGGTGGGGGGATTGGTATAGCTGACCGAGATCGGGGCGGCGTCGCGGTCGCCCACGGCCCGCCGCGCCACTTCGGAGGCGGCGGCCAGGTAGGCATCCATCAGGGTGGGCGAAAGGGTTTGCGCCGAGGCAATGTTGTCGAAACCGTCGGTGATCGGGTCGGGGGGAAGCCAGCGCTCCGGATCGACGGTCAGACCGAGCAGGTCGGCGATGACGCGCGCGTACTCGGCCCGGTTGAGGCGCTGAAAGGAGCGCGTGCCGATATGCGGATGGGCGGCGGCCGCATCGATGGTCTCTTCCAGCGCCAGCGCCAGCGCCGCAAGGGTATCGCCGGCGGGACGGCGGGCGCCGGGAGGCGGCATCATTCCTGCGCGCAGTTTGCGGATCATGCGCTCGGCGGTCTCTGCATTCCCGGCCGCAGCCGCCACCTCGAATCCTGCGAGCGAAAGGTTGCCGCGCAGCGAACGTTCGTTGTGGCAGCGGGTGCAGTAGCGCTCGACGACTTCGCTGAGGGGGTGGAGGGCGGGGGCCGTGCGCAAGGAGGGAGCAGCCGGGACCGGGGAGGTGGCCGGGGCCGGATCCCGGGGGAGCTGACCCGCGACCGGGGGAGTCCGATCTGCGCCGCCGGCTGCCCCGCCCACAAGGAGGATGGCGCAGGTCGGCACGGCGATCGGGAGGGCGTATCGATTGGGCATGACGATAATTTGCGAAGCCCGCAGACAGAGGTCAAATGGCTGCAACTCCCAAAAACCGGGGTCGCCATTGTGACCGACGACACGCATGGCCACCTGATGACGCGACCTGATGACGCTTGGAGAGCCGGGGAACGATCCCCGTGAGTTTCAGAGCCCGGATGGCATGTGGATCTCAGGCGAGGAGGCGATCCTTCCCGGATTGCCGAGGTAGAGGCCCCCCGGCAGAGACATCACTGCATTCTCCAGATCCGCACCGTGGGCACCAGATCGACCTCGAGGGTCGCCAGGCTGCCATCTTCCAGGACCGTGATCGAGCTTACAGCGTGAGGCAACTGGCAGGATCCCATATATTCACCGGTCGCGATCGCGTATGTGTCCACGACCTTGCGCGCGTGTTCCGTGCGGCCCAGGGGCAGGATGTAGATCCGCTCCGAATCGGCCCCCGGCTGCATTTGCGTGAAGGCAACAGCCGCAGGATCAACCTTGACTCCACGAATCCTCCCACGCGGCGTTGATTCGTCGATATAAACCGGTTCCGGGAAGGGAGTCGCTTCCACCCCCTGCGTCACGTCTCTGACCGAGCCGTCGGAGCTGAGCCAGACAATGTCGCTGGACCACCGATAGACCACTACGGCCTCGCCCGATTTCAGATTTGCAGCCCACGCTTCTCCCACGATTCTCGGTACCGAATCCAGGGGACTCAGAGTCGAAAAACCACTATCCCCCCCCGTGATACCCACAGAGTATCGGCACTCTGGTTGGGCATGACGGCCCAGCCATCCGAAGCGAAGCCCGACGGCATGATTTGCCGCGCCTGTGGCAGACGGTGAGTTTCAAGCATGGTTCCAGCAGAATCCAGCACCGTCAACCGGATAAGCGCCACGTCCACGATCAGAAGATTGCCGTTGACATCGAATTCGTAATCCAGTGGTCTGCCAAACTCGCCCGGACCCTCGCCCGGACGCCCCGACGCCCAGAGAAGATCGCCGGAAGCCGAGATCTCCCGAAAAGACGAGCTGCTCAAGTCGTACACAACGAATCCGCCACGGGGGCTTGCACGCAGTCCGACAGGGCTGCCAAACAGCGATCCATCGTCAAGATCTTCAATGGCAGCTTCCTCAACCAGAGGAGCCAGCCACACGCGCTCCTGTGCTTTGACGGACATCCCGGATACCAAAGATGCCAGTGCAAGGAATGTGAAAGAGAGCAGATGTTTCAGCGGACGACGAAACATTTGTTTTATCGATTCTTTTTCATCCCAATGCAAAGGCGGCTGAATCGGCACAGATCTCCACCTCGAATCCGCTTGCGGGTTGCTGGCAGATCAGATCTTCACCTGAACACTGACAGGGCGATCATGGTACCCCCTTCGGGGCTCGTTCGCAACCCAAGTCTTGTTCAACGGCAAATGAGCCCGAATGCGAGGGGCGGATTCCCTCACTCTCCCTCCAACGCATGATCGCAACCATGTTATTTTATGAAAAAACATGGACCCGTCCGGGGAAGAATTGTTTAAATTGTGCATGCACAGGCGTTCGGCACAATATTCATGGAAATCAGGGGTTGCGCGCGCACCCGGATCGTTCGGGTCGGAGTCCAGGGCCGGCCCGCGCAGGGGCCGGAGAAGGCCGCATATGCAACCATGGCGAAGCCGGAGGATCGGGAATATGCACTCTGCCACAAGGACGCACATGGGAACCATCTGCGGACAATCACCGGCAGCCTTCGTCTGCGGGCTCCGGGGCACGGCGCTGGCAATCGCGCTCTGGGGTGCGGCTCTCGCCGCAGGCAACGTCCATGCTCTGACGGCGCAGAGTTCCGACGTTTGGGTCGGCGTTGCGCTCGGGCGAATCGAGTCCGAACAACGCTGGACCCCGCCGGTGGCAACCTCTGCACGCTCCGGCTTCCTTGTGGGCGCCTTTCTGCGGGTTCCCACTCCGGTCTCTGCGCTTCGCATTCAGGCCGAGGCGGCATTTGTGCAGAGGGGCAGCTTTGTGCTGAGCGATTCCCGCGACACTGTGCGTGCCACCAGCGCGCCGATGGGCGAGATCCGGAGCGAATACCTCAATGTCGCCCTTCAGCTCCGGGTGGAGGGATCCGTGGGGCCGGTGCGGATCTTTGCCGGCGCGGGCCCCGGGCTCGACTACCTGGTGCGGAGCCGTCAGGACGCGGTTCTGGCGCAGGTCGTTCGCGAGGAACATGCGGCCATCCTTGCGGTCGGGGCGGGAGCGGGCGCCGGGGTGCGGGTGCGTGGAATTGCGGTCGAGCTGGAGGGGCGCCGGGTGCTGGGGCTGACCGATGCCTGGCGGGGCGGCTCGCTGACTGCGCGCAACCGGTCGCAGGAGTGGATCATCAGGGTGGGCGTGCCCCGTGCGTAACGGCATCCGCGCGACGCCTGGCATGACCCACCGGTTGTGGACCGGGCAGAGGCAGGATCGGAGCGGCTGAGCCTGTCCGACAACGTGTCCGAATGCACCCCTTCGGCTTTTCCTGTTGTATCTTGTACGGTTGTAGCGATCTCCTCTCGCTTGCTTCCCTCCGACCCACCCGCAGCTTCCCGAGGCGCAACTCATGATTCGCACATCCTCTTCCATTTTCCTGGCGACCGCCCTCCTGCTGACCGCAACCCCCGCCTGCACCCAGTCGGCGGGCAATGGTTCCATGACCGGGACCGACGAAATCGTCCGCACCGCGCTGCACAACTACCGCGTGGTGACGGTGGCCGAGGGGCTCGAGGTTCCCTGGTCGATGGGCTTTCTTCCCGGTGGCGACATCCTGGTCACCGAGCGGCCCGGCCGTCTGCGCATCATTCGCGACGGCGCGCTTCTGCCCGATCCCGTTCCCGGAATCCCCGAGGTGGTGGCGCGCGGCCAGGGCGGCCTGCTCGAGGTCCTGCCCCACCCCGATTTCGAGTCGAACCGGCTGATCTATCTCAGCTACTCGAAGGCCACCGGCGACTCTCCCGGCGGCACGACCTCGGTCATTCGCGGCACCTTCACGGACGACCGCTTCACCATGACCGACGAGATCTTCGAGGCGATCTCCGAGGGCAATGGCCACTACGGCTGCCGCCTCGCCTTCGATTCCGCAGGCTACCTCTACCTCACGATCGGCGACCGGCAAATTCCGCCGCGCGGCGATCTGGCGGCGCACCCGGCCCAGGATCTCTCCAACCATCATGGCGTCACCGTGCGGCTGCACGACGACGGCCGCATTCCCGAAGACAATCCCTTTGTCGGCATGGAGGGCGCGCGCCCCGAGATCTGGAGCTATGGACACCGCAATGCCCAGGGGCTCGCCATTCAGCCCGGCACCGACGCCGTCTTCCTCACCGAACACGGCCCCCAGGGCGGCGACGAGGTCAACCTCTCCACCCCCGGCGCCAACTACGGCTGGCCGGTCATCGGCTATGGCGTCAACTATCGCTCGGGCAGCGCCATTCACGCCTCCACCCACCAGGATGGCATGGAGCAGCCCATTCACATCTGGGTGCCCTCGATCGGCGTCTCCGGCCTCGCCTTCTACAGCGGCGACCGCTTCCCCGAGTGGCAGGGCAATCTGCTGGCGGGGGGACTGGTAGGCCAGCGCATCGACCGCCTCACGATCGAAGACGGCCAGGTCGTGGCCAGCGAAACCATTCTGCAGGATATGGGGCGCGTGCGCGACATTCGCCAAGGCCCCGACGGCTTTATCTACATCGCGATCGAGGAGCGCAGCGGCATGACCCCGATCGTGCGGCTGGAGCCGGTGGGGTAGAGTGCCTTGTATGCGCCCCCTTCCCCCTTGCTTCCAGGCCGTCGCTGCGCCATCGTGCTAGCGGCACCGGTCGGGCGTCGTCCCGAATGCGCCGGCGCCCCCCTCTCTCACCCCTGGCATACTGGAGACATGGAACCATGCGCGGACTTCTGACGATTGCGGCTCTCCTGGCCGTCCTCATCCCGGCTGCCCCCCCGGGCGCCTCTGCCCAGGAGACCGGCGACGGCCTGATTCAGGTCGGCGAGATGGCTCCCGATTTCACCATTCCCGGCGCCACCCGCCACGGAATCCTTCGCGATCCGGTCAGCCTGAGCGACTACCGCGGCGAGACGGTTGTGCTGGCCTTCTTCTTTCGGGTCAGGACCCGTGGCTGAACGGTTCAGATGAGAGCGTACCGTGATCAGTACGCAGAGCTGTTCAATGAGGGCCGCAACGTTGTGCTCATGGCGATCTCGAACGACTCGCCGGAAGAGGGTGCATCGTGGCTCCGCGACGAGGACTTTCCCTATCTCTTCGGCAGCGATGCCGCCGGCGACGCCTTTTCGTCCTTCGGAGGAGAGGTTCGCGACAATGGCACGGTGGGAAGCCGGGCCGTGATCGTGGTCGGACCCGATGGCCACGTGGCCAAGGTGATCCCCCGCTTCAATCAGGTTGATCCGGCGGCGTACGAAGAGCTGGCAGCGGCCATTGACGAGGTGACGCCGGAGGTGGAGGGGTAGTAGAGCAGCCTGCGAAGCCTGCGGGCCGGCCTCAGTCTCCCATCAGCGCGGCCACCGCCTCGGCGAGCTCCTGATCGGGTCCCACCCCGGTCGAGACCACACTGCCCTGGCCATCGACAAGCACAACCACCGCCGTGGTCAGGGCCTGGTAGGCGCGCACGGCCTCGCCCCGCGCGTCGTACACAAATGGATACGGGGGGGCGTGCGCCTCAATGTGGCGACGAATGCGGCGCGGGTTCTGATTGACCGCAACGGCCACCGCAATCACCGCCACCTCTTCGCCGAAGCGCTCCACCACCTCGTCGATGCGCGGTTGCAGCGCCTCGCACTGTTCACACCAGGTGGCCCAGAACTTGAGCAGGGCGGGGCGGCCGTCGATCAGGTCGTGCAGGGAAACCGGATTGCCATCGAGATCCTGCACCTGTGCGTCGGGTGCGGGGGTTCCCGGCGGAAGACCCAGGCCCGCCTCCTGCGCCTCTGCCCGACTCGGCCCGATCAGAAGAGAGACGAGGGTCGCCGCGCAGAGAGCCACGCCGGCCATTCCGGCGATTCGTCGCCGTCGCTGTGGGCCCGACACACTCTGCGAGCTGCGGGTGGGCCGGCGGCCCGGCAAACCCGTGCATGCGCTCGCCGTCTGCGGTCGTGTGTGGCGTTCAGGGAGCACGCGGATATGCAATCCTGGCATTGTCTGTTTCCTCAAAAGGGAGTTTCCGGCTGGCAGCTTCTGCAACGAGGCCGGCCCGGTGGCGGCTGGCGGCGGCAGAGGCTGTATCCGGTCAGAGGCTGTATCCGGTCAGAGGTTGTATCCGGTCAGAATGAAGTAGTACTGCGCCACGCCAAGCATGACGATCGCCGCTGCCCGCTTGATCACAACCATCCACGGGCCCGATCGGGGAAGCCGCGAGGCCGCGCCCGAAAAGAGACCGACAGCCACGAGCAGGGCAGTCATTCCCAGCGAGAAGACAAAAAGATAGACAAACCCCATCAACCCTGCTCCGGTGGCGGCGACCCAGGCAAGGACTGCGGCGAAGGCGGGCGCTCCACAGGGCGCGGCGACGACGCCCGAGGTGGCACCCAGAACAAAAACCGCCCCGTACGATCCGCCCTCGCGGGTGGCTGCCCAGTTCATCAGCCTCTGCGGGACCCGAATGGGAATCACGTCCAGCATGGCAAGGGCGAAGACCAGAAGCAGGTTGCCAATCGCGAAGAGCGCCCAGGGGCTGGCGCTGACCGTGCCAAAGAGCGTTCCGGTCAGGCCGGCCAGGGTGCCGAGCAGGGCGTAGAGAAGAGCCAGCCCCGACACATAGCAGAGGGTCAGCGCCAGGGTGCGCCGCCACGACTGTCCCTGCCGCGCAGTCCCCGAAATGACCGATGCGGTGATGGGGATCATCGGATAGACGCATGGGGTCAGGCTGGTGAGGACTCCAGCGCCGAAGAGCACGACCAAGGCCAGAAGTGGGCTCGATCCCAGGGCATCCGAGAGCCCGGCCAGGTCGCCGAGCTGAGCCGGTGCAGTCATCGGTGATCGGTTGTCCGCCCGGACGCGCCGTCAGTCTGCCGCATTAGAGAGGCTTCGCTGGAGCGGGATCGCCGGGGACGAGAGGGATTATCCCTTGCCGCCCTTGGGCCGGGCCTTGCGGCCACCTGTCGAACGACCGCTGCCGGTTGCCGCCGAGCCGCGCGACCCGCCACTGCTGCGGACCGATTCACCGCCGCCGGTGCGCGGTGGCGCCGAACCCGCCGTGGGGCGCGCTCCGCGGTATCCTCTGCCCGCGACCCAGCGACCGCCCCGCTCCTGCTCTGCCGGGGCAACCTCGACGATGACCGGACGGTAGTAGCCTCCGCCCCAGCCGTAGCCTCCGTATCCCCAGTAGCCGCCATACCCATACCTTCCGTAGCGGTTGTAGTAGGGGCTGTATCCGTAGCCACCCCAATAGGGATCGTAGTAGCCGGGGGCAATCATGATGGGACGGGCGGCGCGCGCGCTGCGAACCGCGTCATCGGTGTGGGCTGCCTGGCGATTGAGGGCAAAGCGGTTGGGGAAGGAAACCGCAACGACCACATCGACCACATGCCCCGGCACCCCCGCATCGTCCAGTCGGACGAGATCGTCGGAATCGAGATGCGCAAAGGGATGTCCGGCCTCTGCAATCCAGGCCTCGACCGCTCTGGAATCCACATTCTGGATTGCATCGATCACGTGGTCGATCGCAATCGGCGCCGCCGCGTACGATGCCGCGCCCCGGAGCGCCAGGGGGGCCGTATCCTGGCCGGTCGAGATTCCCAGCGCGGTCAGCACTTCGCTCGAGGCGCGCCAGTACCACTGCGACCAGGCCGCCGATTCACCCCCGGTCTCCATGGCCCGCACATCCAGCCAGGCCGAAGGGTTCGGCATTGAGATGATTCCGGTGCTCTGCCGCTCCGCTCCATCGTCGCAGGAGATCTGCGATGCGGTGTAGATCCGGCGGCGATCGGCCGAAAAGCGGGCCTGTTCGGTTCCGCGGCAACCATCCTGCTCGATTGTGCGCGGCTGTCCATCGGCCGGGAAGGGCTCGCGGTGCGTGATCGCGCCGGCAACGACAGTCAGCATCTCCACCCCGGCCTCGTTGGCCACGAAGCAGAGCACGCCCTCGGCGGCGGCGGCATCTACGGCGTTGGCGGCTTCGTCTCCGGCCGGCGGCTGCGGGCGCTCCCAGCACCCCAGGTAGGGCTGCCACCCCATGCGCTCGTCGGTCTGCTGCGCGGCGACCGCACCTCCGAAGACCAGGACAGACAGTGTCCCGACCAGAGTTGTGCGCATCAGAAACGTTGGCAAATCTGCGCGTGTCTTCTTCATGTCGTTTTCGTCCTTTTTGTCATGGCACATTGGCCCGCAAGCCGACGCTCCGGCCCCGGCCGTCGCCGCTAGAACCGGGCCGTCAGCCCGGCCGAGAGGTTGAGTCCCGCCAGATCCAGATCCGGGAACCCGACAAAGTCGCTGCTCAGGGGCCCGCTTCCGATCCCGTACCGGGCCTCGCCAGCCAGCATCAGGTGCCGGTTGAGACCGATCTCCACCCCACCCGAGAAATGTACAGTCGCTCCCTGTCCATCGGAAAGGAATCCATCGCGGTAGATGTCGGATGTCACGAAGTCGATGAACTCGCCATGCTGCTCGAAGCGATAGCGGACGATGCCGCCGGCGATTCCCACAAAGGGGTTGATCCGGTTCGGAACCCAGGCCAGGGTGCCCACCGAACGCCCGCGCGGCAGCGGGTAGAAGCGCAGGCCGGCGGTGAAGGGGGTGGTGGAGAAGGTGGTCGTCTGCGTGATCGGCAGCCCGTCGTCGCCCTCCCAGTCGCGGTATTCCGACGAAACCGAGGCGCTGTGATGACCGACGCCGAGGGTCAGATCGAGGGCATTGTTGACCCGGATGGCCATCTCGCCCACGATCAGCGGCCCGGCGAAGTCGGAGCTCTGAATGGTGAAGAACTCGCGCGCGTCGTCCCAGAGAGTGGGGCGGTCGTTGGTGCCGCTGCCCGCCTGCGGCATGCTCAGACCCGCCCGGAAGGAGAAGGACACGCGCGGCTGCTGGAAGAGAAAGCCGTCGCCCCCGGACTGTGCGGTGGTTGCGGCGGGTGCGGCCGCCAGGACAACGAGGGCGGCAAGGGCTGCGGAGCAGGTGCGAATGGTCATCGTGCGATTTCCTCCCGGGCTCGGTCCCTCTGCGGGGGCGTTGGAGTGGCAATACGGTGGGATTACCATGCAAGGGGTGTGCCATGGGCACAGGATTTCGAGCGGACACTCGTCAGAAACATGTGAAATCGGGGCATTGCGACGGCCCATCGCCCGTCTGGACAAGGTACGACCTTCCCTCCCTCCCGGCGACGGTGGGCGCCACGGAGGTGTCCCCTGAAGGTGACAGATTTGCACCTTCTGCGGGAGCATCGCGCAATCCGGCTCCAATCCGATTCGGTGCTGCGCGCCCCCCAGCGGAAACCGGATCGCCTCTCCGGGCAGGCCTGCGCACCCCCTTGCCTTGCGGCGTTCCGCCTTCGGATGCAACGTTATGGAGTTTTGGACGGCGGGGTGCGCTCTTGCCCGGGTGCGCTTGCCCGGGTGCGCCGTGCCACGCCAAGTCACTTCCCCCCCTGATTCCTGAGGACACACGATACGATGAGCACCCCCCGACGCTTCGATTCCGTCAGCGCCGCCAAAACCTGGAGGCGAGGAGCCGAATCCCGTTCCGGCGATCGCAATCTCCTCCCCCGCACATTCGGCGAGGACACCTTCGGGCTGAGCGAGATGAAATCACGGCTGCCCGAGAACATCTTCAAGCAGCTGATGCGCACCATTCGCGATGGCGAAGAGTTGGATCACACCGTCGCGGATACCGTGGCCGCAGCCATGAAGGATTGGGCCCTTTCCCACGGTGCCACCCATTACACCCATTGGTTCCAGCCGCTGACCGGCAGCACCGCCGAAAAGCACGATTCCTTCCTCAAGGTCGAGCGCGACGGCCGCGCCATTACCGAATTCGGCGGCGACGAGCTGGTACAGGGCGAACCCGACGCCTCCTCCTTCCCGTCGGGCGGGCTGCGCGCCACCTTCGAAGCGCGGGGCTACACAGCCTGGGACCCCACCTCGCCGGCCTTCATCATGGGGGGCGAAACGGCCACCTATCTCTGCATCCCCACGGCGTTTTCGAGTTGGGCGGGCGACAGCCTCGACGCCAAGATCCCGCTTCTGCGCTCGATTGACGCCCTGGACCGGGTCACGCGCCGGGCGCTCAAGCTCTTCGGCATCAACGCGGGTCGGGTCAAGGCCAGCCTGGGACCAGAGCAGGAGTTCTTCCTCCTCGATCGCGAGTTCTACTATCGCCGCCCCGACCTCATGACCTCTGGCCGCACCCTCTTCGGGGCCAAGCCGCCGCGGGGCCAGGAGCTCGACGACCACTACTTCGGCCAAATCCATGAGCGCGTTCTGGCCTGCATCCAGTCGGTCGAAATGGATCTGTATCGTCTGGGCGTGCCGATGAAGACGCGCCACAACGAGGTCGCGCCCGGCCAGTACGAGATGGCGCCGGTGTACGAAGACGCGAATGTGGCATCGGACCATCAGCAGTTGATGATGCGCATCCTCGAGCGGAATGCGCGCCACTACGGCTTCATCTGTCTCTTCCACGAGAAGCCCTTCCGGGGAATCAACGGCAGCGGCAAGCACCTCAACTGGTCCTTCGGCCCCGCCGACCGGAATCTTCTGGAGCCCGGCGAAACCCCGCACGACAACCTCGTCTTCCTCTTCTTCTGCACCGCCGTGATGAGCGCCGTCGACAAGCATCAGGATCTTCTCCTGGCCTCGGTCTCGACTGCGGGCAACGACCACCGCCTGGGTGCCAACGAGGCTCCGCCCTCAATCATCTCGATCTTCCTGGGCCGCCAGCTCGAGGACATCTTCTCGCAGCTCGAGGAATCGAGTTCGGCGGAGGAGCGCGAGCACGACGGCCTCCTGGGGCTTGGCGTCAATGTGCTCCCCAAGCTGCCGCGCCACTCCGGCGATCGCAATCGCACTTCGCCCTTTGCCTTTACCGGCAACAAGTTCGAGTTTCGCGCGGTGGGCTCCTCGTCGAGCATCTCGCTTCCGGCCACCGTGCTCAACACGATTGTGGCCGAGTCGATCGACGAGTGGACCGAGCTTCTCGAACCCATCGTCAGTGCCGGCACCTCGATTGAGGATGCGCTCTGGTCGCTGCTCGGAAACGAGATCCCGTCCTTCAAGCGCATTATCTTCAATGGCGACAACTACTCCGACGAATGGGTGGAGGAGGCGGAGCGGCGCGGCCTGCTCAACACGCGCAATACCGTCAACGCCCTGCCGGCGCTGGGAACGAAGAAGAATCAGGATCTCTTCGATCGCTATAATGTCATGTCGCCCCGAGAGCTCGAAGCCCGGCTCGAGGTGCTGACCGAGCAGTACTTCATCAAGATCAATATCGAGGGCGAGACCGCTGCGCACATTGCGCGCTGCATGATTCTGCCGGCGGCGGTGACCTATCTCAATCAGCTTGTGTCGGCGCGGCAGGGGGTGCACAGCGCGGAGTTCCCGACCGGGGGCCTGGACAGCAATATTGCGCGGGTTTCGGGTCTGATCGACGAACTCAGCGCGGCACTCGACGCGCTCGATGTGCAGAACGAGGAGCTGGGCGGCGAAGAGGTCGCGGAGAAGGTTGTGCACATGCGCGACAATGTAATTCCGGCGGCGAATGCGGTGCGCGATGTGGCCGATCGGCTGGAGAAGGTGATTCCCGACGAGCTCTGGCCGCTGCCGACCTACCGCGACATGCTCTTCGTGAAGTAGAAGATCCGTGGGGAGATGGCGAGCGGGGGCTCTGCCGGTGTCGGGCAAGCTCCCGCCTGCCTCCCGCCCCTGCCCGGGATGCCGAGGAGTCCGGTGATCATAACCCGGGGCGTTCGTGCCGATCGCATTGACGGTCTTGTCCTGTGCACGCGCCGCCGGGGAGGCGGCGCTGATGAATGAAAGGAACCGAATGAGAACACGCACTGGGAAGAGCAGCTCCGGCGCTTTGGTGACCGGGGCCGGAGTTGTGATTGTGGTTGTGGCGATTGCCATGCTGACGACTGCCTGCAGCCCCGGCGATCCCGCCATGGAGAGCGATGGCGCGGCTCTGTCCGGCGACGGCCTTCCCTCCCTGACCATGGGTGAACCCGATGCGGTGTGGCCTGCTGCCTTTTCGGTCCTCTCGACGGTGCGCGAGCTGCCCGACGGCCGCGTCCTGGTCGCCGATCCGCTCGGACAGGTTCTGATGCGACTGGACCTCGACGCGGGCGCGGCCGACACGATCGGGGGAGTGGGCGAGGGCCCCGCAGAATACCGCCAGCCCGACGCGGTGTGGCCTCTTCCCGGGGGGCGCACCCTTCTGGTCGATCTTGGCAATGGGCGTCTCACCGAGCTGGATTCCACCCTGGCCTTTGGCGATACGCGACCCTACAGCATTGGCGATCTGAGTCTGCAGGAAATCGTGCTTGCGCTGCCGCAGGCGGTGGATGAGCGGGGCGGATTGTACTTTCGCGGCTTTGGCCGCCCCGGCGAGCGCGATTCGGCCGAGGTGTTGCGCTACGACTTCGAAAGCGAGGCGCTGGATACGGTGGCCATGGTCAAGGTGCCCGATGTCGTTGTGCGCACCAGCGGCGGTCCGGGTGAACAGAATCAATCGATTTCGCAGGTTCCCCTCTCGCCGGCCGATGCCTGGGGGGTGGCCCCCGATGGCCGCGTGGTTGTGGCGCGGGTGGGTGATTATCATGTAGACTGGATCGCGCTGGACGGATCAATCACCCACGGCCCGGCGATGCCCCATGCGCCTGTCAATCTGGGCCGCGCGGAGCGTGAACAGTGGGCGCATGAACGATTGGAGCAGGGCGGAGGCATGAGCTTTGCGGTCTTGAACAACAATGGCGTTGTAACCATGACCGCCACCCGCGGGGGTCCGCCGGGCGACGACAACAGTGACCTGGACAACCGCCCCTGGCCCGAGGTCAAGCCGCCCTTCTACAGCGTTCCCCTTCCGGTCGATCCGATGGGGCGGGCATGGGTGCGCCGTCACCGCGCTGCGGGCGAAGCTCCAGCCTACGATCTCTTCGACGGCTATGGCGAAACGGTCATGACCATGGAGTTTGGCATGGGGCGCCGGGTGATCGGCTTTGGCAGCGGTGTCCTCTATGCAATCCACATGGATGAATTCGGACTGCAGGTGCTGGAGCGGTACGCGTTGCCCGAATAGGCCTGCGAAGCAGCCCCGGAGAGGAGCTTCGAGTGGCATTGTCCCTGTGCCGGATCTACTGTTCCCGATATTGACCCACGGGTTGCATCGATCGGCAGTTGCGATGGAATATGCTATTCCAGGCGAATAATTTCGTTCGCAATCGATGCGCGTTGTCGATGCGCCTCTGTCAGGCGACGCAGCAGCGCGGGTTCCAGTTGTACAACCGGAATTGTATTGTAGCCAAGCTCTCCGGCAACCAGCACCCCCAGCACCAGGATTGCATCGGGCCGTCCTGTCACAATTCCCGCCGGGGCCACGCGGTTGCGCAGAAGTTCGAGCATGATCGCACTCGATGAACTCGACCCGATGGCGCGAACCATGACCAGCAGTTGCCCTGCGAGTCCGATCCCGTGCTGCGGATGTCGCGGATCGGTGATCGTACCCCTTTCGGGATCGACGCCACCCCAAAGGCTTAAGGGACGCGCCAGAGCAAGGATTCTGCCCCGGCCGCGCCCGGGATGAATCACTTTTCCCCTTAGCTCCACAGCTCTTCCTCGCGCACGACACATCCCCGCGCCGCCGAGCGCACGCAATCCTCCAGACTTCCATAGACCACATCATACCCGGTATTGGCCGGTGTATAGTGTGCGAATTTTCCGGAGTTGGTCATCAGGACACCCCCCGCTGGCGGCAAAATCGGGGTCACCACAACGCATGTATCGACCACAATCCGGGCGCCGGCCTCTTCAAGGGGACGCAATTGTCCGGCAGATTCGAGCTGCCGGTACTCGGAGCGGCCGGTGCAGATGTACAGGGGCACCGCAAGGGGAGCGTGGATCTGGTATTTCTCCAAGAGAAGGATAAGTTGTGCAAATTCATGCAATGAAAAGTGGGGACTGCCGACTGCAACTGCATCGATGCGTTCGGCGTCGGTGGTGCTGAGCCGGTCGCGCGCATGGCGCAGATCCCGGGGCGTCAGCGCAATTTCCTGCTGCGGCGTCCTCTGCCCAAGCGCGGTGTCCAGGTCCGGAGCCTCGGGAGTGACGCCCTCGACATGAAAGATCCCGACCGAACCCGATGAGGCGGCTGCGGCTCCCATTGCCTTGAGCTGATCTTCGCTTGTTGTTGCCGGAAGTCCGGTCACTACGGCCACCCGCTCTCCGACAGTCGCCCCCAGCCAGCTTCCCAGAACCGGGTAGAAGACATCGCGCGTCTTGAGCTCGGTGGCGACCGCCGAGGTATCGACAACAACCGTTGCACGACGCTCCTCGCTCAGGTGCAATCCCGCGCGCGGCGCCCGCCCCGCAAGAGCACAACATATATCCATGAAGTCGCCGTAGCGGTTGGTGCGCGCACCCAGCACCGAGTTGGCAAAGGCTACTGCATTGCTCTCGCCCCAGGCCACATCTTCGCCCGGCGCGGGACGGTGCCCGGCCTGATAGGGCGCACAGGTCCAGGTCGGAGCGCAACCGAGCTCTTCGTAGGCCCGCATCAGTCGCAGCGCCATCTGGCGGCGATGGTCGGAGGCGCGCACCCGCGAGGGATTGAGAAGATCGAGCGCGCCTACATTGAGGGTGGTCGGAACGCGGACCCTGCCGCCCAGCGCAACGAGCCGCTCCGCGAACTCCACGCCGCCGTCGCCGTGGTAGAGGCAGCCATCGATATGCGAGGAGGTGATCGGAACAAGGTCGCGGGCCTCGAGAATTGTGGCCATGCGGACCACCAGGCGAAGCGCCAGCCGGGAAGCCGGGCCGAGGTCGCCGGCGAGGATGCCGCGCTCGCGAGGGGTCAGTTGAATCGCTGGGGAGCTGGCCAAGGCGTGGGATCTGTCCGGGTGGAGGGCACAGGCACTTTGACGTATGCAAGATATTGGCTAGCTTCGATTCAGGCACATGCCTGCGGTCTTCCCGGACAGCCGGGACGAAGCCGGACCGAGTCACAATTCAAGGAGCCTGATTCAATGTTCACACCCTTCCCGCCCTGCACAGACACACTCTGCCGGGAGCGCGTGCGGCATCGCTCTCGCCCGAGGCGGTGGATCGTTGCTGCGGCGCTGACCCTGATCGCGGTCGTCGCCTGCGAAGATGACAACCCGGCCGAGCCCGAAAACGTCCTGACCGAGGTCGAAGCCGAAGCGCTCTTTCGCGGAATTGGGGCCATCTATCGGGACAGCACCCTTGCATCCGAGGAAATTTCGCCCACCGAGGTCGTACTGACCTGCCCGCGCGGGGGAAACGCCACGGCCATCCTCGGCGTCAGCGAGTCCCGGCGCGGCGACACTGCGCAAATCATCCTGGATGTTGATATCACCCCCGACGACTGCGGCTTTGTCCACGACGGCATTGAGATGACCATGGTCGATGGGAATGTGCGGACTCACACCGATCTCTCGATCATCGGCGCCTTCGCGGGCATTCACCTCGAGGGATCGGTGACCGGCGCCGTCAACTGGGCGCTGGACGACCGTGCGGGAGATTGCGCAATCGATCTGTCGCTGGCGGTGGATCTGGAGCTGGATCTCAGCACTGCTCCCACGCCGGTCGGCACCTTTACGGGAACGATGTGCGGCATGGAGGTCGAGTACCGGGACGCCATCGTTCCGGCTGCGAGTGGGTAGGAAGCTTGCGCTCGCGACCCTGTCCGCCGATTCCCCGGCCCCGGTGTCGCCCCCCGCAGATGCACAGACGCAAGAGCGACTGAGGGCGGAGCGACGGCTGATCGGCCATTCGCGCGCAGGCCGTCCGATCCACGCCTGGCGCCTCGGCACGGGACGACTTCGGGTCAGTCTGCTGGGTGGCTGTCACGCCGACGAACCGGTCGGCCCCCGCTTCCTGCGGCGCTTTCTGCACGAACTGGCCGCTCCTTGCGGGGCGGCATTGCGCGCGGCCGCCACCTGGACCGTGCTCCCGCACATCAACCCGGATGGCGCTCTGGCCAACGCCCGCTGGCAGAGTTCGGGCGCAGAGGTCTACGACTTTGTCGATTGGCTGCGCAACCGGCGCCGCGAGCTTCCCGGCGACGACATCGAGTTCGGGTTCCCGCATGGCGCAACCGATGCATCCCGAGCCCGCGACGATGCCGGGGCGGAGGCGGCCGATCGCCAGACGCCGGGTGCACACGGCTCCGATTCATCCCCTGGGCCCCCGCCCCGCCCCGAAAATGTGGCGGCGTGGCGCTTCTGGCAGCGGGGGGCTCCCTACGACCTGCACCTCAGCATGCACGGAATGGGGGTGGCCGCGGGCCCGTACTTCCTGATTGAGCGGTCGTGGTGGCCTCGCTTTGCCGGGGCGGCCGCAGCGCTCTCCCGCGAGGTTGCGGAGGCCGGCTACACCCTTCACGATGCCGAACGGCAGGGCGAGAAGGGCTTCCACCGCCTGGCTCCGGGATTTTGCAGCCGCCCCGATTCGCGCGCAATGCGGCGCCACTTTCTGAAGCTCGGCGCCCCGGCAACGGCGGCGCGCTTTCGTCCCAGCTCGATGGAGGCGGTGCGGGTGCTGAGCGGTCGCGATACGCTGACCCTGGTGACCGAGATGCCGCTCTTTATCCTGCCCGGAGTGGGGCGCGAACCCGGTCCCCCCGATCCGGTGTTTGTGCGCTGGCGGGAGCGGATTGCCGCATGGGAGGCGCGCCTCGTTGCGGCAGAGGATCGTGCAGAGGGGGCGGAGCGGGTGCAGGCCGAGGTGCGCGCCGAGGCTGCGGCGGCGGGAGTGCGGCCGATGCCGGTGCGCGATCAGATGCGCTTCCAGCGGGCGTTGCTCGGGGCCGGGCTGGGTGCGATGGGGGGCGACTGTCGGCTTCTCTGACGGAGGCGGCATTGACGCCGCGTTGCTGCGCGCCTGGCAGCGGGTGTTGTTGTGGCCGCCGGAATGTGGGCTATCTTACGGGCTGCGTCGCCGGGGGCATCCGGTTCGGGGCGGTGTCCACTCACCCTCCCGGGCGGGATTGAGACCGAACCCTTTGACACCTGATCCGGCTGATACCGGCGTAGGGAGCGCGGCTGCGGCGGGTTGTCTCGCGCCTGCGGTCGGGAGCCCTGCCATGCGGCGACGATCCGGGAGCCGGAGAGCGGGGGAGATGCACCCACAATGAACACCAGATCGACGCCCCAGGCCGCCACCTCGGCGAATTCATCTGCGTCCGGCCCCGAAGGCCACCGCAATGGCGACGCTTCGTCCTCATCGCCGTCGGCGCACTCTGCAGCCGGTTCCGACTATGGCGACGCCTTCCCCAACTCCACCCGCGTCCACGTGGACGGACCCGGCGACATTCGCGTCCCCATGCGCGAGATCTCCCTCTCCGGCGACGAAGAACCGCTCCGCGTCTATGACACCAGCGGCCCGCCCGGCCACGATGTCCGCGAAGGACTGCCCCCGCTCCGCGAACCCTGGATCGCTCTGCGCGACATTCGCGTCACCGGTCGCTCCGCCCCCCTCACCCCCGGTCGCAACGACGACCCCCTTGCGCTGCCTCCTCGCCTGCGCCGTACCACCCGCCGCGGCAACGGTCCCGTGACGCAGATGCACTATGCGCGCCGTGGCGAGATTACCCCCGAGATGGAGTTCATTGCAATTCGCGAGGAGCTGGACCCCACATTCGTGCGCGACGAGGTTGCGCGGGGGCGCGCCATCATTCCCGCCAACATCAATCACCCCGAGCTTGAACCGATGATTATCGGGCGCGGCTTCCGGGTGAAGATCAATGCCAATATCGGTAATTCGATTGTGACGTCGTCGATCGATGAAGAGGTCGAGAAGTTGCGCTGGGCGACGCTCTGGGGCGCCGACACCGTGATGGATCTCTCGACCGGTCGCAACATTCACGCCACCCGCGAGTGGATTCTGCGCAACTCGCCAGTGCCGATCGGAACCGTGCCCATCTATCAGGCGCTGGAAAAGGTCGGTGGTGCCCCCGAGGATCTCACCTGGGAGATCTACCGCGACACAATTGTCGAACAGTGCGAGCAGGGGGTGGACTACTTCACCGTCCATGCAGGAGTGCTCCTGCGCTATGTGCCGCTGACGATCGACCGGGTTACAGGAATTGTCAGCCGCGGCGGCTCGATTCTGGCCAAGTGGTGCATGGCGCATCATCGCGAAAACTTTCTCTACACCCACTTCCGCGAACTCTGCGAGATCATGCGCGAATACGATGTCTCCTTCTCGCTGGGCGACGGCTTGCGCCCCGGATCGATTGCAGACGCCAACGACGAGGCCCAATTCGCCGAACTTCGCACCCAGGGCGAGCTGACCCGGATTGCGTGGGAATACGATGTACAGGTCATGAACGAGGGCCCCGGGCATGTTCCCATGCATCAGATCAGGGAAAACATGGACAAGCAGCTTGAGTGGTGCGACGAGGCGCCCTTCTACACCCTGGGGCCTCTGACCACCGACATTGCCCCCGGCCACGATCACATTACAAGTGCAATCGGGGCAGCGATGATCGGCTGGTACGGAACCGCCATGCTCTGTTATGTCACCCCCAAGGAACACCTCGGACTTCCCAACCGCGACGATGTCAAGGCCGGGGTCATTGCATATAAAATTGCGGCGCATGCAGCAGATCTGGCGCGTGGTCACCCCACTGCACAACGCCGCGACGACGCCATCTCCAGGGCGCGCTTCGCCTTTCGCTGGAACGATCAATTCAATCTGTCGCTGGACCCGGTCACGGCGCGCTCCTTTCACGACGAGACGCTGCCCGCCGAGGGGGCAAAGGTGGCACACTTCTGCTCCATGTGCGGACCAAAGTTCTGCTCGATGAAGATCAGCGACGAAGTGCGTCAATTTGCGCGCGAACGCGGGCTGGACACGGCGGCTGCGATCGAGGCGGGAATGGATGAAAAGGCGAGCGAGTTCCGGCGCGGCGGCGCAAAGCTCTATCTGGGAGCGGAGTCGGTGCGGTGACGCGATTTCGGCAGATGGGCGGTCGCGCGGCCACCCTCCTCGCGCTGGCGGCTCTGCTGGCGACCGGCGGCTGCGACCGGGCGGGACGGGTGATCGATCCGTCGGCGGAGATGGTCATCCATGGCGCCACCCTGTGGGACGGAACCGGCGCGCCCCCGATTCCCAATGCAATCGTGCAGATCGGGGGCGGGCGGATTCTCTCGGTGAACCCCGTCGATGCGGATTCGGATCCGGCCGCACTGCGCGCTGCCTGGATCGAGCGCAGAGGACCCGGGGCCGCCGATCGCTTCATCGTTGCCGCCGACGGATTTATCGTACCGGGCCTCATCAATGCACATGGTCATGTGGGCGCAACGTGGGTGCCCGAGAGCGGGATCGGCTACCGCGACTTTGTATTGGCCGAACTTCGCCGCTATGCACGTTTCGGCATCACGACCGTCAACAGCCTGGGGGGCGAGCACCCATCCGCCTTCGCCATCCGCGACCGGAGCTGGACCGATTCCCCCGGTCATGCGCGCCTCCTGGTTTCGGGACCGATTCAGACTCCCGCGACAGCCGAACAGGCCGCACTTGAGATCGACCGGCTCGCTCCGCTGCATCCCGATTGGGTAAAGATCCGCGTCGACGACAACCGGGTGCCACCACCCCGATGTCCCCGGCGGTCTACCATGCCGTGATCAACCGCGCCCGCGAGCATGGACTCCCGGTGGCTTCGCACATCTTCTACCGGCGAGATGCCAAGGCGCTTCTGCGCGCGGGCACCGGCATGATCGCCCACAGCGTTCGCGACCTGCCGGTCGATGACGAACTCGTTGGACTTATGCACGAAACCGGCGTCTGTTATGTCCCTACACTGACGCGCGACCTCTCGACATTTGCCTATGGCAGCCGCCCCGACTTCTTCGACGACCCCTTCCTGACCAGCGATGTCGATTCGGCACAGATCGAACGGCTGAGCGCCCCGGCATGGCAGGCGCAGATCCGGGCGTCGGGCGCGGCCGAAGCCTATGGCCGTGCTCTCGAGGTGGCGATGGCCAATCTTACCCTGATCTCGAGTGCGCGCATTCCGATTGCGCTGGGAACGGATTCGGGGCCGCTGGGCCACTTCCAGGGCTACTTCGAGCATATGGAGATGCAGATGATGGCCAACGCGGACCTCTCGGTCGAGCAGATTCTGCGCGCCGCGACCGGGGTGGCGGCTTCCTGTCTGGGCCGGGACGACATCGGAACTCTGCAGGAGGGACGGCGGGCGGACCTGATTCTGCTGCGCGCCGATCCATTCCGCGAGATCGGCAATTTGCGCGAGATCGAGGGGGTGTGGGTGGGTGGAAGACGGCTTCCGGGATCGCGGAAGCAGGGGACGGCTTGGTAGCCCCCCGGCAATTCGTACAGTTGGCGTACCGAGCAGGCGCGGCCCCCTCCCTGGCCCCGCCGACAGTCCCATGATCCTGCCTCCGTCTCTGCTTGAAATCTGCGACCTCACCCTTCGTTTCGGCGGCGTCACCGCCCTCGATGGCCTTGACCTCGAGATTCGGCGCGGCGAACTCCTCGCGCTCATCGGTCCCAATGGCGCGGGCAAGACCAGTGTTCTGAACTGCATCTCGGGTCTCTACCGCCCGGAGAGGGGCACAATTGTTCTGACCGGCTCCGATGGACGGCGGCACGCGCTCCACCGCCTGGCGCCACACCATCTGGCCGCGCTGGGCGTCGCCCGTACCTTTCAGAATATCGAGCTCTTTCGCCACATGACCGTTCTGGAGAACCTCATGCTGGGCCGGCATGTACATATGCGGGGCGGCGTGGTGGCCGGAGGCATCTATCTGGGGCGGCAGCGCCGGCGCGAGATCGCCCAGCGGCGGCAGGTTGAGGAGACGATCGATTTCATGAAGCTGGAGCCCCTTCGCAATCGCGTGGTCGGGCAATTGGCCTACGGGGAACAGCGTCTGGTGGAGATGGCGCGCGCTCTGACCCTGGGGCCGACCCTTCTTCTGCTCGACGAACCCACCGCGGGGATGAATGCCGAAGAGAAGGAATCGATGGCCCGCTTTATCCTGGATCTGCACGAGGAGCGGGGCGTGACGGTGCTGGTGATCGATCACGATATCGACATCATCATGGATATTGCCAGCCGGGTGGCGGTCCTCGACTTCGGGCGCCGCATTGCGGTGGGAACGCCGGCCGAGGTGCGCCGCAATGCTGCCGTGATCGATGCCTACCTGGGGCGCGCAACCAACGGTGACGCCAAAGAGGGCAGCGTACTTCAATGAATCATGCCGAGGCGCAGCAGGAAAAGGCACAGATGCAGGGGACACAGGGGGTGCCGACGGAACGACCGCCGAGCGGAGAGGGGTACAGCCCGCATGCGAAGTCGCCTGGCCCGCTCCCATGCGAGAGCAACACGCTTCCGGGATTGCTGGTGCGCCGCGCCACCCTTGCGCCACACGCCACCGCGCTCCGCGAAAAGGAGTTCGGGATCTGGCAGGAGCTGACCTGGGAACAGCTTCTGGTACGGGTGCAGAGCTTTGCACTGGGGGTGGCCGGGCTGGGGGTGGCCCGGGGGGATCGCCTTGCGATCATTGGCGACAATCGCCCCGAGTGGGTGATTGCGGAGCTGGCCGCACAGGCGATCGGTGCGCTTCCGCTGGGCCTGTACCAGGACTCCATTGCCGATGAGCTGGTCCGGATGTTGCGCGTGGCCGAGCCCCGGGTGATTGTGGCCGAAGACCAGGAACAGGTTGACAAGGTGCTCGAGGTGCGGGACGCGCTTCCCGGGCTGGAGCGAATCATCTATTACGACCCCCGCGGACTGCATGACTACCGCGCCCCCGGAATGATCTCCTTCGCCGAGGTCGAGGCCCTGGGCGAGGCGGCGCACCGGGCAGCGCCCGACGACTTCATGCGGCGCCTGAGCGAAATCGACCCCGGCGACACGGCGCTTCTCTGCACAACGTCGGGCACCACCTCGGTTCCCAGGCTGGCCATGCTTTCGCATGCCAATCTGGTGGCAATGGCGGCGCAGCTCTGCGAAGTCGATCCGATGGCGCCCGGCGACGAGTTCGTCTCCTTTCTGCCGCTGGCCTGGATCGGCGAACAGATGGTCGGGGTGGCCAGCGCGCTCTACGCCGGCTTCACCGTCAACTACCCCGAAGAGACCGCCACCGTGCAGAGCGACATGCGCGAAATCGGCCCCGGCTTTCTGATGTCGCCGCCGCGAATCTGGGAGAAGATGGTCTCCGATGTGCAGGTCATGGCCCACGATACCACACCGCTGAAGGGCTGGCTCTACCGCTGGGCTCTGCGCGAGGGGGCCGCCGAAGCCGAGGCGCGCGCCGGGGCAACCGCAGATGGCCGGCGTCCCCGAATCCGGCACCGCATCCGCCACCGCCTCGCCGACTGGATCGTTCTGCACCACATTCGCGACCATCTCGGGCTCAGCCGCGTCCGTCGCGCCTATACCGGCGGCGCCGCGCTCGGCCCCGACGTCTTCCGCTTCTTTCACTCCATCGGGGTCAACCTCAAGCAGCTCTATGGCCAGACCGAGGTTTCGGGAATCTCGGTTGTGCATCGCGATGGCGACATTCGCTTTCATACAGTCGGCAAACCCTTTCCCCGCACCGAAATCCGCATCTCGGACGAGGGCGAAATTCTCTGTCGCGGACCCGCCGTCTTCCAGGGATATTTTCGCAATCCCGAAGCCACGCGCGAAGCGCTTGCGGGCGGCTGGCTGCACTCGGGCGACGCCGGATACTTCGAACCCGACGGCCACCTTGTTGTCATCGACCGGCTGGCCGATGTGATGAAACTTGCCGATGGCACAAATTTTTCGCCTCAATTTGTCGAAAACAAACTCAAATTCAGCCCCCATATCCAGGAAGCGGTTGTCTTTGGCGGCGATCGGGCTCCCTTCGTGACCGCCATGATCGCCATCGACGCCGAAAATGCGGGACAGTGGGCCGAAGAGCACAAAATCGGCTACACAACGTTGACCGATCTGGCCCGCCGCCCCGAAGTTTACTGCCTTGTTCGCACCCATGTGAAATCGGTGAATGAAACGCTTCCCCAGGCAGCCCGCATCTGCCGTTTCGTCCTTCTGCACAAGGAGCTGCACGCCGACGACGCCGAGCTGACCCGCACCCGCAAGATCCGGCGCAGGCACATCGCCGATCGCTTTCGCGAAATTGTCGCGGCGCTGCAGGGCGAGGGCGAATCGGTCACCGTCACGACCGACATCACCTATCAGGATGGGCGCAGCGCCGAGGTGACGCACGATCTTCGCATCGAGCAAATGACGAGCTGACCCCGCCATGGCCGACTTTCTGCAACTGACCCTTTCGGGGTTGAGCACCGGAATGATCTATGCGCTGGCGGCGGCCGGATTTGTGGTCATCTACAAGGCCAGCGACGTCATCAACTTTGCCCAGGGCGATCTGCTCCTCCTCGGCACCTACCTGATCTTCTTCGCGGTGGCGCAAACCGGGCTTCCCTGGAGCATCGGCGTGGCCGTCACAATCCTCCTGGCGGTTGCGGTGGCACTGGCGATCGAACGACTTGTGCTGCGCCCCCTGATCGGCGAGCCCGTCATCTCGATGATCATGGTCACGATTGGCCTCTCCTCGATTTTGCGCAGCATTGTGAATGCAATCTGGGGCCCGGCGCCGCGCTCCTTCGATTCCTTCCTTCCCGAAGGCACGATTGCGATCGGTTCGGCGGTTCTTGCGGCCGACCGCCTCCTCTCGATTCCCCTTGCGCTCGTGGTTCTGGCCACGCTGGGGCTCTTCTTTCGCCATGCCCGCGATGGAATCGCCATGCGCGCCATCGCCGACGACCAGCAGGCCGCACTGAGCATGGGGATCAGCGTTCCGCGCGTTCTGGCGGTGGCGTGGGGACTGGCGGCGGCCTCGGCCGCGATCGGCGGCGTCATGCTGGGCAACATCGTCGGGGTCACGCCCAATGTGGCCCAGATCGGTCTGCGCGTCTTTCCGGTGGTCATTCTCGGGGGATTGGACTCGATTCCGGGAGCGATCGTCGGAGGCGCAATCATCGGTCTGCTCGAGGCTTATGCCGGGAGCTATCTCGGCTACGGGCTCAATCTGGTCGTTCCCTATGTTGTGCTTGTGCTTGTGCTGATGATTCGCCCCTACGGCCTCTTCGGGAAGGAGGTCATCGAGCGCGTATGAGCTACGAATGCGGCATCTTCCACACCCGCTACGACACCGGGATGGCGCTTCGCCCCCGCCCGGCCCAGAAAGTTCGCCTGGCCCTCCTCGCGGCTGCGATTGTCGTCTATCCCTTCCTGGCCAACAGCTACTGGCTCGATCTGGGAAATCAGGTGGCCATCGCCACAATCGGCGCCCTCGGCCTCAACATTTTGGTGGGCTACACCGGCCAGATCTCGCTCGGACAGGGCGCCTTCATGGCCATCGGCGCCTACGGCACGGGACTTCTCGTTCTGCGCGCGGACCTTCCCTGGCCCGTTGCCATTCCTCTGGCCTGCTGCATTGCGGCGGCGGCGGGTGCCTTCTTTGGGCTGCCCTCTCTGCGCCTCAAGGGATTGTACCTTGCCATTGCAACGCTGGCCGCACAGGAAATTGTCGAATGGCTGATGACGCACTGGAGCTGGCTGACCGGCGGCACCGAAGCGCTGGTTCTGGCCTCGCCCCGCCTCTTCGGCGCACGCCTGAACAGCCCCTTTGCCTTCTACTGGATCGGCGCGGCCCTGGCGGCGGGAACGGCGCTCTTCGCGGCCAACCTCTTTCGCACCCGTATGGGACGCGCATTCGTTGCGGTGCGCGATCAGGATATTGCGGCCAGCGTGATCGGCGTCAATGTGGCGCGCACCAAGCTGCTGGCCTTCGCCACTTCGTCCTTCCTGGTGGGGTTGTGTGGCGCCATGCTCGCCTTCTATCGCAATATTGTGAGTTGGGAACGCTTCACCCTCGAGACCAGCGTTGCCTATCTGGCCATGATTATTGTCGGGGGCCTGGGTTCGGTGCGCGGCTCCTTCATGGGCGCGGCCCTCATTACCCTTCTACCCGCATTCATCAACAATGCCGGGCGCGCCATACAGGAAACCGCGCCGCAGGTGGCGGGACTCCTTCCCCATATACAGCACGCCGTCTTCGGAATTGTGATTATCGTGTTTCTGATCTTTGAGCCGCGCGGCCTCTCCAGGCTGTGGATCAATGTGAAGGATTATTTTCATGTATGGCCCTTTGCCTATCGGAAGGGGTAGTGGCGGCGCACCACGGTCCATCGGCGGCATAGGCTCTGCCCGCTGTATGCGAAGTCGCTCCCTTGACGGATTGCGCCTGCGGTCCCCACCCTGCAAAGACCTCAATCCTGCAAGGCCAGTCCTGCAATCCCCGCCAGGAAGACCACCCCAATGAACCATCCCCTCCCCGGCACCGCCGCCGCCCTGATCGCCGCCATATTGGCCACAGCCTGCGGAGACGGCTCCGAGATGGCCGCCGACGCCCCCGATGCCCCGATCAGGGTGGGCGCAATTTTCGATCTGACCGGCCCGACCGCCGATGTGGGCACCGACTACGCCGACGGCATTCGCGACTTCGCCGCCTGGACCAATGAACAGGGCGGAATCGAGGGACGGCCGCTCGAGCTCATCTACCAGGACTACGCCTACCAGGTCGATCGCGCCGAGCAGCTCTACGGACAGTTCGTCAACGAGGGCGCGGTCATCTTCATGGGCTGGGGAACCGGCGATACCGAGGCGCTGCAACTGCGCGTCGCCGAAGATGAAATTCCCTTCAGCTCGGCCTCGCTCTCGCACATGCTCGGCAATCCCGCCGAGGCTCCCTACAACTTCCTTGTGGCAACCAGCTACAGCGATCAGCTTCGCATTGCCCTCGATTGGATTCAGAGCGACCACGCCCGCAACAATCCGGGTGGCGGTCCTCCCGCCGTTGCCCTGATGCACAACGCCAGCCCCTTCGGTCTTTCGCCGGCGCGCCATGGAGGCCAGGCCTTCGCCGAAGCCCGGGGCATTGATCTCTCGCTCCACCCCATGCCGCGCGGCGCCGTCGATTTCACCGCCGAATTTGCGCGTGTCCGCCAGAGCGGCGCCCGCTACGTCGTCCTCCAGAACACCTCCGGCCCGGCCGCCCTGGCTCTGCAGAATGCACGCAACCTGGGTCTGGAGGCGACCTTTATCTGTCTCAATTGGTGCGCCAATGCCCAGTTGGTCGAGCTTGCGAACGAGGCGGCCGAGGGCGTCATGGGAACCATGCCCTATGCGCCGCTGACCGCCGATGTACCCGGAACCCGCCTCATTCGCGACTATTTGGCCGCCAGGGGCGAATCGATCGAGGGGCGGACCAACGCCTATACCCAGGGGTGGTGGACCTTTGCGGTCTTCGCCGAGGCCATGCGCCGCGTTCTGGTGGCGGGCGACGAGCTGACCGGCACCCGGATCAGGGCCAGCCTGGAGAGCTTCGCCGATTTCGACATGGGAGGCGTCACGGTGCCAATCACCTTTACCCCCGACGACCACCTGGGGTCGAAGGGCCTGCGCATCTACCGGGTCGAGGAGGGATCGTGGCAACCCCTGACGGAGTTCATTCAGGCGCCGGGCTCGTCCTGAGCGGAAGCCGCTCTCCCTGCGCATGACCACCTTGTCCGGAAATCCGGGCGCTGCCGGCGCCACAACGACCGCAAACGCCCCCGAACCGCTCCTCTGCCTCAACAACATCGAGGTTCTCTACGACGACGTAATCCTGGTTCTGCGCGGACTCTCGCTCGAAGTGGCAGAGGGATCGATCGTGGCGCTGCTCGGAGCCAATGGCGCTGGCAAGACCACCACCCTGAAGGCGATCTCGGGACTTCTGCAGATCGAAGACGGCGCCGTCACCGATGGCACCATCGTCTTCGCGGGCGAGGAGATCCAGGGAACCCCGGCCCACGGAATCGTCGAGAGGGGGATCTTCCAGGTTCTCGAGGGCCGCCGCGTCTTCGAGCACCTGACCGTGCGCGAAAACCTCGTCGCCGGAGCCTATACGCGCCGCAACCGCCGGGCCGCCGAGGCCGATCTGGAGCGCGTCTTCGACTACTTTCCGGTTCTGGCCGAACGCCGCCGCCAGCAGGCAGGTCACCTCTCCGGGGGCGAGCAGCAGATGCTGGCGCTGGGCCGCGCGCTGATGGCCGCACCCCGCATGATGCTCCTTGACGAACCCTCGCTGGGGCTGGCTCCGATCCTGGTCGAGAAGATCTTTGCCATCATCCGGCGCATCAACCGCGAAGAGGGAACCACCATTCTTCTGGTCGAGCAGAATGCGCGTCTGGCGCTCGCCACGGCCGAATTCGCCTACCTCATGGAGGGGGGCCGGGTGGTCATGGAGGGCAGCGCCGCCGAGCTGCGCGACAACGAAGATGTCCGCGAGTTCTATCTGGGACTGGGCGAGGGGGGGCGGCGCTCCTACCGCAATGTCAAGCATTACCGGCGACGGAAGCGGTGGCTGTCGTAGCCGGTCGCTTTGCAATTCAACGCACTTTTCCCTATATTAGAGTGATGACCCCATGACCCACGACCCTCATGCCGAGTGGAAGACCGCCCAGGATCGGCTGGCGGTGCAGGCGGTCGCCTTCGGGGCTGCGCACAGCGACGAGATCCGCAGCCGGCTGAGCCGCGCCGGGGTCGAACCCGGGGATGTGCGGGGGGTGGCCGATCTGGCACGCATTCCCCCTCTCTCCAAGGACGATTTGCCCGCGCTGCAGGCAGCCAATCCCCCCTTTGGCGGCATGTTGGCGGTTCCGGTCGCGTCGCTCCGCCGCATCTATCGTTCGCCCGGCCCGATCCATGATCCCGAGGGCGACAGCGACGACTTCTGGCGTCTGGCTCCTGCCGTGCGCGCAGCCGGATTCCAGCCCGGCGAGGTGGTGCTCAACACCTTCTCCTATCATCTCACCCCCGGCGGACAGATGCTCGATGCGGGCTTTCGGGCGGTCGGATGCACGGTGATTCCGGGCGGAGTCGGCAACACCGCCACCCAGATTGAGCTGGCACGCGCGACCGGCGCCACCGGATATGCCGGAACGCCGCAATTTCTGCTGGCCATGCTCGAGCGCGCCCGCGACCCCGGCAGAGATCCCCGCGGAGCTCTGGAGCTTCCCTTCAGGCGCGCGCTGGTAACCGGGGCGCCCCTCCCACCGCCGCTCCGGGCACGACTGCAGAGCGACTTCGGAATCGATCTCTACCAGTCGTACGGAACCGCCGATTGCGGCACTCTGGGCTACGAATGCTCCGAGAAGAATGGCTGGCATGTCGCCCCTGGGGTCGTGATCGAGCTTGTGGCGCCGGGCGAGAACCGCCCCGCGACCGAGGGCGAGGCCGGAGAGGTGGTGGTGACGAGCCCCAACGAGGTCTATCCCCTGGTTCGCTTCGGCACCGGCGATCTCTCGGCGTGGATATGGGAACCGTGTCCATCCGGTCGCGCGGGGCCGCGTCTGGCCGGCTTCCTGGGCCGGGTCGGCGAGGGGGTGAAGGTGCGGGGCATGTTCGTGCATCCGCGCGAGCTGGCGGCCGCGCTGGGGGGCGCAGTGGGGGTGGGGCGCTACCGGGCGGTCGTGCGCACAGGCGCAGAGGGGCGCGACCAGTTGGCGGTGACGGTCGAGCTCGCCGAAGAGGGCGGCCGGATTGCAGGCAAAGAGGGGCGGGCCGAGGTGGAGGCCCGGCTCGAAGCGCGGCTCCGCGAGGCGATCCGGGTGCGGGCCTCGGTCGAGGTGGTCAGCGCCGGAACGATCCCCTCCGATGCGCCGGCCCTGGTGGATGAGCGCCCGGCACGCGCCGCACAATCCGTCCCTCCCGGTCGATGACGGCGAAGGGTTCGTAGAGAAGCTCGTGGCCGTGTGCGGGGTGCGGGGTCAGTCGCTCGGCGCCTGCGCCCGCGACGATTCGTCCCGCGCCGGCTCCTGCGAACGGGATTGCATAGTCGTCTGCCACGCCCGGATCGACGCCCTCATATCCTATATCGACAAACGACGCCAGCGTCACAATGCTGACCGGATTTCGCCCGCGATCGGGGAAGGGCGTCATGAGCTCGTTGTAGAAGACAAGTTCGCGCCAGTGACCATTCCACACCCCGGGTCCGCCCAGATTTTGCACAGGAACCAGGGTGCTGCCGGGATAGCGCTCACCTCCGATCTCGGCAAAGGCGCGCTCGGCTGCGGCGCCCCGGAAGTGGGTGTTGGCGCTGCGGCCGAAGGAGGCCGAATCATCCAGCAGCTCGAGGTGGGTCCAGAGGGTGCCGAAGCCGATGACATGCGCCATCTCGTGCAGAACGGTGCCCTCGAAGCTTTCGCGATTGCCGGTGTCGCTGCGGTCGAAGACCATGACGCCCGCAACCGGAAGCGAGTTGCTTTCGCGAATCAGGCAGGGCCCCGCGCCGGCCAAAACTCCGCCGGGACCGTCGATTTCGCGGATTGTGGCATAGATGACAAGATCGTCGGCAATGCGTTCATCGGGAATTGCGTCGTCGAGGTTGTTGCGCCGAAAGCAGCGTTCCAGACTTGGCTTGCGCAGCGTGCTCCACGCCTGATCGCCCCGGATTGCGCTCTCCCAGAACGCTCTGGCCCGATCGAAGATGGCGCGCTCGGCCTCAGTCAGAAGCGAAGAGGCGACGTGCACAATCTCAATGTCGTAATCGGCCTCCTGGGCGCGGGCGGCAATGGCCACTTCGACCGGGGCGACACCGCCGCCGTCGTTGGCAAGGCGTACGGTCAGCCGGTAGGTGACCCCTGCGGTGGTTCCCAGCACCCAGCGATCGACGCGGGCCAGCCCCAGGCTGTCGGTGGCGCGCACAGAGGGAATGACCTGACTGTCGCCCGAGGCGCTGAAGGCAATCCGGAGATTGGGGATCGGGTTTTCGTAGCTGTCCTGGAGCTGGATCTGCGGAGAAACCGGAACCGGAAGGGTGACCTCGGTTTCCTGCCCTTCGCCTTCGATCGCAACGATCCGCGCGGCGGGACCGGGCAGGGCCACGGCCTCAACCCGGCCGGGATTGCCGCGCACTCCCTCTTCCTCGACGCGGGCCGTGAGGGTGTAGGATCCGGTTGCCGTGCCCAGAGTCCATGCCCCCGGTCCGGCGCGGCCCTCCGCATCGGTCAGGGCCTCGGCGCGCTCGACCGTCGCCCCCCCGGTGGTCTCGAAGAAGACCCGCACCCCCCACGCCGGCGCACCGTCCGCTTCGGTGACCCAAACCTCGGGCGGCACCGCCACCGCCTCGCCCACCCGTCCCTCCTGGCCATCGCCCGCCACAAAGGCCAGACTGGCGGGGGCGCCCACCGCAGTCGCCCGAAAGAGGACCGGATCCAGCCCGGGCAAAGAGGCCCGCAGCTCCTGTGGCCCCGCAGCTCCCAGCCGCCAGCGTCCCGGCGAGGCAATGCCATTGGCGTCGCTGACTGCGGTGGCCGCTGGAATGGAGCCGCCGCCGCGCGTGACCGCAAAGGTGACCGCGATGCCCTCGAGCCCGGCTCCGGTGCGCCCGGTGACGCGCACGCGCACAGCTTCGTCGGCCTCGGTTCCGGCCCGCGCCCGCTGACCGTCGCCCGAATGGATGACGAGCGCGGCAGGCTGGTCGGGTGAGGGCGAGTCGGGGTCGGTCTGGCCATCGCCGCACGCAGCCCCAAGGAGGCCGGCCAGAATCGCGGCGGTGGCAGCGGGCAGGAACGGGGGGTGCAGCGTTGGCCGGGCGGCTCGGTAGCGAGTGTTCCGGGAGTGCGAATGCAGGGGGTGGGGCTCCACGGCGGGCTCTGTACGGGGGAATCGTTTGGGGGACCGGGGGAAAGGCGGTTGTGCAAATCCCGGGAGCAGTCCGCAGGCGCGGTGCGCGGTGCAGCTCCACCGGGTGGTCGATTGGCAATGTCGCCCCCGGACGGCGATGGAGGCAAAGGCGCAGCCGGATTCGCCTCGGTTCTGGCCCCGGCTCCGCACTCCGCATTATACTGGATTGCATCCTTGGTATCGTATTTTTCGTAATACAGACCGCATCCTCCCGGCTCGGGGACCATCCGGCAGCGCCCGCTCCCGAGACCCCGGCCCGATTGACCCTGCATCTTCGCCCCTGCCAACCCTCGCCCTGCCAATGGAAGGATCCATCATGCGCGGCACGACCCCGAGCTTCCTCGCCCTTCTTCTCTTTGCACTGGTTCTTCTCTTTGCACCGGGCTTCGTTTCTCTGCCCCTTGCTCCGGTCCCGGCGCCGCTGGCCGCCCAGGAGGAAGAGGGCGCTCCCGACGAAGACGAGGAAGAAACCCGCGCCTACAGCGACGTCATTTCCGAAGACGCGATCACCTCGCGGGGCCTCTTCGACACCCACATGATCGACGGCGATCTCTTCTACGAGATTCCCCTCGACATGATCGATCGCGAGATGCTGCTCCTGACCCGGGTGGCGCGCACACCCGACGGGGCCGGGTACGGCGGCTCCAAGGTCAACACCTCCACGGTGCGCTGGGAGCGCAATGGCGAGCGCATTCTGCTGCGGCTGGTCGGCTATCAGAACTTTGCAGACGACTCCACGGCGATTGCGGGCGCGGTGCGCAACTCCAACTTCGAGCCAATTGTTGCGGCCTTCGATGTCGAGGTGATGAATGACGATTCAACCGCAGTTGTCATCGAGGTGACCGATCTCTTCACATCGGACATCACCCTGCTGGGATTGCAGAAGTTTCTCCGGACGGCCTACGGAGTGCGCCGGGTCGATGGCGACCGCACCTACATTGTGCGCGCAAGCGCCTTCCCCACCAATATCGAGGTGCGCCGGGTGCTGACCTACGATGCCACCGACGCCCCCTCGAACGGTCAGTCCAATACCCTCTCCATGGAGATGCATCACTCGATGCTGCTCCTCCCCGACGACCCGATGGAGCCCCGCCTCTGCGACGAGCGCGTCGGCTACTTCAGCACCAGCCGGATCGACTATGGCCTCGATGCCCAGCGGGCTATGACCGAATGCTTTGTCACGCGCTGGCGTCTGGAGCCGAGCGACCCCGAGGCCTATGCGCGCGGCGAGCTGGTCGATCCCGTCAAGCCGATCGTCTATTACATTGATCCCGCGACCCCGCCCAAGTGGGCGCCCTATCTTAAGCAGGGGGTCGAGGACTGGCAGGTCGCATTCGAGCAGGCCGGCTTCAGCAATGCAATCATTGCAGCCGACGCCCCCACCGACGACCCCGACTGGCACCCCGAAGATGCGCGCTATTCGGTGATTCGCTATCTGGCGTCGCCCATTCAGAATGCCTCGGGTCCGCATGTACACGATCCGCGCACCGGCGAAATCCTGGAAAGCGATATCCAGTGGTATCACAATGTCATGAATCTGTTGCGCAACTGGTTCTTCATTCAGACTGCGGCGGCCAATGAACAGGCTCGCGGAATCAGCTTCGACGACGAGGTGATGGGCGAACTGATTCGCTTTGTCTCTGCACACGAAGTGGGACACACAATCGGATTGCCGCACAACATGCAGTCGTCTGCCTACTACACGGTCGATCAACTGCGCACCCGCTTTGTCTGCGAGATGGGCGTTTCGCCATCGATCATGGACTACGCGCGCTTCAACTATGTGGCACAACCCGGCGACGACACCTGCTTCCTGCCGGTTGTGGGTCCGTACGACGTCTTTTCGGTCGAGTGGGGATACCGGCACTATGCGGGCACCGACCGCTACACCGAGCGTGACGAGCTGCACGAGATGGTGGCCCGGACGCAGGAAGATCCGATCTACCGCTTCTCCAGCCCAACCGGCTCCGACCCGACCGCGCTCACCGAAGCCATCGGCGACGACGCCATGCGCGCCTCGGACTACGGCATCGAAAATCTCAAGCGCATTGTGGACAACCTGACCGACTGGAGCTACCAGGAGGGCGAGGATTATTCACAACTCGAGGAATTGTACAATAACGTTGTGGCACAGTGGGGCCGCTACACCGGGCATGTTGTGACAAACATCGGGGGCGTTGTGCATACGCGCAAGCGCCAGGGCCAGGAGGGCGTGCCCTGGGAGATGGTCGAACGCGATCGTCAGCAACGCGCCATGGAATATCTGAATCGGCAGGTTTTCGCAACCCCCGAGTGGCTCATCGAAGCCGATATTCTGGACCGTTTCCAGGGAACGGGCGCGGTCGAGCTTGTGCGTGCCCGCCAATCCCAGGCGCTCAATCAGGTGCTCAACGTGAACCGCATGAAGCGGCTGGTCGAACAGGAGACCTTCCACGGATCGGACGCCTACGCGCTGGGCGACATGCTCGACGATCTGCGCGCCGGAGTCTGGACGGAGGCAACCTCGGGCCGCGTCACCGACGCCTACCGCCGCAACCTGCAACGGGCCTGGCTTATGCGCGTCGAAGAGCTGATGGAGGACGAAGAGGCCATGCAATCGGATGTGGGGCCATTCCTGCGGGACCAGCTCGCCACCCTGCAGGACGAACTTGCCACCGCCGCCGAGGAAACCGCGCACCGCGCCACGCGCGTACACTTCCACGACATCGTGATGCGCATCGAGGAGCTTCTGGACGACTGAGGAGCCGTCTCTCTGCCCTGCCCTTGCCGCGAGGGGGTCCCGATTTATCTGGAATGATCGGCATCCCGGCGAGCGCCGAGGGCAGGGCGTCTCCCGGGCCGCGCCATGTTGCGGCGTCTGTGGCCGGGGAATACGATGTCGCCGCCGACCGGGCCGGAATCCTGTCAGCGATCCCGGCCCGGCGGTGCGTGTGGTGGCTGTGCGCGGGTGGGTGGCAGCTCTCTTAACTGGCCGCAACCGTCCTGATATCGGGAGAGCGCAGCAGGGACGTGTCGGCGGTCAGGAGGGTGAGATCATGGACCACGGCTGTGGCGGCAAGGAATCGGTCTGCCGGGTCGTTGCCGTCGATGCGGATGGTGCGGCTGGCAAGCGCGATCTCGAACGTCAGCGGCATCTGGCGCAGGGGGCGGATGCGCAGAGAAGTGCGGACCCAGCTCCATGGATCGGGGTGCAGAAGGACGCGCCCCCCTTCGGCCAGCACCAGAGTCTCCCACAGGCTGATTGGCGATAGCGCCAGGGTGTTTGCCGAATCGTTCAACGCGCACGTCGCTTCCTCCGAAAGTCGCTCCGGCCGGAGCAGGCTCCACAGCCAGACGTGGGTGTCGAGAAGTAGAGTCATGAGCGGATGTGCGCGGGTGCGGGGAGGTCGCCTGGCCCGGTGCGGGTGCAGCGCCGCCCGAATGCCGTTCGCTCTCTATTCACGGGGGGGCTCCTGCAGGGCTTCCCACTCTGCGGCGTCTGCGGCCGGAGACACGATGTCGCCGATGATCTCGCCGGAATCTCTCATCGACCCCAGCCAGGTGACGCACCCGGCCTCCGCCCCTGAGTCCGGCGACGGGTCGGAATCGGCAGACTCCCTGGATCTGCGGTCGAACGCCACCCCACCCCGATCAGCGGTCGCCATGCGGATTCGTTCGCGCATCATGCCCAGATCCGGGCCGGGATCGGCGCAGCGACTGAGCAGGTGGCGCAGTTCGCCTTCCAGGGAACGGTGATTGGCTCGCGCTCGCGCCTTGAGACCGGCGATGACGCGATCGTCTACATTGCGAATGGTCAGAACCCCCATAAACGACCTCTCGGATCTGAAATGAAAGCGGAATGACAGCAAAATATAGTCAAAATGCATTCCAAATGCCAGCGAAATGATAATCCGGAGCTCTTTTGCGGCTCCCCCCACCTTGCCGGCAGGGGTCGATTTGGATTGATTTCGTCGGCTGAATGCGCCGCCAGCGCTGCCGGTTCTGCCCGACCCCGGATGCCCCTCTTCCCATCATCATTCACCATGATCGGAGCTCTCCCAACCGCCGCCACGGCCCCCGCCCTCGCCCCATGACCCCGATTCGCCCCTTTCTCGGCAACATCCAGGGCGAGCTTGCCCGTGAGCGGAGAGATCGTACTGCCCGTCTGCGCGGCGACCCGCTCCTGCGACGCGACGGATGGCGACTGCGCGCGTTCGCGTTGAACCGCTCTCCCCCGGCCGACGAGAACCGGTCCCCCCATTCATGAACATTCCCCCCGAACAGCTTCGCTCTGCCGTGCGCGCCCTCTGCGCCGACTTTGGCAACGACTACTGGCAGGACGCCGACCGCGCGCGCGCCTATCCGCGCGAATTTGTCGATGCGCTGACCGAGGCGGGGTATCTGGCGGCTCTGATTCCCGAGGAGTATGGCGGAATGGGGCTGGGCATGCAGGAGGCGGCCTTGATTCTAGAGGAGATCAACCGTTCGGGGGCCAACGCGGGGGCGTGTCACGCCCAGATGTACACAATGGGAACGCTCCTGCGACATGGCTCCGAGCTGCAGAAGCGCACATTTCTGCCCGGGATCGCTGCGGGCGAACTGCGTCTGCAGGCCTTTGCCGTAACCGAGCCCGATGCCGGCTCCGACACGACCCGAATCCGCACCTTTGCCCGGCGCACCGGCGATCGCTATATCGTCAATGGGCAGAAGGTCTTTATCTCGCGGGTTCGTCAGTCCGATCTGATGATCCTTCTGGCGCGCACAACTCCGCCGGAGGAGCTCGAGAAGCGCACCGCCGGACTCTCGGTCTTCCTTGTGGATCTGCGTGAGGCGGGATCCGCGGTCCGGGTGGCGCCCATCGACACCATGATCAACCACGAGAGCTGCCAACTGCATATTGACAATCTCGAGATTCCCGTCTCCCACCGCATCGGCGAGGAAGGCCGGGGATTTGGGTATATCATGGCGGGCATGAATGCCGAGCGCATTCTGCTGGCTTCCGAATCAATCGGCGACGGCCTCTACTTCATCGACCGCGCATCGGACTATGCAAGCGCCCGCAAGGTCTTCGGCCGCGAGATCGGCGCCAATCAGGGGATTCAATTTCCGATCGCCGACGCCTACATGGAGATCCGGGCCGCAGCCGCCATGCGCAACCGGGCAGCCTGTGCCTACGACAGGGACGAGATTCGCGGCGAGGACCCCAACATGGCCAAGTATCTGGCTTCGCGGGCGGCATGGAAGGCGGCCAATGTGGCCATGGACACCTTCGGCGGCTGGGGATTGGCGACCGAGTACGGCATTGAGCGCAAGTTCCGCGAGGCGCGCCTGTACATGGTGGCGCCGGTGGCCAACAACCTGATTCTCAGCCATGTGGCGACGCATGTGCTGGGGATGCCAAGGTCGTTCTGATGGTGACAGAAGACAATGTACAACTCCGTTCCCGTGCACAAATTCGCATGTCGGCAGCGATGATTCCCCGCTCCATTCTCTTCGTGCCGGGCGACCGTCCGGATCGCTTCGACAAGGCGCTGGCCGCCGGAGCCGATGCGGTGTGCCTGGATCTGGAAGATGCGGTGGGGACCGGGCACAAGGCTCATGCACGCAAAGCCGTGGCGCACTTTCTGAACGGGGCTGTGGAGGATGGACGGACCGCCGCGACAGCGGCCTCTGCAGGAAGCGTCGGGGCAAGTTCGACCGGGCCGCTGCATCTGGTTCGGATCAACGACCCCGGCAGCGACGAGGGCGCGCGCGATCTGGCGATGTTGACCACAATCGCCGAAGATGCAAAGGGTGACCATGTCTGCGCTCCGGTTGCCCTGATGATTCCGAAGCTGCGCAGGGCGTCCGATCTGCAAAGGGTGGCCGATCATGCGTGCGGCGCGCCTCTCTTTCCACTTGTCGAGACGGTGGCAGGGCTGGCGAATGCGTCCCGGATTGCGACTGCGACGCCGGGTGTGGTCGCCCTGGTCTTCGGGGGATTTGATCTTGCCGTGGAGTTGGGCGCCGAACCGGAGTGGGAGCCGCTTCTGTATGCCCGCAGCCGGGTGGTTCATGCGGCGGCGCTCGCCGGAGTGGCCGCAATCGACATGCCCAGCAGGGAGATCCGCAACCTTGTGCCTATAGAAGAACCCGCATCCCAATTCATGCACAAGACGGTCTCCGTACAGGAAGAGGCCATGCGCGCCGGGAAGCTGGGATTTGTGGGAAAAATTGCGATTCACCCGGCACAGATCGAACCGATTCACCGCGCCTTTGCCCCTTCGGCCGAAGAGCTCCGCCGTGCGCGCTGCATTGTCGAGGCCGACGATCGGGCGGAGGGCGCGGCGCTGTCGCTCGATGGAACGATGGTGGATCGTCCGGTGGTCGAGGTCGCGCGACGGGTACTGGCCCGGGCCGATCGGGCGCAGGTGGATTTGCCGTGAATGGGCGCAGGCAGAGTGCGCCGGGATCGGAGCCGGGAGGTGGGGGGGCGCACCGGGTGCGGATCCGGCAGGACCGGATCGACCTCTGGCCCGCAAGCGCCATGCTCGGTCTCCTGAATCACGATCCCAAGGAGCTCTCCGAGGGCGACGCTCTGCCGCTGGGCTGGCACTGGCTCTACTTTCGCACCGTCTTTCGCCTGGCGCAACTCGACGTCGATGGCCACGAGGCGCGGGGCGGCTTCATGCCCGCAACGGGATTGCCCCGGCGCATGTGGGCAGGGGGTGCGCTGCATGAACGATCGCCACTCATCATCGGTGCCGAGGCGGAGATGCGCTCGCGGGTGCGAACCGTGCAGGAGCGGCAGGGGAAGAGCGGCCGCCTTGTCTTTGTCACCGTGGCGCACGAGGTGCATCAGGGCGGACGCCTCTGTATCGAGGAGGACCAGGTTGTGGTCTATCGCGAGGCGGGCGACCGGTCGGCGCGGGGCGGCAGCGGTAAGGTTTCCGGCGGCGAAGCAAAGCCACTCCCGCTTGCAGCGAATCCGCCTCCCTGGAGGATGGAATTCGTTCCCACTACGGTTGCGCTCTTTCAATTTTCGGCGCTGACCTGGAACAGTCACCGCATTCACTATGACTATCCCTACGTTACCAAACGCGAAGGCTACCCCGGCCTCCTTGTGCATGGCCCGCTGACCGCGCTCCTGCTGATGGATGCAGCCCGTTGCCAATATTCAGATCCGGTTGTGCAATTTCGCTACCGCGCGCTGGTGCCGCTCCTGGCCGACGAGCCGATTGTGCTGGTAGGACGGGGCACGTCCGACGACATGGGGCGCGGCCGCAACGACAGGAATCCCGCCCACACCGAAGACGACGCGACACACACGCCCGGCGCATCCGGCGCGGAGATCGTCGAAGCGATCGGCCCCCGCGGAGTGGCGATGCGCGGTCGGGTCGTCCTGGGGAAGCGTCCACCACCGCGCTGACCGGCACGGGGGCTGCCCGAAAATCACCAAACTCCATCGGAGCTTTGCATCTGCCTCCGGTGCGCGCAATGGCCAAACCTTCAGTGGGTGCCCGCGTTGCCCTGCAGTTGCGAAAGCGCGTCATTGATCGCCTCTTCCAGAAAATCCCAGTACATGTCGATATAGGTGCGTTCGCCGGGGCCATCCAGGAGGAAGGGATTCATCAGGGTATGCCTGAGAATGAAGATGTGATCGGCCTCTTCTTCGGGATTGACCGGTTGGGCAACGAAGCTCTGCGGATCGATGCCAAGCTCGCGCAGGACCCGGTCGCACTGGCCGTCGTCGCCCCCCTCGCGGCGCAAAGACGTGTACGATCCGATAAAGCGCGCAAACTGCACCGGACGGCCGGCGTCCACCTTCATATGGCCGAAAACCCGGCGGGCAAAGCGGTTCATCTGCGCCAGACTGCGGTTGTTGCGGCGGTTGATGGCCAGACAGATCAGGTTGGAATCGGGTTCAAAGGGAACGATCAGGCGAACCCGGTCCGCCATGCGCTCGGCGGCGTCCCTGGCCGAGAGATAGAAGTGTTCGCAGGCGCGGATTGTCTGCCTCAGAATGCGCCCCAGCCCCCCGCAGTGCAGCGGCAGAACCTCGTGCGCCACCGCCACCGACGTGGCCGCCGCCCCGGATTTCGACCCCTCCAGAATGTACTGTCCCAGATTGCGCAGCTTCTGTTCGCGCGGCACCTCGCCCTCGACATCGCCCAGATCGAAGACATAGGCGGCCTGCTGGGTAATGAAATCGACCACTTCGCGGTTGCGGGCCACAAAGGCGCCGGCTGCATAGGGAACGAATCCAAGCTTGTGCGGATCGACTGTCACCGAATCGGCGTGCCTCACCGAGGTAAAGGCGTCATAGACAAGCTGCGAAGGGAATTGATCGAAATCTCTGCGCATTTCTGCGCGTGGCCGAAAGCCGCCCCCGGTCTTCCGGAAGACGCTGGCCAGATATCCACCCCAGGCGGCATCGACATGCACAAAAAAATCGGCGCCGCGCTCATTCCAGCGTCGCCGCGCCTCGATAATTTCATGGATCGGATCGACTGTGCCGAACTCGGTTGTGCCCAATACGCCGACCACGCCCAGCACCGGAGTGCGCTCGGCGAAGGCTGCGGCCAGGCGTTCATTCAGGTGGCCGGGATCAAGGCGCATATGGTCATCGACCGCCACCCCAAGGAGCTGTGCAGTCCCCAGGCCCAACACCTTCATTCCCTTTTCCCATGAATAGTGGGCCGACGAAGGCACCAAAACGACCGGGGGCCGGACATCGGCGTGCCGGGCAAAGAACTCCGCAATGCCAAGCGTTTCGATGCGTTCGTGGCGCACAGCGTGCCGAAGTCGCGAAAAGGCGGCCGGGTCGCGGGTGCGCACAGCCAGTGCAACCTCGCGCCTGAGCTCGATCATCTGGGCCATGGTGGCGTTCAGAAGTTCCCAGCTTTCATAGTCGGCCAGCTCCTTGCGGGCCGGTCCCACGGCTCCGGTCGCGATCTCCGCCCTTCTGACTCCTTCGCGCAGCGCAATCCCGTAGAACTTGACCGCGCGAAAGTTCCAGAGTGCTTCATAGTTGGCCACCGTGCCCCCCGATGTGAGGTGGCCCCAGGCGCAGGGCTCGACCGCAGGATCGATGCCGAAGCCGAACATGGCCGCCAGAGCGGTGCCGGTTTCGAGTTCGTGAGTCAGGGTGACGGGGGCCGATTCCTCGCTCACATTGTTGGGGTTGTACAGGGTGGTGAGAATGCGCGCCACAAGACCGGGAATCAGAAGATCCGAGCTCATGTGCCCCACGTAGCGCGGGTGGAAGATGGGGACCGAGCGCTTGAGCTCTGCCGAAAGACGAATCAGCGCTTCGCGGGTGCGCGCCTTGGCCTCGAGAAAATCGGGGCGATAGGCGGCTTCGGCGGTAATGCGGTGGCCATCTTCGGGGCGAAAGTTGCGCCGCCAGAAGGCATGGTCGCGCACAAATTCGACGATCAGCTCCTCGAGCCAGCGATCGTTCTCGCCCGAAGGCCCCAGGAAGAAGGGTTGCAGAAAGTCGAGTTCGGCGCGCAGACGGGGGTCCGGCGGCTTGCTCATCGGCGCGCTTCCCGCTCCGGCATCGTCACCCCCTCGCCCGGCTGCGGCCTCAGGCCTTCGGCATAAAGCTTTGCATTCAGCGCCGGCAGGGCGACCGTCACCAGCTCGTTGATCTCGGCAACCACATCCGGCAACGCTTCCCAGGAGCGATCGATGCGCCAGAGCTGGTCGGCCGTCGGTGCATGGGTTGCGCCCTCGATCAGGCGCCACACTGTCGCGCCCGCTCCCGCCCCGCTTCCACCTCCGAATCCCCCGCCCCCCAGCTCTGCGGCCACGCGATCGACCGCCTCGCCCAGCGACGCAATCTCTTCCGCAAGCGCTTCGGGCGCCTCGGCCGCCGCCGCCACCCGCTCTTCGGCCTCCCGGAGCTGCTCCCGCACCCCGCCGATACGCTCCCGCACGGCCGTCACCACACCCGACAGCCGGTATGAATCCATCATGGCCGCCTGCCTTGCCTGCAAATCCCTCGGCGCAATCTCCACACGCGGATCCAGTCGCACCTCGACCATCTCCTCGATCGCCTCCGCCATCGTATCGCCCTCCACCGTCAGCGCCACCCGATAGCGGCCCGGCAGCACCCGCGGCCCCGGCCCCAGCGCTTCGCCAGCGGCGTCTTCGCCAACCAGCCTCAGATCCCAGATCACCTCGTGCAGCCTTGCCTGGCCCTCGCCCGTCAGCCTTCGCAGGACTGCGCCGTCGGCGTCCATGATTGCAATCGTCACGCTGTCGCTCTCGACGCCGGGGTGGTAGCGGATGCGCGCACCGGCCGGCGGATTCGGCGCCTCGTAGATGCCCGGCGTCCAGCCCTGTGGCCTGTACGGATTGTACGAAGTCGCGCGGCGCATCGGGTAGAGGCGGGCGCCTGCCTGCATGATTTCGGAGGACAGATGCTCGAGCGGAGCGATGTCATCCATGATCCAGATGCCGAGCCCGTGCGTACCGATCACAAGATCGTTGTCGCGCGGGTGAATCACAATATCGTCCACCGGCACGGTCGGCAGGCCATTGCGAAGATTGTGCCAATTCGCACCGCGATCCATGGAAAAGTGTACGCCCTCTTCGCTGCCCGCAAAGAGAAGGTTGTATGCTCGGGGATGTTGTGCAAGGGCGTTGATCGACGTTGCGGGCAGTCCCTGTGTGATCCGGCTCCAGTCCTCGCCAAAGTTGGCGCTTATATATACATGGGGCTCGAAGTCGGCGTTGCGGTGCCCGTCAAAGGCTGCCAGAACCTCGCCCGGAGCCGCCCCCGATACCACAATGCGGGTCACATATGTATAGGGTGGCAAGCCGGGTACGTTGGCGGTGATGTCGGTCCAGGTGACGCCCCCGTCGCGCGTCACATGCAGCCGTCCATCGTCGGCGCCGGTATAGAGAACGTCGGGGTCGTGCGGCGATTCCGCGACTGCAGTCAGATTGCCGTAGCTGGCCTGGCCATCGTTGCGCGACATCTGCGGCTCCGAGCCCGCAACGCCCATCAGCTCCAGGGTGTCGCGGTCGATTGCCCAGCTCAGATCGTCGCTGATCGCCTGCCAGCTCTGTCCCAGATCATCGGAGCGGAAGAGGAGGTTCGATCCGGCATAGACCACCTGGTCGTTGTGCGCCGAAATCAGCATGGGCGTATTCCAGTTCCAGCGTAGCGAAGCGTTGTCGTCGCCCTCGGCAGGGCGCAGAAGGGGACGAATGCGCGCTCTCTCGCCGGTGGGCAGATGCACCCGCGTCAGATTGCCTCCCTGCGATTCGGCAAACATCAGATCGGGATTGTTGGGGTGCATGACGGTAAAGAAGCCATCGCCCGACCCCACATTGTACCAGTCGCGCGTACGAATCCCCTGGTTGGAGAGGGTGTTGGAGGGTGCGCACCAGGAGCCGTTGTCCTGAAGCCCGCCGCAGACATGATACGGATCGCGCATGTCCACCCCGATCTCGTAGAACTGTCCGAGCGGCAGATTGCGGTGCTGATACCAGTTGTCCGAGCGATCCCAACTGATCGAAACCCCGCCGTCGCCCGCCAGAATCAGATGGTCGGAATCGGCCGGATTGATCCAGAGTGCATGATGATCGAGATGCACCTCGGTTGCCGCATCGGGGGTGAAGCTGCGTCCGCCATCGGACGAACGATAGAGATTGGCGCCCCCCAGATAGATGCGCTCGGGATCGTTGGGATCGACGCGCACCTGGCTGTAGTACATGGGTCGATTGTTGGTTGTGCCGATCTGCTCCCAGTGTTCGCCGCGATCGGTGGAGCGGTACAGCCCGTTTTGGCCGCCGCCCCCGAAGCCTTGTCCCGCTCCGCGCGCATCCGCCTCGACCAGCGCAAAGACCAGATTGCCGTCGCCACGGTAGATGTCGAGCCCAATGCGCCCCTTGTCGCCCTCGGGCAGCCCGCGGGTCAGTTCGGTCCAGCTTGCGCCGCCATCGGTTGTGCGGTAGATGCCGCTGCCGGGGCCGCCGCCATTGAATCCCCAGGCGCGCCGCCGCCGCTGATACATCGCCGCAAAGAGGGTGCGCGGGTCGCCCGGATCCATGACCAGGTCGATTGCGCCGGTGTGTTCATCGACAAAGAGGATGCGCTCCCAGCTCTGGCCGCCGTCGGTCGTGCGGTAGACGCCGCGCTCGGGATTGGGTCCCCAGAGCTGCCCCACCGCCGCCACATAGGCAATGTCGGGGTCGCGCGGATGCACCTGAATGCGGGCAATGTGGTGCGTCTCCTCCAGCCCCAGATGAATCCAGGTGCGCCCCGCGTCGAGCGAACGATAGGCCCCATTTCCCCAGGGCGAACTCTGGCGATTGTTGGGCTCGCCGGTCCCGACCCAGACCACATTGGGATTGGAGGGCGCCACGGTAACGTCGCCGACCGAGGCCGTCGCCTCGTCGCGGAAGACGTGCGTATAGGTAATGCCGGCGTTTTCGGTCTTCCAGACGCCCCCGGTGGCAACCCCGACATAAAAGATGCGCGGATCGGACTCGACCACGGCCAGATCGGCAACGCGTCCCCCCATGATTGTGGGACCGATGGTGCGAAAGCGAAGGGCCGCAGTGGCCTGCGCCATGGCGTCGGCGGGCTCTGCGCTCTGGGCCCGAAGGCGGGGAGAGGCGGAGAGAAGCGTGCAGCAGAGAACGGCCAGGAGTCCGAGCGGGCGGGCGCATCTGCGGAGAGACAGGTGGGCGGGCCCGGCCGGTCTGCGGCCAGGGAACGGGTTCGGGCCGGCGTGGCGAAGTTCCAGGGGGGAGCGGTGCATGACGGGATCTCCGGCAATATTGCGGGGGGGGGGGGAGTGTGTACTATTGTAATGCATACGATTACAATAGCGGTCTACAATGACTGTGCCACAGCAGCGCAGGGGAATCAACGGGGAGGGGAAGGCACAGTCGCGGCCCGTGCGGGTATCCGGTTGACGCGGCTTCGGATTTCCCGGAACGACTTCCCAATCCCGCGCACAAGGAAGAGAGCATGGACACACCCACTCGATCGAATCCCATCAGGACCCGGCAAACCCGGCTCCCTCTGCTGGCGATCCCGGCTCTGGCGCTCCTTGCCGCTTGCGAAAGCGACCGGCCGCAGGCGACGGACTCGTCCCTGGCCACAACCTTCGACACCGTGGGCGGGGTTGTGCATGTGACCAACACCGGCGAAGCGCCCGCATGGCAACTTGTGCAGGTGCTCTCGATCGGCCCCGACGAGGTGACCGACGATGGTGGCCCCGAGGAGTTTGGCGACGTCGCCGGGGTCGCGCGCGGTCCCGGGGGCGAGCTCTTTGTGGGGGACGCCTACTCCCGCGAGGTGCGGGTTTTCGGGCCGGACGGCCGGCATCTGCGCACCTTCGGACGCAATGGCGAGGGGCCGGGCGAGTTCAGCGCCATCTATTCGCTGGCCTGGATCGGCGGACGGCTGCTCGTCTGGGATCCGCCCATGGGCCGCCTCAACCAGTTCTCGGTCGAGGGCGAATGGCTTGGAAACCTCGAAACGCGCAGGGGCTGGACCGGTCCGCGCGATCTGCTCCGGCTCTATCCGGTGAACGACAACGAGGTCTTCCGCCTCGGCCTCTCCGCCGATCTGGAATCTATCTGGGTGGGCTACGCAGGCGAGGGGGAATCGGGTGACACCCTGCCCCTGCTGACTGTTCCCGATGGCCTTCCCGGCAACATCGAGTCCGTCATGTGCGAATCCGATCTCGGAATCGGCTTCTATGCGGTGCCGCTGGCACCCCAATTCATTCAACATCCAGCCTCGGGCAGGGTCATGGTTTCGGCCTGGGGCTGGGACTACCGGATTGTGCGCACCACCCTCGCAGGCGACACCCTGCGCGTTGTCGAGCGAACTGTGCCGCCCGTGCCGATCGACGATGCGGAGTGGGCAGAGATCGGAGTGGCATTCGAGGAATTTCTCGCCACCTGGATCAACGAACCCGGCGCCAACTGCAGCACGCGCAACCTTGCGCGACCGGAGCGCAAACCCTTCGTCCACAATATCTTCATGGCGGGCGACGGCGGTTTCTGGGTCGAGGCGGCCCACCCCGGGGGGAACCGCTTTGACCGCTTCGATGCCGAGGGAAGAGTCCTGGGAAGTGTGGCGGCCCCGGAGTACAACGAAAACACCGTGCCCGTCTTCGTGGGCGATCATATCATTACGATTCGCCAGGACAAGCTGGATCTTGACCATGTGGAGCTCTGGCGGGTGGAGTGGTAGGGGATGATTCATCTCCCGCAACACCATGCCCGGAACTGCAAATTGTACGCATTCCCCTTCGCAGGTCGCTCTTGCGGATTCCTCAGTGGGGCCGAGCCCGGATCGAATCGCTGCCGAAGTTTCCGGTGCGCAGAAAGTGTACCACGGCGCGCGCAGTTCGCGGGTTGTTCATGATGAAGGTGTGGGTGACCGGCAAAACCACAATCGGGACGCCTTTGATCCGGGTCTCCTCCACCCCCACCACGCCGTCGTCGGGGCCGGGAATGGTCAGGGTGCCGATCGGATTGATGCTGCGGTTGCCTGCAATAATCCCGATCTCGTAATCGGGCGGGGGAAGGGTGGCGGGAATGTCGGTGCTGTCGGTTCCCAGGGCGCTGCCCACCGGCCCCAGCGCATCGAGGGCCATGGGGATTTCCTGAAGCCGGTCCACCAGAAAACTCCCTGCGCTCGGAGGGGCCAGGAGGACAACGCGCCCCAGTCGGTCGGGCCGGGTGCGGGCGAGGTAGCCCCGAATCAGCAGTCCACCCAGCGAATGACCAACAAAGTGAATCCGGGAAGATTGTGCGCAGCAGGCGGAAACCGTGTCGGTGACCGCTCCGATCTGTTCGGCAAAATCCGATCCGCGCGAATTGTACCCGACCCGCGCAACCCGGAAGCCCTCCTGCACAAGGCGTTGCTCGAGAAGGATCATCGAGGTTGCCGTACGCCCCAGCCCATGAACCAGCACCACCGCCTCGGCCTCGGGATCGGGCTGGTCGCCGCACCCTGTCAGCGCGACCCCGGCAACGACCAGGGCCCACACGGGGAAGAGAGGTCCGGAGGCGCAGACTCGATTCCGCGCGCAAGTCGTTCTGCACTTTCTCATGGACTGCCCAGGCGATCTTTTGCGTCCGGGGGCGCATCTTCGGCAAGGAGCCGCTCGATCTGCTGACGGCGGTAGGCAAAGATCCGGTCCAGCTCCGAGCGCACAACGAACCTGTTGATCAGGGGACCGCCCGGCACGGCGTAGGTCACCCGGTCCAGAACGCGCGTGCCGCCATTCTCGGCGCTGAAATCGTGCCGGTGCACCCACTTGCGGTAGGGTCCCCGAAGCTGCACATCGGTGAAGTGGTGGGGCGGGTTCCAGGCCGTGATCTCGGTGCGCCACCGGATCGGAAGTCTGCGCAGTCGCAGCCGATAATCGATCAGGCGGCCCCGCTCCATGACGATCGGATGCGGGGTGACGATGCGAAAGTGCAGAAAGGGCGGGGTGATCCGCTCCAGGTTGCGGGCATCGGCGAAGAAGGCAAAGGTCCGCTCAAGGGGCAGCGGAACCCACTGGCTTGTCTGCAGGACGCGATCGCCGCGCCGGACTGTGGGGTCTTTGGCGGGGTGGCCGTCGTTCATCGGCGCTCCAATCGGTGCGGGAAGCCCCGGGCCGGGAGCCTCCCGATAGAATGGGTGAGATCCTTGCCGGGGCATGAGAAGCAGGCGTCCGGTCTCCCTTGCGCAAAGGAGCCCCCCTGAAGATACACGCCCCGAAGCGCAGTGATCGTCAACGCCGCGCCATTCTGGTCCCTTTGGGGGCTGCGATCTGTGGACTGTGCGGAAAACGCTCTGCTTGCGAAAACCGCAACCGCGTCCCACTCTGTCTCCCAGATGCCGGATTGCCCCTTGCAGCCCCCTGGATGAAGCCCGCGCGGTACCCCGGGCACGATCCACGGACTGCCAGAGGGCGAGATCGAATCCCGGCACAGCACTCGCAACATGGAAAGCCAGATGACCCGACACGATTCCACCCGCAGATTATTCCTGAAGCGCGCAGGCGCCGCCGCTCTCCTTGGCGCGACCGGCGCAGCACCCGCCACCCCAACCGCAGCCTCCTCCAACCCCCGCCCGCCCGTGCGCAACGATTACGACTTCGACGAAATCTACGACCGGGTGGGCACGGAGAGTGTGCGCTGGGATCGCGCGATCGAGGAATACGGCGATGGAATCGTGGCAGGAATGGGTGTGGCCGATATGGATTTTCGCGCTGCCCCCTGCATCACCAACGCTCTGGCCGAGCGCTGCATCCACGAAAATTGGGGCTACATGCACCGCCCCGACTCCTACGCCAGCGCCGTCTCCGCCTGGAATCGGCGTCGTTACGGATTGGACATCGACCCGGCTCACATTGTCTTCACGACCGGCGTTCACCCTGGAATTATTGCCGCGCTGCACGCCTTCTCGCCCCCCGGCACCCCGGTTCTCATCACCACGCCCACCTACGACGGCTTCTACACCGACATCAAATTCAGCCGCACCGTCGCCGATGAGTGTCGCATGATCGTCGATGCCGAGGGCCGCTGGTCGATCGACTTCGACGATTTCGAGCGCCGCGCCAAACGCTGCAACAGCTTTATTCTCTGCAATCCGCAGAACCCCACCGGCAACTGCTGGTCGGCCGATGATCTGATGCGCATGGGCGAGATCTGTCTGCGCCATCGCGTTGTGGTTCTGGCCGACGAGATTCACTGCGACTTTGTCACTGCCGGCAACCGCTACATCCCCTTTGCCAGCCTCCCCGACCGCGATATCGTCAGGAACAGCATCACCTACAAGTCCGCCAGCAAGTCGTTCAGCCTGGCTGCCATGAAGGTTGCGTGGTATCACAGCACCAACGCCGAGCTTCTGGAGCGCGCGAGCGCACGAAACCGCGCCGATCTCAGCACTCTGGGGATGATAGCGACCCGGGCCGCGCTCAATGAGGGCGAACCCTGGCTGGATGAGCTGATCGGCTATCTCGATGTCAACCACGATCTGGTCGAATCCCGCATTGACGCGGAGATGCCGGGGGTGCGTCATCGCAAGGGACAAGGCACCTACCTGGCGTGGCTCGATGTTGGAGAGCTGTCCGACCGGATTGGAGCCGACCGGACCGCCGCGCGCGAACGCGAGGCCGGAGACGAGACCGTGACCCCCGAGAAGATCGTGCAGCGCTGGTTTGCCGAGCACGCCGGGGTCTTCCTCAATCCGGGCCCCAACTATGGCCCTGGCGGCAGCGGCTACATGCGCATGAATCTGGCTTCGCCGCGGGCTGTCGTCGATATGGCGCTGACCCGGATGAGCGAGGCGATCGCCGCCCTGTAGGTCGTCCGTCACGCCTCTGCAGCTGTACCTTCATCAATCCACAATCCGGCGAAAACAACACAAATGGAGAATGTCGCCATGAAAAAACCCGAAATCCGAAAACCCTCTATGGCACGAACAGCCCCGTGCGCAGCCCTTGCCCTGGTGCTCGCCTGTATGGCAGCGCCCGCGGCGGTGCAGGCCCAGTTCGACGAGGTCGGCGTGATCGACTTCCCGACCTCAGCCACCGGCGAGGCGCAAAATCACTTCCTGCGCGGCGTTGCAATTCTGCACAGCTTCGGCTGGAAGCAGGCGCGCGAACAGTTCCACGCAGCCCAGGCGATCGACCCCGACTTCGCGCTGGCCTACTGGGCCGAATCGCTGGCCTACAATCACCCGCTGGTCACCAACATGGACCCCACCGAGCCGCGCAAGGCCCTTGAACGGTTGGCGCCCACCCCCGAAGAGCGGATTGCCAAGGCCCCCACCGAGCGCGAGAAGGGGCTCATGCGGGCTGTCGAGATCCTCTGGGGCGAGGGCGACCACACAAAGCGCCGCTACGAGTACATGGAAGCCATGGGCGACCTGCACAGTGCCTATCCGGACGACCCTGAAATTGCAGCCTTCTATTCGCTTGCGCTACTGGGTGTAACGCGCGCCACCGGCGAAGTGACCGAACGCTACAATGTCCGTGCAGGCACCATTGCGCTCAAGCTCCTGAACGACAATCCGGTGCATCCGGGTGCTGCCCACTACACGATCCACGCCTTCGATCATCCGATCAATGCGCCCCTTGCACTCGATGCAGCCCATGCCTTTGCCGACATTGCGCCTGCGGTTTCGCATGCGCGGCACATGCCCACGCACATCTTCATTCAGCATGGCATGTGGGATCTGGTTTCGGGCCACAACGAGTCAGCCTACAATGTTGCGCGTGAACTCTGGGAGCCCGGCGACGATCTGGGCGACGCGGTGCATTCTCTGGATTGGGGCCAGTACGGCGATCTGCAACGCGGCGATTATGCAAAGGCGCGCATGTGGATCGAAACGTTGAGTGATATGGTGGAGCACTCCGGCTTCGCTGCCGGCGGCGCGCGCGGAATGGCGGGCTCCGAGCGGGCCCGGGGGGCGCTGCCGCTGCTGAAGGCGCGCTACACGGTCGAGACCGAAGAGTGGAAGGTCCAGCCCGTCACCGACGAGATGTACGCATCCGAGCTCCTGGCGACCGGGCTCAGTGCGGCCCGCACCGGTGATCATGAAACGCTGGCTGCGGCTGTGAAGGCGCTGGCCGCGAAGTCCGAGGGCAGCGGCTACGATCATGTCATGCACATGCAGGCGAGCGCGCTGATGAAGGCCGGAATGGGCGAAAACGAGGCCGCAATGGACTTCATGGACAGGGCCGTCGAGACGGTCGAGGCGATGGCGCCCCCGCTCGGATCGGCCAACCCGGTCAAGCCGGTTCACGAGCTCTATGGCGAGATGCTCCTGGAGATGGACCACGCGGAAAAGGCCGTGGCCATGTTCGAAACCTCGCTGCGGCGCATGCCCAACCGTCCGCGTTCGCTGCTGGGATTGGCGCGCGCCAATGCCGCGATGGGCAACACAATGGTCGCGCTCGAGAGCTACGCGAAGGTTGCCGCGCTCTGGGAGGGCCGGAGCGGAATTCACGGCCTGGACGAGGCGCGCGGCTTTGTGGCCGCACAGGCCGATGGGGGAAGCGCGAGCCGGCGGTAAGGCAAATCCCTCTGATCTTGATCAGAATCCGACGATACAGAGCTGACATGACTGCGCCCCCGCCCCGGGATGACCGGGATGGGGGCGCAGTTTTGCTGTGATCGGGTTTGTGGTTGAGGTCGTTCGGACTCCCGGCGGGATGGGGACCCCTTTTGCCCGGAGCGCGATCCGATTTCTCTGCCAGGCTTACCCTGCCGGCTTCACGACGACGTTGGTGCGGTAGTGCCGCAAGGGTGCGGCATCGGACCCCCCAACAAGGCCCACCATTCTGTAGCGACCTGGCGGGAAGGCGTCGTCCGCCAGCGCCAGGGGGCAGAGCGAGCCCCCCGTGAATGCTGTGTTTATTGTATCGAAGGCGTTGTTGTCCTGCACGGTGACCCAGCCGCTGCCCTCAGCGCGTTGCCATTCAGACCATTCAATGACGGGGAGGCCGGCAAGCTGGGTGAGATTGGATTTTACGCAAGCCGCCAAGGTTTGAGTTCCCAGTATCGTCACCGCCGTCACCGTGCCATCGGGATTGGCCACAATCCCCGGCAGCGTATCGTACGCTTCGCGGTGGACCCGCACCATGATCGAATCCTGCATGACCGACCCGGCATCGTTGGTCGCGGTCACCGAAAGCTGCACCGTCACCACCGTATCGGCGGGCTCCCGGGGCACCGCCACACCCATCGTCGTCACCGTGCTGCCCTCGACCGTGGCCGCGGCCACCATGGCATCCGAGGTGGCCGCCATATAGGTCAGGTTGGCACCCTCGAAGTACGCCGCCATGTCGAGCGGCACCATGCTGTCCACCAGCATGTCCAGAGTGGGAATCGTGTCCGCCACACGCGGTGCCGCGGCAACCACCCGCACCGCAAATTGGGTCTGTCCACTCGAGTTCGACGGGTCGGTTCCGGTCACATCCACGTTTGTCTCGCCCGCCGCCACTCCCGTGACCGTCACCACCGAGCCCGTCACCGAAACGGTTGCTACCGTGGTGTCCCGGCTGGCGGCGGTAAAGACCAGATCGTCGCCATCGGGATCCACAATCACATCCGCAAGATCCACCGTGGCCATCCCGCCCGGCGCAAGCTCCTGGCGGCCGATCTCGCCCACCACAGTGGGGCCGCGGTTCGCTCTCGGAATCACGCGCAGCGGAATATCCAGCTTCGCCGAAAGCCCGCCCGGGTCGGTGGCGGTAATCGTCACCGTGGTCTGGCCCTCGGCCCGCGCGATCAGCGTCATCTCATTCATTGCGGCGCCGCTGATCGTGACGGTCGCGATCGCCGTGTCTGCGCTGCTGGCCATAAAGGCGAGCGAGTCGCCATCGGGATCCACGAAGTATGTCGAGATGGGGATTCCCGACATCGTGTCGCCCACCATCTCGGTCACCTCTTGGGGCACGCCTCTGGGCGTCGGGGCCCGGTTCGCCCCCGAAATCACGCGCAGCGGAATATCCAGCGTCGCCGAAAGCCCGCCCGGGTCGGTGGCGGTAATCGTCACCGTGGTCTGGCCCTCGGCCCGCGCAATCAGCGTCATCTCATTCATCGCGGCGCCGCTGATCGTGACGGTCGCGATCGCCGTGTCTGCGCTGCTGGCCATAAAGGCGAGCGAGTCGCCATCGGGATCCACGAAGTATGTCGAGATGGGGATTCCCGACACCGTGTCGCCCACCATCTCGGTCACCTCTTGGGGCACGCCCCTGGGCGTCGGGGCCCGGTTGGGCACCGTCACGGTTGCGCCGTAGCTCTGCGTGGCTGACAGGCCGCCCGGATCGGTGGCGGTGACGGTAATCATGGCCTCGCCCGCCGCCACGCCGGTGACCGTCACCTGGCTTCCCGAGGTGGCTACCGTCGCGATCCCTGCATTCGAGGTGGCGGCTGCGTAGGTCAGGGCGTCGCCATCGGGATCGTTGAAGTTGGACACCACGTTAGTGACAGTATCTTCGCCCACCCCAACCTCGACCGCCGCAATGCTGCCCACTGCAGCCGGGGCCTGATTGGGGGGCGGCTCGGGGCCGGTTCCGGTGCTGTCGTCATCGTCGCCACAGCTTGCAAGCGCAAGGACGCCAAGCGCAAGGACGCCAAGCGCAAGGGCGGCCACGAAGGGGGTTCGAATTGATCTCATGATACGATTCATCTCTCGGGTTCAGTTGATTCCCACCCGGCCTCGCACATCCGCAAGCATGGAGGGCGAATCATAGCCCACTCCATCTCTGAATACAATGGTCACATTGCGAATTGCCGAGGGATCGCGTGCAAGATCGCCGTCGATCACCACCAGATCCGCAACTTTGCCCGCCTCGACCGTTCCCAGTTCGTCAAGGAGGCCCAAAACGCGCGCGCCATTGGCCGTCATGACCTGAATGGCTTCGTGCGGCGCAAATCCCGCCTCGATCAGGAGCTCGTAGTTGCGCTGATCGCCATATCCGGGCAGCGCGCCCCCATTTCCGGTCGGATCGACCCCCGCCGCCAGCACCCCGCCGGCATCGTGGAAGGCCTTCTCGTAGGCCATCGCATTTTGGAACTCGTCCGGGTCGTAGCCGATCTCGTCGATCTCGGCCTTTGAGCGCAGATAGTCCTCGCGCACCGCCGGCGCCATGGCGTCGAGGGAACGCGCATCGCGGGTGGGGCGTCCCTGCACAAAGAGCTCGTAGACTGCCAGCGTCGAGGTCATCGGCACATTGTTCTCGATCATCGCCCGGAAGGTCTCCTGCGCCTCGGGGCCCTCGACATCGATGGCCGTCGCGTCGGCCCAGAGATCGCCGGGACACTCGTCGGGGTTCCGCTCGGAGTAGTCGCTGTTGGTGACCAGCCCATGTTCGATGTTGTCGATTCCCAGCGCCACCGCTTCGGTAAAGCTGATCGAGCAGAGATGGCCGGTGACCCGAATCCCCTGCCTGTGCGCTTCGTCGATCGCCGCCCGCAGCTCGTCGGCGCGAATGTTTGTATAGGCCTTCAGCCAGGTTGCGCCCTCGGCGGCCCAGTAGCGCACAAAGCGGCGTGCCTGTTCGGGCGATTCCAGCATCGTCATTCCCGAAATTCCCCCGCCTGCGGTAATGTAGGGCGCGGTGACATGAATGCGCGGCCCGGGCGTCTTCCCGGCCTCGATCTCGGCGCGAAGGTTGAGCTCGGCATAGGGCTGCCTGCTTCCGGTGGTGCGCACTGTGGTGACCCCGCTTCCCAGATACAGCCGGGGCGCCGAGAACGTCAGTTGCGCAGAGCGCCCCCCCGCGGCGGTGTAGTACAGGTGATTGTGCAAGCCGACAATTCCCGGAATCAGGGTGTGGCCGGCCAGATCCATCGCCTCGGCGCCTGCGGGAATCTGCACCTCGCCATCGCTCCCGACCGCAACAATGCGATTGCCCTCGATCACAACCGTCTGCCCCGGCCGCGCCTCCGATCCCGTGCCATCGATGAGGGTGACGCCGGTGAGCGCCACAGCCTCGGTGGCGATGATCGCGTACTCTGCCGCCGCCGAACCCGGAACGGGACGCTGAGCCGCAAGGGGAGACACCAGGAGGAGAGCGGCCATCGGAGCAAGACACAGGGCCAGAGCCGCGAAAGGGCGGCGCGACCGGAATCGGGCCGTGGGGAGCGGAGGGGTGGCCGGGTGGAGGGCGCGGGTGGGAAGGGAAGGAGCGGACGACCTCGAGGCGGACAATTTCATGGAAGGCATTCCTGTCGGAGTAGCGCAAGGACGGCCCCGGATGTTATACATGACATGCGCGCATGGCAACGGGACCCCCCGAAGCAAGGGGCGGGAAGGGATGTGCGGAGCGCCGCTGGAAAACCGCGCACCGACTCACTGCCCGGAGTGTGCAAGGATGATTCGCCGTACGCCACTGTTGATCCTGTTCATGCTGGCCGCCTGTGCCGAAGAGGCCGCCGAACCCGCCGGACCACCGCCGAACCGGGCGCCGGAGACGATCCTGGCCCTGCCCGACCGGGAGCTGGCAGAGGGCATGGCCATGCGCATCAACTTTGAGGAACACTTCCGCGACCTGGATGGCGACACGCTGCTCTTTGTCGCGCGCAGCAGCGACCCGACGGTTGCCGCGATTGCGGTGGAGGGGGCCGTGCTGAGGGTGAATGCGCGAGTTCCGGGTCAGGCAGAGGTCAGCGTTGTCGTCCGCGATCCGCGAGAGCTCGAGGTCCAGGACGCCTTTGCGGTGTCGGTGTCGGCGAGTCTGGACCGGGAGGTGCTGGTGGCGTTTTACGAAGCGACCGATGGCCCGAACTGGAAAGACAACACGAACTGGCTGACCGATGCGCCCCTGGGGGAGTGGTATGGGGTGTCGGTGAATGCGGAGGGGCGGGTGGTGGGGCTTGAGCTTGGGGGGAAATTTGATTTCGAGAATCAGAGAACGATCCCCCATGGGCTAACGGGTTCGATTCCGCCCGAATTGGGGAAGTTGTCAGCGCTGGCGGAACTAGACTTGGCCAACAACCAGCTAACAGGTGCGATGCCGCCGGAACTGGGGAATCTGTCCGCGTTGCAAGGACTCTATTTGTCCTCCAACAAGCTTACGGGGGCAATTCCGCCTGAGTTGGGGCAGTTATCCGCGCTGGAAAGGCTCCGGCTATCCGCCAATGATCTTTCGGGCTCAATTCCCCCGCAACTGGGGCAGTTATTCACGTTAAAATATCTCTCGCTGGACCGAAACAATCTTACGGGCATAATCCCCCTGGAGCTCGGGAATCTGGCGGAGTTGCAAACTCTCGATCTGTACCACAACAGCTTAACGGGGCCAATCCCTACTGAACTGGGGCAGTTATTCCAGATGCGAACACTCTGGCTGGCCCACAATGCCCTAACCGGCCCGATTCCGCTCGAGTTGGAAAATCTGGCCGCGCTGAATTATCTCGGGCTGCAATACAACCGCCTGACGGGCCCGATTCCGCCGGAACTGGGGAACTTATCCGGATTGGAAGATGTTCGGCTGAGTGTCAACCAGCTTACGGGGCCAATTCCACCGGAGCTGGGGAACTTGTCCGCGTTGAGAATCCTCCGACTGGGCGGCAACGATCTTTCAGGCCCGATCCCCGTATCGTTTCTCAAGCTCTCCGCTCTAGGTACGCTGTGGATTGAAAACACCGATCTGTGTGTGCCGAGTACGAATGCATTTTGGGAATGGATGAAAGAGAGGATGCTCATATCTCCCTACTGCGGCAACGACAAGAAGACCTTGGAGATGTTGTACAAAGCCATGAACGGTTCCGAGTGGAATCGTGCCGATGGCTGGCTGGGCGAGAGCCCGGTGCTTTCGGGATGGCATGGAGTGACGACAGATTCCCTGGGGCAAGTTACGGGTATCGAGCTTCCGGCGAACAACCTGCAGGGATACTTCCCCGGCAATATCGTCGAGCTGGCAGAGTTGGATGTTCTGGACATTTCCGATAACCCCGATATCCATGGGCGACTGCCCGCTGACCTGACCGACATTTCGCTGGAGACATTTCGCTTTGCAGGCACCGGATTGTGCAGCCCCGAAGAGTTGCTGGAATGGCTTGCGGCGATCCCGGTAGCAGAGGGAACCAACGAAACCTGCCCGCCGCTGACCGATCGGGAAATCCTTACTGTGTTGTACCAAGCGACGGATGGGCCGAACTGGAGGATCAGTGACAACTGGCTGACCGATGCGCCCCTCGGGGAGTGGTATGGAGTGGGGGTGAATGAGGAGGAGCAGGTGGTTCGCCTGGTTCTTCGGAACAATAAGCTGAAGGGCAGGATTCCTGCGGAGTTGGGGAGTCTGGCTGCGCTGATCCATCTACATCTTGCCGACAACACCCTGGCGGGTTCGCTTCCTCCCGAGTTGGGTAGTCTTTTCAGGCTTGAATACCTGGATATGGCGCCAATGGCCTCACAGGCCAACTGCCACCGGAGTTAGGTGACCTCGAACGGCTCACTTGGCTGGGATTGCGTGGAAATGCGCTAACGGGCAAAATCCCGCCGGAATTGGGGAAGCTCGCCATGCTGAGGGGGTTGAGTCTCTACGACAATCGCCTGACAGGTGAAATTCCCTTGGCACTCGGGAATCTGTCCAATCTGATAGCCCTCTATCTGTCCGACAACGAGCTTTCGGGCGCGATTCCTCCGGGAATGGGGCAACTGTCCGGGCTGCAAAACCTCTCTCTGGGGAATAACCGCCTTTCAGGCTCGATCCCCTCAGAACTGGGGAACCTGTCCGAGCTGAACCGATTTCACCTGTCCGACAACAATATTACGGGCGAAATCCCCTCGGAGCTCGGAAATCTCGGCTCGCTTCGGCACCTCTATCTATACAACAACCAGCTTTCGGGCGGAATCCCCCCACAACTGGGCAACCTCATCGCTCTGGAATCTCTCGAGCTCTACAACAACGAAGACCTTTCAGGCGCGCTCCCCCTTACCCTGACAGCGCTCGATCACTTGTCTTCACTGGTTACATCGAACACTGGCCTGTGCGCCCCGGTCGATCCGGCATTTAGCCGCTGGACCGAAAAAATGGTGCGCTATCGTGTGCGACAGTGTTCCACCGGCATGGCCTATCTTGTACAATCATCGCAAAGTCTGGATCACCCGGTCCCGCTGGTCGCCGGGCGCGAAGCGCTGCTCCGGGTCTTCCCCACCGCGCCAGCCGGTAGCCGGGTGCCGGTTCCCCCGGTGCGGGCGTCGTTCTACGCTTCGGGAAGCGCAACCGCCTTGCATACGGTAGAAACTCCCGGCAAGTCAGGCCCGCTACCAACCGAGCTCGACGAAAGCGACCTTGCGATCTCCGCCAATGTCCGCATACCGGGCGAGCTGCTGCGGCCGGGGCTGGAAATGGTGATCGAGATCGACCCCGAAGGCACCCTGAACCCTGCACTCGGGATTGTGCGGCGGATTCCGACCGAAGGACGTATGGCGCTTGAGATCGAAGATCTGCCAATGGTGGAGTTCACTTTGGTGCCTTTCCTGTGGACCGAGGATCCGGACTCGTCGATTCTGGCTACCGTCAGCGGAATGGTCGCCGATCCCGATGGTCACAGCCTGATGCGTTACCCGCGGTCGCTGATCCCCACGCATGAATGGTCCGTTATGGCGCACGATCCTGTCTGGATTGACTTCCGGCCCGATTTCGGCAACGGCACCGCAATTCTCAATCGGACACAGGCCATTCGCACGATGGAGGGTAGTCGCGGCTACTGGATGGGTACGCTTGTCGGGGGCGGAGGTTGGGCATATCGGCCCGGTTATGTCCAGGCATCGGGTCTCGATTCAAGGGTAATCGCCCACGAACTGGGCCACAATCTGTCGCTTTGGCACGCGCCCTGCGGCAATATTGGCGGCATTGATTATGGGTACCCCTACCCTCATGGCAACTCCGGCGTCTGGGGGTTCGATTTTGCCACAGATGAGCTGATATCGCCCTCGACAGCGGATATGATGGGGAACTGTCGCGACAGTCGAGTCATCAGCATCAGCGACTACCACTTCACCAACGCCTTCCGCCACCGCCTCCACACCGAGCCCCCCGCCCCTGCCCCGGCTCCCACCCTGTTGCTCTGGGGCGGCGTCGATTCCACGGGAACGCCTCACCTCGAGCCCGCCTTTGTCGTCGATGCCCCGCCCACACTGCCCGAAGCGGTCGGCCCCTGGACGATCGAGGGCACAACCGCCACCGGGCAGACCCTCTTCACCCTCCCCTTTGCCATGCCCGAGATCGCCGATGGCGGCGGCGGGGAAGGCGGCTTCGTCTGGCAACTCCCCATTCGCCCCGGCTGGGAGGGCTTGGCCAGCATCACCCTGACCGGCCCCGGCAATGCCACGGCCACCCTGGACAGCTCCACCGACCGCCCCATGCACATCTTGCGCGACATGCGCGGCACGGTGCGCGCCATTCTGCGGGGCGATCCCCTGCAGGCCGACGCCATGCCCGGTCCCCTCGCCGGCATTCCGCTCGAAATCATCACCAGCCGGGGAATTCCTGCGGTCACTGCCTGGCAACGGTAGCCGCTCCGCCACAACCTCATTTCATTGTGGCCGCTTCTCCCTTCGCTTCGCACCACAATATACGGCCATGCAGATATCACACCGCAAATCTTCATATACAAAAATCAGCCGGCAAGAACAAAATCTCGTTCCCCCTGACACAACATATCCAATTGTTATTGCATAATCTTGCAACACATTGCAACAATTTGCAACCGTGTCCCGACATTTTCGCTAAACCACATCAATTTCCGCATCATGTCACAACAAATCCCCAAACGCCGGGTTGCGGAATGGTGGAAATGCGACGCGAGGGCGAATCATCACCACATTTGCACAAGAGTGTGAAACTCGCCCCTCTCGCCAAAGGGATCCACACCCATGGGCAGCCGCGCCATCAACGCCCGGTCGAAGATCTCGCCCACCTGCACCGCGCCCTCCGCCGCCTCGGTCACTGCCGAGATCACGCACCGCACGCCGCTCGCCTCAAGGTCGGCAACGAGCGCCTCCATCGACGCCCCCCAGAGCGGAAAATGCAGCTCTGCGCCAAGATCCTCCGCCAGGGGCAGCAGCGCCACCTCGCGCCACGCGCGGATCTGCTCAAGGTGAAGGTCGCCGAAGACCAGCCGCCGAATTTGCGGAACCAGTGCGCACGCCTCGCGAATGCGCAGATCGTAGCGTTGCGTCTGGTGCATCGGCACACCCAGAAGAGGAAGCCCCAGGCGTCGGGCCTGACGCACCGCATCGTCAATCACAATATCCTGATGCGCAATCATGCGCCGTTCCGCGTCAAAGGTCGTCAGTAGCACAACCGGCCGCGCCCCCTCGCGTTTCAGCGCGCGCAACGCCAGCAGACTGTCCTTTCCCCCACTCCAGAAGAGCAGATCCACCGGCTCGGCGGGCGCACCCTCGGCGGTGAGCCACGAGGGTTGCCGGCTGCGCGCAATCCGATCGGGCAGCGTCATCGCAACATGCTGCCATGGGCAGTGCCGGCACCCATTTCCGCAACAGCTTCCCCGCTTTCGCAACCCGGTTTCGGTAAAGACGCGGTAGCCGCTCTGAGGGTCGATATAGAAGGGAGCGCCGCCCTCGTTGGCCCGGCGGTGAATCTCGTTCCAGTCGTCGGCTCCGCTCATGGCTCCACCGTAAAGAGCATTCGCATTCCCGCCTCCAGGTGCTCCGAGATGTGACAGTGCGCCATCCACTGGCCGGGGTTGGTGACTTCCAGCAAAATATCGGTTGTGGTGCCGGTCGGAAGCAGCACGGTATCCTTCCAGCCCAAATTTCGGTTGGGCACCCCATTGCGCGCCAGCACCAGAAAGCGCTGTCCATGAATATGAAAGGGGTGCTGCATGGCATGAAAGGAACGGCGCTCGTTGTGCAGGCGAATACGCACCACATCGCCCACGCGAAAGCTCCAGTCGATCTCCATGTTTTCGGCTCCGGTGGCCGGGTCGCGCACAATCCAGCGCACCTCGTCCGAGGTGGAGTTCCAGTTCATCATCGGCATCGTTCCACTCCACTCGACCGGGTGGAAGTAGGCCGAATCGAAGCGCATCAGGCGATCCACCACAAAGGGAATGCCGTCGGTCTCAAGCGTCATGGTGAGTTCGCGATCGATCGGGGCGTCGAAATAGTTGCGGTAGAGCGCAATTTCGCGCGCGACGGCGTGGTTGATGCGCAGGGTGTCAAAGGCCCTGGCAGCCGCCGTTGGCACCGGGTCGGCGGCCCCGGCCACCACCGCAACGCCAAGGGTATCGACCTCATTCAGAAAGGCGCCCCCAAGATGATCGATCCCCTGCACCCGGTTCAGCAATGCATACCGCCCGGCTTCAGCAAAGCGAAGATGCACGATATAGCGCTCGGCCGGACCCAGAACCACACTTTCGACCCACTCCTCGCGCTCGAAAGCCCCCACATCGGTGCCCACCACCTTCATCCTGGGCGCCCTTCCCCCGGTTGCCCCGCTCGCGCCCGCCCCCCCTTCGCCCCCCCGCTCCGCCTCGCCAAAGGACAGATTGAAGGTCCGCGTATTCGACACATTGGTCAGGTAGAGCCGCACCACCTCGCCCACCCGCGCATCGAGCCGGTAGTCGGGTTCGCCATTCACCAGCAGCAGATTCCCGAAGCGCCCCATGAAGCTGTGCGTCGCGCGCTCCCGCCCGAAGGGCATCGGTTCCGAATCCGCCATCATGAAGTCGTCGAGCATCAGAAAGGATTCGCGATCGGCGGGCGCGTAGTAGTCGGGCGCGCCTGGCTCGACCAGCATGTTGCCGTACAGCCCCAGATCCTTCAGAATGTCTTCGCGGTGATGCGGGTGATACCAGTAGAGGCCGGGATCGCGGAAGTGCAGGGTGTAGCTGAAGCTCTCGCCCGGCTGAACCGGCTCCTGGGTCACCCCCGGCACCCCGTCCGAGGCGTTGTCGAGCCGCAAACCATGCCAGTGAATTGTGGTCGGCCAGGCGATCGAGTTGGTGAATGAGACCGTCACGGTGGCCGCCTCCTCGACGTGCAAAAGCGGCCCCGGATACTGTCCATTGAAGCCGTACATCATGTAGTCGCGCCCGCGGATGCGACGTCGCACCAGCCCCGCCTCGAGCGCAATCCGGTCGCCGTCCGCAAGCCGGATCACCTCGCGGGGGCGCGCCAGGGGCAGCGTCGCCGGATCGATCCCCGCCCCCGGAAGGAATGGGGTCGCCGTCGGCGGATCGAGCGCCATCAGCGCCGGAAACATCGTCAGTCCGGGCATCATCGGGGGGTGCGGCCAGCGGTCGCCCGCAGCGGTGGCCGGGCCGTGATCGTGACCAGCCATGGCCGCGTCGTCCATTCCACCCATTTCGCTCATGGCCGCTCTGCGCGCCCTGCCGGTTGCACCCATCAGAATTTCGTGCATGTCGGGCGGGGACATGCGGGCGCTCGGCGACGAGGCTCTGAGCAAAAGCCGGCCCTGCCACTCGGGGGCGTCGGCCTCGGCTTCGGCAGTCACCAGAATCATGAACTTGTTGAGGTCGATTTCGCCGATGCTGCGCCGTCCATTCGTCACCTCGCCCAAATTCTCGATCTGCTCGAAGAGCGGTGTGGCAAGCCAGGCGACGATATGGCGAAAATCGCCCAGCTCGGTCGGATCGGGCAGTCCCTCCAAGGTCAAAATTCCCTCGTAGAGGTGATTTCCCGCCGCATTCACGGCGACCCCGAAGGGGGTGGGGGGAGTGCGCAGCTCGAGGTGGCCCGAGATCGACTCCAGCCCGGGACGCGCCGTCAGAAAGAGGCAGTAGAGGTCACGGCTGGGTGCAAGGGTGGCCCCCTGCGGAGGCTCGGCGTCGGCGTTGCAGAGCGAAGCGGTGCCGGTGCGGGGGGCGACGGGTCCGCAGGCGAGAGCCAGCAGTCCGACCATCGCTGCCACTCGGGAGAAGGCCGCGCGGGTGTGGGCGAGCGGTGGGGGAAGGCGCGTCATGGAGATCGTCGGCTCGTCGTGGCGGGGGTCTCTGTACGGGCAGTCCGCAGATGCCCGCCAGGCGCTCCTTCGGACCATGATTTCCTGGGTTTCGTCATGATGGAGGCGCACTTCCGGGTTCTCGCTGGCGCAACCATGCGGAAACCGTTATAATAGAAAAAATCGAGTTCATCTGTTGGAGTGGACATGGGTGTGGGGTTCTCAAGAAACGAGGAATCATGATGGAGGAAGCGATCGTCAAGCCCGACCTTCTCCTGATCGGGTGTGTGAAGGGCAAGCTGGAGTGGGCAGGCCGGGTGCCCGCCAAGGATCTGTATGTTTCGGCGCTGTGGCGCTGCCGTCGCAACTATGCCGAGCAGATGGGGGTTCCATGGTTCATCCTCAGCGCCAAGTACGGACTGGTTCACCCCGAGGCAAAGATCGCCTGGTACGATCTCGCGCTCGGAGATCTGCCGGCAAAGCAGCGGCGAAGCTGGTCGCGGGGCGTTGTGGATGCGCTCGTCGCCAGGCACTCGTCGATCGAGGGCGAGGTCGTCGAGATCCACGCCGGCAAGGATTACATCGATTTCGGGATCGAATCGGGGCTGGCCGAGGTCGGCGTGACCGTCACGCGGCCCCTCCTCGGCATTCCGATCGGTCGTCATCTGGGCTGGTACCGGGAGCGCGGCGCCACCGAGGATTTCTAGCGGTCGCGGCATCACTCGCGGTGCGCGCTCGCCCCCTTCCACGCACTGCGCCGGACGTCCCCAGAGCGATCTGACACGATTCCCGCTCGTCCCACCGGTCATGCCTCGCCTCTCTGGCCAGGGGTGCGCCAGGCTGGCAACGCCGGGCGAAATCTCCGCAACGCCTACTCCATCCCCGCCTGTTCCTTCACCCAGCGGGCCGCCTCCAGGTGCGTGGCGAACCACACGCCCTCGTGCGTTTGGATGTAATCGATCAGCTCTTCCAGGATCACGATCCGCGAGCGATGCCCGATCACATGCGGGTGCATGGTCAGCAGAAAGACCGTTCCTTCTTCGTAGGCGCGGTCGAAGTCGTCCTTCCACACCTCGAGCAGGTCGCGCGGATGCGAATAATTGCCCCCGCGCGGGTTCAGGAGCGGCGCATCGTCCATGATCCACTCCACCGGCAGCTCGACCATTCCCGTGGGTTCGCCGTGGGCGTTGATCTCGTAGGGGCGGTCGTCGGCCATGAGCGACGAATCGTAGAGGAAGCCCATCTCGCGAATGATGTCCAGGGTGTGGGGGCTGAAGTTCCAAGAGGGGGCGCGGTAGCCCAGGGGCCGCACGCCGGTGACCTCGGTCATGTACGCGACGGCCCGCTCGAGGAGGGCGCGCTCGGTTGCCTCGTCCAGGCTGGAGTTGAGTTCGTGAATCCAGCCGTGAATGGCGAACTCGTGATGCCCCGCCGCCTGAATGAGATCAATCTGGTGGGGATTCAGGATCAGGCTGACCGCCGGCACGAAGAAGGAGGCCGGAATGCCCTCGCGGTCGAGCAGCTCCACCACGCGCGGAAGCGCAACGCGCGCACCGAACTGTCCCTGCGAGAGCGATCCCACGGTGGCGTCGCCGAAGCGAAGCCCGGTCACGGTCTCGTTATCGACGTCGAAGGAGAGCAGAACCGCAATCCTCGCGCCGCCGGGCCAGCTCTCGGGCTGCAGGGAGCGTCCGGCGCGCACGGCATTGACCGTCTCCATGACTCGTTCGTCGGACCAGAGCCAGCCGGGTTCATTCTCGTCCGAAGATGCGGAATCGGGACGCGCAACGGGGCGGCAGCCCCAGGAGAGCGCCAGGGTCAGGGCGGCCAGCGCGGAGACGATGCGCATGGGTGCGGGGGATCTGCTTCTCTTCATGGGTTGATGCCTTTTGCAGTCGGTGAATCAGGAGCCGCAGTAGCCTAACTACCCGGCGCTGATGATGCCATGAACACCTTGGCGACCCGAAGGATCGAATCCACCCCAGCGAACTTCGCGTACGTCCGCGAACCTCTTCGCCATGACCTCCAGCGCCTCGGGGTTGTTGTCCACCAGGATGAAGCGGCGTCCGAGCTCGTGGGCCGCCATGCCGGTTGTTCCGCTCCCCGCGAAGAAATCCAGTATCACGTCACCGGGCCGTGACGATGCCGTGACGATGCGCCGGAGGATGCCCAGCGGCTTCTGCGTGGGGTAGCCTGTTCGCTCGGATCCGTTGGTCGGGACGATGGTATGCCACCAGGTGTCGGTCGGAAGTTTTCCGCGGGCGGCCTTCTCGGGTCCGACCAGACCGGGAGCCATGTAGGGGATGCGCTCGATTTCGTTCACGTTGAAGACGTAGTTGTCCGTGTCCTTGACGTAGAAGAGAATGTTGTCGTGCTTCGCGGGCCAGCGCGTCTTTGGTCGTGCCCCGTAGTCGTAAGCCCAGACGATTTCGTTCAGGAAGTTGTCCGGTCCGAACAGATCATCCATCAGGAACCGGCAGCGATGGACTTCCCGGTAATCGACATGCAGGTAGAACGACCCGTGCGGGGCCAGTATCCTGTAGGCTTCCTGCAATCGCGGCCTCAGGAAGGCCATGTAGTCGTCGAATTTGTCGTGGAAACTCCTGGTCCCGAGCGTGGAGGTCTCATAGCGTTGTCCCTGGAAGCCGGTTCGATTTCCGTTCCCGGATCGTGTGGTCCTGATGCGGGTTCGACTCTGGGTTCGCCCCGTGTTGAAGGGAGGATCGACGTAGATGAGATCGACCAACCCGTCAGGGAGGTCTCGAAGCACATCGAGGTTGTCGCCCAAAACGATCCGGTTCACGTTTCTGTTCACGCCACCCGCGAGCGCCCGTCTACGCCATTTGCATGAGCAAGCCCCTTCACCCACTCGCCGACTGCGTGCTTGACCACTTCGTGACGGGAAGACCTTGATCGCCCTGGTGTTCATTGGTGCAGATCCACTTCGCGGCAACTTCGTCATCGGGGGAGATCGCGGCCAGCCCTAAAAGGCTGATGCCTTCGCGCTGGATCTTTCCGATCGCGTTTGGTCTCATCGGCGCTGCCTTCGTTCAGGGGTGGCGTTCTGTCTGATTATTGAACGTAAGCGGAACCTCCAATGATCGTCAAGGATTCCCCATAATTTCAATCCTGATTCAATTCCTGATTCAAATTTCCGCCCCGCAGCAGCCCCAGATCGCGCGTCGTCTCGACCAGCCGAATGAACTCGCCGCGGTAGCCGCGCGGATCGGAGCCGCGTCCACGGCGGGCCAGCTCGACCACATCGTCCAGCGTCAGGAGGCCGGCATATTCGGAGTCGCGCAGCAACATCCCGAACCCCGCGACGGCGGCGGCAAAGCGAAAATCGTCCGAGGGCGCCCGGATCCGGTCCACTGCGGGGTGCTCAAGGAGGGTGCTGGCGCCCTGCATGTCTCCGGGATCGCTGTAGCGCACCTTCACCAGGAGCAGCTCATCGTCGAATGCGTCCGACTGCGCTCCGGCCGGATCGGTCGAATCGTTGCGCGCACCCTGATAGCGCAGATCGTCTACCGCGACGCCCGGCACCTCTTCGCCCACCGGCACAACCTCATAGAGCGCGGTGACGGCATGTCCCGCCCCCAGATCGCCCGCATCCTCGGTGTCGTCGTTGAAATCCTCGTCGTTCAGGAGGCGGTTTTCGTAGCCGATCAGACGATAGGCCGCGGCCCGCGCCGGATTGAACTCAACCTGGATCTTTACATCGCGCGCCAGGGTGAGCAGCGTTCCGCCCATCTCCTCGACCAGAACCTTGCGCGCCTCCAGCAGACCATCGACATAGTGAAAGTTGCCATTGCCATGATCGGCGATCTGCTCCATCTTCGAGTCCCTGAGATTGCCGGTGCCAAAGCCGAGAACGGTCAGAAATACGCCGCTCTGGCGCTCTTCCTCGATCAGGCGCACCATCTCGGCGTCGCTCGATGCGCCCACATTGAAGTCGCCGTCGGTGGCCAGAATGATGCGATTGTTTCCGCCTTCGATAAAGTTTTTGCGCGCCACATCGTAGGCAAGCCCGATTCCCGCGCCCCCGGCCGTGCTTCCGCCGGCCGCCAGATCGTCGAGAGCCGCAATAATTTCGGCCTTGTGGTCGCCGGGCGTGGAGGGAAGCACAAGCCCGGCCGCACCCGCATACACCACAATCGCCAACCGGTCTTCGGCGCGGAGCTGATCCACCAGAAGCGCAAGCGCGCGTTTAAGAAGGGGCAGCTTTGCGGGCGCGCTCATCGACCCCGACACATCGAGCAGAAAGACAAGGTTGCCCGGGGGCAGCTCGGCGGCGGCGATCGCCTCGGCATGAAGTCCGATCCGCACAAGCCGGTGTTCGCGCTTCCAGGGAGCCCGCCATACCTCGGTGGTCACTGCAAAGGGATGTGCGCCAGCGATCCCCCTTTGTTCATAAGGAAAGTAATTAATCATCTCTTCAATGCGCACGGCATCGATGGGCGGACGCTCGCCCCGCTGGATAAAGCGCCGGATATTGGCATAGGATGCGCGGTCCACATCGATGGCAAAGGTCGAGAGGGGAGCGACATCGACCCGGCGAAAGTCGTTCTCGTCGATATGCGCATAGGATTCGGTATTGAAATCGATCCGGCGCATATGGGCGACAGCAGGAATGCGGGCCACCGAACCGGCAATGCGGGGCTGTGCAGCGGAGCGCTCATGCACAACCGGCGCGTCGAGCGGAAGTGCAGATTGAATCAGCGCGATCTCCACAACCTGGGTCCGATCGGCAACGACCGTCACCGGGTGGCGCGCATCGCGGTAGCCCGCACGCTGCACGAAGAGAAGCTGTTCGCCGAGGGGGACCTGGCGCAAGGTGAAGCGGCCCTGCGGATCGGTCGTGGCCGCAAGCGCAGTGCCCTCGACAACAACCCGGGCGCCCGCCAGGGGGATGGACGTTGCCGCATCGATGACGCGCCCCGTGAGTGTCGCAGGGAGTGCGGCCATGTCTGCCGGGGGGGACACGGGGACGGTGAAGGGCGATGGGAGCGGAAGGGTGGCCAGGAGGAGGGCCGGCAGACCATGGAGGACCCGTATCGGAGTGGCAGTGTGTCGCATGGGCATCGGTCCCTGGGTGTGATTTGCGTGTGACCTGGGAGGAGCGCGGTGGGCAAGGTGGCGTCGGAAGGAGCCGCAGCGCCAACGGGTCCCCAATTGGATATTGTCGCCCCGGCGAAGCGAAAGGGTTGCCTCGCGAAAAACCAGGATGCCCGAGAGCTTTCCAGTCACACATTTTCGGCGCTTACGAAAAGTTCCAGCATTATCCTTTATTAAAAACAGCTCGATTTAACGAAAACTTCTGCCCCGAACCTTTCATAGCAGATGCGCGGAGTCGCCAAATGCAGCGATCCAGCGCGGGTCCACCGCCACGCGAATGTCGCTCGGTGCGGTTCACGGGCCGCCCTCCCTCTTTCGGCTGCGATAGCGGCCATGATCGGCCAGGTAGCGCGTATGGCGTCGGATCACCTCGGGGGAGAGTGCGTCGAAGTGGCGTTCGACCAGCGCGGCAGCCTCGTCGGGATGGCACTTCGAGAGATCGCTGATGACCCAGCCGATGCCGGTCTGGATAAAGCGTTCGCGCTCCCGGACCAGGGTGGCGATGGTGGCGCCGATCAGCGGGTGATAGCGCTCCTCGCGCACCACGGCCCGGAAGGGAACGATCGCCGACCGCCGCTGCCAGAGATTGGGCGCGTTGTGCCAGCCCGCGATCCGTGCGGCCGCCTCCATGCCGTGGCGGGCGATGAGCGGCCCCAGGACCCGCACGCAGATCCAGTCGTTGGTGGACCAGTCGAAGATGGCGCCCTCTGCGAAGAGTTGCTCGGCCAGAGTCAGAATCGAGTCGGGCTCCATGCGGCGCAGCAGGTATTTCTGCATGTATACTGTGCCGGCAAACTTGTCCTCGGCGTGGCGCTGGCGCATAAGCCTGCCGCAGAGATCGAGTTGTGCATCTTCGGAAAGCTTTTGCAGGTTGTGCGCGCTGCGCCACTCGGCCACAATTTTTGCCACCAGCGGCGTCTTCAGACCACGGTAGGCAATGGCGCGTTTGAGGTAGCGCTCGAACCAGTCGCGGGTCTTCGGATCGGCCGCGGCCTCCAGCCGTTCCTGGAGGTCGTCGATATGCGCGGCAATCATCATGAAGCGTCCCTCCATACCTCTATGCGTCGGGCTCGAAGAAGCCGTAGTGATCGAGCATGAAGCTGCGAATGACCCCGGCAACCTTGATGGCATAGGCGCGGCGGTTGGCGGGCGTATCGCGAATGCCGCCGTAGTGATGCTCAAGCTGAATGCCGCTCACAACCTCGGCGTCCATCACCGAACCGTGGCGGCGCGTATTGTAGCCCCCGCGAAAGTAGGGCGCGTTGCCCGGGCCGGGCGCATCGGGGCCGGGAACTGCGGGAATTCCCTGCGCGACCAGAAGTCCGCCAAGGGAACGGGGTCCCCGGAGAAGTTGTGAAAAGGGAATCGCCGTGGTGCGTCCCAGATCGCGAATGCTGGTGCGCGCCACGACCTGCAGCGAATTCAGCGCGGCATCGGGTCGGTTCAGCTCCTCTGCGGTGAGCAGGTAGCCAAGCTCGAGGCGGTCGATGGCATGGCCGTGCCCATGAATGTCGAAGTAGAGTCCCTTCCCGTATTGCCGGGCAACCGCCGCGCGCGCCGTCTCGATCCAGCCCTGGAATTCATTCCAGGCAAGCTCGGCATAGGGATTGCTCTGGGCCGCCTCGATGATCTCGCGGTTGGCGTCGAGCCGCGACCTGTGCAGATGCGAAAGAATGACGTGCGGCGCGGCGCCGACAAGCTCGATCAGCGCCTCGCGCATGGCCAGGGTCAGCTCGAGCGAGTTGCGGTCATTGGTGAGAATGCCAAAGGTGCGAGAGGGAATTTCGCTCGGGGTGAGGGCGCCGCCATGGGCGCTCGAAAAGACAACCGGCAGCCGTCCGGGAATGTATTCGACATAGCTGTTGCGTCCGTGGTAGCGCTCGCCGGGCAGATAGCGCGCAATCTTCTGCGGAATGTAGACCTCAAGCTGCGCCGTATCGGTTGCACCGCCCGCAGTGGCCCGCACGGTGGCCCGCCCCGTCGCTCGCGCGGTGACAAAGCCGTTCGCATTGATGGAAGCCACATCGGGCCGGTCGATCGACCAGACGGGGCGCACCATCACAACTTCGCCGGCGGCGTCGCGGGCCTGGGCCCGGTAGCTCGCCCCATCGCCGACCCCGACCAGCAGTCGCCTGGGCGGAATCAGTTGCAGCGAGACAACCTCGGGATCGGTCGTCAGCGCCTCGCCGCAGGCAACCGGGAGACAGGCCGCCAGGAGGAGCGCCAATCCGCGCCCCCGCAATCGCAATGCGGCCTCCCTGCCCATGAATCCGCCTGCGCTATCCCGGCAATCCGAAGACCGCCAGAGAGTTCCCCGCGGGGTTCCCGGTTGCGGTCGCCCTGCATGTGCGGTCGCTCTCGATGACAGCAGGCCAAAGGGCGTATCCCGTGCAGACAGGCCGAAGGAGAACGGCCAACGCAACAGTCGGGATTGGATTTGTGGCCGGGAGCTTTTTTCTCATCAAATGATCTTGTCCCTTATTTGTCCGGTCCTGCCGCTGGCGATCGCTCTCAGGCAGGATCTGCGGCGCCCTCGCGACCCGGCGGATAGAAGCAGTCGTCGCCACGATACATGGTGTCGATCAACTGCGTGATCTGCCATCCGCTCTCGCCCCTGTAGAGCTGAAATCCCTCCCAGCCGCAGTGCGAAAAGTTGTCGTCCTGGTAGAAGGCGTAGCGGGTCCACATCTGGGCCAGGCGGCCATCCACCTGCACCGTCCAGTCCCAGATCGGCTCGTCGTAGACCTCGTCGCGGGGGCTCCCGATCATCTCGATAAAGCCCTCGGCCGGGCTAAAGGAGAGTCCGTCGGCGTCAGCGCGGCCCAGGCGGGCATCGGGGTGGAAGACGGCCCGCGCCATCTCGCTGTCGCCTGTGCGCATGGCTTCGAATAGCTGCTCGACGGCGGCGACCACGGCCGCCTCTTCGGGGTGGGGCGTCTCTGTGGCCATCTCGGCGGGAGCGGATTGGGATGGGCTTTCGGCCGGCGGATCGGCGGGGGCTTCGGGCGGGTTTTCGACGCAGGCGGTCAGCGGAAGCAGAAGAAGGAGGAGCGGAAGGGCGGCGGGGTGCGAAGGAGTCCGGGGCATGAGCTGGCTCTCTGGTGCAGGGTTGACGGTGGGTGTTGAAAGTTCCAATCGCGCGCGACACGCGAAACTTGCCCAATCGTGCGGCAACACCTATTATTGTCGCGTTCCCAACCATTTTCCAGTATGCTCCCTCCCGACCGGGTGCGGAGCGTCGCATCCGGAGGCATGTTCGCTATGCGCTTCTCCAGCTTTCGCACCGCTTCGTCGTTGGCCGCCTTCCTGCTTGTTGCGGGACTCGCCGCCACGATGGCGCAGCCGGCCCAGTCCCAGAGGATGCCGAGTACCCTGCGCTATGGCTCGGGGCTGATCGACATCCCTGCGGCCTCGGTTCTTCCGCATCTGGCCTTCACCGGCACCTACTCGGGCTTTATGGCCTCGATTCCGGAGTTCGTGATCGTGGACCCTCATGGCCACCTCATTACGCCGGGTTCGCAATACGAGAAGTGGCTGTCCGATGGCTCGATCGCGCTAGGGCTCTTCAACCGGGTCGAGATCGGGGCCTCGCTGCAGCACTTTGCCGACGAGGAAGAGGGCGGCACCATGCTGGGCGGTTTTGCGCGGATTTCGGTTCTACCCGCATCGATCCGCAACTTCGATCTGGCTCTGGGCGCACGCTATGTGACATCTCCCACCTTCGGCGACCGCTACTCATACGAATTTCAGCCCAACCGGCTCGGGTATCCGGATTCACGCCTGCACAGCACGGTCGGGCACGATGACGACGACGAGTTCAGCGGCAACCTGACTCCCTATGCGGTGGCGACGGCGCATCTGCCGATCTCGGCCGCCAGCTCGATCAGCCTGACCGGAGGCTGGGGAACGGGACTCTTCTCGGCGGGCGACGATCTGCACGATTTTCACGCCGATGGCAGCGCGCAGGGCGCCTTTGGCGGCGTCGGTGCGCATATCGGAATTGGCGGCAACCGCCAGATCAGTCTGATGGCCGAGTACAACGGCATCGACGTCAACAGCGGCGTCCAGGTGGATCTGGGCTATGTGCGGGTGGGCGCCTTCGGGCTGGGGCTTCTGCACGATGCCGGATCGACCTTCCTCTCGCGCAAGTTTGGGGTTCTGGCCTCGGTGGCGATTCCGACCATCAAACCGGATACCATGATTACGCCCTACACCGTAATGCGCGCCGATACGACAATTACGCCACGCATGGTTGTCACCGTCGATACCACAATGGTTGGGCGACCTCTGCCGGCCGCTGTGCGCGAGGTCATTGCCCAGAGACTTCTCTACGTCTTTGACGAATCCGCGATCAATGAAGAGAACGAGGCGATGCTGCGCGAGAAGATCGACGCTCTCCGCGCGCATCCATCGGTGATGCTCAGCATTGAGGGACATGCCGACGATATCGGCGACGAACAGTACAACTACGATCTGGGAATGGCGCGGGCGGCGAATGTTTTTGACTTCCTGACCGGCAACGGGATTGCGGCGAACCGGCTGAGCGCGATCTCGCATGGCGAAACGATGCCCTTTGTGGAGACGAACAGCTTTCGCGAGATGGGGCCGAATCGGCGGGTCGAATTTGTGATTACCGCCGAGGAGATGCAGGAGATGATGATCACCGCAGACACGATGACGATGGCCGATACGACGATCACCGAGCATACGATCGAGATGGCCGATACGGTGATCACGCCATCGCGCTGGGGCCACAACACCATGCGCGGCAACAGCGACGATGCGCCGGATGCGGTGGCGACCGGGTTGCCGGGCGAGGAGGCGTGGGCGGATGTGGGCGCGCTGGGGCAGGGTGATGCGTTGTGGCGCGTGGTGGCGGCGGTGGATGATGCTCCGCAGGCCGGGCAGGATCATCGCTTTGCGGCCGCGCAGCGCGGGGAGCCTCTGGGAGGGCCGGCCGCAGGCTCGGGGAGTGTCCGCAGGGAGAGGGGTCGCACCGGGGTGACCTGACGGCGACCTGGCCTGGCAGCTTCCCTTGCCGATTCATTGGCAGGCCGGGAGCGACCGCCGGAATTGCCGATTGCGGCCAGGAGCGGCGTGCGCCGGAATGCCAGGATGCCGAATGGCGTTAGGGGCGCCAGGGCCGGGCGGGGTCAGGCGGTGTTGCGATCCTTCTCTGCGAGGGGCAGGGGCGGTTCCCAGGTAGCAACCCCGGGTACGCGCCGTCCCCAGATATTGCCGTAGCGGTCGTCCTTGCCGGCGAGGAAGTGCAGCGCAAGGCGGTGGACCAGATTCATGCGGGGCAGCGCGCTGTGCAGTCCGCTCGATCCCGCGAGGGTGCGGTCGCGCAGCTCCCAGTAGCCGAAATCGCACGGCCGGACACAGACCAGGCGGCCTTCGTCCATGAAGGGAGGAATCGCCCCCGCGAGCGGGACGGTGCCATCGCCGGTCGAGCGCCGGACCGCCGGATTGTCATGTTCCCAGGCGTTGTGACGCTCCTCTGATCGCAGATCGAAGCGGGGCGCGCCCTCGGGATCCCGCCGAATGCGGAGCGCGATGCGCGTCTCGGCATCGACGCCGACGATGGCCAGCCAATCCCCCGTGGCGAGGAGCGTCGGATCGGCATGTGTGGAGTCTGCGGGGCCGGTGGGGCGCAGCCGCAACCCAGCCACCCGGTCGCGATACGCGCGCGCAGTCTCGAGCATCTCCCGGAAGAGCGTCTCGCCCCCGATCTCCCAGTCGCGCAGATGGGCGTCGATGGTGCGCACCACACTCGGTTGCCAGGCACGGGGATCGAAGATGTCGGCGGTCATGCCTTCATCGACCCGCAGCGCCCCGGGAAAGGAGGGCAGCAGGTGATAGAGCGCGGGCATGAGGCGGGCGGCGCGTCGTTCGCGGCTGGCTCCGGGGTTGTCGTCAAGATCGCTGGTTCCGGTGGTGAGCTTGAGAATGGCCTCGTGCGAACCCTGAAAGGGCGTTCCCAGGGTGACCACCCTGTCGATGCGGGCGGCCCCGTGCCGTTCCAGGTAGCCGGCAATCAGCAGTCCGCCCATGGAGTGGCCGATCAGACTGACTGTGGGGGCTGCCGCATAGGCTGCATTGTCGCGGTAGTGGCGAAGCAGAAGGGTGCGCTGCACAACCTCGTCCAGGAAGCTGGCGAGCCGCTCTTCGGTCCGATCGAGCGCCATCCGCCAGTCGTAGCCGAAGGGGAAGACCGGTACCACATCTCCGGCCTCTTCGGTCAGGCCGTCGCGCAGCTCCTCGATCAGCTCCGCATAGGCCATGGGAAAGGGCCCCCGGGGAGCGATCCGGGCCGGTCCGTGCAATTCGTAGCGCGAATCCTGCGGGTGCAGCGCAATCCGGTCGTAGCTCTTCGTGCGCAGGGTGGTCCACACCGCTTCGGGGGGAATCCCGTATTCATCGTGAAGATCGGACGCGGTAATCCCCGGAATCACAATCACCGGCGAAATCAGGGGGCGCGCTCTGTCCGCCTTCGCTTGCGGATCCGTCATGGCTGCCTCCGTTCTCGTCCGGAGGAATCGGGGTTGGGGGAGTGCTGCAGGCTGTGCGCCCGGCGCGCCACCTCGGCTCCGATCGCAACATCCTGAACGGCAACGCCGACAGACTTGAAGAAGGTCAGGTCGCGGCCCGCATTGCCCCCCGGAGCGGTTCCATTGACGATCTCTCCCAGCTCGACAAGGGGCGGATCGGGGGGAAGCAGCCCCTCCGCGATCGGAATCAGCAGGTCGCCCGCCTCGGCCAGCGCCGCCCTGCGCTCCTCGACCACAATACGCGCCCGTGCCACAACCGCGCTGTCGATTTCGCGGTGATCGGGCATGAAGCTGCCGCTGCCGCTGATGTGGGTGCCGGGCGAGAGGGTGCGGCCATCGAAGAGCGGGGTGCGCGCAGTGGTGACAGCCACAACAATGTCGGCATCCCGAACTGCGCATTCGGGGTCGGTCACCGCGCGCGCCTCGACCCCGGTCAGCGATTCTGCCAGTCGTTTCGCCGATTCGCCCCCCCGAGACAGCACGCGCACCTCCTCGATCGGGCGGACGGCGCGCATGGCTTCGATCTGGCGGGGCGCCTGCACACCTGCGCCAAAGATCGTCAACACGCGCGAATCGGGGCGGCTGAGCAGGCGGGCTGCAAGTCCGGCGGCGGCGGCGGTGCGAATTGCGGTCAGCTCGCCGGCGTCCATGATTGCGGTGGGCGCTCCGGTTTCGTCGTCGAGCACCAGGATTGCGCCATTGATCGAGGGGAGGCCCCGCGACCGGTTTTCGGGAAAGATCGAGACAATCTTGATTGCGAGTTCGCCCGCTTCGCCTGCGCGCTTCCCTTCGTCTGCAGGGGCGCCTCTCCGCCGGTCGCGCTCCTCGGGCAGGGGCGGCCCCAGGCGCGCCGGCATGAAGAGCGTGGTTCCCGGCCCGCTCGACAATCCCGTGCGAATCGGCATCTCGGCCCGGCCCGCCGCAAGGGCTCCGAAGGCCCGCGCCATGGCGTCAATTGCATCGTCCATGGCGATCAGGGACAGGATCTCGGCGCGATCAATGACGCGAATTTTCATTGCGCGGCTCTCCTCATTTCATGATTCTCCTCCGCAGCGGGCTCCCGTTGCGATACAATTTTTCCGTTGTTGTGCAAATTCATGTTGTGGTGACGCAAGATCATGCCGATCGCACAATCGCAAGCGATCCGGCCGGACAAGTCGATTCCTCCCGCCTCCCGCACAAGTCAATCTGCGGCAACCCGCCCCAGGAAGGCCCGCACCCGGTCGTGGCTCTTGAAGACCATGACCGTGGCCGTGGCCTCGCGCGCAATCCGTTCGGGAATTGTGCCAAAGAGAATGCGGTGCGAAAAGCTGTCCTCGGCCGCACCCACCATGACCGCATCGAATCCGGCGGCCGCACCTGCAATGCCCTCCACCACCCCCGTTCCCTCCACAACCCGGGTCGTCACCGGCGCATCGGCCGGCAGCGCGGCACGCTCTTCCTGCAGGCGCTCTTCGGCCTCAGCCCGGCGCGTCTCGATATCGCCCGGGCTCCCCCCGGCGGCGGCCTCCGCATTGGCGATAAAGGCTGCAAGCGCCACCTCTCCACCCTCGGCGGCGAGTCCCACTGCATAGCTCTGCGCCTTTTGCGCGTGTCTTCCCCCGGCCGTGGGCAGCAGAATGCGGCGCGGCACGGTGCGCTCGGCACCGAACTTGACCAGCAGAATGTCGGCCCGGCCCAGGCGCACAACTTCGTCGGTGACCTCGCCCAGGATTTTGCGCGTTGTTGTGGTAAAGCCCTTCCACCCCAGAAGAATCAGATGGGAGCGATCTGCGCGCGCCGATTCCAGAACAGCCCGCGCCACATTGCGTCCCAGGCGGATTTCGGTCGTGATCGGAACGCCAATTTCGCTCTCCAGCGCCTGGAGCTTGGCCAGCACTGCGGCCTCTTCGCCGATTTCGCGCTGCGCCATCTCGGGCGGCAACTGATCGGGAAGCTGAACCACGCGCAGAAGGGTGATGCGGCCATTGCGACCGGCGGCCAGCGACGCCGCAATGCGCAACAGCGACGGGGCGGTATGCGGATTGTGAATGGGAAGGAGAATGCGAAAGGAGGCGGTGCGCGGCGAGGCTCTGAGCGCAACAACCCGCGACTCGGGACCGGTCGCATCGGGGACGTCGAAGCGGGAGCCGCGCCAGGCCGCATAGGCAAAGAGTCCCGCGGCAAGCGCCAGAGCGCCCAGAATGACCGGCTGAATATGACCCTGGGCCGGAATCTGAACGATGAGATAGAGATTGGCGACAATTCCGAGGCCGGGCAGAAGCGGAACCAGCGGAACCCGAAAGGGGCGCTCGATATCGGGAAAGCGCCGGCGATGCACAATCAGCGCCGCATTGACCAGGCAGAGCGCAAGCAACAACACGAAGTTGGCGAAGTGGGCGAGCTCCTCGAGGGGCAGCAGAACAGCAAAGGCCGCGATGGCGACGCCGACGGCCAGGAGCGCGATCGCGGGCGTGCGGGTGCGGGCGCTGATCCGACCCAGAAAGCCCGGCAGATGACGCAGCCGACTCATTGAGAGCGCCACGCGCGACCCGGCCAGAATCGAGGCGTTCGAGGCCGAAATCATCGAAAAAAGCGCGCCGCCCACAATGACCGCGCCGCCAACGGGTCCGAGAAAGGCGCGCGCGGCCACCCCCATCGCCGATTCGGTGTATTCGGTCAGATCCGCCACAACAACAACCAGAACCACAAGCGCATAAAGAATTGTGACGACAATCATCGAAATAAAGATTGCGCGCGGAATGGTTTTTGTGGGATTGACGACCTCGCCCGCCGAGGCCGCAATTGCCGAAAATCCGAAGAAGGTGATAAAGACAAGCGCCGCCGTCGAGGCAATCAGCGGAATGTCGGTGCTGAAGCGGTCCGCAATGACCGCCGAATCGAAGTCCCCCAATCCCCCGACAACAAACCACGCCAGAAGCACAATCTTGGCAATCGTAACAACAATCTGGAAGGCGCCGCTCTCCTTGGTTCCCTTCATGTTGAGCAGGGTGAGGGCTGCCAGAAAGATCAGTCCCGGGAGCGCTGCGACGGGCATGTGCCAGACGAATTCGTTGAAGTAGGTCGAGAGGCTGGCAATGTAGAAGGCGCACGACGAGGCGTAGCCAAGGAGAATGCACCAGCCGACCAGATAGGCGAGAAGCGGCGGAAAGGTTCTGCGCGCGTAGAGGTAGCCTTCGCCCGAGAGGGGATAGATGGAGCTGAATTCGCAGTAGGTGAGCGCGGTGAAGGTGGCCACAACCGCGGCCAGGAGGAAGGAGGCGATCGCCGCGCTGCCCACATAGCCGACCGCAAGCCCCGAAAGGGTAAAGATTCCGGCCGCAATCATGGTGCCGGTCCCGATGGCCAGCGCCGAGATCAGCCCGAGGTCGCGACTCAGTTCGGCGCCGTGGGAGTGGTCCGGTCGGGTCCCGGAGTGTGCCGGGGAGTGCCGGGAAGGGTCGGTCACTGCTCCGCGACCGGGTCGAGCAGCGCCCGAACGTTCTCCTGGACCTCCTGATCCATCGGCTCAAAGGGACCTGTCCACTTGCGCACGATTCGTCCGTCGCTGTCGATCAGGAAGGTGCCGGGCAACCCCAGCAGGAGGTAGGCGTCCATGATCGCCCAGCTCGGTTCGTGATAGATCGGAAAGGTGACGCCGACCTCTTCGGTAAAGGCAACGATCTGGTCGCGCGAACCGCTGTCGTCCACACTGACGCCCACCACCTGGAAGCCCCGGTCGGCGTAGCTCCGGTAAAGCTGCTCGAGCTTGGGCATCTCGTCGCGGCAGGGAGCGCACCAGGTGGCCCAGATATTCAGCATGTAGGGGGTGCCTGCCAACTCGGTACTGGCGATGGCGGCGCCATCCAGGGTGACGGCCTCGAAGGGCGGTGCCGGATTTCCGACATCGGGAGCCATGCGGTCGCCCACGCACCCCGCAGCGAGAAGTGCGAGGAGGATCGGGGCGGATCTGCGGCGGGGGCGTTCGGACGCCGACAGGAGGGAACGGAGAAGGTGGCGACGGGTGGATGCGAGTGGATTGCGGTTCACGGTATCGACGATGCCCGGTTGGCGTTGATTCGTGGTTGACGGCGAAAGGTGGAGTGGACCAAAGGGAAGGTAGTACAAAGGGCTGGAAAACGGCCAATCGCGGACCGGATACAGGGCGCTGCGGCTTTCCCCTCCCCCCTGGCCCGGCATCGCGGCGAATCCCGGGCGGCCCCTCATCCGTAGTGCTTCCTTGACTTCGTGGGCGGAGGCGATACACTGCACGGATCGGCGCGGCGCTCATCCGCCACCGGAGGAGCGGCTCCGGCATGGCGCTTTTGCGGCTGTCCGGCACGGGTCGCATCTCCGCCACCGAACCGAAAAACAGGCTCCAGGATCAGCGAGGACGACAATGACCGCACGCGGACACCACCGCAGGGCCGACGCTCCTGCCGGCGAGGGCGCGCCCCCACCGGACCCGCGAGCGCCCTGGAAGCGGAAGACCGTCTTTCTCGCCGGCTTTGGGCTCTACTTCGCCGCGCTCTGGTTCCTGTGGGAAACCCCGGCGATCTACCCGCTCAAGATTTTTGTGGTGATGCTGCACGAGATCAGTCACGCCATCGCTGCGGTGGCAACCGGCGGCACCATTGAGAAGATCGTCCTCAACCAGTACCAGGGAGGCGCCTGCCACTGCCCCGGCGGGAACGCCTTCATCACCCTCTCGGCCGGCTATCTCGGCAGCCTCCTCTGGGGAGTGGCGATCCTGGGGGTTGCGGGGACCAGGCGGATTCCGGCCCGGATTCCGGTATTCCTGATGGGAATCATGGTTGTGGCGCTCACCATCTTCTACGTGCGCGACAACATCTTCGGAATCGCCTTCGGGCTCGCCTTCGGGCTCGTCATGATTCTGGCCGGACGCAAGCTGGGCGACGGCGTCAATCGCATTCTCATGACCACGCTGGGGCTGACGAGCTGCCTCTATGCGATCCTGGACATCAAGAGCGATGTGCTGGATCGCCCCCACCTCCGCTCCGATGCGGCCATGCTCGCCGAGCTGACGGGCATTCCGACCATGACCTGGGGCGTCGCCTGGATCGGGATCGCGCTCCTGGTCAGCGTCTTCGCCTTCCGCCGGGCCTACCGGGCCGCCTGAGCAGCCAGCGGAAACGGTCGGGGGTAGCACCGGGGGGCGTCGCAAAGAGTGAATGGACGACCCTGTCGCTGTCCTGCACCCCCCTCGCCCGCACCTTCGGGCTTGCGCTTTCCCGCACCCTTCCCCACATTGGCTTCACGGCCCCGTTCAGACAGGGTCGCGCCTGGCCATTGCCGACTGGCAATGGAACTCCGGGCTCGCGTAGGACACACTGTCCCGCCCGATGTTGAACCCCAGGAAAAGGAGGTGATCCCTTGATCAGTCACAGTACCCAGCCCAACCCGGCAAGGGCAAGCGATCGCCGCTTCGGCCACTAAGCCGAACCAACGATCCAAGCCGTTCGCGCCGCAGGCGGTTATCGCGCCGGGTTGCGGTCGGTCCCGCCCCCGCAGGTGCCCGATCAGGATTTCGGGGTCTGTGGGGGCGTTTCGTTTGGGGATTATAACCTTTACTAGACACACAAAGCTGTTATCTTTAATGCACGCTAAGGAGGCGGACATGAAGACAGCAAGCCACAAGGCCCCCGGAAAAGCCCACCGGGAAGGGATTTCGCTCCTCGAACTCGCCAACCTGTTCCCCGACGAGCGGGCCGCTGAGAAGTGGTTCGAGCAGGCGCGGTGGGGCGACGAGCCGCACTGTCCCCGGTGTGGGGGACTGGAGAAGATTCGGGAGGTCGCCAGCCGGAAGCCGATGAAGTGGCACTGCGGCGACTGTCGGCGGTACTTCTCGGTTCGGATCGGGACCGTACTGGAGCGGTCGAAGATTCCGCTTCGGAAATGGGCCTACGCGATCTACCTCTGGACGACCAGCCTCAAGGGCGTCTCCAGCATGAAGCTACACCGGGACCTGGGTCTCAGCCAGAAGGCCGCGTGGTTCATGGCCCATCGGCTCCGGGAAGCGTACCTGAACGGTGGAGGCCTGTTTGGTGGCCCGGTGGAGGTCGACGAAATGTACGTCGGCGGGAAGCGGGCCAACATGTCGAACGCGAAGCGGAAGGAACTGAGGGAGCAGGGATTGGGCCGGGGGCCGGCTGGCAAGACTGCGGTGGTGGGGATGAAGGATCGGGAGACCAAGCAGGTGGTCGCCCGGGTCATCAACCGGACGGACCGGGAGACCTTGCAGGGATTCGTGGACGAGCACGCCAGCCCCGACGCGGTACTCTTCACAGATGACGCGACAGCCTACCGGGGCTCGGGCCGGACGCACGAGACGGTCAAGCACGGGGCCGCTGAATACGTCCGGTATCTGGAGAGTGGCCCGCCAGTCCACACCAACGGGGTCGAGAGCCTCTGGTCTATGTTCAAGCGGGGATTCATCGGCACCTACCACCGGATGAGCCCCAAGCATCTACATCGGTACGTCGCGGAGTTCACCGCTCGGCAGAATGTCCGGGACCAGCACACCATCGACCAGATGCACGACATGGTGCGGCGGATGATCGGGCGGCGACTCATGTATCGGGAGTTGGTATCGTGAGCCCGAAGCCGCTGGTGCTCCCGAAGATCGACATGGCCCCGGAGAGGCTGGCGCGGTCCCTTGTCCAGCCCGCTCGGACAACCTCCGTCTTCTCGAACGTTCGACGTACCCCCGACAGTGTCCCCGAGGCCCCACCCGACGATCTACCCCTGAATTTCCGCATCCGCATGGAGGGGCGGGAGTTCTTGGAGAAGTTACCGGACGGTTGCGCCAACGTCGCTTTCTTTGATCCCCAGTTCCGGGGGGTCTACGACAAGATGAGGTACGGCAACGAGGACACCAGCCGGAACGCTGTGCGCGTGAAGCTGCCACAGATGACCGAGGCGGTCATCGTCGAGTTCGTGGCCGACATTGCCCGCGTGCTTGTCCCCTCCGGGCATCTGTTCCTCTGGATGGACAAGTTCCACCTCTGTAGCGATTTCCAGAACTGGTTCGACCGGACCCCGCTTTCCGCGGTGGACATGGTAACATGGGACAAGGAGCGGATCGGGCTGGGTTATCGGACGCGACACCGGAGTGAGTTCTGCATGGTGCTCCAGAAGGAGCCCCGACGGGCAAAGGGGGTGTGGACGGTGCGGAATATCCCGGACGTTTGGCAAGAGAAGATCCCGAAGAAGACACACCCCCACAACAAGCCCGTAGGGCTACAGGCCCGATTGATTGAGGCGGTAACCGCTCCCGGTGACTTGGTGATTGATCCCGCCGCTGGGTCGTTCTCGGTTCTCTCTGCTTGTGCGAAAACGGGACGCGATTTTCTCGGTTGCGATATTCGCGCATGATGATGGTCCGGTTTGACCAGGTTCCTGGCAAGGCCGTGGAGAAGGTCCGAGGCGGCGCGTACTACCGATGTTTCGGAAACGAGGAACTGGCCCACCTCCTCAGCCGCGTACAGAGCCTCATCATCCGCTACGGGACGGAACTGGAGAAGATGGTCCTCCAGTACACCGAGGACCGCCAGATCGACGACTTGGACGAATTCCTGTCTCGCCAAATCATGGGGCGCGGCGTGCTACTGGCCAGCAAGGCCGTCATCAAGCGGGCGAAGACGGTGCAGGGGTACGGGATCGAGCCCGACTTCATGGTCTTCAAGCGGGAGGGGAATACACAGAGCTGCTACCTCGTCGAGTTGAAGGACGGGCACGAGTTCGACACCAAGTCATCGGCGAAGGAGCACGCCAACCTCCGGCAGTTCCTCAGCAAAAACGCGGACGCCCTGAAATGGTTCGAGACGTATGGCCGGGTCGTCGGATTCAACGCGGCGACCCAAGAGGAAATATGGGTAGGCTTCAAGAAGAAGATCAGCCTCGAACAGGCAATGACCGGGCGCCAGTTCTGCGAGTTGCTGGAAATCGACTACGACCGGATGGCCGCCATCCGAGCGGAGGACCGAGCCCGTAACTTCGATAGCTTCATCGACGATCTGGCCGAAATTGAGCAGGTCTATGAAGCTCTCAAGTCCCGGTTCGGTGTGTAGTTATCGTTATAATCCCCTTTCGTTTGGGGGGCTTATATACAAAAGCAGCCAAAATTGCAGATCATCAATTTTGCTCCTGCAACTGCTGCGGCAGCGTCTCGAGCTTGAGTACCCGGAAGCTCCGCTCGCCCACCGGCAGGCGCACCGTGACCTCGTCGCCCTCGCGTGCGCCCATGAGTCCGCGCCCGATCGGCGAATCCAGCGAGATGTGGCCCTTCTCCAGGTCGATATAGTCGCCCGCCACGATCGTAAAGGTGGTCTCGGTGCCCAGAGCCAGATTCTCGACCCGGATCTTCGAGCCGAAGCCGACCCGATCGGCCGGAATGTCGTCCACATCGATCTTCGCCAGCTCCGACATCCGCCAGGCCAGATGACCGATGCGCGCCTGAACGAACTGCTGTCGCTCCAGCGCCGACTTGTACTCTGCATTCTCGCGCAGATCGCCCAGCTCCACCGCCTTGCGAATGCGGTCGGGCAGATCAACGTTCAGCTCGCGGGTCAGCGCTTCGACCTCTGCGGAGATCCTGGCCTTGATTTCGTCCAACATGACAGCTCCGGGTGAAGTGTGGGCGGGACCGGGAATCCGGTCGGCCGATGGAACGGGGTCGCAGATCGTCCTCTGGCAGGCGTACAGATCAGGGCAACCGCTCTAGGGGGGCAAGGGGGGAGGAAGGGTCGGCACCCTGACGCGGCCTCCCTTCGGGGCTCGAACGGTTGGCCAATCCTGAATATAGAACGGGCGGGGGCTGTCCGGCGTGCGCCGGAACGCCCAGGGGCTCGCATCCGGTACAGTCGCCGTTCCCGGGCACATGCTTTGGCAAACCCTCACCGACCGTCTCCCCGCCAGACAGCCAGGCGACACGCGAGTGGCTCCGCAGCCGCGCCGGCCTCCTACAGGAGTGCAGTCACGGCATCGACCCCACGCAGAACGGCCGCGCGATCTGCGCCGATCAGGTTGACATGGCCCAGCTTGCGCCCCGGACGCGGCGCCTTGTCGTAGAGGTGAATGCGCGCGCCGGGAATCCGTGCCAGCGCCGCCACATCGGGGAGCGCGCCGATCAGATTGACCATCGCGGCCGGGCCGGAAAGCTGCGGCGGGGCCAGCGCCATCCCGGTCACGGCGCGGATATGGTTCTCGAACTGGCTCGCGGCGGCGGCGTCCTGGGTCCAGTGCCCCGAGTTGTGCACGCGGGGCGCGATTTCGTTGGCCAGCAAGGTGTCGCCACACTGAAAGAGCTCGACCGCGAGCACTCCTGTATAATCCAGGTGATCCACAATGCCGGCCGCGATCTCCTCGCCGGCCCTCTGCAGCGCGGGGTCCAGTTGGGGCGCGGGAGCATGGCTGATGCGCAGAATCCCGCCCCGGTGATGATTCTCGGCGAGCGGATAAAAGACGCGGTCTCCCCCGGCCCCGGCCGCCGCCAGCACACTCAGCTCGCGGTCGAATGCGACCAGCGCCTCGGCGATCAGACCCTCGCCCAACTCCCGAATGGCCGCCACCGCTTCGCCAACGGTGCGCACCACCCTCTGGCCCTTGCCATCGTAGCCAAAGCGGCGCGTCTTGATGATGGCAGGCAGGCCGGTCGTCGCCAGAGCGGGCTCCGGACCGGTGCGGGGATCGATCGCGGCAAAGGCGGGGGTGGCAATCCCAAGCTGCCGAAACATCGTCTTCTCGGCCAGACGATCCTGGGCCACCTCCAGAGCTCCGGGCGGCGGCAGAACCGGCACCTTGGCGGCCAGGCGGCGCGCACTCGCAGCGGGAACGCTCTCGAACTCGCAGGTCACCACATCGGAGGCGGCCGCCAGGCGGTCCAGTCCTCCGGCACTGCCGTAGCTCTCGGCAATGACGCGCCCCAACCGCCCGGCAGGCGGATCCTGGGCCGGCTCCAGGAAGGTGAAGCGGTATCCCAGCGGAATCCCCGCGAGCGCCAGCATGCGGCCCAACTGTCCGCCGCCCAGGACGCCGATCCTCATTGGGGTTGCATCCGGTGTGTGTCCTGCGGCTGCGGTCGCCCGGGCAATTCGCGGAAGATATCGGGCGGGATTGGTTCAGGAATTGATTCACAGCTTTCCGAAGAGGCTCGATCAGGGGCCCGCAAAGAGGCGTCCGGCGGCGACGGGCTCATTCCGGAGGGGGGAGGCCCGGGTCGGAATCGGCCAGGACGGTCCGGGTGCGCGCATCGGTCAGAGTTCGCACGGCCTCGCGAATGGCCCGATCGGAAATCCCCAGAATACGGCCCGCCAAAAGCGCCGCATTGACCGCGCCCGCCACCCCGATCGCCAGGGTGCCCACCGGCACGCCCCCCGGCATCTGCACAATCGAGAGGAGCGAATCGAGCCCTCTGAGCGCACGCGACTGCACCGGCACCCCCAGCACCGGCAGAACCGTCTTCGCGGCCACCATTCCCGGCAGGTGGGCCGCCCCCCCCGCCCCCGCAATGATCGCCCGCAGCCCCCGCGCCTCGGCGGTGGCCGCAAAGTCGAAGAGCAGGTCGGGGGTGCGGTGCGCCGAAACCACCCGCGTCTCATGGGGAATTTCCAGATCGGAGAGCGTCGTGGCTGCGTGCCGCATCGTCTCCCAGTCGCTGCGCGACCCCATGATGACGGCGACGAGAGGGTTGGGGGGGGTCATGGGCCCGCCTCCACCACCAGATGCCGCTTTCTGCCGATTTGCACCACGATGTAGCGGTTGTCGATCAGATCGTCTGCTCCGACCCGGTGCCGGACCTCGGTGACCCGGTCGCCATTCACCCGAACCCCGCCCCCCTGCAGAAGTCGCCGTGCCTCGCTGCGCGAAGAGGCTGCGCCCGCGTCGGCCATCAGTACGGCGAGCTCGACTCCCGCCTCAAGTGTCTGGCGCGCAATCGCCCGCGATGGGACGTCGGCGAAGATCTCTGCGATGTCGTCGGCCCCCAGCCCCTCCAGGCTTCCCCCGAAGAGCACCCGGCTGGCTCTCTCTGCAACCATCAGGCCCTCATGTCCATGGACGGTGCGCGTGACCTCGGCGGCCAGTCGGCGTTGGGCTTTGCGCTGGTGCGGTCGCTCGGCAACCTCGTGGGCCAGCTCTGCCAGCACGGTGCGCTCAAGGAGGGTGAAGTAGTGCAGATAGCGCATGACTTCGGCGTCGGAAGTGTTGAGCCAGAACTGGTAGAAGCGGTAGGGCGAGGTGCGCGCCGGATCCAGCCAGACGGTTCCCTCTTCGGTTTTGCCGAACTTGGCTCCGCGGGCCGATTCGATGAGCGGAAAGACAACGCCGTGACAGCGCGGGCCACCCATGCGCCGCACCAGATCAATGCCGGCGGTAATGTTGCCCCACTGGTCGCTGCCCCCCATTTGCAGGGTGCAGTCGTAGCGGCGGTTGAGCTCCATGAAGTCGTATGCCTGCATAAGCTGATAGCTGAACTCGGTAAAGGATATGCCCGATTCCTCGTCGGAGATGCGGCGGCGCACCGATTCCTTGCGCAACATGGCATTCACCGAGAAGTGCTTGCCGGTGTCGCGCAGAAAATCGACCAGACGAAGTTCGCCCAGCCACTCCAGATTGTTGGCCATGCGGGCGGGCGCAACGCGCGAATCGAAATCGAGGAAGGATTCGAGCTGGCGGTGAATTCCGGCTGCATTCTCTTCCGCCTGAACGCGGGTCAGGAGAGCCCGCTCGGAGGCTTTGCCCGAGGGGTCGCCGATCAGGCCGGTGCCGCCGCCGACCAGCGCGATCGGGCAGTGGCCGGCGCGTTGCAGGTGAACCAGTCCCATGACGGGAACGAGCGACCCGACATGCAGCGAGGATGCGGTGGGATCGAAGCCGATATAGCCGGTGACCCGGCCCGCAGAGAGCGCCGGGGCTGCGTGTTCGGTTGCGTCGGCAAGGAGGCCGCGCCAGCGAAGTTCGTCGATCATGAAGCCACTCCAGGCGGTGAAGACCGGGACCTGAGGAGATCGCGGGCCCGGGGCCGGATCACCTTGCCCGTCCAGGTTCGTTCGAGCGCATTCACCACCACCATGCGGATCGGGCGGCGTCCCGGCGAGAGGCGGTTCCGGCAGTGGCGATCGACCGTGGCGGCGCTCACCGATCCGGGGTCGGCCTCGATGACTGCCGCGACCGCCTCGCCCCACTCGGCGTCCGGTACCCCGAAGACCACGGCCTCGCGCACTCCGGGCACCTCGGCAATCACCCGCTCGACTTCGGCCGGGCTCACATTCAGTCCCCCACTGACAATTGTCGCATCGGCGCGCCCCTCGATCCAGACCAGGCCGCGTTCATCGATCCGTCCCAGATCGCGGGTTGCAAACCAGCCCCGGGAATCGGTCGGCAGGGGCTGCGGCTGCATGCCGGGACGCGAAACCACCGAGGCGGCCAGGGTGGGGCCGCGCATCTGCAGCACTCCATGCGGGCCGGTCCTGAGCTCGATTCCGCGCAGTGGGCGACCTGCGCTTCCGGGATATTGACGCGCGAGGGCGGGGGGCGCGGTGGCGATCTGCGAGGTGGTCTCGGTCATGCCCCAGGTGGTGGCCAAGGGGAGCCCGGTCTCGAATGCGGCGTCCAGGAGATCGGGGGCGGCGGCGGCGCCTCCAACCAGTATGCAGCGCAGTGTGGGGGGAATGGGAGCGCTCTGCAGCCGGGGTAGAAGGCGGCGCAGCATGACCGGAACGATCGCCAGGTGGGTGACGTCGCCCGAGAGAATGGCGGCCGCCACGGCGGCGGGGTCGAAGGCGGGCCAGAGGCGGACCGAAGCGCCGGTCAGGCAGGCGCGCGCAACGAGCGCAAGACCGCCCACATGCCCAACCGAGAGGCAAAGCCCCCAGCGATCGGCAGCCGAGAGCGAGAGGCGCGAGACGACGGCGGCGGTGGAGGCGGCAAGGTTGTGGTATGCAAGACCGATGGCGCGGGGACTGCCCATTGAGCCCGAGGTGAGGATACAGGCAAGGGTCGCCTCGGGCGGGGGTGGGGGCGCCTTCGGCTCGAATTCTGCCAAACAGGAGCTCCGGGTCGAGGTGGCGGGGTGGTCCGGTTGGGGAACCGCCGGGCCGCGCGCGTACCCATGCGCAGGGGGAGCCGCCCGGGCAACGCGCTGCAGGGCGTCATCGTCGAGGTGGAGCACCGGATCGACCAGCCTCCGCGCGGCCTCCACCTCATGCGGCGTCAGACGCTCATGCAGGGGAACCGCAATCCCCCCGGCCCGCCACACCCCGAAGAGCGCCACGATCGTCTCCACGCCCGGGGTCGCCTGGATCGTCGCGGCGCGCCCACCTGCAACTGCCCCCAACTGCGCGGCCACCGCATCGACGCGCGCATCCAGCTCGCGCCAGGTCGCGCTTCCCCCGTTCCACTCCAGCGCACGGCCGGCGGGAGCCCGGGCCGCCCATCCGCGCAGATCGTCGGCGGGTGTTGCCGGGGGCACGGTCAGCCGTCCCTGAAGGCGGTCGGGCGGTATCTGTTCACAAACTGCCCCCATTCGCAAGAAGAGCTGCCAGCGCCGCGCCCAGCCCCAGCCCCGCACCATAGAGGGCCACGCCGCGCGCCGTCATTCCCAGCGCCGGATTGAGCGCGCGCCGATCCGGTTCGACCCCGGCCGGAGTCAGCACCGAGAGCACCCGTCCGGCCGCCGGAAGAGATGGAATCAGGGCGGTCAGCGCAAGGAGCGTCCAGGGCGACCAGCCGAATGTCCGGAGTCCGATTGGCAACGCCAGGGTCGCCGCCGCGAGCAGGACAAGGTACTGCGTCACCGCAAAGCGGTCGCCGAAGCGAACCGCCAGGGTGCGCTTCCCCGCAGCGTCGTCGGTTTCGCGGTCGCGCAGATTGTTGACGGCAAGGATGGCCGTGCTGAGGGCGCCCAGTCCCGCCCCGGCCAGAATTGCGCCCGGCGACCAGTGCCCCGCCTGTACGAAGTGGGTGGCGGCGGTGGCCACGGGTCCGAAGAAGATGAAGACGAAGAGATCGCCGAGGCCGTGGTAGGCCAGCGGATAGGGTCCGCCTGTATAGCAGACGCCCATGACCATGGAGACGATTCCGATCGCCAGAATCGGCCAGCCCCCCACCCAGGCCAGGTACACGCCGACCAGGGTCGCCAGAGCCAGCGTCGCCACCATGGCGCGCACAACGGCCCGGGGCGAAAGAAGGCCCGCCTGCGTGACCCGCACCGGACCCAGGCGCGCGGCGGTGTCGCTCCCCTTTACAAAATCGTAGTAGTCGTTCGCCAGATTGGTTGCGATCTGGATCAGGAGCGCTCCGATCAGAGCCGCCAGCGCCGGCAATCCCCGAAAGGCGCCCTCGGCCAGGGCAAATCCGCTTCCGGCCACAACCGGCGCCGCCGCCGCCGAGAGTGTGCGGGGACGAATTGCGAGAATCCACGCCCGCATGCGCCCCGGTTCGCCCCCGGTCCCCCTCGCGCTTCCCGCTATCGGTCGCCCATCATGCCGAATTGTGCACGCTGTGGGTTTTGGGAAATCCGCGGATCATGCCGGGCGGTACGGGGGGCAGGTCCATACGCTACCAGGGCAGCCACGGATACTTGCGGAAATCCGGCTTGCGCTTTTCCAGATAGGCGTCGCGTCCCTCCTGACCCTCTTCGGTCATGTAGAAGAGCAGCGTCGCGTTGCCGGCAAGCTCCTGCAGACCTGCCTGGCCATCGACGTCTGCGTTGAAGGACGACTTGAGCAGACGGATCGCCAGCGGACTGTGCTCCAGGATCTGTTGCGCCCAGCGAAAGCCCTCCTCCTCGAGCTCTGCGACAGGAACGACCTTGTTCACCAAACCCATCTCCAGCGCCTCGGCAGCGCTGTACTGCCGGCAGAGATACCAGATTTCGCGCGCCTTCTTTTGGCCCACGATCCGCGCCAGATACGACGAACCGAAGCCGCCGTCGAAGCTGCCGACCCTGGGGCCCGTCTGCCCGAAGACCGCATTGTCGGCCGCCAGCGAAAGATCGCAGACGACATGCAGAACATGACCGCCCCCGATTGCATAGCCGGCAACCAGGGCAATGACCGGCTTGGGCATGGTGCGAATCAGCCGTTGCAGCACAAGCACATTCAGCCTGGGCACGCCATCGCCTCCCACATAGCCCGCGTCGCCGCGCACACGCTGGTCGCCTCCCGAGCAGAAGGCGTACTTGCCATCGTCCGACGGTCCCTCGCCGGTCAGCAGAACCACGCCGATCGACGAGTCCTCGTTGGCGTCGTTGAAGGCGTCGAGCAGCTCGAAGAGGGTTTCGGGACGAAAGGCGTTGCGGACCTCGGGACGGTTGATCGCGATGCGGGCGACGCCGTCGCATTTGCGGTAGGTAATGTCAGTATAGGACTTTGCCGTTTGCCAGGGGGGGGCGCTCATGAAGGGGCCTCGGATGGGGTGAATCGGGATTGAATGCGCCGCATGACACGGCTGCGGGTTTCCTCGTGCAGGCGGCGGTTTTCTTCGCGGTTGGTGCCTGCGCGAACGATCTCGGTGCCGGGCCGGCTCAGCGCTGCCGCGACCGCTTCGGCAAGTGCGCGCGGGGTTGCCGCATGGTGCAGAGGCAGACCGTGGAGGCGCGCCAGATGGCTGAAATCGAGCCCATGCGGGGTCGCGAAGCAGGGCGTGAAGACCGGCTCGAACTTCCGGATCGGGAGCATGTGAAAGATACCGCCTCCATCGTTGTCGATCACCACGAAGACGACATTGAGCGCCGGGTCGCGGGCGGCGAGGAGACCGTTCATGTCATGAATGAGGGCAATGTCGCCGATCAGCACCGCCACCGGGCCACCCCTTCCAGCCGCACAGCCAAGCGCCGACGAGACCACCCCGTCGATCCCGCTTGCGCCCCGATTGGCGAAGATGGTGACCCCTGCGGGCGCCGGGCGGCCGTATCCATCCAGATCGCGAACCGGCATCGAGGACGAGGCGAAGAGCGCCGAGCCGGGAGGCAGCGCCGCGAGGAGGGCGGCCGCGTAGGCGCCTTCATGGCCGGGCGAAAGGGTGGCCGGGTCGATCGCCTCCCAGGTGGCCGCTTCGAGATCGCGCCACCGGTGCAGCCAGGGAAGCCGGGCGGGGGGCGGGGGATGGGGGACCGTGCGAGCCAGGCTGTCGAGCAGATCGGCGGCCGGGGCCTTCAGGTAGAGATGCGCAAGTCGCTGGTGATCCTTGGGCCGCGAACCGTCGTCGATCACCACCTGAACGCTCTCGCGCCAGCCTGCAAGCGCGGCCTCCAGCGTCGCCGAGGTCGGTGTGCGGCCAATGCGGATGACAAGATCGGGGGAGCAGCGCCGGGCCACCGCCCCGATCCGCAGAAAGTGATCGTAGCCGCCCAGAACCGGAGCTCCGGGGTCGATCTCGGTCGCAAAGCGGGCGCCCGAAAGCGGATCTGCCAGGAGAGGAAGACTGTGCGCCGCCGCAAATCGCACCGCTGCGAGACCGTCTCTTTCGGGACGACTCGCCGGCCCGGCCACCAGAAGGGGGCGCTCGGCCCGGGCCAACTGCGCGGCCAGCTTGCTCTCTTCACCCTTTGCGGGGCTCCCGGCCGCGGCTCGCCGAAGATCGCCCCTGCCGCTCCGGCTTTCCCGGAGATCCGCACCCAGCGCATGCACCCGTCCCCACTCTGGTTGCGGAATCGTCCCGGCAATGCGGAGAAGATCGTCCGGCGACGCGGGTTCGAGCGGCTTCTCGAAGGGAACGTTCAGGTGAACGGGACCGGCTGGCGGTCCCAGCGCGGCGGTCAGGGCACGGCGCACCGCCGCAAAGGGCGAATCGGCTCCCTCGGCGGCGAGCAGCGCGGGCGATGGGGTGGGCAGATCGGCCTCGAAGCGCACCCGTTTGCCAAAGATGCCGGGTTGCTCGATCGTCTGGTTGGCGTCGGCGCCCCGCAATCGCAAAGGGCGATCGGCGGTGAGAAGCACCAGAGGAATGTCGGAGAGATCCGCCTCGACGACCGCAGGCAGAAGATTGGCAACCGCAGTTCCCGATGTGGTGATGATCGCGGCCGGATGCGCGCGGGCCCGGCCGTAGCCCAGAGCGAAAAATCCCGCCGAGCGCTCATCCAGGTGAATCCGCGGCGGACGGGCACCGATCTGCGCGGCGGCCAGAACCAGGGGTCCCGAGCGCGACCCGGGCGATACGCCCACCTCGGTGACGCCCCATTCGCCGAGGATCGCGAGGATTCGGCAGGACCACGCGAAGTTGAGCGCTCCAGGGTCCATGGACAATCAGCCGGTCAGGCCCGCGCGGCGGCCGCCTCTTTGTGCAGCTCCCCGGCCCGGCTCCCCTCGTCGGCTCTGGCGATCGCCCTCAACACCGGACGAAACTTCAACTCGGTCTCGGCCCACTCCAGATCCGGGTCCGATCCCTGCACGATTCCCGCTCCGGCAAAGAGACGCCAGCGATTGCGGGCATGGACGGCCGAACGCAGCGCAGGCACGAAGATCCCCCGTCCCGACGCATCGAACCAGCCGACCGGGCCGGCGTACCAGCCACGATCGAAGCTCTCGCCGACCCCCAGGACCGCAAGCGCCACATCGCGCGGGATCCCACAGACGGCCGGGGTCGGGTGCAGCGACGCGAGGATATCGAGGAGCGAGACTTCGGGCGGCACCCCGGCCGCGATCTTCGTCTCGAGGTGCTGGATCCGGGCCAGCGCCAGCACGTGCGGCTCCACATCGTGCTCTACGCTGCAGCCGAGCGCCCCCAGACGGGCCACCATGTCGCGCAGAACCACATCGTGTTCGGTGCGGTCCTTCGGACTGTTGAAGAGATCGCGCGCCAACTGTGCAGTCTCGACCGAATCCGCCCCCGCCGGCGCACTCCCCGCCACCGCCGTCGCGCGCACAACGCCATCGACCAGCGTCGCGATCGTCTCGGGGGCCGCCCCCACCACCGCCTCTCCCGGAGCGGGCTCGAAGAGGAAGACGTGGCTCCCGTGATTCTCTTCCCAGAGCGCGCTTACCAGTGCGGCGGGATCCACTGCGCCCCAGCGCCTCGGCAGATCGAGAGCGCGCGCCAGAACCACCTTCTCGACATCGCCCGATCCGATCCGCTGCAGCGCCTGCTCCACCATACGCTGCCAGGAGGCCCGTTCGGTTTGCGGCAGATGCAAAACATCGGTCCCCGCCGACCGGATACGCTCCTGGTGCCCCCTGCCGCCGTCGGCAGATCCGGGCTGCCACGCCTCGGTCCCCCTTCCTCCTTGCGTAAGGGCCGCATGCCATGCGCGCCATTTCGCGGCCGCCCTCGCGGGGCTCGCTCCGCGTACGGTCAGGGTGCAGCCGCCGGAATCGGGAAAGTGCTCCAGCTCGATCTCGGGCAGATGAAAGAGCGCTTCCGGGAAGGATGTCCAGAGCGGGTCGCTTCCCGCTCCCGGGGCGAAGGCAAATCCACCGAAGATGCGCGGAGCCCGCACCTCGCTTTGCACACCGGCGAAGAGCCGCCGGGCCTCCTCCTGCACAACCCGGAAGCGTTCCGGATCGGCGCCGCCTGTACCTGCCTCTACAACGATCCGACCCGCCAGTCCGCCATGCGCAACCCACCGGTTCCCCGAAGCCCAGAAGCCGCGCGGTCGTCCAGCCACATGGCGCAGAAATTCTTCGGGCGAGACCGCGCCGACCTCCCCTCCGATCTCGTGCACGTCGTCGTCCGTCCCCGAATCAGGCGCCGTCCATCACGCCCTCGAGAGCGACCGTCACCTGCTTGCCCCCGGGAGCCGCAGGCTGCGAGGCATCGCTGATCTGCGAAACGCCGCACCCCTGCAGGACCGCCCTGGCATCGGCGAGGCCCGTCTCGGAGGGCGCGATCCGATCCTGGCCCTGGGCCGGCTCGTCGGAGATTCCCGCCACAAGTCCGACATCGTGATCGGCCAGCCGCGTCGCCACCACGCGCAGATTGGTGTCTCCGGTCGCCGGGTTGTCGAAGACGGTCGCCACGAGTACATCGTGGTAGGTGTTGCCGGTCACGATCTGGAGCCCGAGCCCCGAAGTCTGCTTGCGGCCGCGCACGAACCCGGCGTCGCTGTTGCCATCTTCGATGGTGTAGCCGAGAATGTTGAGCTGGGCCACCGCGCACTGGTAGGCAGCGGCGCGTCCGGGGGGTGCCACGCCCGAGAAGGCGACGGGGGCAGACGAACAGGCCGCCAGCGCGAGTCCGCCGAGCAGGGTGGCCGGGCAGCGCATGGACTGCAAGGGCATGATGTTCCGTCTCATTGCGTCGAATCCTCCTGACACCGGGAAAAGACAGCGAAGTGTAAGATCCTCTGCGCATCGAACCGATTTCGGCAGCTTCAAGGTCGCCGACCCTCTGCCGGCGGTCAAGACCGATGCCAATTTCATGCCACAGAAGCCGCTCCGCTGGAATCATCCAGCGTGGCAACATATGTTTCTACATGACCAAGGCAATCCGCACCCCACCCGCGTCGCCCGCCGACCCCACCCCGGTGCCCGCACCGGAGGACGGCAGACACGACCTCGACCGGTCCGAGTACTTCCTCAACCGCGAGCTCACCTGGCTGAACTTCAACTTCCGGGTGTTGCACGAGGCCGAGGACACCCGCCTGCCCCTCCTTGAACGCATTCGTTTTCTGGCGATCGTCGGATCGAATCTGGACGAGTTCTTCATGAAGCGGATCGGGGGACTGAAGCAGCAGGTCGAGGCCGGGATCACCGAACAGACGGTGGATGGGCGCACCCCCGGCGAACAGATCGCGCAGTGCCACGAGCTGGTGCGGACGCTGGAGGAGCGGCAACGCGCAATCGGACATGCGCTCCTCGACGAGCTGGCCGCCGAGGGAATCCGCGTGGCCGACTGGAGCCGGCTCGAAAGCGAAGAGCGGGAATGGCTGCGGGAACACTATCTGCACAATATCTATCCGCTGGTGACCCCCCAGGCCACCGACCCGGCGCACCCCTTCCCCTTTATCTCCAATCTTTCGCTCAACCTTCTGGTTACCCTGCGCTACCCCGACGACGAACACACGCTTGTCGCCCGCGTCAAGGTTCCGGTCGGAGGCGGAATCCCGCGACTTGTGCGCGTCAACGACTCTTCGGTGTGGGTGCCGCTCGAAAGCGTCATGGCGCACAACCTCGATCTTCTCTTTCCGGGTATGACAATCCTCTCCTGCGATGCCTTCCGGGTTACGCGCAATGCGATCTATGATGTGGACGAAGACATGGCCGACGACCTCCTTGAGCTCATGGAGGCGGGGTTGCGAAAGAGAAAGCTGGCGCCGATTGTGCGACTTCAGGTTGGCAGGGGATTCGACGCGGACCGCCTGCGCATGCTCAGGAGCGTTCTCGGGCTCCGTCGCTCCGATGTCTTCGAGGGCGATGGCATGGCGGGACTGCGCGATCTCATGGAGCTGCACGAGCTGGCCCGTCCCGACCTCAAGGATACGCCTCACCACCCCTGCGAACACCCCGATCTGCTGACCGACCGCCCGATCTTCGACATTGTGCGAAACGAGGGTCCCCTTCTTCTGCATCATCCCTATCAGGCTTTCGACACCTCGGTGCTGCGCTTTCTGCGCGACGCTTCACAGGATCCGCAGGTGCGCGCCATCAAGATGACCTTTTACCGGATTGCACCCCATGGCAGCGTCATCGATCACCTTGTGCATGCGGCCCGCAATGGCAAACAGGTCGCGGTTGTGATCGAGCTGCGCGCGCGCTTCGACGAAGCCACCAATATTCGCTGGGCCAATGCGCTGGCATCGCATGGAATTCATGTGACCTACGGGGTTCTGGGGCTGAAGACGCACTGCAAGATGATTCTTGTGGTGCGCGAGGAACGCGATGGATTGCGCCGCTATGCCCATGTGGGAACCGGCAACTACCATGTCGAAACCGCCCGTCTCTATTGCGACCATGGCCTGCTGACCTGCGACCCCGCCATCGGTGCCGACCTGACCGAACTCTTCAACTATCTGACCACCGGCTATCGCCCCAAGCGCAAGTATGACAAGCTTCTGCCCGCTCCCAAATTTCTGCGGCGCGCCATTCTGGGGCGCATAGAACGCGAAATCGCGGGGCACAGCGAAGATTCACCGGGGCAGATCCAGATGCAGATGAATGCGCTCGAGGATCCCGAGGTCACGCGCGCGCTCTACCGGGCGTCGACCCAGGGCGTGAAGATTGATCTGATTGTGCGCGACAGTTGCCGCATTCGCCCGGGAATTCCGGGATTGTCCGACAATATTCGCGTCATCAGCATTGTGGGAAGATTTCTTCAGCACACGCGCATCTACTACTTTCGCAATGGCGGCGACGAGGAATACTATATCGGCTCGGCCGATTGCATGGGACGCAACCTCAGCGCCCGCGTCGAGGTGCTGGTGCCGGTCGAATCGTCGGCTCTGCGCAGCGAGTTGCGCCAGGTTCTGGATATCCAGTTCGCCGATCGCCGCTGCGCCTGGGAAATGGCCGCCGATGGCAGCTACACGCAGCGAACGCCCACCGGCAGGCGCCAGCACTGCACCTTCGAGACCATGATCGCCTGGTCCCAGGCCCGCGAATTCGAGGGCACACGGCTGCGAAGCCGACTCGCGCGCGGGCCGCAGCTTGCCCAGGGAAAGAGGTGAAGCCGCGAACCGGCGGCTGACCTGGCGGAAGGTTGTGGATTGGGGCAGTTACGGCGATGCCGACTCCATCCCCACCAACTCGATCTCCGTCACCACTCTGCCCCGCTCCGCCCACCGCTTCAGCGTTGCGGATTCCTCTTCCAGCCCCAGCCCCCAGGTCGCATCGCGCACGGCGGTGACCGGGTAGCCGCGCTCCAGGAGACCATCGACGGCCTGCGTCATGCAAACATCACGCGCAACCCCGATCATCACAAATTCGACTGCGCCCCCCAGCGTCTCTGTCAGTGCGCGCACAAAGGGGTCGCACCCCGGATTGCCCTCGAAGACGTTGAAGCGCGTCTTGTGCACAAAGACGGCTCTGCGCTCCGTCGCCGCCTGCCCGGCCACCCTGGCTGCATCGTCGGGGGTGGCGTTGTGCGGGAGAACAATCGGGTTTGCCGGCCGGATTGCGGCAATGATTTCGGCGCCCTCGCGCTCCTGCGGATTCGGCGAGCGGCCCATGCAGTGCGGCGGATAGGTGCCCAGCGCCGGGTCGGGGCGAAGGGGATCGATCTCGGGGTCGTCCAAGCCATGCCAGTCGCCGGTATAGACAAGAACCGCGCAGTGTTCGCGCATCCACCCTACAAGGCGTTCCAGGGTGGGAATGATTGTGACCGCGCCCGGATCGGAGCTGTCGAAGAGGTTGCGCACATAGAGCCGGCCCGCCGGATCCATGAAGTCGTTCTGGACATCGACGATCCAGCCGATGCGCGCAGGCGGGGCCGTTCCGGGGTCATGTGCAGACAGATTCACCGGTTGCATTCCTTGTCATATTGCAATTTGCAATTGGATTGTATTGTGCCAGTTCATTCATGCTTGCAATATTTCATGATTGTTGTTATGGTTGTTCGTATTGTGATTGCCTGATTGAAATTTCTCGCTTGCGCAGCCGCCGGTCAGCGAAATTATTCATTCCACAACCTTCAATCTGTCATTGGGACGATGCCAGCGCCCCGCCTTCGCCAGCGGCTTCCCCTCGACCAGCACAATGTCGGCGGTATAATCGAAGGAACCCTTGATCAGCGACGACCCCACGCCATAGGAATCGACCGGCACGCACGCATCCTCGAAGGCGCGGATCTTCTCTGCATCGAATCCCCCCGAAACCACAATGCGCACATGGCCGAATCCGGCTCCGTCGAGCGAATCGCGAACCCTGTGCACAAGGGGCGCATTGACGCCGCGCGGATCGTAGTCGCCCATATTGCCCACCAGGCAGCGGTCCACCATTGTGCCCGAAGTGTCGAGCCGCACCCCCCAGAGCCGTTCGCCCAGCGCCCGCGCCACCGCAAGGCTCGTGGCAACGCTGTCGTTGTCGAAATCCACAAGCGAAACGATCTGCACATCGTCGGGCAGCATGCGCGCCAGCTCGACCGTGGCCGCCACGGTGTCGCCCCCGAAGGCCGCAATCAGTCCGTGGGGCACGGTGCCCACCCCCGACGACCCCCACCACGAGGCCTGGGCATCGGTCGAAACGCCGATCGCGCCCGCCACATGCGCCGCCCAGCCATCGCCCGTCTGCACCCGCCAGTGATCGTGACGGGCCGGAAAGAACATGACCGAGCGGGGCCAGGCGGCCTCGACCACCGCGCGCGTATTGGTGGCGATCCGGGTGCGTCGCCCCAGCACCCCTGCATAGAGCGTCTCCAGGTGAACGAAGGCGGCGTAGGGTCCGGTAATGAACATGACCGATTCCCAGGGGCGGGCACGGTCGCCGTCCGAGAGCGAGCGAACCTCCAGATCGCCGAAATCGTAGCCGTCGGTGAGGCACAGCCTGAGGATGGCGATGGCTTCATCGGTTCCGGCCACGACCGCTTCGCGCCGCTGAAAGACCTGCATGGTGACCGTGGGGCCGCCGCCGGTCGCAAGGAGCAGGTCGCGCGCGCGCACGAAGTACTTGTCCGAATAATAGCCGGCGCGCATCCGGGTGGCGGGGAGCCGGAAGATGGCCGGATCGAGGCGCTCGGGGTGGACGATGGGGGCGGGGGGACCGGGCGAGGTGGGGGCCGTGGAGGGACCCTGCGGACCGGGAGATCTTGCGGGCACGATCGGGCTGCGCTCCTGAGCCTTTGCGGGCGGAGTGTTATCGTGATGGAATGTGTGGCACGGCTGCTCCCCAAATCTACTGCATCGGCGCGTGCATGCCGCGCATCTCTCCTGTCTCCGAACTGTCGGAGCGGACCCGCGCTCCGGCCCCCCAACCGTTCCACACCCCGCTCGACCCCGGTGAGGAACCATCCATTGCGGCCCTCTGCATCCCCAGCGCTCGCGGCAGCCCGTCCCCACTCCGGCTCAATGAAAAAAATCACCCCCCTTGACGATGCGCGCGCCCTGGTCCGGGGCGCTGAACGGATCATTGCATTCACCGGCGCGGGAGTCTCGGCCGAATCGGGAATCCCGACCTTTGCCGACGACAACACCCTGTGGCGCGGCTACACCCACCAGGATCTGGCCAGCGTCCACGCCCTTCACCGCAACCGGCGCACCATTCTGGAATGGTACGAGGAGCGTCGCCAGGCGTTGTCCAACTACCACCCGAACCCCGCGCACCATGCCCTGGCACGCTTCTTCATGGAGCGGGCGGCCGGCGCGAACGAGGTGGGCGCAAGCGGTCTGATTACCCAGAATGTGGATGGTCTGCACACCCGCGCCGCGATCCGGGCGGCAGAGGGCGGCGATCCGGCCCCGGCCCGGCCGATCGAACTCCACGGCGCCCTTGCGCGCGACCGCTGCGAAGAGTGTCACGGCCGCTACCCGGCCCGACCGCTGCCCCCCGCGCCCGCCCTGCCCTGCTGCAACGACTGCGGCGGCCCCCTCCGCCCCGATGTCGTCCTCTTCGGCGAGGCCCTCGACCCGAATTCGCTGCGCCGCGCCCAGGAGATGGCCCATGCCGCCGACCTCTGCCTCTCGATCGGTACCCGGGCCGAGATCTATCCTGCCGCCGCCATTCCCCGCACGGTTCTGGCCCGGGGCGGCCACCTGATCGAGATCAACGCCAGGGCTACGGTGCTCAGCCCCGAGGCGACAGTCGTGCTGGAGGCGCCGGCGGGCGAGGCGGTGCCCGCGCTGTTGGGGATGTAAGGAACCCTCCCGGCAACTTCGGGGTAGACGTTCGGTTCTTCTGCGTTTTTTCGCCCGACCCGTCCATTTTTTGCCCCATGAACGGTTGCTGGCTACATTCATTCCATCCTTTCTTCCCCGTTCCGTCCTTCCCATGCCTTATCCTTCACCCTTTACAACCGATCTTACGACCGGCGAGGTCGCGGTGCTGCTCGGCATCCACACATCGACGGTCAAGCGCTGGTTTCGCGAGGTTGCCGGGGCCCAGGCGGCTCAGACGGTCGAGCATCCGGCTGTCGTCACCACCTCGGGCGGGCATCGGCGCATTCCCCTCGATGTTGCGCTGGGCGTGGCCCGGCAGCGGGGACATCGTGTCGGTCTGCACCGCTTCGGAGCCGAGGCCGGGCGCGTCTGGATTGCAAACCGCGCACTCATGGGGGGGAACTACGCTCCCGCGCAGGATCTCCTTCTGGAATGGTTGCGAATGCGGCGCAGCGTCCTGATCGGGCGACTGCTCCGGCATCTGACCGGGGTAGCCGAGGCGAACCGGCAGGCGGTCGACGGACGCCTGATGCGCACCGATCCCCTCCTGTTCGATGGCCTGCTGACCGGATTTCTGAAGAGGGCGGGAGACTGCTGGGCATGCGGCGAACTCCGGATCAGCGATGAACGGGCGGCGGCGCGCGAGGTCACCGAAACCCTCTACGCGCTTCTGAATGCAGTCGAGGAGGCCCGGGCCGCACGCGACAGCGATGTGCCGGCCACGCCCCGGTCGCCCGGGTCCGCAGCCTTCCCCGGCCCGGCATCCCTCTCCACTCCACACCCCCGCACAGCGATCGTCGCCACCCTCGAGGGCGATCCGCACCGTCTGGGTTCGCTGATGGCGCGGCTGGTTCTGGCCCAGCGCGGCTGGATCGTTCAGGATCCCGGGGCCGGGCTCCCCATTGTCGAGATCGTCGATGCGCAGCGGCGCTACAATGCCGCCATCGTCTGCCTCTCCCTGATTCCGCCCAGGGGCGCCCCCGATATCCGTCGCTTTGTCGAGGTCGCCACGCACCTCTCCGATCCGCGCCGTCCCTGGGCCCTGCTTGTCGGCGGTTCGGGATCGCAGGGCGCGCGCCTTCCCCCTCCCGGCGGCGTCTTCACGCATACCGCAGCGCTCGACTCCCTGGCCTCCCTCGCGCACTGGCTCATGCGCTACGAAGAGGCCCACCCCCTGCCGACGCCCCCTTCCCCCCCCACCCGATGAACGCCACCAGCACCGTGGCGTCGTCCCCCCCGGAAGCGCCTCCCGCGGCGGCCCCGGCCCACGCTCCCGGCCCCCTCACCCGCCCCGATGCCTGGAGCCTGATTCTGCTCGGCCTCTTTACCGCAGTCGTGCTGGCCGGTTTCGGCAGCTTCGGCCGACATCCCGAGCTGCTGGCCCGCTTCCCCTCGTCGCGCGAGTTCTACCCCGTCGCCTTCGAGGTCTTCGCGCGCGGACACGTCATCCTTGCCTTCCTCGTTCTGGCGCTCATCCTCGGGCAGCGGGTCGGCCTGCGCTGGCTACCCGCTCTCGTCGTCGCCGGGGCGATTTCGCTGGGGGTGGAGCTTCTCGGCACCTCGACCGGGTTCCCCTTCAGCGGCTATCGCTACACCGAGCTCCTGGGCTGGCAGGTGGCGGGGCTGGTTCCCCTTCTGATTCCCCTGAGCTGGTTCATGATGGCCTTTCCCGCCTATGTGCTGGCGCGGGCGCTGACCGGGGCGCGCTCGCAGGCCACCCCCCGCCGGCGCATGCAGGCGATTGTGCTGGGAGCGGCGCTCCTGACCGCCTGGGATCTGACCCTCGACCCGGCCATGAGCGATCTGGCGCCCTACTGGTTGTGGGACAACGAGGGCATATACTACGGAATGCCCCTGGTCAATCTGCTGGGCTGGTTCGCGACCGGCCTCATCATCATGACAGCCTTCGAGGGGATCCGCGCCGACCGCATCGCCGACCGGATTCCGCCATCGGTCATGGAAATCTACTACGCGACGGTGCTGGCGCTCTCGCTGGCCATGACCCTGATTGCAGGCTACTGGCTGGCGGTGGGGCTGACGCTCGTCGTACTGATTCTGATCCGAAGGGGGGGATTGCGGTGGGCGGCGCAGTGAAGAGCGCGGGGCTCATGAAGACGGGCCTCGGGCGCAGTGCCGCCCTGGCGGTGAAGAAGGGGGTTGCAGTCCCGGATCTGACGGGAAAGCTCCTGCGTCCGCTCGTCGCGCTTGCGCTGACCGACCCCAGGGCGCGCCGAACGCTCGACGACCGCTTCTGGTTCGGCTGCCTGGCCATTCAGATGGCGCACGAAGCCTCTCTGCAGCACGACGATGTTCTGGACGAGGGGCTGGGACGGCGCGACCGCACCACCCTGGTGGCCCGCGAAGGCCCGGGAGCCGCGCTGCTGACGGGCGATCTGTATCTGACCGGGTCCTACCGGGTGGCCCATATGGCCGCATCCGAGGGGTTCATGAATGACTTTCTGGTCGCGGTCGAGGCCACCGCCCAGGGCGAGCGCCTGCAGTGCGACCTGGCGACCAGCGACGACGCGGCTGCGCTCTACCCCGAGATGATCCGGCGCAAGAGCGGCGCCCTCTTCGGAGCGGCGGCGGCGCTGCCCGGGTGGCTGGGCGTCGCGGCCAGCGGCAGCGCCCTCTCCCCGGCCCAACTGCGCGAGCTCGGAACGCAGATCGGCTCCTTCTACCAGATGGTGGATGACTTTCTGGACTACTGCCCCTCGGAAGACACCGGCAAGCCCAAGTTGCAGGATTTTGCCAACCGGATCTGGACCTGGGTGCTGGGCGATCGCGGTCCAAGGTGGTTCGATCAGAGCGCGACGGCCGCGATTGCAGGATTCTTTCGTGTCGAGGGCACAGGCGCGGCGCGGCACTCGCTCGCCGAGAGCGCCATGGAGCAACTCGAGGAGAAGGGCGGGGCGCTGGTGCGACGTCTGCACAGGGCCGGCGCCGACCCCATGCTTGCGGGCACTGTCGAGGGGTGGATGGAGCGATGTCGCATGGGTCTTCGCGCCGGAAGCGGCGACGCGGGACGCCCGCTGGCCATGGCCACCCCCGGGGCCACCGTGCAGACCCTGGCTGCAGCCGGGATCGCGGCGCAGGCCTGCGCTCTGGGGTCTCCTGCAAGCTGGGGGCGCTTCTTTGCCCGCAACAGCCGCACCTTTTCTTTCGCAACGCTCCTCTTTCCCGAGGTCGAGCGCCGACTTGTGCGCGGAATCTACGCATTCTGCCGCTTCACCGACGACCTTGTCGACGGTGCCGACCCCGAAACAGCCTCGACGGCCGATCTGCACCGCACCCTCGACGCCTGGACCGAAATTGCACAATCCGCCCACAGTGGAATTGCGACCGGAATTCCGCTGGCCGATGTTGTGATGGGAGAGATGGCCGCACGCCAGATTCCCTTTGCGCTGGCCGCCGACCTGATTGCGGGGGTGCGCATGGACATCGAGCCGGGGAGCTACGCGACCATCGACGACCTGCGCATCTATACGCACCGCGTGGCTTCGGTGGTGGGCATGTGGATGACCCATGCCTTTGGCATCGGCGACGCCTGGGTGCTCGAGCGCGCCGCCGAGATGGGGCACGCCATGCAGTTGACCAACATCATTCGCGATGTTGGCGAGGATCTGGAGCAGGGACGCATCTATCTGCCCCGCGACCGCATGGAGTTTCATGGCGTTACGCGCGACTCCCTGACCGCAATGAGGACCCGGCTGACGGGCGATGGCGCACAACCTGGCGCACCGAACGGCAGGATGCACGCCCCCGGCGCGCCCCCCCTGAATGGTCGCGTCCCGGAGCGCGGCTCCGCGATCGATCCGGGCTATATCGCCCTTCTCGAAGAGTTGATGACCGCCGCCGACGCCTCGTATGCGATTGCCCGCCAAGGAATTCCCTTCCTCCCCGCCTCCTTTCGCCGCCCGGTTGCGGTTGCCGCCGAGGTCTATCGGGGCATTCACGACCGCGTGCGCGCCAATGGCTACAACAATCTCAACATGCGCGCCCATACCCGCCTGGGCACAAAGATCCATCTGGCGCGCAGGGCCCTGATGCGCTCCGCAGAACCCGCCTCGGCTGCCTCCCTGGCCCACTCCGGTGCGCAGTAGCTCTTCCGGCCACCGCAGTCCCTCTTCCGGTCGCCCCCCTCTGCGCGCCGTCGTCGTCGGGAGCGGCTTCGGCGGTCTGGCTGCGGCTGTGCGGCTCCAGGCTGCGGGCATCACCACCACCCTGATCGAGCAGCGCTCCCAGCTCGGCGGTCGCGCAGGCCAAATTCGCGAAGCGGGCTATACCTTCGACACCGGCCCCACCCTGATTACCACCCCTCCGCTCCTCAACGAGGTCTTTCAGAGCGCCGGCCGCCAGCTTGCCGACTACATCGATCTTGTGCCTCTCGATCCCTTCTACCGGATCTGCTTTCACGATGGCAGCGAGATCGACTATACCGCCGATACCGAACGCATGCGGCACGCACTCGCCCGCAACGATCCCCGCGACGCCCGCCGCCTGGACCGCTTTCTGGCGCAGATCCGCCCCATTCACGAAGCGGTCATCACCGAGGGGTTGGGTGCGCGCCCCTTCGATTCGCTGGCCAGGATGGCCGCCTTCCTTCCGCGCGTCCTGCGCCTGGGCGCCTGGCGACCTGTGGCCCGCTCCGTTGCACGCCACTTTCGCGATCCGCGCCACCGCTTCCTCTACTCCTTCCACCCTCTCTTTCTGGGTGGCGATCCCTTCCGGGCGCCCTCGATCTTCCTGATGATTCCCTACCTGGAGAAGGTCGATGGCGTCTGGTATGCAAAGGGCGGCATGCACAGCCTGGTCCAGGCCTTTGGACGGCTCTTTCGCGAGATCGGCGGCGAGATCCGTCTCGCAACCGCGGCCGAAAGAATTCGGGTCGAGGGCGGGCAGGTGCGCGGGGTGGAGATTTGCACAAGCCGGAATCGGGAGGACGATTCGCAGGCCGAAATGCACAACCAGGACAACTCGCAAGCGGCGCAGTCACAATACGAACCGCAATCCCGACGCGAAGTGCAATCACAACATGAAATTGCACAGGATGCGGATTTTCTTCCAGCCGATATCGTGGTCAGCAACGCCGATGCGGCTCACACCTACGGCACCCTTTTGGGGCACCTGCGCCGCCGCCGCTGGAGCGACCGCCGCCTGGCGCGCGTTCATCATTCAATGAGCTGTTTTCTTCTCTATCTCGGCGTACGGCGCAAGTATCCGCAGCTCAAGCACCATACAATCATTCTTGGACCGCGCTACCGGGGGCTTGTGCGCGACATCTTCGACCGCAAGGTTCTGGCAGACGACTTCAGCATGTATGTGCATACGCCAAGCCGCACCGATCCATCGATGGCGCCCGCAGGCTGCGAGAGCATGTACATTCTGGTGCCGGTGCCCAATGCAAAGTCGGGAATCGACTGGACGCGCATGGCCGAACCGATGACGGAGCGGGTGCTCGACGCCCTGGAGCGCTGGGGGCTGGAGGGGCTGCGGGGTGCGATCGAGGTGCAGAGGGTCTTTACCCCCGACGATTTCACAACCGAATTCGGAGCCGCCCTGGGCAACGCCTTCGGGATCGAGCCGCGCCTCACCCAGGTTGCGTGGTTCCGACCGCACAACCGCAGCGAAGAGGCACGGGGACTCTATCTGGTCGGTGCCGGGACCCATCCGGGTGCGGGGGTGCCGGGAGTGGTGCTGTCGGCCGCCGCAACGATGCACGCAGTAGCCGAGGATTTCGGGTTGTCGTAGCGTACAGCTCTTCGCGCTCCCGCCCGCATGCCCCGACGAGGAACTCCAATGATCCGCATACGCTCCTGGCTCGCCTGGTTCTACCGGCTTCTGCCCCGGTATGTGAGCAGTCGCGCCCCCATCTGGTGGATTCACCGGATCGACCCCCTGCCGCTCCCCGAAGACATCCCCGCATTCCTGCAGCGGCTGAGGAATATCGTGAGCGCAATGCCGCGCACCCGCATCCTCGAATCCGGCGATCTGCATCTGTGGGCCCTGTGCAGCACGCGCATGGGGTTTCGCGACGATCTTGTCTTCCGGGTTGCGCCCGACGAAGGGGTTGTGCATGTGCAGTCGGCGTCGCGCACCGCAATTTCCGACCTCGGAGTGAACCGGCGGCGGGTCGAACGGGTGCGGAGACAGCTTGGGCAAGAGATCAGCCACACCCAGCGCGCACCCCGCCGCCCCTCTGCCCGTGCCGCGCTGGCGATCGTCCTCCTCGCGGCTGCGGCCTGCGACAGCTCCGGCGCCCCCCTGGACCCGGCCACGCCCCCGGCGCCCCCCGCCCCGGCCGCCATCGCCATCGCGTCGGGGGGCAATCAGCGCGCATTGCCCGCCCGGACCCTCCACCACCCGGTTGTGGTGCGGGTGCTGGATGCAGGGGGACAGCCCCTCGCCGGCCAGGTCATCACACTTGCGCCCGGCCCCGGTCACGGCACCGTGGAGTCCTCCACAGACACCACCGACGCCGCAGGCGAAGTCGCCGCCCGCTGGACGCTGGGAGACTCCCCCGGCCGTCATGCCCTGATCGTGACCGCCTCCACAGGCGCCACAGGCGCGAATCCCCTTTCGGACACCACCTGGGCCACGGCGGTCAACCTCGAAGCCGAGCTTGATTCCATCTTTCAGCCCCCGACCGAAGCCGAGCGCGACGCGGTGCGGGCCGACTGGGCCGGGCGCGACATCTCGGCCCGGGATGTGCGCGAAGAGATGACGGGGCCCCTCGATCTGGCCGGAACGCCAAGCACGCTCAGGGTCGTTTCGCACAGCGTCGGGGGGGTGCGCCACTATGGCGGCATCATTGTGCCCGAGTCCGCCACCGGGCGCGCCGCCGCAAGCATGCCGATCCTTGCCTATCTGCACGGAGGCGACGGCGGCGTGACGGTTGCCGATCTCAGGGTGGCCGCCCTGGCGCTGGGGCCGCTTCGCGACAGCTTCGTCTATGTCATTCCCTCCTTTCGCGGCGAGTCCTTTGTGCATGGCGACAGCGTCTGGATGTCGGAGGGACCGAACAGCCCCTGGAACTACGATGTGGACGACGCCCTGGCGCTGATCAATGTGGCGATCGCAACGACTCCGGTGGCCAGAGGGGATTCAATCAATCTTCTGGGGGGAAGCCGGGGGGCGGGGGTGGCGCTGCTGGCCGGGGTGCGCGATGCACGAATTGCGCGGATCGTCGCTCTCTTCGGCCCGACCTGGTTCTTCGACGACTGGGTGCGCAACATTGTAGAGCGCGCGGCCCTGGGCAACCCGCCCGCTCTTCCCGGGGTGGCGCATCTGGATTCAACGGTGGTGCAGCCCCATATCCGCGGCGAGACGTCGCGGAGCGCGATGCGGCTGGAGCTGGTGCGCAGATCGTCGGCGCTCTTTGCCGATGACCTGCCCTCGGTGCAGCTTCACCATGGCGAGATCGACCAGGTTGTTGCAGTCTCGCAGGCCTACGCCATGATCGACGCCATGGAGGCCGCCGGAAGAACGGCCCCCGAGTTCGAGGCCTTCATCTACGGCGGGGCCAATCACAATCTCCTGTCGCTGGTCGAGGCGATTCCCCGCACGATTCGCTTCCTCGCGCGCGCATTTCAACCGCAGGCAGAGGGGTCAGAGGGGAGCGCCGCCCGCACTGCGCAGGATGCCGCGCCGGCGGCTACCTCGTTCCCTCGACCCGGACCGTCAGCAGATCGTTCAGGTGATAGTGGCGGTGACGGACCGACGAGGCGTAGTGTCCCAGCAGGCGAAGCGACAGATCATCGGCGGCCGGATCCGCGTGCTCCTCCAGGATCCTGATCTGCTCCTCCAGATTGGTGCCCTGGGGAGAGGCCAGAAACTCGATCACCGCAGCGTCCCGCTCGCGTCGCGCCGAGACCCGCAGCCGCCTCATCCCCTGAATCTCGCTGTCGTGGCCGGCCAGCGTCATCAGCACCTCCTCGCCCGCCGCGCGCAGCTTCTCGGTCGATTCCGGATTCCACTTCATGCGACGCCCGAACTCGGTCAGAAAGTCGTCAAGCAGGTGGCGCACCCCGGTGTCGAGCGACATATCGACATTCTGCCGCCCCGATCTCCAGTCATTCCAGCCGAAGAAGAGACGCACGAGGATGACAAGGAGAGCGAGAACGGCAACCGTGGCGAGAACGGTCGGGAGCAGGTAGGAGGATTGCATGGGTCTGTGCGGGAAGGGATCCTGTTTGGATGATGCGCTTCGGTCCCAAGCTATGCGGTTTCAGGCGGCATGGCCATAGCGGACGAGGAACGACGAAGCGGGGCAGACCATCCGAATGCAGTCGCGCGGAGCTCCAGTCGCGCCGGCATCGACGCCATTCACCGGGGGCCGGACCCCTCGGGCAGGGGAGGCAGCGGACGCCCGCATGGTGGGAAAAGTGCCGCGTCCGGAGCCCCGGGAGTCCCCGACCGACCGAACCATTCGCCGGAGTCATCCGCTGGAGACCGTCCACTGGACACCGCGGCCCGACGGCTCCACACTATGGGGTCCGCAGAGGCGCCCGGGATCCCTTCCCGCATTCGACATCCCGCCCGGCGCGCGCACCCCGTCCCCCCAATCCCCACAGCCCCCCCAATCCCATGTCCACAACCGACAGACTTCACGATCTTCTCGGAGCCGAAGCCGCCGAACTTCTCTCCTACCGTGCCCGCGGCGTCTTGCGCGACCGGTTTCACCTTCCCGGCCCCGATTTCGTCGATCGCGTTGTGGCCCGGAGCGACCGCAGCCCCCAGGTCATGCGCAGCATGCAGCAGATCTTCGATCATGGTCGGCTCGGCGGCACCGGATATCTCTCAATTTTGCCGGTCGATCAGGGCATTGAGCACTCCGCAGGCGCCTCCTTTGCCCCGAATCCGGCCTACTTCGACCCCGGCAACATTGTCGAGCTCGCCATCGAGGGCGGTTGCAATGCCGTGGCCTCCACCCTGGGCGTTCTGGGATCGGTCGCGCGCCAATATGCACACCGGATCCCCTTTCTGGTCAAGCTCAATCACAACGAGTTGCTCACCTATCCCAATCGCTACGACCAGGTCATGTTCGCCAATGTGCAACAGGCGTGGGAGCTGGGCGCAGTGGCCGTCGGCGCCACAATCTACTTCGGCTCCGACCAGGGGATGCGGCAGTTGCAGGAGACCTCCGAAGCCTTTCAGCTTGCCCACGAGCTCGGAATGGCAACGGTTCTCTGGTGCTATCTGCGGCAGCCCGCCTTCAAGACCGGGGACAGCGACCACCATGCCGCCGCCGACCTCACCGGCCAGGCCAATCACCTTGGCGTCACAATCGAGGCCGACATCATCAAGCAGAAGCAGGCCACCGGCAATGGCGGCTACCGCGCAGTCGGCTTCGGACGCACCCACGACAAGGTCTATTCCGAACTTGTGCCCGACGATCACCCGATCGAACTCACCCGCTACCAGGTCGCCAACTGCTACATGGGACGCGCCGGACTCATCAATTCGGGCGGATCGAGCGGCGCCAACGACTTCGCCCAGGCGGCGCGCACCGCAGTCATCAACAAGCGGGCCGGCGGAATGGGCCTGATCTCGGGGCGCAAGGCCTTCCAGCGCCCCATGACCGAGGGGGTTGAACTGTTGAACCTGATCCAGGATGTCTTTCTGGACAGGGGGGTGACGGTTGCGTGAAGGGGGAAGCCGGGTGGGGACAGGTGGAGATTGTGCAAGTAAGGATTGTGCAAGGCGAGGATGTGGAAGGCGAGATTGTGTAATTGTACAAGGTGAGATCTTGTGCAGTTATGGCAAGTAACGCATGCAATGTATATAGCATATAGGGAACAGAAACGCAAGCTGCATAGAGGTTGTACGGAAAGTGTAGGGGAGGGAGTTTTGGTGAAGGGGGTCTTTTTCGGCTGACGGAATCGCAACATGCGGTGGCCATGATCGGTGATGGTAAGAGGTGGGTGGCCGGGGCTGGCGTGGCTGCATTGTGCCGCGCCCTCGGGGGCGCGGGGCGAAGAGGGAGCCGCACCGAGAGCGGTGAAGCGTCGGGTTGACAAGGCGCCTCGCAGTCCGCATGGCCTTGCGGCTATGTGGGCAATGGGCAATGCAGAGCACCGCGTCCAGTGCGGATGCAGCGCCGCTCGAAGACCGCTCGGTGGTGGGGTTCGCGGATTGCTGAGATGTGCCGTGTCCCCGGGGGCGCGGGGCGAAACGGTGGCGCTCTTATCGCCGGGGCAGGTCGCGCCGCGGTTGGCGGGTTGCCGGATTCCGTGGTTGACAGGTTGCCAAGATTGAGAATAAATGTCAATTTTGGATTGACAAATCGTCGAATAATGCCGAAACGTCAATTCCAAATTGACATTTTTACAATAAATAATCAAAATATAAACAACAGGAAAAAGATCGTCGGGGAGGCGGCCCGAACGAACTTCGCACCTGTGGCGGGGTCGCTGGGCAGCCCGGCTGCCGCTGCACTGGACACCCATCTCCCTCGTGTGCAGCCGGGTCCCCGTGCCCGGCAGGGGCAGATTTCCCGGTGTGTGTGGGCGCACCCCAACCTTGCGTCGCCTTCCCCAAGCGCATCCGATCCTCGGGCACAAGTCCGCCAACCGCCATGAGGTCTGCGGTCGCTGACAGGCCGTTCCCGTTGCAGCGTGCCGCGATCCGCACCCGCGCGCGAACGGTTCCAGCACCGACAACGAGGTGACCACGCTTATAGAGGCCGCATTCAGGGGCGCACGAAACGACTCCCAGCCCCCCCGCCCTCGACCCCATTCGCCTGGGGCGCACCGACCCCACCGCAACCGAACGTGACCCCGATCCGTTCGTTCCTTTTCGACCCGTCGCCGGATCCAAATCTTCACTTCTTTTCCGTATCGGGGACGGTAACGGTAGAAGACGCGGGGCTCCTGGGAATCGAAGTTACCCTCCGGGGCGTTTCGGAAGCAACCGCGACCACCGACGACGCCGGGCGGTACTCCTTCACCGGTCTCCGCATGGGGAACTATTCGGTCGAGATCGCCGGCTTCCCGGGCGACGAGGTCGGCTTCTCGAACACGACCAGCGACGTGAGCGTGGCGGTCGGCGAGTCGAAGATCGTCAGCTTTGACGGCACCTACCTGCGCACCGCCGGCCTGAGCGGCCAGGTGAGCGTGGAGGACAAGGGCCTTGAGGGCGTCGTGGTCAGCCTGCGGGGCGGGCCCGACAACCTGAACGAGACCACCCGCACCGACGGGGCGGGCCAGTACTCCTTCGCGCGTCTGCGTGGGGGCGAGTATCAGGTGGGCATCTCGGGCTACGACGACACCAACTACCACTTCGATGGCACGTCTCAGAACGTGACGCTGGTTCTGGGCGAGACCGCCGCAGTGGACTTCGAGGGCGATCTTCTGCGCACGTCGGCGATCAACGGCCGGGTCAGCATCGATGGCGGCCTGGGGCTGGACGACGTGACGGTGACGCTTTCGGGCGGCGGCATGGACGAGAACCGGACCACAACCACCGGTCAGGGCGGTCAATACGCCTTCTCGGGGCTGGCTGCGGGCACCTACACGGTTGCGATCTCGGGCTTCGACGCCAACGCCTATGTCTTCGAAGAGACGAGCCGCACCGTCGATGTGGTCGACGACAAGGCGGAAATTGTGAGCTTCACGGGATCGCACGCCACGACGGCGAGCATCTCGGGCCACCTCTTTGTCGACGAGGCCACGAAGAACAATCAATACGACGAGGGCGACGAGGACAGACTGCCCGACGCGGCCGGCATTGTGTTGCTTCTGCAGGGTCCGCAGGTTGGCGAACAGCGCTTCACCCAGACCGATTCCGAAGGCAACTACTCCTTCGACAATCTGCGCTACGGCTCCTACAATCTGGTTGTGGAGCCGGGTCAGGACGAGGTTCCCGAGAACTATGGCTATGGCGGCGACCAGGTCTATCGGATCGCTCTCGATGTAGGCCAGGACACCACCTGGCACATCCCCTTCGACATTACGCACCAGAACATTCACTTCCAGGTGAATCTGCGGAATGACGAGGATACGGGCGATGCGTTGCCGGATGCGGAGGTCGCTCTGTACGCCAACATGAGCGCGCAGGATCCGATCGCGACCGCGACGACCGACGACGAGGGCGTGGCGCATCTGCGGTTCGAGCGGCACTCCGGGATGGGCAATGCGGCGTATGCGTATGTGAACCCGCCGGAAGGCTTCGATGAATCGACAGAGCGCCAGATGGTGGAGTGGGACGCCAAGAGCCCCGAAGCCGAAGCCGAGAACGACCAGCATGTGCTGAATCTGACGGCCACATTCCCAATTGCAGGCAGAACCATCGAAACGGACATGGGCGGCGGCAATGCCCTGGCCGGTTGGGCCATCGATGTGACCCACATGGACGACGATGGCGAGCACGAAGACGTTGAAGGCGATGTGCCTGCGGCGCTCGACGAGACGGGCATGGAAACGGTGTCGATCGTGGCCTCGGATGTGGGCGACCTGCCGATGACCTATTACGTCGCTCTGGCCGACGACCAGACGGGCGAGGACGCCGACGGCAACGAGCTGGACGGCGGCGAGAAGTATGAGACCGTCGACGAAGACCACGAAGCCGTTGACGCGATGGAGCTGGTGCACACCGGCCTGTCGACGAATTCCATGATGGATACGGTCACCATGCAGGCGCGCTACACGACTCAGACGCTGATCGTGTATGTGCACGAAGAGGTTGACCAGATCCCGGGATACACCGGCACGATCTCCAGCCTCGACAGGCGTGATCACACTCAGGTTGTTCTGGATCTCCGCCATGTCGCGCCCGGAAACAGAAGGGCGACCTTCGATCCCGAAGTGTGGGATCCGACCAAGTCGCACAGAACAAGTGGTGGCGTTGCGACGTATCGCCACCTGCCCGCCTCTGCGAACGTCTATGTATCGGTTGCGCCCAGACCCACCTCAACGGTTCGGATTCTGGGTTCCGATGCGCTCTTTGCCTTCGAGAACCGGGACGAGAACGGCATTCGGGGAAGCGCCTTCGGTTCCGAGGGAGGATACGACCATACGGTGGAGCTGTGCCCGTTGCAGTCCGACCGCCGCCAGCAGGGAGAAGAATGCGGTTCCTTCGCCTATGTGAAGACCTACACGGTGGCCGGTCATGTGGAAAAGATGGTTGTCGAAAGGAACAGAGCCGGCGGTTTCGATGCTCCGAGCCCGAAGGGCATTGCGGGCATCGAGATCTCGCTCAGTCCGGCTCCGGACCGGAACCTCGCCGCTGAATCGGCCACCGCCAAGACCGTTGTGGCCCAAGGCAGTCCCACGAAGCACCTGAAACTCGGTCGCAGGTCCGCCGGCGAATACGCAATCGGACTTCCGGCTGGCTGGGGGGCGAGGATCAATGAAACGGGCAATGTGGTAGAGTCGTTCCGGCTTTACGATGGAGCTACGGCAAATGTTAAGGAACTGAACAAGGATGTAACCGATCGCACCAAGCTTCACGCCACCGACAGCGTCTATATCGAGGTGCGCCCAACGACGGGAACCCTCTACGGTATCGTCGAGGATCAGTATGGCGTGATCGAGGATGCGATCGTGACGGTCAACGGTGTCGCATCTGAACCGACCGATGCCGATGGCCGCTATATCGTGGAGTATGGGCGTAGGGGATCGAGCTCGAGCCTCGTTGTTACGGTCTCTGCCGATGGCTACGTTCCGATGGCGACTAACCTTCCTGAGGACGACCCCAACAGGATCAAGGACGCTCCCGGTTTTGCTCCCAACGATCCGAAGGAGTGGGATCCTCCCAAACTCGGCGAATCGGACTTGCTTGCGACGGTCACCGGCACGGTCACCGACAGCGAAAATGCTGGCGAAGCGGGAGTCGCGATTGTGGTCACAGGCCCCGGTGAAGGCCCCTGGCTTGCCAATGCGGATGAAAAGGGTTGCCCCACCGCTCACCCGGTTTGCAAGTTGACCGCCTCCGATGGAAGCTACACGCTGTCCGTGGTTGTGACGGAAGATCGTGAAGATTATACGATTACTCCCTACAAGTACCGCATGTATTTCGAAGACCCTGACGAGGAAGTCGGAATTGAAGCTGGCGATACGGAAGACAATATCGACTTCGAAGCTCTTGACCAGGGTCGAATCCAGGGTAGCGTGAGGTATGACGGCGAGCCACTGAGAGGTGTAACGGTCACCGCTACCGATGACGGTGTGACATACACGGACAGCACCAACGCCCAGGGTCACTTCCGGATCTGGGTCAATGGCGGCAACTATGACCTCACGTTTGAAAGGGATGGGGGCGGTTACGACTTTGCCGAATTGGCGAGCAATGACGAGGCTCGGAACATCAGGATCAGGGCTGGCCAGCTTCATAGAATCCAACAGCACTTTATTGTCGAAGCCGATGACAACAATCCGAGAGTGAGGCTGCACCTGTCCCCTCCCAAGATCAACGAAGCGGGTGGCACGAGCACGGTGACGGCGTCGCTGACGCGGGCGTACGATGACGATGACAAGGACACTCCTGACACTGTGTTTGTGACGATCAGCGCTAGCGGTGACAATCGGGGTTCGTACGAGCTCAGTGAGAACAAGGTGCTCAAAATCGCTCCGAAATCAACCACCAGCATAGGCACGGTCACAATCACGGCCAAGGCCGACGATGGCGATCATGAAGACGAGAAGATCATGGTCTCTGCTGCTGTTACCGATCCCACCACGGGTGTTGATCCTCCGGAGGATCCCGTCACGCTGACCATCACGGACGATGACAAAAAGAACACGGTCAAGCTCTCGCTGAGTCCCGATGAAATTTCCGAAGAGGGCGGCAAGAGCACGGTGTCGGCTACGCTCGAGAGTCCTGCGGCCACTGCGTTCTATGTGACAGTGACAGCCTCGCCTGGTAAAGACACCGACTTTAGGATCAGTGCGGATCGCCTGAACTTTGCAGCAGGGGAGACAAGTCCCGTCGCGCCGCTCACGATTACGGCGATCAACAACAATGTCTGGACGGAAGACAAAACAGTCATGGTGAGCGCCAATAGCGTGGTGGGGAACGACCTCATAGATGCTGATGATATCGAGGATGTCGAACTGACCATCACCGATGATGATGAGGCTCCGCCGCAGATTCAGTTGTCTTTCAATGCGCCGCATGCAGATGGTCAGATTGACGAAATCGACGATGCGGACACAGAAAATGTCACTGAAAACGTTGTTACAATATCTGTGAGTCTGAGCAGAGCACACGACGCGGCAGTCACGGTTACCGTATCGACAGATCCGGATGCCAGCGCAACTGACGGCATTGCGTTGAGTGGTGCAACAATCACGATCCCGGCAGGGGAGACCGAGCCCGCCAACGATACCGATGTGGCCACGTTCACTGCTTCCGACGACCAGAGGGACATGGAGCGAGAAATTAAGATCCATGCTACCGGTACAGTTACGGACGCGGGCGTTCGAGACCCGAGGGCCGCAGCTCCGATCACCGTCACCATCGACGACGACGATGAAGCGCCAGGCATGCCTCGGACCGTAGAAGTGAGCACTGGAACCCTGACTGCAACTGGGCTCACCTTGGTGTGGAGGCCGCCGAACGAATTAGGGGAGACAGATGGGCAAGCCACGGCTGCGACCTCGATCAACTACAATGTTCGGTACTGCGAAATTACGGGATCAAGTACCTGTGCCAACAATGCCACAACCGGTTGGACTGAATGGGATAGCAATGCCACCGCCCGTTCTCGTTCAATCGTAGACCTAACTGCGGAGACGAAGTACAAGTTCCAGGTCCGAGCTACAGTGGAAGAAGTAGGGTCATCAGATCCCGTTACCATCGAGGTCACCACGCCCGCCGCAAGTAGCCAGTAATCCACCCCAACCCATCAGTCACCCCTGATGGCAAGCAGTCACGAGGGAAGCCCCCGCCCGGTTCGCCGGGTGGGGGCGACCTGCGTTATTCGACAAATCATCCCAACACAACAATCTCAACACCTTTTCCCTCAGAAACACTGGTGCCATGAACACGAAGATTCCCGGGCGATCTCTCCGTCTTCCCCTGCTGCTGGCTGTCGCATTCTGCTGGTTTTTCCCGGACCCGGCGGCGGCTCTGAAGCGTTCATCTTCGGCACCGCCCTCTGCACCCCAGAGCCTGAGCGCAACGGCTACGGGATCGTCGGCCATCCGGCTTGCCTGGCGCGCGCCCTCCTCCAACGGAGGCAGCCCGGTCGTTCTCTACCAGATCGAAGCGTCGCCCAATGGCAGTTCCAACTGGGGCCCTCTGCCCACTGTGTTCGGCGCATCAACGACCTCATTCACGCATGGCGGCCTGGCCGCAGGCACAACCCGGCACTACCGGGTGCGGGCGGTCAATGCCGATGGTCCGAGCCCCTGGTCCAACATCGCCAACGCCACCACAAGCGGGGGCGGAACCGCTCCGGGCGCGCCGCGCAGCCTGACCGCAACCGCACGGGGCGCAACCGCAATCGATCTGTCGTGGCGGGCGCCCACCGCCGGAGGTCGTCCAACCGGCTACCGCATTGAGCTCTCGGAGCAACGAACCGGCCCCTGGACCACCCTTGTACAAAACACCCGGTCCACCACAACCCGCTATCGTCATACAGGGCTGCCGGCGGGGACAAGGCGCTTCTATCGGGTGCGCGCGGTCAACGGCACCGGCGCAGGCAATCCGTCGAACACGGCCACGGCAACCACGGATGTCGCGGCGCCGGGTCCGCCCCAGGGGTTGCGCGTCGCGCCGGGAAGAACCACCAACCTGGGCCGCACGCGGCTGGTGTTGTCCTGGCAGGCGCCCTCGTCCGATGGGGGCAGGCCCATCATCGGCTACCGCATCGACGAATCGGCTACCGGCACAAGCGGGTGGCGCACGATCGAGAACAACACGGGCAGCACGGCCACGCGCTATGAGCGCGACGATCTGTCTCCGGGCACAACCCGGCATTACCGGGTGCGCGCCATCAACCTGGTGGGCGCGAGCGTCTGGTCGAATGTGGCGAGCGGAGCCACCCGCGCGGCGCCGCCCTCGCAACCCCGCAGTTTGCGCGCGCGCTCCGGTGGCACAACGACGATTGCGTTGAGCTGGCAGCCGCCCATCAACGATGGGGGTCGCGCGGTGGAGAGCTACCGGATTCGGGCCCGGCGCGCGAGCTGCGAGTCCAAAACCGAAAACTGGGTCACCCTTGCGGAGCGAACCTCCAACAGTGCAACCTCGTACACGCATACGAGGCTCATGCCGGCCCAGACGTGGTGCTACCAGGTGGCGGCGATCAACCGTGTGGGCGCGGGCGACTGGTCGTTCTCGGCCGGAACGAGCACCGACCCGGACGTTCCGGGGGCGCCGACGGGACTTGTTGCGCGAGCCGATGGCGGCACCCGGATCCGGCTGTCGTGGAGCGCGCCGCGCGAAGACGGGGGCACGCCGATTGTGGGCTACCGGATCGAGCGTTCCAGCAATCGCGATGGTCCGTGGCGGATTCTGGAGCTGAACACCGAAAGTACAAGAAGAAGTTTTGTGGATATGAACAACCTGGTGCCGGCGACGACGCGCTACTACCGGGTGCGGGCGGTCAACCGGGCGGGTTCGGGCGATCCCTCGACGGTGGCCAGCGCCACAACGGACTCGGAAGCGCCGGGCGCGCCGGGGAGCCTTCGAGCGACGGCGGTGGGCAGCACGGAGATCGCTTTGGAGTGGACGGCGCCGGGATACGACGGAGGCTCGGCGGTGACCGGCTACCAGATCGACATGTCGGCCGACGCGGGGAGGAACTGGCAGACGCTGACGAACAACACCGGGAGCGAGGCGACCGCATACCGTCACACGAAGCTGTCGCCTGCGACGACGCGGCACTACCGGGTGCGGGCGATCAACGCGATCGGCCGGAGCGATCCGTCGAATGTGGCGCGGGCCACGACCGATGCGGTTGTGCCGGATGCGCCGACGGGGCTGACGGCGACGGCGGTCTCACCCACGCAGATCGATCTGGCGTGGACGGCGCCGGGGTACAATGGCGGCGCGGACGTGACGGGCTACCGGATCGAGGTCTCGGAGACGGGCGAGGGTGGGTGGGGGGAGCTTGCGGCGAACACGCGCTCTCCGGTCACGGCCCATGCGCACCGGGATCTGCGCCCGGGGAGCCAGCGGTTCTACCGGGTGCGTGCCCTGAACCGGGTGGGAGCGAGCAATCCGTCGGGGATCGCGGAGGCGGCCACCGACGACCCGGTGCAGCGGGCCGAGCGTCTGAACCGGCGCGTGCTTCCGCATGTGGCGGCGGCGATGACGACAAGCGCGATCGGCGCGATCGCGGAGCGGATCGAGGCGGCGGCGCTGGGACCGAGCGGCGGCATGGAGATGGAGATGGGCAGCCTGAACGGACTCGCGGCGCGGCCTGGGAGCGTGGATGGCGCTTTCGGCAGCGACCGGTTCGGCTTCGGCGACCTCCTGAACGGCGCGTCGTTCCGGCTTTCGCGCCCGCGCGAGTCTTCCCGACAACAGGCGATCGGAGCGCCGACGGTATCGGTCTGGGGCGCGGGCGAGTACCAGTCTCTGGGGGAACCCGAAGCGACGGGGCTGGAGTGGAGTGGCGATCTCGTCAACGTGCATCTCGGCGCCGATCTGCGCATCGCGTCCGACATTCTGGGGGGCGTCGCGATCTCGCGCGCCGACGGCAGCTTCGACTTCACCGACAGGACGGGCGCGCGTCCGGCGAGCGGCGTCTACGGCACCACCCTGACGGCGGCGAACCCCTATCTGGCATGGCTTCCCGGCGGACGCGGCAACGCGCTCTGGGCGGCGGGCAGCTTCGGCTGGGGCGACGTCGAGATCAATGACTCCCGCACGGCGCTGCGCACAAGCCCGGCGCGGACGGTCACCGGCGCGATCGGCGGCTCGTATCAGGTGCTGCAAGCCGGAAGCGTCGCGCTCAAGCTCAGGGCCGAGGGCTGGTCAAGCCGCGTTACGGTCGAGGGCTCGGAGCCCGGGACCGCAGAGGACACGACCGGCCCGAACGACGAGACGGGCGACGGCGCGGCGACGCAGCCTGCGGCGGCGATTGGCGAGACGATGCTGAGCCTGCAACGGGGGCGCCTGATGGTGGAGCTTGCCCAGGGCTACCGGATGGGGGCCAGCGAGGTCGGCGTCAGCGTCGAGGGGGGCGTGCGCTACGACAACGGCGACATCGCCAATGGCGCCGGGATGGAGGCGGGCGGCAGCCTGCGCTTCGCGAACCGCGCGCTGGGACTGGCGATCGAAGGCAGGGGCCGCGTTCTCGTCGCCGGCCACGAGGGCTACGAGGAGTGGGGCGTCGGCGGCACGATCCTCTTCGATCCCGAAATGCGCGGTCAGGGCTTCTCGGTGCGACTCTCGCCCAGCTACGGCGACGCGGCTTCGGGGCTGAACGCACTCTGGGAGCGGGGCATTGCGGGCCCGGGCCAGGGCGGCCCCGGCGGCCGCACGGCAACCCACCCCACCCCCACGCTCGACGGCGAGATCGCCTACGGCTTCGCCTCGCGGAGGGGGACCCCGTACAGCGCCTTCCACCTTGGCCGCGACGGTCGCCGCGCCCTCAGCTCCGGGCTCCGCTACGATCTGGGCCGGGGCTTCGGCGTTCGCGTCGAGGCCTCCCGCCACGACGGCGGCTTCGGCGCCTCCCGGCACAACCTCGGCATTCGCGGAAGGGTTGAATTGCGGTAAGGGGGGGGAGGGCTGTCCAATCACCGAAGATCAGCTCACGCCACAGTCGCCAGCACCAGAATTCCCCCAAACACAAATGCCGCGCCCAGGCTCCGCACCCCGCCGAAGCGTTCGCCAAAGAGGAGCCACCCTGCCAGCGCGCCCAGCACAATTCCGATCTCGCGCACCGCGCCCGCATAGCCCGTCGGCGCAATCTGGAAGGCGCGCAACACCAGCGTGTAGGCGGCCATCGTAAGGATGGCAATGGCTGTCATCGGCACCGTGTGCGAACGCAACACATGCAGCGCAGCGCGACCTCGGCGCACAACAAGAATCCCGGTCAGCGCCGACCCTGCCAGAGCGAACACCAGAACCAGATAGGGCAGCGGGTCCCAGCGGCGCACGGCCGCCGCATCGATCGCGGAATAGATCGACACCAGGAGCGCAACCAGAAAGGCAAGCGCAAGCGCACGCCCATTGCCGCGCAGCGTTCTCCACCCCTCGGAGCCGCGCGCCAGCAGCGGTGCGCCCCCCAAAATCACCAGACCGGCAAGCACAAGCGCCATTCCCGAAATCCCGACTGGCGAAGGCCTTTCGCCCAGGAAGAGAACCGCCCAGAGCGCAAGCATTGCGGGAGCGGTGCCGCGCGCAACCGGATAGACAAGCGAGAAGTCGCCGTCGCGGTAGGCGTGCGCAAGCGCGGTGTAGTAGCCCAGCAGCGTCGCCGCGCTTATGCAGGCAAAGGGCCAGATGGCAGCGGGCGGAGGCCAGGCGCGCACCAGGGCGGGCGCAAAGACTGCTGCGCCGATGAGCAGTCCCCACGCGGTGACGGGAAGTCGTTCACTGGTGCGCTTGAGGATCAGGTTCCACGATGCGTGCAGAATCCCGGCCCCAACCAGAAGTGCAAGCGCGGCGGGCGGCAAGGAGGAAACGTGTGCGATCTAGGATGCCGGGACCCGTTGCCGCGAAGTCCGCAGAATGAAGGCGTCCAGCGTCTCCTTCCACTGAGGCAGAAGCGACTGATCCACATACATCATGTGACCGGCGGCAAAGTCGGCCCGCTCGATATTGTCTCTGAGCTCCGGCGGCAACCCCATGCGATCCAGCGTCCAGACCGCCGCAAAGTAGGGCGTCGCCAGATCGTAGATGCCATTGATCAAAAGAACCTTGAGAGCGGGATTGCGCTTCATTGCGGTCGCAAGGTCGGGAGCCACATTCGGCGTTCCACCGCCTCGCACAAAGGAGCCCGTACCCCCCAATCGTCCCCAATTCCAGTTGCGCGTTCCCCCGCTCGGCACATATTCGCGCGTGCCATCGTAGCCCAGTTCGTCGCGCAGATAGGCGTTGAAGGCCGATGTATAGGCAGAGCTGATCGCAGTGGATTGCGGATCGTGCGAGGGCCGGGTTCCCAGGGGATCGCCCGCCGGACCGGTAAAGCGCGCATCGAGACGTCCCACAATTTGTCCCTCGTCGCGCAGCAGTTCGGCCTCGAAGGCGGGAGCGGTCACCCGCAGATCGGATTTGTCGATAAAGTCGCGGCTCAACCCGGTATAGCGATGCATGCGATCGATCACGCGCGCCCGAACTTCGGCATCCAGCGTGCCGCCCGCCAGCAGCGCCGTGGCGTATTCGGTCAGCGACCACTCCTCGACCTCGGCCATGAAGCTCTCCAGATCCCCCGTGGCATCCTGGGGCAGCGCATCAAGATAGCGCGCAACAACTGCATACCCTGGCAAATTCACAATATAGGGAAGGTCGTCGCCGGGAGCAAATTGAATTGTATTGAATTGAAGCACCGACGAAACCAGCACAATTCCATTGAGATCAATATTGGCGCGCTGCAGATGACCCGCAAGAACGGCGGCGCGAGTTGTGCCATAGCTTTCACCCAGAAGATAGCGCGGCGAGTTCCACCGTTCGTACTCGCTCAGAAAGCGACGAATGAACTGCGTGAGCGAACGCGCGTCCTCGTCGATTCCCCAGAAGTTGGAGCCGGGAGTGTCGCCCAGAGTATGACTGAATCCGGTTCCGACCGGATCGACCATCACAATGTCGGCAATATCCAGAACCGACCAGAGATTGTCCTCGATTGGATAGGGCGGCGCTCCCTGCGGCCCCACATCGGGAGTCACAACCCGCCTCGGACCCATGATCCCCATGTGCAGCCAGAAAGACGCCGAACCGGGGCCGCCATTGAAGGCAAAGACCAGGGGACGCTCGCCCGAGGGGGTGCCATTGGTGCGAAAGTAGGCCGTGTACCACAACTCGGCCTCGGCAGCGCCATCGTCTCCGGTCAGGGTCGTGCCCGCAACAATTGCGTCGTAGGCAACCATGTCATCGCCGATTGTGATGGTGTGACTTGTCTGCCAGCGCGCCGCAGAAAGGGCGGGATCGGCATCCTGACCGAAGAGCGCCGCCGCGGGCGACAGAGGACACAGAAGAGCGAGGCAGGCAGCCAGAACAGGCAGAGCGCGAACAGGGCCAGGGGCGCACCGGGAGAGGCGAAGCGCCGCCGCAAGAGACCGCGAAGCCGGGGGCGGGGACTTGGAAGCCGGGCCGCCGAAGACCGCCGGGCGGGTGCGGGCAAGGGGGAGACGGACAAGAGGGAAGCGGAACAGGGTCGGGCGAAGGGGAAGGCAAAGGCGATACACGGCGAAGCGTCTCTCCGGGAAAGGGGGGGGCTTGTGGGGTGATTCAAGTATAGGGTGGAGAGTTGAGCTGCTCCAAAGAGGGTGGCCGAGCCGGGAAAAAAATTGAACCGGTGGTGCGCGTGCAGGGTCAGCTCAGTCGCTCGCTGTGCCTTTGGGGGAACCATGGGCTGCGCGGGCTGCCGAAATTCCGAGCGGTGGGCGCGGCGGCCTTCAGTCGGGCTGATGAAATCCGCAGCGGTACCGGATTCCAGGCCAAGCCGGGGCGCCGCTCCATGCGGTCGGGATCGATTGGGCCCGGCTCCAGCTCCGCCAGGATCCCCTTCAATTTATCGACCAGTCGGTTGAAGCAGGCATTGCGCGCACGATTCCGCGGCATGGATCGCCGCCCGGTCCAGCTCCTTTTCGGTGAGATCCTGGGGACATTTCACCCACTGCACCGTCATTGCGTGGATCCGCTTGAAAGCCTTGTTGAGTGCCTCAATGTGGGCCTCGTTCGTCCACCACGGCCTGGACTCGCGGGGGGCGATCTTCCATGGGTTTGGCGGGTTGCCCGATCCTGACGGATCGAAAGGGCGACAGAAGTCTTCCAGCAACACGCGGGCCAACAGGTTTCGGGCGTCACGCACCCTTCTGGGGGGCTGATCATTCATGGTCCAACGTGGTTTTCCAATCCGGGGAACGTATGCCTGGTGGATCAGGCGCCCCTTGATGCCAGCCTTCGACGCTGCGCTCCCGATATATACTCGCCGCCCACGCTCGCTGAACATGTAGAGACCAGGTTGCGTGGGAACGTCGTCCCGATACGTCTCCCATTCCTCCACCCGGTGCGCCTTCGCGCTGGCCAGGTCTTTAGCCATCCGTAGCAGGACGGTTCTCTGTGTCACGTGAATCTCCATGTTTTTCTCGAATCCCGGTCGCCGATCAGGGAGATTGATCCCCGAACGCCTTTAGTTGAGTGGAGCGCCAGGCAGGAGCGCCGACTTCGTTTCCTGCGTGCCATCGTCTCGACTCCTCTCGATTCAATGACTTGCACAACCTGCACAACAACAATATCGCGAATAGAGCGTCTTCGCCAAGCGGCTGGCGCGGCGATGCGTCCAGGCCACCATTTCCGGGAAATGATCGATGCTTGGTGCCAAAACCATGGTTCGGAAGGGGTTCTCGACGCTCCCGGCTCCGCCCCGTGATTGTATGTAATCCCCTGTCATGATTTGGCTACCGAAAACTCCGAATGTCCAGCCCCACCGGTCCGCTGCCCGCATTGAGGCTGTCGGCCAGAACAAAGCTGCCGCTTTCATAGCGAAAGATCTGCGGGGCCAATCCCTGTCGGGCGCTGCCGAAGAAGGTCTGATAGAGCGAGCCGTCGGCTGCGGTGTGGCTTGCAAATGCGCCCCGGCAGGCGCCCCCGGCCAGAGGCGCGCAGATGGGATTGGAGCTGTCGCGCACAAACGTTTTTGTCGTTGTGTTCCAGGCCACGGTGCCGGCAAAGAAGGCCGAAGCAAAGAGGATTCCATCGGCGGATATATGCACATGTCCCGAACCGGCCGGAAAATCTTCAATCAGAGCGACCCGCTCGAGAGTGCCCGGATCGATGATGGCCAGAGTCGAGGGCGCCGCGTAATCGCCGGTATTGATGACATACAACATTCCATCGGGGCCGATCCGGCCGAATTGCGGATTGGTTCCGCCCGTCTCCACCCTCCCGGCCACCTTCATCGCGCCAGGGTCGATCGCTGTCACGACTCCCTCTCCGATGGGCTGGTAATTGTCGTCAAGGTTGGACGAAATCACAAAGGCGCGTGTCTCGTCATAGGCAACAACTGCGGTAGGAAATTCCACCACTTGCACAAGCTCCACAATCGCGCCGCCACTCCGATCCGGATTGAAGCGTCCCACCTGATCGGTCCTCTGATTGGCCACAAGCACGATTGTGTCATTCACAAAGGCCGCGCCTGTGGCATTGCCCGATTCGAAGAGGAAGAACGACCGAAGCTGCCGGCTCCTGAGATCGACAATGGCCACCGACGCCGCATTCCCCAGCGGCACGGCCCCGATCTCGCCGCGAATGGCGATTCCGGTCGGGGTCACCGCACTCGATGCGCCCAGGGCGATATCGCGCCGCTCGGCCGGATTGCCAAGCTGAAAGAGACGCAGCGCATTGCCGGTCGAATTCACAACGATCCCGATCTCGGGGTTGTCCACCTGTCCATCCAGAAAATCGAGGGCCTCGACAAGCACCCCGACCGCAGCCTCGCCCCGGTTGCCATCGGAATCGGTGGCAGACAGGGTAATTGTGTGCACCCCGACCGAGGGCGATGCGATCATCAGCGCAGACCCACTTCCCAGGGGCCCGTCCAGCGAGCTGCTCCAGGAGAGCGCGGCGGGGTCGAGCGCTCCATCCTGCGGATCGGTGGCGCTTCCGGCCAGCTCAAGGGTTGCGCCCTCATCGATTGCAAGGCCCGGAGCCGGCAAGGCGATGGTGACCATGGGGGCGTTGGGTCCGGTGGCCATCTCTTCACTGCACGCCGCCAGAAGGAGCAGAGGCACCGATGCGAGGAGCGCACATCCATGGATCCGACGCCTGGATGCAGGTGAAGTGACGAGGGTCTGCGGCGCACAATCATGCACAATCTGTAGGCTGCCGGCGGGAATGCGAGATGAAGTGAAGCGGGATCGATTCATTGTGGGACCTTTCGCTGGTCTGGAGGAAATGCGCGTCATGGGGAATGCAGTGAGCAGTGATCGGGATTGCACATCACCGGGGAAGGCGAAGCCGGATCGACCAGCCGCGCCCCGGAAGGGGATAATCGACGAGCAGCGCAGCGCCTTCGTCGAAGAGGTTGGAGAGGGTGAGATCGATGCGCCCCGGGATCAGGCCGAGCGCAAGGGGAATGCCCAGCGCAAGATCGACAAGGGTGTAGCGATCCAGCGCATTCAGGGCCGACCCCGGAATCGAGCGGCGCTCTCCGAGATGAAGAGCCGAGGGGGCAAGGGTCACCCCTGCAGGCAGAGCGATTGTCAGTGCAACATCGGCTGTAAAGCGGGGATGGTAAGCCACCTGTCCGGCCAGCGTCGCACCGGTGTATTCAACCCGCGACCAGTGGGCGTTGGCGGTTAGCGCGTGCGTCGCGCCCGAATGCGAAAGCTCGGCCCGGGCAGAGATCTCCAGCCCGCGGCGCAGGACATTGTAGTTGTCCGGACTCCAGACAAAGCGGTGATCGGGAAACCAGAGGATCATGTCGTCGAGGTCGGCGCGGTAGGCGGCTCCGCGGAGCTCGCCCGCAACGGACCCCAGCGCCAGGGTTGCGGTGGCCGCGACAGAGAATTCGCCCCGCACCCGCTCTGGCCGAAGATTCGGATTGGGCTCGACCAGCACCCCTTCCTGAAAGAAGAGGTCGCCGAGCCCGGGGGGCGAAAATCCCCGCCGCCAACCGATCTCCAGACCGATCCCGGGGCGGGCCAGCGTCAGATCCACCCCCGGTGACAGGGTCGTTCCGGCAACGAGATCGTGACGGTCGGCCCGGATCGCCGCCGCCAGATCGACCCGCACTGCGCCCGGCAGCCGCCAGCTCTCGGCACCGCGCGCCCACGCCCCCACCTGCCCCACCCGAACCCGGGAGGGGGCGAGCGCATTCGAGCGAAGATTGGTGCGCACCCCATGCAATCCCGCCCCAAGCGAGGATCCCGAACTCCGCCACCAGCCCTCCACCCCGTACTCGGCCCGGCGGGCGCGGGTTCGCGTGTCATATGCACGACCGAAGGGGGGCGACGGGTCGGCGTACTCGGCGCGCTGCCACTGGGTTGCTCCATTCAGGGCGATGCCCGATCCATCGTCTCCGACCTCCACCCGGCCACCCATTCCCCGCAGACGGTGGCGTTGCCGACCGCTGAGCGATGGCTGTGCGATCGTTCCCGGGCTGCCCCGCTCGACGTCGCTCAGATGCGCGCGCAGCGACCCCGCAACCCAACCCCGGCGCGCCACCCGCAGATCGCCCCCCACCTGGCGAAAGGCTGCATTCTCGCGCTCCCGGCGGCCCCCACCCCGAAATGCCGGGGCGTCGTAGGCAAAGGCGCCATCGGACCGTCGCCAGTGCGCCCCCCCCGAGAGCGACCAGTCGCGAGCGATCCCCGTGGCGGCCGTCAGAGCGGCTTCGGTCGCAGACCACGCCCCCGCTCCCACGGTCAGGCGTCCCCTGCGCTCCTCGTCCGCCTGGCTCTCCAAAAGCACCACCCCGCCCAGGGCGCGCGGACCGTACCGCGCCGACTGCGCCCCCGGAATCACTGTGATCCGTGCAATCGACGCGAGATCGATCACGCTCAGATCGGCCACTCCGGTCAGCGGCGAGTTGATCGGAACGCCATCGAGAAGAACCAGAATCTGATCGCTCTCTGCGCCGCGCAACTGCACCGTGGCCACTGCGCCCACCCCCCCGCGGCGGACGATCGTCGCTCCGGGAACCCGCTCCAGAACCGCAGGAAGATCGCCGACCCCCGGGGGCAGCGTCTCCGTCTCGATGATCGTGGCGGAGGTCTCGCGGGACGACCGCACACTCAGCTCGTCAAGGCGCAGGGGAGCCGCCTCCAGAAGGACGCGCGCGCGCACGACCCGGCCATTCACTGCATCGACCTCGGTTGTGGCCTCGACAAAGCCGAAGGCCGAGATCACGAGTCGGTGCCGTCCCGGGGCGAGACCGCGCAGCACCGCCACCCCGCGGGCATCGGTGGTGACCGCCGCACCCGCCCCGTGCACCGCGACGGTGGCCCCCGCAATGGGCGCCATCGTCGTCGTCGCGCCGCTGTCAGCGATCCCGGTTGCAGGAGGAGCCGCGTACACTGCAACCTGGAGGGTGGCCGCAAGCTGGGCTTTGGCCAGTCCGGGAGTCGGCAGAGCCACAAGGGTTGCTGACAGAATCAGGCCAACAGCGAGAAAAAGTCCCCGCAATGAACCGGACGGACACCAGCGCGCCCGCACGGATGCCCGGCGATCAGGCCACCCGCAGAGCGGAGTTTGGCCATCCGCATGGGACCGTGCATCGGCCATGCACAGCGTTGTCATCATGCCCCGTCTCCTCCGGACGGGGGAGAAGCAGGACCGACGTTCGCGCCTGAACGCAAACGGGGAACCGCGCCCTCCCGCGAGGGTGTCGATTCTGAAGACGGAGGAGAGGTCTCCTGGCTTGGAACGATTCCACTCGGCCTTCCCGGGCATCGCTGCCCAGTGGCATGGATTGAGCGGAACTCCTACGGAAGCGGATTCCGTGTTCCTTTACAGTGGCGGGGCCGCGCCGGTTTTTCACCGGACTTCCGAGTGCCCCTCCGTCTGCGAATATTTCCAAATTTTTCGGCGAGCGCACAGACCGCGACGACTCGGGAATGAGCACACGGTCTGCAAAACTCCAATTCAAATGAATAACGAAATTGCGGCCGCAGTGCAAATCCGGGGTGCACACGCCCCCGATCGGAGCTCTCCATCCTCCTGCGGAGAACCGCCGACACCGGAATCGGAGCCGTGGACAGCGCCCGCCACCTTCGGGGAGCTGGTGCAGGGATTCCATCGGGGTCGCTGGCTCCAGATTGCGGCTCCGGTCGCTCTTCGCCGCCAGGCCCGGGCCTCTCTGGCATCGCCGGACGATCCCATTCCCCGATCGCGCCGCTACCCGAAGCTTCAGCGCGCCCTTCAGCGGCTCCTCTGCGCCTGTCCGGGTGCCGCGATTCGTCTCCTTGTCGGGGGCGACCCAGTTCCGCGCGGCGCAGGGTTCGGGAGCAGCACCGCCGATATCGGAGCGGCTCTGCGCGCGGCAGCTCAGCTTCTGGAGCTTCCAAATCCCGATGCCGCCGTCATCGACGCGGCCCTTGCCACCGAACCCACATCGGGCTCGCTGCTCCCCGGCCTCGCTCTCTTCGATCACCGGCGGGGAACGATCCGCGAATCCCTTGGAGAGCCGCCTCCCATCGTCATTCTGGGAATTCGTCTGCCCGGCGCGGTTGATACCCTGGAGTTCAACCGCCGCCTTCCAGCGCGTCTTCCGGCCGGGGCCCTCCGCGCCTGGGATCGCGCGTTCCAGCTCTGTATCGAAGGGGTTGTGCACGGCAATCCGGAGCAGATCGGTGCGGCCGCTTCGGCAAGCTCAGAGCTTGCACACCATCTCGGGTGTCCGCCCGCGCCCGCCGGAGTTGCCCGCGTCGCCCGCGAGAGCCGGGCCGTTGGAGTTCTGTGCGCCCACTCCGGAACCCTTCGGGGACTCCTCTATCCGGCAACCGAGGCGCCCGCAGCCGGTGAGATCGCCGACAGGCTGCGCATCCTGGGCGTGCACTCCGTGCCGGTGCGTGGGCAATCGTCGTCGCTGCGCGTCTGTTCGCTGGCGCTCGCCGCAGGGGGGATGCGAAGAGTTGCGGCCAATTTGCCCTTCACACCCGATGCGGCTATTGTGGCTGCATCACAAGAGGGGGCCACCGGAAGTCGGTCTGAAGCCGACGCGGCCCCGCCACTGTAGGAGGCCCGGATTCCGGCGGCCCCGTATCTGCGGGTCGCCCAAAGCGGATCCGGTGTGACGCGCTCAGGGTCACTGGCTGCAGGCAGGCCGGGAAGACGAGCGCAGTCGCCTCGAGCCAGGAGACGCGGTCCCCTTTGTTCCATCCAGACACCACACCTTCGCGGGAGGGGAACCGGTGTACGCTGCAGCCCTGCTTGTTTCGATCGCTCTCGCTGCCTTGGCGCCCGGTGCGCACGCGCAGGCAGCCGCCGATCACGCCCCACCCGGCCTGGCCAACGCCCAGGCGACCGATACGGTTGCACTTGCAGTCACCGACGACTTCGGGCACAGGGTTGCGCTCTCTGCGCCGGCCCGCCGCGTCTTCTCGGTGCTGCCCTCGCTGACCGAGGTCGTGGCCGCGCTGGCCCCCGATCGCCTGATTGCGCGCACCCGCTACGATCGCGATCCCCGCCTGGCGCACCTTCCCTCGATGGGCGGCACCCTGCGTCCAAATCTGGAGGCGCTCGCCCGTCTGAAGCCCGATCTGGTGATTTCCTGGGCCGATCCGGGGCGCAGCTCCATCGCCGACCGGATCGAGGCGCTCTCCATTCCGGTCTATCGGGCCAATCCACAGACCATTGACGATATCAGGCAGCATCTGCGCCGGATCGGAACGCTCCTGGGGCTGGCCGCCGAGGCCGAAGCGCAGATCGCGGCGCTGGACCGGGATCTGGCCGCGGTGGCAGAGGCGGTGCGCGGGCGCGAACCGGTCGATCTCTACTATTCGGTGTGGCACGACCCACCGCAGACAACCGGCGCCGGCACCTTTATCGACGAGGTGATTGCCCATGCGGGCGGGCGCAATATCTTTGCCGACGCCTCCAGCGAGTGGCCTCGCGTCTCGCTCGAGGCGATTGTGCGGCGCGACCCCGATGTGCTTGTGATTGCGCGTCATACCGGCGAATCGGCCAACGCTCCCTGGCTTGCCTCTCCGGGCTGGCGCGAGCTGCGGGCCGTCCGCGCCGGTCGCTGCCTGGTTGTCGAGGGCGACCTCTTCAACCGTCCCGGTCCCCGCGTGGCCGAGGCCGCCCGCCACCTGGCGCGCTTCCTGCACAGCGACGCCCTGCCCCTTCCCGGCGCCCCCCACCCGGCCTCCTCCCCCGCGCCCACTGCATCCCGGCCTCCCGGCGACCCTGCCCTGTGCGCATCCCGCACTCGATGACCGCGCGGCGCGCTCGGGCTCGTCCAATCCCGCCTGCACATTGAGCGCATCCACCCGGCGCATCGCTCTTCTGGCGATGGCGATCCCGGTCACGGCGACGCTCGGCGTCTCGGTGGGCGCCTCCGGCCTGGGCCCCGGCGATCTGCTTCGCGCCCTGACGGGCCACGCCGACCCCCTGGACGAGGCGATTCTTCTGCAGTTGCGGCTTCCGCGCGTTGTTCTGGCCGGTCTGATCGGGGGCGCGCTCGGGCTCAGCGGCGGCGCCTTTCAGGGACTTCTGCGCAATCCCCTGGCCGAGCCCTATGTGCTGGGCGTCTCGGGCGGGGCTGCGGTGGGTGCGGTGGGTGTGGTCGTCACCGGTCTCGGAACCGATCACCCCTGGACCCTTCCCCTGGGTGCCCTCTGCGGGGCCGTGGCGGCGATGGCGCTGGTGCTCGAAATCTCGCGACGGGCCTCGCCCGGAGGCATGGACACGCGCGTGCTGATCCTCTCGGGGGTCATTGCCGGCGCCTTCTTCAACGCCATCATTCTGTTGCTGCTCTCGATTGCCGATGTGGAGTCCTTTCGCTCGGCGATCTTCTGGATGATGGGGAATCTGGGAGGGGCCGACTGGGACGCGAACGCTCTTCTGGCGCTTCTCCTTCTGCCCGCAGCGGTGGCGCTCTTTTCGCTGGCGCGCGCACTCAATCTTCTTTCGCGGGGCGAAGAGGTGGCGCACGCACTGGGGGCCTCGGTCGGGCGGGTCAAGCTGACCGCCTACCTGGCCGCATCGCTGATGGTGGCGGCGGCGGTGGCGGCGGGCGGGGTGATCGGCTTTGTGGGATTGATTGTGCCCCACGCGGTGCGGATCGCCTGGGGGAACGATCATCGGCTGCTGCTGCCCGCGTCGTTCCTGGCCGGAATGGCCTTTCTGATCCTGGCCGACACGGTGGCGCGCGTCGTGGTGGCGCCCGCCGAGCTTCCGACCGGAGTCGTGACGGCAGTCGCCGGGGTGCCCTTCTTCGTGATCCTTCTGGTGCGGGGCGGCCGCAGGCAATGAGTGCGCCGGGTCCCCAACGGGGTCATTCCACGCTGCGGGGCCGGAGTTTGACCTTTGCGCACGCCCCGGACGCACCTCCGGCTCTGTGCGAGGTCTCGCTCTCGGTGAGGCCGGGGCAGCTTCTGGCGGTGGCGGGGCCGAATGGAGCGGGCAAGACGACGCTGCTGCGGCTGCTCTCGGGGTCGCTTGCGCCGCAGGAGGGCGAGGTGCATCTGGATGGCCGGCCTCTGGGCGAGCTGGACGACCGCGAACGGGCCCGCAAGGTGGCGGTGGTGCCCCAGAGCGAGTCCTCGCCCTTTCCGGTGACGGTGCGCAGGCTGGTGGAGATGGGGCGCTACCCGCACCTGGGCGCGTGGGAGCGAAGCCGCGCCGAGGACGCCGATGTCGTGGAGCGGGCGCTGGCGAGGTGCGCCATGACGGAGTTCGCGGACCGGTGGCTGAGCCAGCTCTCGGGCGGCGAACGGCAGCGCGCGCGCATTGCCCGGGCCCTGGCGCAGGAGGCGTCGATTCTTCTCCTCGATGAACCCACCGGCGGACTCGATCTGCGCTACCGCATGGAGCTTTTTCACCTGCTCTGCGAGCTCCGCGCCGACGGATTTGCAATCATGACGGTGACCCACGACCTGAATCTGGCGGCCCGCTTCGCAGACGAACTGCTGCTGCTGGATGGGGGCCGCGAGAGGGCGCGCGGAAGCCCTGCCGAGGTGCTTTCGCAAGCGACGCTGGAGGATGTCTACAGGTGGCCGCTGCGGATCTTTGCCCACCCCGGGCCGGGAAGCGATACCGGCGCCCCGCAGACGACTCCGCTGCAGAGGGACGGGGGCGGCATGAAGAGTGAACCGGGGAAGAGTGGGCCCCGCCTCGATTCCGCAGCTTCCCGATGAAGACGCTGGCGCTGGCGGGGGCGCTTCTGCTGGATCGCGTTGTGGGGCAGCCCGCTCTGCACCCGGTGCGGGCAATCGGGGCTCTGCTTGGGGGTGCGCACAGGATCCGGGCAAGCCGAACACCGGCGGCAAGCCTTGTAGAGGGGGCGGCGGCGCTGGCCCTGGTCTCGGGTCTGGCCTCGCTGGCGGCGGGGTGGCTAACGCCCCGGCCCGGCGGCACTTCGGGGAGGGTGGCGAGTGCGCTCCGGCGACGCACCGGACAGAGGCCCGATCTTCTGGCAATCGGCTGCGAGGCGGCGCTTTTGCACCCCGCGATGGCTCTCGAGGCGCTGACCGAGGCGGGCGAAGGGGTGGCGAGCGCGCTCCGAAGCGGGGAGCTGGAACAGGCGCGCAAGCGCCTCGCGCGCGATCTGGTCAGTCGCGACACCCGCTCCCTGGATTCGTCTCTGATGGCCTCGGCGGCGATCGAGTCAATGGCCGAAAATCTCTGCGATTCGGTTGTCGCCCCCGCCTGCGCCTATCTGGCCGCCGGGCTTCGCGGAGCCTGGGTGTACCGGGTGGTGAACACCGCCGATGCAATGTTCGGCTACCGGACCGCCGAATTCATCTGGTATGGAAAGCCTGCCGCGCGCACCGACGACCTCCTCAATTACCTGCCGGCCCGAATTTCGGCCCTTCTGATCGCGCTGGTCGCCCAGCGGATTCCGCTCCCGCCGACGCGCGCCCGCCCGCCGGGCAACGAGATTCCGAGCCGCGTGCGAAGCCAGGCCCACCTTGCCGCAGGACCTAATGCGGGTTGGCCGATGGCGGCGGCCGCAATCGTACTGGGAGTCCGCCTGGAGAAGCCCGGCGCATATGTCCTGAACGCGGACGGAGCTCCTCCCGGACCCGACGATATCGGGCGGGCGGCAACTCTGGTGCGGCGCGCGGCCTGGCTGGGGGTATCTCTCGCGCTGGCGGCCGAGGCAGCAGGCCGATGAGCTGGACTCCCCCCGAAGCCGATCCCCATCTGGGCAGGGTGCCGCCCGAGTTCCACGGAGGCCCCGGCTACGAGCCCTGCGGACAGTTCCCCCCGGTTATGGCCGATCTGAGCACCAATGTGAATCCCTGGCTTCCCGGCGACGATATGCAAAGGGTCATCGCAAAAAGCGCGATGGATCGCTATCCCGACTCGCTCTCGCGCCGCGCCCGGGGCCGCCTTGCGGCAGTGTGGCAGATCGAAGCCGAACGGATCCTTCTGGGGGCCGGTGCCTCCGAGCTGATCTACCGGGTGGCGCGTTGCTGGGTGCGGCCGGGCAACTGCGTGGTGGTGTGCGGTCCCACCTTTGGCGAGTACCGGCGCGCCGTGCATCTGCAGGGGGGCCGGGTCTGCGAGGTGCGCGGCGCGAGCCCCGGCTTTGCTCTTCCCCTGAAACGCTTTCTGGACCGGATTCACGCACTGCGACCGCCGCTGGCCTTCCTCTGCACCCCCAACAATCCCACCGGCGAGGCGCTGGCCGACAACGCCGTGAATGCACTCGCAGAGCGCATGCCTGCGGGAACTCTTCTGGTTCTGGACGAATCCTATCAGTCCTTTGCCCGGGAGTGTCTTGCGCCCCCCCACCTGCCGGAGAGCGACCGCGTTCTGCACATTCGTTCCTTTACCAAGGATCTGGGTGTGCCGGGTCTGCGCATTGCCGCCGCCATCGGGGCGCCCCGGCTCCTGGATCCCCTTATGCGGATCGCGCCGCCCTGGCCGGTTTCCTCGGTTGCAGAAGCCGCGCTGATTGCCGCCCTGACCCCGACTGCGCTCGACCGCCTTGCGCGGACCCTTCATCGCATTCGCTTGCGCCGCACCGCTCTGGCCGAAGCGCTCTCGCTGCGCGGGTGGCACCCTCTTCCCTCGGCTACAAATTTTCTGCTGGCGACCGTTCCCGCCGCCGCCCACACCGTCCACGCCTTGCGACTCCGGGGAATTCGCGTCCGCCACGCGGCATCCTTTGGTTTGCCCGACCAGATTCGCGTTGCGGTCCGCCCGCGCACCGAAGAAGCTCTCTTCCTGGCTGCGCTGGACACTCGAATCGCACAAGCCGGTCATTCATCGGGAAACCGATCATCCACCGAACAGGAACCCATCGCACCATGACAGACGACAACACCCCGAGCCGCTGCCGACCCGCAGCGCACGAACCCGCCGACCCGATGTCTGCAACCGGCGATCGCGAACCGCGCCACCCCAGGGCGCCCGTGCCCAAACAGAGAACCCCCGGGCCCTACCGGGTGCCCCCGCGCGAGAAGCGCACCGGATTGGTGATTCTGAATACCGGCAATGGCAAGGGCAAGACAACCGCCGCGCTCGGAACGCTGCTGCGCGCCCGCGGCCGCGAGATGACCGTGGCCATGATGCAGTTCCTCAAAACCGAGGGGGTGATGCGGGGCGAACACCATGCCGCCGAGACGCTCGGGGTCGAAATTGTGCCGATGGGAGCGGGATTCACCTGGCTGAGCGAGCGCATCGAGGAGGATCGCGCTCTGGCGCGCGCCTGCTGGACCCGCTGCCGCGAGGTGCTTGAATCGGGGCGCTACGATATTGTGATCTTCGACGAGCTGACCTATCCCCTTGCCTATGGCTGGCTTGATCACGACGAGGTGCTGCCCGTGATCCGCGACCGGCCGACCGGAACGCATGTTGTGATTACCGGGCGCATGGCCACCGCCGAGCTGATCGACTTTGCCGATCTTGTGACCGAGATGAAGGAGATCAAGCACCCTTACCAAACGCGCGGAATCGGGGCGCAGCCCGGGCTGGAGCTATGAACAAACCCGCAGCTGTGCTCATGGTGCAGGGAACCGGCTCGGGGGTTGGCAAATCGCTCCTGACGGCAGCTTTCTGCAGACTTGCGCACCGCCGCGGCATCGATGTTGCGCCCTTCAAGGCCCAGAACATGTCGAACAACGCCGCCGTTACGGCCGAGGGCGGCGAGATCGGACGGGCGCAGGCACTGCAGGCGCGGGCTGCGGGGCTGGATCCGCATGTCGATATGAATCCGATCCTGCTCAAGCCGCTTGCCGACACTCGCTCCGAGGTGATTCGTCTGGGGCGCACCGACCGCACCGCAACCGAACTTCCCTGGCGCGCGCGCAAATCCCGCCTCTGGCCTGTGGCGACCGGTGCGCTCGCACGGCTCCGCACCCGGCACGATCTTGTGATTGCCGAGGGCGCGGGCAGCCCGGCCGAGATCAATCTCGATGACTCCGACATTGTCAACATGGCGATCGCCCGCCACGCAGGGGCTCAGGTTCTGCTGATCGCCGACATCGATCGGGGGGGCGCCTTCGCCTCGCTCTACGGCACCTGGGCGCTTTTGGAGGAGGCCGACCGGTCGCGCTTTTGCGGCTTTGTCCTCAATCGCTTCCGCGGCGACCCGGCGCTGCTGGCGCCCGCGCCCGAGATTCTTGGCGAGCGCACCGGCGTCCCGGTTCTGGGGGTGGTTCCCTGGATCGACCATACCCTGCCCGAAGAGGATGGCGGTCCCGCGCCGACTCCCGGATCCGCTTCGGCTCCAGCTCTGGCCGTGGTTGCCTACCCACGCGCCGCCAACCTCGACGACATCGATCCGCTGCGCGCCGAAACGGGGCTGCGCCTGCGCCAGGTCCGCCGTCCGCGCGATCTGACCGCTCTCACCGCCGCCCCCGGTCTGGCCGCCATTCTGTTGCCCGGGTCGCGCAACACCCTCGACGATCTGCGCTGGATGAAGCGCACCGGTCTGGCCGACGCCATCTGCGCCCTGGCCCGCGACGGGATCCCGGTGGCCGGTCTCTGCGCCGGGTATCAGATCATGGGCCGCCGCATTGCCGACCCTGCCCATATCGAGGGCGGAGGAGAGGAAGAGGGACTGGGCATTCTGGATGTGACCACCGAGCTCGCACCCGCCAAGGAGACCCGCCGAACGCGCGCGCGCATGACCGCCACAGTGCCGAACTGGCTCCGGGGCAACGAGGGAGAGGAGATCGCCGGCTACGAAATCCACCACGGTCGCACCCGGTCCGCATCCGCGCTGCACCCCTGGATCGCCGACGGTTCCCGCCCGCTCGGCCACGCCCTGGGGGCACACTGGGGCTGCTATCTGCACGGCGCCCTTCGCAACGACCGCCTCCGCACGGCCTGGCTGCACTCCCTTGGCCTCCGTCCTGGCACCACTCCCTGGCACGGCGCCATCGATCGCGAGCTCGACCACCTTGCCGACACCGTGGAGGGCTCTCTGGAGATCGACGCCATCTTCGCCGGGGCGATGGGCTGATGGGGGGGGCGGCTGGATGAGTGAGCGTGTTATGAAAGGAAAAGAGGGAAACTTTTCATAACTGTGCGTGGGTCGGGTGTTGCGGGATGAGGGAGACGGGGTTTGGGGATTTTATGAAAGCGAAGGTGCAAATCTTTTCGTAACGCAGCAAGGCGGGAAGATCTGCGGGGCTGTGGGGCCGACCTTCAGATTGTTTACGAAAGCGAAATGACAAATCTTTTCGTAAGCGCGCATGGATCGGGTGTTACGAGATGAGGAAGGCGGTTTTGGGGATTATTATGAAAGCAAAGGCACAAATATTTTCGTAACGCGGCGCGGCGGGAAGATCTGCGAGGCTGTGGAGCCGACCTTCAAACTGTTTACGAAAGGGAAGGGGCGAATCTTTTCGTAAACGCGCATGGATCGGCTCCTACGTGGGCATGGGGGCCGAGTCGTGGTGATCAGCTTCGTCGTTTCCCGAGCCCATAACCGCCAAATGCGCCTGCCATCATGCCGCCAGACCATGGATCGGGTTCTCTGGGGAGCCCCATCAACTGCGATATCAGCAGCCCTGCCCTGGAGCCCAATTCAACCCTTGCAACCGCATCGATCAGATCGACATCATCGTCTTCCGAGAGAACGATTCCGTCTTCTGCGGCCTGTCGCTCGACCCACAGAATGAACTCGCGGAGCGCAATAGATCTCGAGTCGGGACTCCCCGAATCCATGGCTTGCCTGATCAGATCCCGCAAACCGGCGTGAATCTGCCCGCGCCGCCTCTACGGTCGGCACAGAGGGGCTTCCTCTCTTTTCCCGGGCGTTTCCCTTGTCACAGCGACCATGCCATTCCTGTCTCATGATCTCTTCCGACTCTGCCAGCGCTCTGCGGATGCGGGCATTCGGCACCTTGAGTTCAAGGGGGAACGCTTGATCGACCGCGATGTGGTGGAAGAACAGCCGCACAGCTTCTGAAGCCGTCATTCCCATCGTCGCGAGGGCTTTCATCGCCTTCCGCTTCATTTGCACGTCCATGCGGACGTGTTAAGCATCGAATTGGGTTTTTTCATCTGATTCTTTCCGGTGTGGCAGTAGTCACACAAAGCTGTCATCCTTACGCTCCCCGGTCAGTTTTCCCGAACCCATCCCGGGGAGTGCTTACGGGGATTTTTCACTATCGGCGCATGCCCCCTGCCGTAGTCTGTAGGATTGTTGCATGCGCACCGAAGGTGAAGAAGTATCGAACTGGCAGAAAGCTTCGCAGTCCGCACAGGCCGGTGATCACCTCCAACCCTCCCCATAAAACTGCGCCACCGCTCCCGCCTTGGCTGCCTGGGCGCAGGCGTAGTGGGCCGGCATCCGTTCGGACTTCCACCGCCCCGCAACCATCAGCGCCGTCAGCCCGGTGCCCACCGCAGTCAGATCCTGGGCCATCCCCACCCGGGGCGAGTGTCCTCTGAAGCCCTCGCCCAGTCCGGCTGCCCTCGCCATTGCGGCAATCCGGTTCGACACCGAGCGGCCGCAGCGCAGACCGAAGATGCGGGCCTCGGGATCGGGGTTGGCGGGAAGAATCTGGCGCAGCGCCGTTGTGGCCTCAACCCCCACATATTGAATTGCCGAGGTGACGCTGGTCTTGGAGCGCCGGATCGTGATTCGCGACGAGCCATCGTGCCGGAAATCCACATCCGCCCAGCGCAGTTCGGTGGTCTCGCCCCGCCTGAGGAGAGCATCGCGCATGACCGACACCATGGCGATATCCTGGTCGCCCCGCTTGCGGGCCGCCTCGGCCGATTCGCGCCGCCCGCTCGGTCCCGCCCTCCTGCGGTGCGCCGTCATCACGATCTTCTGCAGATCCCGCGCCGTCAGCCCGCGCGCCTGGCGCGTGTCCCACCGTCCCTCGGCCGTGGCCCGATTGCGCAGCCCTGCCACCGTCAGCTTACATCTTCGGACATCGTCGGCGTCGGCAGCCCCGCCATGCGGTGATGATAGCTGATCGCCTTGCGGTCCAGCGACAGCGACGACCCCGACAGCCCCTTCGCGGCCCGCTTCGTCATGTAGGCCGCCACGGTAATCGGATCGGCCGGCAGCGGCTCCATCCCTTCCTTCCTGGCCCAAACGCAGAATCTTCGCCACGCCCCCTCGTACATCCGCCGCGTGCTCTCGCGGTGACTGTCCGCCAGCGCAGCCTGAATTGCATCCAGATAGCGCTGATCGATCTTCCCATTCTGCATTGCCTGCGTGTCCATTTCGATCCCGGCTTGCTTCATTCTTCCCTTCTTTTCCTCGGTGTTGTTGTGATCGCGACGGATGCCCTCCGTCTTCCTTTCCGAGAGTTTCCTTTCCCACGCGGGGACGGTAACGGTAGAAGACGATGGAATTCCGGGCGTGGTCGTGCGTCTTGCGGGAGCCGCCGAAAGGTCTACGACGACCGACGGCTACGGCCGGTATTCCTTCACCGGGCTCCGCATGGGGAACTACTCGGTCGAAATTTCGGGCTTCCCGGGCAACGAGGTCAGCTTTTCCAGCACAACCCGCCCCGTCAGCGTGGCGGTGGGCACAACGGAGGTCGTCAGCTTCGACGGCACCTACCTCCGCACCGCTGGCCTGAGCGGCCAGGTGAGCGTCGAGGGCCGCGGCCTTGGGGGCGTGACCGTCCATCTGCAGGGTGGCCTCGAGGGCGTGGACAGCACGATCACCACCAACGGAGCCGGACAGTACTCTTTCGCGGGTCTGCGGGCGGGCGACTACCAGATTGGCATCTCGGGCTTTGACGCCGACGACTACGAGTTCGACGCCACGTCGAAGAGCGTGACGCTGGCGCTGGGCCAGACCTCGACGGTGAATTTTGACGGCAAGCTGCTCCGGACCTCAAGCGTCACGGGTGGCGTGAGCGTCGAGGGCGTGGGTCTTGCAGACGTGACGGTGACGCTTTCGGGCGGCGATCTTGATGCAGCCCGGACCGACACGACCGATGCCGCTGGCCAGTACGCCTTCGCGGGTCTGGCGGCGGGCACCTACATGGTCGCGATCTCGGACTATCGGGAGGAGGCCCACGTCTTCGAGACTACGAGCCAGGCCGTGACCGTGGTCGATAACGAACCGGGCATCGTCAACTTCACGGGCGCGCACGCGACGACGGCGAGCGTCTCGGGGAACCTCTTCATCGACGAGGTGACGAGGGACGGCCAGCGCAACGAGGGCGAAGATCTGCTGGCGCACCCCGGCGTGATTGTCACCCTGACCGGTCCCGGCGTAAACGATACGCAGGCCACCGTCACGAACGCCGAGGGCGTGTTCAGCTTTGCCAATCTGCGGGCGGGCGACTACCGCCTGATCGTTCCGGGCCAGGGCGCGCCGGGTCAGAGGATTCCGGCGGACCACGACTTTGGCGGTCCGGCGATCGGATACGCGATCAATCTCGATGTGGCTGAACCTCACACGCAGCACATTCCGATTGCGATTACGCATCAGCGGATTCACTTCCAGGTGAATCTGCGGAATGGCGAAGGCGACGATGCGACCGGCGACGCGCTGGCTGGCGCGAAGGTTGACTTTTATGCCAGCATGACGTCGCGGGATCCGATTGCGACGGATACGACCGATTCGACGGGGATGGCGCATCTGCACTTTGCGCGCTCGGCGACCACGGGCCACACGGCGTACGCCGCGATCACGGCGCCGGACGGCTTTTTGGTTGCGGGCAATCGCCAGATGGTGAGCTGGGAAGGCAAGGCCGCAACGACGGAGGCCGCGAACAGCCAGCATGTGGTGAATACGAAGGCCACGGTGAGCTTCTCGGGCCAGACGATCGAGACCCCCCTGGGCGGTGGCAAGCCTCTGGGCAACTGGGCGATCAATGTTCAGATGAAGGACGCCAACGGAAAGATGGTGCCCGTAACGCGCGATGGTGTGCCGACCAAGCTCAATGCCGACGGCACGGCCAAGGTCGAGATGAGTGCGACCAATGCAGCCGACCTGCCGATGACCTATTACATCACCCTTGCGGAAGCTCAGCATGACAGTCTGGACGGTGGCGAGAAAGCGGTCACGACCGATACGGTCAAGGCGGAGCTCACCGGACTCTCGGTGGCGTCGGAGCTGACGGCGGCCGTGCCGCTGGTTGTGCACTATACGACCCAGACGCTGAAGGTGTATGTGTACCAAGAGCGCGATCAGATTGAGGGGTACACGGGCACCATCAATGCTGCTGATTCGCGCTCTCACAAAGAGGTGAGGCTGGAGGTTCGCCATGTGTCCGATACGAACCGCCGGGCCACCTTTGACCCGAAGGAATGGGATGAGAGTAAGCGCAGGAGAGAGTCGAGCGGCATAGTCACCTATACGGGGATCCCGACGCACCGCAATGTCTTCGTGACGGCTGACCCGGCAAGCGGCCATAACGTCGAGATTCTCCACAGCGATGTCCTGGACGCCTTCCAGAATCCTGATGTGAATGGCATCATGGGGAGCGCCTTTGGTGAGCACGGCGGCTTCCACCACACGGTCAAGTTGTGCCCGCTGGCCTCGGAAAACAACAACCAGGATGGTGTGGAGTGCGGGTCGTTCGCCTTTGTGAAGACCTACACAGTCGTAGCGCGGGTGTCGAAGAACACCGTAACGAGAGACGAGACAGACGGCTTTACCCCTCAACCCAACCAGGGTGAGAAGGGAATTTGGCTCGACTTCCAGCCGACAGAGAACAAAAATCTGGCACGCGATGCGGCAAGGCGCCAAACGCCAAACGACAAACCCAACACCCAAAATCTGAAATTCGGGCGCATGGCTGCGGGAGTATACGATGTGACAGCGACCGAGGGCTGGACGGCGGAAGGCGTCGTGCGGGGAGAGTTCGTCATGGATGACGACCGAGCAGACGAATCCGACGCTATTCATATACCCCTGACTCCTTCGACGGGCACGCTGTACGGCTTCGTTTACGCCGGTGGTGACCCCATTCGTGACGCGACCGTAGAGGTCAATGGCGTGACCCAGAAAACCGACATAGAGGGCCGCTTCATTGTGGACGGCTACGGCAATGACTACCCCAGAGGTCTGATGGTGTCGGTCAGCGCAGATGGGTACAAGCCGCAGGTGAACGATCCTCGCTCACCTGCCGCCTGGAACCGCCGTGCGAACAAAGGCGAAAACATTGAAAAGTTCGAAGCCAATAACCCCCAACGTTACCGCTTCAATCTTGAGGACGTGGACACCACCGCGACGATCACAGGCACAGTCCTGGACGCCGATGGCGACCCGGTTTCGGGAGTCGAGATCAGCGTGACGGATGAAGACGGCGTCAATGCTCTGGAGCCGCAGGAGAAGGCCATCCTCACCAAGTCTGACGGTTCCTACAGCCTGACCGTCAAGGTGACCGGCCGCGATGCGTACTATACAGTGACGCCGGAAAAACGACGCATGTTTTTCGATCCTCCCTACGACAGAGTTCGGCTGGAATCCGACGATGTCGAGGACGAGGTGGATTTTGAGGCTCTCGAACAGGGCCAGATTCGCGGGAGAGTCGAGGACGAGGACGGCAACCGTCTTGAGGGTATCAATATCCGCGCAACAGCCGGGACTGAAACTGGTGGAACGGCAACGACAAACGAATATGGCAACTTCACCCTCTGGGTGAATGGCCACGAGGTTTATGCGGTGACCGCCGAAGATCCCGACGATGTATACACCATCGCCGATCCTCCGGACGCGGCCAGGGTCTATGTTGATGATGGTGAAGTCGTTCGGCTCCGGAGTCCCTTCGTGGCTTCGACCTATGCGGCTGGCCCGATTACGGCAACCCGTGACAAGGATAACGTTACTGGCGTTCACGACGGCGACTACACCGTAGAATGGAAGGCCGGTAGCATACCGAGCGGAACCACGGTGACCTATCAGGTGCAGTACTGCACGGAAGCCACTTGTGACCCGGAGGATTGGCAGGATGAAGTCGGCGCCGACGGCCAGCAGAGCTTCAGCGAGCCGCTTACCGGCACAGCCAGGGATCTGACTTTCACGGGGTCAATCCCCAACGGCGGAGAAATAGAAGCCTTCCATGTCCGGGTGACCTCCCAGCGTGCATCCGAACTCGCTATTTCCGGTGATGCAGTGGAAGTCCCAGAGGTCGATATCAAGGCACACACGCTGGTGACCTCAAGGAAAGCCTCTCCCGACCGCATTAGGGTTGAGTGGAAAGCCGAGACGAATCGTGACACTGAACAGCGCGTCATACTCCAGATCAATTCCGCTGAACTCGATGCACAGATTTGGATTGTCGCAACGCCGAATGGCCGTGCTTATACCGACCGCAATTGGGAAGCGACTGTCGAATCCATCGCGGCGAGTGCCACCTTGCTAAACAACGGCGCGGTGACCGTCACGGCAGCCGAACTCAACGCGGGAATCCAGATCGCTATCGAATCAAGGCAAACCGGTAGTGATGATTGGGAGCGGAGCCCCCCGGAGAGCTTGGCGAAGAAGTAACCCCTCACCCATCAGCCTCCGCTGATGAGTCACGCAGGAAATGCGCCCCTCGTTCGGGAATCCCCGGGCGGGGGGCGCAGTGCGTCGCGGCGGCATGTGGCTGGCAGTGCCGCCTGTCGCCAAACCGGAAATCAGGCAGCAGCCCCGGCGGCAGCGAAGGGCTGCGGACGGTCAGACCCGGCCAGGTTCAGGTCGCAAGGTGCAGGCCCGGCCACGCCTGTTGCACTTGCACTTTACTCGTCGGGTCACGCTGCCGGCGTTCCAGTGTTCCAGAACTCCTTGACCGCCGCAGCGTAGCAATCCCAACATTGTTTCCGTTGCGGGTTGAAATATCCGAAGGCCGCCGGATGATACGTCGAAATCCACAGGGCTCGCGTCTCTGACCCGATTTCAATCTCGCCGGTTTCGTAGAGAGCGGGATTACGATAGCCGTTGACATCCAGGAGCTTGCATGTGTGTTCCTGGATCTCGAAGCCCTCGCAAATCGCCTCCTTCGCCCACTTGCCCTGCGTGACGATGATCTCCGGCTCCAGAATTTTCAGCTCTTCCGGAATGAACGCGCAGCAATTCTTGAACAGTGTCGGATTCGCCTGTGCCCGCCCGGGATTGTTCTGACAACACTTGGCACTGTTGACGTGAGCGAAGAACAGGCGGGTGTCGGCCACGCTGATGCCCGGACGAAACGGAGCGAACAGCCTTTGCGCCAACTCGTGCGTTCGGTACCAGTGCCTGTTCCTTGGCAACCTCTCCACATCGCACTCGACATTCCATTTCCGAACACCTTCCAGCGTCCGGTTCTCCGGTTCCTCGTCGGCGCTGCCCGAATCCAGCGACAGAAAGAGCAGGCGCGGCAACTTCGCCGTTTCCCCGTACAGAGGTCCCACGTAGCTCGCCTTGGCCTCGGTGAATCCCGGAGATTCGGTCGAGCATTCATCTCTGTGCGGGCAGTCGAACCCATGCGCCGCGATTTTCTGTTCTTCGTAGTAGCTCTGGAGCGTTTTCAGGATCTTCGCCTGCATATGGGCGCGGTCCTCCGTGGCGCGATGAGTTTCCCTGACCGCCCGGCTACCCCTCCGGGGGCCACTGCGGCAGCGCGCGTCCCGTTGTCCAGGGCACGCCTGCGGCTTCGAGCCCTGCCTCCAGCTGCGGCAGCTCGGTCTCGATCAGACGTTGCAGATCGGGGTACAGGGCGCCGAAGGCATCGGCCGCGATCCGGTATTGCTCCCGGTGCGTCTCGGTGGGACCGTGCATTCCATTCCAATGGCCGCGCACAATCTGGTTCACGCGGCCCGCGATTCCCGGCAGGTCGGGCTCCTGGCGCGAAATCCGCGTTCGCGATCCATCCAGCGCTTCGCGGAGGTCGAGAAGCGTCAGCTCCAGGCGGCGGGCTTCAGTGGCCAACTCTGCGGGCGCCGCCGGCCAACTCTGCAGCGCCTGCTTGATGGTGGCAATTCGCTGCGCCGCTTCGGCCGCCACCCTCTGGCTGCCGGTCACTGCGCGCAACAGCTCGCCGGTCTGGCGCTGGAAGGCCAGAATTGCGGGCTGGTCCTGCTGGGGAATCGCGGGTTGGTTGAGGGGCCGGATGACAAAGGGCGTCGGTCCGGCCAGCTCGGTCACCTCGCCATCCACGCGCTGACTGAGCGAAACGGTGTAGCGTCCGGGAAGAGCCATCGGTCCCCCTCCGCCGCCAAAGCCGCCGAACCCGCCGCCGCCGCTGCCCGTGATCGGCGTGTACCCCGGGTAGCGGTAGTTCCAGACGGCGCGATGCACGCCCCGCGCGGTCGCGCCCTGCACAACATTCACCACGGCCCCCATCTCGTCGCGGACGGTCAGGTACACGCGCGGGGCCTCTTCGCGGTCCTCGGCCTCTAGCGCGTCCCAGGACGGATAGGGGGTGTCCTCGCCCGCGCGCTGTCGCCGCCGCTCCTCGGCCTGCCGCTCGGCTTCGCGGGTGCGCAGACTCTGGCCGACCCAGTAGGTAAAGGTGACGCCCAGCGGCGGATTGTCGGCCTGGTAGAAATCGCTGCCATTGGCGCCGCCGGGGTTCCAGGGCACATACATGTCGCCATCGGCAACCTCGAAGATATGGCCGTCCGAGGCCAGAATTTCACTGGATGCGCGTGCCAGTTCGCGGAGCGGCGTGTAATCGTCCACCACATAGAAGCTGCGTCCGAAGGTCGCAGCCACAAGATCGCTCTCGCGCCTCTGGATCTCGAGTTCGCGCACGGGGATTGTGGGCAGTCCGTTGTCGAAGCTCATCCACGACTGACCGCCATTCACCGAGACGAAGGCTCCGAATTCCGCCCCCAGAAAGAGAAGTCCCGGCTCGACGTGGTCCTGTACGATCGAAAACGAGGGACTGTTGTCGGGCAGACCCTCGGTGATCATCGTCCAGCTGTTGCCGCGGTCTCCGGATCTGAGCACATAGGGCCGAAAGTCATTCCGCTTGAAGTTGTTCACAACCACAAACACTTCGTCGGGATTGTGCAGCGACGCCTCTACATCGTGCACAAAGCTGGTATCCGGAACCCCCGGCAGAGAGGACACTTCGCGCCAGTTCGCGCCGCCATCCTCGGTGACCTGCACAAGTCCGTCGTCGGTGCCGACATAGATCAGGCCCTCGACCAGCGGCGATTCCGATATGGACACGATATGCCCGAATGCCGAAGTCGAGCGATTCTTGGCGACCGCATCCACGCTCCATACGCGCCCCATGACCTCGAGCGCATTGCGATCCAGGTTGCGTGACAGATCGCCGGAAATCGCCTGCCAGCTTGTGCCCTGGTCGTCGCTTTGGAAGAGAATTTGCGCGCCGAAGTAGATGCGCCGATTGTTGTGCGGCGACATGTGCAGGCCGGCATCCCAGTACCAGCGCAGCGGCGGCCCGTCGGCGTCCGGTTGCGGCTGGATGTCGAGCCGTTCCCTGCTTCCCCGGTCGAAGCGCGACAACACTCCATACTGCAACTGCGAAATGATGATGTCGGGGTTTTCGGGATCGATGACCGGGTCGAATCCATCGCCGCCCAGGGTGACGTACCAGTCCGAATTGCGAATCCCCCCGCCCAGCGTCTGTGCGGGTCCGCCCAGGGTATTGTTGTCCTGGGTTCCGCCATAGACATAGTAGAAGGGTTCGTCGTTCGACGTTGCGACCTTGTAGAATTGCGTCAGTGGAAGATTGGGAAAGAAGCGCCAGTTTTGACCAAAATCGAAGGTTTCGTAGAGCCCGCCGTCATTGCCGATAATCAGATGTTCGGGATCGTTGGGGTCGAAGGCAAGCGCATGAAAATCGACATGAACGCCCCGGGTGGGGAGGCGTCCCCAGGTGCGTCCGCCATCGTCGGACATCTCCACAAAGGTATCCAGGGAATAGATGCGATCGAAGTGGTGCGGATCGGCGTAGAGCTCGTGATAATACATTGCCGCGCCCGACTGATAGCGCGAGGTGCGCGTCCAGTTTTCACCCATGTTTTCGCTGCGGAAGGTTCCCCCGTCGTTGCCGGACGCCTCTACGATTGCATAGAGCACATCGGGATTGATCGGCGAAACCGCCATTCCGATTCGTCCCTTGTCGCCCGCGGGCAGCCCCCGGTTGATGGAGCGCCAACTGCTGCCGCCATCGGTCGATTTGTAAATCCCCGACCCCGGACCGCCGTCGATCATTGTCCATTGGTGGCGCCGCCGCTGCCATGAAGTCGCATACATGACCATGGGATTGCGCGGATCGAAATAGACTTCGTTGACCCCTGTGTGTTCATCGATTTCGAGGACAATCTCCCAGCTCTCGCCGCCATCGGTTGTGCGATAGAGCCCGCGCTCGCCGCCGGCCGCCCAGAGCGGACCCTGAGCCGCCACGAACACCGTGTGCGAATCGTCGGGATGCACCGCAATCATGCCGATATGACGCGAGGTCTCCAGCCCCATGTTGCGAAAGGAGCGCCCGCCGTCGATCGACTTGTACACCCCGTCGCCATAGCCGACCGAGCGCTGGCCATTGTTTTCACCGGTGCCCACCCAGAGGGTATGGCGGTCGTTGGGGTCGAGCGCAATGGCGCCGATCGAGTAGGAGCCATAGTTGTCGAAGATCGGTGTCCAGGTGGTGCCCGAATTGGTGGTCTTCCACACATTCCCCGACGAAGCCGCCACGTACCAGGTGCGCCGGTCGGTGGGGTCGATCGCGATGTCTGCAATCCGCCCCGAGGCCACCGCCGGACCGATGCTGCGCCAGCGCAGCGAAGAGAGGAGGCCGGCATTGAGTGTCGCGGGAGCGTTGTCGTCGTTGGCGCCGGGGGCGTCGCGCTCCTGGGCGTACAGGGGAACGAGGCCCGCAAGGGGCGCGAGGCCGATGGCGGCGATGAGGGTGGCCGCGCGGAGGGCGGAAGGAATGGAGAGCGGAGGCGTGTGCATGCAGAGAACCTGGGGGCGAAGGGGGGAGGGGATTCGGTCGCCGGCGTGGCGACAACAGGGGATTGTACAGAACTCGCCCGGCCGATGCCAGACCCGGTTCCGTGACTCCCGGTGCACGCTCGGCACTGTTCGCGGAGCGCGTCGGCGGTCAGCCCGCAGATTCCGATGGTCGGACCGGACAACCTGCAGACTGCCCGGCAAGCGTTCGTCGCCATCCTGCACGAATCATTATCATTTCCCGTCCATCCATCGGCAGATCCGCGCGAGGTCAACCTCCGAAACCCACTCCAACCCGGAAGATCGGAATCCATGTCAGGCATCATTCCAGGCAACCCTGTCGGGAGCACCCGCTTCGCCCCCGCCGGCCCGCCATGCCCGCGCGTCGTTGCCAGACATGCCTGCGGACACAACGCCCGACCTGTGAAATCGCACGCTCTCTCTGTATTTCCTCTCTTTGCGCTTCTCCTTTTCGGCGCCTGCGACCGTCCTCTGCCCGCGCCCCTCCCGCCGGTCGCCATCTCGTGGGAACCCGCCGCTCCCACCCAGGGTCACCTCTTCCGGCTCCGCGTCGCCGTGCCCCCCGAAGCGAATGTGGCCGTCCTGACCGGCGCAGTTGCCGGCGAGATCCTGCACTTCGAGACGACCGCCTCAGCGCAGATCAGCCTGGCCGCCGTTCCCATCGACGCCACCGACAGTATCGACGCCTGGGTGCGCGCCACCTGGCTGGATGGACGCGAGCGCACCGATTCTCTGCGCATTCCGGTTGTGGCGGGCAGCTACAGACACGAACGGCTCACGGTGGCACCCCGTTTCGGCGCTCCTCCGAGCGAAGCCGACCGGGCCCGGCTGGGCGCCGACCGCGAAAACGCCACCCGCGTCACCCGCGCAGCCCGCATCACGCCCCGTCTCTGGTCGGATCGGATGGTTCTGCCGCGCAGCTCCCGCGTCACCAGCGGCTTCGGGACCGGACGCGAGTTCAATGGCCGGATCGCCAGTCGTCATATGGGGCTCGATCTTCAGGGCCTGCACGGCGACACCGTTCGTGCCGCGGCCGATGGCGTGGTCGCGCTGCTGCACGGCTTTCTCCTGGCGGGAAACACCGTCTCGCTGAACCACGGCGCCGGCCTGGTGAGCAGCTATTCCCACCTCAGCGCGTATTTGGTAGAGGAGGGCGACACCGTCGTTGCGGGCACTCCGATCGGACGCGTCGGCGCCACCGGACGGGTCACGGGGCCGCATCTGCACTGGGTGGTTCGCTTTGGGGACACAAGCGTTGCGCCCCGAAGTCTGCTGGCTCTTGTGCGCTGACGGACCTGGCGAGCCGCACAGGTGCCAGGGGGACGGCTGACGCCGATTCGGAGACCGTTCCCATGCTCCCGTCCGCCCTCCCGCATCGTCGGGCTTTCCGGTCTTGCGCGCTGACGGGGGCGTGACAGCTTGCCGCCCGGCGTTCTGCCCTGATCACAGTCCCCCACAACAGGCCCGGTGGCGCGGATGCCGCTCCCTCCTTACTCTGATCTCTGGCAGCGCAGTCCGATTCGTCTTCTTCGCCCCCTGACCATGGAGATCCACGCCCCATGACCCCTTCGCCCTCTTCCGCAGCGCCTTCCCGTCTTCCGGCCGCCCTATTCGTTTTGGTCGGCGCGCTGGTTGCCCTGCTTCCCGGACTGACCCCTGCTCTGGTCCCCGGACTTGGCGCCCAATCGGTCACCACCAATCCCTTCCGCCCGATCTACGGCTGGGGCGAGCTGCCCGAGGGCCGCACCTGGGGTTCGACCAGCGCCATCGAGATCGCCCCCGATGGCAACATCTGGGTGGCGGAGCGCTGCGGGGCCAACAGTTGTGTCGATTCGGAGCTGGACCCCATCCTCCTCTTCGACCCCGACGGCAACCTTCTCCGCAGCTTCGGCGGTGGTCTGATGGCCTGGCCGCATGGAATCGACATCGATCACGAGGGCAATGTCTGGATTACCGATGCGTGGCGTCCCGGCGCGACCGAAACCGGTCACACCGTTCTCAAATTTTCGCCCGAGGGCGAGCTGCTCATGACGATCGGCACCCCGGGCGAGGCCGGCGATCCCCCCAACCACCTCACCCAGCCCTCGGATGTGGTTGTGGCTCCCAATGGCCAGATCTACGTTGCCGATGCGCACGACCGGACGCGGGGGCGCATCGTTCGCTACGACGCCGAGGGCAACTTCATGGAAAGCTGGGGCGAGCTTGGCTATGGCCCCCGACAGTTCCGCGACCCGCACGCCCTGGCGATGGATTCACAGGGCCGCATCTTTGTCGGCGACCGCTACAACAATCGCATCCAGATCTTCGACCAGGAGGGCAACTTTCTTGCCATCTGGACGCAGTTTGGGCGTCCGAGTGGCCTCTATATCGATGCCGAAGACAATATTTATGTGGCCGATTCCGAATCCAGCCCCGCACTCAACGAGTTCACCGGCCAACGCAACGCGGGGTGGGAAAAGGGAATTCGCATCGGCGACGCGCGCGAAGGCTGGGTCCACCACTTTCTCCCCGACGACCGCAGCAATGTGCTGGGCTTCAGCGGCCCCGAGGGGGTGGCGGTCGATCATGAAGGGAATGTCTATGGCGCCGAGGTGACGCAGCGGCGCATCACCAAGTGGATCCGCTTTCGGAAGTAGGAGTGCCGACCGCGCCGAATGCGCGCCAAGGTCCGTGCTCGCGCCGAGTCCCGCCCCTCAGAACGAGTTCAGCGGCCGTTTTTCTCCTGCATGGATGGCCAGCGGCAGCCGGTTCTCGCGCGGGGGAAGGCTGCACACCGAATACGGGGTGAAGACGCAGGGCGCATTGTAGGTTCGATTGAAGTCGATCGTTGTCCAGCCCTCGGCGTCGGCAAAGGGAACGCGCAGGTAGCGCCCGCCCTGGTAGGTGTCGGAAACGGCGGTCGAATCCCAGAGAGTGACGAAGAAGTTGCTGCTGCTTTCGGTGGCGAAGGCGATCAGGCGATGTTCGCGCCCATTCACGCGAAAGACGAGTTCGCCCGGCGCCTGGTTCGAGACCATTCCACCGCGTACATCGGCCAAGGCAATGGTGCGCGCCTCGGGATAGGACTCGAAGCGCGCCGACACCCGCCAGTCGTTGCTGATCGGGAAGTAGGGGGGCAGCTCGAAGGTGGTCAGGCGCGGGAGAGCGGTGTCCCAGACCCGCAGCCAGAGCCGCTCGGTGCCGGGTTCGGCATGAATGCGGAATCCAAGGGTGCCGAGCGCCAGAACCGTGGTGTTGTCCGAACGGTCGTCGTTGAGGGGAATGGTCTCGGTGACGGGTTCGCCGGTGGAGAGATGGACGGGGTTGCCCGCGGCAGGCTCCAGGCGCACCCTGCCGGCCTCCATTTGGAGGGTGCCCGCCAGATCGGGAGCATTGCGAATGGGCAGGACAATCGGCAGAGAGGGGTCGGACCCGAAGGCATTCGCGCCCTCGCGCAGCTCCCAGAGCCCGATCCAGGAGATCACGCCGGCATCGGGGTCGGCAAGGTCGGCGCGGCGATCGGCGCGCCACTCCTCGTGGCCGGCGGCCAGCTCTTCGGGGTCAAGTGGGGTGGAATCTCTCCACTCCGGGCCGGTGCAGGCGGCTGTCATTCCCAGGAGGGAGGCCGCGAGGAGGGCGGGGAGCGTGCCGGGGGCCGGTCGCCCCGAAGCCGGCGGGGAAACGGGGTGCATCGCCAGCGCGTCGGCGGAAAAAGCGGCGTCAGCGCGGTGAATGGGTACGGAGCTGCTCTTGATCGTTGGCAATTCGGGCCTCGACTTTCTCCCACTGTTGCATAAGGGTCTCGATCTCTTCCAGGAGGCGCTGGCGCTCGGATTCGAGCCTTCGCACCTCTTCGGAATCCGCTTCACGATAGAACGAAGGAGCCGCAAATGCATCCTCAATCTCGGAGATGCGCATCTCGGCGGCCTCAATCCGCTCGGTCAGCTCCATGGCGCGGGCCTGCGATTGGCGGCGCTGCCAGCGATTTGGCCCCACCGGCCGCGATCGTCGCCCGGGGCCGTCGCCGCCGGCAATCCTCCCTCCACTCCCGTCCCCCACTCCCTCGTCTCTTTTCCCGCGCGTTCCCCGCCGTTCCTCGCGCTTCGCATCGCGCGCCCGCCCGGCCACCGCCTCCACATCGAGGTGATCGTCGCCGCAGTGCCGTACATATTCGGCGTAACTGCCGCGATAGTCGCGAATCCCCGCAGGCGAAATTTCCACGATGCGGTTGGCCAGCGCACCGACAAACCAGCGATCGTGCGACACGAAGACCAAGGTGCCCGGGTAGCTTGCCAGTCCCCCGACCAGCGCTTCGATCGACTCCAGGTCGAGGTGGTTGGTGGGCTCGTCGAGGATCAGCACATTCGGTTCGCGAATCATGAGGCTGCAGAGAACCAGACGGGCCGATTCGCCCCCGGAGAGCGCCTCGAGACGCTTCTCGGCGTCGTCGCCGCTGAAGAGAACCATTCCCAGGTTCCCGCGTGCAAAGCCGGCGCTGCGGTTTTCGCAATACTGTCCGATCCAGGCCTCGGCGGTGCGGCGGGGTGTGCGAAGATGGTCGGCCGGGTCCTGGGCAAAGTAGCCGGGATGGGTTTCGTAGCCCCATTCGACGGTGCCGCTGTCGGGTTCGGCTCCCATCGCCGGGTCCACTGCATTCAGCATGACCTTGAGCAGGGTGGACTTGCCGATTCCATTCGGGCCGACGATTGCAAGGCGGTCGCCGCGGGAAACGCGCAGATCGACATTGTGCAATACGAGATTGTTGCCAAAGGATTTCGAGACGCCGCGCACGCGCACGACCTCCTGCCCGCTGGGACGCCGCTGGCCGAAGCGAAAGGTGGGGTGGCGGCGCGATGAGCGGGGAAGCTCGGTCAGCCCCTCGGCTTTCTTTTCGATCAGTCTCAACTTCGATTGTGCCTGGCGCGCCTTGGAGGCCTTGGCGCGAAAGCGATCGACAAATTTGCGGTGATGTGCAATTTCGCGTTCGCGAACCGCAATTTCCTTCTCGCGCCGCTCGCGTTCGGCCGCCTTGGCACCCAGAAAGCGCGTATAGTTTCCCGAATAGGCAAGCACGGTTTCGTAATCGACATCGAGAATGTGGGTTGCAACATTGTCCAGGAAGCGGTGGTCGTGACTGATCACGACAACCGGTCCGCGAAAATCGCGCAGAAACTTCTCCAGCCAGCGAATCGAGAGGATGTCAAGGTGGTTGGTCGGCTCATCCAGAAGAAGCGCATCGGGCTGGCTGGCCAGAACCTGAGCCAGAAGAACGCGCAGACGAAAGCCGCCCGAGAGGGTCGAGAGGGGACGGCGGTGCAGGCGGGCCGGGATCCCGAGACCCTCGAGAATCGCCGCCGCGCGCGATTCGGCGGTGTACCCGTCGTGGCGCTGAATGACCTCTTCGAGCGCCGAGAAGCGATCTGCGTCGAACTCCCTGTCGGAGCGGGCCAGGAGCGCCTCCATTGCGGTTGTCGCCCGCCAGAGCTCGTCATTGCCCATCAGGGCGACATCGAGAATCGGTTCGCTTTCATAGAGGAACTGATCCTGCCGCAGGACGCCCAGGCGGGTGCGGGCCGGAATGCTGACCGTGCCGGCATCGGATTCAAGGTCTCCCGCCAGAATATTGAGCAGCGTCGTCTTGCCCGAACCATTGGCACCCACCAGGCCGTGGCGTTCGCCGGGAGCGAGTACAAAGGCGACGTCGCGAAAGAGGATGCGATCCCCGAATCCCCTGGCGAGCCCGCTGACCGAGATCATGAACGGCGAATTCCCCGCCCGGAGACCGCTCTCTGCGAGATGAACACGTGCGAATCTTCCTCTTCGGGGAATGGGTTGCGTGCCGGGGGGGCGAGCGTTCCGCTGCCGGTCGGAGTCGTCCCGGGAGGAGCGGGCGCGTCTCCTGCCGGTCTGTGCATGGGTATGGTACCTGCAGAGGGGGCGATCTTCAAGGGTGGGGCGGGAGTCTTCCCTTTCAGGACGGGCGCGGGCTGCGTTCTTGTTTGCCGGTGATGGCCCCGATCATGCCCCGGAATGTTCGTTCGCAGCGAATGGGTCAATGTATATGTAGGCGGAATTCGGGTGATCACCGATGCCCCGGCTCCGGGTGAAATTGTGGGATATGGGCCGGGACGAATCGTTTTTGCCAGACGCAATGTCGATCGGACCGGATATACGCTGACCGAATACGTGTGGCGCACTTCACCCTGACGGTGCAATGCCGAGCGAGTCGCAGCGACGGCTCGGTGCACAATCATGGCGGCGGCTTCTGGAAATACATGCGGCAACCGCCTCGCATCTGGGTGTGGGCGGGCTGAAACGGAGGCTTTTGGAGTTGACCTGGGAGGAAAAAAGCTCTCCCGGCAGGATACGGGGCGACCCTCCTGCGCCCGCATTTCCTGTTCTGTTGGATCTTCGCGTCTCTCAGCGGCAAAAGTTGGCGGATAGACAACTTCAAATTGCGCAAGCAGGAAAATGCGGACTTGCAGCTTCATGATTCACGCAGATCGGCCACCACCGCCCTCACTGGAGCCCGGAAAGAGCGGCCACGGCAATTGCGGCTTCGATGCCCGGCACAGAATCATTCCATCTGCCACCGCCTTACCTCTGCTTACGAAAACTTCAGGCGATTCCCTTTCGTTACGCCGCCATCCCCGATATCTTGCGCGCAGACCCGACAAGCCTTTAGGAGAAGAAAACCAGGGAATCACTCTGGAGATGACGCACACGGGAAAAGTGCAAATGGACACGAGGTTCGCATATACGCTGCAGGGGGAGTCGCAGCGGCAGGGAGCGGCGAATCATGCCGGGGGCGCAAGCCGAACCGGATGCAAAGTCCGAAGTCGGCAAACCGGATTGCATGGGTTGCATGGGCTGCCACAGGATTCGTCGCACCCCCCGTCACCCTTTCGGCGCAGGAGATCGCGGGGCGAGCCATGGATCCGACCAATGGCAATCCCTTCTCGCTGGCGGAAGTAGAGCTCCTTGATAGCGCCGATGTCCGGGTTGCCGCAACAATGTCAGAACAGTCTGGGTCGTTTTGTTTTGATCGCGCCCTGGGCCGGAGATTACTCCATTGTCATACGACGCGTCGGCTATCGATATCGAATCTCCCTTTTTTACGCTTGCAGAGGGTAGACGGTATGCACTCGACTTTGAGGTTGAGCCCCTTCCCTTCCGTATTGAAGGGGTTAAGGTGACGGTGGCGAATGAAAGACGCGAAAGCTGGCTGAAACAGGAGTTCGGCAGGAATCCGAACACGGTTCGCGGCTTTCGCTTGATTCAGGGCGCGCGCCTCCACGAAGCGAAGGGCAAAAGCGATGACAACACCGAGCTGTTGCGATGGCTGGCCATTCCGGTGTCGCACGAGCGGCGCGTGTGCGTGCTCAGCCTGTTCGATCAGTGTGGCCAACTATATGTGAATGGAAGGCTGGTTCCCAACGAACACATCGATTCCTTTGACATGAGCTCCATTGTTGCAGTCGTCACGATCGGGGTGGCGGGCGCGGGACGGGGAGCCGGCGGCAAGGTGTATCTTTTCACTCGGGATTTCAGATGGAACCGGCATTGGAGGGACCAGGAGTGAAGACAGGATGGATGATGCTTGCCTTCGCTCTTGGGGTGTCCGCCTGTGGCGACGAGGGGGTCGGGGTGGGGCCGGTCGAACGCTAATAAAGCGCTGGTGTCGCAATCGTTGAAATCCGCGAAGTCTCGCTGGAGCGACTCCACATCCTGGAGCATCAACTCCGTGCCGATTGTCGATCTGACACAGACGAATGTGGGCGAGCAATACGAGTTTGACCGCATACGCACCATGACGCGACTTTCGGATGGCTCGCTCGTCGTCGCCAATACGAGGAGTACATGTTCTCCATGCGGGGCGTCAAGGAACAGCCGGTCCCCTCTTTCGCAGAGATGCGCACGTCGCGACGGCGCGAACCCTGCGCGGAAATGCAGATTTTATACAGAGATTTTATACAGATTGAGGAGATTGACCGAAATGGGCAGGTGCAGGCGATCTACCGTCTGGCGCTTTTTTCACCTGATCTCAGTGCGCAGGAAATCCGGCCAGGGTTCAGGATCCTTGAGATTGGCGTCAACACCGTGCTGGGAGTGTGGAGAGACGAAGTCGATGTTGAGCACCCCGTGGTTGTCCCCCTGCATAAGCCCGATCCTTCCATGCACTCTGGAATTGGGTCAGGGCCCGCCTCTTACCGCAATTCAACCCTTCCACGAATGCCGAGGTTGTGCCGGGTGGCGCCGAAGCCGCTGTCGTGGCGGGTGGCCTCGACGCGAACGCCGAAGCCCCGGCCCAGATCGTAGCGGAGCCCGGAGCTGAGGGCGCGGTGGCCGTCGCGGCCAAGGTGGAAGGTGCTGTACGGGGTCCCCCTCCGCGAGGCGAAGCCGTAGGCGATCTCGCCGTCGAGTGCGGGGGCGGGGTGGGTTGCCGTGCGGTCGCCGGGGCCGCCCGGGCCCGGGCCCGCAACGCCGCGCTCCCAGAGCGCGTTCAGCCCCGAAGCCGCGTCGCCGTAGCTGGGCGAGAGTCGCACCGAGAAGCCCTGGCCGCGCATTTCGGGATCGAAGAGGATCGTGCCGCCGACGCCCCACTCCTCGTAGCCCTCGTAGCCGGCGACGAGAACGCGGCCCCTGCCTTCGATCGCCAATCCCAGCGCGCGGTTCGCGAAGCGCAGGCTGCCGCCCGCCTCCATCCCGGCGCCATTGGCGATGTCGCCGTTGTCGTAGCGCACGCCCCCCTCGACGCTGACGCCGACCTCGCTGGCCCCCATCCGGTAGCCCTGGGCAAGCTCCACCATCAGGCGCCCCCGTTGCAGGCTCAGCATCGTCTCGCCAATCGCCGCCGCGGGCTGCGTCGCCGCGCCGTCGCCCGTCTCGTCGTTCGGGTCGGTCGTGTCCTCCGCGATCCCGGGCTCCGAGCCCTCGACCGTGACGCGGCTTGACCAGCCCTCGGCCCTGAGCTTGAGCGCGACGCTTCCGGCTTGCAGCACCTGATACGAGCCGCCGATCGCGCCGGTGACCGTCCGCGCCGGGCTTGTGCGCAGCGCCGTACGGGAATCGTTGATCTCGACGTCGCCCCAGCCGAAGCTGCCCGCCGCCCAGAGCGCGTTGCCGCGTCCGCCTGGAAGCCATGCCAGGTAGGGGTTCGCCGCCGTCAGGGTGGTGCCGTAGACGCCGCTCGCCGGGCGCGCGCCCGTGCGGTCGGTGAAGTCGAAGCTGCCGTCGGCGCGCGAGATCGCGACGCCCCCCAGAATGTCGGACGCGATGCGCAGATCGGCGCCGAGATGCACGTTGACGAGATCGCCGTTCCATTCCAGCCCCGTCGCTTCGGGTTCCCCCAGAGACTGGTACTCGCCCGCGCCCCAGACCGATACCGTCGGCGCTCCGATCGCCTGTTGCGGGCGCGACAGCCGGAACGACGCGCCGTTCAGGAGGTCGCCGAAGCCGAACCGGTCGCTGCCGAAAGCGCCATCCGCGCTCCCAGGCCGCGCCGCGAGTCCGTTCAGGCCGCCCATCTCCATCTCCATGCCGCCGCCCGGTCCCAGCGCCGCCGCCTCGATCCGCTCCGCGATCGCGCCGATCGCGCTTGTCGTCATCGCCGCCACCACATGCGGAAGCACGCGCCGGTTCAGACGCTCGGCCCGCTGCACCGGGTCGTCGGTGGCCGCGCCCGCGATCCCCGACGGATCGCTCGCTCCCACCCGGTTGAGGGCCCGCACCCGGTAGAAGCGCTGGCTCCCCGGGCGCAGATCCCGGTGCGCATGGGCCGTGACCGGAGAGCGCGTGTTCGCCGCAAGCTCCCCCCACCCGCCCTCGCCCGTCTCCGACACCTCGATCCGGTAGCCCGTCACGTCTGCGCCGCCATTGTACCCCGGCGCCGTCCACGCCAGATCGATCTGCGTGGGTGAGACCGCCGTCGCCGTCAGCCCCGTCGGCGCATCCGGCACAACCGCATCGGTCGTGGCCCGCGCCACATTCGACGGATCGCTCCGGCCGATCGCGTTGATCGCCCGCACCCGGTAGTGCCGCGTCGTCGCAGGCGACAGGTTCGTGTGACGGTATGTGGTCGCCTCGCTCCCGGTGTTGTTCGTCAGCGTCTGCCAGTTCCTCCCCGCGTCGGCCGAGATGTCGATCTGGTAGCCGGTCACCGCCGAGCCCCCGTCGTATCCCGGTGCCGTCCATTCCAGCTCGATCTCCGTGCTGCCCACCGCCGTCGCTCGAAGATTGCCCGGAACCGCCGGAACCGTCGCCTCGGTCGTTGCCTGCGCCACGTTCGACGGTGTGCCCGTACCCGCTGCGTTGATCGCGCTCACGCGGTAATGATACGTCGTCTTCGGACGCAATCCCGTGTGCGAAAAACTCGTCGTCTGCGTTCCCGTGTTTCGCCGCAGAGTTCGCCACCGATTACCCGCGTCGCTCGAATACTCGATCCGGTAGCCCAAAACCGGAGACCCGCCCGTCTCGGATGGCGCACTCCACGTCAGGTCGATCCGGCCACTGCCCACCGCCCGTGCCGTCAGATCCGTCGGCGTGGACGGAACGCCGGGATGCGTTGTCGTGCCCACTTCGAATGACCACGGACCCGCGCCCACCGCATTGATCGCAGCCACCTGATAGCGCCACGATTCCACCGGTTTCAGACCCGCATGTTCATAACTCATCGCGCCCGGATCTGTGATCGTCGCATTGAGCGCCCAAACGCTGCTCTCCGCGCGTCTCCCGCGCACCCGGTAGCCCGTCACCACCGACCCGCCATTGTCCTGTGGCGCCTGCCAGCTCACCGCAATGCTCGACGAGCTCGTCGCACGCACCCGCATGTCGGTCGGCACCGTGGGTGGAGCCGCATTCGTGGTTCCATGCGCCACATTCGACCAGGGGCCCGTTCCCTGGGCATTGATGGCCGCCACCCGATAATAGCGGGTTGTGTTTGATGTCAGACCGGTGTGCGTGTAGCTCGTCACAGAACCGCCCGTGTTCGTCTCCAGCGCCATCCAGAGCGATCCGCCTGTTGCCGAGACCTCGATTCGGTAGCCACTCACCTCGCTGCCGCCATCCGAATCGGGGCGATTCCAGGTCAGGACCAGTCGCGTTCGTCCCAGAAGCGGACCCGCCGAGACCACCCGCAAATTCCTCGGCGCCGTCGGTCGCATCGCTTCCGTGGTTGCGCTCGCCGTGTTCGAAGGCAGGCCCACGCCCGCACGGTTGATGGCGCTCACCCGGTAGTACCGCGTCCTGCCTGCGGGAACCGCAGCGGCCGTGTACGATGTGCTCCGCGCGCGCGTGTCCGCGACCAGAGTCCGCCAATCGCCTGTCCGATGCGCCGAAACCTCGATCCGGTACCCCGTGATCGGTCCCGCGGTGCCCGGCAAGGACGGCTGCCAGTTCAGTTCAATCGTTGACGCGCCTGTAGTCTTCGCAGTCAGCGCCGTGGGAGCGTTCGGCAACTGGCCCTCCGTCGAGGCGCTGGCCACGTTCGAAGGCGCTCCCGTGCCGAAGGAGTTGATCGCCGAAACCCGGTAGTGCCGCGTTGCGCCCGTCAGAATGCCGGTGTCCCGATAGCTGGTCACGGTGCTGACGGTATTGGCCACCAGATCCGACCAGGTTGCACCCCCATCGGTGGACACCTCGATCCGGTAGCCGGTGATGGCCGCATCGCCATTGTCGATCGGTGCGGTCCACTCCAGATCGATGACAGAGGTTCCGAAAGCGGTGACCACAAGATTCGTCGGAGCATCGGGCGCTCCGGCGCCTGGCGCGGTGAGATTGCGGACGACAATTTCGGTCCCGAAATCGTGGGCAATGTTGCCGACCAGATCCCGAAGCGCCCTTGTCCCGGTGTTGTCATAGAAGAGCTCGATGAAATCGTCGTGGCGGACGTGTTCCGCCAGCAGAAGATCCACCCGGTCGCGCGATACTGTCACCGACGTAACGGCAATCCGCCTGATATCGTTGGTCGGGTCAATCGCGTCGACCCGAAATGCACTTGTCGCCGGCACGAAGGTGCCGTCCAGGATCTCGTCGAAGCGAATTTCGAGTGCGGTGCGATTCACCAGCGCCCGCACAGCCCGGGGGGCGCGATTGTCCACATTGAAGCTGTACGGATTCGAGCCTATGTTCCATTCGTTTGTCGAGTTCAACGCCACGCTGGGCGGAATCGTGAGGATAACCGTTCCCACCAGATCTTCTGTCGACAGCAGGTTGAAGCTATAGGCAGGGCTTCCATCGAAGCCGGCCCAGTTCGTTGCACGCGCATTGGTCAACCGCAGATCGGCGATGGTGAAGCCGTAGACCGGTTCCGAAAACCGGACCGTCACCTGAAAGTTCCTGTGACCGCTCCCGCTCCTTGCATGGGTAATTGAAGTCACCGTAGGAGGAGCCGAAGATGTTGTGCGTCCCGCTGTTGCGGTTTCGGTCGATGCCTCTTCCAGATCGCCCAAGAACGCCTGCACACCCGCACGCGCAGGCGAACCGGTGGATGCAATAAGCGTCATGCCCACAAAAATACGTGCAAGGAGGGTTTCCCAACCGGGCCTGGTCCAGATCGTCTTCATCCTCTTGTTTCCTCTTGATTGAAAAACGGTCCATGCAGCCAACCGAAATCGCGTCTGCCTGCAAAACTTGAGCGTGCGTGCCGACGCACTCCCCTGAAATGTCAGGATTTCATATAGCCCTCACCCCCCGCCCGGCGAACCGGACGAGGGGTGAGGTGTACCGCTATCTGCGTCCATCAGTTACACTGATGGGATGAAGGATGAATCGGACTAGCTGCTGGTCGGCTTTGCGGCGAGGGACACCGGAGTGCCATTCTTCCAGGGCGCGCTTTCACCACCCTGCCTCGAGTCAACGCGAATCCGAAGCGCCTTATTGAGTTCATCCTCGGTTACGGCCACGCCTGTACCGTCAGGCAGGGTCCACGTTACATCAGCGCTAGTGACCTCGATTCTCCATGCTCTGGCCGCTGAATCTATTGGACCAACATTGAGCCAGACCGTTGCCCCGACGCTTTCCGCATGGACCTCAACCATGACGCGCTGTGCCGAAGCGTTACTCGTTCGGGCCCGCCAAGTAACGACGAGGCTGTCGTTTTCAGGTCCGCGGCTTGCTCTGACATTGGTAGCTGCGGGGTTGATACTCCCGACAGATGCCTCGGCGGAGTACACGGTATCCGGCGGCGTCGAACCATCGTAGGTCATGATCCGAACCTTGAAGGCCAGGGTGTCCGTGACACCAGCGAGCGAAGCACTGGCGGTAAGCGTATTCGGGCCAGTGGCGGCCGATGTTACAGGACCGTTCACGGCGCCCAAATCTGCCCATGTGGCGTTCGCGCCGTCGCCCGTGTTGTGCTGGTACTGGACCTGGTAGTTGATGGTGCGGTCACCGATGGTGCCGTGGCTCCAGACCACCCTGACATTGCCATCGTAAACGCCGGTTTGGGCATCGATGACTCGTGTGGCCGAGGTGATGGTCGGCGCGAAGGTGACGGCCTGAATGTCGCCGAACCCGTAGTTCTGCCCGTGAGCCACGTTCACGAGTTGGCCGGTGTTCGGATAGCTGAAGGTATGGTTGTCTGCAGTGGCCGCGATGGTGTAGGCGCCAAAGGGAACGCTGAGCGAGAAGGTGCCCGTCGTTCCGGTTGTCATGGTATCTGTGGGCGCGGTTCCGCCTGCAGGCGTCGCCGACACCAAAACGCCTTGCATCGGTCCGCCAGTCGGGCTCTTCACCCGGCCGGTGATTGTGGCGTAGGCGTAGGCGGTGAACTTGATGCCCGAGGTCGTCGAGCCATTGGTCGCGCTGACCGGAATGCTCGCCGGGAAGAACGACATGCCCGTCCTCGACGCGCTCATGCTAACCGTCTGGCCCACAGGCACGGCCCGCACGCTCGCCGTAAAGCTGCCGTCGGCTCCTGTCACGAGCCTGCCGCGGTTGGTTCCGCTCCTGGCGGCGTTCAACGGCGCTGCGTTATTCGCCAGAATCGTCACGCCCGCAACCGGCGTGCCGTTGTCCGTCGTGACCATACCGCTGACCGTGGCCGTGGCCGCGACGGCGTTGACATTGAAGTCTTCCCGGATCGGAGCATTCGCCACGAAATCGATATAGGGCGCCGCATCAGTGTAATTGGTGACTCCCTTGCCCGCAGCGCTCACGATGATCTTGTTGGTGAGGGCGCCCCGGCTAATGCCCTCGATGATGTAGCGGCCGAGCGCATCCGTCATGGCCGACTTGCCATTGGCCGTCACCGTGACGCTGTCCAGTCCGAACCCGTCGGTGCCCGTGACACGCCCGTACAGGGTGGCTGTCGCCGGCGTGACATCGATCGTAATGTCTGCGCTGAGGGGGCTCAGAGCGCTGCCGAGCTCGACTTCGCTGCCCTTGTCGCCCAACCTCGCGCGCCAGCCGTTGGGAAGGTTCAGCTTGTAGACCCCCGCCGCGATACGGCCGAAGTTGAACTGGTACCGATCGTCTCGGTTTCTTGTCGAGGCGATATTGGTCGCTGTGGTCGTTTGCGATTCCTGGTCGCCAGCGAGGTTCTTGTCCGCGACCGGATCCAGGCTGACCGTGACTCCGGTCTGGCTTCTGGGACCATTTCCTACATTGATGATGTCACCCTCGCCCCTGACCAGGAAGCCTTCGCCACTCCTGATCACATCACTCTTCCACACAAGACCGCTGACCGCCCAGGTGCTCACATAGGCGAACGAACCGCACTCGCCGCCACCCTGCCGGTGCTCTTCCGAAGCCAGCGGGCAGAGCTCGACAGTGTGATGGAAGCCGCCATCGGCACCGAATGCGCCACCCGTCACGCCGTTCTCCTCGATGTCCCGGTACGCTGCAATCTCGTCCGGCTCGAGAAGCATGATGTCCGCGTTGGCATCCACCCTGGAGGCCTGAGCGATCACGTTGAAATCGGCGGGAACGTGTGCAAAGGTCACGACCCCACTGCTGTCCGAGTAGTTGCCGGTTTTGGCACGATCCCACTGCGCCTTTGTGAAGGCCCGCGAGCGGCCATTCGCGTCGATATGCCGGATTTCGACGTCGAGGACGCCGGAAACTCGCTCGTCACCGTCGAGAATGTTCTCGGTGTAGCCCAGGATCTGGTCCTTCTCATGGTGCACATACACCTTGAGCGTCTGCGTCGTGTAGCGTGCCTCCATCGTGCCCGCGTCCATCGTCTCGTCCACCGACAGACCGTTGTGCGTCGCCGTCAGCGTGTCGGTTGTCACGTACGTTTCGCCACCGTCCAGCGTGTTGGACTGGTCACCGGCCAGCGCGATGTGGTAAGTCATCGGCAGATCGTCGATCGAAGTTGCCGTCATCGTGATCTTGCCCACGCCGTCGTCGTCAAGCGTCTTGGGCGCGTTCGCAACGGCCACCCTGCCACCCGTTCCCATCTGCGTCACGTTGATCGCCCAGTTGCCCAGTGCCCTGCCGCCGCCGTGATCGGTCGTGATCGTCTGGCCGTTGAAGTTGAACTCGGTCTTCAGATTCACCACATGCTGGCTGTTCATGGCATCGTGCGTCGCGCTCGTCGATGCCCACTCCACCACCTGTCTGGCGCCATCGACATCGTAGCCATCGTTCGGTGCCGTCACGTTCGCGTACGCCATGTTGCCGCTCGCCGCTGAGCGCGCAAAACGGATCGATGTCGTGCCCGTTTCGTTGGTTTGGCCGCTCGCAATCGGATCGTTCGCCGTCATGCTCGCATAGAGATGAACCATCGCGCCCGGCAGCGCGTCGCCCGTCATGTCGCCATGCCTCAGATGAACCGTGTAGTTCACCGTCTGGTGCGTGATGTCGATCGGAATGTGCTGTGTGTGAGCCTCGCCCACGCCGATCGTGATCGTGTAGCCGGTCGCCGGTCCACCGTAGCCGTGATCCGCCGGAATCGCCTCGCCCGACACCACCGCCAACTGGTAGGTGCCCGCCCGCAGGTTCGCAAAAGAGAAAGCGCCATCCGCGTTCGTGACCCCGGGGCGCTGATCGTTCAGGCCCGGACCCACCAGCAACAGGGCGACTCCGGCCGCATTCAGCAGGGTCTCGCCCTCGTCGTGCGTGTCGTTCTTGGTCACCTCGTCGATGAAGAGACGACCCGAAATGCTCGCCGTCGTCGCGTGGGAACCATCAAAGTTCACGATCGCCGACTCGTCGTCGCCCAACGTCACCGAGGCGCTCGTGCTCTCGAAGACATAGGCCGTCGTGTCCTGGCCCGAGATCGCGACCGTGTATTCGCCTGCTGCCAGGCCCGCAAAGGCGTACTGGCCACCCGCATCGGTCGTTGCCGTCTGGTCTGCGTCGAGATCGCCGCCCGAAAGCGTCACCGTCACGTCTGCAAGACCCAGGCCCTCGACGCTCACGCGGCCGCTGACGCCCGATGTGCGAAGCAGCGTGCCCTCGAAGTCCACGGTGCCGGTCTGACCCAGCGCCAGCGTCACACTCTTTGATGTGGCGTCGAACTCGTAATCGTCGGTATCGAAGCCCGAGATTCCGACCTGATAGGCGCCCGCCCGCAAACGCGCAAAGGCGTACTGGCCGGAGGCGTCGGTCGTCGTGCTCTCGTCCACGCCGTCGGGGCCGCCCCGCAGATTGACGGTCACGCCCTCAAGGCCGTCGCCCTCGGCGCTCACCTGGCCGCTCAGGCCGGCGGTGCGGAGGTAGGTGCCGTCGAAGCTGACGATCTTCGATTCGCCCACCGCCACGCTCACGTCGCTGGCTGTGTTCGAGAAGCCGACCTCGTCGCCATCGAACCCGGAGATCTCTATGGAGTAATTCCCCATACGGAGACCGGTGAAGGAATACCGCCCGGCGCCGTCTGTCGTGGCGGTTGCTTCGGAAGCTCCCGCAAGACGCACGACCACGCCCGGAATTCCGTCGTTCTCTACCGTTACCGTCCCCATAACGCTCGCAGTCCTGATGTAGGAGCCGGTAAAGTTGAGGGTGATCGACTGATCCGCGGATGCGATCGTGGCCGCCTGCGAGGTGGCATCGAAGGTCGCGTCGCCCGGATAGCCGCTGATTGTGACGGTGTACGCACCGCCCTCGACATTGTCGAAGCGGTAGTTCCCGCCACCCGAGGTGGTCTGCGACTGGCCGTTGCTCAGGTTGACCGACACACCGTCGATCCCCGTTCCCTCAATCGAAACCTGTCCGCCGATCGAACCGACCGGAGGCGGAGGAGTACTCTCCTCACAGGCAGCGAGAGGGATTCCGAGCAAGGCGACCGCCGCTAGCAGCTTGAGTCTGTTCATGCTGGTCATCCATTCCCTTTGGATGGAAGGTGCGCCACCCCGTTCCTTCTCGCGGCCTCTTGCCGGCGAGAATCGAAGTGGCGGGAAAAATCAGTGATTGCACGCCCCGAGCCGCAGCCCGAAACGGTAAATCCGAAGTATTTCAAAGGTGCCCGTGCTCCGGGCGGTGGCGCGATGTTGCAAGAAGGGTGCCAAAAATGCAAATGGTCGTAAGTCATTGAAATGCAGTGATATGGGGAATTGGAAACGTTTGGAGAACCACCAGAAATCCGTAAATGCGCAGGAATCCGATCCCTTCCGTTCGGAAATTCGCCTTCTCTTCGCAGTTCGGGGCTGCGCGTCGGCTTCCGGATCTGCCGCGCGTACAGTAGAGACGCTGCCCGTCATTCGGCCAGAAAGCGCTCAGCCAATGTAACGAACTCTGCGGATCCCAGATAGAGGGGCGTTCGGTCGTGCAACGCGGCCGGTCTGATTCCGAGGATGTCGCGCGTGCCATCGGAGGCCCGTCCCCCCGCAGCTTCGCAGACCATGGCCAGTGGCGCCGCTTCGTAGAGAATGCGCAGCTTTCCGCGTGGCGCCGAATGATCCGGCGGATACATGAAGATGCCCCCCTGAAGCAGAGTGCGGTGAAAATCGGAGACGAGTGACCCGATGTAGCGTGACTTGAATCCCCCTCTGCCCTCGTCTTCGCCTGCGAGCCCCCGCAGATGATCCAGGAGGCGCTGCTGGTTGGGCGACCAGCGGGCGTAGTAGGCCTCGTTGACCGAGTAGATGCGGGCCGGCGGATCGGGAATGCGAATATCGGGATGGCTGAGGAGGAACTCTCCGATTGAGGGGTCGAGGGTGAATCCGTGAACTCCCTGGCCGATTCCGGTCGTATAGACGAGCATGGTGGACGATCCATACACGATGTAGCCGGCGGCGAGCTGGCGGGTTCCCTCCTGAATGCAGTCGGCGAGCTGGCCGGGGCGCCCCCGGGGGCTGACGCGCTGATGCACGGAGAAGATCGTGCCGATCGACACATTCACATTGATATTGGATGAGCCGTCGAGGGGATCGAAGAGGAGAACGTAGGGTCCGATGTCGAAGCGGTCCGGAATCGGAATGATCTCGTCGCACTCCTCGGAAACCATGCAGCAGAGATGCCCCGCGTGGTCCATCGCCTTGACGATCACATCCTGGGCGAAGGCGTCCAGCTTCTGGATCTCCTCGCCGTGGGAGTTGCGCTGACCGGTGCGCCCCAGGACATCGATCAGACCGGCCATGTTGACCTCGCGCGAGATGATCTTGGCGGCCAGCGCAATATCGTAGAGCAGTGCCGAAAAACGCCCCGACGCACCGGGAAATCTGCGCTCTTCGTCGATGATATGGCGATCGATGGTGACAACCTTGCTTTGCATGGCAGAATATCGCATGGTGGGGGACGGTGGACAAGCGGGCGAATGCGCTGGAAGAAGCTGAATCGTGGCGGGGCGAAGGGATTACCGGGCCCGCACCCGTACCCGGCCATCGCGCTCGGCGACAAGGGTGATGGTGCCGTGGAGGTCGGTGCGGTAGATCTCGGCCCCTGCGCCGATCAGGCGCCGCGTGACGATGGGACTGGGATGGCCGTAGCGATTGCGCGCGCCGACCGGAATGATGGCGTAGGAGGGCGAAGCCGCATCGAGAAAGAGAGCCGAGGTCGAGGTGGCGCTGCCGTGATGGCCGACCTTGAGGAGGGTGACCTCGGGAATCCGGTCCAGGATGCGGCGCTCCACATCGTCGCTGGCGTCGCCCATGAGGAGAGCGGAGAAGGCGCCGAATTCGATGAGCAGGACAACCGACCAGTCGTTCGGCTCGCCGGGATCGAGCGCTTCGGCTTCATCGCCCTCGGAGCCGGGACGCGGAGGGCTCAGGACGCGGAAAACAACCCCGTCGATCGTCCAGCGGTCGCCTGCAAATGCCCGCCGCCAGGGGATGCCCGCGCTCTGTGCCTCGGCGAGCCCATCCATCTGTCCCGCCTGCCCCTCGGCCAACCCGGGACCCAGCACCGATTCGGTTCGTACGTGGCGCAACACCGCTGCCATTCCCCCGGCGTGGTCCTCGTCCGGGTGCGAGAGAATCAGCGCTTCGAGGCGGCGCGCGCCCTGGCCGTGCAGATAGGGAACCACCCGCGTGAGCCCGGCGTCGGATCCGCCGAATCCGCGTGGACCGGCATCAACCAGAAGCCACCTGCCCCGAGGGGTGCGAATCGCGATCGCGTCGCCCTGGCCGACATCGATGGCGACGATGTGCAGCGCGCCCCGACCGGCGAGCGAAAGCGCGGCCTGTCCAGCCCACAGCGTGGCCAGCGCCGAGAGCACCGAGACCGCGACCCGTACCGAGGCCCGGCTGCGCCACTGTACATGCCCCAGCGCCATTGGGGCGAGCGCCCCCGCTGTGAGGAGGATCGCTTCGCGCGGAGTCAGCAGCACCACAGTTCCCGGCAAGTTTCCCAGCCAGGCCGCCGCGCGGGTGACCGCATCGAGCAGACCCTCTGCACCCAGACCGACAACCGCCGCGCCGGGAATGTGCAGAAGATCGAGGACAATGGCCACAAGGACGCCGGGAACGGCGGCGGCAACAAGGGGTGTGAGCAGGATCGACGCGGGAAGCGAGAGCAGGGGAATCTGACCGAAGTGCCAGGCCAGGATCGGAGCCGTGAAGACCGATGCGCCCACACCGGCGGCAACGGGAGTGGCGATCAGGCGGCGACCGCGGTGCAGGGGCCAGTGGCGCAGAATCCAGCGCGTCAGAATGAGGATTCCGGCGGTGCCCGCGACCGTAAGCTGAAATCCGGCCCCGGCGATCTGTTGCGGACGCAGAAGCGCGATCATGAGCATGGCAAGGCCGAGGGCGCCGAGGGGACGGGCGGGAGCGAGGCGAAGCCGGCCCAGAACGAAGGCGGTGGTCATCCAGGCGGCGCGGGTGGCCGAGGTGGGCGCGCCGATCAGAAGCACGTAGAACCAGACCCCGGCTGCGATCCAGAGGGCGCGACGGCGTGGGGGCTGTCCGGTGGCCGACAGAAGTGCGCCGAGGAGGGCGGCGATCACCCCGACATGAAAGCCCGAAATCGAGAGCAGGTGCGCGGTCCCGGAGCGGGCAAAGGCATCGACGAGGTCGCGGGGGATTCCATCGCGGTCGGCCAGAACCAGCGCCGCAGCCACCCCCGCCTGGGACCCCAGCCGCCGCCTGAGTGCATCTGCCGCCCGCCCGCGAATGCGCGCTCGCATGCGGACGCTCCAGGGTACGGGAACCGCCGATTCGACCCGGGTGACCGAATTCGCGCTCAGATAGAGCAATTCGGCGCCGTCGGGGCGGAGAGAGCGAATCCAGCGCCCCTCCACCCGAACCGGCTCGGCTTCCGGAGGAGCTTCGTCGCGACTGTACACCCGCAGATCGGCGGAACACCCTCCTTCGCCCGGATTCAGACGCAGGGTTGATGCGCCCTCTTCGCTGACGCGGATGAAGTAGCCGACGACCGAGGCCGGGGCGCCATCTGGAGGGGAGGGAAGGCAGTGCGCCTGGCTGTGGCGGGCGGCAGTGGCCCAGGCCAGGCCCGCGAGCGCTATGACAATGAGAGGGATTGTGCGCGATTTGGGACCGCGCCATATCAAGATGAGACAGAGGGAGATCAGGATGAAGCCGAGAGTTCGGTCGAAGCCGATGGCCGCGCTGAGGGCTGCACCGATGGCGAAGCCCGCGGCAGTCCGAAAGATCGGCGGCAGATCTCTCACTCCAGAAGCGATTCCCCTTCCCCGGCGTTCATGTGGCGCTCGCGAAGAAGGCGGCGGACGCGCAAATCGGCATGGATGCCCGCTGCGAGAACGACGCCCATTCCCAGAACCATTCCCCCGAAGGCCACAAAGGCAACGGGAACCTGGCGCAGTGTGAGGAATCCGAGTCCGATGGTGGCGGCATTGCCCTTGTTGACGACGGCAAAGCCGATTCCGAGCGCGATGACTGCAGCCAGTCCCGCAAGAACCAGGAGGCGGCTCATGCCAGAACCGCAGCGACGTCGGGCGCGACCGCTTCCCCGTGCAGGCGCTCGTCAGCGTGCAAAGGCTCGGCAACGAAGGTCGGACCGGTTGTGCGCAGCAGACGAACCCCGAGATAGCGGCCGATATCCTCTTCCGTTCCACTGACCACCACCGCCTTGCCCCGCCGCGTGCGCCCCAGAACCATTCCCTCGCTGCGGGCGAGTCGTTCGATCAGCAGCTCTTCCACGCGGCCCACCTCGCCCTGGTTGATCTCTCGCTGGATTGAACGGGTGAGTGCGATCAGCCGTTCGAGCCGCTGCTGCCCCACCTCGTCGTCGATGAATTGGTGGGCGGGGAGACGTGTTGCGGGGGTTCCCTGGCGGGGACTGTACCGATAGGTGAAGGCTTCGTCGAAGCGGATCTGCGCCAGGAGTTCGAGAGTCTGCTCGAAATCCTCTTCGCTTTCGCCCGGGAAGGCCGCGATCACATCGGTGGAGAGCGCGACGCCGGGAAGGGCGCTGCGGATCAGATCGACCTTTTCGAGGAAGGATTCGGCGGTGTAGCGGCGGAGCATGCGGCGCAAAACGCGATTGCTGCCCGACTGGACCGGAAGGTGAAACTGTTCGCAGACGGCGTCTTCGCGCGCCATGACCCCGACAAGCTCTTCGGTGACATCGTTGGGGTGGGGCGAGGTGAAGCGTACGCGACGAATTCCGGGAATGCGCGCCACGGACTGCAGAAGCCGGGCAAAGGACCAGTCGTCGAAACGATAGGAATTGACAGTCTGCCCCAGGAGAGTGACCTCGGTGATGCCGCTGCGGGCCACCCGCGCCGCCTCGGTCAGGATGTCGCGGGGATCGCGATTCTTCTCGGAGCCGCGCACATGGGGAACGATGCAGAAGGTGCAGCGGTGATTGCAGCCGCGCTGAATCGGAATCCAGGCGGTGACGGTTGAGCGGCGGCGTTGTTCAAGTCCGCGGTAGTTTTCGTCGAGCGAAAGATTGAGGACCGAGAGGCGCCTGCGCACTCCCGCGCTTGTGGCTTGTGCATCGCCGTTGGCGCTCTCTGTGGCGGCGATCTCTGCCGATTCGCCCTCTCGCTTTTTACCCTCGCTTTCGCGGATCCGGTCGAGCGCGTCGCCCAGCGAGCGGTAGCCATCGGGACCCATCACCAGATCGACATGCGGCGTCCGTTCGAGCAGATCGTCGCCCATGCGCTGCGCCATGCATCCGGTGACGCCCAGAATCAGCCCGGGATGATCGCGCTTGAGTGCATTGAGCTGCCCGACTCGCCCCAGCACCCGTTTTTCGGCGTGCTCGCGGATTGCACAGGTATTGACCAGCACAACATCGGCCCCCTCGGGACAATCGACAATTTCATAGCCGCGGGCCTCGAGGACGCCCTCCATGAGTTCGCCGTCGGAGATGTTCATCTGACAGCCGTAGCTCTCGACATAGGCTTTCATGACGCAACCTCGACCGAACGGCCATCGGCGGAGAGATGTCCGCTGTGCAGATGGCGCGGGTTGGGAAGATTCTGTTCGTGTACAATTTTTGTATGTGCACGTTCTTGTGCATGTACATTTGTACAACCCTGCGCATATGCGGAACTTTGTGCATGGCCGGAAGAGCGGGCGCCGCCGGACGGCTGCGATTCGATCCGCACGCGAAGGTAATCGCCGGTGAGCGCGGTGCCCCGATCACCCTCCAGAACCACCTCAACCCGGGATCCGCCCCGGCTGCGCGCGTAGCTGCGACCCTTGGCCCTTCCCAGAGCGCGGAGCTCGCGGGCACGCTCCCAGGAGACGCGCTCGGGAATGCGACCGGAGAGGGTGGCGGCCGCCGTACCGGTGCGTGGCGACCAGGGAAAAACATGCAAATAGGTAAAGGGAAGCTCTTCGACAAGCGCACAGGTGGCGCGGTGATCGTCTGCGGTCTCGCCGGGGAAGCCGGCAATGATGTCGGCGCCAAGCCCGATCGGAGCGACTGCATGTGCAATTGCGAGTGCGCGCGTGCGGTACTGTTCACGGGTATGCCAGCGGCGCATGCGGCGAAGCACGGGATCGGCGCCGCTCTGCAGGGGCATGTGCAGGTGAGGCGCCAGCCGTTGGCGATGCGTGGCGAGGAGATGCACAAGGTCGTCGTCCACCTCGGTGGCCTCGATGCTGCCCATACGGAAGCGCGGTCCGGGAACCCGGTCCAGAAGGAGGCGGACCAGGGCGGCGAGAGAGGACGACGGAGCCAGATCGCGGCCGTAGTGACCAATATGAACGCCGGTGAGGACAAGTTCGGGGTGGGTGCGCGCCAGGATCCGGGCCTCGGCGACGATCTCGGCCGGGGGGCGGCTGCGGCTTGCGCCCCGGGCCAGGCGGGTGGCACAGAAGGAACACTTGCGGTCGCAGCCATCCTGGATCTTGAGCCAGCCGCGGGTGGCGTCGGCGCGGCGGCGAAGAGGGGTGGCGCGGCGCAGGGCGACCGGAGGCGATGCGGAACCGGCGGCGGTGCGCTGCCGGGAAGACGACAGGTTCCGGGCAGAGCTCGAATCCTGACCGAGGAGACGACGCGTCGCGGCAAGCACCTTGTCGGGAGCGTGCCCCTGGATCACTGCGCCGACCTCGTCCATGGCATGGTAGTCGTCGGCCCGCAACACAGCCGAACATCCCGCCACGATCACATGCAGATCGGGGTTGCGACGGGTTGCCCGGCGAATGAAGCGGCGCGCATCGGCATCGGCCTGACTGGTGACGGTACAGGTGTTGACGACGCAAAGATCGGCGTCTTCGGGAGCGGCTGTGCGCAGATCGGGGAGGGCCATTTCGATTGTCTGCCGCATGCGCTCGGTGTCGTACTGATTGGTCTTGCAGCCGAAGGTTCGGAAGTGTACACGCATGAGCGGGATTCCCCCGTCAGAGGCTCGAGATACCAAGCGAAATCGTGGCGCGCCAGAAGCTTTCTGCCAGGGGGAGGCTGTCGCGCCGCACCCGTTCGATGGCGATATCAGCCCACCCCAGGGGCTGTCGTTCGAGCTCCACCAGATTGATGCCCAGGCCCAGGCCGAACGCTGATTCCGAGGGATCGCCCGCATCGAAGCGGAAGGGCGGCGCACCGCGTCGATAGCCGACCCGCAGAGGCAGGCTGCGCAGCTCGCGCTCGATCAGACGCCACTCGATTCCGGCGCCCCAGGCCAGGGCGCGCCCGCTCAGTACGCCCTCGGGGAAACCCTCGGCCCGGGACCAGTCCTGATAGACGGCCGAGGTTGTCAGGAGAAGGCGCGGCGTGAGACGACCGGTGAGGCCGAGCGAATAGCGCAGAGGCACCTCGTAGCGGTTTTCGGAGCCCGCGGTTTCGTCGCTGGGGGTCTCAATCAGGTCGGTCGAGAGCTCGACTGCGCCGCCCATATGAACGAGTTCGTGCGGATCGAAGCCGAAGCCGGCGGCAAAGGTGTAGCCGCTGTACGACCACTGCGAATCTTCGCGGAAGGGACGCACATCGGGTCCCACGTAGGTGGAGTCGAGGGTGCGGTCGAAGCGTTGATTGAGGCGACCCACATAGCGACCGGCGCTGATGCCGAAGGAGAGGATCTCGCCGATCGGCTGCGACCACCCCAGCCGGGCCACCGAGGTGCCGCCATCGGTCTCGAAGCGATCGCGGGCCGAAACATCGGCGCCGCCGAGCGAAACGGTGTGGTTGCGCACCCCTGCCCAGCGTCGCTCCATGTGTCCCGCCAGCGAGAGCGTCACGACGCCGATCCCATAGGCGGGATAGCCGATTCCGATCAGCGGAAAGCGGGTGGTGCGTGAGCGTCCATCCTGGTCGGCGAGGTCGAAGGTGCCCCACGACGGCTGCATGGAGGCAGTGACGGTGGGAAGGGTGAGGCGTGCCGCCGCGGCCGGGTCGGTGGGCAGAACCGAGGCCCCCGACATCCCGATGCCGAATCCGCCCAGCGCAGCCTGCCGCCCCGTGCCCGCCTCGACGGGAACGCCGAGGGCGCGAAATCCCACAAAGGATTGGGACTCCGCCCCCACCGGCCCGATCAGGGCGCAGAGGGCGATGATTGCCCCTGTCGAAGCTGTTCGCCCTGGCTTCATGAACCACCTCGCGAAAAGTTCAGGATCAGCCGCAGTTCCGGTTCGCCGGGCGCGGTCCCCGCCGGATTCAGTCCCCCGAAGGAGGCGTACTCGAGCGAGAGCGGCTCGAAGCTGGCAAGGAGCGCAATCGTGCTGCCTACAGGATCCTGGCTCGCATCCGGTTCACTCAAAAGATCGCCCACCAGCGTGGTCAGCGGCACCTCGACGATATGCCCCCCCGGCGGCGCAAACCACTCCGGCGAAAGCACAACCCCTGCAATTCCGGTCAGCGATTCGCCCAGCGGCGACTTGGGCAGAATGGAGGGAACCATGACCGGGCGCACATCGATGCTGATCGTATCGGAGGGGGCAAAGGCCGGATGGGGAGCGCGGGTGGTGAGGCGCAGGCCGGCGTAGGAAAGGTGTTCGGGTCTGATCTCGAGAGGACAGCCCAGGGTGGCGCAGAGCGAGGGCGGCCCCGTGAGGGTGGCGGGAATGTCGAGATCGAGGACGGTGCGCCAGGCGGGAACGCCCCCGACGCGCATTCCGGCGGCGGGAGGAGGAGGAAGGGGGTCGTAGATGAAGGTGGCGTTCTCGTTGACGGCCAGCAGCTCGATGATGGTGTCGGGATTGAGGCTGGGCAGGGTCTCCAGACGCAGCAGCGTGGTCTGCAGTTGGAGACGCACGCCTGGCGTGGTAGAGCCCAGGCGCAGCCCGCGCGCCGGATCGGTGGTGTCGGCCCAGGCGGCCACCTGCGCCGAATCGATCGGGATGAGGACCGAATCGCCCTCTGCGGGATTCCAGACGACCTCGCCGAGCGGGCGCAGCTCGCCCCCTCCGGGCGCCGACCAGGCCACCCGATGCTGTACGGTGTCGATCGCGTGGTTCCAGTTGGCGCTCTGGCCGTCCCAGGGTTCGGTCAGGGCGTGCGCACGAATGGTGACCGGACCGTTGTGAACGCTCCCGAGGGTGTCGAAACGGGCCACGATCTGCCCCGAGAGGAAGGTGAGCGCGGAATCGGGCCGGGCCGTGCCCGCGGTATCGGTGACGGTGGCGAAGAGGGGGTAGCGCCCGAAGCGGAGGAGGGTGGCCGCCTCTAGCCCGCTTTCGTCTCCGGTCGGGTCGCCGCTGCCGAAGCGGTGAGCGATAAAGCCGCCGCCCAGCTCGGCCGCGCGGCCATATCCGCCGTAGATGCGCACGCGCTCCAGGAAATCGCGCGCTGGCAGGGTGACCTCGACCGCCACGCCGGCACGCACCAGATCGTCGCTCTCTGCGGTGGGGAGCGCCTCCTGGCAGGCTGCGAGGAAGAGAACGCAAGGGAGAACAGCCCAACCGCAAAGACCGGGTGACCGGGCAGACCGGCACCGGGCCGGTGGCAGGATCCGGGGGCTGGCCAGCCTCATCTCGCCTTCTCCTGCGGGGACATCGGCATGGCGGGGGCGCACCCCGGAGCCCGATCGGCGGGATTCGACCGGGTGGCGCCACCCTCGGCCGCGTCGAGGACGAAGGCCTGGGGAAGCAACTCGCGGAGCGACCATGAGCGGGTTTCGGAGCGGCCGATACTGTGAATTTCGATCTCTGCGCCGAACTCGGCGACAACCTGGCGACAGGCTCCGCAGGGAGGGACCGCCTCTTCGGCTTCGGTGACGATCACCAGACGGCGGAACTGCCTGTGACCATCGGCCACGGCCCTTCCCAGGGCGACCCGCTCGGCGCAGATGGTCAGACCGAAGGAGGCGTTTTCCACATTGCACCCGACGAAGAGGGCGCCCGAGCGCGATTCCAGCGCAGCCCCCACCCGAAAACCGGAATAGGGGGCATAGGCGCGACGAAGGGTCTCGTGCGCAAGATCGGTCAGGCGTTCAAGGGGAAGCGGATTCATTGTGTCACTTTGCCGGAACCCGGGGCAGCCGCGGCGAGAGCCCGGTCAGAATCTCGTAGGGAATGGTACCCGCCAGCCCGGCAACCTTCTCCAAGGGCAATTCGGTGTCACCATCGCGACCGAAGAAGGTAACCACATCGCCGGGAACAAGATCGCAGTCGTCCATGCGGACAACGGTCGTGTCCATCGAGATGCGGCCGATTATGCGCAGGCGACGGCCCTGGAAGAGCGCGAATCCACGGTTACCGAGTGCGCGCGGAAGCCCGTCGCCGTAGCCGATTCCGATCACCGCCCAACGCTCTTCGGAGCTGGCCCGATAGGTGGCCCCGTAACCCAGGGTGGTCCCGGGGGCGGCGTTGCGAACCAGAAGCACGCGGGCGCGCAGGGTGGCAACCGGCGTGGGGGCGGGCACTGCGGGGCCGGCGACCGCTCCATAGAGGTGGATTCCGGGGCGGACTGCATTGGCTGTGCGCGAACGCAGATCGGAGCGCATGGCGGCTGCGCTGTTGGCACAGTGGATCAGCGTGTCGTCGGGAAGGATGCCGTCGCGCTGCAGGGTCTCGACGACGCTGTCGAAGTCCCGGATCTGGGCGCGGGCTGTGGATGTGTCGGCGGCCTCGGCGGAGTGCAGGTGGGTGAAGACGCCAAAGATGCGGAGCCCGGCGCGGATCGCGTCCCGAAGCGCGGAGCGCCAGATCGATGCGGGCATGGGGTCGAGAGCGAATCCGGCGCGGCCCATTCCGGTGTCCAGTTCGAGCTGGAAGGTAATCGGGTTGGAGGCGTGCAGGGCGAGATTGCGCAGGACGGCAAGGCTCCGGGGATCGGAGATGGCGGGAATGGCTCTGGCCGCAACCGCGCGGGGCAGGGAGTCGGGGGGGATGGGAGAGAAGATCATGATCGGCTCGGAGAGGCCGTGATCTCTGAGCGCTTCGGCCTCGGCCAGGGTGGCCACCCCCCAGCCCAGGGGGTTGGCCGAATGCAGGGCGGCGGTCGCGGGGAAGGCGCCGAGTCCGTATCCGTCGGCCTTGACCATGGGGATGAGCTGCGTGTCGGGTGGATTGGCCGCGCGGATCTGCTCCAGATTGTCGAGCAGGGCACCGTAGCGGACATCAATCCAGGCGCGTTCGCGAGGGCCGGTTTCGGAGTGGGGATGCTTCGGGGTCATCTGTGGAGTATATCGTTGGCGGGATCATCGTCCGATCAGCAGGAAGGAGTGAATGCCGGTCGGCGAAGCGGTTCCGGAGGGGACGGGAAAGGGGTTCGGACGGGCAATTTCACGAAGGAAGCGGGGCAACAGCGATGAAGAGCGATGACTGCGGGTGCGGGGCCGAGGGGCGGAGCCGGGAGAACGGACGGGAGCCGGGCGCGTGTGCGCTAATGTGGGCCGAAGCGGTCCAGCGCCGGGCACGGAGCCGGGGATTCGACTGGACCGAGGCCGAGGAGGCGCTCGCAAAGGTGCGCGAAGAGGCGGATGAGGTGGCAGCCGTGCTGGGGGGGAGCGAGGAGTCGGCCCTGGTGGCCGAGCTGGGCGACCTTCTCTTTGCGGTGGTGAATGTGGCCCGCATGGCCGGGGTCGATCCGGGCGCTGCGCTGACCGGCGCGACCGTTCGCTTCGAGGCGCGCTTTGCCGAGATCGAGCGCCTTGCAAATTTGCGCAAGCTCCCCATGCCCGGAACCCCGCTTTCGCTCCTGGATGAACTCTGGGAAGAGGCCAAGCGGTCGGTGGGGTGAGGACGGGATTGTGATTTTGTCCCGTCTGGCGCATGAAGTTCGCTGACAGCGCGTCGGCGCGGTGCACATTCGTCCATGCGTGAATATGCAACCTTGCATGATCGGTTGTGTCGCAATGTGGAATCGAAAATTGTTTTACATGTCGGAATTATGTCGAACATTGCAACCGCTGTTGCAGGAATCGGCCGCAAAGCGAATGAGTCATTCATATTCCGAAAATATTTCGATTATTATGATAACGATATGATAATTGTTATAATGTTGTGACAATTGTGATAACAATGTGACAAAACACAACAATCACAACATCAATACCCGGCGTCCTTATCGACAAGATTGTGCAAGGGCGCGCCCCGGGCGAAGCGTTCGATATTGGCCGCGATCAGCGCTGCCTGGCGCTCCCAGAAACGGGGCGTGGTCGCAGATACATGGGGCGTCATCAGTACACGGGGATGGGTGTAGAAGGGGTGGCCCTTCGGCAGTGGTTCGCGGTGAAAGACATCCAGTCCGGCTCCGCGCAAGGGTCCCCCGGGGGCAAGCGCATCGAAGAGCGCATCTTCATCGACCAGGCGACCGCGGGCGACGTTGATCAGCACGGCGCCCCTCTTCATGTCGAGGAGCCGCTCGCGGGTCAGGATTCCGCGGGTTTCAGGGGTTTCGGGCAGTGCAATCACCAGATAGTCGGACTCCCGCACCACGGCCTCCACCCCATCCTCTCCGACCACAACGTCGATATCGGCCCCGGTTCCGGCCACCTTCGGAGCGTTCTCTGCCGCCATCCCTTCGCTGCGCCGCCGCACCGCCCTGACCCGGGCTCCGAAGGCCCTGGCCCGCCCCGCCACCTCGCGCCCGATTCCTCCATAGCCCAGAATTCCCACCACCGCTCCACCCACCTCGCGCACCGGCGCATCGGCCTTCCAGTATTCATGCGCCCCCCACCGCCCTGCGAACTGCGCGCGCGTTGCCAGATCAAGCCCCCGCGCAAAGTGGAGGATCATGGCCATCACCGTTTCGGCCATCGGCACGGCGTGGATTCCGGCCGAGTTGGTAAAGAGAACCGAACGGGTCAGCATGGCGGAGTGGAGCGATGAAGCCACCCCGGCCGCCCCCGAATGCACCCACTCCAGCTTCGGCCCCCGCTCCAGCAGCTCTGCCGGGATTCCATAGCCCATGTAGACGCGCGCATCGGCCACGGCAGCCAGGATTTCGTCGTGAATCCGACCCATGCCATCGCCGGAGCCATCGGAGATCGATTCCATGAACTCGATCCGCCATCCCGGCGGGAGCGCAGCCAGAATGGTGCGGCGAGCCCGGTCGGGAAGTTCCCAGATGGGGCGCCGGTCGCGCAGATCGACCACGATCCGGCTCATGCGCGGTGGCCCGGCTTCCGGGCAAATCCCCCCAGGCGCCCCCCTTCTCCCCGGGCAGCGGGAACGCCGCCCCTGCACTGCGGCAATGACGGCGGCAGGAGCTTCATGGCGTCAGGCGATTGATGAGCCGCGGATAGGGAATGAGTTCGCGAATATGCGGCCGGCCGGCGATCCACCCTACCGTGCGCTCCAAACCCAGACCGAATCCGGAGTGGGGGAAGGTTCCATAGCGGCGCAGATCCAGATACCAGCCGTAGGCCTCTTCGGGCAGCTTCTCTTCGCGGATGCGCGCCTGCAGACGCTCCAGATCGTCTTCGCGCTGGCTGCCCCCGATGAGCTCGCCATAACCCTCGGGCGCCAGGAGATCGTTGCAGAGAACCGTGCGCGGGTCGTCCGGATTTTCCTTCATGTAAAAGGCCTTGGCTGCCTTCGGATAGTTGTACACAAAGACCGGTTTTTTATACCAGTCCGACACGATCTGCTCCTCGACCGCACCCAGATCGCGTCCCCACTCGAAGTCGCGCCCTTCGGCCTTCAGGCGCTCCACAACTTCGCTATAGCTGATGCGTGGAAAGGGCGGGCGAATGCCCTCGAGAATGGTGCGGTCGCGCTCCAGTACATCGAGCTCCGCAGAGCGACGCTCCAGAACCCGCGCCACAAGGTGGCAGATGAACTCTTCCTGCAGATCCATGTTGTCGCTGGAATCGGCAAAGGCGACCTCGGGCTCGATCATCCAGAACTCGGTGAGGTGGCGGCGCGTTTTCGATTTTTCGGCGCGGAAGGTGGGCCCGAAGCAATAGACCTTGCGAAAGGCGGGGCAGGCGCTCTCGACATAAAGCTGTCCGGTCTGGGCCAGGAAGGCGCGATCGCCGAAGTAGTCGGTCTCGAAGAGGGTTCCGGCCGATTCGCCGATTGCGCCGGTCAGAATGGGAGTGTCGATCCGCACAAAATCGCGTTCGTAGAAGAAATCGTGGATGGCCTGCTCCACCTCGGCCCGGATTCGCAGTCCCGCGCGCTGAATGCTGGAGCGCAGCCAGAGGTGGCGATGATCGAGCAGAAACTCGACGCCGTGCTCCTTGGGCTGAATAGGGAAGTCGTCGCTGGAGCCGATCAGGGTAAGATCGGTCAGGGTGATTTCGTAGCCGCCGGGGGCGCGGGCGTCGGCGCGGACGGTGCCGGTGATCCCGATGCACGATTCCTGGGCAAGGGTGGTGGCCAGCGTCCAGCGTTCGTCGTCGAGCTCGGAGCGCACCGCCACGCACTGCACCGTTCCCGTGCCGTCGCGCAGCATGACAAAGGCGACGCGGGCATGCACCCGAAGCGCCTGGACCCAGCCAGAGAGCGCCACTTCGCGGTCGGTGTGGTGGGCGAGTGCGCCGATGGTGACGTTCGGGGGGGCGGGAGATTCGGAGACAGGCAGATCGTCAGGGGATTTCATGGCGCATTGAGGAGGGAGCAGAGGAGGACGGAGGCCACCGGCATGAGGGCGGGCTGCATGCGAAGGACAGCGCGGCCGGGTCAGGGACGGACTTCGCGCACCGAAAGGTCGGGGACGGAAATGTGTCAGGGTGGTGAAGGTCGTCGGATGAGGGCCGCGATTCAAGCGGTCGAGGGGGTTGGCTTGCGTCGGGGGTTCGGCCTGACCGGCCCGACTGACTTCAGAGGGATGCCCCGGCGGTGGAGCGTCCTGCCGGGTTCGGGATCGTCGTTCCCTGCCCCTATCCCACTCCGAAGAGGCGGGCACGTTCGCCGAAGCGGCGGTCGAGCTGAAGGCGGATGATGGCGTGCGCCGGATCGGTCAGATCGGGGTCGTCGTCGATCATGCGGCGGGCCCGCTCCTGGGCCGGAGCGATCAGATCCTGGTGCTCAATCAGGTCGGCAAAGCGGAGTTCGATGGTGTGGCCATGCTGCTCGGCTCCGAAGAAATCGCCCTGGCCGCGAATCCGCAGGTCGGCGGCGGCGATCTCGAAACCGTCGGTGGTGTCGGCAAAGACGGCCAGCCGTTCGGTTTCGGCATCGGCGATCACCACGCACAAGCCCCCCTCTGTCCCCCTTCCGATCCGGCCCCGAAGCTGGTGCAACTGCGAAAGCCCGAAGCGTTCGCCGCCTTCGATCACCATGGTATTTGCATTGGGAACATCGATTCCCACCTCCACCACGGTGGTCGCCACCAGAACGTCGATTTCGCCGGCTTGGAAATCCCGCATGATCCGATCCTTCGCCTCTGCGGGCAGACGTCCATGCAGAAGCGCCAGCCGCCACCCGGCGAACTCCTCGGTGCGCAGCCGCTCGATCTCGACTTCGGCCGCGCGCAGATCGCTTCCTTCCGATTCCTCGATCGCCGGATAGACCAGGTAGGCCTGGCGTCCGCGCTCGAGACGGTGGCGGATTTCGGCGTGAATCGCGGACCGCTTGGCGGGCAGCGCGATACGGGTGGTTACCGGTTGCCGACCCGGGGGCAGCGCGTCGATGATGCTCAGATCGAGATCGCCGTGCAGAGTCATGGCCAGCGAACGCGGGATCGGGGTGGCCGACATGAGGAGGGTGTCGGCGGTGGGGGCGCCCTCGGAGAGAGCCATGCGCTGCCGCACCCCGAAGCGATGCTGCTCGTCGATCACCGCCAGGCCGAGTCTGTGGAATGTCACCCCCTCCTGAATCAGCGCGTGAGTGCCGATCACGATCTGCACCTCGCCGCTCTCGATGCGCGCCCGTATTCGACGACGCTCGGCAGCGGTGGCCGCGCCGGTCAGCAGCTCGAGAGTGCAGGGCAGATCGGCCAGCAGATCTCCGATTCCGCTGGCATGCTGTTCGGCCAGAATCGAGGTGGGCGCCATCAGCGCGGCCTGACAGCCCCCCTCGACCGCAAGCAGCATGGCAAAGAGCGCCACCAGCGTCTTGCCCGACCCCACATCGCCCTGCAGGAGCCGGTTCATGCGCCGCTCCGAGGTCATGTCGGCAAAGATTTCGCGCAAGACACGGGCCTGTGCCGTGGTCAGGGTAAAGGGCAGCCGGTCGTGCAGCGCGCGGATCAGCTCGTTGGTGCGTCGCAGGGGAATGCCGGGCTGCTCGCGGGTGGATTGGTGGCGAACGCGGGCCTGCATGAGCTGGTGCAGGAAGAGTTCGTCAAAGGCCAGACGGCGGCGGGCCCGATCCTTGCGCTCAATGGTGACGGGGCGGTGCAGCGAGCGCAGCGCATCGGAGAGTTCGGACAGACCGAGTGCGGCGCGGGTGGCGGAATCCAGATGCTCCTCGGCGCGCACATCGTTCAGGAGCCGGTCGAGATTGAGTGTGAAGAGGCGGCGGAAAACCCACTGCGGAAGCTCTTCGGAGGCGGGATAGGTGGAGAAGATCGCGGCGGGCGGGTCGGTGTCTGCGCACACCGGAGCCGTCTGTTCGTCCTGATCCGGGCGGGAGAGGATGACATATTCGCGCGGCTGGAGCTGGCGTCCATGGAAAAAGCGCACGACGCCGGTGGCCAGAAGGCGATCGCCGACGCGAACATTGCGCTCGACCCAGGGCTGTCCGGGCCAGGAGCAGGTGATGAGCCCCGAATCGTCCTGGATTACGGCCTGAAAGATGCGGAGGCCGGCGCGGGTGGGAAGGATAGCCGCGCTGCGCACCATTCCCACCACGGTGACGTCGTCTCCGACCTGGGCCTGGTCGGCGGGCGTGATGGTGGTGGCATCGTCGTAGCGGCGGGGAACGTGGTAGAGGAGGTCGCGGGCCGTGAGGATCTGCATGCGCTGGAGCGAAACGGCGCGGCGTGGGCCGACCCCCTTGAGAAACTGTACCGGCATGTCCAGGCGGTGCAGTGCAGAGGCGGGGGCATGGGCCTCCCGGGCGCGTGCATGGCCGTCGGGGGCATCTGTGGGCCGCCGGTGGGGCGGGGAGCCGGATCGGACGCTCACCGGTCGGCTGCCAGGAGACCCGCCACGAACTCGTCGGGATCGAAGGGCTCCAGATCCTGCAGCGCTTCGCCGGTCCCGATCAGACGCACCGGAATGCCGAGCTCTTCGCACAGCGCCACGACAATGCCGCCGCGCGCGGTCGAGTCCATCTTGGTCAGAACGATTCCGCTTACCTCGACGAAGCGCGAAAACTCGCGCGCCTGGACGAGGCCATTCTGGCCCACTGTGGCATCGAGCACCAGAAGGATCTCGTGAGGAGCGCCGGGTTCGCGTTTGGCAATCACGCGGTTCACCTTGGCAAGCTGTTCCATGAGACCGCCGTGCGTATGCAGGCGTCCGGCGGTATCGACCAGAACGGTGTCGATTCCACGCGCCCGGGCCGCGCCCAGGGCGTCGAAGGCCACTGCAGCCGGATCGCCTCCGGGCTGTCCGCGCAGGAATTCGGCGCCGGCTCGCTCCGCCCAGCGTTCGAGCTGTTCGACCGCACCCGCCCGGTAGGTGTCGGCGGCGGCCACCAGAACGCGTTTGCCCTGGTTGCGAAGGTGGTGGGCGATCTTGCCGGCCGTGGTCGTCTTCCCCACCCCATTGACCCCGACGAGGAGGTGAACGGTCGGTCCGCCGGCGGCCTCGGCGAGCGCCACGGGACCATCGGCGGCGAAGATCTCGCCGAGCGTGCGCTCCAGGATGCGGTCCAGCGAACGCTCATCCCAATTCCTGCCACGGCGCGCCTCGTCCTCGACGCGCTTCACAAAGCGCAGGCTGGCCTGGACCCCGAAGTCGGCGGCGATCATCCGCTCCTCCAGCTCCTCGAGGCTCTCGGCGTCGACCCGGATCAGAGATTTGGGCAGAACACGCCGGAGCGCGCGAGCCCAGAGTCCGCGTTTCGCCACGAGATTCGGACAGTCCGCAGACGTGTCAGCGCAGCCCGGCGCGGCGGCGACCGATCCACTCCGCCGCAATCGCGGTCAGAATCAGAAGCCAGGCGAAGGGCCAGGTGCGAAGCGGACGTCTGCCGGTGACGGGGGCGCGGTCGGTGGCGGTGCGCAGGGACAGCGTGACGGGATCGGTGGGGAGAATCAGCATCTCGGGGGTGAAGGATTCGATTTCGAAGCTGCCTGCAAGGGTGTCGGAGAGGGGTGGGGCGGCCGAATCGGGCAGGGCGGAGGGAGGGGCGGACGAGGCAACTGCTACGTAACGGTAGCTGCCTGGGGGCAGGGAGGGGGTGGCAAAGGAGCCCCCCGGGGGAACGACCAGCGAGGAATCGAGGACGGGGGCGCCCCGGGCATCGGCCAGGTACAGCGCAATCTCTTCGTCTTCGTAGCCACGCGCGACCCAGGGAACCGGGTCGGTCACCGGCAGGATGGGGTCGGCGGGACGGATACCGGGGCCGGTCGCCAGAGCCTCGTCGGCCATCAGCCACCCTGCGGTCGCCGCCCACAGCCGCCGGTAGTGTTCGCGCGCCTCGCCCCCCCGAAAGGCCCACCGCCAGAACCCCCTGGCCAACACCACCCCCACCCTCTTCCCCGCCCCGGAGCGCAGCACCAGAGCTGGAAGGGGTTCGCCCGCCCCACCCCGGCGCAGAGTCAGCGCGGCTCCCCCCTCTTCGGTGCCGACCAGCGGCAGAAGATCGGTGAGCGGCGGCAGACCCGCAGCCGCGAAGGCCTCCACCTCGCCCGCAATCGGCGAAGACGGCGGCGCATCGGGGTACCACTCGCCCTGGAGCGGGGCGGTCGTCGCCACCCCCGCCATCGCCGCCCCCACACCATCGAGCGGAAAGATCAGCATGCGCCGGGTGCGAAGGGTTGCCTCCTCGAGAAGGGATGCCTCGGCGGCGCTCACCCCCAGCGCCACCACCATCCCCGCGCGGCGCAGCATTCGCCCGAGGGTTGCCCCATCGATGGCAGGCGAATCCCCCGCCGGCCCCGGATTCATCGGCTGAAAGCGGTCGGGTCCGGTTCGCACGAAGCCCCGCACCGGCAAACCGGTCACCTGGTCCAGCACCGGCAGCAGATAGCGCGGCTCCCAATCCCCTGCAAAGGAGACCAGCAGCACCCCGGTCTCCTCGGGATCGACGCGCACAATCGCGCTCCTCTCGTCGTCGCGCGCAAAGGCGTCTTCCTCTTCGATGCGCGCAGTAACCCTGTACGTGCCGGCGTCGGAGATCGTCGGCAACTCGAAATCGGTTCCCTGCGTGGCGCCTTCAGCAGGCGCCGGCAGTCGCAATCGCCGCACCGGCTCTCCATTGACGGCAATCGCAACTGTGAGGGAATCGACGACATTCCACCCCTCGACCTCGACCCTTCCCGCCACCGGATCGCCACCGGCAACCGTAGCCGGAACGACCAGGCGCGCCAATCCCGCATTGGGACCGGCCCCAGCGAGCGAATCGACCGAAAGCTCCACCCCCAGCCGCCACCCTGCCAGCGCCGTCGCCACCGGGTCGCCGATTCTGCCATCGGTAATCAGCACCACTTCGCGGGCTCCGGCCTCGGCCGCAACCGTCACCGCCTCCGCAAGGAGCGATCCTGTTGCCGCAGGCTCCAGCGCAGAGAGCGAATCGGGATCCAGAGCGCGAACCGTGGAACCGGCAACCAGAATGCGAGCCCCTTCGCCTGCCCACATCCGCGCCCGTTCGCGGGCCAGATCCCAGAGCGCTGTCCCCTCTGCGGTTCGGGCGGCCATCGACGCGCTCGCATCCAGCACTGCCACCCGTTCGGGCATATCGGAGCGGGTCGGCCGGCTCAGCGTCGGATTCCAGAGCAGAACCACCACACCCGTCACCGCCAGCAACCGGAGCGCAAGGAGGACGGGTCGGCTGCGCACCGCGAACTCGCGCCGCAGATAGACCCAGGCGCACAATCCTCCGCACCCCAGAAGGGCAATGATCAGAAGAGCGATGGTCACCCGCCCATCAAGCTCCGTGCGGTACGGAAATCCTGTGGATCATGCCGGATCGACGCCAGGGATGATGCAGCGTCGCGCGAATGCCGGCCGGTGTGCTCCACGCGCTGCCAGCTATTGTTGCTGCTCGGCCTGGCGGAAGCCCCGCAGATCGTCGCCGGGAAGCTGCATGAGGAGCGCCAGATGCGCGTCGCGGATTCGTCGCCACTGTTCCAGGGCTTCGGTGGGAACGGGTTCGGCTGGAGGAAGATCGATCGCCAGGGGGTCCACCGGACCGGCGGCCGTGTGCATCTCGTAGTGGAGGTGGGGACCTGTGGCCAGGCCGGTCATGCCGACATAGCCGATCACCTGTCCCTGCTGCACCCTGCTTCCGGGCGCAGTCCCCTCGGCGAACCCCTGCATGTGGGCGTAGCGCGTAAGGAAGCCGTTGGCATGTCGTACATCGATGACCCGTCCGTAGCTGTCGTCCCAGCCGCGGCGCGTCACCATCCCATCGGCCGTCACCTGGATGGGGGTGCCCGCGTTCGCTGCATAATCGATCCCGCGGTGGGCGCGCCAGCGGCGCAGAATCGGGTGAAAGCGGCTCATGGTAAAGCGCGACGAGATGCGACTGAAGGCCAGGGGGCGCAGCAGGAAGGCCTTGCGAACCGATTCGCCCTCGAGGGTATACCAGCTTCCCTCGCCGTCGTCATCGGGGTCGAACCAGATTGCATGATGCGGATGGCCATCGTTGACGAGCTCGGCGACGAGGAGTCTGCCGGACTGCATGCTTCCATCGGCGCGCCGGACGCGCTCCATGACGAAACGATAGCTGTCGCCCGACCGGATGGCGCGATGAAAATCGACCTTCCACTGGAAGACCCGATCAAGATCGTCGATGAAGTTGACCCGATCCCGGATCGGCGCATCGGCCAGCTCCGGGTTGTCCATGATGGCGTTCCAGAGGCTGCTCGCAATGGTCCCGACGGCGTAGACGGTGTCGGTCGCGGTGGGCACGATCCTCAGCGTTGCATTCCAGCGGTCGGCCGGGTCGCGCTCCAGAAGAAGCTCCCGGTCCCGGTCCAGGGAAACCTGAATCCGGTCGATCTGGTCGCTTTCCCTCTGGCGTCGAATCATGACGCGAGTGTTGAGCGGCAATCGCCTCGGGCTCTCGTATTCGCGAAAGGCGAGCAGAAAATCCGCCTGCGCATTTCCATCCAATCCGGCATCGGCCAGAACTCCGCCCAGGGTCATGCCACGCCCGAGCCGATGCTCCTCATCGCTGAACTGCACCTCGGCGAAGATCCCCTCGATCTCGATCTCGGGATCTGGCGGGTTCGCAGCCCACTGGAGGCCAATCGCGCCGCCGACAACGACCGGAAGTGCCAGAACGACGATCTTCGCGCGGTCGCGACTCAGCTTTCCGTCCTCCGAATGAAGGTCGGCAGCTCAAGCTCGCTGAATTTGAACATGCCGGTCAGCGAACGCGAGGCGGCGGGGGCGACCCGCGCCTTGTCGGGGACAGCGGGTGTCGGCACGCGACGGGGTTGCGACGGGGATGGACGGCGGGGGATGGACGAACGCGGACCGTGAGCCTCCGGAAGACCCGAGGGAGGCAGGACCGGGGTGGGCGGTGGGATGGGTTCGGCCTGGGTCGCCCCCAGCGAGTTCGGCGCGAAGCCGCCCCCGCCTCCACCAACGGCGATGGCCCTCCTGGGCGCCCGGTCGACCGAAACGCGCGGACGGAAGGCGGGGCGGATGACATTCTCCTGGCCCTCTTCGTTGCGGATGCCCTCGAATCCGGTCGCGATCAGCGTGACGCGAATCGATCCCTCCATCGCCGGATCCTGAACGGCCCCGAAGATAATCTCGGCCTCGTCGCCGGCCTCGCGCTGAATGAGGGTCGAGATGTCGGTGACCTCGCCGATTGCCAGATCGGCCCCCCCGGTGATGTTGATCAGAACCCCCCGCGCACCCCGGATCGAGAGGTTGTCCAGGAGCGGAGAGGTGATCGCGTCCTGCGCCGCACGCAGCGCGCGGTCTTCGCCGCTGCCGATGCCGGTGCCCATCAGCGCGGGACCGCACGAGGTCATGATGGTGCGGACATCGGCAAAATCGACATTGATCTCGCCATTCACCCGGATCAGGTCGCTGATTCCCTGGGTGGCCTGCAGGAGCACCTCGTCGGCCTTCTTGAGGGCATCCTGGAAGGTCGTGCCCTTCTCGACCACCGAGAGGATGCGATCGTTGGGCACCACCACCATGGTATCCACGGAGCGCCGCAGCTCGGCCAGCCCCTGATCGGCCTGCGCCATCCGCTTCCGCCCCTCGAAGGAGAAGGGACGGGTAACCACGGCAATCACGAGCGCACCCATTTCGCGAGCCATCTCGCCAATGATCGGGGCCGCTCCCGTTCCCGTTCCGCCTCCCATGCCGGCGGCGACGAAGACCAGATCGGCACCCTCGAGAGCTGCGCGCACCTCCGCCTCGTCTTCGGCCACGGCCTGCCGCCCGATTCCCGGACGAGCGCCGGCGCCAAGTCCGCGGGTCAGCCTCTTGCCGAGCTGAATCGAGATCGCGGCGCGCGAATTGATCAGAGCCTGGGCGTCGGTATTGGCCGACACGAACTCGACCCCCTCAAGATTCTCGGTAATCATGCGGTTGACGGCATTGCCGCCCGCACCGCCGACACCGATGACCTTCATGAGGGCGGATCGGCGAGGAATGTCTTGCAGGTCGAACATCTTCATCTGCCTCCGGGATCTTCATCCCTATTCTAGTACGGAGTGTGGTGAAATGGAAACTCCCATCGGGTGGAGTCGCCCCAACGCCTGCGGGTCCGGGTGCTCTGCCCGCGTCAGAAGAACTCCCTCAGCCAGGCGCCTACGCGCGTCACAAGCCCCGAAGTGCGGGTGGTACCCCCCTCGCCGGTCAGGCGGAAGCGATCGGCGCCATGCAGCGCCAACCCGGCCACCGCTGCAAAGCCTGCCCGTGCCAGTGGATCGGTCATTCCCCGAAACCCCTCGCCGGGAACCCCGATGCGGGTCCCAACGCCGAGGCATTGCCCGGCCAGCTCACTGATGCCCGGAGTCGCGGCCACCCCGCCAGTGAGCACCACCCCCGCGCCCAGCATGGCCGGATCGCAGTTCTTGCTCAGGCGATGGGCGATCTCGCGGAACATGCTGCGCAATCTGCGTTCGATCACGTTGGCAACCTGTTCGCGCGACCACTCGGAGTCGCTGCCGCCCGGAGTGCGGATGCGGATCTGTTCGGAGGGCTCGACTGCGCTGGCATGCGCCACTCCATGGTCCTCCTTGATACGGCGAGCCACGGCAAAGGGAACGGAGAGTTCGCGAATCAGGTCGCTCGTGATGGCCGAGCCGCCGAAGGGAAAGACCATGAGATCGATCGCGCGGCCCTCGTAGTAGAGCGCGACCCCGGTGGCGGATCCGCCCATATCCACCAGAACCGCGCCCAGCTCCTTTTCGTCTTCGGCCAGCACCGCCCGCGCCGAGGCAAGGGGCTTCAGCACCCTCGCCTGAACGCTGTAGCCCGCGCGCTCCACCGCCCGCGCCAGATTGCCGGCGAGCACCTTCGACGCCGTCACCAGGCAGAGCTCAACCTCCAGCCGGTTGCCGAACATGCCCGCCGGATCGTGGATTCCCCGCTGATTGTCGAGGCGGTACTGCTGGGGAATGGCGTGCAGAATTTCGCGATCCTGCGGAAGGGACACGGCGCGCGCCACCTCGTTGACCTGGCGGATCGACTCGGGGCCGACCTCGGCGCCACCGACCACGACCATGCCCATGGAGTGCTCCACGCTGATATGATTGCCGGCCACCCCCACATGAATCCGGTTGACCCGCGTGCCCGCCACGATCTCGGCCTCGGTAATGGCGCCATGAATGGATTCGGTGGCCGCGTCGAGGTCGGTGATGACATCCTTGCGAACCCCCTCGGTGACCGCCGAGCCGACGCCCACGACCTGCAGAACGGGGCGGCGCAACTCGTGTGCGTATTCGCCGATGATCGCCCGGGTATGGGTGGACCCGACATCAAGGCCGCAGATCAGAGCCGATTTCATCGGGACCTCACCACAACCTGCTCCGCAAAGCGGAGATCGACCTCGCTCGGGATCCGGTCGCTCTGGCGCGCAATGGCATCGTTCAGCGCCACGATCGCGGCGCGCAGACGGCTTCCGCGCATGGGGGGGCGGTAGCGGATACGGTGCTGGACATCGCCCAGGAGGAGAACGGCCTCGCGATCATCGATGCGTGCCTCCGAGAGAACGGCGAAGACCTCGGGAGCGACTTCCGCGATCGTGCCCAGATCGCGCGCCAGAATGCGGCGGCCCCAGAGGGCCTCGGTGCGTGCGCTCATGACCCGCAGCAGGGGAAGATCCAGGGGATCCCGGGCGGGATCAATCGCCAGCTCGTCGCCGCGGCGGTCCACCGGGGTCGCCACCGGCAGCGCAACCAGCGCAACCGGAACCGGTCCCTGCGGCAGCGCTGCGGATGCCGCCGCTTCCTCGGTCGAGCGTCGCGTCACTTCGCGAATCGGGAGCCAGGCAAAGAGGAGAGCCCCCACCACCACACTCAGAACCACGATCACCACCCTCATCGTCCGCCCCCCCCCTGCCCGGCAGCCCCCTCGCGCAGAGTCGAGAGCAGCTGCGGCCCGGTTGTCTCAATCGACCCGGCCCCCATCAGCACGCAGAGGTCTCCCGCGTTCAAGTCGGCAGCCAGCGCATCGGCCAGGGTGTCCAGCTCCGGGTGGTAGGTCACGCGGGCCGACCCGCCCTGGACCGCCGTTGCGATCATCTCGCCGGTCACGCCCGGAATCGGCGCCTCGCGCGCAGGATAGATATCGGTCACCCAGATCCGGTCGGCCGCTTCGAGCGCCCGGGCGAAGTCGCGGTGAAAATCGCGGGTGCGCGTAAAGAGATGAGGCTGAAAAACCGCCACCAGCCGCCCCCGGGGATCGGTCGCGCGGGCCGCGCTCAGCGTTGCGGCGATCTCGGTCGGGTGGTGTGCGTAGTCATCCACGACCTGCACCCCTCTTGCGCTGCCCAGCAGATCGTAGCGGCGCGCAACCCCCCGGAAGGCGTCCAGCCCCTCGCGCACGGCCCCCCACGCAACCCCCAGGGTGCGCGCCACCCCCACGGCCGCTAGGGCGTTGCGCACATTGTGAAGGCCCGGCGCCGCGATCCGGAAGCGGCCCGCACGAACGCCGGCGGCCACAATGTCAAAGCGGGAGCCCCGGTCGTCGCTGCGAAGATCGACGGCACGTAGCTGCGCACCCGCCGCCAGACCGTAGCTGCGCGTGCGCTCTCCTGCCCGCACCCCGGCGGCGGCCGCACCGGAATCGTCGCCACAGACCCAGAGCACGCCATCGGGGGCAAGGCGGCCCACGAAGTCGGCGAAGGCGGCGCGGACCCCGGCCAGGGTGCCGTAGATGTCGAGGTGGTCGGCCTCCAGGTTGGTGATGGCGGCAATGGAGGGGTTGAGTTCGAGGAAGGAGCGATCGTACTCGTCGGCCTCGACCACAAAGAGTTCGGAGTCGCCGGGGCGCAGATTGCCTCCCCACGCCTCGACCTCGCCCCCCACCACCCCGGTCGGATCGAGCCCGCCGGCCTCCAGAATTGTGGTTGTCATGGCCGTTGTTGTGGTTTTGCCATGCGTGCCCGCAATCGCCACAACGCGCCCTTCGTCAATCCACTGGCCGAGCGCGCGGGCGCGGGTCAGGGCGGGAATTCCCAGATCGCGGGCGGCCTCCAGTTCGGGATGATCGTCGGGGATCGCCGCCGTGAAGACCAGCAGAGCGGCGCCCTGCAGATGGGCGGGGTCGTGTCCCCTGAAGCAGGGAATGCCCAGCTCGGCAAGGGCGCGCATGGCACGCGATTCGTGCAGATCGCAGCCGGTGACCCGAACGCCATCCCGGTGCAGCATCCGGGCAAGGGGCGCCATTCCCGCACCTCCGATTCCCATGAAGTGCACGGTGCCCCGGGTGGCGAGGTCGCGGAGACGGGCGGGCGCATTCATGCGAGCAGCTCCGCAACCGCCGCGGCAATGGTGCGCGCGGCATCGGGGCGGGACCTTGTACGGGCACTGCGCGCCATCGCGGCCAGGCGGTCGGAATCGGCAAGAAGAGCGCCGACCTCGCGCCAGAGCTCCGCACCGGTCATAGGACGCCCCGCAGGATCGGCTTCGGGAAGATGCAGTGCGGCCCCGGCGGCCTCGAGCGCACGCGCATTGACCGTCTGATGATCGGCGGCCGCGGTCGGCAACGGCACCAGAATGGCGGGCAGTCCCCACGCCAGAAACTCCGAGGTGGCCATGGCGCCGGCGCGCGAAACCACCAGATCGGCGGCGGCCAGCGCCTGGTACATGGCGGCGGGATCAAGCCAGGGAACCGCGCGAAAGCTCCGTCCCGCAGAGCGACCCAGCATCTCGACAACAGCGTCGTGGTGGCCGGGACCGGTAATCCAGAAGACAAAGTGATCGTCGGTGGGGAGGCCCTCGCGGAGGACCTCCAGAACCGCCCGATTGAGACCGCGCGCCCCCTGGCTGCCCCCCACCACCAGCACCACGGAGCCGTGCACGGGCAGGTCGAGTGCGCGTCGGGCCGCAGCCGGGGCCGGGACCGGGGGAAGAGGCAAAATGGGATTGCCGCTGTCGTGCACCCGGTTTTGCACCGTTGTGGGCAGTGCGTTGCGGGCCTCCGGACTGGCAACATGAATTTGCCGGGCCCAGCGCGCGAGCAATCGCGTTGTGCGGCCGGGGTGCGTATTCTGTTCCTGCAATACAACCGGAATTCCCAGAATGCGCGCTGCAATTCCTGCAGGCGCACAGGCATATCCCCCGGTCAGAACCGCCGCCTGCACCGCGCGTTTGTGCAATTCGGGCAGAAGCCGGCATACGGCAAGCGCAAGGAGCGCCAGCGCACGCAGATTCGCGATCGTGGCCGCCAGCGGTCCGCTGCTGCGCAAAGTGCTGAGACCGGCAACCGGCAAAAGTCGGTAATCATATCCCAATGCGGGGAGCTCGCGGGCCTCAATGCGTCCCTCGCACCCAATAAACCAGGGCTTTGCACCGGGCACAATATCGCCCAGCGCTTCGGCAATATTGCGCGCCGGATGAAAGTGACCCGCCGTTCCTCCACCCGAAAAGACAACCTGTACATCATTGCCCTTGCGCCTATGCCGCAATGCGCCCCTGGAGGTCGGCGGATTGGCCGTCATGTCTGTGGAACTCCTGCGGGCACGCGCACCTGGCTTTCCTTCGCCGAGCCTTCGCGCGCCACTGCCATGAGAATGCCGGCCGCCGCCAATATTGTGATCAGGTTGCTTCGCCCGTAGGAGATCAGAGGAAGTGAAAGTCCGGTGGCCGGCACCATGCCGAGTCCCACGCCAATATGCAGAAAGACCTGAAGCCCGATCAGTGATGCAAGTCCCACCGCCAAAAGCTGTCCAAAGAGGTTTGCGGCCTGCCGCGATATGCGAAATCCGATGGCCACAATGGCCACAAAACAGCCAAGAACCGCCAGTGTGCCGACCAGTCCCCACTCCTCGCCGATCATGGCAAAGATGAAATCGTTGTGCGCTTCGGGAAGGAATCCGAACTTCTGCTGCCCCTGACCGAACCCTGCCCCGGTGACCCCACCCGACCCGATCGCGAGCAGGCTCTGATAGCTCTGATAGGCGCCTCCCTCCGGCACCGATCCGGGGTTCAGAAGGAGCGTTCCCCAGCGATTTCGGCGGTACCCCGAGGTGAAGAGGACAACGGCGACCGGTATGGCGGCGAAACCGAGCAGCCCGAAGTGACTCAGGCGGGCGCCGGCGGCGAAGAGGATTGAGGCGCCCAGCGCCACAATCAGCACTGCCGTCGAGATGTCGGGTTCCAGAACCAGAAGTCCGACGACAATCGCCCATATGACCAGGAAAGGGGGGAATCCGCGGCTCAGCGTGTGCAGTTGATCCTGCTTGCGTGCCGCCGCCGAGGCCGTCCAGATCGCGATCGCCAACTTGGCCGGGTCGGAGGGCTGAAAGCGAACGCCGAAATCCAGCCAGCGGCGCGCGCCATTGACGGGATCGGTCCCGATGCCGGGCGTCACGACCATGACCAGCAGAACGATCGAGATCACCAAAAGCGGTTTTGCGTAGCGATTCCAGAGGGAAGTCGGAACGCAGGCCATCGCCACCATCACGACGAGCCCCAGAAGACCGCCGATCGCCTGACGGCTTACGTAGTGATAGTGGGGAAGATTGCCCTGGCTCGCCATCACCGAGCTGGCGCTGTGCAGGGTGACCAGCCCGAAGGCCATGAGAATGAAGACAAGCGTCGCCAGGGCAGCCGCCTCCCAGCCGTGGGGAAGCCGGCCCTCGGGGCGCGAGACATGAACGTCGGGCGTCCAGGGTACGGGGCGGGACCGCCGTCGCCGGAGCGTCATCATGCACGGATCCCCACGGGAACGGCCCGCGCCGGGTGCCCGTCCAAACCGATCCGCAGGCGGAGGGAGTCCGGGCCGCGGGGGCGCTCTGCCGGGGAAGCCACACGCTCAGGCCTCATCGGTGCTCTGCACCCCTGGAAAATGTCGAACGCGCGCCAGGCGGCGGAAGGTATCGCCACGCTCGATATAGTTGGCGAACATGTCGAAGCTGGAGCAGGCCGGCGCAAGGAGAAGGGTATCGCCCGGTCGCGCCAACTTCTGTCCGGCCGCAACGATTTCGGCAAAATCCCCCACAATGCGTCTGACCGGGAATGTGGCGACGGGAGCCAGCTCGCGCTCCACCCGCTCTCCGGCCGCGCCAAAGACCACGGCGGCGCGCATCTTTTTCCCTGCCACGGCCACCAGCTCACGAAAATCCTCTCCCTTGTCGGTACCGCCGAGCAGGAGCACCAGGGGGCCATCCAGGCTCTCGATCGCGCTGCGTGCGGCTCCCAGATTGGTGGCCTTCGAGTCATTCACCCACCTCACCCCGGCGACCGTCCCCACCGCTTCGAGCCGATGCGGCAGAGACGGAAAGGAGCTGAGCGCAGGGGCAACCCCCTCCTCGGCGACCATGGTGCGGACCGCCTCCGATGTCGAGGTCGCCGCCAGGAGCGCAGCCAGCGTATTGGCAATGTTGTGGCGTCCCAAAAGCGGCAACGCAGCGACTTCGCCCACACGGACCGGTTCCTCATCGGCCTCTGACGCCAGATACATGCCGTCAGCCCCGAGCCAGGCCCCTGGGCGCCTCTCCCTGGCCAGCGAAAAGTGCAGCGGGCGGCCGGGAACCCCCTCGGCCATGGCAAGCACCGCCGGATCGTCGCCATTCAGCACCCAGGTCGTCTGCGCCACACCCGCCTCAAAGAGCCGCCGCTTGTCGCGATGGTAGGCGGCCAGGTTCGGGTAGCGGTCCATATGATCGACGCCCAGATTGGTCATGACGCCCACATCGGGGGTCAGCGCGCGCGTGTCGGCAAGCTGAAAGGACGAAAGCTCGAGAACAACCCGCTCGGGCGCGGGCTCCAGCAGCGCCAGAGTCGAGGCCGGAGGTCCCAGTCCCCCGCCGATATTGCCGCCCAGAGCCGTCTTCACACCCGCCGCCATCAGCAGGTGCGCCGTCAGCGCGGCGGTGGTCGTCTTGCCGTTCGTTCCGGTCACGATCGTCAGTGGCATGCCAAGGAACCGACCGGCGAACTCAGGTTCCGATATCCAATCGACGCCCCGCGCGCGCAGGGAGGCGAAGAGAGTGTGTGTGGGGGGGATTCCCGGGCTGACGACGATGGTTCCGGCGCAGGCGATCGCCTCTGCGTCATGGCCGTCGAGTTGTACGTCGGCGCCCATTCGGCGCAGGATTGCACCACGGGCTGAAGTTGCGTCATTGTTTCTGTCGTCCGAGACATGTACATCTGCTCCCTTTGCAAGGGCCAGGCGCGCGGCCGCGTCGCCGCTCGTCCCCAGCCCGATGATTGCTATGGTGTTCGGTTTTGCCTTCACGCCTTTCGACTTCGGGGTCTAGCGCAGCTTGAGGGTTGCGAAGCCCGCCATTGCGCAGAGAATTCCAAGGATCCAGAAGCGGACCACGATCTGTTCGTTCTTCCATCCGACCATCTGGAAGTGGTGATGAATGGGGGCACACCTGAAGACCCGCCGACCTTCGCCATACCGCCACTTTGTATATCTGAACCACCGCGTTTGCACGATCACCGAAGCCGCTTCGGCGACAAATACGCCTCCGACCGCCACCAGGAGGAGTTCGGCCTTGAGCAGAATTGCAATCGCCCCGAGCGCGCCTCCGAGCGCCAGCGATCCGGTATCGCCCATAATCACGCGGGCAGGTTGTGCATTAAACCACAGGAAGCCGAGCGCCGCACCAGTCATGGCGCCCGCAAAAACGGACAGCTCGCCTGCACCGGGCACATAGAGCAGACCCAGGTAGGCCGAGGTGTCCACCCGCCCGATCAGATAGGCAAAGACGGCAATGGTTCCCATGGCGATCGCCGCAAGGCCGGGCGCCAGCCCATCCAGGCCATCGGTCAGGTTGACCGAGTGGGTTGTGCCGGTGAGCACAACAGTCACCCAAAGCACATAGGGAACGGGATGGAAGAGCAACATCCACTCGTCGAAGAGCGGAAGATTGGTTGTGGTCGCACCCTCGAGCGAAGACGGACCCCAGAAGATCAGATAGCACCCGAGCCCCAGCCCCAGCGCAAGAGATCCGGTCCACTTCCATCTCTCGACCAGTCCGCGCGGCGATGAACGCACAACCTTGAGGTAGTCGTCGAGAAATCCGATCGTTCCCATCCAGAGCGTCGCCACCAGGGCAATCACAACATGGGGATTGCCGGGTTCCGCCCAGGCGAGGGTGGCAATCACCGCAACTCCCACAACAAGAAGTCCGCCCATGTTGGCCTTGCGACCCGCGGCCTCGTCCTTGTCCAGGGCGTTGCGTGGGGCATCGACAATTCCCCATCGCCGCATGGCGGAAATAAACGGACGCCCAAGCAGAAGAGTGGCGACCAGGGCCGTTGCCATGGCCCCCGCCGAACGCACGGTGAGGTAATTGAAGAGATTGAAAACGATATGAAGATCGTCGAGGCCGGCGAAGATCAGGGGCAGCATCAGCGGACCTCCAGCGCATCCAGGGCGCGCTCGAGACGAACGCCGCGCGACGCCTTGAAGAGGATGGTGTCGCCGGAACGGGTCAGCTCCGGAAGCCGGGCCGCGAGGTCGTCGATATCGTCGGCCAGATGGATCCGGTCGTCGCGACAGGATCGGCGCGCGGCGCAGGCAAAGGTGCCGGTCAGGATGAAGCGGTCGATCTCCGAGCGCAGAATCCGCGATAGCGTCTCGGAGTGGATCGCCGCAGAGCGCTCGCCGAGCTCGAGCATCTCGCCCAGCACGGCCACCCGGCGGCCCGGCGCCTCCATCTCCTCGAGGGTCCGAATGGCTGCCAGCGTCCCGGCCGCGTTGGCGTTATAGCAGTCCATGATCAGGGTCCGCCCCCCCAGCCGGCGCACCTCGCCCCGCATCGGCGCAGGCCCCACCCCCGACACACCTGCTGCCGCCGCCGCATCGTCCACGCCCAGCATCCTCGCCACGGCCAGCGCCTGCACCGCATTGGCCGCGTTGTGGGCTCCGGGAATCCGCAGCGTGACCCGGTGGGCACCCCAGGCAAAGGCGTAGCTGCCATCGCCGCGAAGCTCGGCGTCGCCGATGCGGAAGGCGGGATCGGCGCGCTCCGACCAACCACTCACCGCCACCCCGGGATCGATCCGGCGCGCTGCCCGCGCCAGCTCCGGCGGTTCGTCGCCCACAATCGCCCTGCCACCCCCGGCCAGGCCGCGCAGCAGATCAAGCTTTTCGGTCAGCACCCCCGCCAGATCGCCCAGCCGCTCAATGTGGGTCTCCGATACGTTGGTCAGCACAGCCACGGTGGGCTCGGCGATCCGTGTCAGCTCGGCAATCTCGCCCGGTGCATTGGTGCCCATCTCCAGCACCAGCGCCGAGCTGTCGGCCGGCTGCGCCAGGATGGTGAGAGGCACTCCGACCCTGTTGTTGAGATTGGCCTCGGTGGCGTGAACCCGGAACTCTGCGGCCAGGGCGACTGCAATCAACTCCTTTGTGGTGGTCTTGCCCGCCGATCCGGTGATCGCAACGACCGGACCCGCCATGTGGCGGCGGCGGTGCCGGGCCAGATCGCCCAGCGCCTGCAGTGTGTCGGCAACCGGGTAGCAGGCCACCGCCGGATCCCGGGGCGCGTCCCGAACCACAATCCCCGTGCAGCCGGCCGCAATCGCCTCGCCCACAAAGGCGTGGCCGTCAAAGCGGTCGCCGACGAGCGCAACGAAGAGGTGGCCGGGCCGGAGGGTGCGCGTATCGGTCGAGATTCCGCGGTAGCGCACCGCCCGCTCGCCAGCGCCCAGCCCCAGGGCTTGCCGCACCTCGTGATCGGTCCACGCAAAGCCACTCACAGTCGGTCTCCCTCTGCCAGATGGCTCTGCACAATTGCGCGCTCGCTGAAGGGACGGCGCTCGGCGCCCACAATCTGGCATTCCTCGTGTCCCTTGCCCGCCAGCAGCACCAGATCGCCCGGTCGCGCATGGTCGAGCGCCCAGACAATGGCCTCGGCCCGGTCCACGATCTCGACCTTCACCGCCCGCCGCGTCGCTGCCTCCATTCCGGTGATTCCGGCGGCCACCTGGGCCACGATCGCCGATGGATCCTCGGTGCGCGGATTGTCCGAGGTCACGACGGCAAGATCGGCATGGCGCGCCACGGCTTCGCCCATGCGCGGCCGCTTGGTGGAATCGCGATCGCCCCCGGCGCCGAACACCACAATCAGCCGGCCGGGAACCAGGGGGCGCAGCGTCTGCAGAACCTGATCGAGAGCGTCGGGGGTGTGGGCGAAATCCACCAGGACATCGAAGGGGTGCCGAACCAGACGCTCAAGGCGGCCGGGAACCGGACGGGCATTCGCAAGCCCCTTCGCCACACTCTCCACATCCTGCCCCAGGGCAAGAGCGCAGGCGGCGGCGCAGAGGGCGTTGGCAATGTTGAAGGAGCCCGGCAGGGGAAAGCGCACCGGCACGCGCTGCCCATCGGCCACAAGCACAAAGCGGGAATCGCGACGGGTCAGCTCAACCTCTGCGGCGGTCACTGCGGCACCCTCGGCAAGGCCGTACGAGAGCACCGATCCCGGGGGACGAAGAGCCGTCCATGCAGGATCGTCGGCATTGATCACCGCCACCGCGCCCGGCTTGCCCAGCGAGAGCAGATGCGACTTGGCCGCCAGATAGCGCTCGGTGCTGCCGTGGTAATCAAGGTGATCGCGGGTGAGGTTGGTGAAGGCCATGACGTCGAAGCGCAGGCCATCCAGACGAAGCTGGTCGAGCGCATGCGACGAGCTCTCGAGAACCGCGCTCTCCACCCCCTGGTCAACCAGCGCGGCCAACCGGTCCGAAATCTCGGCCGCGCCCGGTGTGGTCAGGCTGGCGGTGCCGGGGCGCACCTCCCCCTCTGTATCCACCACGCCCAGGGTTCCGAGCGCCGCTGCGGGACCGTCGCCGGCCAGGAGACCGCGCAGCAGAAGTGCGGTTGTGGTCTTGCCATTGGTTCCGGTAATGCCGACCAGCCGCAGGGCGCGCGAGGGCGATCCAGCCACAAAATCCGCCGCTGCCGCAGCAGCCAGACGCGCATTGTCCACCTGAACGCGCGGCAGCTCCGCAGGTCCGGTCCGCCGCTCCACAAGGGCCGCCGCCGCACCCGCTGCGGTCGCCGCGCCGAGGTGGTCGTGGGCATCGTGGGCCTCACCCCGCCAGGCCACGAAGAGGTCGCCCGGGCGCACCGCGCGCGAATCGCTCCGCACACCCGAGATCTGCACCCGGGCAAGAGTCGCAGGATTCGGCAGCGGCGGGATCGCCCGCACCCCGGCCTCATTCAGTGCATCCATCACCTGGCCCAGATTCACGGTCATCCTCCTCCCGCCACCCGGACGGTGTCGCCCGCTGTGAGCTCTGTCCCCTCTGCCGGAGTCACCTCGCGCACCAGTCCTCCGCCCTCGGCGCGGACACGCAGCCCCATCTTGTGCAGACGCCTCAGCGCCACCCGCATGGGCACACCCCGCAGATCCGGCAGAACCAGGAGACGACCGGACCCCACTGAAGGCCGCTGCACCGACACCGGCGACGAAACCCCGGAAGCGGGAAGAGACACGGTGCCCGCATCGGTCAGATCGAGCGAGGCGAAGCTGGCCAGCGGCCGGGTTGAGGGGATAGTCGGCAGATTATCCCGGCGCGCCTGTGCGAGCTTGCTGCGATCGATCGGAATCCGGGTCGCCGAGAGCAGACTTTGCAGGGTCGAGCGGGTCACCGGAGCCGCCGATTCGCCACCGTAGTAGGTGCCCTCGGGCCGGTCCAGGCGCACAAAGAAGAGAAGCTGGGGATCGTCGGCCGGGAACCACGCTCCGAAGGAAGCATAGTAGGCGCCCCGCTCGTAGGCACCATCGCTGCCGGTTGCGCGCGCAGTCCCGCTCTTGCCGGCCACCGCAAAGGACGACAGCCGCGCCCGGCTGCCCGTGCCCTGCTCCACCACATCGACCAGCACCGGGGTCAGCGCCTCGGTCACCCGTTCGGGAACCACCCGACGAATCACGCGCGGCTGCCCATAGCGCTCCGGATCGCCCCCAGCACCCCGAATCTCGCGGACAATGCGAGGCTCCATCAGAAGGCCGCCATTGGCAAGCGCGCCGTAGGCCATCGCCATCTGCAGCGGCGTCACGGCAATTTCGTAGCCGTAGGAAAGCGAGTGCGCCGAGGTCGCCGACCACTCCCGGGGCAGACGCAGAGTCCCCGAGGATTCCGCTGGCAGGAGAACCCCGGTCCGGGTGCCGAAGCCAAAATCGCGCAGAGCGGTGTACTGCTGTCCCGGCGAAAGACGCTCGGCAAAGCGCGCCATTCCGACATTGGACGAGCTGCGAACCACCTCGTGCAGCGTCAGCCACCCCTCGGTGCCGAGGTCGGTGATGACGCGGCCATTGACACTCCACCATCCCTCGCGGGTATCGACCGAATCGGTCAGCGCGGCCAGTCCATGGCGCAGAAGGGTGGCCGTGGTGAATGGCTTGATTGTGGAGCCGGGCTCGAACGAGGTGTGCACCGCCGAGAGCGTCGGGCGGAAGTCGTGCGTGGCCGAGGTCATCGCCAGGATCTCGCCGGTGTGGGGATCGGTGATGATCAGATCGCCGCCCCGCGCGCCCGTCTTCTCCAAGGCGTCGCGCAGCGCATCCTCCGAGATGGTCTGCAAATCCTGATCGATCGTCAGAACCACATCGCGCCCGGTCGTCGGCGCCGTCAGGGTGAGCGTTTGCCCCGGAATCGGACGGCCCTCGTTGTCGCGCCCCACCACCTCGCGCCCACTGCGCCCCGCCAGAACCGAATCCATGGACTGCTCGATCCCGCCCGCGCCCACGCCATCGATCACTGCGCCGAGCACGCCCCGCGCCAGGCCGTTGCGCGGATAGAGACGGCGCAGCTCGGCCTCCAGGTGGACGCCGCGCAGAGTGCGGAGCGACGCCACCTCGCTGAACGAGAAGCGCCCCGGCACAAAGTGCCAGCCCCCTTCTTCGCCCTGCAAAGCGGGAATCGAAGCACCCAGGTGCGTATCCAGCGCAGTCGCAACTTCCTGCGTGTCCTCGATCTCGTGCGGCGCGATCGCCACCCGCACCTGCCAGTGACTGACCGCAAGCTCACTGCCGCCCCGTTCGAGAATGCGGCCGCGCGGAGCGGGGATCTCGCGCGTCAGACGGTGCTGCCGGCGCGCATCCTCCACCCAGGCCTGGCGCTCCACAAACTGAACCTCGACCAGGCGCATCGTGACGGCCGCAGCTGCAAAGATCCAGCCGAGGAGCAGAACGCCCCGCCGGGTGCGAATCCGGTCCTGCCACGCCCCTCTCTGGCGCTCGCGCATCATGGGCTCTCCGCCGCGATGATGACGATTTCATCTTCCTCCGGCGGACGCATTCCCAACCGCTGCCCTGCCTCCTCCTCCACCCATGGCCTTGCCTCCATCGCGGCCAGTTGGCGCACCAGCTCCCCCCGCATCGCGCCGACCTCGTCAATCCGGCGCAGGGTCGCATCCAGCTCGGCCATGACCGCGCGGGCCTCCGATTGGCGCCAGACCACAACCGTAAGCGCACCCAGCAGCACCACCGCGGCCAGAAGGGCGAATCCCACGATCCGTTTCCGGGTCATGCCGCCCTCCTCCATGCACGCAGCCGGGCCGGTCGGGCACGGGGGTTGTTCTTCATCTCGGCCGCTCCGGCAGTCACCGGCTTCCGGGTCAGCACCTGTCCCAGCGGCCTCAGCGAAGCAGCCGGAAGGGGAAGCCGTGGGGGAAGGCCCTGCGCGGGGTTGCTCCATGCCCGAAAGGCGTGCTTCACCTCGCGGTCTTCGAGCGAGTGATAGGCGATCACCACGATCGTCGCGCCAGGATGGAGCAGGTCGCGGATCGCCGGAAGCGCCGCGCGCAACGCTCCGATCTCGTCGTTGATGCGAATCCGCAGCGCCTGAAAGAGCCGCGCCTTCTCGGCATGGGTGGAGCGGCGGGCGAGAACCGACTCCAGCACGGCCACCAGATCGTCGCTCGTCCGCAGAGGCCCCCCGGCCCGACGCTGCACAATGCGGGCCGCGATCGCCGCCGGGCGCGGAGCCTGTCCATCGCGAAGAGAGTCCGCCAACTCGGCCCGGGTGGCCCGGTTCAGAAAGCGTGCCGCCGTCAGCGCCGCCCCGGAATCCATGCGCATATCCAGCGCGGCCCCCCGGCGGAAGGTGAAGCCGCGCACATCGCTGTCCAACTGCCGCGAACTCACGCCCAGATCCAGAAGCGCCCCGGCCAGTCGCACCTCCTGCAGCTCCGGATCTTCGCCGATCCCGGCAAAGGAGAGCTGTCGCAGACGCACCCGCCCGGCCAGCGAGGCAAGGCGGGACCGGGCCGCAGCGAGCGCCTCCGGGTCGCGATCCAGCCCCACCACATGGCAGCGCGGGCAGTGCTCCAGGATGGCCGCCGCATGACCGCCGCCCCCGATCGTGCCATCGAGGTAGAGCGCTTCGCCCTCCTGGCCCTCGTTGGGCCGATCTTCGCGGCCAACCAGATAGCGCAGAACCTCCTCGACCAGAACGGGACGATGAAAGGTCGGCTCACGCATCGGTGGCTCCGCCTTCCTGCCGGCTCCCGGAGCGGGGTCGGGTGGCATGCGGGCGCTGCTGCGTCGCTCCCGGTGCACACTCGCCATCCTCCACGAAGCGCTAACCGAAGATCTGCCGGGCGAATTCATCGCTCTCTCCTTCCGGTGGCGGAAGCGCATCGAAGGATGCGGGATCCCAGAGCTCGATCCGGTCCAGGGCGCCCACGAAGAGCACCGCCTCCTCCAGCCCCACCGCCTCGCGCAACCAGGTCGGCAACCGAATCCGTCCGTGTGCGTCGGGCTCCACCTCCACGGCGCTTGCGGCAATCCGCCGGACATAGGCCGCGCCCATGGCCCCCGATCTGCGGTAGGCAAGGAGGTTCTTCTGGATTTCCTGCCAGCTTTCGGCCGGAAAGAGATCCAGATGACTGGATTGCCACTGCAACACGACCAGGGGCCCGGACGTGACGGTGCGCCGGAAGGGCGAGGGGAAGCTCACCCTTCCTTTCGAGTCGATCTGGCATTCGTGTCGGCCGAGAAATCCGGACATGGTTCTCCATCCCATTTCATCCCACAATCCCCCACAGTAATACACTCGGCTCCCGTTTCGCAACATTCCGGATCGAAGCCGCCTCTACCGGAGAGGGAAAATCAGCGCGGAAAAGCCCCGGCAGCGGGGTGGGAACACGCCGGAAGCCCACGAGAGGGGACACCGGCAACAGCGAGGGGACGCGGGCGTCCGCAGAAGGCCACCGGGCAGCCATGCGAAGAGAGCCAGCCGCCGCAAAATCGCCATGACCCCGCCAACCGCCGGGCACGGATGCAGAAGAGGCGAAGGCACCGGGGCGAAGAGGTGGCGCGACAGGGGCGCCGCACCGGTGGGGCCGAACTTCTTGCGCCCAGAAAGGAAGCCGGGCCGAAAGCGCCCTGCCGACCCACAAGAAAAAAGGGGACGCCGCGGGGAGTCGACCTTCCTCCCGCAGCGCCCCCCTGTGACCGAAGAGGAACGGTCAGTCCGGTTCGGACGTCAGGAACCGCGCTCGATCATCCTCTCCATGATCTCGATGTACTGCTGCGTCGCATCGCGGAAGACCTGGAGATCCACCCCGGAAAGGGTGTTGGTATAGACCGAAACGCGGGGAAGCGCAAAGAGCCTGCCCGCCCGCCTCAGATCCGGCAGAAGCCGCTCCGCCAGCGCCACCGAAGCCTGCCGGTTCGAGGTGTCCAGAGACTTGTAGGCCGCATCCGAACCCTGGTAGATCGCGTACCCCTCCCAGAAATCCAGGGGGGCGGTCGCCTCGTCTGAAAGCTGATCCTCGAAGGTCCGTCCCAGCGCGAGGAGCCGTCGGGCGTAGCCCAGATCCGAAGGGGTCGTATTGATCCCGTTATTGACTGCCTCGGCAAAGAGTTGCTGCGAGACCTGGGCGGCGGAACGCTCTCCGCTCTCGATGGCCTGCTGCAGGAAGGGGATCGCATCTTCCGGACGCCCCGCCGAGATCAGCCAGAAGCCGCGACGGCCATGGATGTTCTGGTATTCGGGATCGCGCGCCAGCGTTTCATCCAGCGCCGCCAGGGCATCGTCCAGACGACCGGCCTCATTCAGAAGGTCGGCGTATATCGACCAGAGCTGCGTCTCGGAATCGTGCGTCTCCAGGAACCGGGTGGCCTTGTCGATCGCTGCATCGATCTGACCCAGCTCCTTGTCGATCGCGATCATGTTCCGCAGATGCCCGACCTCCATCTCGATCCCGCGCTCCGCATACGCCCTCTGGTAGGACTGTTGAGCCTTGCGGTAGAACTCCGCCGTCTCCATCGACATCTCCTCGCCGGGCTGCATGGCGGCCTCGCGGTTCTGGGCCGCGGCGGTGGCAAAGGATGCATGCTGAAGCAGAAGATCGACATTGTCCGGCTCAAGCTCCAATCCCTCTTCGGCCAGGAGCAGCGCGCCCTCGGGATTGCCCGCCTGGGCCGCATCGTAGGCAATCCTCATGCGGACCTGCGCATTCCCCGGATTCAGAACCAGAAACTGCTTGTAGTACTCGAGCGATTCGTCGTTGCGGCCCAGAGAGGCTGCCAGGAAGCCCGCCAACTGCAGCGCCTGCTCGTGGAGCGGATCCAGCTCCATCACCCGCTTCGTCTCGGCGTAGGACTCCTCGAACATGCTCTTTTCCTTCAGAACATTGGCGTAGATGAAGCGGGCCTGGACATGATCCGGGCTCATCTCGAGCACGCCCAGGCAGTTCTCCTCCGATGCATCCCAGTCACCGGATTCGAAGTACTGGCCGCAGAACATCGACGCGCGATTCATGTCCAGAAAGACATTGAACTCGACCGAAATCGCCTGCGCAGCCTCTTCGGCATGATCGCGGTCCCAGGTGCGGTCGGCGATCGCGAAGCTGGTGCCCCCAGGCTCGGCGAACTGCACCCCCGAGAGAGTGAAGGTGCGATCGTCGCGGTTTTCGGTGGAGTTTCCACAGAAGACGACCTGCGCGCCGACCAGCGAGGCCATCTGCAGCGACTGGATGCAGTCGAGTTCATCGTATTCGATGTCGTACTGCCGGGCCGCGTCGCGAACGACCTTTTCGTCGAGCGGTTCATACCCGGGGGTCGCCTTGATGAGGTCCCGCAGCTCCTTGGCCAGGTTGCGCCCAAAGCGCTTGTTGGCGTCTTCGAGCGGCCGGAGGTTGGTCACCATCACGGCGAGGGGTTCCGCATTCTGGGCATGCGCCCGCTCTGCGAGGAAGGGGACGCCCGCCACCGCGATTGCGGTCAGGGCAAGCAGTCCCCGGATTGGATTTCCGTTCCGTAGCCGACTCCTCATGTTCCTCTTTCTCCGTTTTTTTTCTCGACGGAATGGGGGTTGCCAACAACGCTCCGAACCCCTGCAGAGCGCAGACGGACGAATCAACGGACCGGACTGCCGACGCCGCCACAGGGACTCATCGTTGAATCATCGGGCGATGAGACCGCGTAATGTATTGTTTTGGAATCCGGGCGGTCAAGGTAAGGGGTGGGGTGCGAAGGATGACAGGGCGTGATCGGAAAGCCGACACCCATCCGCAGATGGGTTGCCGCGCCGGGAGGATTCCCGGAGAGCGGATGGGTTCCGACAGACAGGAGATCACGGGTTCGGAACTCTGCTACACCCCACCCCGGCCGAGGTTCCAGGGAAATACGGGGATCCCCTGGACACCGCCCGGAAACCCGGCTGAGTGGACCGGGCAACGCACTGCCACGGCCTCGCCGACGATCCCGCGCATACGTTAAATAACGACATCGGAACCCGCAGACAGACTGGACGCAACCCCGATTTGTTGACAGATTGATTGTCCGTTCACGCAGAACATTCTGCAGGACACCCTTCAAACCACAGTTGGAGAACACCCCCGATGAAGAAGAATGGAATTCTCACCGGTGCCGCCCTGGCCTTCGCCCTTTTCGCAACTCCGTCGGCGCTGGACGCGCAGAGCTGCTGGGCGCGCACCGAAAACCCGGCCGACCGCCCCAGCCCTCTCGATTCGGCGATGGTCATGATCGGCGACGGCATGGTCAAGGTCTGTTACGGAGCCCCTTCGGCCAATGGACGCAACATCGTCGGCAACGACGACTTCCACCCCTACGGCCAGCCGTGGCGGACTGGCGCCAACGAGGCCAGCTCCATCCACCTCACCTTCCCGGCCATGGTGGGCGGTGCAGAGCTCGACGCCGGTTCCTATTCCTTCTATACGGTGCCTGGCGAGATGAGCTGGGAGCTGCACTTCAACTCCGAGGTCCAGCGTTGGGGAATCCCGATCAACAGCGATGTCATGGCGGACAATGTCGGATCGGGAACCGGAATGGCATCGGCCGGCGATCATACCGAGCGCCTGACCTTCACCTTCGAGGACGCATCGGCCGACATGGCCACCCTGATGCTGCACTGGGAGGGCTACCGGGTCGCAATTCCCGTGGAGCGCCGGTAGGGAGCTGAAACCGCCGGGCGTACCCCGGCAGCGCGCAGGCTGTGCGAGGCGGAGGGAGGTTTGTTCAGATGGATGTTCTGCCGATCGATCTTACCGAGATCGTAGCCACGATCATGGGATCTCGGTGGTCCTGATTCCGGTGGCCGGACTGACCCTCCGCTTCGCACTGAAGCCGGTTGTAAGCGTCATTGATCGCTATCTGCGCGGTCACGAAAAAGCCGAAGCAACCAAACTCTCCGACCGGCGTCTGGCCATGCTGGAGGAGCAGTTGGACGATGTCCAGAATTCACTGACCCGCCTTCTGGACGGCAGGGAGTTCGATGCCCGGCTGAAGGGAAAACCGCAGCCCCGGCTCTCCACCGGTTCCGAGCGCGCCCCCGCAGGAGAGGCCGACGCCGAGTAGCCGAGGGGGGGACAATCCTTCGGGCATTTACGGCACCTCTGAAACTTCAGGACGCCTCTACACTTTCAGGTAGATGCGGCGGGCATGTAGCGCCCAGGCGACGCCGAACCAGAAGAGCACGGTGGCCAGGGCAAAGGCCAGCGACCCGTTGACCGATCCCGCCCAGGAGGCAAAAGCCACCTCGTAGATGCGGTTCCAGGCCGAGGTCGTGCCCCCGGCGCCGTCGCCAACCCGCCAGAGGATCAGTTGTTTGGCGAGCATGCCCGACGCGACAAAGATCGCAATTGCATTCATGCCGTAGATCATCAGCGGACGGGCCCAGGCGCGCCAGCCGCGTTCGTCGATCATCCAGTGCAGCGCCCCCAGCACCAGCAAGGCCCACCCGGTCGTGTAGATCACATACGAGCTGGTCCAGATCGGCTTGTTGATGGGAAAGACGAGATCCCATGCATGTCCGGCCAGAACCAGCGCGGCGCCGATCCCGAGCAGGTGCGCCGTCCGGACGCGACCGGAACCGAGAGCATCGCCGGCGAAGAGACCGGCCAGGGTGCTTGCCACCGCCGGCAGAGTACTGAGCAGGCCCTCGGGGTCGTACACGCCGCCCCCGCCGCTCCACATGTGAACCCCCAGAATGCGCCGGTCGAGCCAGGCGGCCAGATTGCCCTCGGGCGAGAGATCGCCGGCGCCGAAGCCGGGCACGGGCACCAGCGTCATCAGCGCCCAGTAGCCGAAGAGAAGCGCCAGGGCAGCCACCAGAAGCGCGCGCCGCGAAAGGAGGAGCACCATGGTGCCGGCAATCAGATAGACCAGGGCGATGCGCGCCAGCACTCCCACCAGGCGCACGTTGGCCAGATCGAAGCGCGGCCAGGCGGTCATGAGCAACCCGAGCCCATAGAGCACAAGGGCGCGAATGGCCACATGGCGCCAGATGCGAAGCCGCGAATCGCCGCGATCCATGCGCGCCGCGAAGGAAAGGGAAAGGGCCACGCCGACGGCGAAGAGGAAGAAGGGGAAGACAAGGTCGGTCGGCGTGGCGCCATGCCAGGTCGCATGGAGGAGGGGTGGGTACACGTGCGCCCAGCTCCCCGGGTTGTTGACCAGAATCATTCCGACAATCGCCAGCCCCCGAAAGGCGTCCAGCGAGAGCAACCGGGATTGGGAGATCAAAGCAGCCACCCCGCGACCAGATCGGCCACGCGGGCGGCCACATCGGGCGCATCGGCGTCGAAGACGGGAGCAGTCCACGACAGATCGGGGCGGTCGGTCACGACTCCCAGAATCCGGCGACTGTGCCCCTCGGTCGGCAGCGTCACCGGCTCCGGCTGCGCTGCGCTGCGGAAAATTTCGATCTTCGGCACCGGCGCATTGCGAAATCCCTCGACAACCACAATTTCGGCTGCGGCCAGGTGACGGGTCAGCAGGAGATCCAGGGTGGGTTCGCCCTCGGGTCCCCAATCGCCCGTCAGCGCAAAATCGCTGGGTCCGGCCAGGAGTACGCGCTCGGCCCGCCCCTCGTGCCGGTGCCGCCAGGAATCGGTGCCGGGGCTGTCCAGGCGGAAGTGGTGCCCGTGCTTGACCGACATCACGCGATGTCCGCGCCCCGCCAGCTCTGCAATCACGGCCACACTCAGCGTCGTCTTGCCCGAATTCTTGTTGCCGATGATCGCAAAGGCCGGCGGCGGCAGATCTGCGGGACGATTGACGCTGCGAAAACAGCTTGGGGTCAGCCCGGTGTCGATCGCGACCGGGTCGAGCGAGCGGGCGAATGCGCCGCTCTCGAGGGTGCGCCGGGCGAATGCGTCAGTCAGCGGCTTCAGAACCTCGATCGGGTAGATGGCGCAGAGCGGATGAATGCCCCAGGGCGGTCCGGTGCGCGGAACGCAGGGGCCGCCATGTTCGCGCCACGAATCGGCCAGCCGGCGAAGGGCGTCGGTTCCCACCCAGGGCATATCGACCGCCAGCGCCAGAACTGCACGGTGACCGCCCTGCAGCGCCCGGTTCAGAGCCGCGTCAAGCCCCCCGAGCGGACCCATCAGAGGTCGGCGGTCGGGCAGCGTTTCGAGCTCTACCTCGTCGGCCACGCGAGGATGATTCACAACCGCCACGACATCGTCGCACACCTGCTGCAGCCTCTCGGCGGCAACCTGCCAGAGGGGTTGGCCGTGTAGCCGCGCCAGCGTCTTGGGCGAGCCGAAGCGCCGACTTCCGCCTCCGGCCAGAATCGCTCCGAGAAGACTCATTTCCCTTCCCTCCCCTCTCTTCTTTCGCGAGGCGGGGCACCATTCAGACCCTCGGCAGGGCTCTTCAACCCCGCAACGCGCTCACTGCCGCTGTACAGATTGAAACCGTCGGCCTTTGCGAATCCCGCCAGCGTCATGTTGAAGCGGCGCGCAAAGGTGACCGCCAGACTCGAGGGGGCCCCAACCGCCGCCACCATCGGGAACCCCGCCATGGCCGCCTTCTGGAGAATCTCGAAGGAGGAGCGCCCCGAGACCACCAGACCGAGCCCCGATCCGGGCAGCGAACCCGAGAGCACCAGGGCGCCCACCACCTTGTCAACCGCATTGTGGCGCCCCACGTCCTCGCGCACGGCGACGATGCGGCCGGTCGCGTCGAAGAGTCCCGCTGCATGAATGCCGCCGGTGCGGTCAAAGATGCGCTGCGACGCCCGCAACCGCTCCGGCAGTGCGCGCAGATCGGCTTCGTCGATGCAGAGGGTGCCATTGGGGACCGCCCTGCACCCCATGACCTCGACCGATTCGAGCGATGCCTTGCCGCAGACGCCGCAGGAGGAGGTGACGTAGAAGTTGCGCGTCAGGCTGGTTGCATCGAAGGCGCCGGAATCGCGGAGCGTGGCCGTGACCACATTGTATTCCTGCGGTTGAACATTCCGGCAGTAGCGCACATCGGCCAGCGCACCGGCGTCGGTGACCACGCCCTCGGTAAAGAGAAATCCGGCTGCCAGCTCGAAGTCGTCGCCCGGGGTGCGCATGGTGACCGAAACGGGGTGCTCGCGCGATCCTCTCCCGTCGGGCACCTCGAGGCGAACTTCCATCGGCTCTTCGGCGGCCACGCTGTCGGTCCGCTCGGCGAACCCCGATGGCCCCATTCGCCCCACCCGAATCCGAACCGCTCTTTGCATGGACGTCGTCGCCAACCTTGATCGGGCTCCTGCATTCCAGGGGTGAACCTTCGCACGACCGCGGCCCGCCAGAGGGCAAATTCGTTCCCTTTTCCCCCTGCCGATTTGCGGCGGCCCCACTCCTTATATCTATTGTGGCTCCATCCGGACCTCAAACCCGGGCCCGCAATGCCAGACCCAACCAACGCAAAACTCATTGCACGCTGGAAGGACCAGGAGGCCCCCCTCCTTCCCCTTCTGCATGCGCTGCACGAACGCGACAGCCACCTCTCGGAAGATGCGCTGCGGGCAGTGGCCAGGGGGCTTCGCATTCCGATTGCAGACCTCTTTGGCACGGTCACCTTCTATCATCACTTCGCGCGCAACCCCGGCGGACTGGATCGACCGCGGGTTTGCACCGGCCCGGTGTGCAGCTTGCGCGGCTCCGACGCCCTGATGGCCAGCCTGCGCGCCACCGGCAGGAATCCCCAGCCCATGCCCTGCCCCGGCTGCACCGCTCCTGACCGAGAGTCTGATGCGGTACTTCCCGGAGCAGATCCGGCGGCACGTAGAGAAAGGAACAGGGCAATGAAGAGGAATGGAGTTCCCGCGACGAAGAACGGCCGGCCGACGCTGAGACTGGATGGCGAACGCGTGACCTTTGCGCCGGGCGAGACGCTGTACGAGGTGGCGGAGCGGCACCGGCGAGAAATTCCCACACTCTGCTACGACCCGCGCCTGGAGCCCTTCGGCGGCTGCCGGCTCTGCGTGGTCGAGCTGGAGGGCGCCCGCAATCCGGTTGCATCGTGCACCACCGCCGCCGAGCCCGGAATGGTTGTGCGTACCCATTCGGCGGCCCTCGCGGTGCAGAGGCGAATCCTGATGGAGATGGTGGCGTCGGAGAACCGCGACCTCGATGTGGATCCGCTGCACGGCTACGCCAGCCAGGAGACGTCTGTGCTTCTGGATCGCCATGACGCCCGCACCGGACGCTTCGCCGGAGCCCGCTCGGGGCGCAGCCGGCCCGACGACGACAATCCCTTCATTCAGCGCGACTACGACAACTGCATCTCCTGCTATCGTTGCGTGCGCGTCTGCGCCGAACAGGAGGGCGATTATGCAATTTCGATCATGAACCGGGGATTCCACACGCAGATCACCACCGAGTTCGAGGGGCTGCTGAAGGATTCCGCCTGCACCTTTTGCGGACAGTGCATTCAGACCTGTCCCACCGGCGCACTCGGCGATCTCAAGGCGCTGGCCCATCGCGATCTGCCCGGCGAAACCGAAACCACCCGCACAATCTGTCCATATTGTGGCGTCGGTTGTGCAATTGACATCATGACGCGCGAAGAGAAGATCGTCGGAATTCTGCCCGCCATGGACGGCCCCGCCAACCAGGGCGCACTCTGCGTCAAGGGGCAGTTCGCATTCGATCATGTGCACCACCCCGACCGGCTTTCCACACCCTTTGTGCGCGATGCGGATTCGGGGAAGCTGCGCCCCGCGTCGTGGGACGAGGCTCTGGACCGGGCCGCGCAGGGATTAAAGAGCGTGATCGGGGAACATGGGCGCCATGCCGTATATGCAATTGCCTCCGGACGCGCTCCCCACGAAGCCGCCTACATGGTGCAACGCTTCATGCGGGCCGGTCTGGGCAGCAATCAGATCGACAACTGCAGCCGTGCCTGACACGCCCCCACAGTCGCCGGTCTGGCGGCAACAATTGGCAGAGGGGCAATGTCGAATCCGCTGGCCGACATGGACAAGTCCGATGTGATCTTCTGCATTGGCACAAACATGACCGAGTGCCACCCGGTCGCAGCCACCCGCATCAAGAGAGCGCTGGCCCGGGGCGCACGGATGATTGTGGCAGACCCCAGGCGGATCGGGCTGGCCGAGATCGCCGATGTTCATCTTCCCCTGCGGGTCGGGTCGGATGTGTCGCTGCTGCTGGCGATGGCGCATGTCATTGCGCGCGAGGGGCTGATCGATCAGCGCTTTATCGACGAACGCACCGCGCACGGCGAGGATTTCCTGAAGCATGTCGAACGCTTCACCCCGGAGTGGGCGGCCGAAATCTGCGAATGCAATCCCGACGACATCGAGCAGGCGGCGCTCTGGTACGGCCGGGCCGAACGCGGCGCAATCTATTACACCGTCGGGATTACCGAACATATCTGCGGCGTTGACAATGTACAGAGCTTGTGCAATCTGGCGCTCATGACCGGCAACCTGGGGCGCGAAGGCACCGGCGTGAATCCCATGCGCGGCCAGAACAACATTCAGGGAGCGGGCGACGCGGGAGCGCTGCCGAACAACTATCCCGGCTTCCAGAGCGTCACCGATCCGCAGCACCAGGAGAAGTTCCACAAAGCGTACGGTCGCAAAACCGACATTGAGGAAGGAATCACCAAGGTCACCGCGCTCGATCTTGCCGGCGAGCGCATTCGCGCAATGATTATCGATGGCGAAAATACGCTCGTCACCGATCCCGACCGCCACCACTGCGAACACGCGCTCAAAAGCCTGGATTGCCTGATCGTCATTGACCTCTTCATGACCGAGACCGCACGGCTGGCCGATGTTGTCTTTCCGGCAACGGGATGGGCCGAAACCGATGGCGTCTGCACAAATACCGAACGTCGCGTCCAGCGTCTGCGGGCCGCAATTCCGCCCCCCGGCGAAGCCCGGTCCGACTGGTGGATTCTCAATGCGCTCGCCCGGCGCATGGGGTGGAAGGGATTCGATTTCGAATCCGCCCGCGATGTCTTCAATGAACTCTGTGCGCTGTCACCGCTCTACAACGGTCTTGACTGGGAGCGCATCGAGCATGGCGAATACCAGTGGCCGGTTCCCGATCGCGACCACCCCGGAACCCCTCGCCTCCACGAGAAGCGCTTCGAGAATGGCCGCGGACTCTTCCGCCTGCTCGAATACCGCGACCCCGACGAAACAATCTCGGACGACTATCCAATCTGGCTGACCACCGGACGGCGTCTGCCACAATATCACACCCGAACGCAAACCGGTCGCTCTGGCGGCATCGACTACCTTCTGCACGAAGAGATGCTGGAGGTGCACCCCGACGACATCGCGCGGCTGGGCCTGATCGATGGCGGCTGGGCCGAGATGAGCAACCCGCGCGGCTGCCTGCATGTCAAGGTGCGCGCAACCACGCGATCGCCTCGGGGAACCGTCTTCGCATCGTTCGCCTTCGAGGATGTGCCGGTCAACACCCTGACCGGCGGCGGCTACGATCCGGTCACCCAGACGGCGGCGCTGAAGGCCTGCCCGGTGGCGCTGCGGGCGGTGGAGCCTCCGAGGGTGGGGCGGGGGTAGGGAGGTGACGGCTGAGCACAGGAGGCTGATCAACGGGTGGGGCGGATCGCCTGGGTTGACAGGCTCGGAAGCACTGCTATTTTTTCACCGGAAAGTCCGAATCGTCGGGGAAGTGCCGCGAAGACATTTGACAGAAAGGGAAAGGATGTCATGCTTGAAATTTTTCTCGCTGATCGAAATCGCAACTGGCGGAATCATCCGCTGGTACCATCGTGGGTGAACCCCACCGATGTTGGAGTGGATGCCTTTTATACTCGATCAAGTGTCGCGAAACAATGCTTTGCCCATCTTCAAAAATCGATGTTGGACGATGGTGCCGATCCGGATCGATATCGGTTCATTGAACCTGCGGCAGGAACGGGGGCGTTTTACGACCTTCTTCCCCGGCAGAGACGGATTGGCATTGACATTGTACCACATAGAAATGAATACATCTCAACGGATTTTTTATCCTGGATTCCCCCACGGGATGGATTTCCCAGTGCGATTGTAGGAAACCCGCCGTTCGGATACCGGGGGTGGCTGGCTTTGGCCTTTATGAACCATGCTGCGACATTCGCCGATTACGTTGGCATGATCCTGCCGATGTCGTTTCAGAGCGACGGCAAGGGAAGTCCCAAATTCCGGGTTGAGGGACTTCGGTTGAAGCGCACCATGCATCTTCCGCCCAATGCATTTATTCTTGAGAATGGAAGCCCGGCCAAAGTCAATGCGCTTTATCAGATCTGGCATCGCGGGGTCAACAATCGCCGTCCAGTGCCTTCGTGCGACAGCTTTGTTGAGATATTCACCGTGGACAATCGAAAAGAGCGATTGTGTGGGCAGGAACGCGCACCTGAAGCCGATTTTTTCCTTCAGCGTACTTTTTACGGCACCCCGCCAACCCTCGTACGGAAGTTTGCCGATGTACGGTATGCGTGCGGCTATGGCTTGATTTTCAAGCAAAAATCTGCCGAAATGGAAACGGTTTTGCGAAGCGCGGATTGGAAAAAATATAGCAATCTTGCAGCTCATAACGCCCGTCATATCAGCATGTACCATATAAGACGGGCTCTCACCGATGCGGGATTCAAGGATACATGGCCGAAAACATCTGCGCGATATGCTCTCGATCATTGAAAACCATCACCGGGATACAAAATGGACAAATGCGCCATTTGGTAAAATTAAAGAAGTCTCCAACACCACGGTTGGTCGAATTGGAGAAACATTCGTGGAGCGTTTATGTGAATTTTATGATCTGGAAACCGAGGTGCCTCGCAAAGACGACGGCACACGCACACCGACGTCTCCATGGGATATCAAGATCGCCGGTATCGCATATGAAATCAAAACAGCCAGCGAAGATGTAAAAAATTCTTTTCAGTTCAATCACATTCGGCTGCATCGCGAATACGATGCCTTGCTCTGTCTTGGTATCTCGCCAGATAACATCCTGTTTTCTTCCTGGTCCAAAGCAGATATTGCAACGGGGAAAGCAGGCCGTCTGGTACCCATGGATAAAGGATCCTCGGCTACTTGGAAACTCACGAAGCGACGCGCCGAGCTTCATAACATCGATGATTTCGAGGATTACATTATTCAGTTGACGAGTGATTTGCTATGAAAAATGAAATCGTCAATGCAGGTTCAGAACTCAATGACGGGTGAACTCAAAACTGGAAAAGGCCCTGCACAGCTCAAGGTTTGGTCTTTACGATCCGCAATCCCGTGAGGTTTTTTATGCGATTGAATGACGTTTTTGCCCATGAACAAATAACCAAACAGAAGATACCGATGACGAAGAATCAGAAATTCGAGCAGATCCGACAGGAGAACGACCGGAAATGGATGGCAAACGCGAGGAGGACCGCCCAGAGCTTCATCAAAATCAATGCCCCATACTCGCCGTCTTGCTACCTTACGGCTCTGCCAATGACCACAACGGTCTACGGTATGGCAAACAGTAACCGAATGGCTTGAGAAACCCGAAGGACGAATGACCCTTTCCACACCCACCTTCATACCCTAACTTTCCCCTCCCACCCCACCTTCCCATCATCCCCACGGCTCACATGCTCTCCGACATCGAAATCGCGCAGGCTCACGACATCAGACCCATCTCCGAGATCGCCGCGAAGATCGGCCTCGGTCCCGATGACATTCTCCAGTACGGCCACTACAAGGCCAAGGTTCCCCTCGATGTGATCTCCGCCCGCCCCGAGCGCAACTCCAAGCTGGTTCTCGTGACTGGGTGCAGCCCCACCGCCGCCGGCGAGGGCAAATCCACGGTCTCGGTCGGGCTGGCCGACGCGCTCAATCTGCGTGGGCGCAACCCGGTTCTCTGCATCCGCGAGGCGTCGCTCGGCCCCGTCTTCGGCATCAAGGGCGGAGCAGCCGGCGGCGGATGGTCGCAGGTCGTTCCCATGGAAGACATCAATCTTCACTTCACGGGCGATTTTCACGCGATCACCTCGGCGCATGCGCTGTTGTCGGCCATGCTCGACAATCATCTCTTCCGCCCCAACAGCACCGAGCTGGATCACCGCCGCATCACCTGGGGCCGCGCCGTGGACATGAACGACCGGGCGCTGCGCAAGGTCATTGTGGGACTGGGCGGACCCTTCGGGGGAATCCCGCGCGAAGACGGCTTCATGATTACCGCCGCGTCCGAGGTGATGGCGGTCTTCTGCCTGGCGCGCGATCTGGCCGATCTGAAGCGGCGCCTGGGCAATATCATCGTCGGCTACACGCGGAGCCGTGAACCGGTGCGGGCCCGCGACATCGGCGCCGAAACCGCCATGGCGATCCTGTTGCGCGACGCGCTTCACCCCAATCTGGTGCAGACGCTGGGCGGAACCCCGGCCTTTGTCCACGGCGGACCCTTTGCCAATATCGCGCATGGCTGCAACTCGCTGATTGCAACCCGGGCCGGGCTCCGGCTGGGCGACATTGTGGTGACCGAAGCGGGATTCGGGGCCGATCTGGGCGCCGAAAAGTTCTTCGACATCAAGTGCCGGCTGGGGGAACTGCAACCCGACGCGGTGGCGATCGTCTCCACAATCCGGGCGCTCAAGATGAATGGCGGCGCCGCAAAGAGTTCGCTGGCGCACGAGGACCTGGATGCGCTGCGGGCTGGAATCGAGAACCTGTACGGCCACGTCGAGAATGTGGCGAAGTTCGGGGTACCGGCGGTGGTGGCGCTCAATCGCTTTGCGACGGACACCGAGGCCGAGGTGGCGCTGGTGCTGGATGCCTGCCGGGAGCGCGGAATCCGGATCGTCGAGGCGAACCCGCATGGCGGCGGCGGCGAAGGGTGCGTGGATCTGGCCGACGCGATTTCGGAGATTGCCGAAGGCGGCGAGGCCGATTTTCAGCCCCTCTACCCCGACGGGATGCCGCTCGCGGAGAAGATCGAGACGATCGCCGAGCAGATCTACGGCGCCGGCGGTGTGGATTTCGCGCCGGGCGTGCCCGCCGAGCTGGAGCGGCTGGAGTCCTTCGGGCTGGCCGGGGCGCCCGTCTGCATTGCCAAGACGCAGTACTCCTTCTCGGACAATCCCACCCTTCTGGGCCGTCCCCGCGGCTTCCGCATCACGGTGCGCGAGGTCACGCCCTCGGCCGGGGCTGGCTTCGTGGTCGTCAAAACCGGCTCGATCATGACGATGCCGGGGCTGGCCGCTCACCCCGCCGCCTTCAACATGACGATCGACGACGATGGCGTGATCGGCGGGCTGATGTAGCCCCACCACCGATGACCAATGCCTCCGCCTACTGGGCTCGCAATCTGCGCTACGTTGGCGTTCTTCTTGCGATCTGGTTTATCAGTTCGTACGGCTTCGGGATCGTCCTTGCCGACGCGCTCAACGCAATTCGCATTCCCGGCACCGGATTCAAGCTCGGCTTCTGGTTCGCACAGCAGGGCTCAATCCTTGTCTTCGTGGTGTTGATCTTTGTCTATGCCTGGCTGATGAATCGGCTTGATCGCGCATTCGGAGTGGCCGAGGAATGACGACCCCGGCGGATTCGACCGCACGCGCCGACATGCCAGCTGTTGCGTCTCTGCGGGTCGGCCGGACAGGCTGAGCAGGAATGGATCTGCGCTTCTGGACTTTTCTGATGGCGGGGCTCTCCTTTGCCCTCTATATCGGCATTGCAATCCGGTCGCGCGCAGGCTCCACGCGCGAATTCTATGTGGCGGGAGCCGGAGTCTCGCCCCTCGCCAATGGCATGGCCACCGCTGCGGACTGGATGTCGGCGGCGTCCTTTATCTCGATGGCCGGGCTGATCTCCTTCATGGGCTACGACGGTTCGGTCTATCTGATGGGATGGACCGGCGGCTATGTGCTCCTGGCCATGCTCCTGGCGCCCTATCTGCGCCGCTTCGGGGCCTACACGGTGCCCGACTTCGTAGGCGAGCGCTATGCTTCGCAACTGGCGCGGGTTGTGGCGGTGGCGTGCGCAATTTTTGTGTCCTTCACCTATGTAAGCGGCCAGATGCGCGGTGTGGGAATCGTCTTCAGCCGCTTTCTGGAGGTGGAGGTCGGCACCGGCGTGCTGATCGGCATGGGAGTTGTGCTCTTCTATGCCGTGCTGGGGGGAATGAAGGGGATTACCTATACGCAGGTAGCACAATATTGCGTTCTGATCTTTGCCTATATGGTGCCGGCGATCTTTCTGGCGGTGATGCTCTCGGGAACCGCCATTCCACAACTGGGATTCGGAGGCGCCGATCCCGAAACCGGTCTCTACCTGCTGGACAAGCTGGATGGACTGCACCGCGAGCTCGGCTTCGCTCCCTATACCGACGGCACCCGCTCGACAATTGACGTCTTCTTCATTACGGCGGCGCTCATGGTCGGCACGGCGGGGCTTCCCCATGTCATTATCCGCTTCTACACAGTGCCCCGGGTGCGCGATGCGCGCTCATCGGCCGGCTGGGCGCTCCTCTTCATTGCCATCCTCTACACCACGGCGCCGGCGGTGGCGGTCTTTGCCCGGGTCAATCTTCTCGATACGGTGGCGGGTCAGCCCTATGCCGAGATGCCGGACTGGTTCAGCAAGTGGGAAGACACCGGCCTGATCAGCTTCGAGGACCGCAACAACGACGGCCTGATCCAGTACGTGGGCGACCCTGCAACCAACGAGCTCACGATCGACCGCGACATCATGGTTCTGGCCAACCCCGAAATCGCGCAGTTACCGAACTGGGTTACGGGGCTGGTGGTCGCGGGGGGACTGGCGGCGGCGCTCTCGACGGCGGCGGGACTCCTTCTGGTCATCTCGTCGGCAATCAGTCACGACTTGCTCAAGCGCACCCTCCGGCCCGATATCTCGCCGCGGGGCGAGCTGATTGCGGCGCGATTGAGCGCAACGGCGGCGGTGGGCGTCGCGGCCCTCCTGGGAATCTATCCGCCGGCCTTCGTGGCCCAGACTGTAGCCTTCGCCTTCGGCCTCGCCGCCTCGTCCTTCTTTCCGGCAATCATTCTGGGCACCTTCACCCGCAGCATGAACCGCGAGGGCGCGGTAGCCGGCATGATCTCGGGGATCACCCTGACCGCAGCCTATATCTTCTACTTCCGCTTCTGGAATCCGGCGGCCGACACCCCCGAAAACTGGTGGTTCGGCATCTCGCCCGAGGGAATCGGCACAGTGGGAATGCTGCTGAACTTTGCGGTTGCGTTCACGGTATCGCGCTTTACCCCTTCCCCACCGGCCAGTGTGCGCGAACTGGTCGAACGAATCCGGGTGCCGGGAGGATCCGCAGAGTCGTAATCGGCGTGAACAGACACCGGGCGGCATTCGGGCACAGTGCGGGACGGCGAGTTCGCAAATCCCGGGTCGTGGGCGCGGAGTGGTTCTGAACTTTCGAGATTCCGGGAGACCTGCGCAGCGAAGCCCCGACCGTCGGCTGCGTCTCCCTACTCCCCGGCAGGGGGCAAACGACCTGGCGCAGGGCGTTCCGAGAGAAGCTGCTCCAGGAAATCGACCCGCTCCTCCAGGCGCTCGACCTCATCTGCAAGGGCGCTTTCCCGTCCGGCATTCCCGGGTGTCCCGGCCGACAGCTCGTCCAGGCGGCCCTCCAGCCTGGCAATCCGCGCATAGAGCACGCCGGCCGTCCTCTGCCGGAGCAGGCGCAGAACCAGATACCCCATCACAAGGGCAATCAGGCCAATCAGACTCATGGGAATCCTTTCGTTTTCGGAGGCGAAATGGAGTCTGACGCAGAGACCGATCGTTCGTCAAGACACCGAAGCACCCGGCCATTCCACGGACTGCCCGACCGCCGGCTGGACTTCGCCCTCCCCGGCGATCATCATTTGCATGCACAGGTATCCAGCACACACACCCCAGGACCCAGGGCCGACACATTATCCCCGATCCGCTGCCCACCACCCCCCTGGCCCGCCGCATCTTGCGACCCGCCGTGGCCCACCGCACCGCGCTGGTCGATTCCCGGGGCGAATGCAGCTTCGGCGCACTCGCCCGGCTGGCGTCGCGGTGGCAGGCGACACTGGCAACGGCAGCTCTCGCCAACCACAGCCCGGCAGGCACAACCGGCCCCGTTTCAGGCATCCACGATCCCACCACCCACCTCGCCGGGGCGCGAATCGCCTTCCTGCTTCCACCGGGGCGCACCCATGTGGCGGTGCAGATCGGCGCGTGGACTGCGGGCGGGATCGCGGTGCCGCTGGCCCTCTCGCACCCACTGCGGGAGCTGGAGTACATCCTGGACGACGCCCGCCCCCGCGTGGTCGTGATCGATTCCTCGCTTGCGCAGGGACCGGATCTCGCCACGGCCGCCACCGCACGCGGCATCGAGGTGGTCGCGCGACTGGCCGGGCCGGAAGCGTTCCCCGCCTCGCCTCCGGAAGTGCGCCTCGACGACCCGGCGCTGATGATCTACACCAGCGGCACCACCGGTCGCCCCAAGGGAGTGCTGACCACCCACCGCAACCTGGTCGCGCAGATTGCCGCCCTGGTCACCGCCTGGGAGTGGCGGGAGAGCGACCGCATCCTCCACACCCTTCCCCTCCACCACATTCACGGCGTCGTCAATGCCCTGGCGTGCGCACTCTGGTCGGGGGCACGCTGCGAGTTCGGCCCAACCCGGCCCCAGGCCATCTGGGAACGCCTTGCCAAGGGTGGAATTACCCTCTTCATGTCGGTTCCCACACTCTACCGGCGACTGATCCGGGCCTGGGAAGACGCGCCCCCCCCTGTGCAGAGGGAGTGGTCGCGCGGGGCGGCAGAGCTGCGGCTGATGGTTTCGGGATCGGCGGCGCTTCCGGTCGCCACCCTGGAGCGCTGGCGCGAGATCACCGGACACACCCTTCTGGAGCGCTATGGCATGACCGAGATCGGAATGGCGCTCTCGAACCCTCTCCGGGGCGAACGGCGGCCAGGACATGTGGGCACGCCGCTTCCCGGGGTCGAGCTGCGCATTGTGCACGAGGATGGCCGACCGGTTCCGGCAGGCGAAACGGGGCAGATCGAGGTGCGCGGACCCCAGGTCTTTCGCGAATACTGGCGGCGGCCCGAAGAGACGGCGGCGGCCTTTCGCGACGGCTGGTTTCGAACCGGCGACGAAGCCACCCCGGGCGTGGGCGGCGCGGTGCGCATTCTGGGGCGGAGCAGTGTGGATATCGTCAAGACCGGCGGGTACAAGGTTTCTGCACTGGAGATCGAGGAGCTCTACCGCACCCATCCCGCGATCGCCGATCTGGCCGTGGTGGGAGTTCCGCACCCGGAGTGGGGCGAGGAGTTGCGCGCCGCGTGGGTTCCGGCTCCGGACGCTCTGCCGCCGCACAGTCCCGCCACATCCGAAGCCGCCTCTGTCGGACCGGACCGGAAGCGGCCTTCCACCCTCCTTCCCGACACGGACGCGCTGCGCGCCTGGGGAAAGGAACGTCTGGCGCCCTACAAGGTTCCGCATCGCTTTCTCGTCGTCGCCGCGCTCCCCCGCAATGCGATGGGCAAGGTGCAAAAACCGCAGATCGCGCGCATCTTGAGAGATTCCGATCCCTGATGCACAGGCAGAAATTGTCGCCTCGCAACCCATCCACCCTCCATTCCCTCAACCTCCACCCAGGCAAGTCCCCTTGATTCAGGCCATTCTGGACAACCTGCGCAGCTACTGGTTCGTTCACCTTCTTCTGCTTCTCTACACCCTGCTCCTGGCCTGGCACGCATGGTCGGGCAATCGCAAAACCCGTGGCGTCACCGATTATTTCGTCGGCGGACGGGCCATGGGGCCGGTGGCGATCGGGCTTTCGTTCTTTGCCACCTATTCCAGCACCAACTCCTTTGTGGGATTTTCGGGGCAGGCCTACGAATGGGGAATCACCTGGTTTCTGCTGGTTCCCTTTGTGGTGGGATTGTCGCTCTTCGCCTGGGTGGGAGTCGCGCCGCGGCTGCGGAGCTTTACCGAATCGCTGGGCTCGCTCACGATTCCGGACTTCATCGGCTTCCGCTTCGGCAGTCCGGCGGCGCGCGTTCTGGCCGCGCTCATCGTCCTCTTCGCGTCATTCTTCTATATGACGGCGGTCTTCAAGGGAATCGGCAACCTCCTTGAGGTATTTCTGGAGATTCCCTACCGGACCGCAATTATTGTGGTCTTCTTTATTGTGATGATCTATACGGTTGTCGGGGGATTCATCTCGGTTGTCAAGACCGATGCCGTGCAGGGTCTTGTGATGGCGGTCGCGGCCATGCTGCTCTTCGGGGGAACGGTGCTGGCGGCCGGGGGATTGGGATCGTACCGGGAGTTGGCCGCCGATCCGCTGACCGAACCGTTGCTGCGCTGGGGCGGTGGCGTTTCGGTTCCCTTCGCGCTCGGAGTGATCTTTGCCGGAACGGTAAAGTTTGCCGTCGAGCCGCGCCAGCTTTCGCGCTTTTACGCCCTCGAAAACCGGGCCGCAATCCGGCGCGGGGTCTGGGTCTCGACGCTGGCATTCGTTGTGGTCTACACCCTGCTGATTCCCGTGGGACTGTATGCGCGCAATGTCGTGGGCGGCGGTCTGACCGACACCGATCTGGTGGTTCCGCAGCTTCTCGCAGCCGAAGGGGTCTTTCCCTTCTGGGCCAGCGCCTTTCTGCTGCTTGCGATGGTGGCCGCGGCAATGTCTTCGCTCGACAGCGTGCTCCTTGTCATGGCTTCGACCACGCAGCGCGACATTGTGGGAATGCTGGGCGGGCCGCAGTCGGAGCGCTCGATGCTGACCGCCACCCGCGTCTACGTAGCGATCTTCGCCCTGATTACCGCAATCATTTCCCTCAATCCCCCCGACGGAATTGTGGGATTGACCGCTCTGTCGGGCGCAATCTACGGCGCCTGCTTCGGACCCGCATTGATTCTGGGCCTCTACTGGCGCCGAGGGAATGGAGCGGCGGCGGTGGCGTCCTTTGCCACGGGCCTGATCGTGCTGCTCGCCTGGCGGTGGCTGCCCTTCAGCGCCGGCGTCCACCAGGTCTTCCCCGCAGTCGCGCTTTCCTTTCTGGCATACTGGATTGTGGCGCTCCGCACGGCACCCTACGACGGCCAGGAGGTGGATGCGCTCTTCGTTGCGGAGCGGAAACGGGCCAAGGGTTGAGTACGAACCCTCGGGGGATTGTGGAGTTGCCCGATGACGATGCATTGTGCATATGGCGCCCGACCGGAAAGCCTCCGATTCACCCTGACACGCCCCGGGTTCATGCCGAACGCGCAGTGACCGGACTGCGGGTCGCACGGTGAACTCCACCCACCGCGATCAAAATCCAGATCGCACAATATCCCAATACCCACAGCAGATTGCCGAGCGCGCCCTGGCGAAAGCCGGCCACATCGGGCACGGCCCAGATCGGCAATAGAAGCCATTGGCTGGGGCGAATCTCCGGTTGCACAAGGGGGATTGTCGATCTCCCAATATCAAGAACAACCCGAATCTGGACGGCAAAGGAAAGGACCAGAACGAGCAGTGTGGCCAGGCGCTCCCGCCCGGGCAGCCATGCCGAGATGCCAAATCCCAGCGAGACGATCAGCAACGACCATAATCCAGCCGATATCACTCCGCCCAGAAGCTCGGCACCGGAGAACTCCGGGTTTCCGACAGCTTCAATCAACCCCAGACAGACAATTGGAACGATCACCGCCAGGGTAACCGCCAATAGATGTTCTCCGAAGCGCGCCAGAAAAAAGGCAATGGGGGAAATCGGCTTCTGGAGCCACAGTTCGCGCGTGCCCCGGCGCAGATCGCGGCAGACATCGGACACCAGGAGCGGAAGGGTAATCGTGAAGAGGCGGACCCCCGTTTCGAAGATCTCCACAAGCGCCTCCCCCCTGCCGTCGATCAGCATGACGACCAGAAACATGGCTACGACCAGAAAGGCAAGCGTCAGCGATCGGGCGCGCATCCGAACCACCAGCCAGACCCGCGTCCAGAGACGAACCATCCGTTCGGATTCGCTCATGAGGACAGTCTTTCGGCAAGCAACTCCTCTTCCAGATCGGAAGCACGCACTCCGTTGCCACGCTCCGCACCTCTGGCCGGACGCAACTGGCCCCTGGCCATGATCCATACCCGGTTCGCCAACTCGGCAACTGCCCGCAGGTCGTGACTGGCGATCAGCAGCGTGGCGCCCCCGTCCACCGCAGCGCGCAACTGATGACGCAGCCGGACACGCGCCGCCGGATCCAGCCCGGCAAAGGGTTCGTCGGCAACAATGAAGGCGGGATCGCCCATCAGGGCGGCTGCAAAGACAATGCGACGCCGTGTGCCGGGAGAGCATGCGCTCCCGATGGCCTGTAGCGTTTCAGCTTCCAGAGCTGCGCGCTCGATCGCCCTCTGCAAGGCTTCGGCGCGTTCTGCAGGCGGACAGGACAGATCGGCTGCCCGCCCCAGGAAGTGTCGCACCGACCATCCCTCGGGCAAGGTTGCAATCTGGGGCAAACAGGCAATGCCCCGGCTGCGGCGCCAACGAACGGGATCGATTCCGCCGATCAGGCAAATGCCCCGATCGGGCCTGTGAAATCCCGTGACCACCGAAAGCAACGTCGATTTGCCCGCTCCATTGGGCCCCACAATTGCCGCCACTTCGCCATGACGAACATCAAACGATGCATTGTGTACGGCAACCCTGCGGCCCAACACTGTCGGGTATGACGCCACAACCTCCCTGACATGGAGGTTGGCGATCACCGGCTCATGTCTTTCCCGCTGTCGCCGGAGTGGCCTACAGGATACCAGCGACAGTTGGCGATGCGCGTTCCGTCGGGTTCGTCACGGACGGCCAGAATTTCTCTCTCCGAAACAAAAAAATCCGATGCGTCCGGCATATCTGCACAATCTTCCATGGCAATGGCGGTCGGGGTTACAAGGCGAGCGGACTCTGCGCCATCTGCCCCGATCACCGGCGAGACATACGCCAATGAACCGGACGTTGTGACAAAGATGCGTCGGAAGGGCCAGACGCCCTCAAGATCCAGGACAACGACCCGCAAGCCCCCGACTCTGCGCAAGCTGTCTGGCGTCTTCGGCCGCCTCTGCATATTTCCGGGCGGCTGCGACCGGCAACGCCGGCCGGTCAATCCATTCATGACATACGGATTCCAGCAGGAGGCCATCGAGGGTATGAACCCCCAGGCATTCGTCGCGCGCATTGCCGAAGATAAAGCCTTGCGGGTGGGAGGCCAGAACCGGAACCGAATTGAAATCGAAGACAACCTCGCCCTGTGATTCCGGGTGGCTGCGCATCACAATCCGTGAACGTCCATCTTCTGCCATCAGCCACACAAGCGACTCGACATTCCCTCCCGTGCAGTGGAGCAGCGCCAGAATTCCGGTCTTCGCCGAGGCAATGTCCAGCACCGTCGGGATCGATGTCGCACAACCGCGAACGTCCAGATTGCGATCGGCGATGTGATCTCCTTCAGGATTGTAGAGGCGCAACACGCCCTGATCGGCCACGACAATGGTATCGCCATGCACCGCCAGCGCTTCGGGAAAAATCAGCTCGCCCGGACCCTCGCCCTGCCTTCCGAATTCGCCCATCAGCTCGCCATCCGGCCCGACCCTGTACACTCTGTACCCCAGTTGATCCAGAATGAACCAGGTGTCGCCCAACGGCGCGGCATCGGCAACAGAGAGGATTCCGGGATGAAGCCGGGCGCCTGCAGGCAGATCCGAGTGGTCCGATTCACCCTCGGAGTCGGCGGATCGTCCGAAACCGTCGTCGCTTTCGGCAACAGGAAGACCCACCCCTGAGGCCTCCGCTGCGGGAGAATCCGCGACTTCCCGTTGGCACGCCACCAGCCCCCAGAGTGTGCACGCGATCAGGACCGGACCGCTCCACACCCGCAAAATCGGGGACCGGTTCCGGCATTTCATCCTGAACCTGTTCGCAGGAAGAGATTGATTGAGAAGCTGGAACGGCGCAGGCAAGCCATGCTGATTCCGCGAGGGATATCGCACAACAGGTCACTTCTTCCATTTCCGACGGCACCGAAGAAGGTATCCTAGGCGCTTTTCCGACACTGGATGACTCATCCCAGTGCGTGCAGTTGCGCTCGTTGCCGTGGGTGGGCGACGGACATCATCGCCGGGAGCAGGAGCGCGACCGAACGAATATGCAAGCCTCAAACAGGCACAGTCATGGTATGCGATGCATGACCATGCGTCAAGCTTCCATGATCGGCCTCACGCCCCTCGGCGCAGTCACCGCCGGGCGCGTGCAAGAAATCCGCTAACCCCCTTACTACGCGGCTTCCCGGCTCAGCGCTCCATCTTGTGCATGGTGACAATCGAGCTTTGCCCCTCGTCGTTCGCCCAGGTGATGACAGTCAGCTCGCGGGTGCCCGAACGGCTCCGGCTCTGCACCTGGATCAGGCCCCGATTGTCGTGGTTCTTCCATACGCCATTCCAGTTGGAGATGCCGTCGAGGTCGCTGCGCAGATTCTCTTCGAACCAGTCGTAAACCTCTTCTGCCTGTGCGCCGCTCGTGTGCAGAACCCCGCCGAAGCGGTATCCATCTCTCTCGCCCGAGAAGAGGCGCTTCTGCAACCTGGCTCCGGGATAGGTCGGAACCCACCGGGGAAGGCGGGCCGCTTCATTGCCCAGATCCACGCGGGTGCTGCCTCCGGGCCCCCGAATCCTGAGCGAGCCGCCCTCTTCGTCGGCGTGCAGCTCCAGACGTCCCGGACAGTCGCGGCAATCGATCTGCAGCCAACTGTCGGCCCCCTCGCGGAACGATCCCTCAATCCTGATTCCCTTCTCCAGGCTCTCTGCGACAAGCGCCTCCAACCCGGACTCCAGCCCGGCCAGTCCCTCTTCGAGACCGCTCATGTCGATATGGATTTCCTGACCCGCCGCGCTCGGATCAAAGAACGCCAGATCGCTCTCGTTGATCCGCACATCTTCGCCGAAGATCGAGCGGGCGGCATCGGAGACCGCCTCGGCGATGGTGGCATCGGAGGCCAGGGCAAAAGCGGGACCGTTCTCCAGCTCCATCGCCATATCCTCGAACTGTCGCTTCACCAGGAGCGTCGCGATCGTCGCGATGGTGACAAAGGCAACGGCCACCAGCCCCCCCACCACCAGGATGGCCTTGGCGAAGGTGGGCATTCTTTTGCGTTCGTGACGGGTGGCTTCGGCGTATGGATCGGACATCGTGGCGTGCTCCCTGGCATTGTGGACGATCGGGCAGGAGGGACGTACGGCCCACCCGGCGACAGTCGGCAACCTTACGCCCATTCTCCCGGCCGGGTTTCAGATGCTCCGGGAGACGGGGAATCGCTGCTGGATTGCGGCCCCCGCGCTGCGCGCCCCCACCCGTCCACTGTACCCTTCCCACTGCACCCTTCGGAATTCGGACCCGAAATTCGCAAAATTCGCCTCGCCCGGAGGAGCGTCGGGCCTCCGGGCGACACCGCACCGCGACCCCAGATCCGTCACCCACCAAATGGAGCCGCCGCATGACCTCCAGCCCCCCCGGGGCGCCAAACCGCCAGGCCGCAGTGGCACCAGACGCACGCACCGGCGCCGAAACCCTGCCGCCTCTACACATCGGGGCGCTGCGGTGGCCAAGGGTGGCGCTGCGCACGGCCCTCATCGGAATCTGGACGCTCTTCATTGCGCTCCCGGTGCTCCTGACATGCACAATCGCCGTCCTGCTGCCCGGTCCATCCGATCGGTGGCGGGCTCCGCTCCGACGACCCATTGCACGGATATGGGGCCGCGGAATGGCCGCCATCCTCCGGATCCGGATCCGCTACGAGGGAACGCCGCCTCCCGCAGGCGCACTGGTCGTCTCCAATCACCTCTCCTACCTGGACATTCCGGTGTTGAATGCGATCGTGCCGGCGGTCTTCGTGGCCAAGGCCGAGGTCAGGGGGTGGCCGGTCTGGGGAATGCTCTCGGCCGCAGGTGACACGATCTTCGTTGATCGGGGACTTCGGCGCGACATTCTGCGGGTGCGCCTGGCGATGACCCGCGCTCTGGACCGGCGCGACACCGTGGTTCTCTTTCCCGAAGCGACCAGCACCGCCGGCGATACCATTCTTCCCTTTCGCTCGCCCCTTCTGGCCGATGCCGCCCGCTCGCTGCACCCGGTGTACTGGGCAACGCTCTCCTACACGACCCCGCCGGGGGAACCTTCGGCGCGCGACCGGGTTTGCTGGTGGGGCGACAGAGGCTTCCTTCCCCATCTGGTCGGGGTCATGGCGCTGAGGCGGATTGTCTGCCGAGTGCGCTTCGGAGATGCGCCGATCGTCGCCGACAACCGCAAGGCGCTGGCGGGCGCGCTGCGCGAGGCCATGATGCGGGGGTTTCGCCCGGTCTCCCGCTCCGGCAACCCGTGAAGGTGGACCGGGCGGCATATGCGGTGCGCCCGGCGCGCTCCACGGCTCCGGGCAGCCACTGGACAACCAACACCCTGCAACATAGCTTGCCCCTTTGGCGTACGACTTGACCTGAAACCTTGCAACTTCACACTTGCGGCTCCCCGGCGCGGGGCCCGCAGTCACCACGGAGCATCACCAGATGAGCGGACAGGCCGGAACCCGGATCAGGGTCACGTTGCGTTGGGTGCAGATCCTCGATGATCTGGACCCCTTCTTCAAGAAAAAGGGAGAGTTCGTCTTCTGGGCGCGGGTCTCGACGGACAACAACGGCGGCCACACCCAGGAGACCCGTCTTCCGCGCGAGGGACACTACCCGATCTCGGATCATCCGCGCTGGAATCGGCTCAGGGATCTTGACAAGGTTCTCTTCGAGGGCGAGGTCACCGATCATCTGACGGTCGAGCTGCGCGGCGAGGAGCTGGACCAGTTCACGAAGAACGACCACCTCGAGCGCTACAAGCGCACCTTCACCGGCCCGATCGCCGACCATATCGGCGTCGTGCAGCCGGGCGACGAGAGCGGCGGCGACCCCGAGAATCTCTCCAACTGGCGAGTCGGCTACGAGATCGAGGCGATCTAGCAGGCTTCGCAGCCAGCCGCCGACCATCCCGGACAACGCCATGGCGGCACCCGCCGCCTGCACCCGGGTCGGGTCGCCTGCGTTGTTGCCCGTTCCTGCCCCGGTGTGCCCCCGGGTCAGGAGGCCGGTTCCCCCGGGGCCAGCGAGAGCGCCACGCGGCGAATCTTCTTCACCATGGAGTAGAAGCCGTTGCGGCGATTGGGGCTGAGCGCCTCGCCCAGGCGCAATCTCTCGAAGATATCGGAGAGATCGATGACGAGGGCGTCTTCGGGAGCCCTGCCGTTGTACACCTCGGCCAGAATCGCGAAGAGTCCCTTCACGATCATCGATTCCGAATCCCCCACAAAGCAGAGCCGTGGCGGATCGCCCTCGACGGTGCCAGCCAGCCAGGCCGGACTCATGCAGCCGGGCACCTGATTTTCCTCTGTGCGAAGAGCCGGATCCATGGCGGGCAGGCGTCTGCCCAACTGGATGATGTAGTCGTAGCGGAGTGTCCGGTCGGAGAGGGCGTTGAGCCGTTTTTCGAGCTGTTCGATGGTCACGCTGCTGTGCCTTCCTTGACTTTTTCCGAATAAAAACCGAATATGAATGCATGTCCGATGTCCACCTCAAGCAATTCGGCACCGCCTCCGCGCGCCAGGGCCACGCTGACGACAGGTGCGCTCCTGCGGATTCTCCGGGGCCGACGCGTCGGCTGAAGGGCCGAGGAACCGCGTACGATCCGCCGAACCGCTTTGAATCGATTCATCTTGAGCCGGACCCCGCCACGATGGAAGGGGGAGCGCCGGAGACCCGCTTCCTTGCCGACCGCACGCGCACGGTGCTGGCGCGCAACAACAGCCCCGATGTGCCCTTCAACCTCTCGGTCAATCCCTACCGCGGATGCGAGCACGGGTGCATCTATTGCTACGCCCGCCCCACGCACGAGTATCTGGGCCTCTCCTCCGGCCTGGACTTCGAGCGGAAGATTCTTGTAAAGGAACGCGCCCCGGCGCTGCTGCGCGAAGCTCTGGCCCGGCGCTCGTGGCGCCCGCAGGTCGTGGGCATATCGGGCGTGACCGACCCCTACCAGCCGGTGGAGCGACGCCTCGGCCTGACCCGTGGGTGCATTGCCGCGCTGCGCGATTTCCGCAATCCGGTGACGATCATCACCAAGAACCACCTGGTCACCCGCGACATCGATCTGCTCGGCGAGCTCGCGGCGGTGCAGGCCGCCCAGGTAACGCTTTCGGTGACCACGCTCCGCAACGACCTCCAAAGAATCATGGAGCCGCGCGCCTCGATTCCGGCGCGGCGGCTGGCGGCGATCCGCACCCTGACCCGGGCCGGAATTCCGGTGGGCGTTCTGGTGGCACCGGTCATTCCCGGGCTTACCGCCGAAGAGATTCCCGCAATTGTCGAAGCGGCGGCCGAGGCCGGAGCCCGCTCCGCCGGTTTTCTTCTGCTGCGCCTTCCCGAAGGCGTTGACGACCACTTCGTGCGCTGGCTGGAGCTGAATCTGCCCGCCCGCAAGGAGAAAATTCTGGCCCGCATTCGCGATGTGCGCGGAGGCAAGCTCAATCAGACCGGGTTTCATCGCCGCTTCCGGGGTCAGGGGGTCTATGCGCAGCAGATCCGCGCACTCTTCCGCACCTCGGTTCGGCGGATGGGGCTGGACTCCACCCTGCCCCCCCTCTCCACGGCGGCCTTCCGGAGCGGCGGGGGGGTACAGGGAACGCTGGAGCTGTGAGAACGCGACCGCTACATCCGGCTGAGCATGTAGGCATAGGCGGCCACGGCTTCAACCTGGGCATCGGTGAGCGGCAGGCCGGCGCGCGGAAGCATTGCCCCCGGGTGCTCGAGCGGCTGGGGCACTCCCGTCTTGACCAGCTCGACAATCGACTGGTACTCGCCATCGACATTGAGCCAGGCGTCGTCGGTAAGATCGGGGGCCAGGGGGCCACCGGTGCCCTCGGCAGTGTGGCAGGTGAAGCAGATTCCGCCCCCGGTGAAGAGATCACGTCCCTCTTCGACCATCGCGACCGTAACGCCCTCGGGCAGAAGCGCGGGATCGATCTCCATCGGGGCCGGACCGGACGCCTCGGCGACACTCTCGGGTGCAGCCGCGCCGGCATCGTCGCCGGTCGCCGCCTCATTGGTCGAATCGCCACCGCCTCCGCATGCAGTCAGGAGCGCGAGCGCAACTCCCACCCCTCCGAACCGTATCTGAACGCTATTCATGAAACTTTGTTACTCTTTCATCGTTGAAATGCCAGTGAATGCCATCGATTCCACTCCAGACGGATCGAATGGCTCCTGAAAATCGCTGAAATTCACCTGAACAGTCAACCGTGCCGTGCGCCGCAACCCCGAAATGCCCCACCGCGAATGACAGACCCCGCCCCGCATGTCGCCATTGTCGGTGCCGGACCCGCCGGATTCTACGCGGCGGAGGCGCTCCTCAAGGCCGCCAGGGCCGGCGATGCCCCGGAGTTCCGGATCGACCTCATCAACCGCATGCCCGCTCCCTTCGGACTGGTGCGCGATGGCGTGGCCGCCGACCATCAGGCGATCAAGTCGGTGTCGCGCATCTACGACCGCATCCTCTCGCGCGACCGGGTGCGCTATTTCGGCAATGTGGCGCTCGGACGCGACCTCGCGATCGGGGAGCTGCGGGGGCTCTACGACCAGATCGTCTTTGCGGTGGGCGCCCAGAGCGACCGGCGGCTCGGCATTCCCGGCGAGGAGCTGCGCGGCAGCCACGGCGCCCTTCACTTCGTGGGCTGGTACAATGGCCACCCCGATTTCTGTACCCAGTCCTTCGATCTGGATTGCGAAGAGGTTGTGGTGATCGGCAATGGCAATGTGGCGCTCGATGTGGCGCGCATCCTGGTTCATGGACGCGACCGGCTGGCTTCGACCGACATCGCCGATCATGCGCTGGAGGCACTGGGACGCAGCCGTGTGCGACGGGTGACGGTGCTGGGGCGACGGGGCCCCGCGCAGGCGTCGTTCACCAACCCGGAGCTGCGCGAATTCGGAGCGCTGGAGGGAGTGCGCGCCGTGGCGAACGCGGCCGAACTTGAGCTCGATGCGGCGAGTGCGGCCGAGGTGGCCGCGAGTCCGGTCAAGACGCGCAACATGGCGACCCTGGGCGACTACGCAAAGGACGAAAACTTTCTGCAGGATGCCGACAGCGGCGCGACCGGCGGCGAGCGCACGGTGCAATTTCGTTTTCTGGTCTCGCCCCTGGAGCTGCTGGGAGAAGAGGGCCGGGTGACGGGAGTGCGGGTCGAGCGCAATCGCCTGGTTGCAGAGGAGGGCGGATACATCGGCGCCGTGGGAACCGGCGAGCAGTGGGTGATTCCATGTGGTCTGGTGATTCGGTCGGTGGGCTACCGCGGAGCGCCGATTCCGGGCGTGCCCTTCGATGAGCGGCGCGGCATTGTGCCAAACGAGGGGGGCCGGGTGGTGCGGAAGAGCGGCGAGGTGGTGCCGGGCGAATATGTGGTGGGCTGGGCAAAGCGGGGTCCATCGGGGGTGATCGGCACCAACAAGGCCGACTCCGCAGCAACGGTGGCGCTGATGCGCGAGGATCTGGAGGCCGGGGTGCGGGCGGGCTCGCATGCAGAACCGGGCAAGGCTGGCGATCTGGTCGATCTCTTGCGGAGCCGGAGCGTGCGCTGGGTCGATGTAGAGGGATGGCGGCGAATCGACGCACACGAAACCGGGCGGGGGGAGGTGGAGGGGCGGCCCCGGGTGAAGCTTGTAACGGTCGAGGAGATGCTGCAGGTGGCGGGGGTCTGAGCCGGGGTGGAGCGGAAGCTGCAGCGCCTATATCCGCGAACTGATCCGCCATGACCGGGACCGCAAGGCACTCCGGCGCATCCTGTTGGATGGCCTTGAATTGCCTCCGGCCGTGGTCGCCGCCGAAGCCTGTTTCAGCTCTCTTCGAGCCGACATCCGGAATCGGGATCTCCTCGCCACGGGCAACATCGTCGACGCGCAGATGAATGCCGGGATACCCTTTGGGTGATATACTTTGGGGGGATTGTATTGCAAAGTAACCGCACCACCATCGCCATCCGAGATTCCCGATGACCCGTCGCCTGCTGTTCCTGCTCTTGCTCTGCCTGGCCGCCTGCGAAGAGGTGATCGAGCCCACTGCGCCGGTGTTGCCGGTGGCTGCGGTTTCGGCCTCTGCGAACTCGGACCGAGCGGCGCTGGTGGCGCTGTACGAGGCGACAGGGGGGCCGAACTGGCGGAACAACGAGAACTGGCTGACCGATGCGCCCCTGGGGGAGTGGTATGGGGTGTCGGTGAATGCGGAGGGGCGGGTGGTAAAGCTTGATCTTACCTGGCGTTCACCATACAACCACATCACTTGGGGCAACAACTTGGTAGGCGAGATTCCCCCGGATCTGGGAAACCTGTCTGCGTTGCAATACATTAGGCTAACCGACTACGGGATTTCGGGTTCAATCCCCCCGGAGCTCGGAACTTTGTCCGAGTTGGAATATCTCAATCTGTCCAGTCACAATCTATCGGGTCCAATCCCACCAGAGCTGGGAAACCTGTCCGAGTTGGAATATCTCTACCTGGGCGGCCACGGCCTGACTGGTTCAATTCCTTCGGAACTGGGGAAACTGTCCGAGCTGAAAACTCTCTATCTGAGCGGCGGCTGGGGCGAGGGCGATTCCGAACTTTCAGGCACTATCCCCCCGGAGTTAGGCAATCTATCCAAGTTGAGAGTTCTCATTCTGTCCAGGCACAACCTATCGGGTCCAATCCCACCAGAGCTGAGCAAACTGTCGGCATTGGAATATCTTTGGCTGTCCGGCAATGCTCTAACGGAGATCCCGCCGGCGCTGGGGAATCTGTCGGCATTGGAAAGCCTTGGGCTATCCAACAATGCTCTAACGGAGATTCCGTCGGAGCTACTACCAGGAAACCTGTCGGCGCTGAAAAACCTTGGGCTATCCGACAACGCTCTCACGGAAATCCCGCCGGAGTTGGGCAAACTGTCGGCGTTGGAAAGCCTTTGGCTGTCCGGCAACGCTCTAACGGAGATCCCACCGGAGCTGGGTAACCTGTCGGCATTGGAAAACCTTCGGCTGAATAACAACAACCTATCAGATCCGCTCCCGTCGGAGTTGGGCAAACTGTCGGCATTGGAATATCTTTGGCTGTCCGACAACGCTCTAACGGAGCTCCCACCAGAGCTGGGGAATCTGTCGGCGCTACAAAGACTTTGGCTATCCGGTAACGCCCTGACGGAGATTCCGCCAGAGTTGGGAAACCTGTCCGCGCTGATCCTGCTCGACCTATCCGGCAACCCCCTTTCAGGTCCGCTCCCCGTATGGTTTCCCAATCTTGGATCTCTACTATATCTGGGAACTGAAGGAAGCGATTTATGCATTCCGGGAACGGTTCGTTTTGTCCAATGGCAAAACAAGCTCAATGGAGCCGCATTCGGTTACACACCCTATTGCAACGCCACCGATAAAGAAGTTCTCGAATTAATCTACAACATCATGCATGGAAGCAACTGGAATCGATCCGAAGGCTGGATGAGCAAAGGACCGCTGCTTTCGGATTGGCATGGGATCACAACCGATTCTCTGGGGCATGTTGTAGCGATTGAGCTTCCGGGGAACAACTTGAGGGGGCGGTACTTCCCCGGCAAGGTCGGGAATCTGACAAGATTGAGAACTTTGGATATTTCAAACAATCCTGGCATTCAAGGTCGGGTTCCGCTCGCGCTGAAGAAAGTGGTTCTGGAGACGTTTCGTTTTCGGGGGACCGGGTTGTGCAGCCCCGAAGAGTTGCGGGAGTGGCTTGCTGCGATCCCTGCGGCAGAGGCAACCGATGAGGCCTGTCCGCCGCTTACCGATCGGGATATCCTTGTGGCGCTGTATGAGGCGACGAACGGCCCGAACTGGACCAACAGCGAGAACTGGCTGACCGATGCGCCTCTGGGGGAGTGGCATGGAGTGTCGGTGAATGATGATGGGCTGGTGGACAGTCTCCGGCTGGGAGCCAACGGCATGACAGGTGAACTCCCTGTGGAGATAGAGAGTCTGTCCGCGCTGCGATATCTCGACCTGAGCTCTAATGGGTTGAGTGCGTTACCCCCGGAGCTGGGGAATCTGCCTGCGCTGGAAAGCCTTGACCTGAGCCGCAGCTTCCTGCCGGAAATTCCGTCGTCGCTGGGGAACCTTTCCACACTGCGACGGCTCGATCTGAGCGACAACGGCGTGTGTGACGGCTTCTGCACCGGCCTTACAGAGATCCCCTCGGAGTTAGGAAACCTGTCCGCGTTAGAATGGCTTGACCTGAGATCCAGTGGCCTGACGGAGATCCCCCCGGAGTTGGGGAACCTTTCCGCCTTGGAATGGCTTGATCTGAGATATAATGGCCTTACGGAGATCCCCCCGGAGCTGGGGAATCTGTCCGCGCTACGAGATCTCGATCTGAGTGGCAACGACCTGACAGGCGCAATCCCGGCCGAGCTGGGAAATCTGTCCGCGCTGCGACACCTCAATCTGGGTGGCAACGACTTGACGGGTCCGATTCCCCCGGAATTGGGCAATCTGGGCAACCTTCGATTGCTGAACTTGAGCTTCAACCGATTGACGGGTCCGATTCCCCTGGAACTGGGAAACTTGCACACCCAGGAGCTCTATTTGCAAAACAACGACCTTACAGGTCCGATTCCGCCAGAGTTGGACAATATTCGCAATTTACGGTTTCTCAATCTGTCCTACAACGATCTTTCGGGTTCGCTTCCACCGGAGTTGGGGAGTGGCTGGCTTTTGCTTCAGAGACTTGAGCTGAACGACAACAGAGGACTCACGGGCGCGCTTCCTCTGTCATTGACTGGAATTACCAGGTGGTTGGTTGAAGTGAACACATCGAATACCGGACTGTGCGCTCCGACCGATTCGGTATTCGCTCGCTGGTTAAGCGCTTTGCCGTATCATAACGTGCGCTCGTGCTCCCACGGAGGGGCCTATCTGGTGCAAGCTTCGCAGAATTTCGGGAATTTCGTACCATTGGTTGCCGGACGCGAAGCGCTGCTCCGGGTCTTCCCCACCGCACCATCTGGAAGCAGCGTACCGGTTCCCCCGGTGCGAGCGTCGTTCTACAATTCGGGAGACAATGTCGCTTTGCATACGGTGGAGATTCCCGGCAAGCAGGGGCCACTGCCGGCAGAGATTGACGAAAGCGACCTTGCGATTTCCGCCAATGTCCGCATTCCGGGTGATCTGTTGCAGCCGGGCCTGGAAATGGTGATCGAGGTTGATCCTAATAGTACCCTGGATTCCGCACTCGGGATTGTCGGTCGCATTCCAGCAGAGGGACGTACGGCTCTTGATATCCAAACGCTGCCCACGATGGAGTTCACCTTGGTGCCTTTCCTCTGGACCCAGAGTTCGGATACGGCGGTTGCCGTCACGGTCAAGGAAATGTCGGCGGATCCGTACGGCCACGAGTCACTGCAATCTTCACGCTCTCTTTTGCCTATTCACGAATGGACCGTTACAGCTCACGCACCTGTTTGGTTTGATCTTCGTGACGGCCAGGATGCGATGCGTCAGCTCCTGGCTATGACAGGAGGTATCCGCCGCATGGAAGGAGGTCGCGGCTATTGGATGGGAATCCATGGTCTCTTTGGTGGTGGCATTGCGGTTCTCGGCGGATGGCACAGTGTATCCAATCGCAGCGGCCGCACGATTGCTCACGAATTGGGGCATAATTTGTCGCTTGAGCATGCGCCGTGCGGGGATCCGGATTATTTCACCCTTGATTTTAAATTCCCCCACACAGGGGGCCGCTCCGGCGTATGGGGCTTTGATTTTGCCAATGACTCGCTCATACCCCCACACGCGCGCGACCTGATGTCCTACTGTCGCCCTCACTGGATCAGCGACTACCACTTCACCAACGCTCTACGTCACCGCCTCAGCGCCGAAACATCCTCATCCCAAGCTTCCACCTCCGCCCTTCTTCTCTGGGGTGGCGTCGATTCTACCGGAACGCCCTATATGGAGCCTGCCTTTGTTGTCGATGCTCCGCCAGCACTACCCGAAACCAGCGGCTCTTGGACGATCGGGGGCACAACCGCCACCGGACAGACCCTCTTCACCCTTCCCTTTGCCATGCCCGAGATCGCCGATGCCGGGGAAGGGGCAGGCGGCTTCGCCTACACGCTCCCCATTCGCTCCGGCTGGGAAGGCTTGGTCAGCATCACCCTTTCCGGCCCCGATAACGCCACGGCTACCCTGGACGGCTCCACCGACCGCCCCATGTCGATCTATCGCGACCGGAACGGCACGGTGCGCGCCATCCTGCGGGGCGATCCCATGCAGGCCGATGCCATGCCCGGTCCCCTTGCCGGACTCGCCCTCGATGTCATCACAAGCCGGGGAATTCCGGCGGTTGCCGAGTGGCGGCGTTAAGCCACTCACCCAACTACCCGATACTCAGCCGCCAGACTTGTGCCACCAGGAAGCAGACCACAAAGCCGAGCGCGAGGGGCAGAAGGGTGGCCAGCGTAGTCCAGCGACCGCTTCCGGTCTCCTTGTAGATGGTGTAAATTGTGGTTGAGCAGGGGTTGTGCAAAAGACTGAAGAGCATAAGGTTGACGCCGGTCAGCAACGTCCAGCCGCCCGCATGCAACAGCTCTGCCATTTCGCCGGTCGATTCGCTCTCGAAGATGACTCCCGCACCGGCCCCCAGTTCGGGAGAGCCGAGCGAGAGCACGGTCAGCATCAACACGGTGGGAATCACAATTTCGTTTGCCGGAATTGCAATGACATAAGCCAGCAGAATCACACCATTGAGACCGATCAGGATTCCGAAGGGATCGAGAAGATCGAGAGAGTGTCGGGCAATCGATGCATCGCCTATCACAATATTTGAGATCAGCCAGATGACTGCGCCGGCGGGCACCGCAAAGAGAACCGCCCGCCAGAGAATAATCAGGGTGCGGTCGATGAACGAGGTGTAGAGCGTTTGCAGAATGCGCGGCGGACGGTAGGGCGGCAGTTCGAGCGAAAAGGTTGTGGCTTCGCCCTTGAGTACGGTTCGCGAAAGCCCCCACGATACCGCAAACATGAAGGCGATTCCCAGGAGCGCGACCGCCACCACAGCCCCCGCCGCCACCGCCCCGGCAAGGTGTGGCGGTGCCAGCGCCCCGATGAAGATGCTCGCAATCAGGATCTGGGTGGGCCAGCGCCCGTTGCAGAGCGAAAAGTTGTTGGTGATGACTGCGATCAGTCGTTCGCGCGGACTGTCGATGACGCGGGTGGCGACAACCCCCGCCGCATTGCAGCCAAATCCCATGCTCATGGTCAGCGCCTGCTTGCCGTGCGCACCCGCCCTCTGAAAGAGCGAATCGAGGTTGAAGGCGACGCGCGGCAGATACCCGAAATCCTCGAGAAGGGTGAAGAGCGGAAAGAAGATGGCCATCGGGGGAAGCATGACGCTCACCACCCAGGCGGTGGCCAGATAGACCCCGTCGAAGAGAAAGCCGCTCAGCCACCAGGGCATTCGGGTCCATGCGCCAAACTCCAGGAGAATGGGGTGCGCGCGGTCGATGAGCAGGTTGGCCAGGAGCGCCGAGGGCACATTGGCGCCCGCGATTGTGAGCCAGAAGACCGTCGCCAGAATGGCCAGCATGAGGGGGAAGCCGAAGATGCGACTGGTGAGCCAGCGATCGAGAGCCCGATCGAGACCGGGCACGCCCCCGCCCCGTCCCTGGCGGACGCACCTGCCCGCAATGCGCGCGGCCTCGCGGTAGAGGGTGTGGGCGAGCGCATCGTGGAAGCCGGGCCGGAGGGTCCAGCGCTGGCGGGTGGCGGCTGCGAGGATGCGGTCGCCGGGTGAGGAGTGGGGGTCGGGTGGCCTCCGGCCCCTGCGCGGGCCGGCCTGGGTGGTGGCCGCGGGACGGGGCGCGCGCGCGTCCCCCTCTTCGTCATGCGGCGCAGTGCGACGCGGGTGGGGTCCGGCTTCGCCCAGGCTGCCGAGTTCACCCCTCCGCACCGCTTCGGTGACACGCTCGTCGGCGTTGAGGAGCCGCAGCGCCACCCAGCGCGCATTGGGAAGTTCCGGGAAATCTTCGCCAATGAGCGGCGTAATTGCGTGAATGGCGCGTTCGACTGCCTCGGGGTGCCGCTCGATCCGGCGGGGACGATTTTTGCGCGCGCCGGTCGCCACCGCCACGGCTGCCCCGAGGAGCGCATCGACCCCTTCGCGCTGCCTCGCCACGGTCGGGATCACCGGCACCCCCAGCTCGTCGGCAAGCCGCTTTGCATTGATGTGGACGCCGTGCCGCCCGGCTTCGTCCACCAGATTGAGGCAGACGACGACGCGGTCGGTAATTTCCAGGATCTGAAGGACCAGATTCAGGTTGCGCTCGAGGCGCGAGGCATCGACGACGACCACCGTCACGTCGGGCTGCCCAAAGAGGATGAAGTCGCGGGCCACCTCTTCGTCGGCGCTCCCGGCCTGCAGCGAATAGGTGCCGGGCAGATCGACCACCTTGACGCGGCGGTGGTCGTGCAAAAAGACGCCCTCGGCGCGCGCGACCGTCTTGCCGGGCCAGTTTCCGGTGTGCTGGCGGAGCCCGGTGAGCGCATTGAAGAGGGTTGTCTTGCCGACATTGGGATTGCCGGCGAGGGCAATGAGGAGATCCCAGCGGTGCGGGCTGAGACCGAGGCGCACCAGATTGCGGGAGCGTCCGGCGGGCGGGTCGGAGCCAGAGGGCGGCGCGGGCGTGGACGGGGACGATCCCCGAACGGGCGGAGTCACGATGCTCTCTGCCCCTTTGCCCTGGCTGCCTCGGCCTCGGTGGTGGCGGCTTCGATCTCGGCCGGCGACTCGTCGGCCAGTTGAATCTGCACCGCCTGCGCACGCCTGAGCGCAATCAGCGCCCCGCGAATGTCGTAGGCGACCGGATCGCCCCCTGCGCTGCGCATGCGCGCCTGCACAACCGTTCCCGGCACCACGCCCAGATCCAGGAGGCGGCGACGGGCGGGTCCGCGAACCCGGGGCGCAATGCCGGCCACCCGTCCGCTCTGACCCGGTTCGAGATCGGCCAGGGTGCGCGATCCCGTTGCTGCGGGCGCCGGCTCCACCCGCTCCAGAGGCTCGACCGTAATGTTGCGCGCGACTGCGCTTGGCACCTCGTGACGGCGGGATCCGGCGAGGAAGGCCACACGCCCCGATGCGCCCTCCTCCGGCTCGACCCTGAGCCGCTCGACGGGGGTCATGAGCTCGATCTCGAGACCGACCAGTTCGCGAAAGATCTCGCGCGGTTCGTCCTCCAGGTGCGTGACCCGTCCGCGTTCGCCCGGGGCCAGTGCGGTCAGCGGAATGCCCGAGCGCGACGGCATCTCGCCCTCTGCGGTTGGAATCGGGTCGCCGTGAGGGTCGTAAACCGGGTGCCCCAGGGAGGCTGCCAGATCCTCGCGCTGGGCCACCGAGAGGCGGTGCTCGTGGGCTTCGGCGCTGCGGTGCCACTCCTCGGGCGGCGTTCCGGTGCGGTCGGCGAGGAAGCGCTCCCAGAGGCGGTGCGTGCGCACGATGTGCAGCGCCTGGGTGCGGCCCGCGTCGGTGAGGGCGAAGCGGTCGTCGGCTGCGGTGACGAGCTCGCTCTCTTCGAGCCGCTGCAGGAGCCGGATCGCCTGCGCGCGGGAGAGCTGCAGGGCGCCGGCCACACTCTCGGCCGTGGCGGGCCGCCGGTCGTAGTCCAGCTTGTAGATCTGCTTGAGGGCGTCTTCCATGCGCACCCGTTCGGTGAGCCGGGCAATGCGGCGGAGTCGCGCGCCGATGCCGCGGCCGGGCCAGAGGACGAGGGCGGACAGGGCGGCAAGCGCCAGAAAGAGGAGGAGGGCGAGGGCGGGATCGGGCATGTGCGGAGGGGATGCGGGAGAGGGGGAAGGAGGTGAAAGGAAGTTTAGGCGAGACTAAATATTTTTGCAAGGGGCGGAGGGGGATTGGCAGAATGATCGGCGGTTGGCGACGGCTTTCGGGGGTCGGCCCCTTGCATGGCCCGGCGAACCCACGGGCAAATCCCATCTTGATTGCGATGTGCATATTGTGATCAACAACACAATCCGGCGCCCACCGCGTCCGACAACAACAAATTGATGTAAATCACAAATTGTGATTATCAAATTCGTCAGAAAACACAACGTCGGCGATACAACAACACCAACAGCGAAGTTCAGATGGGAACAAGCGCGCCGATCGCCTCGCGGCCACCACGCCCATTGAGCGCCGGCTCAGATGTGGATTGTGGCAAACGGGCAGGGCGCGCCTGCAGGCAGGATGCGCCTGCGGCCTCAGGCAACGACGGCGAGAGCTGCGCGCATGACCTCGCCGGCACGGTGAATATCGTCCATCGAGAGGTCGCGGTGCGTCACCGCCCGCACGCTTCTGGCGCCGGCCACCAGGATGGCGACGCCCCCCTCGCGGCACGCATCCACAAAGCGCGGCGCGCCCCCGGCGATATCGACGTCGAAGCGCAGGATATTGGTCTCGACATGCTCGCGCACCAGCGCCACCGCGGGAATGCGGACCAGGAGATCGGCCAGGCAGGCTGCCTTTTCGTGGTCGTGGGCGAGCGCGGCCCGGTGATGTTCAAGAGCGAAGAGCGCCCCCGCCGCGATCACGCCGCCCTGGCGGAAGCCGCCTCCGAAGAGCTGCTTGAAGCGCCGCGCCCGGGCCGTAAAGCTGCGCGAACCCGCCAGCGCCGATCCCACCGGAGCGCCCAGGCCCTTGGAAAAGCAGACCGAGACGCTGTCGAAGGCGCGGGCGTAGCGGGCGGGCGGGATTCCGGTGGCGGCGGCGGCGTTCCAGATGCGGGCGCCATCGAGGTGGCAGCGCAGGCCGGCAGCGCGAGCCATGGCCGCCACTGCGTCGAGCTGTTCCAGCGGCCAGATGCTGCCGCCGCCGCCATTGTGCGTATTCTCGAGGCAGAGCAGACGGGGAGGCGGGGCCAGGGTGGTGGGCGACCCCGGATGCGCAACGCCCAGCGCGTCCTGCAGTTGGGCGGTGGTAAAGATGCCGCGTTCGCCCGCCAGCGGATGGACGGTGACGCCCGAGAGCGCAGCCGGTCCGCCGCCCTCGGAGCGCACGACATGCGAACCGATATCCATGACGACGCAATCGCCCGGCTCGGTGTGCGCCCGGATCGCCACCTGGTTGGTCATGGTGCCGGTGGGCATATACACCGCGTCTTCCTTGCCCAGAAGCTCGGCCGCGCGCGCCTCCAGCTTCCTGATCGTGGGGTCGTCGCCATAGACGTCGTCGCCCACCTCTGCGCGGGCCATTGCCTCGCGCATTGCAGGGGTCGGACGGGTGACGGTATCGGAACGCAGATCGATCATGGATGGGTGGCCTCTGAACGGTTCAATTCATGCCGTCGCGCGCCGCACCCGGAGCGGAGGCGCGGGAAATTCGCCAAATCTGCCGGAATTATATCGGATTGGCGGCGGCGGCGGAAGCTTTTGGATGCACATGCCGTTGCGATCGTTCAGCTTATGCGATTCGGCGCTTCGAATTCCCGCGCTTTGATTCCCGCCGATTGGATTGAGTCAGGTTCAGACCCTTGGGCGCAGGTCCATGAGGTCAAGGTGACGCGATGAACAGTCGACCCAAGCGGATCTTTTGAGTACGCCGAGACCACGCCGGAGGCCACCCCGATACGGGCGAACGATTTGCTGCACCTCGACGACTGCGCCGCAGTGGCCCGGGCCCTGTCCCGCCTCGCTCGCTCGGATCGGCTCCTGCGAATCTGCAGAGCATCTACATGTGTCCGATCCAGACCAGATTCGATCTCCGGGCTCCGCACTTGAAAAGGCGCTGGCGTCTCTTTCGGCGCTCTGGCCGCCGTTTTCCAGCCGCCGAGTTGGCAGAGCACCTTCAGCGGTTGATCCATCAGATCGCTGGCGAACTTCCGCCTGAGCGAGTGCCAGCCCCTGCCGCGCTTCGGCTCCAGTCCCGCAAGCCGTTCGGCTCTGTCCCACAATCTTTGCGCCAATGCGGCTCCCATGCAAGCCGACGGACTCCGGGGCGCCGGGAGCAGTGGCACATTTCCGACACCGGAGCTTCGCATTCGCGCCTCCTCCAGAGCGGCGAGCGCCTCGGCGGTAGCCGGCGTGATGTGCTCGTAGCCGGACTTGTCGTGCTCGGCTCGCCAAACGATGGTTCCGCCCTCGAAGTCGATGTCCGACCACCGAAGCTGGCGGATGGCGCCGATCCGATGACCCGTCTCGTGCGCGAGCACAAGCGCGACCTGGAATCGCCAGTCCACCCGGCGCGACACCTCCAAGAGCGCTCGGTATTCCTCTTCGGCGAGCACCACCCGGACCGGATTCTTCTCGCTCGGCGTCTTGAGCTCTCTGAGCGGATTCCGGTCGAGCAACAACCGACCCCCTTCATCGCGCGACTTCGCCGCCCAGTTCAACACCGCGACCAGGAACTTCAGGTCGTACTCGATTGTTCGGTTCGCCACGGGCCGTCCGCTCGGGCCGATCCTCCCTGGGATGACTTGCACATCCCAACCCTTCCCCGTGGCACACCAAGCGTCCCAGGAGGAGAGTCGCTCCGGCCACGGCCGCAGGTTCCGTCGTGGCGTAACGGCAGGCGCGCCAGCGGCCTGCGCCGTCATTGGGCGTACACGTCCAGAGCTCGTGTCTGCGCACATGGATGCCGATGGGTTCCCCCCGAAATCGGGTCGGCTCGCCGCACGCATCGGCGACTGTCTCCACTTGCTCACGCGTGGGATGAACCACCCCAGTGGATCCGGCAAGAGCCGCTGTGACCACCAAGCGCGGGAGAGGCTCGATTGGGGCGTGTCAACGGCATAAACTCAAATGATTTTCCAATCGTTCCGATATGGATTCTGGACCCGGATATCCCTCCGCCAGCGGCCTTCGTCGCCCCACTCGTAGCCGCGCAAGATGCCCTGATGGCCTGCTCGACCGTGGCATAGGAGTTAGCTTGGGAGGGAAGAAAATCCGTCCGGTTCCAGCGGGCGGCGCGCTCAGGACATCCAAGACGTGCCACAGGAGGGCTCCTTGCCACGGCTCCATTTCAAGGGAAAGGTCTTCGTCGAGAACCACCACCTCGCCGTTCCCTTCCACGAACTGCTGCCGATCCGTGACAAAGGACTGAGCGAGAAGGCGAGCCTGCGCGACAACCTGATCGTCCACGGCGACAACCTGGCCGCGCTGAAGGCCCTGCTGCCGACCTACTACGGCAAGGTGAAGTGCGTCTACATCGACCCGCCCTACAACACGGGCAACGAAGGCTGGGCCTACAACGACAACGTGAACTCGCCCCTCATGCGGGACTGGCTGGGGCGCGTGGTAGACCGGGACGACCTGACCCGCCACGACAAGTGGTGCTGCATGATGCTTCCGCGCCTGAAGCTTCTGCGCGAACTGCTCCGAGAGGACGGGGCGATCTTCGTGTCCATCGACGACAACGAGGTGCACCATCTGCGGTCTCTGATGGACGAGGTGTTCGGGGAGGAGAACTTTCTGGCGAATGTCGTCTGGCAGAAGCGATACGTCTCGAACGTGACCTCCGGGTTCATTTCTGACATGCACGACCACATCATCTGCTACGCCCGCGATGTCAGGAACTTCAAGGTACACAAAATTCCCCGTAGCACCGAGCAGGAAGCCCCCTACCGGAATCCAGACGACGATCCGCGAGGCAGATGGCGAGCGCAGGATCTTTCGGCGAGCAAACCGTACAAGGCAGGCCTCTTCGTGATCACCGGCCCACATGGCCAGAAATTCAAGCCTCCTCCCAACAGGTACTGGCGGATGAACGAAGACCAATACCGAAAGTGGTTGGCGGATGGGCGGATCACCTTCGGCAAGAGCGGTAGGGGCCGTCCAATGCTGAAACGATTCCTGTCCGAGGCCCAAGAAGGACTCACGCCGAACACTTGGTGGGATTATTCGTTTGCGGGCCACAACAAGGAGGCAACGCTCGAATTGAAGGTTTTGCACGATGGCAGGGCGCCATTCGACACCCCGAAGCCCTCACGCCTCGTCCGTCGCATACTCCAGATCGCAACCGACCCCGACTCCATTGTCCTCGATTCCTTCGCGGGCTCCGGCACGACGGCCCACGCCGTCCTCGCGCAGAATCAGGAGGACGGTGGCAACCGACGCTTCATCCTCGTCGAGTGTGAGGACTACGCCGATACCATCACTGCCGAGCGCATCCGGCGGGTCATTCAAGGGGTTCCGGGCGCAAAGGATGACGCCCTCAAGGCTGGCCTCGGGGGCACGTTCAGTTACTTCGAACTGGGCCGTCCCATGCAACAGGAGTCGCTCCTCGACGGCTCCCACCTGCCTTCTTGGGAGAAGCTCGCGGGATACATCTTCTTCACCGCGACCGGGCAGGAGTTCGACCCCGCCGAGACCAACCCGGACACCGGGTTCGTCGGGCGCACCGCGTCCCACGATGTCTTCCTGTTCTACCAGCCGGATGTCGAGACGCTCAAGAATCTCGCGTTCTCGCTGGCCGAGGCGCGCTCTCTGCCGAAAGGGGGATCGCGAAGGAGGCTCGTCTTCGCGCCCACCAAATACCTGGATCGCGATTTCCTTCACCAGTACCGGATCGATTTCCAACAGTTGCCCTTCCAGATCTACGAAGCGATCGACAGGCTGGAACGATGATCCTAAAGGAATACCAGAAGCGTACGGTTGCGACGGTCCGCGGCTTCGTTGCGGAGTTGGCGAAGTGGCGGGCCGAGGACGCAGAGGCGCGGAAACACAACCCGAACTGGGGTTCGGATTGGGTGCAGCGAGCGTGGGATCGCACTGCGGTCGGACGACGCTACAACCCCCGCCGGAACGGGCTGGGTGAGCACCTTCCGGCCTTCTGCCTCAAGATTCCGACCGGGGGCGGCAAGACGCTGCTCGCAACCAGGGTGATCGATCTCGTGAACGCCCACTTCCGGCAGAGTCGGCGTGGGCTGGTGCTTTGGATCGTGCCCACGACGCAGATTTACAACCAGATGCTCAAGGCGCTCAAGGACCGCGACCACCCCTACCGCCAGCAACTCGACCTGTCGTCCGGCCAGCGCACGCGCATCTTCGAGAAGACCACGGCGTTTGGCCCGCGCGATGTCGCCGAGAACCTCTGCGTTCTTCTGCTCATGCTCCCGTCCGCCAACCGGAAGACGAAAGACACGCTCCGGTTGTTCCGCGACAGCGGAGGCTTCGATCGGTTCTTCCCCCCGGACGACGATCCGACCGCGCACGCCAAGATGCTGGCGGAGATCCCGAACCTCGACACCTTCGAGCAAACGGCGGGCTTCTGGGGCCGCTACATCAAGACATCCCTTGGGAACACGGTGCGGCGGTTGCAGCCACTCATCATTCTCGACGAGGGACACAAGGCGTACAGCGCCAACGCGAAGGAGACGCTAGAGGGATTCAACCCCTGCATGATCGTCGAGCTTTCGGCCACCCCAGCTCAGGGCGCGAACGTGCTCGTGGAGGTTCTGGGCCAGGAACTCAACGTCGAGGAGATGATCAAGCTCGACCTTCACATTTTGAACAAGGCGGGCGGCGACTGGCGCGGCACGCTACTGGAGTCGATCGAACACCGTGAAGCGCTTGAGGTCGAGGCGCGACTTCACGAAGCCGAGTCCGGCACCTACATTCGGCCCATCTGCGTGATCCAGGTGGAGCGAACCGGCAAGGAGCAGAGGAAACCGGGGTATGTCCACACCGACGACGTGCGCGAGTACCTGCTCCAACACCCGGGAATCGCGCCGGAACACATCGCGGTCAAGACCAGTTCAAAGGACGAACTGAAGGAGGTGGACGATGTTGGCGGGCTGCTGTCCCGCGACTGTCCGATCCGCTTCATCATCACCAAGCAGGCGCTCCAAGAGGGCTGGGATTGCCCATTCGCCTACATCCTGACGATCCTCGCCAACCCGATGTCGAGGACCGGGATCACCCAGCTAGTCGGTCGGATCCTCCGGCAACCCTACGCGAGCAAAACGGGGGTGGCTCTGCTGGACGAGAGCTACGTGTTCTGCTTCAGTCGTCGCGGGAACGAGTTGCTGCAGGAGGTTAGGAGGGGGTTCGGACTGGAGGGGTTGCAGGGCCTTGAGGGGCGAGTAATCTCCGACGACGGTCCCTTCCGACCGCCGGAGAAGCTCACAACACGGCAACGGGCGCGGTATCGCAAGGCGGCGCGGGATCTCGTCTTGCCCGCCTTCATGATCCGGGATCTGGATGGGTGGCGTCTCGTGCATTACGAGGCGGATATCCTCTCACGGGTGCGATGGAACGACATCGATTTGTCGGCCCTGGATGATCTGATTTTGGGCGAGAGGGGTGACGGAGACACCGTACTGGTAACCAACGTCGCTGGCGACGCGGCTGTTTCGAGGCCGGAGGCCGCGAGCCCTGGCGATCCGAGAGCAGCGGAGATTCCAAGCGATGCCTCGGGCAACGACGGCGACCCGGTGGACTACTTCTTCGCGGCCAGCCATCTGCTGGACCTGGTTCCCAACCCGTGGCAGGGGCGCGATCTGGCTCGGCGGACCTTCGAGGCCCTCCTCAAACGTTATCCGGCGGAGCGGGTGGCAGCCAATCACGTATTTGTCCTCGAAGAGTTGCGGCGACGGATCGAAAGAGAACGCGACCGCTTGTCGCGAGAGGTCTTTCGCGCTCTCTTGGAGTCTGGGAAAATGCGTTTTCTGGTCGTCGCGGACGATCTCAAGTTCAATCGCCTCCCCGAGAAGATTGAGGTTCCGAAGGCGAAGCAGGCCAATCGGGAAGACGGTAGCGACTACCAGCGCAACCTGTTCGACATCACCACGGAAGACGATCTCAACCAGTTCGAGAACAAGGTCGCGACCTACTTGGACCAGCAGGCGCGGCTCTTCTTCTGGTACCGCAACCGCTCCCGCAAGGACTACTACGTGCAGGGGTGGAAGCCGCGCCGGATCTACGCCGACTTCATCGTGACTCTACGGGATGGAGAGCACGAGGCGGACGACGGTTTCCATCGGGTCTTCGTGGTCGAAACCAAGGGCGTTCACCTGAAGGACTCAGAGGACACCGAATACAAGCGATCCGTCTTCGACATCTGCGGCGAGCACGCCCGCAAGGCCGATTGGGCCGAGCTCGTGCCCGCGATGCAGAGCAAGGTGATGCGCTTCGAGATCGTGGACGAAAACGAGTGGCAGGCGCGGCTGAATGGGATGCTGTTTAGGGAAGGTGCTTAAAAGCAACCACTATGCCAGCACTCAAGATTGAGCTGATCCAGCAGATCCTATTCACACTTGAGGATGCCCTTCCCGATTGGCGTGGTATCGACCTGGGCATCGAAGATGATCAACTCCGAAGCTACTACGTTGACTTCCTGCGCAGAGACGGACTGGTGGAAGCCAAGAACTGGGGTACGGATCAAACCGGAGACGACTGGAAGGCGATCCGTCTCACACCTGAGGGTCATCGGATCGCCGAAGCGCTCCGCACGGCTCCCGAGAACTGGCGTGAGCGGGCCAAGGAATCCAGTCATGCGGACGGGCGGTTGCTGACTTGGAAAATGGCGAAAAAGCATCTGCTCCAATTCGCCAACACGAAGCGACAGGAATGGGATGTCTTCGTATCGTACGCGTCTGAAGATCGTGAATCAGTCGCTCGACCGTTGGCTACGATCCTTTGCGCTTTTGGACTTCGAGTCTGGTACGACGAAATAGAGTTGCGGGTCGGGGATCGCCTCCGTAGAAGGATTGATGAGGGCTTGGCTCGGTGCAGATTCGGCGTGGTCATACTCTCCGAGAGTTTTTTCGAAAAAGACTACCCGGAGTCAGAGCTTGACGGGCTAGCCCAGCGTGAATTAGACGGGCAAGACCTCATCCTGCCCGTTTGGCATGACATTGACGCCGAAGGTGTTCGCCGCCACTCGCCGCGGCTCGCGGATCGTGTCGCTCTGAAGTGGCAAGATGGCGTTGAGCTTGTCGCGGCAGGGCTGTTGAAGGTCATCGCTCCAGATCGTCTTCGGACTGCGGTCAACCGCGAACAGGAGCTAACAGAGTACGCCCACAGAACCCGTGTTCCTCGCGTCACGACGGGCGAAGAGCTAACGACACTGCTAGGCACTTACGGTTTCTTCTTCTTCAACGATGCACTGCGCGGGGAGGCTGTGGACCTCGTTGGTGGATTCCAACAGGAAATGTTCGAGTGGTCGGAAATCTGGGGTGAGATCGGTCCACTTCAGAGAGCAAAGGTTGCGAATGCGCTCACGCAGACCCTGGAAGAGCTCCACGCGCTTGGCTGGACGGTACATGCACGCATCGAACGACGCCAGAACTCACTAGGGGAAAAGCTCGTCGACTGGCCATTGACAGTCGTAGTGGCGGTGCATGGTACTCCTCAAACCGTCAATTTCATGTTGGGTAATCGCATCGAGATCCTACGAGAGGACGGCAGCCGTCAAACCATGCGCAGCCCGGCGAACGAGCTCGATGATACTTCCGCCAAATAACACGGGTTCCCCTGTGTTTTCAGCGTATTCAATTCAGACAAGCCGCCAACGTCAGAAATGACGGATTGTGCAGCGGCGGGCACGGACACGGGCATGGGCAACGATTCGGCGCATGACGATCTTGTACTTGGCTCACGCGCTAGTAAGCAAGCCCGTCATCCTGCCTGGTCAGGACATCGAGGAAAGCTCCTTCGATATCCGCTCATACCGGCTTCATCATTTGTGACACATTTTGCCAGAAGGAAGAAAGACAACATGAACGAGACCAGCGAGTTGGTTGAGTGGATTCAGTGGGGCATCCCAATCGTCATAAGCACCATTGCGCTTGTTGTCACGCTGGTTCGGACGGCAAGCAGGCCAGACGTTATTGCATACGTAGAACTGGACGACAAGGTGCCTCATCTCTTCATCGAGAATGTGGGGGAATGACCCGCGTTCGATATCCGTTTCGAATCTGACCGACCTATCCGGGCTCTCGACCCGATAAAGGGAGCAAAAGTGGAGCTGGTAGATGTGCCATACCTTCCTCCGGGTCAGCGTCGCCATGTCTGCTGGTGGGGTGTGGGAGACACCCCGAGAATGCCGGTTACGGCGATCACTGCTAGATGGCGAAAGCGACGTGGAGGCATACGACAAGCCAAGGCCACCTCGCTGATAGAAACGGAGTCGATGAAAGAACTGCTGATGTCGCGACACTCCGCCGATGTTAGGCAGATGATAGCGCTAGAAAAGCTAGCGGATATCTATAGCAACAGCCGATCCACTACACGCCTTCGTGATAGTGTGGCGACATCAGGGCCTGTTGGGTCAGGTGCAGACGAATGAGGTTGCCCTGAGGCAAAATGGACCGTCGCGACCTCGTGACGAGCTATCAGCGCCCCAAATCCCCCACCCCCTCACCCATCGAACCCGCATGCTTTCCGTCCGCCCACTCGCCTCCCTGTCTCATCCACCGCGCTTCTGCGGCGGAAGCTCTTCACACTCACAACATGCCACCGGAGACTTGGATGCAGGCGCTGCTTCGTCGGTCGGCAGAGGCCGGAATGACCTACAAGAACTCCCGCCATTCAGATCCGTTTTTACCGCTATCTCGGTACGATCCAGGACGATTCAGTCCAATGGCAGGAAACGCAGATCGTGCAGCCCTGTAATAAGTTAGATGATTTCCTGCCGTGATTCGGACTCTTGGCGCTCCGTCGGCACCGCATCAGACCGCCGGCGTCGTCATCCGGGCGCTGGCGTGGCTCGGTCCCAACGAGGTTGAGAAGAGCCTTGATGCCGTGATTCCACAGCTCACCGGTGAAGATTTGAGCGACCTCGTCGCCGCTCAGGCCGCAATGCCTGCGTGAATAGCGGAACCGCTGGGCAGGCGACTCGCGCATGGCTGAAACCAACTTCCAGCGTCTCTCCGCGACCGAGAGGAGAGACGCCCTGGATGTCGTCGCGCGGCGGAGCGGACGGGTTCACAGCCGCCGGATTGAGGTGTTCTACATACGCGATCTCCTGCCCTGATGCTGGCCGTCAGCCGTCCGCCTCGGCGCGGCCAGAGCCCGTCTGTCCATCGAGACCGGAGGCCCGGGACAGGGCGGGCCGGGGCGAATCCAGGCGGAAGAGTCCATTCAGCTTTGTGCGCAGCTCCAGGCGGTAACCGCGGCGCGTGAGCCAGAGCGCCAGCGCTCCGGGAAAGCCGGGGGGATCGGATTCCGATGGCTTCATCTCCACCACAAGGAGGCGCGGCCAGAGCGAAGCCGGGGCGGTGGTCAGGAAGGGACGCAGAACCTGCGCTTCGTGCCCCTCGACATCGACCTTGAGGCAGTCGATGCGCTCCAGACCGGCGGCGGCGACCACCTCGGCAAGAGAGAGAACCGCAACGGCGATGCCGGCATCCGGGTCGGCATCCGGGCGAAGAAGGCGATTTTCGCCCGAGTTCGGCTCGCTGATGGTGAGGCGGCCACTTCCGCTGCGCTCGCTCACGGCGGCTTCCACAACGGTCATGCGGGTGTGGGCGGCATTGGCGGCAATATTGAAGTGCAACTGGCACGCGAGATCGGGGTTGGGCTCGACCGCCACAATACGACTGGCGGGACCGCTCTGGGCGAGAACCCAGAAGGAATAGGCGCCGACATTTGCGCCCACATCGACAAAGGTGAAGGCGGGGTGAAGGGAGCGACCGAGCCAGCGTCTCTCGGCCCGGTCCCAGGAGCGCGGCAGAAAGAGAATGCGCGACTCGGAGACCGAACGGTGCGGGAAGAGACGAAGCGCAAGACCCCAGAGGCGCACATCGACCGGGCCGTCGAGGCGCCGCCGCGCGAAGCGCCGGGCCAGGAGCGCAAAGCGGTTCCAGGGCCAGCCCCCCGGAAGAGACCGCGCGATAGCGAGCCAGAATCGTGCCGGGCCGGTGGCGGGGAACGCACCCCAGGGGCGATCGGGGTAGAGGGAGGAGGCCATGGCGGGAAAGATGCACCCCGTGCGTGCGCGCGATCAACCGGGGAGACGATCCGGCGGGGTTCCCGGGATCATCTTTGTAATTGATGACTATGTTGACGCCCGGACACGATTGCCATCAGATCGGCCCCGGGCACGCTTCGTTCATCCAGAGCAGACAGACCCGCAAGTCACTGGCGCGCTACCGCTTGCGGTATGCGCCCGGCTCGCTTCATGGGCATCGGGACGCCCCCTCCGGCCCCTGAGCGGGCCGGCCCGATCGGGGAGCCGATTACGATCGGGGGCGCGCGCATCCCCCCTCTTCTGCATTGTGCTAATTTGTTTCACCGGTCCTCCTGTCCTCCCCCCGTTCGTTCCCCCTCTGCGGGCTTTTGCTTCCCTTGACAACGTCTGCTCCGCTCTCTGCGCGCGGGATTGCGCGCTTCTGGTCGCCGCTGGCTGCGACATGGCTGATGATGGCGGTTGAGGGTCCGCTGATTGCGGCTACAATTGCGCGCCTTGCCGATGCCAAGATCAATCTGGCTGCGCATGGCGTCGTCTTTGCGATTGCGATTCTGGTCGAGGGACCGATCATTATGCTGATGACGGCTGCCACTGCGCTTGTGCGCGACCGCGAGAGCTTTGTACGTCTGCGCCGCTTTGCGCATGGCCTGAATCTGCTGGCCACTCTGCTGCTTTGCGCACTTCTGGTGCCCCCCCTCTTCGACCTGCTGATTCCGGGGCTGCTGGCGCTGCCCGACGATGTGGCCGAGCTGGTTCGCGGGGCACTCTGGATCTATCTGCCATGGCCCGCCGCAATTGGCTACCGACGCTTTATTCATGGGGTCATGATTGTCGATGGCCGGACCCGCCAGGTTGCGGTCGGCACAATGTTTCGGCTGGGAGCGATGACCGCCACCGCCTTTGGCCTGCCCGCCCTCCTTGATCTTCCGGGAACCTGGGTGGGCGCGGCGGCACTGACAATCGGGGTCTGTGTCGAAGCGCTTGTGACGCGGATCATGGCGTCCGGCTCGATTCGCCGGATGCTGGCCACATCGTCGTCGCAAAGCGGAGCGGCACCGACATCCTACCGGGGAATCTGGACCTTCTACTATCCTCTGGCGCTGACCTCGCTGGTGGCGCTGGCCACGCATCCCCTGCTGACGCTTCTGGTTGGGCGCGCGCGCGATCCGCTGGAGTCGCTGGCCGTGCTTCCGGTTGTCCACGCGCTCTCCTTTCTCTTTCGTTCCACCGGTCTGAGCTACCAGGAGGCCGCCATTGCCCTGATGGGGAAGGATTTCGAGAACCGGCGCGCCGTCGGTCGCTTTGCGCTCGGGGCGGGGTTCGCCACATCGGCCGGTTATGCGCTGATTGTGCTGACGCCCCTCTTCGGGGTCTGGTTCGAAACCATATCGGGCCTGACCCCCGAGCTTGCCCGCTACGCCGCCATTCCCGCGCTGGTTCTGATTCCCCTGCCCGCGCTCTCCTTCTGGCTTTCGCAGCAAAGTGCGCTTATGGTTCTTCGCAAGCGAACCGGCGCAATCACCATCGCCACCACACTCGGGCTGGCGGGCATTGTGGCGGTCTTTCCGGTCCTGGCGTGGGGATTGGGATGGGTGGGCGCAACCGCCGCCTTTGTCGCATTCCTCGCCGGCCGTCTGATGTCGAACCTTTATCTGCACTGGAGCGATTCCCGATGAAGAAGCCGACCCTCAGGACAACGCCCGGGGGTGCCTGCTGCCCGGAGGATGTGAGCCGGCGCGACTTTGTGGCAACCTCGGCAGCGACCGGATGCACGGCGTGGATCTCCGGAGCCGCAGCCTTTCTGTCGCCTGCGGCGCTGCGCGCGTGGAGTGGGAATGAAAGGGACGCGGGCCGGGCGGGGGCGACCGCGCGGAGGCAGCAAATTGTGGCCCAAACGCCCTTTGCGCGCATCGAGGATCTGGGCGACGACCTCTTTGCCATTATCTCGACCCCCCTAGAGGGCGACTACACCACGGTGTGCAATGGCGGAATCATCGGAGGGCCGGCGGGCACGATCGTGGTGGAGAGCTTTGCGACGCCCGAGGGAGGCAAATGGGCGGCGGAGCAGGCGCGCGCGCTGACCGGACGCTGGCCGACGCACCTGATTGTGAGCCACTACCACGGCGATCACTCGGCGGGAGCGGCGGGCTTTGCCGAGGAGAGCGAAGCGACGCCAAGTCTGTGGGCAACCGCAATCACAAAGGACCTTGTGCAGAACGGGCGGGCCGATGCAGCCGCCAGGGTACCCTGGGCCGACGTTGTGCTTGTGTCCGAAGATGGCCCCACCACGATCGATCTGGGGGATCGCCTGGTGTCGATTGTACCGCGCCGGGGTCACACGGCCAGCGATCTGACGTTAGAGGTGCGGGGCGGAAGCGGGCAGGCGGGCGGTGGAGCGGGCAGCGACGATCCGCACACGGTGTTTTGCGGCGATCTGGTGTGGAATGCAATGTTTCCGAACTTCATGGACGCAACGCCCTCGCAACTGATGCGCGAAGTGGGGCAGTTGTCAGGGTCGGGAGCGACAACCTTCGTGCCGGGACATGGTCCGCTGGCCGGGGCCGATGCGATGTCGCGCTATGTGGCGCTGCTCGCTTCGGTTGAGGAGGCGGCCCGCGAGGGGTGGCAGCGGGGAATGAGCGCCGACGAGGTGGCCGAGCGCTACGAGGTGCCGGCCGAGCTGGGGAGCTGGGTGATGTTCAACCCGAACTACTACCTGCGGGCGATTCAGGCGTGGATGGGGGAGATGGGGTGAGGCCCGCGGCCAACCCACTTCCGTGAAGGCCAGGGGTTGAGAGAAGCACCTGTCCCAATCGGGGTCCGGCATCTGAAAGGGCAAGTGCGATCCTACTCCTGTGCTGCCGTCGCAAGCCGGTATTTGGCGATCCGCCAGGGGGGAATGTCGGGATTCAGCAGCAGGTACAGATAGCGCCCACCGCCAAGCACCTTCGCGCCCGCCGGGAGCGGCACGTCTTCGTAGAGCTTCTCGCCTGTGTGCCGATTGTAGATCTCCAGGCGGGTATGGAGCCTCTTGAAGGGAGGGTAGGGGCGCAGATGGTCGAGGCGACCGATTGTGAAGACGAGATGGTCGCTGTGGATCACGTCGAGCCGGTCCACCGTGTCGAAGCTGCGCAGCAGATCCGCCACCCTGGGGCCGGACTGTTGGGTGGCGAAGTAGCCCTCGGGAATATCCGGAATGGGCCGGAAGCGGGGCGAGGGAGTGCCGATTGTCCCCACGGAGTCGCCATTGACGTCGAGGATCGTTGCGGGATAGGCGACCCCGGCCATGACGAAGACGCTGTCGCCTGTCGCCGTCCACGGCAGGCCCGACAGATTCATTACGTACGGCTTCGCGAATTCCGGCGATGTCCAACGGCTCCACAGAACCGCGCCGTCGGCAAGTCGGTGAATCCTCGGCCTCGCGGCGAGCTGCTCAAAGCTGGTGATTGCAACGTTGTCGGGAATGCCGGTAAAGATGATGCTCCCATCGTTCATGGCGCGCATTGCCCGTATGACATGTGGCACCGAGACAAGCGTATCCGGGGTCAGATCTTCGTTCAGGACCGTAACCCGGAGTTGCGACCCATCGGTCACCAGAACTCTGCCCACAGGCGTCTGCATCAACCCGATGACCCGTTCAAGCTCCCACGGGCCGCGGCCAAATCGCCCGAACGCGGCCAGCAGCGATCCGTCCTCCGCATAACGGCGGACCCGGGGCAAGAGACCATCCGCAATCATGAATCCCCGGGGCTCCGCCTCAACCAGGATCCCCACCTCGGCAACCGAGTCGCCCGGTGCCTCTTCGAGGGTCACGACCTCAACCAGATCGAAGACTTCGGCAAAAGACGGCGACGGAACTTCGAGGGGCGAGACGCTACACCCGTTGGAGACGGTGCAGAGAGAGAGCACCATGCTGATCCGGAGTGGAATCCGTGACATCGGCGTAGAAAAGGGATCACCCAATTGCGTATCCGATCACTGTTGAGCAACACATGCCGCGCAGGTTGGCAATCCGGGCCGTGAAGCTCCACTCGCAACTGGAATCGGCGAGTCCTGATTCGGCCATGACGCTCACGTTCATCTGATCAATCAATATATCGGGCGCTGGAAGTGTCCGGTTTGGCTCGAAATTGGGCCAAGTCACAAGGCTGTACGCCTCCATTTGGGGCATTGGCATCGGCATTTGGCGAAGGTCGCCAATATACACACTCACCCCACCCCCTCACCCCATCGCCTCCCCAGCCCCTGCAACCGCGCCACGCTCTCGTTGCTGAACACGATTCGCACATACTGCCGTGCATTGTCCCGGCCCCAGTTGGTCATTGGGGTGACTGCAATGCGGCCGCGCTCGAGCAGGCGCGCCGACGCCTCGGCCCCATCCAGGCCGTTCCTGCTTACATCGACCAGGAGCGACCACCCGCCCCCCGGCCTCACGGCTCCGGCATCGGCGAGTTCGGCCAGCACGGCATTGCGGCGGCTCTCCCAGCGGGCCACGGCCTCCTTCACACCCGCGCCGGCGGGGTCGGTCAGGGCGGCCCAGGCGCCCGGTTGAGCCATTCCCACGGGGGTGACGACGTTGTAGATGCTGACCAGGCCGATGCGGTTCATTGCAGAGGCCGGGCCGACGCCCCAGCCCACCCGCCAGCCGATCATGCGGAACTCCTTCGAGACCGAGCCCACCGTGATGGTCCGGTCCTCGAGCCCCGCGACAGTGGCCGGATGGATCACGGGGCGGCCGTCGAAGACAATGCGCTCCATGGCCGCGTTGTAGAGCAGCCAGAGACCGCGCTCTGCGCAGATGCGGGCGATCTCGCGCCAGTCGTCGAGGGTCAGGAGGGCGCCGGTCGGGATCGACGGATTCATCAGAAAGAGAAGGCGCGTACGGTCGTTCACGACAGCGTGCAGATGATCGAGATCGAGGACCCATTCACCACCCTGCACCACAAACCGAACGAATCGTACCCGGCCCCCCGCCAGCCGTGTGCGGTAGATCATGCCGGCGTAGGTGGGGTCGGTGACGACGACCTCGTCGCCCGGTTCGATCAGCGCCAGGAGTGCGTTGAAGAGCCCCTCGGTGCCCCCTGCGGTAATGATTGTCTGCCGATCCGGATCGATCGTCTGGCCGCTCATCTGCCCGACATGATCGGCGACCGCCCGTCGCAGCGCGCCGCTTCCCAGGAAGGGCAGATAGCTGTTGGCGTCGTCGGTGCCAATGGCGGAACGGGTCGCCCGGATGGCCGAATGGGGCGGGGACAGGTCGGTGTCGAGGTTCTCCAGACGCAAAACCCGGGGATCGTCGCGGGTCCGGCGCGCCACCTGATCGATCGCGAAGCCGGCGATTCCCCGTAGTGGAGGCAGTGTGGGCGGGGGACGGGATTTCATGATTGCGTCCTTCTGCATTGTTTTCGGGGGGAGCGCCGCTCACTTCCGCAGTCCTGCAGCCAGCTCCCGTGCAACGAAGTTGATCGCCTGATCTGTGTTTTCGGCAACCGCAACCCGATTCGGCAACCCTTGGGCGCGCTCTGGATCGCCATAGAGAATCAGCGGTCGTTCGTAGCGCAGAGCCAGCCTGATCTCGGAGTCCGTTCCGGCGCCTCCCGGCAGCGCAACCACCACATCCGAGGTCAGAATATTGAGATGATTGCGCGACAGGGGATCGTCGCCATCGCGGCCCAGGTGGGTGCGGATCGGCAGTTCGACCCAGCGATTGGCGTACCCGCGCCCCTCCACGCCGCGTCCATCTTCGTATAGAGCATCGGTACGCGAAAAGCAATGGTCCAATGGGTGAATTCCGATCACCAGTCCCGCGCGTCCCGGCTCCTGCGCAAAGGCCCGCGACACCGCCTCCATCACACCCGCTCCACCTCCGGTCAGCAGATGAACGCCCAATCGCGCCAACCGTCGCCCCAGGGGAATGGCGAACTCGGCGTGCGCCTCAACGCCCGAACCCATGACCCCCACAATGGGGATTCGGCCCGGTCCAGGACGGACGGAGCTGGCCCGGATCTGCGCATCGGAGCCGCCAGGAGTGCCATCGGATGTTGACATTTGTTGATTTTTTTGCGATTTTGTCAATTCAGAATTTAATTTCTGACATAAAATTGATCTTTGTAAACCAAGAGGGTGACAAATCGGCAGGCGGGGGACCACGGCGCATCCCCTTGCAGCGCAGCGTCCGACCCACCGCACCGCCCCTCTAATCTCCTCCGGTGCACCTCCACCAACTGGCCCCGCACCCCCCCAGTCCCCATTCTACCCCTGCCCGGGTGCATCCGCACCACGCCACCCGATTCCGCAAGCCTTCCGTCCCCGTCCCCTCGCTGCCGCTCTTTCGCATCCCTTGCCTCCTCCGGTTCTCTCGTTTCCCCCCGCCGCCTCCATGCCATCTCCCTCGCCCGCCCCGCCGGGATCCGGCCGCTACGGCCCCTGGGTCGCCATCTCGGTGGTGGTCGCCAACATGATCGGAACTGGCGTCTTCACCAGTCTGGGGTTTCAGCTTCTGGAGATTCGCTCCACCTTTGCGCTCCTGCTCCTCTGGGTGCTCGGCGGCATGGCCGCCTTCTCCGGTGCCGTCTGCTACGCCGAGCTGGGCGCGGCCATTCCCCGGTCGGGGGGCGAATACGCCTTTCTGTCGCGCATCTATCATCCGACCGCAGGCTTCGCGTCGGGAATCGTGTCGGCCACAGTGGGATTTGCGGCCCCGACCGCGCTGGCCGCCATGACCTTCGCATCCTATCTCGCCTCGGCCATTCCGGCGCTTCCGGTCACGCCGCTGGCCGCAGGACTTGTGCTTGCCGCCGCCGCCGTGCACATGACCAGCCACCGCGCATCGGGATTTGTGCAAAGCGGATTCACTGCGGTCAAGGTTGTGCTGATTGTGGCATTCTGCGCAGCGGCCGCAACAATGATCGAAGCGCCTCAACCCGTGCCTCTTCTGCCCACTGCCGCAGACTTTGACGCCATCCTCGGGGGCGCCTTTGCAGTGTCTCTGATCTATGTTTCGTATGCCTATACCGGCTGGAATGCCGCGACCTACATTACCGGCGAGCTGACCGCCCCCGGACGCAATCTGCCGCGCGTTCTGGCGATCGGCACGCTCCTGGTCACTCTTCTCTATGTGGCGCTCAACCATGCATTTCTGCGGGCAGCGCCGATGGACGAACTAGCCGGCCGGGTCGAGATCGGATATGTGGCGGCAACCTTCATCTTCGGTCCGGCGGGCGCAACGCTCATGGCGGCGGTTCTGGCGCTCCTCCTGATCTCGACGGTGAGCGCCATGGTCATTGCGGGCCCCCGGGTTGTGCAGATGATCGGGCGCGATTACCCCAGGTTGCGCCTGCTGGGATGGAGACGCGCCAACGGGATTCCCGTGGCGGCAATTGCCGTACAGACAATTCTGACGCTGATCTTTGTGCTCACGGCATCCTTTGAACAGGTGCTCGTCTTTACAGGATTCGTTCTGGGATTGAACAGCTTCGCCACCGTGGCGGGACTGATTGTACTGCGCATGCGCGAGGGCGGACTGGAACGGCCCTACCGGTGTTGGGGCTATCCTGCAACGCCGCTGCTCTTCCTTGCGCTGACCGGTTGGACCCTCTTTCACATTGCCCGCGACCGCCCGGCAGAGGTGCTGGTGGCGGCCGGGCTGATCGCCGGCGCGCTGCTGCTCTACCGTCTGATCGGAGGACGCGCCTTCCGAGAGACGGAATCATGAATCATACAGCCGCAGACAGATCCGCCTCGGCTTCGATCTCCACCAGCAAATCCTCGTGGATGGTCTCGGCATACACCAATGTGTTGACCGGACGAATCTGTGCAAATCGCCGCCCATGCGCCCGCGCCACACTCTCCCAGGCGACGCCGCTGCGAATGTAGATTCGCGTTCGCACCACATCGTCCAGGGTGGCGCCCAGCGAGAGCAGAGCACCCTCGATCTTGTCGATAATGAAGTGGGTTTGCGCAGCCGGATCGCGCCCCCCGATCAGGCGGTCGCCATGCGAAGCGGTGGTGCCGGCCACATGAATGCGATCGCCCCGGCGCACCGCGCGACAGTAGCCGGCCATCTTCTCCCAGGGGGTGCCGGTGGAGACGCGCGCAACCGGACCCGAATGCTCGACCGCATAGGGCGCAGGCATGTGCGCAAAGTGATGACTGAGGTCGCCCGCGGCGGTCAGAAAGGGGGGACGGCGATACTCGTCGCCACAGTCGCCGCCGATCGGATCGAGTCGGTCGCAGGCTTCATCGAGCGCGCGCCGGGCCCGGGGGGTCAGAGATCGCTCCAGCAGCGCAAGATTTTCCTCTATGTGCAGCTCCCCGCCCGGCCGCGCCCCTACAATAATTCCCGCCACCTCGGGACAATCGAGGATATAGCGGCAGGCCACATTCGCAAGTGTCGGAGTGCGACGCTTCCCACCCTGCACAGGTTCCGCATCGTCCTCTGCCAGCTCTTCCGCTACCTCCTGCAACACCCTCAACAAGGCCTGAAAGCGACCCCAGCCCCCGGCCTGATCAATAAAGCGGCGGTACTTCATCTGCGACCACGTCAACCTGTCATCGAGCGGCGGCTCGCTCTGCCCCAGCCAGCGTTCGCTCAGAAATCCCCCGGCCAGCGTTCCATACGCCAGCAGGCCGATGCCATGACGGCGGCAAACCTCGGTCATTGCACCCAGCGCGCGGCGATCCAGCATCGAGAAGCAGATCTGATTGGAGACGATCGGCACACCGCTCCGCACCGCCATATCCAGATGAATTGCGTCGCAGTTGGTCAGCCCCAGATGCCGAATGCGCCCGGCGTCGCGGTGTTCGGCCAGCAGAAAGAGATTGTCCAGCCAGCTCGGGTCGGCGTAGCTCCAGCCATGAAGCTGCATAAGGTCGATCGATTCCGTGCCCAGGCGCTGCAGTGCGCGCTCCACCGCCGCCGCCACAACCTTCTTCCGGGCCGATCCCGGTTCGGGCACCCACTTGGTCAGACACTGCACCCGCCCCGCACGGCGACGCGCCAGCCTTCCGGCAATGATCTCGGCCGATCCGTAGTGGTCGGCCATATCGAAGGTGGTCAGCCCGGCGTCGACATAGGGATCCAGCGCCCGGGCGGCCTCTTCGGGATCCAGCGTCGTGCCGCCCCGCTCCTGATCGGCCACCTGCCAGAGTCCGGTCACGATCCGCGAGATCTCCAATCCGGGAGCCAGTTGGGTGCGCAGTCCCTCGCCCTCTTCCCGCGTGCGCCCGCCCCCGGTCGTCGCCACGCCGCGATCGTTGTCGGTCATGTGCGCCTCGCTATTCGCGCGGCAGCGCGCGGAAGATTGCATCAGGATCGGTCCCCTTGCGGCGCATCCGGCCCGACTGCCATGCAAAGATCGCCGACGCCAGCGCCATCACAATCACCCACACCCAGGTGGAGTGAAAGTACCAGGCGCCCACCTCGGCGGTCAGATCCTTGTGGATATGCACAACCAGGAAGAGGCCGAGCAGCGCAACCCCGCAGAGACCCACCGCGCGCCGCGCCGCGCCATGTCGCAAAACCCGGATCTCTGCCGCCTGCACGGGCGCCCGCCGCGCCAGGGTCAGGAGCGAGATGCACATCAACAGGAAGTTGACGAGCATGGAGGTGACCAGAATGTCAATTCCAAGAAAGAAATCGCCTGCAAGGTGGCTGCCCAGGATCCCCACCGTGGCCATGCACCCGCTCATCAGCAGCGCAATGTGGGGGGTGTGGAAACGCTGGTGCACCGATGCAATGCGGCGGGGAAAGATCCCGTCTGCGGCCCATGCATAGACAAGGCGCGACACGGCCAGCAGCATTGCGGGCAGATCGTTGATGAGCGCCACGGCCGCCCCCGCAACAATGGCAACCGTCCAGGCCGTGGGCAGGAGATAGCCAAGGAGACCGGGGGCGGTGAGGTCGCGAAGCTGCGCCTCCTGGGCAACGTAGCCCCAGGGAACTGCATGATAGACAGCAGCCGTAAAGAGAAGGTAGAAGGTGCCCACCACAACAACCGCAAGACCGGTTGCCAGCGGAAGATTGCGCGCTGGACGACGCGCCTCGCCCCCTGCCTGCGCAATCGCGTCAAAGCCGATAAAGGAGGCGAAGAGAAGGGCGGAAGCCGCAAGGAAGGTGCCCACCCGGAAGGGAGCCTCCGGAGCCGGGGGAAGCACCTGGCCGTCGCGCGCAAGGAGGGCAGCCGCGAAGTCGGCCTGATCGTGTGCAAATCCCGCCACAATCACCACGCTGCCCAGCGCAAACATCAGAAACATCATGGGGATCAGGGTAATCTGATAGATGCCCAGGCCGCGCAAATTGACAATTACGAAGCTCCAGAGAAAGGCAAGCGCAAGTCCGACGCGCAGGGGACCGGTGTCCAGCGCGACGGCCGTCCCCGCCCACCCCAGGGCATCGGCGATATCGCGCAGAAAGGGGATCAGCACATAGGAAACGACGCCGATCGCAATCGACAGCCCGAACCACTGCGAAAAGCTGGCCACAAATCCCCAGTACGGACTGAGCGAACGGCTGACATGAATGTAGCTGCCCCCGGCGCGCGGCATCGCCGAGGAGAGGCTTGCATAGGCCAGCGCCGCAAAAAGCGCCGGAACCGCCGCGAAGAGATAGGCCGAAAGAACATGCGGACCGATCCCCGGCACATTCCGCTGCACCATGATCGGAATCAGATTGATCGCCGCGCCCAGCATGGCGCAGATCCCCGTCGCGGTGAGCCCCAGCAACCCCAGCCGCCGCCTCAGTCCGGGTGACGCACCCGTCGGTCCCGCTGCCGACGCCTCCGATCCGGCCGGCGCCTGTTCAACCGTGGCGATCGTGACTCTCCTCGTAGCGGATCCGCTCGTGCATGCGGTCTCGCGCCTGCGACGCATCGCGCTTCTTCGCCGCCCGCATCGCCATGGCGCGCGTCGACGACGACTTCACGCGCGGCAGCGACATCCGCCGTTCCAGCTTCGCGCTTTCGCACTCGGGACAGGTGGGCGTGCGACCGCCCAGCACCAGACGCTCAAAGTGAAGCCCGCAATCGAGGCAGGTGTATTCGAAGATGGGCATGGAAGGAAGCCGGTGAGGGGGATGGAGGGATGGAGGATTGAATCGTGAGGCCGGGGCCACTCCAGAATGCGGTGACCGGCTTCCATTGAAGTATCGGTCGGAATCGGAGATTGCGCCAGAACTGCGGGGACGGGCGAGTTGTGGCGGGTGCCAGGGGCGGGATCGAGGGGGACTCATGCGGATCAGCGCCGAATTCAGGGGACCGGCCAGCGCCGCCGGCAGCGACCTCTCCTCAGGAGCCTCAACCACAACGCATTCGAATTTTCTCTGCTCCGCATCGGCAACGAGCCTGTTCAGCAACACGGTCTTTCCTACACCGCGCAGCCCTATCATCAATATGCTTTTGGCCGCCAACCCGCCCCGGAGCCGGTCCAGCGCAATCGCTGCATCCTCAATCAGCGCATCGCGGCCTACCAGCTCCGGCGGCGGCGTTCCCACCCCGGGCGCATACGGGTTGGTTCGGCGATCCACCTACAGCTCCTCCCCCTTACGACACCTTCTTCCGCACCTCCAGCCCCAGCGTCTTCCCCTTCTGGAGCGCGGGCACGCCCTCTTCCATCCAGACCGGTGCCGGGGCGTCCATCAGGTAGTGGTCGAAGAACTGCTGCATGCGGACCGACCAGTCCTTGCGGTCGGCTTCGCGGCTCAGGCCATGACCCTGGCCGTTGTAGTTGAGCATCCAGACCGGTTTTTGCAGGCGGCGCATGGCAACGAACATCTCAATTCCCTGGTACCAGGGCACGGCGCCGTCTTCATCGTTGTGCATCATCAAGAGCGGGGTGTGGATCTTGTCGGCGTAGAAGACGGGCGAGTTGTGCAAATATTCGCTGGTCGATTCCCACAGGGTGCCGCCGATCCGGCTCTGGGTGCGTTCGTACTGGAACATGCGGCTCATGCCGGACTGCCAGCGAATCCCCCCGTAGGCACTGGTCATGTTGCTGACCGGCGCACCCGCCTCGGCCGCCGCGAAGAGGTTGGTTTTGGTGATCATGTAGGCAATCTGGTAGCCGCCCCAGGAATGGCCCTGCACGCCGATTTTGTCTTCCTGCACAAAGCCGCGCGCAACCAGGCCGAGAACGCCGGGCACAACCGCATCGAGCGCACTCTCGCCGGGATAGCCGATCTCGTAAGGAATGTCGGGAATGAAGACAACATATCCGCGGCTCACATAGAAGGGAACCGAGATCGACGAACCGCCGGGACGGGGCGAACGGTGCTGATGAACGCCATCGGACATGCGTTCGTAGAAATACACCATCATGGGATACTTTGCGGACGGGTCGAAGTTGTCGGGAGTAAAGAGAATTCCCTGCAGCGGGGTGCCATCATTCGAGTGCCACTCCACAATCTCGGCCGCTCCCCAGCGATAGTCGGACTGCTGCGGATTGGCATCCGAAACTCTGAACATGTCGGTCAGGGCGGGCCCCACATCGTCGCCGTCGCTGACCTGAAGGTCGGGGAATTCGCGAAAATCCTCGCGGGTCACGAGCCAGCGATTGGCGTCGGCCGCCCTGCCCCGGATCCGGTATACCTTGTCGGCCATAATCACGGGTTCGGGCGTCGCGGCCCGGTCGGTGCGCCCCCGATGAAATCCCGATTGCTTGCCCAGGTAGTGAAAGGACTGAAGGAGCGCCTCGCCCTCGGCGATCGCGGGGGATTCGAAGTCGGTGCGGACATGGCGGAAGCGGGTGCCGGTGACGCGGCCCTCGCCCTGGGTCAGGTTGGTGGTCGCGCCGGTGGCCGGATCAAAGCGCCAGATATCGAAGCGGTCGTAGAAGAGGAATCCCTCGTCGCCCTCGGTCCAGCCCGCCGACCCGTACGAGGGGGGCAGGTCGGGGTGATCGTCGAGTTCGTTCCAGACGGGGTGCGGAAGATCGGCGCTGGCCGTCATGATTTCGCCGCCGGCGGTGGCCGCCACCATCCAGTGACGCGCATCGCCATCCCACCAGTAGAGATACGCGCCGGTGGGCGAGATCTGCGCTCCGGCAAACCCCTTGACCTTCTCGGCAACCCGGCGGCGCTCGCCAGTCGCCAGATCGATCGCATGGACATCGTTGTAGCGCCCATCCCACGAGAGAAGCTGGCGGTAGGGCACATCGGTCGCACCCACCGCATGGGTCGCGTCGCCCTCGGCGGCAAAGCGCACCGTGGGAAGCTCCGGCGTGGCGAGCTGCACCACCCGGCCTCCATCCAGATGCACCAATGCCGCATAGCTCCGGCGACGCTCGTCATCGAGTTGCACAAGTTGCATCGGTTGCAGATACGGGTCGCGCCAATTCCATACATCGAGACGAACCCGGTCGCGCTCCAGGATCTCTTCTGCATCCTCGTTCTCGGGTTCGGGACGCGGCGCGGTTCCGAAGTGCACCCGGCCGCCGCCATCCGAAAGGCTCACATCGCCATTTTCGCTCACCCACCACCCCTCGGGCACCCCCTCCGTGGCAGAGTTCGCCAACCCCGCAGCCGACCACGAGGGCGCCGCCGCATGATAGAGGGTGAACTCGGGCTGATCGGCCTCGTAGTCGTTGCGGTCGGTCAGGAAGGCCACCTGCCCGCCATCGTCGGCGATCGCAAGCTGCCGGTAGTTGCCCTCGCCCTCGAGCAGCGAGCGCGTCGTCATGCCATTGTCCCCCTCCGCCCAGGCCATAAAGACGCCATCGCCATCGCCGTTGCGCGTCGAGACCGCATAGACCAGCGTCGCCGCATCTTCGGCAAAAAAATAGTCGGTCACCCTCTCCAGGCGCATCTCGCTGCCCGTGCCCGGGTTGTGCAGAATCAGCGCAGAGCCTTCCTCCTTTGTGCGCGCATCGTCTTCATCATCCTCGTCGCCGCCGCCCCCGGCCTCCTCCTCCGGCTCTTCGGCCTCCTCCTCTTCTTCTTCGGCGTCCTCTTCCGGATCGGCGGGCTTCCAGGCGATCCAGCTTCCCTCGCCGGCAATCCGAAAGTTCTTCACCGCGCCCAGAACGGTCGGCGCACCGCCATTCAGCAGCGACTCCACCTCGGCAAAGGCCAGCGAGTCGCCCGGCAGCGCATCGCCCCGCATACCTTCGCGCCGCAGCGAATCCACAACCGCCTCGACCGGCGGCACACTCCATACCACAAAGCGCGAATCCGGGGTAAAGCGCGGCCCTGTGCCCCGCAGTACAACCTCTTCGCTCCCTGCGCGCGCCGCACGGATCGTAAGCGACGGATCGCCCTGCATGGCATTCAGAACAAAGGCCAGCCAGGCACCATCGGGAGACAGAACGGGGGTGGCAATGGTGTTCCAGCGCAGCACGTCGTCGTGATCGAGGGCGCGCTGTTGCGCAAGTCCGGGATGCGCAAGAACACCGAGAAGCAGGAGGGGAATGAGGGCGACGCGAATCGTGCGGCACGAGGGCTTTTGCATGACGAGATTCTCTCTGGATGCGGGACCAGTGGGGATGCACCGCGCAGAAGCGCGGCGGAATCCCTGAAAGATAGACAATGCAACAGCGGCGCGCAGTCGCAAATCAGGAATCCGCGCGGCGGGCAAGGCACGACGCAGCCTGCATAGCCCCCAGCTACGGGGACAAGGAGCAACGCAGAGCACAGCGGTCCAGCGCGGATTCAGCGCCGCTCGAATGCCGCTTGGTGTGATCGCGGGCTGTCCACAGTTCGTGGATCACGCCAAGTGCGCACCGAGAGCGGCGATGGGCCGGGCTGGCAAGGCGCTTCGCAGTCCGCATAGCCCCAGCTATGTGGACAAGGAGCAACGCAGAGCGCAGCGTCCAGCGCGGATTCAGCGCCGCTCGAATGCCGCTTGGTGTGATCGCGGGCTGTCCACAGTTCGTGGATCACGCCAAGTGCGCACCGAGAGCGGCGATGGGCCGGGCTGGCAAGGCGCTTCGCAGTCCGCATAGCCCCCAGCTACGGGGACAAGGAGCAACGCAGAGCACAGCGGTCCAGCGCGGATTCAGCGCCGCTCGAATGCCGCTTGGTGTGATCGCGGGCTGTCCACAGTTCGTGGATCACGCCAAGTGCGCACCGAGAGCGGCGATGGGCCGGGCTGGCAAGGCGCTTCGCAGTCCGCATAGCCCCAGCTATGTGGACAAGGAGCAACGCAGAGCGCAGCGTCCAGCGCGGATTCAGCGCCGCTCGAATGCCGCTTGGTGTGATCCACGAGCTGTGAAGATCGACTCCAGCATCTCCCGGTTGAAGCCGACCGCCAGGGTCGTCCCCACCCGTAGCGCGGGTGCCCGCAGCTTGCCCCAGCGGCTCGTCACCATCGCCACGATCTCGTCGTCTCCGGGGCGGTCGGGGCCGGTCAGGCTGTGGCGCACAAACGTCTTGCCGCGCGCCACGCACAGTTCCCTGATTCCGGCCAGCAGCGTCGGCACCTCGGCGGCCTGAACCGGATCGCGGGTGGCGCTGCGAATCTCGGCGGCGTCTGCAACCTCATTCTGCGCAAGAAACTCCTGCGTACGCTTGCAGCCATTTCAGCCGGGGCGGTGATAGCGCCATTCAAGGGTGACAGAGGGAGAATCGGTCATGGGAGATCGCCTTGTGGATTCGAGGAATTGCTACTGCGAGGAATTGTACTGCAATGCATGGAACGCGACTCGCTGGACCCCGAGGTCATCGGTAGCGATCACCACAAGCCGCTCCTCCACCACCTGCTCAAGCTGCCGCCCCGCATCGGTCGGCATCGTGACCTTGCCCAGATAGTGACCCTCGGCGCTGAAGACGTCGCGCACGATCGTCGGGGTGCCGGGAACCGCAAAGCGACGCGCCCAGATCCGGCCATCGTCGCCAATCACCAGATTGTTCCAGGCGGGAAGCCGCTCGGGGATCGGCATGGCGGCGTAGCGGCTCACGGCCTGATTCAGGGCGGCCGCGTCCATGGTTTCCCGTTCCCCGGAAGGGCCCATGCGCACAGAGTTGCCCACATAGGCCTCAAGATGGGCCTCTGTCCGCAGCGGCGGCTCTTCGGCCAGGCGCACGATCTGTTCCAGCGCGCCATCCGTGCCATAGAGCATGATCTCGTACGAGGCGCCCCCGGTGACGGCGATCCGGCCCGCAGCCGAGGTGGTGGCCGAAGGGTTCGGCGCCAGGGGAACCCGCATTATCTGAATCGACATGTTGGTGCCGCTCCCCTCAACGTCGATCTGGGTGGACGGGCCCTTGAGAAGGGTCAGGGTATCAAGGAGACCGTCCGAGGTGTGCCGGAGCAGATATGCGATCTGCGATTTGATCAGCGCATCTTCCATCATCCCCTCCCGCATCCCATCAAAAGCATCTCTCAACTGAACCCCGATCAACATGGCATCCGGCCCTGCATGGCCGATCACCCGAAGCGGCGAATCGCTGATGGTTTCGGAGTTCACCAGTTCGCCGTCCGCTCCGAAGCGGGTGATGCGCGCGCGGTCCGCCGCAACAATCTCGCCCCCGGCCAGCGACCAGGCGCGTTCGAGCCTTCCAAATTCGCCCGGGCCCTCGCCGGGGCCGCCCAGGGTGCGCAGATGGTTGCCCTCTGCGTCGAAGAGGCGAATCTCGTTGCTCTGGCCATCGGCCACGATCAGGGTGCCCGCAGGCCCGATCGCCACCGAAGCAATACGCCCGAAGAGAAACTCGGCGGGGCCATCGAGGAGACCGAGCGAGAAGACGGGTTCGGCAGCCACGGTGGCATACACCCGATCGGTCGCCGCATGGGTGACGATCCGAATCCCGGCCGAATCGACGACCTGCATGGCGCTGGAGGGGGGTTCCCCGTTGTCGCCGCAGGCGGCAAGGGGTGCAAGCGCACCGCATAGCCACATCCTGCACAAGCGGGAGCGAAGCCGGGGTCGCAGCGGTCGGGCTTGTTTCCCCCACCTTCTTCCGTTCATTTCAACTGTGCCGGACTGACTCCACTCGATTCGTTTCCGCATCGGACCTTCCCTCCTGATTTCTTCTCAATCCTGTCCACCCATACCCGCAACCTGTCCACCCGCACCGGAGAATACCACCATGACCACACCGTCAGCAACCGGCCCCCACACCCGCTTCCCACTCCTTCCGGCAACCGGCCTGCTTCTGCTGGCCCTGACGCTGGCCTGCGCCGACACGGGCGCCATGCAGCAGGAGATGGCCCACGACGACGCCATGCACGAAGAGATGCACGCCGAGCATATGGCGGTCCGACATGTCAATCCGCGCTCGCCCGCCGATGGCGATCAGATGCCGCCCTTCAGCGGGGCGGTCTGGGTGGGCAGCACTCTTTATCTCTCGGGAGCTCTGGGGCTGGAAAATGGAGCGCCGCCCGCAACCGCCGAGGCCGAAGCCACCAATGTTCTGAACAACATTCAGAGCACCCTCGCCGATGCCGGCCTCACGATGGACGACCTTGTGTGGGTGCAGGTTTATGCAGCCGATGTGGGCGACTATGGCGCCTTCAACAGCGTCTACCGCACCTACTTTACGAGCGAGTTTCCGGCGCGGGCCTTCCTGGGATCGGGCACGCTGCTCTTCGGAGCGCGCTTCGAGGTGATGGGAATTGCGGCACGGCGTCCGTAGCGGCTCGCGAGGTTGCGCAGGTTGCACGGGGTGCAGGCCCGGCAGACCGACCTCTCGCTAGGAAAGACTGTCATGGCTGTCATCGCCCGTCGCATGCGCCGCCTGGGCACCGAGAATGCCTTCAGCCTGGGCGACGACATCGCGCGCTGCGTCGAGATGGGCATGGATGTCATTCGCTTCAATCTGGGCGCACCCGATTTCCATAGCCCTCCGCACCTGAACCAGATCGCCGCCGAGGCGCTCGCGGCCGGACGCTCGGGGTATTGCGATCCCGCCGGCATTCCCCTCTTCCGCCAGGCCATTGCCGACCACGTTGCCCGCACCCGCCGGGTTCCGGTCGAGCCCGACCGGGTTGTCGTCACTCCGGGAGCCAAGCCGCCGATCGGCTACACCCTGCAAAGCTATGTGGACGAAGGCGACGAGGTGATCTACCCCTCGCCCGGATTTCCGATCTACGAATCGTGGGTGCGCTATGTGGGGGCGATTCCCCGCCCGCTTCAACTTGCGCCCGAACGCGACTTCAACTTCACCGCCGACGACCTGGCGGCGCTCCTGACCGACAGGACCCGGCTGCTGATTCTCTGTTCGCCCTCCAATCCGACCGGCGGCGTTCTGGGGCACGACGAGCTGGCCGCAATTGCGGACGTGATTCGCGAGCGCGGCCACCCCGATCTCCGGATCTATTCCGACGAGATCTACGAACAGATTCTCTTCGATGGCCGCCGCCACGAGAGCATCGTCTCGCACCCTGGAATGCAGGAGCGCACGGTGATCGCCAGCGGCCACTCCAAGGGCTTTGCCATGACCGGCTGGAGGCTCGGCTGGGCGGTGCTGCCCACCGCAGAGGAAGCACAGCTTTTCAAGCGCATCAACATTAATATCGTGTCGTGCGTTCCCCCCTTTCTGCAGGAGGCCGGCGCCGCAGCCTATACCGACCCGCGCTCGGCGGTCGCAGTCGGGCGCATGGTGGAGGCCTTCGAGGAGCGGCGCGACTGGATTGTGCCTGCGCTGAATCGCATTCCGGGGGTGCGGTGTCGGGTGCCGAAGGGCGCCTTCTATGTCTTTCCCGATGTATCGGGGCTCTGCGAACGGCTGGGTGTGCATGCGGCCCACGCAATGCTTCCCGAACGGGTGCGCCAGGGGACAACTCCTGCGGCGCTTTTGCAGATGTTTCTTCTCTATCGCTACGCCGTGGCCACGATGGACAGGGCCTCCTTTGGCAAGGTCGGAGCCGGGGGGCAGGACTTTCTGCGCATCTCGATTGCAAATGGCATGGATGAAATCCGACGCGGGGTGGAGCGGATCGCCCAGGCAGCCGACGATGTACGGGGATTTGCCGATTTCATGGCCGACGAGCGGCGCGCGCCCGGGGGAATGTTTGCATAACTGCGCCGCCGCATATGTACAAGCGGCAATCAGCGTCGCCAGATGCTCACCAGCGTGTCGTGCACAAGCAGAAGATGATCGGTGGTCACGGAAAGAGCGCTGACCTCCCTTTCGGGCAGGGGAATCGAGTACAGATATTCGCCGCTCCCGGCTTCGTAGAGATCCACAAGGCGGCGGCCGTCGGCAGCGCCAAGCACATACAGAGTGTCGCGGCCGACATGCAGCCCGAACGATGCCCACCGCCGGCTTTCGGGATCCACCATGGTTGCGCCACTTTGCGTGACAACCTCGGGATACCCCTGCTCCACAATCGAGGGGCGCAGATATGCAAGAGTGCCGTCGTCGGTTGACCAGCGACCCACATACCCGCCATACGTGCCGCTATAGAAAATATTCTCTCCGTCGCTGTCCACAAATCCCCAAAGCGCGATCGCCCGGGCCCTCTGATCGTCTGCAACGCGACCGAAGTTGTGAATGACCTCGCCCGCAGGCGTCAACGCGCGAAAGAGCAGCGAGTCAAGCACCATCAGCACGACGCCGCCACCCGGAATGCGCTCAAAGGCGGTGGCGCTGCCGGGGGTGCGGATGGTCTCGACCACCGTTCCATCTGCGTCGAAGAGCTGAATGCGGCCCTGCGAGGGATCCAGCGTCCAGACTCTGCCGCGTGCGTCCACCTCGGCATCGGTCAGCGAGAAAAACTCGCCGGGGCCCATTCCCTGGCCACCGCCATAATCGCGAACAAAATCGCCCTGAATGGTGAACTGACGCACAACGAATTCACCCATGTCGGCTACATAGACATAATCTTCGTTGACCGAGACCGCCACCGCCACCGGATACGCCAGGGCGTGGGGCGGTTCACCCAGCAGGGCAACCCGCTCGGTCGGCGGATCGACCAGGATGCGCTCGCCAGCGCGGCCGACCGTCTCTGCGACGGGTGGGGATGAATCCGCAGCGGGCGGGGCCGCATCGGTACAGGCGGCCATGTGGAGACCAGCGAGGAGGGCGATCAGGGGAGCGGTCAGGCGGTGGATCCCCCCCCCCCGGTTGCGTCGGTCTTTCGGGTCATTTCGATCCCCCAGCCCGCTCGGAGGTTCTTGTTCCGGCGGATTTGGCCCCAGGCGCGTTGACCGGGACATCGTGACCTGCACCGTCCCGAATGATCGTGATGGCGCAGGGATATGACCCTACCATCTGAATCCGCTCGGCGTCAAATCATCCCGACTCAGGCCGCAGCCTGCGCCCCCATTCTGCATCCCCTACGGCGCAATCGCAATCTCGAAGAGTTCGGGCCAGAGCTTGCCGGTCACGAAGAAGTGGCCGCTGCCCTCGTCCCAGGCAATGCCGTTGAAGACCGCTCCGGGATCGCTCGAGCGCCGACTTGCAAGAGCCAGCCCGAGCCCATCCAGACTGCCGGTCACGGCCCCGGTTGCCTTGTCGATCCGCACAATCTCGTTGGTCAGGTAGATATTGGCCCAGATGTCGTCGCCCACGCACTCGAGCTCGTTGAGACCCCGCGTCGAGAAGCCGTTGCGGGTGACGCGCAACTCGTCCAGGGGGGCAAAGCTGACCGGATCGCGCCGCGTCAGGGTGCCGCTGCCATCAGACTGATAGAGGAAGGCGCCATCGTAGCAGAGGCCCCAGCCCTCGCCCTCGTACCGCAGGGTATCGATCACGGCAAAGGAATCCAGATCGTGAACGAGGGCAAGCCCGGCCTTCCAGGTGAGCTGGATCGCGCGGTTCCCCACCACGGCCACCCCCTCGCCAAAGAGATCGTCGGACAGATCCGCGCTGCGCAGAACCCGGCCTGTCGCGATCTCCACCAGGCGGAGCTGAGAGCTGCCGTAGCGGCCCGTACTCTCCAGGAGAGCGCCCTCGTACAGCAAAAGTCCCTGGGTGTAGGCGGCCGTGTCGTGCGGCAGCGTGCGCCGAAGCTCGTAGCCGACTGTGGGAACGCTTGTGTCGGCGCAGGCGCAGATGCATGGCAAAGCGACGGCCAGCGCCCATCTTCGGACCGCAGCGGCAATTGTCATTGTTGAAATCCTCCCTGTCATCGACCGGTGCGCGCGCTGTGGAAACCAGGGAGCGCGGACATGCAGAGCGAATGTAGTATCTTCCTGTCATCTTTCCATCAGCAAGCGCCGCAAACCGCTCCTTTCTCCGCCGGCGGGCGGCGCGGCTTCCTACACACATATATGCAATGCAAGGAGTGCGGTGGTGCCCGGACTTCATCCTCATATCGATCCCGATGGACTTCTGGAATATTCGGTCGTCTTTACCGACCGTTCGCTGAATCACATGTCGGCGCGCTTCCGCACGATCATGCGGGGGGTGTCGGAGATGCTCCGCGAGAGCTATGCGGCCACTGCGGTCGCGCTCGTGCCCGGAGGCGGCACCTTTGCCATGGAGGCGGTGGCGCGCCAATTCGCAACCGGAAAGCGCTGTCTGGTTCTGCGCAACGGCTGGTTCAGCTTTCGCTGGTCGCAGATCTTCCGCAAGGCCGCGATCCCCGCACATGCGTCGGTGATCCGTGCGCGGCCCACCACCGACGGACCGACTGCGCCCTTTGCGCCGGCCCCGATCGACGAGGTCGTCGCCCGGATCGCCAAAGAGCGGCCCGATGTGGTCTTTGCGCCCCACGTGGAGACCTCGTCCGGAATCATTCTGCCCGACGACTATCTGCGCACCCTCGCCGACGCCACCCATGAAGTCGGCGGAATTCTGGTGATCGACGCGATCGCTGCGGGCGCCATCCACCTGGGTATGGAAGCGACGGGGATCGATGTGCTGATCAGCGCGCCGCAGAAGGGATGGAGCGCCTCGCCCTGCGCCGGAATGGTCATGTTCGGCCCCGAGGGACGCGCCCGCGCCAAGGCCGCCGAGAGCACCAGCTTCGCCTGCGATCTGGGGGTCTGGCTGCGCGTCATGGACGCCTATGTGAATGGCGGTCAGCACTATCACACGACCGTGCCTACGGATTCGATTCGCTTCCTGCACGATCGCATTGTGGAGACGCGCGACTTCGGAATGGAGCGGGCGCGGGAGCGGCAGTGGGAGCTCGGAGGCAGAATTCGCGCGCTCCTGGCCGAACACGGATTTGCGAGTGTGGCCGCACCGGGATTCGAGGCGCCGGGCGTTGTGGTGAGCTACACCGACGATCCCAAAATCCGCGACGGGTCGCGCTTTGCCGCCGAGGGCATCCAGATTGCGGCGGGCGTGCCGCTGCAGTGCGGCGAACCGCGCGACTTTTCGACCTTCCGCCTGGGACTCTTCGGACTGGACAAGCTCGGCCACGTCGACCGCACGGTCGAGACCTTTGCAACCGCGCTGCAGCGAGTCGTGAAGGGCGCAACCGGATGAAGGCGATCGCCCGCTTCAAAGTCACGGGGTGGGACGAGGAGCCGTGGGCGCTGCAATCGGCAGAGGCAGATGACGATGCCGCGACAGAGGGCCCCCACCTTTCGGCGGTGCGCGTCCGCAAGGAATACGAGGGCGATCTGGAGGGCGTCGGCCACGCCCGGCTGCTGATGTGCCGCGCCCACCGCGAGGGACCGCTCCGGAATGCGGGCTATATCGTTTCGGAAGAGTTCAGGGGACGCCTTGCGGGGCGCGCCGGAGGTTTCGTGCTGCATCACTGGGGGGTTGCGCCAGAGGCATCGCCGCCCTGGACCGCAGGCCATGTGGTGCCCGGATCGGGAACGGGAGACCTTGCCGGATTGCTCGGAAGCATGGAGATTCGCGTGGATGACGATGGCACGCATACCCTCGTGCTGGAGTACGAAATCGGAGGACGGATTGAATAGCTTTGCACTGCGCACCCTGCCGCCCGGCCCGATCTGCGGGCTGCTCGCCCCTGCGCTCCTTCTCTCTGCCTGCTCCTTCGCGCCTCCGCCCTCAATTCCCGAACCGGCCGCCAACCTCGCCGAACGCTTTGCCAAGAGCGCCGACGCCGATGAAGACCACGAGGCGCGCCTGTGGTGGACGACCTTCGACGACCCGGTCCTCAACACGGTGATCGATTCGGTTCTGGTGGCCAACTTCGACCTGGCCGAGGCGATTGCGCGCGTCCGTCAGGCCCGAGCCCAGGCGGGAATTGCGCGCGCGGCCCTCTTCCCCTCGGTGCAGGCCAGCGCAACGGCCTCGAACCAGGACACCCCCGCGAACGCCGGCTTCGGACAGCAGTTTTCCGAGTTGGCCGGGGGTAGCCTTCCTGGCGGCTTCGAGTTCCCCGAACGGCTGGGGATCACCACCTGGTCGCTGGGGGCAGACTTTGCCTGGGAGCTCGATTTCTGGGGACGCGCCCGCAACGACTCGAAATCGGCCGCGATGCAGTATCTGGCGTCGGAATCGGATTTCCACGCGGCGCGCATCGGGGTGCTGGCCGAGACGATCGCCACCTATTTCGAGATCGTCGATCTGCGGAGACGCAACGAACTGGCCGAGGAAACGGTCGATGTGACGCTCGAGCGCGTGGCGCTGACCGAGACCCGCTACGACCGCGGTCTGGCAACCTCCTTCGAGCTTTACCAGGTGCGCCAGGATCTGCGCAACATCCAGGCCGCGCGCCCACAGCTCGAAAGCGGACTGGTGAACGCCGAGGGGCGCCTGGCGGTGCTTCTGGGTGGCTTCCGGTCAAAGCTCAATGCCATTCTGCCCGATTCGCTGGCCCCCGCAACCCCCGACGCCGAGGTGGCGGCAGGAGTGCCCGCCGATCTGCTTCTGCAACGCCCCGATGTGCGCGCGGCGTGGGAGCGAATGGAGGCTGCACGCTTTGCGGTCGGTGCGCGCAGGGCCCAGCGGCTGCCCTCGCTCTCGCTCTCGGGAACGATCGGTCTGCAGGCGGCCGAGGCGGACGGACTCTTCGACGTGGACCAGTGGTTCCGCAATCTTCTCGGCAACCTGACCGCGCCGATCTTCCAGGGCGGGCGCATCGGCAGGAACATCGAGCTCGCCGAGGCCGCCTTCGATCAGGCAACCGCGGCCTACGGGCGTACGGTGGTGACGGCGGTACACGAGGTGGAGGCCGCGCTGGTCACCCTGGCCAACGAGGGCCGCCGACACGAATTTCTCCTGTCCCAGCGCGAGGCGGCGGCCGCGACTGCGGCGCTGCAATCGCGACGGTACGACTCGGGAGTGGCCGGCTATACCGATTACCTCGATGCGCTGAGGGCGCTCCTCAATGTGGAATCCACCCTGGCGGGCGCGCGCCGCGATCTTGCCATGGCCCGGCTGGCCGTGCACCGGGCGCTGGGCGGCGAGTGGGTCATGCCCGAAGATCTGCCCACACCCGCAGACGAATCGGATGAATCGGATGACACCGGCACACCCCGGCCCGACCCCCGAGAGACCGCTCCGGCAGCCGGAAGCCCGGACGGGATGAATTCCCGCAGATAAGAATGGAGAACTGCAGGTGAGTGCGAATTCCACAAGTTCAACGCGCAGAGGGCGCATGACCCGAAGACTTCTGCCCGTCGGAATCCTGGCCGGTGCCCTGCTGATTGCCTTTGTGATGATCCAGTTGCGGCCGGATCCCCCCCTCCGCGAGCCCCCCTCGCGGCTGTCCTTCGTGACGACGGCGATGGTGGAGGCGCGCCAGGGGGCGATTCCCGTTCTGGGCGCCGGAACGGTGCGGCCACGCGCCGAGATTGATGTCGCGGCCGAGATCAGCGGCAAGGTTGCCTGGGTCGCGCCGGCCTTTCAGGGAGGGGGCCGGGTGAGGAATGGCCAGGTGCTCTTCCGGATCGACGACGCCGACTACCGCAACCGGGTGCAGCAGGCGCGCGCCAATGTGGCGGCCCAGCAGGTTGCGTTGATGGAGGCCGAGGAGGAAGCCCGCATTGCCCGCACCGAGTACGAGAGCTTCCAGCAGCGGCGCGGCGATGGCATGGCCGCAACCGAGGCCAATCCCCTGACCCTCCGCGAACCGCAGCTTCAGGCCGCGCGGGCGGCGCTGGCGCGCGACAGTGCAATGCTGGCCGATGCCGAGCTCGCCTTTGCGCGAACCGAGGTGACCGCGCCCTTCAGCGGGATCGTACGCGCAGAATCGGTCGATCCCGGGCAGTTCGTGGCGCCGGGGCAGAGTGTGGGACGGCTCTACGCAGACGATGTGGTCGAGGTGGTGGTGCCGCTCTCCGATGCCGACGCCGCGCTGATTCCCAGTCTCTGGGAACTGGCCGCCGGTGACGGCAACCGCGCGGTCACGGCCACCGTCTCGGCCGAGTACGGCGACATGCGCTATGCCTGGTCGGGATATGTGGATCGTGCCGAGGCCGCGCTCGACGAACAGACCCGCACGATCGACGTGGTGGTGCGGGTTCCCGGCCCAATGCAGAGCGGAACCCTCATGACCGGCGACGAGATGGAGACGACTCCGATGGCCGCGGCCACCTCTTCCACACAGGCCCCACCCCTTCTTGTCGGTCAGTTTGTCGAGGTCCGCATCGATGGCATTGCGCCCGCAGAGTACTTCGCGGTACCGCGCGCGGCCCTTCGCACCGGCAACGAGGTCTGGGCGCTCGACGGTGACGACCGCGTCATGATTATTCCGGTGCGCGTCCTGCAACGCGCCGACGAAGCCGTGTATCTGGCCGGCGCTCTCGGGACGGGTCAGCGGGTTGTCGTGGGCGGAATCCAGATCGCCACCGAGGGAATGGCGGTGCGAACCGGAACACAGTAGGACCGGCGTTCAGGCACCGATGGCAGCGCAGCGCGAATGTCGTTCGCTGTGTATTGGCCGTTCGCTGTGTATTGATGGACTGCCTGCCCGGAGCCGCCCGTTTTTTTCGATCGTTCGCCCCCTTCGCGCCCCGCACCGACTGCCGTCAGGAGTGTGTCCATGAATCGGAAGGACGATCTGCGAGCCCGGGAGAAGCGCGGGCCGGTGGCGTACATGGCGCGCAATGGCGTCGCCGCAAATCTGCTGATGGCCTTCATTCTGCTGGCCGGCATCTTTGCTCTGCGCGATCTTGTGCAGGAAGTCTTTCCCGAAGTCTCGCTGGACCAAATCAATATTGCGGTTTCCTACCCCGGCGCCACCCCGGACGAAGTCGAACAATCGATTGTCGTCAAGATCGAAGAGCAGATCGAGGCGGTGGACGGAATCAAGGCGGTTCGCTCCACCGCTGCAGAGGGACGCGGAACGGTGGTGGCGGAGCTCAACCTGGGCGAGGATCTCAGCCGTGCGCTCGATGACATCAAGGCACAGGTAGACCGGATCCAGACCTTTCCGCTTGATGCCGAACGACCCGAGGTCACCGAGCTCACAAGTCGCCAGAGCGTCATCCGGCTGGTCATCTTTGGCGATGTGCCCGAACGCACCCTCAAGGAGCTGGCCTACCGCACCGAAGACGAGCTCGCCGCGCTGGATGTGGTCAGCTATGTCGAGACCACCGGTGTGCGCAACTACGAAATCTCGATCGAAGTCCCCCTTGAGCGCCTCCGCGCCCTGGGCCTTGCCCTGCGCGACATCTCGGCAGCCGTGCGCAGCGGTTCGCTGGATCTGTCGGCCGGGAGCATTGCGACCCGCGACGAAGAGGTGAGGATCCGCACGACGGGTCAGAACTATACCCAGCAGGACTTCGAGGAGATCATCGTGCTGAGCCGCGTCGATGGCACGGTGGTTCGGCTGGGCGACATTGCCCGGGTGCGCGACGAGTTTCAGGATGTCGATCTGATCGGGCGCTACCAGGGACAGTCCGCCGCCTATGTGGAGGTTTTTCGCACCGCCGACGAAAAGGTGCTGGATATTGTCGCGGCGGTCGAGGACCATCTGGACAATGTGATCGTTCCCTCGCTCCCGGCGGGCGTCGGTCTCGAGATCTGGAACAATGACGCCGAGATCTTGCAGGACCGGCTCGGACTGCTGATCAAGAACGGGCTTTTGGGTTTGCTGCTCGTCCTCCTTGCCCTTACGCTCTTTCTCGAGGCGCGGCTCGCCTTCTGGGTCGCGGTCGGAATTGCGGTCTCCTTTGTGGGCACCTTCGCCGTGATGAGCGTATTGGGCATCTCGATCAATCTCATGTCGCTCTTTGCCTTCATTCTTGCAATCGGCATCGTGGTTGATGACGCAATTGTGGTAGGCGAAAACATTTATGCCGAACGGGAACGGGGCATGCGCGGAGTGGCGGCATCGATCCGGGGCGCGCGGCGCATTACCGGACCGGTCATCTTTGCGGTTCTGAGCACCGTGGTCGCCTTCTGTCCCCTCTTCTTCATTCCGAGCTCGATTGGAAAAATCGTGGGAACGATTCCCGTGATTGTCATCTCCGTTCTCATCTTTTCGCTGATTGAATCCCTGCTTGTGCTTCCCAACCACCTGGCGCATGGGCCGGGTCCGCGAAACAAAGGGCCAAGGAACGCCCGCCCGGGGTTGTTTCGCCGATTGGGGCAGGGAATCTCCGCTCTTCAGCAACGCATCGACAGGGAATTGAAGCGCTTTATCGATGGACCGCTCGACCGCGCGCTGCAGGTGGCCACCGAACGGCCCGGCGTTGTGATTGCGGCCGGCATTGCAATGATCATTGTCTCGGTGGCGATGGTCCCGGCGGGAATCATCAGGGTCGATTTCATGCCTGCGGTCGAGGCGGATCTGGTGATCGCCAGCCTTGAGATGCCCGAGGGAACGCCGGTTGCGCGCACCGCGCAGGTTGCGGATGCGCTGCAAGACGCCGGATACCGGGCGCTGGGCGATGCGGCGCCTGCGCTGATCAGCGGGGTGAATGTGACCATCGGCCAGTATGCACGACGATCGGGGCCGGGGGGAGCGGGACCGGAGAATGTATCGGGAGCCAATATCGCCGCTGTCGAGTTCAAGATGGTGAGCGCCGATGAGCGCGACATCTCTGCCACCGAGTTTCAGAATCGCTGGCGCGAAACGCTGGGTGCGCTCCCCGAGGCAAAATCGCTGACCATCAGCGCCGAGCTGATCTCCTTCGGAAGCCCCGTGCAGATCGAGATCGCCCACTCCGACGCCAGGGCGCTGCGCGAGATCGGCGATTCGGTTATGGCAAATTTGCGCGCATTCGAGGGCGTCTTCGATGTCCAGACCGACCAGGACCAGGGATTGCGCGAAATTCAGCTCGACCTGCTTCCCGAGGCGCGTACGCTGGGGCTGACCCTCGACAATCTGGCGCGTCAGATTCGCAGCGCCTTCTTTGGCGACGAGGCGCTGCGCGTGCAGAGAGGCCGCGAAGACATTCGCGTATATGTTCGGCTTCCCGAAGAGGAGCGCAACGCCATCGCCGACGTCGAGAGCTATCTTGTGCGCACGCCGGCAGGCGACGCGGTGCCCCTTGCGCGCGCTGCCTCGGTTCACTTTGGCAACTCTCCAACCACAATTCGGCGCAAGGACGGCCGCCGCGTTCTTACCGTAACCGCCGACGTCAACACTGCGGTTATCACCGGCGACGAAGTCACAAATCGGATGGAGAGCGCCATTCTGCCGGCGCTGACCAGCCGCTACCCCGACATGTCGTATGCCTTTGGCGGTGAACAGCAGGAGCAGCGGGAATCCTTCAGCGCGCTGGGAGGCGGCTTCGCCCTCGCTCTTCTGGCCATCTACGCACTCCTCGCAATCCCCTTCGCCTCGTACACCAAGCCGCTCATCATCATGGCGGCCATTCCCTTTGGCATCATCGGCGCAGTTTTGGGGCACTTCCTGCTCGACCTCCAGCTCACCATCATGTCGATGTTCGGCGTTATCGGCCTCAGCGGCGTTGTGGTCAACGACGCCCTGGTCATGATCGACTTCATCAATGAACGGCGCAGCCGGGGCGTTCCCTCCCGCGAAGCCATCATCGAGGGCGCCAAGGCCCGCTTCCGTCCCATCTTTCTGACTTCGGTCACCACCTTCCTGGGCGTGGCCCCACTCGTCTTCGAGACCAGCATCCAGGCTCAATTCCTGATCCCGATGGCCGCCTCGCTTGGCTTCGGCATCATCTTCGCCACGGTGGTCCTGATGATGATTGTGCCTGCGCTGACGACGGTGCAGCTTCGGTGGTTGCGCGCCGCCTGACTCCTACCGCTTGCCGCGCGGATCCGGTCCCGTTTCGACCGGGACCCCTTCGCGCATTCCCCAGTCACGCCAGCTTCCGTCGTAAAGATGAATGTCGAGGCCGTGCATGCGGGCTGCCATGTAGGCCACGCTGGCCCGCATTCCGATCATGCAGTAGGCGACGTGGGTGCGGCCTGCGCCCGCGCCGTGTTGCTCCAGAACCCGGGCGACCTGCTCCGGTGGCAAAAAGCGCGTGTTGTTTTCGGGGTCCATCAGCTCTTCCCAGTAGAGTTGGGCGGCGCCTGGAATGTGGCCCGGGGTTGTGATTCCGCCCATGCCATCGTCGGCGCCGGTGTATTCATCGTCGGGGCGCGCATCGAGCAGCACAACCGAGGGATCGTCCAGTCGCTCCAGCACCCACTCTGCCGAAACCCGGAAGTCAAGCGGATCGCCTGCCTCCACATCGCCACGGGCAATCGCTTCGGCCTCGCCGGTCGCCACGGCTCCCCCCGCCGCCTTCCAGTCGGCCAGTCCGCCATTCAGCAGGAAGGCCCGGTCACCCAGCCCCAGATACTCGAAGGTTACCCATGTCCGCGCAGTTGCGGTCATGCTGGCGCCATAGATGACGACCCGCGAATTCTTCCGGATTCCCGCCTTGCGCAACACATCGACAAGGTCATCGACCTCGGGGAATTCGACGATCCACCCCTCTTCGCCCTCCCAGGTGATCTCGTCGAAGCGCAGCGGCTGCGCACCCGCAATGTGTTCGCGCGCAAACTCGCCCTCGCGCCGCACGCTCTGAATCACGATCAGGTCGTCGTCGTCGATCTGTTCCAGAAGCCACTCGGGCTCGACCAGGGGATCGATTGTGCCCCTTGCAAGCATGGGCGCCGCGCTCTCCTGGGCCACTGCCGGGCCAGGGGAAAGAAAGGGGAGGAGACAGAGAGGGGCCGCGGCCACCCGACCCGCCAGCGAGGCCGGGAAGCGGGATGCGGCACAGGGAAGATAGAGAAGGGGAAGCTTTGGCATATTTGGGTTCGGGTTCGGATTCGGATTGACGGACTTCTACAAAGCGATGACTGACAATACAGGGATCTCCCGACCACCAAGAAGCGCGGCGGAATTCATTCCCGACTAAAAGCGCGAAGTCAGGGTGATCCGCACACTGCGCGACGGCCCCGGGTTGCGTTCCCGGACATCTACGTAGCGCGCCTGCAAAAGGTTGCCAATGCGGGCGCGAATGTCCACACTGCCGAAGCTGTGCCCAAGCCGCAAATCCACTACGGTGATATCGCCGCGGTCGTCGAGTGGATAGACGATCACCTGATCGGCGCGGCTGCGGTAGCGCAGATCCAGGGCCGCGCGGTCCGACCAGGCCGAGAGCGTTGCAGTGGCGTTGTGCGTGGATCGATAGGGCAGCGCCCGCCCGGTCTCGCGGTCCCGGGTGTCGAGAAAGAGCCAGGTGGCGTTCAGATTGAGCGTTCCCGGAAGGAGTGCGAACTGCGCACCCAGATCGAGGCCGCGAATCCGGGCATCGGCCAGATTGCGAAACTGGAAGGTCAGAGCGCGGTTCGGCGCGGGAGCCGCCTCGATCAGCCCCGCGTATTCGCTCCAGAAGAAGGTGCCATCCAGACGCAGGCGCGCGCGTGGCGAGGCCGTGACGCCCACTTCGCCCGACCACGCCGATTCGCCGCGGAGCTCGGGATTCGGGATCACGCGAAAGTCGAAGAGGGTGGTGGAGGTGAACTGTTCGGAGACGCTGGGAGCGCGGTAGCCGCGACTGAATGAGGTGCGCAGGGAGAGGCGAGACGAGGTGCGCAGAACCAGTCCCACCGTAGGATTCAGAGCCAGATCGCGCGCGCTGACGCCGGTGTCGTGCCAATCGGTGCGCAGACCGGCAGTGGCCCGCAGGCGCTCCGAGATGGCGATCTCGTCATGCACAAAGAGGGCCAGGTCTGTCACCAGCGGATCGGGATCCAGAAAGTTCGACGAGACGCGGGTTTGCGAAAACTCGCCGCCCACGGTCAGGGAGTGGCGCTCTGCACCCGCAAGCGAAAGTTGAAGATCGGCTCCGTAGCGGGTCGAGTGGTGGAAGTCGTTGTTGTCGTGAAAGTGGTGGCGCACCCGAACATGCTGAAGTTGCGGTCGCAGTTGCAGACGCAGCGCCGGAGACGCAACCGGGGTGGCGGTCATGCCCACAACCAGATTGGTTTCGCGAATCCAGTCCCCCAGATCAGCCGGATTCACCTCCAGGGGGCGCTCCGCCGATCCCCAGGTCAGGAAATCCTCGGCGTCTTCGCGCTTGAAGTTCACAAAGAGCTCCAGCGGTTGCTGCGAATCGGCGCCGAGCACGCCACGCCCATGAAGCTGCCAGCGCTCGGCATTCCCATTCTGACGAAAGCCGTCGGTCTCGGCCCGCGCCACCATCAGCGAACCGGCAATGGGCCCGATTCGCCGCTCGTGCTGAAGTCGAATCCCCTGCTGATCGAGAAGCCCGGCCCCGAAATCCAGACTCGCGGGCGTGTCATACATTCCGTACCAGCCCTGCACAACAGTGTGCGGACCCGCAACCGGGGGGCGCGTAATCACATTCACCACACCCCCCAGCGCATTGGTTCCGAAGAGGGTGGAGTGCGGCCCCTTCACAATTTCGACCCGCTCCACATCCAGCGTCGGCAGCGCCTCGAAGTCGATCGAGGATTCCACACCCGTCAGCACCCGGTGGCCATTAAGAAGCATGAGAACGCGGCTGCCCACCCCGCGCGCGGAGCCGTTGGCGCCCCGAATGTCCATCTGGCCCGCATTGAAGACCACCCCCTGCGCAAAGGGAAGCGCCTCGTCCAGGGTGGCGGCGTTGCGACGCTCCAGCTCCTCGCCCCCCATGACCGTCACGCTGACGGGCACCTCGCCGGGAAGCGCATTGCCGCGGTTCGCCGTCACGGTCAGACCCGGAACCTCGAAGGGCAGCCGCTCCAGCGCGATCGTCCAGGGGTCGGAGGTCGAGGGGGATGGATCCCGGGCGGCGGCCTCGATCTCGCGCTCGACGGCGTCGTACCCTGCGGCCACCACCAGAATCCGCAGCGGGCCCGGCGACCCGGAGGGCAACTCCAGCAGGAAGCGGCCCCCGGCATCGGTCAAGGTCCGAAAGCCGGTCTCCCGCACCACCACCTCGGCCCGGTCAATTCCCGCACCGGAATCGGCGTCCACGACCCGGCCCCCCAGCGTCGCGGGCGGCTGCGCGGCGAGCGCCACAGGAATGCCCCATGCAAACGCAAGCGCCCAGGCGGCCACCACACCCGGCGCCCTTTGCACAACCGGCGTTCCCCTGCCCGCCCGGCACCCTTTGCAGCTCATCGGGGAGCGCCCCGGAATCCCTCTGCTATTGGCGCTGCCAGACCGTAACGGAGGCGGCCAGCGCAGGTTCGGTCACGGTCACCGTCAATCTGCCATTCGCCAGGCTGTAGGTGCCGATGGCCTGTTGCAGAATCCCATTGGCGATTTGTTCCCAGGTGCCATCGAGCCGGTTCGTGTAGACCCCCGTGTCCTGGATTTGCGAGCCAAGGGGCGATTCCGGCACCATTAGACTGATCTGCAGGGTTCCCATGGCCTCTCCGCCCTCCACCGACGTCTGCTGCAGGGTGAAGCCGCCGGTCGCCTGCGGGGGCGTGAGGGGCTCTCCTCCGGTCACAATCGCCGACGAAAGGGAGACCAGGGTATAGCTTCCGCTCAGATCGGGAGGCATGGCAGCGGGTTCGACAGGATCGTCGTCGCCACAGCCGGCAACGAGCGCCAGGGGTGCAATCAGCAACGCCAGGCGCAGCGGCCAGCGCAGAGAAAGCGCCGCGCGAGGGCTGCGGGAGGGTTCGTCACGGGCGGCCTGCCGTGGGGGAGATGTGCAGTTCACGGTTTGGTTCACCAGTCATTGAGGGTGGACATCCTTCATTTTCGCGGGGAGTTCCCACGGATCTTCTTCCAGAAACATTCTGGACATGCGGAGGCGGCCGCGCAACCTTTGCATTGAACCCGGCCTTGCCCGCAATTTCCTCTTCCTCCACCTGCAAAGGGCGCACGTTCATGGCTCACCCACCCGCACCGGACGACCTTCCCCCCCTCGCCGACGGCAGCCGACCGCTGGGCGCAGACGACCTCTTCGGCCGTCTCGACGCGCTCGCCATCGCGCACCGCACTCTGGATCACGCTCCCGTATTTACGGTCGCCGAGGCGGACCGACTGCGAGGCCGGGTCGAGGGAGCGCACTCCAAAAACCTCTTTGTGCGCGACAAGAAGGAGCGCCACTGGCTTGTCTCCTGTCTCAGCGATCGGACTGTCGATCTGAAGTGGCTGGCGCAGGAGCTGGGAACCGGCCGGCTGACCTTCTGCAGCGCCAGACGTCTGGCGGAGCTTCTGGGAATTCGGGCCGGATCGGTGTCGCCCTTTGCGGTCATCAACGACCGGGGCGGCGTGGTGCGGGTTGCCCTGGACGCCGAGCTGCTCGAGAACGAACCCCTCAACTTTCATCCGCTGGACAATGCCCGCACGACATCGCTCTCGGCCGAGGGACTGCTGCGCTTTCTCGAAGCCGAGGGTCATTCGCCGCGCGTGATTCGCTTCTGAATGCAGCCTCGTCGGCTGGCGTCCGCCGCCCGCAGGTGTATCTTTGCATTGAGCTTCGGCCCTCTCCATACATGATCCCCCCCCTGACACTTCCGGGAGTCCGCACCATGTTCGCAAAACGCCTTTCGCCCGCGCTGGCCCTTCCGGTTCTGGCCGTCGCGTGGAGCTGTGCCCTTTCGCAGGGAGTTCCCAATCCGGACGAGCAGATGGCGCAGGCCCTGGCCTCCGCTCCGGAGGATCTTGCCGAGGGCGCGCGCATTCTGGGCTACGCCATCGATGGCAGCGTCGTCGAGCTGCGCCCGGGCATGAACGACTTCATCTGCCTGGCCTCCAATCCTGCGAATGAGCGCTTTTCGAGCTCCTGCTACCACGCCTCGCTGGAACCCTATTTTGCGCGCAACCGCGAGCTCCGCGCCGAGGGGCTCTCGAGTGAGGAGCGTTACCGGATTCGCTACGAGGAGATGGAGGCGGGAACGCTCCCCATGCCCGTCATGTCGGCCACGCAATATGTTCTCGATGGCGTCTGGGATTCCGAAGCCATGAGCGCAACCGGCGTCGTGCGCTGGGTGATCTATGTTCCGGGGGCCACCGCCGAATCGACGGGACTTTCGCCCACGCCGCAGCCGGGCGGGCCCTGGATCATGGCTCCCGGAACTCCCGGCGCCCATATCATGATTGTGCCGGCACAGACGAACCCGTAGCCCGCGGCGCCCTCACAGGCCGCTGGCAGGCGAACCCTTCACCGATTCCGGCGCGGGAAGCGAATGTTTGGCACGATTTCGGCATTCGTACTGTCCCTGGTCGCCTATGCGCTGCATCTTCTCTTTGTTGTTCGCATTCTGTTGCAGCCGCGGATGCGGACAAGTTCGCCGGTCGCCTGGATTCTCTTTATTGTTGCGGTTCCCTTTGCCGGAATTGTCATCTATCTGCTGATCGGCGAGGTTCGTTCAGGGAGCCGGCGTAAGCGACGACACCGGCACATTCAGGCCAATATTCGTGCGGTTCTGCGCAAGGCCTGGAGCAACGACGCCACAACTGCGGTCTTTCCGTACGGAACCGAGGCGCTGGCCCGGCTGGCCCGCCTGGGAAGCGAGACCCACCCGCGCGCGGGCAATCGCCTGACCCTTCTGACCGGCGCCCGCGACTTTCTGGATGCGCTTGTGCAGGACATCGATGGCGCCCGCGAACACGTTCATCTTCTCTTCTACATCTACCTGGACGACCGGGCCGGTCGCGCGGTGGCCGACGCCCTGATTCGCGCGGCTGATCGCAAGGTGTGCTGCCGTCTCCTGGTCGATCATGTGGGGTCGAACGAATTTCTGCGTTCCGAACTCTGTCGCGAGCTGGAGCGGGCCGGGGTGCATGTGGTGGCGGCGCTCCCGACCAGCATTGCCCGGATTGCGCGCATTCGGCTCGATATGCGCAATCACCGCAAGATTGCGGTTCTCGATGGGAGGATCGGCTATACGGGGAGCCACAATATCGCCGAAGAGGCTTTTCACCCCAAGCCGCGCTTTGCCCCGTGGGTTGACGCAACCCTGCGCATCGAGGGTCCGACGGTGCGTGATCTGCAGGCGCTCTTTATTGAGGACTGGTATATGGACAGCGCCGAAACCCTGGATCATCTGATCGCCGTGGATCCCGGGAAGCGCGAGGATGGAAGGGTTGTGCAGATTGTGGGAACCGGGGTGAACTCGCAAAACCGGGCGCTCGTGCAGGTCATTCAGTCGGCGGTGCACATGGCGCGCGAGGAATTGATTATGACGACGCCCTACTTTGTGCCCGACGAGGGAACGCTGGCTACGATTACAACTGCGGCGGCGCGGGGAGTCCATACAATTATTGTGGTTCCGGCGCGGAACGATTCGCCGCTGGTGGCGCTTGCAAGCCGCAGCTTCTACCAGCCCCTCCTCGACGCGGGCGCCGAAATTCACGAGTACACGCGGGGGCTTCTGCACGCCAAGACCATTACGGTGGACCGCGACTTTGCCATGGTGAGCACGGCCAACCTCGACCGGCGCAGCTTCGAGATCAACTTCGAGCTCAGCACCCTGGTCTATGACAGCGATTTCGCCTCGGAGCTGCGCATGTTGCAAATGGGATACCTGGACGACTGCCGCAAGGTCGAGGCCCGCAGGTGGGCGTCGCGAAGCCGGCCGCGGCGACTGGCCGAGAACGTGGCCGGGCTCTTCAGTCCACTGTTGTAGGTCAGCCCGTGGACACGATCAAAAGGCACTGTCCCCAATTCCCGCACAACCCCGGAGCCCTTCATGACGCTGCCCGGGAATAGCCTGCGGCGGCCCCCTGACACCCCTGCGCAGGTGGCTGCCTGGTGGGTCGAGCAACGCGGCCACATCCATTCTGCCCCACCGCCAACCGCCCTGGTGCTGGGCGATCCGTCTGCGCAACCGGCCCACGCTCTGCACGGCTGCGGCTTTGCGGTCACCCGCTGGAACCGCCGCCTCGCCCCCGATCAGCGCTGTTCGGCCTGGCCGCCCCCCGGACCCTTCACCGAGATCTGGCTCCGCCTGCCCAGATCCTGGCCCGAGACGAAGATGCTTCTGCATGCGGCGGCGGCCCGGGTGCCGAATGGAGGGCAGATTTTTCTCTATGGCGCCGGCAACGAGGGAATTCGCTCGGCGGCGCGCCGCTTTCCCGAGGGGACCGATCGCCCCCGCACCCTGTGCATTCGGCGGCGCTGTCGGCTCCTTGCAGCCACCCGCATGGCGCCCCCGCCCTACCCCGACGGCCTCGAACCCTGGACCCTGCGCACCCCGATCGACACCGGCCAGGGTCCGTGCGCATGGGTTCACTATCCGGGGGTCTTTGCCTGCGGCCGCCTCGACGGCGGCACCGCGCTCCTGATCGAACAGCTCGACGCTGCGGCACCCGGCACGCGCACTCTGGACTATGGATCCGGAACCGGCATTGTTGCAGCGGCGCTGGCCGCACGCAGCCCCGGCGCCCAGATTTTTCTTCTTGACAACGACGCGATTGCGCTTGCGGCCGCAGCCATCAATCTGCCTACCGCCCCGCGCATCTTCGGCAACCGCCTTGATCACGCCCCCCTCCCCTTCGATCAGATCGTATCCAATCCTCCGATTCATGCACAGGGTGTGCAGAGTCTGGCAACGCTCGAGGCGCTGATTCAGGATGCCCCGGCCGCGCTCTCGCCCGGGGGCGCCCTGACGCTGGTTGTGCAGCGCCGCCTGCCGGTGGAGCGTCTGCTGCGGGCGCACTTTCGCAGAGTGCAGAGGATCGCCGAGCGCACGCCCTTTGCGGTCTGGAGGGCGATGTAGCATGGAGACGAGGAGCCCCGGAGGGAGCGCCAGAACGGGAAAAACTGCACAAATCCCATCGGGGCGCAGATACGCTTCCTGCCTGCCGGGCGACTACCCGTAGCGACCCTCGATATAGTCCGCCGTGCGCGTGTCGCCGGGCGACTCGAAGATCTCGGAGGTGGAGGCATGCTCGATAATGCGCCCCAGCAGCATGAAGACGCATTCATCCGAGGCCCGCCTTGCCTGCGCCATATTGTGCGTCACAATCAGGATTGTATAGTCGCCGCGCAACCGCCCGATCAGCTCTTCGACCGCCTCGGTTCCCGCCGGATCGAGCGCCGAACAGGGCTCGTCCATCAGCAAAACCTCGGGCTTGACCGGTAACAATCGCGCAATGCACAGCTTCTGCTGCTCCTCGAGCGAGAGAGTCGTCGCCGCATGGTGCAGCCGGTCCTTCACCGCATCCCAGAGCAGCACCTGGCGCAGCGCCGATTCCACCACCTCGTCCTCGTCGGCGCGCGTTGTCCGACCGGTGGCGGCGGCATGCAGGCGGAAGCCGAAGAGAACGTTGTCGCGAATCGAGATCGGGAGCGGATTGGGCCGCTGAAAGACCATTCCAACCTGCTTGCGCACCTGCACAAGCTCGACGTCGTCGGCAAAGATATTGTGACCGAGAATGAATATGCTTCCGGTCGTGCGCACATAACCGAGTCGTTCATTGATGCGGTTGCAGCTCCGCAGCAGCGTTGTCTTGCCACAGCCCGATGGCCCGATCATGGAGGTAATCGCGCCGCGCCGGATTCCGAGATTCACATCCTCGAGCGCCTGGAAATCTCCGTACCAGAGATTCAGCGCCCGCGTCTCGATGGCGAACGTGCCCGGGCCGCCGCTATCCAAAGCGCCCCTCGATATAGCCGGTTGTACGCGGATCGGCCACGTTGCCCGCGAAGAGGTCTTCGGTGCGCCCCACCTCGACGAGTTCGCCGGTGAGGAAGAATGCGGTGCGATCCGCCAGACGCCGCGCCTGCTGCACAAGATTGGTGACCAGAACAATGGTGAGCTCGGAGCGCAGCTCAAGCAGAACATCTTCGATGCGCATTGTGGTCACCGGATCGACTGCAATCGAAAATTCATCCAGAAGCAGAAGCTCCGGGTCCTGCGAGAGTGCGCGGGCAATGGTCAGGCGCTGCTGCTGCCCCCCCGAGAGAAGGCTGCCGAGCGAACCCAGGCGGTCCTTCACCTCGTCCCAGAGCGCGGCCCGGGTCAGACACCGCTCCACCACCTCGTCGAGCTCGGATTTGCGGCGAATCCCCCGCAGCCTTGGCGCAAAGGCCACATTTTCGTAAATGCTGAGCGGAAGCCCCACAGGCAGAGGAAAGACCACGCCGATCCGGCTTCGCAGCGCATATTCATTCGCCCAGTCCCTCACCTCGCGCCCATTGATGCACACGCTGCCCCCGACGTGCATGCCCGCAACAAAATCGTTCATGCGATTGAGTGCGCGCAGAAATGAGGTTTTGCCGCTGTTGGCCGGGCCGATAATGCCAAAGATCTCGTGCCTCCGCACCTCGAGGCTGACTCCGCTGAGCACCGTCTTTGCGCCGTAGCGAATCGCCAGATCGCGCACATCCACGACCGGCGTCTCCGCATTTGCCGCAACGCCCGGGGCCGCTACCACTTCCGAAGCCCCCGCAGACGCATGCGCACCGCAATCGAGACGGCATTCATCAGCAGCACAATCGAAATCAGCACCAGCGCAACTCCGTAGGGAATCTCCTCGGGCACCCCCGGCTGCTGTGTCGCAATCACATAGAGATGAAGTGACATTGCCATGGTCTGATCGAGAACGCTCTGGGGGAGGAACATCAGATAGGCCGCGGCACCGGTGAACATGATCGGCGCGGTCTCGCCGGCAGTGCGCGAAACCTCGAGAATCACGCCGGTCAGAATGCCGCTCCCCGAGTTGGGCAGCACAACCTTGCGAATGGTCTGCCAGCGGGTGGCGCCCATATTCCAGCAGGCCTCGCGAAAGGCGTGGGGAACCGCCTGCAGCGCCTCGCGGGTTGCCACAATCACCACGGGCAGCGACATCACCGCCAGGGTCAGGCTGGCCGACAGAATGCTCGTGCCAAAGCCCAGAAAGAGAACAAAGGCGCCGACCCCGAAGAGCGCATGCACAATCGAGGGAACGCCCGCCAGATTGATGATCGCCAGATTGATGGCGCGGGTCAGCCAGTTGTCGGGGGCGTATTCGCTCAGGTAGAGCGCCGCCGCAATGCCGATCGGCACCGAGGCGATCAGCGCCACGACCACCAGCCAGATCGTCCCGACCAGCGCCGGCAGGATCCCGCCCGCAGTCATGCCGTCGGTGGGGGGAGTAAAGAGAAATTCCCAGGAAATGGCGGGGCCGCCGCGCACCACCAGGGCGCCGAGAATCACCAGAACCGGAATGACCAGGGTGACGGTCATCAGCCCGAGAATGGCCTTTGCAACACTCTGGTTGCGCTGATTGCGCCGGTTGCGGGGGGTCGCCAGGAACACGGAGTGCTACCTCTTCCGGATTCCCCGGACGACCAGGTCGGCGGTCAGGTTGATCAGAAAGGTGATGATGAAGAGAAAGATGCCCAAGGTGAAAAGCGACCCGTAGTGGGGCGAACCGGTTGCGGTGTCGCCGAGCTCCGAGGCAATTGTGGCGGTCAGGGCGCGCACCCCGTCAAAGGGGCTGGTGGGAATGTTGATTGCATGACCTGTGGCCATCAGCACCGCCATGGTTTCGCCAAAGCCGCGGCCCACCCCCAGGAGCACCGCCGCCACCAGACCATTGCGGCTGGCCGGAATCACCACCTTGAAGATCACCTGCCAGCGCGTCGCCCCCAGCGCCTCGGCCGCCTCGCGGTAGCCGTCGGGCACCGCCTTGAGCGCGTCTTCGGCGATGGTTGCCATGATCGGAGCGGCCATCAGCCCCAGAATGATCCCCGCATTGAGGGCACTCAATCCGACCGGCACATCGAAGATGGCAATAATGAGCGGATTCATGATCGACATGCCCACAAATCCCCAGACTACAGAGGGAATGGCGGCCAGGAGTTCAACAAGAACCTTGAGTGCCTCGCGGGTGCGGCCGGTGGCGAATTCGGCAATGTAGAGGGCGGCCCCCAGCGAGAGCGGCACCGAGAGAACCATGGCCAGCCCGGTTACGCTCATGGTTCCGACCATCAGCGCCAGCGCCCCATAGGTGGGGTTGTCGGAGGTGGGACGCCAGTTGATGGAGGTGAAGAACTCGACCGGATCGAAGGAAGCGAAGATGAAGCCCAACCCCTCGCGGGTGACAAAGATGAAGATGCCAACCACAAAGACAATGGCCGAGAGTCCGCCGCCAAGGATCAGGAGGCGGGCCGTGCGGTCGGCGTACCAGGAAAAATCGCGCCGGTCCATGGCGGAGTTTCCTGCCCGGGAACGGTTCAAGTGCAACTGATCTCCCTGATCGATGCGTACCCGCGCTCCCGAATGACGCACTGGCCGTCATCGGAGAGGATCCAGTCCATGTATTCGCGAATGGCTCCGATCGGGTCGCCCGCCGTGTACATGCGCAGGGGGCGCGAGATCGGATAGGCGCCGCTGATTGCGGTGGCGACCTGGGGCACAACGCACTCCGCGTCGAGACCGCTGGAGACGCAGGGCATGTGAATGTGCTCGGTGGCGTAGGCCAGGCCGCTGTAGCCGATTGCGCAAGGGGTGTGTTCAACCAGGTCCACAACATCCTTGGAGCCGTGCATGTCGTACGAACCCAGCTTGAAGTCGTGGCCGGAGCCGAGCACGGTCTCGCGGAAGTAGATATAGGTGCCCGAGTTGTTCTGGCGGCTGACGCGAATGATTTCGTCGCTGGGGCAGCCGGGAACGGTCACGCCCAGATCCGACCACCGCTCCAGGCGACCGTCTGCGCCGAAAATCCCCCGCAACTGCTCCATGGTGACGCCATCCAGCGGATTGTTTTCGTGCATGAAGATGGCCAGCGCATCGTGTCCTACCACAAATTCGACCGGTTCGATGCCATTGGCCCGGGCCGCCTCAATCTCGGAGTTGCGCATGGCGCGCGACGAATTGGCGATATCGACAGTTCCATTGATCATCGCCGAGATGCCGGTTCCGGAGCCGCCTCCCGTGACCGCCACCGCCACCTCGCTGTTGACGGCGCTGTAGGCCTCGGCCCAGGCCTGCGCCACATTCAGCAGGGTGTCGGAGCCCTTGTTCTGGATCAGCGCCCGGCGCGCGCTGTCTTCGCCCCCGGAGCAGCCGACGAAGAGCAGCAGAACCACCATGCCCGGCGCAAGGGAAGGTCGCGACGCACTCTCTTCACGGCTGATTCGCTTCATGGCCTCGGGGATGGCGTTTGACTGGCGGGCAGGGATGGAGGGCCCGCGCACAGGAATCGGCGCGCGGGGACGCGGAGACTGGTGAATCGTATTGGTGAGGATTCGCCGTTCAGGTCACAGGCCGGTCACTCGCGCGTTGCGATTGTGTGACCGGAAGCATCGTCCGCAGCCTCGCCATCTGCGCCAGCCCCGCTCCCGACAGCCTTCCGCAGCACCTCCTGAATGTCAAGACCGAGCACCGACGACAGTCCCTCGAGGGTTCCATAGGCGCCGCGCACCCGCTGGTTGAGAGCGTTCGCCACCCCCTCGCCCCGCCCTCCATCCATGACCACCACCCTGTCGATATCGACCCCCTCGACCGCTCCCACCGCAATTTCCAGGAGCTCGGGCAGCTTCTCGGCCAGGAAAACCGCAAATGCGGCGTCGCCACCGGCCCGGACCTCGTCGTAGAGCCTCCTCAGCACCTCGACCTGGGCCTTGCCGCGCTCCAGAATCGGCGCTGCCTCGGCCTCGGCCCGGGCAAAGGCGGCCATCTTCTCGGCCTTCGCCGGCTCCACCACATCGGCCTGCAGACGCTGTTCTTCGCGCTCCACCCGCCTCATCTCGAGCACCTTCTCGGCCTCGACCTCGGCTTCCTGCGCCTTGACGCGCGCGATCTTCTCGGCGGTTTCGCCCTCGCGGTCCAGCTCGGCCTGGCGCACCCGCAACTCGTTGCGCGCCTCGGAAACCTTGATCGATGCGGCCGCCTCGCGCACCTCGGCCCGCCGTCTCGCCTCGGCGCGCGCCTCGCGGGTGTCGGCCTCGGCCTGGGCTTCGGCGATCTCGGCCTGGCGAATCGCTTCGGCGGACTTTTCCCGGCCGATCGCCTCCAGATAGCCGCGTTCGTCGCTCACATTCTGGATCTTGAGGACATCCAGGTGGAATCCGAGCGACGCCAGATCCTCGCCCGCATCTTCCGAGAGCGCCTTGGCAAATCCGAGCCGGTCCTCATTCACCGCCTCGGGGGTCATGGTGGCCAGGACGCCGCGCAGATTTCCGGTCAGGGTGTCCTGGGCCAGGGCGCGAATCTCCTCCTCGGTCTTTCCGAGCAGACGCTCGACGGCGTTGTTGAAGACCCACTCGGGCTGCGAAGCGATCTTGACATTGGCGATCGCTTCCACATTGAGGGGAATGTTCCCCTTGGAGAAGGCGTTGCTGACCATGACCTCGATCGGAATGGTCTCGAGGTTCATCTCCTGAACGGTCTCGATGATCGGTACGCGGAAGGTGCGCCCGCCCGAGATCGAGCGGTACCCCACCTTTCTGCCATCGACCAGCTCCCGGTTTCTTCCGGTCAGGACGGCGGCCTGGTTCGGCGGCGCGATCACGATGAGCGCCTTGACCGTAACGATCACCATGACAATGACGACAAGGGTGACGACGCCCAGTCCAAGGGCGATAATCGGATCCATTGCGGTGTCCTCTCTGATTGAAGTGTATGGATTTTCAGTGTTCGTCCTGCACAATCGCGTCCTGCAGAAGCTTCATGCGAACCGGCGCCACCCGCGCCACGCCCTCCCGGACCTCCACCACCATGACCGCGCGGCCCGCCTCAAGGCAAGCGTCCGGTCCCGCATCGTCGTAGGCACGCGCACGCATCCGGTAGCGACGATCTCCGCTCGCGACTCGCACCTCGCCCACCTCGTCCGGGCCGATCGGCAGGAGCACCTCGCCCATCAGGCCACTCATCTCGGTCTCTCCCTGGAGCTGGCCTGTTTCGGTTCTTCGCAGATAGCCGAAGACGGTGCCGACCAGAAGGCCGGAGCCGAGCCCCATTCCACCCGCAATCAGGCCGGTGAGGAGTGGCTGGGCGCCCCCCTGAATCAGGTGCAGGAGCAGACCCGAGCCGCCGAAGCCGAAGAGGGCGTAGACCAGCGCCCGCAGCGAGAAGAGCTTCGCGATCTCGAAGCCGTCGCCGATGCCGTCGCCATCCACGTCGAGAGCGGCCTCGGCGTCGAGGTCGCCGCCGAAGAGGTCGCCGAAGAGCGAGAGCGCCAGAAGTCCCCCTCCGACGACGAGCGAGAAGATGTAGGCTGCGAGCATGGGCGGCTCCCCGGCCGGCAGTTGTGTGATGTTTCGCTTGACGGATCCCGGGGCGCTGTCCCCGAACCGGTCTCTTCGATTACGAATCGGCAGAGGCGCCATCTTCACCTGCGGCCGGCGGGGTCGGTGCAATGCCGGAGGCATGCGGGCGCACGATCAGGATGCGCATCGACGTCTCGACGCCGTCCTGCTTCACCTTCCGCACGACTTTCCGCACGTCGCCCTCGCGCGCGCCCAGCAGCGCTCTTCCCAGAGCAGACCCGGGGGTGACCCTTCTTCTCTTGTCCAGTTTCGAATCGTCGCCCTTTAGAAGTGTAGCGGGATCCATCACCCTGTGCCTGTTGATCCTGTCGGAGCCGTCTCGGCAGACCCATACACGATCATTGAGCCGCACCGCCGGCTCCGGCTCCGGGCTCGGGGGATCGGGCGGCCATTGAATCGCATCGAGTTGTTGCCGAGCGAACGACTGCGCCTCTTCGTCAACCGGCAAGCCCACGACCTCTTTCAAGATCCTCTGAAAGCGTTCCAGGAGCGCGCCTTCCCTGACAACCTGCTGCCAGATCCTGGGAGCTTCCAGTGGAAACCGTTTCCGACGATACGCCTCCCGCGCCGCTCGCAGGGCCCGGCCCGAAGCGACCTCGTCCGGGGCAAGGTAGCGTTTCAGTGCACTGACGGCGTCTTCGACCGGGTCGGATACGATGTCGAAGCTGCAAAACTCGCGTTCGCGGACACCGCCGGCTGGAACCGACAGATGAAAGGCCCATTTGCGGCCGTCAGCGGCGACTGCAAGCTGAATGGCACCCCCGCTTTCGTGAAATGGGTGTGTCGCGTCGTGCGCACGCGGTGCCGGACCAACCGCAACCACAATCTTTTCCTGACCCTTTGGATCGCACAACGCCATGATCGGCAGGCCCGACCGGGTTGTCCGCATCCTGATCCGGGAGTCATCCCAGCTCAGCGGCTTCAGCGTCAGCAGCGGGCGCACCACGTTCTCCATCACCGCCGTTAGGGTCTCGAAGTCATCCTTCCGCACCACCTCAACAATGCGCCCGATGTGATCCTCCCACAAAACGAGCTCGTCAAAAATATCGCGCTGAACGCTGGCCGCACAGAATTCCATGGCACATCCTCGTCTGCGGGGTTGCAATTGCCATGCGCAAGGTGGAGATTCGCCTGAACCATCGCAACTGTCACGCATAACCTTGCCGATTACGATAAGGGACACTGCGCCATGACTCCACCCATGCACATCGCCGCGCTCCTGGCCACCGGCGACGCCGACCGGATCGCACTGACGGCGCCGGCGCGGCCTCCCATGCGCTACCGCGACCTCCGCCGCCAGATGCAGGCCACGGTCTCCGCGCTCAACCGGCGCGGGATCGGGCGGGGCGACCGGGTTGCGATCGTGCTGCCAATGGGCCCGAGATGGCGAGCGCCTTTGTGACGATTGCCGCCGGAGCGACCACCGTGCCGCTCAATCCGGCCTTCACCGGTCCCGAGTTCGAGTTCCAGCTTGCAGATGCGGGGGCGCGGGCGCTGGTGCTGGCCCGGGGGGACGACTCGCTGGCGAGGGGGGCGGCGGCGACGCTCGGAATTCCGGTGCTGGAGATTGAGTGGAGCGCGACCGATGCGGCGGGAACCTTTCGCTTTGCCCATGCGGCCGCAAAGAGGGCGCCGACGCGCGGGGGAATGGCGGAAGCCGACGACGTCGCGCTTGTGCTGCATACATCGGGCACAACGGCCAGGCCCCGAACTGTGCCATTGCTTCATCGCAATATTTGTGCAAGCGCCGCACATATCAGTCACGCGCTTGAACTGACGAAGGACGACCGCTGTCTCAATGTCATGCCGCTCTTTCATATTCATGGATTGATGGCCTGCATCATGGCAACGCTCCATGCCGGAGCCAGCGTCCATTGCGCCCCGGGGTTCAATGCGCTCCGCATCTTTGCATGGCTGGCCGACGCCGACCCGAGCTGGTACTCGGCGGTGCCCACCATGCACCAGGCAATTCTGGCGCGGGCCGCCCGCAACCGGAAAGCGATTGAGAAATTGCGGCTGCGGTTTATTCGTTCCTCGTCGGCAGCGCTCCCGGTGCGGGTCATGGCCGAGCTCGAGGAGGCATTCGGCGCACCCGTGATCGAGGCCTACGCCATGACCGAGGCGGCGCATCAGATGACCAGCAATCCCCTGCCCCCAAAGCGCCGCAAACCGGGCACCGCGGGAATCGCCGCCGGACCCGAAATTGCGATCATGGACAGGAACGGCCACCACCTTGCACAGGGCGAAGAGGGCGAAATCGCGATTCGCGGACCCAACGTTACTCCCGGCTATGAAAACAATGACGACGCAAACCACTCGGCCTTTGTCAGGGGCTGGTTTCGCACCGGCGATCAGGGGTTTTGCGACAGCGACGGCTACATCACAATTACCGGTCGCATCAAGGAGATCATCAATCGCGGCGGCGAGAAAATTTCTCCGCGCGAGGTCGATGAGGCGCTGATGGAACACGAGGCCGTGCAACAGGTTGTCACCTTTGCCATTTCGCACCCGAAGCTGGGCGAGGAGGTGGCCGCGGCGGTGGTGTTGCGCGAGGGCGTCGAGGCCGACCCGGCTGCCATTCGCGATTTCGCGGCCGCGCGGCTGGCCCGCTTCAAGGTGCCGCGCCAGGTCATTATGCTGGATGAAATTCCCCGGGGCCCGACAGGCAAGCTGCAACGGATCGGGCTGGCTGCAACGCTGGGATTGGCATGAAGATCGCCATCTACGGCGCGGGCGCCACCGGGGGCTACCTGGGCGCGAAGCTGGCGCTGGCCGGAACCGAGACAACCCTGATCGCGCGGGGAGCGCACCTGGCCGCCATGCAGGCGAATGGAGTGCGACTGCGCGAGGCGGGCGGCGAGAGCGTTGTGCATCCCCATCTCTGCACCGACGACCCTGCCCGCGCCGGTCCCCAGGATATTGTGATTGTGACCCTGAAGGCGCACGCGGCCCCCCGCGTCGTCGATCGCATGCAACCGCTTCTGGGCCCCGACACCGCTGTTGTGACCGCGCAGAATGGCGTGCCGTGGTGGTACTTTCACGGGGTGGGCGGGCCGTGGGAGGGGCGGCAGTTGCAGAGCGTCGATCCGGGCGGTCGCCAGTGGAGCGGAATTGGTCCCGAACGCGCAATTGGCTGCGTGGTGTACGTCGCCTCGGAGATTGAAGAGCCGGGGGTGATTCGCCACCTCTCCGGAGACCGCTTCGCTCTGGGCGAGCCTTCGGGCGAACGGACCGCGCGGGTGGAGGCGCTCGGCACGCTCTTCCGCTCAGCCGGTCTGCGCGCGCCGATCCGTCGGATTCGCGAGGAGATCTGGATCAAGCTGATCGGCAACGTCTGCTTCAACCCCATCAGCGCCCTCACCCTGGCGACCCTGGAGCGCATTGCCACCGAACCTGGCACCCGGAGCGTCGTGCGCGCCATGATGACGGAGGCCCGCGCAATCGGCGAAGCGCTGGGCGTGCCCTTTCGCATCGGCATCGAACGAAGAATCGATGGCGTAGCGGCGGTGGGCGCCCACAAAACCTCGATGCTGCAGGACCTGGAGCGCGGTCGCCCCCTGGAGATCGACGCCCTCGTCGGCGCCGTGCAGGAGCTGGGGCGGCTGGCAGAGGTCGCGACCCCGACGATCGATGTGGTGCTGGCGCTGGTGCGGCAGAGGGTGGGGGTGGAGCGTACATTTCAGACCCGGCCGGGCAGACATGCCGGGCAAGAATGCTGATGATCCGGGAGTATGTGCCCAATGACACACTCGATCCGGAACAAACAGCGAGGGAGGCGGAGTTTTTATCTTTTGTTTAATTGATTATGCAACCAATTCAAAACCTTATGCTGAACGGCGCGATTCGCACGACGCACAGGAGAAATATCTGCTATCGCATAAACTCGGCCCTTCTCATCGAATACGAAATCGCTCTTGTAGGAACGATTACAAAACTGACATTGGGGGATTATATTGTCAAGATCATTGCCCGCCTGATGCGGGTCACGATGTCCCTGCTGTAACTTCACAATGTCTCGACCATAACGAGGATCCGGGCTTCCCTCTCGTGCTCTGCACGTGGCACAGCAATTCCCAAATATCTGTTTGATTTCTTCAAAATCGTGAGCTTCCAGGCGAGCACGTTTATGTGCACTGGCATTCACAAACTCCGCAGATGGGTGATAGGGATTGAGCTTATGCCTTCCGGGCGTCGGTCCTATATCCCACCCATCGCGCTTCAAATGACGGACCTGTTGATCGGCCGCCGCGCCCTCTATATCACGGCGGACCACTGCGGAAATCTCATCTTGTGCACTTCACGCTCTTCAAAGTGCCAGAGTACAGCAAGCCAAACCGCTTTCGTGTTGTCTGCATAATATTCTACATCAGGAATAATGACACCATGAACGGCGAGGAACTCCCTGTGAAGCTCTCGCAACTCCGTCCATGCCTTCTGCAAATCCTGCTCTGCCGGAAGATTCATCAGAAAACCCCCTCAATCCGCCCCTCCGCCACCCGGGCCATCTCCGGATCCACTTCGACCCCAACAAAGTTGCGCTTCTCCAGCCGGGCGGCCACGCCTGCAGACCCCGAGCCGGCAAAGGGGTCGAAGACAAGGGCGCCCTCGGGCGAGAAGATGCGGATCAGGTGGCGGAGCAGATCGACCGGCTTGGCTGTGATATGCCCGTACCTTTCGCGCGTTTTGTTTGCCGGCATGACCGTGCCGGGGAAGCGATCGGACTCGATGACAGGCGCGCTGGGGTCGATCAGGCCGGTTTCCCAGCGATCCCAGTTGTGCACAAAGGTGCCGTCGCGCGGGGCCTGCGCCAGCACGATCAGCTCGCACTGCGGCTTCAACTGCGGAGTTTTGCGACCTCCCAGCTTGGCGATGAGCCGGTCCTTCTCCGCCTGCGGAATCTCTTGTCTGCGAATGAAGTGTTCCTGGCTGAAGGCCTTCGCCTGTCCCTCGTAGCGCCAGACCAGGACATCGCGAATCTCGAATCCCGCCTCTTCGATCGCCAGGGCGGCATGGTGAACCAGACGGTTCTGCGAAAAACAGAGAACGAACCCCCCCGGACGCACAATGCGCAACCACTGCTCCGCAATCGGGCGCAGAAACTCCTGCAGGCGCGGCCCCTGGGTGCGATCGAACTTCATGCCCACGGGCAGCGATCCCACAACTCCGCCCTTCTTCGTGCGGCGCGCCAGGGTGGCGCGGTCCCACCCGTCATCCATGCCATCAATAAAGTAGGGCGGGTCTGTCACGATCAGCGAGACGCCGTTGTCCTCCATCTTCTGCATGAATGTCCGGCAGTCCGCCGCCCTTACCCAGCGGGGATTGTCCGATTCGCGCACCGGAAAGAGGGTCGCCTGAAGCCGGTCCGCGCCGATCTCCCTTCCCACAGCCTGCGCCCGCGCCCCCTACCCGATTGTCCGCCCCAGATACGCCTTAAGCCGCTCCCACGCATCCATCGCGGGGCCGCTTCGCGTCTCGGGATCTTCGTCCACGCGCAGCCAGAAGCCGTGATTGACATCGTCGTAGATGTGCAGATCGTGTTCCACCCCGGCCGCCTGGAGCGCCGCCTCAAAGGCCTCAACCGATTCCGGCGAGGGCCCCTGATCCAGGGCGGCGAAGGTGCCATAGACCTCGTGATCCATGAGGGCCAGGGCTTCGGGATCGTCCACCAGCCGACCATAGAAGATTGCCGTGGCCTCGTGGTTGTCTCCATCCAGACCGAAGGAGAGCGCCACGCCGCCGCCGAAGCACCAGCCCATCGCCCCCACCCTGCCCGTGACATCGGCGCGTCCCTTCAGATAGGCCACCGCCGCATTGAGGTTGGCGATCATTCCCGCCTGATCGGCCTGCGCCTCCTGCACAAGGGCCATGTTCTCGTCGCGGTTCGACCCCGTGCGCCCCTGGAAGAGGTCGGCCGCAAGCGTCACGTAGCCCTCGGTGGCAAAGTCGTCGGCAAGCTGGCGCACCCGGTCCTGCAGCCCATTCCACTCATGGATAATGACCAGCGCGGGAAAGGGACCGTCGCCCTCGGGCACGGCCAGGTAGCCGGTCGTCAGGGTGTCGCCCTCGACGTAGCGCAGATCCATGCCCTCGAGCGCACCACCATCGCCCATAATTGCGGGGGGCAGATCGGGGGCGTTCATCGTGGCAGAGGCGCTCATGGAGGATTCGCTGGCACCCATGTTGGCGTCATTCATGGCAGCCTCGTCGGCGTTCATGTCGCCATCCGGGGTTGCATCGGCGCAGGCGGTCGCGAGAAGGCCGATCACGGCCAGGGTCAGAAGTCGGGTCATGATGATCTCCGTGGTGTTGTGGTTGTGTGGAGTGTGGTTGTTCAGGGTTGATTGTGTTGTGGTTCGGATCTGTAGTGTTGTGGTGCCGTGGCGTTGTGGTCAGGATTGCGAAAGCAGCCCCTCAATCCCCCCCCGCTCCGCAAGATCCCGCATATCGTGACGATCCTTCAGCAGGCATCCCAGCGTTGCGCGCGCGGCGTCGGCATCAACGCCCTTCAGCCCCAGGGTCATCAGCGCCTGCGCCCAGTCCAGCGTTTCGGCCACGCCGGGGGGCTTCATCAGCGCATGTCCGCGCAGCTTCTGCACAAAGTCGGCAATTTGTTGCGCCAGTTCGGCGCCCACGCCGGAAACCTTTTCGCGAATGATTGCAACCTCCTTCTCGACCGATGGGTGCTCAATATACAGGTAGAGGCAGCGCCTGCGCAGGGCGTCGCCGATCTCGCGCGTGCGGTTCGAGGTCAGGATCGCCAGGGGGCGGTGGACTGCGCGGATTGTGCCCAGCTCGGGGATTGTGACCTGAAAGTCCGAGAGGATTTCGAGCAGAAAGGCCTCGAAGCCGCCGTCGGCGCGGTCGATCTCATCGATCAGCAGCACCGGCGGATCCTCCTGGCGGGTGATTGCGCGCAGCAGGGGACGCTCGAGGAGATAGTCGCGTCCGAAGATCAGATCTTCGAGGGCTTCGTCGCTCTGCGCCCGGTTCCCCGCACCGCCGGCCCGTTCGCCATCGGCCGCAATCCGCAGCCGCAGGAGCTGCTTCTGATAGTTCCATTCATAGAGCGCCGTGTTGACGTCCAATCCCTCGTAGCACTGCAGCCGAATCAGCTCGGTCTTGAGAATGGCCGCCATCACCTTGGCAATTTCGGTCTTCCCCACTCCCGCATCGCCCTCGACCAGGAGCGGCCTCTGCATGGCCCGGGCCAGATGCACCGCAGTCGCGATCGGGCGTTCGGCCACATACCCCTGGGCGCGCATGTCATCGGCGATCTGCCGGATTTCGGGGTTCATGCGAGGCCCCGGATCGCCAAATTTTGGCAAAGCGGCCAATTTCGGAATTTGTTCGGGTATCTAAACCATCCGAATTCGAAATTCATTCGGTTTTTTCGCCTCCCCCGGCACAGCAGGAACCGGCGGAACCCGCGTCCGACCCCTCTTCCGCCTCCGCATCCTCTTGCGAAGGCCCCGCCGGCTGCGCCCTGAACTCTGCACCCTCGGCGACACTCACGATCTCGGCCACAATGCTCACCGCGACCTCTGCCGGCTTCACGGCCCCGATATCGAGTCCGGCCGGCCCCCGCACCCGCCCGGCCACCCCCTCGGCCACCCCGGCTTCGACAAGGCCGCGGCGCAGTTCACGCATCCGCTTCGGCGACGCCACCACCCCCAGATAGTCGGGTTGGATGGCAGCCAGCTCCTCAAGCGCGCGCGCATCACCCTGCCCCATTGTGGCAACCACGGCATAGAGACGGTCGCCGGGCGCACGACCCGGTCCCAGCGTCCCGCCCCAAGTCAGCGCTTCCCTGTTGGCAACGTCCTGGAAAACTGGCTTTTCCGCCAGATCGGCGCCGCCCTCTGCATGACGCACCACCTCCCAGCCCACCGCATCGCCCACCCGGGCCAGGGCCTCGGCGATCGGCGAATCACCCGCAATCACCAGACGCGGCGCAGGCAAAACCGGATTGATATGCACATCGACCTTCCCTTCGCTGCCGCAGGACATGGGAACCGGTACCACGCCATCGCGCTCGCCGGGCTTTGCGCCGAAGCCAAGGAGCCGCGGCCGCCCCGCGCGGATTGCACTTTGGGCATGGCGCACCACCTCGGGCTGGGTACAGCGTCCGCCGATCCAGCCATGGGTCTCGCCATCGGCAGCGATCACGGCGGTGTTGCCGGGAATCGCCGAGCTGGGGCGCTGGCGGCGCACGACGGTGGCAAGAGCATAGGCGCGGCGTTCGCTCAGGAACTGCGCGGCTGCGGCAAGGAGCGGACGGTCCATGGAGAGGCTTCCCGGCTGAGTGAGACTGCCGATGGGGGACTGTCCATCGGGCAAGGAGTTCCGGATCTGCGCGTCAGGCGCGCGGGGAGGTTGCGCTGCGTGCTGAAGAGGCAGGCGTTGAATGGTCGGAGATTGAAGAATCGGGCACGGAGCGCGCAGAGAGAAGACGCCGCGCCCGCGCATAATCTTCTGGACGATCCAGATCGTACAGGGCGGCAGCCGGATGAACAACCTCGGCCGCAGCGTTTCGCCAGCGATGCATCAGGCCGCGGCCGCAGCGCCGATCCACCTGCGCAAGTTCGCCAAAGAGGCTCCGGTCGTAGAGGATCGGGGGCGCGACGCCCAGATCGCCGTAGCGCGAACGCACCAGGGCGGCTCCGCTCTCGCGGTGGCAACGGGCCAGAGCGGCGAGCATCTCCGCCGTCACGAAGGGCATGTCGGCCAGCATGACAATCGCCGCCGCACACTCTCCGGAAAGCGCGGCCGCGCCTGCGCGCACCGAGGTATGCTGCCCCTCTGCATGGTCGGGGTTGACGATCGTCTGGCACTCCAATCCGCGAAGCTCCCCGGCCACCCCCTCGTGCGCATGACCGGTCACCACCAGAACCGGACCCAGCGCCGCCGCACAGGCCGTGCGCACCGCTCTTTGCACCACCGTTTCGCCCTCCAGCTCGAGGAGCAGCTTGTTCCGCCCCATGCGCAGAGACGACCCCGCCGCCAGAACGATCGTTGCAACCGTCACCGGCCCGGTTCCCCCGGCCGCACCTCGCCGCTCTCGACCCAGGCCGACCACCAGAGTGTGGCCAGCATCGACGCCCCGGCTGCAATGCGCGACGCCGCAAAGCGCACCGTCTCCGGATCGGCGTCCTCGAAGGGCTCGAACCCCCGGTTGCGGTCGAGCCGGTAGAGCTCGCCGACCCGCGCGTGCGCATCCAGAATGTGCGTCATGACGGCGGTCCGCACCGGTTCGGATATTCGTGCGAGCGAATCCCGGGGCATGTACGCCGCAATGTCGGCGTCGTCGACATGAAGCTCGACAAAGGCCGTCTCGAAGCGCGCATGAAATCCCCGTCCGGTGGTAAAACCCTCGGGGTTGGGGGCGCCCGCGGCCCAGCCATCGAAGTGAATCGTGGTGTGGTGTGGCTGCGACGCATCGGTCACGTAGTGTCCCAGAATTCCGGCATCGTTGACAATGCGTTCGGCGACCCAGCCGCGCCGCGCCGCGTCCTCTTCGTCGCGCCAGAGCCGCCACCCGGTCACCAGGCGCTGGTAGAGCTCGACAATCCGGTAGGGCAGAAGTCCCACCGCCTGCTCGGGCCGCTCGATTCCGGCCGCATGCAGAGCGCCCAGGAAGGCAAAGCGGTGCGGGGCCTCGAGCGCACCCTCGGGCACATTCTCCAGATCGATATAGTGATCGTACGAGAAGCCCTGGTCCATCTCGACCGCCTCGCGCACCCGCCAGCGATCCGGCTCGGGGTTGAGGTAGATCAGCCGCTCGCGCGCCTCAAGAAAGAAGGTCGGCATCGAATCGGGCAGCAGTGCGCCCGCAGCGCGCGCCGCCATGCGGTGACCCTTCGCTCCCCAGACGCCGGCCGCGACCATGTCCGGGCGTGCATCCGCGGGCTGCCCGGACAGCGCCGGCAAATCCGCCACCGCCAGGCGCTCCGACCCCGCATGCACAAGAAATCCCACGCCCGCGAGCAGGGCGGACGCGCACACCCCGCCAGGCAACAATTGTGCACAGGACTGCAGTCGCCCCATCGCCTCAATCCTCCTCGCGCGCCATCACATAGGGCGAACGCTGCACCGTGGGCATCACCACCATCTGCAAAATATTGACATGCGGCGGCGTATTCACAACATAGCAGACCGCATCGGCCACATCTTCGGCCAGAAGCGAATCCACCCCCCGGTACACGGTGCGCGCGCGTTCGTCGTCGCCGCGAAAGCGCACCAGCGAAAACTCGGTCTCGACCAGCCCCGGATCGACGCTCGACATGCGCACGCGGGTGCCCACCAGATCGAGATTGGCCCCCTGCGTCAGCGCCCGCACCGCATATTTGGTGGCAGAATAGACATTGCCCTTCGGATAGACCAGATGGCCGGCGATGCTGCCAATGTTGACCACGTGGCCGCGGTCGCGCGCAACCATGCCGGGAAGCAGGGCGCGGGTCATGTTGAGAACGCCGCCGATATTGGTGGCGATCATCTCGTCCCAGTCTTTATGACTCCCCTCCTGAATGGGGTCGAGGCCGCGCGCCAGACCCGCATTGTTGACCAGAATGTCGACCTCGGTCCCCTGCGCCGCCAGCGCCTCTGCAAAATCGGTCACGGCCGCACGGTCCCGCACATCGAAGACATGCGCCTGCGCCCCCGGCGCCCCCGGAATCCCGGCAATGTCGACCGCCAGCGCCTCCAGCCGCTCCCGCCGCCGCGCAGTCAGCACAACCCGAACCCCACGCCCGGCCAGCGCCCGCGCCGTAGCCGCTCCAATCCCCGCCGTGGCTCCGGTGACAACGGCGGTCCTGCCCCTGATGCGATTCATGACCACAACTTTCTCCCGGACGCCAGGCCCGGGGCAATGGAAATCCCGAATCCGGAAGCGCAGCCGCTGCAACGCAGAGACGCCCCCTCTGACAAGATCGCAGCGACGCCCCTTCGCCGCACCCCGCCGGTTCTCCCGAAGGCCGCGCAGGGAAGTTCGGCAGGGCATGAGGGCGGGGGTGCGCGCGCGCCTTCCCCATTCGGCCACAATCCGGGCCGGCCCGCGCAGGGGCCGGGGGTGACCCGACCGACCCGGGCCGCTGGCACGAATTCCCGGATGGTCCGCTCGCGGTTCCGGGCGGAAAGGCCGACGGCGCGTTCAATGGCGACGACGCGATATTGCGGTTTGGGGGGGCCAGAGAGGCGTGGATGATCTCCGGCCGCCCAGCGACGACTTCCAGCATCCGGCATGATCCGCCTGTTCGATTCGCCATGCGATCCGCAAATTGGCAGACTCTCCCGTCGCAAGCCTGTTCCGCGCGACGCGCAACGAATACCTTTTCCGGCCCGCACCACTTCACCACCACCCGGGATTCCCAATGATCCGCCGCCTGCCGTTCCTGTTCCTGCTCCTTCTGGCAGCCTGCGAAGAGGTGATCGAGCCCACCGCGCCGGCGAATCAGCCTCCGGTAGCTGCAGGAGCGATTCCGGATCAGCGACTGGCAGGGCCGAGCACAGCAACGACTCTCGATGTATCCGGGTATTTCAACGATCCGGACGGGGATGCTCTGACGTATGCCATCGCAAGCTCGGACACCTCGGTCGCCACAGCCTCAATGGGGGGCAGTGCCGCGACGCTCACAGGCGGGAAAATCGGCGGTGCTGGCCAGATAACAGTGACAGCGCGCGATCCAGACGGAGCAGAAGCGGCCATCAACTTCACGGTGACAGTCAATCGCTTCCCTGTCGCCACCGAAATCCCCGCGCAAACCCTTGTCGCGGAAACCAGACCCTTGCATCTCGATGTGGCTGGGTATTTCAATGATCCGGACGGGGATTTGCTCACGTACGAAGCCGAAAATTCGGATACCTCGACTGTCATGGTCTCGATGGTCGGGAGTACTGCAACGCTCACGGGCGGGAATGTCGGAGGCGTGAGTCAGGTGACGGTCACGGCGCGCGATATGGACGGCCTGGAAGCGAGTGCCAGCTTCCAGGTGACCGTCAACCCGAACCCGGATCGTGCGGCGCTGATTGCGTTGTACGAGGCGACGGACGGACCAAACTGGAGGTGTAACGAAAACTGGCTGACCGGGTGCCCCTGGAGGAATGGTGTGGGGTATCGGTGAATGCGGAGGGACGGTGGTAAGCCTCGAGCTGGCCCGCAATGAACTCACAGGACCGATCCCGTCGGAGTTGGGGCAGTTGTCCGCGTTGTGGGAACTCTTGCTGTACAACAACCAGCTAACGGGACCGATCCCACCCGAACTGGGGCAATTGTCTGCACTGGAGCGCCTCTGGGCGGGCAGCAACCAACTAATGGGGGCGATTCCCCCGGAGTTGGGACAATTGTCCGCACTGGCGGATCTCTCGCTAGCGCGTAACCAACTCACGGGGCCGATCCCGCCGGAGTTAGGGCAGTTGTCTACACTGGGACGCCTCGTACTGTTCGATAATCAGCTAACGGGACCGATGCCGCCCGAACTGGGACAGTTGTCCGCGTTGAGAATCTTCCGGATTTCCGGCAACGAGGGACTTTCGGGGCCATTGCCTCTGTCATTTCTGAATCTCTCCGCTCTGGAATTGTTCAATATTAGCAATACCGCTTTATGTATTCCGGGCACGGATGCATTTACGCGGTGGAACCAGGTTCGAGAATCTTATGGTTCCTATTGCAACGATGCGGACAGAAAGACTCTAGAGCGGGTATACACAGCCATCAAAGGGGCAGATTGGCACCGCTCCGAGGGTTGGTTGAGCATAGCAGCACTTTCGGAATGGCATGGGGTGACCACCGACTCCTTGGGGCAGGTTGTAGGGATAGAGCTTCCGGCGAACAACTTGGGGGGACACTTCCCCGGCGATATCTCCAATCTGTCGAGATTGAAGACTCTGGATGTTTCAGACAACCCGGAGTTCCGGGGGCGGTTGCCGTTGGCTCTGAACGGTGCGCCCTTGCAGGCATTTCGTTTTGCGGGGACCGGACTGTGCAGCCCCGAAGAGTTGCGGGAATGGCTTTCGGCAATCCCCGAAGTGACGGGAACTGGCCTAAATTGTCCGCCGCTAACCGACCGGGATATTCTGGCTGCGCTATATGAGGCGACGGACGGCCCAAACTGGACGAATAACGAAAATTGGCTAACCGGAGCACCTCTGGGGGAATGGTATGGGGTGGCAGTGAATGTGGAGGAGCGGGTGGTAGTTCTCTCGTTGGAATCCAATAAGTTAAGGGGTGCAATCCCGTCCGAACTAGGACAGTTGTCCGTGTTGAAAACCCTCTGGCTAGGAGGCAATGAGCTAACGGGGCCAATCTCGCCCGAACTGGGGAATCTGTCCGCACTGGCGGAACTAGGCCTGTCCAACAACAAGCTAACGGGGCCGATCCCGTCCGAACTGGGAAATCTGTCCGCACTGGTAGAACTAGGATTGGCTGACAACAAGCTCACGAATGCGATCCCAACCGAGCTGGGGCAGTTGTCCGCGTTGAAAACCCTCTGGCTGCCCCGCAACGAGCTAACAGGACCAATCCCACCCGAGCTGGGAAATTTGTCCGCACTGGAATATCTCTCACTATCCGATAACGAGCTAACAGGGGCGGTCCCGCCCGAGCTGGGGAATCTATCCGCACTGGTGCGCCTCTGGCTGGGCAGCAACCAACTAACGGGGGCGATTCCCCCAGAGTTGGGGCAGGTATCCGCCCGACTGAATAGTCTCTCACTTTACGGCAACCAACTAACAGGACCGATTCCCCCGGAACTGGGACAGCTGTCCGCACTGGTGGAATTAAGCCTATCCGACAACGAGCTAATGGGGCCGATTCCCTCCGAACTGGGAAATCTGCCTCGACTGCGAATCTTGGAGCTATACAACAACGAGGGCCTTTCGGGTTCGCTCCCCACGAAGCTAACCGAACTGAGGCTGAACTCATTCAACACCTCGAATACAGGGCTATGCACCCCGGATGACCCAGCCTTCAACCGCTGAGCTGCGGGAATGCTTTTTTATCGCGTGCGGCCCTGTTCCATTGGCATGGCCTACTTAGTACAAACCACGCAAAGCCTCGAGTATCCGGTGCCGCTGATCGCCAGGCGCAAAGCACTGCTTCGGGTCTTTCCCACCGCGCCAGCCGGAAGCCGTGTGCCAGTCCCCCCGATGCGGGCGTCGTTCTACGCTTCGGGAAGCGCCACCGCTTTGCATACTGTGGAGATTCCCGGCAAACCCGGCCCGTTGCCGGCCGCGCTCGACGAAAGCGATCTTGCGATCTCTGCCAATGTCCGAATACCGGGCAAACTGTTGCAACCGGGACTGGAAATGGTGATTGAAATCGATCCCGAGAGCACTCTTGATCCTGCACTCGGTATTGTCCGCCGCCTTCCCGCCGAGGGACGCACATTACTTGAGATTAAAGCGCTGCCGACGATGGAACTCACCCTGGTTCCTTTTCTCTGGACCGAGAACCCCGATTCGTCGATTGTGGTCAAGACTCAGGAAATGGCCGCCAATCCGCATGGCCATCAACTCTTGCAACTTTCACAAGCGATTCTGCCTGCCCCCGAATGGTTGGTTACAGCTCACGAACCTGTCTGGACTGACATCCGGCCCGATTTCGGCAACGGCACCGCGATTCTCAATCGGACACAGGCCATTCGCACGATGGAGGGTGGTCGCGGCTACTGGATGGGTACTATCAGGGGTGGTGGCTGGGCATGGGTTGGAGGCTGGACCAGCGTCTCGGGCCTCCATGCAGGAACAATCGCCCACGAGCTGGGCCACAATCTATCGCTTCGGCATGCGCCGTGCGGCAACCCCAGGAGCGTTGATGCGGGTTTCCCCTATCGGAGAGGCCAGAGTGGCGCCTGGGGCTACGACTTCACAAATGGCACTCTGACGCACCCCAATCAACCCGACGTAATGTCCTATTGCTCCGGCGACTGGATCAGCGACTACCACTTCACCAACGCCTTCCGCCACCGAGTCCGCGCCGAACTCCCCCCACCGCCCCCCACCTCTGCCCTTCTTCTCTGGGGCGGCGTCGATTCCACGGGAACGCCCCACCTCGAGCCCGCCTTTGTCGTCGATGCCCCGCCCACACTGCCCGAGGCGGTCGGCCCCTGGACGATTGAGGGCACAACCGCCACCGGGCAGACCCTCTTCACCCTCCCCTTTGCCATGCCCGAGATCGCCGATGGTGGAGGCGGGGAAGGCGGCTTCGTCTGGCAGCTCCCCATTCGCCCCGGCTGGGAGGGCTTGGCCAGCATCACCCTGACCGGCCCCGGCAACGCCACGGCCACCCTGGACAGCGCCACCGACCGCCCCATGTCGATCTATCGCGACCGGGCGGGAACGGTGCGCGCCATTCTGCGGGGCGATCCCCTGCAGGCCGACGCCATGCCCGGTCCCCTCGCCGGACTCGCCCTCGATGTCAGTACAAGCCGGGGAATTCCGGTGGTTCCCGCGTGGCGGCGCTAATCCCCCAAAGGCCAGGTCATCCCCAATCCCTGGCTCTGCGGGCTGGCAGGGAGCAATGCAGAGCGCAGCGGTCCAGCACCGATGCAGCGCCGCTCGAATGCCGCTCGATGCGGACTGCGGGCTGTGCGCGGGCTTCCCATTGACCCCTCCCCTGTACAGATTGATGGCCTCGGCGAAGGATCCGCGCACCCAGGCCGGCCTCGCCCTCAAGTCCCCCACCCCACGCAAAGGAAGACCGCAATGAACGACTCGCCGGTTCGCCACTACCGGGTCGCCGATCAGCCCACCGAACAACTGAATCCGCTCATCTCGCGCAGCCTCATCACCGGAGAGCGCACCATGCTCGCCCACGTCTATCTAAAGAAGGGCGCGGTGGTGCCCATGCATGCGCACGACAACGAGCAGATCACTTACGTCATCGAGGGCGCACTGCGCTTCCGGATCGGCAACGACGGCCCCGACGGACTGGTGGTGCGCGCGGGCGAGGTTCTGCATCTGCCTGGCAATGTGCCGCACGAGGCGGTTGCGCTCGAGGACACGATCGACGTCGATATCTTCACGCCGCCCCGCCAGGACTGGCTCGACGGGACCGATTCCTATCTGCGCGACGCCGGCGACGGCTCCAACGGGGAGGGCTAAACCCATGTCCGGCAAGCTGAAGGGCAGCCCCTGGATCTGGAAGGACGGCGAGTTTGTGCGCTGGGAAGACGCAAAGATCCACGTTCTGAGCATGGCGGTGCAGTTCGCGGCATCGGTCTTCGAGGGAGTCCGCTGCTACGACACCCCCAGGGGGCCGGCGGTCTTTCGTCTTCACGATCATCTGCGGCGCCTCATGAATTCGAGCCGCACCTACCGAATGAAACCCGAATATACGATCGCGGAGCTGGCGGGAGCGGTCATCGACACCATCCGGCGCAACGAACTGCGCTCCTGCTATATCCGGCCCATGGTGCTGCGCGGCTACGGAGCGGCCGGAATGCACGCCGAACACAGCCCGATCGAGACCTGGATTCCGGTGTGGCCCTGGGGCGCCTATCTGGGCGAAGAGGGGCTCAGGCGCGGGGTCGATGTCTGCGTCTCGTCGTGGAACCGGCCCGCCCCCAACACAATCCCGAGCGGCGCCAAGTCGGCCGGCAACTATATCCTCTCGAGCCTCATGGTGACCGAGGCCAACGCGCACGGCTACGCCGAGGCGATCGGACTGGGCGCGGGCGGACTGGTCAGCGAGGGAAGCGGCCAGAACCTCTTCCTGGTCATCGACGACGAGCTCATCACCCCGATCCTCGATGGCACCTCGCTCTGGGGAATCACCCGCCACAGCGTCCTGAAGATCGCCGCCGAGCTGGGCATTGCCGTGCGCGAACAGCTTGTGCCGCGCGAGATGCTCTACGCCGCCGACGAGATCTTCTTTACCGGAACCGCCTCCGAGGTCACCCCGATCCGGTCGGTCGATGGCCTGGAGGTCGGCCAAGGGGGCCGCGGCCCGATCACGGAGCGCATTCAGCGGCGCTATCTGGAGCTGGCGGGGGGCACGGGGCCCGATCCCTGGGGATGGGTGACCTACCTGGACGATCCCGACTCCGACACACAGGATCCCGGCGAAGTCCCGACCGACGGGTTCCTCTGATCGCACACCCGCCATGGCTGACAGCATCACCGCAGAGCCGCCGGTGCAGGAGAGCGAAACCCGCCCTGATCGCGAGATCGTCCCGGCCCCGGCGAACGCCACACCCGCGAAAAATCCCTGCTTCGGAGACGGCGCCTCGGCTGACGTTGCCCCCACCGGGCGGGATGCCATTCATGCACAACCCTTCCGAATGCACGTTGCCGATCTTCGCGTCGCTCCATTCATACAACAATCATTCGTACAACAATATTGTGACCTGATCGGACGAGGGACCCGGGCGGCGCACCGGTGCCATACACAGCTTCTCAACGGCTGCGCCAACCTGCTTGAAGGGCTGTCCGCAATCTTTCCAGAGGACGGAACCGTTGCCATAATTGCAAAAAATTGCAAAGACTTGCAAAATTATGCAATTCCGCGCCCGAGGCCGGCGAAACACTCCGTGCATAACCCGCTGGAGTGGCGCAACCATGTGGCTGAACTTGTTCACCGCCATGTCAGGCTGCCCGCCCTCCGCCCACAGACCGCATGAACCCCTCTCCCCCTCCCCCGCCCGGCTCCGATCCCGTCTCCGACGGCTGCGCGGCCCGCTCCTTCGATTTCGATGGCGACTACGGCGCCGACTACGAGGCGCTCGCCCACCGCGTCATTCCCGGCTACGCCACCCTCTTCCCAATGGTCGCGGCGCTCCTCGATCCCGAACTGCCCCCGGAGGCGCGGGTGCTGGTGATCGGCGCGGGAACCGGTATCGAGATGGTCACCCTGGGGAGCGCACGACCCGATCTGCGGCTGCACGGCATCGATCCATCGCGCCAGATGCTCGAGATCGCGCGGCAACGCCTGGACGAACAGGAGCTGACCGACAGAACCATTCTTCAGCTTGGCTACGCCGCCGACGCGCCGGCCCATCCCCTTTTCGATGCGGCCACCCTCATCAACGTTCTCCACTTCGTGCCCGACGACGGCAGCAAGGCGGCCCTCCTGGGCGAGATCGGCAACCGGTTGAAGCCCGGTGGCATCTTTGTCCTCTTCGATCTGCACGGCGACCCCGCCGACGCCAATCACCGGCGTTCCATGGCGGCTTGGGAGCGCTACTGGGCACTTCGGGGAATGCGCTCCGACGACACCGACGCCTTTCGCGCGCGCATCGCAAGCGGCATTCACTTTGCTCCGGCCGAACGGCTGGTTGCGCTGGCCCGCGCTGCCGGATTCGGCGAATCCATGCAATTTTTCAGGAGCCTGCTCTATGGCGGGTGGATCTTCCGGCGGACGGATTCCACACCCGCAGAGAACGGCCCGGCTCCCACACCGAGGAACGCATAGAACAATGCAAAACCCTGCCCCCGAAACGCCCCGGAACCCCAATGCACGGTCGGATGCGCCAGGGGAGCGCCGGGTCCGGATCGGGCTTCCCAAGGGCCGCATGCAGGAAAGTGTCTTTGCACTCCTCGCCGATGCGGGAATTGCGGTGCGGGTCGGTTTGCGCAACTACCGCCCCACCCTTTCCTGGCCGGGGTTTCAGGCCAAGCTGCTCAAACCGCAAAATGTTGTGCGCATGCTTCATGCCGGCTCACGCGACATCGGCTTTGCCGGCGCGGATTGGGTGGCCGAGCTCGACGCCGATCTTGTCGAGCTGCTCGATACCGGGTTCGATCCGGTGCGCATTGTGGCAGCCGCTCCCCCCGCCCTTCTCGACGACGGCACACTTCCCGCCGGGCGCACACTTGTCGTGGCAACCGAATATGTTGCCATCACCGAACGCTGGATCCGCGCACAGCCCTTTGCAGCCACGGTCGTGCGCTCCTATGGCGCCACCGAGGTCTTCCCCCCCGAGGATGCCGACTTTATTGTGGACAACACCGCCACCGGCTCTACGCTGCACCACAACGGTCTCGACGTTGTCGATGCACTGATGCATTCGTCCACGCGGCTCTACGCCAATCCCCGCGCCCTCGACGATCCCGCCCGGGCAACGCGAATCAACGACCTCGTTCTTCTTCTGCGTTCGGTGCTGGAGGCGCGCAGCCGGGTCATGCTGGAGCTCAATGTGGCCGTCGCGGACCTGGAGCGGGTCATTTCGATCCTGCCCTGTATGCGCGAACCCACCATGGCCAGACTGCACGGCGAATCCGGCTATGCGGTGCGCGCGGCCGTCCCCCGTTCGGCGCTGCCCGCGCTCCTTCTTGAGGTCAAGGCGCGGGGCGGCACCGACCTGGTCGTCTCCGAACCACAACAAATTGTGCCATGATCGACCTCAGCATGAACGAAGGCGCCCTGCCCTCGCGTGCCTCCCTGCGCATTCTGGAGCGCCTCGACCCCGAGCTCCTGCGCAAGTACCCCAAAACCGCCCCCCTCGAGTCCGCCTATGCCGCCCGGCTGAGCATCGCGAGCGATCGCGTCCTGGCCACAACCGGCGGCGACGAAGCCATCGACCGGGTTCTGCGCGCCTTCCTCGCCCCCGATCAGGAGATCGTCTTTCCGGTCCCCACCTTCGAGATGATTCCGGCCTTTGCGCGCATGGCCCGCGGGCGCCTGGTCCCGATCGAATACAGTTGGGGAACCCTTCCGCACGACGAGATCCTGGCCGAGGTCGGCGACGCAACCGGCGTGGTCGCGGTCATCAGCCCCGACAATCCCACCGGACGCGCCTTTTCCACCCGCGCGCTGCGTCGCCTGGCGGGTGCGCTGCCCCCCGGCGTCGTGTTCATGGTCGATTCGGCCTACGCGGAGTTCGCCGACGAGGATCCCGCTCCCACCCTCCTCGAGTGTCCGAATGTCATTCTGATCCGCACCCTCTCCAAGGCGTGGGGACTTGCAGGTCTGCGCGTCGGATTCGCGGTCGGATCGACCGAACATATCGAACGGGTGCGCAGCTTCGGGGGACCCTACTGTCTGAGCGGCCCCGCCATGGCAATCGCCCTGGACCGGCTTCAGCACGGCACCGAAGAGATGCGCGCATTCGTGGCCGATGTGCGTGCGCGGCGCAGGCGGCTGGCCGATCTGATCGGTCGCCTGGGCGGACAACCCGAGCCCTCGCAGACCAACTTTGTCCTGGCCGCCCTTCCCGATGCGCGCTGGATTCACAGGGGACTGGCTTCACAGGGAATCGTCGTGCGTTATTTTCCGCATCTGCCCGAACACGTGCGGATCACGGTTCCGCGCAACGACAACGAGTTCCACCGCCTTGAGGGTGCGCTGAATGCGCTGGAGCGCCCCGATGCCCTGCTCTTCGACATGGACGGGGTGCTGGCCGATGTGCGACGCTCGTACCGGGAGGCGATCATGCGCACCTGCGCCAGCTTCGGAATCCAGGTGGAAAACAGCGACATCAACGCCTGCAAGGCGATGGGACATGCCAACAGCGACTGGCGGGTCACGCAGCTCCTGCTGGAGGCGCGCGGGGTCGAGGCCTCGCTGGACGAGGTCACCCGACGCTTCGAGGAGCTCTACCAGGGCACCGCGAAGTCGCCCGGGCTCCGCCGCCACGAGACCCTCATTCCCCGCCGCGCGCTGATCGAGTCGCTGGCCGAACGCAGGCCGCTGGGCATTGTGACGGGGCGGCCGCGCGGCGACGCCGAGCGCTTCCTGGACGAGATGGAAATTCGGGAGTGTTTTCGGGTCGTGATCTGCGCCGAAGACGCCCCGCTCAAACCCGATCTGGCGCCGGTGCGGCTGGCTCTCGATGCGCTCAACGCAAAAACCGCCTGGATGCTGGGCGACACCCCCGACGATCTGCGGGCGGCGGTGGGCGCAGGGGCGGTGCCGGTCGGTGTGGTGCCGCCGGGGGGCGGAGCGGGGGTGTGGGATACCCTGGACGCCGCCGGAGCCGCGCGAATTGTACAGGCCGATGCCGAGCTCGGAGGACTCTTCCCCAATGAATAACCACGACAGCCCCCCCCGCACGGCCGCCATCCGGCGCGCGACCGGCGAGACATCGGTGCGGGTCCGCCTTGATCTCGATGGCGCCCGCACCGCCACCGACGCGCCACCCCCGATTCGTGTGCGCACCGGAATCGGCTTCCTCGATCACATGCTCCACGCCCTTGCCCTTCATGCAGGGTGGTCGCTCGATCTGAGCTGCGAGGGCGATCTCGAGGTCGACGACCATCATACGGTCGAGGACACGGGACTTGCGCTCGGCGACGCAGTGCGCGAAGCCCTGACCGGAGCCGGGCCCGTCGTCCGCTTCGGTTCGGCCTGGGCGCCCCTGGACGAGGCGCTCGCCCGCGCGGTTGTCGATTGTTCTGGCCGCCCCTTCTTCGTCGGCACGCTCGCGCTCGCGGGAGAACGCCTGGGCACCCTCTCCTGTCAGATGGCCCCGCACTTCTTCCACTCCTTCGCACAGCGGGCCGGTCTCACCCTGCACATCGACGTGGTGCGGGGCGCAAACGATCATCACCGCCTCGAGGCCGCCTTCAAGGCCCTGGCGCTCGCGCTGCGCAAGGCTCTGGCTCCATCGGCCGCCCGTCACATTCCATCGACCAAGGGGGCGCTGTGAACGACGTCGTCGTTGTACGGACGTCCAATGCCAACCTGGCCTCGGTGATCGCGGCCCTGGAGCGTCTCGACTGCCGCGTCCGCACCACCGCCGACCCCGATCTTGTGGCCAGCGCCGACCGGCTGGTTCTGCCTGGTGTCGGAGCCTTCTCGGCCACCCAGTCCACCCTCGCGAATCACAACCTCGAGGCGCCGTTGCAGGAGCGGATCGCGCGCGCGCGGCCCACCCTCGGCATCTGTCTCGGAATGCAGCTCATGGCCGAGGGCAGTGAAGAGGCGCCGGGCATTGCGGGACTCGGGGTCATGAACGGCTTCGCCACCCGCTTTCCGAATCACAATGGGCTGCGCGTACCGCAGATGGGCTGGAACCGGATCCAACCTGCGGACGACTGCCGGATCATTCCCCCCGGCTACGCCTACTTCGCCAACTCGTACCGGATCGAAACGGCCCCCGAGGGCTGGCTGCCGGTCTGGTGCGATTACGGCGGACCCTTTCTCGCGGCGGCCGAGCGGGGCCCGGTCGTCGCCTGCCAGTTCCACCCCGAACTTTCGGGCGCCTATGGCAAAGTCCTGCTCACGCGCTGGCTGGCCGCCCGCTAAACCTTCCATGCTTCCCACTCGTGTAATCCCCTGCCTCGATGTACGCGATGGCCGCGTGGTCAAGGGTGTGCGCTTCCGCAACCTTCAGGATCAGGGCGACCCCGCCGAACTCGCAGGCCTCTACGAGGAGCAGGGCGCCGACGAAATCGTGGTCCTCGATGTCGATGCCACAACCCAGGAGCGCAACACCCGCTTCGACACGGTGGCGGCAGTCCGCGCACGGATCTCGATTCCGCTCACTGTCGGAGGGGGGATTGCCAGGCTGGACGATGCAGCGGCTCTTCTCGAGGTGGGCGCCGACAAGGTGGCCGTCAATACCGCCGCGCTCCTCGACCCCGATCTGCTGAATGCGCTGGCTGCGCGCTTTGGTTCGCAGTGCGTGGTGATCGCCATTGATGCACAGGCCGGCGGTCCGCAGACACCCCGTCTGAGCGGCTACCGGATCGCCGTGCGCTCGGGAGCGACCCCGCTCAAGCGCGACGCCGTGGCCTGGGCGCGCGAGGCGGTGGAGCGTGGCGCAGGCGAAATCCTGCTGACCAGCATCGACCGCGACGGAACACGCAGCGGCTACGAAATCTCGCTCCTGCGCGCGGTTCGCGAGGCCGTGCCGGTGCCGATCGTCGCCTCGGGTGGGGCCGACACCGCCGGGCACATGGCGGCGGCCATCGGGAATGGCGCCGACGCAGTTCTGGCAGCCTCCATCTTTCATCAGCTCGATTGCACCGTCGGCCAGGTCAAGTCCGAACTCGCCTCTCTGGGAGTCTCCGTGCGGCCTGCCCATCGCTCTCCGGCAGAATCCCCGTGATCGTTCCCTCGATCGACCTCATGGACGGACAGGCGGTTCAACTTGTCCAGGGTCGTCGCAAGCTCCTAGATGCCGGCGATCCGCGCCCCCTGGCCGAACGCTTCGGGCGGGTGGGCGAGGTGGCGGTCGTCGATCTCGATGCCGCGCTCGGGAAGGGATCGAACGCCGACCTGATCGAGGAGCTCTGCCGGATCGCGCCCTGCCGGGTGGGAGGAGGCATTCGCGACCGCGAGAGTGCGCTGCGGTGGCTCGACCGGGGTGCGGCGAAGGTTGTGCTGGGAACCGCAGCCGTACCCGAAGTGCTTGCCGCGCTGCCGCGCGAACGGGTGGTGGCGGCGCTCGATGCGTGGCAGGGCGAGGTGGTGGTGCGGGGGTGGACCGAGCGCACGGGCCGGTCCGTGGAAGAGGGCATGGAGGCGCTGCGCGGCCTGGCAGGCGGATTCCTGGTGACCTTTGTCGAGGGCGAGGGCATGGAGGGGGGATTTCCGCAGGACCGGGTGCGACCGCTCATCGAGGCGGCCGGGGGTGCGCGGGTCACGATCGCGGGGGGAATCACAACGGCCGCCGAGATCGCCTGGCTGGACCGCGAGGGCGCCGATGCGCAGGTGGGAATGGCGCTCTACCGCGGCACCCTCAAGCTGGGCGAGGCCTTCACCGCACCGCTGAGGAGCGACCGCGACGACGGGCTCTGGCCGACGGTGGTCTGCGACGAAGGGGGCGAGGCGCTGGGCTTGGCCTGGTCCAGCCAGGAGAGCGTAGAGAAGGCAATCGACGAGGGACGCGGAATCTATCAGTCGCGTTCGCGCGGGCTGTGGCGCAAGGGCGCCTCGTCGGGGGCAGTGCAGCGGCTTGTGCGCATCGACCCGGATTGCGACCGCGACACACTCCGCTTCATGGTGACCCAGGGTGGCGCCGGCTTCTGTCACCGGAGCATCTGGTCCTGCTTCGGCCCGGAGAGCGGTCTGCGCAAGCTGGAGCGCACCCTTCAGGCCCGCCGCGAAACCGCCGAACCCGGGTCGCTCACCGCGCGGCTGCTCGCAGACCCCGATCTTCTGCGCGGCAAGCTCCTTGAAGAAGCCGGCGAGCTGGCCGAAGCGGCAAAGGACGGGACCAGGGCCGACGAGGGCTCCGCCCTCCATCTCAGGGGGCGCGTCGTGGAAGAGGCCGCCGATCTGCTCTACTTCGTCGCGGTGGCGCTGGCAGGCGCCGATGTCGGGTTCGCCGAGGTAGAGCGCGAACTTGACCGGCGCAGTCTGAAGGTCAGCCGCAGACCGGCATCGGCCCCGAAGGGAAGTGGCGTCGCCGCAACCTCTCCGGACACCTCCCCCTCCTCCTCGGATTCCTGACGCACAGGCCATGACGGCGCCCATCTCCGATTCCGGCGGCGGGGCGGCCAACGCTGGCCCAATTCGCCTGCGACGTCTGGCCCCCGGCGAGGTCAACCGGGCCCGTCAGCCCGCCGTGCCCCCCGAGATCATTGGCCCGACGCTCGAGATCATCGCCAATCTGCGCGAGGGCGGCGAGACGGCGCTCCGTCGCTATGCAGAACGCTGGGACGGCCTCGCCCCGGGCGCCCCCCTGGTTCACACCCCCCGCGAGCTGACCCGGGCGCTGGAATCGCTGCCCGCAGAGGATCGTGGCGTATTGGAGCGGACCGCGCGCCGGATCGAGCACTTTGCCCGTGCCCAGCGTGCATCGGTGGCGCCGGTCGAGGTCGCCGTCGAGGGAGGCCGGGCCGGCGACGAGGTCGTGCCGGTAGAGTCGGCCGGCTGCTATGCCCCCGGTGGCCGATTTCCGCTGCCATCTTCGGTTCTGATGACGGCCGTGACCGCGCGCGTGGCCGGAGTGCGCGAGATCTGGGTGACTTCGCCGCGGCCATCCCGCGTGGTGATGGCGGCGGCGGCCGTGGCAGGGGTGGAGGGACTGGGGGCGGTGGGGGGCGCCCAAGCGGTGGCCGCGCTGGCCTTCGGAATCGGACCGCTTCCCCGCTGCGATGTGGTGGTCGGCCCCGGCAATCAGTGGGTCACCGCCGCCAAGCTCCTCCTCTCGGGCGTCGTGGGCATCGACCTCCTTGCGGGCCCCTCCGAGCTCGCCATTCTCTCCGACGAAGAGGGCAACCCCGCGCTCATCGCCGCCGACCTTCTCGCCCAGGCCGAGCACGACCCGGTCGCGCTGCCGGTTCTGATCACCACATCGGCCGAACTCGTCGAGCGGGTCGAGTCCGAGCTCGCCCGGCAACTGACCGATCTTCCCACCGCTCCGATCGCCATCCGCGCACTGCGCAATGGCTTCACAATCGTCGCTCCCGAAGACGACGCCCTCCACGCCTGCGAAACCCTGGCTCCCGAGCACCTTCAGCTTCACGGCAGCCGTGTCGATGCCTGGCGGCCGCGTCTCAGCCGCCATGGAGCCCTCTTCATCGGCGAATCCACCGCCGAGGTGATCGGCGATTACGGCGCAGGCCCCAATCACACCCTCCCCACCGGGGGAACCGCCCGCTTCACCGGAGGACTTTCCGTGCACAACTTCCTGCGCCGCCCCAACTGGCTGGCCGTAGGCAGCACCCCCGATGCGCACCGCCTCGCCCGCGACTGCGCCGCCCTGGCCCGCATGGAGGGTCTCGAAGGGCATGCGCGCGCAGCCATAATGCGTTCAGGCGAATCACCGCAAGCACACCCGAGCAGTCACAATATATCTAATTGAGACGCTGCGGATGCACAACCGTCACGTTGCGGTGCACGCCGGTGGCTCCATTCACAAATTGTACAAACCCGTTTTCGCCACTCTTCATGTTCATGCGCACATTCGCGCGTTCTCCTTGTGCAATCACAATCCCCGACGCGCAGCGATCGCCGTCCCTGACCTGATGCTTGATCTCAATTCCGGCCAGCCATTCATCGAAACCGTCACCGGAGGGAATGCACAGACCGTCGTTGTTGCGCCAGAAAAATTCGCGCAGCCGCACCAATGAAACCATCGTTGTCGGCAGCTCCGAGGTCAGCAGATTACCTGCAACATTCAGCCTCAACAGGTTATTCAGATCGCCGATCTCGGGGGGAATCGGGCCCGCAAACCGGTTTGTGCAAAGGTAGAGTTCGTTCAGTTGTGTCAGCGCGCCCAGCAACGGAGGCACGGCCCCCTCGAGGTTGTTCCTGCACACCGCAAGCGACTGTAGCGCGGACAACTCGCCGATCTCCGGAGGAATCGCGCCCTCCAGACGATTCGATCCCAGCTCAAGGATGAGCAGAGAGCGCAACCCGCCAATCTCGGGCGGAATCGCGCCGGTCAGACGATTTCCCCCAAGGTCAAGTCGCGTCAACCTCTCCAGGCCGCCGATCTCGGCAGGGATGCTGCCGGTCAGACGATTGCGGCCCGTCGCCAGTCCCCAGCCGGCATTGAATGTCTGCAAATTGCGCAAACGACCGATCTCGGGCGGAATTGCGCCCTCCAGACGGTTGCCATAAAGAACCAGCCACTCCAATCCTGCAAGTCGGCCGATCTCGGGCGGAATCGCAGTCAACTGGTTACTGTAGAGCAGAAGGGTGTCGAGCCGCTCCAGTCTGCCGATCTCGGGAGGAATCGGGCCGCTCAGACGGTTTGCCCCCAGATTCAGCACCCTGAGTGCCGTCAGCTCGCCGATTTCGGGCGGAATCGGGCCGCTCAGACGATTTCCTTCCTCGGGGGTCGAATCGATTCCACAGATGGCAAGGCGCCGCACACGCACAAGTCTGCCAATTTCGGGCGGAATCGGGCCGGTCAGGCGGTTATAGCAGAGATCGATCATCTCCAGGTTGCGCAAATTGCCGATTTCGGGCGGAATCGCGCCCTCCAGCTCATTGCCAAAGGCGCCCAGCCACACCAGCTCCGTCAGCTTGCCGATTTCGGGCGGAATCGAACCGGTATGACTGTTGTAGGTCAGCTCGAGCGAACGCAACCGCAAAAGTTCACCAATTTCAGGTGGAATCGGACCGGTCAGCGCATTCAGTCCAATATGCAAAATCTGAAGATGGGGAAGGCCGGCAATCTCGGGAGGAATCGTTCCGATCAGGCCATTGTCGGTCAGCACCAGCGCAACCACCCGGCCCTGATGATCGACCGTCACGCCATGCCAGTCGGCAAGGGGACGGTCGCTGAGCCAGGCGGTGTTGTTCTTCCAGACCGGCCCGCCGGCGGCATTGTAGAAGCGTCCAAGCGCAACCCGCTCCGAAAGCGGAAGGGATCGGAAGGGCGCAGATGCAACGAGGTCGTTCAGATGCGCGGTCAGGGTCACCGGCCCCGGTGCCAGCGCGTGCGCCCAGCCCTCAATAATTTGCACAACCGTGGAATCGCTGGACTGCCAGTCGAAAACAACCGCAGCGACCGTCGATCCCAGCGCGTCGAGCGCCTCGGCGTCAAGCTGCAGCGAATCGCCGACCGAAAGCGAGTCCCGCGGCAGACGAAGTTCGATCGTCGCAGGCACCTGATCCACCTCGACCATGGCGGTGGCATTCGCACTGCCTGCAACGGCCTGAATGGTCGCCTCGCCATTGGCCACCGAAGTGACCAGCCCTGTGGTATCGATCTGCGCCACCTCGCCATGCGACGAGACCCACAGCACCGCAGCCCCGGGTATGCGCTCGCCGGCACGATTGCGCACCGTTGCGCGCAGGCGGAGGGTATCGCCCAGCGAGACGAAGGTCAGAGCCGGGGGGAAGATCTCGACCGCCACGGGCAGGGTGGCGGCCGGATCGGCGGGATCGGCACAGCCCGAAAATCCGGCCGGAATGAGCAGAAGCAGAAGCAAGGAACGGGATCGCATCATGCCCGATAAGGTAGCGCGTCCGCTGCGCAGAGGGGGCGCCCGCCCTATCTTCAACGCTGTGGCCCTTCCATCTGTCTGTTTTGTACGGATGTGTCCGCAGCATCCCGACCGACACCGAACCTCGCGCGTGGCCGTACCGACAGGAATCGCGCCCCTGCGCCCCCGACATGCCCCGTCGTCCTCGCCAAACGGAGACACTCCCCATGAGACGAATTCTCATTGCAGCCGGCCTGGCAGCCGCCCACGGACTCTTCGCTCCCGTCACCGCAACCGCCGCCCAGCAGGCATCCCGCACCGAGCCGGTGACCGGCATTCGCGACAATGGCACCGGATACCACGCCCTGACCGGAGCGCGGGTGGTCGTGGGGCCGGGCCAAACGATCGAGAATGGCACGATCGTCATCCGCGACGGCCTGATTCAGCGGGTCGAACGGGGCCAGAATCCGCCCGCCGGCGCGCGCGTCTGGGATCTGAGCGGGCTGACGATCTACCCCGGCTTTATCGACGCCCACGCCGATCTGGGAATGGACGACGTTCCCGAGGGCGGCGACGTGGGCCCCACTCACTGGAATCCGCAGGTACGGGCCTGGTTCAGCACCACCGCCAACCTCCAGGACGACGAGGAGCGGCGCGAGGCACTGCGCTCCCAGGGCTTCGGAACGGCGCTGGTGGTTCCCCGGCAGGGAATCTTCCGGGGCACCGCATCGGTGGTGAATCTCGGCGAGGAGGGGGTGCGCGAACGGATTCTGCGCCCCGATCTGGCCCAGGCGGTCGGCTTCCAGCGCTCCTTCACGCTGGGCGGCGCCTATCCCAACTCGGCGATGGGGGTCATTGCCCTCATGAAACAGACCTGGATGGATGCCGACTGGTATGCGCGCGCCTGGAACGCCTACGAAACCGGTGGCCGCTCCTTCCTTCCCCCCGAAACCAGCGAAGCACTTGCCGCACTGCAGCAGGCCGCCGACGGAGAACAGCCGGTCCTCTTCGAGACCCGGAGCGAGGAAGATTACCTGCGCGGCTACAAGCTGGCCGGCGAGTTCGGACTGACCCCCTGGTTTCGCGGCAATGGCCTGGAATACCGCCTGATCGATCTTCTGCGCGGCCGCAGCGACCCGCTGATCGTCCCCCTCGACTTTCCCGACGCACCCGATGTGGGCAACCCCGAAGATGCGCTCAATGCATCGCTGGCCGAGCTGCGACACTGGTACCTGGCCCCCACGAGCCCGGCCCAGCTTGCCAACGCCGGGGTCCGCTTCGCCATCACAACCGACGGGCTGGCGTCGCTGAACGAATTTCTGCCGAATCTGCGCATTGCAGTGGCGCGTGGGCTGGACGAAGACGATGCCCTGGCCGCGCTTACGACCACCCCGGCATCATGGCTCGGAATCGAGCGCACGCACGGCACCATCGCCGAGGGCAAGGTCGCGAATCTGGTGGTCAGCGAGGGCGACCTCTTTACCGAAGAGGCCACAGTCCGCGATGTGTGGGTGCAGGGAAGGGTCTATGGCATCACCCGCCCGCCCCAGGTCGATCCGCGCGGCACCTGGGAGATCGCCTCCGAAGACGAGTGGGGGTTTGACGCGGTTCTTACCCTGGAGGGCCCGCTCAACCGGCTGCGCGGCCGGATCGAGGTCGCCGGGGTGCGCTTCGACATGCCCGAGGGACTTCGCATCGATCTTGCATCGGCCAGCGCGGTTGCCGAAACCGGTCGCGTCGAGGCCCGCTTCGATGGCGAAGAGATGGGATTCCAGGGCATGATCCTCCTCTCGGGATCGGTTCGCGGCGACGACTTCTACGGGTGGAGCTCGCTTCCCAATGGGGCCGATCCCTCCTTCCGCGGCGTGCGCATCGAGGAGTTCGAGGGCCGCGCCCGTGGCACGGTGGCCATGGATGTGCCCGAGATTGATCTGCCCTTTATTCGACCCATGATGGAGTACGGGCGTTCGTCTCTGCCCGAGCAGCCCGAGGCGGTTGTGGTGCGCAACGCCACCATCTGGACGCAGGGTCCGCAGGGACGCATGGAGAATGCCGACCTGCTGGTCCAAAGTGGCAAGGTCATGGCGGTCGGGGCCGAGCTGGACGCCCCCCGCGGCGCAGTCGAGATCGACGCCGCCGGCAGACACCTGACGCCGGGGCTGATCGATCCGCATATCCACTCGGGGGTCAGCGCCGTGAACGAGAGCGGGTTCGCCATTGTGCCCGAGGTGCAGATGGGCGAAGTCGTCACCCACAACAATATCTGGATGTACCGCCAGCTCGCCGGAGGGCTGACAACCGCGCACATCAAGCATGGTTCGGCCAACCCGATCGGCGGCGAAAATGTGATTGTGAAGATGCGCTGGGGCGCGCTGCCCGACGAACTGGTCCTCGAACACCCGGTGCGCACCGTCAAGTTTGCGCTCGGCGAGAACCCCAAGCGGCGGCAGGGGCGCTATCCCGACACGCGCATGGGAACGCAGGAGATTATCCGCGATCACTTCATGGCGGCCCGCGACTACGAGCGCGAATGGGAGCGCTGGGAGGCCACCGGCGAAGGCATTCCGCCCCGCCGCGATCTGCGCATGGAGGCAATTCTCGACATTCTCGATCAGGAGCTGCTGATCTCGTCGCACGGCTACCGCGCCGACGAGTTCCTGGCGCTGGTGCGGCTGGCCGAGGAGTTCGGGTTTCGCGTGCAGACGCTGCAGCATGGCGTGGAGGCCTACAAGATCGCCACCGAGCTGGCCGAATCGGGGGTGGCGGCGGTGGTGTGGAGCGACTGGGGCGCCTTCAAGCTCGAGGCCTACGACGCAACGCTCTACAACGCCCGGGTTCTGATCGAGGCCGGGGTCACAACCTCGCTGCACTCCGACAACAGCGAAATCGCGAGCCGCATGAACTGGGAGGCCGGCAAGCTCCTGCGCTCGGGGCTCACCGAAGAGCAGGCGCTCTCGACCGTTACCAGCGGTGCGGCGGCGGCCATCGCCATCGACGACCGGGTAGGCACCCTCGAACCGGGCAAGGATGCCGATTTCGTCATCTGGAATGGAAATCCCCTGTCGCAGTTCACTCGCGCCGAAGAGACCTGGCTCGATGGCCGACGCTACTTCTCGCTCGAGGAAGATGCCGCCCTGCGCGAAGAGATCGAACGAGAACGCAACGAGCTCATCCAGGCCGTGCTCTCGGCATCGGGCGGCACCAGACGCAACGCCGGAGAAACCAACTGATGCACGCAACCACGACGCACAGCGCAGCCACCACACCGGACCGGACCGAAAGAATGCACACAATCATGCACACGATCGCGAAGAGAACGCTCCGCCCATCCCGCACCCTGCACAAAAAACCGACCGGAGTGAGCGGCGCATCGCTCCTGATTCCGGCCACCCTGGCTCTGGCGGCTCTCGCGGCCGCAGATCGGACCCATGCCCAGGTTCGCATGACAGTCCCCCCCCAGGCACAGCCGGTGGCGCTGCAGGGCGCGACGATCCACACCATGACCCAGGGGGTCATCGAAAATGGCACCATCGTCTTCGAGAACGGGATCATTACCGCGCTCGGCACCGAGGTGGAGATCCCTGCGGACGCGCAGATCGTCGATGTTGCGGGCAAGCACATCTACCCCGGGCTGATCGATGCCTACAGCACGGTGGGAATTGCCGAAATCGGCGCCGTCGGCGTCTCCAACGACGTGAACGAGCTGGGGGACTTCAACCCCAATGTGCGCGCCGATGTCGCGGTGAACGCCGAGAGCCGTCATATCGGAACCACCCGGTCGGCGGGCGTGCTCACCACCCTCACAACCCCGGGCGGCGGTCTGGTCTCGGGCATGTCCTCGGCCATGAGCCTCGAGGGGTGGAGCTGGGAGGAGATGTCGCTCGAATCGGCGGCCGCGCTCAATGTCAACTGGCCCAACCCGCGCGGCGGTCGCTTTCGCGGATTCGGCGGGCGTCCCTTCGGCGGCGAGCGCCCCGAGATGCCCAGCTACGCCGAACAGGTGCAGCAACTCAAGAGCTTCTTCGCCGAGGCGCGCGCCTACCGCGACGCGATGGCCGCCGGTGAAGAGGTGCGCAGCGATTCCCGCTTCGCCGCCATGATCCCGGCGCTCGACGGCGAGATCCCGGTTGTTGTGGCAGCCAACGGCGCCGACCAGATCAACGATGCCATCACCTGGGGCCAGGAAGAGGGCCTGCGGATCGTCATCCGCGGCGGCCGCGACGCCATTCACGTCGCCGACCGCCTTGCCGCCAGCGAGATCCCCGTCATCCTCACCTCGACCATGGCCGCCCCCGGCCGCCCCTACGAGGGCTATGACGGCGCCTACTCCATGCCCGCCCGCCTGCACGAAGCCGGCGTACGCTTTGCCATCTCGGGCGGCTCGGGATCCCTCTACTCGAACCGGCTCCCCTGGGAAGCGGGCGTTGCGGTTGCCTTCGGTCTCCCCGAAGAGGAGGCGCTCCGTTCGGTCACCATCAACGCGGCCGAGTTCATGGGAATCGCCGATCGGGTCGGGTCGCTGGAACCCGGCAAGCAGGCCACCCTTCTGATCACCACCGGCACCCCCCTGGACATGACCAGCGAGATCGAACAGGCCTATATCCAGGGCCGCGAACTCGACATGATGGACATCCAGAAGTGGTTCTTCGACAAGTACATGACCAAGGTCATGCAGCAGATGAGGAGCGTTTCATAGGGGCTGTCCCTGTCATCCCCCACCTCCGCTATCTTCCGCCCCGAAACCAAATCCCTCCTGCCCTCGTTATCCCTGCCAGGCGGTTTGCTCTCCCGGACGCGACCGCTCTCGCACCGGCAGGTGGCGCCATCCACCCTCCGGACACCCGGGATCGATAATCACAGGGGACGACGAGGGACGACGATGAAGATCAGAAGAGGCTCGGCAACGGGAACCGGAACGATCATGCTGGCGCTGGCGACGACGCTGGCGGCCTGTGGCGGGATTCCGGCTGTGGCCCGCTCCCAGCAGGATTGCGCCTTTCGCAAGGAGATCAACCTTCAGAAGCCCGCGCAGGCTTCGCTCCGGATCGATGCCGGGGCGGGGCGGCTGGTGATTGAGGGAGGCCGGACCCACGACCAATTTCGGGTGACCGCCACCCTCTGCGCCTCGGACGAGGAGCGGCTGGAGCAGCTCGAGGTCCGGCTCGATGGCAACCGGCTCGAGACCGACTATCCGCGCGGCGACGGAGGCTGGGGCGGAGGTTGGGGGAACCGGTATGCGCGCATTGATCTGATGGTCGAGCTGCCCGCCGCCACCGATATCGATGTGGAAGACAGCTCGGGCTCGCTCACGATCTCCGGGGTGGGAATGGTGGATCTCGAGGATGGCTCCGGCAGCCTCTCCATCGAGAATGTGGAGTCGGTGATGCTGCGCGATGGCTCCGGAAGTCTGAGCATCAGCGATGTGGCCGGCGATGTGGAGGTTGAGGATGGTTCGGGCAGCCTCTCGATTCGTGCGGTCGGCGGCGAGGTCTTCGTCAACGACGGCTCGGGGAGCATCTCGATCGAGGAGGTCGGCGGCAGCGTCCGCATCGACGAGTTCGGCTCGGGAGGCGTCTCGGTGCGCGATGTGGATGGCGACCTGGTCGTCACCGACGGGCGCCGCGAGCGCATTCGCCACTCCAACATTCGGGGCCGGGTGGATCTGCCGCCTGCACGCAAGCGGGGATAGCCGGCGCGTGACCATCTGCTCTGCGAATCTCCCTGTCCGCCCGGCGCTTCGCCCTTCCCGGCGTGCGCCCGGCACCCTCCACGGACTGAAGAGAAGGCCGACCCTGACCGCATGAAGTTTGTTCTGGCGGGATTTGCGGGGTCGGGCAAGACGACTCTCTTCAATGCAATGACCGGATTGGACGTGCCGATCGGCTACGGGGGCGAGGTCCGGATGGGCACGGTGCGCGTTCCCGATCCGCGCGTCGATTATCTGGCGGGCGTCTTTTCGCCGAAGAAGACAACCTGGGCGACGATCAGTCTGCGCGATGTGCCCGGCGAATACGGATCCGTTGCGCTGGCGCTCTCGCCCGGGGCTCTGGCGCAGATTCGCGACCAAGAGGCGATCTGTCTGGTGCTGCGCGATTTCGTGAATCCGGCGCTGGAGCGCTCCCCCGATCCACTGGCCGACCTTCATTCATTTCACGAAGAGTGTGTGTTGGCCGACCTGGGAATTGTGGAGCGCAGGCTTGACCGCGCGCGCAAGGAGCGGGCCGACGGACGCGAAATCGCCGCCTTCGAGCTCATGGCCACGGCTCTGGAAGAGGGACGCGCCCTGCGCCAGGTGCCGGTCGCGGAGCTGGATCGCCGCTTTCTCAAGGGATACGGACTGCTGACCGATCTTCCGCTGCTGGCCGCCGTGAATGTGGATGAGGAGCGGGTGAGCGCACCGCTGGCCCCCGAGCTGGAGCGCGCAATCGCAGAGATGGGCGGGGCGGGGATGGTGCTGTCGGCGCGTGTGGAGGCCGAGGTCGCGGCTCTCGACGCCGAGGATCAGGCCGAGTTCCTGGAGGAGATGGGGATTGCCGAGTCGCCTCTGGCCCGCTTCATCCGCACAGCCTATGCGCTGATGGACCTGATTTCCTTTCTGACGGTAGGAAGTGACGAGGTGCGCGCCTGGACGATTCGGCGTGGAACGGTGGCCCAGGCCGCCGCCGGGCGCATTCACAGCGATCTTGAGCGGGGATTCATTCGTGCTGAAATCATTCCCTACGACATCTTCGTCGAGTTCGGATCCGAGCAGGCGGTGAGGGATGCGGGGCAGATGCGGGTAGAGGGGAAGGAGCATGTGATTGCCGACGGAGACATCATGCATGTTCGGTTCAATGTCTGATTCGGGAGACCAGTTGCCGGAGTTGGCGGACGTCAGTGGCGAATCCCGCTTCGGGGACCGGATCGTCATCTATGAAGAGGCTCCGGGCGATGCGCGCGTCGAGCTCTGGCTGTCGAATGGCGGGGTATGGCTCTCGCAGCGGCAGATGGCCGTCCTCTTCGAGCGCGACCGCTCGGTCATTGCCAAGCATCTGAATCTGGCTTACCGCGATGGCGAACTCGACCCCCAATCCACCCGCGTTCGGGTTGCGCAACCGCGCAAGGAGGGGGGACGGGCCGTCACCCGGGACGTTTTCCACTACAACCTCGACGCGATCATTGCGGTGGGGTTTCGCATTCGTTCCCGGCGCGGCGCCCACTTCCGGAGTTGGGCCACGAAACTCCTTGCGGAACATCTGGTGCAGGGCTACACGCTCAACCCCGAGCGGATCCTCGAGGTGGGCACCACAGAGGCGGAACAGGCGCTTGCCCGGCTCGACTACGCGATCCAACGGAAGCGCGAGCTTCCCATTCCCGGCTGACTGCGGCACCAGGCGCTCCTCCCTCTTCTCCACGTCAACCTTCGTTCGCGCCCATGCCCTCGCTCCGTTCCAGGCAGAGGCGCGGGCTGGTCCTTCCAAAGTGACGGTGGCACCCGGGCAAGGGGCTTGGCTCTCACGGCGCAGGCCGAGCGGTGCGCCTGATTTCCGATACGCGATTGTTCACCGTGGGCGTTGCTCCTTTGCCAGTTTCTCCCTGAACAGGGATTGACTTTCGCGCCGTGTTTTGCGATACTTGACAATTGCCGTCCGATCGCCGTTGGATGTCCGTAGCCCGACGGGAACAGGCTCGGGCGGCCCGGATCATTCCCGCGTAGCTCAGTTGGTAGAGCAGACGGCTGTTAACCGTCGGGTCGCAGGTTCGAGTCCTGCCGCGGGAGCTGTTTTGTCCGGTGGCCCCCTCCGGGGTGCGCTGCCATGTCCATGTGCGGGGCCATTCTCTGTGCAGAGTTCGAGGGGATTTGCCTCCACGGCTCTGTCGCGCCTGTCTGTCTTTCCGGGCAGGGCGCACGCAGATGCCACCGGGCGAATCGGCCATTCGTCCAACGCAGAGGAGCCCCCTGTCATGCAAAAGCAATCGCGATCCTTCTCCCCTTCCCTGCCGGGTCGATCCAGGCGCTTGCCGGCGTCGATCGGCGGCGGTCTTCTTGCCCTTCTTTCGGCGCTCCTGCTGCTGTCACCTTCCACCCTGGCGGCCCAATCCCCCTCATTCGGCCACGCGGTTCTTGTGGACGGCGACCGTCTCCTGGTGGCGGAGCCCACTCCAACCTTCCGCCCGGGCGCAGTCTATATCTACGAGCAGTCGGGAGGCGGCTGGCGCGAGAGCGATCGTCTGCACGCCCCCGGCTCCGAGCGCGCCGATGGCTTTGGCACCCTTCTGGCCCAAAGCGGCAACACCCTCTTTGTCGGACAGCGCGGCGGCCCCATTCACATCTTCCACCGCGAGGCCGGTTCGTGGCGCGTTGCCGGTGCGATCGCCGATCCCGAGATCGAGGGCTTGTCGCCGGCATGTCGCTTCGATGGCTACTGCGGCACTGACTTCGGGCTGACCCTGGCGGCTTCGGACGACTGGCTCCTGGTGGGCGTTCCCGGCACGATGGCCGGCGATGATTCCAGGCCGGGAGTGGTCTATGCATACCAGCAGTCGAGTGGCGGTCACTGGGTGCGGCGCGCGCAGATTCAGCCTGCGGAGGCTCTGGCGGGCGACGGCTTTGGCGCGACGATCGCATTCACGCAGAGGGGCGTTCTGATCGGTGCACCGGGGTGGGATTCGGGCGACGGCGATGGCGAGGATGCCGGCCGCGTGTACCACTTCGGGCGTGTGGATGGAGGGTGGCAGGAAGAGAGCACCCTCGCTGCAACCGCCTCGTCGAGCGCCAACTTCGGGGCCGCGCTGGCGGTGGCCGGAGACAGGATTCTGGTCGGCGCTCCGGGACGCGACGGAAGCAGAGGCGCGGTCTTTATGCATCGCTGGAGTGCGGAGATGGAGGGATGGGAGGCGGTCGGCGAGCCGCTTGTCTTTGCCGAAGCCGAAGAGGGCGACCGCTTTGGCGCCGCCGTGGCCTTTGCCGGGAACGATATCTGGGTGGGCGCACCCACGACGCGCGGTCTAGAGCGCGGCTCGGTCTTTCTGTATCAGGCGCAAGATGACGGCGCCATGCCTGCAACGCCTCGCCGGATCCGGCTGCCGCGCGAAGAGACGGTTGCGCTCGATCGATTCGGCGGCCTTGTGGTGGCGGGCGCCGAGGGCGAAGTGGTGGCGGTGGGCGCTCCCGGAATGCACCATCAGGCCGGATCGGTGCACCTCTTTGGGCGCGGCGACGGGTGGAGCGAAGACGGCGAGATGCTGGTGAGCGCTCCCGATGCGCTCGGCGCCATGACCGGCGAGGAACAGCGCTGCACCGAGGGTCGGATCGGTCTCTTCGATTGCGACGAGGTCGAGCTGCTGGCCTACATTCCACCTTCGCTTTTGCGCGCCGAGGGATCGACGCGCGGCGTGCGCACCAATGACAACTGGGGTTGGACCGATTCTCAAACCGGACGCGAATACGCGCTTGTGGGCCGCAACGACGGCACCTCCTTCATCGACATTACCGATCCGGCCAACCCGGTGCTTGTGGGCGATCTGCCCAAGACGCCCGACACGCCGCCTTCGCAGCTCTGGCGCGACATAAAGACCTATAGCGATCACGCCTTCATCGTCGCCGACGCTGCGGGCAATCATGGCATGCAGATCTTCGACCTTGCCCGTCTGCGCGAGGTCGCTCCGGGCGACATGCCTGCGCTCTTCGAACCCGATGTTCTCTATACACAAATTGCAAGTTCCCACAATATTGTGATTAACGAGGAAACCGGCTTTGCCTATGCGGTGGGAAGTGGGGGCGGGGGCGAGGCCTGCGGCGGCGGATTGCACATGATCGACATCCGGGATCCGAAGAACCCGATCTTTGCGGGATGCGGATCGTCCGACAACATTCACGATTCGCAGTGCGTTGTCTATCAGGGGCCCGATGCACGCTACCGGGACCGCGAAATCTGCCTCAACTCCAATGGCAATCTCTTCCAGATTACCGATATTACCGACAAGGACAATCCTGTTGAGGTGGCCACCGCATCGTCGCCGAACCCGGCCTACATTCACCAGGGCTGGCTCACGGACGACCACCGCTACTTCTACCAGGACGATGAATCGGATGTGGCAGCGGGCAATGTCGAGACCACCCGCACCCTGATCTGGGATCTGAGCGATCTGGAAGATCCCGTTCTGGTCCGCGAATTCATGGGATCGATGCCCGCCAGCGCCCACAATCTCTACATCGTGGGCGATCTTGTCTATCAGGCCAACTATCGGTACGGCCTGCACATTCTGGATATCTCCGATCCCGAGAATCCGCGCGAGGTCGGCGCCTTCGACACCTCGCCCTATCAGGAAGGTCCCGGGTTCGGGGGCGCCTGGAGTAACTACCCCTACTTTCCGAGCGGCACGGTGATCGTGACCAGCATGCAGGAGGGTCTCTTTGTGCTAAGGAAGAGGGTGCGGCCGGTGAGTTAGAGGGCGCGGAGGCAACCCTTCCATCCGCATCGCTCATCCATCAGATTCGGTGTCGCCCGCAAGGTGCGGCGCTTTCGGGTGCGGGAAGAGCGCCCTGGAATCGAACCCTGTACAGAACAAGGTGGAATGAACCGCGACATTGAAGTCATACAGACCCGGATCCAGGAGGCGAGTGGCTTCGTGGATCGGCTTCTGAGCGAGGTGGGACGGGTGATCGTCGGGCAGAAGGCGATGGTGGAGAAGTTGCTGGTCGGACTCCTTGCCGATGGCCATGTGCTGATGGAGGGGGTGCCCGGGCTGGCCAAGACGCTCACCGTGCGCACCCTGGCCGATGCGATTCGGACCTCGTTTCAGCGCATTCAGTTTACCCCGGATCTGCTTCCGGCTGATCTGATCGGCACGCTGATCTACGATCCGCAGAGGACCGAGTTCAGGACGCGCAAGGGGCCAATCTTTGCGAATGTCATCCTGGCCGACGAGATCAACCGGTCCCCTGCAAAGGTCCAGTCGGCGCTCCTCGAGGCCATGCAGGAGCGCACCGTGACCATTGGCGACAACACCTTCGACCTGCCCTCGCCCTTTCTTGTGCTGGCCACGCAGAATCCGATCGACCAGGAGGGAACCTACCCGCTTCCCGAAGCGCAGGTGGATCGCTTCATGCTCAAGCTCTCGGTGGGCTATCCGGATCGCGACGAAGAGCTCGAGATCATGCGGCGGATGAGCGCCGGTCCTGTGCCCGAACTCTCGCCGGCGGTGACCCCGGAAGAGATTCTGCAGGCGCGTCAGGCAACCGAAACGATCTACATGGACAGCCAGATCGAGCGCTACATCGTCGATCTTGTCTTTGCAACCCGCGAACCGGCCCGCTGCGGGCTTCGCGAGCTGGAGCCGCTGATCTCTTTTGGCGCCTCGCCCCGAGCGACAATCTGTCTGGCCCGGAGCGCGCGCGCGCATGCATTCCTTCGGCATCGCGGCTATGTGACCCCCGAGGATGTGCGTTCCATTGCGATGGATGTGCTGCGCCATCGCGTCATTCCTACCTACGAAGCCGAGGCCGAGGAGGTGAGCGCCGAAGAGCTGGTGATGCGGGTGCTGGATACGGTCGAGGTTCCCTGAGCGACCGCAGGGCTTTTCGTGCAGAGGGAGGCGCAGATGATTCCCCGCGAGATCCTCAGACAGGTTCGCCGCCTTGAGATCACGACGCGCGGTCTGGTCAACGAGGTCTTTTCGGGCGAATACCATTCGGTTTTCAAGGGCCGCGGCATGAGCTTTGCCGAGGTGCGCGAATATCATGTTGGAGACGACATTCGGGGAATCGACTGGAATGTGACGGCGCGCACCGGATCGCCGCACCTGAAGGTCTTCGAAGAGGAGCGCGAGCTGACGCTGATGCTTGTGGTCGATGTGAGCGCATCGTCGCGCTTTGGCACCCGCAGCCGAATGAAGGCCGAGCTTGCGGCCGAACTTTGCGGCGTTCTTGCCTTCAGTGCAATCAGAAACAACGACAAGGTGGGACTGATTCTCTTCACGGACCGGATCGAGCGCTTTGTGCCGCCGCGCAAGGGACGCCGCCATGCGCTCAGGGTTCTGCGCGAAATGCTCTATTGCCGGGCCGAGAGACGGGGAACCGACATTGCCGGGGCGCTGGAGTATCTGTCGCGCGTGATCCGGCGGCGGGCGGTGACCTTTCTGGTGTCGGATTTCATGGCCGAAGACTACGGACGGGCGCTGGGGGTGGCCGCGCGGAGGCACGATCTGGTGGCGGTGCGGATGCAGGATCGGCGCGAGTTCGAGCTGCCGCCGATGGGTTTTGTGGACTTCGAGGATCCGGAGAGTGGGCAAAGATTGGTGGTGAACACGGCCGCGCGGTCCTTCCGGGAGCGCTTCAGCCGGGAGCGCGAGGGCGCGCGCGCGCGTCAGGATGAGCTCTTCCGTCGCAGCGGCGTGGACACGATCGATATCAGGACCGGGGTGCCGTACGAGAGCGCCCTGAGGCGGTTTTTCGAGGAGCGGGGGAGGCGGGTCAGGTGAGGCCGGCACGTTCCGGGCGCGGAGCTTTGGGGCTGGTGTGGGGTATGGGATGGGCGGCCTCGGTGGCGACGCTGGCCTGGTCGGCAGCGGGCGAGCAGCGCATGTCCCCGGGGCGGCAGCCGGAGATGGCTCTGGCCCCGCGCATTCCCTCTGCCTGGCCCGAAGCGGGTGTGCAGGGGCCGGTCGGTCGGCCTGCCACGGTCCAGGACCCCGAAGTTGTAATGGAGATCGATACAACCGTCATCAATCTGGGCGATCCGCTCGAGCTCCGCCTGCGGGTGAATCACCCTCCCGACTGGTCGGTTGCATGGCCCGATTCGCTTCCGGTCGAACCCTGGGAGGTTCTCCGCTACGAGACGCCCGCGCCCGATGCCCCCGGAGGCGCTTCGTCGGCGGCCCGGGTGCATCTGACCAGCTTCGAGTTGGGCGAGCTGGAGATTCCCCCGATCGAGATTCGCGCCACTGCCCCCGACGGCACGATCCGGTCGCTCTTCACCGATCCCTTCCGCATTGGGGTCGAGAGCGTTGGGCTGGATGCGTCGGGCGAGATTCGCCAGATCCGGGGTCCGCTGGCGATCGAACGCAATTGGTGGCTTCTGACTCCCTGGCTGCTCCTGGCTGCCGCATTGGGTGCGGGCGGATTCTGGTTGCGCGGCCGCCTGCAGCAACGCCCTGCCGCCGCTGTCACCCGCCCGGCCCCACCGCCGCGGCCTCACCATCTGGTGGCGCTCGAGGCGCTTGCAGAGCTGGAGCGGTCGTCGCTCCTGGAGCGTGGTCAGGTGAAGCGCTGGCATGTGCGCGTCTCGGAAATTGTGCGCAGCTATGTAGAGGGTCAGCTCGAGGTGCCCGCCCTGGAGATGACGACCGGCGAAGTTGTGGCCGGTCTTCGCGAAGCTGCGCTGGACCGCCCGCTCACCGAGCGCTTTCACATCTTTCTGGAGCGCTGCGATCTGGTCAAGTTTGCGAAGTTGCGTCCAGGCGAGGAAGCGTCGCGCGAGCTGCTGGAGATGGCGCGCACCCTGGTCAATCTGACAAGCGGCCTGGAGGGGGCGACCGGGGCGGACGACCGTGCAGAGAGGGTGGGCGCCAATCCCGCAGCTTCGTCTGCCGCCAATCCCGCATCCGTCTCCGTTGCACAGGCGGGGAACACACCATGATTCACCGCTTCGAGGACCCCTGGCTCCTTCTTCTTCTGGGGCTCCTTCCCCTTCTGGGATGGTGGCACATGGCGCGTGCGCAGCGCCGCCACGGATCGCTGATTCATTCCGATGTGGCTGCCCTGGCTCGTGCCGCCGGGGGCGAGCGGCTCTGGCTGAAGCACCTTTCCGCCATCCTGCGCGGCCTTGCCCTTGTCTGTCTGATCGTGGCGCTGGCGCGGCCACAAACCGGGGTCACCGGCGAGAATGTCATTGCCGAGGGGATCGATATCATGCTGGCGCTGGATCTGTCGAGCTCGATGCTGGCCGAGGATCTGACCCCCAACCGGCTGGATGCGGTGCGCGAGGTGGCCGCAGAGTTTGCCGCAGGGCGCACAAACGATCGCATTGGACTTGTGATCTTTGCCGGGAAGGCCTTCACGCAGGCGCCCCTGACCCTGGATCACTCGGTGATCGACGAGCTGCTGGCCGAGCTCGAAGTGGGGCTGATCGAGGATGGAACGGCGGTTGGAATGGGACTGGCCACTGCGGTCAAGCGTCTGCAGGCAAGCGAGGCAACCTCGAAAGTTGTGATTCTGCTCACCGATGGCCGCAACAACCGGGGCGAGATCGACCCCGTGACCGCTGCCCAGGCCGCCCAGGCGCTTGGGGTTCGCGTCTATACAATCGGTGCGGGCGCACGGGGAGTGGCGAGGATTCCGGTTCCGGACCGCTTCGGCGGACGCCGGTATGTGACAACCCGCGTCGATGTCGATGAAGATGTGTTGAGGACGACGGCCGAAACGACCGGCGGACGCTATTACCGCGCAACCGATCGCGAGAGTCTGGAGGCCATCTACGAAGAGATCGACCGTCTGGAAACGACCGAGATCCAGGTCGAGAACTTTACAAGCTACGGAGAGCGCTTTGCGATTCCGCTGGTGGCGGGACTGCTGGTTCTTCTGCTGGAGGTTGTGCTGGGACGCACCTGGCTGAGGACGCTTCCCTGATGTTTCGCCTTGGCGCTGCCCCGTGGCTGTGGGCCCTGGCCCTGCTTCCCCTGCTGGCCATTCTGTATCGCTTTGCGGCCCACCGCCGGCGCGTTCTTCTCGATCGCTTCGGCGACCATTCCCTTGTGCGTCGCCTGCGCGATTCGGTGCACGAGACGGCGCTGCGCTGGAAGATGGCGCTTGTGCTCCTTGCGGTGGGTTTTCTGGGTTTTGCACTTGCGCGTCCCCAATTCGGCAACCGCATTGAAATGCTGCAGCGGCAGGGACAGGATCTGATCGTTGCCCTGGATGTCTCCAATTCGATGTACGCCGAAGATCTTGTGCCCAATCGCATGGAGCGCGCCCGGATCGAGATTGGCCGCCTGATTCAGCGACTCGAAGGAGACCGGATCGGATTGGTCGCCTTTGCCGGCGACGCCTTTGTACAGAGTCCGCTGACCGCCGACTATGGCGCCGCCATGATGTTTCTGAATGCGATGAACCCGACCCTGATCTCGGCCCAGGGAACCGATCTGGCGCGAGCCATTGCGGTTGCGGTCGAGGCGCTGGCAGAGACCCCGCCCGAAAACCGGATCATTGTGATTGTAACCGATGGCGAAGATCACGAAGGGGGACTTGCCGAGGCAATCGCGGCCGCCGTCGAGGCCCGTGTCACAATTCATGCGGTGGGCGTGGGCATGCCCGAGGGGGTTCCGCTTCCCGATGTCGAAGGGGTGGAAGCAGGTGGACGATTCCGCCGCGACGACGAGGGCAACATCATTACAACCCGGCTGCATGAGACCGCGCTTCAGGATATTGCAATGCAGACCGGTGGCGAATACCACCGCGTGGGGCAGGGACTTGCAAGACTGATGGAGCGGATCCGGGATGGCGGCCGGGAGGTGGAATCGCGGGAAGTGACCCGCTTCGAGGAGCAGTATCAGATCTTTCTGGGGGCGGCGTTGTGTCTGCTGGTTCTGGAGTTTGTGGTGCCGGGCAGGCGCCGCCGCCGATCTTATGCAGAGATGGAGGATGTTGCATGAACATGTTGTGGGGGGCGCGGGCGCTTCGGCTGTGGCCTGTCCGGATGTGCAAGGCAGGTGCAATCCTGACCATGGCAATCTGTACGACTGCGCTTTGGGGGTCGATGGCCGTGGCTGCGGCCCAGGATGGCCGTCGCGAGGTCGAGGCCGGGAATCGGCTCTACGAAGAGGGACGCTTTCAGGAGGCTCACGCCCGCTACCTCGATGCGCTTCGCAAGGTCCCGGATCTTCCGCTCGCCCGCTTCAACGAGGGCAATGCGCTCTACCGGAGCCAGGAGTTCCAGCGCGCGATGGAGGCATTCCTGGAAGCTGCCGAGGGCGCCGACCCCGAGTGGCGCGCAAGTGCGCTGTACAATCTTGGCAATGCCCTGATGCGGCAGGAGCAGGGCGGTCCGGCGGCCGAGGCCTACAAGGAGGCGCTGCGACTGGATCCGGCCGACCGGGATGCCAAGCACAATCTGGAGCTGGCTTTGCAGTTGCTGGAGCAGCAGGAACGGCAGGAGCAACAGGGGGGCGAAGACAACAATCCGGAAGAGGACAACTCCGACGAAAACCGGGAAAACCGTGCTTCGCAGCAGCAAAACCCGGAGGGCGCGCCGCAAAACCAGGAGGAAGAGGGAGAGAACGACCCCGGCGAGGGGGAGGGAGGCGCGCCGCAGCCCCGTCCGCAGCCCGACGCATCCGAGGGCGAGGCGGAGCAGGATCGGCAGAGCGAGGCGGAGCAGGACGGAAGCCCCCCGCAGATGACCCCGGAGCAGGCCGAGCGGCTTCTGCAGGCGGTCACCGAAGATCCGGGCGAGGTGAATCGACAGGCGGCTCCGGCGCGGGGTCGGCGACCCCGGAAGGATTGGTAGGAGGGTGATGGCGTTGCGGTTCGGTTTTTTTTTCTGGGGGGCGTTGGCGGCCCTGGGAACAGGCATACCGGTCGTTGCCCAGGATGTCGAGGCACGCGCCTATCTCAACTCCCCGCAGGTGGGAACGGGACAACAATTTGTGCTGAACGTGGAGATCTCCGGCGCGCAGCAGGCCGATGCCGATCCCGTGTTGCCGGCGATGGATGATTTTGCCGATTTTCTGGGCGCGGGGACATCGACCTCAGTTCAGATTGTCGGAGGGCGCACAACCATGGCGATCACCTATCAGTATCGCTTTCGGGCGCTGACCGAGGGGGATTTCGAGATCGGGCCGGTGAACATTGTGGTCGGGGGCAACACCCTGCGCACGGAGCCGCTTGTGCTGACAATCGCCGATCAGCCGCAACCTGCGTCCGATCCCGTGCGCGAGGGCGGGACGGTGAGCCCCGGCGATCTCTTTGTCACAACCGATCTTTCGGCCACGCGCGTCTTCGAGAACGAGCCCGTTACCGTTGCCTACCGAATCTTTACCCGCGTGCCCATTCAGAGCTACACCACAACGATTCCGCAGGCCACCGGCTTCTGGGCAGAAGAGCTGGAACAACCCGTCTCGCCGCAGGCCTCGCAGGTGATTCGCGATGGCAGCGAATACCTGACAGCGACGATCCGGCGCGTGGTGCTCTTTCCCACAGGACCGGGAGTGCGGATGCTGGAGCCGATCGGCATTGAGGCCCAGGTGCGGATGCGCGACCGGCAGAGCTTCGATCCCTTCGCCGGCGCACTCGATCTTCCGGGCATCTTCGATCGGCAGATTCCGGTGGGAGTGGTCTCGGAGCCGGTTACCATCGAAGTTGTGCCCTTGCCGACCGAGGGCAGACCGGAATCCTTTGCGGGACATGTGGGACGGTTGGGGATGTCGGCGTCGCTCAGCAGCGATTCGGTTGCGGCGAATGAGGCGGTGATGCTGCGGATCGAATATTCGGGAACCGGCAATTTGCGCACACTTGCCCCGCCCGCAATCGATTTTCCGGTCGAATTCGAGGTTTTCCCGCCCGAATCCAGAGACCGGATTGCGCCCGGCGGAGGAAGCCTGACCGGGTCGCGCACCTTCGAGTATGTGCTGATTCCGCGCGCTCCCGGCGATCACGAGATCCCGCCGGTGGAGATTTCCTGGTTCGATCCGGTTGCAGAGCGCTACGAGACAGCGCGCTCGGGGCCGCTGGCGATTACGGTGACGGGTGATCCGGCGATGGCCGAGGGAACCGGGGCCGCCCCTGCCGCAATCGAGACGCTGCGCGAAGAGATTCGTTTCATCCAGACCGGAACGCCGCGCTTCCGACGTGCACAGGCCTCGCTCTTCGCCACACCATTCTTCTGGGTGGTGCTTCTTCTGCCGCTGGTTGCCGCCGGGGGTGCACTTGTACTGCGTCGGCACCGCGATCGGATCGAGGGCGATCTGGCCTATGCACGAATCCGGCGGGCCGGGCGAATGGCCAAACGGCGATTGGCGCGGGCGCGGAAGCTGGCGACCGGAGACCGGCGTGCATTTCATGCCGAGGTTGCGGGGGCGCTTCAGGGGTTGCTGGCCGACAAACTGAACCTTGCCGAGGCGGGGCTTGTGCGCGAAGAGGCCGGACGGCTTGCGGCGCGGCGCGGGGTGTCGCCGGACACCCTGGCTCGTCTTTTTGCCTGCCTGGACGACTGTGACCGGCAGCGCTTTGCTCCGGCAGGCAGCGAGGGCGAGTCTCCGCAGAGAGTGCTGGAGCGGGCGGCGGCGATTATGAACGATCTGGACCGCGAATTGGCGAAGGGGGGTGGATCAAGATGATTCGGCAGATGACTTCGCCTGCCCTTGCGATGTTGTGTTATGTCGCGGCCGCCGCACATGCACAACCGGCTCCCAGTCATGCACAATCGGCCCCCACCGAGGCAAGGCACAATCTCTTTGCCGAGGGCAACCGTCTCTACCAGGCCGGAGATTTTGCCGGAGCCATTGCACAGTACGACTCGGTGCGCCTCGTCGGCTTCGAATCCCCCGAGCTCCACTACAATCTGGCCAATGCCCACTACCGCGCCGGCGATGTGGCCCGCGCCATCCTTGGCTACGAGCGCGCGGCCCGCCTGGCCCCGGCCGACGAGGATATTCAAGCCAATCTCGAGATTGTGCGGCGAACATTGCGCGACCGGATCGAGCCCCTTCCCCGCTTCTGGCTCCTTGCGGTGGCGGATTGGTGGCTTGCGCTGCTTCCGCGAAGCTGGCTGTTGCTGGGAGCGGCGGCCTGCTACCTGACGGTGGGCACGGGGGTGGTGGTCGCCCTTCTGCGGCGCGGTCGGGGCCGGGAGCGCTGGACCCCCGCCCTGCGCATGGCGCTGTACCTGGGCGCAACCGGCACCCTTGTGATGGGCGGCACCCTGGTGATGCGCGAAACGGGAGCGCTGGAGGCCGAACGCGCCGTTGTGATGGCGACCGAGACCCGGGTTTTGAGCGCGCCTTCGGAGGAGGGGGGCCTGACCCTCTTCGCCCTGCACGCCGGCACCACCGTGCGGATTGATCGGCGCGCAGGCGATTGGGCCGAGATTGTACTGGCCGATGGCAAGGTGGGGTGGCTGCGGCTGGAGCTGCTAGAGGTGATCTGAGGGGGTGGGCGTTTGTGCATCGCCTCTTGGGGTTGCTACAATGTGATTGGACGGTATCGTTCCGGATATGGACGGCGTTGTTTGGCATGGTCAAATTCGTATCCGATTCCTCTCTGAATCAGGAGAACCCTGCATGAAGACTCGCCTTCCCGGCCTCCTTCCTCTCCTGGCGATCAGCCTCGCCGCCACTGCCTGCATCACCTATGAGACGACTGTGCCTTCGCGACGCATGGAGGTCGATCGGGTTCTGGCGCGCATCGCCGGGCCCGATTCGGTTACGGTCTTCGAGTCGCTGGACATGCTGGCGGTGGCACCCGATGCCGAGAGCGTCTATGTGCTCGACAAGCTGGCGCGGCGCGCATATCGAATCTCGGTCGATGGCGCGGTGCTCGCGACAATTGGGGCGCCGGGATCGGGGCCGGGCGAGCTCGAGGATCCCCTGGCGATTCGCGCCGATGCGCGTGGCCTCTGGGTACTGGACAGCGGCCGCGGCCAGTTTCTTCTCTTCGGTCCCGATGGCGAATACCTTGAGGCGGTTTCGCCGAATGTGCCCTGGGCGCTGGCACGGGCCTTTGTTCCCGACAACGATGGCGTGGTCTTTCCGGACTTCTCGCCCTTTGCACAACCGGGGAGCGACCCATCGCTCCTGGCGCGCGCCAGGGTTGGCGAAGACGGCTTTGCAGCGCTCGATCCCGCAGCGGCGATCCCCCAGGCCCTGGATGCCGATCCGGGCATGACCGGAATGATGGAGCGTTCGATCGGGTGGGCGTTGACGGCAATCGCCCCGGGCGAGATCGCTCTGGTTCTGAATCGCACAGATCTTGCGGTCTGGTCGGTTGACTGGAACAACAACCGGATCACCGGCATTCGGGAGCGGCGCGTTCCCGGCGAAGTGGCCGAGGCCGTGCGCACTCTCCTGGGCACCGATCGACCGCCGCCAGGGGCACAGTTGCGCCCGCTTTCAGGAGTGCACTCGGTAGCCGGTCGGGTGTGGGTGATGACCGGAGGACTACAACCCGCGCTGTTGGGGTTCAGCGTGCCACCCTCGGACAGCATGGTGCCCACGGTGCTGCTGCCCGGTTCGCTGCGCGACGAAGCGAGAGTGCGCGATGGCGTTGTGATCGGCAACCGCCTGATCGCCATCACCGAAACCGAGGTTCTGTGGGCCAGTCTGGCAGGACCGATTCTGGATGAGAGTATGAATTAGCTGGAGCATGACCTGTATGGCCATGGGATGTGGCAAGAATCCTTGGAAGTAGCGGTTGATATTGTGATCTTATCACACCGAATCAAACATACATGATCGTCAAATCTATCAATCAATTCATCAATCCATCAACACCCGTCGCTTGTGCATGGAGCGTTGGCATGTCATGCAACCCCGGGCCTATCCCAAACTGAACTGAATGCGCAGCATGCGTCCCGGCTGCGGAAGCCCGCACTGATCGAACATTGTGGCGTCGGCCAGATTGCTGACCCCGATCGTGCCCTGAAGCCTTCGTTCCGTCCCGCCCCTGTCCAGCATGAATTCGCGCCGTGCCTCGAGGTCTACCGTGGCGCTGGCATCCATGCGATCCAGTCCTGAAATCTCCACATTTTCACAGTACTGCACACCGCGGTAGCGAACGAATCCCGACATATCCACATTTGCAATCGTGCGAACTCCGAGGTTGACCGTGCCGGAGATTCCCGGTTCGTATTCGGCGCGTGCATCGTGGCCGGCATTGGAATCGGAGACGCGAACGCGCTTCAGGGTAAGGTCGCCGCCATAGCTGAGGCGCCCACGGGTTCCGGCTGTCAGAACCTCCAGCCCCGTTGAGCGCACCTTGTCGCGGTTGACCCGCTTGAAGCGAATGCCCTCGGTGGTGATGGTGCGCGTCCGCACAATGCCATCGGCCAGCCGGTGGTGGAATCCTGCAAGCTGCAGACGGGTGTTGCCGAAGCTGAAGGTGACGCCGAGTTCGCCTGCCTGAAGGCTCTCGGGCCGCAGATCGGGGTTGGGCTCGAAGCGCCCCAGCGCCCCCGAATAGAGTTCGCGCAGGGATGGAAAGCGTGTCCGCCGACTGACCCCGGCATGATAGAGAACGTTGCCCCCCGATCCCGAAATGGTGACCCCGGTGCGCGCGCCCCAGTCCCAGATTGCGTCGATTGCGGGTTTGTTGCCCGACATCGGGGTGTCGGAGCCATCGACCGAGCCGCCGAAGCTCCAGATGACGCTGCCGTCGCCACCAACTTCGACCTCGCTGCCCAGGCTCCAGAGACGTTGTGCATAATCGAAGCCGGGGCCCTCTGCAAAGCTCTCGGTATGCATGACATTCGCCACTGTGAGCGAACTCCAGATCTCGGGTCCGTTGTTGAAGCGATAGTCGCCCAGCAACCGCCCGGTCAGAGTCGTGGTCACGCCATTTTCGCTGTCCACAACCGAGCGATAGCGGTAGGATTCATACTCGTCGATTGCAATCCTGGTGTGATCGAGCCCGAAGGAGGCTTCGACGTCGCCCCGCCCGGCTGCGTGTTCGAATTCGCGCGTGCCCGCAGATACGGTGGCGACAAAGCGATCCTGATCCGGATACCTCCAGAGACGCGGATCTTCGACATGCGCCTCGGGGGGCACCCCGCGTTCGCCCCGGGCCGCCGTGACCAGCCCCGAAAACCAGCCGCCATCTTCGCCCTGATAGCGGACCGAGAGAAATCCGTCGGTCAGCCGATGGTCGGAGTTGAGGCGGCGGCCCTCCATGTCGGCAAGAAGCGCGGGATCGAGCTCGGGGTCCAGATGAATGTCACCGGGCAGTGGAATGCCGGGCGTATCGCGATGACTGGCTCCTGCACGCACAATCCATTCGGCATAGTCGTTGGCAATGACCGTGCCTCCGCTGGCGGTGATGCGCGTGGCGCCATCGGCCTGCAGCGAAAAGGCGGTCGCGAAGGGGGGAGCGGTCGCAGGTGCATTGTCGCCGCTGGCAACGCGGAACTCGAAGGCGCCTCCCAGAACATTGGGGCCGTGCAGCATCGAGGAGAGGCCCCGCAAAATTGTGACCGAACGCACGGCGGTGAAGGGAATGATGGCCATGTCGGTGCGGTGATCCCACCCCAGGGTGAGGGGCACGCCATCGAGCAGAACGGCGATCTGGCGATCCTCGGCGCCGCGTAGATCGGGCTGAACCTCGCCGCGCGAATTGACGCGCATCTGCACAAGGGGAACATGGCGCAGAAACTCCTCGGCGGTGGGGGCCGCGACCACGCTCAGCGAATCGGTTGCAATCTCGACCGTGCTGGTGCCGCTGGTGGTGGTCGAGGGGCGGGGAACCTCTACGCGCAGCCCGCGCAGCCGCGTGACGGAGGTGGTGTCCTGAGCCGAGGCGCACACAGGGACAGGAGCAGCAAGGACGGTGGCAAGAGCCCAAAGCGGAATCCAGGGTCTGAAGCGCAAGCATCGCCTGGTCGGCGTGCGGGGGCTCTGCATTCGTCTCGTTCGGGGCATTCGTCAGGTCGGCTACTTCGCCAGGAGGTCCAGTACGGCCCGGCACACCGCAGCGCTGGTAATGCCGAAGCGGCGGAAGAGTTCCGGAGAGGGCGCGGAGGCCCCGAAGTCGTCCAGTCCGATCGATCTGCCCGAGGGACCGACCCAGCGATCCCAGCCCACCCGGCCCGCCGCCTCGATCGACACTCTGGGAATCTCTGGCGGCATGACGTCATCCTGGTACGCAGATGGTTGCCGGGAAAAGAGCCGCCAGCTCGGCATACTGACGATGCGGGCCGCGATTCCCTCTTCGGCAATTTCCGTCTGGGCGTCCAGCGCCGTGCCCACCTCCGATCCCGAAGCAATAATGACGGCATCGGGGGCGGTGTTGTTTCCGAGCGGCGACTCGCGCAGGGTGTAGGCGCCCCGGTGCAGACCGCTGGCCGAGGCCGCGTCGGAGTCGCGGTCGATCAGGGGAACCGTCTGGCGGGTGAGCGAGAGGAAGGAGGGTCCGGTGCGGTAGCGGAGGGCGGCGCGCCAGGCCTCTACGGTCTCGGGGCCGTCGGCCGGGCGGAGATCGAGCAGGCCGGGGATTGCACGCAGCGCGGCCAGATGTTCGATCGGCTGATGGGTGGGTCCATCTTCGCCGAGCCCGATGCTGTCGTGCGTAAAGACGCAGATAATGGGGAGCTTCATGAGGGCGGCGAGCCGGATCGCGGGACGCATATAGTCCGAAAAGACCAGAAAGGTGCCGCCGAAGGGCTGGATGCCGCCATGCAGCGCCATTCCATTCATGATTGCGCCCATGGCGTGCTCGCGAACCCCGAAGTGGATGATGCGGCCGCCGGGGGAGTCGGCCAGGAGGTCGTGGCCCTCGGTGATGTCGGTCTTGTTGGAACCGCCCAGGTCGGCCGATCCGCCGATCATGCAGGGAATCGCCGCCGCCGCCCCCTGCAGCACCCTGCCCGAGTGATTGCGGGTTGCAGTCGCCGGGGCGCGGCTCAGATCGGGTAGCGAATCTTCCCATCCGGCCGGCAACTCGCCCCTCATCCCGGCTTCGTAGGCATCTGCCAGCTCCGGCCACTCGGCGCGGTAGCCTGCAAGGCGCTCTTCCCAGTCGGCCTGCAGTGCGGCTCCCCGTTCACGCTGCTCCCGCCAGTGCGCGACCGCCTCGGCATTCAGATGAAAGGGCTCCTGCGACGGGTAATCGAGGTTGCGCTTCGTCGCGGCCACCTCCTCGGCGCCGAGCGGGGCGCCATGGGTTGCGGCCCGCCCTGCCAGATTCGGGCTGCCCTCACCAATGCGGGTGCGCAGAACGATCAGGGTGGGCGCGTCGGAGGCGCTGCGGCTCCGGGTCAGCGCCGCGTCAATGGCTGCGGTATCGGTGCCGTCTTCGACAGTCAGCACCTGCCAGCCATAGCTCTCGAAGCGGAGGCGCTGGTCGGTGGCGGTGGCCAGCGCGGTCGAACCCTCGATTGTGATTCGGTTGTCGTCGAAGATCCAGGTCAGCTTGCCCAGTCTCTGGTGTCCGGCGATCTCGGCCGCCTCATGCGAAATCCCTTCCATCAGATCGCCATCGGAGCAGACCGCCCAGGTTCGGTGATCGACGATACGGTGTCCGGGCCGGTTATAGCGCTCGGCCAGCCACCGCTCGGCCAGAGCCATCCCCACCGAGTTTCCCACACCCTGGCCCAGGGGACCGGTTGTGGTCTCAACGCCCGGCGTGTGACCGAACTCGGGGTGACCCGGCGTAGGGCTGCCCCACTGCCGGAAGTTGCGGATTGCGTCGAGCGACAGGTCGTATCCGGAGAGGTGCAGCAGGCTGTAGATGAACATCGAGGCGTGCCCGGCCGAAAGCACGAAACGATCGCGCCCGGCCCAGCGCGGATCGCCCGGATTGTGCCGCAGGTGTCGCGTCCAGAGGACATATCCGAGGGGAGCCAGCCCCATGGGCGCCCCGGGGTGGCCCGAATTGGCTGCCTGCACCGCATCCATGGAGAGAATCCGGATGGCGTCGATGGCGAGTTTTTCGATCTCTTCAGCTCTGGGCGGTGCCGGGTGCATGAATCGGGTGTCCGGGGGGCGGAGGGAATTCCTGGTGGAGGTTGTCGGGTCGCGCTATGCGCCTGCGATGGGCACAACGACAAAGTTAAGCAGCCGGTCGGGAATGTGTATGACCCGCTTCACCTGCGCCTCTTCGAGGTGTCGCGCCACATTCGCCTCGGCGCGCGCCAGCGCCTCCACCTCGTCGCGGCCGGCCCCTACCGAAGCAATGACCGTGCCGCGCAGGCGTCCATTCACCTGTACGGCGATCGAAGTCCGGCGCTCGGCGCACTTGGCGGGGTCGAATTCGGGCCAGTTGGCTCCGTCGAAGATGCTTGTGTCGTGACCGAGCCGGTGCCAGAGCTCTTCGGCGATGTGGGGAGCCAGGGGGGCCACCAGGCAGACAAGCGGCTCGACCTCGGCCCGGCGCGGTCGTCGGCCCCCGGCCCGCACCGCATTCAGATACTCCATCATGGCGGCGATGGCGGTGTTGTAACGAAGCTCTGCAAGCTGCTCCGTGACGCGCTCGATCGTCTGGTGCAGCTTTCGCTCCAGATCGGCGTCGGCCTTCTCTGTCGAGAGCTCGCCCTCGTCCGGAACAACCGATTCCCATAGACGATGCAGAAAGCCATGCGGCCCCGAGATCCCCTTGTCCTGGTAATCGCCCCCCTCCATGAAGGGTCCCAGGAACATCAGGTAGAGACGGAAGGTGTCGGCGCCGTAGCGTTCGATCAGCGGATCGGGGATAATCACATTCCCCTTGCTCTTGGACATCTTGGCACCCTCGCGAATGATGAGGCCGTGGGCGCGGAAGCGATCGTAGGGCTCCTCGAAGGGCAGCAGGCCCATATCGGAGAGCGCCATCACGACGAATCGCGAGTAGAGAAGGTGCAGAACGGCATGTTCGTTGCCTCCGATATACATGTCAACGGGCAGCCAGCGACGAGTGATTTCGGGATCGAAGGGACGGTCGTCGAAGTCGGTGGAGGGGTAGCGGATAAAGTACCAGGCGCTGTCGAGGAAGACATCGGAGACATCGGTTTCGCGCGATGCGTTTTTGCCGCACTGGGGACAGGGCGTTTCGTACCATTCGCGAACCCGGGCCAGGGGGCTGACGCCGGACTGATCGGGGCGAAAATCCTCGACCTCGGGCAGGAGAACGGGCAACTCGTCTTCGGGAACGGCCACCGGCCCGCATTCGTCGCAGTTGACGATCGGAATCGGCGGACCCCAGTAGCGCTGCCGCGAGATGCACCAGTCGTGCAGCCGGTAGGTGATGCGTGACTGCGCCAGCCCCGCCTTGCCCAGATCGGCGACGATGGCGCGCTTGCCCGCCTCGATCTCGAGGCCGTCGTAGCCCCCCGAATTGACCAGCGTTCCCCTGGAATCCACATAGGCCTCGGCGAGTGGAGCTTCGACCTCCTCGCCCGGCTTCGCCACCACGCGCACAATCGGCAGTCCATGCGCGGCTGCAAAATCGAAGTCGCGCTCGTCGTGGCCGGGAACCGCCATGATCGCGCCGGTTCCGTAGCTCATCAGCACATAGTCGGCGATCCAGACGGGCACCGGGTCGTTCGTTGCCGGATTGATGCAGAATCCCCCCGTAAAGACTCCAGTCTTGTCCTTTCCGGTCTGTCGTCGCGCCACCAGATCCAACGCGCGGGCCTCTTCGCGGTAGCGCTCCACCTCGGCCCGGCGATCGTCGGTGGCGATTGTGTCCACCAGGGGGTGTTCGGGAGCCAGAACCACATAGGTGGCCCCGAATACGGTGTCGGGTCGGGTGGTGAAGACATCGACGGCGGGGTGACTGTCGCCATTCGGGTCGGCCAACTGCGGGCGCGAAACCGGAAAGCGAAGCTGCGCGCCCTCGGAGCGACCGATCCAGTTCAACTGCGCCTTGCGGGTGACCTCGGACCAGTCAATGTGGTCGAGATTCCGGAGGAGACGCTCGGCGTATTCGGTAATTTTCAGGAACCACTGCCGAATGAAGCGCTGTTCGACTCCGCTTCCGCAGCGTTCGCAGGCGCCGGTAATCACCTGCTCGTTGGCGAGCACGGTCATGCACGATGGGCACCAGTTGACCGGGGCTTCCTTCTTTTCGGCCAGCCCGCGCCTGAAGAACTGCAGGAAGAGCCACTGCGTCCAGCGATAGTAGGCCGGGTCGGTGGTGTCCACCGTGTGATCCCAGTCGAACATGCCGCCCACGCGCCTGAGCTGACGCTGGAAGTTGGCAATGTTGGAGGGAATCAGTCGCGAGGGGTGAACTCCCGTTTTGAGCGCAAAGTTTTCGGAGTGGATTCCGAAGGCGTCGAATCCGATCGGCTCAAAGACATCGTAGCCCTGCATGCGCCTGAAGCGGCCATGAACATCGGCCCCGGTAAAGGCGTAGATGTTGCCTACATGCAACCCCTCGGCCGAGGGGTAGGGGAACATCATCAGGTTGAAGTAGGGGCGCCGGACCGTGCGCAGCTCCTCGAGGGAGAAGGTGTTGGTGCCTTCGCGCTCCCAGTACTCCTGCCATTTGCGTTCAACGGCGGCAGCGTCGTAGGCCTTTTCGGTGGGCAGGGACATGTTCGGCGAAGGAGTGGAAGAGGAGGTGGCCGGGTGTGGGTGGGCGGAAAGTCCGGCCGTGGGGGACGCCACCCCGGGTTGGGGCGTCCGTGGACGCAGGTGAAGGGGCGCGAGTGGTGTGGCCGGGCTCGCCCAATAGGGGCAGCCTATAAAGGTAACATCGCCGATGCCATGGAAATGCGCGCTCCGGTGGTGGCGGATGGAGCAGGGGCCATGCGATCGGTCAGGGCGGGGCGACGTCGCCGTCCCCAAGGTCATCAGAGGCTGAACGCCACTCCGGAATATCGTGTCGATCCGGGCTCCGCTCGGGCATTTCCGTCGTGCCTGCGGGCTCGATCCCTCGATTCACCGGGCGACCCTGAGCGAATCCCGGGGATCCGGCTCTGCGGGTTTACCGTGGTCCAGCTTCATCCGCGATAAAGGATGATCCGTCGATCGTATCGTGCCGCCATCCCCCGGGGCCGGCCGATATGGCCATCGCCCTCACCGAAAAGACTCTCAGGGTGCCGGGCACGCCCGCGACTTCGGGCGTGAGCGCACTATGGGCGATCTTCGGGCAAAAGTGCAAAGGGGTCCGCGACTTCGGAAACCCCGGCCTTGAGGTGTTCGATGGCGGCCGCCAGCGATGTGTTGTGTTGATTGGTCAGCGCCTCGAATGCGGTCAGGCGGTGATAGTAGCGCAGCCGGGCGAGGAGGGTGGCGTTGTTCAGTGGGGCCGATGCGAATCCCGCAAAGGAAAGTGCGGTCAGGCGTGGCTGAATTTCGCTCTGAAAGCGCTCCAGGTTGTGGGCAAAGATCTCTTCCCGCCCGGCCACCTTTGCCTCGAATGGCAACCCTGGATTGTCATACAGTGTCTGCAGATCGGTCACCAGTTCATCCATGAAGATCGAAAATCGTTGTACATCCTGCCAGCGTGCGCGTGCGCTCTGGCACCACTCGGCACTTCGCTCTTTCCCGTCGTCGCGGCTACAGAAGAACTGAACCGCTCCGGCGCGCCCGACCCAGGTTGCAAAGCTCTCGTTGAAGCGCACCTGCCCCGGCACGAAGAGATGATTGTGCGAAAGTTCGTGGATAACCGTTGTGACGAGCTCGATCTCGTCGTAGCGCATCAGCGTCGAGAGAAGCGGGTCGGAGAACCAGCCCAGAGTGCTGAAGGCTGCCGTCGGGCGCAGCAGGGTGTCGAAGCCCTGTGCCTCGAGCAACTCCTGCTCGCGGAGCGCCTCCTGGAGATCGAAGAAGCCCCGGTACGGCACATCGCCGACAATGGGAAACCACCAGGTCAGCGCTTCGAGGCGATCGCGGTGCGCAGCCGAGAGTACCATGGCCAGGGTGTCGCGGTCGAGTTGCGCAAAGGTTGTATAGCTGTCGCCGACAGCGAGCCCCAGCCGGTCTCTGGCAAAGATGCGCGCCTCGCCTGCCAGACGCAGTCTTGTGCGCGTGCGTTCGTCGGTTTCGGGCGCGGCAATCACCTCGGCGAGCGGTTGCCGGGCACGCAAAATGCGCGCCTCTTCCCACCCGGCCCGAATGACATATGCAGGCGAACAGCCGGTTGCCTGCCCCAGAAGCAACACGACTGCCCCCAGAAGTACAGGGACAATCAGCCAGCGCGCGCGCCGGGCTCTGCGCCCCCCGCCTTTACCTGCCGCCACCCAGGTTGCGGATCAGGGGGATTCCGCCCTCGGTCGGCACATAGACAAGCGAGCCCTCGGGCATCTGCGCAAGCTGCTGGATATAGAAGAATGTCAGATATTCCTGCGTCAATCCTTCGGAGATAATGCGCTGCGCCTCGGCGATTCCCTTGGCCTCCTCGGCCTGCTGCCGCGCTTGCTCCTGAATGATCTGGGTCTGGAATTCCTCGGCGGCAACCTGCTGTTCGCGTTCGAGCTTCTGTTCGATTGCGTCGCGCACTCTCTCGGGAGCCTGGACATCGCGCAGAAAGACCTGCTCTACATCGAAGCGGGTGCCCGCCTTGGCCTGGATCTCGGTTCGCATTGCATCGGCCACATCGCGCCGATTGGGCGAGAAGATCTCGTTGATGGACTTGGTGGCCACCGCGTCGCGGACTCCATTGCGCACCGAGTTGAGGACGAACTGTCTCTCCATGTCGGATTCGCTGCCGATTTCCCTATAGATTCCCGGTATGTTTTCGGGCAGAATCTTGTATATGATCGACACCTCCAGGGTAACATTGAGCTGTTCGGAGGTCTGCGCCTCAATCAGCTCCACGCTTCCCTGCGGCGGATACGCCTGCTCGCGGATCGACATCTTTTCGACGCTGGCCAGAGGATTGATGATTCGCACTCCGGGCTCGAGCGGCCGCTCGTTGATATTGCCCAGGAAGTGTTCGACGCCCACCTCGCCCACCGGAATGACCACGAAGATGTTGGCGAGCAGAACGACGCCCCCGGTTCCCATCATGCCCACGCCGACAAGTCGATTGGAGACCTTGGGATTGCGCGAGGGAACGGCGAAGACGATGCCGCCGATGGCGACAAGAATTGCAGCGATTACGGGAAGAGCCATCGTGTTGTATCCTTTTTCTGTTGTGCCTGTTGATGCCTGGTGAATTGAGGTGATGTCTGATTGAATGAAGGAAAGATGTATACCGATGTGGCGTGCGTTTTGTGTCAGTCCCGCAGCCCGATGGCCGGCAGAAAGCGCTGGCCGCGTCCCTTGCCGATGGCCCTGAGAAAGCCGTCTTCGGTCAGGTCGGCAAGTTCGCGCCGCGCCACCGCATAGCTGGTCTCGAAGAGGGTGCGGTAGTCGGCGTTGCGCAGTCCGTCGCGGCCGCGGAAGTACTCGCGAAGCCGGGGAACGCGATCTTCGAGGAACCAGCGCCGCGAGTCGAGATCGGCGGTGAGGTAATAGGTTGTGGGCGACCCGTCGTTGGGGGGGGCCGGCTCGACAATGTCCAGATCGACCATCTCGCGAATGCGCCGCCGGGCTTCGGTGATCGACACCCCATTCAGCCGATTGTAGTCGTCGCGGGTGAAACCGTCGGGACATGCCAGAAGGATCCGCTGCTGGTCCTCGCTGATGTTGAGATTGCTCACGATCCGCTTCCACCCCGGTCCTGCGGGGTTGTAGGCGGGAGTATTGCGCAGCGTGACGATGAAGTGGCCATTGCGCTGTCCCAGCTCGGGCTCGGAGAGCATCGATTGCGTCATGGCCGCGAAGACGCCGGTCAGCCCCGCACCCTTTGCGGTCATTGATCCCGTGTCCTCCAGGACTCTGTACAGGAGAGGGTTGCGTGTCTTGTGCAGCGATCCGCCCTCGCGAATGCCATTGGGATCGAGCGACTCCAGCGGCGGCCCCGGGCTTGTAATCTCGACCCGGTCGTCGTAAAAGATCACCTCGATCTCGGGGGTTTGTTCGTAGCTGCGGTGCACAATTGCATTGAGCAGAAGTTCGCGCAGCGCTTCGCGGGGGTATTCCGGAACAGAGCGGAAGAAGATATGTCGCAGCGGTTCGGAGACGCCGATCTGATCGCGAACGAGCTTCAGGGATTCGCGGATTGCACTGGCCAGAGGCGGTCCTGCATATCCCATTGCGGTTGTGCCGCTGCGACCGGGAATCCGCGCGGTTCCGGGCACCCGCATCACCCGGATTCCGGCTCCCGGATTCCAGTGACGGGCCGGCGAGCGGGCAAAGAGCAGAAGCGCCGCATTGCTGATCTCCCAGTCGGGCTCGGTGCCGCGCACCAGGCCAAAGTGGCGCAGGGTGTCGAGCGGGTTGTCCCGATGATCGCCGGCGGGGGTGTTGGCGAAGAAGGAACCGACCAGATCCAGGTCAAGATCCGCCAGCGAGGCGTCGGATCGGGTGCGCCTGTCGAACTCCAGCGTCTGTGCGTTGCTTCTGACTCCTCCGGGACGACGGCGGGTGCGCCGGGGCCTGGTGGAGGGGGACGTACGATCGATTGGATTCATCTGTCCTGCTTCGATGGATTCATGCGCTGGGGGTGGGCGCGAAAGAGTGAGTGAAGAACGATAGGGAATGCACGGATGTACAGGTTGCAAGTGGCGTCAATTGATTCGGTCATGCATGGCAGATTCGCGCGCCGGTCAGGCCAGACATTTGTTTCGCGCTCCTCACCGGCTGCCCGGTCGCGGTGAAGGATCTTCCCTGTGGGTGGCGGTTCCGGTCCTGGGCGTTGGCTCCGTTCAGGCGGCCGTGCCCGCGAACTGCAACTCGTGAAGGCGACGATAGAGTCCTTCGCGTGCAAGAAGTTCGCCATGTTTGCCCTCTTCCACCAGTCTCCCGTGGTGCATGACCAGAATACGATCCGAACCCTGCACCGTCGAGAGTCGATGCGCAATCACCAGCGAGGTGCGGCCCCGGAGCAGCCGGCCGGTCGCCTCCTCAATGCGCGCCTCGATCGCGGAATCGACCGAACTCGTTGCCTCGTCCAGAACCAGAACGGCCGGATCGAAGGCCAGCACCCGGGCAAAGGAGAGGAGCTGGCGCTCGCCGACCGACAGTCGCGTACCCCGCTCCCCCAGCGGCTCCGCGGTTCCTGCGGGCAGCTTCGCCACAAGGTCGCCCGCCCCGACCGCGTCCAGCGCCATGTGCACCTCGTCGTCGCCGATCGTCTTCGATCCCAGACGAACATTGTAGGCCACCGAGCGGCTGAAGAGGAAGATATCCTGCAGCACCAGTCCGATCCGCGCCCGCAGATCCTCCAGGCGCAGCTCGTTGAGGGGAACGCCATCCAGCAGGATCCGGCCCCGTTGCGGCTCGTAGTAGCGCATCAGCAGGTTGATGATGGTCGTTTTGCCGGCACCCGTATGCCCGACAATCGCCAGCTTCTCGCCGGGCGCCACCGTAAAGGAGAGGTCGCGAATCACCCAATCGCTTCCATAGGCGAACCAGACCCCCTCGAAGCGAATCTCGCCGGTCGTTGCAGTGGTCGGCGACCGCGGCGCGGCAGGCGAACGGATTTCGGGCTCGCGGTCGAGCAGACCGAAGATGCGCTCGGACGAAGCCATGGCCCCCTGCAGAAGATTGTACTTCTCCGAAAGATCCTGAATCGGGCGGAAGAATTGCCGTGAATAGTCCAGAAAGGCGGCGAGCACGCCGATTGTGACTGTGCCTGCGATCATCGACAGGCCACCGTACCAGATAATCAGCGCCAGCGCGACCGAGGTGAAGAGCTGAATGACCGGAAAGAAGAGGGCGTAGGCGGTGATCGAACGCAGATGGGCGGCCAGGTAGTCGGCGTCGAGACGGCCAAAGCGCCTGTGATCGTGCCCTTCGCGGTTGAAGAGCTGCACGATGCGAATGCCGGTGAAGCGCTCCTGCAAAAAGGCGTTGAGACGGGCCATCCGCACCCGTATGTCGCGATAGGCCGAGCGAATTCGCGACCGGAAGAGAAAGGCGGCATAGATGACCAGAGGCAGAACGCTGAAGGTGACAAGCGCCAGTCCGGCATCCATCTGCAACATGGCCACCACAATAAAGAAGAGAATGAAGAGATCGCCGAAGACCGTCACAACCCCCGAACTGAAGAGTTCGTTGAGGGTTTCCACATCGGAGGTGATGCGGGTCATAAGCCGCCCGACGGGATTGCGGTCGTAGTAGGCAAGGTCAAGCTGTTGCAGCTTGCGAAAGATCCGGGTGCGCAGATCGTACATGACGCGCTGTCCCAGCCAGGTCGTGACCAGCGCCTGGGCATACCGAAAGATGAAGATCAGAGCCGTGGCGCCGAAGAAGAGCGCGGCCAGGGTGGCGAGCTGGCCGGTATCGCCATTGGGAATCGCTTCGTCGAGGGCAATTCTGGTGAGCCAGGGACCCACCACCCCCAGAAAGGAAGAGAGCATGAGGAGCACGAGCGCCACCGCCACCTGAAGCCGGTAGGGGCGCAGACAGCGCAGCAAACGCGCCATGAGACGTGCATCGTAGGCCTTGCCGAGGACCTCTTCCTCGTAGCCGGTGCTCATGCGGAGGGCGGCGGCGGTTGTTGCGGGGTGCCGCCGTCGAGGACTCCGCTCATGACAATGTCGAGGCCGTCGAGGAGGCGCTCCATGAGCTCCCAGGGGGCCAGGGTAGCGCGCAGTCCATTGCCCGCTGCGGCGGGTCCATGGAAGGGGCGGATGCGAATTCCAAGTCGCTCCAGCGCCCTGGTCGTGTCGGCAAGCTGCTCGCGGGGGTGCAGAATGAAGACGAAGTTGGCCACCGATTCGGGCACCGTGTAGCCGCGGTGACGCAGGCAGGCAAGCAGACGCTCGCGGTTGGTGCGCGTGGCGGCGATCGTCTCCGCCAGCCAGTCCGATTCGCTGGCAATGGCGGCGGCGGCGGCCCGCGAGGCCACGCTCGACACCACAAAGGGCCCCCGCGCCTTGTCCGCCTCCAGAATCAGCGAGGGATTTCCGATTCCGTACCCGGCGCGCAGTCCGGCCAGCCCGTACGCCTTCGACATCGTCTTCACGCAGATCGTGCGTTCGCTCGCCAGCGCAAGCGCGAAGGGAAACCGGTCCTCCAGAGCGCGATTGTATTCGCCATAGGCTTCGTCAAGGATCAGAATGCTGCCCACTGCCTCGGCCCGCTCGTGGACCGCGCGAATCCAGTCGTCCGGGATCGCTTCACCTGTGGGATTTCCGGGATTTGCCACAAAGACGATCGCCGGCTCGGGGCCCGCAAAGGCCACCGGATCATCCAGTCCCTCGGACCACTCCACCGCCACCGGCCTGTGCCCATTCATGCAGGCCAGCATACCCGCCGCCGGCCACCCGGGGTCCAGGTAACGCATTATGGTGGGTGCCACCGATCGCATCACCGCATCGAGCACCCCCGTCCCCCCGGCTCCCGTTGTCACGCACGCGGCATCGATTGCCAGTCGGGCCGCGACCGCTTCGGTCAGACTTTCGGCGTAGCTGCCCGGATACTCGGTCGCCTCGCGGGTTCCGGCGCGGGCCATGATCTCCAGCGCGGCCGGGTGCGCCCCCCACAGGTTGCGGTTGTCGCCCAGATCGGCCCGGATGGGGCTGCGGTCCGGGAGGTAGCGTTGCAGGTTGCGCAGATCGGTGCGCGGATAGATGTCCATGGGATCTCGCATTGTGGTTGGAGCCCCGCGATCGGGATGCCGCTGCGGTGTTGCGGGCAGCCGTTTCACTGGCTGTCCCGGTTGGTGTAGCTTCAGGGGGCGCCTCTCCTGGGGTCTCTTCCGGGTCTCTTCCCGCCCCGAGGCTGGCGTTCCACGGTCGGGGAATCGGTCCGCATTGGCAACCTGCGCCCGCTGCAGGCCCTGCGCGATGCAGAGGGCGCCCCTGCAGTCGGGCTTTTGCAGGCAGCCCATGCCGGGCGGTTCGACCCGGATTCCGGCGGCAGTCAGCGCAGAGCGAGATACGGAGTTCCATGCACAGGCCGATTCGGATCCGGGGCGCACGCCAGCACAATCTGAAGAATATCGATCTGGATCTGCCCCGCGGCCTCCTGACCGTAATTTGCGGGCCATCCGGGTCGGGAAAGTCGTCGCTCGCGCTCGACACCCTCTTTGCGGCGGGCCAGCGGCGCTACGTCGAAGCGCTCTCCACCTATGCGCGCCAATTCCTGGAACGGCTCGAGAAGCCCGACGTGGATCGCATCGATGGAATCCCCCCGGCGGTGGCGATCGAGCAACGCAACCCCACCACGACCAACCGCTCGACCGTCGGCACCGCGACCGAGATCCAGGACTTTCTCCGTCTGCTCCTTGCCCGGGTGGGCCGCACATTCTGCCCGGATTGCGGCGACGAGGTGCGCCCCGATTCGGTCACCGGCGCAGGAGACCGCCTGGCGGCGCTGCCGGCCGGGATGCGCATCCTGATCGGCTTCCCCCTGGTGCGCAGCGACGAGGTGACGCACTCTGCGCTGGCCGACAATCTGCGGGCGCTGGGGTTCGGACGGGTGATCGCCGATGGGGTCGAGGCCCGGGTCGATGCGCTGATCGAGGGCAAAGGGCCCGATCTGGCCCGGGCCCGCGCGGTGACCGTGGTTGTGGACCGGGTTCGCGTTCCGAAGAGAGTGGCGCTGAGCTGGCGCGACCGGGTGGCCGATGCGCTCACCACCTGCTTCCGCGAGGGCGAGAGCGAGGCCGTGGCGATCCTGCCCGGCGAGGGCGAATATGACGCGCGGACGATCCCCTTCTCGGAGCGCTTTCGCTGCCCGCGCCACCCCGACCGGGTCTTTCCAGAGCCCGAGCCACGCCTCTTCTCCTTCAACAATCCCTATGGAAGCTGCCCCGTCTGCACCGGTTTCGGTGCCACCCTGGAGTACGATCCGACCCTGATCGTTCCCGAGGAAGGAGCATCGCTGAGCCAGGGGGCGGTCGATCCCTGGGCTAAGCCCCGCTACGACCGCGAACGCGATCTGCTGCGCCGCTTTGCACTTGCGGAAGGGGTCTCGTGGCATGCTCCCTGGCGACAGCTTCCCGAAGGGTTTCGCCGGGCCGTGCTGCACGGAAGCGACGGCTTTCAGGGGGTGCTGGATTTTCTGGTTTCGCGGGAACCAAAGCGGTACAAGCGCTATATTCGGGTCTTTCTGCGCCAGTATCAGCGCCCCATGCCCTGCCGGGCCTGCGCGGGAACGCGCCTGCGACCGGAGGCGCTCTGGACACGGGTCGGAGAGCACAACATCGGACAGCTTGCCGAGATGTCGATTGCCGATCTTCACAGATGGCTCGGCGGTTTGGAGCTTCGCCCCATGGAGCGTCGCATTGCCGGCGCCCTTCTGGACGAACTTGCGGCGCGGCTTCGCTTTCTGATCGATGTCGGGCTGGAATACCTCACGCCCGGTCGCCCCATGCGCACGCTTTCGGGGGGAGAGGCGCAACGCATTGCGCTGGCCAACGCCCTCGGTGCGCGCCTGGTCGATACCCTCTATGTTCTCGATGAACCCTCGGTCGGTCTTCATGCCGCCGACATCGATGCGCTCCTTGCGCTGCTGAACCGGCTGCGCGATGGCGGCAACACGGTTGTGATGGTCGAGCACAATGCGACCGCGATCGCCACCGCCGATCACCTGGTGGCGCTGGGACCCGGGTCCGGCGACCGGGGCGGCGAGATCGTCTTCGAGGGCCCCCCGGCGGCCTGGGAGAAGCAGAGGCGCCCTACCCCACCGAAATCCGGCGCTGCGGGCCCCATCTCCGATCGTCACGCTGCGGCGCAGGGCCCGCGGATCGGCATCCAGGGAGCCGCCCTTCACAATCTGCATGGCGTCGATGCCGATTTTCCCATCGGAGCCCTCACCGTCGTCACAGGCGTTTCGGGATCGGGCAAATCCACCCTGGTCCACGATGTCCTCTTTCGGGCGCTTGAGCGCGAACTCGGCGATGGCCGGAGTTCGGCCCGGGAACACCTTGGCGAGGCCGTCGGCACCTGGCGCCGGATCACCGGACTGGAGCAGATCGACGATGTGGCCCTTGTCGATCAGAGTCCCATCGGGCGCACGCCCCGTTCCAATCCGGTCACCTTCATGGGCGCCTGGGGAGAGGTACGGCGCATCTTCGCATCGCAACCGGCGGCGCGGCGCGCGGGGCTGACGGCAGGCAGCTTTTCCTTCAATGTCAGCGGGGGCCGGTGCGAGGTCTGTGCAGGCAACGGCTTTGTGCGCGTCGAGATGGTCTTCATGGCCGACATCTTTGTGCGCTGCGAGCACTGTGGCGGGCGCCGCTACCGCCCCGAGGTGCTGGCCGTGCAGGTGCGGGGCCAGAGCGTGGCCGATATCCTGGAGTTCACCGTCGATCGGGCGATTCGCTTCTTTTTGCGCGAGCCGAAGCTGGGCCAGGCGCTCTGGCATCTGCAGCAGGTGGGACTTGGGTATCTGCGCCTGGGACAACCGGCGACCCATCTCTCGGGGGGCGAGGCACAGCGGCTCAGGATCGCGCGCGAGCTGGCCAGGGCGGCCTCGCGCCGCAAGGGAAGCCGGGTCTATATCCTCGACGAGCCCACAACCGGGCTTTCGGGCGAAGAGGTGGCCCAACTCATCGCAGTCTTTCGCAAACTTGTCGCCGCCGGACACACCCTGATCGTCATCGAACACGACCTCGATGTGATCTGCGCAGCCGATTGGGTGGTGGATATGGGGCCGGGGGCGGGTCCGAAGGGCGGCCGTGTGGTTGCCATGGGGCGTCCCGAAGAGGTGGCCGGGGTGGAGGAAGGCGCAACCGGACGGTTCCTGGCGGCTGCGCTGGGGGCAGGAACGCCGGACATGGCGAAGGATGGACGGGATTGAGATCGCAGGGGCGGACAATCGCCGAGAGCCCGACCGAATCCCAACGCGGCGGCGTTGCAGACCCCGATCCGGCCGCGCGACGGGTCTCGGTCATCCTGCCGGTGCGCGATGGCCACGCCACGATCGACGAAGCGCTCGGTTCACTGGTCGCCCAGACCCACCGCCGCCTCGAGGTCGTGGTCGTCGATGACGGCTCCCGCGACGCTACCCCCTCGATTCTCGGGCGCTGGGTGCGGCGAGATCCCCGCATTCGGGTGGTGCGGACGCAGCGCCGGGGGCTGGTCGCCGCCCTGCAGCGCGGGCTCGCCGAGGCAGAGGGAGAGTTCGTGGCCCGCATGGACGCCGACGACATCGCGCATCCGGCGCGGCTGGCGGCCCAGCTTGCATTTCTGACGCACAATCCGGAACTCTCCGGCTGTGGTGCGCGCGTGCGCCGCATTCCCGCCGGCGACATCACCCCCCGCGCCGCCGCCTATATCGCCTGGCTGAATGCCATGACCGACTGGAAAACGGTGGCCGCCAATCTCTTCGTCGAGTGTCCGCTGGCGCACCCACCTTTCTCTTCCGGGCCCGGGCGCTCGCCGAGGTCGGGGGGTACCGCGACCGGGGCTGGCCCGAGGACTACGATCTGCTCCTGCGTCTCTGGCGCCGTGGACACCGCTTTGCGGCCGCGCCCCACACCCTGCTCGACTGGCGCGACAGCGCAGGCCGCCTCAGCCGCACCTCTCCGGCCTATTCGCTGAATGCCTTTCGCGCTTGCCGCGTGCACCACCTGCGGCAGAGCCTTCTTGGGAGGCGGACCGGAGTGGTGGTCTGGGGAGCCGGCCCGACGGGCAAGGCTCTAGCGCGCGAGTTTCGTCGCCAGGGGGTTGCCGTGAAGGCCTTTGTCGAGGTCGATCGGCGCAAGATCGGGCAGACGATCCACGCCGTTGCGGTGGTGGCCGTGGCCGATGCCCCGGGGGTCGCGGCGGCAGACGGAGGGGCGCTTCATGTGGGGGCGGTGGCGCGGGCCGAGGGGCGTGCCGGCGTGCGCCGGGCCGCCATGGAGGCGGGGCTTGTCGAGGGGGTGAATTTCGTGGCGATGGCTTAGGCGGCATGATCCCCGAATCGCGGCCAGGAGACAGGCTTCAGCCCTTCCCCTGAATCTGCAATTTCGCTAAATTGAAGTTCTCTTTGCCGGGCCCGCGTTCATGGAAATTTTGCCATCGGGCGCGCACTTCATTCATACATTGATATCTGCAGGGGGCTGCATTGGACGAAAACACAACCGGAACCGCTGGAGAGCGGATCCTCGAACGCATTCTTGAACAGGAGATGCGCGAGTCCTTCATCGATTATTCGATGAGCGTCAATGTACAACGTGCGCTTCCCGATGTACGCGATGGCCTCAAGCCGGTTCACCGTCGCATTCTTTACGCCATGTCGGAGTTGGGCCTTTCTCCGGGGCGCGCCTACAAGAAGTGCGCGACGGTTGTGGGCGAGGTTCTCGGCAAATACCATCCGCATGGCGATCTTGCGGTATACGATGCCCTGGTGCGCATGGTGCAGGATTTTTCGCTCCGCTATCCCCTGGTAGACGGGCAGGGCAACTTCGGTTCGATCGATGGCGATTCCGCTGCGGCATACCGCTACACCGAAGCCCGCCTGCAACGGCTCTCCATGGAGCTCCTGACCGACATCGACAAGGATACGGTCGCCTTTACCGACAACTTCGACGGCAGACTGCAGGAGCCCTCCGTTCTTCCCTCCCGGGCGCCCAATCTTCTCATCAATGGTTCGTCGGGAATTGCCGTGGGAATGGCAACCAATATTCCCCCGCACAATCTGCGCGAAGTGGTGAGCGGTCTCCTTGCGCTGATCGACGAACCGGATCTGCCGCAGGAGCGCCTCGAGGAGCTCGTTGCCGGCCCCGATTTCCCCACCGGCGGCTATATCTGCGGGCGCGAGGGAATTGTGGAGGCCTACCGGGAAGGGCGCGGCCGCATCGTGATTCGGGCCCGCGCCGAGGTCGAGGAGGATGAAAGAACCGGCGCGGCGCGCATTATTGTCAGCGAAATCCCCTTTATGGTCAACAAGGCGCGTCTGATCGAACAGATTGCGGCTCTTGTGCGCGACAAGCGTCTAACCTCGATTCGCGATCTGCGCGATGAATCCGACCGCGACGGATTGCGGGTGGTCATCGAGCTGAAGCGCGACGCCGTTCCCCATGTTGTGCTCAACAGATTGTACAGACACACCCAGATGCAATCCACCTTTGGCACAATTCTGCTGGCGCTGGTCGATGGCGTTCCCCGGATCATGACCTTGCGGGAAATGCTGCTGCACTTTATCGGTCACCGTCATACTGTTGTGGTTCGGCGCAGCGAGTTCGATCTGGCCGCCGCGCGGGAACGCGAACATGTGCTCGAAGGCTTGCGCATTGCGGTTGACAATATCGACGAGGTTGTGCGCATCATTCGCGGGTCGCGCGATTCGGCCGAGGCCGCAGTGGCGCTCCAGGTCCGCTTCGAGTTCTCGGAACGGCAGGCGCGCGCCATTCTCGACATGCGTCTGGCCCGTCTGACCGGTCTCGAAAAGGAAAAGCTCGACAGCGAGCTGGCCGAGGTGCGTGAACGGATCGAGGAGCTGCTCCGCATCCTTGCAGACCGATCTGTGCGCATGGAGATCATCAAGGATGAGCTGCGCGAAGTTGCGGTGCGCTATGGCGACGACCGTCGCTCGGAGATCATCGGTACCGTTGCCTCGTTCGACGACGAAGACATGATCGCCGACCGCGAGGTGATCCTCACCATGTCGCGCCAGGGCTATGTCAAGCGCATTCCCATCGACACCTACCGCACCCAGCGGCGCGGCGGACGCGGCATGGTTGGCATGGAGACGCGCGCAGAGGACTGGGTCGAACATCTCTTTGTGGCCCGCTCCAAGGACTACCTGATGATCTTCACGAACCGGGGCCGCTGTCACTGGGTCAAGGTCTGGAAGATTCCCGAGGGCGGTCGTTATGCAAAGGGCAAGGCGGTCGTCAATCTGGTCGATCTGGCGGAGGGCGAAACGGTGACTTCGGTGTTGCCGGTGCGCGAGTTCGACCGCAATCGCTTCCTCTTCTTCTGCACGCGCGATGGTATTGTGAAGAAGACGCCGCTCTCCGCCTATGGCAATGTGCGCGCGACGGGAATTTATGCAATCAAATTCCGCGAAGGCGACGAGTTGATCGATGTGCGCATCACCGGAGGCTCCAACGAGATTGTCCTTGCGACTCGGGCCGGGAAGGCGATCCGCTTCAACGGATCCGATGTGCGGCCGATGGGGCGGGTGGCCGAGGGCGTGATCGGCGTGCGTCTGCTGGGCAGCGACGAGGTGGTGGGCATGGTGGTGGTGCGCGACGAGAACGAAACCCTTCTGGTGGCGACCGAGGGCGGCATGGGCAAGCGCAGCCGCATCGACGACTACAGATTGCAGCAGCGGGGCGGGCTGGGCGTCATCAACCAGAAAATCTCGGATCGCAGCGGGGGGGTGGTGGCGATCAAGGCGGTCAGCGATCAGGACGAAATCATGGTGATTACCCGCAATGGGGTGGTGAACCGCCAGCGCGTGGACGAGATGCGGGTAATGGGGCGCGCGACCCAGGGCGTGCGCATGATCAATTTGGACGAGGGCGATGCGGTGGTGGATCTGGCGCTGGTGGTCGGCGACGATGCCGATGCCGACAATGCCGAAACCGAAGACGCCTCCGGGAACGGGGGTGCGACCCCGGCCGATGATGCGCCGCGCCACAACGCCGCGCCCGCAGCCGATGATCTCCGGTAGCGCCGAAGAGGCGGCCGGGCCAGAGAGCCGTGCGGCCCACCTGGTGTCGCTCGCCGAGATCGAGGCCGCGGCAGGGCGGATCCGCGGAATTGTGGTGGACACGCCCCTGATTTCCGATTCCGATCTGGACAGGGCCACCGGCGCCGAGGTCAGGCTCAAGTGCGAATCGCTTCAGAGGGCCGGCGCCTTCAAGGCCCGCGGCGCCTGCAACTTTCTGGCGCATCTGTCGCCCGACGAGCTTGAGCGCGGCGTCATCACCTATTCATCGGGAAACCATGCGCAGGCAGTCGCCTTTGCCGCCGGTCGCAAGGGCGCGCGCGCGGTTGTGGTCATGCCCACCACCGCCCCCCGGGTCAAGAGCGACGGCGCCCGCAGTCTGGGCGCGCGAGTCGAGTTTGCGGGCACCACCTCGGAGGATCGCCGGGTGCGCGCCGAGGAGATCGCCGCTGCCGAGGGTCTGGTGATGGTGCCGCCCTTCGATCATCCGTGGATCATTGCCGGGGCGGGCACGGTTGCACTCGAGCTTCACCGCGACTGGCCCGAGGTGGATACGCTGCTGGTTTCGATCGGCGGCGGTGGACAGATGGCCGGGTGCGCCGCCGCCATGCGAAGGCTCAACCCCGACGCAGCGGTGATCGGCGTGGAGCCGGCCGGTGCGCCAACGATGCGACGCGCGCTCGATGCAGGCGGTCCGCTGACGCTGTCCCATATCGACACCATTGCCGATGGTCTGGCCCCGACGCGCGCCGGCATCCTGACCCATGCCCACGCGGCCGCCTTCCTCGACGATGTCGTGCTGGTGGAAGACGATGAGATCCGCCACGCCGCCGCCCATCTCATCATGCGCCGCAAGCTGGTGGTGGAGTATTCGGGTGCGGCTACGGTGGCCGCTCTGCTCAGCGGTCGCATTCCCGTCGAGGGTCGGCGAGTTTGCGCAGTCATCTCGGGCGGCAACCTGGACAGCTCGCTCCTCGGAGAGATTCTGGCTCCGGCGCGCGCATAATCCCCCGACCTGTCCCCGCAAGGGAAAATCCCATGCTGCTCCTCTTCGACATCGACGGCACCCTGGTCACCGGCGGACCCGCGCGCACGGCCTTCCGCATGGCGATGGAGGCGATCTTCGGCACCGCCGGACCGATCGACCGCCACGACTTCGCCGGCAAGACCGACACCCTCACCCTGCGCGAACTTCTCACCGCCGCAGGGCACGAACCGACCCGCAGCCCGATCGAGCTTCCCCGCTTTCCGGCCTTTTGCGCGCGCTACGAGGCCGAGCTGGAGAACCGGATCGGGGCGCACCCGGTAACGCGGCTGCCCGGCGTCTCCCGCCTCATCGACCGGCTGGCTGCCCGCGACGATGTCCACCTGGGGCTGGTCACCGGAAACATCGACTGCGGCGCCCGCCTCAAGCTGACCTCGGCCGAGCTCTGGCACCGCTTCCCCGTCGGCGCCTTCGGGTCGGACCACGAAAATCGCAATCTTCTGCCCGAAGTGGCGCTGGAGCGCGCGGCTGCACATTGGGGCCGCGCCTTCCGCAGTCGCGATACCGTCATCATCGGCGACACCCCCCGCGATGTGGAGTGCGGCAAGGCGGTGGGGGCCCGTACTGTTGCCGTGGCTACCGGACCACTCTCTTGCACCGAGCTGGAGGAAGCAGGCGCGGATCGGGTGCTGGCCGACTTTTCCGATACCGAAGCCGCGCTGGAGGCGCTGATGGGGGGCGACTGAGTGCGCCTCCGATCCCCCCTGTTTCCCTCGGGTCACTCCGGCGGTTAGCCTTTATGTGCGGGGTGCGGATCCCGCTGCGAAGATCCGGTCCTCCGACCCTTCGGGTGGCCGGCCCCAGTCTACAAGTCCAGGGATAGAGAAAAGATGAAGAGCTTCTACGTCATTGTGGGAATTGTCGCGATCGTCGGCATTGCCGCTGTCACCGTTCTCATGCGCGGCAGCTCGGGCGCAAACCAGCCGGTGGAGCTGGGCGAGATCGCCGATGCGGAGCTGTTGGAGCTGGGCCGCGGCGTCGTCTATGGCCAGGAATCGGCGCCGATCACCATCATGGAGTTCGGCGACTATCAGTGTCCGGCCTGCCAGATCTTTGCCCAGACGGTCAAGACCCAGGTCGATCTGGCCTACATCCAGACCGGACAGGCAAAGCTCGTCTTTCAGGATTTCCCCCTGCCCGGCCACCCCCATGCATTCCTGGCGGCGCGCGCGGCGCGGTGCGGGGGCGAACAGGACCGCTACTTCGACTATCACGATGCACTCTTCCGCACCCAGGCCCAGTGGCATGCGATGCAGAGCGCTGCGGGGCACTTCAAGGATCTGGCCGAAGAGGTGGGACTGGACACCGACGCCTTTGCAGACTGCCTCGACAGCGACAGGTATGCCGATGTGGTCACCGCAAACCTCACTCTGGGCCAGCGCCTGGGGGTGAGCGGCACCCCCACGATCCTGATCCACCAAGAGGGCGGCGGACCGGCGCAGAGGCTGGGCGGTTATCAGTTCATCGACATTCAGCAGGCCATCGACGGCCTTCTCGCCACCTCGGCCGAGACAGAATCCGGCAACCCGAATTGACCGGCGACCCTGCGCATCCTGCCTCTCCCCCCCTCAACCGGATGGCAATCGCCATCCTCTCGCTGATCGGGATCTTTCTCGCCTTCTACCTCTTTGGCGACAACCTCGGCTGGACCGGCCCGGTTGTCTGTGGCAGCGGCGACTGTGGGACGGTCCAGTCGTCGCCATACGCCTGGATCGGCCCCATCCCGGTGTCGGCAATCGGTCTGGCCGGCTACCTGGCCCTCTTCGCCCTCGCGCTGGCAGGACTTCAGGCCCCGCGCATCCACTCGCGCCGCATCGCCCTCCTCCTCTTCGCGGGCGCTCTCCTCGGCGTCCTCTTCAGCGCCTACCTCACCTACCTCGAGGCTGTGGTGATCCGCGCCTGGTGCCGCTACTGCGTCGCTTCGGCAATCCTGATCACGGTAATCTTCGGAGCGGCAGTGCCGGAGTGGCGGCGGTGGCGGCAGGGGAGTGCGTAACACCTCTTTGAGACTTTCGAGGGCACGACTCCGCCACTCGCGCTCAAGATCCGGAGTGCCACTTCCACGGAAGACGTCCTTATTTCGCTGGCAGAGGGCGGTTCGCTCGCCTGGCGCGGCCCGGCAATGCCCCACAGGGCGCATGCGTCACATCGAAAACGCCCCCCGACGCAGTTCGTTACCGCCGAATCGCTCCAACCCCGTGAGATGGCAGACGTATGGAATCAAGTCGAGGTGCAGGGGCGGGAATCGGAAATCGTCGAATCGATGCGAATCCTCCAAAAGGATCTCGATTCGATCCGGTTTCTTTCGGGTGACGTAACGGGACGGTCAGGGCCTCCACCCAGTATCGTGCTGGGATTCCAGGCCGGTGCTCCCCGGTTTCCGATCGGTAGCTACGGAGATGGCATGCGGAGGCTTCTCGCTCGCTCTCTTTCGTTGGTGCAAGCCGCAGAGGGGTTCCTGCTAATTGACGAGATCGACACCGGTCTCCATTGGAGCGTCATGGAGGAAATGTGGAAGCTGGTGGTCGAGACCGCAATTAGCTTATCAATCCAGGTCTTTGCCACGACCCATAGCCTTGACTGCATCCTGGGCCTGGCCGAATTGCTGAGGACCCAGGATCATCTCGGCGATGAGGTGGTCATACAGAAGATCGAACGAGGGATCAATTGCAGCGTGAGCTTTGACGCTGAGGCAATCGTCACTGCTAACGATTTGGGCGTGGAACTGCGCTGATGTCTGGATCCGAGTGGACCCTGTATGTCGAGGGCAAAGACGACAAAAACGTGATCGATCATCTCCTCTTACGACACGAATTCCCCCCGATCTCCAAGCATATTGTCGAGTCCGGAAACAAGAACAAGGTGTTGCAAGCGATCCGTGTCTCTGTGCCTGCCGGGACTGGGAAGTCGCTGGGGTTCGTTCTCGATGCGAATGGTGATCCAAGCAGTACTTGGCAATCTGCCGTGTCACGGCTTAACAGTGTCGGCGTTGAAGTCCCACGAGCGATTCCGGCGGACGGATTCGTTGGAAAATCCGAAGAGTTCGGTGCCCGAGTCGGGGTCTGGATTATGCCGGACAATCGCCGAAGCGGCGCGATTGAGGATTTCCTTAAGGACCTCATCCGACAAGACGACCAGTTGATTTCGCATGCCGAGGATTCGACCGGGAAGGCCAGAAGCTTGGAGCAGAATATGGCGACAGCAACCCCGACATACACAATCCATGCGTGCAGTTTGGCCTCTTGCGGTCATATTGGACACGTTGGCGATCACAGCGGCACCCGGGGCGAAGACGGATCCGAACCGGAGGGAAAAAGCCACCCTCTCCCCCACCCCCGCAACAACCTCCCGGCCTCCTCCCTGGCGCGCTCGGCCAGCTCTCTTGCGATCAGTCCCGCCGATTCGGCTGCCTGCAGCTCGTCTTCGTCCAAAAGCCGGGCCCGGCCGCCATGTGGAATCCAGATATCGAGGTAGAGGTCGGTGGTGTGCCATTCGTGGGGACTGATGAACTCGACCGGGGTCAGAATGTTGGCGTAGAGGCCGGTTGGGATGCCGTTGGCGAGCGCGAAGAGGCCAATGTCGTGCCACCGTCCCGGAAAGGTGAACCAGACGACCGGCGATCCGGGTTCCAGGATCGTTCGGCCCTCCACGCGCATGGGCTTGGCGAGCGGCGTATGCGGCTGAAGGGTGATGATTGCGTCGCTGCGCCGTTCCAGCACCCGCTGCCGGTAGATTGCGGTGGGGCGGCCCGGTCTCTGATAGTGAATGGCGACCATCTCGCCGCCGGTGGCCTCTCTTTCGCTCTCGATCCCGTCCTCTTCGCCGCCCCCTTTGCTCTCGCCGTGCGGGGTAAGTCGGGCATCGGCCCCGGTGTTTTTCACTGGACGGGCGCTCGTCTCCGGCCCGGTCCTCTCATCGCGTTCGGAACCCATATCGCTGCGGTCGGTTTTCCTCGCTGCGCCGTTCGGCAGTCAGGTCGCGCGGCGTCAGTCTGTGGCTGCCCGACCGACGTCTTCCCCATCCCCGCCCACCTCGGCCACACGCACTCCCGCCCCGGTATCGGCTCGCTCAATGAAGATATCCATGATTCCTCCGCACACGGCCGGACTCCAGGTCGTGAAATCGTCGGTCAGATCGACCCGCACCATGCGCGCATCCCCCTCGCCCTCGAGCAGCTCCTGCGCAGCCGCAATCACCTCGCCTTCGCCGCAGCCTCCGCCCACCGTGCCCGCAATCACCCCTTCGGGCCCGATCAGCATGCGCGCTCCCGTCTTCCGGGGCGTCGATCCCCGCGCGGCCACGATCGTCGCCAGCACCGCCGGCTCCTCGAGCCCGGCCAGCCGCTTCATCAGGTCCTTCTCGTCCATTGCGTCTGCTCCATTCGGTTGGGGGCTGATGATATGGCATCAGGGCAGGCAGACGACTCTGCCATACAATCCATTCAATGATGATTCCATCCGGGTGTTTCGTCTCCCTCTGGCGGCGCTCCCACAGCGATCAGCGGTCGGCGCTGCGGCGTCCATCTCCGGCCTCCGCTGCGGCTGCCTCTTCCGATTCGTCCTGCCCTTCGTCCCCGAAAAACCGCTCCACCACGCGCTCCTTCTCCATCAGCGGCACCCCCGTTCCACCCGCGTGGACAAGAATGATCTCGGCGGCCACCGCCACCGCAATCTCGACCGGCGTCTGTCCGCCCAGATCCAGCCCGACCGGCGCCCGCACACGCCGCAACTCCTCGGTGGCAAAGCCCTCGCGCCGCAACTGTTCGTGGGTTGCGCGGACCCGCCGCCGACTCCCGATCATGCCGATATACCCCGGGGGCGCAGACATGCGCAGCAACCTCGCCAGACACTCGTAGTCGAAGCTGTGACCGCGCGTCACCAGCACAACGTGGTCGGCGGGGCCCGGTCGGGCGTCTGCAAAGGGATCGTGAAAGTCGATCACGCGCACGGCGTGGGCGTCGGGAAAGCGTTCAGGGGCGGCAAACTCCGGTCGGTCGTCCAAAACCTCGACGCGCATTCCGAGCATTGCGCCAATTGCAGACAGGGGAATCGCAATATGACCCGCGCCCACAATCGTCAGACCCGGCGGCGGCCCATGCAGCTCGAGGTAAACCCGTGCCCAGCGCCCCTTGTCGAAGACAAAGCGATGACTGCCGGCTGCCGTGGAGCGGTGATGGGGGAAGAGCGTCGTCAGCCTTGCGGCCACCGCGTCATTCAATGCGCGGCTTCCCAGCGTGCCGCCGCTGCGCCCGTCCGACTCCCACCAGCGGCGTCCCACGAGCGATGGCTCCGACGACTCGACGACGACTGCCGTATGGATGCGTTTGCCCGCGCCCAGCGCCTCCAGAATGCGCTGCGCGATCTCTGCGGCCGAGGGTCTGCGGCTGTGATTCATCGCGCCACCCGTGCCCGGTAGCGCTCGGGCGTGTCAAGGTCGTCGATCGTTCCCCGATCGTCCACCCTCACCTCCAGGACGCGGCCGGGGTCGCGCCGCACCACATCGCGGGCGCCCTCGGTCAGCCCCGGCGCATGGAACTCGGGCGCAATGGCCATGTCAACCAGAACGGGGTGTCCGCGCTCGCGTCCACAGCGCGGCATCACAATACGGGTGCCGGATCTGCGCCAGGCGGCGATCAGCGCGCGAACCGTTTCGACCTGAATGGCGGGATTGTCCACAGGGGTAAAGAGAAATGCGCGGGGTCGGGGCTCAAGGGTATCCAGCGCTGCAAGGCCAACCCGCAACGAACCGATCTGGCCGCCCTCGCCCCCGGGGTTCAGCGCCCTTCGGAATCCGGCCTGCCCCGCCTCGGCGGCCACCGCGCCAGGGTCTGCCGCGACCACAGCCAGAAGCTCGTCGCAGCCACCGCGCCGGAGCGCATCCGCCAGGCGTCGCAGAAAGGTCGCGCCCTGCAGCTTCAGGAGCGCCTTGGGGCTTCCCATGCGGGTCGAGGATCCCGCCGCCAGCACAATTCCGGCAATCATGCGGGCCACCCGCCGGGCGTGTTCCGACCGGTCGCACAGCCAATCTCCGGAACCCCACGGGCTGCCCGGCGCAGCGTCACGGCAGCCGGGAACGGCGCATCGGGGCGTACAGCGCACCCACCCGCCGGTGCGAAACAGCAGTCCCGGTCAGCGGATCGGGCGCACCATTGCATTGTCACGGTAGAGGCGAAGCACGAAAGGCTCTTCGCGCGTGACCATGACGGGAACGTTCCAGTACAGCTCCTCGGTGGGGAGCTCGTAGCGGGCATGGACCCAGTAGGAACCAGGCGCGACGCCATCCTGGAAGTCGGCGAATCCGCCTGTGTCGGTGGTGTCGGCCACGGCATCCATCCCGGATTCCGCAACCTTGGCCGCAATCACCATATCGACATCGACGAAGGCCTCGTCCTCCCAGTCCTGCAACACGATGCGCATGCTGTCGCTGCGACCGATAATCGCGCCCTGGAGCTCGGTAAAGGTCTCGAAGAGCTGCTCCTGTTCGCGCTCGGCTCTCGCAAGCTCGCTCTCGACCTGTTCGTATTCGGCGTAAAGGGTGTTGTACTGGCGCTCGGCCGGGTTCAGATCCTCGAGCTGCTCCACCAGTGTCCGCGTCTGGTCGCGCAACTCGTTCCAGCGGGCATCGGCGTTGCGCCAGGCCTGACGGGCGGCCGCCACCTCGTCCTGCGCGGCCACCAGATCGGCTGGCACCTGCGGCTCGGGCCTCGGGGCTGCGGCTCCAAGCGAATCGAAGATGGCGTCCCGGTCATAGGGCAGCAGTTGAACCTCGACCGATTCCAGCGCCATCATCTCGGCGCCCTCGCCAAGCGAGACCTCGATCGAAACATCGGCGGGGGCGCAGGCGGCGGAAAGCAGCAGAACGACGAAGAGAGCGGTGAGACCCGGAACGGGGTTACGGCGCATTATCGATTTCTTCCTTGGAAACAGAGGGGGACGGGCAGGTGGGGAAGGATGACAGGATTTCTGGAGTTCGGTTAGAGCCCGATGGGCAGGAGAACATAGTCGAGTGGATTGACGGGTTCTCCATCGACCCAGATTTCGTAGTGAACATGGGGACCGGTGCAGACGCCGGTACACCCGATTTCGCCGATGGTCTGGGCGCGCTGCACCACGTCGCCCGCAGACACCAGAAGGCGGGATGCATGGCCATAGAGCGTGCTGAATCCGGCTCCGTGATCGATCTGGATTGTGTAGCCGTAGCCCGGTTTCCACCCGGAGAATGTGACCCGTCCATCGGCCGTGGCCACAAAGGGAGCGCCAATGGAACCGCTCTGATCGACTCCGGGGTGGGGCCGGAAGTCGCCGTACACCGGGTGCCGGCGGTGATGGCTGTAATGACTGGATATGGGACCGAAGGCGGGGAGCAGCGTCGGCATGGCCCGCATCCGGTCGTGCCGATTCTCAAAGGAGGCCTCGGTCTCGGCGAAGCTGCTCTCGAGGAGATCGGCCTTGCGCGCGAGCGTGGCCAGATCGTAGTTGATTGCATGGACGGCTGCCGAGGCGCCGGGATCGTGCTGCCAGAGGGGCGTTTCCGATGGATTTTCCATGCCGGGTCCGCCAATTCCCACCGCAAAGACCTCGGGATCGATCTCGATCAGCCCCGCCAGCATGCGATTTCTGCGATCCTTCTCGGCGAGGTCGTCGATCTCGCCGCCGATCTGCGATACAGTCGCCCGCATCCGGTTGAGCTCTTCGGTGAGGATCCGGTTTTCCTGACGCAGCGAGGCAAAGTGCAGTGCATTCCCGCCCCGGATCGCCGCAAAGACCAGCACGGCCATCAGAAGGCCGCCCAGCGCAAGCGCAATCCGGGTGCTGTGGCGCACGGCCAGGCCGGGCACCTTGAACTGTCGAGTCTTGCGGGTGGACTCGCTGACGAGAACCACCGCCCACTTGTCGATTTTCATAGGGTCGATAAGATAACGGGCCTCGCGCAATCGTCAAGCGGGGGCCGTTTTCAACTCCTCGGAGCGTGCGGAACCCATGGATACACACCCTGTCAAGATGCCGGGTTTCGATCTTCCGGTTGCCTCGGCTCGCGCATTCTTCCCCTCGGGGTTGTGCGATCCGTGGACGATGCCGGACGGGCGCGGCGTGCGGCGAAGCGTTGGCCGGGCAAAGACGATGGGGACGCCGTGGCAGCCACGCGGTTGACTGCGGGCGCGGGAGGAGCCCGCGAGGCAGAGATCCTCGAGGCGAGCTACCGGGCGCTTCCGCAGGCGGCGCGGCAGGTCGCGCTGGCTCTGGGCGTCTGTTACCCCGCTGCGGCCACGGCTGCTGCAATTGCGCGCGCAGTGGGGGCCTGCGGCCTCCAGGATGGCCCGGGAGAGACCGTTTCGGAGGGGGCGTACAGGGATACGGCCGACGCACTGATCGCCGCCGGGATCGCCTACCGCAATGCGCGGCAGCATCTGACGGTGTACGGTCGCTGGGCTCCCTGGCTGACCCTGCAAGCCCTTCGCGAAGGGTCGCTGTCCACAATCGAGAGCCACTTTGTCCGCACCCTGCCCGCCGAGGTCCGCCCGGCAGTGGAGGGCGACGCCGAGGGGATGGTCCGGCGCCATGTGGTGGCCGGCCGCTTCGACGATCTCGGCCACGCTCTGCCGGCAATTACGCCCTGCGAGTGGCGCTGGCTCGCCCATCCAGGGGGGGCCGGACTGCTTGCAACGCTGCCCGGGCGCTGGATCGACGATGCCGCTCGAGCCTGTCTGGCCGCGTGTGTCGCCCACGCCGCCGATCCCGTTCCGCTCCTAAAGGCTCTGGCCGGGAGCAGCGCCGATCCGGGGGCATATGGCGGCTGGGTGGCGCTGATTCGGCTGTTGCAGGGGCGCGCCGACCGGGCCCTGGATCTCTTCGCCGCGCTTCCCGATGCTGCGGCCCACAGTCGGCAGGCCCGCGTGGACCAGGCTTCGACCCTGGCGATGATCTCCACCCTCGAGGGCGACGATGTGGCTGCCGCCCGGCGAATTCGCGAGGCCATTGCGCACGCCCGGGCCGGAACCCGCCGCCGCAATGTCTTTCCTGCAGCGCCGTCCTTTGCCCTTGCGCTCCTCTCGCTGGTGCGCCGCTCCAACCCGGCCAACGCGGCGCTCCTGGAACAGCTTCTGCGCACCGGATCGCGGCTGGAGATCGACCGGGAGATTCCCGATCTGGTCCAGGGGGCGACCCACCTCAGCGCCGGCGAAGACCCGACCGCCTTCAGCGGAATCGTTCCGGTCTCGCTCCGAGGTCTCTGTCTGGGCCTGCTGGCCTGCTGGGGACAGTCGCTGCGGTCGTTTGTCGAAGGGGGCGGCCCCGCTGCGCTCTCGGAGTTCGGACTGCGCGCGCATGCGCATGGCTACCTCTGGCTTGCGACCGAGGCGGCAGAGGTGATCGGGCGCGTGGCTGCGGCCTCTTCCGACAATGGTTTGGAATGCGACCGGGCGGCAGAGCTGGCGCAGGCTCTGGCGGCCACCGACGATCCGGCCGAGGCGGCCAGGGTCGGGCACCAAAGGATGGGGACGACAACGCTGGCCGCACTCCTGGCGCCGGCCCCGGAGTGGGAAGCTGCGCTGCGCGGAATCGAACAGCATGCGCACGAGTCCGAGAGGACGGCGCCGGCACACAGTCAGCCCGCTCCTGCCAACGCCGACCGGAGGCTGGCATGGGTGGTGATCGAGGCCGATGCGGACGGGTTCAGGGTTGTGCCCCGCGCACAGAGCCGTCTGCGCCGTGGGGGGTGGGGCCGGGGCCGGGTGGTGGCGCTCCGCAGATTGCGGGCGCGCGCGGATGATCCCGGTCATCTGAGCGAACAGGACCACAGGGTGATCGACTGCATTGCCGAAGAGAGCGTGTGCGCAGGAGCGGGCGTCCATCTGCCCCGGGCGGGGGTCTTTGCGCTGGCCGGGCACCCGGCCGTCTTCGGTGCCGGGGGGCAGGCGATCGAGGTGGTGCGGCGCGACCCCGAAATTGCCATTGAGGACTGCGAAGGCCAGCTTCGGGTGACGCTGAGTCCGCATCTCGCCGAAACCGCTCCGGCCCGGTACCGCACGGTCATGACGAGACCGACCCGCTGCGAGGTGACGCGCTTCAGCGATGCCCACCGCAGGCTCTGCACCTGGATTCCGCCGGAGGGGGCGTTCTTTCCGGCCACGACGCGCGACCGTCTGATCCACGCGCTCGCGGCGCTCTCGGACGAGATCCGGATTCGGGGGGCTCTGGGGGGCGACGCCCGTGCGGCGCGGCAGATTGCAGGCGATCCCATTCCCTGGGTGCGGCTGGCGCCGGGCGGTGCTGGGCTGAATGTGGCGATCCGGGTCGAGCCGGTCCCCGCTTCGGGGATCTTCTTTCGGCCTGGCGATGGCGATCTCGCCACCTTTGCCGCCGTCGGGGGCGAGGGCGTGCAGGCAGCACGCGATCCGGAGGCCGAACGCGAGGCGCTGCAGGAGCTCGTCCAGGCCTGTCCGACTCTCGCCACCATCGGGTCCGACTGTACACTCGCCCTGCAGGATCCGGTGGAATGTCTGGAGCTGATCGAACAGCTCGAGGCGACGGGTGCGCGCTGTCAATGGCCACAGGGGCAGCCCTTCCGCATTGCGGGTCGGGCGGGGGCGTCGGCGCTGCGGCTGACCGTCAAGTCAGCAACGGACTGGTTCACCGCATCGGGTTCGGTGAGGGTGGACCGGGGGCGGGCGGTCGATCTGCGCACACTCTTCGAGATGCTCGACGCAAATCCCTCTTCGCGCTTTGTGTCCCTGGGGGATGGCGCCTTTCTGTCGCTGACGACCTCATTCCGGCGCCAGCTCGAGGATCTGCGCGCACTCTCGACGCCCACCGGCGGGAAGGCGCTGCGGCTGAATGGACTTGCAGCGCTTGCCCTCGACGATCTCCTGGGCGATGCCCACCTCAGAGCCGACGCCCGGTGGAAGCGCCTGCACAGGAAATTGCGCGAGGCGGAATCGCTGGATCCTCAAATTCCGCCAGGCCTCCAAACCGCTTTGCGCCCCTATCAGGAAGAGGGATTTCGCTGGCTGGTTCGGCTGAGTCACTGGGGGGGGGGCGCCTGTCTGGCCGACGACATGGGGTTGGGCAAGACGGTGCAGACGCTGGCGTTGTTGCTTGCGCGGGCAGCCGATGGCCCGGCGCTGGTGGTGGCGCCCACCTCGGTTGTGGACAATTGGGTGGAGGAGGTGCGCCGCTTCGCTCCTTCGCTGAAGGTGCGGTCGCTGACCGGATCCGCCACCGCGCGCGCGCGCCTGCTCGACAACCCCGCTCCTGGCGATCTCTTTATCACAACATATGGATTGTTGCACAACGACAGCGATCTTCTGGCGGCTGTGCATTGGAGCAGCGTGGTTCTGGACGAGGCCCAGGCGATCCGGAATCCGGCGACGCGGCGAGCCCGTGCATCGCGCAGGCTCAGGGCGCGCTTTCGCATGGTCACGACCGGCACTCCCATACAGAACAATCTGGCCGACCTTCACTCCATCTTCTCCTTTCTCAATCCGGGACTGCTCGGAAGCGCCCGCAGCTTTCGCGAACAATTTGCCCTGCCGATTGAGCGGGCCCGCGATCCGGTCGCCCGCATGCGCCTGCGACGCCTGACCCGGCCTTTTGTTCTGCGCAGGGTCAAGGCCGATGTGCTCGACGATCTGCCCTCGCGCACCGAGGTCACTCTCCTTGTCGAGATGTCGCCCGCCGAGGCCGCCTTCTACGAGGGATTGCGCCTGCGCGCGCTCGACGATCTGGAGGCGCTGGCCAGCGGCGGGAGCGATGGCGAGGCCCACCGCATGCAAATTCTGACGCACCTGACGCGACTTCGCCTTGCGTGTTGCAATCCGGAACTTGTGCATGCGGGCGGACCTGCGAGCTCCAAGCTGCAGGTCTTTGCCGACACCCTGGACGAGCTGCGCCGCGGCGGTCACCGCGTGCTTGTCTTTTCACAATTTGTGCGACATCTGCGGCTGGTTCAGGCGCATGTAAGGAATGCGGGAATTCCCTGCCAACACCTGGACGGATCGACTCCGGCAAGGGTGCGCGCAGAGCGGATCCGGGCCTTTCAGCGCGGCGAGGGCGACCTCTTTCTGATCTCGCTGAAGGCGGGCGGTGTGGGGCTGAATCTGACTGCGGCCGACTATGTCATTCACATGGACCCATGGTGGAACCCGGCCGCCGAGGATCAGGCCTCCGACCGCGCCCACCGCATTGGCCAGACGCGACCGGTGACGATCTACCGCCTGGTTGTGCGCGGCACCATCGAGGAGCAGATCGTTGAGCTGCACCGCCACAAGCGCGAACTCGCCGACCGGCTCCTGGCCGACGCCGACGTCCCCGTGCGCCTGACGACCGAGGAGACGCTGCGGCTGCTGGGTGGGGATGTGCGTTCCGCCGCTGTTCCGTGACTCTCACTCTCGCCATCCTCGCGGCCGGTCGCTCCACGCGCTTTGGCCGGCTGAAGCAACTGGCGCCGGTCGGTCCTGGGGGCGAAGCGCTGCTCGATTATGCTCTGTACGATGCCGCTCTGGCCGGATTCGACCGCTTTGTGCTGGTGATTCAGGAGGCGCTCAGGGACGATTTCGATGCGCATCTGCGGCGCGCGCGCGGGGCGGGGCTCGAGATTGGCTATCTGTATCAGCGGCTGGAGGCGACAGGAGTGGGTGCGGCGCCGTCCGAAGAGCGGGTGCGGCCGTGGGGGACGGGTCATGCCGCGCTGGTGGCGGCGGCGGCCATCGACGGGCCCCTGGCGCTGTGCAACGCCGACGATTTCTATGGCCGCGAGGCGTACCGGATGCTGGCCCGGACGATGCGCGGGTGGGGGGATGGGGTGGAGGGCGCCAAGGTGGAGGCCGCGACGGTCGGGTACCGGCTTGCGACCACGCTGTCGTCCCGGGGAGGGGTGTCGCGGGGGATCCTGGAGGTCAGCGAGGAGGGCGCTCTTCAGCGGTTGACCGAGGGGCTCGAGCTGCGCCGCGAGGGGGCGATTGTGCGGGGCAGGGACGTGGCCGGAAGGACTGTATTGGTGGATCCGGAGTCTTCTGTCTGCACAAACCTCTGGGGATTCCGACGCGGGATTGCGTCACTTCTTGGTGAGCGCTTCGCCGCGTTTCTGGCCCGAGGTCCAAAGCCGGACGACGAGTTTCATCTGCCCGAGGCGGTGAATGCGCTGGTCGCTGCGGGGCGTGTGCGCTGTACGGTGCTTCCCGCCCGGGCGCGCTGGCTGGGGGTGACCTTTGCGGGAGATCGGGCGGGGGTTGCGCAATCGCTGCGGCGTCTGGTAGAGTCAGGAGTCCTGCCGATGCGCATATGGGACGCCTTCCCACCCTCTCAACCCCCTCGGTCCGACTAATGCAACTCGCTCCCCTCGACTGGATTGTCATTGCCCTTTATGGTCTCGTTGCCGTTGCCATCGGCCTGCGCTTTGCCCGGCGCGCTGGTTCCGGGGCCGACGAGTTCTTTCTTTCGGGGCGCAAGCTGCCCTGGTGGCTTTTGGGCACGTCGATGGTGGCGACAACCTTCTCGACCGACACTCCGAACCTCATCGCCGACTTTGTGCGGCGTGGCGGGGTGGCGCAGAACTGGTCGTGGTGGGCTTTTCTGATTACGGGAATGTGTACCGTGTTCTTCTATGCCGGGTTGTGGCGAAGATCGGGGGCGCTGACCGACATCGAGTTCTACGAATTGCGCTATTCGGGGCGCGCGGCGGCATTTTTGCGCGGATTTCGGGCGCTCTACCTGGGCGTCTTCTACAATGTGATGATTATTGCAACGGTCACCCTGGCCGCGACCAAGATCGGGGGCGTTCTGCTGGGGCTGGATCCGCTGACCACCATTCTGATCGCGGGTTCGGTCACGGTTCTCTATTCGGCAACGTCGGGGCTGTGGGGCGTTGTGGTTACAGATCTGATTCTCTTTGCAATTGCCATGATCGGATCGATTGCGGCGGCGGTCTTTGCACTGCAGCAACCCGAGGTGGGCGGCCTTGCGGGACTTGTGTCGAATCCGGATCTGCAATCTGCAATGAATCTGTTGCCCGACTTCAGCGACTGGAGCGTGGCTGCGGGAATCTTCATTATTCCGATTGCGGTGCAGTGGTGGAGCGCCTGGTACCCGGGCGCGGAGCCGGGGGGCGGCGGCTACGTCGCACAACGAATGCTGGCGGCCAGGAACGAACGCGAGGCGATGAAGGCTACCCTCTGGTTCAATGTTGCACATTATGGCTTGCGGCCCTGGCCCTGGATTATTGTGGCGCTCTGTTCCATGCTTGTCTATCCGGAATTGTCTGACATTCAGGCGCGCTTCCCCGGGCTCGATCCCTCGCTGGTGGGCGACGACCTGGCCTATCCGGCCATGCTGGTCTTTCTGCCGGCGGGGCTGCTGGGACTGGTGGTGGCGTCACTTGCGGCGGCATACATGTCCACAGTCAGCACGCAGCTCAATTGGGGCGCGTCATATGTGGTGAGCGACTTCTACCGGCGCTTTATCGACCCCGAGGCCGGCCCCCGGCGACTGGTGGCGGTGGGGCGGACGGCAACAGTGGGGTTGATGATTCTGGGCGCCCTGGTTGCGCTTCAGCTCGATACTGCGGGACAGGGATTTCAGATCCTTCTGCAAATCGGTGCGGGAACCGGACTGGTCTTTCTGCTGCGCTGGTTCTGGTATCGGGTGAATGTATGGAGCGAGCTGGCCGGAATGACAATTTCCTTTCTGGTTGCAATTTATTTTGCCTGGATCCACACAGCGCTCGGATTTGCGCCGCTGCCGGCCTGGGAACAGTTGATCGTCGGAGTGGCGGTCACAACCGTGGGCTGGATCGGAGTTACGCTTGCAACCCGGCCTGCGGATTCCGCAACCCTGCAGCGCTTCTTCGACCGGATCCGGCCGCTGGGACGGGGTTGGCACCGCGTTGTCGACACCTCTGCGCGCCAGACGGAGCCGGGTTCGGTGACGGCCGCCTTCCTGGCCTGGTTCCTGGGCTGCCTGCTTGTCTATGCCGCGCTCTTCGGAACGGGCTACCTGCTCTACGGGCGGATCCTGGCGGCGGCGCTCGCTCTGGGCATCTCGGCGGGGGCCGGAATCTGGCTTTTCCGGCTATTGCCACGGTTGAGGGGGAGCGGGTAGATACCGGGCGGGCTCTGCGTTGGACAGACGGGAGCGGTGCGCGGCGCGGGTGAGGCGACTATACTCCCGGGGCTTCCATGAAGTCACCAATTGCGTTTGACCCGGATCTTCAGGCTTCATCAATGGCTAACAGCTTCGGTTGTGCCGTCACAGCGCCCGGGCGCGTCAATCTGATCGGCGAGCATATCGACTACAACGGACTGCCGGTTCTGCCGATTGCCATTGACCGCACTGTGCGGATCGACTTCAACATTGTCCCGGATCCGGTTGTGCAGCTCGACAATGCAGTGGAAAAGTATGCGCCCTTTGCACTTCGCCTCGACCGGCCGATGCGGGCAGCGGCGGCGGGCCACTGGTCCAATTATGTACGGGCGGCGGCTCGCGGGCTCGCTGATCACGGCATCGACCTGCAGCGCGGCATCGTGGGCAGGGTCACGGGCGACATCCCGGTTGCGGCGGGGCTGTCGTCCTCATCGGCGCTGGTGGTTGCGGCTGCGCTGGCGCTTCTCGGAGCGAATGGGGTGGCAGTGGCGGAAAGCGATTGCGGCGGGATGGGGTCGCAGGCGATGGTCTCCGGTTTCCGCGAGGGTGCACCGGGCGCGGTGGATCGGGTCGAGTCCGCCGGGCCAGAAGCGGAAGACGCGCATGCACAGAGATCGATGACGCGCCTTGAGCTGGCGGCCCTGATGGCACGCGCCGAGCGGTTTGTAGGGCTTGAGGGCGGCGGAATGGACCAGGCAGCCTGTCTCTGCGGGGTCGCCGGCCATGCGCTCCGCATTGAGTTCGACCCGCTCCGGGTGACCCCGGTGGCCGTGCCGGGGGGCTGGCGCTGGGTGGTGGCGTCGTCGTTGACGCCAGCCGAGAAGTCTGCGGGCGCGCGCGATGCCTACAATGAGCGGGCGCGACAGTGCAGGACGGCGATGGATGGGATGCGTGGAGCAGGAGGCGGCGCTGCTCTTTCCTACCCGGACCTTGTGCGGATGGATGATCTGGATGGGGTTCTGCGCCACGCCCGCCGGGTTTTGCCGGAGCTGCTTCTGCGCCGCTTTCGCCATGTCCTGACCGAGGGGCGACGGGTTGCGCACGCCGAAGCCGCAATGCAGAGGGGCGACATTCGCCTCTTCGGCAACCTCATGGCGCAATCGCACAGAAGTCTCCGCGACGATTACGCGGTGAGCACCCCGGAGCTGGACGCGCTGGTGAAGGTGGCACTTGAGGCGGGGGCCGCAGGCGCCAGGCTGACCGGGGCGGGATTCGGGGGTTCGGCGGTGGCGCTCTGTGACGACGCCACAGTGGGCGCGGTGATGGAGGCCATGGCGGAGAGGTTCTACGCGCCACGCCTGGGGAGGAGGCCGGGCGAGGGGGAGGTGTTTGAGGTGGGGGTGGGTTGACGGGGAGGTTGAGCTGATTGCACCAGAACGGTTGCTGTCTCCCTTGCCGATCGCTGGCGCGACCCGCGTGCTGCCGGTGATACAGCCCGAGATGCCCATCGTCGCGCCGGGTGGCCCGTGTCCGCAGTGAAGATTCGAGAGCTCCCGAGCTGTCCCGAGGGCTACTGCTTGCATTCTGCGGCAGATTCGCTTACCGTTATTCCGTCACGATTTCGCAAGGAGCCCGTGTCGGGCTACCTGCTGAATAAAACAGCCCACCAAAGAGACCAACCGGGTATTGATGCCCAAACATCTCAACGTTCCACTCCCTCGAATCCCCGGATCGAATCATGAAGACCATTGCCCACAAAACCGCAGCCCTCTCCTCTCTTGTCTTGATCCTGTTGGTGGCCGCTTGCAGTAGCGACCCCACCGGTCCCGAGTTTCCAGACGTTGCCGGCACCTATAGCGGAACGCTGACGTGGTCCCTGTCAGGGGCGGGGAGCATCGATGGCTCAATGAGAATAGACGTTGTTCAATCTAACGAACAGGTCACGATCACGGGCTCAATAACCCTCTTGGGCGAGAGTGTCAATCTTCCGGCAATTACAGACACCATCAACGCAACCGGGTTCTTTACAGCAACGGCAGGTGGTTTCTCCAGTGCTACACCCGATCCACAGTGTGGAACATGGGTAACAACCAGTGCAACGATCAACTTTTCCGGTAGTACCGCGCGGATATCGGAATCTGCCACCTCAACCTTCTGCGGCACTCTGACTGTTTTCGGTACGCTAAATCGTTGAGCGTGGGGGACGCGTCGCACTGTTTCGTGGGCTATTCCCCCCCTCCCGTCACCCCGCCCACGCCGCCAGCACCGCCCGCTCCTTCTCGCGGTTCATCCCGGCGCGTCGCCGCTCCCGCTCGGCTGCGGGCCTCATCCGGTCCCAATCCAGGGTGTCGCGCACCGTTTCGGCAAGAGGCCGGAAGCGCAATCCCGCCGCCAAAGCCCGGCTTACATCGACATGTTGCAGCAAGTCGCCCGGCGACCAGGCGGGAAGGTCGCGCCAGGGCAGGGTGTCGTTGGCCTCCAGAAAGTCCTCGGGCACCCAGGTAAAGCGCACCGGGGCGCTCGTTGCGGCGCGAATTCCGTAGAGCATTTCGGCAATGGACAAGCGGCTTGCAGGACCGGTTGCATTGAAGTCGCCCATCGTTGATTCTTCGGCCACATGCACCATCCATTCGGTCAGGTCGCGCTGATCGACAATCTGGATCGAATGGTCGGGGTTGCCTGGCGCGAGCACCTCGCCGCCCTCGGCAATTCGCACCGGCCAATAGGTAAAGCGGTCGGTGGGGTCGGTCGGTCCCACAATCAATCCCGGCCGAATGACCGTTGTCCGGCCCGGGAATGCAGCATGTGCAATATCCTCGCTCAGGCGCTTCATCAGGCCGTAGTGCGCGTCGTCGCCATCCTGCCAGTCGGCGGGAGGTTCATGGCGCATGTAATCCTCGGGCACGGCGGGTTCCCACAATACCCGGTCCGCATGTTCATATCCCATGCCCTGAATTGCATACGCCGAGATCGAAGAGACGAAGATATAGTGTTCGGCGGCGTCCTTCAGCAGTTCGGTGCTCAACTGCGCCCAGCGATAATTCTGGCAGTTGTTGTCGAGCACAACATCCCAGCGGCGTCCCTCGAGGGCGCTCAGGTTGTCGTTGCGATCACCCACCAGCCGCTCCACGCCGGCAGGCAAATCGGCCTCGGCGCGTCCGCGTGTAAAAATTGTCACCTCGTGGCCCCGTTCCACCGCATGGCGCACGGTGTGCGGTCCAATAAATCCGGTTCCGCCCAGAATCAGGATGCGTTTGCGCTGGGAGGGAGAAGACGACCCTGGCGGCCCCGGCTGCCCTCGTGCGCCTGAATCGGCTCCCGCTTCGGCCACGGCTGCCAGTGGACGCAGAGCGAGGCCGGCTCCGGCGGTCCCCGCGGCCACCAGAAAGCTTCGGCGGGCGCACGTCGCACGGGATGGATCTGCAGGCCGGTCGCTCCGGACGTCCTGCGCGGCCGCGCTCTTCTCCACATTCGCACGATCCTGGGGCGGCGGGCGGTGCGGTTTCGTCGGCATGGGGTCAATCGTTCGGCGCGTCTTCATCCTCTGCTTCCTCTTGCTCTCGGGGCCATGTTTCAGGGTTATGCGGGGCGTATTCGGATTCAGGTACAACTTTGCCAGAACAGTTCACATGCGGGGCGCGCTGATTCCGGGCCAGCGCCTGCTCGCACCCCGCGCGGAATTGCACCGCCGTCCTCTTTCCGAACCGTTATCCTCTTTCCCAAGAGTACGGGCCTCTTCTTCCTGCCGTCAACCCTCGGTCTCTCTCCCTGCCCTGCCCTCCCCACAACCACCGCACGGCAGCGTTCGCCTCCCCGGCGCACCATCTGTCCGGCAACCCTGCCCCTCTTCCTCACTCCACCCGCCTCACCCTGACCGCCCCTTGCGGAAGCGACCCTGCCAAGTCATTCTTACATCAAGTCATTTTTACACAGGGATGGAACGCCCCGAGCTCTTCACGCATTCCCGCACACCTGATTTTCCAGGGACCGCACCATGACCTCAACGCCCGCTCTCGTGATCGAAACCATGGGCTTGAGCAAGCACTTCGGCCGCGTCGTTGCCGTCGATGAACTCTCCTTTGCGGTCGAGGCCGGTCAGGTCTTCGGCTTCCTGGGCCCGAATGGCAGCGGCAAAACCACAACAATCGGCATGCTCATGGGCATTATCGCCCCCTCGGCGGGCAGCTTTCGGCTTCTGGGCGCAGCCACTCCGCACGAACTCCTGGCCGCTCGCGCCAAGGTCGGCGCCACCCTCGAGACGCCGAATTTTCACCCTCACCTCAGCGGCCGCGAAAATTTGAAGATCACAGCCGCCATCAAGGCGGTCGGCGCGTCGCGCATCGAGGAGTGTTTGGAGATTGTGGGGCTCCGCGAGCGGGCGCGGGATCGCTTTCGCACCTATTCGCTGGGCATGAAGCAGAGGCTGTCCCTTGCCGCCACAATGCTCAACGACCCCGAGCTGATTCTGCTGGACGAACCGGCCAATGGGCTCGATCCGCAGGGCATGAAGGAGGTGCGCGACATTATCCGGATTCTGGCCGGGCGCGGCAAGACAATCTTTCTGTCGAGCCATCTCCTGTGGGAGGTCGAACGGATGTGTACCCACGTGGCGGTTGTGCGCAAGGGACGGGTCGTGGCCTCGGGAGCGGTGTCCGAGCTGGTGGCAGGCGAGACGTCGGCTCTGGTGCGCGCCGCCGATCCGGAGGCGTTGCAGACGGCGCTGAACGACTATCCCGATGCGCGCTCGGTGTCGGTCACCGCCGAGGGGCTTCTGGTGGGGCTGGCTTCTGATGATTTGGCGGCGTTGAACCGCTATCTGGCCGGACTGGGCATTCATCTTTCGCACCTGTCGCGCCGCCGCCGAACCCTGGAGGATGCCTTCATGGAGCTGACCCGCAAGGATGACTCCGCCCCGATGACGGCGATCGCAGCCGGAAGCGGAGGAGAATCATGAGCAGAATCGGCATCCTGGCCCGCATCGAGGCCGTCAAGCTGCGCCGGAGCCGGAGCCTTCTGGTAACGCTGGCCACTTTTGTGCTGATCAATGGCGCCCTTGTGATCGGCTCGCTCCGGGTGGCCAGAGGCCCCTTCGAGTTCTCGCTCCCCTCCGCCTGGCTCACAATCCTGGAGGTTTCCCTGGGTCTGGGCCCGCTCATGCTCGGAGTTCTCGTCATTCTGCTCCTGGCACCCGAGTTTACCTGGCGGACAGCGCGTCAGAGCGTCATCGATGGTCTGGCCAAGAGCGAATTCCTGCTGGGCAAGTGTCTTGCGCTGGCTGCAATTATTCCACTCTTCTTCCTGATCCCCATTCTGATCGGCGGCGTCGGTGCGCTCCTCGGGCCGGACGCCTCCTCGTCGCCCCTGGTGCGGCCGAGCGATCTGAGCTATATGGCCGCCTACGCCATGGGTCTGCTCCTCTTTGCCAGCGCCGCCATGCTGATTGCGGTTCTGGTGCGCGCGTCGGGTGCGGCGATCGGGGTTCTGGTGGCCTATTGGATTCTGGAAAGTATTGCGGTTCAGGCGATCCGCGCCATCTGGCCGCGCATGGAGGGGGTGTTGCGGTTTCTGCCTGCCAAAAACCAGGACGATCTCAGCGCCGAAACGCTTCATTACGAGGCTGTGCGCGAAGAGATCAATGCCGGGCGGGTGGAGGCGGGCCAGCTTCCCCTCGATTCCCCGGATCTATGGGTTCCGCTGGCCATTTCAACCTTCTATATTGTGCTCTTCATGGCGCTCTCCTTTTACCGAATCCGGACGCGCGATCTCTGACGCTGCGAGTTTCGGTCATTCGGAGGCACTTCGCGCTGCGCCTTTTGCGCGCGTGCGAGATTCGCCGGCGCGGCCACAACCGGATGGGCAAAACCCTCAACATGAACAATTCACAATGATCGGACAGAAATCAATCATGGCAACGAATCGACGCGATTTTCTGAAGACGACGGCGGCGGCCGGGGCTGGAGCGCTGGCGCTGACCGGATGCGGCACCCCGGGCGAGACCAATGAGGCCGCCATGAATGCCGAGGGCGACGCGGCTGCGGGTGCGGCCGGGCAGGATCGGGTTGGCAATCCGCTTCGCATCCTCATTCTGGGCGGCACCAACTTCATCGGTCCGCATCAGATCGAATACGCCCTGGCGCGCGGCCACGAAATCACCCTGTTCAACCGGGGGCGCACCAACACCCACCTCTTTCCCGATCTGGAGAAGCTGATCGGCGACCGCAACGACAACCTCTCGGCGCTCGAGGGGCGCTCCTGGGATGTGGTCATCGACAACTCCGCCATCAATCCCGCCTGGGTCGAGCGCAGCGCCAATCTTCTGCGCGATTCGGTGGGGCGCTACATCTTCGTCTCGACGCGCTCGGTCTATGCCGACACCAGCCGGATTCCGATGTCGACCGCAGCCCCGGTCTGGACCCATGAAAGCGCCGGCGTGGAGCCGGGTGCGGAGCGGCTTCCCTATGGTCTGGCCAAGGCGCTGGCCGAGCAGCATGCGCGCGACATCTTCGGCGAGGAGCGCAGCCTGATCTTTCGGCCCGGCCTGATTATCGGTCCCGGCGACACCACCGATCGCTTTACCTACTGGCCCGTTCGCATTCACCGGGGCGGCGAGGTTCTGGCTCCCGGCGACGGCACCGATCCGGTGCAGATCATCGATGTGCGCGACTTCGGCGAATGGCTGATCCGCATGGCCGAGATGCAGGAAGCGGGCACCTGGAATGTGGTGGGACCGCGCACGCCGCGCCCCATGACCGAGCTGCTCTATGGAATTCGCGCCGTGACGACCGCCGAGACCACCTTCACCTGGGTCGAGACCGATTTTGCCATCGAGGCGGGGTTGCGCCCCTATGCCGAGATGCCGGTCTGGCGCCCCGCCCGCGACGGATTCGAGGGATTTGCCCGCTTCGATCTCACGCCCGAGGTCGAAAAGGGGCTGACCTTCCGCTCTCTGGCCGACACCACGGCCGCCACCCTGGAATACCACTTCTCGCGTTCTCCCGAACGCCAGGCCGAACTGCGCGCCGGAATCAGCGCCGAGCGCGAAGCCGAAGTGCTGGCGGCGTGGCATGCCGCGCAGGGACAGCCCTGAAGCAGAACGCTCACAAATCGACACCCATGAACTGGGAATAATCATAAAGATGATGATCGATCGACCGATCTTCGCCCTCGGCGCGGCCGCCCTCTTCGGCGCCTCTGCCTGCGCCCCCGACGCCGCACCCGACACCGCACCCGGCCCCGACCTCATTCTGCGCGGCGGCTTTGTCGCCACTGTGGACGCCGACAATACAATGGCCGAAGCGGTTGCCATCGACGACGGGTGGATTGTGGCGGTGGGCAGCAATGAAGAGGTGGATGCGCTCGCCGGCAATGCAACCGAAATCGTCGAGCTCGGGGGGCGACTCGCCATTCCCGGCTTTATCGAGGGGCACGGCCACTACATGAGTCTGGGCAACAGCAAGACGATCCTCGATCTCGCCGGGGTTGCCAACTGGGATGAAATCGTGGCCATGGTGGCCGAGGCGGTGGCCGAAGCCGAACCGGGCGAGTGGATTCGCGGGCGCGGCTGGCACCAGGAAAAATGGGATCGTCCCCCGGAGCCGGCGGTCGAGGGCAACCCCACCCATGCATCGCTCTCGGCGGTCAGCCCCGACAATCCCGTTCTTCTGGGCCATGCATCGGGTCATGCATCCTTTGCCAATGCCGCCGCCCTGGCCGCCGCCGGGTACGACCGCAACTCGGAACCGCCGCCCGGGGGCGAGCTTGTGCGCGACGCCGAGGGCGAACTGACCGGGCTTCTGCGCGAAACCGCCGATCGTCCCGTTGCCGGAGCCTTCGCCGATTCGCAACTGGGTCGCACCGAGGCCGAGATCGAGGCCCAGTTCCGTCGCGAAGTGCGCCTGGCCGCCGAAGAGGCGCTCTCCAAGGGCGTCACCTCCTTCCACGATGCGGGCAGCGGCTTTCCGACCATCGATCGGCTCCTTGCCCTGGAGGCCGAGGGCGGACTTCCGGTGCGGCTCTATATCATGGTGCGCGGTCACTCCAACGAAGAGATGGACGCCCGTCTGTCCGACTACTACATGCCTGCCGAGGGCGACGACTACCTTGCCATTCGCTCCATCAAGCGCCAGATCGACGGGGCGCTCGGATCGCACGGCGCCTGGCTCCTCGAACCCTATGCCGACATGGAATCCTCGATCGGGCTGGTTCTGGAAACGGTCGAAGACATTACCGGCACCGCTCATGTTGCGATTCGGCACGGGTTTCAGGTCAACACCCATGCCATCGGCGACCGCGCCAACCGCGAAGTGCTCGACATCTATGCGGCCGTCTTCGATTCCGCAGGCTCGCCCGCCGACCTTCGCTGGCGCATCGAACATGCACAACACGTTCACCCCGACGACATCCCCCGCTTTGCCGATCTGGGCATCATCGCCTCCATGCAGGGCGTTCACGCCACCTCCGACTTCCCCTGGATTCCCCTGCGCCTGGGCTCCAACCGTACCCGCGACCGCAGCTACCTCTGGCGGTCCTTCATGGAGGCCGGCGTTCTGATCAACAACGGCACCGACGTTCCCGTCGAGAACATTGATCCCCTGGCCAACTTCCGCGCCTCGATCACCCGTCGCAGCGCCGATGGCGCCATACACTATCCCGAACAGAGCATGACCCGCACCGAAGCCCTGCGCAGCTACACCATCAACAACGCCATTGCAGCCTTCGAGGAAGATCTCAAGGGCTCAATCGAGGTTGGCAAGCTGGGCGACATCACCATTCTCGACCGCAACATTCTCGACATTCCCGACGCCGAACTGGCCAGCGCGCGTGTGGACATGACGATCGTGGGCGGCAACATTCGCTTTGTGCGGTAGAGATTGTGGGTAGTCCATCGCTGGAGCGTCACATATGTGAATGACGCGCAATTGCAATAGGCGCACGATCGCAACAGGATGACAGGGGCGCCTTCGTCGATCACACGGCGATACTGTAATCGCCACTTGCAATGCACTCGAAAAGGGGCGGATATCCGATGCCGGGAGGATTGGCGAACATCTCCGCCGCGCGGTAATTTGCCTCGATTTCCTCACCGGAGGCAATCGCTCCGAGCGCGGCCCGTCTACGCCGTAAAGGCCAGCGCCGCCGGTTCGGGACGCAAAAGAAGGTCGTCCAGGGTGTCGTGCCGAATCGCGTTTGCGGTTTCGGCGGAGCCGTATGCGGGGGTGTGGGTGGCGAAGGCTTTGGCCACCAGGCCCTGATCGTCGGTGCAGAGGCCGCGCGCGATTTCCAGGAGAGCCGTGCGTTCGGAGGGCGTTGCCCGGGACCACGATGCAGCGTCGGGAATCACAACTCTGCGCGCTCCCCGGCCATTGATCCGGCCTTGCACCCGATGCAGGTCAAGGCCGCGCGCCGATGCCTCGATCAGAACAACTGCAAGGCGACTCCGGCTGCCGATGCGCTCGCAGAGATGCGCCCACCACTCTTCATCGCGGTTGCCCTGTGCAGGGACATGGACAGGTGCCCGGTCGGCAATGCGGGTCGGAGCCACCAAAAGAAAGCCGCGCCTGACCCCTACGCGGTGAAGGCGATGGAGGGCAGTGGCAAGATCCTGTGCAGTGCAGGGAGATGCGGGGCGGGATTGAGTCAGGAGAGGAAGCAGATTGGAGGGTTGTTCCGGAAACAATCTGGACTCCTGGGTTTGCGGTGGCGCGAGCGGCGACCGATCGGCGAACTCGATGCCGCAGAACCATCTCTGACAGAGGTCAATTCTCCGGAATCGGGTAGCGGTGCAATCTCCATGGTGTAACAATTCTGTCACAATGCCTCAAATTGAGCCCGCATTGGCCCACTTTGCGCCAAGATCCCGGCATCTGCAGTGAACATTGCCGTATGGGGGCGACCCGCAGGTGATTTTGGCTATCTTCTTGAAGAATTCAAGCGGCGCGAAGCTCTCTGCGCTGCGGGTTCGCTACCCTTCGATCCGGGGAAAGAGCGGTTTGCCGACATCGATTGTGGCGCCCGGGATCGCGATGTCGTCCAGTTCGCCAAAGAGCGGCACCCGGTCGAGTCCCAGCCGCCCGGCCAGCTCTGCGGACTTCTGCGGCGTCACCGGCTCGAAGAGACAGGCGAGGACGGCCAGGGCAAAGGCCAGGGTCGCGAGGGTGCTGTCGAGCTCGTTGGCGCGATCGGGTTGCCGGGCCAGTGCCCACGGTTCACGCGCCTCGATAAAGCCGTTGGCCGCCCGCGCAAGGTCCATGGCGGCGGCGAACCCCTCGTGCAGGCGGTATCCTTCGAGCCCGCTGCGGTAGCCCTCCATGGCAGTGGCGATGTCGCGCTTCAGTCCATCGGCGGGTGCGTTCGGCACAACGCCGTCCCGGTAGCGCCGAATCATCGAGAGGGTGCGGTGGGCCAGATTCCCCAGAATGTTGCTCAATTCGCCATAGCGGATCAGGAATCGTTCGGGTGTATAGGATGCGTCCTGGCCGGTTGGCATTTCGCGCATCAGATACCAGCGAACCGCATCGACGCCAAAGCGTTCCGAGAGCGCCAGGGGATCGATGACATTGCCGACCGACTTGGACATCTTGGCATCGCCCACAACCCACCAGCCATGCGCCAGAATTTTGCGGGGCAGCGGAAGGTCGGCGCCCATGAGCAGGGTAGGCCAATAGACCGCATGGGTGGTGATAATGTCCTTGCCCATCAGATGAAGATCGGCGGGCCAGCGCGAGGGACGAAGCGTGCCGAATCCCTGTGCATCCGGCGCAGCATCGGGGTCGATGGCGCCTGCAGCGGTGACATAGTTGGTCAGCGCATCCACCCATACATAGGTCACCTGGTCGGAATCCCAGGGCAGGGGAATGCCCCAGTGAATGCGCTTGCGCGGACGCGAAATTGAAAGATCCTCAAGAGGTTGGGCAAGAAACCCGAGCACCTCGTTGCGGCGCGCAGCGGGCACAATCCATTCGGGATTGTCTTCAATATGGCGAATCAGTCGTTCCTGAAAGCCGCTCATGCGAAAGAACCAGTTTTTTTCGCGAATCCGCACCACCAGCGCACCCGAGATCGGATCGACGCGATCGGCCCCGATCTCCCTGTCGGTGAAGTAGCGCTCCTGGCTGACCGAATACCAGCCCGTGTATTCGGCTTCGTAGATATGGCCATTGGCGCGCAGACGCTCCAAGAGCGCACCGACCACGGCGACATGGCGGCTCTCGGTTGTGCGAATGAAGCGGTCGTGCGAGATCCCGAGTTCGCTCCACGCGGCGGCAAAGCGCCCCGCCATCAGGTCGCAGAGCTCGATCGGAGCAAGCCCCTCGGCCGCGGCAGCCTCCTGAATCTTCTGGCCGTGTTCGTCGGTTCCGGTCAGAAAGAGAACATCGTCGCCTGCGCGGCGGCGGTAGCGCGCAAGAACATCGGCCAGAATGGTTGTATAGGCATGGCCGATATGGGGTTCGCCCGATGCGTAATAGATCGGCGTGGTCAGATAGAAGGATCCCACGGAGCTACCCCGCCGCCGGTGGGCGCTCTGCGGACTCGGCGGCCACCGCCCTGCCGATCGCGCGCACATACCAGAGAAGCGTTTCGACAAAGCGTCCGAAGTTCTTCTCGTACCGCTCATCGAGCGCTTCGCCCCCGGCCGAGAAGCTGGTCCCCACGTTCGACACCGGCATTCCCGCAACCGGAAGCGCCCCCACCCGCAGCAGCAGCAGTTGCAGATGATTGTGCACCAGAACGCCGCCGAAGGAGCCGCTCGACAGAGTCACAATGCCCACCGGTTTCCGTTGCCATTCGCCGCGGATATAGTCGAGCGCATTCTTGAGCACGCCTGGCAGAGAGCCGTGATATTCGGGGCTGATGACAACCACGCCATCGGATGTGCGAATCGCGTCGGCGAAGCCGGCCAGTCCCGGGGGCGGATCGTCGCGCATGTGAAGCCGTTCCTCCATGATGGGAAGATTGATTTCGGCCAGATCGAGGAGCGGAGCATGGGCGCCGGCCCGTGCCAGGCGGTCGCTGGCAAAGCGCGCGACCCGGATCGAGTGGCGTCCGCGCCGGACCGAACCGACGAGGACGGGAATTCGGACAGGATCGTTCATGCAGGTCACCTGGAGAGGAGTGCGCAGTGGGCCGTTGGGGTTCACTCTTGCGGGGGAAGGGGGTAGGATAATCGAAATCGGTTGGCATTGCCCGGCAAAGCGGTTGAATGGCATCCCGGAAGAGGTCGCGCGACGCCTGTCGGAGCTCTGTCCGCCGCCGCCGGTCCGGGTTTGCGGCAGCGCCGTGAACGATGCGAAGGGGCCGCGGACGACATGAACAGGAAGGGGTTGGAGATCGGATTGCCAGTGAACGAATCGACCTCTGCTTCGGCTTCCCTTCCGGGCATTCGGCTCAGGCGCGATGACGCGACCGGGGTGGCGCAGGTGACGCTGAACCGCCCGGATCAGGCGAATGCCCTGACCGCTGCGACGTACGACGAGCTGCACCGGATCTTTCGCGCACTGCAGGCCGAGCCCACGGTGCGGGCGGTGGTGATTGCCGGTGCGGGACGCCACTTTTGCGTGGGGAACGACCCGGATGAAATGGCGGCGCTGACCCGGCGCGATCTCCGGGAGCTTCTGGAGCATACGCAGCGAGCCTGCAATCTCACGCTGGCGATCCGGAGCTGCGACATGCCGGTGATTGCGGCGCTGCAGGGGCGGGTGGCGGGTGCGGGCATGGCGCTTGCCCTGGCTGCGGATCTGCGGGTTGCGGGTGCGTCGGCGCGGATCTGCTGCGATTTTGTGCCGTCGGGGTGCTCGGGGGCGGAGATGGGGGTGGCCTGGCTGCTGCCCCGCATTGTGGGGCTGGGGAGAGCGAGCGAACTTCTGCTGACAGGCGCGACGATCGATGCCGCCGAGACTCACCGGATCGGTCTCTGCAACCGGGTCGTTGCCGATGGCGACGAGCTGCAGGCAGCGCTGGCGCTGGCAACGAAGCTGGCCGCCGCTCCGATGTTTGCACTTGGCATGACGCGCAGAGCGCTGGAAGAGGAGGCGCATATGGAGCTTTCCGAGGCGCTCGCTGCAGAGGCGCGCACGCAGGCGGTGTGCATGCTGAATCCGGATTTTCGGAGTGGTCAGGAGAACGATCCGGCAGATGCGGGCGACCCGGCAGGCAAAGACGAGCAGATCCACCAGAGAGGAAGCGAAGAGGAATGACCCCCCCGGCCAATGAAGTCCAGACCCGATCCGCTCCAGCCCCGGCCGATCCCGATGCGCTGAACTACCGGCGCTTTGCCATGCTGCCCGAGCTGCTCTCGTTGCAGCATCCCCTTGCCGATCCACCGGAACACGACGAGATGATCTTCATCATCGTTCACCAGATTCACGAGCTCTGGTTCAAGGCCGCGCTCCACGAGCTGGACCATGTACAGAATCTGCTGATGCGGGGCGACGGCGCGCGGGCGGCTGCCACCCTCAAGCGGGTGCGCTCGATCGTGAAGGTCCTGGTGGCGCAGCTCGATATCCTCGAAACCATGACCCCGGTCGAGTTCGAGTCCTTTCGCGACCGCCTCGATACGGCCAGCGGCTTTCAGTCGGCGCAGTTCCGCGAGCTGGAGTTCGCGCTGGGAATGAAACGTGCGCGGGTTCTGAAGTCGTTTCCGGCCGAAGACGAACAGCGGCGATTGCGACAGAGGCTCCAGGCCCCGACGCTCTGGGATGCCTTCCTGCACTTTCTGGACGGACGGGGACTGCCGGTTCCCGAAGAATCTCTGAAGCGCGACCTCACGCAGCCGGTGAAGGGCGATCCGGGGGTGCAGCGGGTGCTGATCGAGGGCTACCGGACCGACCCCGAACTGGTGAATCTGTGCGAATGCCTTGTCGATCTCGACGAAGGAATCCAGGAGTGGCGCTACCGGCATGTCAAGATGGCGGAGCGCACAATCGGCAACAAGCGGGGAACCGGCAACAGCGCGGGGGTCGCCTATCTGGCCACGACGCTTCGCCCCGCCTTCCCCGATCTCTGGGAGATGAGAACGGCGCTGTGAGGAGTGAAGAGGAGCGGGGCCGGGGAGATGGATGCGAGGATAGCGCGGGTGGTCTTGCGCGCCACTATGCGCATTTTCGGGTCGCCGAGCGGGTTCTGCTGACCGGACATTCGCACCAGGCGTGGCCCGATGTCGCCTTCGCGGCGCAACAGCAGGCCTGGCATGATGCCGCCGCGTGGGTGGACGACAAATGGGAGCGCGCCTTCGCCATGGCCGACCGGGTACGGGCAGGGTACAGGCGGCTCCTGGACGACCGCGAGGGGCATATTGCGCTGGGACAGAACACCCACGAACTGCTGATCCGCTTCCTCTCGGCGCTGCCCCTGGGCAAACGCCCGCGGCTGGTCACGACCGACGGCGAATTCCACACGATTCGGCGGCAACTTGACCGTCTGGAGACCGCAGGAATCGAGGTGGTGCGGGTTGAAACGGGCCAGGCAGGGGGGGCGGCGGCAACGGATGCGCGCCCCGGAGACGATCCGGTTGCAACGCTCGCCGAGCGCATCGTCGCGGCGGTGGACGACCGGACGGCGGCCGTGCTGGTGTCATCGGTTCTCTACCGCGATGCCCACATTGTAAAGGGGTTGGGCGAGGTGGCGGCAGCGTGCGCCAGGGTGGGGGCCGAGCTCCTGGTCGATGCCTATCATTCGCTGAATGCGGTGCCCTTCTCGGTCACGGTGCTGGGTCTTGAGAACGCATATGTGATCGGTGGCGGCTACAAGTACTGCCAGTTGGGCGAAGGGAACTGCTTTCTGCGCTTTCCGCGGGACTGTGGGCTGCGCCCCGTGCTGACCGGCTGGTTTTCCGAATTCGGAACCTTGGCGACAACTTCGACAGAGCGTTCGGGTGATCGCGCGCGCGCATTTCCCTATGGCGAAGGGCACCTTCGCTTTGCCGGTTCCACCTACGACCCGGTCAGCCATTACCGCGCGGCGGCGGTCTTCGATTTCTTTCGTCGGCACGATCTGCACCCCCTGCGGCTGCGCGAGATCGGACTGGCACAGCTTCGACGGCTGACCGCAGGAATCGATGCGCTGGATCTGGATCCTGCCCTGCTGCGTCGCGACCATGGGGTGCCGCTGGAGGAGAGGGGCGGATTTCTGCCGCTGTGGACTCCCCACGCCGAAGAGATCTGCACCGCATTGCGGGAGCGCGACATCTTTGCCGATTCCCGTGGCCGCGTGCTCCGTCTGGGGCCGGCGCCGTACTTGACCACGCGCCAACTCGATGAGGCGGTGGCCGCGCTGGGGCGGGTGACCGGGAAGCTTTCGGGTGGGCGCGCCTGATTCGGCTGCTATCGACGCAGGCGACCGCGGCGAGGGTGTTGCCTCTCGGGGTTGTCCTCATTCTCGTCCAGGCGGTGGGAAATGGCAGATCTCCTCATCGTCCCCCATTCGCAGATCGAAGCAGGCCTCATTGCCGCAGATCGCGTGATTCGGAGCCGGAGCTGTCCGATTCACTGCAAATCAGGCCGGGGCTCACGACATTGATTCCATCACTCTCTTCCGGCGGGGAAACAGCGCCGGGGGCTACGCTCGGTGTACCGATCCGCCCCTTTGCGATCCCATCGGCGACCGGGGAATCCGCACGCGACTGCGGGACCACCTCAAAAGAAGACCGGCGCCCAGGTCTGCGTTTTCCTTCCCATGGCGGTGTCCCTATCGTTCAGACATTGCCAAATCCTTCGCGAAGCAAGGAGCCGGGCCCGCGGGTTCGGCCGGATGTTGCCCGGACGCCATACCCCCCTTCCATACATCCTTCCATCCATTGTTCCGATCGTTATCCTCCGGGAAATTCCCACAGCTTCCCCCTGACCCCTTCCCCACATCCACATCCCCATGAAGATTGCCATCTACGGAGCCGGGGGCGTCGGCGGGTACTACGGAGCCGTGTTGGCCCGGGCCGGTCACGAGGTTGCGCTCATTGCCCGCGGCGCACACCTGGAGACGATTCGCAGCTCGGGGATCGCGGTGGAATCTCCGCTCGGCGACTTCACTGTCCGGCCGGCTGCGGCCACCGACGATCCGGGCCAGATCGGTCCGGTGGATGCGGTCATCGTTGCGGTCAAGGCGATGCATCTGCCGACGATCTCGACGGGAATCGGGCCCCTGCTGGCGCCTGCGACCCTGGTGGTGCCGCTTCTCAATGGAATCGATGCGCACGAAGGGCTGCTCGCTGCGGTGGGGCGCGAGCGGATGGGCAGGGGACTGACCCGCATCATCAGCGAGATTGCGGCTCCGGGCCGGATCCGGCATGTGGGAATCGATCCCTATGTGGCGCTCGCGGAGTATGGGGGCGGCACCTCGCCACGGGTGGCTCGGCTTGTGACGGCACTGCGCGGGGCGGGGGTGCAGGCCGAGGCGCCACCCGATATCGACGCTGCGCTCTGGCTCAAGTTCCTGCTGGTGTGTTCGCTGGGCGGAATGGGGGCGGTGTGCCGGGTTCCGCTCGGGGGCATTCGCCGGACGCCGGCCAGCCGGGAGCTGCTTCGCCGCGCCATGGAGGAGATTGCGGCGGTGGCGGCGGCGCGCGGGGTCTCGCTGCCCGCCGATGTGGTGGGGCGCGCCATGGCTCTGGCCGACACCTTTCCTGCCGAGGGAACCTCTTCGCTTCAGCGCGATATCGAGGCCGGGCGACCCTCGGAACTCGATGCGTGGTCGGGTGCGGTGGTGCGGATCGGTGCAACGGTCGGGGTGCCCACTCCCGTCCATTCCTTCATCCACGCGGTTCTGCTGCCGGGCGAATTGCGGGCACAGACGCGGGCCGTGGCCGCCGCCACACCCGAGAGCGACTGATTCCCCCGGCTTCCCTTGCCGCCGCGCTGGCGCCGCTGGCGGACCCGGGCACCCTTCCACTGTATATTGTCAGGGCGGGATATGATCAAGGAGGTGTAGTCCACGGCATTCGAGCGGCGCGACATTCCGAAGGTTGCGAAGGTCTGCGTCGCGCCCTTGCCAGCCCGGCGCTTCACCGCTCCAGAGAGGAAGAATCGAAGCTGTGTTCATGACGCCACGGATTCAGTTGCTGCTGGTCCTCAATATCGTCATTCATGTGGCGACCGAGCTGGTTCCCGGATTGCGCTCCGAGCTCGCATTCGTGCCCGCGCTGATCCTGGAGCGGCCCTGGACGATGGTCACCTACGCCTTTGTCCATGCCAACCTCTGGCACCTCCTCCTCAACCTCCTGATGCTCTTCTTCTTCGGGCCTCGCCTCGAGGAGCGGCTCGGCAGCCGGGTCTTCCTGTCCTTCTACCTGCTCTGCGGCGTGGGCGGCGCTCTTCTCTCCTTTGCTCTCGCCCCCGGAGCGGCGGTGGTCGGCGCCTCGGGAGCCATCTTCGGGGTGGTGGTCGGCTTTGCGCGCTACTGGCCCCGCGAGGAGATCTACATCTGGGGAATTCTTCCGATTCAGGCGCGCATGCTCGCCATCTTCATGGTGGCTGCGAGCCTCTTTGCGGGCATTACCGGGGCCCAGGACGGAATTGCGCATATGGCGCACCTTGGGGGACTGGTGGCCGGCTTTCTCTTCCTGCTGCGCTGGGAGCGGCAGCGACACCGGCGCGTCGTCAACCGGCAGACGCGGCCTCGCGTTCCCCTCGAGGCTGTAGAGGCCGAGGCGCTGCGGCGCTGGGAGAAGACCATTCCCCGCGACCACCTGCATGAACTCAATCGCGAAGCAGTCGATCAGCTTCTGAACAAGGCTCGCGAATCCGGCGCGCGCACCCTCACCCGCGATGAACGGGCTTTTCTCGACCGGATGGCAAGGTTGAAGATCGACCCCGCCACGAGTTGACAGCTCACCCCCGCATTACGCGCGTTCCCATCCTCTACGCGAAAGGAGTTCACCGATGTTCCAGGTCAACTGGCTGGCTGTGATCGTGGCCGCCCTGGTGCCGATGGTCGTTGGCTTTCTCTGGTACGGTCCTCTCTTCGGGCGCCGCTGGCTGGCTCTGATGGAGATGACAGCCGAGGAGATCCAGGAGGGATTCAGTCCGCTGCGCGTCTATGGCACGAGCCTTCTGCTCTCCTTTGCGACTGCCTACATCCTGGCCCAGTTGCTGGCCATGACCGGCGGAAGCGGCGGATCGGCGATCGTGGGCATGCACCTTGCGCTGATGCTCCTGGTCGGCTTTGTGCTGCCGGTTTCGCACCAGAGCGTGACCTTCGAGAGGCGCAAGGCGGGGCTGGCGGGGCTGAACATTGCCTATAACGGGGTGGCGCTGATTGCCCAGGCGGTGCTGTTGTCGGTCTGGCCGTAGCAAAGGCGCAACAGGGCGCGCTGGATGGGGTTACGCTCCCAGGAGCAGATCGGCCAGCGAGGCCATGTCCGGGACCTCGCGGATGGCCTCGGCACCGGAAACCGGAGTGGCTCCGCTGCCCTTGCCGCGGGTCGCCCGGTTGACATGCACCGTCGCGTAGCCGAGCGCGGCGGCAGGCGCAATATCGTGAAAGAGGCTCTGGGCGACATGGAGGGTGCGCTCCACCGGAATCCGGGAACGCCGGGCCATCTCGGCGAAGTGGGCGGGCGCGGGTTTGTAGCTGCCCACCTGCTGCGCCGTCACCACCCAGTCGAAATCGGCGACGAGGTGCCGACGGCTGCCGGCGAAGAGATCGTCGTCCACGTTCGAGACGATGCCGAGGCGGTAGCGACCTGCGAGCCGCGCGAGGGCGGCCACGGTATCGGGAAAGGCCGGCCAGTCGCCCACCGATGCGGCAAAGGCGTCGCGCTCCAGCGGAGCCGGACGAAATCCAAGTGCCGATCCCATGCGGTCCAGCGTCAGCGCCAGAACGTCGCGGTAGCTGCGGTAGCCTTCGTGCTGCACAACATGCTCGGCCGCCGCGAAGGCAGCCAGGATCGCGGCATCGTCGGGGGTGCGTCCGCGCCCTGCACAGATGGAGCGTACGGCGTCAATGATCCCGACCTCCCAGTCGATCAGCGTGCCGTAGCAGTCGAAGGTGAGGAGCTCGAAGCGCTCGGGAGCGAATGCGGGAGGGGGAGTGGAGCGCGCAGGCTCCCGGGTGGATGAGATCATGGGGCTGGCGGCTCGTGAAGCGGGTCGGACGCGCACCGGGAGCGGCGAGACTGCGACCGCTTACATGTGGGGGAAGTCGGCGGTGGGCCCGAAGAGCTGGGGGACCGGAATATCGAGCAGGCGCAGATAGACTCCAAGCTGGCCCCGGTGGTGGATCAGGTGGTCGAGAATGAATGTGCGCAACACGACGGCCTTGGGCAGTGTATAGCGCGGCTCGCCCCCGAGCAGCATCGTCCAGGGTGCGGCGAGGTCGTCGTCCGAGCAGGCCTCAATGGCGGAGCGGGCGGCGGTTGTGCTCTGGTCCAGTGCAGCCATGAGCTCGGCAATGGTCTTGTGGGCGGGCAGCGGTGGGGGACCGCTCCCATCGGGCGGCGCGATGTCGTACTCGGAATCGGCCAGGGTGGGCACTGTCCAGTTGGGAAGATTGGCCATATGCGACGCGAGTTCGCCCAGGGTCCAGGATCGTGCATGGGGACGCCAGGAGAGGCGGTCTTCGGGAACGGCCTCGAGAAGGGCGCGCGTGCCGCGAACGACCTCGTCGAAGGCGGCCAGGGTTTTGCGAACGGTCATGATCGAAGATCTCCCGGTTGGGGGTGAAGGGATTGGGGTGAAAGGATTGGGGCTTATACCGATGGGTAGACAGAGACTTGCGCTAATGCGCGAATTCCGCTACTATTACGGAGTGTGCCGGACGGGGTGGCCACCCCGCTACCCGGCATTTACCACCGGTAAAGTCGTATCGATGGCCTCGGCGATTGAATCTATCGTTCGTACGGAGTCGCGCAAGGCGTACCTGTCGCGAGCCGGGCACGCGAATCTTGCCGACTTGCTCGGCCAACGTGGCTGTGGAATATTGCCCTGCATCGCCGGAAACATGCATGGGCGAAAGAGCAGAAGTCCACGACCTTCTACGACCAGTGCAAGATTCTCACGCAAGCGCGCCGCTCGCCCGAATGATCGCGGTTCCCAGCTCATGCCCAGCGTAGCACGCTCCAACGGCTGGATCGGGCCCACAAGCGATACTTCAAGCGCGGCGGCTTCCCACGATTCAAGAACGCCCATCGCGGTATCCGGTCGTTCGAGATGCCATGCCCGAGAGTGCGGACGAACGGCAAGTGGTGCTGGATCACCGTCAAGGGCGTAGGTCACATCTGGTTCCGTGGTGGCATCCCCGAGGGCGCGATCAGACTCGTGCGCATCGTCCGCACCCCCGCCGCGTGAAGGTCCAATTCGTCTGTGAGCGACTGGCGGAAATCGCGCCGGATTCGCGCCCGATGGTCGGCATGGACCTCGGAATATCCGCCCGCGTCGCCTTGTCTACCGGCGAGACGATCCCCGGTGTGAAGCTGGACCGGCGCGAGCTGAAGCGCCATCAGCGCCGATTGAGCAAAGCCCAGCGCGGGAGCCGGAACCGCCAGAAGCGGAAAGCTGAGCTGGCCCGCGAGTGGCAGAGAGTCCGCGAGCGCGAGAAGGGGGCGTTGCATGAGCTGACCGCCGACCTCGTGAAGCGCGTAGCTGCCTCCTGGACCGTCGAGGACTTGCAGACAAAGAACATGATGCGGAACCGCGCTTGGCCCGGTCCATTAGTGAACAGCAGTGGGGCGCCCTCACGGCGATGCTGGCATACAAGGCTGAAAGTGCCGGTGGCCTGCTAGCGCGGGTGCCCCCACACCATACGAGCCGCGAGTGTGGCAGGTGCTAATCGTATGCAATCTTGCCCGAATCACCCCCCGAATTCGGTTCCGGGTTTCATGCTCTCAATGGCTGAAATTTCCGAGGCTTATTCGCCACGCAGACCACAAAATCGAACACTCGCCGAAAACAACATCGAATGCCGACCGGAGCCCTCCCGCCCTACCACTCAATCCGCCAGATCCGCCCCTCGCTCCCCGCCGCCCATCCTGTGCGGCCGTTCCCGGCAAAGGCGACCGCCCAGGCGCTCAGCTCCGGAAGCGGGTACCAGCGTGCACCCATCTCTGCGGTAAAGGCGGATCCCGAGGGTGTCACCGCCACCACGCGCCGCGCTCCGAAGGCTCCACCGGAGGCGCTTCCATAGATGGCCCCCGGAATGGGCGCCGAAGAGGTCGCGGTCCAGCTTTGGCCGCCATCGGACGATGTTGCCGCATTGATCTCCAACACCTCGTCGGCACGCCCCAGATCGCCCCCGAGCGCCATCACCGGACGGCCCGCATCGACCGCCAGGGTAAAGATCCCCGCCGTCGCGCCCGTCGCCATCGGCACGGGAATCGCGCTCCAGGTGGCGCCGTAGTCTGCGGTGGTCAGAATGCGCGCCGATCCATTGGCTCCGGTTCCGATCCAGCCGTGACCGCCATCGCCGGTGCGCGCGCAGGTGCCGCTGGCCGCGAATCCTCCCTCGCCCTCATTCGCCTCCGGCATGGCCCCGGCCTCGACCCGCCTCCAGCTTCGGCCCCCGTCGCCGGTCACCAGAATGTAGGGAGCGCCATCGAAGGAATCGCCATAGGCAAAGCCGCGGCTGGCATCCCAGAAATCGAGGCAGTCCAGGAAGCCCTGCGGTTCAGTCATCAGAAAGGCGAGCGTCCACTCTGCGCCGGCGTCTGCGGTGCGGTAGATGCGCGAGGCCGACCCGGTTCCTGCGGTCAGCGCCACCGCTGCGCGCGACGAAAAGGCATGGATATCCCGGAACTGGAGCGAATCGCCACCGGGTGTGCGAATCCGTTCCCACTGCGCGCCGCCATCGCGGGTACGCACAATCACGCCGCCATGACCACTGATCCAAGCCACCTGATCTGAAACCGGACTGATGGCCTGCAGAACCTCGCCGGTGCCACTGGCCTGCGGCACGAGGGTTGGGTACGGCAGCGATGGCCCACGGCGCTCCTGACCCGGCTCCAGCGCCTCGAGGGTTGTCGCGTCCGTCGCCTCGGCCCCACGCCGCCGGTACACCTCGCGCGCCGCCTCAAACTGGGCAAAGACATGCTGCCGCTCGCGCTCGGAGCGCCACCCAGGCCAGCTATCGGCCATGGCCTGTAGCTTGTCGATCCAGCGCAGTGCATACGCGGCGGCCTCGGCACTGCGAATCGGCTGCCCCGCCACCTGGATCCACACCGGGTTGGTAAAGGCTTGCGGATACGTTGTGTCGAATGGATGACGATCGGCGCGTGCGCCCTCGACCCGCAGATGCACCCACCCGCTCCCGGCAATCTCGAAGGGTTCGTCGATGACCAGCGATTTGCGGTCGCCGGTGGGTTGCCAACTGCGCACCACCTCGCCCCCGGCCACCAGCTCGACCCGCTCCACCGGAACCACGCTCCAGACCCGGCCCACGAGCTGCACGGGGCCGGCTTCGTCAAGATTGAGCTCTTCGCCCGGGCCCCGTCCGCCCACCGAAAATTCGATCAGCGGCCCCGAGCTCACAAAGGAGTGGCCATCGCGCAGCCCCCGGAACCAGCCATCGGCGGTCAGGGTGCCGTCGGCGGTGCGCACATAGCTTCGCATGGAGCCCAGCAGGGGCGTTGCATGCAGGCTTGAGATCGAGTCCTCGCCCCCGACCACGGTTGTGCGAATGTCATTGCTCCATACTGCATAGACAGGCGGCCATCCATCCTGCGGCGTGGACCACTCCACTGCATCGGCGACGGCCAGCGCGGCATCGACAATAAACCCCTTGGCGCCGCCCAGATCGCCCTGCAGCGGATCGCCATTGTAAAAGGAATGCACATAGGCGGTTGTGGCGCCCTGGGCTCTGGCCTTGAGCAACATGTCGGTGTTGCTTGGATAGAAGCTTCCGATCGCCGTGCCCTCGTATCCCATGGCATAGGGCGCGATCAGATGCTCGCGGTGGTTGAACATGAACACATGGCCGAAGAAGGAGGGACGGTATTCCTGGCCGACCACAAGCAGATGGTCCGGTTCGGAGAGGGGGTGCGCGCCTCCGCCGGGCAGCCAGTACTGATGGTCAAGGACGCGATTGTCCTTGTTGGCAACCTGTTCGGCGACAACATCCTGATCCTCGGCAGCCGACATCATCATGAGATTGGCAAGCGAGTTGCGCAAGTTGCCGGCATAGTTCATGTGAACATGCGTCGATCCCGAAAACCAGCCCCGGTCCGACAGGTCGGAGATCTCCTCCAGGGCAACGGACAATGTTGTGGTGTCGCCGGCGCGTACCTGCACGGCCAGTGTAACCGGGGTGGTCTCGAATCCGCGCACCACGGTCAATTCGGTTTCGCCTGCGGGCAGATCCACGACAAAGGATCCGGGGTGGTGAAAGATCCGGTCGCCTGCGCGACTGACCCGCGCATAGGCATCGGTGGGCGCGTAGAATCCGCCATCGGAGGCGGTCAGGTGGATGCGGCTGGCCACCACGTTGCCCTCTTCGTCGGTGGTGGTGACCGCAAGCGTTCCGGTCGGCCGGGCCCAGTGCCGCTCAAGGATCTCGACGCGACGCAGCTTGCCGCCATTGGCCTCCAGCAGATGGAGTTGCGGCAATCCCCCCTCGTTGGCCACGAAGGCGATCCACTCGGCGTCGGGCGACCAGCGCGGATGGAAGGCGTCGAACTCGAAGAAGGTCATCTTGTAGGGCTCGCCGCCGACCGTGGGTTGTACATAGATATTCTGATACTGATCGGCCGACCCCGCAGTCGAGGAATAGACAAAGCGTTTGCCGTCGTACGAGACGTGCGGCTGCGTGCGGTAGAGTGTCTGTTCGGCCAGCACAACCTGTCGTTCGTCGATGCCATTCGTGCGCGCCGGAACCCTGTACACATTCCCGCTTCCCAGCGCCACGTCGCGGTTGGACACCAACAGCAGCTCTTCACCATTCGGCAGCCAGGCCGGCGAGATGTGCATGTCCCAGGGGCCGAAGTAGAGACGATTGCGCCCGAAGAAGAAATCCGAAGTTACGGCCAGCGCCGGGCCGATCCAGGCACCATCGGCAAAGGGCCGAATCTCTACATTGAAGTAGCCGCTCGGGGCGGTGGTGACATAGGCAATGCGGTCGCCGTCGGGCGAAAAGCGCGGATCGACATGAAGGTGTTCGCCCTCGGTGAGGCGGTGACGCACGCCGCTGGCAAGATTCATGACCTCGAGATCGATGGTGCCGCCGCCGTCGTCCACCGTGTAGAGCAGCCATGACCCGTCGGGGGAATAGTTGGGCGAAGAGAGATACCCGGGGCCATGCACAATCTCGAAGGCATCGCCCGATGCAACGTCCACCTCCCAGATCGACCCGCTCATGGCAACCGCAACCCGCTCGCCATCGGGGTGCCACGCGGGGTACCAGGGCGACGACGAGGGCGCCGGCGGAAAGTAGAAGTTGTGCATGTAGTTGCCGCCATGCGTGGCAGCGGGGTAGGCTCCCTGGGCGTGGCTGGCCGGGGGCGTAACAGACAGGGCCACAAGGACCAGCGACACAACAAATGCAATCGCGGACGGGGCGCTTCGCGGCCAAAGAGAGGAACGGGCCGGGGCCGCGCGGCAGGGTGGGCGAATGGGGCGAAGTGTCATGCAGGCAGGGACCGGTTCAGGTGAAAGGGATCGGGCGCGGCAGGCAAGATCGGGGTGCCCGCTAGATCTCGCCCCGGCGCGATGCCCACACGGCGTGGTGGCTTGCGCGGGCGGCCAGCGCCATATAGGTCAGCGACGGGTTCTGGCAGCCGGCCGATGTCATGGCGGCGCCATCGACGACATAGAGGTTCGGCACATCCCACGCCTGGTTGTGCGCATTGAGGACGGAGCTTGCGGGATCGCGCCCCATGCGGGCTGTTCCCATTTCGTGAATGGCCAGCCCCGGAGGCGCCATTTCGCGCTGCAGAACGATCTCGCGACCCCCGGCGGCATCGAGCATGGCGCCCGCCTCCTCGACGGCGTCGCGCATCATGGCGTGTTCGTTCTCGCCCCAGGCGCAGTGGATCTGCAGGGTCGGGATTCCCCATGCATCGACCTGTTCGGGGTCGAGAGCGACCCGGTTCTCTGCGCGGGGCAGACATTCGCCGAAGGCATGCAGACGAAACTCCCAGGGGCCGGGGCGCAGCAGCTCGCGCTTGAAATCGGCGCCGAATCCGCGCATTGCATTCCCCCGCCCCCAGCCTGTGCGCATGGCGCTGCCCTGAAAGCCGTAGCCGCGCACAAAGTCCGATGCGGGTTCGGTCACATTGCGGAAGCGCGCGATATAGATGCCATTGGGGCGCCGGCCGCGCGTGGTGCGGTCCTCCCAGCCCTCGAAGACGGCCCGGGTGTCGTCGCACATCATGTGGTCCATGAGGTATCTGCCCAGAGCGCCGCTGGAGTTGGCGAGGCCGTCGGGGAAGTCGGCCGACTTCGAGTTGAGCAGAATTCGGGTCGATTCGAGCGCCGAAGCCGCCAGGAAGACCACCCGTCCGCGAAAAACGCTCTCTTCGCGCGATTCGCGATCGATGACGCGCACGCCGGTCACCCGTCCGGTCCGGGGATCCCGGAGCAGTTCGGGCACAATGCTGTTCGGACGCAGTGTCATGCGCCCGGTTGCCTGGGCGGCGGGCAGGGTGGCGTTGAGCGAGCTGAAGTAGCTGCGGGTGCGGCAGCCGCGATGACAGGGACCGCAGTAGTGACAGGCGCGGCGGCCACGGTGATCGCGGGTCAGGACGGCGGTGCGGCCGATCGTCATGCGGCGCGTGCCTCCGAAGGCGGCGTCGATCGTGTCGCGCAGATGTTCCTCCACGCAGGTCATCTGCATGGGGGGCAGAAAGACGCCATCGGGAAGGTGCGCCAGCCCCTCGGCCCGACCGCTGATGCCCACAAAGGCCTCGACATGATCGTACCAGGGAGCGAGATCGGCGTAGCGGATCGGCCAGTCCACCCCGAAGCCGTCGCGCGCATTGGCCTCGAAGTCCAGATCGCTGAGCCGGTAGCACTGCCGCGCCCACATGATCGACCGTCCACCCACCTGGCGTCCGCGAATCCAGAGGAAGGGCGAATCGGGGTCGGTTGTATAGGGGTGTTCGTTGTCGTTGATGAAGAACTTGCGCGCCACCTCGTCGCAGGCGTAGCACTGCCGCTGGATCGGCTGATCGCGGGCCAGCGCCTTGCGATCGTTCCAGCCGCGGAAGGGCATCTCGTAGGGGGGAAGGTGTTCGGCGTAATCGCGTTCGGGAACGACCATCGGGCCCGCCTCGAGGACCAGAACGCGCGCGCCCAGCTCGGTGAGCTCCTTGGCCGCCCAGCCGCCCGACATGCCCGAACCCACCACGATCGCATCGTACTCCTGACGGCGCGGGTGAATGTGAAAGAGGGCGCGGCGAGAGATCATGAGCGGGTGGGGACCGGGGGAGTGGGGGCGCGTGGCGAGCTGCGGGTGAGAGCCGGACCCGGCTGTGCATTGCCCTCGACTGGATCTGGTGGCTGCGCCAGCGGCACACATCCCTCGAAGGTGGCAAAGACGGTGCGGTGACCCAGGGCGGCCAGTCCCGCCTCGGAGGTGAAGTAGGCGGCGAGGGTAAAGCGCCGGATGGTGTGAAGATCGACTGCGGACGATGAATCCGAAGCGACGCTCCGGGTGGCCGCCTCTTCGTCCCACTCCTCGAGAAGCTGGACTGTGTCGGCCGGAGCCAGCGCGGCGAAGGGGACGCCGAAGCGCGTGCGACTGACCCGGTCCGCGGCGTCGAGGCTCTGCAAAAAGAGGTCGCGCTCATCGTCGTCAAGCCAGCCCTCGACCAGCGCGGTCACGAAGCCGGTCACATCGGCCTCGTCGGCACCGGGGGAATCGGGGGTGGCGGGAATGATTGCCGCTGCCAGCGCCTCCATGGCGCGCGCCCGCTCGGGGGTGAGGGTGGGTGCAGATGCGGTCGAATCGCCCCGGGCGGGAGACGGGTCGGCGGGTGGGGGGCGCCGGGCCGGGTTGCGGACGCCGAGAGCCCACTCCAGGAGGCTTTCGAGCTCGTCGGGAGGCGCAAGGAGGGGGCCGCCCGCGACTCCTCCGAGGATTCCGATGGCCCTTCGTCGTTTCATGCGGGTGTTCCGGGGTGCGTCCGGTTCGGGTTGCGGTCATGTGCGGGAGCGAATCCCCGACAGAGTAGGCCTCCGGTGGCTCTGCCGCAACGTAGTTCGGTGCCGGGGGCGCAGATCGGGTGGCCGGACCGAGGGGGGACGGCGGGGGTCGGGGACGGGGGGCGCGAGGGCCGATTTGCAGGACTTGGGGCCGGGCCGTAGCATCCATTCCATGCGGTGGGAGCGCGGTCCTGGAAACAGCGATTCCCCCTGGGTAGAGCGATCATTCGGGAAGAAAGGCTTCGGCATTCGATCATGTCCAATCTGACCCGCCGTCAGGCGCTGCTGGCGACCGGCGTCGCCTCGCTGGGGTTCCTTCCGCGTGCAGGGGCCGAGGAGGCTGATCGCGCGCAGGACGCAGCCGGGGAGCTTCCCGGGTTCGGCTCTCCGGCCGCGCAGGACGGCCTTCGCCAGTCGGTTGCGCGCTGGTGCTTCGAGGAAATTCCCCTGCCCGAGTTCTGTGCGTCGGTCGCGCGTATCGGTCTGCCCGCCATCGACCTGCTCACGCCCGCCGAATGGACGGTCGCGCACGATCACGGCCTGGTTGTCTCGTGCGGCGATGTGGCGGCCGGCACCATCGAGGACGGCCTCAACGAACCGCGCAATCACGCCGCGATCATTGGCGCCTTCGAGCGGCACATTCCCCGGGCAGCGCGCGCGGGAGTTCCCAATGTGATCTGCTTCTTCGGCAACCGCCGCGGAATGTCCGACAACGCCGCAATCGCCAATTCAATCGATTGTCTGCGCGCCTGCGCCCCCATCGCCGAATCCGAGGGCGTGACCATTCTGGTCGAGGTGCTGAACTCCAAGGCGGGCGGCCATCTGGACTATATCGGCGACCGCATGCCGTACGCACTGGAGATTATCCGCGCCATCGATTCGCCCCGGGTGCGCATCCTCTACGACATTTATCACATGCAGATCATGGAGGGTGACATTATCCGCACCCTCACCGATGCGCGCGAATGGATTGCCCACTACCACACCGGCGGCGTGCCGGGCCGGGCCGAGATTGACGAGAGCCAGGAGCTCTTTTACCCGGCGATTGCGCGCGCCATCCGAAGCACCGGCTTCAGCGGCTACATGGCCCACGAGTTCATTCCCCGCAGCGACGATCCGATCGGCGCGCTGGCGCAGGCGGTGGAGCTGTGTGGGGGGTGAGGCGGGGGAATTACAACTTTAAAATTGAGGGAATCATATACCAAAGCAACTTTTGTGCATAATCACCCAAATTGAGAGTATCCATGACACATAAGGATCGGGCGCGTGGAAAGAACAGAGCTGCGCGATGCATGGAGTCATGAATCTCGCACTCGGGCCGCATCTGTAAAAGTTGTGTTTCGGTAGCCGAAACGGCCAGAAAACCGGTCCATGCAACCCCGCGCCGTGCCACCCCTGTGGTCCGGAACGGACCCAGCGGTTCGTGCATCGGTGTTTGCACGAACTGCCAGGGGCGCCAGCGCCGCCGTGGGCGCTACGGGGGAGTGCAGGCTTGCCGAACGGGTTGCCGCGTGAGCCGCGTCGTCGTTCCCCTTTTTTCTCTTGTGCAAACCCTGCGCAATCCCTGCCGTCTCACTCCGGCCGCTCGCCCCGAATCGTGACACGGTACCCCGATCGGGTGGCGGGCCAGTAGTCCCAGAGGGCATGGTGCTGGGTGCAGCGGTTGTCCCAGAGCGCGACCGAGTTGGGGCGCCAGCGAAAGCGGCACTGGAAGTCGGGGCGGGCCATGTGTTCATAGAGGAAGGCAAGGATGGCGCGGCTCTCGGCGGGCGGGATTCCCACAATGTATTGTGTGAACATGGAGTTGACGAAGAGTGCCTTGCGACCGGTGACCGGATGGGTGCGCGCCACCGGATGTTCGGCCGAGGGGTAGGCGCGTCCGCCATCGTCGCGCCCGATCAGGCGGTTTGTCTCGCGATAGTAGGGGCCGCCATCGTGCACTGCGGTCAGGCCATCCAGATATTGTTGCATGTGCTCCGAGAGCGCATCCCAGGCCGCATACATGCTGGCGAAGAGAGTGTCGCCGCCGCTGTCGGGCACTGTGTGCAGGCGCAGAATTGAACCCATGGGCGGATGCGAATCGCACGAAACATCGGAGTGCCACTGTTCGCCGGCCACGCGCCGGGAGCTGTGATCGGCATGAATCGGCATTACCTCGGGGTGCCCGTCGACGCCGGGGTCGTTGGGGTGGGCGACGAGTTCGCCAAAGCGGGCGCCGAATGCCTTGTGCCGATCAATCGGCAGCTCCTGGTTGCGAAAGAAGAGGACGCCATGCGCCATGAGGGCGTCGTGAATTGTGCGGAAATCGGCGTCGGTCAGCGTGGCCAGGTCAACGCCGTCGATCTCGGCGCCGATCGTGGGCGTAACGGGGTGAATGACGATGTTGGACGAGGAGGTGGTCATGACTGGAGTGGGGAGTTGGGGGTCAGGGTGTGGGAGGATTGTGGATCTGCCAGATACCAGCGCTCAATGTGGGGATCGGGACACGCCACGACCATCTTGTGCACAGGGCGATCCCCCCTCCGCTGGCCGGGGTGCGGTGTCGAACCTTTCCACAGCGATCCGGTTCCGCTCTGTCGGGATGCACTGCGCGCCGGGGCCGCCTGATCTCGTCGATCATGGTTCTCATGGAAGCAACATAGTCCCGAATGAGATCCCACGGGAATCGTCAACGATTTTGCGGCGACCGCCGGCGCGCAGATCAGCCTGCGATTACCCCCTCTTTCGCCCACCCCCCACCATCGGGCCCACAGCTCGGCCGCCCAACAGGTGCAGGTGCAGGTGGTAGATCTCCTGGCCGCCATGGTCGCGGCAGTTGATGATGATGCGATAGCCGTCTTCGGCGATGCCCTCGGCGGCGGCAAGGTCGGCGGCCACGCGCAACATGCGGCCCAGGACCGCCTCATCGGTGCGGGCGACGTCGGCCAGAGTGGGAATCGCCCGGTTCGGCACCACCAGGATGTGGGTGGGGGTGAGAGGATTGATGTCGCGGAAGGCGGTGACCAGGTCGTCGCTGTAGAGGAGGTCGCTGGGGATTTCGCCGCGCACGATCTTGCCGAAGATGGTATCGGGGGGACTGGGTGGATTCGTCATGCGTCCTCTTCTTCCTTGCGGATGATGATCTGGGTTTTGCCCGATGCGCTCTCTTCGAGGCGGATCTCCACGCTGTCGCCCTCGCGCAGTCGCGCCCGTTCGGCCAGAGCCGCGGGCAGAGTGATTCTTCGACCGGTGCCAATCCGGGTGCGCGCCCAGGCGACCGCTCTGAAGATATTCATCGGTTGCGTTCTCCTCGAGTTGTGTCGATTCCATCCGGTTGGGGCAAGTCCCTCGATTCGGCCTCCAGCTTTGCCTCCTCGGCATCCAACCTTGCATTGATCGCGTCCCACTCTTCGGGCGATATCCTGTTCCCCGACAGCAGTTCGTACGCTTCGCGGTCGGAGAGGTCGGCCCATTCGCCATTCGGCAGGCAGATCCGCCAGGGCCCGCCCGGATGGCGAACCATCTGCCCCATGTTGGGGTGCGGCACCCCCGGCCCCGTCTGCTGCCCCTCCGGCTCCACCCTTCTTCTTCCTTCCTTCATTACCTGACTGTTCTCCTGACAGAGGATTGGCTGTTCGCTTGTGCGCCGCGGTGCGCCCGTGGCGGCGATTGTCCTCCTGTTCCTCCTATTTCTCGTAGCGGCGGCGCAGGCTGTCGCGACGGCGCGCATAGGGCGCATACCGGCCAGACCGGGGATCGTTCTCTTCGCGACGCCGGGGCTCCGCGAACGCGGTCAGATGTACCAGGGTGTCGTCGTGCATCAGTCCGCCGGCCACCACTCCCGAGCCGAGAATGCCGATGTCGCGTCCCAGACCGACCGCCGGGTGCTCGCTGTGCCCGGCCTCGACCACCGTGCGAATGAAGGCCTTTGCATGATCGACGGTGCCCTCGTCGTTGGACCTGCCGCCGGGACGCAGCGTGTAGAGCCCGTAGCTGCGCAGGAGCTTGGGAAAGAAGCTGGCGAAGGTGGCGGGCTTGTCGAAGAGATCCAATCCGAAGTGACCATTCCCCATCGAAAAGACTGCTCCGATCTGGTCGCTCCCAGGTTGCAGCGACTCCACGAAGCGGTTGAGCGCGTCGGCGTGGCGATCGAAGATGTCCTTCATGGCGCCGGTCGGCGAGGGGGCGCTATAGGCCACCGATTCCCGGGCGAGCGCCTGCCAGATCTGTCCCTGATCCGATCGCGGGGCACCTTCCCGTCGCCGCGCCTCGCGTACATTCCTCAGCTTGTTGGTCCGGCTGCGCACATCCTGCATGTGATTGCTGACGGTGAAGGTGCGCCGATTGTACGACCAGCGCCCCGCCTCGACGCACGACACCGGAATGTTGGTTGTCGCCGCGCCCTTGAGAAGCATGGTGAGGTTGGCGACCCGGTTCTGCTTCGCGCCCACCATCTCTTCGCCATCGACGACCAGTAGCGGATCGGGCGAGCGGTTCTCGATGGTGAGCTCGGGAACGCTTCCGCCCTCGGAGATCTCGCGGATGGTGATGAGATCGTTTTTCACGCCATCGTCCATGAGGATGTAGCGGAGCGCGCTCTCGTTCGGGGTGGTGAGGGGAATGATGGCGAGTCCCTCGTGGGCTTTGGGTTCTCCGGGCGTGAGCGCCGAGAGGATGGCCTTGACGTGGTCCATGATGTCGTCTCCCTTTGATTGACAGTGAATGACCAGTATTGAACAGTAACCGGTTTTCACCAGAAAGTCAACAGTATCTTTTCAGAAGACGACAGGACGAGGAAAATCATGAAGAGCTACACGGCCAACGAGCTAGAGCGCGAATCCGGATTCGACCGCCGCACGATCGCCTACTACGTGCAGGAAGGACTGCTGCCGAAGGTGGGCCGTCGGGGACGACGCACGCGCTATCCGCAACTCTTTCTGGATCGCCTGCTCCTGATTCGCCGGGTGCGCGCGGCCGAAGACGAGGGGGTCGTGTCGCCGGTGACGCTGAGCGATCTCGGCACTTTCTTCGCACAGGTGCCGGCCGGACTGGTTGCAGAGGTGGCCGCCGGTCGCATTCCCGTGACCGACGAGCTGATGGCGCTCGCCTCGGGGAAAGAGGGGAAGGGGAAGGCGGGAGAGGGCTTCTTCCTGCGGGCTGAGGAGCGGAGTGCGAAGTTGCGCGCCCGCCTGCAGTCCGAGTTCGGTCGCTCGCAGTACGCTGCCAAGCCCTCTGTCAGTCCGCACCCGCCGAAGCCCGGAATTGGCGGGATTCTTCGCCAGGGGAAGCCCGGGATCATCCGGGACGACCGAAGGCGGCCTGAAGCTGGCGCAACGCAAGGATCTCATAGCCGCGACAGGGCTGCAGCAGAGTCGGAGCGTCGGCGGGCTCCCGCTGCCAAGAGGGACGGGGATCCAGGATCCGGCGAGGGAAAGCCGTCCGCTGTCCATCCGTCCGGGCGTCGCCGCCCTTCCGGAAAGGATTCTGGCCGGGTCGGGCTCAGGGCCCCGTTCGAGGACGATGGCCCAGGTGAGGCCGAAGCCGATGCAGCCGGCTCGCAGGGCAGAGCGCGAGATGTCCATGATGGAAAATCGACCCTGGGGCCCCGCGACGATTCACTTCCCTACACGGTCCAGGATGGTGCCGCGGGTGGGTGGGGTGCCGCAGGGGAAGTGGAAGGCGAAGCCGATGACGCACCCCTGGAGTTATACGCGCCGGTGGGCTCCCCGCCGCCGCTCCGCCCCAGGCCGAAGAGTGCCGTTTCCGGCTCGATGCCACCCGTCGCGGAAGGGAGCCCGGAAGCCGGGGAGCATCCTGTCCCCTCCCCCATCGTACGAGAAGAACCCCGGTTTCTCCACGACTCGCCTGCCCTGGATCCCGGAATCACCCGCAGCCGTGCCATCCACATCGTCAAACTCCTGGCCATCCTGGAAGCGCGCGCCCGCCAGCGGCTCAAGGAATCGGACAGCGCCATCGAGAGCTGGGTTCGCATCCGCGTCTCCCCCCACATTGTGATCTCGGTGCGCGGCCTCACCGAAAAGGACGAGGATCTGGTTCGCAAGGTGCGGGCGGGCGTGGAGAGGGTGGTGGAGTGAGCCAACCATGACGACGCCCGACCGTGATTGTCAGTGCGCATATTTCGGCCCCCGTGGCGCGCAGTTGTCGCAGAACATTTGGGCGTTTTGTTCCGAAACAGCATGCGGTCCGCGCAATGCGTATCCAAAATCCGCGCAGAATCGCAGGGGAACGATCTACCCTGTCCCGTTCGCCTCTGCCTCATCCTTCGGCGGCCTCGCCCGCGTCATGCGCAGCGTCACTCCGCCCCGGAAAGCCGAACCGCTCCGCTCCACCTGGTGGTCGCCGTCGTAGAGGTAGTCCAGAATTGCCTGATCCCACGACAGGCCCGCCCTGGCGACCAGCTCCATCCAGGGGCCGTAGGCGGTTTCGTCGGGAGCTTCGGTGATGCCACTCCAGATGGTAATGCGGGGATCGTAGCCGCCTCCGCCCACACCGCTTGATCCCTTCAGCGGCATCTCGATCAAAACGCTGTCCACCATCGGCAGCCGATAGACGTCGGGGTCCCACTCTGCGCCGTAGCGACGGTAGCGGTCGTAGTTGCGCTGATTCATTGCGAAGACATCGGGGTTTGCATTGATTGCACGTGTAATGTAGTCGCGAATCCGGAAGGCGGCGTCGCGGTGGCGGGGAAAATCGGGGCTGTCGATATAGCCGAATCCCGGCATGAACCAGCCCTTGTTGAGGCCCCAGTTGCGTTCGGTGACGCGGCCGCGGCGCACAAGTCCGCTGAATTCCGAAAAGAGTTGTACAAGCTGATGACTGGGGTACCCGTGCGGATTGAGAAAGATGTCGGGCAGCCACAGATCCCACAATCGTCTGCGCACCTGCGATTCGGGATAGATCGGAAAATCGCCGCCGCCCGCGCTTACGTCCATGCCGAGCGAACCCAGGTAGCCCGCATGCAGAATATAGTCCGGCGTAATCCGGTAGAGATCGTAGGCAAGCTGCGCGCCATCGGGATTGGTAAAGGGATGAATGACAACGTTGACTTTGTTCAGGCGGTTGCGCTGAATGGAATCGGTCAGCAGAAGCTCTGCATGACGCAATACATGACTTGTGGAGGAGACCTCGTTGGCGTGCTGGCGCGCCGAATAGATGACGGTCGGCTTGAAGGTTGTGGCCTTGATGCGCGACCAGTGGGTGGCATCGATCGGGGCAGTCAGATCCATAGCCCAGGTAGTGCGGCCCAGATAGCTTTCGCCGGCTTTGTACATGCGCGCTTCGGCGAATGCATGCGCCATCTGTGCCAGAATCCGGTGACCCTCGGGCGGGGGCATGGGTGTATCCCACTGCACAAGATCCTGGCCGCTGTAGCGCCATCCCTCGGGCACCAGATCCTGCCAGGCGGGATGAGGACGGGGAACGCCATTTGCAGGAAGAAGGGCGGTCATGCGGGGGGCCGCGGAATCGGGCGAGGGGCTCATTGGTGTGGGGGCGGCCCCGAAGAAGAGGGTGTCGCGCTCGGCCGGCCACTCCACGTGTACCGCAACTTCGCCCACATCCTCCCAGGCCAGCGCATCTGCATACAGTCCCGCCTCGCGCAGCTCTCCCAGGTTGGCCACGGTCGCGGCCACCTGCTCTGCCGAAATCATCTGCGTATCGACTGTCCGGGGCGGAGCCAGCCGCACCAGCGCCTTGCGTTCATCGCGCTCGGTGTCTGCCCGGGTCCAGAGCTCCAGTCGCGCGAGAGAGGGCGACGTGGGCGCCACCACAACGCGCCGCAGGCTGGGCCGCTCCATCTGCACCCTGGGAATGTCGAGCCGACGTTCGCCCCGTTCCCCGTCGCGCGTCACATAACGCACAACAACCGCCGGACGACTTGTGGCAAAGCCGGTCAGGGTGATGCGCCCCCACCCGGCCTCGCCATCGCCCCGGGGCCGCATGATCGGAATAATGCGACCTGGCCAGTTCAGGCCCTGGCCTCGCGAATTGCGACCGATCATGTCGAAAAACTCGATGGTGCCGAAGTAGATCTCTTCATGAAGGGCGTCCATCGGCGCCACAATTTCGTTGTCTATATTCAGCCGGTAATCGGGCTCGCTCAGCGCCAGTTCAACGGTCAGCGTTCCGAAGAAGGGGGCATCGGCGCCGCCCCCGCGCGGAAGTCCCTCGTGCAGTTCCATGACATGATCGTAGATGGCGGGCAGGGTGCGTGCCTGAAAGCGATCCCAAAACCACTCCGGATCGGTCACGATACGCCGATGCGCAAGGGTATCGGCACCGGCAATCGCGGTCAGCCAGCCGGTGGTGACGCGCACCTGTTCATAGTCGCGGAAGCGGTCGAGGTAGGGGCGCAGAAGCTGCACCGGGTCGAAGGTCTCGTCCAGAATCGACCGTCTATCGGGTGCGGTGGCGTGAACCCGGTAGGTCGGCCCGCTCTCGACCATGCGGAAGCGGATCCGGTCAGCCTCAATTCCCAGATCCCGGGCCATAATTTCATCGATTGGAAAGATTTCATGCAGCCAGCGAACCGGTGTATGAATTGCCTGCTGCGGCCATTCTGCGGGAGGATCGTTGCGCAGAAATTCAATTGTGATTTCGCCGATCTCGGACGCGGCCAACCGGGGCGTCACCGATTCACGGAGCCACGAAAATCCCTGCTTGAAGGCGGACAACACCTGAACATCTGTGCGTTCGGGGTCGGCTCCGGCTGCAATCAGATGGCTGCGGATCTCGTCTTCGAGCGCGCGTCGCACCTGCGGAGGCTCCGAGATGCGGGCCGCGATCCGAACCCCTTCCCCCGCCTCAATCCCCGGCAAAATCCGTTCGATCTCCTGCCGCAGGGCCGCAACCTCGGAGGGCACCACAAAACGGTCGTCGAAGAGTGTGTCGGCCCGCTGCACATCGCGGTTGTCGAGCGTGACCCCAATGGCGTCAGCGCCCAGCGCTCCCATCCGCGCCCGCACCAGATCGGCGAGTTCGGCCTCGACCTTCTCGACCGAGAGCAGAACCTCGGCCTCGGCCACCTCGATTCCCTCCTCGATCAGCCCGGCCACGATCCGGTCCAGCTTGTAGAGCCCGATTGCGGCCTGGCCCGCAGGGGTGTAGCCCGAGAGCGACCCCCACAGCGCGGCCTCCACATCGTCGAACGTCGGGGCGCCCTCCTCGCGGCGGCCGACAAAGGGAAAGATCTCGGCCAGGCGGCGAAGTGCGCGCGCTGCACCCTCGGAGTCCGGCCCCGTCGCCAGAAGCGCGGCTTTGTCGCCGAAAGCCTCGGGCACGACCTCGATCAGGCCATGACCGGGCGGCAGCGTATCGGGTCGGGCGCGACCGCTGTCGGAGAGCTCCGCGATCAGCGGATGATCAGTCCCGGCCAGCACCAGAGTGGGCTCCTGGGCCGCGGATTCGATCTCTTCGGGCCGCTTTGCGATCGGAATGGCGATCCCGGTGCTCTCGAGTCCCAGCCGCGCGGCGAGCTCGGCAATGGCCTCGGTTTCGGCTGCGGGCACCAACAGCGCATCGATCCGGTCGGGGATCGGCCCGCCTCCCAGAAGCCCCTCACCACTATAGAGATTCGAAAGATCCAGCTCGTCCTTGCCTGCGCCGCCGGGACGGGCGCTCTGCGCACTCGCCTCTGTTGTGGCCAGGGTGGGAAGGTGTACCTGCCGCGCGCCAGCGCTCAGCGTCAGGGTGGCCAGGCCGGGAAAGCGGAGAGGATCGCTGTCGGGTCCGGCGCGCGCTTCACCCAAGCGCTCCCAGGCAAGAAGCTGCAGGCGGTCAAGGGCCTCGGAGGCCGAAATTATGGAGCTGTTTCCGGTTTCATTCCGGTTTTCGGCAAAGGCAAACTCGGCAAAGAGGTGAAGCGCGCCCGGGTCGGTCGTTGCCGGGGGCGGTCGGTCGGATTGTCCGGCTGCGGCGGGCAGAGCGGTTCCTTCACCGATTCCGGCGCTCTGCAGAGTCACGCGGGTAAAGCTGATAGGGGGCGCGTGCGCGGTACTGTCGCCTGCAACCAGCCAGTCGTCCAGCTCAGTGCGCACATCCCCCAGCGAAGGCCCCGAGAGGGTGCGGAGATGGGGAAGCGATCCGGCCAGAAGGCGCGCCGCGCGGAGGAGGTCGTCGTCGGTTCCCCCAAGCACCGCCAGCCAGCGTTCGCCCGAGGGCGTTGTGCGGGCGACGATCGTGGGGGGAAGGGCGGTGGCAGAAACGGTCGGATCCGGACTCGGGCGGCCGCGGGGCCGGGGCAGAGGCACGAAGTCCGAGATCTCGAGTCCCGCCTCCGCAAGCGCCCGGTGGCCCACAACAATGCCAATCTGCCCGGGTCGAACGCCGCGCCGCAGGGGAAGATCAAGCGCCATCGTCTCGAATCCCAGCCGGGCGGCGATCTCGGCGACGGCCACCTCTTCCGCAGGGGTGGGATCGGGCGCCAGGATAAGCGTCGCGCCGAGGCGGTCGGGCACATCGTCGCCATTCCCGTCCAGGAGGAGCTGACCGAGGTCGTAGAGGCCGGCGAGATCGAAGGGGCCAGTCTGCGCGGTGGCAGGCTGGGTGGCGAGGGTGGCCGCGAGGAGGGCGGTGAGGACGAGAAAGAATCGAATGCGCATGATGTGTGTGCGTGTGTGTACTATGTGTGGAATTGTCGCCTTGGCGGCCCGGTCACTGCGGGCGCGCTCATTATAGAGACCCTTCCAGGGGTCGCCTGCGGCCGCCCGATTGGCCCGGATTCCCGCTCGGCCACATTCCTGCGTACGGCATGCCTCCTGTACCTGTGGAGGGCCATCGCGCTGCTCAAGATCGACCGGATTGCGGGGCAGATTCCAGTGATAGACGGGCGTGGTGCCAGCTACGCTCCCGTCCCATTCACTCTGCGGGTCTCCGAAGCTGATTGTGTCTCATATCCCCGCCCGGCGCAAATTTCCCCGCCGGCCCCTTCGCGCTCCCGCCCTGCTCTCGCCCCACTGGCCAAGGCGCTCCCGGGTGTGGCCGCGACCCCGGTTCTTCACCCCGCCCCCCTTCCCGCAACACGGATGTACGGCAACGAATGGGTTCCACAGAAGGTGACCACAGCGTCACGAAGTCGTGATTTCGGCAGGCTAAAGTTGCGAAAACCGCTTGCGATTCGTATTGCTCTTCATTGTTCCCGCCCGCCGCCAACCCCGGAGCGCCAGCATGGCCCCAGACGTCTCCCGCCCCGCGCATCCTCCTGCGCATGCGCACCCACCCAGGCTCGCATTCTTCCGCCGCCGCACCGAATCTGCGGGCGTGCATTCACTTGCGGTGGCGTTCCTGGCCGCCTGGGTCGTGGCCGGGTGTGCCGGAGGGAGTGCGGGAAGCGAACGCCCCGCAGCCGCAATCAAGCCCGCGCCGGTTCCGCGCATTGAGGCCGCCACCGACGCCTTCCGCACGGTGGGCGACAGCCTTGAGCCCGCCTCCGACATTGAGGCGATCGTTGCGCCCTATCGGCAGCAGTTGGGCGAACGCCTCGGCGAGGTTCTGGGTCATGCAACGGCGCCCTTCGTCAAGGCCGATCCCGAGGGCGGGCTCGACAATCTTGTGGCCGATGCGCTCTTCGCCGAGGTGCAGGCGCTCTCGCGCGATACCGTGCATCTGGTGCTCATCAACGAGGGCGGCCTGCGGGTGCCGATCGGCGCCGGACCTGTCCGGTTGCGCCATGCCTACGAGCTGCTGCCCTTCGAGAATTACATCACTGTGCTCGATCTTTCGGGGGCCGAGGTGGAGCGCCTGGCGGACGAGATTGCAGCGGCCAATGGCGAGCCCATTGCAGGATGGTCGATGGAGCTGCGCGGCAACGATGCCGTGAATGTGCGCGTCGGCCCCGATGCGGTCGATCCGGGTCGCTCCTACCGCCTGGCCACGGTCGATTACCTTGTGAATGGCGGCGGCCGCTGGACGGTTCTCTGGGAGGCCGGTGCGCGGGCGCGCGAAGATCTGGATGTGCTGATTCGCGATCTGTTCGTATCGTATATGCGACGTCAGAGAATGGTGACCCCGACGCTGGATGGCCGCATTCGCCGCACCGAAGGAGGCAGCCGTCGATGAAGAGGCGATGGATGGACCGTACACTGAACCGGCGCAACTTTATCGTCGCCCTGGGCGCCGGCGGGCTGGCGTGGCCGCGCGATCTGCGGGCGGAGGCACGGACCGACTATCGCTCATTGGCCGGCGTCGGCGGCGCCCCCGTGCAGAGGTCCGGCCGTCTGTCGGAAGAGGTAGCCGCAACGCGACTTGTCATCCTCCATACAAACGACACCCATTCGCGCCTCGACCCCTTTCCGGCCGATGACGGACCCTTTGCCGGTCTGGGCGGGGCAGCCCGGAGAGCAACTCTGATTCGGCGCATTCGGGCGGCCAACGAGCATGTGTTGCTTGTGGATTCCGGCGACATTTTTCAGGGCACCCCCTACTTCAACTTCTTCGGCGGCGAGGCCGAGTTTCGCGTGATGACCGCCATGGGCTACGATGTGGCGACATTGGGCAACCACGACTTCGACAATGGCGTCGATGGACTGGCCCGGATGCTGCCCGAGGCCGGTTTCGAATTCGTTTCGGCCAACTACGATGTCAGTGCGTCGGCGCTCAACGGCCATGTACAACCCTGGACGGTGCGCGAGTTTGGAGGCGTGCGGGTCGGGATCTTCGGGCTTGGCATTGCCTTCGAAAGACTTGTGCTTGCCAGCCTGCACGAGGGAGTGCGCCATATCGATCCCGTTCAGGCGGCCCGTCGTGCCTGTCGCGCGCTGCGGGCAGAGGGGTGTGCGCTGATTGTCTGTCTGTCCCACCTTGGGTATCGCTACCGAAGCGAGGAGCGGCCCAGCGATCTGATTCTGGCGCGGGATGTTCCCGAGATCGACCTGATTCTGGGCGGGCACACGCACACCTTCATGGAGCAGGCCGATGTCTTCGATCAGGGACGCACCGGCTTCACCCTGGTCAACCAGGTGGGGTGGGGGGGAATGCGACTTGGGCGCATCGACGTCGCCTTCGCCGGGGCCGAGGCAGTGGGATGGGGCGTGGGTGGATACGAGGTGGATGCGTCCCTGGATTAGTTTGCCATCCGCCGCCTACACGTCATCGCACTCGGCATGATCCACAAATCGGCGGTCACACGGGCTGAATCCGGATCAGGTCGGCGGGATTCCTGCACAAGCAGTGCATATGCAGCACAATCAGTATACGATTGCACAATGCATGAATGCGCAAATTGCACAACATTTGCCTTAATCGCCGTAGACGAAGCGCTCCATCTCGCCATGAATCCGCTCCACTGTCTCTGCAGGCGGTGCGGGGGTGAAGCGCGATACTGCAATCGCAACCACAAAATTGATTCCCAGCGACCAGATCGCCTCGTGAACGCCCAGCGGCTGATACCAGTACAGGCGCGTCATGTAGAGCGCAAGCAGTCCCGCCAGAATCCCCGCGACCACACCCTTGGCCGTCAGCGGCCGCCGTCCGGTGGGATAGCAGACGCCCAGCACCCCCGGCATGAGCTGCAGGGCCCCCGCGCCCGACATGGTCACCAGCGTCACCAGGTAGTCCAGCTCCGAAATCAGCAGCCACCCCAGCACCAGAAGCGCCACCACCACCCAGCGACCGAAGGCCATGTAATGGCGCTCACTGCGCTCCGGAGCAACATAGCGCTGATACACATCGCGGGTCAGGATGGTCATGTTGGAGTGCAGAATTGAATCCAGGGTGGACATTGCCGCTGCGGTGGCGCCCGCCAGAATCAGCCCGGTCAGCCATGCAGGCGCATGGCGAACCAGCAATTCGGGAAAAATTCGATCTGCAACTTCGAGTTCGGGCAGAATCAGGGCGCCGCCCAGCCCCACCAGTGCCGCCGGAATGAAGAGCGTCATAAGGTAGAGCGGCGTTGTTGCGCCCAGAAGCTTAAGCGTTCGCGACGAGGCCGCCGTGAAGTAGCGAATCATCATCTGGGGCTGAAAGATGATCCCGAAGGAAAGCGCAATCGTCATGCCGACCCACATCCCCGGGGTAAAGAATCCCTCGGGGCCCGGCAGCGTCAGAAGATCCGGGCGCTCGCTGGCCACCCGCCGCCACAGCTCGACCGGTCCGCCGAAGAGCTTCCAGGTCAGGAGCAGGCTGCCGGTCCAGACCGCAACGTACATCCAGATTCCCTGAATGACGTCGGTCCAGTAGACGGCGCGCAGTCCCCCCACCATGAGGTAGCCCGCCGCGACCGTCAGCAGAATGAAGGAAGCCAGCTCAAGGGGAATGCGATCGCCGGTGGCCACCGAAAGGATGATTCCCAGCCCCTGCGCCTGCACCTGGATATAGATGACCGAGAAGAGCACCGAGACCAGAGCCACAATCACCCGCACCGTCTCGCTTTTGTAGAAGTCCGCAAGCAGATCGGCCGGGGTGACATAGCCGAACTTCTTGCCAAGCGCCCAGATGCGCGTCCCCAGAGTGAAGGTGATGGCGCCCACAAGGAGCGTCCAGGTGCCCGCCATCCAGAAGCCGAGACCGTGCGTATAGAAGAAGCCGCCCGAACCCAGGAAGGCAAAGGCCGAGTGAAAGGTGGCCACAACCGTCAGGTAGAGAACGATAAAGCCCGCCTGCCGCCCGTAGAGGAAAAAATCCTCCAAGTTGGCGCTGCTACGGCGATTGGCCAGCACTCCGATCACAATGGTGGCGACCAGATAGAGAAAGATCAGACCGGTAGAGACAACCCAGGACTCCACGTTACAGCCTTGACCTCTGTGCGCGAATGAGCACGGCGATCCCGGCCAGATATACAACCAGAAGCCAGACGAAGAGGAAAGGCATTCCCAGAATCCAGGGCTCAATGCGATTCATCAGGCCATGAACAATCGGGGGTTCTGCAAGCAGCATGAAGAAAAGAAATGCAACCGTGCACGTCCAGCCGCCCCGGGTGCGGGGGAGGTAGTGGGAGCGGGCGATCTTCATGGCGGCCTGGGGTGGGCTGGCGGCTGCGGATGACAGGTTGAGACCCGCCGCCCGCAGCCGCCACATGACTGCAACTGCTAGTGGTAAATCTGGAAACCGAAGTTGAAGCTGCGCGGATAGCCCAGGAAGACCTCGGCGTCGTCGGCCTGATGGCTCAGACGCCCGGCCGCGCGCTCGCTCTCGTCGCGATAGCCATTGAAGCGCGAGTTGTCGGTTGCGTCCTGAATGTAGACGGTATCGAAAATATTGAAGCCGTGCAGGAAAAGCTGCACATTCCCGCCGAAGGCCGAAGCCATCTCCTCGGCCAGCCGGTACGAGATGCGGAAATCGAAGACGGTATAGCCGGGCGGGCTCCAGGACTGGATGCCGGCATCGGCGCCGCTGGTCCGCGAGAAGGGATCGAAGTTGGCGTAGTGCTTGCCATAGGTGCGGCCGGCGAACTGCATCCACAGCCCGCCGCGCGGGAAGACCGAGAGCGCATAGGCAACCTGGAACTGGGGTGCGTCGCCCACATAGAGATCCTGTACATGGAAGGTGTACTCGATGCTTCCAGAGCGCTGATCCTCGGCTGCGTAGGAACCCTCGATGTCGTTGGTATGCTTCCAGTCGCCATACGAGAGAGCGCCGTCGAAGCGCATGAAGTCCGCAGGCTGCCAGGCGGCCTCCAGCTCGGCGCCCATATGCCGCGCGTCCATGCCCAGCATCCGGATCACCGCATCCTGGCCCTCGCCGAAGAAGTCGCGGGCGAAGCGACGCGCGGTCCGGTCGTTCCACTGGGTGAAGTAGAGGTTGGCGTCGAGCGAGAACTGCCGGTTCAGGGACCGGAAGCGGGTGCCCAGCTCGAAGGAGAGGAAGGTTTCGTTCTCGGGGTTGTCAACAAGCAGTCCATTGATGTCGTCGATTGCGCCATCGAAGATCGGCACCTTCGAGACGTAGCCGGCATTGCCGTAGAGCGACCACTCGAGGCTGAGATTGCGCATTGCGCCACCCTTGACCTGGTAGCCGGTCAGGCCGCCGCTCTCGAGTGTCAGGAAGCCGCCGCCTGCGCCCCGCTTGAAGAAATCGACAAAGTCGTACGAGTTGCGCGACACGCCGACCATCCCGTAGAAGGATCCGTCCAGCGAGGACTTCTCGGCCTGGATGTGCGCGCCGACCCAGTTGACGGTGTTCTCGTTGTGATAGTGGATCTTGTCGCCCAGCCCGCGATCGCCCTCGGCCTCGCTCCAGAATGCCGAGGAACAGCCGCGGAAACAGTCGTTGTAGTGGGTGCCGCCCAAAAGGTCGCGCACCTCGCGGTAGTGCTCAATGGTTGCGGTCCGCCAGTCGATTCCGAACTCGGTGACCAGCCCGTTGCCGAAGTCCTTGTTCACCTTTGCGATTGTGCCCCAGGTGTCCTGGTTGTTGACCGAGTTGCGCAAAATCCCGAGAGAGCCGTTCTCGCTGCCGCGATTGCGCTCGATTGTGTCATCCCAGTTGGCAAAGCGCTGTCCGTAGGTGTAATCCCATCGCAGCGATCCGTAGGTTCCGGTTCCGCCCCCCTGGCCGCCCGAATAGTAGGCGACGGTGTTGAGGGTGAGGCCGCTGCCCAGGTTCGAGAACCAGTTGAGGTTGACCTGCGGCTTGTGGAAGTAGTTCTCGCGCTCGTTGATGAAGTAGCGGCTCTTGCGGCTGAAGACGCCCGCGCCCGGCCCGGTGCTGGTGAACTGTCGGCCGGTATAGCTCGGATCGACGCCGGCCACATTGGGGCTCCAGAAGCGCCCGGCCTCGTTGGAAAACCGCGCCAGCCCGGCAGGATCGTAGTCGCTGAGCGAGGCCGCGAATTCGCGATCGAGGGTGGCAATGTTGAGGCGGTAGAGATTCTGGCCATGTCGCTGTGGGGCGCCGACGGCATAGAATTCAAGGCGGTTGCCATCGCCGATCCGGTACTGCGAGGCCAGGTAGTAGGACCATGCATCGGTCCAGGTGCCGTCAATCAGGCCATCGCCGGTCTTGCGCACCCCCGAGACCGTCATGGCGAAGTCGCCGATTGGGCCGGTCGAGGCGGTCATTGTGGTTTTGCGGAATTGACCCGAGCCAAACTCCTGCTTGAGGGTGTAGCCGGGATCCTGGGCGCTGGGATCGGTAATGACATTCAGGGTGCCGCCGATCGAGGGGGTGGCCAGGTTGATGGCGCTCAGGCCGCGCTGGAGCTGGATACTGGTGGCGGCGTCGCCCAGCCCGTCCCAGTTGGACCAGTACACCCAGCCATTCTCCATGTCGTTGACGGGAACGCCGTTAATCATGACGGCGGTGTTGCGCTGGCTGAACCCGCGAACATTGATGCGCGCATCGCCCGCACCTCCGCCCTGGGCCGTCGAATAGACCGAAGGGGTCACATTCAGCACAAGGGGCAGATCGCGCGAGCCCAGTTCGGCCTGGATCCGCGTCTTCGAGACATCGGTGAATGCCACCGGGGTGCGCCGTTCCTCGGCCCGCTCCGCCAAGACTTCGATTCCGCCCAGCGCCACCGCGCTTGGGAGCAGCGTGAAGTCAACCACTGCGGTGCTTCCGGCCTCGACGGTGACCTCGTGGGTGCTGCTGGTGTAGCCGATGATCTGCGCAGTCATGGAATAGGTGCCGGCGGGCACGCCCACGATGTTGAAGCGCCCCTCGGAGTTGGTGAGCCCCCCGTACTGGGCACCCGTCGCGGTCCGGACCAGCACGATCTGCGCGCTTCCCAGCCCGGTTCCATCCGAGGTGACATTCCCTGTCACCGTTGCGTTTTCCTGCGCCAGAAGCCCCGCAGCGGGCAGAAGGAGCGCAGCCATGAGAGCCAGCCGTGTCGCCTGTCGTTTCATTGGATATCCTCTTCGGGGATCGTGTGATGTGTCTCAACCGGGCTTCGTTGCCCGCTCGGTTCGCCTCTCCGGCCCGGATTTGTTCGGGGCGCGGCGGGACAGAGAGAAGATGACCGAAAACGGGTCCGCTTCCGGTCACTCGAAGGTAACGAATGCGCGACCGCTCCGCCCGTACTGGACCGCTGGAGAGCGACCGGCACCCGCCCCGCTCCGCCTTCCCCTGCCAACCGCTTCCCGGCCGCCACTCTTTTCGTTACCGGCACCCGCCCCGAATCTGGACACTCTCGCCGCCCATTCCCACATTTCGACTCCTGGCAACGCTTCTGGCCAGGATAATGGATTGGTTCCACATGCCCCGCCCTGCGATTCGCAATGCGACGCCGACGGGTGGGCGCACTGACCTCACAGGAGGATGAATGATTTCGGTTGAAGGGGTGACGAAGCGCTACGGATCGGTCGTTGCGGTGAATCGCGCCAGCTTCAGGGTGGACCGCGGCGAGGTGGTCGGATTTCTGGGTCCGAATGGCGCCGGCAAAACCACGACCATGCGCATGCTGACGGGGACGCTTCAGCCCGACGAGGGCACGATCCGCTTCGACGGGGTTCCAATTGACGGGAATCTCACCGGGGCCAAATCCCGAATCGGCTATCTGCCCGAAGCCAATCCGCTCTATGACGATATGCTCGTCTGCGAGTTCCTCGAGTACGTCGCCTCGCTGCGGGGACTGGAATCCGGCGCGGCCCGGAGCGCGATCGGCAACGCCGCCGAGGAGACCGGTCTCGGCGCTGTCTTCTTCCGCCCGATCGGCGAGATTTCGAAGGGATACCGCCAGCGCACCGGCATGGCCGCCGCCATTCTCCACGAACCCGAAATCCTGGTACTCGACGAGCCCACCGAGGGTCTCGATCCGAACCAGCGCGTCGAAATTCGAAAGCTGGTGGGGTCGCTGGGAAGCGAACGCACAGTGATCCTCAGTACGCATGTCATGCAGGAGGTCGAGGCCACCTGCGATCGGCTGCTCATCATCTCGCAGGGTGCGATCGCCGCCGATGGAACGGTTGCCGATCTGATGGATTCCGGGCGGGGACTCGCGCGCTACACGGTCGAGGCCGAGGGCGCAGAGGTCGCCGGGGCGCTGGCGGGAATCGCCGGCGTCGTGGATCACAGCGTCGAGGCGGTCGAGGGACGGGTGCGCGTCCGGCTGGAGGCCGAGGGCGACCGCGAGCTCCGGCCCGCAATCTTTCGCATGGCCACCGAGCGCGACTGGGTTCTCTGGGAGCTGCGCCGCGAACGCGCCACCCTGGAGCAGATCTTCCGCGAGCTCACCCTCACGGGCGGCCGGGAAGCGGAGACATCCGGGGCTGCAGAGGCAAAGACAGAGGAAGCCGGGGAGGACGACGAATGAGCATCCGGCACATTCTTCGCATCGCCCGCCGCGAGCTGCGCGGATTCTTCGACCAGCCGACCGCCTATATCCTGACCGTGGCCTTCCTGGGGCTCGGTCTCTACCTGACCTTCCGACCGCTCTACGCGATGTCGCTGGCCACCCTGCGGCCCTTCTTCGATCTGCTGCCCTGGCTTCTGGTGGTCTTCATTCCGGCGATCACCATGAAAAGTCTGGCCGAGGAACGGCGCGCCAACACCCTGGAGTGGCTCCTGGCGCAGCCCCTCACCGAAACCGGGATTGTCGTGGGCAAGTTCCTGGGCAACTGGCTCTTCGGACTGATTGCGCTTGCGGGCACCCTGCCGATGGCGCTGGGCGTGCTGGCGGTCTCGGAAGCCGATGCGGGAATCATGGCCGCACAGTATATCGGCGCCGCTCTTCTGATTGCGCAGATGGCCGCGATCGGGCTCTGGGCGTCGTCGGTGACGCGGAACCAGATTACCGCCTTTATTGTGGGCGCGCTGATCTGCTTCGTTCTGGTTCTGATCGGGACGCCGGTGGTGCAGTTGGGTCTGCCGCGCATCATCGGCGGCTGGGCGCTTCAGCTCTCCGTTCTCAGCCACTTCGGGAATGTGGCGCGCGGGGTGGTGGATCTGCGCGATCTCCTCTACTTCATCTCCACCTCTGCCCTCTTCCTGCTCCTTGCCGTTGCCTCGCTGAGCCGCCTCCGTCTCAGCCCGAAGCACGCGGCCACCCGCAGGTTGCGCATCGGCACCCTGGCCATTGTGGCGGCGGTGCTGGTGCTGAATCTGCTCGGCGGGCGCGTGCGCGGGCGTCTCGATCTGACGAACGAAGGCCTCTTCACCCTCTCGGAGGGAAGCCGCGCGATCCTGGGCGAGCTCGACGATGTGGTGACGCTGACCCTCTTTGCGAGCGCCGATCTGCCCCAGGAGATTCAGCTTACGCTGCGCGATGTGCGCGATCTGCTGGCCGATCTGCGCCGAGCCTCGAATGGAATGCTGAATATGGTCGAGATCGATCCGACGGACGAAGAAGAAGAGGTCAACAGGGCGATGTCGATGGGAATTCTGCCGGTCGATTTCAACGTAATGCGGACCGACGAGCTCGAGGTGCGGCGCGGCTACTTCGGAATGACATTGACGTATGCCGATCAGCAGGAGGCGATTCCGCTGATCGATCGCACCCACGACCTCGAGTTTCGCCTGGTTTCAATGATCGCAAGGATGACGACCGACGAGCGCCCCACCCTGGCCTTCGCCTCGGGATTCGGGGCACGGGAATCGTCGCGCTACCGCTCCTTCCGCGAGAACCTGGCCGAACGCTACACGATCTCCACCGTGAATCTGGAGACCGATTCCGCAAGCGCGCCGGTGGTGCCCGATTCGGTGGATGTGCTGATGATCGCGGCCCCGACACGGTCGCTGTCCGCCGCGGCAGCGGCGGCAATTGAGAACTACCTGGCCGCTGGTGGCGCAGCGTTTATCCTGATTGAGCGTCACTCGATCACAGGACAACAAATGCTCTCGGCGCTTCCTCTGGAGACCGGTCTGGAGGAGCTGCTGGCCGCACGCGGGGTTGAGTCTGCAGGCAGAATGGTCTTCGATCTGGCCTCGGCCGAGCGCATATCGGTGCCGCGCGGGATCCTTTCGGTTATACAAAGCTATCCCTTCTGGCCGATCGCCCTTGTGGGCGCCGATCATCCGACAGTTCGCAATCTGGCCAATCTGACTCTGGGGTGGGCCGCACCCTTCGAGTTCAATGCAGACGATCCTGCCGTAACGCCACTCTGGGTGACGAGCGAGGGCGGCGGCGCACAGGGAATCGAGGCGATGATCGATCCGAGTCTCCAATTGGAAATCGATGAGGAGATGCTGGATATACAGACGCTCGCGGTTGCAATTATGCAGACCGACCGGACAGAGGAAGAGCAGGCTGTTGCCGATACCGCTGCCGATGCCGGGGGTTCGGCTGTACGGCCGGGCGGGCGCATTGTGGCCGTGGGCGACGCCGAATTTCTTGAGGATCGATTTGTACAGGCAAATCCGCAAAATGCAATCTTTGCCGCCAATGCGGTGGACTGGCTGGCGCAGGACGAGGCGCTGATCGGAATTCGTTCCAAGGAAAGAACTCCGCCGGCGCTGATCTTCGATTCCGACACCGGGCGCAATCTGTTGAAGTGGGGATCGCTGATCGGAATTCCGCTTCTCTTTGTTGTATATGGATTCTGGCGGGTCACCGGCCGCGCGGCGCGGGCACGGCGGCGCTGGAATGCACAGATGGAGGGAGGACAACAATGAGCACAAAGGCGCTGCGGCGGGCGCTCTACGGTCTGGTGGCGGTTCTGGTTCTCTATGGCGCAACCACCTTTTTGGGCCGGGATCGGGGCGATCGGAGAGGGAGCGATTCGGCGTTGCAGGATGCGCTGACTGCGCTGGCCGCCGGGCAGACGAGCTTTGTCATCGCCGATCCGGAGGACACGATTCGTCTTGAGCGGGGAGCCCAGGGGTGGAGTGTGAATGGGTTCGAGGCCGACCCTGTCACCCTGGATGACATGATGCTGGCCCTTGAGGAGTCCGAGGTGAGCGGGCTGATTTCGACCAACCCGGCCAACCACGCGCGTCTGGAGGTCTCGGTCGACAGCGCCGTGGCGATCTCTGCCGAGGGACTTCCGGCGGTGCTGCTGGGAAAGGATGGCAATCGCTACCGCACTGCCTACGCCCGCCTTTCCGGCACCGACGATGTGTACCTGATCGAGAGCGGTCTGCGCCGTGCGGCCACACTCTCGCTCTTCGCCTGGCGCAACAAGGTCATTGTAGAGATCGATACCGAGCGAATTGAGACAATTCGTGTCACCCGGGGCGGCACAACAGCGCTCTACCAGAAACAGGATTCAATCTGGAGCACAGGTGGCGCTGCGGCCGATACAACTGTTGTGAACAATATTTTGCAGGAGCTGTCATCGCTGCGGGCAATCGGTTTTGCCCCCGAGGGAACCACAATGCCCGACGATTCGGACTGGATGGTGGTGGCGGCCGACGCCGCTGGAAACGAACTGGTTTCGCTCACCCTGGTCGAGGCCGAAGAGCGTGTGCGCGTCATGGCGACGGGCCGGCCCTATCTCTTCGAGATCGGTTCCATGCAGGCCGATCGAGTGGCGCCGGAGCCGCCGGGCGAAGGGCAGGGAGGGTGAATACATGCCAGATGCGCACCGGGAGCAATATGAAATCGGATGGATAACGCAATGACTGCATCTTTACGCAAAGGACCTGGCCACAGCAGGGGTGGCCGCAATCAGGCGTCCGGGTACGATGCCGTGGTGGTCGGTTCCGGCGCCGGCGGAGGCATGGCGGCCTGCATTCTGGCGCTGTCAGGGCTCAGGGTCATTCTCCTGGAGGCCGGTCGCGACTACGATCCCCTCCGCGAGACCCCGATGTTCCAGCTTCCGGAGGACGCCCCTCTGCGCGGCGCGGCCACCGCAGCCAAACCCTTCGGCTTCTACGACGCCACCGTCGATGGTGGCTGGCAGGTGCCGGGCGAGCCCTATTCGGTGGCCGACGGCTCGGATTTCATGTGGTGGCGGTCGCGTATGCTGGGCGGGCGCACCAATCACTGGGGGCGGATCTCGCTGCGCATGGGCGAATACGACTTCAAGCCGCGCAGCCGCGACGGTCTGGGGCTCGACTGGCCGATCTCGTACGAGGATCTGGCCCCCTGGTACGACCGCACCGAGGCCCTGATCGGGGTCTATGGCTCGAATGAGGGGCTGGAGAATACGCCGAATTCGTCGCCGGGGGTGCTGCAGCCGCCGCCGAGGCCCCGCGCATACGAACTCCTGACGCGGAAGGCCTGCCGCAGACTCGGAATCCCCGTCATTCCGGCGCATCTGGCGATCCTTACGCAGACCCAGGACGCCGAGCGGCTGCCACGGGAGCTCTTTCCCGGAAATGCCCTGGCTCAGCGGGTCATTGCCGACTCCATGCGTGGACGGGCTGCCTGCTACTGGGCGACGCCATGCGGACGGGGCTGCTCGATCCGGGCCAACTTCCAGTCCACAACCGTGTTGCTGCCCCCCGCGCTGGCCACCGGCAATCTTGCGATTCGCACCGACGCCATGGTGCGCGAGGTCACTGTAGATGACCGGGGCCGCGCCACCGGCGTACACTTTGTCGATCGCAACACCCTGATCGATGAGTTTGTCGCGGGGCGGGTGGTTGTTCTCGCCGCGAGCGCCTGCGAATCGGCGCGCATCATGCTGAATTCGACCAGCAACACCTTTCCCGATGGCATTGCCAACAGCTCCGGCCTGGTCGGTCGCTATATCATGGATACCGTCGGTGCGGGCGTCCAGGCCCAGATTCCCGCGCTCGAATCGCTGCCTCCGCACAACGAGGACGGCGCCTCGGGAATGCACATGTACATGCCCTGGTGGCTGTATGGCGAACAGTTGGCCGGTCGGCTCGATTTTCCCCGGGGCTATCATATCGAGTTTGGCGGGGGCAGGCGCATGCCCGGCTTCGGAGCCTTCGGCGGTCTGGAGCCGCTCACCGGGGGCAGCTACGGGCAGCGCTTCAAGGAGGATTGCCGACGCTACTACGGCACCTTCCTCTCCTTCGACGGGCGGGGCGAGATGATTCCCAACGACGACTGCTACTGCGAGATCGATCCCGACCGCGTGGATCGCTATGGCGTTCCCGTTCTGCGCTTCCACTGGAAGTGGGCCGACCACGAGCTGCGTCAGGCGGTGCACATGCAGAAGACCTTTGCCGGAATCATCGACGAGATGGGGGGCAAGGTGTTGTCTGCCGTGCAGACCGATGGGGCGCGGGCCATCTCCAGAGGGGGGCAGATTATTCATGAGGTGGGCGGGGCGTGCATGGGTGCCGATCCCCGCACCTCGGTGCTGAATCAGTACTGTCAGGCGTGGGATGTGCCGAATCTCTTCGTGACCGATGGCGCTCCCTTCGTCTCGAATGCCGACAAGAATCCCACCCTGTCGATCATGGCGATCGCCTGGCGTGCCAGCGAATATATTGTGGAACAACTGAGACAGAGGAATATCGGATGAAGAATGATCGACCGGAGAAGGCCGGAGCTGTGTCGGCTGCTGCGCACACGCCCGGGAAGGATGCTACCGCTGCGCACAATTCCGGCGGGACGGCAACGCCAGAAGCGCACGACTCCAATCCGCCTGTGCACAAGGATGAATCCACCCTGCACAACTTGCACAAGGCCACGACCTCATTGCACAGGGACGCAACCGACACGGCTGCAACCCCGGCCCTCCCCCCGGCCACCACACTATCCCGCCGCGGCGCCCTCAAGGTCATTGCCGCAGGAACCACTCTCGGTGCGGTCTCGTCCTGCACCCCCGACGATGCGGCCGAATCGGCCACCGATGCCGCTCACCAGGCTCTCTCCGGCTTCGATCCCCTTCCCGTCGGCAACCCCCTCGCGGCCGGCACCCCATCGGACCCCGACCTCCTCGCCCCCGTCGTGCCCTGGGAGATGGCGCTCGGCGACGAAGAGCTGCGCCTGGTTGCGGCCCTCGCCGATATCATCATTCCCGCCGACGAACGCTCGCCCGCAGCCAGCGCACTCGGCGTACCCGACTACATCAACGAGTTCGTCTCGGCCCCCGGCCACGAAGAGGCACTCATCCGTCTGCGCGGCGGCCTCGCCTGGCTCAACCGCCAGGCCCGCCAACGCTTTGGCGCCCCAGATTTTACCACCCTCGCCGAAGCACAAATCCACCAGATCTGCGATCCGATCCGCTTCGCTCCCGACGCTCCTCCCGAACTCGAATCCCAGGCCCGCTTCTTCGATGCATTCCGCGACATGGTCGCCACCGGCTTCTGGACCACCGAAGAGGGAATGCGCGACCTCGGCTTTGTCGGCAATATCCCGCTGCCCTCCTTCGATGGCCCGCCCCCCGAGGTGCTGTCGGCGCTGGGATTGACCGCCGAGGATCTGGCTCCATGATGACGCGGCTGTGCCTGACGCATTGGCCCCATCCCCCATCTCCCTGCCCCGACACCACCGCCTGCACAGGCCGCCGCCCCCGGACCCTTCGCTCCCTTGCCCTCCCGGCGGGCGCAATCGCCCTCTTTCTCGCCGCCTGCGTTTCCCAGCCCCCCGCTGCCCACCCCTCGCTCGTTGCGGCCATCGATCACTACACCGGAGCCGCAGGTGCGGTCAACGATGCGCGTGCGCGGGAACTCCTCGAAGAGGCGGTTGCCGAGGGCGGGCCGATCGCGATCATGTGGCTGGCACGGGTTCATTCAACAGGGCGAATGAGCTATCCGCAGGACGAGGAACGAGCGCGTGAGCTGGCCGGTTCGGTGATCGACCGGATTGAGCGCGCGGCGGAATCGGGGATTTCGGAAGCGGTCTTCCTCATGGGGACGGCCTACGACGAGGGATTGGGAAGAGAGATCAATCCTGAGCAGGCGGCGATCTGGCACCGGCGCGCGGCCGAGGCCGGGCATGTGCTGGGTGCGCATGTGCTGGGCAACCAGTATTCCGAGGGTCGCGGCGTGCCCGAAGACCCTGCCGAGGCGGTTGTGTGGTGGCTGCAGGCGGCCGAGGCGGGCGACGCAATCACGCAACTGCGTCTGGGCGAAGCCTACGAGGTCGGCCGGGGCGTGGCGCAGGATCCGGTTCAGGCCCGGCAGTGGTACGAACGCGCTGCCCGGGCGGGGAATGCGGCGGCGGCGGAAGCGCTGGCCAGAATGGACTCAGAGGCCCAGTAGCGCCCGGTAGTTGCCGTCCAGGATCAGCCGCACCGAGACATGCAATCCGTAGCTCGGTATGACCACCCAGATCGTATTGGGCATAAGAATGTACAAAAACAGATCCCGGCGGGTCATCTCCCTCTGCCGCTTCGCCACAAAAAAGCTCACCCAGTACATGGACGTTGCATATGTCCATTGCCAGAAGATCATGGTCCCGACAATGCCCACGATTGTCGCCGGAACCAGATCGATCGTGTAGGCGGCATACAGAAACAGCGTCGGCACAGGGGTAACAAATCCGTTGCCGATATCGACATTGAAGGCCCACGATTCGCGGTCCCGATACCCCGGATCCACAATCGAGTAGGTTGCCCAGACATCGGCCCAGACTGTCAGCGACAGAATCCTGTGCAGTGGAATGCGGGCGGTTAAAAAGGCGACTGCGGGAGTGCGCCCGGTTTCGCGCCGCCACCTCTGCCAGTAATTGCCGCGCGCCCGGATATAATCCCGGCGAAAGAAGAGCGCAATCTCCCAGTAGCAGATCAGCAGATTGATCGAGAAGAAGATGCTGAAGAGGATATGGACGGGGTTGAAGTCGCCGCGGACCGCATGGCGGGCAAAAATCCCGGTCGCGGTGAGAAGCGCAATCACCAGAGCCGACAGAAACCAGGTGGGAATTGCCGGTCCTCCCCGCTCCAGACTCTGCTCCGGATCCGGAATCGCCGGGGCCGAAGCGGGCGATCCAGTCGAATGCGCCGGGGTCATATCCTCCTCAGGCACGGGCTTTTCTGAACTTCCAGCCGTGGAGAATGCTGCCGTAGTGGTTGAATGACCGGCGCGCAGCGTCGTTGTCGAAGGGATACTCGGCGCCAAGCTGCCGGGCGGCGGCAAGCCCGCTGACAAAGCAGGTTTCCTGGCTGTTGATGAGGGTATGGGCGCCGCAGTGCCACGATCGCCTGCGCCCCTGCAGGACGCGAAAGAGGGGAACGAGCAGCGCAACCTGCTTGACATCGTGCACAACATGCTGAAACCACCAGCGGCCGATCGTCTTGTCGGGGTCGATTTCGGTGATCGGGTTGTAGGTCACCAGACAGGGCTTGTCCGACTTCCCGACCCACGGCTGCTGATTGTGCATAATGTAGGTGATTTCGTAGTTGTCGGGTCGGGCGCCGTACTGCTCGATGTGATTGCTGCGCGTGGTCAGAGGCTTCACCTCGTTGTCGGGCAGAACCGATTCGTCGGAGTGAATGATCGCATGGTTGTGCAACTCGCTCTCGTAGCGAACGGCCGACAGAACATAGCGCTCCAGCATCGTCGGCTGATCGAGCATGACCAGCGTCTGATTCGCATTGCACGCGAAGATGACATCGTCAAACTTTTCCTGGACGCCATTCGCATCCTCGACCACGACATGGGTCGGCTTCCGATACACCTTTCGCACGGGCCGGCCAAGGTGAATGCGGTCGGTGAATTCGGCGGTCATGTTTTCGTAGATGCGCCGTGTCCCCTGATCCCACGTCTGCATGGGGGTGGCGTCTTCGATATTGAAAAACTCCAGATAGCGCGAAAAGAGCGACGCAGGCATATCGAAGACATTGGTTGCCATCAGGAAGTTGACGAACATCGGCTTGAGGACCTGGTACCTGAAATCGCCCGACAGTCCGGCCAGATTCAGAACCGTTCCCATGCTGATGTAGTTGAAGGGATTGAGGGCGTTCAGAAACTTCGACTGGGTGCGACTTAGCCAGCCGAATTGGTGCAGGCGCTTAAGGATTCTCTGAAACTTTGCGATTTCGGGGGCCAGACGCTCCCGGATCGAGGAATCGAAGTCGTGGGCGTAGATCTCGCCATGGTACTTCACGCTGTAGCTGAAGCGGGTGTCGATCAGGCCGATTCCGAACCTCTCCATGAGCCCCAGCATGTGGTGATACACCGAGGGAATACAGGCGGTGACCGAGATGTCAAAGGGGATCGTTCCCCCTTCGTCCTGCGGCATGTCGGCGGTGAAGGCATTTCCGCCGATGCGGTCGTTGGCCTCGTAGAGCTGAAAATCGAAGCGGTCCGGGTGCTGGTGGAGCCCCCAGGCGGCGCCAAGTCCCGCTATGCCTCCTCCAACGATCGCAATGCGACGCGGCTCCGTTGTCTTCGCCATCGGGGAACTCCCTGGTCAGGGCCCGCAAATCCGGCCCCGACGGTTTGTGTGAACGTTGCAAGACTCTCCGAAGATCGAATCATAATAGGAAATGGCCCGGCTGGTGTCAACGGCCACGATCAGCCGATTCCCCACCCCTTGGCCTCTGCTTCCTGCCACCCTGGCCCTGCCCCGCCCTCGCGCGCGCTCCACGGGTCCGCCCCCTCGCTGTTTCCCCATATACGCCCGGCATCGTCCGCCACCGCAGAGCCCCGCCGCCATATGATTTGTTTGCGCCATGTCGCCCGATGCACTATCGTTTGCCTGATAAAATGTCACCGTAGATTTGCCGCTGAACCGAAGGATCAGCAAAACCGGACGCCCGGCGCAGAGAAACCAGGGAACGATTCATGTCACAGCAAGCGAACGATCCGAACCCCGCAGCGGCGGGCACCATGCAGCCCCCTCCCGGCAAGGGTGCCATTGCGCCCGACAGGATGAACTCCGTGGTCGATGACTATGCCCGGATTCACGATGCCGCCACCGATGACCGGAAGGCGCAGTACGAGAAACTCGTCAACGACTATTACGATCTCTCGACTCAGTTCTACGAATTCGGGTGGGGCCCCTCCTTCCACTTTGCACCCCGGCGCAAGGGCGAAAGCCTGAAGGATTCAATCGTGCGCCATGAACACTTCCTGGCAGACCGTCTGGCGCTCAAGCCCGACATGCATGTGCTCGATATCGGCTGTGGAATCGGAGGACCGACGCGCAATCTGACCCGCTACACCGGTGCCCGTTTCACCGGTCTCAACAACAATGCCTACCAGGTCAAGCGCGCGCGCGAACTCTCCCGCGAGCTGCAATCCCGGTGCGATTTCGTCGTCGGCGATTTCATGCAACTGTCGGCCAGCCCCACGCAGTACGACGCCGCGATTGCGATCGAGTCGCTGCCCCACGCGCCCGACAAGACAGCCGCTTTTCGCGAGATCTTTCAGATTCTGCGCCCCGGCGCGGGCTTTGCCGGCTACGACTGGTGCCTGACCGATCGCTACGATCCCTCCAATCCGGAACACCAGGAGATCAAGAGCAAGATCATGATCGGCAACGGCCTTCCCGATATTGCAACCGAGACCGAGGTGGTCACCGCCCTGCGCGAGGCCGGCTTCGATCTTCTCGAGGCGCGCGATCTTGCCGGTGAATCGGATCCTTCAACCCCCTGGTATCGCCCCCTGCAGAGCGGCGATTTCAGATTGTCCAGCCTGACCCGCTCTCCGCTCGGCCGGGCCATCACCAACGTGGTCCTGGGGGTGGGCGAGAAGTTGCGTCTGGTGCCCAAAGGGGCAAAGGCCGTCAGCACCTTCCTGAATGCAGGGGCCGATGCGCTGGTCAAGGGTGGCGAAACCGGCGTCTTTACGGCGCTGTACTTCTTTCAGGCCCGAAAACCTCTGGATTCCTGACGCCTCTGCCCTGCAGACCCCAGAGAAAGGCCGCAAACGCCGACTCCGTCCTCCCGGACACGCTCAAACCCTCCGGACCGGAAAAACACAGAGCGACCGGCAGTAGTCCCCCGGGTCAGTTCCCCCCATCCAAAGCCGCCTGATTCTTCTGTCGGCGCGCCTCGTACAGAGCCAGGGCGTGCAGCGGAAAGTACTGCCGGTACAGTACATAATCCAGCAGTGCCGTGCGGAAGAAAACCCCGGCAATATCCTGTTTGGGCCATGCGCCATCTTCACTCTGGTTCTCGACCAGAAAGCGGGCGCCGCGCACAAGTGCCTGCCAGTCGGGTTCCTCTGCCTCCAGGAGTGCAATCATGGCCCAGGCGGTCTGAATCACCTGGCTTGTATTGTGCTGCACATACCGACCGGTCATGCATCCGCTGTAGTGTTCGCCCCAGCCGCCATCGTTGCGCTGACGATCGAGCAGCCACCGGCAGGCCCGGCGCACCTGCGGGTCGGTGGGCGATGCTCCCGCGGCCAGAAGCCCTCTGCTTCCGAACCAGGTTCCATAGATGAACTGGATCCCCCAGACGCCGCGCCACGATCCATCGGCTCCCTGCGTGCGGCGCAGCCAGCGGTCGGCGCGCAGCCTGGCCCGCTCCACCTCGCGGCTTCCCAGCTCCGGGTGGAGTGTGCGACAGGCCTTCATGGCGGCCACGCACGAGGCTGTGCATTCGACAAAGGAGCTTTCGGTCATTGATTCCCCGAACATCTCGGCGGGGTTCATCCATTCAAGCGAAATCAGCGACCTCCGCGATTCATAGCTGCCGAATCCACCGTCGCGATTCTGTCCCTGCAGCATGAAGCGAATTGCACTCTGGAGCGATTCGATGCGCGTGCCCTCGGGGTCGGCCTCGACAATTCCCAGAACCGCTTCGGCTGTACAATCGGTGACGGGCCAGCCATGCCGCGCCCATGGAAAGCACCACCCGCCCCGGGGATTGACCCGGAACGCATCCTGGAAACCGGCAAAGCTCTGGGCAATCTGTTCGCCCTGAAGAAAACGGGCTCCGCGTCGGATCGCATCGGCGGCACCGGGAATGGCGGCGCTGTCGGGCAGATCGGAGAGCGCCTGCAGGGCAAAGGCGGTATCCCACGATGCACTTCGGGCCCCGGTCACCCGGGTTCCGCCCTCTTCGTCTTCCCAGATCCACCCCTCGAGCTCGGCAAGCGCCGTCGCTGCGTCGGGGTCGTCGGGGTCTTCCAGCCAGAGCACAAGAATATTCAGAAGCCCGCTGACCGGCGAGATGCTTGCGTGTTCTGTTGTGCGAAGCTCCCAGCGAACCTGTTTGAGCATGGATTGCACACAGCGGGCCCGTCGGCGCGCACTGTGAAATCTTTCAAGGATCTGCGCCGCCGCAAATCCGACCCGCAACAATGCGCCGGGCCTGGAAAAGAGATCGGCACTGCGCAAACGATTGCGCGATGCGGCGAAATCGACCCTTTCGTAACCCTCGGGGTAGAGTTCGTCGCGCAGCTCCACAACAATCGGGGTGACCGGGGCCTGGAAGCGCCGTGCATAGAGGATCGACATGGCCATATAGATGAGGCGTGTATGACAATACCACTTTGATGGGTGAATGGCCAGCCAACGTGGAGCACCCCACAGCTCGGGCAGAATGGCATTGACGCCGCGCCATTCGTACAAATTGAGAACTGCCAGCCAGAATTTTCCCCAGCTCGGAATATTGATGATGCCTTCATCCTGAATAAATTGTTGTGCATGCACAAGCAGCGGATCGTTTCCCCTTACGTCCAGCGTGCGCGCCGCAGCGTACACCAGCGTGGTCACAAAGAGAGAAGGGTCGGCATGTTCATGCATTCCCCATACACCCTTGTCCAGGCGCGTGAATTCGAATGAACGAATGACATTGCGCCGCCGCTCCGGCGCCAGCGGTTTCCCGATCAGATGGTGCAGAAGAGCGTACTGGGCAGTGAGCATCGGGCACCACACCATCTCGCCCTCCCACGAGCCATCGTCCTTCTGACACCCGAAGAGGTGTGCACAGGCACGCTGCAGCGCCCCTCCTGCGTCAAGCGGGGTCGCTACGCCATCTGCGCCGCCTGTCATCGGGCTGGCACCCACAGAAGGGTGGTTCGCGCACCGAAAACGATGCTGCATCGGGCTGGCAGGGCTCGGTATTTCTCCACGGACTGCCAGTGCCGGCTATTGATTCGAGCCGGGCCCGAAGCTGGCGGTGGATCGCGAGGCGGCAGGGTTTCTGGGCAACATCGAAAACCGGAAGGCGCGCGACATCGATGCATAGATCCGGTCGCGCTCGGCCACCGGTGCAGTACGCCAGCGATAGACGCCACGCACAAGCCACCCGATACGATTGAGCAGTGCAGCCACAGCCCCGCCGGCACGCGCCCAGGCCATCGGATTCAGCGAGCGCGGGGCAATTCTGAATGTCGCCGTCACAACCGCAGACGCAAAGGACATGCTCAGGCTGACAACGGAGGTGTCTTCGCAGGCAAGATAGCGTGCGGTCTGTCTGCGCATTCCGGGGCGCAGGCGCCAGTGCTCGAAGATTGCGTGGCGCACTGCCACCACCTCCGAACGCCGGTCGGAGAAGACCTCATAGACCCCCATCGCAAGGAGTCCCGGCCCCCGGGTTTCCCGGATGCGCCGTGCCGTGAAGATCTCGAAGGTGTTGCTCTCGGCCAGCGCCAGGGCGTCACCGAAGCCGAAGGTCATGCCGACGGCCGTCAGGGGGTGATAGTGACCTACGGCGTCGCCGAGCAAAACGCGACGCTCGGTGCCGTAGGAGAGGCGGGGTTCCACACGGTTGGCGGCGGCAGAGAAGCGCTTCTCGCGCAATGCCTCAAGACATGCGTTCCGCAGCTCGGGCGACAACAGCTCCGCGTAGGCATCGGCCAGAGTCTCGATCCAGTTTTCGGTTTTGGACCAGCGTCCGGGCAGGTCGATCAACATGCGCACATTGCGCTGGCCCAGCCGATAGATCAGAATCGGGCCCGGTTTGCCGCAGAGCAGGTGTCCGTATCCCTCAAAGGGCAGATTGACGTCGCAGAGCTGCATGCCGATCATCGTCGAACACGGTTTTGTGCCTCCTTCGAGATTCAAGCTCCGGCGCACCACCGACGACCGGCCATCCGCGCCCACAATCCGATCGACCAGCACGGTTTCCCGGCTCCCATTGCGCGCAATCTCGAGTTGTCCATCCTCTACGGCGGTGACGCGCGCGCCGAACTCAAAGTCGATTCCGGGTTCGCGTTCCACGGCCTCGTGCAGGCGCGCAACAATGACGCCATGTTCGCACGACATGCCGCGCGATCCGTCGACATAGGGCAGATGAACCTCGCCCGATCCGTCGCCGGGAAAGACCACAAATCCCTTGCCCTCGGCGCACTCGGTGGATTCGTCGTTGAATTCGATCCCGATCTTGCGCAGCGCACGCAGGGCAGGGGGGTGCAACCACTCTCCCGCAAGGCGCCGCGACGCATTCGGGTTGGCCTCGTACAGCGCAACCCGCGCTCCGGTCCGGGCAAGCGCAAGAGCGGCAAAGCTGCCTGTAGGACCGGCACCGACAACTGCGGCATCGTAGCGGCGGGGAGAGCCATTTCCGCTCACTGCACACTCCTCGCGTCATTGCGTTTGCGATAGCGCATGCGGCAGGGCTCGACGGGGCCGGTGACCCAGCTTCCATAATTCGGGGCGGGCACGGCGTTCTCGATCGTAAAGTCCATGCGATCCAGGAGCACAGTCCAGATTGCCTTCAACTGCACATAGGCGAAGTGCTTGCCCATGCACCGATGCTTGCCGCCCCCGAAGCCGATCAGGGTGTAGGGATGTTTCTTGTCCTCGAAGTTGGGCGCCCCGAAGCGATCCGGGTTGAAGCGGTCAGGGTCCTGGAAGACATGGGGCAGGCGGTGCGCGGCCGCCGGCGAAACCATGGCAAGCGTTCCCTTGCGCACCCGGTAGTCGCGGTAGGTCAGGTCCGCAGTCGCCTTGCGGATCAGCAGAATCAGCGGCGGGTGCAACCGTTCGCATTCGCGGACAGCGTTTTCGAGCAGAACCTGGCGCTTGAGTGTGGTCATGCCGAGCTCGCTTTCGTCACAATAAACCTCGCGGATCTCCTCGCGCACCCGATCCACATAATTCGCATCGGCAACCATCTCCAGACCGGTCCAGGTCGAGAGAACCGCGCTGGTATGCTGTCCTGCAAAGAGCACAGTCAGCAGAATGCCGGTAATTTCGTCGTCGCTCAGCAGCCGGCCATCGCTGTAGCGGGCCTCCATAAGCGTCTGCATGAAATCGTCCGGCGCCTTCCCGGTGCGGCGACGATCGGCCAGAACCTGGCTGAAGAGGCCGGCAATGCGGCGTCGCGCTCGATCGCGGGTGCGGTGTCCCGGGGTGGGCAGCCTCGGAAAGAAGAATCCAAGGGTGTTGATGCCATTCTGAAGATCGTGGTAGTCGTCTGCAAAGCCCGCATCGACCAGAGCCCGCACCTCTTCACCGATCAGACAACGGCTTGCAATGTTCACGGTCAACCGATTCATGGCCACCGGCAGATCGAGTTCACCTTCGTCATCGAGCGAATCCACAAACATGCTGATCTCGTCGAACATGATGCGTGTAAAGCGTCGCATCGCCCCACCCTGGAGCGCCGGGTAGAGGAAGCCCAACTGCTCGCTCATAATATCGGGCGCGACATCGTACGCCACGCCTCGTCCAAAGATCGGGACTGTGAATTCGTACACGGCCCTGGCATCGAGGTGATCTTCGGCCTCGCCGAAGTAGAAGTCGTGCGCATTGGGTCCGCTGAAGAGCGCACAGCTCTGGGGCCCGAGCCGGAACCGGAACAGGTCGCCATGCTCCCGCCAGCCACGGCTCAGAATGGCAATCGGATCCTTCAGGAACTCCATGAGGTGACCCACGAGCGGCCAGCCACCATTCATTTCGGGAGCGAGTACGCTGCCGGGCATGTCATTTGTGCCATTGCCATTGCGCATGATGGGTCTCCTGCGTCTCCGGGTCTAGTAAATAAAGGGAACCATTATGTACCGGACCCGCTGCGTGTACCTCTCCCAGAGCGGGCCATACTTCGCGCGACAACGGCGATCGTCGCGTCTGGAGCGATGCCACAACAGTGCGGTCAGCCAGACAGGGAGCAGAAACGGCACCCAGGACGCGAATCCGGTGGTCAGCGTAAAGGCGAAATAGATTAGGATTTCGCCCGTATAATTAAGGTGTCGTCCGATTCCCCAGAAGCCCGAAACCAGCAGACGGCCATCGAGGGCTTCGGCCGACCGGCCCCAGATTCTGATGTTGGGATCGAGCTTGAAGCGGTGTTTTTGCTGATTGGCGCCCCGAAAGAGCCAGCCGCCGAAGAGAAAGAGCGCGATAATCGCCGCAGCCCCGGCTGCAGAGAGGGTGACGGGTTGATTCAGGAGCCACCATCCGGGCAGACAGTAGAAGAAGGGCACCAGCACATAGTCGCCCCAGACCAGCATCCAGCCGAAGCGCTCGCTGGTCATGTCCCATGTATAGGTCATGCCGTACTCGAACTGGAAGTAGTTCAGGGTATAGAGCAGGGTCATGGCCTGATAGAGGATCATCGCCAGCGTGAGCCCGCCCGTGGCTTCGTACTGCGCCACGGCGAACGAAATGTTGAGAAGCGCCAGCCCTACAAGCGAGGGGCGGTAGCTGAAGAGCTTGAGATCGACCCCCAGAAAGGTGGGATTGTGATCTACGCCCATGAAGAAGCCCCGCCCTCCCTTCGGCGCCGTGTCGCGGCTGCGATTCCCCAGCAGGTAGAGCACAATCGCAAGGGCAAAGGAAAAGACGTTGGCCACGATGAAGAGAGCCGCGAAGCGCTCGGTGAGGGCAGCCAGCGAGAAGATGTCCAGTGCCTGGGCGACGAAGACAAGCACCAGCACGCCCAGGAAGAGGGTCAGGCCATTGAGCTTGTAGGTTCGCTCCCTGCCCTCGACATCCGGACCGGATCCCTGCCTGCCGGGTAGAACAACCGACCCGACGAAGAGCAGCGCGATGAAGGCACCCGACATCAGGGCGGCATCGCCGATGGCCGGCCAGGTGATTCCCTCCAGCCAGCTCCCGAAATCAATCACCGGCATGGGCGCTGGGCCGGCCATTGAATGAGCCGATCGCCTGACCATTGGATTCGGCCAGGTGATCTTCCCACCTGCGCACGATCACCTTCTGGAACTCCCGAACCACCGGATTCAGCTCGACGGGGGGCGCATCCCAGAACTTCTCGTATCCGCCCTGCTCCTCCTCGACGGCCACCCGGTCCTCGCCCAGCAGCGGTCCAATCAAGAGACGATTGGCGATCTTGAGGAGCGGAACCATCGCAAAGCGGGGAATGCGCACCGGCAGCAGGGGAATCTTCAGCGACTTGAAGTAGAAGAGGAAGAAAGCCCGGGTGGTGCGCTCGTTGATGGGAAGCACGAAGAGCCAGTGCTTGATCTCGTCGTCGGTGTTCGACCACTGGTAGGGGTACTCGAAGCACAGATCCATGTGATTCGTGTTGAGCCGATCGTGGTCCACAAACAGTTGCGAGAAGCGGCCGCGCCCGACCTCGGTTTCGTACGAAAGGTGCACGTTGTCGCCGATGGTCTCGCAACGGGTGAGGTCGGCCCGCGTGAAGGGGCGGTACTTGCGGTGCAGGTAGGCGTGCGAGAAGTCGCTGACGTTGTCGATCACCATGGAGTGGTGCGCCTCGCAGGTGAGGCTCAGCGGCACGCAGGCCCAGCGGCCCGGTCCCTCCAGCTCGGGGATCTCGGGAATCTTGCGCTCCTCGGCCAGCTCGGGATTCCCCGGAAAGATCCAGACCAGGCCGTAGCGGACCTGGACCGGATAGCTCCGGACCGAGAGGCGGGGAACCTTGCCGCGACCGAAGAGATCGGGGATTTCGGCCACCCTGCCGTCGGGGTCGTACTCCCAGCCGTGATATGCGCAGACCAGCCGACAGCCCTCGACCTCGCCGATGGAGAGCTTGATCTGCCGGTGCACGCAGCGGTTGGTGAGCGCGCGGAACTCGCCGTCGGTTCCGCGGTACAGGGCGATGGATTCCTTCCAGAAGATGACCTCGGTGACCTCCCCGGGCTTGACGTTCTTGACCTCCTCGACCGCATACCAGTAGTCGGGATTCAGCCCGGCGGCGCGCGATCGCTGCCTCAGATTTCCGCCCTCTTCGAATGTGGGGGGGCGGATCCTGGCCTTGACTTCGCTCATGCTGGCTTTGACTTCACTCATCATTGTCCTCCCTAGGAGACTCTGGCTGTTGCGATCTGGGGGGGGGGCGGCGTCACCCACCACCCGTCTTGCGATTGGCATCCGCCTGCGGTCGCCTGGCGCGCGGATTCGTGATCGCACCACGGTCATGGTAATGAAATGCGTACGCCTGGTGTACCGCATCGCGAATGCTCGTGGGTTTATAGCCCAGCTCGTTCCGTGCCTTGGCGGTATCGGCGTGGAGGCGCTTGCGCAGAAGCCGGATTGCCCCCGGTGTAAAGCGCTGCGGAAATTGGGGATGGGCCCGACTCAGGTAGAAGCTCGCCACCTCCGCAAAGACAAGCATGATGTTGGAGGGAATGCGCCGACGCGGTCGCGGAACGCCGGATGCCTCCTCGAAGAGATCCAGTATCTCGGAGATGGTCTTGTATTCGCTGCTGAAGATGTATTTGTTGCCGGAGCGGCCCCTGTGCATACAGAGAATGTGTCCCTCAACGATATCGCGCGCAGCGACGAACTCGAAACCGCCATCGACATACGCCCGCAGCTTCTGATTGCTGAAGGCGCAGAGCGCATTGCCGAGCCGCGAGGGCAGAAAATCGGCCCCGCCCACCACGGCGCAACAGGTTGCGACCAGCACATCCTGGCCATTCGAGGCGGCCCGCCAGCACTCGTGCTCGACGATCGACTTGCTGCGCTCGTAGGGCATCGTGCGTTCCATCGGATAGAACTGCATGCCCTCGTGGCTGGGGGCAGAGGGGTTGTCGAGGTCGTATCCGACAGCGCTGAAGGAACCGGTGACAACCACTCGCCCGGCCTCGGTCTCGCGCGCCGCCTGCAACACATGACGGGTCCCCACCACATTGCACTCGAAGATCTCGCGACGGTGGGCGCGGTTGCCCTCGATGGTCGAGATCTTGGCCGCGACATGATAGACCCCCTGGCATCCCTCCATGGCCTTGCGGAGCGATTTCAGGTTGCGGAGGTCGCCGTACACAACATCGATATCGAGCCCCTCAACGCCCTGGTTGTTATCCTCGGGGCGCAGAAGAGCGCGCACCCTGACCCCGTCATCCAGGAGCCGACGCACCAGATTGGCTCCCACATGCCCGGCTGCCCCGGTCACGAACACTGGATCCGATGACGTCACCCCGTTGCCGCGCTCGGGCGTTTTCGGATCAGGCTGCGAAATCATCTCGGCGTTTCTCTCGGTGAATTCTGCAGGGGGAAGGTCTTCGGAGTGAGAGCGGTTCAATCATCCAGAGCCATTCCCGTTCTTTCGGGAAGGGTTTATATACCGCCACAGGCGGGCAAGGTCAAGAGAAGGAGTCGGATGCAACCCGGGTGCACAGCGAGCCGATCGCGCGGAGATTCCCTGTCGTAAAGTCAACGAATACAGGAAATTGGGGCTCTGATGCGCGCTCGGACATCCACCAGGCTGATGGGCGGCCGCCGGCTCGGCTCGCTGCTAGACCCAGCCCTTTGCGCGGAAATCCCGAAGCGTTTCGCAGAATCGCGCCCGCCATATCCTCGGGCAACCCGAAGGAGAGACGGTTCCACTCCAGCTTCGGCGGGAAGTCCCGACCGACCAGGAACCCCGCCTCGGCCATGCGGGTGCGGTAGGTGGAGAGATCGCCCGAAATCCGGTGCATCAGGAAGTTGGCCTGCGTCGGCATCCGCTCCAATCCGATCTCGTCCAGGGTGGATTCGACCATCTCGCGGGCTTCGCGATTGACGGCGATGCTCTTGCGGATCAACTCCTCGTCGCGGAAGCAGGCGCCGGCGGCGGCCAGGGCCAACTGGTTGGCGTTATTGCGCGAAGCGAAGTCGGCGAGGCGCGCGGCGGTGTCGGGGTGCGCGATTCCGTAGCCGAGACGCAGGCCGGCCATTCCATAGATCTTCGAGAAGGTGCGCACAACCACCAGATTCCGCTTTTTGGCGATCCAGGGCAGCGAACTCCACATGCGTTCGTCGTCCACATACTCGATATACGCCTCGTCGGAGAGGAAGAAGACATGCTCCGGCGCATCGGCGATCCAGGCGTCGATGTCGGCGCTGGGGGTAACCGTGGCAGTGGGATTGTTGGGGTTGCAGAGATAGACCAGGGCGGGGTGGCCGGAGCTTTCGGCGGCTTCGCGCATGCGGTCGAGATCGTGCTCGTAGCTCGCCGTCAGGGGCACCTTCACCAGCTCGTAGGGCTCGGTGCGCTGGTAGTTGGTCACGGCTTCGTAGGTCGGATCGGCCATGACCAGCCGGGCGCGGGGGGCGGCGTAGGCCTGCACCACCATCTGGAGCACCTCGGCCGAACCTGCTCCGACGACGATCTGGTCCTCGCCGACCTCATGTCCGGCCGCCAGCTTTGCCACCAGTTCGGCATGCTGATCGGCGGGGTAGCGATTGGCGAGCGTCAGGGCGTCCAGCACGGCCTCGCGGGCGGCGGGCGAGATGCCCAGCGGATTTTCGTTCGAGTTCAGGCGCACGGCGCCATTTTCGGTACGGCGTCCGGCTCCGGCGATCAGGGGGTGCGCAGATCCGGCAAGAGCTTCGCTTGCGGCAAGGAATCCCCCGCCGGCGAGAAGGCCGGAAAAGGTTCCAGTTCTAACAAAATCGCGACGATGCATACGGCAAGCTCCGGAGTTGAGGGTGACACAAGGGCTGCAGGGACTCCATGGGCATTCCTGCCGGGCCCGGCAACGATGATGAAAGAGTGGGCCGCTTTCTCCGAAAAGGCAAATCCAAGAGCACTCCGACCCCTCTGCGGTGCATATCCGGGCGGTGGCGATTTGCCGGATCACGCCGCCCGTCATGGTATCGGGCAGAGCGGCAACCGGGGCCGCCCCGGCATGGATCCCGGGAAAACCCGGTCAGGGCGCGGTCAGGATCTCGTGCCGGTTTCCGGTCATCTCCCACCGGGTGAGCACGATCGGAATCATGCCGGAGCCGTAAAAGCCGTCGAAGAGGCGGGTCAACGAGAACTCGGGTCCCTCGCGAAGCGCCCACTCCCCGATCAGCGCCTCGAGTTCGATTTTGCCGGTGAGGTAGCTGGTTCCGTAGCCGGGTTGCCGCAGATAGAGGTGTTGCTCGTTGCGCACCAGGTCGGCGTCGGGGAGCCAGCCGCGCGGCGTCCAGGTCGTTGCAAACTCGACCGCTTCCTCCATGTCGAAGACGTTGCCGTGCAGGTAGAGTTCGCCGAGCGCCCGGGCCGCACGCTGCGCCAGCATGATCCAGATCAGCTCCCGCGAGCGCGGATTGGCGTCGAAGAGGCCGGCGTGCATCATCATCTCCTCCATGCCGGTGGCCAATCCCTCGGCGCGGGCGTCCCATATGTTAAAGAGAAGGGGAACGCTGCGAATCGGGCTCGGGTGCGGAGCCTCGCGCATGGTGGCAAGCTCGATCCAGTGGTGAAGGTGTGTCCGCAGGACCAGGGGGTCGCGGTAGTTGACCTCGTTGAAGAAGTTGCGGATCTCGTCAGGGGCTGCGGGCACAAAGGTGCCATTGCGGGCGCGCAACGCCGGCTCCATCCACGGATAGACGGTCTGGATCTGCTCGTTTTCGAGGAATTGCATGTACTCCGTCACCGCAGCATTGAGGCGCTCTTCGTACTCGGCGGCTGTGGATATGCGGGGCAGCTCGGGCAGATTGCGGTTGCGGTGCTCCTCCAGCCTGAGCGCAGCGTGGGCCCGGATCAGCTCCCGCTTCATCAGGGCGACCTGCTCGTCCCACGAGAAGGTGACCAGATGCACATTCTGCATGTACCAGGTGTAGTTGTCGCGTCCCACTCCCGATGGACCGGTTCTGGAGGGGGCGAGCTGTTCGAGCCAGTCGTGAAAGGCATGAGTGGCGCGGGTGGCGTCGGCGATGGCGCTGTCAAGAGCGGCGCTGGTGCCGGCAACCTCTACGGCGAACGTCTCCAGGTGGGTCGCCTGGGTCCGGAAGGAACGCAAGCCGGCGATCCACAGATCGTGGGCGTCGCCGGTCAGATTGACGCGCGCGCGGTCCAGAAGTGCGGGAATGGCGCCAATCCGTTCAGCCAGCTCATCGGCGTCGCTGGGCGAGAGTGGATATTCGTAGCGCCAGAGATTGATCCAACTGTGGATGGTCGGGCCTTCATGCGCGGGAACATCGCTCTGGGCCATGTGAATGCTGGCGTAGAAGGCGGGGTCGCGCGCCCAGGGCTGCCGAACTCTGTGATCGAAATCGAGGCCATTGATCTCGGCGCGGACAAGGTGCCAGTCGATCTGCTGCGAGATGGGCCACGGCGATGGGTCGATCGCGTTCAGACGCCCGTGCCACTCCGGTAGGCGGGCGTGCCGGGCAGCCATAGCTCCTGCTGAATAATCGGGTACGCCATCGACATAATCGGGGGCTGCGAAGTCCCGCCATGCACCGAAGAGCTCGACAAGGTTGGCGTAGCTGCCCGAGGGTGCGCCGATCTCGACCGGGGGCTCGATCTCACAGCCTGCAAGGACACAGGCGCAGAGAAGAAGGGTCGTCCGGTGTTGCAGGAGGTATATGCCCGGGCGCTGACGCTTTGGGATCATCGATCGATTGGCCATGGATTGCTTCATGATCTGTGGTGTGGCGCTGCGATGGGTGTTGCGGGCGCCGGCTCGCGCGAAAGGTCGGCAAGCTCTTCGCCCGGGTTGATAAAACGGTTGCTGTCAAGCCGGTGCTGGCGGTCGTGGAGTTCGCGGTAGCGTCCGTCCAGCGCGATCAGCTCGGTGTGGGAGCCGCGCTCCACAATTTGTCCATCTTCGATGACCAGAATCTGATCGGCGCTGCGAATGGTTGACAGGCGGTGGGCAATGACAAAGGTTGTTCGTCCGGCGCGCAGGGCCCGGAACCCATCCTGAATTCGGGCTTCGCTCTCGGAATCCAGGCTCGAGGTCGCTTCATCGAGGACCAGAATACGCGGATCGGCCAGAATTGCCCGCGCAATCGAAAGCCGCTGACGCTGTCCCCCGATACCTTCACCCCCCGTTCGCCAATGACCGTATCGTAGCCATCGGGGAAGTCGGTAATGAAATCGTGGCAGTTGGCCAGCCTGGCCGCCCGCACGACCTCTTCGCGGGTTGCGCTGGAGCGACCGTAGCGAATATTGGCGTCCACCGTGTCGTCGAAGAGGAAGTTGTCCTGAAGCACAACCCCCACCTGCCTTCTGTAATCCCCCAGGCGAAGCTCTGCCAGATCCTGGCCGTCGATCAGGATGCGGCCTGAATCGGGGCGATTGAAGGCGAGCACAAGGCTGATCAGGGTGCTCTTCCCCGAACCCGAAGAGCCGACCAGCGCCGTCGTGGACCCGGGGGGCGCATCGAGCGAGATCCCCCGCAGAACCGGAATCCCCTCTTCGTAGGAAAAGCCCACATCTTCAAAAGCGATATGTCCCTGCACCTTGCCCAGGGGGAACCGGGCATCGTCGTCTTCGATCTCGGTGCTGAGGGCGCGCACCTCGCGAATCCGGTCAAGTCCTGCAAAGGCGTCGGTGATCTGTGTGCCGATCGACGCCATCTGCACAAGTGGACTGATCATCCAGCCGGTAAAGAAGATGTACATGATCAGATCGCCCAGACTCATCTCGCCCGTCAGCACTGCCGAACCGCCGAGCTGCACCATGAGGAGCCCGATCGCGCCCATCACCACCGATGAAAAAGCGGTCAGCGCCGAAACGCCCGTCACCGACCGGGCCACATTGCGCAGAAGCCGGTGCGCACCCCGCGCAAAGATCAGATTTTCCTTGCGTTCGGAGGTGTAGGCCTTGACGATGCGCACACCTGCAAGGCTCTCGCCCAGACGGCCGGTGACCTCGGCATTGATGCGGCCACGCTCCCGAAAGAGAGGGCGCAGACGCCGAAAGGCGAAGGCCATGGTGCCCCCGAAGACGATCAGGATACCGATTGTGTAGGTGGTGAGCGACCAGTTGATGTACAGCAGAAATCCGAGCGAGAAGAGGGCGGTGAAGATGCCGCCGGTCAGTTGCACCAGCCCCGTTCCGACCAGATTGCGAATCCCTTCGGCATCGGTCATGATGCGCGAGATCAGAACGCCGGAGCGGGTGGAATCGAAGTAGTTGACGGGCAGCCGGGCGACATGCTGCTGCACGGTCTTGCGCATTTCGGTGATGGCGCGCTGGGCGGTGACCCCCAGGATCCGGGCCAGGGCAAAGGTGCTGGATCCCTGTACGAGCGCCGCCGCCGCAACCGCCAGACCCAGGGGAAGGAGGAGATCGGCGCGGCTTTCGCCAATGACGTTGTCGATCAGGACTTTGGACGAGAGCGGAATCATCATGCCGGCGAGGCGTCCCACCGCCATGACGACAAGGCCGAGGGCGATGCGATGCCGGTAGCGCCGGATGATCTCGCGGGCTTCCTGCCAGACGCGGTCCGGCCTGAGCGTGCGCTTCTTTTTGCCACTCAAGGTGAAGGGCGACTCCTAGTTGCGGATGCGATCTGGGTGCCGACGCACACGGTGGTCGGCAGAGTGGCGGGGGGTCGGCAGAGAGGCGCGAAAGGCTACCGTGCCGCGAGCGCGCGGTCAATCCCGGGGGGATTCGTCTTCATGCCCTCCATAACGTTAGTCTTTCCTGCGCCCTATACGTTAATTGATGTGGGATTGCAGAACCCGGAAATTCCGGGATTGGGGGGGATTTCCCGAGCCAGATCCTGCGCGCCTCCTCCCCCCGGGGCGCTCTGCCGCCGCCAGCCTCGGGGCCTGATGCGTGCACGGGCGGAATTCCTCTTCCCGGGTCGCGGCCCACTCTCTCTGGTTCCCCTTGCGCAAGGCTTCCTTTCCATGAACCACGGCTCCACCCCCACCCTTCCCGGCCCCGCTGTGGGTGCGGACTGGCTTGCCGATCGACTCCACCGCCCCGGTCTCGTCATCCTCGATGGATCCTGGTATCTGCCCGGGTCCGGTCGCGACCCCGCCGCCGAATTCGCAGAACGCCGAATTCCCGGTGCGCGCTTCTTCGATCTCGATGCCTGCAGCGATCCCGAGGCCGCGCTTCCGCATATGGTGGCCGCGCCGGGGCACTTTCAGAGGCGTGTCGAAGCCCTGGGGGTATCCGATTCCTCGGTCGTGGTCGTCTACGATGCCTCGGGGGTCAATCTCAGCGCCGCCCGGGTGTGGTGGAACTTCCACTACTTCGGGCACGACCGCGTTGCCGTCCTGGATGGCGGATTCGGTCGGTGGGTTGCAGCCGGCTACCCCGTCGCGAGCGGTACGCTCCAGGAGGGTGACGATTCGGGCGAGCGCTCTCCGACGGCCGCCGGGCCATCGGGGTCCGGATCCGCGTCGGCATCCTTCACTCCCCGTCCTCGCCCCCATCTGGTTCGGACTCTTGCCGAGGTACGCGCCGCTCTCGACCGCAACGACTGTCAGATCGTGGACATGCGGCCACCCGGGCGCTTTGCGGGTCGCGACCCGGAACCCCGAGCGGGGTTGCGCCGGGGCCATATTCCCGGAAGTCGCAATCTCCCCTCTGCAGATCTGGTCGATCCAAAGACCGCTCTGGCGATTGATGCGGCCCGGTTGCGGCAGCGTCTTGCCGAGGCGGGGGTCGATCCGACCCGGATTCTGATCGGAAGCTGCGGATCGGGAACGAGCGCCTGCGCCCTCGCCTGGATCATGGCACGCGACGGGTACGACGATGTCGCGATCTATGACGGCTCGTGGTCGGAGTGGGGGGCGCGCGACGATCTGCCGATCACGGGCGAGGATTGAGCCGGATGCCGCCGGGATCGCTCATCGCACGGCTGTGCAGCCTTGATTGTCGCGCCAATTTTCCCGCGATCTGGAGCGCCAGCCCGGTGGCTTCGCCAACTCTCTGCGGGCGTCTGGCACAGCCTATAGGCAGTCGGCAGAACACACGGGCGACATAAACCTGGAATAAAGCGCTGCTACAGAGCCGCCACTACGGTGCGAAACCAGTCCAGCAATGGATGGAAGAGCGCCAGAACCCACTCGCCCACTGCGACCAGACCGTCGAGAACGAAGGTGCGGTCAAGCAACCCGAGCCAGATGGCCAGTGCCACCAGAACACCGATGACAGCGGCGGCCCGGAGCGCCGCCCGCACAAAATCGCGCAGAACGACCCAGACGACCGCAATGGCGAGAAGGAGAACCACCACCTCGCCGATAATTGCCGGAACGACCTCTCCCATGCGAGTCCTGCCTTAGGGCCGCCGGGCGGGTGGGTCAGGAAGTCGGTTCTATTCGAGCCGATCCTTGAGGTTTCTGGCTGCGCGGAAGGCCGGCAGACGCTTGGCCGCGATGGTAATGGTTTCGCCGGTGCGCGGATTGCGCCCCTGCCGCTCGGCGCGCTCGCGAGCCTCGAAGATGCCAAATCCGCCGATGGCCACCTTGTTGCCCTCGTGCAGTGTGCCGGCGATGATTCCGTGGTCGGGGTTGAAGATGTGATCCACCACATCTGCCGCCTGGAGGTTGGTGATTCCGGCGCGCCTGGCCACTTCGCGGGTGAGTTCGGTTTTGTTCATGCGTTGGGTTCTCCGGTAGGCCCGGTGTTGAGAGATTTGTGACGTTCCGGGGGAACGCCGATGATCGTCGAATGACAATACTAACAATAAAGCTGATCGATGCAAGCGGGTAAGAGACGGACGGAGGACAGACAGGCGCACGCCTGACGTCCCTGTGGCATCTTCCCGCGAAGGGCGGGCACACCTGCGCGACCGGGTCCGCTTCCGGAGCCCTGTCGCGGATCGGTCTGTCCCCCGGAAGCCGGAGAGGAGCCGAAGCGCCATGAAAGCAGCCATCTACCGCGAGTACCGCGGCCCCATCTCGATCGAGTCGGTGCCCGATCCCGAACCCGCGCCCGATGGCGTGGTGCTCCGCGTGGAGGCCAATGGGATCTGTCGCAGCGACTGGCATGGATGGGTAGGCCACGATCCCGACATTACGCTGCCCCATGTGCCGGGCCATGAGATCGCAGGGGTGGTGGAGGAGGTGGGAAGCGAGGTTCAGCGGTGGCGTCGGGGAGACCGGGTGTCGGTGCCCTTCATTGCCGGTTGCGGTCTCTGCCGGTGCTGCCAGAGCGGTCACCAGCAGGTGTGCCCGCGCCAGTTCCAGCCGGGGTTCCATGGCTGGGGCGGCTTTGCCGAACGGGTGGCGCTGCTCCGTGCCGATCTGACGCTGGTTGCGCTTCCGGACGAGATGGATTTCGTGACAGCAGCGAGCCTGGGCTGCCGCTTCGCGACTGCCTTCAGGGCGGTGCAGGGCCAGGGGCGGGTCAGAGCGGGCGACTGGGTGGCCGTGCACGGGTGCGGTGGTGTGGGGCTGGCAGCCATCATGATTGCGCGGGCCCTGGGCGCCAATGTCATAGCGGTCGATATTCGCGCCGATGCGTTGGCGATAGGACGGGCGATGGGGGCGGGGTGGACACTCGATGCCCGGCAGTGCGTGAGCGTGCCCGAGGCAATTCGCGAGATCACGGGTGGGGGTGCACACGTTTCGCTCGATGCGCTGGGACATCGGGAGACCTGCGTCAACTCGATCTCCTCTCTGCGACGCCGCGGGCGTCATGTACAGGTGGGCCTGATGACCGGAGATCATGGCCGGGCCGCGATTCCCTGGGCGCAGGTGATCGGCTGGGAGCTGGAGCTGTTGGGGAGCCACGGACTGCAGGCGTGGGAGTACGACCGGATGTTGCGCATGGCTGCCGCCGGGGTGGTGAACCTCGATCGGCTGGTGACCCATACCGTCACCCTTGAAGAGGGGGTGGAGATTCTCTGCGGCATGGACGACTACACCGTCCTGGGCGTGAATGTGATCGACCGCTTCGCATAAATCCCTTGCCGGAGCCGGGTGCCGTTGGGGGAGTTGCGCCGGGTGGGCGCCAGGAATCGGAGAGGCGGCGGGCAGGATGGGCGGGTGCGATCCCTGGGCAGGATTGGGGAGTGTGCCGCACGTTTCTCTTCGCGCAGACCGCACGGGCTTTACAGAGGGCGGTTGCCGCGCCCCGGTCCCGCTTCGGGGGGAAGGGAGGAGATGCCGTGAGGGGTTCGGGTGATGCGCCCGGTCCGGGTCTGGTGCCGGATCTCGCGGTTTTTACGGATCGTGTGCAGCTCCGCGTAGCCGCGTGCGTGGTCAAGATGCACGCAGAGTGCGCGGTGGCGGATGCATTTGCCCCGAATTCCGGCGTGTTCGAGGCGCTCGCCAAGCTCGCGGTCCTGGCCGCCGTATCCCATGCGCTCATCGAAGCCATTGGCGGCAATCAGGTCGTGGCGCCACCCCGAGGCGTTGTGGCCATTCCAGCTTGCGCGGGTGGGGGTCAGCGCATCGGCGACGGGCCGCATCCACCCCGGTACGGCCAGCTTGGCCATGCGCCGGAGATTGCGCGTTCCCTGCATCCAGAGCCACGGCACCGAGAGAGCGCGCCCGGCCGCCACATCGACCCGGTCGATGGTGCGGCTGGTTTGCATGGACAGCTTGACATAACCACCCGAAAGGAAGCGCCCCGGGGCGGCCAGGGCTGCGTGAATGGCGAGGAAGTCGCGGTGCGGAATGCAATCCCCATCGGAAAACACCAGATAGTCGGCCTCGGCGGCGGCGATTGCGCGATTCAGAATGCGCGATTTGCGAAAGCCGCAGTCGGCCTGCCACAGATGACGCAGAGTCAACCCCTGAGCGGCGTAGCGATGTACAACCGCGGCGGTCTCGTCCGAAGATCCGTCATCGGCGATCAGGAGCTGAAAATCGCGGTACGACTGATTGAGATATCCCCAGAGAGACTTCTCCAGCCAGAGGGGGGACTGGTAGGTGGTCAGCACCACCGCAAGGGTCATGGCGCGCGCACCGGCGCCGAGATGTGTGTTCGGCGTCGGCCATTCACTCGGCGCTGGCCATTCACTCGGCGGATGGCCTTCCGGTGCGAATCACCCTGCGGTAGACCTCGAGGTTGCCCTCGACCATGGAATCGACCGAAAAGCGCGTCTCGATCCGTTTCCGACCCCGGCTGCCCATGGCGCGAGCCCGGTCCCGGTCGCCGATCAGTGCGGCCAGGGCGGTGGCCAGCGCACCTGCGTCTTCGGGGGGAGTGAGAAGTCCGGTTTCCTGGTGCTGGACGACCTCGGGAATGCCACCGGCCCGCGCGCCGATGACAGGAATTCCCGCTGCACCCGCCTGCAGCGCGGCCACGCCCAATCCCTCCATGAGCGCCGGATGTACGCAAAAATCGAAGGCGCCCAGCCATCGGGGCAGATCGGTCCGAAATCCCCCAAAGCGAATCATCTCTTCGATGCCCAGCGACCGGGCTTGCGTGGCCACCGTGTCCTGCAGAGCTCCGCGCCCGAAGAGAACAACGGTCGTCGTCAGTCCGCGCCTCTTGAGCGCTGCCAGCGCATGAATCAACACCCAGTGACCCTTGCGCGGAACGAACTGCGCCACCATCGCCCCCGCAGCCTGCCCGGCGGGCAGCTCGAATTCGCGGTCGAGCTCGGCCCGGCTGCATGGACTCTGCCAGGTTGCCGGATCGACTGCAGAGTGAACAAGCGAAATTCGCTCCGGCGCAACTCCCTGACCGATCAGCACATCGCGAATGGCGCCCGAAATTGCGATGACGCGCCGATAGAGGGCGTACTTTGCCGGCACTGCCCACGAGGGCTCGGGATTGTCCACGCGGCGGGTCAGGATCAGGGGCGCCCGCGCCACTCGTCCGGCCAATCCACCGAGGGTGTCGGCTCCACGCCGCGAATGAAGGTGAACGATCTCGACGTCGCGCCGACTGAAGCGCCACGCCATCCGGGCCAGTGCGGTGGGATCGATCTCGCCATGAAAGGGAAATTCCTCGACGCGCAGCCAGCGCTTGCGGGCTGCAGCCGCGATCTCGGAGCCGCGCGGAACCATGAGCACCGAAGAGACGCCGCGCTCCTCGAGTCCCTGCGCCAGATACAGAAGCTGAAGCGCTCCTCCGTAAAGATGGCGTCCGGTCTCGACATGCACGACGCTCATGGGCGGATCTCCGCGCACGCGCGTCTGATATCCTCAAGGACCCGCTCTACCGTCAGATCGCGCATACAGTCGATCCGTTCGTTGCACACCAGCTTGCCGCGACAGGGCGAACAGGGACGCCCCGAGTGCAGAATCCGCGCGCCGGCGATGGGCGGATCCAGATAGGGCGTGTTCGATCCGAAGAGGAGAATGGAGGGACGGCCGAAGGCGTGTGCCATGTGACTGAGTCCCGTATCGACGCCAACCAGCAGCGCGCACTGTTCAATCACGGCGGCCGCTTCGCCCAGGGTGGTGCTCCCGACCAGGTTGGCGGGTTTTGCGGTGGCCACCCCGACGATTCGGTCCGCAGCCACACGATCGGCGGGTCCGCCCAGCAGGGTTGCGGGCAGTCCCGTTTCGGTGGCGATCCGGTCGATCAGCGCACTCCAGCGCTCCTCGAACCAGTGCTTGTAGGAGCGGGTGGTAAAGGGACAGATCGCAATAAAGGGGCTCTTGATGCCGGCCTCTGCGAGGATGCTGCGGGCGCGTTCGCGTTCGGCGGAAGAGCGGGGGATTTCGGGAGTGAAGCCGTTTTCTGCCCGGCGATCATCGATCAACCCCAGCGCTTCGGCCAGATGCAGGTACTCCGAAGCAATCCGGCGATCGTCGCCTCCGCGTGCAATCACCGTAGTCATCAGCCAGCGCGACCCCTCGCGCGAGCCCAGACCGATCCGGATGGGGGCACCGGTCAGAAGGGTGACCAGACCGCTTCGCAGCAACCCCTGGGCATCGATTGCCGCATCGAAGTGCAGTGCCCGCAGCGATGCCGCAAATGCGGTCATTTCACGCATCAGGGCGATCCAGCGGCCCCGTCGCCAAAGTTGCTTCCAGCGTCTGCGATCCCATTCGATCACCCTGTCCAACTGCGGGTTGTGGCGAATGACCCCGGCGGTGTGCGATTCGGCGATCCAAGCCAGGTAGGCCCCAGGAAAGCGCTGCCGCAACGCCCGGGCCAGCGGCGAGGCGAAGACCAGGTCGCCACGCGCCGAGAGACGCACCAGGAGAATCCGCGGCGGCCGGTCGGAGAGCCCGGCGAGCCGATGCGCGAGGTCGGTGGTTCGGGCAGGGCCGCGAAGAGGCGGGCGGGCGCGCGACACAACCTGCGGGCGGGTGGGGGCGGCCTGTGAGAGGCCACCGGGGGGCATGCGAGCGGCGAGCTTGGATTTCATGCCACAAAGGTTAGCGTTACCGGCATGATCGGACATCTGCGGAACCTGGTCCTGGGCGCAGGGATGGTGGTCTACCTGCTGCGCGAGCGTCTGCGGACCGGCAGGTGGCGAACCGCCGCGCGACTTCGCAATGGCCGGATCGGAGCGGTGCCGAGGCGTGCCCCCGGACCCCGGATTCTGGTTCATGGGGTGAGTGTGGGCGAAAACCATGCTCTTGTGCCGCTGATCGAGGAGTTGGCCGCAGTCCCCGCGAACCCCGATCTGGTGGTGAGCGCGAGCACCCGGACGGGCTTTGCGCGTGCCTGCCAAATCCACCGGGGGCGCCACGCCGTTGTGCGATTTCCCCTGGATTTTACTTGGATGGTGAATCGTTTTCTCGATGACCTTGGCCCCGATCTGGTGGTGCTTGCCGAGCTGGAGCTCTGGCCCAACTTCCTGGCCGGGTGCGCCCGGCGCGGAATTCCGGTGTGCGTTGTCAATGGGCGCATGTCCGAGCGCAGCTTTCGCGGATATCGCCGCGGGCGGTGGCTGATGTTCGGCAGCCTGCGTCGGCTGACGCTGGTGGCTGCGCAGAGCAAAGAGTACCGGGCACGCTTTGCTGCATTGGGCGTGCCGGCGAAGCGGTGCCGGGTGACGGGAAGTCTCAAGTGGGATGCCGCTCCTGCAACTCCCGATCTGGAGGCGGCTGCGCAGTTGGCGCGGACTCTGGGAATTGACCGGTCGCGGCCTCTGGTTGTGGCGGGTTCGACCGGGCCGGGCGAGGAAGAAGCTCTGCTCGCCGCGCTTCCTGCCGGCTGCCAGCTTTTGGTGGCGCCACGCGATCCGGCGCGCTGGGATGCGGTGGCCGCGCTGCACCCGGACACTGTGCGGCGCAGCCAGACCGATGGGGAAGAGCGAGGGCGCGCGCAGTCGGTTTCGTTCTTCCTCCTGGATTCCCTGGGTGAGCTGGCCACCGCTTATGCCATTGCCGACCTGGTCTTCATTGGCCGCAGCCTGATTCCGCGCGGGGGCTCCAACCCGCTCGAGGCGGTTGCGCTGGGCAAGCCCACCGTGATCGGGCCGCACCACGAGAACTTTGCCGCAATCGTGGCTCCCCTGGTCGATGCCGGGGGAATTGTGGTGAGCGATCATCCGATGGAGGTGATGGAGGAGTGGCTCAGGGATGGCGAGGCCGCCGAGGAGGTGGGGCGGGCGGGGGCGGGGACGGTGCAGCGGGAACGGGGAGTGGCGCGGCGGACGGCGGAGCTGGTGATGGGCGTTGCGGTTGCTGCAACTGACGCAGAGGACGCAGATGGTGCCTGATAAGGGGCGCACAGGGTGGTCCGGGGCGTTCTGTTCCAGGGCCCTGAAGGGTTGCCGGAGCGTGCCGTGCCCGGCGCTCGCGGCCGCCATTTGCCCGGATGGGAGCCGGGTGAGGTCGAATCCGGGGCACCAGAGAAGCCGTATGCTGGTGTAACAACCACACCGGCATTATTATTCGATGATGATTTGGTATGAGGATCCGGTTCCGGGTTCCTGTCCCCCCCAGGTTGGGGGCGCCTTCATTCTCTCTACCTTTCCCCTCTTCGAACCCACAGCTTCATCCTTCCATGAGCGATACCGTCTATCAGGCCGACATTCGCGTCGAACGCATCCGCGGCCCCCTGCGCCTGGCCTGGCTGCCCGCTAACGACGAACCCGTAGCCTTCGGCGTTCACGGCCAGATCGCCGAACACTACGGAGTGGCAGGGGTGGCGACCGAGACCACCACCACCCTGGATTATGTTATTGCCGCGACTGGCGGCTGACTGGTCGGCACCTTCGGGGGCGTGCTGGAGGCACGCGGGATTTCAGCGTCGGAGGGGGCCCTTGTGGCCGAGGTGACGGGCCATGTGGGGAAGGACGAGGGCATTCTGGTGATTCGCGCGATCCATGTCCGCTATCTGCTCAAGGCGGCAGATCGCCTGAATGATCCCGAGCGCGCTGACAACCGCGACCGGGAGGCAATTCAGCGCGCCTTCGATCTGCACCCCATGCGCTGTCCCGTATACCGGACTCTGCATCGATCGATCGAGATTACCACGGAGCTGGAGATTGTCTGATCGGACCGCTCATGGCTGAACTCTTCAGAACAGTTGTGCGCGCCGTGCTCAGGTGGCTTCTCAAGAAGATCTGAAGGCGGCGGCAATGGCGGTGCCCTGACCGGAAGGAACGAGGAGGCAGATCAAGCGGTATGGTCGATGTCGTGGATCCAGCGACCCGCAGCAGAATCATGGCTCGGGTGCGCAGCCGGGACACGAAGCCGGAGATGATCGTTCGCCGAATCGCACACGGACTCGGATTCCGGTACCGGCTGCACCGCAAGGACCTTCCGGGCTGTCCAGACCTGGTGTTTCCCCGCTACCGGGCGGTGATCATGGTGCACGGATGCTTCTGGCATCGGCATCCGGGTTGCAAATACGCGGCAACGCCCAAGACGCGCAGATCCTACTGGGAGGCGAAGTTTCAGGGCAACGTCGTGCGCGATCATCATAATCACCTGGCGCTGGAAGATCTCGGATGGCGGGTTCTGACCCGCCCGCATGAGCTGGCGTATCTTCGGCTGTGGCACACAGCGAAATCCCGAAAGTAGGCACCCAGGTGGTTCCCGCCAACGCGCACTTCCTTCTGCAACTCACCGAGTTGACCGAGGGATGTGTTCTCGATAGGTCGAGAGGTCGGTCGCCAGCTGGAAGGTCAGTTCACCGTAGGCAGCATCCTTGCACATGGTTCACCGTCGACCCTGCGCAGCGGGTAGAGCGCCACCTTGTCAGCGTGATCGAAGTAGGTAACCGCCCTACGTTGAAGACCGATTCGAAGTGGGCATTGCCGTTCGGGCACGTTCCAATACAACCGCGAGATCGTCGACACCACTTGGTTCCGCCAACTTCCGAATCGCAGCTAGTCCGATGGTCTTCTGCGTCGGTAAATCGTGCTCCAAGACCACATAAAACTCCCAAGAGGCGGGATCCCGTTGGTCTGCCAAGTCCTGTGGCTCTCCGTGCCAAGCAAACAGGTAGATGTCGGCATTACGTCCGGTCTGGGCCACCCAAGCTTGTTTCCTATAATCCCAATACCCCGTTCTGGGGGCGATATCGAAGCGGGGGGGACTGCTCATTTCCCCCCAACCCTGCGCAAACGCGGACTGCTTGACCTCCAGCCTGACGCCGCCGACGTGCTCGCAATCCCAAGAATCCCACGGAGTCATGCGTTTCCAGTCACAGTTCCTGAGCGCGAGCGCCACGATGGTTTCGACGTACTCGGATCGGTGAACATTGTTCATCACCCGCCGGTCGTATGTTCGCCTGACCTCTGACAGGACAATCGCAGGTGTTAACGAAGGTGTCATGCGATTGAACCTGGTGGCGGAGGCAAATCAGCACCAGCCGCCAGTGCGTCGTTCGTGGATCGCCAGCTGTGGCGTCTGCGCTCTAAGTGTCGAGGGCTTGGCCCTCGGTCGCTGCTTCGGGCGGCGGCTGGCAAGTGGACGCTCCGCCCCCTTGGACCCCCAAAGCACTCCGCGCCGGTGTCGGCGTGCCGGAGGGTGGGGGCCGCAACCGGCCCACGATGCCACGCGGGTCCCTCGTACCGTCGGATAACCTCCGCGAGCATGTCGGCGCGGGAGGGCTCACGGCTCGGCAAGTTCATCAAGTTCATCCAGGATACCGGCGATCCGTTCCAGTGCGGCAGCGTAGTTGTCGGCCCGCGTGCTTCCCTCCGGCACGACCGGAACCCATAGCGCTCCGCCTTCTTCGCGAATGTTCAGGCTCATCTGGTCCTTGAGTGCCAGCCTAACCCGTTCGTTCCAGTCAGCGTGGCTCCAGTTGTCGCATTGCACCCACAGCCGCGTGGAGCTGGATTCCTCGAACAAATCCAAGTTGACCCCTAGCCACACGCAAAACGCGCGGCGGTGACCGAGATACGCGTATCGCCCATAGCCGGTTGAACGTCGTACGGCTTTTAGCCCGCTGGTGTCGAACCACCTTGAGGTTTTGCCGATCTCGGTCACCCGGTTGACCAGTTCCTCTCCAGGAAGCGAAACCTTCCCGCGCCATGACTTGGCGAACTCCACCAGTCCACGGAGTTGGCTGAGTTCGGCAAGGCCGGGTTTGGATTCCTTAAGATATTCCTCCATGCTATCCAGCAGCTTCGTCCAGTCCGTTATGAGAAGATGTTTCGCTGTCCCCACCAAAGCGACGCAGCGGAACTTCTCATCGGAATCCGGCTTGTCACGATCTGCGAGCCTGCCCAGCAACTCCCGCCAAAGCTCGTCCACACGTTCAGCCGGGGCCAGGAACATGAGCACCGAGGATCCCTTGTTGGTCAGCCGCTCAAGGTAGCGAACTGGCTGATTCCGAGTTAGTGGCGCGTAGAACTTCGCTTCGATGAAGAGCCGTTCGCTTCCGTCGTCTCCCCTCTGCAACACGTCAGGTCTTGTGCCATCAGGCCCGATCGCCTCGGTCTCGAACGGTTGGGCGGACAACCTCATGTCGGGTATGAGCCTCTCCACGAGTGCTGCGAAGCCCGCTCTTGAAGCAGGGTAGCGGTTGAGGATGTACGTCAGCGCCTCCACGGCGACCCCTTCTATGCCCAAATCGAACCGCCAAATCAAATGAGCCAGCAGCGTGCGCGGGTTCTCGGAATCACTCATTGGTCAGTCCTTTCCCGAGATCGTCTCGCGCGTTCAATGCGCCGGGTTTGCCGGATAGTCCTCGCGCCTGCCGGTATCGCCCGGTTGGATGGCGAAATCCCGCCGGTCGCGGTACAGGCGCGCACGGTTGAGAGCCTCGTCTTTTTCGGCGTCGAGATCGACTTCGCCGCACTCCACCATGATCCAGTACTTGTAGTCGCCGAGGAACAGGTACGGGCGTGTCTGGTGGAAGAACCGGCACTCAATGCCCTCACCCCGCTCGATGCGCTCGCAGAACGCGGCCAGCAGCTCCTGCTGTCCGTCCTTCCTGACGACTACGTACTCGTGGGGCCACGTCTCCCGGTAGGTCACGGCTTCGCGCCAAGGTGCGCTTGCGATCAACTCCATGATGTGCGGTCTTTGCCGCATGGCATTCTCCATGTCCATCCTCTGCACGCGCTCGCCGTCGTAGCTTCCCCAAGAGGTTGGCGGTCCTCGCCGCGCTCAGGGAATCGACGTTCTCCGTGGTCGGCCTCGACGCGGCCCATCAGCATAACCTCCCGGCGGTTCCGTTCGCCATGACGGCAGCTTCGCGGGCAGGTTGCAGCCCACCCGAGCCCCGATCCACCCGGCTGCTCAGGTGCCTCGACGGCTTGAAGACCGGCGCAACACGCGGTAGAACCTCGACCGGATCGCCTGTTCTGGGATTGCGCGCCGTGCGGGCCTTGCGGTGCCGCACCTTGAATGTGCCGAAGCCCCGGATCTCGATGTGGTCACCGCGCGCCAGCGTGTCCTTCACGGCTTCGAGTAAGGCGTCGGCCACGAGCCCGCAATCCTTCCTGGTGACCCGTGGTCCGATCATATCGGAGACCTGCTCAACGAGGTCCGCTTTGGTCATCGTCTTCTCCTCGCCGCGAAGTGTGGCCAAATCGGGTACCTCCTGTATGATAGCCAGAAGCCGTGGTCTCCGCATCGATTCGCGTCCCCCGTCCAGGCCGTGCCGAGCTTCGGGTAGACAACATGGGATGAGACCGGGCCTCATGGGACGACAGGACGGCGCCGCAATCGGTGATATTCCGCTCCCGCCGCGCAAGGGGGTGATCGTTGGGGTGATTTGGGGAGGGCGCAGGACATTCTCAACTGCTATACTACATTAAGGTTACGGAGCAACTCTGTTCGGTGTACCAGTCCGCGCAGTCGCGCATCATGCCGGCCAAGGCGGCATAGTCCCGGACTTAACGACCCGCGTGTGGCCGTGAATATGGCATTGCAGGGTGCGCGCCAGTGCGGAACCTGCCGGTTTGGCAGAACAAGAACACGCGGACAGGGAAATTTTGCCAAAATGGCGGAGTCAGGCCAAGCCAGTTGACGCTCCGCGCGCGGAGAGAAAATCCAAAGGGACGGAGCTCCTCCTCGCCAGCCGCAGTGTTCACACACCTGCGTCGGTTGGCTTACGAACCCCAACGAGGCCAGACAGCCCTCTGGCGAGTGTGCTGAACGGGTTGCGGCACTGGGATCCCCGGGTCGGCGGCGTTTCCATGCCGTACACGGAGAGGTCAGGCCCGCAGTGTCAACCGCCCGAATCAAGGCGGTTTCCCAAGACTTCCAACGCCGCCCCGAATGTGGAGGTGATCTGCGGCGCGGCGGCTTGCGCATAGTTTCGGGGCCAGTGTATCGTACCGTGTTGCCAGCCCTTCCCCCACGGAGTTCCCCGATGCGCTACGCAACCCCTCCAACCCTGATTCTTTTTCTGGCCCTGGGGGCGGGCGGGGTGGAAACGCAGGAAACCGTACACTTGCGGGCGGATAGCGCATGGCAGGAGTGGGCCAGATCAGCCGACATTCACGGTCGTCGGCTGATACGGGATGACGAGAAACTCTGCACGGTGTGTGCGCACCTTGAAGAGTTGGCTGTTCTGGGTGACACGGAAGGAGAAGGGTTTATTCAGCCATCCCGGATTGTGACACGCGATAGCTTGGGCCGCTACTGGGTCGGGCAATCTGAATCATTGAAGGTGTATGACACCAGCGGACGGTTTCTACGTGAAGTGGGTCGCGCGGGAGAGGGTCCGCTGGAGTTCGGTCGCGTAGCCTTCGCCCATGCTGGCTCTGACGGGCGCGTACATGTTCTGGATCCCCGAAATCGCCGCGAGAGCGTGATCGATGAGAACTTTGCGCTCATGGAAGAACAGAGAATTCCAAACCGGTTCGCGTCTCTTTACAATGCCGCGGCATTGAATCAGGATTATATTGTGAACGCATGGATTTCATCCGCTGACATGATCGGCTTGCCGCTACACATCATCCGCGGAGAAGAGATTGTACGGTCTTTCGGGCTGTCCGACGCGACCGGTCCTCTCGACGCCTTTCGTTCGCTGCGGCTGGTGGCAGCGAGACCGGATGGTGTGATCGCGGCTGCAAAGCGATTCGACTACTCGGTCGAGATATGGGACACTCGCGGGAATCGGCTGGTCGAATTCCAACACGAAACAGATCTCAATGAGGTTGAGGTCAAGCAGGCTCCGTACAACCTGACAGATCACCCCAAGCCACACGAAGTGATGGCCGTTCGCTTCGTCGATGACAGGCTGTGGATTCTGTTTCGCATGATGCGCGATGACTGGAAGCGGCAATACGAGCTACGGAGATTGCCCGGAGGTCAAACCGGGATTCGGCGACGACCGGATAGTTGGCTGGATTCGATATACCAGTCAAGAATCGACGTCCTCGATATGCAGTCAGGCACTGTGGTTGCCAGGGTTGATCTGCCAGGGTTGTTTGAAGCATTTGTGGAAGACGGATTGCTGCTCGAACAGCGTGAACTGCCGAATGCCGAGATACAATTGGCTGTTTGGCGCATCGCGATTGACGTGGAGTCGGCGTGGCCGAGGACCTGAACGACGAGCCGCGAACCGCCTTTCCTGGCGGCAATCGGTGCCGGAACAGCGGAAGGGCGAAACGGAGGAGCGCTTTGGATTCCCTTTCCGGGAACCCTGGCATGAACATTCGCTGCGCTACTTCGTTGGAACGCGCCGGCTGCTTCCGGTTCGGGAAGTGCGGGACGCAGAGTTCTCGACACATCATGCTGCGAGAACTTGGCGAACTCCTGGACGCGCTTCCAGCGGGGGCGGACAGACACGACTACGCGGTGGCTGTCATTGATCAAAACGTCCTCGGCAAGCCGACCCTGGCCACTCGGCGGGCGACATGGCAGCGCCTGACCGAACTTTACGCGCTCGATCCCGCTGTGCCGCTCTTCCGGGTCCTCCGCCGACTGTGAGATTTCGACCGCCGTCGTGCGCGGTCGCGCTCTGCTTGGCAGGGAAAACCGTCCGCCCATTTCGCGCGTTCCGCCACCCCCATGACTCCTGCAGTGTCTTGGCCGTATGCGGAGGAACATTGCTTGATATCGGGCGCCTTGTCCTGTGAATCCTGTATCCCATATACCCCATTCCCATTCCGGATATTCTCATCCAAAACGAGTGGCATATTGTGGAACACCAATAATCGACTTTTCGATAAACCACTATATAAGAAGAGATTACGGACAACCGAAAAACGGACGGGGTGGGATTCGAACCCACGCGGGCAGATGCCCACACGATTTCCAGTCGTGCGCCTTAAGCCACTCGGCCACCCGTCCCTATCTGTGATTCCGGCGAATCGGGGCGCCCGGATTTGAACCGGGGACCTCTGCGACCCGAACGCAGCGCTCTACCGGACTGAGCCACGCCCCGTTGACAGGGATCTTCGTCTCTGCGCACCCCTGGCTGCAGAGGCGGTGGGTGAAACTCCCAGCGGAGGCGGAGGGACTCGAACCCCCAAGTGCTTGCGCACGCCGCATTTCGAGTGCGGTGCCTTACCAATTAGGACTACGCCTCCAGAACAACGCCTTCTGAAACAAATGTTCCTGCCCTGCGTTCGCTGAACGCTCACGGAGGGAGTGGGATTGACCAAAGTTGGCTCCACCCTTTTTCAAACACCGATGGACCCTGTTTCGCTTGTGCGAAGGCTTGCGCGACGACCTCCGTCGTCAGGCCCCCTTCGGTCGTCTCCGATCCTCGCCTCTGACGAGCCGAGGATCTCCGGCTCGACGCCGTTCGCCTCCCACGCCCTGCGTTCGCTGAACGCTCACGGAGGGAGTGGGATTCGAACCCACGTGGCCCGTTAGGACCAACGCCTTAGCAGGGCGCCGCTTTTAGCCGCTCAGCCATCCCTCCAAGTAGCCCCGCCTGGGCTCGAACCAGGACTCTTCTGATCCAGAGTCAGACGTGTTGCCAGTTACACCACGGGGCTATTTCATCGCATTCGGTTTTGGTGATGCGCGTCCGTCCAGGCCGGCATCATAACCGGCCGGATTTGTCACAGTCCAGCGAGAGCCACCGGTCGGACTCGAACCGACGACCCCGTCATTACGAGTGACGTGCTCTACCAACTGAGCTACGGTGGCAAGTTTGCCGTGCCGCAATCTGTCGGGGAATCGCGGACCGGAAAAGTGGAGCCGAGGGGAATCGAACCCCTGACCTCAGCATTGCGAACGCTGCGCTCTCCCAACTGAGCTACGGCCCCGATTTGTTCAGGGGAACGACCCACAAAGGGCTGCGGATCGGGCAAGGAGTGGGCGCGACAGGACTCGAACCTGTGACCTCCACGATGTCAACGTGGCACTCTAACCAGCTGAGCTACGCGCCCCGGCGGCCCTGTGCCGACCCACGGCAGATCCGTGGATGTGCTGCCCGTGGAGACCGGCCAAAGTGCGCCCGGGAGGACTCGAACCCCCAACCCCCTGATCCGTAGTCAGGTACTCTATCCAATTGAGCTACGGGCGCCGCTCCTGTCTGCTCCGACATTTCTGAACCGGGCGGATATGCCCACGACAGGACTCGAACCTGTACGTTCTTTCGAACACTGGTCCCTCAAACCAGCCTGTCTACCAATTCCAGCACGTGGGCGCCAGCCGGCCCGCCTGAACAGTGCTCGGGGAGGGACTCGAACCCTCACGGGGTCAACCCCCACAGGATCCTGAATCCTGCGCGTCTACCAATTCCGCCACCCGAGCCCCGGCAACATCCGAACCCCTTGAAATGGAGCCGAGGGGAATCGAACCCCTGACCTCCTGAATGCCATTCAGGCGCTCTCCCAACTGAGCTACGGCCCCTCGCGGTACGAAGGAAAGCCAGGAACACTCGTTCCAGAACCCGGATTTTCAACCAGCAATGTGCTCTGCTGGAGCTTACCAGCAGCGGGGCTGACGGGACTCGAACCCGCGGCCTCCGGTGTGACAGACCGGCACTCTAACCAAACTGAGCTACAGCCCCTTCCCTCGTTTTTTTCTGCATACGGCCCCGAAACGGCCGCCCGCGATACCCTCACGGGGAATCGAACCCCGATCTCCACCTTGAAAGAGTGGTGTCCTGACCGTTAGACGATGAGGGCCTGATCCCTGCCGTACAGGCCCGGAGGGACTCGAACCCCCAACCGCCGGTTTTGGAGACCGGTGCTCTACCAATTGAGCTACGGACCTGTGAGCCATTGTCAAATGGCCAGGGACGGAATTGAACCGCCGACACCGCGATTTTCAGTCGCGTGCTCTACCAACTGAGCTACCTGGCCCGGTCACCGGAGGGGTTCCGACAAAAACCGACCGGGCCCGCATCGTGGAAAATCCGCCCCGGAAGAGCGGGTCGGCCACGACGGCGACCAGGTCGGCTGGCATCGGAATCAATCGCCCGGCAGAGGCGATGCGCCCTGAGCGATCCGGCTTGTAAGTAGCGGGGGCGGGATTCGAACCCGCGACCTTTGGGTTATGAGCCCAACGAGCTACCAGACTGCTCCACCCCGCAATAGGCTGGAAAGTGTAGCGAATCGCGCGATCAGTGTCAACATCAGCTTCCGGGAACGATCGCCAGCCGCCGGGCGTAGCGCGCAATCCAGCGATTGGAGAACCCCAGCCATCGGGCATTCCGGGTCACCGCCAACACCTCGCGACGGGTCATCTTGGTTTCGCGCTCGAGCACTGCGGGGTTGCCGCGGCTCAGAGCCAGAGTCCGCACCGCGAAGAAGAGCGGCAGCATGCAGAAGAGGCGAACGCGGTGATGGCGACGGGGAATCATTCCGATATAGATGCGCGCGGCGTCCAGGTGGCCCTCGGCCTTGGCAACCAGACGGGCGAGTACAGCCATGGCAGCGGCGTGGTTTCCGGGCTCAAAGAGTTCGGAGGGGACCGGGCCATCGGTCGGAATGAAGTCGGTCGGAACGTAGACCCAGCCGCGGTCGCGATCCTCGTGCAACCCACGAATCACGTTCACCGTCTGCAGCGCCAGTCCGAACTCGCGCCCCCGCTTCATCATCTCGGCGTCTTCGCGTCCGACGACCCCCCGCAGTCGCAACCCGAAGAGCTCGGTCAGGAGGAATCCGACCCGACCGGCAACCTGGTGCATGTAGTCGTCCAGATCCTCTTCCGAGCGGAAAACCGATCCGCGTTCGGCCCAACGCGCCATTCCGGCGCTCGTCTCGCGAACCCTGCGCACCACGATCTCGCGCGAACCCGCGTCCAGACGGTCGAGCGCATCCAGAACCAGCTCCGTGTGCCGCGCCACGAAGGCATCGGGGGTGCCGTCGCCCGCCTGCCGCAACCTTGCGATCAGGGGACCGCGCTCGGCCTCGTCGCCCAGCACATCGTGCCAGCGATTCAGCAGCTCCACCTTTTCGGCGACCTCCAGCTCGGTGCTGTCCTCGAGGTAGTCCGAGACGCGCAGAAGCAGATAGGCAAGGGTGATCTCGCGGCGCAGACCGTCGGGCAATGCGATGATCCCGACGCCGAAGGTGCGGCTGGAGCGGATCAGCAGCTCACGCAGCGAGGGCGTGGCTGCATTCGCTGCAGGGGAAGTGGCGGGGGGAACGGAGCTGGTCATTTTTCGGTGGGAGATATAATATTCAGATGATTCGGATTGTCAGCGAAGCACTGCGCAGATTTGCGCATCAACCGGAAACGCATGGGAAGAGGAAACCGCAATGGCTGCAAAGCTCTCCGGCAGAGAAGTTCAGGAATGGGTGGAGCAGCATTCGGGCTGGGTATACAGCGACGACGCGCTCCATAAACGCTACAAATTCTCCTCCTTTCGGGCTGCGATCGTCTTCGTGAACCGGATTGCCACGCTGGCCGACGAGCTCAATCATCACCCCGATATCATCATCAAATATAATCGGGTCTCGCTGCGGATTACGACACACGACTCGGGCGGGATCACCCGCAAGGATCTCGCTCTCGGCAAACGCATCGACTACGCCACCTCGGCGCGCTGACCAGCGCCGGCAACAATTTCGCCGTGGCGTCGGCCCGCATCCGGCTTCGCGCGGCCAGGGAGATGTCCGGCTTTGTCCGGGTTCGGCGGCGAGTTCATTGCACTCCCTTCGCCCAATCGCCCGATCGGATCGCCCGCACCAGGATCGCCAGTCCATCTTCCAGCTCGGCGTCGGTGAGAATGGCGGGCGGCGTCAGCTCCACGACCTCGCCGCGCTCTCCCGCAGGCAGAACGATCAGCCCCGCAGCGAGCGCCCGCTCCGCCACCGCCACCCCGGGTGCGCGTACAAGGTTCTCCCCGAGCTCCACCCCCAGCATCAGCCCCCGCCCTCGCACCTCCACCACCGCATCGCAGCCGCCGAGTTCGCTCTGCAGCCGCTTTAGCGCCCGCGCTCCCAGAATCCGGGCCCGCTCGGCCAGACGATCGAACTCGAGCGCGTCGAGAAAGCCCAGCCCGGCCGCACAGCCGAGGGGGTGACCGAGAAAGGTGCTCGTGTGGATGGCCTCGCCGGTCGAGGACGGCCAGGAATCCAGCAAGGCGGCCGGACCGGAGCAGGCCGCCAGGGGAAGACCTCCGCCCAGTGCCTTGCCGGTGCAGAGAAGATCGGGAATCACGCCCTCATGCTCGCAGGCGAAGAGCGCGCCGGTGCGGCCCATGCCGGTAAAGATCTCGTCGGCAATCAGGAGGGCGCCCCCGGCCCGCGCACAGTCGTGCAGCCGCGCCAGAAATCCCGAAGGGGGAATGCGTACGCCGCCCCGGCCCTGAACCGGCTCTGCAATGACCGCCCCGATCACAGGCTCCGGCCTTGCCAGCAGCTCTGCAACCTGCGCGAGTGCCACATCGGCCTCGGCGGGGGTGGCCGGGAAGGGAACCCAGCGCACATGGTCGGTGAGGCGATCGGTGAAGGGGGTGCGAAAGTGGCTGCGGTGGGTGACCGCGAGCGCACCCAGGGCCAGGCCATGATAGGCGCCGGCAAATGCAATGACCCCCGGCCGGCCGGTCGCAAGGTGCGCGGTCTTCAGGGCGGCATCGACTGCATCGGACCCGCTCAGGCCCAGGATGGTGCGCGCATCGGGCCAGGGCAGAAAATCGGCCAGTCGCTCGAGGAACTCCACCTTGATGACAGGGGGGTGAATGTCGCCCATGCCATGAAGGAGTCGCTCCGTCTGCGCCCGGATGCGCTCGACCACGCGCGGATGGCGATGCCCGGCCAGAGCCACCCCGAAGGCGCCCCCGAAATCGAGCCGGCTTTCTCCGGTTGCATCGCGCACATGCGCCCCTCTGGCCTCGGTCCAGAAGGGCGGGGGCGGCTCCATGAAGGTCACGTTGCGCGATTCGACGCGCGCCAGCCGTTCGGCCCAGTCCGGTGGCCGCTCCGGTTCAGGCAAGGGTGCTCCAGCCCATCAGCACGAAGTAGCCGACCAGGAGGAGAAGTCCTTCCCAGCACCGCACCGTCCGGGCGGTGGCCACAACCGGCCAGGTCAAGATCGAGAGGATCAGAACCGCCGGCATCTGCACCCCCATGATTGCGTCGCCGACCGGGTAGCCCCCGACCAGCGCCGAGGCGCCCATCACGCCCGCAAGATTGAAGATGTTGGACCCGACAACATTGCCGACCGCGATATCGGTTTCCTTGCGGACAGCCGCAACCAGCGAGGTGACGAGTTCGGGCAGCGAGGTGCCGATGGCGACCACGGTCAGCCCCACAACTGCGGGACTCGCCCCGAAGGAATCGGCCAGGAAGATCGCCGAATCCACAATTGCGCGTCCGCCAAGGCCCAGCCCGGCCGCACCCGCCAGAACGAGCAGGAGATTGTGAGCCGTGCGCCGCCGCGCTCCCGCCTCTTCGCGACCCTCGTCCTCGGCCAGATTGCCGACCTCCTGTTGCAGATCGGCGATCTGTTCGTCGGCGGTCAGGAAGGTGAAGGCGACATAGATCACCAGGAGCGTCAGCAGAATCAGTCCGTCGCCGCGCGAGATGTCGCCGTCGAGCACCAGGGGGAAGACGAAGATGGTGACGACGATCATGATCGGGACATCGCGGTTGATGACCCGTTCGGCCACGCCCAGAGGACGAATCAGCGCGGTGGCGCCCAGGATCAGACCGAGATTGGCCAGATTCGACCCGAGGACATTGCCGACCAGGAGGCCGCTCTCGCCGGTGAGCGAGGCCGTGATGCCGACCACCAGCTCGGGCGCCGAGGTGCCCAGCGAGACCAGCGTCAGACCGATCACCACCGGGCTCGTGCCCATCGCCGACGCGATTCGGGCCGCCCCGCGCACAAGCCACTCCGCACCAAAATAGAGCGCTCCGAATCCTCCGAAGAGAAGGAGCAGATTGAGCGGCATATCGAGAGCCATGCGTCAGCTCGACTCCCCGGGGGCCGAAGCGAGAGCCGTCGCCTCGTCTTGCGTTCCCCCGTCGGGACGTTGAATGCCCAGGGTCTCCATCGCCTCCGCCTCGGCCAGCACCTCAACCCCCAACGCCTCCGCCCGCGCCAGCTTGGATCCCGGATTTGCACCCGCAATCAGCAGATCGGTGCGCGAACTGACCGACCCCGCCACCTTCACGCCGCGCTCACGGAGCAGGGTGGCCAGCGCATCGCGCGAGATCCCGGCCAGAGACCCGGTGATGACGACCCGCTTCCCGGCCAGGGGAAAGCGCTCGCCGACGCCGACTCCCTCGGGAGCGACAAGATCGAAGCCGACAGCCAGGAGCGCATCGAGCGCCGCCGCAACCCGGGGCCGATCCAGAAAGGCGCGAATCGCGGCCGACATCCGGGGGCCGATTCCATGTACGTCCTCGAGCGCATCGGGGGTGGCACAGCGAATTGCCTCGAACGAGCCGAAGTGGCGAGCCAGATCGTGCGCAACCGCCGTACCGACCTCGGGAATGCCGAGCCCGACCAGAAAGCGTTCCAGGGCAATGGTGCGCCGGGCCGCGATTGCCTCGATCAGATTGCGCGCCGACAGCTCGGCGAAGCCCTCGAGCGGAACCAGCTCCTCGGCCCGGAGCGCAAAGAGGTCGGCCAGCTCGGTCACCAGTCCGCGATCAACCAGGAGCGCAGCCGTTTCGGCCCCCAGTCCCTCGATATCGAGCGCCTTGCGCGATCCGAAGTGGACAATGCGCCCCCGAAGCTGGGCCGGACAGCCAAAGTGATCGGGACAGAGAGTAAAGGGGCCCCGCGCCACCAGCTCCGCTTCGCACGACGGACAGCGTTCGGGCATCACGAAGGGCGGCGCGCGTTCCAGATCCTTCTCCTCGATCCGCTCCACCACCTGCGGAATGACATCGCCTGCGCGCTGCACCCGCACCAGATCCCGTTCGCGCACATCCTTGCGCTCCAGCTCTTCGCGGTTGTGCAACGACGCCCGCGACACCGTGACGCCACCCACCTCGACCGGGCGCAGGAGCGCCACCGGCGTGAGCACCCCGGTTCTGCCGACCGAGACAAAGATGCGATCGATTCTTGTGATCTCCTTGCGCGGCTCGAACTTCCAGGCAATCGCCCAGCGCGGATGGTGCGAGGTGCTCCCCAGGCGTTCGCGCGGCGCCAGGGCATTGAGCTTGACCACAATGCCATCGATCTCATAATCGAGATCGTCGCGCGCGGCCTCGAATTCGCCGTGAAAGGCGGCGATCTCCTCGACTGTGGCCGCAACCCGGATCCGCTCGGGCGTGCTGAACCCCCAGGCGGCCAGGGCCTCGAGCCCCTCGGAGGCGGTGGCCAGACGCGCACCCTCGACCTTCATGACGTCGTAGGCGACCACCGTCAGGGGGCGCCGGGCCGTGACGCGCGAATCGAGTTGGCGCAGAGCGCCCGAGGTCGCGTTGCGCGGATTCTGATAGGGCGACCGACCGGCCTGTATGCGCCGCTGGTTGAGCGCCTCGAAGTCGCCAAGGTGCATGATGACCTCGCCGCGCACGGCCAGAAGCGATGGAATCGGCCGCAGATCGGAGCGAAGCCGGAGGGGAACCGAGGGAATTGTGCGCACATTTTCGGTCACGCCCTCGCCCACATGGCCATTTCCGCGCGTGACCGCACGCTCCAGCACCCCATCCAGATAGACCAGCTCGAGCGACGCGCCGTCCAGCTTGGGCTCCAGCAGATACTCGACCGGCGGGTCGGGGACGGACTCCGGCGCTGCCGCAGCCTCTTCGGCCGGGGGCTCTGCGGGCGGCGCCAGAGCTCTTCGCACCCGGTCGTCGAAGCGTCGCACCTCGCCGGCTTCGTAGGCGGAATCGAGCGATCGCATGGGCACGACATGTTCGACATTGGGCAGGGTGGCCAGCGGATCGGCGCCCACGCGGCGGGTCGGGGAATCGGGGGTGGCCAGCTCCGGATAGCGGGTCTCGAGCTCCAGTAGGCGCCGGAAGAGCGCATCGTAGGCGGAATCGGAGATCTCGGACTGCGCCTCGCGGTAGTAGAGACGGTTGTGACGGCGAACTTCGGTTCGCAACCGGGCAATTTCGGCAGCCGGATCCCCGGTGGCGCGCGCGGCCCCGGGTGCCGCCGACGAGCCGGATTCGGAGTCCGGGCGCTGTGCATCTTTGCAAATCATGCAGAAGGCTAATCAATTACATTGCGAATTCGCACTGTCCGCAGTCCGTGGATCATGCCGCCCAAGGTGATTCGCGGGCTACCCACAGTCCGTGCCCACATCTTTCAGGAGTCTTCACGCCATGTCGATCACCCGTCCTGCACGCACCCTCTTCGCTCTGACCGCAATTCTTGCGGTTGCGATTCTGCCCGCCGCTCTCGCAGCCCAGATGGCGCCCACCACCCGTCGCGGCGCCGACGAGGGCGACGGTCCGCACGAACGACTCATCCTTCGGGGGGCAACGATCATTGACGGAACCGGCGCACCGCCCATGGGACCGGTCGATATCGTGATCGAGGGCGACCGCATTGTCGAACTCCGGACCGTCGGGTACCCCGGAGTGCCGATCAACGAGGGGCGGCGACCCGATGGCGCCACCCGCGAGATCGACCTCTCGGGAATGTTCGTCATGCCGGGCTTTGTCGATATGCACGCTCACACCGGCGGAGCGGGGAAGGCGCCCCAGGCAGAGTACACCTACAAGCTCTGGATGGGCCATGGGATTACAACGTCGCGCGGAGTCGGCCACGGCCCGATGATGTGGGCGCTGCAGGAGAAGGCGCTGGCCGAACGAAACGAGATCGTCGCACCGCGGATGTTCGCCTATGCCAGACCGGGCGAGGCCTGGGACCAGGGACCGGTGGATTCCCCCGCAAAGGCGCGCGAATGGGTGCGCTGGGCAGCCGAGGTCGATGTGGATGGCGCGCGGATCGACGGCATCAAGCTCGGCGCGATGGACCCCGACATCATGGCGGCGGTGATCGACGAGGGACACCGGCACGGACTGGGTTCGGTGGCGCACCTGGGGCAGATGGGGGTGCCGCGCATGACGGCCCTGGATGCCGCCGAGGCAGGGCTCGACATGATGACCCACTACTACGGTCTCTTCGAATCGATGCTGACCGATTTCAGCATCCAGGATTGGCCGCTCGACTACAACTACCAGAACGAGCAGCACCGCTTCGGCAATGTCGGACGCCTCTGGGATCAGGCGGCCGAGCCGGGATCGGAGCAGTGGGACGACCTGATCAACCGCTTTCTGGAGCTCGGGTTCGGAATCGACCCCACCATGACGATCTACGAGGCCAGCCGCGATGTGATGCGCGCCCGCGAAGCCGATTTTCATGAAGAATACACCCTGCCCAGCCAGTGGGACTTCTTCCAGCCGTCGCGCCAGGCGCACGGATCCTATTGGTTCTACTGGACCAGCGAGGACGAGTACCACTGGAAGCGATTCTTCACCAAGTGGATGGTTTTCCTGAACGACTACAAGAACGCCGGCGGACGGGTAACGACCGGCTCGGATTCCGGCTTTATCTACAAGCTCTACGGCTTCGACTACATCCGCGAGCTGGAGCTGCTGCGCGAGGCCGGATTCCACCCCGTCGAGGTCATCCGCTCGGCCACCCTCTTCGGCGCAGAGGAGCTCCACGAGCCCAGGAACCTTCCGATCGATTTCGGAATTCTGCGCGCCGGACTCAAGGCCGACATGGTTGTCGTCGAGGAAAATCCCCTTGAAAACCTGAAGGTGCTGTATGGCAACGGCACGCCGCGTCTCAACGATGAAACCGGCGAAACCGAGCGCGTGGGCGGCATTCGCTACACCATCAAGGACGGGATCGTCTATGACGCGCAGCAGCTTCTGGCCGATGTGCGCGAGATGGTCAGGAAGGCGAAGGAAGAGCGGGCGATTTCCTGAGTTCAAAGGGAGCGGCCAAGGCGAGAGGAGCGGTCTGCCGGACGGGACGGGCAGCAGGCAAAGACAGGCTGCTTTGCGGAATGCCAGCGTCACAGGCGCACACGCCCCTGAAATTGGCGAATTGGCCCCGCGCGTCGCACCTTGAGTGTGGATCTGCTCTGCTTCCCCGGATTGCGGAGGCGGACCGGCATACACTCAAAGCACAGGATCGTCATGAACCCGACCCCCCGAATGCCCTGGCGCCTCTCGACGGCTCTTCTCGCCACCACCGCCCTGGCGTCGGCTGTCCTGCCCGCAGCCGCCCAGATGTCCGAGCCCCATGCAACGAAGGTGGAATACCCGGCAGGCTTCGACGAAGAGGCCGCCTATTACGCCGAGGCCCTGGGTTCGCTGACCCGGCCGGTCACCACCCGCTCCTTCCGGGCGCAGCAGTTTTTCGACCAGGGATTGCAGATGATGTATGCCTTTACGCCGCTCCGGGCCGCGCGCTCCTTCCGGCAGGCACAGCGCGAAGACCCGGATTGCGCCATGTGCTACTGGGGCGAGGCGTGGGCGTGGGGACCGTACCTGAACGGCGGCATGGGCCCCGACGACGCGCCGCGGGCCCACGAACGGATTGTGCGGGCACAGGAGCTTGCAGCGGATCATGCCAGCGAGGTGGAGCGCGCACTGATTCAGGCGATGGCGATTCGCTACGCCCCGGAACACGACGAAGATGCCCGCCGCAAGATGGATTCGCTGTACGCCGACGCCATGGCCGATGTGTACGACCGCTTCCCCCACGATCTCGATGTGGGCACCCTCTACAGCGAGGCGCTGATGCTGCTGCAGCCGCGCCGGGGCCGCTGGGATATCGAAAAGCCCGCAGTCCGGAAGATTCACGCGGTTCTGGAGGCGGTTCTGGCACTCGAGATCACTCACCCGGGCGCCTGCCACCTTTACATTCACGCAACCGAGCCCACCATTCGTCCCGATAAGGCCGAAGCCTGCGCCGACCATCTGGGAGCTTCGATTCCGGGGGCCAGCCACATTCAGCACATGCCTTCGCACACCTACAACCGGGTTGGGCGCTGGGGCGATGCCGTGCGCGCAAATCTGGCCGCCTGGCACTCCGATCTGCGCGCCGAAGAGGATCTTGCCTGGGCGATCTACCCTTCGCACAACCTGCACATGCTGCTCTTTGCCGCATCGATGGATGGGCAGGGAGCGGTGGCGATCCAGGCCGGACGCGACTACGGCAAGCTGGTCCCGAGTGGAAACTTCTACGAAGCCCTGACGATGCTCCGCTTTGGCCGCTTCGAGGAAATTCTGGGGCTGGACGACCCGCCGACAGAGGCAATTCAGCGCGGGTTCTGGGACTTTTCGCGGGGCTACGCCTACCTGCGCCACGATCAGCCGGAACGGGCCCAGGTCTATCTGGAGCGGGTGCGCGTCGCCACCGAAGCGATGCCCGCAAGCGAGAGCTTCCGCGGTCATGCGGGAGCCGATCTGCTGGCGGTGGTGGCCGGAATTCTCGAGGCCGAGATCCTGCGCTACGAGGGCAGGGGCGAGGAAGCGGTGGCCGTGCTGGAGGCCGCGGTGGAGATCGAGGACGGGCTGCGCTACGACGAACCCGAGCCCCTCAACTTCTCGGCGCGTCACTGGTTGGGGAATACGCTTCTGGAGCTGGAGCGCCCCGACGAGGCCGAGGCTGTCTTCGAGATCGCGCTCGACGATCATCCGCACAACGGCTGGTCGCTCTTCGGGCTCGAGGCCGCGCTGCGGGCCCAGGGACGCGATGTCGTCGCCGACGAGATTCACCTGCGCTTCCAGGAGGCGTGGGTGCGCTCGGATACCTGGCTCCCGGCGCCGATCTTCTGATCGTCCTCTCCCCTCCTCTGCCATCCACCCGGATCGGGCCGCCACCCAACGAACGAAGTCGCGATCCCGCCCCCGGTGCGCACCCGGCGTTTTTTTACGGACTGCCGACCGAACGCCCAGGGAGCCGCGCCGAAGTGGGGGACAACATCCCGGGGGTTACGGGGGGCGCGGGGCGGGGGTACCTTTGGGGTTCCCGGGAACTTCCCTTCCCCCCGATCGATAAGCCGGGTGGCCGCACGAGCCATCGCCGGCCGCACCTCCGGCGCGAGTGAACGCTGAATGCAAAGCAATGGAAAAGCACCGACAGGAGATTCGCCACTCCTTGCCGTAACCGGCCTGCGGGCGCGGGTCGCCGAAGAGAAGACCGATATTCTGCGTGGCGTGGAGCTGGCAATCCGCCCCGGCGAAACCCACGCGATCATGGGCCCGAACGGATCGGGCAAGAGTACGCTGGCCAAAGTCATCTCCGGCCACCCCGCCTACGAAACCACAGCCGGATCGGTGGCGCTGAAGGGCGAGGAGCTTCTCGAGATGGAGCCCGACGAGCGCTCCCAGGCGGGGATCTTCATGGCCTTTCAGTATCCGACAGCCATTCCCGGGGTCTCGATCGCCAACTTTCTGCGGACCGCCCTGCAGGCGCGACTGGCGGACGGCGACGAGCTCGATCTCTTCGACTTCCAAGAGCTGCTCATGGAGCGAATGGAACTCTTGGACATGGATCCGGCCTTTGCCCAGCGCCCGGTCAACGACGGCTTCAGCGGCGGCGAGAAAAAACGGAACGAGATCCTTCAGATGGCCGTTCTGAAGCCCGATCTGGCGCTCATGGACGAGACCGATTCGGGGCTGGACATCGACGCCCTGAAGGTCGTCGCGCATGGGGTCAATGCGCTCAGAGGTGAAAACCCCCGGATGTCGATCCTGATGATCACCCACTACCAGCGCATCCTGAACTACATCACTCCCGATGTGGTTCATGTGATGTACCGCGGGCGGATCGTCGAATCCGGAGGACCGGAGGTGGCGATGGAACTTGAGGCGAAGGGGTACGAAGAGTACCGGAAGGCGCACAGCGCCTGATCCGATTCCCCCGGTCGAAGACGCCGGCCGGAGAACCGCTGCACGACAAAACAGAGAGGACCGAATGCCCAGCAACGAAGTCATCCACGGACTTGGGCTCGACGATTACAAGTTCGGATTCGTGACCGATTCGGAGCCCGTCTTCCGTACGCGCCCCGGGTTGGACGCCGACATTGTGCGGCAGATCTCGGCCCGCAAGGACGAGCCCGAATGGATGTTGAGACGCCGTCTCAAGGCGCTCGGGATCTACGAATCCAAGCCGATGCCGCAGTGGGGCGGCGATCTGTCGGAGCTCCAGGAGACGCTTGACCAGACCTACTTCTATGTGAAGCCGCAGGAGCAGATGGAGCGCTCGTGGGACGACGTGCCCCAGAATATCAAGGACACCTTCGAACGTCTGGGAATCCCCGAGGCCGAGCGCAATATCCTGGCCGGAGTCGGCGCCCAGTACGATTCCGAGATGGTCTACCACTCGCTCAAGGAGGAGTGGGAAGCCAAGGGCGTGATCTTCGATTCGATCGAGGACGGACTGAAGAATCATCCCGAACTCTTCCGCGAGTACTTCGGCACGGTCATTCCGGCGGCCGACAACAAGTTCGCCGCCCTCAACGCGGCCGTGTGGTCGGGTGGATCCTTCGTCTACATTCCCCCCGGAATCGAGCTCGAAACGCCGCTTCAGGCCTATTTCCGCGTCAACCAGGAGCGTCTGGGACAGTTCGAGCGCACCCTGATTATCGCCGACGAGGGCTCGCGCGCCCACTATATCGAGGGGTGTACGGCGCCGATCTACTCCACCGATTCCTTCCACTCCGGGGTGATCGAGATCATCGTCAAGCGCGACGCCCACTTCCGCTACACGACGATCCAGAACTGGTCCAACAACATGTACAACCTGGTCACTCAGCGGGCCCTGGTGCACCAGGGAGCCCACATGGAGTGGCTGGACGGGAATCTCGGTTCCAAGCTGACAATGAAGTACCCCTCCTGCTACCTCCTGGGCGAGGGTGCGCACGGCGAGATCCTTTCGATCGCATACGCCGGCGACGGCCAGCACCAGGACACGGGCGGCAAGGTCATCCATGTAGCGCCGAACACCTCGTCGAGCATCGTTTCGAAGTCGATCTCGCGGGGAACGGGGCGGTCGTCCTACCGCGGCCTCTGCAAGGTCCACGATGGAGCGGTCAGCTCCCGGTCGAATGTCGAGTGCGACGCCCTGCTGATCAACGAAACATCGCGCACCGACACCTTTCCCTATATCGAAATCGACGAGCAGAGCGCCTCGGTGGGGCACGAAGCCACGGTCTCGAAGGTGGGCGACGAGCAGCTCTTCTATCTGATGAGCCGCGGGATGGACGAGGCAGAGGCGATGGCGCTGATCGTGCGCGGGTTCATTGAGCCGATTGCAAAGGAGCTGCCGCTCGAATATGCGGTCGAGCTGAACCGGCTGATCGAGCTCGAGATGGAAGGGAGCGTCGGGTGAGCCGGACTGCCACCTCGACCGCAACCGAACGCGAATCGCTTCGCGAAACCCCGATGCCCCCACACCCCGACGCGACGACCGATCCCGCGTGGCTGACGCAACGCCGCGCCGAAGCGTGGGCCGTGCAGTGCGCCACCCCCTTCCCCTCGACCCGCTCCGAAGAGTGGCGCTACACCGATCTGGTGCGGATGCTGCCCCTGGAAGACCTCCTTCCGATGGGCGACGCCATACCAGCGCTGGCGACGGCTCCGTCTGCAGAGGCGGCCACTCTGCCCGAGAGCCTTCGGCGTGCCATTGCCCGCGACGACGAGTGCGCCGGACGGGTGATCGAGGTCGATGGACGGGTGGCCCGGGTCGAGTTGGACCCGGAGCTGGCCGCGCGCGGAGTCGTTCTGAAATCGCTGCGCCACGCCGCCCGCACCCATCCGCTGGTCCGCATCCATCTGGCAACCACTGCGGTGCCGGCATCCGACGGCAAGTTCCCGGCCCTCAACGCCGCCCTCTGGAGCGACGGCGTTTTTCTGCACATTCCCCGCAATGTCGTCATCGAGCGCCCCATCCGGCTCAATCGCTGGGTCTCGCGCCCCGGCGCGGCCACCTTCTCGCGCCTCCTGATCCTGGCCGAGGACAACAGTCAGGCCTCCTTTATCGAAGAGATCCAGTCCCCCGATTTCGATCGAGCCACCCTTGTGCATGGCGCGGTCGAGCTGATGGCGCACAGCGGCGCCAAAATCCAGTTCGTCTCCCTACAGACCATGGGCTACGGCGGCGTCTGGATTGCGAATCAGCGCACCCTGGCCGAACGCGACTCCAGCCTGGACACCCTCAATGTCGCGCTCGGTGGATCCTTCAACCGCGTCGACCTCAATGCGCAGCTACGGGGCTCGGGAGCCAGCAGCGATATGCTGGGGCTGTACTTTGCCGATGGCGATCAGCACTTCGACTTCAACACCGGCCAGGACCATATCGCGCCCAACGCCCACAGCGATCTTCTTTACAAGGGTGCGCTCGATTTCGAGGCGCGGGGAATCTTCCGGGGCATTATTCGGGTCCACAAGGGTGCGCAGCGCACCGACGCCTACCAGACGAACCGCAATCTGCTGCTCTCGAACCGCGTTGTGGCCACCTCGCTGCCGAATCTGGAGATCGAGGCCGACGATGTGCGCTGCTCGCACGGGGCAACGGTCGGCGAGCTCGACGCCGAGGCGCTCTTCTACCTGATGAGCCGCGGCATGAGCCGGGAGCGCGCCGAGAGGCTGGTGGTGATGGGCTTCCTGGACGAGGTTCTGGGCCGACTGCCCTTTGCCGATGTGAGTGCGCGGGTGACGCGGGCAATCGAAACGAAGTTGCGCGCTCATGCGAAGGCAGTGAACGATGGTCTGGCCACGTGATCTTCCGCGATCGAGGGCGGAGCCGGGCGAGGGGGTGGCAGAAGCTTCTGGCGGCGGACGATCTCCCTGCCGGTGAGCTCAGAGCCGTGCAGTCCGATGCCGGGCCGGTCGTGCTGGCCAATGTGGAGGGCACGATCTACGCGCTCGAGGATCGCTGTTCGCACCAGGATTACCCGCTCTCGGGGGGCGATCTGGAGGATGGGCAGATCGAATGCCCCTTTCATGGCGCCCGCTTCGACGCCTGCACCGGCCGGGCGACGATGTTGCCTGCAGTGGCTCCGGTCCGAACCTTCAATGTCGAGGTTCGCGACGGTTTCGTGCACATTCTCCTGGATTAGCGGTCCGTGGATGGCCCGATATGGCTGACATGAATGGCGCGCCCCTGAACGTTGACGCCCTGCGGCGCGATTTTCCGATTCTGGAGCAGAGCGTGGACGGAAAGGCGCTCATCTATCTGGACAACGCCGCCTCGTCGCAGAAGCCGCGCCAGGTGGTTGACGCAATTGCGCACTACTACCTGCACGATCACGCCAATGTCCACCGCGGGGTCCACGAACTCGCCCGCAGAGCCACCGAGGCCTACGAGGGCAGTCGCAAGCGAATTGCGCGGTGGATCAACGCCGCCAGCGCGCGCGAAATCATCTGGACGCGGGGCACCTCGGAGGCGCTCAATCTGGTGGCCCACTCGATCGGGCAGATGCGGGTTGGACAGGGCGACGACATCGTCATTTCCGAGATGGAACACCACTCCAATCTGGTTCCCTGGCAGCTTCTGGCGGCCCGCACCGGCGCCCGCCTCCGCTATCTGCGCATCACCGACGACGGGCACCTCGACCTCGATGCGCTCGCCGAACTTCTGGGCAACCGCACGCGCGTGGTCTCGCTGACACATGTCTCGAATGCGCTGGGAACAATCAATCCGGTGCGCGAGATCGGCGAGCTGATTCGCGATCGTTCCGACGCGGTCTATATCCTGGATGGTGCCCAGGGAGCCCCCCATCTTCCTCTCGACGTACAGTCGCTTGGGTGCGATCTCTACGCCTTTTCGGGCCACAAGATGTGTGGCCCCACGGGAATGGGGGTGCTGTGGGGACGCAGGGAGCTCCTCGACGAGATGCCGCCGTGGCAGGGTGGGGGAGAGATGATCGAGCGGGTCACGCCGCAGTCGAGCAGTTGGGCCGAGGTTCCGCACAAGTTCGAGGCCGGCACGCCCAACATTGCGGGGGCGGTGGGCATGGGGGCGGCAGCCGATTACCTCGATGCGGTGGATCTCGCTGCGCTCCATCGTCACGAACTGGCGCTGACCCGCGCGGCCATTGCGGGGCTGAGCGAAATCGACGGGATTCGCATTCTGGGACCGGTCGATCCCGAGGACCGGGCCGGCGTGGTTCCCTTTGTGATTGCGGGTACCGATGCACAGGATGTGGCCACGATGCTCGATGCACAGGGGATTGCGGTGCGCGCGGGTCATCACTGCGCACAGCTTGTGGTGGATCGCTACGATCTCTCCGCAACGATCCGGGCATCCTTCTACCTTTACAACACCAACGAAGAGGTGAACCGATTCGTCGCTGGCGTGCACCGGGCCGTCGCAATTCTGCGCTGATCATTCGCACCCGAGCCGCCACAGCGCGCGGACCTGCCCAGAGCCGGCCCGCACCATTCCAACAAGCACCCCGACAACAAGGATCTTTGCGATGCGCCGCCTGACCGCCCGCTCTTCCCTGATCGCCCCCCTGGCAGCCGCCGGACTCCTGGCCATTCTTTTGGTCACCGCCTGCGCGGCCCCCGACGAACCCGCACCCGAGCCCGATCCCCTGATTCGCACCGACCTGCCCTCGACCGAGATGACCGCGGCCGACTATGGCGAGCTCGAGCCCTCGGAGATGCGATTCAACAGCCCCTGGTCGCGCAACACCATCTCCAACGATGCCAACCCGGAGGCCCCGCTTCGCTCTCTGGTCGATGTTCGCGCCGCCCAATCGCGCGGATTCGACCGGGTTGTCTTCCAATTCGAGGAATCACTGCCGGGCTATCGGCTGACCCTTTCGCATGAAGCCGGAGGCGGATGCGATGGAAGCGGCCCGGTGCACGAGGCAGCCGCGCACCTCGTGGTGGAGTTTTCGGGAGCGCGCGCCCACGACGACGCGATGATGCCCCTGATCGGGAACTCCGACATGGAGACCGGCTTTCCTGCCCTGGCCCACGCCACGCAGAGCTGCGACGCCGAGGGAACCGTGCGCTGGATTCTGGGTATGGGGACAGAGCTGGAGTACCGTATTCTGGAGATGCGCGACGCACCGCGACTGGTTGTGGATCTGAGACACCCCGATCCTGCAGCCGGGGGATAATGGCGCGCGCGCTCCTTCGCGCAATGCAGCGCCGGGGATCGCAGGGTGTTGCCTTGCGGGAGCGGGCGTGATTCCTGCATGACCATGGAGGCTGGGCAGCTCGATGAATACCCATCGGACGACATTCGAGCGGCCCGGCAGCCGTGCCGGATTGCTGATGCGGGGCCTGTGCGCATCTCTGCTCTGGATGGGGCCGGTTGCCTGCTCCGATGAGGAAGCCGCGCCGGGATCGGCGGTTTCTCCTCCGGCTCCGACCCCGCCCCTCGCCTCGACAGGAGCTCTCTGCCAGAACGGCACCGCCCGCAACTATCCCTGCCAGAACGTCGATCTCGTGGCGAAGATGGAGACGCACCAGATCGGGGCCACCCTGCTGAGCGATCTCTGGGGGTGGACCGATTCACAGACTCGGACCGAGTGGGCGCTGGTCGGTCACTTCGACGGCACCTCCTTTGTGGGGTGGCGCGACCCCGCCAAACCGCACTACGCCGGTATTCTGCCCCTGACGCCGGGTGCGTCGCCGAGTGGCTGGCGCGACCTCAAGGTGTACCGCGATCATGCATTTATTGTGGCCGATGCCGCCGCCGCGCACGGAATGCAGATCTTCGACCTGACCCGGCTTCGCAATGTCGGCGATACAGCAGTTGTCTTCACCATGACCGCGCATTACGACCGGGTGATGAGCGCGCACAATATTGTGATTAATGAGGAATCGGGATTTGCCTATATCGTCGGGGCCAATGGGGGCGGCGAGAGCTGCGGCGGAGGGCTTCATATGGTGGATATTCGCCAACCCGAAGAGCCACGCTTCGCGGGGTGTTTTGCCGATGCCACGACCGGATTCGAGGGGACCGGCTACACGCACGACGCGCAGTGCGTGATCTACCGGGGTCCGGCCAGCCGCTACCAGGGGCGCGAGCTCTGCTTTACGGCGAACGAGAATGCGCTGGTGGTCGTCGATGTCTCGGACAAAGATGATCCACGGGGGCTGGCGGTGGCGCGCTACCCCACCTCGGGATATGTGCATCAACTCTGGCTGGACGAAGAGCAGGCGCATATCTATATGAACGACGAGCTTGACGAGTTCAATCTGCAGGGGCCGACGCGAACCCTGATCTGGGATGTGCGCGATCCGGAAGACCCGCTTCTCGTGGCCGAGTATTCGGGAACGACCATGGCAAGCGACCACAATCTCTATATACGCGGTAATCTCATGTACCAGTCCAACTATCAGGCCGGGCTGCGCATCCTTGATATTCGCGATCGAGTGGCGCCGCGCGAAATTGCCTGGTTCGACACGGAACCGGCGGACGAGAATCTGCCCGATCTCAATGGGAGCTGGAGCAGCTATCCCTTCTTCGACAGCGGCATGATTGCCACGACCAGCACGCGCCGAGGATTCTTTCTGCTTCGCCACTCCGGCCACTGATTTCGCCGGAGGATGCCCGGTCCTGCCGGCGGAGCCTCTCAAGCTTCGTCCAGCCCCTGTAAATCAGTCGCCCGTGATTTTGTGACTGTCGCGCCTTTCCGTTCGAGGGGGGGTTGTCACGATGTTTGGTAACGGCTTCATCGACAGGCACTCGCCGTAGCAGCCGCGCGCCTGATGCGGGAACCGGATATCGCCAAATCGCCCCTCCCCCAACAGCGCATGACCCCAAGGCAGAACCAGGCCAGCCCCAGATGGATCTGTCTGCGGGTTGCCTATGGCTCCTGCGCGGGTGAAACTCCACCGGCGGGCACAATCCGGGCGCGCACAACGTAGTTGATGTCCAACTCGTCGGTGGCGACCATCCAGACCATGTCGCCCTGTACAACCGGCACAACAGAGTCCCAGAGGCTAAGTTCCGTCTCCAGAGCGACCGATTCAAGGTAATCGCCGCCCGCCGAATACAGATCGAAGAGGAATCCGCCATCCGGCGTTGGCGTCTGCACCCAGAGATTGCCCTCGGCCGATTCGAATATGGCCTCGACAGCGGGCTTGACCTCGGGAATCCGCGACCAGTCCCACTGGTTACCCTCAAACCTTTCCTGCAGGGAGCCGATCACCGAGTCGCGCTCGGCCTGCGAGACGGCAACGGGGGGGCGACGGGTCTCGATGACAAGAGACGTGTCCGTCCCCGCCCGCCACCGCTGAATGCGATAGTCGGGATTGTCGCTCTCGGTGAACCAGAGAGTGCCCCTGGAATCGATAAAGCGGGCCGGGTGCGCCCAGAAGGGGATGCGGACCATCATGAAGCCGCCGCCTTCGGTCTCGCGATAGAAGGTCCCGGGCTGATCGCTCGGATCGTACTCTTCGCCCTGGGGCGCTTCGGGAAAGGGAAACGTCTCCAGCTTCGTCATCGTCAGGTCATAGATGTCAACTTCATCCCGCTCTCCGGTGGCCCGGGGGCGATAGATGCGACTTTGGTCCACCATGGCTCCATTCCACAGCCAGTTGAAGTTGTTGTCAACGAAGGGAAAGGATTCGATGAAGCCGTCTTCGGGATCGACGACCGACATGCGTCCATTTCTGGAATCCGGCACCCATATGCGCCCATCGGGACCGGCCATGAGACCATTGGCATCCACGAATTCGCCCGGACCTTCGCCCCTGCTGCCATGCGTTGCGCGGTGCGTGCCGTCGGCGCCGAAGACGCGAAGCTCCTGAAGCTGTGAATCGAGAACGACGAAGCCGCCGTCGTCCAGCGCCACGAGCCCCTTCAGATATGTAAATGCATCGGGGCCTTCGCTGTCGAGACTGCCTATGCGGAGCTCTTCGACCAGAATGCGGTCGGGGGATTCGTTTGCCACCTGACTTCGCACAACCTGCACCGGGCCGGTAAATTCCGGCTGCGCGCCCTGGTCGCCCGGCGATTCGGGGACGCCACACCCGGCCAGCAGACTCCATACGGCGCAGGAGGCGATCACTTTTGGGGTTTGTACGGTCATGGTTCTGTGACTCCTGTGGGTTGTATGTCCCTGTTGCCCCTGCACGGCCCGTCCGCATTCCCGATCAATCTTACGTTCCAGTTGTTCCAAAGGTTTCAGGATATGCCCTGGATATGCCGCCGACCCCTGCGGACAACGCTTCCCGGGTCGGCGATGTTCAAGCTGAACAGAGGAAGAACTCAGGGCTGCAGCGCCACCTTGACCGCACCGCTCTGCCTGTGATCGAGAGCTGCAACGAGAGCTTCGCGGTACTGCGCCAGCGGAAAGACATGCGTCACCACCTCGGCCAGGGCTCCCGGATCGTCGCGCATGCGCTCAAGGACAATGTCGAAGGTATGCCTGCCCTTCCCCAGCCCCTCTTCCACCCCGTAGCCTACGAATCCCTGTACCTGCAACTCCCTGGCCCACAAAAAGGTGAGATCGAACTTGCGAAGCTGCCCCGCGCACCCCAGAACCACGATCCGGCCTCGCGCCGCCCCGAATCCGAAGGCCTGCGACAGGCTGGAACGGCTTCCCACACAATCGAAGATCAGCGGAAATCCGCCGCCACCAAAGACCTCGGGCCCCAGAATCGGCATGTAGGCGTGCGCACCGGTATCGACCAGGGCCTGCCTGGCCTCGGCGCCGGGCGCAATGGTCCGGTCGGCCCCCAGCGCAAGGGCAAGATCGCTTTCGTGCGGTCGCTTTGTCTGTGCAATCAGCTCTCCGCGGTAGCCCAGGGTGCGCAAGGCCCAGAGTGTGCCGAATGCAATGGTGCCGCTGCCAATGACCAGAATCGGACCGGGCGAAGCGAGTGCGTCGCTCTGCAGAACGCCATGCACCCCGATCGCGAGCGGTTCGGTCAGCACCGCAATCCGGTCGGGAATTGCGTCGGAAACCGGCCACACCTGGCGTTTATGCGCCACCATGATCTCTCCCCACCCGCCGGGGAGGTCGCGGTGATAGCCGATCGTCAGCCCCGGCGCCAGCTTTCTTCCGCTCTCGCCCACGACCAGCTCGCCCTCCTCGCCCGCGCACCCACAGGTGCTGTGCGCTCCGTCCTCGCACGACGGGCACCACGAATCCCTGGAAAACCCGCGCGCCTCGCAGTGCAGCATCGGATCAACCACAACGCGATCGCCTGCCTGCAGATGCGCAATCCCCGACCCGACCTCCATCACCCGCGCCAGAATTTCGTGGCCCAGGATGGCGGGGAAGGATCCGAAGGGCTCCATCGAAGGACTTGACCGATAGCCGAGATTGGCCAGATCGCTGCCACAGATTCCGCAGAGAAGCACCTCGAGCCGCACCCAGTCGTCGCCAGGCAGATCGGGGAGGGGGCGTTCGACCATGCGCAACCCCGAGGGACGGCCATAGATGAAGGCGCGGCTGAACCGCCCGAGCGAACGGGAGAGGAGAAAGCGGGCGGGGGTGACAGTGAACTCCAGAGCTTTCACGGATGGGTGCGCCTTGTGCAGGGGGGATCCGGGTCTTGCACCAAGATAGCGAAGCGGGCAGCGGCGAAGGGCGATCCTGCAATGAAGCGCTGCCGGGAGGCGGACCGGATTTTATTCTGTGGAATCGCCACCTGCGGACTGCGACCGGTGCCAGGCCATCTGCACCCGCTCCTCGAGTCGCTGCGGAAAGCGCGATCCCACATGGATTTGGCGACCACTCCGCAGATGCACGCAGAGGGCGCGGTTTCCCCGGATCGTCCATGCGGTGCGTCTGCCGCGCAGCCTGAGTCCCCAACCCCCAAAGTCGCGCAGAGGGCGGTAGGTGAGGCTCTGGAGCGACTGGATTTCGGCAAAGGGAATGCGCGTGCGCACCAGGCCAAGGGGCCCGAAGGCGATGCAGAGGCTATCGGTATGTACCTCGACATCGAGCCGACCGAAGAGAAGGGAAATGAGCAGGGGAAAGAGAATCAGAGCGCCCACGGCCAGGATCGCTTCGGCGGATTCGGCAGGTGCAGGTGCCTGCAGCAACTCGTAGATGGCCACGCCCACACCGACAATGCAGAGACCCCAGAGCAGGGCGAAGATCCAGGGCGGAGCCCGGGTGCGTTCGGCGTAGAGGATTCGGCTGGATGTCATGGAGAGGAATTGCGCAATGGAGGGCGATCGGCTACAGACATGTGCTCTCCTTCAATCTCGACTCCTTCCCCGGTTTTCGCAACAACAGACTTGAGGCCCGGAGATCGGGCGCGGCGGACACCGACATCAATTCCCATACATCTTCAGATACCCCCGCAAACGCACCTTGCGGGCCGTATTTGCCGAACTCATGTAGCGCACCTTGCCCAAAACGGGCCGCTCCGGCCCCCACGGCCGGTCGTGCAACCCCAAGATCCACAGAATTCCCGTTGCCGAATTGGGGTCGCGGCCATCGAGTGCATAGCGATCGTTCAGCGCGAACATGATCTCGCGCGCCATTTGCGGGCTTTTGCTCCACTCCACAATTTTTTTCCCCCAGAGCATTCGCAGATAGTTGTGCATTCGTCCCTCGCGGCGCAACTGCCTCTGCGCTGCGTTCCAGAGCGGATCGTGCGTTGCAGCGCGATCGAATTCCTCCATTGTGTACAACCATTCCCTCGGGTCGTCGGCATGTTCCGCCAACGTTGTGCGCGCCCACTTCGGCAGCGCCCCGTAGCCCTCGTAATCATCAACGTGAAGACAGCGATTGAACCCCAATTCGCGCCAGGTGACAAGCTGATCCAGAAATCCCTCGGCGCTCTCGCTCATTCCCCACCACCCGGAGCGCTGTCCCTTTGCATTGTTGCTCAATTGATCGGGATTCCAGCCCTCCCACGATGCAATTTGTGCAAAGACGCGGTGACTGGATACGTGACCGAAGTGCAGATAGGGGGATAGAGCGGAGGTTGCGTCGCGGTCGGGATGATTGCGCGCTGCGGCATAGTCGGTCAGCGTGGCCACAAAGTCCGAGAGGCGCGCTGCGGCCGTCCTCGCCCCGCCACGTTGACTGACCGGAGCCACCTCATGATCGATGGGAAGCTCGCCCAGCCGGCGCACCGACTCGGTCGGATCCCCGCCCGGCCACCTCTTTTGCACAGCCTGTGGAATCCGCGCCCGGCCCCCCGCTCCCGCCCGGGACGCAAGTCGCGCCAACGGCTCCGCCTGCGGCGGCTCGGACAGGTGCGCCGGAAGGGTGCGCTGCAGAAAGCGGCGAAAGAGATAGGCGGTTGCGAAGGTGCGGTCGGCCGCGTGCATGGGCAGCAAACCATTCGTGTCCACCGCCTCCAGCCGCACAGGCAGTCGCGCGGCAGCCGTCGCAATCATCCGTGGCAGAAAGAAGGCGGGCCAGTCGTCGGTGACCACCAGAGCGGCGCGACGGGCCAGAGTCTCCAGAAGTCCCCTGCCGGCACCGTCATGCGGCTCGACATAGTGATAGCAGGTCACGCCGAAGCGGTCGCAGGCACGCGCATTGTCGATCATTCCCTCGATCACGAAGCGGTGGAAGCGATCGCAGGCCCAGCGGTATCCGGCGCGCAGCGGCTCCAGCACAAGCAGGGGCAGGTTCAGCTTCAGGCAGTGCTCAACGGCGCGCTCCAGGGCAAAGTTCCAATCGGTGCGCCGCGCCGAGGTCATCCAGTAGAGAACGTAATCGGCCGAGGGTGCCGGGGGAGCATCGTTACAGCGACGAATTCGCGAAGCGGGAACGGGCATGGCGGCCTGGTTGAGGGTTGGAGGAAGCGGGTTGGACGCAGGAGTCGATCCCGCAGGGAGCCGGAATCGGGGGTTTCGATTCCTTCATGCATGGTATCTTACACAGGCTTGGCGTCTTGCACAGGCTTGGGACCGGTTATGCACCGCAATCGTCGTCAACCTGGTGTACCTTGGCGAAATCGCGCGCGCGACCCGGCAATCTGCCAAGACACACCCGCGCAGGCGCGTACATCTAAATATGGCGAAGGGCCCGGCCGACAAACCACTTTTCGTGGATCGCAATCCCCAACCCCGAAATCCCCCACGGAGACACCCCCGTCCATGATGCAAACGCAGACAATCCGCCAGATCGCCCAATCGGTTCGGAGCGGCGCCCTGACCGCCCGTTCGCTGATCGAGAGCGCCATCGCCTGTCACAACGCCGATTCCCGGCAGGACGAGAGCCTCGGCGCCTATATCGTCTTCGATGCGGACGGGGCCCGCGCACAGGCCGACGCCATCGATGCGCAGCTTGCAGAGGGAATCGACCCCGGTCCACTCGCCGGCATCGCCGTTTCGGTCAAGGATCTCTACGGCGTTGAGGGCCTTCCAATTCGCGCAGGCACCAGGCGCCCGCTGGCCGAACGCTGGCAACGCGAGGGATTTCTGGTGCGCGCGCTACGGGATCTCGGAGCGGTCATTGTGGGCAAGACGCATACCGTCGAGCTGGCCTTCGGAGGCGTGGGACTGAATCCGCACACGGGAACGCCTGTCAACCCGTGGGACGCACATGCGCACCGGGCGCCGGGCGGATCTTCGTCGGGAGCGGGGGTCAGTCTGTGGGAAGGATCGGCGCTGATTGCGCTCGGCAGCGACACCGGGGGATCGGTCCGGATTCCGGCAGCGGCAACGGGCGTGGTGGGACATCGCCAGACCACCGGACGCTGGCCCACGACCGGCGTGGTTCCCCTTTCGACCACCCTGGACACCGTGGGTCTTCTGACGCGCACCGCCCGGGACTCGCAATACGTCTTCGGGCTGATCGACGCGCGGGCAGGCCACTCCACAGCCAAACCGGACGCCGGGCGAAGTTCGCTTCCGGATGCCGCCGCCAATCTGGCCGGAGTGCGCATCGGCATTCCCCGCCCCGACCTCTGGCACGATGTACAACCCGATATTGTGGCGGCGCTGAATGGCGCGCTGGCCGAGCTCGAGGAGGCGGGCGCCGAGCTGATCGACTTTGCGGCCCCGGAGCTGCACGAGGCGGGCGAGCGCTACCTGGAGGGCACCCTTGTACAACCCGAACGCTTCGAGTCGCTGGAGCGCGAGCTTCCCGGTGCGCTGGAGCTGCTGGACCCCATTGTCGGGAAGCGCCTGGCGGCCGCAACCGGCGTGAGCGCCACCCGCTACATCGGCGTGTTGCGTCTGCGGCAGCGTCTTTCGGTGCAATTACAGAGCCGCATGAAGAGCGCGGCGATCGATCTGCTGGCCGCGCCCACAATTCCCATTACCCCGCCTGCGCTGGCCTCGCTGGCCAATCTGGAGAGCTACCGCGCAGTGAATCGCGCCATGCTTTCGCGAACCGGCCCGGTGGGCATGCTTGACATGTGCGCGGTGAGTCTGCCGGTCGGCCTGGACGATGTACACATGCCGGTGGGACTGCAGCTTATTGGGCAGAGCGGTGCCGATTCTGTGCTCCTGGAGCGCGCCGTCGCGGCAGAGGCGGTGCTGGGCACGAATCTGGAGCGTCTGGGGAAGCCTCCCCGCACCCTGTGAAGAAAATTCACCCGCGCAGAGCCCCGATCACCTGCGCCAGCACCGCAACCGCAATCTCTTCCGGGGTGCGCGCGCCGACCGGCAACCCCACCGGGCCATGGATCCGGTCCAGATCTGCGCTGGCAAAGCCGGCATTGCCCAGCCGCTCTCGACGGGATGCCTGCGTCTTGCGGCTGCCGAGCGCACCGATGTAGAAGGCTTCGCTGCCCAGGGCCGCAATCAGCGCCGGGTCGTCGATCCGGGGGTCGTGGGTCAGCGTCACCAGCGCCGTGCGCCGCCCCAAGGGGCGGTCGGAGAAAACGCGGTCGGGCCATTCGCAGACCAGCTCCACATCGGGAAAGCGTTCAGTCGTGGCAAAACCCTCGCGCGGATCAAGGACCGTGACGCGAAAGCCGGCAATCCGCGCCATCGGCACCAATGCCTGTGCAATGTGCACCGCCCCGATCACAACAAGCCGGGCCGGCTGCAGGTAGGGTCGCAGAAAGACCTGGTCCCCATTCACCTCCAACGTCTGCGGCGCGGCGACGCGCGCCACGGCACGGACTGCATCGTCGTCCAGCCCCGCAATCGTATCGCCCAGCGGCTGCGGCGCCCCCTGGCCCTCTAGCACAAAGAGGGTCTGCGCACCATCGGTCAGGCGCGTTGCCAGCACCACATCGTCTCCCCTCTGCTGCGCCGCGACGATCTTCCGCAACATATCGGCCCTCATGCAGAATCCATCACCCGACCGGCTCCACAAGAAGATGCACCCGGCCGCCACAAGCCAACCCCACCTCCCACGCCATCTCATTGGTAACGCCGAACTCGAGTGTGCGCGGCACCCCAGATTCGAGCACCTCGAGAGCAGTCTGAATCACCGCCCCCTCAATGCAGCCGCCCGAAACCGAGCCCTCGAAGTCGCCATTGCCGGCAATCGCCATATGACTCCCGGCACGGCGCGGCGCCGAACCCCAGGTGCGCGTCACCGTCGCCAGAGCCACCCTGCGGCCCTCGTCCAGCCACCGCGCGGCTTGCGCCAGAACGGGATCTGCATTCGTCTTGGTGGATTCCGATTTCATGGCTCAATTCTACCGCAACCGGCCTGCTGCGCAATGGGCGAGGCGGAAACACCAACGAGGAGATGACTTGGCGGCATACGCAACCGACGAACTTCATCAGGCGCTGATTCGCGATCACTTTCGCCGACCCCGGAATCGCGGCACGCTCGGCGAGGACGCCCATCAGGGATGCGCCCACAACCGCTTCTGCGGCGACACGGTCATCATCCGGCTTCGCCTCGACGACGACGGACGGATTGCAGAGATCGGCTTCGACGGACGCGGCTGCGCAATCTCGCAGGCGGCCGCCTCGATGCTCACGGTGCTGGCCATGGGAAAGACCATCGAAGAGGTGACCTTTCTCAGGGAGCGCTTCGTCGAGGGGCTGAATGCGGGCGCGAAATCGACGGACCCCCTGCCCAGAGAGCTGGGCGATCTGCGGGCGCTGGCGGGTGTGCGCCGCTTCCCGAGCCGGATCCGGTGCGCGGTTCTGCCTTTCGATGCGCTGCAGGATGCGCTGGGTGAATAATCGCCGCCCCATGCAGCATGGTCGAAGCGTGTTGCCCGGACTTCTGCTGGCCCTGACATCGTGCAACCCGCCCGACACCCCCACCGGTTCCCATGCACTCCGGCCAATCACCGAGACGGATTCGTGCGCGGGTTGTGCAATTGAAATTGCAGAGGTGGCAAGGCTGGGCAACGACAACAACCCCCTTTCGATTCATCCGCACATAAGCAGCGAACCCTGCAAGGTTGCCCCTCTGCCCGGGCAGCGCTGGCTGGTCAGCGGTCTTGTGGGCAGAGGCGAGCTGGGCGTCTTCAACGCCGACGGAACCCTGGAGCGGACGATCGGCCGTTCGGGCCAGGGACCGGGAGAATATGGAAGCAATTTGCACGTCATTGCGAAGCCGGAAGGCGATGTTCTTGTTGTGGACAACAGCTCCTTGCGCATGACGGCGTTACACAACGACGAACCGGTGTACGGCGCTGCGCTGCCACGCCGGGTGCAGTCCATGGCTCTGCTGGAAGGCGGGGAGCTGCTTCTCCATGGACGCCCGTCGGCGTATCCGAAGATTCCGGCGGGCGCTTTGTTCTGATCGATATGGAATCGGGTGGGCAGCGCTTCCTTGGCGAACCGGACGCAGAGCTTGCAGATCTGGATCAGTGGGTCGTGAACAGTGCGCAGGGTGGCGGATTCTGGGCTGCCAGCGGATGGCAGTACCGCATTCAACGGTGGGCAAATGCGGATTCACTGGACTACACCCTGGTTCGAGGCGATGTGGAGTGGTTTCCGGCGGACAATGGCTACTCCGAGGACATGTACATCCGCGAACCGCCCCCTTCATGGCTTGTGCATATGTATGAAACGAGCGATGAACTATTGTGGGTTTATGCATGGGTTGCCGACGACAATTGGACTCCCGGGCCGCCCCGGCAGCCGAGTCCTGCCTGGAATGAATCGGTGCTGGATACCATGATCGAAGTTCTGGATCTGACAACCGGAGAGGTGCTGGCCCACAATCGCTTCGGGAATACCCTTGTGCCGATTTGCGGCAGCAATCGCATGTACACGGCCGAAGAGGCGCCATCCGGCGATGTGCGGCTGGTCGTGCTGGAGCCCCGCCTGACCCGGAAGTGACCCCGGAGGGGGACGGATCACACCGCAGCAGCACACCGGACGGCCCTGATGGCGGCGCGCCGACACGAGGGCCCGAACCGCGCCATCCGGCAAATTTTCGCTGGGGGATCCGCCGGACCTCTTCCCCTTGCCCCCCGCCGCGCACCGTCGCATTCTCCATAAGATGGATTTTTCCGTTCCCGCCTGCCTCCGAAGGTCGACCGGCACCCGTGCCAGGGCCTCGAAGACGGCAGGGACGCACCCAAACACGCACTTTCCCGACAGCATCCGCCACCGCCACTCACCCACCACACCGAGGCTGCCATGCCCACCCACCCCCTCGTTCACTCTGCTGCCGCATACGGCGTCAACGCCGCCCCTGCGGCGTTCCCGCCGCTCCGTCCCGCAAGCCGGAAGGCTCCCCCGCTTGCCCGCCGCGCAGCCGCAGGAAACCGCGCCGCCCTCCTCCCCCTCCTCCTTCTTCTGATCGCCCCCCTGACCGCAGCCCCCGCCTCGGCGCAACTCGCCACCCCGGAAGAGCAGTTCGGCTACCGCCTCGGCACCGACTACCAGCTTGTCAACTTCGAGGAGCTGACCACCTGGTGGCAGCTTCTGGCCGAGCAGTCGGATCGCATGACGGTGGAGTCGATCGGCAAGACCTCGGAGGGACGCGACCAGTGGATGGCCACGATCACCGCACCGGAAAATCGGCCCAATCTGGAGCGCTACAAAGAGATTGCGGCGCGGCTGGCCCGGGCCGAGGGGGTGACCGAGGCGGAGGCGCGCGCCCTGGCCGCCGAGGGGAAGGCCGTGGTGTGGATCGATGGGGGACTGCACGCGAACGAGGTTCTGGGGGCGCAGCAGTTGATGGAGCTGGTCTGGCAGATGGTCAGCCGCGACGATGCTGAAACGATGCGCTTTTTGGACGAGGTGATTCTGCTGGTTGTGCACGCGAACCCCGATGGTCATGCGCTGGTGGCCAACTGGTATATGCGCCACGACGACCCTCTCGAGCGCACCACGCGGGGCGTTCCGGTGTTGTACAACAAATACGCCGGGCACGACAATAATCGCGACTTCTACATGGCGGCGCTCGCCGAAACGCGCAACATGAATCGGGTCATGTACCGCGAATGGTTTCCACAAATTGTGTACAACCATCATCAGACCGGGCCGCAGGGAACCGTCATGTTCGCGCCCCCCTTCCGCGATCCCCCCAATCACAATCTCGACCCGCTGATTATTACAAGTCTGGATCAGGTGGGATCGGCAATGCATCACCGCATGGTGGTTGAGGGCAAGGGCGGCACCACAATGCGCAGCGGCGCCGGCTATTCGACCTGGTGGAATGGAGGCCTGCGTACAACTCCCTACTTCAAGAACATGATCGGGCTGCTGACCGAGACGATCGGCCACCCCACCCCCATCGAGATTCCCTTCCTGCCCGACCGGCAGATCATGCATGGCGACCTGCCGCTGCCGGTTGAGCCGGGACCCTGGCACTTCCGTCAGTCGGTGGAGTATTCGCAGACCGCCAACCGTGCCGTTCTGGATTATGCATCGCGCAACCGCGAACACCTGCTCTTCAATATCTGGCGCATGGGGATGAATTCGATCGAGCGCGGCAGCCGCGACTCCTGGACGACCCTGCCCGCGTGGATCGACGACGTGGCCGCAGAGGTGGGCCAGCGCGGATCGCTGGATGCGTACGAGAGCTCCCTGCGCAACCCCGAAATGCGCGACGCCCGGGGCTATATCCTGCCCGCCGATCAGCGCGACTTCGTCACCGCCACCCGCTTTGTCAACTCGCTGCTAATGAATGGGGTCAGGGTTCACCGAGCAACCGACGACTTCACTGTGGGCGGACACGACTACCCGGCGGGCTCCTACATGGTCACCGCGGCGCAGGCGTTCCGACCGCATGTGATGGACATGTTCGAGCCGCAGAATCACCCGAACGACTTCCGGTATCCGGGGGGGCCGCCGATTGCGCCCTACGACAATGCCGGATGGACACTTGCACTGCAGATGGGGGTCGAGTTCGATCGCATTCGCGACGGATTCCAGGGGCCCTTTGTCGAGATCGAGTGGCTGGCCGAGCCGCTGCCGGGGGTTGTGACCGGGATCGATGCGCCCGCCGGCTATGTCATGGATCACCTCAACGAAGCCTTTACGGTTGTGAATCGCGTGCTGGCAGCCGGGGGCGATGTGCAGTGGATCGAGGAAGACTTCGCTGAGGGGGAGGCCTCCTTTGCACCCGGCGCCTTCTTTATCCCCGCCGCCGGCGTCAACCGCGCCGAACTCGAGGAGTGGGCTGCCGAGCTGGGGGTTTCGGTCCATGGCGTTCGGGCGGCTCCCACCGATGTCATGGCCCTGCGCCCGGCCAGGGTCGGCCTCTGGGACCGGTACGGCGGCTCGATGCCCTCGGGCTGGATTCGCTATGTACTCGAGGACTTCGAGTTTGACTTCGAGGTCGTCTATCCACCCGAAATCGATGCAGGCGGGCTGAATGAGCGCTTCGACGTGATTGTGCTGCCCGACGGCGCCCTGGGGCCGGGAGGATTCGGCGGACGCTTCGGCGCACCCGACGACGATTTTCTGGCCAGCCTGCCGGATTCGCTGAGGGAACGGGTGGGAACGCTCTCTGCGGCCGCCAGCGTGCCGATGCTCGAGGAGTTTATCGGCAATGGCGGCGCCGTGATTGCAATCGGCAGCTCCACCGCGCTGGGCACCGAGCTTGGGCTTCCGCTGACCAGCTACATGGTCGGCGACGATGGTCAGCCGCTCAGCCGCGACGACTACTTTACCCCGGGATCGATTCATAATATTCGCGTCGAGCACGGCAGCCCGATCACCCACGGATTGGGCGAACGCCTTCATGTTTTGCACAGCCACAGTCCGGTGTATGCAATTGAAGAGGGCGCCGGGCGTCTGCGGCGACTGGCCTGGTACGACACCCCTGAACCGCTGGTGAGCGGATGGGCGTGGGGACAGGAACGGCTTCAGGGGGGCACATCGATGATCGAGGCCGACCTCGGAGCGGGCAAACTCTTCCTCTTCGGCCCCAAAATCACCTTCCGTGCCCAGGCACACGGCACCTTCCCCCTCCTTTTCAATGGAATTCACTATGGGGCTGCCGAGAGGCGTCCGGTCAGTTGAGCGACCATGAACAGGTTGTGCAACATGTTGAACAGGGCGAACTCCTGGCCGGGGTAGGCGGCGAAGAACCACGGAACCCGGCGCCCCGGGCAGATCCGGGCGCAGCCAATCCCTTTGCCACCCTGCGCGTGCGCTGGTCGATTCCGTGGCTGGTCGGCGCGGGCTCTGTGCTGGCGGCTCTTGCCTTTGGCGTCACCCTGGCGCTCGGCATCGACCCCGAGGATACATCGGCAAGGCTCTTCATCTCGGGGGCCGGGCTCTACGGGGGATTGCTTGTATGGGTTCTTGTGGCCTTTCGCCGCCACGGCGTTGCATTCGGCGGCCTCTTCCGGCCCCTTGCGAAGACAATCGCCGGGCGCAGATCCGCCTTCGGCTTTCGCCTTCTGGGGCTGCTTGCGGTGACGATGTCCTTCTCGCTCAGCTCGGGAATGGTCTTTCTGTACCTGGTTTCGGTTCTCTCGCCCGATCTGCTGCGCTTTCTGCTCGAGGGCGGCCTTCAGCCCCCCGGCGAGGGGGCGGCCGGGTGGCTGGGCTTCGCGGCCATGACCGTGGTGGCGGCGCCCCTCTGCGAAGAGCTCTTCTTTCGCGGCGTTCTCGTCAATCGCTGGGGCACAAAGTGGGGCCTGGGAAGTGCGGTGATCGTCTCTTCGCTTATCTTCGGGGTGTTGCACGCCAACCCCATCGGCATCGGCATGGTCGGCGTTGTGGTTGCGCTTCTCTATATTCAGACGCACAATCTTCTGGTGCCGATTCTCTTTCATGCGGCCAACAACCTGATCCCGACGCTGGCATTTCTCTTCATGGACGACAGCGCCGAGCCCTTTGATCTTGCCGCCGAGATTCAGGCTCTGCAGGATGGAGTCGGGTGGGGCGCGGGATTGCTGGCCCTCTCGCTTCCATTTCTGATTCTGTACATGCGACGCGCCTGGCCGCAGCGGGGAGCCACCATTCCCTATTCCCGGCAGTGACGCGCATTGCGGCGATCGACGCCGGGTCGAATGCAATCCGCTTCGTCGTGGCCGACCTGAATGGATCCAACCGCTTTCGGGTGGTACGCAAGATTCGCGAGCCAATCCGCCTTGGCCACCGGGTCTTTACCGCAGGGGGACTCGACGATCGGACGATGAAGGAGGCCGTGCGCGCCTTTGTCCGCTTTCGCGACGAGCTCGACGCTCTGGGCGTGGACCGCTTTCGTGCCGTGGCGACGAGCGCGACCCGCGAGGCCTCGAACCGGGAGCGGTTCCTGGAGCGAATTCGCCACGCAGCGGACATCGATCTGGAACCGATCAGCGGCGCCGAGGAGGCGCGACTTGTGCATCTGGCCGTGCGCACCCGAATCGATCTCTCGGAGGGAAGCTGGATTCTGGTCGATCTGGGTGGCGGCAGCGTCGAGGTCTCGCTGGTCGATCACGACGGCATTCACTGGAGCCGTTCCTACCCGATCGGCACGGTTCGTCTCCTGGAGACGCTCGCCGACGCCGACGGCTGCCACAACTCACTGCAGGGCGCGATCGAACGCCAGCTTCGGGCGCTCGCCATTCCCGATCCCGGGCCCGCCCCCACGACCCTTGCGGCCACCGGGGGCAATATCGAAGCCATCGCCCATCTCGGCCTCAGCTACCTCGATCCGCTCCGGGTCGCCCTCCTCCCCCCCGAGCGCCTCGACGCCGTGATCCTCATGCTCTCGGCCAGCAGCGTCGCAGAACGCATTGCCGAACTGAAGCTGCGCCCCGACCGCGCCGATGTCATTCTGCCGGCCGCGCTTGTCTATCGCCACTTCGCGCGCATGGCGCAGGCCCACACCATCGTCGTACCCAGCGTGGGAGTCCGAGAGGGGGTGCTGGTGGATCTGGCCGCACCGGCATAACCCCCTTCTTTACGTTGGGGTGACCTTATGGTACTGCACAAAACCTTGAACATTGATCGTCCGCTGGGTCCGACCGATCCCTCCACAGGGTCAGGCGGAAGATTTGTCCGACGCCCGTGGCATGTCGAACGTCCTCTTTGGCTGGGAGCGCATATATCCGGGCTCGAATCGCCAAAACCCGGACCGCGGCACCTCGTTTGGGGACCGCGTCCCCCCCCCGGAGGCGCCCCGGTTTGACAGCGATGTCAAAAATGCATACAATTCAATGTAATCGTATACATTTTCCAAATCCTTGATTCCCGCTCTGCAACGCTCGACGATGCCGGGAGGATGTGGATCGGGAGCGTCGGCAAGAATGGCGAGGTCACCTGGAGTGCCTGGAGCGTCGAAGGCGATCTCGTGAAAACATGGATTGTGGAAGCTGGACTTGTATGTGAGACAGATCCATAAAGAGGGCGCCACGGCGATTCGTCGCGACGATGTTGCGGGATGGCGCGTCGTCTTTCTGAGACCCCAGGCAAGGTGAAGGGTTCCATCCGGCAACCGCAGCGGCCGACGATCGCCACCCTCACCCCCGGCCTGCCAGATGCCGGATCTCCTGCACTGCCACCGAGAGTCCCGCCAGGCTGACCACCTCTTCGGCCTCGACCTCGGCCAGAACCTCGTGGAAGCGCTGAATGCGGGCGCCCTCTCCCCCGAACCCCAGGCTATCGGCCAGCGTTGACTCGCCCCTCAGGGCGCTCTCGGTCAGGTTGCGACGAATTGCCCACACATCCTGCACAAGCCCCAGCGCCCAGCGCTGTTGCCAGCGGGTTCCGGTGGTTGCGGCCGCTTCGATCGAGCGGGCCAGCCACGGAATGCGCAGTTCTTCCGAGACCCAGTAGTAGACGCGCGCGGCCCGCACGGGATCGGTGTCGGTTGTGCGCGCCAGACGCAAAATTTCCAGGAGGTGATCGAGGAAGCGGAGCGCCACCAGATTGCGAACGAAAGGCTCGTCGTCCACCGCCGTCATTCCCTCGCGCACCCGGCGCATGAAATCGTCGCGATCCTCGCCGGCCACAATCTCATGGAATCTGCCGCGCAGCGCCCCCAATCCCCCCAGGCTGTCCTCAATCAGTTCGGCGGTCGAGGCATCGGCATCGGAGCTGGTCAGAACCCAGCGCGTTGTGCGCTCCAGGATCCGGGCGAGTTGCAGTATCCAGCGGTATGTGACCGCAGTCGGGACAACTCCCTCGCGCGAACGGATTTCATTGACCAGAATCTGATGCTGCGTCAGGCGGGCGGCCACGAGCCAGGCGCGCGCGACCTCCCAATGTTCGCACCCGGCTTCGCTCGCAAGGCGATGCACAAAGGTGGACCCCATCAGGTCAACAAGATCGTTGGTCAACTGGCTGGCAACGATCTCGCGGCGCAGACGGTGATTCCTTGCGCGTTCGCGCCCCACCTTGTTGATGGCCTCGAAGGGAAAGTAGTCCTGAAAGTAGTCGCCGGCGGTGGGATCGTCAGGCAGTTCGGAGGCAAGCAGCGCGGTCTTGAAACTCAGCTTTGCATAGGACTGCAGCACGGCAAGTTCGGGGCGGGTCAGCGACTGGTTGGCCTCGATCCGCGTGCGGAGCTGCTCCCACGTAGGCAATCCCTCGGCGGAGCGGTCCAGCAACCCGACCCGCTCCAGAGCGGTCATCAGCACCCAGAACTGATCGCTGTCGCGCCGCGCCCGATATTCATCGTAGGATACCGCCTGGCACTGCGATTCGTTGTCTTCGACCACAAGCGCGGCGATGTCGTCGGTCAGGTGGCGCAACAATTGATTGCGTTCGTCGCGGGTCATTTCACCTGCAGCCAGAACCTCCTTCAGGAGGATTTTGAGGTTGACCTCGCGATCCGACAGATTCACTCCGCCGGAGTTGTCGAGCGCATCGGTGTTGATCTTGCCGCCGGCCAGCGCATATTCCACCCGGGCCGCCTGCGTCAGGCCCAGATTGCCGCCCTCGCCCACAACGCGCGCCCGCAGATCGCCTGCATCGATGCGCACCGGATCGTTGGCGGCATCGCCCGCATCGGCATGCGTTTCATGGCCGGCCTTGACGTAGGTTCCGATCCCCCCATTCCAGAGCAGATCGACCGGAGCCTTCAGCACGGCCCGCACCAGACTCTCGCCATCGAGGGGGCCGGATTCGGGATCCAGTCCCAGCGCGGCCCTGGCCTCTTCGCCGAGCTCGACCGTCTTCACCCCGCGCGCCACAATCATGCCGCCGGGCGAAAGGAGCGAACGGTCGTAGCTCTCCCACGAGGAGCGGGGCAGTTGAAAGAGACGCTGGCGTTCGGCAAAGGACGCCGCAGGGTCGGGGTCGGGATCAATGAAGACGTGGCGGTGATCGAAGGCGGCAACAAGCCGAATATGCGGCGAGAGCAGCATGCCATTGCCAAAGACATCGCCACTCATGTCGCCAATTCCCACCACAGTGAAGGGGGATTGCTGGATATCGCGGCCCATTTCGCGAAAGTGGCGCTTGACCGACTCCCAGGCGCCCCGTGCAGTGATTCCCACGCCCTTGTGATCGTAGCCATTGGAGCCGCCCGAGGCAAAGGCGTCGTCGAGCCAGAAGTTGTACTCGGAGGCAACCTCGTTGGCCGTATCCGAGAAGGGAGCGGTGCCCTTGTCGGCCGCCACCACCAGATAGGGATCGAAATCGTCGCGGCAGATCACCCCCTCCGGCCGGGAACGCTCGGGCAACAGATTGTCGGTCATGTCCAGCAAGCCGCGAATCAGCGTTCTGTACTGGTCGCGCGCCTCTTCGGCCATGGCTTCGCGGTCGGCAAGGTGCCGAAGAGGAACGAATCCCCCCTTGGAGCCGCTGGGCACAATCACCGCATTCTTCACCACCTGGGTATTGACGAGCCCCATCACCTCGGTGCGGAAGTCGTCGGGCCGGTCGGAGTGGCGAATCCCCCCGCGGGCCACCGCCGCACCCCGCAGATGAATGCCCTCCATGCGCGATGAACGCACCCACACCTCGGTGCGCAGCCTGCTCCTGGTCACGGCCTGCAACAACTGCGAATCGAACTTGCAGGCGAGATAGGGCACACCTCCCGAACGCCGCGTGGGTTCGGCGTCTCCGCACCGGTAGTAGTTGGTGCGCACCGTGGCAAGAATGACCGTCTGAAAGGCGCGCAGGGCCCGATCGTGGGCAAGCGATTCCACACCGATCAGCTCGCGGTACAGCTCTGCGCCGATTGCGGCCGATTTGCGGTCGCGCGCGGCGTCCGAATCCGGCAAAGCGGGGTCGAAGCGCACCTCGAAGAGCTGAAAGAGGAGACGGGCGATCCGGGGGTAGCGGTCGAGGGCGCCGGGCAACACCTGACGGCTGGGAACCGCGCCGATCTGGAAGGCATAGCTGGCATAGGCGCGCAACACATCGATCTCGCGCCACACCATGCCGGTTCGCTGCACAAGGCGATTGAAGCTGTCGTTTGTGACATCGCCGGCGCGCACAGCCAGAATCGTCTGCGAAATTGCGTCGCCGCGCTCCTCTACATCGACGGGACGGCCATCGCCGGTCTGAACCTCGAAGCTGTAGATGTAGGAATCTTCCTCGCCCTCTTCGCGCAGCTCGAAGGGCGAAACGGCGATCACGCGCAATCCGCAATTTTCGAGCACCGGCATAAAGTCCGAGAGAATGATTGAGTGACGCCGGAGATAGACCTTGAGCTCGCAACGGGGATCGTCGGGGTGATCGTCGAAGAAGCGCACCGATTCGTCGCGGTTTTCGGCGCGCATCGCCTCGAGCTCGTGAATATCGCGCACCGCCACCCGGGGTTCGCTGGCAGCGCGGTATTCGGGCGCAAAGGTCTGCTCGTAGAAGCGGGCCAGTCCGTGGGCGCGTTCGGGTCCGTGGAGTCCGGTCAGCAGATCGCGCACCTCGTCGAACCACGATCGCGTCAGCTCTGAAACGGTGGTGCGCAGCTCCTCGGCATCGACCCGGTCGAGACTCTCGGCCGCGCCCCCCAGATAGAAGTGGAGCCGGGCCTGGTCGCCGGCGCTCATGGTGAGGTGATAGTTGAGCACCTCGGCCGCATAGTGACTCTTCAGCCAGGACTCGAACTCGCGCCGGAAGCCCCCCGAAAAGCGGCTGCGCGGAAGCACCACCATAATCGACACGCCCCGTCCAAGCACATCGCGGCGCACCGACACAAAGACCTCGGCCGTGTTGTAGCGAATCAGGATTGTGCGAATGTCGCGGGCAATCTCGTCGGCCGACGCCAGAAAGAGCTCTTCCTTGGGAAGGCTGCCGAAAATTGTGATGACTTCCTTGTAGTCGTGCGACCCCTTGGCAAGCCCGGAGCGCTCGAGAATTACAGCGAGCTTCTGGCGCAGGATCGGAATGTCCTGGGCGGGTTCGGAGTAGGCCTGCGAGGTAAAGAGGCCCAGAAAGCGGTGCTCGCCGGCAATCGAACCATCCTTGCGCAACCTCTTGATGCCGATATAGTCCATGCGGACCCGGCGGTGTACGGTCGATTCGGCGTTGGTTTTGCTGATAATCAGAATCGGACCCGAGAGGGCGCGCTCCGCCATGCCGGGGGGCAGTTCGCTAAGCGGCACCGGATGGGCAAAGGCCGACTGCTCTTCGTCCTGCAGAACACCCAGTCCCGATCCCGGCTCGACCCGCACCGCGAGCTCGTCCTCTTCGCCGGCGGGCACGAACCCGTAGCAGCGATAGCCCAGAAAGACGAAGCCGCCATCGCGCAGCCAGCGCAGAAAAGCCTGGATCTCGCGAAAGTCCTCGCGGCGGTCGCGCAGCTCGCGCATGCGGAAGTTCAGCTCCGAGACCACATCGCCGATCTTGTCCACCATGAGCCCGAAATCGTCGGTGGCACGAACCACATCGCGCAGACGCAGAGCGATCTGGTCGCGCAGCGAATCGAGGCGCTCCGCTTCGGTCACGCGCGAGATCTCGGCATAGACCAGCGATTCGGTGCGGTCGTGTTCGCCCGGCGGGGCCAGATCGACAATCCTGCCCTCCTCGTCGCGCGTCACCGCCATGAGCGGATAGACGAGATGATGAATCCTGTGGTCGCCCGCATGCAGGAATTCGCGGATCGTGTCGATGATGAAGGGGCGCTCCGAAACATTTGTGCGCACCACCGTGACGGGCATGTAGCTGCCGGTCATCGCGGCGGCGGGGGTCAGAGCCTCGACATCGATGCGGTCGGGACGGCTGCGTTCGAGAAACCCGAAGGATTCGTTGCAGAGCATTCCCAGGTGCTCGGCGCTCCGCTCCTCGATGAGGTCCATGGGGGCCTTGCCCAGGAAGAAGGGCACGAACTTTTCGAGCAGCCGGAAGCGGTCGGCGGGAAGCTGGCCGCGCAGAGTGTCGAGCACCTTGCGTATGGCGTGCTGCTTTTCGGGGGAATCGGCCCCAGGTGCGGGGGGGCTGGCAGACTGTTCAAAGTCTCCCGGCAACTTTACGGCCATGGCGAACGGACTCCCTGCCCGGTTTTGCGGGAACGGATGCAGATTGTGCGGGTCATGCCAGGTGCGCTGAAGCTGTATAGGGTATAACCATAAGGTGCGTTTGCCGCCAGCAGGTCGGGATCGGGGAGTGGCGACGCTTCCGGGGTGGGGCAATGGGGGGACCGGTGAACGGGCAAAGGGGATGGGGGCCGGGGCAGTGGGGGACGGGCGACGGAGCGAGGGAAGCTGGCGTGGAAGCCGAAAAGGGTTTCTTACGAAAGATTCAGGGCGCATCCTTTCATAACGCCGGTCGAGTGAGGCAAAAATCGGGGTATGTGGGTCGACCTAGCCACTCCTTACGAAAGGTTTAGAGTATATCCTTTCGTAACTTCGATCGAGTGAGGCGAAAATCGGGTCTGTGGGCCGATCTCGCCGCTCCTTACGAAAAATTTAGGGCATATCCTTTCGTAACGTCGAATCGAGTGAACCGAAATCGGGTGTGCGGGCCAGTCCTGCCATTCCTTATGAAAGATTCATAGCGTATTCTTTCGTAACGCCGATCCGAATGAGCCAAAATCGGGTATGTGAGTCGATCTCGCCATTTTTTACGAAAAGTTCAGGGCATATCTTTTCGTAACGCCGATGGGACGAGCCGAAAACCGGGCTGGCACCGAGGACCGACAACTCGTCCAGGGGAATCGCACAAAAGGCTCCGTCACCTCCATTCCCCCGGCCCCCGGGCTCCCCAACGGCACCGAAAATCCCGCGCCGGCGAAGATGCACCGCCTCATGCAGCGTTACCTTATCGTTCACAATCTTCCTCACCCGTCCCCGTCCTCTCTCCCCGGGCCCCGTCCACAGGCTCGCTCTTTTTCGCTCCCGGAGTCCCCGCGTGCGCTTCCTGCATATCGCCGACCTTCATCTGGACACCCCCTTCGCCGGTCGCTCGGAGGCATTGCGCCTGCGTCTGCGCGCCGCCCTGCGCACGGCCCTGGTCCGCTGTGTGGATACGGCTCTGGCCGAAGAAGTGGATGCGCTTCTGATCGCGGGTGACCTCCTCGATGGCGATTTCCTCTCCTTCGACAGCGAGCGCTTTCTGCTCGGGCAGCTCGCGCGCCTCGACGAGGCCGGAATTCAGACCATCTATGCAACCGGCAACCACGATCCCGGCAACAGCCGCCGCATTTGCACCCTCGACTGGCCCGCTTCGGTAACGGTGATCGCCGACGCCGATCCGGTCACCGTCGCCGTACGTCGTCATGCCCCTCACGATCTGACCAGCGAGATCGTCGGATCGGTGACGGGCGTCGGTCATGCCACCGCCGAAGAGATGCGGGATCTTTCGGAGGCGCTGATCGGCAGCAGCGACGAGGCGGGGCCGGGAGCTCTTCCGCAGGTCGCGATTCTGCACACGCAGGTCGTGTCGGCGGCCGGCAGGGGCGTTCACAGGCCCTATGCCCCCTCATCGCTGGACCGTCTGCGAAGCGCCGGCTTCCATTACTGGGCACTCGGCCATCTGCACGCGCCGCAGGAGCTCTCGGCGCACCCTCCGGTCCACTATAGCGGCAGTATCCAGGGGTGCGATCCAACCGAAAGCGGGCCGCGGGGGGGACTGCTCGTTGATCTGCAGAATCCGGAGTCGCCGGTCGTGGAGTTTCGCGAGTTTGCGCCGCTGCGGTGGGAAAGGCTGGCGGTGACCGATCTGGCCGGGACTCACTCGCTGGACGATGCCGCAGGACAGATCGAAGAGGCGTGGAGGGCGGCGCGCCAGGCCGATCCGGGCGCTCCCGGAACCGAATGGGTGCTCAGAGGCGATCTTTCGGGGCCATCGCCCCTCTGGCAACAGCTTCGCGATCCCGACGAGCTCGACACCCTGGCCGACGAGACCGGGGCGCGACTCGGGCTTGCCGGCGTCGACCTGAGCGCTGCCGGGGTGCATCCGCCGGTTCGTCCCGACGCCTACGTTGACCGCCCCGATGTCCTGGGTCGCGCTCTCGCCCTGGCGCGCAGCGTGGCCGCCGGCGACGACCCGATGGGAATCGACGAGACCGATCTGGCCGGTTTCGATCCCGGTCGCGACAGCGACGTGGCCGCATACCTGGGGCGCATTCTCGGGGGCATCGAAGAGGAGATCATTGTGCGCATGCTCGATTCCGCAGAGGACGCCGCATGAGGATCGAATCGGTTCGCATTGCCCGCTACGGATGCATTGAGGGACTGGAGACCGTACACCCTCTGCCCTCGATCGTGGTGGTGCTGGGACCCAACGAGAGCGGCAAATCCACCTTCTTTTCCTTCCTCACCGACCTTCTGTACGGATTCAGCCCCGCCTCGCGCGATCGCCACCCGCGCACACCCTGGTCGGGCAGCGGCGACCCCGAGGGCAGACTGCGGATGCGGCTCGACAATGGCACCGCACTCGATCTGCACCGCCGCCTGGGCTCGGCGGGTCAGGGAACGCTGTCGGATGGCGCCCGTGCGGAAGAGATTCGCAACCAGCCACTCGCAGCGGTCGGTCATGTGGGGCGCGACATCTTTCGCCAGGTCCATGCGCTGACGCTGAATGAGCTGACCTCGCTCGAGGGCCAAAGCTGGGTGCTGGTGCAGGACCGGCTGGTGGCGGCGTTGGGAATGAAGGGTCTGCGCCCCCCGCGCAGCGTCGCCGACGCATCTCTGGCCGAGGCGAATCGACTCTGGCGGCCGGACCGGCGCGGAAAGCCGGTCGCCCGTGCCCTGCGAGAGGAAATTGGGGCGCTGCGACAGGAACGGCGCGAGGCGGCCGGGCGCGACGACACCCTGCGCGAAAACACCTCGGAGCGGCACAGGGCCGAAAACGAACGGACAGAGTTGCGCAGATCGCTTGTGCATGAACGCGAGCGCCGGGCAGTGCTGGCGGATCGTCTGGCGCGTCTGCAGCCGGTGCGGGCGCGTCTCGCGCGGATCGACGAGCTGTACACCCGGGCCGGACCCGACGCAGAGATCGCCGATCTGCCCGACGACCCGGTCAGCGCGCTGGACGAGCTGCGCCAGCGGCTCTCCGACGTGGGGATCCGAATCGAGGAGCGCCAACACCGGGAAGCCACCCTCTGCGAAGCCGTCGAGAGCTACGACCGGAGCCATCACCCACAGGTGCTCGACAATGCCGCGCGCCTGGAGGAGGCCGCCCGCGAGCAGGGAATGCTAAAGGACCTCGAGAGCGATCTCGATGCCGCGCGCACGCATGTGGACGAGCTGATTGCCCGGGGAACCGCCGAGGGCGAATCGTTCTTTACGGTGCCCTGGGTGCGCGTGCCCCTGGAGGCGCTGGCCGGCGTGCCCCGGCGCGAGATGCTGCAGCGGATCGGCACATACGAAGGCGCGCAGGCGGCGGCCATGACCGAGCAGGAGAATGCCGAGCGTCCGCTGGTGATTCAGTCGGGGCGGGCACGACAGCCGCATGCGCTGAACCGGATCGGAGGGATTGCGGGGATCGCGGCCGGTCTTGGACTGGCGTCCTGGCCACTCCTTTGGCCCGATTTTGTGCTGCCGATCGGAGGATTGCAGCTCACGGCGGCCCAGGGGGGCACGGCGGCAGCCCTTCTGGGGATTGCGGGCGGAGCGCTTCTCTTTCTGCACCGGGCGGCGACCGAGAGATTCGGGCGGTATCAGCGCGCCCTGGCCGATGCCGAACAGATGCGGGCACAGAGGATTGCCAGCCGCGAGAAGGCGGTCGCAGAGGCGCGCGCCGCAATCGTGGAGCTTGTGCAGGACCTGTCGATTGCGCCGGACCCACTGGCGAATCCCGATGCGGATCTGGTGGCCAGAATCGGCGAACTGGGCGAGCTGGCCCGGCAGATTATCGAGGGCAATGCCGAGATGGAGGCGCGTCAGGATGCAGTGATCCAGGTGCGAACCAGTGTGCGCGAAGCCCGGAGCTGGCTGCGAACGATTCTGCCCGAGGGAGACGCCGGATCCGACCCTGCCGAGGCCGTGCAGAGTGCACGCAGTGCGCGCGAAACGAGGGATCTGGCGCACCAGAGCTGGCAGCGCGAGGTCGAGCAACGGGAGGTGGACGAAGCCGGGCAGCGGGCCGTGAGCGATGAGCTGGCGGTGTTGGTGGACCGCTTGGCGCCCCTGGCAGAGGGCGAAGCCGACGCAGATCGGGGCGCAGAGATCGCAGCCGGGCGCATGGCGGCCCGGGAGCGTGCGCAGGCGCTTCGTTCAGAGCTCGAGAGAAGCCACCCCGAGCTGACGAAACTGGAAGAGGAGATCGCGCAGGCCGAAGCCGAGGGCGAATCCTGGGAGGATTTGCAGAACCGGATCGACGCCCGACAGAGCCGCATCGACACCATGAATGCGCGCATTGAGGAGCTGCAGGCCACAATCGCCACGCTCGCAAGCCGCATCGATCACCTTTCCGAAAGCGACACCATGGACGCGATCGATGGCCGCATCGCCGTTCTCGAGGAAAGAGAGCGCAGGGTTCGCGAGGAGCGGGACCGCGCCTTTGTGCTGTCGCGCCTGATTCGCACGGCCGACCGGCGCTTCCGCGACGAGAACCAGCCCGAGCTGATTGTGCGGGCCGAGCGCTATCTGCGTCAGGTGACCGGCGGGCGCTACGACCACATTGAGCTGGGTGGGGACGACGACGCCTTTCGCCTGCGCCGATCCCCGGTGGGGGCTCCGGATACGGCCAGCGAAGACCTCCCCCTGGTGCGCGTGGACGACCGGTTGTCGCAGGGAACCCGCGAACAGGTCTATTTTGCGATCCGCCTGGCGATCGTCGGACATCTGGACGCCGGCCACGAGAGTCTGCCGCTCTTCATGGACGAAGCCTTTGTCAATTGGGACGCCTGGCGGCGCGATGGCGCACTCGATCTGCTGGAACAGCTCGCAACCGAAAGACAGATCTTTGTCTTTACCTGCCACCCGGCAATGGCGGCCGAGCTGGAAGACCGCGGTGCAGCGATCGTTTCCCTGCCGGCCCCATAGAAGTGCGATTCGGCGGTCAATCCACCCATCCCCGCCACCGCTCCCGCCCCAGAGTCCACAACATCTTCGCCCCCACGCGCACCGACATCAGCGCGCGGCCCGAAATCTTGGAGCGCCCCCCGCTCCGGCGCCCATGTGGCAGATCGATCTCGACCACGGCAAGACCATGCAGGAGGGCGCGGAGCTGCATCTGCAGCGTCCATCCCCAGTTGCGATCATCGAGCTTCAAACGGGCAAGCGCCTCCATGCGAATGGCGCGAAAGGGCGGCAGATCGCGAAAGCGGCCGCCGAAGAGCAGGCGAACCAGGGTGAGTACAAGCCAATTTCCCCAGCGCGCATGACTGTGGCGGTTGCCGGTTCCGCCATCGGGAAGGGTGCGCACCCCCAGCGCCAGATCTGCGCCATGCAGAAGCGGCTGCACCAAGGCGGGAATGCGGGCCGCATCGGCAGGGTGGTCGGCGTCGAGAAAGACGATCGCGCGAGGCCCCGGCTGCAACGAGGAGAGGTGCCGGATCCCGGCCAGGCAGGCGGCGCCGTAGCCGCGCACGGGCTCGTCCACAACAGTCGCTCCGGCGGCGCGGGCCAGGGTGGCCGTGCGATCGGTCGAGCCGTTGTCAACCACCACAACCGCAAGGAGGGGGGCGGTCAACGCGGCCAGGGTGGCCGGAAGGGCCTCTTCTTCATCCAGAGCCGGGATGAGAACGGCGGTACGCGCCAGGAGGGAGGCCGTGCGGGGGTCGATTTGCCCTCCGTCGGGGGCCGACCCACCGGCAGGATTCTCCTCTCCGGCCTCCTCCTCACCCTTCTGCTCGCACTCTTCGGCTGGCTGCCCTCGCTCGCCCTTCCCCTGCCCCGCCTCCTCCTCCCGGCCACCGCCTTCCTCTGCTACCTCCACGCGGGTCTTGCGGCCGAGCGTTTTCACCGCATCGCCGCACCCCACGTCACAATCATCGTCTGGGCGATTGCCATCGGGACCCGCCTTGCACTGCTTCCCCTGCCCCCCTTCCTCTCCGACGACATCTATCGCTATTTGTGGGACGGTCACCTGCTGGTTCAGGGCGTCAATCCCTATGCGCACCCCCCCGACGCCGACGCCCTTGCCGGGCTGCGCACTCCCTGGCACGACCGCATCAATCATCCCGACGTTCCCACCATCTATCCGCCTGCGACGCAACTTCTCTTTGGCGCCGTGGCGGGCGCGGGCGGCCTTGTGATGGTCGCCAAGTCGCTCTGGCTGCTCTTCGATCTGGGGTGCGGACTGCTTCTGGGGCGCATTGCGCGTCGCCGGGGCCGTCCTCCCCTTCCCACGCTGATCTGGTATCTCTGGTCGCCGCTGCTGATCGTCGAGACCGCCTGGAGCGCACACTTCGATGCGGTCGGACTCTTTCTTCTGGCTGCGCTGATCCTGACCGTGGACCCGGGCCCGCTCAGAAATCGCGTCCATGGTCCAAAATCCTTGATGCACAACACCGGCCAGGGCTCGGTTCGCCTCGGCGCATCTCTGCACGCGATCAGGAGCGGAGGGCTGCTGGCGCTCGCCACCCTGGTCAAGTTCGCGCCGGCGATCGTGCTTCCCCTTCTGTACAGGCGGCAGGGGGCATGGACGCTGGTTGGCTTTGGCGGGGTCGCGGCCGCTCTGACTCTTCCCTTTGCCGGGCCGGGAATCCTGGAGGGATGGGTCGATCTCACGGCCGGACTCCGTATCTATGCGCGGCACTGGTCGGCCAACGAGGGCGCCTTCGCGCTCCTGGAAGCGCTGGTCGGCGATCCGGTTGCGGCGCGGCTGGCGGCGGCGGGCACTGTGGGTGGAGTCGCCATCCTGGTTGCCTGGCGGCGATTTCCCATGGAGCGCGCGCTGCTCTGGACGATCGGGGCGGGCATTCTGCTCTCGCCCACCATTCATCCGTGGTACACACTCTGGACACTTCCCATGGCGGCTCTCTGCGGCAGTCGCGCCTTCCTCGTGCTAGGCGGCCTCGCATTCCTCGGGTACTGGGGATTGGGCACGTATCTGGAGAGCGGGATCTGGCCGCAACCCGCCCTGATCCGGTGGATACTCTGGGCTCCGGTCTGGGCGTTGCTGATTGCGGCGGCCCGGAGAGCGGGATCTGGCCGCAACCCGCCCTGATCCGGTGGATACTCTGGGCTCCGGTCTGGGCGTTGCTGATTGCGGCGGCCCGGAGAGCGTGGCGCGGGCGTGCGGTGCGCCAGCCGGGAAGCCCCCCGGAGGCGTCCGAAGAGAAGATGGCCACTGCCGAATAGCGCCACAAAGAGAAGCGACCCCCACTGACCGGCCGCCACCGCCAGCACCGCAGCAGCAGCCATCGCCAGCGCCGCCCAAAGAGAGAGACGGCGACCCGGAAAGGTGCCCCCGGAGGATTCGTAGCTGGAGCGCGCCGTGCCTCCCGACTTGGGCGTTCGGCGAAAGGGGTCGCGTGCAGAACCCAGGCCGCGCAATGCAGCGCCCACGAGTTGCAGCGAGAGACCGCACCCGACAGCCAGGGTCAGCAACACCCGGCTGGCAAGGCGCTTCGCAGACCGCTCCGGGGCACAGACTGACCCCTCGCCCGCGGCCATTCTCTCGATCAGATTTCGCCGCCGGGCCGCCTCGCGATAGAAGATCGCAAAGGGAAGGGTCGCCAAAAGGAAGATCAGCAGGTCGAGCCACCAGAGCGCACCCCAGGCGAGAGCCTCGCGCGCCATCGCCGCCGGAACAATGAGAAGCGACAGGGCGAGGGTCAGCGGGTGGGTCAGATGACCGCACAGGTGGTAGAGGGCCTCACGCTTCAGGGCCCAGGGCAGGCGACTGCGCAACACCTGCGGAAGAATCTTGCGCGCCGTCTGCACTCCGCCCTGCGCCCAGCGGCGTTGCTGAACCAGAAAGGCCCCCCGCGTACCCGGAAGCTCGGCCGCCACCCCCACATCGTCGCGCATCGCGAATCGCCATCCCGCCAGTTGCGCGCGGTAGCTGATATCCAGGTCCTCGGTCAGGGTGTCGGATTGCCAGCCGCCCGCCTCGACCAGCGCACGCCGCCGCCAGAGACCCGCCGTGCCATTGAAGTTGAAGAAGAGGCCGCTGCGGTCGCGCCCTCGCTGCTCCACCAGGAAGTGGCCATCGAGAAGGAGCGCCTGGGCGCGGGTCAGCCAGGAAGCGTGCGCATTCAGATGATCCCAGCGCGCCTGCACCATGCCCACGGCGGGGTCGTCCATCGAGACGAGCAGATCGCGCAGCAGCGTCGGCTGCGGCAGGAAGTCGGCATCGAGAATCAGAATGAACTCGCCGGTTGCGGCCTCAAGTCCCGCCGCCAGCGCTCCCGCCTTGTAGCCGGTGCGGGCAGTGCGGTGCAGAACCGCGATCTCGACCCCTCGTCGGCGCCAGAGACGGGCCCGGCGCTCGGCCAGGGCGGTGGTGTCGTCGGTCGAGTCGTCGAGGACCTGGATCTGGAGGCGGCCCGGCGGATGCTCCAGGCGGCAGACCGAATCAATCAGGCGCTCAACCACATGGCGCTCGTTGTGAAGCGGAAGCTGAATGGTGACGCGGGGCGAAGCGCACGCGGGAAGGGAGGCGCGGGGGCAGGTTGGCAGAGGCGCAGAGGGGGCGCGCCGAGCATGCATCACCAGACGGAGACGGTGAAGTGCAAAGGGCACCAGCAGCGCAAGGATCAGAGCATGCAGCCCGACCAGGGTCCAGGCAATCAGGGGAGAGAGGATCATCGTGCGGGCAGAACTCCGATCAGAGCCAGGTGGCGACCGCGGTCGCCGCCCCGGTGCGAATAGTAGCGCTCCCGACTGCAGAGGGTACACTCGGCGCTGGTCGTGAGACGGGTGGGGGCGACCCCGGCGGCGAGGGCGCGACGGCCGATGATGCGGCGCAGATCCAGGGGACGGGAGCGGGGAGGCGGGGGCTCGCCCAGGGCAACGAAGACCTCGGGGCCTACCTCGTAGCAGCCACCGCAGATCGAAGGGCCCAGGTGAAGGTGCAGCTCGGCGGCCACGCTCCCGAAGGCGCGTCGCATGGCCTCCAGTCCTTCCTCGACGACCCCGGCCGCAGTACCCCGCCACCCCGCATGCAGAAGTCCCACGGCGCGGTTCACCGGGTCGGCGACAAAGACCGGCACGCAATCCGCCAGGGTAATCGCCAGCAGAACTCCCGGCTCGCCGGTTGCGTGGCCATCGCCATCGGCCGCCATCTCTTCGCCCGCAGGCAGCTCTCCATGCACATGACAGAGTGCGCCGTGCAGCTGCCGACTGCGCACCACCGTCTTCCATCCCTCTGGCTCCAACGCCCCGGCCCCGATCCCGGGCTCCATGGCCACGATTGCCGGTGCGGGCGACTGTCCCGGGGGCGCCCCGGTGCGCCAGGTCGTTCGGGCCCAAAGCCAGGGAAGGGTGCGCTCCCATCCCGGCACCGGTGTTGCGCGCAGAAGATCCATTCCTCTCGAAGTCGTTCCAAATCGGCGGGCAAGGGGCTAAATTGTCGGGCAACGGGACTCAATTGTCCAATCGGGCGACACTCTCTTCCCCCGTCAACCCAAGGCGTCATGCGCGCACCATGAGCAGCTCCAGATTCGACAGCCTGAACGCCGCCTACGTGCAGGCGCTCTACGATGACTTCAGGCGCAACCCGGATGCGGTGCCGCGCCAGTGGCGAGACATCTTCGAGAGCGGCTCCCTGGCCGACGCCGGGCTGATCATTCCCGATCGCAGCCCCGCCCGCAATGGCACCCCACCCTTCGCCGGAGCAAGCCCCGCCCCCGAGCGCCTTCCCGCTGCCCCTCCCCCGGCATCCCCATCGGCAGATGCGGTTTCGACCGAATCGCTGCAACGCCTTCTGCCCCTGGTGGCGCGGGCCGCCAATCTTCTTCAGGCCTTCCGCGACCATGGCCATCAGGCTGCGCGGCTCGATCCCCTGGGAAGCGAACCCACCGGTCATCCTCAACTCGACCCGGCCTACTTCGGCACCACCATGGCCGAGCTCGAGAAGATCCCCACCTCGGCTCTGATTCCGGGGGGCGGCGATGCCCCGGTGGCGGTCACCTTCGATCGTCTCATGGCGACCTACAGCGGCGATCTCGGCTACGAGTTCGAGCACCTGGACGACCCCGACAAGGTCGCCTGGCTCTGGGACCAGGTGGAGCGCGGCACGCACTTTGCCGATTTCAGCGACAGCGACCACATCCGCACTCTCGACCGCCTCACCCGGGTCGAGGGCTTCGAGCAATTCCTGCACCGCACCTATCTGGGGCAGAAGCGTTTCTCGATCGAGGGCATCGACATGCTGATTCCCATGCTCGACGAGGCGATCGAGCGGGCGGCGGCAGCGGGCGCGGTCGAGGTTGTGATCGGAATGGCGCACCGCGGACGCCTCAATGTCCTCACCCACATTCTGGGCGTCTCGTATCCCGAGATCCTGGCCGAGTTCGAGGAGGGCGCCTCGCCCGGGAGCGCGCTCTGGATTCCCGATCCCGGAACCGGCGATGTCAAGTATCACCATGGGGCCACCGGCGAATACCAACTGCAGAACGGCGGAACGGTGCGGGTCAGCATGGCGCCCAATCCCAGCCATCTTGAGTTCGTCAACCCGGTTGTTCTGGGAATGGCGCGCGCGCACCAGCATGTACAGGCCGCCAATGGAGCGACCAAACGGGATCGCGCCCGCGTGGTTCCCATCCTGATCCATGGCGACGCCGCCTTTGCAGCCGAGGGAGTTGTGGCGGAAACCCTCAATCTGGCGCGGCTCCGCGGATACGAGGTCGGGGGCACAATCCATATCATCGGCAACAACCAGGTCGGCTTTACCACCAACCCCCATGACGCCCGCTCGACCCGCTACGCCAGCGATCTTGCCAAGGGGTACAGCATTCCCGTCATTCATGCCAATGCCGACGCTCCCGATGCCTGTCTGGCGGCGGTGCAACTGGCCATGGCCTACCGCGAGCGCTTCCGGGGCGATGTTGTGATCGATCTGATCGGGTACAGACGCCATGGCCACAACGAGGCCGACGAACCCGGATATACACAACCTGTTCTCTATCATCAAATTGCAACCCACCCCACGGCGCGCATGCAATGGGCGGCAGAGCTCGTCGGGCGCGGACTGCTGACGGCGGCAGAGGTGGACGAACGGGTGAGCGCGGTGGCGAAGGAGCTGCGCAGCATCAAGGATCGCCGATCCCAGGGCGAAAACCGGTCGGCACCAGCCTGGAAGGCGCCCAGTCACACGGCTGTGGACCAGGATTTTCGGCTCAGGACCGGAGTTGCGCTCGAGAATCTGACCCGCATCAATGACGCGCTGAGCACAATTCCCGAGGAATTCACCGCTCATCCCAAACTTGTGCGTCAACTGCAGGGGCGGGGACGCGACTTCGGGCCCGACGCCCATCTTGACTGGGGCCATGCAGAAGCGCTTGCAATCGGCTCTCTGCTGCTGGATGGAATCCCGGTGCGGCTGACCGGACAGGACAGCGAACGCGGAACCTTCAGCCACCGGCACCTTGTGCTGAACGACGCCCGCAGTGGAGATCGCTGGACGCCACTTGCACAACTCACCGATACGCGCCTCGAGGTGTACAACTCGCCGCTGACCGAAGCCGCCACAATCGGTTTCGAATACGGAACCACGGTTGCATCGGAGCGCGACCTGGTTCTCTGGGAAGCCCAGTTCGGCGACTTCGTCAATGTTGCCCAGGTCATAATCGACCAGTTTCTCTCGGCCGGCTGGTCGAAGTGGGGACAGCGTTCGCGCCTCACCCTGCTGCTGCCGCACGGCTACGAAGGCCAGGGACCGGAGCACTCCAGCGCGCGCCTTGAACGCTTTCTGCAGCTCTGCGCCGAAGACAACATGCGGGTTGTCTATCCATCCACCCCTGCACAATACTTTCATCTTCTGCGACTTCAGGCCAGGAGCGAACCCGAGCGCCCGCTGATCGTCATGACCCCGAAGAGTCTGCTGCGGCTGCCGGCGGCGCGGTCGCTGGTGAGCGAGCTGGCCGGGAACAACTTCCAGCCCATTCTCGACGATCCGCTGCGAGAGGAGCCCGAGAGCGCGGAGAGGGTGCGGCGGCTGATTCTCTGCAGCGGCAAGATCTTCTACGATCTGGCTGCGGCCGACGCCCGTGCGAAGGCAACCGAAACCGCAATTGCCCGCGTCGAGGTTCTCTACCCCTTCCCCGGCAACGCAATCCGTACGCTCTGCGATCGCTATCACAATCTCGAAACCGTGATCTGGGTTCAGGAAGAACCCCGAAACATGGGTGCGCTCAGCTATATTCTGCCTCATCTGCGCGGAACTCTGCCTGCGACGGTGCGGCTGCAGCATCTTTCGCGCCCCGAACGGGCCAGCCCCGCCGAGGGCAACCCGCGCAACCATGCTCAGGCCCAGCAGCAGATCTTGGCAAAGGCGCTGGAGTAACCCGCCGTGACAATGCCGGATCGGGCCCTCGCCACCCACCCGAACTCCGATTCGCTCCTTACGGCCGCCGATGTCGTCGCCGCACGCGAACGAATTGCCCGGCACGTTGTGCTCACCGGCTGCCCCGAGTCCTTTGCGATTCGCGATATCACATCCCGTCGCGTCTTTCTGAAGGCCGAGCTGCGCCAACGCACCGGATCCTTCAAGGATCGCGGATCGCTCAACCGGCTGCTCCTGCTGACCGACGAACAGAAGCGGGCCGGAGTTGTAGCCGGAAGCGCAGGAAATCATGCGCAGGCACTGGCTCGCCACGCCGCGCGACTTGCAATCCCCTGTACAATTGTCATGCCCGACACCGCACCCCTGATCAAGGTCAGCAATACGCGCGCAAGCGGAGCCCGGGTCATTCAGCGGGGCGAAACGCTGTCCGATGGCATGGAGCTGGTGGAGCGGCTGGTTGACGAAGAGGGATTGACCCTTGTGCATGCCTTTGACGATCTGGCGGTCATGGCGGGCCAGGGCACAATGGGCCTTGAGATTGTCGAACAGATTCCCGATGCGGATGCAATTGTGGTTCCGATCGGCGGCGGCGGCATGATCTCGGGCATTGCGGCGGCGGTGAAGGCCGCGCGCCCCGGCATGCGCATCTACGGAGTCGAGGCCGCCTCCTCGCCCGGCACGGTGCATTCACTTAAGGCGGGCCGCCCTGTGCATGTCGAACTCTCCGACACCCTGGCCGACGGAATTGTGGTCAAGCAGGTTGGCGCCCTCACCCTTCCCCACATCCAGACCCTGGTGGACGATGTGGTGCTGGTCGATGAGGACGAGATCATCCGCGCCATCTTCTTCCTCCTGGAGCGCGAAAAGATGGTCGTCGAAGGCGCGGGCGCGGTGGGCGTGGCCGCCCTGCTCGAAGACAAACTCCCGATCCGGCAGGGCGAGCGGGTCGTCTGCATTCTATCGGGCGGCAACATCGACATGAACATCCTGTCGCGCATTATCGACCGGGGCCTCTGGGCCGATGGCCGTCTGGCAAGCCTTTCCGTTGTGGTGCGCGACCGCCCCGGCTACCTCAACGAAGTCACGGGCGTGGTGGCCATTGAGGGCGCCAATGTTCTCCATATCGAGCATACGCGCGCATTCGGTGACATTGCAGTCGGCAAGGTCGCCATCGAGATGAAGATCGAATCGCGCGGACGCGACCATGTGGCCGCAATCGTGGCCAATCTGCGCGAACTGGGTCACCGGGTTGAGGAGGTGGGGTAGGAGGGAAAAGATACTCGTTGCCTTGTGCGGATTATCGGCGGCGTCTTCGATTCTCGCTGGAGGTGCCATCGTCAGGTCTTGCCTGCGCTCGATCAAACTCGATACACAAACCCGTAGTCTGTTCGAGAAATTGCGCCAGGAGATTCTGGCTCTGCATTCATGCGTTGAGGAACAACCACTCAAGCTCTATATTGCATTCAAGGCCGAAACCAACTTCGTGGATGTCGTTCCTCGGAACAATGGCCTGAATCTTACACTCAACATGCGATTTTCGGAGCTGCGCGACCCGAAGAAACTGGCAAGAGATGTGACCGGTATTGGAACATGGGGAAATGGCGATGTGCAGCTTCGGCTGGAGCGGGAAAGCGATCTTCCCTACGCCATGGGTCTGATCCGGCAGGCCTTTGAGCGCCAGATGGATGACGAAGCGCCCGAAATGTAGAAAGGACGACTGTGGCACACGGTGCGGAAAACCTCCATCTGTCTTCTCCTACCGCGCCACCACCCCATATCGGTCCAGCGTCTGTTGCAGCGTGGGGCGGCCCAGGCGCATGCGGGCATCGTCGAGCAGGAACGAGAATACGTAGCCGGTGCCAAGGATGACAATGCCGCTCAGGAAGCAGTACATGACCGCGCGGTCGGGATAGACATCCTTGAGGTAGCCGACGAAGAGGGGGCCGCAGATGCCCGCCGCAGCCCAGGCGGTAAGAATTGTGCCATAGACGCGCGACATGTTGACCAGGCCGAAGACATCCAGCACAAATGAGGGCATCGTTGCGAAGCTGCCGCCAAAGCAGAGCAGGACATAGCAGACCAGCGCCGAGAAGATCCAGGGATTGGTTTCGGACATGAGGATGCCGAAGACGATCATCTGGCTGGCGAGCAGAATGCGGAAAACGGTCACGCGGCCCAGGCGATCGGAGAGCCAGGCCCAGAAGATGCGCCCCAATCCATTGAAGATTGAGCTGACCGCAATCAGGGTGGCTCCGTATTCGGCCAGAACCGCAGGGTCGAGCGATGGATCGGCCAGCCCCCAGACCTCCTGCAGAAGCTCGGATTGAAAGCTGATGACCGAAATTCCCGCCGCAATATTGAAGAAGAACACAAGCCACATGACCGCAAAACGACCGCTCATCAGATAGGGCCGGGCCGATTCGGCTTCATGCATCGCTCGCTCGCCAGCGCCCTTCCGCCGTGCCGACCGGGAGGATTCGGACGGCTCCATTCCGCCCAGGAGACGCGACTCCTCCGGGTTCGGATTTCGCAATGCGAGGCAGCACGGAACCAGAGTGACCGCAAAAACCAGCCCCAGCCAGAGAAAGACCGTCGTCAGATCACCGTCGGCTCGCGCCACCAGGAAGGGGGCCAGCACCTTGCTGAGCAGAAGCGCGCCCACCCCGAATCCCATCACCACAATGCCGGTGGCCAGACCGCGCGTCCGGGGAAACCACTTCGCCACTGTCACCACCGGCGTCACATATCCCATTCCGATTCCGGCGCCGCCGATGACGCCGTAGCCAAGGTAGAAGAGGGGAATGTAGTTGAACTGCAGCGCCAGCGATGCAATCACGAACCCGGTGGCAAAGAGTGCGCTTCCGGTCAGAGCGAGTCGCCGGGGACCGACGCGCGGCAGCAACTGGCCCGCCCAGCCCGCCGAAATGCCCAGGAAGAAGATCGCGATGCTGAAGGAAAGAACCGTTTGTGTATTGGTCCAGCCATATTGGCGCGCGAGCATGGTCTGGAAGAAGCTCCATGCATACACCGTACCCAGGCACATCTGCAGAAATGTGCAGCAGGCCCCGATGGTCAGGCCGGAGATGCGGACGCGCGATGCATTCATTCGGAGCCGCTCTCCCTCTGGCGGGAGCGTTGTTGCGCCACATGCATAAAGAGTCGCGCCAGCTCGCCGGCCTCGTCGTCGCGGGTCGCGATCGATTCATCTTCGCGGACCTCCTCGCCCCCGGCCACTCTCACCGCAAAGGCAAGCAGATCGGCAAGGGGGCGCGCCGCCAGACTCACAAACCAGAAGGTCAGAAAACTGCCCACCACAAACACAACCCCAAGAAGCGCCAACTGCTGCCCGATTGCCCGTTGAATCTTGAGCCCCAGAAGCTCCAGATCCATTCCCACGTGCACGGTTCCGGCCGCACCAGACAGGATCGGACTGCCCACCTCCAGGAAATCCCCCAATCCCGAGAGGCTGCGCTGCACGGTTTCGGTGGCAAAGGGATCGCTGGCCAGAATTTCGTCGGGAATTCCGGGCACGAAGGTATGCGCAAGGTATTCGCCGGTATCGCTTGTAATGTAAATATAGCGAATGCTCGGCACCTGAACGAACTGGTCGATCAGGGACTGGAGGGTGGCCAGATTGCGATTGAGGAGAATATCGACGCTCGAATCGGCAATATTGTTGGCAATGGCGCGGCTGTTGCTCTCGTATTCGTCGGAGAGTTCGCGCGACACGCTGACCACTGTGAGCAGCGAAACCGAGAGCACCATGAGCCCGAAGAGCACAAAGAAAAAGAAGCGCGTCTTGCGGAAAAGTCTGTTGACCCGAAATTTTTTCAACCGATCACTCTCCTCAGGAAAACCGCTGTTCCCAGTTGTCCAGCGGAACGAAGCGATCTTCTTCCACGACGGTAAAGTAGACGCGCTGGAGACCCTGGCGGCGGGCAAGTCCGAAGGAGACCGGTTCGCCCACCCCGATGTCGTAGTTGCGCAGGGCAAGAACCGCGTCCTCGATTCCGGATCGAGTCGGGCGATCGCCCATGCGCCGGATGATCTCGGTAATCAGCTTCGCATTCAGAAATCCCTCCAGGCTCACAAAGCTCTGGCGCAACGGTTCGTAGGGTTCGCCCGCTGTAATTCTCTCCACATTCTGCGGGGGCGAAGGATTGTGCTCGGCCATGAGTTCGTGATACTCGCGCACGCCCGCCAGCGAGGTGTCCTCGTAGCTGGGCACAACCTGCGAGTTGACCAGATAGCGTGTGTAACGGTTCGGGTCGGAGTCCTCCTGTTGCAACAGTTCCAGGAGGTTTTCGCTGCCGACAAAGGAGAGATTGGCAACCGGAATGCGCAGCCCCAGATCGACCGCGTCGCGGGCAAAGGCGGCACATGCGGCATAGGCCCCGATGCAGATGACCGCCTCGGGTTGGCGCGCGCTCAGAATCTCGACCTGCCGACGCATGCTGGCGCTGAACTGGGTGCCGCGCGTGTAGGTTGCCTCGCCGACGATGACCGCGCCGTACCCGGCCAGCGCCTCGCGAACGCCCGCCCAGCCGCTGCGGCCATAGGCGTCGTTCTGGTAGAAGACCGCAACCCGGCGTCGCCCGATGCGCATGAAGTTGTCCACCAGCCCTGCGGTCTCCTGGCGGTAGGAGGCGCGCAGATTGAAGGCAAACTCGTCGTAGGGGGGTTCGCGCTGCGGTTCGGCCCCGGTAAAGGGAAAGAAGAGATAGACGCGCTCGTCGCGAAACTTCTTCAGCAGCGGCAACACGCGCGTTACCGTGGGGGTGCCGACATATCCGAAGAGGAGGAAGACGGCGGGATCGCGAATCAGCTCAATGGTGTTCTGCACGCAGGGATCGGGCTGATAGCCGTCGTCGTAGAGGCGAAGCGCAATCGGACGCCCATTCACGCCGCCATTTTCGTTGACGTGGCTGAAGAACGCCCAGGCACCCCGGTAGAGCTCGGTTCCCAGCGCGCGCGATGGACCCGAGAAGGCCGCCGAGGTGCCCAGAACGATCGGCTCTTCCTGCCACCGCCTCCGCCCCGGAACCAGCACCTCCCCCACCCGGCCCGCCCACGGCGCGGCCAGCAGCGAGGCCAAGCCGGATCGCACCAGAGCGCGGCGGCTGATAGTTCCGTTCATCTATTCTCCCCGACCAATCCGGCTCTGTGGAAAGGCGACCACACTCTCGTTCCCGTCCTCCCCGACTGCGACGACACCGAAAAGGTAGTTGTCGATCACCAGACCTTCAAGCGTAAAGCGGGTCACATCGCCCACCCAGCGCGAGTGCTGCCACCGGGGAGCAGTCGTGTCGCGCCAGTACACGCGGTAGCCGGCCAGGCGCGGATCATCGACCGCATCCCAGGCCAGCGTCGTCGAGGGCTGCACCGCACCGCCGATCCTGACATTGGCGGGGGCAGGCGGAGCCCAGGCCAGCCGCGCGAGCACGGCCGCATTCAGCGCGGTCATCTTCGCGGCGTAGTCGAAGTTCACCCCCTCGATCACATCGCCATACGCAATGCCATCTTCAACGCGGATATCCTGGTGCTGGCGGCGGTAGTTTTCGTGGGTCTCCATGATGCGCACCGCCGCAAAGCCGGCGTCGTTGAGGGACGGTGGTGCCCGCCGCGCCCGAAGCGGTCCAGCCGGTAGATCATGACAGGATCGAGATTGGCGATGTAGGCGTCGGCCGTGGCCGCCACATAGCGGGCAAGCTGGCGCGACGGCCCATCGACCTCGCCACCGAAGAAGCGGTAGCGGGCGCGTTCCTGCTCGGTGTCGGTCACCGGCGTGGGTTCGGAAAAGACCCGGAAGGTATTGTTCTCGATCACGCCATCGACCCCCTCGATGTTGCCGATCATGTCGTTGTTGAGCACCCCGATGATCTCCCAGCCCTCGTTGCGCGCGACCTCGGCCATGTGACGCCCGCCCCAGAGCCCCTGCTCCTCGCCCGAGAGCCCTGCCAGAACCACGGTGTTGCCGAACTCGTATTCGGCCAGAATCCGCGCCGCCTCGATCGCGCCCGCCATTCCCGAGGCATTGTCATTCGCGCCGGGCGCATCGGTTTCGGCATCGTTGCCGCTCGATGCCCGCGAATCGATATCGCCCGACATGATGACGTAGTGATTCGGGTTGATGGTGCCGCGCTTGATCGCCAGAATATTCACGATCCAGGTATCGCTGGAGATGCGCGGACTGAAATCGGCGGTTACCAGATTGCGCTGATCGACGACCTCGTAGCAGCCCCCGCACGAGGCCGCAATGCGCTCGAACTCGGACTGGATCCAGCGCCGGGCCGCACCGATTCCGCGGGTGGCCGAGAGTGTGTCGGAGAAGGTGTTGCGGGTGCCGAATCCGGCCAGGGTGCGAATGTCGGCCTCGACCCGATCGGGCGACGCGGAGGCCACGATCTCGTAGATGCGCAGATCGGTGCGGGGCGGAGGCTGGGCCGTGAGAGAGGCCGGAAGCGGGGCGACAAGCGGGGCCAGCGCCCCCAGAGCCAGAGCGACCCGCCCGCAGATCGTGCCGGGGGCGGCGAAGGGGCGCGGCGGCATGGACGCGGCCATGGCGCGGAACCGGGCGGGAGCGGACTTCATACTGTTATCTTCCTCCAAATTCCTCTGAATTCCCAAGATCGCATTCCCGGACTGCACATGCGATTCATGAAGTGTGTCGGCCTGCGCCGCCAGTGGCAACCCCATGGACACGACCCTCGATTTCAAACTTGAGCGCCCGCTCGCCTTCTTCGACCTCGAGACAACCGGCCTGAATCCCGCCCGGGACCGAATCGTCGAGATGGCCGTCCTCCTCATCCGGCCCGGCGGCGAACAGATCATCCGGGTGCGGCGCTTCAACCCCGAAATGCCGATTCCGGCCGAAGCCACGCGGGTTCATGGGATCAGCGATGCGGATGTGGCCGACGAGGCTCCCTTCCGACGACGGGCGGCGGCGCTGGCCAACCTGCTCGCTCCCTGCGATTTGGCGGGCTTCAATATCCGGGGATTCGATCTCCCCTTTCTGCTCAACGAGTTCGATCGCGCACAGGTCTCCTTCTCTGTCGAAAACCGTTGCGTCGTCGATGTACAACAGATCTTTCACCGCGAGGAGCCCCGCGATCTGACGGCAGCCGCGCGCTTCTACCTGGACCGCTCTCACGACGAGGCTCACAGCGCCGAGGGCGACACCCTGACAACCGCCGAGGTATTGGTTGCGCAGATGGCGCGCTACCCGAATTTGCCGCGCGAAATGAACGATCTGCATGACTACTGCGACCGGGTACGGCCCCTGGTGAAGCCGATCGAGCGGTGGTTTCGCGAAACCGAAGAGGGACTGATCTTCCGGCGCGGCAAGCACGGCAACCAGCGACTGGACGAGGTGGCGGCCCGGCACCCCGGCTATCTGGAGTGGATGCTGACGACGATCAACAACCTGCCGATCGCAGTGCGCAGGGCGGTGGAGGGGGCGCTCGGCAAGACCGGTGGCGAATCTGCGGACCAACGCCCGGAGGAAGGATCGGAGTCATGACCGGACGCCCGGGCGGACACGAATCCCCCATCCGCTACCAGGCCGACGAGAAGCCGACGTGGGGGCTCTCCCTGGGGCTCGCCGCACAGTATTGCATCACTGCGGTCGGGGGGACGGTGCTCAGCGTCGCCATTGTGGTGCGGAGCGCCGGGGCCGGCGAGGACTACCTGGCCTGGGGAGCCTTCGCCGCCCTTGTAATCAGCGGCCTGACCACAATTGTGCAAGCGGTGCGAATCGGTCGCTTCGGCGCAGGCTATATCCTCATGATGGGAACCTCGGCCGCCTTCATGGCGGTGGCGGTCACCGCACTCGCGGAGGGCGGACCCTTCCTCCTCACCAGCCTTGTCGTCGTTTCGTCGCTCTTCCAGTTCGCCCTGGCCCACCGCCTCTCGCTGCTGCGGCGCTTTGTGACCCCGACCGTTGCAGGCACCGTGCTCATGCTCATTGCGGTCAATGTCATGCCCTTCGTCTTCGATTTCCTGGGCGATCTGCCCGAGGGCGCACCACCATCGGCAGGCCCGATCGTCGGGCTGGTCACTCTCGCCGTCACCCTGGCCGCGCTGCTGCGCTTTTCCGGCCCGGCGCGCATATGGGGCCCCCTGATCGGCGTCTTGGCGGGGGTGGCTGCGGCCGGCTTCTATGGAATTCTCGACGGCGCGGCAATTGCAGAGGCGCCCTGGGTCGGAGCGCCGGGGGGCTGGCCCGGATTCGGCTTCGATTTCAGCCCCGCCTTCTGGGCGCTCCTTCCCGGCTTCATCTTCGTCACCCTGGTCGGCGCCATTGAAACAATCGGCGATTCGGTCGCCATTCAGCGCGTCTCCTGGCGCACGCCCCGGGCCACCGACTACCGCGCGGTTCAGGGAGCGGTCGCCGCCGATGGCATCGGCAACCTTCTTTCGGGAATCCTCAGCACGGTTCCCAACACCACCTATTCCAGCAGCATTTCGATCGCCGAAATTACCGGCGTCGCGGCCCGGCGGGTTGGGCTCTGCATTGGCCTGCTTCTCTGCACCCTTGCCCTGCTTCCGAAGTTCGCCGCCGTTCTGCTCGCAATTCCCAACCCGGTCATCGGCGGCTTTATCATGGTGATTATTGCCGTTCTCTTCATGCTGGGCGCGCGCATTGTTGTGCAAGATGGAATGGATTACCGCAAAGCCACAATTGTGGGCGTATCCTTCTGGATCGGCACGGGCTTTCAGAATGGCCAGATTCCCATCGACGGCATGCCCCCCATCCTTGAACAGATGCTCTCGGACGGCATGACCGTGGGCGGACTCACCGCGCTGCTCCTGACCGCCTTCGCCGAATTCGCAGGGCCGCGCCGCAAGCGCATCGACACAACTCTTGAGATCGGATCGCTGGAACGCATTCGCAGCTTTTTGGAGGAGTTCTCCCGGAGCCGGGGATTGGCGACAGACACGGCCACCCGGCTGACCCAGGCGGCCGAAGAGACGATTCTGTTGCTGATCGGGGAGGACGAAGATGACAATGCCGCCGCCGCAGTGCGCAAGTTGCGCCTGACCGTTGCGGGCAGCGGCGGCAGCGCCGAGCTGGAGTTTCTGGCATCGGGCGCCGAGACCAATATCGAAGATCAGCTTGCAGTGATCGAAGGCCATGCGGCGGCCCAGCCCGAGCAGCACGAATTTTCGCTGCGGCTTCTGCGCCACCTCGCCAGCTCGGTCCGTCACCACCGCTACCAGGACATCGACATTGTCACCCTGCGGGTCGATGCGGTCGAGACGGGGCCGCGTCAGGGACCGGATCCCGCCTGACTTGCCTGCTCCATTTTCCTTCCCTTACTGTCAACATCCCCCGACCCCCCTGCCCACGACTTCCCGCCGGGCACCAGGAGACCCCAACACATGACTGCACCCACCCGCCTGCACAGGCTCTCTCTCGCCCTGGCGACCGCCTGCTTCGCGGCAACCGCCCTGACGGCTGCTCCCCGGAAAGCGTGCGCACAGCGCGCCCTCACCTCCGACGATCTCGCGGCCTTCGGCGTTCGCCATGTGGGTCCGGCGGTGACCGGCGGGCGCATTCACGATGTCGAGGCGCTTCCCCACGACCCCTCCACCCTCTATGTGGCCACCGCTTCGGGCGGGCTCTGGAAGAGCGTCAATCGGGGCATTACCTGGACCAATCTCTGGGAGCACATGCCGGTCAGCACCTTCGGCGATCTGGCCATCGCGCCCTCCGATCCCGATATCCTCTATGCGGGAACGGGCGAGCAGCAGAACCGCCAGAGCACCTCGTGGGGCAATGGCGTCTACCGCTCCGACGACGCGGGCGCAAGCTGGCGCCACCTGGGGCTTGAGGAAACCCGCCACACCGGGCGCGTGCGCGTACATCCGCACAACCCCGACATTGTCTATGTGGCCGCGCTGGGCAATCTCTGGCGCTCCACACCCGAACGCGGCGTCTATCGTTCGCGCGACGGGGGCGCAAGCTGGGAACGGGTTCTGTACATCGACGATCACACGGGCGCAATCGATCTGGTCATTGATCCATCCAACCCGGATGTGCTCCTTGCGGCCATGTATCAGCGGCAGCGGCGCACCTGGGGCTTCAATGGCGGCGGACCGGGCAGCGGGATCTATCGCACAACCGATGGCGGCGACAGCTGGACCGAGCTGACCAACGGTCTGCCACCCGGCGACAAGGGACGGATCGGACTTGCAATTTCGGCGACCAATCCGCAGGTCCTCAATGCCCTGATCGAACATGCCGAAGAATCAGGGGGCTACCGCAGCGAAGATGGCGGCGAAAGTTGGCAGAAGGTCAGCGATCAGAATATCCGCCCCATGTACTATTCGCATATTGTGATCGACCCCACCGACGAAAATCGCGTCTACACCCTGGCCACCTCGTCGCACCGCAGCGAGGACGGCGGGCGCACCTTTACCGAAATTGCCGCGCGTCCCACCTACGACGTCGGCGTGCACGCCGATCACCACGCCCTCTGGATCAATCCCGCCAACCCCGACCACCTCTATCTGGCCGGCGACGCGGGATTGCACGAGAGCTACGACCGCGGCGTCACCTTCCGCCGCATTCACAATCTGCCGATCGGTCAATTCTATGGCATTGCGGTCGACAACCGCGACCCTTACTGGATCTATGGCGGAATGCAGGACAACCACTCCTGGATGGGGCCCTCGGCGACGCGCTCCTGGGAGGGAATTGTCGATGACGAATGGCGGCAGAGCGGATTCGGCGATGGCATGTATCAACAGGCCGACCCCGATGGCCGCACCATCTATATCAATACGCAAAATGGCGGCTGGACGCGCTTCGACAATCGCACCGGCGACATGATGAGCCTGCGCCTGACCGCACCCGAGGGCGAGGAGCCCTATCGCTGGGACTGGGTCAGTCCTAGCCTGATCTCGCGCCACGATCCCAACACCGTCTATCTGGGCGGCAACCGCCTCTTCATTTCGCGCGACCGGGGCAACAGCTTTACGCACACCGAAGATCTGACCCGCAGCCAGGATCGCGACACGCTCACCATTATGGGGGTGCGCGGAGCCGATATTGTGCTGTCACGCAACGACGGCACCTCGTCCTATGGCGAGATTGTCACAATATCCGAATCGCCGCACGATCCTTCGGTGCTGTGGGTGGGCACCGACGACGGCAATGTACAGGTTACGCGCGATGGTGGAAGGAGTTGGGATGAAGTGTCGAGCGGCGCCCCCGGCCTCCCCCCCGGCGCCTATGTCAGCCGCGTCCTTGCTTCGTCGGAGTTGCGCGGCACCGCGTATGTCACCTTCGACGCACATCGCGACGGCGATTTCCGGCCCTTTGTCTACCGTGCCGAAGACTTCGGGGCGCGGTGGATCGCGCTCCACGCGGAGCTCCCGTCGGGGTCGATCAACACAATCGTCGAGCACCCCGACAATGCACAAGTTCTCTTTATCGGAACCGAGCACCATGTCTTTGCCAGCGCCGATCGCGGCGAATCCTGGGCGCGCTTTCCGCATCTGCCCACCACCCTGTACGACGACATCGTCATTCATCCGCGCGAGAAGGATCTGGTGCTGGGCACGCATGGCCGCTCGATCATCATTGTCGAAGATGTGGGTCCGCTCGCCGACCACGCCACGGCCACCGTAACTGCGGCGCACCTCTTCGCGCCCCGGTCCGGCACAATCATGAACTACTGGAAGGACACCTCGTACCGGGCGCAGGCGCTCTTCATGGGCGAAAATCCGGCCGATGGCACGCAGATCACCTACTGGCTGGGGCCCGGCGCGGGTCCGGCCACCCTTACGGTGCGCAGCAGCGCAGGCGATGCGGTGCGCACCCTGAATTTGCCCTCAGAACCCGGATGGCACAGAGTCAACTGGGATCTGCGCCATGGCATGAACCCAACCGAAATGGACGACTGGGCCCTGCACGATGCATCGGTGGTGCCGCGCCCGCTGGAGACGCGCGGCCCCTTCGTCTCGCCCGGCGTCTTTGCCCTGGAGCTCAGTGCGCGCGGACAGCGAATCACCCGCCACCTTGCGGTCGAGGGCGACCCCGATCTGCCGCTCACCGTCGAGGACTACCGCGAACGCGAAGCCTTCCTCCTTGAGCTTCTGGCACTGGCCCGCACACTTGAGGACGCCGAGGGCGAGGCGGCCCGGCATCGCCGCCAGCTTATGCAGCTCTACAGCGCAATCAATGGCGGAGGCGTGCGTCAGGGCACCCTCCACCCGCCCACCGCAACCCAGCGCGAGCAACTCGACAGAATTCGCACCGCGCTCAGGAGGTTGGGGCTGGTGGCGGCGCAGCCCTTCGGCAACCGCATGCGACTCGGATTTTACGGCGTTCGGAGTCCGGGATTTTCAATGGCACCATAAGAAACTTCGGATTCCCGCACGGCGGTGTACGGAGCCCCTCGTTAGGCAAGGGCACCCGAGAGGCTGGAAATTCACGATCCGTTGCCCACACATGGCAGATGTGGACTGGACCGACATTGAGGGGCCCGAAATCACTGATGGATTGCTCTGCCCCCATACGACAATTGCAGGAGGCGACGCATCCCGGCAGCGCGGACGCCCCCGGGTTCAGGCTGCACCCCTTGAGGGCGACCGGACGGGCCAGTGGAGCGTTCGCGCCTCCGGGAACTGGCGCGTGGTGTTCCGCTTCGAGGGCGGCGAGGCGGTGGACGTGGACCTGGCAGATTGCCATTGACTGGAAGGAGGAAGGAAATGACTGGAAGCGACGAGCGAGTGGTTGCGATGCTCAACCCTCCGCACTTGGGCGAACTGGTCCGCGAGAGCATGGACGAGGTCGGATGGACCGTGACACAGACGGCTGCCCGCCTGGGTTGCGAGCGAGGCACGCTGTCGCGGCTTCTGAATGGCAAGGCGGGCGTGTCGGCGAAGATGGCACTCGCCCTGGAGGGCCTTGGCTGGGGCACGGCCGATCACTGGATGCGGATGCAGGCGAGCTACGAGCTTGCGGAGGCGCGCAGGGCACGCGGATGGCCGGAGGACATCAGGGTAGGCGATGCGGTCCCGCGATAGCCTGTTCGGGAGCCGCACCGTGAGCCATACGGCGGCGGCGTAGCCGGATGCGCCTCTCATGGAACGAGGTGCGCGTCCGGGCCGCGTCCTTTGCCGAGGAGTGGCGGGAGGCCGCATACGAGAAGGGCGAGACGCAGAGCTTCTACAACGACTTCTTCGAGGTCTTCGATGTGCGTCGCCGCTCGGTGGCGCGCTACGAGGAGCATGTTGCCAAGCTCGACAATCGCTCGGGCTTTATCGACCTCTTCTGGCCGGGCGTGCTGATCGTCGAGCAGAAGAGCGCCGGACGCGATCTGGGCAAGGCGTATGGACAGGCGGGGGAATACTTCGATGCGCTCCCCGAGCGCGACCGCCCGCGCTATATCCTCGTCAGCGACTTCCAGAGCTTCGAGCTTCATGATCTGGACGAGCGCAGGGTCATCTCCTTCCCCCTCGCCGATCTGCCCCGGCACGTCGAGGAGTTCGGCTTCATCCTGGGCGTTCGGCGGCGGACCTTCCGCGACCAGGACCCTGTCAACATCGAGGCGGCCGAGCTCGTGGGACGGCTTCACGACGCGCTCGACGCCGCAGGCTACCGGGGCCACGATCTGGAGCGATTCCTTGTGCGGATCGTCTTCTGCCTCTTCGCCGACGACACCGGCATCTTCGAGCCGCGCGACATCCTGTACGACTTCCTGGAGTCCCGCACCCGCACGGACGGCACCGACCTTGGGCCGATCCTGGCGCAGCTCTTCCAGGTTCTCAACACGCCGGAAAACCGCCGCACGGCAACGCTCGACGAGGAGATGGCACGGTTCCCGTACGTCAACGGGGACCTGTTCGATGAGCCGCTCCGCATTCCCGCCTTCGATGGAACGATGCGGACGGCGTTGCTCGACGCCTGCCGGTTCGACTGGTCCGACATCTCGCCCGCGATCTTCGGCGCGCTCTTCCAGTCGGTCATGGACCCCGCGGAGCGCCGCCAGCAGGGCGCGCACTACACGACCGAGAAGAATATTCTGAAGGTGATCGGGCCGCTGTTTCTGGACGATCTGCGGGCCGAGTTCGAGCGCCTGAAGGATCGCAAGGACAGCCGCCGCCGGGCCGACCTCCGCCGGTTTCAGGAGAAGCTCGGTCGCCTGACCTTCTTTGATCCCGCGTGCGGGTGCGGGAACTTCCTCATTATCGCCTACCGCGAGTTGCGCGAGCTGGAGACCGAGGTGCTGAAGGAGCTTCACCGGAAGGGCGACCGACAGTTGGATGTGCTGGCGGCCGATCTGTCTCTTGTCAATGTGGACCAGTTCCACGGGATCGAGATCGGCGAGTTTCCCGTTCGCATTGCGGAGACTGCGATGTGGATGATGGATCACATCATGAACAACCGGCTGAGCCTGGAGTTCGGACAGACGTACACGCGGATTCCGCTGCAGGCTTCGCCGCATATTGTGCATGGCGACGCGCTCGAGATGGAGTGGGCGGATTTGCTGCCGCCCGAAGCGTGTTCCTTCGTCTTCGGCAATCCGCCCTTCGGCGGCGCAAAGTTCCAGAGCAAGGGCCAGCGCGCCCAGGTGCGGAGGATCGCGGCGCTCGGCGGAACGGGGGGCACGCTCGACTACGTGACCGCGTGGCTGATCAAGGCGGGAGAGTACGCCAGGAGCACCCGCATTCGGATCGGCTTCGTGGCCACCAACTCGATTGCCCAGGGCGAACAGGTGGCCCAGCTCTGGCCGATTCTCTTCGAGCGCTGCGGCCTGGAGATCGCCTTTGCCCACCGCACCTTTGCATGGGGATCGGACGCGCGCGGCATGGCGCATGTGCATGTTGTGATTGTCGGACTGGACCCGCGCCAGACAGTGCCCGACCGCAAGCGCCTCTTCGGCTACCCCAACATCAGGGGCGACCCCGAAGAGAGCCGCCACGGCGCGCTTTCGCCCTATCTCTTCGACGCCGGCGGCCTGGCCGACCCGCATCTGACGGTCAAGGAAGAGAGTGCGCCGATCAATGGGATGCCGAAGCTGGTGATCGGGTCCAAGCCCATCGATGGCGGTCACTACATCTTCGGGTCATCCGAGGTGCGCGCCGAATTCATTGCGGCGGAACCGACGGCAGAGCCGTACATGCGACCCTACGTGGGTGCCCGCGAGTATTTGCAGGGTGGAGACCGCTGGATTCTCGCTCTGCACAATGCCCCGCCCAATGTTCTGGCAAAGATGCCGATGGTCCGGGAACGAATCGCGGCTGTGCGCGCCTACCGTGAAGCCAGCCGGAGCGCGCCGACCCGCAGGCTGGCCGAGACCCCAAGGCTGTATCATGTCAACGTCATTCCCACCGCCCCCTTTCTGGTCGTCCCCGAGGTCAGCTCGGAGAGGCGCGAATACATTCCCATCGGCTGGCTGGAGCCGCCCACAATCCCCAGCAATCTTGTGCGCGTCATGGAGAACGCCACCCTTGTGCATTTCGCATTCCTCACCTCGGCCATGCACATGGCCTGGCTGCGCACCATCGGCGGACGGCTCAAGAGCGACTACCGCTACTCCATCGGCCTCGTCTACAACACCTTCCCCATGCCTTCGCTGGACAAGACCAGTCCCAATCTGGAATCGCTGGCCCAGGCCATCCTCGACGCCCGCGCGGCCTTCCCCGATGCCACTCTGGCAGATCTCTACGACCCCGAGCTCATGCCCCCCGCGCTCGGCAAGGCTCACCGCGCGCTCGACCGGGCCGTAGATCGCCTCTACCGTCCGGGGGGCTTTGCCGCAGAGCACGAACGCGCCGAACACCTCTTCGGCCTCTACGAGACGATGCGCGCGCCCCTGGGAGTTGGCGTCAGGAAGCTGAAGCGGCGCAGGCGGTAAGGGTCATGAATCCCTACCACCACCAGCCGAAGCCGCCGCCGAAGCGATTGTTCACAACATTGTTGTAGATCGACCCGAACTGGAAGGAAAAGCCGAATTCGACGCCATAGTTGAAATCCTGTGCGCGCTGCTGCAGATTGAGGAGCGCCTCGGCGTCGGTGGCGCCCTGGGCAGAGAGATAGATCTGGTCGTTCACCCACGAAATATTGCCCTCGGCATTGATGCTGAGCCCGCGCGCAATGCGAAAGTCGATCTCTCCATTGATGCGAATGTTGTACAGATCGGTGTCGTGCAGAAAGTGCGAGGCGGTGATCCCCATCGAGGCGTCGCCCCACTGCTGCCGTTGTGACAGTTCGAACTCCAGAGACTGCTCCCAGCGCGTTTCCTCCATGTAGCCGTAGGCGGTCTCTTCGATATAATTGCGGTAGGCCGGACCAACCTTGTAGAAGAGGGTGAGGGCGCGGCGCGTGGCCTCTTCATAGGGAAAGACGCTGTACTCGATTCCGGGGGTCATCTCGGCGCGGAAGGCCTGATTGAAGCGCACAACGCGCCGGACCTCGCCCTGAATCCCGATCGACCAGTGATCGGCCAGCGAATAGGCGATCAGCTCGCTGAATCCCCAGTCGGTGCGCGAATCGACAAAGGTGGAGTTGTCGCTGAGCTCGATTTCGCGACGATTGTAGCCGATATTGCCCCGAAAGTTCATCTTCCAGGTGGGGGTCACGCGCGAGGCGCTGAAGTTGCCGTTGGTGTTGGTGGTCTGCCGCGTCTGTTCGCCATTGATCTGGGCGCGTCCCCCCAGCCGGAAAACCCAGAAATTCCAGGGATCCTCGACCTCGTCGCCCGTCACGACCCGCTCCTGTGGATCGACGCGCCGTTCATTGAGGTTCAGCGAACCGGTGATCTCGCGAAAGTTGTCCGCCGATTCCAGAAAGCCGTTGTGGGTGGCGAAGTGAAGCAGCCCCACGGCGATCGTGTGCGCAAGAGCGTCGAGCGTCTCGCGGTCGGTGGCCGTCGGCGGCGCCTGATGCGCAAGCTGGTCCTCGTACTCGTACTCGCCCACGCCGATAAAGTCGATCTGGTACTCGCGCCCCCCCGCGCCGGTGGCCTGGCTGGTCATGATCAGGTGTACATCGGCGCCCTCGGGAATCCGCACCCAGTTTACCCAGCTCACCTCGGTGCGAAAGTAGGTCTGGTTGCAGGAGCGGCTGGCACAATCAAGAAAGACGCTAAGGCGGTCGCCCCCATTGGCGTCCTGGACCTGCGCGGCCCGGATCGGCCCGGGCGAGACCGCCAGGGTCGCCGAAACTGCCGAAATCGTCGAAAGCGCGCAGACCGCGAGGGCCGCCATTCCTGCCCGAACGCCTCGGGGGGCCGCCCTGCGCCCGGCGGGGATCCCGCCTGAGCGGTGGAATCCGGCCGGGAAACGATCTGCCGCACCCGCCGAGTCCGGTGGCCCGCCCCGGAACCATCGCCGCCCCGCACCCACAGGAGTCGCCAGCGCGTGCGGGTGGCGGATTTCGCCGGTCGCGCTGAATGGTCGCCTCCGCGCCGCCGCCCTCATGGCCCACTGCCGCATCGCTGTTCTCAAAGGGGTTCTCCGCAAAACGTTCCGGTTGGGTGTTCAGGTTCTCGGTGTCCAGGGTGCTGTTCCGGCGGCCGGCGCACGCATCCGCATCCGTCGGTTCCATCTACCCCGTGGAAAGACACCCGCCCCTGCCGCAGCGTTGACAGCGCCTTGGGGGTTTGCCCGCTTCCGGCTGCGAAAGGTAACAGGGGTTCCGGGCCAGCTTCGCCGGTTGGGGGCGCAGATCCGGCCCCTGCGCGGGCCGGCCGGGGAGGTGGCCGTCGGCAGTCCGTGGGCAGGCAAAGGACAAGGCAAAGGGGGCGAGACGGGAGTGCAGCGCCATTCAGGGTGCCATTGCAAGGGTCGGGCCACGGGCTGCCGCTTGCCAGGTGCGCGCGCAACCCCCAAATTGACCAACCCGACCCATCTGAACCGCTCCCTATGCTGGCGCTTCGGATGGCGGCGCAACTTCGCTCTTCACACACTCTACCGGGAGTTCGATTCCATGTTCTTTGCCGCTCACTCGGGCTTGCGCTTTCTGGTGCTGGTCGGCGGGCTCTTCGTCATTCTGTACGCAGCCGTGGGATTTTTCGGGCGGCGCGAATACTCGGTGGCGATGGCGCGGCTGGCCTCGACCTTCACCGGGCTCATGCATCTGCAGATGGTGGTGGGTGCGGTTGTGCTCTTTACGCGGCCCTTCGGCACAACCATCATCGGCCATATCTTTGCCATGCTGGGAGCGTTGGCGGTGGCGCAATTCACAACAACCGTGGTCAAGCGGCGGCCACCCGAAAAAAAGAGCTACGGACCCCACCTGGTGGGCACAATTCTGGCGATGGCGCTGATCGCGGTGGGCATTATGGCGATCGGGCGCGGAGTCATGCAGTCTACGGTTGGGTAGCAACCCTGGACATAACCCCAACTCAACAAATTGAGGGGGTTGCGCATCGGCCTCTATCTGCACGGCCACCACCCTGGCCGGCCCGCGCAGGGGCCGGGAAACGTTCTTGTTGGCAATCGACCGATCACGCGCACCGCAAGCGGTGATGCGCCGCGCCAACTCCAATCCTCAAACGAATGCCACCGGACCCAGCCCGGCCACCCTGCACAGGGCAGGGCGGCCGGATCCAGGAACCGCCGTTTGACGCAATTACGAAGTTGTCATGACGGCAGTCCGTTTTCTCTGACAGAGTCTCTGCGGTCTACCCGGTGGGACCGCCGATATTTTCGTTCGTATCGACCTCGGAGCGCGCAATCGGAAAGCAGAGATCCTGCTGCACAAGATGCGACCCCTCGTTCTGGCTGCCCGACGGCATCTCGAGCGGGTGGCGGTCGCCGGGGGTGTTGTCGCGGTTCCAGCGGTAGAAGTCGCCCAGGCGGCGGCCCTCGAGCCAGAGAACCACGCCGCGCTCATGCTTCAGCGCGGTCCAGGCCTCGGTTGTGTTGGTGGCGGTGGCCTCGACAAATCCGGCTGCGGTGCGCAGCTCGTTGATCTTCGTCATTGCACCCTGCCAGTCGCCTGCATTGAGCATCGATTCGGCCTCGATCAGACGCATCTCGGTGCCCTTGGAGAGCGGAACATCGGAACCCGGATCCTGGTACTTGCTCTGCGGCCACCACGGAACCTGACCACAGCACAGCACTGCGGCGTCGCCGGTCTCGTCGGTCACGCGATAGGGAACGCGCGGGTCGCCCTCGGGGTTGTTGTCGCTCAGCGAATACTCTTCGTATTTGGTGAACTTCTGCGTATGCGCCTTGTACGGTTCGCTCTGCACGGCATACTGGATGCGGTTGCGGGTGTCGTTGCCGAAGCCCTCGTGATAGGGAAGGCTGAAGACGAAATCGTCGGGAATCCCCGAGGCATCGGCCACCGCCCCCGCCCAGTCGCCCCGGAAAGCCTTCACCGAGGCGCGCGCCGCCACAGCCGCGGTCGCCATGTCGCCGGTGCCGAGCGCGGCCGCCTGATCGAAGTGCGCAATGGCGCGGTCGTAATAGATGCTGCGATCGCCGGCCGGTCCGCCATCGATCACCGAGTTGCAGAAGTTCTCGCCCAGCAGACGGTAGGCGTAGCCGGCCCACAGATAGGCCTCGCCCAGGAGTTGCGAATTTTCGGCTCCAGTTTCATTGATCTTGGCCACCCCGTCGTCGCCCCACCAGCGCGCCCGCTGCGAGAGGTTCCAGTGGGTGTCGAGCGTTTCGTAATCGAGTTCGCCATTCTGCCACTCGACCTGAATGCCGAAGCTGCCGGTCGAACCGGAGGGGTGGATTTCGCGCGCAACCGCAGCCGCCGTATAGCCAACCCAGTTGTGCGCCTCGCCGAGGCCGCGCCCGATTCCCTTCACGATCGCCGCCTGTGCGTCGGTCTCGAAGAGGAACTCCTCCTGTACGCGGCCCGGGTTGACGACATCGACATCGCAGGCCATCAGCAACGCCATGAGCGCAACCGGCAGAACAAGACTCTTGCGGATATGATTGTTGTTCATTTTCAGGTCTCGTTCCTCCTAGAAGACGACTTGCAGGGAGAAGGTGTAGAAGGCGGGCGGGGGGACATGCTCGGTCATGCTGCGCACCTGCGTGTTGAAGCCGACATTGGCGCCGACCTCGGGATCAAGGGTGCGCATGGCGGGATCGACCCAGCGGAAGAAGTTGCGCCCGGACACCGTAATGTTTGCGCGCGATGCGCTCATCAGTGCGGCCCAGGCATCGGGCAGCGGCGCCTGGAGGCTGACCTCGCGGATCTTGAGAAAGTCGGCCGGCTGAATCGAGAAATCCGAACGATAGTGCTGCACGTCGCAACGCCCGCGCTCCTCGGCGGTCAGCGCCGTGTATCCCTGCGTTTCCCAGATATTGTAGGCCTCGAAGCAACCCGCCCAGCGCACCGAACGCCGGGTTGCCGCCGCCTGCGGACCATTCGACATCCACGCGCCGCCCTGGTACTCGGCGCGCGCCGTCAGGGTAATGCCCGCCGGGAGACCGAAGGTCGTGTGCATGCCCGCGATTGTGGTGGCCTGGTTGGGACCGAAGATGCTGTCCCTGACAAGAACTGGATCTGCATGCTCGTCGGGATTGGCAATGCGGTAGGCGCGAATGACCGGCGCCGGCTGCCCCTCGATGACCCAGCCGAAGCCGCCGATCGAAAACGCGGGAGCGCCGCCCAGCGAGATGATCTCGGAATTGGTGAGCGAGAGCGTGCCGCCCAGATCCCAGCTCCAGGCGTCGTTGCGCACAATGCTGTAGTTGAGGCCGAACTCGAGGCCGTTGTTGGATAGTTCGCCCACATTGGCCAACTGCGACCCGGTAAAGCCGAGCGAAGGCACCTGGCGCACGCTGAAGAGCGCGTCGAAGGTTGTCTGGTTGAACCAGGTGAAATCGAGGGTGAGGCGGTCGTTCAGGACCGACGCCTCAAGGCCCGCCTCCAGCTCGGAGGTGGTTTCGGGGCCGATCTCGGCGTTCCCCACATTGCTCGGCAGGAAGGCCGGCACGCCGCCCCAGCCCGCCGCGCTGAAGGTCCGCACCGCATCGAAGGCGCCCGGAGCGCGTCCGGCCTGTCCCCAGGCTGCGCGCAGCTTCATCGAACCCCAGGCGTCGTTCCAGAACGGCTCGTCCGAGATAATGTACGACCCCGAGATCTTCGGGTAGGTCTGCAGTCCGAAATCCGAGCCAAAGGCCGAATTCCCGTCCACGCGCACCCCGACAGTCATAAAATACTTGTCGTAAAAGTCGAACTTGCCCTCGGCGAAGATGCCCGCCGTCACAATGCGGGTCCGGTCCTCGAAGCCCAGGGTGTTCCCCGCGTTGTCCACATCGGGATCGCCGGGCCCGGGGAAGTTGTCGCCGTAGGCGGTGGTGAGCTCGGTGCGCTCGGTCACCGACTGTCCGCCAAAGGAGAAGGCCGACCGAATTCCGCGCGGCAGAGCGACATCGACCGATCCGACATAATCGACGGTCAGGGTGTTGAACTCGTAGCGCGACGTGGAGAGAATCCCGGTGGGTGCGCGAATGAAACCGAAGGGGCGCAGATTGCGGTTGTCCTGCTGTGCCAGATCATAGCCGATGCTCAACCGGTTGGAGAAGTTCGCAAGCGGCGAATATGTTGTGGTCAGCCCCGTAATCAGGTGGTCGATCTGCGTAGTGAGCTCCTGATCGAGGAAGGGGTTGATTGCATTGAAGGACTCGTCGTTGAGATAGTTGCGATCGCGCCGGAAGGTGTTGAGGGTCATTCCATGCGCATTGTTGCCGGCCGCAGTGTGCGCAAGCTGGTCGTTCGTGTACGATGTGTTCCACTGGAACTGCAGATCGTCGCGCGGCGAAAAGGTAAAGTTTCCGCGCAAAACCAGCTTCTTTCCATTGTCGTTGGGCAAAACGCCGTCGTCGTTGCCGAAGGAGGTGGAGACGAAGTAGCGCACCGTTTCGGCGCCGCCGCCCACGCTCAGCGCGTAATCCTGCTGCCAGGCGCCCAGATCGGAGAAGAAGCCGCTGTCGCAGGGCTGTCCCTCGACCACAATCGGATCGTCGCACATGGGCTTGCGCCCGGCCAGCCAGGGGTTGATAAAGAGAAAATCGGAACGCCCGCCCGAGAGCGAAGTGGGATTTTCGGAGGGCGGACGCAGCGAGGGATCGGGGCCGAAGGGAAGGTTGCGCGCCACTCCCTGGTTGGTCTGCGCTGTCCAGGTGGCTTGACCCACACTTCCGCGCCGGGTGAAGATCTGGATCACTCCGGCCGACGCCTCGGTGCCGTAGAGGGTGGTTGCGGCTGCACCCTTGATGATCTCGACCCGTTCGATATCCTGGGGCGCGATGCTGTTCAGCGGACTGGAAACGTCGTTGTTGCTGCGCCCCGAGTAGCCGACCGGCGGCACATTCTTGGCGAAGCCCTCGCTGCGGACGCGCACGCCGTCAATATAGATGAGCGGCTGGTTGGACTGGGTCATCGAGACGTTGCCGCGCAGACGGATCATGGCGCCGCCGCCGACGCTGGCCGAGCTCTGAGTGACCGACATGCCGGGAATGCGCCCCTGCAGAAGCGCATCCACGTTTTCGGGCGGGCCGACGATCTCTTCATCGATATTGAGCTGCGCAATCGAGTTGCCGACCTCGCGACGGCGCGCCGCACCCGCAGTTCCGGTCACCACAAGCTCGTCCAGACCCAGAGCCTGCTGCGTCAGCGCGAAATCCTGCTCAAGAGCGCTCCCGGCTGCGACCGCGACCTGCATCTCCATCGCCTGGTAGCCGATGCGCTCGACGCGGATGGTGTAATCGCCCGCCGGAACATTCAGGATGATATAGCGGCCATTGTCGCGCGACAGGGTGCCCAGACTGGTTCCCACCAGGAACACCTGCACCGAACCGATCGGCCGCTGCCCTGCGGCCTCGGTCACCAGTCCGGTGATGGTGCCGTCCTGCGCCTCGGCGGCCAGCGGCGCCAGGAGGACGGGAGCGACAATCGCCAGCACCCCTGCCCAGCCCGACCGGCGCGGCCTCTCAAACGATCTTCGTGTCATCTCTGCTTGTCTCTCCTTGGGTGGGATGAAAAGTGTGCGGATCTGCCGAGAGCGTTGACTCGTCGGCATGCCCGCGAAATTGGTGAAGCGACCGAACCTTTCCGATCGAACCCTTCACTGTGCTCTTTCAATATTGATGACGACATCGGCGCTCGCCACCCCCTCGACGCCATCCTCGACCGTCATGCGCACCAGAAAGCGACCCGGAGTGAGGTAGCGGTGCTGTCGCGACCCCGAGGCGGTCTGGGCCCCTGCGGTGGGCAGCGAATCGACCACGCCATCGCCCCACGAGAAGATGATGCCATCGATGCGGCGGCCACTGACATTGTACAGGACCGAGAGTTGCTCGCCAACGCGGCCGGTTCCGGGGCCGACCAGCTCGAGGGCGAGCGGGGTGCCGATCTCGTCGTCGGTGCAACCGGCCGGGGCAAGGAGGAACCAGAGAAGCAGGGGCAGGAGAAAGCCGACGCGGGCAGGCCGTGAATGCGCGCGGACCCGGTTCGGGGTGCGAGCCGGCTGCCGGACGACAGGAGATGCGCCCATTACGGCGATCCCAGCGGAATCCGGATCACGAGACCGGGGGGGCCTTCGGTGATCGGGGGCGGAGGATTGGCGCCGCCGCGGCGAGAGCGCCGACCGAACTCGTACCAGAGAATTCCGCCTCCGACCGCCGCCACCGCCGCCGCCAGCCCCCAGGTGCGGCCCCGATCCAGGGTGCGCAACTCGACCTCGACGATTCCGGCGGGCGACAGACGCAGACGCTGACTGTACGACTGCATGCGGATCCCCTCGGTCAGCGTCACCACCGGCACCTCAAGCATGACCGTGTCAGCCCCGGGCTCAATCACCGCGCCCTCAACCAGACGGTCGCCCTCGAGGAGCACGTCGCGAAGCTCCTCGTGCTGCGCCGGGGTGAGACGGGCCCGCACCCGGTCACCCTCCATCAGGTCGGCCAGCGCGGCCGGGCGGTAGCTGTGGCAGGCGGTCGTGGCCAGGAGGAGAACGAAAAGGGGGAACAGATGCGATCGCCGGGGCCGCAGGGCAGCGTTCGGGCGGGGAGGCGTGCGCATCATGGTGCGAATTATAGCAGAGAGCGCCGAGCGCGCACCGGGAAGGGGGGCGGCCTGTCGCGTCTATTCCGATTTCGCCAGCGAGAACAGCCAGAGGACGCGAACCGTCTTCACACCGAGTTCGTCGGTGAGGATTCCAGCGAGACGGGGGCTGTCGGCGGCGGCGAATCCCAGCCCTTGGGGGGCCGCGGCGTTCCGCATGTAATCGCTGTACGTATCGCCCGCAAAGGGATCGCACATCGGCCAGCGCTCATCCCGGGGTTCAGTCGCGGGCGCGAGCGGATCGACCAGACCGGCGCAGCGTACCCGGATTGTACGGTCGAGCGGACCCGCAAGGATCAATCCCATCACCGGTATTCCCCCGCAAGCGAGATCTCGGGTCCTCAGTCCACGCTCGTCCCGCAGCGAATCCGGCAGGGTCCGACTTCACCGCTCGTGCGGTCGCGGTATCCCATCGCGAACCAGCCTTACCCGGCACCGCGCCCACCGCAGTATCGGGCACGGCAAGGTCGTACCGATGATCGATCTCCGCCACGCTTTGACCTTTGGCCAGGGTCGGTCATGGGGTGCGCAGGAGAATGGGATTCTGCCTGACAGGCCCTTCCGAGTGCTGTGCCCATCGAGCAGTTCGCCGGCGCGAGCGAACACCCGGAACCGACGCGGACTCACTCCAGACCGCAATCCTGACCGCAGCGGGCACGGTCAGCTCAGAATTTCCGTAATCGCTTATCCCTGGTCGCTCATCGCCTTGCGCTTGCCCACGTTGGCCCGTACTCTTATAATCTTGCGCCGTTGGCACCCCCCCATGTCCGCTGCCCCGCGTTTCAGCGACACGCGATTCACAACAACACCGAGCCAGAATCAAAATGAGCCCCACAACCGACCCTGTAGTAGAGATCAATCCACCCGGAAAGACTCAAGCTCGTCCGATTGAGGCGAACAGCGGCGGTGGCCTGAGGGATGCGCTCGACGACTTCCTTCAACTCAAGCACGCTCGCCGCGATCGAGGGCGGGACCGCGTTGTCATCGATCAACCCAAGATGGTGAGTCGATTCTACGATGTGGTCACCAAGTTCTACGAGTATGGGTGGGGCCAATCCTTCCATTTCGCGCCGAGACGATCCAGGGAAGGGCTTCACGCCGCCCAGCGCCGCCAGGAGGCTGGCGTGGCTGAGGTGTTGAAGCTCGAACCGGGCATGAGGGTTGCCGATATTGGTTGCGGGGTCGGGGGACCGGCGATCAACATTGCAAGGAGTCCGGTGCCAGCATCACCGGGCTGAACCTGAACGCATACCAAATCGAACGGTGTCGGAAGTCGGCGCTGCGGGCGGGGCTCGGGGACACCTGCGATTTCCTGCTGGCCAACTATCTGGACGTACCGCTCCCGGACGGCTCTTTCGATGCCGCCTATTCGTTCGAAGCGATCTGCCACACGCCGACAAGGGATGTCTGTTTCAGGGAGCTTTATCGCCTGCTCAAGCCGGGCGGCCACGTCGCTCTGACCGAATGGGCCATGACCGACCTCTTCGACGAGGCCGACCCCGTTCATCGCGACATCCGGGACCGGGTGGAGTTCGCAAACGCGACCCCCCAACTTCCGACGACCTCCAAGTTCGTCGCTGATCTTGAGGCGGCAGGCTTTGACGTTCTGTCAAGCCGGGATCAGGCCCTCGATAGCGATCCGGATTGGCCCTGGCACAGATCGCTTCAGGGACGCGACTTCTCGCTCGCTTCACTTGCGCGCATTCCGATCGGTCGCTGGTTCACGGCCTCGGCACTCGCCCTGCTCGAGCGGCTCCGCATCGCACCGGACGGTGCGGGCGAAACGACCCGTATCCTGAATGGGGCGGCCGACGCCCTGGTCGAGGCCGGCGATCTGGGCATTTTCACGCCTTGCTTTCTCGTCCATGCGCGCAAACCCGACGGCGAGCAGGCCAACCGGTCCGCAGCGAGGTAACGCCCCCGGCGCAAGCTGCCTGTCGGCACGCCGGTCCGAAAACAACCGAGAGCGGCAGCGCTCCCGACAAGCTGCCGTCTTGCAAGCTGCTCCGCTGCCCTATCCCGGCGGCTGGTATCGAAACTGATCGCCTCGAAATCGCTTGCGAGGGGATCGGTGCGTTGCTCTCGAACGCTGGGTCGCGCACTGGTGATCTGGCGCAGCGAGAACCCTGACGACGGGTTCGCCATGCCGACGTTCCATTCCGGGCGGGGCGGCAACTCCCGGCCACGGCAGACCTGGCAACCCTTGACTCCCTATCGTTCGCGTGGCCGCCATTCCGTCATCCATGGACTCTTCCTCTGGCTAAATTATAAGGGACTCGAATCGAACATCCGCGCCAGCGCCCTCCACCGCGAAAGGCTGTCTTCCATGACACCCACCCCCACCGCCTCGCCTCCACGCCGGGCGCCGCGCCCACCCACCGAGGCCGACCGGTCGCGCGCGATCGCCGAGGGGGCACGCGAGACCCGCTGGGAGCGCCGCAGCTTCATGAAGGAGCTCTTCGGCGGCCGCCTCTCGCTCGGGCTCATTGATCCGCCCCCCGCGCAGGATCCGGAGGAGGCCGCGCGCGCCGCGCCCTTCCTGGCAAAGCTGGAGCGCTTTGTGGCCGATCATGTCGATGGCGACGCCGTGGACCACGATGGCCATGTACCCGATTCCGTCCTGGAGGGGCTGGCCGGCATGGGCGCCTTCGGCATCAAGATTCCGCGCGCCTACGGCGGCCTGGGGCTCTCGCAGATCAGCTACAATCGCGCCCTCGAGATCGTGTCCGGCCGCTGCGCCTCGACCGCCGCCTTCCTCTCGGCCCATCAGTCGATCGGCGTTCCCACCCCGCTCGTTCTCTTCGGCACCGACGAACAGAAGCGTCGCTATCTGCCCCGCGCGGCCGCAGGCGAACTTTCGGCCTTTGCGCTGACCGAGGCCATGGTGGGATCGGATCCGGCCCAGATGGCCACCTTTGCGGAACCTTCCGCCGATGGAACGCACTATACCCTGAATGGCGAAAAGCTGTGGACGACGAATGGGCCACGCGCCCGGATCGTGGTGGTGATGGCGCGCACACCCGCCCCGCCCGAGCGCACGGGGAGCCGTCCGATCAGCGCCTTTATCGTCGAGATGGACTGGGATGGGGTTGAGGTCGTGCAGGAATGCCGCTTCATGGGACTGCGGGGGATCGCGAATGGGGTGTTGCGCTTTCGCGATGTGAGGGTGCCGCGCGAAAACCTGCTCTGGGGCGAGGGCCGGGGGCTCAAGCTGGCGCTGATCACCCTGAACACCGGCCGCCTGGCGCTTCCCGCCTTCTGTACCGCCGCGGCCCGGGGCTATCTGCAGAGTTCGCGCAGATGGGCGGGCACACGCGCGCAGTGGGGGGCGCCGATCGGCAAGCACGACGCAATCGCGCAGAAGCTGGGGCGCATGACCGCCGAGACCTTTGCCATGGAGGCAGTGGTGGAGCTGGCGGCGGCGATGTCCGGCCAAGGCGCCCTCGACATTCGCCTGGAGGCGGCAATGGCCAAGCTCTGGCACAGCGAAAAGGGCTGGGAGCTGGTCAACGAAGCCGTTCAGATCCGGGGCGGGCGCGGCTACGAAACAGTCGCTTCGCTGCGGGAACGGGGCGAGGATCCGGCGCCGCTGGAGCGCAATCTGCGGGATTCGCGAATCAACATGATCTTTGAGGGAACCAGCGAGATCATGCGGCTCTTCATGGCGCGCGAGGCCGTGGACGACCACCTGGCCGTAGCGGGCGATGTGATCGATCCGCGGGCGCCGACCGCAAAACGGGTGGCCGCGCTGGTGCGCGCCGGGCTCCATTACGCAATCTGGTATCCGGGGAGGTGGCTGGGCTGGGGATGGTGGCCGCGCTACGCCGCCTTCGGAGCGCTGGCGCGTCATATTCGCTATGCCGAGCGCCGATCGCGCAGACTGGCACGCACAATCTTCCATGCCATGATCCGCTTCGGCCCGCGTCTGGAAGAGCGCCAGGCCGTGCTGGGTCGAATCGTCGATATTGGCGCCGACCTCTTTGTGATTGTGGCGAGTTGCGTGCGCGCCATGCAACAACTGCGGAACAATCCCTCGGACTCCACCCCGGTGGAGTTGGCCGACGCGGCCTGCCGGCTGGCGCGGCGCCGGATCGACGACAACTTCCGCAGGGTGTTTCGCAACGACGATCGCGCAATGAACCGCCTGGCGCAAAAAACCCTGGCCGGACGCTTTACCTGGCTGGAAGAGGGAACCGGAGGGCGATGACGCGGCAAACGCTCGTTTTTACGCTGATCTGGACCTTCGCGCTGCTCCTGCTGGGCAGCATCGTGCACGCCACCGAGTCCAGCCTGGCCTGCCCCGACTGGCCCACCTGCTTCGGCACCATGATGCCCGAGATGACCGGCGGCATCTTCTGGGAGCATCTGCACCGCCTCTGGGCCGGGACGCTGGTGCTCCTCTTTATTGTCGCCGTGGTCATGGCCCGGCGCGAGCTGCCCGAACGCCGCGATCTTGTGCACCTTGGCATTGCAGGGGTGGCGTTGCTCCTCGTCCAGTCGCTTCTGGGCGGACTCACGGTCATATACCGCCTGCCCGATGCAATTTCGACCACCCATCTGGCGATGGCCTTCACCTTCCTGGCGCTGCTGACGATCATGGTGGCGCGCACGGCCCCATCCGCCGCGCATCGGGTCGAACCCGCCCCTCAATCCGGGGACAGAGCGGCAAGCCATTCACCCGCTTCGACCCGGCGCATGGGGGTGTGGGCCGCCCTGCTGATCTTTCTTCAGTCGGTGGTGGGAGCCGTTGTGCGCCACACCGATTCCGGGATGGGCTGCCCCGATGTTCCCCTCTGTCTGGGCGAACTGATCCCCCCGTTCGACCACGCAATCGTCGCCATCCACTTTCTGCACCGCGCACTGGGCGTCGCTGTCATGGTTGCGGTGACGGCGCTCGCCTGGCGAATCGTGCGCAGCGACCCGGACCCGGGTGCGCGCAGACTGGCGGGGGCTCTGGGGGTGGGCGTTGTCATGCAGCTCCTGCTCGGCTTCCTTTCGGTTGCCTGGCGCCTGGCGGTCCCCCTGGTTTCGGCCCACACCCTCCTGGCCGCCCTCCTTCTCTCGGCGGCGGTGGCGCTGGCCGCGCGTCCCTCACCCCTGCACGCTCCCACATGACCCTGGAATCCGTCGGCGCGACGATCGCATCCATCAATGCGCTCCTCAATGCGAGCAGCTTCCTGCTTCTCCTGGTCGGCTATTCCTTCATCCGCAGGGGCAGGATTCCGCAGCATCAGCGCTGCATGACTGCGGCGGTCGTGGCGAGCGGTCTCTTTCTGGCGCTGTACGTGGTGCGCTTTTCGCTGACCGGAACCCACAGCTTCCAGGGACCGGACGCGGTGCGGCCCCTCTACCTGACGATCCTCTTCAGTCACATGACGCTGGCGATCGTGATCGTTCCCCTCGTACTGCGCCTGCTCTTCCTGGCACGGCGCGAACGCTTTGAGGCACACCGCCGCCTCGCCCGCTGGACCTTTCCCATCTGGCTCTACGTGTCGGCCACCGGACTTGTCGTCTATCTCATGCTGTATCGACTGTACGCGGGCTAGTCACCCACTTGCAGTACGGTCCGCCCCGGCCCTCGCAATCGGCCACCGTCACCCGGGTGGTTCCGCCGGTGCTGTCGGAGATGACCTGGTGCAGGAACCCCGTGAGGATCGGGCAGGCCCTGCCCTCGGGATCGGCCTGGATCAGAGGGGTCGCCGAAGCGTGAAAGACCAGCGAGCGTGTCCGAAAGGAGCCGACCTTGCGCCCGAAGATCCGGGTCAGCGCCTTGAGCACCCGCCGCCGAATCAGAAAGCGGCGCAGAATCCAGGGCAACCCCTGCGGAACCCTCCGCACCGTGCGCGCAAGCCGGTTTCCCACCGAATGGAAGATCAGTTCGGCATCGGGGCGCTTCAGGACCAGCGCAATATGCTGGGCCAGCTCGTCGTCGGTCATCTTGCGGCGGCGGCGAATGCGGTCTTCGGCAATGGCGATATTGCGCTCGATCACCGGACTCAACCCCAGGCGGCGCGGATTGGTGACCCGGATATCCTCGTCCTTGAGCTGCTCCGGGGGAATGTCGGCCGACTGAAGCGCTTCGTAGATGGCGAGAACCACCCTGGCGGAGATCCGCCGCTTCGTATCCTGATTCAATGCGTCTCTCGTCTGACAGGGGAAGCCGAATCGTCCGCACAACGCCGGGAATCCAGCCCCGGCGCAGGTATTCTGTGAACGAATGCGGAGGCGGGCAAGTAGGAGCGTGCCGATCCCTGCCCGCGCGCATCCCTATATTCATCAATCTGTCCCGCACTTGTCCCCGTCCGGGCTCCTCGTCGTTTCCCCTTGCCCCCGATCCCCGATACGGTGAAGCGTCACCCCATCTTCGACCCCCCCGAGTACCGCGACTGGCAGCCAGACTCCGAGCTGGTGCGCGCCTATGGTGAACAGATCCGGCAGAGCGGGCCCCGGACCGCCATTGTGGACGCCCTCGACACGGCCACCCTTCTGGCGCTGTACCGCGACCTCCTTCTGACCCGCCTCCAGGACACGGGGTTGAAGCGGTGGGTTCGCCAGGGCGTCATCAGCAAGGCCTGGCTCGGCGTCGGCGAGGAGGCGGTCACCGTGGGGAGCGTTGCCGCGCTGGACCGCAGCGCCGATGTCGTGATTCCGATGATTCGCAATGCCGGAGCCTGTCATATGATGGGGCTCCCCCTGGAGCACTGCTTCGCGGCCTACCTGGGAACGGCCGACAGCCCCAGCGGCGGGCGCGACTTCCACTATGGCGATCTGGCGCGGGGCGTGATCCAGCCGGTCAGCCATATGGGAACCAGCGTGGCGGTGGCGGCGGGGGCGGCGCTGGCCTTCCGCAACCGGGCCGAAGACCGGGTTGCGCTGACCTGGACCGGCGATGGAGCCACGCGCACGGCGGCCTTTCACGAGGGAATGGTGTTTGCGGCAAAGCTGGCGGTGCCGCTGGTGGTGATTGTGCAGAACAACCAGGTGGCGCTGGGCACGACGCTGGAGCAGCACAGCGGAGGGCGGCCGCGCGATCTGCCGCAGGCCTACGGAATCGAGCCGCTCCTTTGCGATGGCAACAATGTGCTGGACATGTATGCGGCCACGGCAATGGCCAGGGAACGGTGCCGGGCCGGAGAGGGACCGGCGGTGGTGGTGGCCGAAACCTTCCGCATGGGGGGCCACGCCACCCACGACGAACGCGAGGCGCGCGAGACTTTTCCGGCGGCGCTCTTCACCGAGTGGGGAAAGCGCGATCCGGTTGGGCTCTTCGAGGCGTGGCTGGCCGAACGGGGGGTGGGGGAAGAGGCGCTGGCCGCGATCGAGGGCGAGGCCGCGCGCGCGGTGGAGGAGGCCGCAGAGAGGGCACTGGCGTCGCGCGATCTGACCCCGGAGCCGCAGCACGCACTCTTCGAGGGCGTATCAGAGGGCGGGGTGCTGCACGGACTGGCCGATCGTCTGGCCGCGACCGAGGAGCCCTTCACCCCGGCAACCCGTGAATAGAGGCCGCATGGCATTCGGGGAACGCGGCATTGACGCCGGACCGCTCCCCGTGCGGTGCGCGCGCGCCGTGCTCCACAGGCCGCCCGGTCGCTCCGGTGTACTGCCGGAGAGGCAACCGCGTTAGCTTGGGAACCATGTTCGAGAATCTGCGCCGGGCCTTTCGCGAGGCCATGGAAAACTTCAACCGCGAGATGGAGCGCGACGCCGTGCCCGAGAAGGTCGATGGACTTGTACGGGGAATGGAGCGTGAAGCTGCCGATGCGAAGATGGCGCTCGAAGCGCTGCAGAGGGAGCTCGCGCGGGCGCGGGCGCAGGTTGCAGCCGAGGAGCGCGAAGTTGCCACCTGTCGTCGCAGGCAGGAGCAGGCGCGGGGGATTGGAGACGAGGAGACCGAGCGGGTCGCCGCCGAGTTCGCCGAGAAGCACGAACGCCGCCGAGAGGTGCTGGCCAACAAGGCCGAGGCGATCGCCGCCGAGATTACCTTGCACACGTCGGAGTTCGATGAGATGATCCGACAGATCCGCAAGGCAAAGGCGAGCCGCGGATCGTTGCGGGCAAGCGCTGGCCGGACGCGCGCGCGCCAGAGTGTGCGAGACGCCGACGATCTCTTTGGAGAGATGGACCGGATGGCCGAAAGGATTGATTCCGCAAAGCCCGCCGGAGCCGCCGCCGAGGGTCGCGCCTTCGACGAGCTTCTGGAGCGCGAACAACGCGAGGAACAGATCGACGCCCAACTCGAGGCGTTGAAGCGAAAAATGGGAAAACGGTAGACGAGGACCATGGAAAACTGGATCGGTGTTGCAGTCTGGATCGTGATCGGAACGGTGGTGGCGCTCGCGATGAAGGGAATCGTGAAGCTGCCCGCCACAACGCCTGGCCATACCCCTCTGCTTGTGGTTCTGGGAATGTTCGGTGCGGTGGTCGGGGGCATGCTTGGGGTCGGGATCGCCGAATTCGATCACCCCGTGGCGTTGAGCGTCGGTGGAATGGCAGGCGCGGTCGCGCTCGCGGGATTTATCACCTGGGTGTACCGATGGGGCATTCGCACTCTGACCTGACCGCATCTCTTCCCCCTGTCATGCAACAACGTCGAGGAACCCCGTGAGCGACGCTCTCGCCTTTGCCCGCGCGCACCGCGACCGCTTCCACCGCGAGCTGGACGACTTTCTGCGCATTCCCTCGGTGTCGGCCCGCTCCGAGCACAATGCCGACGTTGCGAAGGCGGCCGCATGGGTGCGGGACTCTCTGACAGCAGCCGGCCTGGATGCGCGCATCTTCGCCACTGACGGCCACCCCATCGTGGTGGGCGAGTGGCGGGGAGCTCCGCCCGGGGCGCCCACAATCCTCATCTACGGCCACTACGATGTGCAGCCCCCCGAACCGCTGGAGCTGTGGGATTCGCCGCCCTTCGAGCCCGACCGCCGCGATGGTCGCATCTACGCGCGCGGCTCTGCCGACGACAAGGGACAGGTCTTTCTGCACATCAAGGCGCTCGAGGCCCATCTGGCAACCCGGGGCAGCCTTCCGGTCAATGTGATTGTGCTGGTCGAAGGCGAGGAGGAGGTCGGCTCGGTGAATCTGGCGCCCTTTGTACGGGATCATCTCGATCTGCTGGCAGCCGATACGGTCGTCATCTCCGATTCGGCGATGTTTGCGCCGGGGCAGCCTTCGCTGCTCTTCTCGCTGCGCGGAATGGCCTACTTCGAGATTCATGCCACCGGCCCCGCCACCGATCTTCACTCGGGCAGCTACGGGGGTGCGGTCGCCAACCCGGCCAATGCACTGGCCCGGATTGTGGGCGATCTGCACGACGCCGAGGGCCGCATTGCCCTGCCCGGCTTCTACGACGATGTGGCGATGCCACCTGACGACATCCTGGCCCGGATTCGCGCACTGCCCTTTGACGGCGAAGCCTGGGCGCACGAAACCGGAGTGGCGCCGCATGGGGGCGAGGGGGCGCACTCTCCACTCGAGCGTCTCTGGGTGCGTCCGACCTGCGACGTGAATGGCTTTCTGGCGGGCTACACCGGCGAGGGCGCCAAGACGGTGCTTCCGGCACGAGCAATGACAAAGGTCAGCTTCCGACTCGTTCCCGACCAGACCCCCGAGGGCGTGCGCAGGGTGCTGCAACGCCATCTGGAGAGGGTGGCTCCGCCCGGCATTGCTCTGGAGCTGGTCGAGCTGCATGGCGGACGGCCCTGGCGGGCACGGCTTGAGGGCCCGGTCTTCGAGGCGGCGGCGCGCGCGCTGGAGGAATCCTTCGGCGCGCGTCCCGTTCTGACCGGCGAGGGTGGCTCGATCCCGATTGTCGTGGATCTGGAGGAGATGCTGAACGCCACGGCGCTGCTGATCGGCTTTTCGCTGCCCGGAGCCAATCTGCACGCCCCCAACGAATGGTTTGTGGTGGATTCCTTTGAGCGCGGCATCGATGCGCTGATCCGTCTCTACGACAAGCTTGCGGGGTAACAGGAAGAGCAGCTTCCCCCGACCGGCTTTTGGCAGGGGCTGGATCGCACGAAGTCTGCGCGCGCCGAGTCTCCGGGCCACGGACCTCTTCATACTCCATAACTGCGGGGGCTTTCTTACAGGAATCCCCCTGGCCGAAACGCAGTTGTTCGGCGCTTCCCCAATTGACCCGGACCGATGTGCCGGCGAAATTGTGAATGTGGATCGTTGACAATCCCGAGGGGCCGGCTGATGGAGGATGATTCCACAATGCGAACGCTTCATGCACGAGTTGGCCTGCCGGTCTTTGCAATCGGAGTGCTGGTGGCCACCACGCCCGCCCTTCAGGGTCAGGTGGTGCGCGGTCGCTTGGTGGACGAGGCCGGAGATGTCGCGATTGCGGGCGCCATGATGACGCTCCTTGACCGCGACGGAGAGATCATCGACCGGATTCTCTCGCGCAGCGGCACCGGAACCTTTGTACTGATGGCATCCGGGGCGGGCGACTACCGCGTGCGGGCCGAGCGGATCGGATTCGCAACCACCTTCTCCGCATTCTTCCAACTGGCGCAAAACGATACGGTCACCATTCAGATCTCGGCGCCGATCGAGCCGGTCTCGCTCGCAGAGATCCGGGCCGAAGTCGCTCCCCGCTGCGATGTGCGACCCGACGAGGGAATGGCGGTCGCCCGGGTCTGGAACGAGGCGCGCAAGGCGCTTGCGGTGGCGGCGTGGACGCAGAGCCGGGGTCTCTACCGCTACGAAATGCTGGGAATCAGGCGCCTCTTCGACGAAGATCGAAAGCGGATTGTGCACGAGGAGCGCATTCCGGCACAGAGCAGGGTTCCGGTACCCTATGTTGCCCGCGCTGCGGATTCGCTTATGCAGGAAGGCTTTGCACATATCTCGGCGGAGCATTCCACATTCTGGGCTCCCGACGCCGGGGTTCTGCTCTCGGACGACTTTCTCGACACGCACTGCATGAAGGTCAGATCGGTCGGGAGCGAGCGGGTGGGGCTGGATTTCGAGCCTGTGCAGGGCCGGACGCTGCCCGAGATCCGGGGAACGATGTGGCTGGACGCAACAACCGCCGAGCTTCGGCGCGTGGATTTTTCCTATGTCAACCTTCCGGTGCCGCGGTGGCTCATGGATGCCGAACCCGGTGGCCAGGTCCACTTTCGCCCCCTGCCCGATGGAACCTGGATCGTCACGTCATGACAGATCCGCATGTTCAGCGCAGGCGAGACCGAGCATCCCCTTACGGGTCGGCTCACCCCGACCCTGGAGGGAGTCGCGACAAGCCATGGCGAGGTGATTCGCGTGCACAACGCGAGTGGCGTGGTCTTCGAGGGGCCACCGGGACGCCGCCTCACCGGGATGGTTGTGGATTCCGCCGGCGTCGGACTGCCCGGAGCGCGGGTTCGGGTGGCGGGAACCGAGGTTGCAACGGAAACCGACAGCACGGGGCGATTCGAGCTGGACCATATGGCCGCCGGGCGCTACGAACTCAACTTCAGCGACCCGGCACTGGAGCAGCTCTGGTACAACCCCGAACCGGTTGAAATCGAGATCGGACCGGAGATCGCGAGCGTGGCCGAAGTTCGTCTGGAGGCTCCCTCTCTGAGCGAGGCCCTTGCCGACATCTGCGGACGCTCGGCCACACCCTCCATGCCATTGATGACGATCGACGGGCAAGTGTTTCCCCGGACCGGTGTCCTGACCGGAAGAGTCGTGGACGAGCAGGGCAACCCGGTGCCCGATGCGACGGTTCACTTCCTGGCGACCGCATTCCCGGTGACCCTCTTCGGCCAGATGCACGACTCCAGCACCATCAACTTCGAGGATGAGCGCTTCCGGACAACCGCAAAGACCAGTTCATCGGGCTTCTACAGGGTCTGCTGGCTACCGACGAACCTGCCCATCGAGGCGGTGGTCTTCGGTTCGGGAAACAAAATGGACAAAGCTGAATTCAACGCGGCATTGAGCCTCGCCGACCTGTATCCCGACCGCGTCCGAACCCTCGCGCTCGACCCCCGAACACCGCACCGGTCGCTTGATTTTCGCCTTCGCTGAAGGGATAAAGCCGGAAATGAAAATTCCGGTCAACCGAATTGCTGAACTGCGGCGGCGGGCGGCGATTTTGCTCTTTGCGGCGTGGCTTGCGGGCGGCGGGTTTTTGCGGCGGCGGACATCATCGAAGTGTATCCGGTTGTGGTGGATTCGAATGCAGATGCCGACACAATGCCTCGGATTCCGGCCGGCGAGGAAACCCATGATCGTCGGGATTCTTCCAACGGGCGACGGTCGGGTGCTCGTGATCCCGGAAACGGCGACCGCTCAACGCGGAGAGGTCGTGGACATCTTCGAGGAGACGGGCGAGTACCTGGGGCGAATGATCTTGCCGGAACGGTTGGAGCTGCCCCCCGGCGGAGTGGTGATGCACGCAACCGGCGACGTTCTGTACCTGGGCGGCACCGATGAAACCGGAACCCCGGTCCTGTTCCGCTTCAGAATCGTGACGCCGGACAGCCCGTAGACACCGATCTGAGCAGATGTCGGCGGCGAGCCGCGCCGCGACCCCCCGTCATTCCCCCCGCTTCATCGCCAGCGCCGCAGCCCGCAGGAGTGCCCGGGCCTTGTTGAGCGTCTCTTCATACTCGGCCTCCGGATCGGAATCGGCCACGATCCCAGCCCCGGCCTGCACCTGGGCGCACCCGTCGCGCACAATCATGGTGCGGATCGCGATCGCCGCATCGAGCTGGTCGCCACCCCACCCCAAATGACCCACCGCCCCGGCATAGGGCCCCCGCGCGGTCGGCTCCAGCTCGTCGATAATCTCCATGGCCCGCACTTTGGGCGCCCCTGACACGGTTCCCGCCGGGAAACAGGCGGCCAGCACATCCAGCGCGTTCAGATCGTCGCGCACACGCCCCTCGATCTGGCTGCACAGGTGCATGACATGCGAATAGAGCTCGACCTCCATGAGCTCGGGAACGGTCACCGAACCGTACTGCGCAACCCGTCCCACATCGTTGCGGCCCAGATCGACCAGCATCCGGTGTTCGGCCAGCTCCTTCTCGTCGGCGCTCAGGTCGCGGGCCAGGGCACGGTCCTCGGCGGGGGTGCGGCCGCGCCGCCGGGTGCCCGCAATGGGGCGCACCGTAACCGTGCTATTTTCAAGTCTGACCAGCACTTCCGGCGATGAACCCACGATTGCGAAGTCGCCCAGATCCAGGTTGAAGAGGTAGGGCGAGGGGTTGATGGTGCGAATCGCGCGGTAGAGATCGAAGGGCGGGCGGGCAAAGGGCGTCTCCAGACGCTGGCTCAGGACGACCTGAAAGGCGTCGCCGGCGGCAATGTACTCCTTGATGCGACGCACTCCCTGCAGGAAGTCGGCGCGCGCGAAGTTGCTTGTAAAGGGGGCATCCGCAGCGCTCTGCAGATCGAGCTCCAGGGGCGCAGGCCGAGGACCGGAGCGCAATCGGGCCACCGTGTCGCGGAGCCGGGCCACCGCCTGGTCGTAGCGCGCCGTGAGGGCGGCCGGAGAGAGGTCGGCGTCTTCGGGGCCGGTCTCGACCGTGGCAATGACCTTGGCGCGGCCATGGAGGTTGTCGACCGCCACCACGACCTCGGGAAAGAGAACCATGGCCTCGGGAAGGCCCTGATCGTCGGGGGGACCCGCGCCGAGGCGCTCGATGCGGCGCACCAGATCGTAGCCGAAATAGCCGACTGCCCCCCCCCAGAAACGGGGCAGAAGGGGATCGGGGCGGGGAGTGCCGCTGCGTAGCCGGGCCAGGAGATCGGCCATCGGGTCGGCGACCGGATGGGAGCGCCACCCCGCGCCGGGCGTCCAGAGCGACAGATCGCCGCCCTGCAGCCTCCAGACGCTGCGGGGACGACTGCCCAGGAAGCTGTAGCGCGCCCACTGCTCGCCCCCGACAACCGACTCCAGGAGAAATCCGAAAGGACCTTCGCGCAGCTTGCCGTAGGCGGTGACCGCAGTGTCGGAATCGAAGAGAAGCTCGCACCAGACCGGAATGCGCAGACCGGGCCGGGCCTCGGCCAGAAAACGTTTCAGCGAAGGATTGACATCCAATGGATTCGACTACCTTCCCGTACCGTCAGGTCATGGAGAACGATCAGGCGAGAGCCGAACGGGCGCTGTATCCATGCCGGGCATGGCGCTCCGGTCTTCGCGCCACCCCTGCCCACACCAGGCAACAACCCGGCCGACCCGGCGTTTTGCGCAGCGTCCGGCGCGTGCTCGATCGTATCCACGGACGATCAGGAGTATATATTTCGTGACTGTCATGGACTCGAAAGCTAATCTGCCAACCCCGAGCCCGGGATCCCGTCGCCCCGGCCCGCCCTCTTCCGGCCCCTCGCAGGGGACGCCGACCGCCCGACCGCCCTACATCTGGGCCGGAGCCGTGGCGCTTGCAGTCGGGATTCTCTATGCGGCCACCCTGGCCCGCACCACCGCCTTCTGGGATGCCAGCGAATACATCGCCACCGCGCATATCCTGGGAATCCCCCACCCGCCCGGAAATCCGCTCTTTGTCCTGCTGGCCCGCACCTGGGAGATCCTCCTCGAACCCTTCGGCCTCTCGACCGCGGTTCGCGTCAATCTCTTTTCGGCGCTCATGGGCGCACTCGCGCACGGGCTCTGGTTCCTCGTCGTCCACCACGTTCTGGGCTTCTTCTCCGAGAGCGCGCTCTTCCGCAAGGTCGGCGCCACCGCAGCGGCCCTGGTCGGTGCCACCGCCTTCACGGTCTGGAACCAGTCCAATGTGAATGAAAAGGTCTATACGGTTTCGCTCTTCACGATTGCGCTGCTCTCCTGGTTCTCCTGTCGCTGGCGCGAGCGGCTGGGGCGCGGTCGCGACGACAACCTGCTCGTTCTCATGATCTTTATCCTGGCGCTCTCGGTCGGCAATCACCTGATGGCCTTCCTGGCGGCTCCGGCGCTTCTGGTTCTTGTCCTTCTGGTGCATCCGCGCACGCTGCTGAACCCCCGCATCTATCTCTTCGGCGTTCCCGTCGTTCTTGTCGGGCTCAGCGTTCACCTCTTCCTGCCAGTGCGCTCCGGTCTGGATCCGATCATCAACGAGGCGGCCCCCACCTGCGAAACCATCGGTTCGGCCATTGTCAGCGTGGCGACCTATGGCAACGCCGGGTGCGACAATCTTTCTTCGGCGCTGCGGCGCGACCAGTACAGCAAACCCCCTCTTCTGCCCCGACAGGCCCCATTCCGCGCGCAGATCGACAACTGGCTGCAGTATCTGGACTGGCAGTGGGGGCGCAGTCTCTCGGCCTCCGATGTGCTCTTCGGGCGGGCGCGCATTCCTCTTACGGTGCTCTTTGTTGCGCTTGGCATCTATGGCCTGATCGAACACTACCGGCGCGATCCGGTCAGTTGGGCCTATATTGTTTCTCTCTTCGGGGTATTGTCGCTGGGGCTGATTGTCTATCTCAACTTTCGCTACGGCTTTTCCTTCGAGGGGGAATCGGAGGTGCGCGAACGCGACTACTTCTTTGTGGTCGGGTTTTCGCTCTGGGGGGTGATTGCGGGCATTGGCATTGTGGCGCTCTGGCAGCGGCTCGCGCGGCTTTCGGGACTGGGATTGCGCTGGTGTTCGCCGGTGTTGCTCCTGGCGCTGATTCCACTGGTGTTCAACTATTCGCGGGCCAGCCGTGCACAGGATTATGCCGCGCGGGACTGGGCCTACAATCTGCTGATGAGCGTCGAGCCGTACGGCCTGCTCTTTACCAATGGCGACAACGACACCTTTCCGCTCTGGTACCTGCAGGAGGTCGAAGGGATCCGGCGCGATGTGACCGTGGCGGTGACCTCGTATCTCAACACGCCCTGGTATGTGCGCCAGTTGCGCGATCTGACCGGTCCCTGCGGCCCGGACGAGGATCCCGACGACGATCCGACCCGAATTCTCTGTCAGCGGCCCTATACAGCTGAAAACACCGACGCCATCTACACCCACGACCCGGCCGAGGCGGCGGCAGTGGGCAAGAGGGCAATCCTGCTGAGCGAGCCGGTGCGCCCCCCACGGACATCGATCTATCCGGAGACGCTCGACGACCCGACAATCGAGCAGATTGTGCGTTCAATGCCCCGCATCGATCAGGATATGCAGATCGATCTGGGACCCATTGTGGCAAGGGTGGCAAGGGGACAGTCGCTTCTCCCATGGCAACAATTTGTGTTGTTGTCGATCCGTCATTCGCTCGGCGATCGCCCCATATACTTTGCATCGAGCGGTTCGGCGGCTTCAACGTTCGGGCTCCGTCCCCACATCATTCGACAGGGGCTGGCCTTTCGGCTCTGGCCGGGCGATCCCGACGAGCTGGCCGACCGGGGCGTGGTCGCCAATCAGGTCGCTTCGGCCTATAGCGGAGTCATCGGACCCTGGATCGACATTGAGCGATCGCGGTTGCTGGCCGACGAGGTGTTTATGCACCGAACCGGAATTCCGGATGAATGGAGCTTCTGGCCGGATTATTCCACAATCGGCATTCCCAACTATTATGCATGGCTCTATCTGGGACTTCTGCAGGATGCACAGCAGCGGGGCGACCAGGACGAGGTCGATCGCCTTGGCGAGCGCTGGAATGCGTGGAGCGTGCTGGGATCACTGCCGGTCGAGGAAATCGGCGAAGGGGGCGGAGGGTAGCGTCCAGAGGTTCCCGGAACCACTTCGGTGGGGAATGTCAACGCATGTCCAACCCTTCACCCTGGCGGACAAGTGAGAAGGGCGGCGTGCGCAGGAGCCGGAAGGATGAACGGATTCAGTCGTCGTGGCCGGCGATCTTCATTCGCGGAAGGACGATGGGGCGGTCGGTGTGCAGAGAGGCAGCGGCGTCGGCAGAGTGCCCGGAAGCGCTGCCGGTGCGATCGAAGAGCCACACTTCCTGATGGCAGGAGGAAAGAGTGGGCGGGCCGTCGTGCCCGGGACGGGTTCCCAGATACCGAACTGCGGCAAACCCCGCCTGCTGCGCGACCTCGGCCAGAGGTGCGAATGCCGCACCGGCACGACCGCCCAGCCAGATGCGCTCCACCGCCGGCAGCGCCAGAATGCGTTGCCACAGCGCGGTCGAGGCACCGCACTCGGCGATCACGGTCTGGACCTGACCCAACCCCACACCGGCCCCTGCAGCGTCGTGGCCCTCGCCGCCCACCTCACCCGCATCCGGTTGCAGGAGCGAGCCCGGCTCTTCGGGGTCGGCAAGGTGTTCCGGCGTCCACTCGAATCCGGCCGCCGCAAGGGTGAGCAGAGCAGGGTCGGGATCGAGAATCCTCCACGGGCAGTCGCGCCCGGCGGCGAACCAGCTTCCGACCCCAACGAAAAGCAGGGGCGTGGACGAATTCAGGGTGGTGGCCACTGCGCTCCGCCAGTCGCCGGGGGGCGCAGGATCGATGACCCGGTCGCTCTCGCCATCGCGCAGAAGACGCACGCACCGCTCCGGAATGGTCGTGCGCCATAGCGTGAAGCAGAGCTCCGGGCGATCCGGCATCCGGCGCACTCCACCCCGCACCGGCACCCGATCGAAGAGCCACCCCTGAATGCGCGCGGCGGCCGAGGCCATGACCGCCGCCCCCAGCATGACGGTGGCCGCGAAGACCGGTCGGCCGAGCAGCTCCATCATCGCCACCGCGCCGAGCGCAGCCCCCAATGCCCCGCCCCGCAGCACCCGCAGGACATCGCCCGGCCCCAGCGATGCCGCAAAGAGGGCCATGCGCCCCCACACCCCCCCCGCAAAGCAGGCCGGCAACGCCGCCACCACGGCCAGCCCCGCCCCCTGCGCGAGCGGCACCGCTCCGTAGCCACCGGCAAGCTCCCAGACAACGACAAAGAGTGCGCCCAAGGTCAGTGCCCCAAGCAGCCCCCACCAGCTTCGCCGCATCGCCGCCACTCCCCAGTCGCCCGATGCGAAGCTTACCCGTATGCCCGCCACCAGCGCGATGCCGCTCACCACGAGCAGTGCGGCGGTTGCGCGCCCAAGTCCCGGCGCATTGTAGAGCAGGATTCCCGCCGCGGTTCCCAGCGTGGCCGCCAGCACCACCCCGGTCAGCAGCGAAGGCAGCCAGAGAAGTTTGCGCGCCCGCACTCCATCGGCGGCCCACAGATCGCCGGGATTTGAGGGACTCTTCACAATTCCCTTTCCTGCAACTCGGCCAGGATGGTGCGGTAGCTCTCCATCCGCAGCTCCTCAATGTGACCCTCTGCGACTGCGCGTCGCACCGCACATCCCGGCTCGCGAAGGTGCAGGCAATCGCTAAAGCGGCAGTGCCCCAGCCATGGCCTGAAATCGGCAAAGCACCACGCCAGATGCGCAGGCCGGATCCCCGCGGGCCGGGCATCGGAGACCCCGGGGGTATCGGCGACCCAACCACCCTTGGCGAGCGCAATCAGCCGGCTCGACACGGTGGTGTGACGGCCGATTCGTGAGCGGCGCCCCACCGTGCGCGTACGGAGCTCCAGGCCGGGCTCAATCGCATTCAGCAGCGATGACTTGCCCACCCCCGACGGCCCCACCAGGATCGACGATCCACGGCGAATCAGCGCCTCGAGAGCGGCCATGCCCTCGCCCGTAACCGCCGATACGGCCAGAACCGGGTACTGCGCCCGCCGGTAGCTCTCGCCCAGCGTCTCCAGGGCGGCGAGTCCTCGCGCGAGTTCGATCTTGTTGAGGACCAGGGTGCAGGCCATGCCGGCCGCCTCGCCCATGACGAGCATGCGGTCGATGACAGCGTGCGAAGGCGGAGGATCGGCGACCGAGGCAACGACCAGCAGGGTGTCGAGATTGGCTGCCATCACCTTCGCAAGATGCGCCCGCGAACTCCGGCGCCAGAGGCTGGTGCGGCGCGGCAGAACCTTTTCGATGACGCCCCCGCCCGCCTCCCCGGCTGCGACCTCGACAAAATCGCCAATCACGACGCGATTCTGCGAACTCCTGTGCTTGATCCGGCCCCTGAGCGAGGCATTCACCCGCCCGGCTTCGGCAGTGCGGACCCGGTACACGCCCCCTGCGGTCTCGACGACCTGGCCCTGGACGAGACCGGTCTTCAACGCACCGCCCCCGCCACAGCGGAGAGCGCTGACGCCTTCGGCCTCCGGACGCACCCCGCTGTCCGGAACCCGGCGACGTCGATCAGGCTGCGAAGGACTTGAGCGCCTTGCCCTTGTTGCCCTCGCGCAACCGCTTCAGCGCCCGGTCGCGAAGCTGACGGATCCGCTCGCGGGTGACCCCCAGCACGTTGCCGATCTCCTCGAGTGTGTGCTCGCGCTGGCCCTCGAGTCCGAAGTACAGACGCAGAACCTTGGCGTCGCGGGGATTGAGCGAACCCAGCGCCTTGCCCACCGCCTCGGTCAGGAGTCTGTTTTCGACCTCCAGCTCGGGCTCGGCCGCCTCTTCGGTGATGAAGCGCTCGACAAGCTGTGAATCTTCGCTGTCGCCAATCGGGGCGTCGAGACGGATCTCGGCATGGTTGAGCGTTTGCAGAGACTCGACCAGTTGCGGAGTCAGACGGGTGGCCTCGCCGAGCTCCTGGCTGGTGGGGTCGCGTCCGAGCTCCTGCTTGAGGCGCTCCTTCTCGCGGAAGATGCGGGCCAGATCCGAGGCGCGGTTCAGCGGCACCCGTACCGGACGGCCATGATTAGCGAGAGATGCGAGAATCGCCTGACGAATCCACCACACCGCATAGGAGATGAACTTCACCCCCTGCTCGGGATCGAACTTCCGGGCTGCGGTGACCAACCCGACATTTCCTTCCTGGATCAGGTCGGTGAGAGAAACGCCGCGATTCTGATATTTCTTGGCAACGCTGATGACGAAGCGCAGATTCGCCTTGGCAAGCGCCTGGATCGCCTCTTCGTCTCCCTTGCGGGCACGCGCGCCGAGGATCTTCTCCATCTCGGGAGTGATCAACTCGTGGCGGCTTACATCTCGCAGATACTGATCGAGGGCGGTCTTCTCGTCCAGGCTGGCATCGAAACCCGTGAGAACGTTGACGTTCTTCTTGCGGGGACGCCGCTTCTTCGTGGCCATGATTGTACTTTCTCCTTGCACGATTCGGCTTCCGGGATGGGTCGGTGCGGGCCGATCCCGGGGCTGTAGCATGTACAGCCTTTCAAGGTGGGAGCTGTTCCCGGTTCTGTCAACCAACAAGGGCGGCCCGTGTCGATGTGATGCGAATGTGCGGCCGCGGGGTTGCACGGCAGTGCGCTCTTTCGGCGTGATCGACGGAGGCAGCGATCCGCAGGTGTCCTGCAAGTCTCATCGCTCCTCCACCGGCGCGGTCAGGCGGTCGAGCAACCAGTCGGAATCCACCCTCCGTCGCTCAAAGGTGAAGAGCCTGAGGACCCTTGCCGTACGGTTCAACTGCTCCGCAAGCTTCGGAAGATCGATCAGCCCCGGAATTCCCCTCTCTCCCAGCCGCATGGTTTGCCCCTCGCGGTCCACCAGCAGATCCAGTTGAAACATTGCCCGGGTAACGGGAAAATCCAGGATCACCTCGCCCGGAGCCAGCCCCAACTCATCTGCCACATCGTCTTCCCAGCGACGCTTCTCGGCCGTGTCTCCGCTTACCCATGCGGGCAGGATTCGTTCCTCGAGCTGCCAGGCCGGAATTTCGGCGGCGCGTTTGGGAAGTCTGCGCTCGAGCAGCGCGGGAAGCCAGCGCCGGTCCAGCCGCTCCGCCACCCGGTTCGGGGTACTGCGCGCACGGCGCCCAAGCTCGAAGAGAAGGTGTTCGTCGGTCGGTCCGATCAGGTCGGCGGGGGCAAGGAGCCCGGCCTCGACCGCACACTCCACGATTCGCTTGTAGAGCCCGGTCGCCGCCCGCACCGCGTGGTGCCAGTAGACATTGCGAAACATCTGATACTTGGCGAAGAGGAGCGATTCCAGGGTGCTCATCGCGCGAGCCCGGATTCCCACCTCCCAGGCCCCCGTTTCGGGATCCTGCAAAATGGCCAGACCCTCGAGAAGCCGTTCGACATCGACCTCGCCGTAGGGAACTCCGCAGAAGCGGGCATCGCGGCGCAGGTACTCCATCTTGTCCAGATCCAGGCTGCCGCTGACCAGACCGCGCAGCGCACAGCCGCCCTGACCCCGGATAATGCGCTCGATGCGGGCCGGCGCATCCTCGCCCAGAGGCTTCAGCGCCTCCTCCAGCTCGGGCGATTCGAAGAAGCGGGCGCTGATCCGTTCATGATCGAAGGCGATCCGATCCCTCTCCAGCTCCTCGAGCGCATGTGAAAAGGGATAGTGACCGATGTCGTGCAGAAGCGCCGCATAGGGGATCAATCCTTCGCCCTCCCAGACCTCGGCGGGAAGGCGGGCCTTTGCCTTCAGGATTCGCAGAGCCCGCACGGCCAGATGATAGACCCCCAAAGCGTGATCGAAGCGGGTATGCGTGGCCCCGGGATAGACCAGATGCGCCAGACCGAGCTGACGGATATAGCGCAGCCGCTGGAAGGGAGGGGTGTCGATGATCGAGACCGCAACCCGATCGAGACGGATCGTGTTCCAGATCGGATCCCGAAGGACGATGGAGGTGCCACGTTCAGACATGGGAGGGCAGATTAGCGGCTGGGGGCGGGGAATGCAAATGCGGGGAGGGCTGGTTTTGCTGATGGCTTGCTGATGGCGTGGCTGACAAAACCACCCGTCCTCTTCCAATCACCCATCTCCACTTCGGGCTTGTGCATCCAGGCGCGCCCGGAAGATCCGGTATCGGAGCGAGCCGTTGGCGGTGATGACAAGGTTGCCGAAGCGTCCCCCTGCGCCCTGGACCGGGCTGTAGTCCGGATCGAAGCGCTGGCTGGCGATGACGCGATTTGCATGCACGTCCAGGACTTCGACGATGCTGTCGTAGAGATCGTCGATGATTGCGCTGTCGTAGGGGTCGGCCTCGGACCAGTCTGCATCGGCGACGGACCCCAGAACCCACAGGAGCGAGTCGGATTGACTCAGGGCAAGCGCCCAGAGCGCGGGTCTGGGCATGGGACGCTCGCCGCGCGCATGGAGCGAACGATCGTGTGCAAGCTCCGCCTGACCCCACGCGGGGAACCAGCCTGCCTCGCGCCTTAATGTCCGCAGTGGGCGGTTCATCTCCCAGAGACGAAGTTCATACGCGCCGAACCCCATGCCGACCCAGAGTTGGCGGTCCTGGCGAACGGCGACCGGATAGCGGCCCAGGACGCGACTGGGCTCGGCGGCAATCGAGCCGAAGGAGCTCTCGATTTCGCCGGTCTCGACATTGACGACATGCAGGGGGAAGCCGGCGCGATCCGGTGTCGCCAGATCTGCCATATAGACGATCCGCGAACCATTCCACGCATAGGTGCGGTTGCCCTGCATGGTCCACCCCTGAATGCGGGCTTCGCTCTTAAGCGAACCCGTGACATCGAAGTTCAGAATTACGCCGCGACCGCGGTCCAGGATCGAGAATTCGCCGTCGCCCGTCACAACCAGCGCCGCGCCCGCCCCGATTTCGCCGGGACCGGAGCCGCGCCGTCCGATCCGCCGGAGAAACGCCCCGTCGGGTCCGAAGACCAGGACATTGTCGATCGGGTCGCCGGTTATGTATGTCCGCCCCGACGGGTCGCGGTATGCCCGGACGAATCCGGCCAGGTCGATCATCCCGGGACCGGTGTCGGCGCCGTACTCCATCTCGAGTTCCAGGGTGATTCCGCACTCCTTTTCGCAGGGCGCGATCATCGTGGGTCGAGGTTCGCTCTGCGCCGCCATCTGCACGGGCATGGGCAACAACGTCAGCAGGATTGCAGAGCGAAGAATGCCTTGGGGAAGGGGTGCGGGGAAATCCGGTTGGTGCATGATTGAGGCACCCCTTTATGGAGTGTCGGCGGGAAGAAGCGAGAGCCGCACATTTTCGAGAACGCCGCGGTGATACACAAGTCGGGTGTCGGGGCCGCTCGGCGCAGCAACCCAGTGGAGTCCGTCGAAGATCGTTCTTGCCACAACGTCTCCTTCATCCGAAAGAACCATCCAATGCATTTGCGGCTCGCGACCTTGATCGGGATACATGGTCGCTACGTTGAGAATGCGGCCATCGGTCATCTCATCCAGATATGTTGAGTGGCTCCATTGAAACTGAATGGTTCCCGGCGAAGGGTGCGCGCGCTGGAATTCGGACGCAGAGATGATTTCCTCGTCCTCAACAAGCAAAACCGCGCTATCGCCAAGTCCCTGCGCGTAGCGGATAATGCGAAAGGGCGCCAATGCAGAAAAAAGCAGATCCGCGCTCCGGGTTACGGCAACCGGACCCCCCGAGAAGTGGGTGACGCGCACCCAGTCGGGGTCATCGTATGCAGGGTGCCAGCTTGCGATATGCTGGCCATTCCTGTCGTATCTGTGCAGTGCGTATTCAACATGAGGATCGTCGGGATACTGGCCGTACGCAATCAGGTAGCTGCCATCGACGAATGTGGCGAACCCCCGCACTTCGGAGCGATTCATGGGGTGAAAGATTGGCTCGCCCGTCCGCTCCGGATAGATTGCGATGCCATTGCGACCCAAAACGTACATTCCATGCCCCGGAGCAAAGGCCATTGCAATTGTGTTGCCGGGACCTCCCGGATCTCCATCGTCCGCGCGCGCCAGGCGGAGATTGCGGCTGTCCGGATCGAGTTCCCAGACCTGCTCGGAGCGTGCATCTCCAATCCAGATCAGATCATCGTGCCACATGGCCATGCCGCCTGGGAATTCAAGCCACTCGCTCAGATCTCTCTGCCAGAGGCTCTCGATGTGAACCCTGTGCATTCCCGAACTGTGCAATGAATTCCAGTTGATTCCCTCCGCCGAACGGTCGGTCGAATCGCACCCCGCAGGGATCAGGGCAATGGTCGGCACCGCAACGACAGAGATGGCCGGGCCGCGTCTGCGCTGCGTTCTGGGGGCAAATTTTCGGCTACGAGACACCTGCGCCCCCCTGCAACCAGCTTCTGATTTCAGCCGATCCGATCAACCGAACCAAAACCGTTTCATTGACAAACTCCCACTGCCCCCCGAGACCGCTTATATCACGAGTGATGACCAGGATCTGCGGCGTTGCCGCCGGCCCGGGAAATTCATTGTACATGTATTTGTTCAATCCGGTATTGCGCCACCCTCTGCCCACCGCGATTTCATCGAATGCCCCGAACGTTTCCAGGTATTCGATACCGGCCGCAGCGTCATGATCCTGCGACAAACCCAGAGTAGCAAATCCAATACCGCGAGACTTCGCCTCGTTGCGCACAGCATCTCGGGCATTGCGAACGAGCTCGATGAATTCGGGAGTGTTCGACCAGCGACACCCGGACGATCCAATGACAACAAAGAGAAGCTCCGTTCCCGAATCCCGTCTTGCCTCCGGCATGTAATCCATGCTCCGTAAAGCTGGCAGATTCCAGCGTATATCCACGCTCGGCACCGGAATCGCACCTGCGACTCCGAGGGTCACGCCCAGAATCAGCGCCGCGCTTGCCTGTTTCCATCCTGTCAGTGGCATCGTCATCTCTCCATGCTCCTGCAGTTCGTTTGGGTCAAATGGTGCGGGTTTCCAGTGCCCGGCCAGGTCAACCAGTCGCCCTTCCGGGAGTCCCCCAACGACTTCGAGGCGCGGGAAAGGAAAGACCCAGATCGCAACATAGTATTCGTTCGTGATCGACGCGAGCATGGGCAACGTATCGGAAATCAGGGCGCCCTGGCCCGACGGGGCGTGGACAAGATAGCTGCGGATCTGAATCTCGGGCTGCTCGGATGGATCGGAGGGGGTTTCGCCTCTTGCTGTCTGGAGGAGAAGATGGTCGTCATTGACCGCGAGCAGGGCGGCAACCGCATCTCGTGCTCCCTCTCCTTTCGGGAAGGATACCCGTGGCCCCCCGGTCGGGCTCAGCTCCTGCACAATGGGGCGCTGACTGTAGTCGTCCAGGAGCGACTCCCAAAGAAGTGCCCCGGTATTGGCATCATGTGCTCTCAACACCGGAAAATTATCGAAAGCCAACACAACCCGTGCCGGATCTTCCAGACACGCAATCGGCCCGTCGGAGAGCTGATCCTGGACAAGCCATTCCCCGGACTTGTACCCCCGACCGAAGTGTTGTGCGCTGTGATCGGGGGTTACCGGGATTTCGTGAATCATTGTGTTGTCCAACCTCCTCCATCCCGACGAGAATATCCGATCTCCGAGGGAGCAGGCCCGCTCCGGCACCACATCCTTTACGATATGCGTTGTCGCATATGCATAGCCGGAATCATGAGGGGCATACAAATTGATCCGGTTGCCCCGATCCAGGACAACGATTTGTCCATCGGACAGAACCTCGACCGCGTTGGGATCGCGAAATTCTCCCGGCCCCGATCCGGCGCGCCCGAAGGTGGCAACATGCTCGCCCGTGAGGTTGAAAATCTTGACCGCGTAGTTGCGGCGATCCAGAACGACAAGTTGACCCGAGTGATTGAGCGCCACATCCAGTTCGAAGCCGAAGATATCGGGAGCGTCGCGATCCTGCATGGTGCCCAGCCGACCCAGCGAGGCCAGCGTACCCTCGTTCATCAGCAGGGCATCGCGAATTCTTTTCCATTCGGCCAACTCTTCCGTCCCGAGCTCGGCCGGTACATCTGCCGCGCGAATGACCGGGCTTCCGGCGGCTGGCAGGTTGTCCGGCGTGGGATGGATGATCTCGTTCGGCTGGGCCTGGGTACAGGCAATCACAAATGGGACAGCGAGCAGCGCAAGGCCGGTCAGCAGCTTTCCGGTTCTGTTCATTGTGGTTCGCCTTTGTTCGGGAAAGAGGTCGGATTTCCTCCGGGGGCGCAGCCACCGTATCGCTGCGCCCCCGGCGCGTTGGCTCCACCGTTGGATCGCTAAGAGTGGCCGCAGGCGTCGGTGTAACAACCACCATCCGGGTGATTGCCGCAGTACGTCTGACGACCGGGGTTCGCGTCGCAGCTCTCCCAGAAGATCAGGAATCTGTTGCACTCGGACTCCTGGCAGGGATGCGGGACAGCGGAAGCGTAGCGACCGGACACCAGTCCACCAACCAGGGCTCCGGTGAGGGCGAGGGCAATCATCAGCAGGATTGCCGGGATACGGCGCGTGACCATGGTGAGGCTCCTTTCGCTTGGGGTGAATATATGGTCACCGAGTTGAAGCGAGGCAGAATATCGGATCGAGCCTGGCTACCGACCGATCGCGAAGCTTGCGCGCTTCACCCGTATAAGACGGATTCAGGGCAAAAGGCGTCGCATCGGCTCGATCGCACGAAAACCACCACTTATTCGGTTTATGTTCGGTATAATTCACCAAATGTGAACAATTGGGCATTTTTCAGGCCGATTTCGGGAAGTTTCCCCTCTTTCGCTCCATTTCATCGGGAACGTTCTTCCCATGGCCCGGGAACATTTCCCCCTGTGGTTCGGGAAGTTTTTCCCTTCGGAAAAGGGAAAAATTCCCTGTCGCCTCATCCAGTCCCGCCCGAGTTTCAGGGTGCGCATCGACCGAATGCGCCGAAAACCCGAACCGGGAAGGACCCGATCATGGACCGCACCACACACCCGCGCATCCCGGATGCCGAGCTGTTGCGACGCGTCGAACCCGTTGTTCAGGCAATCTCCCGCCACTTCGCGCGCGACCGGAAACACGCCCGCGAACTCGCCCAGGCCTGCCGCGTCCGCATCTACGAGAAACGGTCGCACTGCCGCGATCCCGAGGCTCTGCCCGGATGGGCGAAGACGCTCTGCCAGCGCCTCTGCATCGACGACGGCGCGCGCCACCGGCTCCGACACTCCCAACAGGTTGAATACGACGACGGCGCCCCCCTGGCTGCGGACACGGCGCCGGACCCTTCGGTGGTCGCCGAGAAATCGGAGCTGCGTCTGCGATGCATGCCCGAAGTCACTTGCTATGCGCCCCGCCGACCCTCATTGTGGAGGTCGCGGCCCGGACATGCTCAAAGCGGCCGGCCTCGAGGGAGTGTCCTGATTTCGTCCTATTCTGTACGCAACACCCTCCGACCACACCGCGAAAGCCTCGCATCCCGGCTCTTCAGCCTGGCCAGCGCATCCCTGCCCGGCCAGACCGCCAACCCCGCCTCGGCAACCAGTCCCGCCGCAATCAGATCCTCCATGCGGGCCAGGTTGCGCGCGCTCCACTGGCTGCGACGGCGGCGTGGGGTGAAGCGAATTTTGTAGCTTTTGTCATCGATTGTGCGCTTCATGCCATCGATCCAGCCAAAGCAGAGCGCCTGATCGATCGCCTCGGCAATTGTGATTGTCTGCAATCCGGTTCCCTTCTTGTACAAACCCGCCCAGAGCCTGTCGCAAGTCCGATGATTGGCTTCGTACCAGGCGCGCAGATCGGCCACAGTCGCAAAGAAGCGGGGTGCGTCGGCGGGATCGGGGGTGGCAGGCGGGTTCATTGCATACATGCGCAAAAGGCGCGAAGCGAAGCGTGGGTCGCAGTTTGGCCGCCGTCGGAAGAGTTCGGCATCGGCATCAGCGCGGCGTCAGAAGATGGCGCTCTGCGGCAACCGACTCGATTCGTTCGCGCGAATAGAAGACCGGAAAGAAGCGGTCGTTGGCCCAGAGCTCGAAGAGATTGTCGTAGAAGGGGGAATCGGGGTTGCCAGACTGGCCGGGTGCATTTGCGCCAACTGCCCGGTCCCAGTCGCCCGTATCCACAATGATGCGAAAAGATGCGCCCGTGGTCTGATTGTCGTTGCCGCCGGTATTGTTGAGGGTGTAGCTGTTGCCGCCGCGGGGCAGAGGTCCGACGGTCAGGCGATCGGCCACGGCTGCTGGCGACGCGCGCGAAAGCGGATGAAACAATGTTGCGTGTTTGTAGCCGGGCTGTCCGTACTGCCAGCGCCCCATGTCGTCGCCCAGCTTTGTGCGCAGCGCCGATATCGTCTCTTCCAGGGTACGCAGAAGCAGCGCGTCCCGCCCGGCCACCGGATCCTCGCCAAACTCGCCTCCGGGCACGGTCAGGTGGCCGATCACCCGCACGAGCGCCATCGCGCCCAGGACGCCGGAGTGCTCTTCCGACACAAAGAGAGAGCGCACATTCCGGCGCAGCCGCCCCTCGAAATCGTTGTAGATCGCCGCTGCCACCGAGTTCGGGTCCAGCACAAAATCCCAATCCAGGAGAAGCTGGCGGGCTTGTTCGACATCGGCGTTTGCAGAGGGATCGACATGCACAAGCATGGGGACGAGCGTTCGGGCCGGGACCGATGTATAATCGGTTTGCAGCGCCATCATGTCGGCCAGGGAGTGGAGTCGTCCCGAGCCGAGGACCTCGACCGCGCGCACCCAACGCCAGGGATCGGCCCACTCGAAGCCGATTGCGTCCATATGGGGGTAGTTGGCGGGGGTCAGATGATTGTTGGCAGTGGCAAAAAATCCTTCGAGCGGATTGAGGACGCTCGGCCTGGCCCTGATCGGCAGATAGCCGTCCCACTCGTAGCGACCATCGCCGGGAACCGGCACCAGACCCGACCAGTTGCGGCGAATGGGCGCAATTCCCACCGCCTGCCAGCCAATATTGCCCTCGCGGTCGGCCCAGACCATGTTTTCGCCCGGAATATTGGAATAGTTGCACGCCTCGACAAACTCTTCCCAGGTGCGCGCCTGATCCATGCGCAAACTGGCCAGATAGGGAGCGCCGCCGGGCTCTAGCCAGGCCGCCCGCACAGCATAGGCAACATTGTTTTCGAGGTCCTGGAAGACCACCGGACCATGCCGCGTGTACAAAAATTCGGCCTGGTGCGGCGATCGCCCCCGAACCGGAATCTCCTCGGTCGTCGCAGTCATCTCTTCCCAGCCGCCCTTGTACATATAGCGCCGGGGATTGTCGGGGTCGGTGCTGTAGACGTAGAGATCTTCGCCATCGGTGCGAAAGACCGTCAGACCCCAGGCGCCATATTCGTTGTGACCGATGCTGATCCCCGGAATTGTGGGTTCGCCGCCGCCGATGACATTCCAGCCGGGGCCGACCAGATGAACCCAGTAGCGCAACGACGGAGCCGCCTGGGCGCGGTGCGGGTCGTTGGCCATAAGGGGGAAGCCGCTCTCGCTCAGACGCCCGCTGACAACCCAGTTGTTGGAGCCAAGGCTCTCGTAGTCCGGCCAGGCGAGCGGGTCCTGCCAGTTCGGGGCGTCTGCATGCCGTGCCGTGGCTGCAGAGGCGGTTCGGCCCGCTGCGGGGGGCGCAGCCATGGGTGCAGAGGCGGCCCGCAGCGACGACTCCACCCGCGCAAATGCATCTTCATCGCCGCGGTAGGCCGGAGCCAGATCTTCGGGACGAAAGCGGATGGGGCTGCGAAAGGCATTGTACAGCCGCAGAATATTGTGATTCAGGAGCGAGCCGTCGATGGCCGGATCCAGATCGATGTCGGGGTCGCCCGGATGAAAATTGGCCACGCGCCTGACCGCCTCGGCCCCCGCTGCAGCCACCGCGCGTCCGTAGTTGAGCTCGGCGCCAATATTGCCAAGAAGTCCCTGGTGACGCGAAATCACAACATCGGGAGTCCAGCGGCGCGGTCGAATGCCCAACATCTCAAACTCGACGGGAAGCAATTCGGGATTGGTCTCGGTTTCGGCAATATAGGCATTCACCCCATCGACATATGCAGGAATGATCTCGGCGCCCCGATCGTGATAGTGATTCATCTCCTGCGTCATGTCGCCGCGGAAACGGAAGAGGCGAAAGCCAATGTCGCGCTCGAGCTCGTGCGGACCCAACATTTGTGCAACCGTGCCGGTGGCCTGCGCGCGCCACACCTCGAACTGAAAGAGCCGGTCGCGGGCAGCGGCATACCCCTGTGTAAAGAAGAGATCGTACTCGGTCTCGGCATAGATGTGATTGATGCCCCAGCGATCGCGAATGATCTCGACCGGGGCCCGCAAGCCGGGAAGGACGATGCGCTCGGGCGGGGAAACCATGACCGGGGATGGATGTGCAGACGGCGAATCCGGCGCGGCCATGCGTGCCGGGAGCGGAACCTGGGCGGTGGCGGCAAGGGGCGCCGCGAGGACGAGGGCGAGAAGCCCGTGGAGATGGCCGGGCGCATACCGGAAGCGACGAAGCAAGGGCGGAATCTTCAAGGTGTGTTCCTGACGTTGGGGGAAACGGACGGTGGGCGAAGGCGTGGTGGGATCCAGGCAGAGTATGGCCGGGGAGGGATAGGGGAAAGTGTGGCGCTTTGTCGGCGGAAGCCCGGGTGACGGCATGGCGTTGGGCTGGAGTGGGCTGGAATCAGGTCGAAGTCGCCTGACCCTGCGCCGTGGAAGCAGGCAGGATCGCTCTGCCCGCGTTCCAACGCGGATATGTGTGGAAGCGACGGCAGGTGCGAGAGTTTTTTTGACTCGCTCTACCGAAGGCATCCCGTTGGGAGCCTCCTGACTTGGCTGACTTCGCAGGACGACGGCACGTCCGCAGAGCTTTTTCTGGATTTCCGCCCTTTGGTGCAGTTTCTTCCCGGCATCGTGATCGATCTTGATCGGGTTGTATCCAAAGGCAGGAGACTCATCCACCGGCTGGTAGGGACTGAAATGACTACTCCGTGGTGTCGGCGCTCTTAACCTCGACACCTAAGACTCCGGCGATGGTCTTCAAGAGATCCCCCGGCGGTTCGGTCTCACCTGTGGGAACGCTGAAATGCGTGCCCGACAGAAATTCCGCGACGGCGGCTTGAGTTAAGGCCAGGGAAATCCGTTGGCAAAGGTCCTCGTCCACATACGCATGGCGAGGCACGATCCGTTTTTCCCGCTCCCGGCCCGGAAGAGTGACGAAACAAGTGGTAGGCGTCAGCGGGGCGATCAACCGCATGCCGTCCTGTGTTCCCGTCCGAATTGCAAAAGTGTCGGGCAGAACAAACACCGGACGCTCAGAACAAATCATCGCCCAAGGACTCCACATCAGAGGAGACGCAATCTCACGATAGAAACCGTTATTACCGTATAATGCTTCATAAGCCTTGCGAGGCATCTCGGGATCGTCACCTTGACCGAGTTCGGCAATCACAGGTGCGACGCCTCGATGCAGCGCGGCGATGGTGTAGGGGTTGCGCAAGAACTGGATTACAAGGAACCCGACAAGAGCTTCCCGCTGCGGTGAGTTTAGGGGACTCATCTCAAGAAGCATCTCGATTGGACGCTTGGCGTCTCCTTCCAGCAGACCGAAATAAGCTTCGAGATGATTGCTGTACAGATCGTGACGATAGCCCCACTGGCCGAACCCGCACGGACTAGATGTCCAGCCTTCGGCCGTCCGTCGCCACCGCAAGATTTTTCCGTTGATCGCCCAGTGGTCACGGATGAACCAGCGGGGAATGAAGTGGTTCTTGCCTACTGGCTTCACTGCCAACTTCGTCCGCGGGGGGTTCGCCTCGCGCTCGGCCACCTTGGCTGACTTCGGCTTCCATCGCTCCTCCAAGCGCTTCGACCAAAAACTGTCATGAATGATCCGCGCTGTAGCGCTGATGGCGTCCTTGCCACCCGAACCGAGACATTCCTCCTTCTCCTGATCGGGATCAATGGATGACAAATCCCGACCGGCGACCCGCTTTTCGACGACCTTCTTGGTCAGCCAAAACTGAAGCTGGGCAAGTTCCAATATCATTTCCTCGCGGACGTTCACGTGAAGTTCGACTCGATTGGCTTCATCCAACCTCAGCATCTCGGTGACAATCCGTTCGACAACTTCGTCCCAGATCGCTGTCAGAGCGCTGATCGACTGCTGGTCGAATTCCGAAAACAGCTTCTGGATTACGGTCCCGGAAGCCCAGCCTCTTCTTGTGCGGGGACGATCCATCCTCAATCCACGGCTATTGTTACGATTTGAATCCTGTCTCCAATATGGGTCAGGCGATAAATGAGCGCTTCTGGGTCTTCTACCATTGGAGCCTCAGTTCGTCGCAAATCTACTTCCCTGAAGAATTGATTTGAACCGTTGACCCCAATCGATCCGCCACCGGAAGGCTCACATCAAGCAGCCAGAGGCGTCCGCCTACTACGCCGCCAAGATCGAGCTCACGCTTCCGGCCGGATGACCAATCGTTGAATCCAGCTTCGCGTCCATGACTTCCTCACATAAAGGGTGGACCCGTTACCGCCGCCAACCCGCCGAGGATGGACAAGCACCCGCCTCCGGTCAGCAACTGCTGCATCATGCCCTGCTTGACGGCCCGTTTGTCCATGCCCGGAAAGCAAATGGCACACCGTAGAGGGGAAAATGCGCAAGAGGCTGGGAATGAATCCCCCCCTTACCGCACCCGATCCCCGATCCGGCTGCCGCGCACCTCGGTGAAGGCCGGAAAGGCGCGGTGCGATTCCCTGTCGTAGGAGAAGTAGATGAAGGAGACGCGACCCTTAAAGCGCCATCCGGCGAGAAATCCCCACACGCGCGAGTCCAAGCTGTCTTCGCGGTTGTCGCCCATCATGAAGTAGTGATCGTCGGGAACCACAATCGGGCCCCAGTTGTCGCGCGTCGGGCGGTAGTCTTCGCGGGGGCCGCCGACCAGGTGACGGTTCTGCCACAACATGGCGGGCTGGGCGTTGTCGGGCGTTCCGATCTGAATGACATGGGGCTCGTCCTGCCGGACCCCATCCACGTAGAGGATCTGATCGCGCATCTCGAGGGTGTCGCCGGGCATGCCCACCACCCGCTTCACGATCGTCATGTTCTCTTCGTGGTGCGGATCGAAGACCAGGACATCGTTGCGGCGGGGTTCGGAGTAGGCGGGCAACCGAAAATCGGTGAAGGGAATGCGCGGCCCCATCGCCAGCTTGTTGACCGCCAGATAATCGCCCACCAGAAGGGTATTTTTCATCGAGCCGGATTCGATGAAGTAGGTGTCGAGCAGAAAGACCCGCAGCAGGATCACGATAATCAGCGCCGGCACCATGGAGCGGAGCCAGCCGAGCAGCCCGCCGCCCCTCTTTCTCTTATCGGCCATCGTCTGCCTCCTCGCCCGCCCTGTGCGCCGCCCGGACGGGGCTGTTCACTGCTCGCCCGGCCTCGATCAAAGAGCGGCCTGCGCCCTGGAGAGGCTGTGTGCAGAGACGCGCGACGACTGCATTGCGAGCGTCCGCCGCGAGTCCCGGAATGATGTCATGAATCATGCGCTACAACCCTATACAATACACGATCATGCGCAATGGACGAAGACCGGCGCCGCTGTCGGAGGCTCATCCGCTCTCCTGCAAAACGCCGATCGGCACGCGCCGGTTTCAGCACGGCAGGCTCCCCGCGCACCCCCGCCCAGCCCCGATCCCCCCCAACCGAGGTTCAGCGCCCCGCCTCGACACGCCTGCAGGCACGCGCCAGCCGCTCCAATCCCTCTTCCACCTCGGCCTCTGAAATGAGGAGCGAGGGACCAATCCGGATCACCTGTCCATGCAGCCCCCCAATCCCCACCAGAAGGCCCTCGGCGCGGGCGGCATTCAGGAGCATTCCGGCAAGATGCGGATCCGGCTCCCTGCTCATGAGATCCCGGACGATCTCCAGCGCCTGCATCAGCCCCATGCCGCGTACATCGCCAATCCAGGGGTGACGCGCTTGTAGAGCCTCCAGGCCCCGCCGAAGCTGATCGCCCCGTCGCCAGGCCCGCATCGGCACATCTTCGGCCTGCATGACCTCGAGCGTGGCAACCAGCGCCGCCATGCAGACGGGATTGCCGCCGAAGGTCGAGAGCGTCTTGCCGCGCCAGCTTGCCGCGATTTCGGGGATGGCCATGGTGGCGGCCACCGGCATTCCCCCGGCCATTCCCTTGGCCACGACCATGATGTCAGGGGTCACCCCCCAGTGCTCGATCCCGAACCAGCGGCGACCGGTGCGCCCGAACCCGGCCTGCACCTCGTCCGCAATGAAGACGCCGCCCCGGGAACGGATGATCTCCGCCAGCCGCTGGAAGTAGCCACGCGGCGGCACGATGTACCCCCCCACCCCCTGAATCGTTTCGGCAATGAGGGCGGCGGGTTGGCCATTGGTGGTCGTTTCGATGACCTCGATCAGATCCTGCGCATAGATCTCAACCAGCTCCTCGTCGGATCTGTCGCCAAAGGGCGCCCGGTAGCGATAGGGAGAGAGCGCATGCACAACTCCGGTGACCGTGTTCGGCAGACTTCGCCAGGGAGCGTGGGCGGTCACGGCTGTGGCCATGCTGGTGCGCCCATGGTAGGCCTGGCGAAGCGCAATGATCTCGGTGCGACCGGTATGGAGACGGGCAAGCTGGAGCGCGGTCTCGATCGCCTCGGTGCCACTGTTCAGAAAGAAGGTGCGATCGAGTGCGCCGGGCGCGATTCCGGCAAGTGCCCGCGCCGCTTCGATCTGGCGTTCGTTGATGTAGAGCGTCGAGGTGTGCCCGATCCGCGCCGCCTGCTCCTGGACTGCGGCCACAACCGCAGGGTGACAGTGACCCAGCGAAGTCGTAAGGATTCCGGCGAAGAGATCCAGATATTCGCGACCATCGCAATCCCGCACGCGGCAGCCCGACCCCTCGGCCAGGGCAAGGGGTTCGTCGTAGAGAGGCCGGACGCAGTCGAAGATATGGCGCTGCTGCTCGGCCAGAAGCTCCGCGCTGCGGCTGACTGTGGCCGGCATGGGCGTCCCGCTTTCCCCTACCAACGCGAAATCACCACGCGCTGATCGGTGAAGAAGGAGACGGCATCGCGCCCCTGCGCCTTGAGATCGCCGTAGAAGGAGTGGCGAGCGCCGCCGAAGGGAAAGAAGGCCATCGGTGCGGCCACGCCAATGTTGACGCCGATCATGGAGATGCCGGCGCGGTAGCGGAATTCGCGCGCGGCCCGGCCCGATGCGGTGAAGATCGAGGCGGCGTTGCCGTAGCGGCTCTCGGTCAGCATATCGAGGGCGGCGTCCAGGGTGGGGGCCCGTGCAAGCCCGGCAACCGGACCGAAGACCTCGTCGCGGCCCAGCGGCATGGCCGGCGTCACGCCTTCGAAGACGGTCGGACCGAGCCAGTGACCGCGCGGATACCCATCCACGCGCAGTTGGCGTCCATCCATCAGAAGACGCGCTCCGGAGCTCTCGCCCCCGGCAATGAACCCGGCCACCCGTTCGCGGTGCGCCGCCGAGATGACCGGCCCCATGTCGATGCCGTCGTCGAGACCGCACCCCACTCTGAGCGAGGCCGCGCCGTCGAGGATTCCTTCGCGCATGGGTTCGTAGGCGTCGCCAACCCCGACGATCACCGAGCCCGCCAGGCAGCGCTGTCCCGCCGAACCGAAGACCGACGCCACCACCGCCTCGGCCACCATGGCCGGATCGGCATCCGGCAGCGCGATCATGTGATTCTTGGCGCCCCCCAGCGCCTGCGCCCGCTTTCCCGCCACCCCCGCCCGCCGATAGACGCTCCGGGCCACCCGGCTCGATCCCACGAAGGACACCCCCTGCACATCGGGGTGGTCGATCAGCGCCTCGACCGCCTCGGCGCGGCCATGCACCACATTCAGCACGCCCGGCGGCAACCCGGCCTGTACGGCCAGCTCCACCACGCGCTGGTGCGTCAACGGATCCTGCTCGCTTGGCTTGAGAACGACCGTATTCCCCGCAGCCACCGCGTAGGGCCAGAACCAGAGCGGAATCATGACCGGAAAGTTGTACGGGGTGACCACCGCAAAGACGCCCAGGGGCTGGCGCACCGTCTCGCAGTCGATGCCGCGGGCGATGTCCTCGACCGTATCGCCCATCATCAGGGTGGGCATGGCGGCGGCGTGCTCCACATTCTCGATGCCGCGCTGAATTTCGCCCCGGGTTTCGGCCAGATTCTTGCCGTGTTCGCGCGAGAGGCGGATGGCAAGGTCGTCGTGGTGCGCGTCAAGCAGCGATTTCAGCCGAAAGAAGACCCGCGCGCGCTCAGGAACAGGGGTTCGTCGCCACTCCGGGAACGCCGCGCTCGCCGCCGCCACTGCACGACCGACTTCGGCGGAACCCGAGAGGGGAACGCGCCCCAGCGACTCGCCGGTGGCCGGATCGGTGACCGGAAGGTCTTCGCAGGCGCCCCGCGCGGCCCACTCACCCGCAATGTAATTGGGGGCGAGGCCGGGTGAGGTGGTCACCCTGCGCCATCCGCATGCGCCATGTCCACGATGCGCTCGTATTCGGCAGGGGCGACGGGCTGCACCGAGAGACGGCTGCGATTGACCAGCACCATATCGGCGAGGGCCGGGGTGGCGCGAATCTCGGGAAGGGCCACCATGTGCGGGAACTTTTCAACAAAGCGGACATCCACCATGAACCAGCGCGGGTTGGCGGGCGACGCCTTCGGATCGAAATACTTGCTGTCGGGGTCGAACTGGGTGTGATCGGGGTAGGATTCGCGGCAAACCTCGGCGATTCCGACGACTCCCGGGGGCTTGGCATTGGAGTGATAGTAGAGAACGCGGTCGCCCACGCGCATGCGGTCGCGCATGAGATTGCGGGCGGAATAATTGCGAACCCCGTCCCAGAAGGTGACGCCGTCGCGCTTCAGATCGTCGATGGAATAGACGTAGGGCTCCGATTTCATGAGCCAGTACCGAGGGTCGTTCATGGAAAGTCGTCCTGCTGCTGATCCTGGGTGCGGGTTGTGGCAAGGGTATCGGGCCGGATGAGCCGCGCGGCCACATAGCCTTCGGCGCCATCGGGCAGACGGACGCGAAAGCGGTCGGCGGTTGCAGCCAGCACCTGGAGGGGCGTGTCGGCAGCCAGCTCGGCCAGGATCGGGGCGCGGGCTCCGGGCCCGACGCGCAGGCGAATGCCGTCGTCAACCACGCGCACCTCCTCGCCCAGAAGCGAGAGATCGGCGGTCAGCTCGGGGCGGCGAGTCGGAGGGGGAACGAGCAGGGGCGCCGGATCGATCGGGCTCCTGCGCCGCCAGTTGCTTCCATCCTGTCCCTCGCGCGGGCGGTAGATGCCGAAGTGGAGGTGCGGCGGAGTGGTGCGCGCATTCCCGGTATTGCCCACAAATCCCACGGTGTCGCCCTTGGCAACCCACTCGCCGCTGCCGACGTGCTGACTGTCCAGGTGGGCATAGTAGAAGCGCGTATTGTCGCTGGCAACGACCCAGACCACCTTGCCGCCCAGGCGCGTGGTGCGAACTCTCTCCGTGCGGCCATCCGAGGCCGAAAGAACCGGAGTTCCCCGCCGGGCGAAGATGTCCACCCCATGGTGCACGCGGCGGCCGCCATCGCGGGGCGCGCCGAAGCCGCTCAGGATCGAGCGGGGCGAGTGACCTTCCACCGGAAAGGCGAAGGCTGCCTCCTGTCCAACCGTGACCCGGTAGCTTCCTCCGCGCAGCAGTTCGGGCTGGATGCGCAGGATATAGTCGCCCGCCCGCCAGGGATCTTCGTGCTCGAAGGTATGCGCCAGCGAATCCGAAGAGAAGACGGGCCGGAGCGGATCGGATTCGTTCTCCGGCACACGAAAGAGATCAATGAAGAGACGGGTGTCGGCCTCGGCATCGAGCGAGACGCGAAAGGCCAGATTGCGCCCCCGCGGAATATGAACCCGGTAGGCCACCGCCAGGGGATCCTCGGGGGTGATATGGCCGCGCTCCTCAAAGGGGACCTCCAGCGCCAGCGGATTTTCGAGTGCGCCCAGACCCGCCGCCGCCCAGTCGCGCACGAGCGCCGTTTCGTCCAGGCCGGCGGCCACCAGCGATTCCAGATAGGCTTCGTGCGGTGTGAGGTCGCGAAGGCTGTCTTCGATCTTTTCGATCTGTTCGCAGCCGGCCGCCAGCGCACAGACAGGCAGGAGAAGCCGGACAAACTGCCTGCGCGCGCCTCTGGGCCAACGCCGGACGGCATTCGAGCGCCGATGCCCCCGCGCCGAACCGCTTCGCCCCCTCGGACTCAAGCGGGTCCGGCGTTCGCCACCGAGGAATCCACCCGATCGGCGAAACGCGCAAAGTTGCGCCTGAACATCGCGGCCAGCTCGGCGGCCGCAGAATCCCAGGCGGCGCCATCGGCCCAACTTTCGCGCGGCACGAGCACGCGGTCGGGCACGCCGGGCACACCGGTCGGCACCTGCAACCCGAAGACGGGAACCGTAACCTGCGGAACATCGTCGAGATCGCCGGCCAGCGCGGCCGCCAGCATGGCGCGGGTATGGGCGAGCTCCATGCGGCGACCCACTCCGTATCTGCCCCCGGTCCAGCCCGTGTTCACAAGCCACACCTTCACCCTCCCGCTCTGGATCCGTTCGCCGAGCATGCGTGCATATTCGGTCGCGGGTCGCGGCAGGAAGGGCGCTCCGAAGCAGGCGCTGAAGGCGGCTCGGGGCTCGGTGACGCCGCGTTCGGTGCCCGCCACCTTGGCCGTATAGCCCGAAAGGAAGTGATACATGGCCTGCGCGGTGTCGAGGCGCGCGATCGGCGGCAGCACCCCGAAGGCGTCGGCGGTCAGGAAGACTACATTGTGCGGGTGTCCGCCCTGGCCCGAGGGCACGGCATTCGAGATCGCGTCAATCGGGTACGATGCGCGCGTATTCTCGGTGATCCGGGCCGAGTCGTAGTCGATTGTGCGCGTGCTTTCGTCGAGAACCACATTCTCCAGGATTGTGCCGAACATCTTCGTGGCCCGATAGATCTCGGGTTCTCCGGTGGGCGAAAGCCGGATCGTCTTGGCGTAGCAGCCACCCTCGAAGTTGAAGACTCCGTTGTCGCTCCAGCCATGCTCGTCGTCGCCGATCAACTGCCGGTCGGGGCTTGCCGAGAGGGTCGTCTTGCCTGTGCCCGAGAGTCCGAAGAAGAGAGCCGTATCGCCTGCCGCACCGATGTTCGCCGAGCAGTGCATGGGAAGGACGCCGCGTTCCGGAAGGATAAAGTTCAGCGCCGAGAAGATCGATTTCTTGATCTCGCCGGCGTAGGCGGTGCCCCCTACCAGAACGACGCGCTCCGTGAAGTGGACCACGATGAAGGCGCCCGAGTTGGTGCCGTGCAGGGCGGGGTCGGCCTTCCACGAGGGCGCATGATAGACGACGAAGTCGGGCCTGAAGTCGTTCGCCTCGCCGGGGTCCAGACGCAAGAACATGTTATGGGCGAAGAGATCGTGCCACGGGCTCTCCGAGAAGACGCGCACCCCGATGCCATAGCGGCGGTCGGCGCCTGCGCGCGCGTCGCGAATGTACAGATCCGCGCATCCGTTCAGATGTTCGATCAGCCCCGCGCGAAGCTGCCTGTAGTGTTCCTCGGCGATGGGCACATTGATTTCGCCCCAGTCGATGCGATCGCGGGAGCCGGCCTCCTCAACCACGAAGCGGTCGTTGGGAGAGCGTCCGGTGTGGGGAGCGGTCAGAGTGACAAGGCCGCCGCCCTGGGCAAGCCTTCCGGTCCCCAGACGAAGGGTCTCTTCGTAGAGCTCGGCGGGCGAGAGATTCCGGCGCACCCGCCCCTGTGGTTCCAACTCTTCCGGGCGTGACGCCGTTTCCGGCACTTCGGCTGCAAGCATGTGTGTTTCCTGTGTACGCTGATGGTGTTTTGGGTCAATCTGCGGCGGCGCTCCTTGCATCCGCCAGCGTGATAATCTGATTGTCCCCGGTGCGCGCGTCCACCGATGCAATCCCGATCAGGTGCACCACATCGAGCACCGAGCTGTCGCGCTGGAGCACATGGACCGGTTTGTCCATGCCCAGCAGGATCGGACCGATCACGTCGGCGTTCCCCAACTGGCTGATCAGCTTGTAGCTCGCGTTGGAGGCGCTGAGGGTCGGAAAGATCAGCACATTCGCCGGACCGCGCAGGTCGTTGAAGGCGTAGCTCTCGGCCATGATCCGGGGATCGATCGCCACATCGGCCTGCATCTCGCCATCGATCGCCAGCTCCGGCGCCAACCGCTTCACCCACTCCACCGCCTCGCGCATCTTGGCGGCTTCGGGGTGGCGCACCGATCCGAAGTTCGAGAAGGAAAGCATGGCGATGCGGGGACTGATTCCCAGTTCGCCCACAAAGTGCGCCGCCGAAATGGCGATCTCGGCCAGAGTTTCGGGGTCGGGATCGATATTGACCGTGGTGTCGGCAAAGAAGAGGGGGTCGCGGTCGCGGAAGGCAACCATGTGAAGCCCCGAGACGCGGCGCACAGCCGGCGAGGTGCCAATCACCTCCAGTGCCGGGCGCAGAATCTCCGGATAGTTGGAATCCATTCCCGCGACCATGGCGTCGGCATCGCCCGCCCGCACCATCATCGCCGCAAAGTAGACGGGCTGGTAGGCGCGCGCCCGCGCTTCGGCCAGAGTCAGGCCCTTGCGCGCACGGCGGCGGTAGAGCTCGTCGGCGTAGCCGTAGCGCGTCTCTTCCATCGGGGGCGGATGAATGCACTGCACCCCCTCCAGGCTGATTCCGAGATCGGTGGCGCGCCGGTCGATCTTTTCGGGATTCCCGATCAGAACGATCCGGGCGGTTCCCTCCTGCACCACCTGCGCCGCCGCGCGCAGCACCCGCTCATTGTAGCCATCGGCCAGCACGATCCGGGCCGGCTCCCGGCGGGCGCGCCCCAGAATCCGGCTCATCGCCTTGCGGCCGGGGCTCAGGCTGGCCTCCAGGCGGTGGCGGTACTCCTCCGGATCAAGCGTCACCTGTGCGACCCCGGATTCCATCGCCGCCACTGCCACCGCAGGCGATACGTGCAGCAGCACTCGCGGATCGAAGGGCTTGGGAATCAGATACTCCGGCCCGAACTCGAAGGCGTCGTCGCCGTAAGCCTTGATAACCGATTCCGGGACGTCGTCGCGCGCCAGCTCGGCCAGCGCCCGGGTGGCGGCCAGCATCATCGGTTCATTGATATCGCGCGCCCGCACATCGAGCGCTCCCCGGAAGAGAAAGGGGAACCCCAGAACATTGTTGACCTGATTGGGATAATCGGAGCGGCCTGTGGCCATCACCCCATCGTCGCGAATGGCGGCCACCTCCTCGGGGGCGATCTCGGGATCGGGATTGGCCAGTGCAAAGATGATCGGTCGCGACGCCATCGAGGCCACCATCTCGCCGGTGATCACGCCCCGCGCCGAAAGCCCGATCACCGCATCGGCGCCATCCATCGCCTCGGCCAGGGTGCGCTCGGGCCGTCGGGTGGCAAAGGGAAGCTTGTAGGGATTCATGCCCTCTTCGCGACCCTCGTGGATCACCCCCGCGCGATCAACCATGACCAGATTGTCGCGCCGCACCCCGAGCCGCAGGAAGTGGCTTGCCGTTGCCAGCGCCGAGGCACCCGCACCGCTGAAGACCACGCGCGCGTCTTCGAGGGTGCGCCCGGTGATCTCGGCCGCATTGAGCAGCGCCGCCCCCGCAATGATTGCCGTGCCGTGCTGATCGTCGTGGAAGACCGGAATGCCGAGAGTTTTTCGCAGCTCGGACTCGATCCGGAAGCACTCGGGAGCACGAATGTCCTCCAGATTGATTCCGCCCACGGTCGGTTCCAGCATCTGACAGAAGCGGATCACATCGTCCGGGTCGGCGCTGTTGATCTCGATGTCGAACACATCGATTCCGGCAAATTTCTTGAAGAGGACGCCCTTGCCCTCCATGACCGGCTTGGCCGCCAGCGCCCCGATATTGCCCAGACCGAGCACGGCGGTGCCATTCGAGACCACGGCAACCAGATTGCCGCGGGCGGTATACCGAAAGGCCGATTCCGGGTCGCGGTGAATGGCCATGCAGGGCTCCGCAACCCCCGGACTATAGGCCAGGGTAAGGTCCCGCTGGTTGTCCACCGACTTGGTGGACACGACCTCGATCTTTCCGGGCCGGCCTTCTTCATGATATCTGAGCGCGTCGCTCTCGAAGACTGACAAAACGCCTGCTTCTCCCTGAGAATTGTCTACGGATGCGGAGTGATCGTACCGGCAGGGCTGCGCGCGCGTCAATCGCCACAGCCAACAATCCGGCGGACCCCATCATCGGAAGATAGCCCGATCGCGTGAGCCGTTCCGGGCCGTTCGTTCGCCAGAGAACGGGGCCGTCTGCCCGGAAACAAAAGCTTCTCTGCATGATTCGCGGCCTGTTGCGGGTGCCGGCGCACCCAGGTCGGCCCGGCATCTCACAGCGCCCGGCGACGCCTGTCCGGTATGATCCAGGGGCGGCGACGGGGCTACGTTCCCTGCGTGCCGTTCCCACAGATGCCGCGCACCCACTCACATCAGCGCCCACATGAACAGTATCCATGTTCGTCGGATCATTCCGGGATTGCTCGTCTGGAGCTTCGCCGTCGGACACAGCGCAGCGGCCCAGCACCCCGAATCCGACCCGGGCTGCGCGGGACCGGTTATCGACAGCCTCGCCATCGTCATCCACTCCATCGGGATTCCCGAGGCGGATTCGACTGCAAGCAGGGGAGCGTTCCGCAGATTCGGCAGGTGGCTGGGAAGCGCGGCCAACAGGCTTCACCGGCGCACCCGGCCGAGCGTCATCGAGCGGGAACTGCTCTTTGCAAAGGGGGATTGTCTGGATGAATCGGTTCTTGATGAATCTGCGCGCATCCTGAGAGCACTTCCCTTCCTGGCCGAGGCCGATGTGCGCTCCATAATTTCGGAGGATGGCGGGCGGGCGCGGGTCGAGGTCGAGACGCGCGACGAGTGGACGCTGAAACTCGATCTGCGTCCCGAGTGGGAAGACGGACTGCGGATCACCTACGCCAGCGCAACCGAGCAGAACCTTATGGGGAGAGGTCTGCTGGTGGGACTCTATGCCACGCAACGCGACGAGGAACGCGACCTGGGTGGGCAGATCCGCACGATCCAGCTTGCCGGAACCCGCATGGACGCGCACCTCACCGGCGGACGAACCCGGACCGGCGTCTTCTTCACCGAGTCGCTGACTTACCCCTTCGTGGGCGAGCTGGGACGCTGGGCCTTCGTCGAATCCTATTCGTTGCGCGAGGATCTCTTCCCCTACGCGGCGCCGGCGGGCTCAACCTTTACCAACGCCAGTCTGCCGATCCAGACCTCGTACGCCGAGGCGACGATCGGGCGCAGGCTGGGCACACCGGGGGCCCTCACTGTTCTGGCGGGCGGTCTGTCCTGGGAAGATGTGCGCTTCGACGGCTATCCGGATGGGGTGGAGGTCGTCTCGGGGTTCGATTTTTCGGTGCGCGACACCGCCGATCAGGGCACAATCGACGCCATTGCTCCCCAGGTCGGACCGCGAAGGGGCGCCTATCTGAACCTTCTGGCCGGCTCGCGGCGCATTCGCTTCGAGACAAGAAGGGGACTCGACGCACTGCGCGGCGTACAGGATGTGCGCGTGGGAACGCAGGCTCTTTTGGCGCTGGGTACCTCGCTGGGAGGGGTGGAGCACCGGGGCCTGCCGGACGGTCGCGAAATCCGGGGCAGTCTCAGCCTCTTTGCAGGCGATGCCGGACCGAGCTGGATATTCAACAGCGAGCTGACCCTGTCGGGGGCCGGATTCTTCCCCTCCACACCCTCTTCCGCCTCTTCCTTTCGCGATCTCCTGGGCGAATTCGGGGCCGCACTCTACTGGCACCCCGGCGCGGATCACGACGATTCCGCGATTTCCCGCCATACCGTGGTGCTGGGACTCACCGGGGCGGGCGGCTGGAAAAACACCCTTCCCTTTCAGCTCACGATGGGCGGAGCCGCCGGCCTCAGAGGGTATGCGCGCGAGGATTTTCCAGCCGGTCACCGGATCCTGGCTACCCTCGAGGACCGAATCCTCCTGGGCAGCCGCTCTGCCGACTGCAGCGCAGTTCGTGCCGACAGAGGCAGCGGAGCCCGCGATGGGGGATGCGTTCTGGATCTCGGGCTGGTCGCGTTTCTGGATGTCGGGGCTGGCTGGCAGGGCGACGTTCCCTTCGGAACCGACTCCGGTCTGCGGGCATCGACAGGAATCGGCTTGCGCGTGGCCTTCCCTTCCGGCGCCCGGCAGGTCATCCGCTTCGACCTTGCGCTGCCCCTCGAAGCAGGGGGATTCCGGCAGCTTCAGTTCCGGATCGGCACCGACGCGCTCAGCCTGCTCAACGGCTTCGCCACCCGCCAGGTGCGCCGAAGCCGCATTGCAAGCCCGGCTTCGTCCTTCCTCGGGATCAACTGACCCGCCGGGCGCTCGCAACACCCCGAAGGCGACGCGGCCAGCTCGCTCACCCGCGCACAGGAACGGCAACGAGGGCACCCCGGCATCCCTCCAGACGCCCCGCTCCATTTGACTTTGGGGCCGGCGCGCGCCTAATATGTTTCCCCCATTGGCTCAACTTTTCCGGTCGTCAGCCATTCCGGCGCCCGGCTAAAGGTCCCCAAAACCAGGAGGAGTGTCCTTTGTTCGCAGCCTCGCATGGTCTCGTCGATTCCTTTGATCAGTACCTCAAGGACGTGGAGCGCTATCCACTCATTGCCGACCCGGACGAGGAGCGGGCCCTCGCCCAGAGAGCCCGGACCGGCGACCGCGAGGCGGCCGAGCGGCTTGTGACCGCCAACCTCCGATTCGTCATCTCCTACGTGAAGAGGTACCAGGGCCGGGGACTCGGGCTGGCCGAACTCGTTTGCATCGGCAACGAGGGACTCCTGAAGGCTGTGCGAAAGTTCGACCCCGACAAGCGGGTAAAGTTTATCTCCTATGCAGTGTGGTGGATTCGCCAGACTGTGCTCCAGGCGCTGGCGGAACAGACCCGGCCGGTGCGCATTCCCCTTAACCAGAACTCCAACCTTGCCCGTCTCGCACGCGCCAACACCCGGCTGACCCAGAAGCTGGGGCGCACTCCGACCGACCGCGAACTTGCCCACGAAATGGAGGAGCCCGTCGATTCGGTACGGTCGCTGCGCCGCGTGCTCTCGATCGAACTCTCTCTTGATGCGCCGATGGACCGGGGCGACCGGGACAGCGGCAGCTACGGCGAGCGCTTCGCAGGCGAACAGGGCGAGGATATCGAGGCAGAGGTCGAAGCCGTCGCCCGCCGCGAGTACCTCGAGACCATGTTCGAGGACTACCTGACCGAACGCGAACGGAAGATCCTCTACCTCTACTACGGTCTCGACGATGGCGAGGAGCACACCCTGGAGGAAATCGGGTCGCTTCTGGGCGTGACGCGCGAACGGATTCGGCAAATTCGCAATCGCGCCTTCGAGAAGCTGCGCCAGAGCCCCAACGGAGAATCGCTGCGGGCCTTCTGGCCGACCGACTGAACCACGGCGCCCCGCTCCGGCTCATTCGACCGGCCCGCGCGCACTCAACATGACCATCTCGCGGGCGCGAATCTCGGCCGTCGGAATCGTGATGCCGTCGCGCTCGTAGGAATCGTACTGGAGATACCCCTCGACAAAGAGCTTGTCGCCCTTGGAAACATACTCCTCGGCAACCTGGGCAAGTCTTCCCCAGAGATTCACGCGGTGCCAGTCCGTGCGTTCCTCGGCCTCTTCGCCGGCGGTGCGCCAGTTGGTCGCCACGGAAATGCGGGCCACCTTGACGCCGGAACGGGTGATCCGGACTTCGGGGTCGTTGCCCACATTCCCCACGAGAATGATCTTGTTGACTGAGCGGCTCATCTGCTGTCCTTCATTGAAGTGAATGTGTGAGAATCGTCGCTGCCGGCGCATTGGGAAGGCTACCCGACCGGACCGATTCAGCGTTGAATCCACACACTCGGCGAATTGAATGGGCACGGCCATAGTCAAATCGGCCAGATTTTGTCGATTCGGTCGATTTCCACGGAATTCATTACATTGCGACACGCACTTCCGTACTTCCTCTGATCTTTTGTTGGCGATCTTCGCTCCTTGCTCCAACGAAAACGATCAGAATACGTACCCCATATTTGCGCAGGACACGCATGACCTGTCAGGCGATGATCCGGATTGCCGCACACCGACATAGGCCCATCCGCGTAGCGGGCGGGACCGAAGCGGAAGCGCGCGGTGGTTCGCACACCGGTGCCGAAGAGCAGACCATTCACCGGGGCAATCCGGAGCGAATCCTGAAACGCCTGCATGCGTTCACCGGACGCGCCCTCATCCTCTCGCTCCTCGTCGCTCCTGTCGTACATATCGCCCACGGGCACGAAGGCGAGGACGAATCGGCTGCGGACTGTTCCGTATGCCAACTGGCCGAAGCGCCCGGCTACACGACCGGATCGTACACGCCGGATCCCGCTCACCCGGCCTCATCCCGGGCCTCCATGGCAACGAGCGACCGGGAGGCCCCGGCGGCACTCCACTTCTCTCCCCACCGGAGCCGCGCTCCCCCCTCTGCATAGCGCGAAGCTTTCGGGCCGACCTCCAGGTCTGGCCGGAGCTTTCATCGGCGGCTGCGCAATCGACGCGCACACTTGGCAGGAGAGAAAACCCCACGTCACCCGGCACGTCTGTTGTGACCGGGGCGGCGACCCTCTTCTGCCTGCTCCGACGGGGCAAGGCGACCCGGACATCCGGCTTCCCTTGCCCCCAATCATCAGCTTTTCCCTTTGTCCCCAAAAGGAATATTGAACCCATGCAGATATTGAAGACGCGCTTCCCCTCTCTCGCACTCCTCTTCGGCATACTCCTCGCCGGCGTGCCCACGGCGCTTGGCGCGAGTCCGCCCCCTGTCGCGGTCACCGAATGGGGCGCGCAGCAGGACGTTACCGTCAGTGGAACCGTGCGGGCCGCAGACTCCGGCGCACCGATCCTCCTGGCGAGCGTGCGAATTGAGCCCGCGAACCAGGGAGCCTCGACCGATGCCGACGGACGCTTCACCATATACAGCGTCCCTGAGGGAGCCCGGACCCTGGTCGTTTCGGCTGTCGGGTACGAATCATCCCGCATGTCCATCACAGCCGACACCGACCTCATGGAGATCGAGATCCGGCTCGAGGTCGATCCGCTCGGAGTCGACGGACTGACTGTGAGCGCGGCCCGTTCCCGTGTGGCCACGAAGGCCGAAACCGAACTCCTCGCAACGCCCCAGGCAATCAGCCTCGTGCCGGGAGCCGTCATCCAACAGCAGGCCGCGGTCAGCCTCGAAGATGTCGTCAGGAACGTGAGCGGGCTCATCCAGGCGAGCTCGATCAATGGCGAATATTCCACCTTCGCTGCGCGCGGATTCTACTCGAACAGCAATGGCAACTTCCGCCGCAACGGGGTGCAGGTATCGAAGTTCGGCGAGCTCCTCGACGCAAACACAGATCGGGTAGAGGTTCTGAAGGGGCCGGCCACCGTCCTCTACGGCCAACTCGACCCTGGCGGCGTCATCAACCTCCGGACCAAGCAGCCTCTCGGAGCGACGGGAACCGAACTCCGGATTGCAGGGGGGAGCTTTGGACGCATCGATGGGCGTCTCGACGCGACCGGTCGTCTCTTCGGGCCGCTTCTCTATCGGGTTAACGTCCACTTCGAGAACCGCGACAGCTACCGCGACGAGGTCTTCTGGCGCACCCGCTTCATCGCCCCCGTCATCACCTGGAACGCCGGTCCTGCCACGACGCTGACCGTGGAGGCCGAGTTCAAGAGCGAAGAGGGACTCCTCGACGAAGGTCTGTTCGCGCCCGCACCCACCCTCGCGAGCCTGGACGAGCAGCCGAACAACCGCTTCCTCGGAGAGCCCGACGTACCGGCAGATCGTTCACGAAACGCCATCCTGGCAAGATTCGAGCAGGGGATTGGCGGAAGCTGGAGCACCCGCATCGTCACCAGTTGGTCGAACAACGAGCGGAACGCGAACCGGGTCGACCTCCGCCGTCTTGGCGACGACGGCCGAACGCTGGGCCGCCGCACCGATTTCCGCCAGCAGGAACTCGAGACGCTCTTCTGGGATGCCGGGCTGGTCGGCGGACTCCAGCTCGGGCCAACCTCTCACAGGATCGCAGTGGGACTCGATGGATACTCCACCACCCGGCTGGAAGAGCGGCTTCGCGGCCGGGTGGATCCGATCGACATCTTCTCGCCGCGCTACACCGGTGCTGTTGCGCCGTCGCCATTCGCGGTCGAGGACCAGTCGGTGGACATGCTCGGGATCTACGCCCAGGACCAGATCGCCCTCGGCGATGCGCTCGTTCTTCAGCTCGGCCTGCGATACACAACCTTCGATCAATTGACCATTGATCGCGACGACGGCACGGAAGAGGATTTCTCGGACCAGGAGCTTACCACATCCGTGGGAGTCGTCCACCGCGTGACACCCGACGTTTCGATCTATGGGTCGATGAGCGAGGCCTTCGCTCCCACGCTCTCGGTCGATCGCGATGGGAACGCCTTCGATCCCAACTTCGGCCGCCAGTTCGAGGTCGGGCTGAAAACCGACCTTCTCGATCGGCGCCTCTCCACCACGGTCGCCCTCTATCATCTTCGGCGCACCGGGATGATCAGCTTCGTCTACCCCCCCGAGGGCGGGTTCTATCGGGTACAGAGCGGGATTCAGCGCAGCCGCGGCTTCGAGATCGATCTCCTGGGGCGCCTTACGGGAGCGGTCAGCGCAATCGCATCGTACGGCTTCACCGACGGTGCCGTCCTCGAGGATGATGTCTACGAGACCGGACACGGCCTGGGAGGCGCACCCCGTCACCATGGAAGCATATGGCTGCGCGGAGCTCTCACGAATGGACTCTCGGCCGGTGCGGGAGTCTTCTTCCAGTCGGAGTGGAAGGCATTCACCAGCTACGCCGACACCCGCATGTTGCGGGGCTATCATCGCTTCGAAGCAATGGTGGGCTACTCCCTGGCCAATGGCCTGCGGCTGCAGTTGAACGGGCGGAATCTGGCAGACCGGCGGTACTATCTGTCTGGTGGCGAAGGAACGGCCGTGGGTCTTCCCGCCCCGCCCCGTTCATTCGAGATGAGTGTGTCGTGGGGCACCGGCGTGCTCCGTTGATGACTCGGAATGTCGCCGTCCTGCTCATCGTGGCAGCTCTCGGGTGCGATGCAGGCGACGAAGCGGACAGCTCCCCGGTGGACAGCGGATTCACCGGGGAGTTCCCCGTTCCTGCAGTCCCCAACATCGAATTCGCGACGGGCTTCACGGTCTCTGCGGGGCCCGGTTACCGGGTCATCCATGCTTCGCCCGACCCCTCCGCACTCGAAGAGGGCGCCGAACGCCTCTGGGCGGACAACGTCGACCGGATGGTGCTCGTGGCGCGCGGCACCCGCCCCCCTCTGCCACCGGAGCTGGAATCGGCCCCGCGCTTTGAGGTTCCGGTAGAGAGGGTCACTGTCAATCGGGATGCCGATGCGCTCCGGGTGAAGCTCCTGGGACGACTTGACCGGCTTCGGGGAATCGGAGGGACCGGGATCTACGACCTCGACATCCAGCAGATGGTCGAGAGCGGGCAGTTGGGCGCGGTGGGGAGCGCGCTGCATCGAACCACCAATACCGAGTTCCTCCTGACCGAAGAGATTGAAGCGGCCTTTTTCCGGGTCGCAAGCCTTGAGCACGCCCGGCAGTACGAACGGCTGCGAGATGTCGGGGTTCCGGTCGCGCCGGTCTTCGCGTGGGCGGAGCGGAGCTACCTGGGACGGGCCGAGTGGATCCGCTATCTCGGTCTCTTCCTCGGCGCAGAGGCGGAAGCGGATCGTCTCTTTCGCGAGACGCGTGCCCGACGGGACTCGCTCGTTGCACGAGTCGCCGACGTCTCTCCCATTCCGGCGATTTGGGCCTTCCGCAGTGGAGACCGTTGGATGGTGCACCGAAATTCGCTGGAGTCCGAGCTCCTGAACGATGCCGGCGCAGAGAACGTCCTCAGTGACGCCTCCGCCGGAGTCACAGAGGGGGAAGGGGGGTTCAGCGAGGGAATCCCGATGACGGACGAAGAGTTCCTGATCGCCGCGACCCGGGCACAGTACTGGATCACATGGGATCGTACCGACGAACGCTGGCCTCCGCGTGCATACCTCGAACAGATCCCCGCCTACCGCGAAGGCAGGGTGTATCACCACCGTGTTCGCACCCGCCCCGGGCAGGGGGGCGACGACTGGTACGAGGGCGCTCAGGTCGATCCGACCTCGGTCCTCGCAGATCTGATCGCGCTCCTCCACCCCACCCGGCTTCCTGACCACCACTTTGCATGGATCGCGCCTCTGGAGCGAACCCGATGAATCGGGCGACCGAAGCGTCTGCGCCAGCGGGGCTCCCGGATGCAGGCCTTCGGACGACCCTCCGCCCGGTGATCTTTCTGCTCCTTGTGGGGGGCGTTGCAGGCGTGTTCGTTCTCGAGCTGATGATCGGTTCGGTTCGCATTCCACCCGATCAGGTGATTCGCTATCTCGTCGGTGCCGGGATCGACCAGACCGCCTGGCGCACCATACTCTTCGAGCTCCGTATCCCGCGGGCCATTACGGCGCTTGTCGGAGGAGCGGCACTCGGTGCAGCCGGCCTCCAGCTCCAAACCCTCTTCCGCAATCCCCTCGCCGGGCCGTGGGCACTCGGCCTGACCGCCGGCGCTCAACTCGGCGTGGCCCTGGTCGTGGCCACCGGAGCCGTGGTCGGTTCCGGGTTTCTCTCCCGGCTGAGCTTCCTCAGCGATCTCGGGATCGTCGTCGGAGCCTTCGCGGGAGCGGGCGGAGTCATGGCGATCATCGCCTCCGTTGCCCGGCGCGTGAGCACGGTCACACTCCTGGTGCTCGGACTCATGCTGGGATTTTTCGCGCAAGGAATGGTCAGCGTGATCCTCCACTTCACAACCGAGACCCAGGGGCGCGTCTTCGCCTCATGGAACGACGGCAGCTTCGCAGGCGTGTATTGGGATCACTTTCCCGTGCTGCTGCCCCTGGTTGCGATCGGGCTCGCGGGATCGCTCCTGATCGTGAAGCCGCTCAATGCGCTCCTCCTGGGCGAACGGTATGCCGGCACCCTGGGCCTGTCGGTGGAGCGGGCGCGGTTATCGGCCCTCGCCGGAGCAGTCATCCTCGCGGCCCCGGTGACGGCGTACTGCGGCCCCGTTCTCTTCGCCGGGATGATTGTTCCGCACATGGCACGCGGCCTCCTGAACACCTCCGATCACCGGGTCCTGATGCCCGCCGCCATGCTCATGGGTTCGCTGCTGGGTCTCTTCGCAGATCTGATCGTGCACCTGCCCTGGGAGCGCCACGTCCTTCATCTGAACGCCGTACTCGCGCTGATCGGAGCGCCCATCGTCATCGGCGTCGTCCTGCGCAATCGGCAAATGCGCAGCATGGCCCTTTAGGACATCGCAATGCTCACAATCGAGCGACTCTCGATCGGCTACAGGAGCAGACGCAACGAGACCGTTCTCGCTGCCGACATCTCGCTGGAGCTGCGCGCAGGAGAGCTGGTGTGCCTGCTGGGGCCCAACGGAGCCGGCAAATCCACCCTGATGCGGACCGTGGCCGGAATGCAGCCTCCCCTCGCCGGGCGGGTGCTTGTGGATGGCGATAACATCCACTCCATGCCGGCCCGGGAGCGCGCGCAGCGAGTCGGCGTCGTGCTCACCGAGAGAGTGGAGGCGGGTCTCCTCACCGCACATGCCCTCGTCGGGCTCGGTCGCTACCCGCACACCAAATGGTCCGGCAGGCTCTCCGGTCGCGACCACGAGGTCATTCGGGAGTGTATCGAGCAGGTCGGAGCGCAGGAGCTGGCGGATCGATACGTAAGCGATCTGAGCGATGGCGAGCGGCAGCGGGTGATGATGGCGCGCGCCCTGGCGCAGGAACCGCGGCTGATGATCCTCGATGAAATCACCGCCTTCCTCGACCTCCCCCGCAGGGTCGATACAATGCGGCTTCTTCGGCGCGTCGTGCGCGAAACCGGCCGTGCGGTTCTGTTGTCTACGCACGATCTTGAGCTTGCGCTCCAGGTGGCCGATCACGTCTGGCTCCTTTCGAAGGGCGGACTCTTGGCAACCGGTGCCCCCGAAGATCTTGTGCTCAGCGGCGCATTCGAGGAGGCATTCGCCAGTGAAGGGGTCGATTTCGATCGCGCACGAGGCGCATTCCGCGTGCACCGGCATGGCGTGGGCGAGGTGGAGCTCATAGGAGACGGATTGGCGCGCGACTGGACGGCACGAACCCTGGAGCGAGAGGGTGTGCACGTCTGGGAGGGGGACGGGCAGGCGCCCCGGCTTCGCGTGGTTGTGCCCGATCGGGAGGGCGGCGAATGGACTGTCGTGTCCGGGGATGGCCCTCCGGTCCGTCACCGGCGTCTCTACGACCTCGCGCAGGAACTCCGCACGCGATTTCAGGCTGTGGAGATCTGAACGACCACATCGTTTCCGCCGGGTCGCAATTGCAATCGCCCGGGGCCGTCGCGCAGGGCCGGGTCGTATCCTTCTCCTTGTCTATCCCTTGCAGTCGTACCAGCTTTGCCCGGTTCCGGTATCGACCTGCAGAGGCACCTTCAGGGTCAGCGCCGACTCCATCGCCCCGACCACCATCTGCGTTGTGGCCGCCATCTTCTCCTCTTCCACCTCAAAGACAAGTTCGTCGTGGACCTGCAGAAGCATGCGCACCCCGGTGGCGTTGGCCAGCGCCCCGGCCACCCGGATCATCGCCACCTTGATCAGATCGGCTGCGGTTCCCTGGATCGGCGTATTGCGGGCCACACGTTCACCAAATTGACGCACATTCCAGGACCGGGCCTGCAACTCCGGAATCTGGCGTCTTCTGCCCAGCAGAGTTTCGACATGGCCCGACGCGCGCGCCTGCTCCACCTGGCGATCAAGAAAATCGCGCACTCCCGCAAAGCGCTCGAAGTAGTGTGCAATAAAGCGTTTGGCTTCGGCCATCGAAATTCCCAATTGTTGTGCAAGCCCGAAAGGCCCCTGTCCATAGAGCGTGGCAAAGTTGACAACCTTGGCCTGGGCACGCATCTCGCCCGTCACATTCTCCACAGGCACATCGAAGAGAACCGCAGCAGTTTCGCGATGAACGTCCTTGCCCTGCCGAAAGGCTTGCACAAAGACTTCGTCTTCCGAAAAATGGGCAAGAATGCGCAACTCGATCTGCGAGTAGTCGGCGGTCAGGAGACGGGCGCCCCGGCCGGCCACGAATCCCTTTCGGATCTCGCGTCCCAGCGATGTACGCACGGGAATGTTCTGCAAGTTGGGTTCGGACGAGGACAGGCGCCCGGTTGCGGCGACCGCCTGATTGAAGGTTGTATGAATGCGGCCGGTTGTTGAATTGACAAGGGTCGGCAGGGCATCGACATAGGTATTGCGCAATTTTTCAAGCTGTCGATAGTCAAGCATAAGGCGGGGAAGCTCGTGCCCCTCCATCGCCAACTGTTCCAGAACGGAGGAATCGGTGGATGGACCGGTGCGTGTACGCTTAAGAACCGGAAGACCGAGCCGCTCGAATAGAACTTCGCGAAGCTGCAGTGTGGAATTGATATTGAAGTCGGTGCCGGCGACGCTGTGAATATCCTGACGAATCATCGCCAACTCCCTGCCCAGACGCTTGCTCATCCCTGCAAAGAATTCGGCATTGATTGCAATTCCGTTGTGTTCCATTTCGCCCAGAATGGGAATCAGCGGCATCTCCAGCTCTGCAAAGAGCTTGTCCAGCTCCGGTTGTGCAGCGAGATGGGTCGCGAACACACTCCGAAGCAGCAGCGACGCCTCGACCCGCTCGCACCCGAAGGCGTGAGCGGTCCCGGCCCCGATTTCGCCATAGTCGCGCCGCTTGCGTCCCTTGCCCAGAAGCTGGTTTTGCGGAATGAGCGTCCGTCCCAGGATGTCCGATGCAAGGCTGGGCAGATCGCGGTGACGGCGACCGGGATCCAGCAGATAGGATGCAATCATGACATCGTGAAGGGGCCCGGCCAGATCGATTTCCTTGCGTCGGCATGCAACCCAGGAGGCCTTGAGGTCGTGGCCGATCTTGGCAATTGCGGGATCGGCGAGCAGGGCCCGGATCGGCTCGAGCCGCGAACTGTCAATGGGTGGAAGATTGTGCGTCGCCGGAGCGGCGGAATCGTCCATTTCCAGTGAAATTTCGGCGCTATGCGCAAGGGGAAGATAGAAGATGCGCGAGGGATCGGCCGCAAGTGCGATTGCGGCGATCTCGCCCCGCATCGGGTTCAGCGTAGTGGTCAGAATGGAGATGGCCACCATCCCCTCTTCCCGACAGGCCCGGGCAATCTCCGGAAGTGTGCGCGGATCGCTCACCAAAATGTACTCCGCATCCCCCACCCCTTCCTCAACACCCTCGCCAACCTCAACACCACCTCCACTGGCCTCTGCATCGATGCGCTCAACCAGCGTGCGGAACTCCAGCTCCACAAAGAGAGAGCGCAGGCGATCGCTATTGGGCTCGCCCACCCGCAAATCCGCCCACTCCACCTGAACCGGCAGATCGGTGTGAATGGTCACAAGCTCGCGCGACAGCAAAATTTGGTCGCGGTGGCCCAGCAGAGATTCCCGGGGGCGCTTCGCACGAAGGTCGGGCGCCGCCGCAAGGAGCGCATCCAGTGTGCCATGCTCGCGCAACAGCGTCTTCGCGGTCTTGGGCCCGATTCCCGGCGCACCAGGCACATTGTCGGAGCTGTCGCCCACCAGAGCCAGAAAATCCACCATCTGACCCGGCTCGACCCCAAACTTTGCCACCGCCCCCTCGCTCGTCACCATCTCGGCCGCCACTCCCTGCGGCCCGCCCCGCCCCGGGTTGAGCAACGAAACCCCTTCGCCCAGCAGTTGATAGAAGTCCTTGTCGCCCGAAACGATGATCGCTTCGAACCCCTTCGCCACCGCACGTCGCGCCAGCGTCCCGATTACATCGTCTGCCTCCCACCCCTCCAGCTCGATTGTGCAGTCGCCGAATGCCTCAACCAGCTCGCGGATTCGCGGCAGGCTGTCGCGCAACTCCTGCGGCATCTCACTGCGCGTTGCCTTGTACGCGGGAAAGATCTCCTCGCGGCGGCTGTATCCCGCATCGAAGACCACGGCCAGGTAGTCGGGGGCATGGTCGTCGCGGATGCCGTAGAGAAAGTTGGCAAAGCCGAAAGGTGCCGAGGTGTTTTCGCCGCGGGAATTGGTGAGAGGGCGGCGAATGAAGGCAAAGTAGGAACGATAGATGAGCGCGTAGGCGTCAATCAGGAAGAGGCGGGGACGCTCCGCAGGCGCAGCGCACATTCAGCCGTGGGGTCCGGTCATGGGTGCAACGGGGTTCCGTACAGCCAGCGATAGAGAGTCCGATTGCGCGACACGCTCTTCACATAGTTGCGGGTTTCGTAAAAGGGGATTCGCTCCACAAAGCGGTCGGCATCGGCAAATTCCGGAAAGTTGCGCCAGCGGTTGGCCCGCGTGGGACCGGCGTTGTAGGCCGAGAGCATCAGGCGCAGATCGCCGTCGTAGCGCTGCATGAGTTCGGCCAGGTAGCGTGTGCCCAGGTGGACATTCACCTCGGCTGTCCGCAACGATTCGGTTTCGTATCCGGCAGGCCCAATGGCACGCGCAAGCTCCCTTCCGGTTGCAGGCATGACCTGCATCAGGCCGAGCGCGCCCGCCACCGACCCGATCGCTTCGACAAAGGCGCTTTCCTGACGGATCAGACCCGCAACCAGCCAGGGATCGACCCCGGTCTCCAGGGCACGGGCGAAGATCAGATTTCGGTGCGGAAAGGGATAGACGACCTCCAGAAGATCGCGGTTCCACGCCATTCCCCCTTCCTGCAGCGCGCGCCCCAGTCCGATTCCATCGATCGACCGTCCGTTGCCGTTGAAGGCCCGGGCCAGGACAAGGGTGGCCGCAGGAGAATCGGCCACACCGGCCCTGAGAAGTGCGACCTGACCGGCGGCGGCGTCCTCCAGCCCGATCTCGTCCAGAACCTCCAACACCCGCAGCTCCGCAGTCAGCCAATCCTGCATCGACGGGGGCAGCGCGAGGGCGGCGGGGTTTGTCTCCGGGGAATTGTGGGCAAGCAGGGCATCAAGGTGGGCCGTGCCGGTTCCCGCCAGTTGGGCTGCAAGGTCGGCGTAATACGACAGGGGACTCTCATGCCCGATTCTGGCCAGAAGAGCGCCCGTTCCGACGCTGTCCCCCGCCATTCGGGCCGCGCGCGCAGCCCAGTAGCTGGCCTCTTCCCAGCGCCGACCGTTCGGAAAACGCTCCAGATAGGCCCGGAAAAGCCGAGCCGCCTCGGCATGTTCGCCACGCGACAGGTGAAGCTGGGCCCAGCGCATTCGTGCAAGGCCGGCCCGGCTCGCGGCGGGCCGCATTTCGGATGCGCGGCGGTAATCGGCGACGGCCTCGTCGAAGCGGCCTGCATCGCGGTGCTCCTCGGCGCGGAAGAAGACCACATCGAGGGCCTCCGGCGACGAGGGATAGCGCTCGAGCAGCCACCTCTCCAGCGTCGCCGCATCGCCATGGCGTCCCTGTGCAAGCCGGATCCTGCGCCAGGCGCGCAGAGCTTCCGCCCCCACCGCCGCATCGTCGGAAGTCGAAAGCTGCCGGTACACCCTGACTGCGCTGTCGCGGTCACCACTTCCGTTGTAGGCGCGGGCCAGTCGCAGGCGCTCCAACCCGGTCAATTCGGCTCCGCGCTCCACGGCCAGCCGCCAGGCGCGCACCGCCAGGCCGTACTCTTCACCGCCGTAAAGGGCCGCGGCCACCCGCTTCAGCACCGCCGCCCCCGAGCCCTCGGCCAGCCGCCAGTGGGAGCGTGCCGCCTCCACCGCCCCGGCGCCCGTGGTTGTACGCTCCAGGCGGGCCTCCATTGCGGCCACCGCCCCCGCTCTGTCGTCCATCGCCAGGCGAAAGCGCCACTCCCGGTCCAGCGCGGCAACAGAGGCAGCGGCCCCTACCAATGGAGCGCTATCGATCAGCAGCTCAAGGGCGCGCGCGGTGTCGCCGGCCTGCGCCCAGGCATCGACCTCCAGTATCCACCACTCCGGGCCCCGGTAGGGGTCGTCGAGCCCGGCCAGGGCGTGCGCCACAGTCGCCGGCGCCCCCAATTCGCTCGCCATATGCGCAATTTCCCGCACCAGCCACTTCCCGGTCCCGGGCGAACGGGCCGCAATGTCGCCGCTTTTTTCCAGCGCCTCGCCGTAGAGGCCGCTCTCGGCCGCAGTCAGCGCCAGGAAGGAACGCGCCACCAGCTCCGCCACTTCGGCATCGTCAGCGGTGGCGATGTCGCGCTCCCCAGCGCTCCCCTCGGCAGCCTCCAAAAAGCGGCGGAAGTCGGCAGCGGCACCCCCCCGATCGCCGGTGGCAACGCGCACCCGGCCCAGGGTGTACCAGAACTCCGCAGGTGCGTAGGCCGTGTCCACTCCGGCGGCGGTGAGGGTGGCGAGCGCCCCCCGCCAGTTTCGCCACCCGGCCTGGGCCTCAGCGAGGATCAGCCGGTCGGCTGCCGAGGCCAACTCCAGCGGATCCAGAAGCTCTTCGAGCACAAGGGCCGCCTTCCAGTAGCGGCCATTGGCAAGATCGCGACCGACCGAATCGGGAAGAACGACACGCCGATCGCGATCCTGAACCGCCGGGGCGTTCTGTGCCCCGGCGGCGGCACCCAGAAGCACCGAAAGGACGAGCCAGGCGGCTGCACACTTCGGCAACCCCTGGCTCGTCGTCATCTTTGCGGCTCCTGTGCTCTCGGAAGCACCCTGCCCAGCCCGGCGCTTCACCGCGTTCGGCACGCGCGCGAAGCCATGAGCCGGGCTGAAAGGGCGGAATCAGTCGCCGCTGGCGGCCCCCGAACGCATGGCGAAGAGCGAGTCGATCATCTTCTGCGCCGATTCCTCCATATCGATCACCAGGTGGTCGATGCGGGAGACGAAGAAGTTGTGCGCGATGCTCACCGGGATTGCGATCGCGAGACCGGCTGCGGTTGTGGTCAGCGCCACCTTGATGCCGCCGGCAACGGTGGTGGCGTCCACCTCGCCCGCCAGCTCGATCGCCTGGAAGGCCTCGATCATGCCCATCACCGTTCCGAGAAAGCCGAGCAGGGGCGCGACATTGGTCAGCGTCGCGAGAACCACGAGCCCGCCCTCAAGCTTGGAGAGTTCGATCAGCCCCTGATTTTCGATCGCCTTGGTGACGCGATCGGTCCCCTCGTCCCGACGGTCCAGGCCGGCATGAAGAATGTTGGCGGCCGGCGAGCTGGATTCGCGCGTGATCTCGAGGGCTTCCTTGATGTCCTGCTCTGCAAGCCGCTCGTCCACAGCCCGCAGAATGCGCCGGGTGGATCCACCCTTCCGAATGAGATCGACCAGCTTCCAGCAGATCACGATGAAGCCCACCACCACACAGAGGGCCAGGGGCCAACGCATGATTCCCGCGTCGTCCCAGGATTGCGCCATCTGTTCGGTGAAGGTGAGATCCGGACTGTCAATCCCGGGAAGCTGAAGCAATACGTCGAGAATGGTCATCATGGTGGCCAAGGAAACCTCCTGCGGTCGATCCTGCGATGTTGGTAGTCTGCGACTGCGCCTCTTTGCGCGGTCATGAGTTTACGGGTCAGGGACCCGAAGTGCAACCGGCGACCATTATGGAGCCTGTCGCGTGGCGGTGTCAACTTTTTCCGGCGCATCCGGCATTCGCGAGCATCAGCGCGTCCAAGTCCATTCCCCCGAAGCGTAGCGTTGTTCCATCTTCCGGGCCAGATGCAGTTCGCGGGCGGTCATTCCCCCCCGGCTCCACCGCCCCCCCAGCGTCTCGGCCAGCGTTTCCGCAAGCGTCTCCACCAGCCGCTCCCAGGGCGGAATCTCGGCGAGCACCTCGGCAAGGGTCACGGCCCCGGCGGCACCCACTTCGGCCCCGGCGTCCGGCGCTCCGCCCTGCCACCGCTCCTCCGCTGTGGCCTTCCATCTGCTCCCGTCCCCCGTCGCTGCCAGCAAAGGCTCCTGATCGGCAACCAGCAGAAGCGAGCCATGCTGCAACAGCGCGTCTCCCATGCGAAGCTGGGCGCTCCCCACAATCTTCCGGCCCCCGACCACGACCTCGCCCGCCGCCGATTCCCGAAAGCACGGCCCGGCATCGGGGGGAAACGACCTGCCCTCTGCCATTCGGGCCTCTGCCCCCAGCCGCCTCAGCCCCAGCACCAGTCCCTCGCTCACCTTTCGGTAGGCGCGCCGCGGTCCGCCAAAGGCTCTGGCCGGAAGCGCCACCGCATAGGTCAACTCGCGATCGTGAATCACAGCGCGGCCACCGGTCGGGCGCCGCACCAGTTCGGCTTCGGGCCTTTCGCGCAGAAAGCGGCGGTAGGCGGGGGTGACGGGCTCGTTGCGACCCAGAGAGAGCGTGGCCCTGCGCCAGCGGTAGAAGCGTACGGTTCCGGTTCCGGGCCGGAGCGCCGCCGCAAGGGCGTGATCGCGCGCCATGTTGGCCGCCCCGGAGAGCGCCGCATCCACCACCACGCGCCATTCGCGCGCCGCGTCGTCGATCTGCAGAGCCGACGCGGTACGCCGGATCCTGCGGGCCGTCGGGCGATCCCGATCGGTGGATTGCCGAAGTTCGGTCATTTACGGAGCAAAAACATCGCCGGACCGAAGCACCTCCACCCGCGCCCGGTCGCCCACCAGATCGCGAAAGCGCTCGGGATCCTGCTCAATCAGCGGCCAGGTGTTGTAGTGCATCGGAATCACGACCTCGGGCTGAATGAAGCCCACCGCCTCGGCCGCGTCCTCGGGCCCCATGGTGAAGTTGTCGCCAATCGGCAGAATCGCCACATCCACCTTGCCGCGCAGAAGCTGCATGTCCATCAGGAGGGCGGTGTCGCCGGCGTGGTAGATGCGTCTGCCGTCGAGCTCCAGTAAAAACCCGCCCGGCACCGTGGTGAACTGCCCCGTGGTATCGCCGTGGATCTGTCCCCCGTGCAGCGCCGCCGTCATCTTCACCCGCCCGAAGGGAAAGGTGAAACCGCCACCGATATGCATCGGATGCCCCTTCTCCACCCCCTGGGTCTCGGCGAAGGCTACGATCTCGAAGGTGGAGATCAGGGTGGCCTCGGTCTCGCGGGCCAGCGGAATGGCATCGGCAAAGTGGTCGAAGTGGCCGTGCGTGCAGAGAATGTGATCGACCGCCCCCACCTCGGTGCGCTTCACCTCGGCCAGGGGGTTGTCGTCGAAGAAGGGATCGATCACGAGGCGGGTTCCGTCGTCCATTTCGACTGTAAAGGTGGACTGTCCATGAAATGTGAGTCGGGCCATGGCGGGATTCGTTCTCCTCTCGGCTTCAGCGTTCGTCGTACGCCTCGATGGGGGCGCAGCTACAGATCAGGTTGCGGTCGCCGTGCGCATTGTCGACTCGTCCCACATGGGGCCAGAACTTGTGTTCGCGCAGCCACGCAGCCGGGAAGGCCGCCTGGGTGCGGCTGTAGGGATGCGTCCAGCGGTCGGCGGTCACTGCGGCGGCGGTGTGGGGGGCGTTCCTGAGGGGATTGTCGGCAGAATCCTGCTCGCCATTCTCCACTGCGCGGATTTCCTCGCGGATGGCGATCAGCGCATCGCAGAACCGATCCAGTTCAGCCTTGGATTCGCTCTCGGTGGGTTCGATCATCAGGGTTCCCGCCACAGGGAAGGCGACCGTGGGCGCATGGAATCCGTAATCCATCAGGCGCTTGGCCACATCTTCCTCGGTAATGCCGGTCGCCTTGCGCAGCGGTCGGATGTCGATAATGAACTCGTGCGCCACGCGACCGCTCCCGGCCCCCCACCAGTAGAGTACATCGAAGTGGTTCTCGAGCCGCATCGCCATGTAGTTGGCATTGAGAATCGCCAGGCGGGTGGCCTCGGTGACCCCCTCGCGACCCAGCAGGGCAATGTAGGCCCACGAGATCAGCAGAATGCTCGCGCTGCCCCAGGGCGCCGCCGCGACCGGACCGATCGCGCTGTCGCCGCCGGTTTCGATGACGGGGTGGCCGGGCAGATAGGGAGCCAGCTCTGCCGTTGCGCAGATCGGACCCATGCCGGGGCCGCCGCCGCCGTGGGGAATGGCGAAGGTCTTGTGCAGGTTGATGTGAATGACGTCGGCGCCGTAGTCGCCTGGGCGACACAGCCCCACCTGTGCATTCAGGTTGGCGCCATCGAGGTATACGTAGCCACCGTGACTGTGGATGATCTCGCAGATCTCGCGAATCCGCTCCTCGAAGACGCCATGCGTCGAGGGATAGGTCACCATGACGGCCGCCAGACGATCGGAGTGCTCGGCGGCCCTGGCGGCCAGATCCTCGACATCGACATTGCCGCGCTGATCGCACTTCACGACCACCACCCGCATACCAGCCATCACCGCGCTGGCCGGGTTGGTTCCGTGCGCCGACGAGGGAATCAGACAGACGTCGCGGTGCGTCTGCCCCTGGGCCCGATGACGCGCACGAATCACCAGAAGTCCCGTGTACTCGCCCTGCGCCCCCGAGTTGGGCTGCAACGAAACGGCGGGCAAACCGCTGATCCCGGCCAGCCAGCTCCGCAATTCGGTCATGATCTGCATGTAGCCGGCGGCCTGCGCGGGGGGTGCAAAGGGGTGAAGACGACCGAATTCGGGCCAGGTCACCGAAGTCATCTGGGTGGTGGAATTCAGCTTCATCGTACAGGACCCGAGCGGAATCATGCTGGTGTTGAGCGACAGGTCGCGCGACTCCAGGCGGTGCATATAGCGCAGCATCTCCGTTTCGGAGCGATAGGAGTTGAAGACGGGATGCGTGAGGTAGGAACTGGTGCGCCGGAGCGGGTCGGGATAGGGATCGGGCTCGAAGCCGGCGGCGACATCGTTGGCGTGACCAGGGGCGACATCGCTGCGGCCGAAGGCGGTCGTCAGATCGTCGAGATCGGCGGGGGTCACGGTTTCATCGAGGGCAACGCCCAGGGTGCCGTCGCCGAAGTCGCGCAGATTGATCCGCATCGTTGCGGCCCGGGCCAGAGCCGTATTTGTCCCGGCGGCCGGGCGAATGCGCAGGGTGTCGAAGAAGCTGTCGTGAATGATTTCGTTGCCGGAGGCGGCCAGCGTGCGGGCGAGCGTCGCGGTCTGCTTGCGAACGCGCCGGGCGATCTGGCGGATTCCCTGCGGGCCATGGTAGACCGCATACATTCCGGCCATCACCGCCAGCAGAACTTGGGCCGTACAGATGTTGGAGGTCGCCTTTTCGCGGCGGATGTGCTGTTCCCGGGTCTGTAGCGCCATGCGAAGCGCGGGGTGACCCGCCCGGTCGCGCGAGATGCCGATAATGCGGCCCGGAAGCTGGCGGCGGAAGCGGTCGCCACAGGCAATGTAGGCTGCGTGAGGTCCGCCGTATCCCATCGGAACGCCGAAGCGCTGGGCGCTCCCCGCGGCCACGTCCGCGCCGAACTCGGCCGGCGGCGTCAGCAGGGCCAGCGCCAGAAGATCGGCGGCCACCACCACATGGCTTCCGGCTTCGCGGGCTTCGCTGCAGAGCTGCGTGTAGTCGCGTATTCGTCCATCGGTGGCCGGATACTGCACCAGCGCGGCAAAGACCTCGGGCCCGAAGGCAAAGTCCTCGACCGGCCCCACCCGCACCTCAATGCCGAGGGGTTCGGCGCGCGTCTGTACCACCCCGATCGTCTGCGGATGGCAGTCGGCAGCCACCAGGAAGGCGGTCTTCCCGCGGCGCGCCCTCCCGTAGATCATCGACATTGCTTCGGCTGCGGCGGTTCCCTCGTCCAGGAGCGATGCGTTGGCGATCTCGAAACCGGTCAGGTCCATGATCGCGGTCTGGAAGTTCAGCAACGCCTCCAGTCGTCCCTGGGCGATCTCGGCCTGGTAGGGGGTGTACTGCGTGTACCATCCGGGATTCTCAAGAATGTTCCGCTGAATGACGCCGGGGGTAATCGTCCCCGAATACCCCATGCCCAGATAGCTTCGCCACACCTCGTTGCGCCCGGCGATCCTGCGCAGCCGGGTCAGCAATTCGGCTTCGGGAACGCCCTCGGGGATCTCCAGATCGCTGCGGAAGCGGATTCCGGCGGGAACCGCCTCGTCCACAAGCTGATCCAGGCTCTCGCAGCCCACAACCTCGAGCATTTGCCGCACCGATTCCGGATCCGGGCCCAGGTGTCGGGCCGCGAAATCCGGTTGGTGCCGGATTGGAGTTTGCATCTATTCGCCGAGGTGGGCGGCATAGCCGGCGGCATCGAGAAGCTCCGCCACCTCGGAGGGGTCGTGGACGCGCAGCCGGATCATCCATCCCTCGCCGTAGGGATCGCTGTTGACCAGTGCCGGATCGCCCTCCAAATCCTCGTTCACCTCCATGATCTCGCCGCTGATCGGGCAGTAGAGATCGCTCACCGCCTTGACCGCCTCAATCGTTCCAAAGATGTCCATCGCCCTGAAGACATCGCCGGGTTCGGGCAGCTCGACATAGACGACATCGCCCAGCTCTCCCTGGGCAAAGTCGGTGATTCCTACCGTAAAGACGGCGTCATCGTCGGTTTTCTGCAGGTATTCGTGCTCTTCCGTGTAGTGAAGACCTTCGGGGATCTGAGACATGAGGGTTCGCGTCCGCGTGATGGATCCGGTACCGGATCCGGTTTTGTCGGAGCCCATTCGCCGGGGCCCGAAATTCGGTGTATGTTCGGTGGGCGTCTCCACCCAACGCAAAACAACGGAATTAAAGCCGTCGGGGGCGTAGCCGTCAAGCGCAGCGAGCGCCGAATGCCGCTTGATGTTTATTCCCGGACTGCTAGATTGTCTCCTTTGACTGCGCCCGAAATCATCTGCAATCCTTCGGGTCGCGCTGGCTTATGCGACAAATGCCCTCCCGGCTGCGCCCTCCACCCTCTTCCGCGATCCCCTCGCAGAAAATCCGGATATGACGACGCTGACCCATCCCGCAGCCCTTACGACGCTCAGCGATGAAGAGATGATGTTTCGCGAAGCGGTGCGCGATTTCGCGCGGGCCGAGGTCGCGCCACGGGTCTCGCGGATGGAGGAAGAGGAACAGATCGACCCCGAGCTGATCTCCATGCTCTTCGAGCTCGGCTTCATGGGAATCGAGATTCCGGAGCGCCACGGGGGAATCGGGAACAGCTTCTTCACGGCCAGTCTGGTTGTCGAAGAGCTGTCGCGCGTGGATCCTGCAGTGGCGGTTCTGGTCGATGTCCAGAATACCCTGGTCAACAATGCGCTCCTCCGGTGGGGAACCCCCGATCAGCAGGATCGCCTTCTGCCCCTGCTGGCCTCGAATACCGTGGGGGCCTATGCCCTCTCCGAGGCGGGAAGCGGCTCCGATGCCTTTGCGCTCGCGCTGCGGGCCGTGCCGGATGGCGATCACTGGGTTCTGAATGGGCGCAAGATGTGGATCACCAACGGCGCCGAGGCGGGGCTCCATATCGTCTTCGCCAATGCCCGCCCGGAGCTCGGCTACAAGGGAATCACCGCCTTTCTCGTGGAACGCGACATGCCCGGATTCGCGGTCGGAAGGAAGGAAGACAAGCTCGGCATTCGCGCATCCTCCACCACGGAGCTCATCCTCGACGATGTGCGCGTGCCCGGCGACATGATCCTTGGCGATATCGGAACCGGCTACAGAGTCGCCATCGAGACCCTCAACGAGGGCCGCATCGGAATCGGCGCCCAGATGGTGGGGCTGGCGCAGGGAGCCTTCGATCATACACTTCGCTACGTGCAGGAGCGGACGCAGTTCGGACGACCCGTCGCCGACTTCCAGGGGGTCCAGTTTCAACTGGCGCAGATCGCCACCGAGATTGAAGCCGCGCGGCTTGTGGTGTACAATGCGGCGCGCCTCAAGGACGAGGGCAAGCGTTTTCTGCGCGAGGCCGCCATGGCCAAGCTGTATGCCTCGCAGGTTGCGCAGCGGGCGTCGTCGCTCTGCATTGATCTGCATGGCGGGTACGGCTTTACCCGCGAATATCCGGTCGAAAAGCTCTACCGGGACGCCAAGATCGGCACCATCTACGAAGGAACCACCAACATGCAGTTGCAGACCATCGCCAAGGATCTCTTCCGTGGCTGAGCGGACAGGGCGCCCTCTGCGGCTCATGCAACCCGGGAGACTGTTATGGGTGTGATCGGACCACGCGAAATCATCTTTCTGGTCGCGGTGCTGGTACTGATATTCGGTGCGAAGCGCCTTCCCGACCTTGCCAGAGCGCTGGGATCGGGGATTCGCAACTTCAAGGGATCGCTGCGGGAACGCAACTGACGCGGGACGCCCCGGAAAGACCCGTACCATGAGGAGTTCCCCCGGTTCGTCCTCGCGGTCAGGATTCGTGCAGAGCCCGACGGGCAGAGATGGCGGATCGCTGCCGATTCTCTTCGTCGCGGTTCTTCTGGATCTCATCGGGTTCGGGATCGTTCTGCCCATCCTTCCCTTCTATGCGCGCGATTTTGGCGCCAGCGGTCTGGAAACGGGACTGCTCTACAGCATCTACTCGCTGGTGCAGCTCTTCATGGCCCCGATCTGGGGGCGTATCTCCGACCGCATCGGCAGACGCCCGGTGCTCATTCTGGGGCTGCTGGGCAGCGGAATCGCCTACCTCGTCTTTGCCCGGGCAAGCTCGCTGGAGATGCTCTTCATCTCCCGGATCGTGGGCGGAATCGGCGGCTCCACCATTCCGGTCGCCCAGGCCTATATCGCCGATGTGACCCCGCAGGAGGGCCGGGCCGGCAACATGGGGCTGATCGGTGCGGCCTTCGGCTTCGGCTTCGTTATCGGTCCCATGCTGGGGGCGGTCCTCTCGGGCGTGACCCCCGGCTCGCCCACCGCTCCGGGCTATACCGCCGCCGCCATCTGTGCGGCCAACACCCTGCTGGCGCTCTTCTTTCTGCCCGAATCGCGCGCGCGCCAGCCCGAGCGCCGCACTGCACGCTTCAACCTTGGCGCCTCGCTGCGCATGGCGGCCCGGTCGCCCCGAATTCTGCTGATCCTGACCGTCTATCTGGCCATGACCGTGGCCTTCTCCACCCTTCAGCCCACACTCTCACCCCTCGCCGACGAACGCTTTGGCATGGGTCCCCGCCAGGCCGGCTACCTCTTCGCCTTCCTCGGCGTCGTTTCGGCTCTTGTCCAGGGATTGCTGGTGCGCAGGGCGGCTCCGCGCATCGGCGAACGCGACCTCCTCCGGGCCAGCGCCCTTCCCTTTGCGCTCGGGCTTCTTCTGATGGGACTTTCGTCCACCATATCCGGCCTGATCGCCGGCATTGTTCTGGTGGCAATCGGCTATGGCGGCACGGTTCCGAGCATTCTGGGACTGCTCTCGCGCGCGGTTGAGGCACAACGCCAGGGGGCCACCCTCGGTCTGGGACAGAGTGTGGGATCGCTTGCCCGCGTGGTGGGAACGGCTCTGGCGGGGGCGCTCTTCGACCTGGGTGTGGGCCTTCCCTACCTGGCCGGCTCCCTTCTGATCGTGGCGGCCCTGCTCCTGGCGGGCAGACTCCAGCAACCGGCGAGCGGGGCGGCGTGAATATCGCAGTCGTTCTGCACGAACCCCGTCAACTGGTGAATATCGCCGGCGTGGTGCGGGCCATGGCCAATATGGGGCTGTCGGAGCTCGTTCTGGTCGATCCGGCCGACTACGACCCCTGGCGCATCACCGGAATCGCCCACCGCACCGACCGCATTGTCGAGAAGATTCATCTGGCGGCCTCGCTGGACGACGCGCTTCGAGACACAACCTTTGTGGTGGGAACGTCGGCGCGACCGCGAACCGCCCAGCGCAACTATCGGCGCCCCCGCGCGCTGGCCCCCGCAGTCGTTCGCGCAGCTCGCGAAGGAAGGGTTGCGCTTGTCTTTGGCCGCGAAGACCGGGGACTCTCGAATCAGGCGCTCGACCGCTGTCACGAGGTTGTGGTCATTCCCACCGACCCCGAGTACCCATCGCTGAATCTGGCCCAGGCCGTTCTTCTGCTCAGCTACGAACTGATGCTCGCCAGCGGTCGCGAATCCCGGTCTCTTCCTGTCGGCAAGCGTTCGCTCGGACCTGCAACCGCCGACAACATGGAAGAGATGTACCGGGCGCTGGAGGCCGGATTGGCGCAGATCGACTTCTTCAGGGCGCGCAAGGCCGAGAGCGTCATGCGAACCGTGCGTACGGTCTTCGGGCGCACACGTCTCGATGCCCACGAAGCCCGCCTGATCCGCTCCATCGGCTACCAGATGCGCAATCGGGGCGGAGCGTACGACGACAGCGAGCGGTGAAGGGGGGATGAGCCCCTATGAAGCCGTAACCGCCGCCTGACCCTCGGCCTCGAGCGGTTCGGGATCGACCGGGGGCTGCCAGAGCTGAATGACCGGGAATGTCGCCAGGAACCAGCGGATCGAGAGCAGAAAGAGGCCCATGAAGCCGAGCCCCACCAGCGGCGTCGCCCAGGAGAACACGGCAGCGCCTTCGTGGTGAAGAGAGGGAAAGATCAGCATATAATGCCAGAGCCAGATGCCGATCAGCACAATCTTTGCAAATCCCTGCAGCATCCACGGGGTCTTTTTCGGCTTTACCCCGAGCAGACCGAAAAAGGGAATCACGAAGCAGAGAACGATCACGGCAGCCGAAAATGCGCCCCATGGTTCGCTCAGGCGGGTGGCCAGCCAGGCCTGTTCCCAGGGAAGTTTCCCGTACCAGATCACAATATATTGTGACCAGAAGAGGTAGGTCCAGAAGATGGTAAAGGCAAAGACAAGTTTGCCAAGATCCCAGCGCGCCGCCGTGCCGAAGTGCTCGGCAACCGCATCGTTGCGCCGCCGCATATGTACGGCAATCGCCGCCGTGAAGGCCAGTCCGCTCCAGATAGCGCCCATGAAGTACCAGCCTCCGAAGAGCGTCGAGAACCAGTGCGGTTCAAGCGACATCGCCCAGTCGAAGATGAGCATCGTCATGACAACGGCATACACCAGAACCAGAAGCGGTGCCAGACGGGTCATGCGCTGGTAGCTGCGCTCCTCTTCGGCCGCCTGCCCCATCCAGCCGCGCGTCAGCCGTTCCCGCCAGCGGCTGCGCCCGGGGTGCGGCGCCTGCCCCGCTTCGGCCTCGGCCGCTCTGCCCAGATCGGGACGCAACGCCAGATAGACAAACCCGAGTGCGAGGGCGAAGAGCGCGATGACCCCCACGAGATTGCGACTGATCAGGAAGGGAATATTGAGATACGCCGCCTTCTTCTGCACGATCGGATCGTATGCCATCTTCTCGATCCATGGAAAGTAGTCCTCGCGCAAATTGAAGAGCATGGGCAGGAAGAGGACAAAGGCGATTGGCAGGAAGGCTGCACAGGCCTGGTGAACCCGCCGAATCGACCAGTTCCAGCGGGCCTTCACAATCCAGGTCACCACCGCCACCATGACGCCGCCCAGCGAAAGCGAGGTGAAGAAGCTCCAGTTGACGACATAGGACTTCCACGCCAGGTCGGCATCGCGGGCCAGCGTGACGAAGAAGGTGGCGGCCCCAATCAGCACCAGGGCACCCAGAAGCCGGTCGAGCGCGCGTCCACGCTCCATGTAGCGGAGCGGAATGTCGCGGGGAAGCGAAATCCGGTTCATCGGTTCAGTTTTCGGCCTCGTCCGCACCCGCAACCGGTCCCTGCAGCGTGCGCACATAGTTGACGATATGCCACCGGTCGTAGTGGCCGATCTGGTGTCCGTAGGCAGGCATCAGCGCCCTGCCCACGCGAATCATCCCGTAGAGGTAGCCATCGCTGCGGTCGATTGTCCTGTCGCTCGCCAGATTCTGGGCCAGCAGTGCCGGATGGACCGGCAGAAGGTAGGCATTCGCGCCATTCCCGTCGGGTCCATGACAAACGACACAGACGCGCTCGTAGAGCTCCTGGCCCCGCGCAAGCGATTCCGGCGTCATTGCAACCGGATTGGTCAGGGTGTCCACAACCTCGGGCCGCTGGGTCATCTCCAACTGGGTGAAGGGCGGCGGCACATCGCCGGCTCCCGCGGGCTGGCCGAGATTGACCTCGAAGGGGGTGGCCGCGTAGTTGCCCGCCGCCATCGGCACCGCTCCCTCGGGGGGAAGCATGGGGTGCTCATAGGGATCGAAGGAGCGCTGATCGCGCATGCTGCGCCCGAAAACAGCCGCCAGCGCATCGTCCATGGGCGTGCAGCCACCTGCAAGAAGAACAACAAGCGCCAGCGCCACCAGCGGAAGACGCCCGGGCCGGATTCTGCGGACTGTTCTCCGCCGACCGGTCGGCCGTGGACAACGCCGCGCGGCATGAATCCGCAGGCTATTCCCCATCGGAATCCTCCTGCTCGTCGCGTAGCTCGCTGGGCCCGAATTCACTGAGAATTTCCTTGACTGCAGCGGTGCGCCCGGCCGGTGCCAGCACGCGAATCCCGAACGATCCGTTGGAGCACTCCGGGTGATAGCCCACCGCAGGCCGAAGGTTCGGAAGCCCGGCATTGATAAAGAGGCCGATTACCGTCGCGAGTCCGCCGAAGAGAATGGCAAGCTCGAAGGCGATCACCACATAGGCGGGCATCGAGAAGATCGGCTTTCCCCCGGTGATGAGGGGCCAGTCCATTGAGGTCCAGGTCGTAAAGGCGAATCCGGTGGCGGCGCCCGTCAGGGCCCCGGCCAGCGTAAAGACCCGCACCGGACTCTGGCGATGCCCCAACCCCTCTTCCAGGAGGTGGTGTTCGGGCAGCGGGGCATAGGCGCTGAGCTTGCGAAATCCGGCCCGTCGCAGAGCCTTGCAGGCCTCGATTGTGGAATCCAGGTGTTCAAAGAGCGCAAAGACCCCGGATTGATCCCGTCGTCGCTGCGAAGTCATGTCGCACCCTCCTCGCTGCGGCGCAGTGGCGGCGGCACCACTTCCTTCATTTCGGCAATCGCCACCGGTGGCAGAAGTCGTGTGAAGAGCAGGAACCAGAAGCCGAACCAGGCAAAGCTCCCGACCAAAATCCCCATCTCGATGTAGGAGGGCCGGTAGAGACCCCACGCCCAGGGCTCGTATTCGTGTGACAGCGAGGTCACAATAATGACATAGCGCTCGAACCACATGCCGATATTGATAAAGATCGAGATGGCAAAGAGGGCGGCGATCGATCTTCGGACCCGCTTGAACCAGAGCATCAGCGGCACCAGTCCATTGCACGTCAGCATGATCCAGTTGGCCCACCAGTAGTGACCGAATACGCGATTCCAGAAGGATCCGCGCTCGGGCGGCTCACCCGAATACCAGGCCAGGAAATACTCGGTCAGGTAGGCGTAAAGCACAATGCTGCTGGTCAGAAGACAGAGCTTGGCCATCGCATCGAAGTGCTTGACGGTCAGATAATCTTCCAGCCCGAAGTATTTTCGGATCGGCACCGCCAGGGTAATCACCATCGCCACCCCGGAAAAGATCGCCCCGGCCACGAAATAGGGCGCAAAGATCGTGGTGTGCCACCCGGGCACGATCGCCATCGCGAAATCCCACGAAACGACCGAATGCACCGAGAGCACCAGGGGGGTCGCGAGCGCGGCCAGATAGATGTACGCCTTCGAGAAGTGGTGCCATTCGCGGTCGGTGCCCCGCCAGCCCATTGCGGTCAACTGGTAGAACTTGCGACGCAATCCCTTCGCCTTGTCGCGCGCCGCCGCCAGATCCGGAATCGTTCCCAGATAGAAGAAGACCGCCGAGACGGTGAAGTAGGTCGTGATCGCAAAGACGTCCCAGACGAGCGGCGAGCGGAAGTTGGGCCAGAGGAAGCGCGAATTGGGATAGGGAATCAGCCAGTAGGCGTGCCAGACCCGGCCCACGTGAATGAGCGGAAAGAGGCCCGCCGTCATGACCGCAAAGACCGTCATGGCCTCGGCCGCGCGGTAGATGGCCTGTCGCCAGGGAGCGCGGAAGAGGAAGAGAATCGCCGAGATCAGGGTGCCCGAGTGCGCGATGCCGACCCAGAAGACAAAGGTGGTGATGTAGACGCCCCATCCAACCGGAGAATTGAGGCCGGAGACGCCGATTCCCTCGTAGATCTGGTAGAACCACGATGCCAGGAAGAGCGCCACCCCTGCGCCAGCGATCCCGAAGAGGATCCACCAGCCCTTGCCGGGACGGGACAGAACCTTGAGGACATCGCGATTGACGTCCTCGTACTTCCTCACATCGGGATTCGGCAGTGATCCCCGCTCCCTCATCTCCGCTGTAGCCATGCCCTAGTGTCCGCCCTCTTCCACGTCGTGCAGGGTAACTTTCTTGAGGTAGTGAACCGCCGGCTGGGTATTGATCAGCGCATCAAGCACCCGGTAGGTGCGTTCATCGCCCGCGGCCGCAGCCACCCGTGAATCGTGGCCCCTGATATTTCCGAAGCTGATGACATTGGCTGCACAGACGCTCTGACAGGCCGTCACCACTTCGCCATCGTAAACTTCGCGCTCTTCCAGCGAGGCACGGTTGCCCGCGTCGCGGATGCGTTGCACACAGAAGCTGCACTTCTCCATGACGCCATTGTCGCGCACCGTCACATCGGGGTTGAACTGCCAGTTCAGCGGCTCGGGAATGTGATCTTCGTCGGTGTAGCGGAGCCAGTTGAAGACCCGGACCTTGTAGGGACAGTTGTTTGCGCAGTAGCGGGTCCCCACGCAGCGGTTATAGGCCTGTGCGTTCAGGCCGTCGGGTGTGTGATAGGCGGCGAAGACCGGACAGACCGGCTCGCAGGGCGCATTGTTGCAGTGCTGGCAAAGCATCGGGAGGAAGCGGACATCGACCGGACCCGCGTGCGCAGCATCGACGGTTTCGTAGTAGCGCTCCAGGCGCAGCCAGTGCATTTCGCGGCCGATTGCAACCTGATCTTCGCCCACCCAGGGGATGTTGTTCTCGGCCTGGCAGGCCGTAATGCAGGCGCCGCACCCGGTGCAGTTGTCGAGATCGATCGCCATGGCCCAGCGCGGATGATCTTCGCCGTAGGTGCCAAAATCGGAGCCGGGCAGGGGAAAATCCTCTGCACGCCCCTCGGTGGTGACGGTGCGAAAGCCGCCCCCCTCCTGAAGCTCGCGGAGGGGACCGTGGCCGCCCTCGTCATGTTCGTCTGCGGCTTCTTCTGCATGACCCAGAGCCGAAAGCGCCACCGCCGGCGCAATATTGCGATCGTCCTGATCGCTGGAGCCCTCGGTCGAGGCCAGGCGACGCCATGCACCGGTGGGGGCGATCGAGACGCCGCCCACAATCAGGGCCGGAGCCCCCGAGTGCGCATCGGTGGCCGCGCCGAGGAGCGTAACCGGGTTGACGCCATTGCCGTCGGCAAAGCGACCGTAGCCGTCGTGACCTCCGCCCATGGCCACCGCCACCAGATCTTCGCGGATGCCCGGGTATGCCCAAACCGGCAGCTCGACCGCTCCCCGGTCGGTGGAGACCGAGACGATGTCGCCCTCGCGGAGGCCGAGACGCGCGGCTGTCGCCGGATGAAGCTCGACCCAGCCATGCCACATGATCTTGGAGACGGGATCGGGGAGTTCCTGAAGCCAGGGGCGGTTGGCCTGGGTGCCATCGCCGAAGCGGGACGACGGATAGACCATGAGCGACAGATCGCCAGAGGCGGCGGAGTCCGGCATGTCGAATTCGACTGCGGTGCCGGGCGCCTCCTGCAGCGCCTGAAGATCGGCGGGGGGTGTCGCAAAGGGGCCTGAACCCGACCGCAGGAGCTCTCGCCAGGCGGCATCGGCACTCGCCATGGGGGCATCGTCGCCGCTGGGGTCGGCGATCCCGGGATTCATCGCCCTCTGTGCGAAATCGGCCTTTAGATGTTCGTGGAAACTCTCTGCGGCGAAGTCGCCGCCCAGGCGCCTGCCCAGATCCAGCACCACATCGGCCAGGGGACGCGAATCGAACGCCGGCACCGGCCGCATGACCGGCTGACGCACTGCGTAGCTTCCGTCGTCGTAGCTGCTGTCGCCCCAGGATTCCAGGGGGTGCGCCTCGGGGAGCACCAGATCGGCCATCCGCGCGGTTTCGTCGAGCGCGGTCGCGAAGGCCACCCTGAAGGGAGCAGCGGCGAAGGCCTCGGCAAAGCCGGCGGCGGCAGGAAGCGAGTATGTCGGATTGGCGCCGGAGATGATCGCCATCCCGTAGTCCCCGGAGCGCAGGCCCGCAAGCGCATCGGCGATCTCGCGGTAGGAGGTGGCCTGAGGGGCAGGTGCGGCGGGAATGTGAAGGGTCTGTCCCAGGCTGCCTGCGGCCACATTGAGGATCAGAACCGCCAGATTTGCGGCGGTGGCGCCCTCGTTCCAGCCGGCGAGCCCCGGCCCCAGCGCCAGCGCGGAGCCCTCGGCGAAGCGTTCGGCCAGCTCGGTCAGCGCACCGGTCTCGACTCCGGCAGCACGCGCGGCGTCTTCCAGGGTGTAGCGCGAGACCTCTTCGGTATAGGGACCGGCATTTGCTCCGCGCCGAACCAGCTCTCCGGCGAGAGCCAGCGCAACCGCAGTCTGCGAACCGGTGCGGGCCGGAATCCACTCGTCGGCATTCTGGCCGGTCAGCGAGAGGCGCGGTCCGACAAAGACAAAGCGCCCCTTGCGGCCGTGGTCGAGGGCGTGCATGCGCGCAAAGTCGCCTGCGAACCGGACCGGCGAGAGCCAGGTTTCCAGGAAATCGGCACCGAAGGAGACCAGAAGATCGGCTGCGGCAATGTCGTAGCGGGGAAGAGCGCGCACTCCGAAGGCGACATTCACCGCCTCGCGCAGCGGAGCGTCGTCCAGGACATCGTAGATGATGCGCTGTCCACCCTGCAGCGCCACAAAGTCATTCAGCAAGGCGCTTTCGGTGGGCCCCCGGTGGCCGGTCAGCAGAAGGGGAGCCGCGCCGCCACCAAGACGCTCGGTCAGCATGGCCAGAGCATTGTCCCACGAGACCGGCTCGAAGGTGCCGGACGCGCTGCGCTGCATCGGTTGGGCAAAGCGGTCGGGATTGTAGAGCCCCTGTAGCGCCGATACGCCCCGGGAGCAGAGGCCGCCCCGCGAAACCGGGTGATCGGGGTTGCCCTCGATCATGACCGCGCGACCCTCGCGGGTGCGAACGCGAATTCCACACCCGGTCGAACATTCGGCGCACGTCGATGCGTACCAGGTCGCCACCCCGGGGGTGATATCCTCGGGGGGGACCACGTAAGGGATCAGCCGCTCGACATCGCCGGAGGAGCAGCCCGCTACGGCGGCCCCAGCGCCACTGACGCCGACCACCTTGAGGAAATCCCGCCGTTTGAGACCGTCACTCATGAGAGCACCACCCGGAATGTTGGCGGTTCGTGCGGCGCGGGCTCCACGGCCCACGGCCCCGGAACAGGGTCGGCGCAGCGCACGGCGTCCAGGCGGTTCGCAGGCGTCCCGATATCTAGTAATGACATACCGTACAGTCGCGGGAAGCCCCACGCTCCACATGGCAGGAGATACACCACCCCATCTTCAGATCGCCGGCCTGGGGCGCCATTTCGGTGAGCACGCCCATCTCCTGGACCTCGCCGTGACAGCTCTGGCAGCTTACCCCTGCGGCAACGTGGCGCATGTGCGGGAAGCGGACATGATCGGAGACCTTGTAGATCCGTCGCCACGGAATTGGCGTCCCGGAGGCGTAATACTCGCGAACCTTGACGATCTCCTCGGGGTTGGTGCGCCCGGCGATCAGCCCCTCGCGGTGACATCCGATACAGCTTTCGACAGGGGGAATGCCGGCATCGACCGAGCGTTCGGCCGAGAAGTGGCAGTACTGGCACTCAATCAGCCACTGTCCGGCATGGGTGTTGTGCGGGAACTGGATCGGCTGGGAAAGTTCGCCGGGAACAGCTTGGCTGTCCGCTGCGTTGTCGGGGGCCTGTCGGCTGCCGAGAAGCGGGAGCGCCACGATGAACGCGACGGCTCCGATCCCTGCCACGAGCCACAACCGTTTCATATGCTATGCCAGTTTCGGAGACCCGCGGTCGGGCCCGTCTTGCGGATGAGTGAGTGGAATGGGTAGCCGGAATGGCCGAAGCAAGGTAGGCGCGACGGTCGGTCGTGTCAACGCGCACACGCGATTGCGCCCGGGGTCACCCCCCGGAACGAGAGGAGAGGCAGACAGACCGCGACGCCGTGCAACCGTGTTCGCCCGGTCAACCCCGCGCAAGGAGGGCCGGGCGGCGGGGTGCGCGAATCCGGCTTGTACGCTAGAATCGATGAATGGAGACCAAGCCACGGGACGGCGGCGCCCGCTCGCAGAACAGCACCAGGGATGCGCCCTCCCCACCCACCCGCAACGCACCTGCCGTGGAGAAGGGCGAGCACCTCGCGACCTTCCCCCATGAGGGCCGCTTCTGGGACGCCTTCCTGATCGTGGACGACGACCCGGCCGAGGGTGGGCGATGTCGCGCCCGGCTGCGCTTTCTACCCTCTGACGACGCAGGTGGCGCGGAGCCGCACGACACGGCCATTCTGATCATAGAACGGGACCGCGAGAGGGTGCTGGAGGTGGCCCGCCGGTATCAGCGCTACGAGTTTTCGGCCTTCCTTCGATCCATCGTCTGATCCAATGCGCAGGAGGGGAAGAGCGGTGTCGCACCCCGGTCATGCTCGCGCAGCCACGCGCATTCGCTGCCTGCTTTTGCAACTTCGCGACCCCGACGACGAGATGGCCCCCCACGAGGTCAGCGCCTTTGGCCGCGCTCTCTCGCCCCTGCCGGTCGAAATCACGCCCTTCAATCTGCTGCGGCGACCGCTGACGGAGACCGATCTGGACGATATCGATCTGGTGTTGATGGGGGGAAGCGGGGATTATTCCGCCACGAGCACCGAACCCTGGCTCGATGTAGCTGTGAAGTCGCTCCGCCAGGTGCACGCCTCGGGAATTCCGGCCTTCGCCTCGTGCTGGGGATTCCAGGGCATGGCGGTGGCGATGGGGGGGCGGGTGGTTCACGACCCGGACCGGGCCGAAGTCGGAACCCTGGAGCTGCGCCTGACCTCTGCAGGCCGCACCGATCCCCTTTTCGGCCCCCTGGGAGATCGCTTTCGGGCCCAGCTCGGTCACGAAGATTCGGTGATTGAGCTTCCGGCCCGGACCACGCTGCTGGCCTCGTCCGCCAGGGTCGCCATCCAGGCCTATCGCTTCGACGACGCCCCGATCTACTGCACCCAGTTTCATCCGGAGCTGCACGCGGCCGACATGCGGGCCCGCTTCCTCGCCTACCCGCGTTATGTGACCGAGATCGCCCGCAAGCCGCTGGAGCACGTCGTGGATGGATTGCGCGAGACCCCGGAGGCCGAGGCGCTGGTGCGCCGCTTTGCCGAAATGCACCTGCCGGGGTCGGGAGCCGGGATCCGGTCGTAAGTCTGCTTCCGGGAAGACGCAAACCGACCTGGAAGGGCAAGCAGGGTGGACGATTGAACGGACGGGTTCCGGGGCGACGGCCTTCGCGCTCGCATTCGTTGCCTTGCGAGCGAAGGGAGCGAAATCAGGTCGTCCGTACCCAGCGGATCAGATCGCGCAGGGTGGGGCGCTTGCCCTGCATGAGAATGCCGACGCGGTAGATGCGACCGGCCACCCAGGCTGTGCCGACCAGAGCCAGCACCATGAGGACCATCGAGAGGGCGACCATCCATACGGGCACCGTTTCGGCAACTGCGCGCGGGAACATCATGATGGGGCTGAAATAGGGGAAGAGCGCCACCCAGTTCATCCAGGGCGGGCTCCCGGCGATGGTGAACATCTGCATCATGAAGGGCACAATCAGCAGCATGACGACCGGGAACTGCGCCTGCTGCGCCTCTTCCTCGGTACCACTCATGGCGCCGACTGCGGCGAAGAGAGAGGCAAAGAGGAAGTAGCCGAGGACGAAGTAGACCCCCAGGAGCACCAAGGCTCCCGGACCGGGCAGAAATTGGAGCAGCTCGCCGGCGATCTCTTCGGGGATGACTGCCGAGGCAAAGGGAAGAGCGAAGAGCGCCAGGAGAACGAAGGACCCGATCCAGATTCCCATCTGTGTGAGCCCCATTGAGCCCACACCCAGAATTTTTCCCAGCATGAGCCGCCCCGGCGTGACCGACGAGATGACCACCTCGACCACCCGGTTGCGCTTCTCGTCCAGGACGGCGCGCAGGACATAGGCCCCGTAGAGAAGGATGGCGAAGTAAAGGAGCACGGCGCCGGCCACCCCGATTCCCGTGCTCATGGCTCTTCTGATTCCGGCCTCTTCGGCTTCGCCCTCGTCGAGGAGCGATTCGAACTGGAGCGATCCTCCCTCGATCAGGGTCCGCAACGCGCCCGTGCCGCTCGAACCCGGCCCGGCAGAAAGCTGCAGGGTAATCACGGTCTCGAGAACGGCGTCTTCCAGAAGCGCCTGCCGCGCCCGGCCCGGCGACTCCTCGCTGCGGAAGGTGAAGATTCCATCGGCCAGCGTCTCGGCGTCGATAATGAGATAGCCTTCGAGATCGTTGTCGAGAACGCGCTGATCGAGATCGTCCAGGTTCGTGGCCGGATCGACCGGGTCGATCTCGTAGCCGAATGCCGCCGCGCGTGAAATCACTTCGTCGCCGATTCGCCCGGTGTAATCGATCAGCGCCATCTGCCGATCCGCATTGGCAACCCGCGAGCCCAGAAATCCGCTCAGGGCCGTCATGCCGATCAGCAGCAGCGGCAGCGCAATGGTGGCAATGATGAATCCCCTGGTCTTGACGCGCTCAAGGTACTCGCGCCGGGCCACAATCCAGGTCTGTCTCATGGGTTCAGGCTCCGGTGGGGGCTTCGGCGGCGTCTTCGCCGGCATGACGCACAAAGATCTCGCGCAGAGAGGGCTCGAGGACCTCGAAGCGGCGGAGTTCGATGCCCGCCTCGATCGCCGCAGCGAGAATTGCGGGGTGCTCTGCAGGGTCGTTCAGGGCAACGTGCCAGGCATCGTCCACCTCTTCGAATCCGGCCCCGGCAAAGCGGTTCAGCCAGCGCGGATCGCCATCGAACTCCAGCGCAACCGCGCCCGAGCGCTCGCTTCGCTTCAGCGCCTTGAGGTCGCCATCGAGCACCTTGCGTGAATGCGAGATCAGACAGACCCGCTCGCAGAGGCGTTCGGCCTGCTCCATGAGGTGCGTGGAGAAGAGAATCGTGCGGCCGCGCTCCCTCTCCTCGCGGACAATCTCTTCGAGCACCCCCTGGTTGATCGGGTCGAGACCGCTGAAGGGTTCGTCGAGAATCAGCATTTCGGGTTCATGCAGCACCGTTCCGATGAACTGGACCTTCTGCTGCATTCCCTTGGAGAGCTCCTGGATCTTTTTTCCCTGCCACTTTGCAAGGCCCAGCCGTTCGAGCCATTTCGAGGCGCGGGTCCGGGCCATCGAGCGCGACAGGCCGCGGAGCTCGCCCAGAAAGACCAGTTGCTCCAGAACCTTCATCTTCTCGTAGACGCCGCGCTCTTCGGGGAGGTACCCCACGCGGTTGCGGCGGGCAAAGTCGGGGGCGCCGCCGAAGAGCTCCACCCGCCCGCTGTCGGGCAGAAGAATGGCCATAATCATGCGGATCATGGTCGTTTTGCCGGATCCGTTCGGCCCCAGAAGGCCGACAATCGTGCCACCGGGAATCTCCAGATCGAACTCGGAGACGGCGGTGTGTTTCCCGAAGCGCTTGGTGACCTTTTCGAGTCGGGTCACTGGATCCATGACAAATCGCCTTCCGGGCCGAGGGTCGCTGGAGGGTGGAGGGACACGCAGATGCCCCCGTGCGGACGGTCAGCAGGAAGTATAAGGCCGAAAGGCACGGAGCGGGGACCGGGACGGGGTCTGTGGGCGCGGAATGGGCACGAAAATCGGTGACGGTCGCTGCCCTTCTTTGAGGGTAAATGCGGGGAAGCGGGGATTGTGAGGTGTTCTTTTCGGGGAACTTTCGTTATTTTGAAGATTCAGATTCCTCTGAAGTGGCTGTGGCCCGACCCGGGGAGGGCGATCCCGGTGCGTCGCTGCACCCTTGGGGGATGCGGATCCGGCTGGATTCGTCGTTCCTTGAACGGTTGACAGGAGTTTCGCGTGGCAATCTACCGCACCCTTTACTACGGTGACGTTAAGGTGGGAACCGGAGGACGGCTGACCATTCCTCTGGGGATGCGCACCGACTGTGGAATTCGTGAAGGGGATACGATGACCGTTCGCGTGGAGGAAACGCCGAGAGGGATTCGCCAGCTCGTGATGTGGCGAAACGAACCCGAAACCGATAGCTGACCGGAGGGGGCGTCTGCGCCCCAGGTGCGCCCCGGAAGCAGGCCGCGTTTGACCGGATTTGCGGGGTGGGTTTTCGGCAGATCCGGCGGGACCGGCAAGGCGCGTGGGAACCCGCCTTTCTTCTCCTGCTCGCCTATTCTTCTGCGGAGCCTCGGAGCTCGCACCAGCGTACCAGCTCGCCCAGCGGACGGTGACCGTCGTGCAGCCAGTCCGCTTCGGGGAAGGGCACGCGCGCGATCGGTACAATTCGGGTTGCGCCCAGCGCGGCCAGCGACTCCATGAAGTCATTTCTCCCTGGCCGGTCGGTGGCGAGGCCCGCCAACCCTACCGTCTGCAGAGCCAGGCGCAGGGGACGGAGCGCATCCAGACAGGCATCGAGGTCGGCGACCGGCGCAACCTGAATGGTGCGTCCACCGCAGGGTTCGAAGCGGTCGCTCCCGTCCAGGATGACTGTCCAGCCTGACTGCGGGTCATACCAGAGGTCGGGGTGAAGATCCGGGTGCGATCCCCTGGCCGCTTTCCGCAGACCGACACTGCCGCGAAGCTGGTGAATGCGCGACATCTGCCCGGGATCCCGGATCTGTGGCGGAACGCGCGATTCCAGCGTGCGCATGCACCGGGCCAGCTCTTCGCACCAGGCCGTCACGATGGCGCAGGGTTGCGTGGATGCCCGTGGACTGGCCGATGCGCCGTCGCCGACGAGGAGGAGAACCAGATGGGTGCTGACACAGCCGCGCTGCTCAAAGAGGGTGGCCGCGCGCGCCACCCCGGTTACCGCCGCAGGTGCGGCCGCCGGATCGACCACCGCCACCCCCACGCGGCCGGGATGCTCGACCAGGCGGGTCGTTGCGGGTGTGCGGGCGCGCACCGATTCGATGGTGGCATCGCTGCCGTAGATCACCACCTGATCGGCGGCCCGAAAGAGCGTCGCTTCCCACTCTTCCCACTCCGGTTCGCCTCCGGGCCAGTACTGCACGGCCACCGCCTCGCCCAGGCGCGCATCGGTTGCTGCGGCTGCGCGCGCAAAGCGCATGGTCAGCGCGACATCGCCGCTTCCGGGCTTGGCCAGCACGGCAGAGCCAACCAGAAGCGAACGGATCATGGCGGTGATCGTGACGCCGGGTACGGTGCCCGACCCCAGGATCGCCGTACAGGCGGGCGCAGCGGCATGGACTCTTCTCTCGCCATCGTCCACGAAGTGATCGAGCACTACGGGGTCGGGAAAGTCGGCGGCCACCAGCCGACGGAGCGCCGCGTCGCTCCACCCTGCGGCAAGTCCCCCCAGAATTTGGGTCATCATCGCTTCGGAGAGGCCCGCATTTGCTGCGGCCTGGCGCACTGCCTGGCCGTCCAGATCGTGCAGAAAGCGCTGACAGGCGTGGACCAGAAGTGCGGTGATCTTGTGGATGCCGAGCGGGCGAAGCTGCTCTGCGGCCTGGCGCAGGCGGGGGACGAGGATGGCGACCCGGTGGGAATCGGGTGCCGGGTGGCGAATGACCGACTGCCCGGCGGAAGCGGTGTGCAGAGACGCGGGGGAATCGCCTCCGGGCCAGCGCCAGCCATCGAGGAGATCGGTGGACATTGCTGCCCCTCTACAGGAGCGCGGCGGGGGGCGTCACCCTCTTCAGAAAGGATTCGGCCGTGAGTGAGCAACCCCGCAGATCGGACCCGGTTGCGCGACCGCAAAGGCGAAATCGACCGTCGGGAATGGTGTAGCCCAAATCTTCTGTCAAAACATAGCATACAGAAACCATGTTAGCAAGATCAAGATGCGCGAGCAACCCGGTTTCGCCTGGGGGCAGCGGCGAGAGGTCGGCGGAATTGAGCGCGCGCGTGCGCACCCAGGGAGGAAAGCGGTACAGCCTGCGCTCGATCGGCGACGCCTGACCGGCCCTGCCGTCGTACGCCTGCGACAGCAGTTCGGTCATGCCGTACTCGCCAATGATCCATTCCCCGGAAATGCCCAGCCGCGTGGCGACGAGGCGATGGAGGTCGGCGCGCTCCACCTCGGCCACCCTTCCCTTGAAACCGCCCGTCTCCATGATCCGCGACCCGGCGGGAAGGATCAGGGGGGCATCGGCAAGGGTGTCCAAAAGCTGCCAGAGAGCGAAGGCGGTGCAGATCATCAGAATCGGGGTCTCGGCGCTCTCGACGGCATGGCGAATCTGGCCATGATCGAGGCCGTGGGTGGGATCGAAGCACCAGTGCTGCGAAGCGATTGCGGATTCTTCCGCCATGAATCCGACCATGGCCGAGAGCGACGAATCGGGCACGGTCCCGGGGTGCGGCACCAGCGCGATCAGGGTGAGGCGGCCGCCGGGCGAGGGCGCGGCAGCGACTGCTTCTCCACCGAAGAGGTGCCTGCGGTAGTTGCCCCGGGACGCCGCGCGGTACAGATCCAGGCTCACCACATGGTGTTCGCCGCGACGCGCCCCCCCGCTGGTCGTGCCGCTGGTGCGGAATACCGCCTCGGCTCTGCCGCTTGCAAGGCGCATCTCCTGAAAGGCGCGGACGGGAAGGGGCGGAATTCGCTGCCAGTCGGTGAGCTCGGGCTTCCAGTAACGATGCAGCGCCGGATTGGTGGTTCGCTGAAAGGCATGAACCCTGAGAGCCATCCGGTTAAAGGCGTCGGCGCGGCGAAGTGCGGCCACGGCTTCGGCGTCTTCGCCGGCGCGAAAAAGCTCGACGAGTTCGTTGAGGAGCTCCGGACGCGCGTTGTCGGAGTCCGAATTCGCGGCTGTCGCTGCATGATTCCCTGCCGGAGGATGCATGGGGTTGTTCATCATGCGCATCCTGCTCAGGCAGGCCCCGAACCGCGCACCGCCCGGCCACCCATCTGCCCCGTCTGTTCGCCATCGCGAATGGTGTGCACCCCCGCCACCACCACATGCGGAATGCCATCGGGGTACTGGTGCGGGTCGTCGAAGGTGGCCCGGTCGCGCACCGCATCGGGATCGAAGATCACCACATCGGCCACGGCCCCGAGGCGCAGCACGCCACGATCGGCCAGGCCGAGCTTGGCGGCGGGACGGCCGGTCATGGAGTGAATGGCCGCCTCCAAAGACATGGCCCCGAGATCGCGGACATAGTGCGAGAGTACGCGCGGAAAGCTCCCGTAGCCGCGAGGGTGCGGCGACGACTGCGAAAGGGGACCGTAGGGCGCATAGGCGCCGCCATCGGAACAGACCATGGCCAGCGGGTGGGCCAGGAGCTGCGCGGTATTCTCTTCCGACATGCCAAACCCGATCATTCCCACGCTGCCGCCCGATTCGCGCAGCAGCCGCACGGTCAGGGCATAGGGATCTTCGCCCAGCTCTCGCGCCAGCTCGCCCAGCCGCCGCCCGCGCGCCGAGGCGTTGCTGCCGCCAATGCCGGTAATCTGCACCGAATCCCACGACCCGAGGAGAGCCACCTTGTCGCGGCAGGCGCGCTCCAGACCCGGACCCGTGTCGGGGTCGTCGAGACGGGCGAGGAAGGCGGCCGTGCCCCCGGCCCGCGCCGAAGAGGGGAAGAGATTCGAGAGCCCGGTGGCGTAAGCCACATAGGGGTAGCGGTCGAAGTGAACATCCACCCCGGAGCGCCGGGCCGCCTCGATCGCCGCCAGCGCGGTCGTCGCCTTCCAGTGGTTGCGCACTCCCTGCGCCTTGAGGTGCGAGATCTGGACGGCCACCCCGGCGATCTCTCCGACGTGAATCGCCTCTTCGATCGCGGCCAGGAGGCGGTCGTCTTCGTTGCGCATGTGCGTGGCATAGGGATAGATCGTGCCGCCGAGCACGGTTGCGAGAGCCACCAGCTCATCGAGACGCGCAAAGCCGCCGGGCGTGTATTCGAGGCCGCTGGAGAGACCGACCGCGCCGCGTACCAGGGATTCGCGCACGAGCTTCTGCATCTGCGCGATCTCGGTGGCCGTGGCAGGTCGGTCGGCGGACCCCACCACCAGGCCCCGCACCGTGCCATGCCCGACCATCGTCGCGACATTCACGGCAGGACGTTCGCGGTCGATGCGGTCGAGGAATCCGCCGGGATCGCGAAAGTCGATCTCGACCCCGTAGCTGTCGCGGTAGCGGTCGCGGGTGAAGGCAAAGCCGGAATCGCTCCAGGGGCCGATCGAGGAGCCGTCCTGGCCGACCACCTCCAGCGTCACGCCCTGACGGATGCGGCTTTCGGCGCGGGGATTGACAAGCAGCGAAAGATCGGCGTGCGAATGGATGTCAATGAAGCCGGGCGCCACCGCCATCCCGCGGGCATCGATCTCAATCTGGCCGACGGTACGCACCGCACCGATCTCTGCAATGCGGTCGCCCGCGATGGCCAGATCGCCGCTGCGGGGAGGACCGCCCGTGCCATCGTAGAGGGTGCCGCCCCGGATAACCAGGCTCTGGCGCCCGCTCGTGCGCCGCACAAAGGGCGTTGCAGGGCCGAAGCGCCCTGCCAGCCCCGCCAGCCCCGCCGCACCCCACCTCACGAAGTCGCGGCGGATCATCTCTCCGCGCCCCGATCGGTAGAGGCTCCCCTCAATCCCCTCCCAACCTCTTCCCTCGCGCGCTGCGGCCCGGAAGCGCCGAATCGTCCCAACTGTCCCGGCGAAAGTCCTCCGGCTCGCAAAACCTTTGCCTGCTGGCGCGCCTGTTCGCTGTTTGCCATCGCGACAACCCGTCCCAGCAACTCGTCCATCTCGGCGTAGTCATCGCCCGGAAAGCCATCGGCCTCGGACTGCTCCAGCATCTCGCGGAGAGACCGGATTTCGCGTCTGGACTTCTCGAGGGCACGCTTCAGACGAGCGAGGGCGCGTCGGATGTCGGCGTCGGTTGATTTCATTTGCGGGGCGTTCCGGTCTGGCAAACCCTTCCCGCGCGGACGGCGGTCGGAGCGTGCGGTTGCGTTTCGGAAATCTGGCGGTGAAGCGACTGCGGTTCTGCCTGTGCGGTGCGACGGGGCCCTTTCGCTCTTCATGAGGCTTCCTGCTCATGGCCCCGGTGAATCGGGATCGAGCGGCACTGCACCTGCGCCTGACCCTCTGCGCTGGAACTGCTGCGCGCTCGACAGTATTGATAGTCTATTCGGTATGGATCAGATATGTATCAGGGTGGGGGGCCGAACAAGGCGTGCGCAGGCGTACGGGGCCGGAGTGTCCTCCCGAAAAACCGGAACGGAAGCACCCGCAGACTGGAGGTCGATTCCTTGCGAAAACTGACGCTGCAAAGAAGAGAACGACGCCGGGGAAACTGGCGAATGGCAGGCTGGTGCGCTCTGGTTGCGCTGGCGCCGGTGGCTACGGGCACGATTCCGGCGCGGCCCATGGAGGCCCAGGAGCAGTACGACATCGTGCTGGCGGGCGGACGGGTCATGGACCCCGAAAGTGGGCTCGATGCGGTGCGGAATGTCGGCATTCGCGGCTCGCAAATCGCCCGTGTCGCCAGAGAACCGCTGGAGGGCGCGGTGATAATCGATGCGAGGGGTCTGGTGGTCGCTCCCGGCTTTATCGACCTGCATGCGCATGGCCAAACGAACCGCGCCAATGAGTTTCAGGCGCGCGACGGGGTGACGACCGCGCTGGAGATGGAGAGCGGGGTGGCCGATCTGACGGCCTTTCTGCGGCAGCGGGCCGAGGGGTCGATTCTGAACTATGGAGCCACCGTGTCGCACATGTCCACGCGGACCTGGGCATTTCCGGATCGGGTCGCGCGGATGCAGCGGGCCGAAGCCAGACTCGAGAACGATCCCGAGACCGGACTGCGCGATCTGGAGTGGTTCGGAGCGGGGGTTCGCTACGAGACGGTGGAACCCGAACACTACGGCGCCATGCGCAGGGCGCTGGAGCGGGAGCTGACCGAGGGCGCGCTGGGAATCGGAATGGCGCATCAGTACTACCCCGGGGCTTCGCTCGATGAAATTCTTGAGGTCTTTCGCTTTGCGGCCGACCGGGATGTCACAATATTTACGCATGTGCGCTCCATGGGAATCGGGGCCATTCAGGAGGTAATTGCCAATGCGGTTGCCACCGGCGCGTCGCTGCATATTGTGCATATCAACAGCTCCAGCCTCTGGAGTATCGGATCGGTGCTGGATCTTGTCGGGGGCGCGCGTCAGAGGGGATTCGACATTACCACCGAGGCCTATCCCTACACGGCGGCCTCAACCGGACTCGGCTCGGCAATCTTCGATCCCGGCTGGCAGGACAATCTTCGCATCGACTATGGCGATCTCCAGTGGCAGGATACAGGCGAGCGGCTGACCGAAGAGAGCTTCGACCGCTACCGGGCCAGCGGGGGCACCGTAATTATTCACATGATGCGCAATGAGTGGATTCGCGAGGCGCTGTCGCGCGATTTCATGATGGTCGCTTCGGACGGGATGCCCTATGCACCCGGGGCGCATCCGCGCAGCGCAGGAACATTTGCACGCTTTCTGGGCCGCTATGTGCGCGACGAGGGATTGATGTCGCTCATGGATGGACTTGCCCGCATTACAATCATGCCGGCGCGCAGACTGGAGAAAGCAACCGCTCAGGCCGCGCGCAAGGGTCGCCTGCAGGAAGGCGCCGATGCCGATATCACAATTTTCGATCCGGATAGAATTATCGATACCGCAACCTTCGAGGACGATCTTTCCTATTCGGAGGGAATTGTTCATGTTCTGGTCAATGGCGAATTTGTTGTGCGCAACGAAGACAATGTTCCGGGCGCAACACCCGGGCGAGCCCTTGTGGGAAGGTTGAGTGTTCGATGAAGATGCCATTTCGAGGGGAGGGGGCCGTACGCATGAACCGGAAAGCTGCCGGACGCGCCGGGCGTTGCAGCACGGCTGGAGCCGTAGCCGTCCGCCGGGGCGCTGCGCTGCCGCTTCTGCTTGCGGTCCTTGCCGGGCCAGATGGAAATTTTCTGGCCGCGCAGGACTACGAAATTCTTATTCGCGGCGGACGGGTGATCGACGGCACCGGCAATGACTGGTTCCGGGCCGACATTGCAATTGAGGGCGACCGGATTGTGCGCATTGCAAAGATGCCCAACGCCACCGCCGCGCGCGTGATCGACGCCGCCGGAATGTACGTCGTGCCGGGATTTGTCGATCTGCATTCGCACTCCGACGCAGCCATGATGTCGCCCCACCTGGAGGCCCGGCGCGCAAAGAGCCTCAACAGCCAGGGTCTCACAACCGTGGTTGGAGGGGCCGACGGCCGCAATATCCGCTGGCCGCTCTCTGCCGAGATCGCCGCGCTGCAGGAGCAGGGCCACGCCATGAATTTCGTTCCGATGGTCGGACACAGCACGGTGCGGTCCCGAGTGATGGGGAATCGTTATGAACGTCCTGCAACAGCCGCCGAAATCGTGGAGATGCAGACCCTTGTGCGCCGGGGCATGGAGGCGGGGGCGTGGGGCCTGGGCGCCGGACTTGAATATCGGCCCGCCCGCTTCAGCACCCCCGACGAAGTTGTGGCGCTGGCGACGGCGGTGGCCCCTTACGACGGCTTCTACGTTGCGCATCAGCGCAGCGAGGCCGCAATGCCGATGTGGCAGCTTCCGAGCAATGTGGACGACTGGCCGATTGACGGCCTGCAGGCGCTGGAGGAAACCATTGACATTGCGCGCCGGACCGGCATTCGCGTGGTGGCAAGTCACCACAAGGCGCGGGGCCGTTCCAGCTTCGGTCGTTCGGGACACGACACCCTGGTTGTAAATGCGGCGCGGGCCGAGGGGCTGGAGGTCTATCTCGATGTGTATCCTTACGAGACCTTTGGCGGGGCGGCTCGGCCGATGATTCCCAAGTGGAGCCTGGTGGCGGGCGATGTCAATACGAGCGGCGGCCGCGACAGTCCGACGTACAATCGCAACGGCACCCTCGACGATGCGCGCACACACCTGGAGCGGCGCTGGGCCGACCCCGAAGCGCGCGCACGGATTGAACGCGACATTGCCTGGATTGTGGATCACAATGGGGGACCGGACCGGGTGGTGGTGGTGGATTACCCGGATTCGTCCCTTGTCGGCAGAACACTGACCGAGATTGCCGCCACAATGGAGATGGACTACCGCGAAGTTGTGGTTCACATGGCGCTCAACGGCTTCCCCGGCGTCATCGGGGGCGCACTGACGCGCGGCTACGGCATTCACGAAGTCGATATCATCAACTACTACCAGCAGGAATATACGGCCACCGCCTCGGACGCCGGCGTGCGCGTGGTGACCGGAGTGCCGCAATTCGCATCGGCGCCCGGATCCCATCCCCGTTACTTTGGCGCCTTCACCCGCAAGATTTCGCGCTATGTCAAGGAGCTGCAGGCGGTCTCGCTGCCCTTTGCAATTCGTTCCATGACAGGCCTGCCGGCGCAGATTATCGGGCTGGACGACCGCGGACTTCTGCGCGAAGGCTACCGGGCCGACATCGTCATCTTCGATCTGGAGCGGTTGCGCGACCGGGCTACCGTCATGGAACCGGGCCTGTACAGCGAAGGCATTGACTATGTGATGGTGAATGGGGTGCTGACCATCGACAATGGTGCCTTTACCGACGCGCTGCCGGGCGAGGTGCTGCTGCGAACGGGGCGGCCGATCAGTTGATGGACAGGGCGGCCGGGCGGATCGGGGCTGCGCGAGAAACCGCACCATGAGAGACGAGAGGGACGCCGCCGAGGCCGTTGAGCTGGCGATTGTGGGGGCGGGGCCGTGCGGGCTGGCGACGGCGGTGGCCGCGAAGCGGAGCGGGTTGCGCCACCTGGTTTTCGATCGGGGCTGCGTGACCGAATCGATTACGCATTACCCCTACTACATGACCTTCTTCTCGACGGCCGAGCGGCTCGAGATCGGCGATGTGCCCTTCACCATTCCCGATGCAAAGCCGACCCGGCGCGAGGCGCTGTCCTACTACCGGAGGGTTGTGGCGCATCATGGATTGCATGTGCGCCAGTACGAAGAGGTCACCGCAATTTCCGGACGCCGGGGGCAGTTCATTGTGCATGTCCGCACCCGCCAGGGCCGCGAAAAGAGAGTGCAGGCGCGGGGCATTGTGATTGCAACCGGCGGATTCGGAAACCCCAACCGACTGGCGCTGGAGGGTGGCGACCCGGAGCGGCGCGTCATCTACGGCTACCGCGAGCCCTATCCCTTCTTCGATCAGGATGTGACGGTGGTGGGCGGGGGCAATTCGGCCGTGGAAACTGCGCTGGAGCTCTACCGGAATGGGACCAGAGTCCGCATGGTCCACCTTGCCGGCGTCTTTGATCGCGGCGTGAAGCCCTGGGTGCGCCCCGATATCGACAACCGGATTGCCAGCGGCGAAATCCCAATGCACTGGAGATCGCGGGTTGTGCGCGTGGGGGGCGGCACGGTGACAATTGCCACCGTGGAAGAGGGCGAATCAGGGTCCGGGAGCGCCCTTCTCGTGCATGGGACGTCAGGCGATGGGAGCGACAACAACAGCGGTGATCCGGGCCAGGAGAGCGCCGCGAAGGCTGTTGGCGAGCGAGCGGAGTTTCGTTGCGACCAGGTGCTGGCCATGACCGGATGGCGACCCGACCGCACGCTCCTTCACGGCCTCGGCGTGCGCACCGACCCCGAGACGGGCATTCCGGATCACAGGCCGGAGACAATGGAAACCAACGTGGCCGGGGTGTATATCGCCGGCGTTCTTGCAGCGGGTTTCGACGCAAACAAAATTTTTATTGAGAATGGGCGGAATCATGGCCAGTTGATTGTGGCGGCGGTGACGTCTCCTCCGGAAGTGCGCTGAACCACCTCCGCTGAACCGCCTCTTTTACTGCGCAGCCGGCCCGATCCTGTACATGTCAAACCAGGCCACAATATTGGCAATCTTGGCCATCAACTGGCTCGGGCGGCGGCTCATGTCGTGCGAGGCGCCCGGCAGACGGATCACGGCGGTGTCGATTCCGCGCATCTTGAGTGCGTGGTAGAGCTGGTACGATTCCGAGAGCGGGGTACGCAGATCGGCCTCGCCGGTAATCATCATGGTGGGCGTCTCCACATTGCCGGCCAGCGAGAGGGGCGAGAACTCCCAGTAGGCATCGGGATTCTCCCAGGGCAGGCCCTCGTAGCGGCTGAAATAGTAGCCGTACCAGTTGTCGGCGGTGAGGGTCTTGCTGATCCAGTTGATGACGGGCTTCTGCGCCACCGCCGCGCGAAAGCGATTGGTCTTGCCGACGATCCAGGCGGTCATGATGCCACCCGCGCTGCCCCCGGTGACAAATAGGTTGTTTTCGTCGATGTAGCCCTGTGCAATGACCGCATCCACACCCGAGATGAGGTCGTCGTAATCCTGGCCGGGATAGTTGTGATAGAGCAGATCGCCGAACTCTTCGCCATAACTTGTGCTTCCGCGGGGATTGGCATAGAGCACGACATAGCCGGCAGCGGCCATCAGTTGCATTTCGGCCGAAAAGCGGTCGCCGTAGTTGGACACCGGCCCGCCATGAATTTCCAGGATCAGCGGATAGCGACGGGCGGGATCAAAGCCGGGCGGCTTGACGATCCATCCCTGAATGGGGCGGCTGTCGTAGGAGGATTCCCACCAGATCTCCTCGACCACGCCCAGCGTCCGGTTGGCCAGAAGGTCGGCGTTGAGTTGGGTGATGATTGTGGTTGCAGAAGATTCACCCTCGGCAGGATTCGCGGCTGCGCCCTGCAACGCGCCCGTCCGGTGATGCCCGACCGCCAGCTCGCCCGGCATGTCGGGGCGGGTGCGGTTGAGAGCGAAGGCGCCATTCTGCGCCACCGAAAACGAACCGCCGCCATAGGGACGCCCGTAGGAGGTTCCGCCCAGGTCGTGGGCCAGAACCTGCACCTCGCCATCGAGAGAGACGAATGCGACCTTGCCATTGCCTTCGCTGTCGTATTGCAGATAGATGCCGCTGCCATCGGCTGCCCACACGGGGTTGGCAACGCTGCGGTTGAGGTCTGTTGTGATGGTGCGGTAACCGCTGCCATCGAGATTCATGATCCGGAGCTGCCGGACCTGGTAGGTGCGTACGCGATCTTCGTAGCCCACAAAGGCAATCCGGGTGCCGTCGGGCGAGACAGCGGGGCTGATGTCGGGACCGGGCCGGTCGGTGAGGGCGCGGATCTCACCGGTTGCAACCGTGGCAATGTAGAGCTCCGAGTTGCGGAAATCGCGCTCCCAGTCCGGATTGCGATTCGACGAAAAGACGAGGTGCGCGCCATCGGGCGTCCACGCGGCCGGGCTGGCGTGCTGGAAGTCGCCGGTGGTGATCTGCCGCGGCGTTCCGCCATCAACGGGAATCACGAAGATGTGGGTGTGGCCGAAATCGAGGTAGCCAACCCCATCCTGCGTGCTCTTGAAGCGGTTTTCCATGATCGGCGGATCGGCCCACTCGGCTCCGGGCGGCGCCCTGGGAGGCACAGCCAGAGCGGGCGGCGGATCGGGCACCAGCATGTTGAAGGCCACTGTGCGTCCATCGGGCGACCAGCGCAGTCCGCTCGGCGATTCGGTCAACTGGGTGAGGGTCGCGGTCTCGCCGGTATCCATCCAACGCAACCGGATCTGGCCGTCGGCGATGAAGGCGATCCGGGTGCCGTCGGGCGACCAGCGGGGCGAGCTTCCCGCACCCAGGCGGCGGTGTCCGGTGCCGTCGGCGTTGACGATCCAGAGCTCGGCGCGCTTGCGGTCGTGCATGATATCCATTGAGGTGCGGATATAGACGACCTGGCTGCCATCGGGCGAGATCTGCGGATCGGCAGCGTACTCGAGCGCGAAGACATCCATGGGCTCGAAGGGGGACTGGGCCGACGAAGCCGGGGGCGTGGCGAGGGTAGCCGCGAGGGCGGCAATCGCGAGAATCGGGCGGGAATTGTGTATGATGTTCATGATGATCAATCATTCATCCATGTGCCGGATCCTGTCAAGCAGAGACGCGCGCGACCCGAATGATCGCCGCCGAGACCGGACCGACAAGACATTCTTGCAAGACCGATGAGCCAATGCTCTACACGGGATCGCCGCCGACCGGAGACCGCGCCGAAGCCGCCGCAGCGGGACGCTCCCTCGGGCTGGGATCGCTTTGCCGAGGAGGTCGATCCGCTTCCGGACGGGAAGCCGCCGCTGGATCCCGAACGCTGGACAGGGAACAGGGAAGCCGTGCGCGAAGAGGCCGTCGCCGAGAGGACCGCGCCCCGCAGAATCGGGATCGGAGCCGGGAGTGGGGTGAACCGGCGCCAGGCCAGCCAACTGCGCCGTGGACAGTACCCGATTCAGGCCCGGATCGATCTGCATGGACGAACCGTGGCCGAAGCCCGCATCGAAGTCGCCCGCTTCCTGAAGGCGTCAGCGGGCCGCGATCTGCGCTGCGTTCTGGTCATTACCGGAAAGGGGCGCAGTGCACAGGGCAGCTCCGGGGGAATTTTGCGCAAATCGCTCGAACAGTGGTTGAATGCACCCGGGACGCGCGATCTTGTATTGGCCTGCGAAGAGGCGCAACCCAGCCATGGCGGCGCGGGTGCCTTCTATGTTCTGCTGCGGCGCAGGCGGGTGGGGCGGTGACAGGGATTCGCAGGAATCCGTTGTCAGGCGACAGGCTGCTGTAAAAGTTGTCGCAACCGGTTGCGCGCCCGATGGTGGTACACCCGGATCGTTTCTGAAGGCATATCGAGAAGCGCTGCAATCCGAGCAACCGGCAGATCGTCGGCATAGATGTACCAGATGATGCGCTGTTGCGGTCCGGGCAGCGTCGCTATGGCCCTGCGCACCCAATCGCTTCGGGCATATGTTTCAAGTGGATCTGGAGCGTCCCGGGCAGTCAGATAGAGTGACTTCTCCAGACGCAGAGCTGCCCGCGTTTTTCTCCGGGTCACCTGCGCGCACCCCACTTTTTTCGTCACCCCGATGAGCCAGGATCGCGGCGTTCTGACGGTAGTGCCTCTTTGCAGTTGTCGAACCGCAGCGATCATCGCATCGTGCACAATGTCTTCGGAGTCGCAGTATCGGTCGGCATACGGTGCCGCCGCCGCACACATGGCAGTACGGTATTGCTCCATCCATTTACACACACACTGCCATTGCTCACGAGTGGGCGTATCCCGGTTGGGTCTTTTTTGTCTTTTCTCATCGTGCCACTTTCCCGAACAGAGCGGCGAAGTCGCAACTTTCACCGTGTAAACAGTGCTTCAAGCAGTACGATCTCGGCACCACCGATCTCGCCCTGTCCGGCGATGGCCAGCACGGTATCGCTCCACGACAGGAGTGGATAGAGGGCTTCGTCGCTTCGGGCCTGCGCAAGCCGACTGCCCGTCTCCAGGTCGTAAACCTCCCACAGGGTATGCTCTCCCTCCATGTCCCATATCGCATTGAGAACCACATCCCCGGCAATGGGCAACAGGGTGCGGGAAGAGCGAAAATCCCAATTTGGCTCATAGGTGCGCCGGCCGGTTCCATCGTCGATGATGCGCATGAAGGTGTCGTCCACCGCAGAAACCAGAGTTGTATCGGCCATCCAGGGCGAGGCCCCGGCCTCCATCTCTTCCAGGATGCCCACGGTGTGCGGCGCGGCAAGCGATACAACTGTGCGGCTTCGCTCTTCGTCGCGATAGAGAGCTCCGCCTGCGATCAGGCGCCTGATGCGCTCGGGCGGTCTCTGCATATCTGTCAGGAAGCTCTGGCGGAGTTGGCCATCGGGCTCGAAGAGGTGGTATTCACCGGGGCCGGCCGCGATGCCGCCAGCGACCAGGAAGCTGCCATCTGCGCGCACCGCAAAGCCCTTGGGATTGAAGATCGTCGATTCCAGAGACACCTGGCGCCGCAAAATATTTTCCGAATCCAGAAACAGAACCCGAGGCGGTGCAACGGTAAGGACCAGAAGGGTGTCGGCAACTCTTGCAAGAAAACCGGGATACCCGATCCCTTGCGGCTCAAGAACGACAAAGGAATTGTCTGCTCGATCCATCTTGATCAGCCGCTGGCCCCGCGGGTCGCCAAAGATTCAGCGTGCCTCCTGGCCCGAGAGCTGCGTGCGTGACACTCTGCAGGTCGCCCTCTTCGGGTGGTGGCGGCATGGAAACCCGTACCGCCTCGCGCAGGGTCAATTGTTGGCCGATTGCACTGCTGGCACCTGCCGCGACAAGTACCGCCACTGCCATATTCACAATTGCTCTGTTCATCCTTGCCTTCTTTTCGTTTTGGCCACCTGCGGACACATGCCGGCACACATCTCTACGGGCATGGAATCCATTCTGGCCTGCGGGCCATGTTTGTTATTGCATTACGGATCGATCTCCCTGAATTCAATCACCGACACATGGGGAACCCCGGCGGCGTCGCGCGTGGCGCTCAAAACCTGTCGGCCGCGCACCCGGCGGGGAGGTTCCCATTCGTGCTCAAGGCTCACCTGCCCGGAAAAATGCCCATTCAGGTAAAGATTGAGACGGGTTCCGGGAGCTGTGGCCAAGGGCTCCGGCGGTCGCACAATCGCAAGCAGTCCGTCGCCGAGCGACCAGATCGATTGTATGAATGGAAGCACGTCGGGAACCAGGGATGGAGGCAGTCGTGAACCCAGCACAGCCGCGCTGTCCAGAAGGCGGCGACGAAGGGTGGCGGAGATCGGAACCGGCGGCATCTGCAGCTCCAGGGTATCGTCGGGCTCCGCGCTCGCCAGGTCGCGGCGCAGCAACTGTTGTTCGTTGTTGAAGCCGTACCAGAGGGCTCCATCTTCGCCCAGATCCCATCGCAGCGCGCGCATATACGCGGTCGCCGACACGATCGGAATTGGATCACGCGGAAAGGTCTCCCCCGAAAGACCGGGATACCTCCGATATTCGCCCGTGGCCAGATTCACCGCATAGGGCACAACGACAATACGCTCTTCGTGGTCGAGCTCAACGCCAAAATCCAGAATCCGGCTTCCTCCCAGATAATCTGTCCGGCCCGGCGGCAATACGCCCGACACATCTCTTGGCACTTCGCGCACGAATTGGCCTGTTGAATCAAAGATCATATACCGTTGCCGCGCCCCGGCCCAGTCTGTAATCACAAAGGAATCGGCCACCGACACCATCGCAAGAATTCTCTGAAACTCGCCCGGCCCCTCGCCCTGGCGTCCAAAGCTGCGGATTGGATCGCCCGCGGCGCTGAACTCCGAGATCTCGTTGGCGAATCCATCGGCCACCCGAATGCGACCATTCGGGCCCCAGTCAAGTGCTGCAATATGTCCGAAGGCAGTTTCGCCATTCAGGCTGCCGATGCGCACCCGTTCCACCACCTCAAATTGCGACGAAGTCCCGGCGTTCCGGAATGAACCATCCGAACAGGCACCAGAAACCAGCGCAAAGCAGGCGACCGCAACGGCTCCGGGAACGCCTCGCCATCGGCGAAATCTGCAGGTGCCGCCGCCCTGTATGCCCTTCGGGTTCATGGGCGACAGGATCGTCAGCGACGCACCGACGATCAGGGCCAGGACAACGGTTCGCGCTGGCAACGCCCCTTCCGGCGACGGAATCGCAGTCATGCGGCCAACGAAAGGCCGAATGGCAGCGACAAGGGAAACGAGCAGGCGGGCGAGAGTGGATGCGATGCGATTCTTCATGGTCTTCACTCCTTGTCGCGGAGATGGACAGACTGCCAAGCCACCGGTTCCGGCAGTCTGGCGACGACCCCGAAGTGTGCCGTCTATGGTAGAGTGGGACTGCGAGGCCCGCAACGTTACACCCTGGTCGGCAAGCCATTTCGCGCAGGCCATTTTCAAGAGGGGGATTTGGCCGCCACGCGGCACCCTGCGTACCCGACCGGCCCTCCTGTCTTTCTACACCCTGTCTTCCACACCGCAGGCGGAACCGGCCGCATCCTCGCGATATGGAGCACCCTCAGCGCATCCGACACGACGTCTCGGGAGATGCGTTGCGGTCGCGGCGTGGATGACGACACCTCCGGGCAGACCTCAGACCACCCCGATCTCGGCTCCCTCTTCGCTCTCCAGCCGCAGCGTCGCCGGAGGCTCGATCTCGCGACGCACATACCCCAGACCAACCCCCTGACCCAGGCGCGGCGAGTGGGCAACCGAGGTGATGCGGCCGCGTGCCCTGGCATTGCCCGGCTGGAAGAGCTCCATTCCCGGCTGCGGCGCCGATTCGCCGAAGCGCAACGACCTCAGGTGCCAATTGACATGCCCGCGGTGCAGGATTCGCACAATGACCTCCTGGCCGGTATAGCACCCTTTGTTGTGATCGAATGCACAATCGCCAAGTCCCGCTTCAATTGGAATTGTGTCGTTGTCCATGTCGATTCCAAACTCGGGAAATCCCGCCTCGATGCGCAAGGTTTCCCAAGTGTGCATGCTTATGATTTTTGCGCCCGCTTCGCAGAGTCTTTCCTGTGCCTCCTTCACCCTTTCCGCGCCAATCCACAGATCCCAGGAATCGATCTGACGCACCCCGCGCGCCACCAGCAGGCCGCCCTGCACGGGTCCGCCACTCAGAAGCGCGCAGCGCTTGCCTACGGTTACGCCAAAGACCGATGCCATCTCCACCCCGAATGCCGACGCCACTGCATCGCCCGCGCCCGGGCCCGCAACGGTCAGAAGCCTTGTGCAGGCGGTCAGCGCCTCAACTCTGGCCATCCTCGGAGGAAGAAAGTGTTGAAAGTGGTTCAACGCGGCCTCCGCCCCATGCACCGAGACATTCAGCCCCACCCCCTCTCCACCGCCAGCCCCCAACCAGAGGGTAATCAGGTCGGTCACCATTCTGCCTTTGGCGGTCAGCATCGTTCCATAGACCGCATCGCCCACCCCCTCCACCGGCGCTTCGGGAATCCGGTTCGTCAAAATTCCATTGAGCATCTGCGCCGGCGCGCGCCCATGTACGCGCAGAAGGCAGCGATCGTCGCGGGCCACCACTCCACATCCCCCGGTCGCGGCCCGGTACTCGCGCTGCCGATCAAGAGCGTCGTGACCAGGGGCTGCGGGATGCTCCTGGCCCCCTCGCCCGGTGCGATCGCCGCTCCGTTGCGACCCGGTTGTCATGGCAGGCTCTTCAGTTCGCGCACCAGCGCCTCCACCCGCTGTACATCGCGAGCCTCGGGTGCAAAGGTCAGATAGGTCTCCAGTTGGGTGACGGCTTCCCCGGAGCGCCCCAGTTGCGCCAGCAGATAGCCTCGGTCGCGAATCTGCGACGGCGCGGTCGGGCGCAGAATCAGAATGCGCTCCACCACGGCCAGCGCCCGTTTGTGATCGCGCAACCGATGATAGATCCCCTTCAGATTGAGGAGCAGACGCACAATCATGTCGTGGCGCGCTGCGGTGCGCAGATGGCGCTTCCGGAGACGCACCACCCCGCCGTGCTGCCGGTCCAGAAGCTCTTGCGCTTCGGATTCCAGCCACACCCGACCGCCGTGGAAGGGGTCGATCAGGAAGATCACCGCCTCACCCCGGTAGCGCACCATGAAGTGACCGGGAAAATCCACCCCCTCGAGGGGCAGATCGAGCCGCCAGCCCACCTCGAGCAGGACCAGTCCCAGCGTCAGCGGAATTCCCAGGCCGCGGTCCAGCACATCATTGAGAAAGGAATTGCGCGGATCATGGTACTGTTTGCGATTGCCCGACAGCTTGCGATTGCCAAAGAGGCTGGCGAGTACCTCGCCCAGAACCACGGGAGGCCCCTTCTCGGGCCCCAGACGATCGCGCACCTCCTCGGCCAGCGCATCGAGCCGTACCAGGTAGCGCTCCACCGGCAGTTGGGCGTACTCCTCCTGCGCCACAAGAAGGGCGGCCCGCGCAAGATTCAGCTCCTCGTCGGGACGCTCGACTTCGCGGGCAAAGTCCTGCCGCGCCTGCCAGGTCGGGGTATTCATGGATTTAAGCATGGGCCCCGCGCGCCGCCCTGTAAACCTTGGGGGGCGGCCGATGCACGATCCCGCCCGGCAGCCGCAGGTGGATGCTCCCCCGGTCCTGGACCGGTCCGCTCTCCGCAGGATCGCCCGACCACGAATGCGCCGCCACGCAGATGCCGCGCGGAGCGGCCCGCAGGGCTGTTAGATTCGGAGCCATGAAGAGCGACCCCCGCGACCAGCGACCCCGAATCCGGCTCAGCACCCTTTCGCACGGCGCCGGGTGAGCCTGCAAGCTCGGCCAGACCGAGCTGGCGCAGGTTCTGCGTCATCTTTTGCCCGCAGCCGACCCTCGGGTTCTGGTGGATGCCAGCACGAGGGACGATGCCGCCGTGTACCGAATCGACGAAGGGCGCGCGCTGGTCGTGACCCTGGATTTCTTTACGCCGATCGTCGATGATCCCTTCGATTTCGGACGCATCGCCGCAGCCAACGCCCTCTCCGATGTCTATGCCATGGGCGCGCGGCCGCTCTTCGCGCTGAACCTCCTCTCCTTCCCCAGAAAGCTGTTGCCCGAGGGAATCGCCGAAGAAATCGTGCGCGGCGGCGCGGAAAAGGCCCGCGAGGCCGGAATTGCGGTGCTGGGCGGCCACTCGATCGACGATGCAGAGCCCAAGTACGGAATGGTGGCGGTCGGCGAGGTGGACCCCGCCCTGATGCTGGCCAACGACCGCGCGCGCGTCGGCGACGACCTGGTTCTGACCAAGCCTCTGGGGTCGGGAATCGTTGCCACTGCGGTCAAGGCGGACACCTGCCCCGACGCTGTGCTGCATACGGCTGTCGAGACGATGGCACGCCTGAACCGGGGAGCGGCCGAGGCGGCGGTGGCCGCAGGCGCGCGGGCGGCAACCGATGTCACGGGTTACGGCCTCACCGGTCACCTGGGCAACATGTTGGCGGCCTCGGGGGTGGGAGCGCGGATCGAGGCCGGGGCGGTGCCTGCGCTGGACGGGGTGGCCGCACTGATCGAGGCCGGGTACGTGCCGGGGGGAACGCGGCGCAACATGACAGATTCAGAGGCGCGGGTCAGCCACGACCCGGGCGTGCCGGAAACGACCCGCATCCTTCTGGCCGATGCACAAACATCGGGGGGACTTCTGATCGCCAGCGCCCCGGACCGCACTCCCACCCTGATCCGGGAGCTGGTCGCACGGGGCGAGGGGGCGGCCGTGATCGGCGAGATGGTGGCCGGGCGGGGGGGCGAGATCCGGATTGTCGCGGCAGAGGCCGATGGGACCGGCTGATGTCCAGGCGGCAGGCGTGTGATCATGCCCTTCTCCGCACACTCAATTGTTAAACAATTTTTGAGAAAGCCGGAGATCAAATCATACACAATCCCCTGACAGATCATGCATGGGCGCCTGTCTCCGTACCTTTGGTCCAGCCCTTCTGGCGGAGGCACAGAGAGCGATTGATTGCACACAACATCCGGTCCAGGATGGCTGACGCAACATATGTTCAGCAACAGTGACAATTCTACCCGGATTGCGCAAGAGATTCCTATGCCTGAATCGTCGATTCCTCTCCGGGACGCACCGAGGACCGGGATCGGGGCAAGGACTTCCGTGGCCGCCGGATCGCGAGTTCGATCACCCGGTGAAGATCCTCGACGAGGTGGATGGTCAGCGTCTTGCGAACCTCGTCGGGAAGGTCGTCCAGGTGTGATTCGTTGTCCTGCGGAAGGATGATCTCCTGAATGCCGGCGCGGACTGCACCCAGAACCTTTTCCTTGACTCCGCCGATCGGCAGAACGCGGCCCGTGAGCGTCAGCTCGCCGGTCATCGCCAGATCCGCGCGCACCTTGCGCCCCGCAATTGCCGAGATCAGCGCCGTGGCCATGGTGATTCCCGCCGAAGGGCCATCCTTGGGGATCGCGCCCGCCGGGACATGGATGTGGATTTCACGCTTTTCGAGCAGGCTCTCGTCGATTCCCAGCGCATCGCAGTGGCTCTTGGCGTAGGAGAGCGCCGCCCGCGCCGATTCCTTCATCACATCGCCCAACTGTCCGGTCAGAACCAGCCCGCCATCGCCGGGCATCACGCTGGCCTCGACAAACATGATGTCGCCGCCCATCGGGGTGTAGAACATGCCTGTGGCGACCCCGGCGGCATCCTCGGCCGCGCGGTGTTCCGGAAAAACCCGTGGCCGGCCCAGCAGCTCTGCGGCCGCATCCGCGCCGAGCGACATTCCCTCGCTCTCTTCCGACGCGATCTTGCGGGCTACCTTGCGCGCCAGCTTGCCCAGCTCGCGTTCAAGCTGACGAACTCCCGCCTCGCGCGTGTACTTCTGCACGACGCTGAGAATGGCCTCATCGCCCACGGCGAGCTCCTCCTCGCGCAGACCCGAATCGTCCATCTGGCGCGGAAGCAGATACCGCCGGGCGATCTCCAGCTTCTCCTGCTCGGTGTAGCCGCGGAACTCCACCGACTCCATCCGGTCCAGGAGCGGCGCGGGAATCCGGTCCTCGTAGTTGGCGGTCGCAATGAAGAGAACCTCGGAAAGGTCGAAGGGAACGCCCATGTAGTGGTCGATGAAGGTCGAGTTCTGCGCCGGATCGAGGACCTCGAGAAGCGCCGAACTGGGGTCGCCCTGGAAGGAGACGCCCAGCTTGTCCACCTCGTCCAGGAGGAAGACGGGATTGCGGGTTCCGGCCTCCTTCATCCCCTGAATGATGCGCCCCGGCATGGCGCCCACGTAGGTGCGGCGGTGCCCCCGGATATCGGCTTCGTCGCGCGCGCCGCCCAGTGAAATCCGGACGTACTTGCGCCCCACCGACCGCGCGATCGACTGCGCAATGCTCGTCTTCCCCACTCCGGGAGGTCCGGCAAAGAGAAGGATCGGCCCCCGGCCGCGACGCCCCGCAAGCTCATCCACATCATCGTCGGTTTCGACGGCTTCGTCTTCGGCGGCCTCCCCTGCCCCGGCCTCCACCTCATCGCTCCCGGCCTCCGCCTCGACTTCGGCCTCCTCCTGCTCCACCTCTTCGCCCTCGTCCTCCTCGCCAAAGCGCTCCTGCTGCAACTTGCGCACGGCCAGAAATTCAAGAACCCGGTCCTTGACATCCTCCAGCCCGTAGTGATCCTCGTCCAGGATCTCCTCGGCGCGGTGCAGATCGAGCTTGTCGTCGGTGCGTTCGCCCCAGGGAAGCTCGATAATCCAATCCAGATACGTGCGAATGACCTGGTACTCGGCCGATTGCGGCGATGTCCGGTTCAGCCGGCGAAGCTCGCGCTCCACCTCGTTGCGGGCGACCTCGGGAAGATCCATTGCGGCGATCCGTTCCCGCAGCTCGTCGGCATCCTCGCGTTCGCCCTCCTCGCCCAGTTCCCGGCGAATCTGCTTCATCTGTTCGCGCAGAATCATCTCGCGCTGGCGCTCGCCCAACTCTTCCTGCACCCGCGCCTGAATGTCCTCGTGGGCCTCGATGCGCGCCAGTTCGCGCTCCACCGCCATCAGGGCACCCCGCATTCGGTCCTCGTCGTCGAGCGTTTCGAGCAGCTCCTGCTTCTCTTCGGTCGGCAGATCGAGGTAGAAGGCCACCAGATCGGCAAAGGCGCCCGGTTCGTCCACCCCCTGAATGAGCTGGTTCAGCGCATCGGACGACACCCCGCGGCGCGTTCCCAGCTCGGTGGCGCGTTCGCGAAGCTCCTGATCGATCGCCAGAAAGGTCGGGTCCTCGGCGTTGGGGGGCGGCTGCCGCTTGACCGGAACCAGGCTGGCCTGCAGCATCCCGTCTTCGGCGACGGAATATTGCATGGCGTGCGCACGCTCCTCGCCCTGCACCAGAAGCTGAATGCCCCCGCGCACCCGATGCGTCTGCAAAACCCGCACCACCGTTCCCACCGGATAGAGAATGCGCGGGTCGGCCTCGTCCCGGTTCTCGCTTTGCGCAACCGCGAAGAGCCTGCGGTCGCCGTCAAGCGCCACCTGTACCGCCGCCATCGTTCCGGGCCGACCGGCCGAGATGGGAACCGCGACTCCCGGATAGACCACGGTGTCGCGAAGAGGAAGAACGGGCAAGCTGAATCGTCTGCTCATGAAGCTGTTGTCCTTGTTCGGTGGGAAGCCGGGCTGTTCGGGCCCCGCCCGGCCTTGCGGGACCGGCGCCTTTGCCGCTCCCGGTGCGCGTCCGCACAGGCATTCACGGACTGCAGGCAGTGCGATGCATGAATCCTGCCACCGGGATGGCTGCGGGAACAGGCCAGGGGCGAAGACCGAAGACGATGCAAGGGGCGCTCCGGGGCAATTTCCGCCGGATTGGCCGCCAATGCACCGGAAACGGACCGCACAGCATGGCCATTTCGGCCAGTCGGCCACGGTGGCAGGGTCAAGCCGGGCTGGCCGGGGGACCGACAGAGCGACCATGTTCCGCTCATCCGGGCCGCCTCTGCATTCAATTCCACCTCCATGCGAAACGGGCTGATGCTAAATTTATGCAATGGGCCGAGTGTCCGACAGATCTACCGGCATTCACGCCGGGTCTGAGGGTCCAGCCGAACCACCCGCCACCGATCCCGGTCCCCCTTCCGCCTCCATCCTCCGGCCCCTACATCTCTGGCCCTTCATCATCAAGTCTTCATCATTCCAGGAGAGATCCAGTCCGATGCCGTCCCGCACTTCCTTTCTTCGTCCCGTTCTCCTTGCTGCCGCCACAACGGCGCTGATTCCCATGACTCTTCACGCCCAGACCCCCGACATGGGACGCCGCTCGACCGTTTATGCGCCCCGCAATGCAGCCGCCACCAGCCAGCCCCTTGCAACGGCGGCCGCGCTCGAGATCATGCAACGGGGCGGAAACGCGATCGATGGCGCCGTGGCTGCAGCCGCCGTGCTCAATGTCACCGAACCGCACATGACCGGCATGGGGGGCGACGCCTTTGCGATCGTCTGGTGGAACGAAACGCGCGCGCTTCATGGAATCGATGCGAGCGGGCGCAGCGGGAGTGGGATGACCGCCGAGGCTCTCGGCGAACGGGGCTACGACGAGGTGCCGGGCAGCGGGGCGGAGGTGGTGACGGTGCCGGGCGCGGTCTCGGGGTGGAACGCCCTCGTCGAGCGCTTCGGCAGGCTGACGCTGGGCGATGTTTTGCAGCCGGCGATTCGCATTGCGCAGGACGGCTTTCCGGTCACGCCGGTAATTGCCCGCCAGTGGGCTGCGGCGGCCGACCGGCTGGCCCGCGATCCGGGGGCCCGCGACACCTACCTGATCGATGGGACGAGGGCGCCCCGCGCTGGCGAGTGGTTCACCAACCCGGAGCTGGCGCGGTCGTTTGCCATGATTGCCGACGAGGGGCCGGAGACGCTCTATGGCGGTCGCCTGGGGCAGGAGCTGGTCGATGGGCTCGCTGCGCTGGGCGGGTTTGTCACCCTCGAAGATCTGGCGCTGCATGAACCGCGCTGGGTAGAGCCGCTCAGCACCGATTTTCGTGGCTATACGGTCTGGGAGCTGCCCCCGGCGGGCCAGGGAATCGCCGCGCTTGCCATGCTCGAGCTCCTCGAACCGCTGGACCTGGAGGGGATGGGGCACAACTCTACCGACTACCTTCACCACCTGATCGAGGCCAAGAAGCTCGCCTTTGCCGATCTGCACCGCTACGTCTCCGACCCCGAAGCGATGGAAATCGATCCCGAAGCGCTCCTGAATCCCGCCTACATCGATGCCCGCCGGGCGCTGATCGACCCCGCTGTCGCCGCCGACCGCGTCAATCCCGGGCGCGCAATCACCGATTCCGAGACGATCTACCTGACCGTTGCCGATGAAGAGGGCAACATGATTTCGTTCATCAACTCGGTGTATTCGTCCTTCGGTTCGGGAATTGTGATTCCGGGGCTCGGCTTTGCGCTGCAGAATCGGGGGGCCGGATTTGTGATCGACGAAGGGCACCCCAATCGGGTTGCGCCGCGCAAGCGTCCCTTTCATACAATTATTCCGGGGTTCGTTACTCAAGGTGAAGAGCCGCTGATGGCCTTCGGATTGATGGGCGGTTCGATGCAGCCACAGGGCCATGCACAACTTCTGCTCAATATGCTTGTCTTCGGAATGGACCCGCAGGAGGCGGTCGATGCGGCCCGCTTCCGGCACCTTGCGGGCAGACGGGTTGCGGTCGAGCGGATCGACGACGAAAGGGCGGCCGCACTTGAGGCGCGCGGTCATGAACTGACCGACTGGCAGGGGGTGGATTTCGGGGGTGCGCAGGTGATTCTGCGACTGGCGCAGGGGTGGGCGGCGGCATCGGAGCCCCGAAAGGATGGTCATGCCGCGGGAAACTGACGCGCACAGCTACGAAATTCCTGCCGGGCGACTGCCGCGCGGCTTTATCGAAACGCTGGACTCTGTGCCCGCGACGCCCGCAGAGGCAGTGGCGGCGGCCACGGTGGTGGTCATGCGCGAGGGCGACGATGGTCCCGAGGCCCTGCTCCTGAAGCGCAACCGCGCAACCGGGTTCGTACCCGGGGCGTGGGTCTTTCCGGGTGGGCGGGTGGATGCCGCCGATGGCGACAGTGCGCTGGCGGGGCGCTGGCGGGGGCTGACTGCGGACGGCGCGCGCGCGCGGCTGGGGCTGGACTCCAACGCGGCTCCGGCGGCGATCGCCTACTATGCGGCCGCCCTGCGCGAGGCGGTCGAGGAGACGGGGTTGTGGCCCGGGGTGGAGATTGCCGGGGAGGTTGCCGCCGAAGAGCTGCACACCGCCCGCGAGGAGCTGCTGTGCGGAGGTTCGTTTGCGCAGGTGCTGAGGGCGCTCAACGCCCACCTTGCCGGGGACGCCATCGAGTATATTGCGCACTGGGTGACCCCCGAAGTTGAACCCCGCCGCTACGACACCCGCTTCTTTGTGGCCCGGGTTGAACGCCGTGCAGAGGCAAATCCCGATGCGCGCGAGATGACCGCATCGCTCTGGCTGACCCCGGCAGCCGCTCTGGAGCGCCATCGGCGCGGCGACCTCCCCATGATCTTCCCCACGATTCGCACCCTGGAGGATCTCTGCGGATTTGCAACCTTCGATTCCCTCGCTGCACACTACCGCAATCGCGCCATTGCGCGGGTTCTGCCTGCGATTGTGCGCACCGCAACCGGGGTGGCGCTGCAGGTTGCCCATACCGACGATTCACGCAACGAATAAACCAAAATCGGCTCGTATCCCAATCATGCAATCACAATAAAATGTGATTGTTCATTCATGCATGATGATTCGTCCGCGCGCTGAGAATATATTGTGCATCTATCCCGGTCGGGAGCATGAGGATCAGCGACCTTCCTCGGCGTCCGTATCCATGGCCCGCAACACTTCATGCACAACATCGGCAAAGACCCGGCCCTGAATCCAGCGGCAGACAATGACCAGCTCGTTTTTGGGATCAACATAGATCAGATTCGAGCCCGCGCCCGTATGCGTCCAGGTGTATTCCGGCGCATCCGCGTAACGCTCCCCGTTGTTGTTGAGCGCAAAGTTCATGAAGCCGAAGGCGGTGTTGACCTCGCCGGCGGTTGTGGCCATGTCGATCCACTCTTCCGACACAAGCTGCTCGCCATTCCACCGACCCTTGTGCATGGTGAAGAGGCCGAAGCGCGCCTGATCGTAGGCATTCAGAATCATTCCGCCCCCCCAATGCGCTCCGCCGCTGACCGCCTGCACCTCGTGCCCATCCAGATTGACCCACGAATTGTCGTATCCGTACCAGCCCCAGGTTGTCGAGGCTCCGATCGGATCCATGACATATTCGTGCAGCACCTCGGGCAGCGACCGCCGCCATACCGCCGTCGCCGCCAGCGCCAGCAGATTCACCCGCGTGTCGTTGTATTCATAGACCGTTCCCGGCGCATGACGCGCGCGCGTTCCCCAGGTGGAGCGATCCTGGTCCGGTCGGTCGGCCCACTCGGGCTTGCCCCAAAGGGTGCCCTCCCAGTCGCTGGTCTGTCGCAGAAGGTGATTCCAGGTGATTCCTCGGTTGTGCTCGGATTCGAAGAGCAGCTTCGGCCGCCGCCCATGCTCGTCGCCCGGTTCGCCATCGCCGCTCGCCAGGATGAGCGGGGGCATGTAGTCGCGCACCCGGTCGTTGATATCGGCAATCAGGCCATGGTCCCAGGCCAGCCCCACCGTCGTCGAGAGAAAGCTCTTGGAGACGCTGAAGGTGTTGTCGGCCTTGGCGGGCTCGCCCCACTCGGCAACGATGTAGCCCCGGTGCACAATCAGCCCCGTCTGGGGTCCGCGCACCGTAAAGGGCCCGATCGCGTCGCCCAGCGGCTCGCGGCCGAAGGTGCCCAGATGGTTGAAATCAAGATCGCGTGGCGCCTGCGTTTCGCCGGCCATGGCCATCTCGATGGCGCGCTGGATACCGTCGGGATCGAATCCGGCCTCTGCGGGTGTGCGGCGCTCCCAGTCGGGGTGACGCCCCGGAAAGTAATCCTGGGCGGCCAGAGGCTCGGCAACGGCCAGGAGAGGAAGGACGAAAGCGAGGAGAGCGGCAAGCGGGAGTGCGGTGCGTGTCATGCTGGATCTTTCTTCGGAAAAGCGGGCGAATGCGTGTCGAGTTCGGGTTTTTATTCGAGCGGGAGGAGCGGGCGCAGGCTTATATTCGGTTTTTGTTCGGCTAGAAACACCCTTGTTTGTGTTCATGTTTCGGATGTCCATTCGGACAGGGGGCGATTCAACGAACGGCCTCGGGCAGCCTGCGCACCACGACGCGCGCCACATCAAATTCGTCGAGCTCGATGAATGCCGCCAGTCCATCGGGTCCGAAGGCATCGGGCATGGGGGTCGCGCCGGTCGGATAGGTGCCGATATAGTCACCCTCTGCGGTCAACACATCGATGGGGCCATCGCCGCGCAGGTCGTCGCCCTGGCGCATGATCCAGAGCTGGCCGCTCCAGGTGACGGCAAGCTCTTGCAACACCGAGATCTCGGGGTAGAAGGGCTGCTCGGGCATGGTGAAGGCCATCTGCATCTGCTGCGGCTCCGATTCACTGCCACCGCCGCCACCACCACTGCGGCTCCGCACCACCAGCATACCCCTGTTCATGGCGCCTCCGCTTTCGGCCTGTTCGGCAGCCTCCTGCGCCCTGTACTCCTCCTCGATTGCAGCGGTTACCGGCTGCGGATCGAGCGGCCGCCCGATCCGGTTCAGAACTTCGCCGGTCGCGGGCGTCGCAACCATCAGCAGATAGGCAGAGGAATCGGAATAGACCAGGTTGCCATCGGGAAGCGCGCCCAGGAGCAGCTCCGGCTCGAAGATGGAGGGGCGCGAGAGCGACTCGAACATCTCTGAGAGCTCGACAGGGGCGCCCGAAATCGACAGCCCGGCATCGTCGTCGCGCGGAGGCATCCATCCCTCGATCACCGTCCGGGTGACAACCGTCTCGCCGGCCAAACTGTGGCGCTGGATCGGGCGGAACAACTGATCCGTGGTCAGGTTGTTGGTGGTTCCATAAAATCCCTCGCCCAGCGGATCGGGAACACTGGTGGCGATTGAAGTCAACCTGACCTGACCTTCGTCCACGAGTTCTTCGCGCACGGTGCGCACAAAGGCTCCCTCGGCGTCGAAGATATGGTAGCCCCGGGCGCCCAGATCGCGGATCACAACGCTTCCGTCGCGCATGACCATGGGGGTGATCGGGCTGCTCAGCTCGCCGGGCCCTTCGCCCTGCTGGCCGAACTCTTGCAGAAAGCCGCCATCGGCACCATAGACCAGGACGCGCATGCCACCGTCGCTATCAAAGACGAAGAGGCGGCCGCGCTCGTCGAAACCGACGTCGTGGACGCGCCCGAACATCTCCCAGGGCTCGCCCTCGACGGCGCCGATGCGGTAAACCTCCTCGAAAGCGGAATCGAGGGGGCGGTCGATGGCCGGGTCGGCGACCTCGGTGTCGGTCGTGCAGGCAAGAAGGACGACCGGAATGAAAAGGACAGGATGGAGGCATTTCATGGCAGGGTTCCTTTCGGATCTTGCGCGTACAGCCGCGGCGCTTCGACGCCGGGTCCCGGGGAGAGCAGCCGGGTTCCGGGATACTCGATTTCCAATCGTCCGTTATATTGGGAATCCCGACATAATTGCGCAACTCAAAACCCCATCTTCCAGGGGAAATTCCCATGACGCACCTCCACCCGAAGACGCCATCCACCCTCGCCACCCTGGCGATCGGGGCCACCCTTGCCCTTGCAGCCTGCGAATCCGGACCCAATGCCATGCTTCTCACGCCCACCGCACTCGACGCCACCGCCCCTGACATCTTCCAGGCCCGCTTCGAGACGTCCAAGGGCGATTTCGTCATCGAAGTCCACCGCGAGTGGTCGCCCAACGGCGCCGATCGCTTCTACAATCTGGTCGCCAACGGCTTCTACGACGATGTGCGCTTCTTCCGAGCCATCGAGGGCTTTATGGTGCAGTTCGGCATTCATGGCGATTCGGCCGTGTCCGCCGCCTGGCGCCCGAGCCAGATCCCCGACGATCCGGTCATCCAGAGCAATGTCCGCGGCTTCGTGAGCTACGCCATGGGCGGTCCGAACACCCGCACCACGCAGATCTTCATCAACTTCGGCGACAACAGCAGGCTCGACGCGCAGGGATTTTCGCCCTTCGGCCGGGTGGTCGAGGGAATGGAGGTCGTCGATCAGATCTACACCGGCTACGGCGAAGGCGCGCCCCGCGGCAACGGCCCCAGCCAAATGATGATTCAAGCGCGCGGCAACGAGTACCTGGACGCCGATTTTCCGCGCCTGGACCGGGTGACGCGGGCAACCGTCATCATGGAAGAGGAAGCCGGGCCGGAGTAGGGGTAGGGGGGGCGGTGGAAACGCCTGTCGCTACCGAACCGTGATTCCGTCCACGCAACCCCATTCGGCGTGGTTCCACGAGGTCGAGTCCATCCGGTCGATCATTTCCCACTGGCGCGTCCCGTAGCCTCCCGGAAGGTAGGGAACGATAGGCGGCGCGGCGGGGTCGTGGGCCCACGGCTTGCGCATGACAGCCAGCGAAACGGGCGTGATGCTCACCAAATCCGGTGTGGTGGTTCCCATGCTGTCATGGAGCCCCGAGCACTTGTCCCAATGAACCCGCCCCTGCGTCGGGATTGCAGCGCGTGGATAGTTGGCCCCGCCCATGGCCCGGAATGCCTCCAGGGCAGCCGGGTCGGATACGGCTCCTTCCGCGCCCTCGGCTCCTGTGCCGGGAACCAGACCGACGACGTGGCCGATTTCGTGAATCAACCCGTTCGATACCCATGCCGTGTTCCAGTCGCTGGATGTCGCGGTCCATAGATCCGAGGCTCCGCCGATAAACACCCAGCCGTACTCGCCGCCCTCCAAAACGCGGTAATACGGGTGCTTCACGGCGGCGGCCATATAGCCTTCGGGCCAGTTTATCCGGTTTCCATAAACGAAGAGATTCAGCCCGGCCGGAAAGGTATCGGCGGGGGTGAACAATCGGTCCCAGTATTCCGCGCTGTCGGTGACAATGACCGGGTCGGGAATCGAGCTGGGCGCCAGCGTCCGGCTCCACTTGCACGCCGCGTCGTCCAGCAACTCGTGCATCCATTGGGGAAGAGGGGCACCGTAGTGATGCAGGTGAATCGGGAGCCCGTCCGTGCAATCCACCGAGGGATTATTCAGCTCGGTTAGAGGTGGAAACTGTACCCCGAACGACGAAATGGCGGCGGCGCCCGCAGGGTCGGAGGCCGTGACCCGAACCCGGACAGAATCCGCACGGTCAGCCCCGGAAAGAACGCCGGAAAGGGTAACGACACTGCCCGACAGCGAAACCGCGACCACCGAGACATCCGGGCTTTCGGCAGTGTAGGTCAGCGCGTCCCCGTCCGGGTCGCTGAATACCCGGCAAGGTCCAGCATTGCCGAAAGGTCCGGCAGCTTCAGCCGCTGGTCCGGAATCGTTCCCACTGTTCGTGGTCGCTGATTTGCCGGGGTCCGGGGTGCGGTTGTATCGGAAGTCCCTTCGCCACAGGCGGCGAGGGCAAGGGCTACGCACGGGACAGCACGGGCGACGGAACGCATTGACGGAACCGGAATCGTGGGTTGTGGCGGTTTGGCGAGGGCCGGAAGCTACCCATCCATCGGGCCAAGTGTCAATTTCATCGGCCCAGGCGTCAACACGCAGGGGGAATTTCAACAGCGCGGCCACGATCCCGGAAATACGCGGGGACCTTCTCTGCCCGTATGGGCTCACGGGGGAGGGGGGACCGAATGGGGATTATAACCTTTACTAGACACACAAAGCTGTTATCTTTAATGCACGCTAAGGAGGCGGACATGAAGACAGCAAGCCACAAGGCCCCCGGAAAAGCCCACCGGGAAGGGATTTCGCTCCTCGAACTCGCCAACCTGTTCCCCGACGAGCGGGCCGCTGAGAAGTGGTTCGAGCAGGCGCGGTGGGGCGACGAGCCGCACTGTCCCCGGTGTGGGGGACTGGAGAAGATTCGGGAGGTCGCCAGCCGGAAGCCGATGAAGTGGCACTGCGGCGACTGTCGGCGGTACTTCTCGGTTCGGATCGGGACCGTACTGGAGCGGTCGAAGATTCCGCTTCGGAAATGGGCCTACGCGATCTACCTCTGGACGACCAGCCTCAAGGGCGTCTCCAGCATGAAGCTACACCGGGACCTGGGTCTCAGCCAGAAGGCCGCGTGGTTCATGGCCCATCGGCTCCGGGAAGCGTACCTGAACGGTGGAGGCCTGTTTGGTGGCCCGGTGGAGGTCGACGAAATGTACGTCGGCGGGAAGCGGGCCAACATGTCGAACGCGAAGCGGAAGGAACTGAGGGAGCAGGGATTGGGCCGGGGGCCGGCTGGCAAGACTGCGGTGGTGGGGATGAAGGATCGGGAGACCAAGCAGGTGGTCGCCCGGGTCATCAACCGGACGGACCGGGAGACCTTGCAGGGATTCGTGGACGAGCACGCCAGCCCCGACGCGGTACTCTTCACAGATGACGCGACAGCCTACCGGGGCTCGGGCCGGACGCACGAGACGGTCAAGCACGGGGCCGCTGAATACGTCCGGTATCTGGAGAGTGGCCCGCCAGTCCACACCAACGGGGTCGAGAGCCTCTGGTCTATGTTCAAGCGGGGATTCATCGGCACCTACCACCGGATGAGCCCCAAGCATCTACATCGGTACGTCGCGGAGTTCACCGCTCGGCAGAATGTCCGGGACCAGCACACCATCGACCAGATGCACGACATGGTGCGGCGGATGATCGGGCGGCGACTCATGTATCGGGAGTTGGTATCGTGAGCCCGAAGCCGCTGGTGCTCCCGAAGATCGACATGGCCCCGGAGAGGCTGGCGCGGTCCCTTGTCCAGCCCGCTCGGACAACCTCCGTCTTCTCGAACGTTCGACGTACCCCCGACAGTGTCCCCGAGGCCCCACCCGACGATCTACCCCTGAATTTCCGCATCCGCATGGAGGGGCGGGAGTTCTTGGAGAAGTTACCGGACGGTTGCGCCAACGTCGCTTTCTTTGATCCCCAGTTCCGGGGGGTCTACGACAAGATGAGGTACGGCAACGAGGACACCAGCCGGAACGCTGTGCGCGTGAAGCTGCCACAGATGACCGAGGCGGTCATCGTCGAGTTCGTGGCCGACATTGCCCGCGTGCTTGTCCCCTCCGGGCATCTGTTCCTCTGGATGGACAAGTTCCACCTCTGTAGCGATTTCCAGAACTGGTTCGACCGGACCCCGCTTTCCGCGGTGGACATGGTAACATGGGACAAGGAGCGGATCGGGCTGGGTTATCGGACGCGACACCGGAGTGAGTTCTGCATGGTGCTCCAGAAGGAGCCCCGACGGGCAAAGGGGGTGTGGACGGTGCGGAATATCCCGGACGTTTGGCAAGAGAAGATCCCGAAGAAGACACACCCCCACAACAAGCCCGTAGGGCTACAGGCCCGATTGATTGAGGCGGTAACCGCTCCCGGTGACTTGGTGATTGATCCCGCCGCTGGGTCGTTCTCGGTTCTCTCTGCTTGTGCGAAAACGGGACGCGATTTTCTCGGTTGCGATATTCGCGCATGATGATGGTCCGGTTTGACCAGGTTCCTGGCAAGGCCGTGGAGAAGGTCCGAGGCGGCGCGTACTACCGATGTTTCGGAAACGAGGAACTGGCCCACCTCCTCAGCCGCGTACAGAGCCTCATCATCCGCTACGGGACGGAACTGGAGAAGATGGTCCTCCAGTACACCGAGGACCGCCAGATCGACGACTTGGACGAATTCCTGTCTCGCCAAATCATGGGGCGCGGCGTGCTACTGGCCAGCAAGGCCGTCATCAAGCGGGCGAAGACGGTGCAGGGGTACGGGATCGAGCCCGACTTCATGGTCTTCAAGCGGGAGGGGAATACACAGAGCTGCTACCTCGTCGAGTTGAAGGACGGGCACGAGTTCGACACCAAGTCATCGGCGAAGGAGCACGCCAACCTCCGGCAGTTCCTCAGCAAAAACGCGGACGCCCTGAAATGGTTCGAGACGTATGGCCGGGTCGTCGGATTCAACGCGGCGACCCAAGAGGAAATATGGGTAGGCTTCAAGAAGAAGATCAGCCTCGAACAGGCAATGACCGGGCGCCAGTTCTGCGAGTTGCTGGAAATCGACTACGACCGGATGGCCGCCATCCGAGCGGAGGACCGAGCCCGTAACTTCGATAGCTTCATCGACGATCTGGCCGAAATTGAGCAGGTCTATGAAGCTCTCAAGTCCCGGTTCGGTGTGTAGTTATCGTTATAATCCCCGACCGAATGCCTGACCGTGCCCGGAATGTGCCCGTGTGCCTGACCGAAAGCACCAGGGAACGTTCGCGCCAACCGCGATTTGCCCGCTATATTGGTTCCGTCCCTCCATGAACATGATCGTCGCCTTCCTCGCCGCCCCCTTCCCCGCCCTGCCCCTGGAGATCTTCCGCGTCCTCGCGGGGGGCATTCTCCTTGTCTATTTCCTGAATGCACTGCGCCAATCGCGAGACTTCAGCGATCCCGGCGGCCTCATCGACCACCGCCTGGTTGCGCGCCTGCTGCCCCCCACCCGCCTTGGCCTCTTTCAACCCGGAATGCCCGGCCGGCTTATCCGAAGCGTCCACATCTGCGCCTGCGCGGCGGCTCTCCTTGTCATGGTCGGAGTGTATCCGCGCGCGGCGGCGGCCTTCCTCTTTTTGGTGGCGGTCTCAAGCTATCGCTGGAATGTGCTGGTTGCCTATCTTGACGATTGCATTGTGCACCTGGCGTGCCTCTGGCTTGTGCTTCTTCCGGTCGGATCCACACTGACTCCCTTTTCGCTTCCCGGTCGTGCCGCAACGGCCACGGATTGGAGTGCCATGATCGCGGATTGGAGCCATGCCACCGTGCCGGGTCTTGCGCCCCGCGCCTTCATGGCCAATATGGCGCTTGTCTATCTGGTGGCCGGTTTGTACAAGTTTACAAGTCCCATGTGGCGCAATGGCTCCGCAATGCATGCCGCGCTCAAAATGCCAATCGCCCGCACCCCCGAATTCTGGTCGATGCGCCACCGGCACCCTTTACGCGCCATCACCTGGGCGGCGCTGGTTCTGGAGCCCCTCTTCGTGCTGATCTATCTGCTGCCGGCGGGCACACCGGCCAAATGGACACTCGCGAGCTGTGCCGTCATCTTTCACCTGGGTATCATCGCCACACTCAAGATCCCCTACTCCAACGCACTCATGACGGCCGCCCTCATCGTGCCACTGGCTCCGGAACTCCTTGAGGTCGTCGGGAATCTGGCCGGATCCGGTTCATTTCCACATCCTGCCGACCCATCCGCACTCGCGGCAGTCCCGGTGGGGCAAAACGATCTTGGAAATGCCCTCGCCGCAGCCCTTGTCGCGCTTCTGGCCATCATGTTCCCCTGGGAGGCCGTCGGCACCGGTCGGCAGGTTGGCAAACCCTATTCCCGGAGCGGCTGGGCCAATCCCCTGCGCGCATTTCTCTGGATTTTCGGACTCTTCCAGAGCTACCGCCTCTTCGATTGGGTGGATGCCCGGAACTACCATGTTCGCTACGAGGTGCGCCGCCTTGGCTCCACTGCACCCACCCGCATCGATCCGCACAGTCTCTTTCCGAACTCCATGCGGCACCTGCTCCTGCAGTCCTACCTTGTCGGAAACATCTGGCTCCAGATGGATCGCGAGATGCGCCGCGCCGTGCGCCACTCCCTCCTGGTTCGCCACGCCGCACGCTTCGCGCGCGCTCACCCCGACGCCGGCGAGATCGAGGTCTTCGCCATTGTGCAGCGCATCACCTCCGACAACCTGCAACTGACCCGGGGCGAGCGCCGTCCGCTGATGCGATTCACCTGTACGGGGGGGCGCGCGGTCATGCACTGTACAGCCGATTCGGCCTCCGGCGGGTGTGCATCTGCGGGGACTCCGGCCACTTCCGGCAATCGGAAAGGGACATAGAAGCGAACGACCATGTGCGGAATCGCCGCAATTCACTCCCCTGCGGGAGCTGCCGAAGTGGCCGCGCTGCGCCGTGCAACCCGCGCCCTGCGACATCGTGGACCAGATGCGGAGCGCCACTGGCGTTCGCCGCAGGGACGGGTCGTCCTGGGACACACGCTCCTTGCCATCACAGCCCCGGATGGCTACCAGCCGATCGCCAGCGAGGACGGTCGCCTTCACCTTGTGCACAATGGCCAATTCTACGACCATGCGCGCATTCGCAGAGCTCTCGAAGAGCGTGGCCACCGCTTCCGCACCCACTCCGACAGCGAAATCGCCCTGCACCTTTACGAGGAGCTCGGCCCCGGCTGCCTCGGCCATCTGCGCGGCCAGTTCGCTCTGATCATCTGGGATGAAGAGAAACAGCTCCTCTTCGCGGCGCGCGACCGGTTTGGCATCAAGCCGCTCTTTCATGCCCGGCAGGAGGATCGCCTCTACCTTGCGTCCGAGGCCAAGGCGCTCTTTGCCGCCGGAGTTGCACGCGGGTGGGACTTGCGGGGCGTCTATCATGCGCTTCATGCCTGTCCCGACGAGCGGGGTTCGCTCTTTGCGGGTGTGGCGCAGCTTCCCCCGGGGCACTTTCTTTGCGCCAGCGATGCGGGCGTTCGGATCGAGCGCTACTGGGAGCTGCCGGCCCGCCCTCCGCGACCGTCGCGGTCTGCCGAGGTGGCGGTGGCCCAGATCCGCCAGAAGATCGAGGAGGCGGTGCGGCTGCGCATGGCTGCGGCGGTGCCCGTTGGATCGCTGCTGAGCGGCGGCCTGGATTCGTCTGCCATTCTGGGGGTTGCGGCAACGTGTACAGATGCACGGGTCGATGCCTTCACGGTGGGATTCAGGCGTCGCAGCCACGACGAGAGCGCTGGTGCGCGGGAGGCGGCCGGGGCCGTTGGCGCCCGACACACTGTGGTGGCCCTTGGCGACGCCGAGCTGGCCGATCACTTTGCAGGAGCGGTATGGCATGCCGAGACGGTCATGTACAACAGTCATGGCGTGGCGCGATTTCTGCTGAGCCGGGCCGTGCGCGACGCCGGTTATCGCGCGGTGCTTGCCGGAGAGGGGGCCGACGAGGGCTTCTTCGGTTATGAATTTCTGCGCAAGGCAGGCGGATTTACGGGACGACGGCTCACCCGCGCCCTTCCCTTCCTGATGCATCTTCTTCCGCGAATCGCCTGGATTCCGGCCGGGTTGGCCGCACGCAGACACCCCGCTCTGGCCGCTGTCTCGCCCTGGCTTGCACGACTTGCCCTCCTCCTTCCGGCCACGCCCTCGCTTTTCACCCGTCTTGCGCGCGGTCTCGAGCACCTTCATGCCCTTCTGTCCCCCGATTTTCTGCATCAATTCACCGGCTGCGACCTCTACCGCGACTATTACCGACGCTCCGTCCGCACCGCCGATCTTGCCCGGCGCGAGCCCGCCCGCCGGCTTCTGCATCTCTGGCTGCATTCGCTCTTCGTCAACTATCACCTTGCGGCCGACCGGCTCGACATGGCACATGGCGTCGAGGTCCGCCTTCCCTTCCTCGACCATGAACTTTTCGAGCTCCTGAATCGCCTTCCCCTCCGGCTTCTGACCGGCCACCCCCGCGAGAAGCACCTTTTGCGCCAGGCGATGCGTCCCTACATCTCAGATGCGGTTCATGAGCGCGTCAAGCGTCCCTTCATGGCGCCGGCGGCGGTGGGGGCCGGGGGGCCGCTCCACGAATTTCTGCAGGACACCCTTCGCGGAGAGGCGCTGCGGAGCGTTCCCTTTGTGAACCGGGGCGCGGTTGTGCAGATGCTCGATCGGCTGCGGCCGGGTCAGACGGCGAATCCCCTGCCCGCCGCAGACCATCCCGCGCTCGACTCGCTGCTGACAATGCTGGCATCGGTGGCGGTGTTGCAGGAGGGATATGGACTGTGAATCGGCCCGGTTCATTGACCGGGATCATCATCGTCGCACGGGTGCTCTTACCACATACGGGACATCCAGCTCATCCACAACCCAGGAATAGATGTTGCCGCGTTGGACCCAGATGGTGCCTTGCGCCGGCTCGAACGCGAGGCGTATGGAACCCAGGTAGTCGCCCTCCGCAGAAAACCGGTCGTAGAAGGCGCGGGCGTCTCGCGGCACGACCCTCTCCACCCAGAGCGTGCCTTCATCGTCCACGAACATGCCCGCCAGAATGGGTTTGACGTCGGCCAGGAGAGCCACCACGACTTCCGCATCGCGGCGCGCCTCCGGTTCGTACTCGACCACATCTTCAATGTACGCGGCACGGTCTTCATCCGTTACGCGCTGCGCGGGGAGATCAGCCTCAATCACAACCAGCGTGTCCCCACTCTCGTCCGTTCGCACAATCCGGTATACTGCGCTATTCGCACGCCAGAAGCCGCCGGACGGGTCAACTTCGATGATTTCGGATGGCTCGAAGGGAATCAACAGGTGTTGCCAAAGCCCGGTCGGATCCTCGTATGTGTACGACCGAGTGCTCACTTCGCCGAGATACACAGAATCGATGGCCTCGCTGGCCAGGTCGTAGGAGATGTAATAGCCACGCGCCTTTGTTGAGCTCAGGCCTGGTGGGGGCGGGTAGGTGAATCCCCCCTCCTGACGGGAGGCTTGCCGCCAGTAGCGCCCGCGGTTGTCGAAGACACCGTCCCAGATGTACCCGTAGCTCAGGACTGGCTTGGCAAAGCGGCGCACCTCCTGTCCGACCCGATCAACCCCTATGATGCTCCACTTGCCGTGGTCGTGCAGCCACAGGAGCGTGTCACCCGTGAGGATGATTCCGTTTGCTGTGGTGATCTCACCCGGGCCTTCCCCCCCGCACCAGTTATCGTGATGTCTTATCCAGCGCATCCAGGGCATCGAGAATTTCCAGGTGGACATAATCTTCGTAATAATCCGCAGGGGGAATGGACAGCGCCTTTTCCAACAGGGCTCGCGCCCGCTCGACGCCATTGTCGTCATCGATCCCGGCCAGCCGGGCCCCATAGGTGTAGAGCACGACCTTTGATTCGGGGGCAAGCTCCAGCGCCCTCTCCATGAGCCGGACTCCCTCGTCGCGATCGCCGCCGTACATCCAGCGCGCAATGCGCCCCTCGGCTGCCACATCGACGTGCCACGCCCCCAGCGCGGCGAGCACACTCGGATGATCGGGGCGCAGTGCCAGCGAAGCCTCGAAGAGGTCGCGGATCCTGCCGGCCAGACCCTCGCGCAGAGCGGTCACCGCACCGACCCCCTGCGCATAGCGCCCGACGGCGTGGCCCTGCTGATAGTGCGCCTCTGCATTGCTTGAATCCGCCTCGACCGCAGCTTCACCCGCCCGGATCGCACGCTCAATCAGCTCCTGCCACTCCTCGTCGGAGGCCTCGTAGTAGGCATAGATCGCCAGCGACATGGCCGCCAGCGTAAGGCCCTCGGAGTTCCCCAGCGCCTCGCCGAGATCGGCGGCATCCAGAAACCGGCCCTCGGTGTAGGCCGCGGTGGCATCGGCAAGCGACTGGGCGGTGGCCCCGGGCGCAAGCGGAAGCAGCCCGACGGCACCGGTTGCACATGCGGCGGGCAGAAGGGCGCGAAGGGTACCGAAGAGACGGGGAAGAATCATTGTGACGTTCGTGGGGCTCCGAATGGAGTGTGCGATGAGGGAAGGGGCGGGGGCGGGAAAACGGACCTTTGGAAGTTGGCCGCCGGAAAGAATCCTGCGCAAGGGGCGGTGTGAGGGGAAGGAGGCGCGGGCTGCGGGGCAGTCCATGGATCGTGGATATGGCCGGGTTGATCCCGGGAGGTCAGCCGACAGGCTGTTGCCGTACCCGGATGGAGCGATCCAGACGCCGATACAGCTCGACCCGCCAGAGACGGCCTTCGTGCAGAAGTCGTTGCCCAAAGCCATGGTGCGCGAGCAGGGCCTCGACTCTCTGCGGATCGTGGATATGGACGCGGAAGGGGTGGCGGCGCAGGCGCTGCACGGCATTGACGAGGGCGACGCCGGTGCGCGTCAGCCAGGTGCTGCGCGGAAACACAAGCCCCAGTGCGGTGCGGGAGAGAGGAGCCGCAGCCGCAAGCAGAGCCGGCATGTCGGGGTAGCAACAGAGAACCCGGTCGAGGGTGACGAGGTCGGCGGCCTCGAGGTCGGACGCGAGGAAGGTGAAGTCCCCACCCACGTGGCGAATCCGGTCGCCGTATCCCCGGCGGACCGCCTCGGCCCGGGCCGCTTGCAGGTAGGCGGGCGAGGCATCGACGCCGGTTCCTCCCTTCGCGCCGCGCGCCATCAGCTCGCACTGGATTGCCCCGATTCCGCCACCAATATCCAGGAAGGTCCGTCCTTCAACGCCACCTGCCGCCAGGGCATCGATCAGGCGCCGGGTCGATCCGGCCGGCCCTTTGCGCAGATAACGGCGAAGTTCGCGGCGCGCGATTCCGGGACCGAACACCGATTCGATTCCCCGGCATTGGCTGCAGCAGCTCACGCGGAACCCGGGTTCGGCGGAGCGGGCGGGCGCAGTTGGTCGAGTGGGCGCAGCAGAAGTCCCACCGCAAGCACCGTCGCCGCCCCGATCACATTGTGCCAGAGAAAGGACAACTCGGGAACGACAATGCTCGTCGTGGCCACCGCGACCATTCCGGCAATGAGGCCTGCGAAGGCGCCGATTCCGCCGGTGCGCGGGATCATGGCCAGAAGAAAGACCCCCAGGATCGAGCCGTAGAAGAAGGAACCGAAGCGGTTGACCACCTCGATGAGCGAGCCCAAGCTGACTGCATAAAGCGCGACAAGGCAGGCGAAGACTCCCCAGAAGGCGGTGGCAACCCTGGATACGATCAGGTAGCGGCGATCGGTGGCGTCGGGATCGATCCAGCGGCGGTAGAAGTCGATAATTGTGGTGGTCGAGAGCGAGTTGAGCTCGGAGGAGATGCTCGACATGGCCGCCGCCAGAATTGCGGCAATGAAGATGCCCGCCAGACCGATCGGCAGCTCGTTGAGCACAAAGTGGGGAATGATATAGTTTGCATGATCGCTCGAGGGCTGCCCGGTAACCTCTTCGGCCATGGCCAGCGCCTGCGAACGGATCTCCTGGACGGCGGCCTCGCGCACAAGGAATTCGTTGAAGGAAGCCGCTGTGGCGCTGACGGGATTCTGGTTGGGGAGCTGCACGTTCGGCGTTGGTGCCTGTGGCGCCACAGCCGCTCCGCTGCCGGGCGGAGGGGGCGGCCCACCCTGACCGACCATGCCGGCCGCGCGACGAGCGGCGCTCTCCCTCTCCTCCCAGGCACTGACATAGCTGTTCTGAAGATCCCGATACTCGGATCCGCGATCTTCCACAACGGCTGCTTCGCGCGCAGGATTGTACAACAATGGCGGCCGCTCGAATTGATAATAGACAAAAACCATGACGCCCACAAGAAGCACAAGCGCCTGCAGGGGAATTTTCCAGTACGCGCTCATCAGAAGCGAGGTGCGGGCGGCGTTGACCGATTTTGCGGCGAGGTAGCGCTGCACCTGGCTCTGGTCGGTGCCGAAGTAGGACAACATGAGAAAGGTGCCGCCGATCAGACCGGACCAGAATGTATAGGTTTCGTTGAGGTCAAAGCTGAAATCGAAGACCTGAAGGCGACCGGTTGCGCCGGCAATGTGCAGAGCCTCGACGGGCGAGACGGGCATTTGCACAAGAAGCACAACCACAATTGCAAGGAGCGCGGCCACAATCAGAATCATCTGCTTGACATCGGCCCAGGTGACCGCCTGAATGCCACCGATCATGGTGTAGGCAACAGTGGGAATGCCGATCAGCGCAACGCACCAGCCGAAGTGCCAGCCGAAAATTGCGGCAAAGACAACGGCGGGAGCCGCAATAATGGCGCCGCAGGACATTCCGCGCGACACCAGAAAAAGGGCCGAGGTCATGGCGCGGGTGCGGGGCCCGAAGCGCCGTTCCAGATATTCGTAGGCGGTATAGACGCCCGCTCCGCGCAGAAAGGGAACCAGGGTGACCCCCAAAATGACCATGGCGAGGGGGAGACCGAAGTAGAATTGGACAAAGCGGATGCCGTCGGTTGCGCCCTGGCCGGTGGTGCCGATCATGGTGACGGCCGAGAGCTGCGTGGCCATGACCGAGAGGCCGACCGCCCACCAGGGAAGCGACCGGTTGGCCAGGAAATACCCCTCGATTTCACGGGTGTCGCGGGAGCGCCGAATGCCGTCGATGACGACATAGCCGAGATAGGCGGCGACAATCAGCCAGTTGACCGGGTGCATGGGGGCGCTACCGGTGAAAGAGGCTCTGCAAAAGCCAGAGGAGGGCCAGGGTGGCCGCCTGGACGAGGAGAACCCGGGCCAGGGTGCGCCGGAAGGGAAGGGCGGGGGGCGACCCGGCAGTGGAGGTCGCGGACGGAGGCCGACTCATGTTGGAAATGGGGAAAAATTTTGTAAATCTTTGATATTCAATGAATTGAGCTTTACAAATTTCATTCTGTCCCCTTATTGGTTCCATTTTTATGTGAGATGCCGATCAATATTCTCGCACACTTGGGGACGCATTCACCGACGCACACGCACTGCGCCCCCTAGCCACGGCCTCATCGTAAGCCGCCCACGGGGACCTTGGCAAGTACCTGTGATCTGACTCTCCTCGATCCGCTGGCGGATCCACTCGCCCGCCTCGGACTCGATCCAGCCGACCACGCGGGGGCCCAACGACACGAGCTCCAGAAAGAGCCTGCTCCAAACGGGCGAGATCGTGCTCCGCGCCAGGCCGGGGCGCTGGAAGAGAGGAAGAGGAGAGGAGCGAGAGGGGAAGAAGCGTTGAGATCCGGGTGCGGCGCCGCGAGTGGTGCGGACGGTGGCGGCATGGAGCATGGCAGGCCTGCGCGGCTGTCCGCATGCGCGGAACGCCGTGTCCGGGGGCGTCGGCGGGCCGGGTGCGGGGGTTGCCGTCGCCAATTCAACCCCAAGTATAGCGCAGATCCGCGTCCTGGGTTCCGGTTTCACATGGAAGAGGACCGGTGTGCACGGAGGGCGCGCGAATGCCATATTTTCGGGGCCTTCCGAATTCCGCGCCGCCGCACCGACAAGGCTCCCCGACCACAATGGCTACTCGACAGACCAACAGCGCCGCCACGACCGCCTACGAGATCGAGCTCTGGGCGATGGCCGAGGCGCGGCAGCCGACCATCGGCCAGCCGGTGGACCGGACGCACCGCGAACTGACCGGCGAGGAGATCAGGCGGATTGCGGACACCTATTATGCATGGAAGACGGGCGACGACAGCGCCGCCGATCTGCCCGGATTCTGCAAGAGCGCGTCGCTGGACGGGGTGCGCAAGCACGGCCATGTGCTCACGCCGGGCCGGTATGTCGGGGTCGAACCTCGGGCGGACGACGGCGAGCACGTGAATCTCGGAGGTGTCTCGTGAGAATAACCGATGCGGAGATCCGTCAGCGCTTGCGGCTAGGCGAGGACAGCGGATGGGAATTCAAGCAGATCGAATTCAGTGGCGACCGCCCAACAAGCCCGCGGCGCGAGGATCTTGCGGATGAGATGGCAGCCTTCGCCAATGCGAATGGGGGCGTGCTCATGTGTGGGGTCTCCGATGACGGACGGCTTCACGGGATGTCTCCAGAGCAGATTGCCGCCTTTGACCGGCTGTTGGTCGAAGTCGGCACCGATGCTGTGGAACCGCCCCTCCGCATCAACGTTCACCATCGGGAACTCGACGGAAAGGCGTTTGTACTTGTGGACGTGTCGCGGGGCGATTCCGTACATGAACGGGCCGGGCGCGCATTCATCCGGGTCGGCTCAACCAAACGCCGTCTCAGCGGCGACGAACGATTGCGACTGGCGCAGAGACGAGCCCAAAGCCGCTACCTTTGGTTCGACCGACAGGTTGTTCCTCATACCGGGTTCCACACCCTTGATGAACGTCTGTGGGAACCGCTGCTCAGTGCTGCGGGAGCGACCGACCCTCGACGGGCTCTGATGAACCTGAGGCTGCTTGCGCCTGACGAAGCCGATGTGGACCGGGCGACCGTTGCGGGCGTGCTACTCTGCGCCAACTCGCCTCAGGAGTGGTTGCCGCAAGCAACGATTATGGCGACCCAGTATCGCGGCAGGGATCGCGCATCCGGCCAACTGGACGCACAGGAGATCCAGGGGCCACTCACCGCCCAAATCGCCGATGCGGTCAAGTTCGTAGTCCGCAACATGCGCGTCTCCGCACGAAAAACGCCCGCTCGTGAAGATACGCCGCAGTACAGCAAGCCTGCGGTGTTTGAGGCGGTGGTTAACGCTGTTGTTCACCGCGACTACTCGATGTCGTCCAGGCGCATTAGACTGTCGATGTTCGAGGATCGCCTGGAAATCGACTCACCCGGTCAGCTTCCCAACGGGATGACGATCGATGGCATGGATTCGACTCAAGCCACCCGCAACGAAATCCTCGCTTCCGTGTTTGGACGAATCCCTGTCGGCGACGTTCCCGGATCTGACCATCGCCGGTTCATGATGGAGCGGCGAGGAGACGGCGTCTCAATCATCCTCAAGGAGACCCGAGAGACCGCCGGCGTTGAACCGGAGTACAGAGTCGTCAACGACTCGAATCTGATCCTGGCCATCCCGGCCGCCAGACTCGAACTCGCGCCGTCGGATGCCACGGTCACAGTGCACTCCGATGGTGAACCGCTCGGTGGCGTCGATGTCCTGGCTCTGTTTCCGAACAAGACCTGGCAGCGAGCAACGACCAACGAGGCCGGTGAAGCGGAGTTCGATCTTTACACGACCCATCTGCCGATGACCGTGTACGCTGCGGCACCCAAATATGCCGCCGGGTTGGCGCGGAAGTGGACGCCGCGCCAAGGTGGTCTGTTATTGGAACTGGCTCCGCTCGCACCTGGAGGCGCGACCATTTTTCCGAATGCTATCGGAAATATTCCCGGACTTCGCGGACGACTAAACCCGATACGCGACACATCCGACCGGACCTACCTGTACGCCGACAACATTGCTATCGATGAGGGAAGGCAGCAGCCGGTCTCCTTCCGGCTGGGCAAATCGTTGAGACTGACCGACGCCTTTGGAATTGAGATGACGGTCTCCATCGTCGATATCCTTGGCCGGTCCGCACTCGTCGAATACCGTCCGTACCGTAGCGAACCATGAAGATCGACACGACCTTTTCTGCGCCGCTGCATCGCCCTCGCTCGAGCGGGCTCTGGAGGGCATCGGCCGGCACAACGCCCGCGACGACGATTTCATGCATGACATTACCGCGCAGCCTGCGTCAAGGAGTTCGAGCTTTGCTGGGGCAATCCGGCAAGCTGCTGCGCAAGCGACGGGCTGCCTGGTTCGCCAGCAACGAACAGGCCGACCGCCTGCACTATCAGGGATCTCTTTCGCCACGCGGCCCGTCACAATCTGACCCTTGGGCTTGCCACGGCGGCGCGCAGCGCGTGAACTGGTTCCATGATTCACTCCCTAATCATAATGAAAATGATACCGGATTGCAAGAAACGCAGCCGGGGGTGATCCGAGAAACAAATCCTTATTATGGCTTGCAAATACAGCACTTTTCAGCGCTGAACGAATCCCTTGTAAACGACGACGGACTCACCCCGGCAGATACTGGGCCGATCTGGCCAGCAGCCCTTCGTAGATGTCGCCCTTCACGTCCGCGTGCATCGACATCCAGTTCTCGGGATCGATCAGATCGACGATCAGACGCTTCAGCGTTGCCGGATTCTGAATCTCCTGACGCGCTTTCCTGAAGATCTCCCCAGCATTCCCTCTTTGCGGGCGAACTCGGCCAGGATATGCCGGTAGTGCGTTTCCAGCTTTTCGCCGTCGCGAGCGAGGAGGCTGGGCCAGTCGAGGCCCTCGGGCACAATGGGCGGATGGTTCCACGGCGGCTGGGTCCGCTGATAGGCCATCTTGAAGAAGAGCAGAAAGGTGATCTGCTCGGTGTAGGCCATGTAGGACAGCCCGTCGTCGCGGAGCAGGTGCGCGAAGCTCCACGCCTTGTTGACGATCTGCCGGGTGTCGTTGTCGGTCATGGGGGCGTCGAGTGCGACCCGGTCAGCGTTAATTGGAAAGCAGGGACTCCAGCACCGCCGGCGTCAGGCCGTTGGCGCCTGCCTCCCGGCTCATTGTGTTGATCGCGCCCGCTACCGTTCCCAGGCCACGCAGCCTGTCGAACTGTTCCATCGACAGAATCACGCCGCACCGGCATGCCGGTGCGGGTGATGCGCACGGGGCCCTGCTGGGCGGATCGCAGGAGCTGGCCGAACCGGCTCTTGGCCTCTGGCAGTGATCTCACGCATCTGGCCATAGTAGCGACTATAGCCATGAGCGGTCAAGTTGAGCGTTCGTGCGGGGCGTGTTTGTTCTTCCTTTCTCCTCGCACCCCGCGCGCACCCACCCACAGGAAGATCGACTTGGTGTGCACCGCTCCACCTCGACGGTCACGTCTTGGGAAAGCCCGGCACAAAAGGATGTCGTGGGCGTGTAACTTGTAGATTGTCTGACCACGGAAAGCGTTTCGAGGGGACACATGTTCGCATTGGAAGCTTTTGGATGGGGATCGGCGACTCGCTGTACGCGAATTCAGGATAGTGCCGGACGTCGTCGCGACACGCTCGCCGGAAGTGCGAAGTTACGACACCGACACTCCCTCGTGGCGTTCTGATGCGGTTCAAGGCGGAAGGTCCCGCGATTCCCGATCTCCTCCTGGATGAGCGGGATGCCGGCAATGTCGTGTTTCTGTGTGGCGCTGGAGTATCGATCCCGGCCGGGATGCCCAACTTCCTGGACCTCGCGGGATCCGTGACCGATGCGCTCCATGCGGCGTCAGATTCCAGAGTCCGGCGAACCCTCCAGACCTATGCCAAGGGAGCTCCGAGGGGCGGGTGGCGCCGACCGTCGCTCGACGAGGTGTTCCAGATGCTGTACCAGGAATATGGTCGCGAGCAGGTGGCAAGGATCATCTGGAGAAAATTGAACCGACATCCAAAGACACAACGATATCACAACATCATCGCCCGCCTTTCCGCAAACGCGGACGGCCAACCGCAGATCGTCACTACCAACTTCGATCGCCTCTTCGAGAAAGCCGTTGACGAGAATGTGCCGCGCCATGAGGCGCCGATACTTCCTGACATTCAGCGCTCACCGACGGGAATTACCTATCTGCATGGCCGACTGGCCGAATCGGAGTCCGCGCCTCACAAATACATCCTCAGCAGCGCGGATCTCGGGCGCGCGTACCTCGCGGAGGGATGGGCCGCCAGATTCGTTCGGGAGCTTCTGAAACGGCATACGGTGGTGCTCCTTGGCTATCAGGCAGAGGATCCTCCGGTGAGTTACCTGCTCCGGGGTCTGGAAAGCATTGGGCATGCTGAAGAGCGCTGTGGAAAGCTCCCTCGACCTCGCGGATAACGTAAACCGCGGTTGGCTGGTGCTCCTCGAGGCCTTGGCGAGCCGAGCGCCCCATCCCAATGTGAATTTGCACGGGCTTGTGAAGCGAATTCAGGAGCATGGCTGGACGGCTGGTCTTATTCGTGAGTTCGAGGCTCTGACGGAGCCGGTCTTCGAAGCCGGGCGGCCGCATAACCTCCGAGAACCGCAACCGCCATCCGGCGACTGGTCGGATGTCGAGTGGCCAGTGGTAGCGCATATCCACATTCGGTTCCCTTCGTACACCATCTCTTGGCCGACCGTCCCGGATGACAATCTGTCGTCGGTCTACGCAGCGCTCGAAAGGAATCTGCTGCGTGCCTGCACGCGGATTCAAGAGGTCAGCGAGATCGGATGGGACAGTGCCGACGCGCCCCCTGAAAGCCGCGACCGGAATGCCTTCGTGAACCTGTTTCGAGAAACACTGGACCGTCTAGCGAGACGCGATGCGGACAGGGTGAAGCTACACATCGCTCTCTGGCCCGATCCTGATCCACACATCTTCGACCGACTCCGGCTCGGCATCTGGAGCAACTCGACCCTGTTCTCCGGTACAGAGACCGCAGATCATGTTCTCGCGCTTTCGGATGTCCAGTGCTGGCGCGACACCGACCGGAAAAAGCTGCTGTCTCTGCTGCACAGCCGGTGGGAGCATTTTTCGGCCGATCACCAGCGTCGCATTGGCGAGCGCATTCTGAATGGTCCCCCACGAACTGAATACGAAGACGAAACAAGCCGTCGGGCGATATCCGCGGCGTGTCTGGGTTGGCTCATTCAGAACAACTGCGCACTGCCCGACGATCTGGTTGAGCGATGGGGAACCCTGAAGGACAGCGTGCCCGGCTGGGACGACAGCTGGATCGCCGATGCGGGTGCGGTATCCGCAACTCGAAAATCTGGACCCGTGAATAGGAACGAAGACGCGTCGGTGTTCGATGGCGTTCCGATCGGAGACATCGTGCGCGTGGCCCGAGAAAATTCGGGACATGTTCAGTTCGTCGTGAACGAACCCTTCACAGGGCTGGTGAAGACTCGACCCGGCCGGGCGCTCCGGGCGCTGAGCGCAGCTGCCCGTCGCGGCGAGTGGCCCAGAAATCTCTGGGATTCAGCTCTCCGTCACTGGCCTGACAACGCGACGCCGCGAGAAACCAGCGTGTTGTATGGACTGCTGCTGCGGCTCCCGGCTGAGACAATCGTAGCAATGCCCTATTCAGTCGGGGAATGGCTAAAAGAGCAGTTCCCTGCCTTGGCGGCTGACGACAAGAACTTGGCATATGCGTTGTTCGATCGCTTTATCGAAGCGGTTTTGACCACTGACTCGGAAGAAATGCAGGCATCGCGACCGACGCTCACGCGTGCCATCAATTCTCCGCCCGGGAAAGCGATCCAGGGACTGATCAAGGTGCTCAGCCGAGAAAACCCCAATCAGGGTGCGGGATTCCCGGAAGACTTCAAGCTCCGGTTCGATAGATTCCTGAGTGCATCCGGGGAGGGCACGGATGACGCAGTCTGCGTGCTGAGCAGTCAAATCGCGTGGTTGAATCGGATCGACCCAAGCTGGGGAGATACGAAGATGATCCCATGGTTTCAGCCGGGTCACGATCGTTTTGAGCCTGCCTGGAATGGGGTTCTAGGGAACTGGAATGGGATTCAACCGCTGTTCGGAAAGATCAAAGATGGATTTGTGGCCCTGCCGACCACGATGCACGAATGGAGATGGCGGATCGAGATTGAGCGATTCTGCGAGCAGGTCGTTCTTCTGGCGTTGTCCGACGGCATACTTCCGTTCGAAGCGGCGCGCCGATGCCTACGACGAATCCGACCGGAGGAACGCGAGCACGCAATCTGGTTTCTGGGACGAGTGGGTGCAGAGAATGACGATGGATGGCGGAAGCTCGTCATCCCATTCATACGGAACGCGTGGCCCAAGGAACGCAGGTTCCGCACGAGCGGAACGATCAGCGCCTGGGTGTCACTTCTTTGCGATACCGGCGACGCATTCCCAGAGGTGCTTGACGCCGTTTGGGATCTCCTTGATCCTGTTGACTGGCGCCGGATCGTCCTGCTCGATATTGAGCCGTTGGCGAAGAAGTTCCCGGAGCAGACACTTAAACTGCTGAATCGCGTTGTACCTGACGAAGTGCACCAGTTGCCTTGGGGGCTATCGCGGTTGCTTGATCTGCTGGCCGAGGCGGACCCGGACCTGATAAGCGAGCCACGGTACAGGAGGCTCCATCGACTGGTGGCTCAAGAATAGCTTGAACTCAAAATGGCGAGCGTCTCTACTTCGGTTTGCGGCGCTTTCGCTGACTCTGTTCGGCCTTTCGCTCGGCCCGAATGCGCTCTAGGAGGACGGAAGCGGGCTCGTCGGCGGGCACCGCCCTCATGCCTTGCCCTCCTTCACCGCCGACAAGGATTCGTCCTCCTTTGCGGTCCCCAATAACAGGGTCCGCACCAAACGTGGGGTTCGGGGCACGAATCCCCCGCTGCGCAAGAAGTCGATCCACGAGTCAATATGATCAGGAAAGGTGTGGTCGGCCGTCGCGTTCCAAAGATTGAGGAAACCGCAATCGCGCCAGAGCGACGTGTCCGTCAGGAAGTCGTCCAGGAGGGCAATGGCCACGACGCGGTTCAGGTCACGGTCGGTGCCGCGCTCCTCCAGGTGCCGGATATTTTTCGAGATCCATGCTGGAAGGTCGGCCCTCGACACGGGATGCGCGCTGTGTGCGACCTCATCCGCGTAGGTTGCGAAGTGCGGGGCGAATCTTTGGGCACCGAGCACCTCGACCGGCGGACTGTGCTGAAATTCCCGGGACAGGCGGTGGAGCGCGAAGAGCGACGCGAGCTCGCAGATGCTCTCTTCGAACCATTTGTGGCGGTGATGCCGCAAGCGGTCGAAGTTGACCAGTATGTGGCACAGCTCGTGGGCGAACTGGTACGCGTACTGACACCAGTAGGTGTCTCTCGCGCTCATCCGGATGCGGTACGGCCTACGGTCCCAGTCCACCTGAGGCCCCCGTTCCCATGGGGATACGCGCACCGGTGCGTCAGGCGTTCGGCCAAAGGCGTTGCAAAGAACGCTTGTCGTGGATTCCAGGACTGCCCCGATGGCGCTGAGGCTTGTTGCTCCCCAGTTTCCATTCTCGACCGTCACCAGCCGTGCGCAGGACCCCATTCAGTGCATCCCCAGAAAATTGGCCGAGGTCTGGCCCGGCCCTTTCTCGCCCCACTCGGAATCAAGCAACGAGTGGCGCAGATCGGCAAGGTCTTCGCATATCCATCCGTCCTTCGCCAGACGGGTCCGCCGCTCCCGCGTGAAGCGTGGAGAGAACAGGACATGCTCTTGCTTCCATCCGGCAAAACGGCGGCCCGTGGCGGATACGAACCGTTGCACGTGTGTGCGGAACCGATCCAGCGACTGCGCGTCGTGCCTCTTCGCCCGGCGTTTGCACGATCCGAAACGCACGACCTTGTCATCGTCGTTCCACGCGACAAGATCAAGTTCGATTGAGTTGTCGGCGCTGCGCGGTCGATTCCAATATCCTCTTATGCGGTTGGTAACCGCGAATCCGCGTCCTGTTCTGGACAGCTCTTCCATCGCGTCCGCGACGATTCGCTCAAATGTGTATCCCTCGAGGGTCTCCAAACGGACCCAAAGATTCTCGGCTACCCGCTGCGGAGGCAGGATGCGCGCCGCTTGGCGGGCCGGTCGGATGACGCGGAGCCAAGCCAAGAGGAAGGGGTCGGCAATGACGTAACGGGCGCGACGCTGCCGTTCGGTCGCAAAGACAGGTTGCAGCCTGTCAACGAGGCGCAGGTCCTGTACGAGCGCGGTCAGGTACGGACCGAGAGAAAGTCCCGGAAATTTGGCCTGAAGGTCGGCGTGAGTACAGGGAGCCAGCCGCGCCACGGCGCGTAGAACGGCAAGGTTGTTGCGGCGGAGTTCGCCCCCCAGGAGGCTCTCGCCCTCCTCGCGCAATGGAGCGTCCACGCGAAGAAACAGTCGTTGGCACGCCTCCAGCGCCCATTCGCGCCAGGAGCGAATCCCGTCCGGTATGGCGACATTGGCAAAATCGCGCCAGTACTTCGGCACGCCGCCGAAGAGCGTCCAGAGCGTCAGCATTCTTGCAGGTTCGTCCGCTCCGTGCCTTGTCGCCACGCCGACCACAGTGGATGGATTCCAGGGGCCGAGCAACATGTTAAAGGTCGTGCGCCCGAAGAGCGGAGCCCGGCGATCGTCCAGCAGCGCTTCCATCTCGGTTTGGATCGACCCCAGCAGGATCAGCCCCCCGACCGGATTCCGGCCCTGGAGGCGGTCGACCCAAGCCTTAAGGAGCGAGGGAAAGCCGGCCAGGGGGCCGCGCCGACAGACCTGGAACTCGTCGAGCACCACGGTGACGCCGGCTGTGCACAACGCGCCGATCGAAGCGGCCACGCCCGGGAGCCCCCGGGTTTCTTCCGCCGCCTCCACAATCCCCCCCAAACCTGCCACACGCACAGCGCCGCGAAAGACAGTCTCGAAATCCCCGGGATTGCTGTCCGGCACCTCCACCAACAGGCATGGTTGCTGCCCGGAGCTGTCGGCGCTCAGAATTTCGAGCGCCTGCTGGATGAGCGCGGTCTTTCCAACCCGCCGCCGTCCGCGAATCGTACCAAAAAACCAGCGCGATCTCCGCATATGCTCGAGCAGTGCGCCGAGTTGATCGCTTCGTCCGTAGAACTCCCACTGCATGTTCATGCCGTAATGTAAGAAAATTTCCAAAAACGATCAAAACGGGACCGGGAACTGTCGCCGATGATCCTCCCTCACGCGGCCAGCCTCTCGTTGAGTTCGGCCAGCAACGGGGTCAGATCGTCGCCGAATGCACGATACACGGTACCGAGTCGGCCAACCGGGTTTCCGGCACCGTCCTCGTGACCGTCCGGTGCCGTCAAGCCAGGCCGATCCTTCGATTCAGCTTCCGGCGAAGGTCGTCGCTCGACGCGAGAGACGAGACCATGTCTCCGCCCACATCCGAGAGTCTGGCCAGGTCCATATGGGGAATATCGGTCAGATCGCTGAAGACGAGAATCGAGTCGAAGTCCAGGTGAAGCCGGTGAAAGTGAGCGAGGATGATGGTCGTGAGGCGAGCCTTGTCACGATTTGGAACGCCATACAGGAACACCTGTCCTCCGTTCCTGCCCTCGACGCGGTAATCGATCGGATAGGCTTCCGCGTTGGAGATGCCCGCGATCTGGTGGTCGCGCTGAACCCGGTCTTCGTCCGCTGTCTGGATGATCAGGTCGGCGAGATCGTCGTAGAACGTCGAGGTGGACCTGTGGCGCGAGTGCAGCGTGAGGTCGTAAATGCGGGTGAGGACGCGACCGTAGCGAAAGAGCGCGCCGGACAGTTGATCCGTGGGCGTATCGAGTTGGAATGCTCCTCCTTCTCGGCTCACCCCTTCCTCGCCGAGGATGCGTTCAATGAGCAACCCGCGACTTCCCGCAAGGAAGGCGTCAATATCGTGATCGTAGCTGATTCGCATCAGCGTGTCGCCCAGATCGGAGAGCCGGATCCCCCCAGGTACCTCCGACAAGTAGATGGGATACCGGTCTCCGTCGGGGAAGGCGAAGCCGCTCTCAAGCATCAGCCGACCGTCGGGGCGCTCAGCGACCCGGATGTCGGCACAGAGCTGTTCGCACAGCCGACTCTGTAGCACCTCAGGTCGGATCGACATGAAATAATCTCGGGTGATCTGGTTCGGCCCGGAGGTTCGACAGGCCAAAGTCCTCGATCAAGCACGCAAGCGCGCCTTCCAGGGTTGTGTAGCGCGTCGTTGCCTGAGCGTCGGACTCGGGCTTTCTGCCCGCGGTGATCGCGTTCTCTGAGGCCCGATGGATATGAGGCCGGTATCGGATGGCCCCGTGCTCGTGATTCGATCCGTTGTAGCGCGCCAGCGTCAACCGGGAGCCGCTCGCGGGCAAGTAGGCGATGCCACAGGAGTAGCTGGCTTCGTCGAGTAGATTCTGGCGCTGGTAGATCTGGAAGTGGAAGTCGCGCCCGTCCGCCGAGGTGGCGGTCGCGTGGAACATGCGCTGCCGATGGACGGGATGTTCCGTCGGCTTTTCGGACCAGCGAGCGCCGGGATTGGTCACTTTCTTGGGCAGGCGAGCCAAGTCTCGTAGCTCCTCGTCAGTGTAGGATCCGCTCATGTCGGGAAAGATGGCGGACGGTGGCGCGACGTTCAAGTGATCGGTTCCCCGTGCAGCTCGCCGAACAAGTTGGCTGCGAGATGACTGCTTGGGGGCCGATAGAGGCTGCCGTCAGCATGCGCCAGCGCCGCCTCGATCACCTCGCGCGGATGATCCGTCCGCTCCGCCGCCCAATCCCGGAATGACGATCGGAACCCGTGCGGCACCGCCGCAATCCCGCACCTCTGCAACAACCGCCCCAACCGCTTCCGATGCAATCGCTGGCCCCGCTCGCTGACGAACACGAGCGGGCTCACGCCGTCGCCCAGCTTCCGCGCCTCGTCCAAAACCTCCAGCGCCCGTCCAGACAGCGGTACCCGGTGCTCGCGTGCTGGAAGCCGGTCGCACGGGTTGTCCTTCCGCCACTCCATGGCCACCGCCCACTCCAGCACGGCCCCAATGCGCATTCGAACCAACCGCGCCACCTTCGGCTTCGCATGCCAGATCGGGAACAGCGTCTCCAGCACATCGGCGCTCGTGATCTCCGAAACCGAAATCTTTCCAAGGCGCGGAAAGGCGTACATCTCCAGAGTTCGGAGCCAACAGCCTTGCGGTGTTCGCGTTCCGCCATCCGCCCCGCTTCTGGTCGATCACGCGCCTGGCCGCCTCGGCAAAGACCGGCCCGTCGGACCGTCGCTTCGCGACCAGAGGATCGCCGCCCGAACGGGCCAGCTTCCGGTTCGCCAGCGCCTACTCCCGCGCTTCGGCCAACGAAACCAGGGCTGCGCTTCCCAAGCCGATCTCGCGCTTCCGGCCCCGGACCACCAGTCGCTGAATCCAGCTCCGCATGCCTACCGGCGACGCCGAGCGCATGAAGGCGACCGAGAGCCGGTTCTGCGGATGCCGACCCTTGGGCTTGCCCACGGCGGTTGTGCAGCGCGTGAAATGGTTCCATGATTCATTTCCTAATTATAACGAAAACGATACCGGATTGCAAGAAACCAAGAAACGCAGCCGGGGGTGGGTCCGAAAAACAACCCCCTCATTATGGCTTGCAAATACAGCACTTTTCAGCGCTGAACGAACCCCCTTGTAAACGACGACGGACTCATCCCGGCAGATACTGTGCCGGAATGGGCCACTCGGGGGTCTCGGCCAACCAGAAGATCGAGACGATCTGCCAGCGGGTGCCGTCGTAGAGAAGCTGAAAGGAGTTGATGCCGCGCATGAAGGGGGCGGGATCGGACTCCAGACGGCGCGCCTCGTAGCTGCTGAAGGCGTGCGCAATGACGCCGTATTGCTCGGTGACGCGGTGAATTTCGATCTCGTGGAAGCCGTCGTCTTCAAGCGAGGTGCCGACCCGGGCCACGTATTCGGCGGGGGTGATGATGGTGCGGCGGTAGCGGGTGCCATCGAAGCCGGTGGGGTTCAGGGTGGCGCCGGGAGCGAAGAGCGAGCGGAAGCGATTCCAGTCGCGGGGCTCGCCGGGGTCGCCCGAGATGACTTCGTAGATGGCCGTCATGATGGCGTCGATCGATTCGACGTCGGCGGGGTCGGCGGGGGGTGGGGGATCGGGGTCGGGGGTCTGGGCGAGGGAGGACGCGGGGATCGTCGCGGCCACGATCGCGAGCGCACCCGCGAGGCGGGCGGCGGCGGTGCGCAGGTTCACTGCAGGCATGGCGTTTCCTGTTTCAGGGGAAGGAAATTTCGACTTCCTGTGAAGAGATTGGCGGGAACCAACGATAGATAGGCGGAGCGCCCGGCGCGGGGCAAGCACCGAATCAGCGTCCGCGCTGCCACCGCCCCGGCGAGAAGGCCCCCAGGTCGGCCCCGGGCCGTCCCTCGGCCACCAGCCCCGCCAGCGCCCAACCGCTGCTCGGTCCCAGCGTTATGCCGAGCATCTGATGGCCGGTGTTGGCGTAGGCGTTCTCGCGCGAGGGCAGAGCGCCGATCACCGGCAGGGTGTCGGGGGTCATGGGCCGCATTCCCACCCAGGCGCGCCCCCCTGCTGCAGCCTCGGGAACCCGGACCGCGCGACTCACCTGACGACGCAGCGATTCGACGCGACTGCTCTTGAGCCGACGGTTGATGCCCGACAGCTCCATTGTACCCGAAAAGCGGAGTGCGCCCGCATAGGGGGTCAAGTTGATCTTTGCACCGGCCAGATAGAGCATCTGTCGCAACTGGCGGGCCGGCCGATCAATCGTGACCGAATAGCCCTTGCCGGCCGTCAGGGGAATGGGCGACCCCAGTGCGCGACTGAGGGTTCCGCTATGGGTGCCTGCCGCCAACACCACCGCATCGACTGCAAGATCGCCTCGCGAGGTCACGACCGCCCGCACACGGCGACCCGCGCTGCGAAAGCCGGTGACCAGCGCGCCCTCGTGGATCTCGGCGCCCGCGCGCCGCAACGCTGCCCCCAGCCCCGCAGTCAGGGTGTCGGGGCGCACGCTGCGCTCGCCCTGCACCAGAATGCCCCCCTGAAAGCCGGAGCGCAGAAGTGGTTCGCGCTCGTAGAGCTCCGTGGCGTCCACCTCGCGGTACCGGGTCGCCCCGACGGCCGCCACCGCCTCGACCTCGGCCCGCGTCTCGGCAGACGTCGCCGAATCGCGAAACACCATGAGGATGTCGGAGCGGTTCATCTCGAACTCGACGCCATCGGCCACAAGTTCGTCGTAGCGCTCCATGGTGACCGCGTTGAGCGCTGCCAGCGCCGCGATTCCGCGACTGTGGTCGGCATGGTTGCAGTGCGATCGGAAGCGCAGCAGCCAGGGAGCCAGAGCGGGTGCTGCGCGCGGTCGGATGTAGAGCGGACTGTCGCGCCGCATCATCCAGAGGAGCGACTTCAGGGTGAGGCCGGCGGCGGGCAGGGGGGTCGAGATCGAGGGACAGATCCAGCCCGCGTTGCCGAAGGAGCAGCCCCCGCCGAGCTGCCAGCTTTCGATCACGACGGGGTGGGCGCCGAGCTTGCGCAGATACCACGCCGTGGAGAGTCCCACGACCCCGCCCCCGATGACTCCGACGCGCATCGGTGGAGATATCAGGTCGAACCGGGCGGGCGCTTCATGAAGATGGCCGCCGCAGCGGGGATGCCCCGCCGTGTCGCGCGAGCCATCCACAGAAGAGGTCGTCACAGCGGACCGGGAATCCTGGCCAGCCGCGTCGGGACGCCACAGATCCTGTCACCTGGCGGATTTCGCGCTCTTCCCGACGAGCGACGGCGGGCCAATGCCGGGCGCAATGGCTGATCGTCTCTCCCTGGCGATCGGTCATCGGTCCCCCTTCGAAATCCTTGCTTGGGTCATCCTGTTTCCCAAAGGTAACCCTTGCTGTCAATCGGCCAATCGGCAACCCGTCGGACCCGCGCGGGGAGCCCGTCGCCCTTTCCCCGCGTGCCAGCGCCCCGTGCCGTCCACCCGGCCTCCGGCCCCTGCGCGGGCCGGTCGGAGGGACAGCAGGGGGGACCGAGTGCGCGCGCCCCCCCTGGCCTTGGGATTTCCCTGTGCGGCTAGCTCGTCCTGCCCCGGTAGCGGTCGAACCAGCCGACGATGTACTTGATCTTCTGCATGTAGTGGCTTGGGCGGGTGCGGATTCCATGCGGCTCGCCGGGCACCTTGACCAGCACGGCCTCGACCCCATTCAGCTTGAGCGCCTGGTAGTATTGATCGGATTCCGACATCGGGGTGCGGTAGTCTTCGGTGCCGGTCATGATGAGGGTGGGCGTGGTGACATTTCCCGCGAGCGAGATCGGCGAGCGCTCCATGTAGTGTTCGGGGTCTTCCCAGGGCATGGCGGGAAACCAGTAGCGGGCCACGGTAATGGGAATGTCGGAGCTGACCGCGAAGCTGTACCAGTTGATGACCGGGTAGAGGACGGCGGCCGCGCGGTAGCGGTCGGTCATGCCGATCGACCAGGACGAGAGAACGCCGCCGCCCGATCCGCCCGTGATGTAGAGCTGGTCGGGGTCCACGTAGCCCAGGGCGATGACCGCATCGACCCCGGAATCGAGATCGTGGAAGTCGTTGCCGGGATAGGCGTGGTGAATGAGGTTGCCGAACTCTTCGCCGTATGAGGTGCTTCCGCGGGGATTGGGGTAGAAGACGACATAGCCCGCCGCGGCCATGGCCTGCTTCTCGACATCGAAGCGGTCGCCATAGTTGGCGAAGGGGCCCCCATGGATCTCCAGGATGAGCGGGTAGCGGCGCGCGGGATCGAAGCCGGGAGGCTTGACGATCCACCCCTGGATCTCGCGGCCGTCGTGTGATGACGCCCACCGGATCTCTTCGACCTCGCCCAGCGTGCGGTGCCCGAAGACATCGTCGTTCACGGAGGTCAGCACCTGCGCCTCGGCGCCATCGCGCACCACCGCAACTTCGCTCAGCACGGTGGGGGTGGAGTGGGTGAAGACAATGGTGCCGCCGGGTCCGACCGAAAAGCTGCCGCCGCCATAGGCCGAACCCGACCCGCCCATATCGTGCGCCACAACATGGACCTCGTCGCTGCCGGGCTCCACATGCGCAATTTTCGTGTTGCCGTGGTCGTCGTAGAAGAAATAGAGCCGCCGCGAATCGGGCGACCAGGCCAGTCCGCCCACCGAACGGTCGAGCCCCGCCGCAACCTGACGCGCCTCCGAGCCGTCGCGGTTGGCCATGTAGAGGCCTGTGACCTGGTACCCCTGGTAGCGATCGTCGTAGCCGGTATAGGCAATAAAGCGGCCATCGGCCGAGACGGCGACCCCGCCGTCGGGCCCCTTGCGATCGGTCAGTGCGCGCGCGCTGCCATCGAGCGAAACCTCGTACACCTCGGTATTGCGGTTCTCGAGCTCCCGGTCTGCATGTCCATTGGTCGAGACGAGGATCGAGCGGCCATCGGCCGACCACACCGGGCGACCGGTGCCGGAGTGCCCCACATATCCGCCATGATGGTGGTCGCCTGCGGTGAGTTGCCGGGGTGTGCCGCCCTCGGCGGGAACGATGAAGAGCTGGGTAAAGCCGGGATCAAGGTCGCCGGCGCCATTGAAGCGGTGCACAAGATCGTCGATGACGCGGGCGGGTTCGGCCCATTCGGCGCCCTCGGGGGGAGCGGGCATGGAGATCAACTGCAGAGGGGCTTCGGGCACAAATGCCGAATAGGCGATCTGCGAACCATCGGGCGACCAGGCGGGCACGCGCGGCCGCTCTGCAAGGTTGGTGATCCGGTTTGTGGCGCCGGTGTCCATCCAGCGAATGTGCATCTGCGACGACCCGGAGCTGTCCGAGAGATAGAGAAGCCGGCCGCCATCGGGCGACCAGCGAGGCCAACTGTCGGCGTGCTTGCCCGAGGTAAGCGGACGCAGATCGGAGCCGTCGGCATTCATGATCCAGAGATTGGCGTAGCGGCGATCGGTATGCGGATCGGCCCACTCGCGCACAAAGACGATCCGGGCTCCATCGGGCGAGATTTGGGGGTCGCTGACGTATTCGAGCGCAAAGACGTCTTCGGCGGTCAGAACGGCCATCTCCGGCTGCGCACGGGTGTTGTGGGGCAGGACCATGGAGATCGCCGCGAGGAGGGCGACAGAGGGGGCTGCGGCAAGGAGCGTCTGGGGCTTCATGCGAAGGGACTCCGGGGCGGGGGGTGCGAAGGGTGGGCGGGGGTGAAGGGGAAGGTGGGAGCAGTTGGTGGAGCATGGCAAGCGCAGACCGGGAGTGACGGGATGCCGGCCCGCGCAGAGCGATCAGGCAGGACGATCCGGGGGCAGCCGCACCAGGAGATAGGAGCCGTGCCGGGGACCGCGGACAAAGGCGCGGATGCGGTAGCCGGGAAGGAAGCGGGAGAAGGCGGCCCGGGTGGAGTGTCGCCAGGCAAGAGCTTCGGCGGGGGAGCGCGCACCCAGAGCTTCGATGTCGGGTGGAATTCTGACCGCAATTGTGTCGGGAGCGCGGGCAGAGGCGGTCGCGGCGTCCGGGGGCCACGCGGCGCCGGGCGTTCCCGGTTCCCACACCAGGGCAGCCGGACCTTCGTCGGGGCCGTGCGCCTGGGGGGGGGGCCGGGAGACGGGGTCCTCCCCCAGAGTCCACCGCACAATAAAGCGATCGGTTCCCAGTTGGTGCAGAAGGCTGTCCGATTCGCCGTACATGTCCTGGACGTATTCATCGACCGTGGCGCCGAGCAGATTCAGATTGAGATGGGCGTTGCGGGCGACGAGCGGATCGTAGGTCCAGTACATCGTCCGGACGCCGAGCGCGCCGAGCTCCCTGCGCTGGGCCAGCTTGAGGGTGCGGCCGATTCCCCGGTCGCGGGCGTCGGACCGAACCGCCAGCATGTGCGACCAGTGGGCGAGTTCGCCGCGTCGCAGCCCGGTGACTCCATAAACGAAGCCGAGAAGGGCGCCGTCGGGGTCGAATGCGCCAATCGCCACGCCCGTCATTCCGGTGGTGATCTGAAGCATGCTGATCGGCACGATCTCGGAGTAGGAGCGGCCCCAGGTATCGCGCTGGAGCTCGACGCAGGCAGCGAAATCGGCGCGGTCGCGAAATGGACGCACCTCGAATTCAGGGGTCGCGCAAGGGGTGGGCGGCGGCGCGGGGCGCATGGAAGAGCGACTCATGCCAAGAGTATTGCCCGGCGGGATTTCAGGTGTCAAGGGGATCCCGATCCAGCCGTTTTGGCTACGTTCTCAACGAGATTCGCCCTGGTCATTCTGTTCTCCTCGGGCTGATGTGCCCAAACCCTATCCGGCAGAAATGGCGGAGCAGGAAAACACTGGACAAGAACCCCGGACGGCCTTGACGTACAGCCGAGGAATTTCAATAGTAGCCTCAGGCCCCTGTACGCTGATCCTGCGGGATGGTCGGGGTGCCTGGCAACAACTCACGCACGGTTCGGGATACCCCCTTCGGCAAGGGGAATGAAGCTGAAATTCGATCACACCGAACGGGTGCACGGTCGCCCACGATGCTTCCCGCAAGAGAATCCGGGACGCGAGATGACGGGCCGATATTGGCAACGAACAGATTCTGGCGAAGGAACGTTGATGCGTCGGATGAAATGCCGCCAAGCGCGAGGACGCGACGGAAAGGACAAACCCGGCCAGCGCCCAATTGCCGTGATCCTGTTGATCGCCGTTGCGGTCCTGGCAGGATTTGTCGCGCAACCGCCAACCGCTGGCGAACAGATCGCACTGCAGCCCTCCCTGCCGGATGCCGTGAGTGTTGACACTCTGCGATACCAATGGAGCCGTCAGAGCTTTGGCTCCATCCCCCTGGTTCGGCCCACTGTTCTGCTGGTCACATCGTGGGGAGAAGTCTGGGTCACCGACACGGGCGAACGTGCCGTATATCGGTGGTCCACCAAGGAAGACGAACTTTCCCGCGTCGGCAGGCGAGGCGTCGGCCCCGGCGAATTCGTTCGACCCGGATACATGATCGAAATGAATTCTGATTCCGTTGGCGTCTGAGATCGTCAACTGCAACGAATGAGCTTCTTCGGCAAGGGTGGGGAGTTTCTGAGCATGAGGGAAATCCCCCTCGGCGTGACTGCCCATGGGTTCCTGACCGCTGTGAGCCTGCGGAGCGATACAGCCCTGGTGATGACCATCACAAATCCTGGCATTGAACCAACTCCACGGGACAATCAAGCCGTATTGTGGCGGTTTGTCGGCATTGACCTGCAACCCGACTCCCTGCTGTCCGTACAAGGTGCGAGTATGGAAGTGAGCAGGCGCGGCGGCATGTCAACGCGTTTTACGGCTCCCTTTCGGGGCCGAGGATACGCATTCTTCCCGCATGATGGAACCATCGTTGTCGGCCACGGCGAGGACCATTCACTGTCGGTGTTGAGCAACCAGGGAGACCAGGTGCGGCAGATTGACCTGGACTTGCCGCTGCTTCCGGTCACGAAGATGGATCGAGAGTCCTTTTCGGATTCTTTGAGCGGCGCGCTTGAAGAGAACATACGACGATCCGGGGCTGGCCCTGCCGACCGTGCATCGCTTCGAGCCAGGAACAGACGGATCGTTCGGGATCTTGAGTTTCCCGCTTCCCACCCACGCTATACCGACGCTTTCCAGGATGGCGCCGGACTGCTGTGGCTGCGTGCGGCCACCCCGTCCGATGCAGAGCATGTCGAGTGGAGAGCGTACGATCATCTGACCGGCGACCATCTCAGGTCGGTGTTCCTGCCCAATGAGGGAGGGTTCCTGAATACGCGAACCGACGGATCGGCCCTTTTCGTGACTCGGGCGGATGCACTGGGCCAATCTCGTTTGGTAAAATACGGAAGGTAGCGGTACCTCTCCCGGCAGCAGAGGCTTGGTGCCGGCCCGCGCCCAGGCCGTGTGCGTGGAGTAGTCGAGGGGCTTTTCCGGCGCGGCGGCGCTACATCCCCTTCCTGTAACCTTTCCATGACTTGTTGCCGGGGTTCGAGACCTCGGTTGCGCTGCCGGACCGCCGGAGCACGACAAAGAGCGCAACGGTCCAGACCGGATGGAATGCCGCCGGGGAGTTCCTGCGCGGCACCGGGGGGGGTTCCCGGCAAGCGGGCGCCTGTGCACATTCATTCTTGTTCCCCTTCCTTCACACCCACAACCCAGTGAAAGGGGAGATAAGGGTCAGCGAACAGCCCGTCCCTCCCGGCACCTCAACACGGAGTCATTGTATCCATGCGGAACCCGCTCCTCCCGGTCCTTCTTCTTGTGCTCTCCCTTGGCTCTGCCGCCGCAGCGCAGCAGGAGCTGGACGGACTCGCCGCCGAGATCGAGCGCATGCGGCACGACTGGGCCATTCCCGGGGTGGCGGTCGTTGTGGTGCAGGACGATCGGATTGCCTTTGCAGAGGGATTCGGGGTGCGCGAAATCGGCGGAACCGATCCGGTGGATGCGCATACGGTCTTTGCCATCGGATCGACCTCCAAGGCCTTCACCTCGGCCGCCATGGCCATGCTCATCGATGAGGGCGGAATCGGCTGGGACGACCCGGTCAGCGATCATCTGCCCGACTTCCGCCTCAGCGATCCCTACATTACCCGCGATCTGCGCATTCGCGACCTCATGAGTCACAACACCGGACTCATGCGCGGCGACCGCCTTTGGTATGCAAGCGGGCGCAGCCCCGAGGAGATCCTCCACCAGCTTCGTCATCAACCGGTTGCCCTGCCGCTCAGATCCACCTTTCAGTACAACAATACAACCTGGATTGCAGCCGGTCGGATTATTGAAACAATCGCAGGAATGAGCTGGAATGATTTTATGGCCAGTCGCATCTTTCGTCCCCTGCAGATGACGCGCAGCACCACCCGGCTGGAATCGCTGAACCGGCTCGACAACGTAGCCACGCCGCATGTTGTGCGCATGGATGGAAGTGTCGAGGCAATTCCCTATCGCAATATCGATAACGTGGGACCGGCGGGATCGATCAATTCGAGCGCGTTGCAGATGGCCCGGTGGATTCGATTGCAGCTCGGCGGCGGCGCATTCGAGGGAGAACGGCTGATCTCGGAAGAAGCCATCGAAGAAACCCGGACCGGCCAGATGATTGTGCGCAAAACGGAAGGCTGGGCGCTGATCTTTCCCGAGTCGGACCTTCTGGCCTACGGTCTGGGGTGGTTTCTGAGCAGCTACCGCGACATGACCCTGGTCAGTCATGGAGGCAATATCGACGGAATGACCGCCTTTGCGGGATTTGTGCCGCGGCGCAACTACGGAATTGTGATTTTGACCAACCTGAATGGCGCCAATACATTTACCTCCGCTCTCTCGCACCGCATTATTGATCGGCTGGAGGGGGGCGGCGGCTCACCCTGGCACGAAACCATGCTGGCGCGTCAGCGCGACCTCGAAGAACAGGCCCGGGCGCGTGCTGAAGAGATCGAGCAAGGCCGGGTGGCGGAAACCAGTCCCACACTCCCGCTCGCCGAGTACGCGGGCAGTTACCACAATGCCATGTATGGCGAAATTGTTGTTGTTGAAGAGGCGGGAACCCTGCGGGCAACCTTTGGCGACGGATTTGCGGGAATGCTCACACACTGGCACTACGACACCTTCCGCGTCCGCTGGGGGGGCATGGCCGAGGGCGGCGAGTTTCTGCGCTTCGAGATCGGCACCGATGGCAGCCCGACGATTCTGCACGCCGAAATCGAGGGCAGCATTCCCTTCCGGCGGCAGTAGGCGGATGGCGGTGCACGAGACGCCCGAAGCCGGTCTTGCCATTTCCGCCGGATCGCCGGAACGAGAGCGGTCGCATGGCAGACACACAGCCGATGTTGTGGTGATCGGAGCCGGAATCGTGGGCGCATCCTGTGCATTCCACCTTGCCGAGCGCGGGCTGTCGGTAGCCGTGGTCGAACGCGAAGGGGCGCCTGCACTGGGTTCGACCGGACGAAGCGCGGCCGGCGTGCGGGTCCAGTTCACCACCGATGCCAATATCGCCTTTTCCATGCATTCGCTGCCCCTGTACAGGGACTTTCGCGACCGTCACGGCTTCGAGATCGGCTACCGCGACATCGGCTACCTGCTTCTGGTTCCCCCTGAGCGCTGGGACGCCCACCTCGATGCTGTTGCGCGGCAACGGACCCAGGGCGCAACTGTCGAGGTTCTGGCTCCTGACGATGTCGAGCGCTTCCTGCCCCTCGCCACCGGAGGTCTGGCCGGCGCCACCTACGGCCCCCTGGATGGCGTGATCGATCCGCACCTGGCCACACACGCATGGATATCGATGGCGCGCGCGCAGGGAGTCGCCTGCCACTTCGACACCCGCGTCACCGGCATCGAGCGCACACCCGGGAGCTGGCGCATTGTGTGCGACAGGAGCGTCTTCTCGTGCAGTCATATCGTCAATGCGGCGGGAGCCTGGTCGGGACTGGTGGGGCAGTTGGCCGGACTAGAGGTGCCGGTGCGGCCAAAGCGCATTCAGATCTTCCTCAGTGGTCCGATCGCCGACAGCCGCGTCTATCCGATGACCATTGATCTGGCCACCGGCGTCTATCTGCGCAGCGAGGGCGACCGGATTCTCTTTGGCCGCGACACCCACGACGACGATGGCTTCACCGAAGGAGTGGACTGGGACTGGCTGGAAGAGGTTCTCCTGGCCGGCGTCACCCGCTTTCCCTGGTGGGAAGATCTGGGTGTGGATCGCGGCGGAAGCTGGTGGGGATACTATGGCGTCACCCCCGACCACAATCCGGTGATCGGCCTGCACCCCGACGCCTCGCGCTGGGTGGACGCCTGCGGCTTTTCGGGTCATGGAATCATGCACGCACCGGCCACCGGGCTCTGCGTGGCCGAGCTGATCGCCGACGGACGGACCGGCACCCTTGACGCGACCGCCTTTCGTCATGGAAGGTTCGATACGGTTGGAGTTCCCCGCGAAGCCAATATCTTCTGATCGGATTCAATATCTTCCGATCGATCGACGAACGCGCATCCGGCAGCGTCACAATCGATCGCCGTCACCACCCCTGAACCCGGATACACTCATGTTGCGATTTGCCGAAGAGGTCATGCTGCTTCTCATGGACGACGAGGAGGGAAAGTTTCTGCGCGTTCCCGACTGGTCTCTGCGCTATGCGCTGGGCGGCGCCGTTCTGATGGACCTGGCGCTGGAAGATCGAATCGACACCGATCCGAAAACGCTGATGCTCGTCGATGCGACCCCGCTGGGCGACATCCTGCTGGATCCCATGCTGGCCGAGATCGCCTCCGAAAAGGAGCCGCACGACGCCCGCTATTGGGTGGAGCGCGCCGCAGCCCGGGCCGAAGAGACCCGGAGCGCCGCCGTGCAGAGACTCGTCGAGCGGGGAATTCTGGAGCGTCGCGAAGACCGCTTCCTCTGGGTGTTTCGTTCGCGCCGCTACCCTGTCGCCGATCAGGGAACCGCCGAGCGCGAAGTCAAGCTGCGCCTTATGGAGCTTCTCTTCAGCGAGATGATTCCCACTCCGCGCGATGTGGTCATCATCTGCCTGACCGATGCCTGCGGGATTTTGCGACACATCCTCTCACGGCGCGAATTCCAGCATGTCATGCCGCGAATTCGCCACCTTCGCGAACTCGATCTGATCGGTCGCGCAGTGACCGACGCCGTGTGGGAGATCGAGACCTCGCTCGCCCAGGCCATTCGTCCCCACTTCGGATAGCCAGGGCACCCTGCCGGTGCAGATCAGCGCGAACAGAGGAAGGGTGTCCGGTTCTGCCGGGGGGGCGGGCGGCGGCACAGGATCGACCTCTCCGGGCGAGTGGGCGACTGTCGGCGCGCGAATGCCGGCCTGCCTTCCTGAAAGGGCTGCCTTCTTCGCTGCGGGCAGGCCGCAGAGAGTGCGGCGGGCCGTGCTTGCGGCGCTTCCGGCGGCGACTCTCCTGGGGGCGGGCGCCTGCGCACCTGCGGGCCCGGATCGGCAGCCGCTTCGCATCTTTGCCGCCTCTTCCCTCACCGATGCCTTTGGCGAGATGGCCGCAACCTTCGAGGCGCTTCACCCCGACATCGAGGTCGTGCCTGTCTTTGCGGGCAGCCAGGTGCTCAGAACCCAGATCGAGCAGGGTGCGCCCGCCGACCTCTTCGCCTCGGCGGATCCGGAGCAGATGAGAGCGCTGGAGCGTGCCGGGCGGGTGCGCGCTTCGCAGCTTCTGGCAGAAAACGAGCTCGTGGTGATTGTACCCCAATCGAATCCGGCTGGAATCGAGGGATTTGCCGATCTGGTTCGGGCCGAACGACTGGTTCTGGGATCGCCGGGCGTACCGGTGGGAAACTATGCGCGCCAGATTTTGCGCCGGGCCGAGGAAGAGGGACGCCCCGGCTTCGCCCGCGCCGTGCTTGACCGCGTGGTTTCGCACGAGAGCAACGTGCGCCAACTGCGCGCCAAGGTCGAGATGGGCGAGGCCGACGCCACATTCGTCTACCGCACCGATGCCCTTCAGACTCCGGTCAGGGTGGTCGAGGTGCCCTATGGCGCCCGTGTGCGCGCGCGCTACCTGATCGGGGTCGTGGAGGATGCCGGGAACGCCAGGGCGGCAAGACAGTGGATGGCGTTTGCGATGTCGTCCCGGGGCCGCGCCCTCCTCGCCCGGCACGGATTCCTCGCCACCGGCCACGCAGTCACCCTGCCCCCCAGTCTCCCGGCGCGCGAGTGACCCCCCTTCGTCTCCCTTCGGTGCGCGCCACCCCCCTGGCCGCCCTCCCCATGCTGGTTCTCCTTGCGCTGCCCATCGTCGCGCTGGGCTGGGCTTCGTCGCCCACCGACATTGCAGCCGGCGCGCGCCACCCGATCTTTCTGCCGGCCCTCTGGCTGAGCGCGCGCACAACCCTTGTCACGGTTGCGATCATTGTGCTGGCGGGAACGCCGGTCGCATGGTGGCTGGCAACCCGCCCGGGACGCGCCTCGCGCACGGTCGAGCTTCTGGTCGATCTTCCCATTGTAGTTCCGCCGGCGGTCATGGGAATCGCACTTCTTGAGACATTCGGCCGCAACGGCTTCCTGGGTCCGGCTCTGGCAACGCTCGGGATGCGCATTCCCTTTACGACCTCGGCGGTGATTCTGGCACAGATCGTTGTCGCGGCGCCCTTCTACATTCAGGGTGCCGCCGCCGCCTTCCGGCGCATCGACCCCGAGCTGATCCTGGTCGCCCGGTCGCTCGGCGAGTCGGCCACCGGAGCCTTCCGGCGCATTGTGCTACCCCTTGCTCTGCCCGGCATGATTGCGGGAGCCGCGCTGGCCTGGGCCCGGGCGCTGGGGGAGTTCGGAGCCACACTTTTCTTTGCGGGCAACTTCACCAGCGTCACCCAGACCATGCCGCTGGCAATCTACACGGCGCTGGAAACCGACACCCGGCTTGCCATCGCGCTGGCGGTTGCGCTGGTCGGAGCAAGCGCCCTCCTCCTGATTCCTCTGCGCGCCATTCCCGCCCTGCTGGCCCGCCGTCTCGGCACCCGCCCGCCGCCCGGTCCCACATCATTTCACAAGGGAGCCCGATCATGACTCCCGCCTGGTCGGTCGAGGTTGCGGTCCGGGCCGGCGATTTTCGTCTGGATGTCTGCATGGAAGGCGAGGCTGCGCCGGTTGTGGTCATCGGTCCGAATGGGTCGGGCAAGACAACGCTGCTGCGCACAATTGTGGGCGATCGCGTGCCGCAGGCGGGACGAATCGCGGTGAATGACAGGATTTTCTTCGATTCCGACCGGAACATTGCACTCCCCCCCGAAGCGCGGCGAACAGGGTATGTGCCGCAGGGCTACGGTCTCTTTCCGCACCTCACCGCAACGGACAATGTGGCATTCGGGGTGCCCGCCACCCTTGCCCGATCGCGCGCCGAACGCCGCTGGATGGCCCAAAACGCCCTGGCCGAAGTGGGGTGTGAAGGGCTGGCGAATCGCTACCCGGCCACCCTCTCGGGGGGCGAGAAGCAGAGAGTGGCCCTTGCGCGCGCCCTCATCGTCCGGCCCGCCCTTTTGCTGCTCGACGAACCCCTGGCCGCCATGGACCCGGCCGCCCGGCGAACGTTGCGCACAGCGCTGGCGCAGCGGCTCCGGGAGCGGCAGCATCCCGCAATTGTGGTGACGCACGATGTGCGCGACGTCCATGCCCTGGGCACACCCCGCACCTATGTTCTCGAAGGGGGACGGGTTGTGCAGAGCGGTGAACCGGCGGCATTGGCGGCCGCGCCGGGCAGCCCCTTTATTGCGGAGTTCTTCGGAGTTGAAAGCGAAGGGTGATCGACAGCGCGCCATTGTAAAGCTCGCCACCCGGCGTGGAGACCTCGAAAGCCCGCACCCCCGCCTCGTAGCGCGTGCCAAGCGCCCATCTCTGCCATTCCAGCTCGCCACCCACCACGACCCCCAGATCCACCTGGCGATAGTTGATCTCCTGAAGCTGATCGCACTCCTGCCCCTCCAGCGTGCAGTTCACCAGGAACCCTGTCGAAATTCCCCCGAAGAGCCGGGGCCGCACCAGTCCCCCGGGTGCCGTGCGCAACTCCACCAGGAGGGGAACCTTCAGATACGGAAGCGAGAACTCCTTGTTGGGTCCCGCGTCGAAGTCGCCCAGCCGGGTATTGACCTGCGCGCCCTTACGCACCAGGTAGAGCTCCTGCCGCAGAGCCAGGGTCTCGCTCAGCGACACCGTGCTCGCGACCCCGACCAGCGGCGAGACGCCGGACACGACATCGACCGCCCCGCTTCCGGTAAAGCTCGAAAACGACACACCCCCAACCACCGACACCGAGAGCTGGGCCGCCAGCGTCCCTCCGGGCCACCCCGGCAGCGCACAGATCAGAGCCACCAGCCCGACCCGCCGCGACCACGCCATCGCTCCCGGCAGCCGCCTCTTCGGTCTCATCGATCCGCTCATCCCACGTCCGCGATGTCCCACCTGACCATGCGCCGCACCCACTCCTCGAAGGCCGTCTTCGGCTCCCACCCGAGATCCTGCCTGATGCGCGATGCATCGCCGCGCAGAACATCCACCTCGGCCGGGCGGAAAAACCTCGGGTCAATGCGTACATGCGGCGACCAGTCCTCGACGCCAATCACGCTGAAGGCGGCGCTCAGGAAATCGCGCACACTGCGGGTCACACCCGTCGCCACCACATAATCCCGGGGAGTGTCGGGCTGCAGCATCAGCCACATGGCCTCCACATAATCCGGCGCATACCCCCAATCGCGCTTTGCATCGAGATTGCCCAACGCCACGTGGTCGGCCCGCCCGGCATGAATCATGGCCACGGCTCGCGTAATCTTGCGGGTGACGAACTCGGGGCCGCGACGCTCCGATTCATGATTGAAGAGGATGCCGGAGACGGCGAACATTCCATAGGATTCGCGATAGTTTCTGGTGATCCAGTGGCCATAGAGCTTGGCCACGCCATAGGGAGAGCGCGGATGAAAGAGGGGGGGATGCGCATCGCCCTCATCGCATGAACTCTGAACGCCCGTCATCTGACCGAACATCTCCGAAGACGACGCCTGATAGAAGCGAACCGGCTTGCCATGCTCGCGAACGGCCTCGAGCATTCGCAACACGCCCAGCCCGGTTACGTTGCCCGTGTATTCGGGCGTATTCCAGCTTTCGCCCACAAAGCTCTGCGCGGCAAGATTGTACACCTCGTCGGGCTCGGCGAGCTTCAGCGCGCGAACCAGCGAGTTCTGATCGGTCAGATCGCCGGCCAGAATCGAGAAGCGCGCATTGCCCTCAAGGTGCGAAACGTTGCTCGTGCCCTCGCGGGACGACCGCCTGGCCAGGCCATAGACCCGGTAGCCCTTATTGAGCAGAAAATCCGCGAGGTGCGAACCATCCATGCCGAGAACGCCGGTAATGAGCGCGGTCCGGGCACCTTTGTCCTTGCGGGTGACGTCCTCGGTCATGGGGTCGCTCCGGTAAAGAGGCGGAATCGTGCAGGGGAAGGGGGGTTGGGGGGCGCCAGTGCGGATCACGGCACCGCAGACGGGTCGGGAGACACGCACCGGGAGCGGCACAGCGCCGAGCCGCAGGGTGGATGCAAAAGATCGCACAGTCCGGCCCAGATCCCCGGTGGTCGGGAAGGGTAAGCTATGAAGAGCGGGGACCGCTTGACAAGGCGAACGGTTGGTTACCCGAACGCCATCGCCCAGCCAATCTTTTCGCAATGGAGGATCGCGCGCCGTTCCGGCGGCGCTCGCCCATCTCCATGAAGAGGCGGAGGCCTGATCTGTTCAGGTGGCATCTCTGCCTGTGGCGGCGGCCCGGAGCACCTCCTCCACCGCAACGCTGATCTCGTCCCAGGAAAGCGATTCGGCGTAGCGACGCGCCTCGGCGCCCAGGTGATCCCGCAGCCGCGAATCGGAAATCAGCCGCTGAATTGCCCCTGCAAGGGCCTCCACATCGCCATGGCGAACCAGAAGACCGGTCTTGCGGTCCAGGATGGCTTCGCAGAGTCCGGGCGAGTCGCTGGCCACCGATGGGGTGCCGCAGGCGCCAGCCTCGATCACGGTCATTCCCCAGCCCTCCTTGGGAGACACGAGGCCATGAACCCACGAGGTGCGCATCAGATCGAGCTTCGTGTCGTCGTCCACAAAGCCCAGGAAGCGAACCCGCTCGCCAAGGCCCAGATCCCTGGCCAGTCCTTCGAGCTCGGGGCGCGCATCTCCGGTGCCGGCAACGAAAAGGTCGATCTCCAGACCCCGACCCCCGAGCAGGGCGACCGCGCGCATCAGCAGATCCACCCCCTTGTAGCGTTGCAGCCGCCCCAGATAGAGCAGCGAGGGTTGCGGCGTTCGCTTTCCCTGCGGGTGGGGGGTGAAGCGGGCCGAATCGACCCCGACCGGAATGACCTCGATCGGAGCACAGAGTCCTCGTGCGATCAGGTCGGCGCGGGTGCTGTGCGAGATCGCGATCGTAGTCAGGTTGCGGTACACAGAGGGAAACGGGCGCTCCAGAAGCCAGGTCGCCAGCGCCAGCGGCAGGCGCGCTTCTGCAAATGCGGTTGTGCCGAACAGGTGCTGGACCATGGGCACAATCGGCGCGGAGACCCACAAGGGCGAGAAGAGCGGCACCTTGTTCAGCGTATCCACGACCACATCCCAGCGTTCGTGCTGCAGGTGGCGCAGATAGTAGAGGGGCGCAGCCGCAGAGAAGGTGTAGCGCCCGCCGGTTCGGTGAATGGCAATCCCGTCAAGCTGCGCCCGGGGCGCGCATCCCCGAAATCCCGAGGTCAGGAATGTCACTTCGTACCCACGCGCTGCAAGCCGTCCGAAGACCTGGTGGATATGCTCCTCGGCGCCTCCCGCCTGCGGATTTTCGCGGTCCTGCCAATTCAGAACGAGAATGCGCCGCACGAAATCACCCCTGGCCGTCCGCAGAGAAGGATCGACCGGCTTGCGAGCGCCGCAAATGTGCAGGACAGGTCATGGTCGCGAATCCCCGCTCCCTTTGCCGGCATGGTGAATGATTGAGCGCCTCCAAGATACCCTGCTCCGGCCCCGGTCGCAGTTCCGCCTTTTCCCCTTGCGTTTCGCAGTCGTTCGTCAACCAAACAAAACTCGAAGTCGGAATCTCCCCAATCGGTTCCGGGGCAGACATCCACAGATTGGGACGACAGACAGGTCCGACGCCACCCCGACTTGCCTCGACTGCCCCCGGCAACGTATCGTTACGGGAAGCGGAACCGCACTTTCACCCAGGGGAACGATTCATGCGCACAATCAATACCGGACGACTTCTCTTCCTGGCCGCCTTCGCGCTCCTGGCGGGAACAGCGGCCTGTGCCAGCTCGGGCGGCAGCGGGTCGGGCGAGGGCGGCGGACGTCGCAACCCGAATCTGATCACCATGGAAGAGCTTGCCGACCACTCGGCGCTGATGGCCTACGATGTCATCCGGCGTCTGCGGCCTCGCTGGCTCCAGGCACGGGGGGGCAGCGCCAACCAGCCTCAGCTCTTCGTCGATGGAGCCCGCATGGGAATGGCGGAAGCTGGACTGAGGAGCATGCCCGTCTCGGATATCCAGGAGCTACAGTTTCTGAACGCCTCCGATGCCACAATGCGATTCGGAACCAACTTTCCAGGGGGCGCGATCCTGGTCACCAGCCGGGCGCGGTAGCACGCCAACCGACCCTTCCGGGCCTGTCCGGTCTGCGAGATTATCCTCGCCGGGGCGGACTGCATTCCAGAAATGTGGCGGCGAAGTCGGTCAGAACCCGCGCAGCCACCTCGATTTCATCCACCTGCACCCACTCGTCGGCGGTGTGTGCCTGCGCAATTGAACCGGGACCGAAGCAGACCGCCGGAGTCCCGCTCTCGTTGAGGAACGAAGCCTCCACCCACGCCGACATTCCCCCCACCGCCCCCGGCTGTCCCGACCGACCGCACGCAGCCACCAATCCCTGCACCAGCTCCGATCCGACCGGTACCTCGCTGGCGGCGCGGTACAGTCCCGCTTCGAGCTCCACCTCGAGCCTGGGCGATTGCATGCGCGCATCCTCGGCCACGGCCTCGATCTCGCCCATGACCCCGGCCTGCGTCTCGCCCGGCAGCGTCCTGCGCTCCAACACCAGGGTGCAGCGATCCGGATAGACCGAAGGAGCGCTTCCTCCGCGAATCGTTCCGGCATGAATCGACGCGGGACCGAGCAGACGGTGCCCTGACGCCTTCGCCAAACGGCGGCCTTCGGCCTCGAGCGCCACCAGCAGATGCCCCATGCGCGCAATGGCGTCGATCCCCAGCTCCGGCCGCGATCCATGCGCAGCCCGCCCCCGCACTGTCGCGTTCACCCAGAGAAACCCCTTGTGCGCCGGCATGACCATCAGCGCGGTGGGCTCGCATACCACAGCCGCATCGGCCCGCAGCCCGCCCTCGACGAGCGCCGCCATTCCCAGCGCCGCATGTTCCTCGTCGCAGGTCAGCGCCACCGTCAACTGGCCGGGGAGGGCGCACTCGGCCAGCTCCGCAGCGACAGCCAGGGCGCACGCAACCCCCGACTTCATATCGGCCGCGCCGCGCCCCCGAAGCCGTCCATCCCGGATCCGGCCCGAGAAGGGATCGGTCATCTCTGCGACCCCGACCGTATCGAGGTGGCCACAGAGCAATAGCGACGGCCCCCCGCGCCGCCTTCCCCGGCTTGCCACCACATTGCACCGCCCCGACGCAACCTCGGTCACCTCGGTGCGGTATCCCCATGCGCGCAGCCACGAAGCGGTCAGCGCGGCCACCCCGGCCTCGCCCGCACCGCCCTCTTCCAGATCGGGGTTCACCGAGGGAGTCCGCACCAGGGCGCGGGTCATTGCGACGGGGTCGGATTCGGGCCGCGAGGGTACAATTCCTGTCATGGAGTCGAAAAATCCGAATGACGAAACGGGCACGAAGGGTGGTGCACCGGCACAGCCTCACGGTTCTTCAAGAGCAATAACCACAACGATTTGGGAATCATGAAACGCCCGGTAAACATTTGATCCAAAAAAACGGTACGCTCCTTGCTGTAAACGGAGGCCCGACCAAATGCGCGGGCAGCTTCCCACCACCCTTCTGAAGCGCCACGCTCATCAAACCCAAAGGAGAAGCGCGATGCGTAAACTTCCCATCAGCCTGCTCGGCGCCACCGCTGTCATCGCTGCCGGGGTGACTCTTCTCCGCCAGGGAGCTCCCCGACCCGCCGACCACCTGACCGGCGGGCACGAGGAAGCATCTCCAGACCGGAAAGATCCGGCAAAGATCCAGCTCGACCGGCTTCGGGAACTCGGGATCTAGCTTGGGGGTGCAGGCACCGCAGGAACGCCCGGCCGATATTCGCACGCCCGGTCATTCGCAGGGATTCTCTGTGCGCCGGCCCTGACCCGCAGCTTGCGACACAGGAAAACTCCCTGTTTTCAGCCGCTGGGGCACTTTGCTCCGACCCGGATGCAACCCTGCAGGCCGGTTCACGCCAGCCGCGACCGGGTCCGCGTCACTCGAAATGGACGGCGTTCTTCTCGATGTAGTCGTTCCACTCCGGTGGCACATCGGTGTCGGGGAAGATCGCCTGCACAGGACACTCCGGTTCGCAGGCACCGCAGTCGATGCACTCATCCGGGTGGATCAGGTACTGATCGTCGGCCTCGTAGATGCAATCTACGGGACACACTTCCACGCAACTGGCGTCCTTGGTGCCAATGCATGGTTCAGTGATGATATAGGTCACGTCTGCCTCGGGTGGATTACGTCTGCCTCGGGTGGAGTGTGCGAGTTGGAGCCTTCATGATTGCGGCCTCATGCATGATGGGCAACCCCGGCGGAATGTCAACCCTGCGCACCGGGGCCTCCGGGATTGCGCTCTGGACAGTCGCCACCAAGGCCCAGGTGCGCGCGGAAGTGTGCGAGCGTGACCCGGATCGCCGTCTCCAGTCCCGGCGGCGCTTCAGTCATGGGGTGGGTTGCCTCGAAGGTGTGACCCGATCCCTCGATCGGCGCCAGCGCTGCCATGCGTCCTGCCTGCACCAGAGTCCGGGCCTCTTCCAGCGGGACCGTTTCGTCTTCGGTGCCGTGCACCGCCAGCCAGGGGACCCGCACCCGGGCCGCAGCCGCAGCCGGATCGAATCGTTCCCGGTGGGCGAAAAAATCACCCTGCACCTCGCGGTAGATCGGCATGACCTGACCGGTGCGCGCATTCATGATCTGGATCACGCCGCTGCGCTGCCAGCTTTCCATCTGTTCGGCCGTCCAGCGGTCGAAGGTAGAGATCGCGGCCCAGGTCACCAACGCCGAGAGATCGTTGCGCTCGGCGGTCGCCACAACCGCACATCCTCCGCCCCGACTGTGGCCCAGCAACCCGATTGCGCGAGGAGGTTCGTCGCTCCACTCACCTCCGCCGAGCCGGTCCAGCATCCAGTGCAGATCGGCGAGTTCGTGGCTGATCGTGTTTCGTCCGAAGAATTCGATCTCGGTGAAATCGAGGAGCCCGGGTCCAACTCCATTGCGCGAACCGTTGAATGAGACGACGAGGTGGCCGGCGCGGGCAAGCGCTTCGCAGAGGTGCGGAAAGAATCCCCAGTCCTTGAAGCCCTTGAAGCCGTGCGCAACCAGGATCGCCGTCCGGGGGACACCCTCGGCCGGACGCCGGATATCGAGACGGATGACTTCGCCGTGCGGGGGAATGGCTTCGTCGCGCCGGTGAATGACCCGCCCCGGCATCAGGGATCTCCCAACCACTCGACATCACCGTGGCCGGCGCGATGATTGGCCAGCCGGGCCGCCGCAAAGAGGTAATCCGAGAGCCGGTTCAGATAGCGCACGATCACCGGATCGACGTCGGTTCGCGCCCCAAGGGCCACGCAGCGCCGCTCCGCCCGGCGACAGACCGTGCGCGCATGGTGCAGGTGGCTGGCGGCGATCGTTCCCCCTGGCAGAATGAAACGCTTCAGGGGTGGGGTTTCATGCGCGGCCGCATCCATCCAGGCCTCCATCTCGGCGATGCGCTCCAGGGGCAATCCGGGAAGCGAGGGCGGCGGACGGCCATCGCGGGACTGGGCAGCCAGATGCGACCCGATCGCAAAGAGATCCGCCTGCACCGTATTTAGCCGGGCGTCGATCTCCGCATCGTCCAGATGCCCGCCGGCCACGCCCAGAAGCGCACAGAGCTCGTCCACGGTCCCGTAGGCTTCGACCCGCTGGTCGTCCTTGGCGACCCTGGCCCCGCCCAGGAGACCGGTCCGACCGCGATCGCCGCGGCGCGTATAGAGCTTCATGAATCAGCGCATTCCCGGACGGGTGAACTTGCGAATCGCCATCGCCTTGTCGAGCAGACTGGTTTCGGAGCGGGCTTCGTCGGTCGCCGAGGCCGCCGTCAGCGCATCGCGCAGATCGAGAATCGCCTCGAGCATCACCTGGTCGCGCTGAAATCCGAAGTCCAGCGCATCCTTGCGTGCATGATCGTTCGCCTCTTCCGCCCGCCGGTAGGCCTCGCGATAGACCTGTTCGAGGGTACCAACGATCTTTCCCCTTGTCCGCATCCGTGGTGCTCCTGATATGTTGAAGGGTCGCGGATCATGCGGAGACTCCCGAACGACAGGAAACCATGACCAATTCGAACGGCTCGACGAACCCCCCGGCACAGCCGGACTCCGAGGTCGTCGCCAAGGCGAACGAACTGTACTGGCATTCCGAAGAGAGTGTCAACCGGATCGCGCGCACCCTGGATCTGTCGAAGGGAATGCTCTACGAGGCGATCGGGACACTTGCAGCGGGAATCGATTGCCCGCGACGCTGCGGCGCCGAGCTGGTCTGGCCGAACCGAACGGCGCGCGACCGCGGCTTCGTCTGTTGCGAACGCTGCGACTTCGAGGACGAAGAGGATCAGGTGCGAACTCTTCTCGAACTGCAGCAGGATTTGGAGGAAACCGAGCTGGGCGCCGACAGCCGCCGGGCCGCGACCGAGCAGGATGCCGCGCGGCAGGACGGGAAGCGCGTCACTCTGAACGATCCATCCCGGCTGCGCATCGAGACGCTTCTGGCCGTTGCGGGTCTTGCGGGCCTGGCCGCCGGTCTCGTGCTGGGCGGACTCTTTCGCCGCCGCTGACAGAGGCCAATCCATGTCCGGCGACCCCCGCTCCATCGTGACCCCCGACGCCTTCTCGGTGTCTCCCGATCTGCTCGGCACCCCCCTGGCTCGGCCTGGACGACGCCTGGCGGCGCTGATGGTGGATCTGGTTCTGATCGGATTTCTGCAGCTTCTGGGATGGCGGGTGCTGGGAGGACTGATTGCGCTCACTCTCTTCCGTCTGGCCACGCGCCGGGCCGACGGTCGGGGATCGGGGCGGGTGCGCGGCCTTGCGCTCGGCTGCGCAGGGGTGGCGATCGGGGTTGTTGTGGTCGGAGCCACCTTTCTGCCCTCGCTGATCCGTTTCGCGAACGACGCCGATCGGCTTCTCGATCTCCGGCTCGAGGAAGAGGCGCTCAGCGATGACGCCAACCCCGGCAGCGATGCGGTGCCCGATCTGGGCGCGGTGTTCGAAAGCGCCCGGGAAACGCTCGGACCCGATCCGGGCGCGGACGCCGACTCGCTGGAGCTCCTGCGCCACGAACTGGCCGAGGTCCGGCTGCAGAACTCGCTCCTCAATGCGGAAAAGCGCGCGACTGCCGACCAAATGGACGACATGCAGGAGAGGCTGGAGAACGCCCAGGGTTCTACACTCTTTGCCTGGATCCGCGATGCCGCCGACGAAGCGGGGCTGGTGATGGGGTGGGGAACGATCTACCTCACCCTCTTCCTTGCGCTCTGGGGCGGACGCACGCCGGGCAAGAGGCTTCTGGGGTTGCGCGTGGTGCGGCTGAATGGGCAACCCCTGGGGCTCTTCATGTCGCTGGAACGCGCTGGCGGCTATGCTGCAGGGCTGGCGACCGGGCTCCTCGGCTTTGCGCAGGTATGGTGGGATCCGAACCGACAGGCAATTCACGACAAGATTGCCGAGACGGTCGTCATTCGCGAGGGCGTGGCGCGCATCGCGTATTCGCAGAGCCCGCAACGGGGCAGCAGCGACGAAAGGAATCAGCAATCATGAAGAACTGGCATGTGGCAAGAGGAAGCGCGGTGGCGATGGCGACCGCTCTGGCAGGGGCCGGGTGCGCGCAGGAAGCCGGGAGAGAGGCAATCGGCACGGCAGGGAGCGGCGACAATCCCTCGGCGGCCATGCTGGGCTCAATGCTGGGCGAAGAGGGAATGGTCGCGCGGCCACCCGCCCAGGAGTTTTCCCTGCCCGAGCTGGGGTTCGACCTCGGCGCGGCCACCGCCCCCATCAGAGTCGTCGAGTTCAGCGATTACGGCTGCGGATTCTGCCGCCGCTTTCACACCGAAACCTTTCCCGGGCTGAAGCGCGACTACATCGACACCGGACGGGTATTGTGGAAGTATGTCACCTACGTGAGCGGCATGTTCCCCAATGGTCTGCCAGCCGCCTTTGCCGCCGAGTGCGCCGGCGAGCAGGGGCTCTTTCCGCCCATGAGCCAGGCACTCTACGAACGACAGTCCGAGTGGAAAGGGGTCGCCGACCCGGCGCCCTTCCTGCAGGAGCTGGCTACGGAGCTCGGTGCCGATCCCGACGAATTCATGGCGTGCATGGCCGAGGAGCGCCCTCGTGCGCGCGTGCGCAGCGGGGTGATTACCGGCGGCCGTCTGGGAGTGCGCGGTACGCCCTCGTTCCTGGTCAATACGGTTCCAGTGATGGGCGCTCAGCCGCGCGAATACTGGGATACGGTCTTCAACGCCATTGAGGCGGAGATCGATAGGATGAAGGCCGAGGGCGACGCGAACGAGGCCGGGCCGCCTCCTGCGCCGCATCCATAACCACCTCGAAATCTTCTTCATAGCCCACGCGGGTCGGCGACGGAACGTATCCCGCCAGATCAATCTCGGCGCGCGCCAGCTCCCGATCAAGGGTGTCGATATCGCGCTGCGACGCCTCGGTGGCGCTGTCGGAGGTGGCATAGACGACCGGACCCAGCTTCTGGTTTTCAAGGCGCAACTGCCTCCGCACCAGCTCGGCCTCGACCAGGGATTCGCGAACGCGACCGAAGCGATACCGGTATCCGTCGCCCTTCTTCTCGACATCGGCGTCGAACTCGGCCGCCAGGCGCTCCAGCTCGGCCGTCACCACGACCGGATCGACCTGCCATCCCTTCAGCCCGCGCGTGACATGTCTTACGGCATCGGCAACGGCAATCCACTGAATGGTGCCCACGCTGCGCGAATAGACCAGTCCCAGCAGCAAACGCCGTACATTGCGCCTCAAACGGGAACGGTTTTCGCCCCGCAGACTGAAGGCGCGCAGGGCGGGAACCAGAAAGAAGAGACCACTGAAGGTTGCGGGCACGATTCCCAGTCCCCAGAGAATCAGAGGGTCGAGGGGAAGGCCGAAGCTTGCCGCATTGAATGCCGGTACAAGCCCCAGGGCGCCGGCGGCCACCAGGTTGAAGCCGTTCATGGCGCCGATTCCGACATTTGACCCAACCGTGTTGCCGGTCAGCTTTTTGCGGTACTCCAGCCGCATCCAGGCGGGCCGGGGTTCGCGCGTCCGCACCTTTCCGTGGGCGCTCTTCATCAGGTCGGGAAAGGCGTACACCACCTCGCCCCCCTCCGACACCTGCGGATCGCCCCCGTAGGCGCCGGTCAGACGCCCCATCTCCTGGCCGGCCTCTTCGATTGCAAGTCCGGTGTGCTCAACGAGCTCGGGAGCCGAGACCACACCCCGCCGCGCCCGTATCAGTTGGAGAATGCTGCGGTCCTTCTGAAGCTGCGTTGGCCGAGGCTCCTCGGGACCGAAGATGAAGGCGAAGACCTTCTTGTAGAAGGGAGGCTGCGCATCCTTCGGCAGACGCCGGGCGTGGGAATGGCCGTAGTAGAGACTGCCGCGGCTCCAGCCGCGCCCACCCAGAAGCCAGTGAATGAGGAAGAAGTCCCCCAGGCTCAGTCCGCCCCGGCCTCCAAATCCGTCGCGGTCGTCGCGGTTGGCGAAGAGAAGCGCAATCACGATCGCCACGAAGACCACGAAATAGACGACCAGCATGACCGCAGTCCAAACCTTGAACCCGGTCTTGAAGGCGGCCCAGGCAACGCGGCGAAAGCGCACGCCGAAGGGTTCCCTGTCGCGCGCAATCAGGCCCGGATCGAAGCGATAGAGAAGATCGCCCGAGTCGGACACATCGAGGTGACCCCGGCAGCGCTCCAGGAGAACCTTCAGCGCCTGCTCGGCTTCGTGGTCGGGAAGCCCCGTGGCGGCAACCACATCGCCCAGGGTGGCCCGACCGCGCAGGTCGCGCAGTGCGGCCACGACAGTGGAGTCGGACTCGGCGGGGGCGGGTACAGGAGAAATATCGGGCACGGCAACACCTTGGCTCTTTTCCGGGTGGGCGGGTGTAGCAGGGATGGGAACGATAGCGCCTCCGGGCTTTGTCGTGCCAATCGGCGACCGGCGGCGGGTACGGGGGCGGCCAGGACCAAGGCAGGTGCGGCCGACCTGTCTGCTGATGGGTTCATGATGGCGTGTGTATAGCCTGTCGGCGCGTGAACAATACGCACAACCGATCAGGAATCGTCCGTTCCCCCACCACCGCCACCGGAGAGCTCGCCATGCAGTCCATCTCGAACCAGCCCGCAATCCAGATCACGGCACCGCCCTACCGCACCCTCGAAGCCATCGAGGTCGGCAGTCCGATTCCGGCCGAGGATGGCGGCGGATCGATTCTGGTCTGGCACCTGGGCACATCGGGCCGGGAGGAAGCCGAACCCATGGTCGTTCACCGGCCAGCCGGCATGGCGCTCGCGATGATTCTGCCCGATCAGGACGACCGTCTTTCGGTGTTGCGGGTGCTGCGCGCGATCGAACTCTGTCGGCCACAATCGGTCATGCCCTACCATCTTTCGCCCACGGCGCGCGAGATCACCAGCGTCATCCGGCGCGAACCCTCATGTTTGGCGAGCGGGGTGGTCGATTATCTGGAATGGCGCGGCTTTCCCCTCGATGGAATCACGCGCTCCCTGCTCCGGCGCACCGTGCAGCTCAGCAGTCAGGTGCAGACCATCGCCGCTCTGTCGCGGAATCTCTACATCTCGCGACGCGGCCTGGGGCGGAAGTTCGTGAGCAGCGACCTGCCGGTGCCATCGCGGTGGCTGAATGTGTCGCGCATTCTGCGGGCCACGATCCGGTTGCAGAACTCCGAAGCCAGTCTCTTCAGCGTGGCCATTGCACTCGGGTACGCCGACGGCTTCTCGCTGAGCAATCAGATGAAGCGACTCTGCGGAATTCGCCCCACCGAGGCACGCGAACGGCTGGGCTGGGAGTGGGTTCTCGAGCGTTGGCTCATTCGCGAGGCGGCAGCCGGCAATATCACCGCGCGAACCATGACCGATCGTCCCTCCATTGCCTCCTTCGATCCGCAGATCGCGCGCACGGAGCGACGTGTCCAGACCTGTTGATCCCGAGGGGAACGCTTCGGCGAGCGACACCGCCGAGCCCGGGCTTTCGCTGCGACTTGAACTCTTCGGCGGCCCGCTCCTCTGGCGGAACCATGAATCGGTTCGTCTCGCTCCGCTTCAAAGTGGTCTCTTTGCGATCGTCTTTGCCGATCAATCGGAACGGATGCCGCGCAAGGCGATTCAGGAGCTTCTCTGGGCATCGCCCGACCGCAGACCGGTCCGGCACCGATTGAGCCAGCTCATCTACCAGACCAACCGGATTCTTGGCGAGCGCGTCTTCGAGTCGCAGGGCGAGGAAATCCGAATCCACCGCACCCGGATCCACTGCGACTTGGACGAATTCCGGGAGCTGCTCGAAGCGGAAAGCTTCGGACGCGCCTGTACCATGACCGAGCGCGGGTTTCTGGCGGCCTGCGGATACCGGAAAACCGAAGCCTTTGCCGACTGGGTCGGCGAACAGCGCACCTATAAACGCCTGGAGCTGAGGCGGGCCGCAATGGCCGCCTGGAAGGATGCTGAAGCTCGCCATGACTGGATTCGGGCGCGACGGGCGGCACAGGTGCTCCTTCGGATGGAACCCACGGGCGAGGAGCTGCTGCGACGGTTGATGTGGGCACGGGTCATGTCGGGGCAGGTGCGCGAAGCCGAGGCCGACTACCGGAGCTTTGCGCGCCGCGCGGCGCCTGGCGGGCCGTGGACGCCGGAGCCCGCCACCACACAACTCCTTCGCAATGTGCACGCCCTGGCCGCCGAAGAGCTCAATCGGCAGTCCGCTGCCAACCAAAGGGCGGCGGCGGCCGGGAAGGCCCCCCAATTCGTGGGGCGTCTGCGCGAATCGGCCCAGCTTGGCAACGCGCTCTTCGGCGAGAGCCCCCAGGACCCATGGCGAACCATTTCGGTGAGTGGCGAAGCCGGAATTGGCAAGACCCGGCTTGTAGAGGAGCTGCTTCGTGGCGCGCGCTTTCGCGGATACCGGATTTTGCGGGCGCGCGCGACGCTGCTGGAGAAGGAAATCGCGCTGGGGCCGATCCTGGAATCGCTAACCAGCCCCTGGATGCAGCCGGTGCTCCAGTCTCTGGACACTCCCTGGCGGACGATCGCCCAGACGCTCCTTCCCGAGCTTCGCGACCCGCAGGAACATGCACCGCAGCCCACCATCGCCACACCGCTCTTCGAGTCCGGCACCGGCGGCGTAGAGGTGCCTTCGCACCCAATCTGCGAAACGCTGCTGCAGCTCTTTGTCGCCATCTCGCGCCATCAGCCCACCATTCTCCGGATCGATTCGGTTCAGTGGCTCGACAGCGCCTCGGTCGGCGTGCTTCAGTTTCTCCGCACCCGGTGGAGTGGCGGCCCCTTCATTCTTCTTCTCACGCACATCCCCGAGGATCTCCGACCGGGCTGCAGCGCGACGCGCTTCGTGCAGGAGATCGAGTACGGCGCCGGCCATGTCGTGATCCGGTTGCGCCAGCTCGCCCGCGACGATGCAATCACCCTGGCCCGTTCGGTCAACCCCAACCTCTCAGAGAGTCAGCAACGGCGAATCGCCGAGGTGGCGGGTGGCAATCCACGATTCATTGTCGATCTGGCGCGGAGCTGGCCGGGCTCCATCCAGGACCCGAAAAACGACGAGGTTCCGGTGCCGGGTGCAGTGCGGCAGCTTGTCGCCCGGCGGCTGGAGACGCTGAGTGGGGCGCCGCGCAGAGTTCTCTTCGCGCTGGCCGTGATCGGCGACCGGAGTGTACCGCTGGGACTGTTGCGACGGGTGGCCGAGGTAGGCCGCAAGACCTGTCTCGATGCGCTCGACACGCTGCACGATCTTGGTCTGGCAGTCTGGCGGCCGACGGGTGCGGGATTTCGGCGTCCGATCTTCGCCGCAGCCACCTACCGCGAGATTCATCCGTCGCGACGGCGGGTTCTGCATGCGCGGACAGCCCGGTTCCTGCAGGCACGAGCCCCCGGGGGAGCGGCGCTGCTGGAGGTGGCACGGCACTATGTTCGGGCCGAAAAACGCCCAAATGCCAACGAGTGCATTGCCGAAGCGATTGCTGCGAGCGCAACGCTGTCGATGCCGCACCGCCGCGAGCTTCTGGAGGGCGCGCGTGCCATGAGCACCGGAGCTCGCAGGATCGAGGTTCTGCTCCCTTTGGCAAAGTTGTACCACGACCTGAGGATCTTCGAGAGGGCGTTGAGCAGTGGCGAGGCGGCACTCGGCGACCCGGGCTCGCTGACGGCCCCGGATGGAATTCGCCTGCGCTGCCTGATCATCGACGCGCGCAACCGCCTTGGGCTCGATGAAGACCGGACGACGCTGGGCGAGTTCATTCGGCTCGAAGAGGTGGCCGGAGCACTCAAGCCCGATTCTCTCTGGGCCGAACTCCGCGACATGAAGATGCAACTTCTCAGCCGGGCCGGAATGCGCGCTGCCCTCCGGGCAGAGGTCGCGGATCTGCGGAAGATCGAGGCCGGGCTGCCCCCCGAAGTGCGGTGCCGGGTCCTTGCCGCGCTGACCCTGGGGGCCGTTCATGTCAACCCGGCCGAGGCGATCGAGTGGGGTGGCCGGGCGGTGGAGATGGCCGAGGCGGCGGGGATGCACGATGTCGTGGCGGTGGCGCGGCAGCGGCAGGGTTCGGCTCTGATGAATGCCGGCGTCCTCGGCACGGCTTCGGGGTGGGCACAGCTCTCCGAACTCCGCACCGGGATCGAGGAGGCCGACCAGAGCGGACTCCTGGCGCTCATGCTGCTGGATCTGGCCGAGTGGTATTCCATCATCGGCGAATACGAGGTCGTGGGGCACACGCTGGCTGAAATCTCCGCAATCACCGGCGAGATGGACTGCCCCGAAATCCATGCCCGCACGACCATTCTGCGCGGCGGCCTGGCTGCGGCCCGCAGCAACCCGGAAGAGGCGCGCACCGCACTCGAGGCCATTCGGCGGCTGGGCACGCGCGAGGAGGGGGTTCCGCCGCCACCCTCCGGGTACGCCGGCGTGCTGGCTGCAATCGACGGGTTCCTTTCGCTGGAGCTGGGCAAGTACCAGGACATTGACCTGATCGCCGCGAAGCACCCGCTGAACCCCAACCTTGCCGAGGCAACACTTCCTTCGATCCTCTTCCATGTCCGCATTCTGGCTCGCACCGGCGATCCCCGGGCGGCGATCGAGCTCCTGGTTCCGGCCATGGAGGCCAACCGCGCGCAGAGACCGGTCATCTGGCTCAAGCTGGCCCTGGAGATGGTTCGTCTGGCCAGGCGAATGCGGGAGCCCCGGCCGGAGCTGGCCCGCGAAGCGCACGCCCGCGCCCACAAACTCGGGCTCGCCGGACTCGCCGACGAACTCCTGATATTCTGCCGGCCCATAACGGTGATTCGGCCCGGAAAGGTGCTGGGGTAGCGAGCTTGCCGTTCATGGATCGTGCCGGGGGTGCCGTGAGAGTCGCGAGGCGCCGAGAGCAGAGTACGCCGGGGCCTGCACAGCCTTGAGCCATGGAGGCAGGGGAGGTTCGCAACGCACCAGCACTCGGCTGCGAATGCCGCATCGCCCGAACGCGGTTCGACGGGGCTACGGGTTGCCTGCGCCGGCAATCGACCTTGAATCGACCCCAAATCCGGGGTTATATTGATGGTCGCCCGTTTTTCCGGCCCCGCACGTCGCCGAACCGAATGACGGGCTCCTGACCGCCCCCATCGTCTAGTGGACTAGGATACCTGGTTCTCAGCCAGGAGACCGGGGTTCGATTCCCCGTGGGGGTACTGGGTTTTCACCTGCGAAAACCTCCGGCGGCATCCGGGATCGTGCACCGGTCTGCCACGGTCGCTTAGCTCAGTTGGTAGAGCACTACGCTCACATCGTAGGGGTCGCTGGTTCGAGTCCAGCAGCGACCATTTGCAGGGAGGAGAGGGAGAAAGAAGAGTCAGGAGCGACAAAGCTCCCGATGACATGCCGGCCCGCGACGACTACGTCGAAAGGCGACCCGCTGGAGCCGGATCACCCCTCTCGACAGGGCCCCCTCACCCCGGCTCCCACCCCACCACTCTTCCCGCCACCGCCGACGCGGCCACCGAATAGGGCGACACAAGGTAGAGTTGGCCGGGCCCCGAGCGGCCCGGGAAGTTGCGGTTCTGCGACGACACCGACACCTGTTCGGCGGAGCGGGTGATTCCCGGGCCGGCCGCGATGCAGGCCCCGCATCCCGGCTCGATGAATTCGGCTCCGATCTCGCGGAAGAGATCCAGGTAGCCCCGGGTGCGGGCATATTCGCGCACCTCGGTCGATCCGCACTGGATGTAGCACTTCACATCCGGGTGGATTCCGCGGCCGTGGCGGTCGCGTGCCTCGCGAAAGACACGGGCGTACATGTCCATGTCTTCCTTCTTGCCGGCTGTGCAGGACCCGGCGTAGGCGATTTCGATCGGCACCGCCTCGGGCAGTTCGTCGATATGGAGTCCATTGCCGGGATCGCCCGGCAGCGCCACCATCGGTCGCAGCCGCGAGGCGTCGATTTCGATCACCGTTACGTATTCCGCCCCCGGATCGCTCTGTATCCCCCGGGTCAGCGCCCGCGCCCGCACGGGGTCCATTCCCCGTTCCTGCACCAGAAAATCAACCGTTCGTTCGTCGGCCGCGACGAGCCCGGTGAAGGCGCCCACCTCGGCCGCCATATTGGTCATGGTTGCTCTTTCGTCCACCGACAATCGTTCGACGACCGGCCCCGCATACTCGATAATCTGCCCGATCGCATGGCCGTCGCGCACATACGGGTGGCGCAGAATTTCGAGCATCAGATCCTTGGCGGTGCAGTTTGCCGGCAGCGTACCGGTGACATCGACCCGGAACGAGGGCGGAATGCGCGCCCGCACATCGCGCGTAATCCACGAATTGAAGATCGCCGTCGTTCCCACGCCAAAGGCCAGCGCCCCGATCGCTCCTGCATGTGGCGTGTGCGAATCGGTTCCGATAATCAGCATTCCCGGTTCGGCGTATTCCTCCAGGATCTTGGAGTGGCAGATCGCCTCGGATCCCATGACATGGCCCTTCTGCTCGCCGTAGAGCCGGATTCCCTGACGCTCCGCAAATTCGCGCTGCTTGACCTCGAGCTGGTTTGCGACCTCCAGCAGTCCCTGCTCGATCCGCTCCTGACTCATCACCTTGTGCAAAAAGGTCAGGTGGTCGCGAAAGAAGAGAATTGTGTTTGCGTCGAGCACCCGCGCGTCGGCTCCGAGCTTCTGCTCGAAGAAGATCGCCGCCATCGGGGTCACATATTCATGCGAAAAACGAATGTCGGCCCGGAAAAATCCCGCCTCGCCGGGTTCGGTCCACTCCACCCCCACCTCGTCTGCAGCGGCATCCACAACCCACTTCCCGGCGAAGATCTTTTCGCCCAGGGTCATGGGGCGAGAGGAGGACGCGGCCCTGTCTGCGCGATTCGCCGCCAGCGCGCGGGGTCGGGGAAGGCTGACTTCGCCCTGCAACCGCGCCTGATTGAACTCGAAGAGTCCGCCGTATTCAATGATCTGTCGCGTGATCTCGTCGGTTCCAGCAGTGAATTCGCTCAGCGGAATCGGCTCACCCGCGCGGATCCGCTCGATCAATCCGAAGTCGGTTGTGGTCAGGATGCCCAGATTCTGGCAATTCTCGTTGTAGATGCGTTCGATGCTCTCGCTGACCACCACCCGGATTCCCGCCATCAGCTCGGCATAGGGACTCTGCTCGCGGCTGGACCCCTTGCCGCGCCGCTTTCCGGCGACCGAACAGACAAAGCCGCCCGCCCGTACGCTGCCGCGCTCGATGGGAGCCTCGTCGCCGCCCTCTGCATTGGCCACCCGCAGCCCCAGGTAGGGGAATTCGCCCAACGTCTCGTCGTAGAAGAAGCAGATGTAGGCCGGGGTAATCTCGTCGGTGCTGATCTGATCGCGGAGCCGGGCCCTGAGTGCGGGGGTGAGTTCGGGATCGAGCCCCTCGTGCACCTGCTTGCGGAGGAGTTCGGCATCGTCCGCCAGGAAGAGAACGCGGCCGCCGAAGGAGATCTCGGGGGGGCGCTTCGCGATGGGGGACCGGCTCTTCGCCACGGAGCTAGCCGGCATGGTCCGCTCTTCCTGCCATGGACGGTGCGCCCTTCCTCAACTGAAGTCGGTTCCGGCCATGACGGCAACGATGATCGCGCCCACGGCGATCGGCGCCACCCAGCGAATGAAGAATCGCCATGGTCCATAGCGGAACCATTGCGGATGATTGCCATCGACCAGCTCGCTCTCGGTCTGTTCGCGGGTCATGAACCACCCCGCCGCCAGAGTGATGAAGAATCCGCCGGTGGGCAGCATCCAGTTCGAGACGAAGTGGTCGGCGTTCGAGAACCAGCCCGCCTTGCCGTGGAAGATCTCCATGGTGGAGAGGAATCCCGTTCCGGTAAAGGAGAGCGCCGCGAAGATGGTGAAGACAAAGATCGCCGCCCCGGCCCCGATCGTCGCCTTGTGACGTCCGATTCCGCGTTCATCGATCAGGTAGGCCGACACCACCTCGAGGAGCGAGATCGTGGAGGTGAGTGCGGCGAGCGCCACCAACACATAGAAGAGGGGCCCCAGAATGGTGCCGAAGGGAACCTCGGTGAAGAAGAGCTCGGGCAGCGAAATGAAGAGCATCCCCACGGTGGAGCCACTGACGTCCTCGCGCATTCCCGGCACCGAGAAGATCACCGAGAACATGATGACGGTGGCGACCAGCGCAATGATTGTGTCCAGAAGCACAATGGCCCCGCCGGCCTTGACGATCGACTGCTTGCGCGAGATGTACGACCCGTAGGTCACCATGGCGCCCATGCCGAGCGAGAGGGTAAAGAAGGAGTGGCCCAGCGCCTCCAGGATTCCCTCGCGGGGCAGCGTGAAGGTGGGGCGGAAGATGAAGGAGAGCGCTTCGCCCGAACCGCTCATTCCCAGTGCGCTGATCAGCATCAGCACAAGAATCAGGAAGAGGATCGGGAGGAAGATTCGCGCAATGCGCTCGATCCCCTTGCTTACGCCGAAATAGACAACGCCGATCGTGGCCAGGCTGAAGCTCAGCGAGAGGATCAGTTGCAGGCCTGCGTTGCTGGACTGTTCACTGAAGAGATCGCCGGCCGACAGATCCGCCGGAAAGCCGCCGAAGGACCAGCCGATCGTCTGGGCGAAGTAGAAGAGCGACCAGCCGGCAATGACCGTGTAGTAGCTGAGCAGAATAAAGCCTGCCAGCACCCCCCAGCCCCCGACCAGCCCCCCGAGTCTGCTCCCGCGCATGGCCGCAGTCAGCGCTCCGACCGCGCTCTTCTGGCTTCGGCGACCGATCAGCAGCTCGGCCAGCATGATCGGCAGTCCGACCGCCGCAATGCAGACCAGGTAGACAAGGACGAAGGTGCCACCCTCGTTCTCCCAGGTAATGAAGGGGAACTTCCACAGATTCCCCAGACCGATTGCACTGCCGGTGGCGGCGAGGACAAGACCTGTGTTCGAGCTCCAGTGATCGCGAGACTGGCTCATGGCAGGATTTCCCTATGTTTCTGGATGGAGGTTGCGCGCCGCGCGGAAGTGCGAAGCCGCACATCGGGAATCATTGTTGGCGAGATGCGCGCGCTTCGCAAGACACCCGGCAAACCGCCCCTCTGCACCTGCCCCCTTACAGGAATGCCCCGAACCCCATGAAAACTCGTTCCCGGGCGCGCATGCGCGCACATTTTCTCTACCTCGCACTCTCCTTCCTGCCGACCCTCACAGCCTGCGGCAACGAATCCGATTCCGCCCCCGATACGGATGCGGTCGCTCTGCTGACCTCGGGTCCGGTCAGCGACGCCGGCTGGCATGCGGGCGCCTACGAAGGGCTTCAGCTCATTGGCGATTCGCTCGGTCTGCGCATCTCGCATCAGCAAACGCGCACCCCCGCCGAGTTCGACGAAGCCTTCCTCGCCTACGCCGAATCGGGCTATGGCCTCATCTTCGGCCACGGCTTCGAGTATCAGGATGCGGCAGACCGCGCGGCCGCGCTTCACCCCGATGCCACCTTCGTGGTTTCTTCGGGTTCGCGCTCCGGCGAAAACCTCGTTCCGATCGTCTTTGGTCTGCACGAAGCCTCGTATCTGGCGGGAATGGCGGCCGGGGCAGTGACGCAGAGCGGCACCGTGGGAATGGTCGGCGGTGTCGAGATTCCAAGCGCGCGCGGAACCTTCATTGCCTTTGCGGCGGGGGTGCAGGCCGTGCGGCCGGACGCAGTCGTGCTGGAGACCTTTATCGGGAGCTGGGACGACGTGTCGGCAGCGAAGGAGGCTGCGGCCGCACAGCTTCGCCAGGGAGCGGATGCCCTGATTCACAATGTCGATGCAGCCAGCTTCGGCTTCTTCCAGGCGGTGCGCGAGGCGCGGGAGCGCGGTGCCGAGGCGTGGGCCTTCGGCATGAACCGCGACCAGAACGAGGTGGCGCCCGATGTGATCGTCGGCAGCGCAGTCATCAACATTCCCGACATCTTTTTGCAGACGGCGCTCGACTGGCAGGCGGGAACGTTGCGGGGCCCCCGGCAGACCGGCCTCGCGGGGGGATCGGTTGAGTTCGTTCCCAATCCGGCCCTGCCCGGGGTTCTGCCCGCCGCTGCGCTGGCGCAGATCGACGAGGCGCGCGCGGCCATTGTCGAGGGATCGCTCGAGGTTCCGCGCATCGATTTTCTTGAGGATCCGGCGGGGGGGTGGTGAAGAGGGCAAGAGAGCCGCAACCGCTCCCATGAGCACCCAACCGACAGAGACGCCCCGGGCTGCCCGGCTCGAAGAAGTCACGCACCGCTTTGGCCCGGTGACGGCTCTGGATGAGATCGATTTCTCTCTGCGGCGCGGCGAGATCCACGGGCTGCTGGGCGAGAATGGCGCTGGCAAAACGACGCTGGCGCGGGTCATGGCCGGGCTGCTGACGCCCGAGCACGGCCGGATTGCCATTGCGGGACGGCCTCTGGAGCGGGGCGGCGCGCGCGAAGCCCGCAGGCTGGGGGTGGCGATGGTCCACCAGCACCTTTCGCTGGTTCCGCGCTTCACCGGCTTCGAGAATGTGTTGCTCTTCAATGGCGATGGCTGGACCGGGAGAGGAGGGGCAAGGAGCGATTTCCGGAGCCGTGTCGAGGCGCGCGCAGCCGAATTGGGGCTGGAGGTGGAGCTCGATCGGTCGGTCGAGACGCTGGGAATGGTCGAGCGGCAGCGCGTGGAGATCCTGAAGGCGCTGACCGGACGGACGCGGGTGCTGATTTTGGATGAACCCACCACGGTGCTGGCCCCGCAGGAGGTGGCGGGGCTCTTTGCGGTGCTGACCCGGGTGGCGCGCTCCGGTACGGGAATCGTGCTGGTGGCGCACAAGCTCGACGAGGTGCTGGCCGCTGCCGATCGCGTGACGGTGCTCAGGCGGGGGCGGCACGTGCTGACGCGACGGGCGACCGAAGTGACCGAAGCCGCGCTGGTGACGGCGATGGTGGGGCGGAGGGGCAGCCGCGAGAACGCCCCGGGAATGAAGACGAAGCCGGAGGGGGCGGTCGCCGCGAGAGGCGAGCCCGGAGGAAGAGAGGAAGCGGTGGCCGTACTGCGGAGCGTGGCGGCCGTGAGTGCGGAGGGCGACCGCATTCGGGATCTGGCGCTAGAGGTGCGACGGGGCGAGATCGTGGGGATTGCGGGGGTGGGGGGGAATGGTCAGCGCGCCCTTGCCGAGGTGCTCGCAGGGGTGCGGGCAGTGGAGAGGGGCGAGGCGAAGCTGCCGGCCGAGGTGGGCTGGATTCCGCAGGACAGGGTCGAAGAAGGCCTGGTGGGGGACTTTACCGTGGCCGCCAATGTAGCCCTTGCGCTGCATGACCTGGATGGGTTCAGGCGGGGCCCCTGGCTCGACTGGAAACAGGTGCGGGAAACCGCAACCGGGATGGTGGCCGCGCTGGAGGTGAAGTGCGGGGGGGCGGGAGATCGCGCCGGGCGACTCTCGGGCGGAAATCAGCAGAAGATCGTGGCCGGGCGGGAGTTTCTGCGCAGCCGCGACCTCCTGATCGCCGAATCTCCGACCCGCGGCCTCGATGTGCGCGCAACAGCCCAGGTCCGGGCCCGGATCGTCGGTCTGGCTCGGGGCGTCCCGCGCCCACCCGGGGTCGTCCTGATCTCGGCCGACCTCGACGAGATCCTGGAGCTCTCCGATCGCATTCTGGTCATGGTTCGGGGCCAACTTTTGCCCCTGCCCCCTCACGACCACAATCCCGAAGCGATCGGCCACCTCATGCTGGCAGCCTCTGCGCCATGACCGGCTTCCCCCTCGCCGCCGCCGCAACGGTACTCGGCCGCTGGCCAATCCTTCGCCCCATCGCGGCCCTGCTGGCCACCGCAGCCGTCACGGCCACCCTTCTGGCGCTGGGCGGCCACAATCCCGGCATGGTCTTCGTCACGCTTGCGCAGGGAGCCTTTGGCAGTTGGGACCGATTCCTCTCGGGCACGCTTGTGCGCGCCACCCCCCTGCTCCTTACCGGGCTGGCCGTCGCGGTGGCCTTTCGCGCGCACGTCCTCAACATCGGCGCCGAGGGACAGCTTCATGCAGGCGCGCTGGCGGGCGTTGCGGTTGCGGTTCTGCTGCCCGGTCTGCCGGCCCCGGTTCTGCTCCCCGCGACTCTTCTGGCGGCTGCGCTTGCGGGTGCGCTCTGGGCCGCCGTGCCCGCCGGCATGAAGACCGTCATGGGGGTCGGCGAGGTGATCACAACCTTGCTCATGAACTTTGTGGCCATCTATCTGGCACAATTTATTGTGCAAAGTCCTCTGCAGGAGGCACGCGGCGTCTTCAATCAGACCGACGAAATTCCCGCCGCAGCCCACCTTCCCCCGCTTGTGCCCGGAACCCGGCTGCACTTCGGCTTCCTGATCGGCCTGGTGCTTGCGGTGGCGCTCTGGCTCTACCTGACGCGAACTCCGGGCGGCTTCCGAATGCACGCGGTGGGGACGTCGGTGCGCGCTGCCCAGGTCAGCGGTCGCATTCGTGCAGTCCCAATCATCTGGAAGACCTTTCTTCTTTCGGGACTGATCGCCGGATTGGCGGGATGGATCCAGGTGGCCGGAGTCACGCGCCGAATGTACGAGGGACTCTCGCCCGGCTGGGGATACACCGCCATTGCGGTTGCCCTTCTGGCCCGGCTTCATCCGCTCTGGGTGGTTGCGACGGCGGTGCTTTTCGGGGCGTTGAGCGCCGGGGGTGGGGCCATGCAGCGCGAGGCCGGAGTGCCCGAGGTGTGGGTGCGCGGAATCGAGGCCCTGGTCATCCTCGCCGTGCTCGCCGTGGACCGGACCGCTCGGATCGGTGCCGAGGGAGGTGGCCGTGATTGAGGTCGGCGTTTTCTCGTCGTTTCTTGTCTCTGCGGTTGGCCTTGCCGTTCCGATTGCGCTGGCCGCCCTGGGCGAAATGGTCTCCGAGCGGGCGGGGGTCATCAATATCGGGCTCGAGGGCTCGGTGATCTGGGGCGCGCTCGGCGGGGCGCTGGGTGCGCTGGCGGCGGGTCCGTGGGTGGGACTTGTCAGCGGAATGCTCGCAGGCGGGGCGACGGCTCTTCTCTTTGCCTTTTTTGCGGTGCGACTCGACACCGACCAGATCATTACCGGAACCGCAATCACCCTGGGCAGCCTGGGCTTTACCGGCGCAGTCTTTCAGGGGCAATTCGGAGCCACCGGACTGGCGCTCGCACTGCCCACGGTTCCCTCGTGGGAGATCCCTCTGCTGTCGGGGTTACCCCTGGTGGGCGTGGCGTTCTTCGACCAGGCGGCGACCTTCTGGGTGGCGCTGCTGCTGGCTGTGACGCTGGGCTGGTTCCTCTTTCGCACACGCTGGGGACTGGCGCTGCGGGCGGCGGGCGAATCGACCGGGGCAGCGCGCGCGGCCGGGGTGCCGGTGGTGCGAATCCGGATCCTGGCCGCGGTCTTCGGCGGGGTAATGGCGGGGCTCGCGGGTGCGCACCTCAGCCTGGTTCATACGGGAACCTTCGCCGAAAACATGTCGGCGGGAAAGGGATTTATTGCAATTGCAGTGGTGGTTCTGGGACGCTGGCGGCCCTGGGGAGTGCTGGCGGCCGCGCTCTTCTTCGGCTGCGCCGAAGCCTTGCAATTTGCGCTGCAGGCGGTCGATGCCACGTTGCCTTACCCGCTCTTTCTGGCCTTGCCGTATGTGCTCAGTCTGGCGGCGCTGGCGGGGTGGTTCGGGCGTGCGCGAGCGCCGGGCGCGCTGGGTGAAGGGGGTGGATGAGGACCACCCTGGCTATCGGGGAAGATCGGCACCCAATCCCGTTTGGGCCATGTCAAAACTCTGCCAGAGAGAAACAAGGTCCGGCGACTGGTCCTCAAATACAAGCTGGAGGCAGACAACTGATGTTCAAATATCAGTCAAATATGAAATTGTCCTCTGCTGGAGCGACGAGGAGGGGTTCTTCGTTGCAGAGCCGTCTGGGTCAAATCCGTATCCCCGTCCGCCACTGCGGCCTACTCCCGGAAATCCAGTTGTGCCATTCCGTACCGACTAGCGACGACTGTCAGCAAATAACAACCACGAGGAAGAGAAACATTTTCACTTTCAACAGATCCTTCATCTCTTCTGTCTTCTGGCGTTTGTAAGGAAGTGATGGTTTGCATGTTATCCAGGTCACCGTCTGTGGTAGGAGTGACACCGGGTGGAGCATACAGCAGGATTGCTGCACCCGCGCCGTGAAAGTAGAAGATAAAGAAACCCGGTTCGGTGAGGCAAAAACTACCGCTTGCGGTCATTGGCGCCGTGGGCCGATCATCGGATTGGAGCGGTTCGACAGCGATCTCCATAAAGGCCGTTCCAATCGACCATGCCGAGTCCGCTCGCAAGGTGACCGTTTCCTGCCCCGCCACCCCATCCACCTTCAAGGCCAGGGCGGTGATCACGATGGATGCTTTACAGAACCGCATTATCTTTCCCGACAGGCCGGATGCGCTTCCAGGTAATCGGCTATGAACTGGAAGGGAGTTTTCGCGTAAAGTCACCTCGACTTCTTCACCAGCGGGGGTTCGCGCCTTGACCACGGTATCCCCGTGTACTACATGAGGATCACGGATGCTGTCAACGCGGTCCAGGTAATCCAACATCTTTTTTCGCATGGACACTTCCTTACAGGATATTATGGTGGAAAACTGAAATATGGCTGTGAAGATACACAGGCCCGAGAGCACGCGCAATCATGCGTCATGCCGCCCCGAGGACCAACTACCGCCGCATCGTCCCTGCGAGTGACCTGCGCCCGCCGTGGGAGTCTTTGCCAGTTTGCGGTTGCCTGCGGGACCGGTGCCGCATCAGATCAGCCTTCAGCGCGGGCAGTGCATCCACAATAGACGGGTTCGCATTGCGGAGGGTGCAAAGTTGGAAGGGCGGATTATTGGGCTTCGCGCTTATGCATCTGCACACAGTGCGGTTCGGCCGACCGTCGCAACCACCCGGAGAGCCAATGATCAGGCAAAGCGGGTGGGTTCCCAGCGCAGCGATCCGCGCTCCCGCCATCTTGCCGTTCCGAAGTCAGTCGCGGCCAGCATTGTATCGACGTCTATCAGCTCTTCACCCTGTGCGGGTCGTTGCCCGGAGCCACCGTATCCTTGTCACGGATTTCCTGCCATGACTCCCTTTGTCGTCAACTCTCCTCCGTTCTGCTTTTTCAGCATTTCGCGAGCGGCATCTTGAGCCTCCTTCTGCGTGTAGTGGACGCTTTTCGCACGGGATGCATTGTTTTGCGCGGCGCATGGCAGATCTCGTGGTGAAAATGGCGAAAAATGAGGAGCCACCCGGACCTCTCCTCGAGCTACTCCCACGCACCCCTCCCTTCACCCCAACCCCTCCCGCACTCGCCGAATCCGCACCCGCACCGATGCCGCCTCCCCCTCCTCCGCACCCTCCAGCGCGGCCTCCACCCGGGAACGCATCTCGGGATACTGCCCTGCCAGCACACCCAGCCCGTTGTAGGCCCAGGCCCGAACAAAGGCGCGCTTCGACCCGGCAAGTCTCACCAACACCCGCCCCAGCTCCTCCTTGCGGTCGGCGGGGATCTTCAGCTGCGGCAGCGTTTGCAAGAGATGCAACGTCGCGTCGGGCGCGCTCGGACGTCCCACAAGATCGATCATCTGCGCGGCCCACCTCCCCGTCGGCGCCCACCCCCGCCCGGCCAGCTCCTTGATCACCCAGCTTGCACCGATCTGAAGGGCGGCCTCGTCGCTCGCCGCCAGCTCCAGAAGTTCGGGGAAAGCGCGCGCGGGGTCGGCCTGCACGGCTTCGGCAACGGCGCGGAAGGGGGCAACGCGCCTGCCATCGAAGCTGCGCAGCGTGGCGGCAATATCCATTGTGGGCGGTTACCTTTCTCGCATGAAATGCAACAGGATTGCAAACGTAGCGGCGATCGTCGCAGTGGCTCTCTGCCTCCTGGTTCCCGGTGCCGTTTCACTTGCGGCCCAGGCCCAGCTCGACCGGGGCGTGATGGGTGCGGGGCTGCGGTTGCGACAGCTCGATGGGGTCAAGCGCGTCCTCATGATTGCGGCCCACCCCGACGACGAGGATTCCGCCCTGCTCGCGACGCTGGCGCGGGGAATGGGCGTCGAGACCGCCTACCTCTCGCTCACCCGGGGCGAGGGTGGCCAGAACCTTGTCGGGCCCCGCCTTCACGAGGGGCTCGGAATGGTCCGCACCGGCGAACTCCTTGCGGCCCGCGCGCTCGATGGCGGCGGCCAGTACTTTACCCGCGCCTTCGACTACGGCTTCTCCAAGACGCTCGCCGAGGCGCAGTCGATGTGGCCGCACGACGAGATTCTGCGCGATGTCGTTCATGTGGTGCGCACCTTTCGTCCCCAGGTCATCGTTTCGGTCTTTGCGGGCACTCCGCGCGACGGTCATGGCCAGCACCAGTTTGCGGGCGTCGTGGCGGCCGAAGCCTTTGTGGCGGCTGGCGATCCCGAGCGCTTTCCCGAGCTGGCCGATCACGGAATCGCCCCCTGGCAACCCACCAAGCTCTACCGCCGGAGCCGCTTCGGACCCGACGACGCCACCCTTGTTCTCCAGACCGGCGAATTCGACCCGCTGATCGGGCGTTCGCACTTCCAGTTGGCCATGGAGAGCCGGAGCCGTCACCGCTCGCAGGATATGGGCGCGGGACAGCCGCCCGGGCCGCGCTCAAGCCGTCTGCGACTTATCAATTCGGTGGTGGAGGGGTGGGAGGAGATGAATGACGACCACCTCTTCGCGGCTGTGGATACCACCCTGGCGGGGGCGCTGCGGGTGCGGGCTCCCCGAGGATGGCCCGGCGACCTCGATCGCCGCGTGGAGAGCTACCGGAGCGCGGTGGCCCTGGCGACCGATCGTCTTTCGGCCATGGACCCCGCTGCCGCCGTCGGCCCCCTTCTGCGCGCCGCTGCCACCCTGGGCGAGCTCCTCGATGCGGCCCCGAACGACCCCGCGCGCACCCTCCTCGAGAGCCGCATGGCCACCCTCTCCGAGGCGGCATTCGCTGCCGGCGGCGTGGTTGCCGATCTGCGGGTGGGTCGCGAGCTGATTGTTCCGGGCGAATCGGTTGTGGTCGATCTCACCCTCTGGAATGGCAGCGACTTCGCCGTCAGCCAACTCCGGCCCGAGCTGATTCTGCCCCCCGGATGGAGCGCAACGCCCACCGAGGAATCGGCCGCACCCCCGAGCCGTTCGCCCTTCTTTCGCGAACCCGCAATTGCAATGCCCACCGATGGACGGGTCGAGAGAGGGGCAGTGGGACGGTGGAGCTGGCGGGTCGCGATTCCCGAAAACGCCGAACCCTCGGCCGCCTGGTATCTGCGCCAGGAGCGACAGGGCGCACTGCATCGCTGGCCCGACGCCCCCGCACTCTGGGGGAGCGCCCATACGCCGTCGCCGATCCGGGCCCGGGTTGCGCTCGCGCTGTCCGCAAGAGACGAAGAGCCGGGCACCCTCCTTGCAGTCGAGCGAACCGGCGTCTTTGTGGGTGTGGACAAGGCTGCGGGCGAGTTCCGCCGCGAAGTGCTTGTCGTTCCCGCAATCAATGTCGAGATGGACCAGCCCTGGATGGTGTGGCCCTCGGGCAGAGGCGGGGCGCGCGCGGTACGGGTGGCGCTGACCGGCATGTCGCCCGAGCCCAGGCAGGGATGGGTGCATCTGGAGGTTCCCGCAGGCTGGAGCGTCACCCCCGACAGTGTTGCCTTCGCCCTGGCGGCCAATCAGGTCAGCGGCTCGATCGTTTTTCAGATCGAGGCGGGCGCAGCGGCTGCCGACGGTCTGCACCGGATTCGCGCCGTGGCCCGCTCCGGGGGGACCGACTTTCGCACCGCTCTGGATATCGTCGATCACCCCCATATCCCTCGCGCCCTCCTGGCCCGCGAGGCCGCACTCGAGATCGCCGTCTTTCCGGTTTTGGCCAACACCGACCTGCGCGTCGGCTACCTCATGGGCTCCGGCGACGATGGCGCCACCGCGCTCCGCCAACTGGGCATGACCGTCGAGGATCTCGACGAAGAGCGTGTGCAAAGCGGCGACTTCGCCGATCTCGATGTCATCGTTCTGGGGATTCGCAGCTACGAGACGCGCCCCGACCTGGCGGCGGCCAATGCCGCTCTGCTCGACTTTGCGCGCGCCGGGGGCACCGTCATTGTGCAGTACAACAAATATGAATTTGCTGCCGGCGACTTCGCCCCCTACCCACTCTCGATGAACCGCCCCCACGACCGCGTCACCGACGAAAACGCCGACGTTGCGCTCCTTGCGCCCCGCGCCCCGGTCTTCACAACCCCGAATGCGCTGGCGCCCGCCGACTTCGAGGACTGGGTGCAGGAACGCGGCCTCTACTTTGCGGGCGACTGGGATGCGCACTACACCCCGCTCATGGCGATGGCCGACCCGGGCGAGGAACCAAAGGAGGGCGCACTCCTGGTGACCGAACTGGGCGACGGCCTGTACATCTACACCGGGCTGGCGTTCTTCCGCCAAATTCCTGCCCTGGTTCCGGGCGCCTACCGCCTTTTCGCCAACCTGGTGTCGCTCGACGCCAATTCCTGGAGACAGTCGCGGGCGGTGTGGTAGCGTGGTGTCAACCTGGTGCAGACTGCTCTCGCCCTTCAGGGCAACTCCGCCGGCGCTGAATTCCCCGGTTTGACATCGAACGCTTCCGGCAACGTTTGGTTTTCATTCCCACAACACAAAGACAAACCATGTTTATCGTCCGATTTTCCAATATATTGTGACATGATCGGTCTGCCAATCCTCCACGCACTGGTCGCCATCCTGCCCTGGACATGTTGTCCCGTCATGGCAGATGGAATCGCAACCGAAGCCCCACACGCAACGACCGCATCCCTTCGGACCTGGCGAAGACTTTCGGTACAAGGTCAAATATGGAATTTTCGGACTCGGCGACGCACGCACGCCTCTTCCCCGAATTGATTCACTGCGCGGCTGGCCGGTCTATGTGACCGAGCTGAAATTTCAGGCAAGCGTTCTGGGCTATTCCATCGATCAGCGCTTCTACAGTTGGATCGACACGCAGCAACTGGTCACCCGGCGATTCGGCAAGGACGAGCCCGGGCGGCCACGCGAATACGAAATCTTCCCCGAGGAGCGGCGCGTTCACCAGATCCAGAACAAGGACACGACCTGGACGCTTCCCGGCCCCGATCCTCTCGACGACCTATCCTTTGTGTATTTTGCGCGCACAATTCCTCTGGAGGTCGGGATGGAACATACTTTCGACAGGTACTTCAAGGAAGAGGGAAACCCGGTTATTCTCAGGGTGTTGCGCAAGGACCGCCGCGAGACTGGTGCCGGCGTCTTCAACACAATTGTTGTACAACCGATTATTCCCAACAGCAGTCTCTTCGCCGAAGGCGGAAATGCCGAAATTCACCTCTCCGACGACGAGCGGCGAATTCTGGTCTACATGAAGATCGACGGCCCGGTCCTGCCCTTCAACCTCGCACTGCACCTTGAAGAGATGCAGTTCGGTACAACCGGCCAGCCCCGGACACCGTAGCGACCGCACCCGGCCTTTGCACAACATCCTTTCTTGCACAACATCTTGCCGCTCCGGGCGGTTTTGTCGGTTTGAACCAAGCCGCACAATGCCGAGCCGCGTTGCTCGCGCAACCTCCCTTTTGTCAATCTCCCAGCGAAATCCCCATGGCGCGCGCGGCCAGGATCAGGTCGTGGTCGGGCGGAACCGTTCTCGTTCGCCGCACTGCATCGGCCAGGGGCACCGCCCGCACCCGCGTCGAATCCAGGGCAACCATGCTGCCGTAGCGGCCCTGGGCGGCCATCTTCACCGCCGCTACCCCGAAGCGCTGCGCCAGAACCCGGTCAAAGGCAATCGGCGAACCCCCGCGCTGCAGATGTCCCAGCACCAGACTGCGCGTCTCGCGTCCGGTCAGCTCCTCCAGGCGCTGCGCGATTCGCGTTCCCACACCGCCCAGCCGCCGTCTCGCGCCGCTCCCGCCTTCGAGGTACGACGCCTCGCCGCCGACCGGAAGCGCCCCTTCGGCCACAGCCACGATCGCAAACTCGAATCCCCGTCGCCAGCGCCGATCGATCTTCTCGACCACCCGCGCCAGGTCGTAGGGAATCTCGGGAATCAGAATCACATCGACGGTCGAGGCGAAGCCCGCAAAGAGTGTGATCCAGCCTGCGTGCCGGCCCATCAGCTCGACCACCATAATGCGGCGGTGAGCCTCGGCGGTGGAGTGCAGCTTTCCGATCGCCTCGGTGGCCGTCTGCACGGCGGTGTGAAACCCGAAGGTGACCTCGGTGGCCGCCAGATCGTTGTCAATCGTCTTGGGCACCCCGATCACCCGCAGCCCCTTTGCGGCCAGCTCGCTGGCGATCCGCAGCGAACCGTCGCCCCCGACCGCAATCAGACAGTCGATCCCCAGCGCGGCCATGCGTTCGACCACCTGGTCCGAGCGGTCCACCTGCCGCGTCGAGCCATCGGATCCGGTCTCGACATATGAGAACGGGTTGCCGCGGTTCGTGGTTCCCAGAATCGTGCCTCCCCGGTGGGTGATTCCCCGCACGGCGCGCTCATCGAGTGCCACAATGCCATCGGGGCGAAAGAGACCATCGTAGCCACGGCGGATCCCCACAACCTCCCAGCCCTGTTCGAGGGCGGCCAGAACGGCAGAGCGAATCACGGCGTTCAGTCCGGGGGCGTCGCCCCCACCGGTGTTGATGGCAATCCTCATGGATGATCTTTCAGCTCTTTGTGTGAAGTGTGGAGGGCGGAGCGCAGAGGCGAGGGGGGCCGGGCCAAGGTGCAGCACCGGGCGGACGGAGGCGGGATTGCTTGATGTTTATCTGCAAACTGCTAAATTGGAATCCCGGCGGGATCTGTACGCCGACGACTCGCCGCGCGGCGGCAGCAGAGAGGAGTTTCGCATCGTGGCCGTGACCGAGAAGGCCGTGTTGAAGGCGCTCAGGGCCGTAAAGGACCCGGAGCTGAATCTGGATCTGGTCGTGCTTGGACTGATCTACGAGGTGGAGGTGGATGGGACGAGTGTCAACGTGAAGCTCTCGCTGACCACCCCGATGTGTCCGGCGGCGGCTCAGATCCTTGACGAGGCCAAAGCGGCGGTCGAGGGCGTGGAGGGCGTAGGAGAGGCAACGGTCGAACTGACCTTCGATCCCCCCTGGACACCCGAACGAATCAGTCCGCTGATCCGGTCTTCGCTGGGAATCCAGTAGCAGGGCGGCGCACCCGGGGTGGCCGGACGCCACACCCGAATCGAAATCCACACAACCCCGGAAACGATCGGACCCATGATGAATGCCGAATCCTCGACCCGCTCCAGCGCGCAACCGCACGAAGACGCCCTGCAGCGCGCCGACAGAGAGCTCCGGGAACGCATCCGCCGGGGTCACATCCTCGAATCGCCCGCCGAAATGACCCCCGGCTACCGCAAGGCGATCATCGTTCAGTTGACCGTGCAGGCCGACACCGAGCTGATGAGCGCCCCCGCCTACTGGATGGCCGCGCGCCACGCTCCCTCGACCAATACCCAGGTCAGCGCGCACGCCATTATCCAAGACGAACTGGCCCACGCCAATATCGCCTACCGGCTTCTCGAGGACATGGGGATGTCGAAGGAAGAGCTGGTGTACGGACGCGAACCGCACGAGTTCAAGCATCCCTACGGCTTCGATCAGCCCCTCGACAACTGGGCCGAACTGGTGGTTGCCAACGGCTTCTTCGACCGGGCCGGCATCACCCTTCTGAGCGACGTTCACCGCAACACATCCTACGGGCCGCTCAAGCGCGCGCTCGTCAAGGTGGATATGGAAGAGACCTTCCACCTGCGGCATGGCGAGGTCTGGATGCGACGGCTGGCGCGGGCGGGAGGCGAGGCCGCCGAGCTTCTGCAGCGCTGCGTGGACTGGATGTTTCCGATGACGATCGAGTGGTTCGGACTTCCCGACAATCTGAAGCGTCACAGCGGCCAGCTCGACTACCGACTCAAGGGACTCACCAACGACGAGCTGCGTCAGGTGTGGATGTCCTCGACGGTGCCACTCTGCGAGAGTCTGGGACTTTCGGTGCCCGCCCACTACGACGAAGAGGCCGACGAGTATGTGCTCGACTACCCCTTCCCCTGCGAGTACGACGCCGAGGCGAAGCACTGGCTCTTCGAGGATGGCGAGATCGACTGGAGTACCGTCTTCGAACGCTGGAAGGGACGCGGCCCGATGAACGAGATCTACGTGGAATCGATCCGCAGATCGCGTGGAGAGGTGTCGTCCTGGCTGAGCTGATGACACTGCAGAGAGAGGCGGGCAGAGCCCCCGAACCGATCTCCCGGCCACGGCGATCGTTGCAGACACTCCTGGCCGACGGCCCCCGGGCGATGCCGCACAGCTCCGGCGGCCGCGATCTCTGGTCGGCCCCCCTTTCGGTCCCGCCCACCGACGCCGAAACCACCCTGCGCACACTCCTCAACGAGGTCCTCGACCCCGAGCTTCCGATCTCGCTGATCGAGCTGGGGCTTGTCTACGATGTCGGCTTCGCGTCCGGCACGGCCCGCGTCGACCTCACCTTCACCGCCACCGCCTGCCCCTGCATGGAGTTCATCCGGGCCGATGTGCGCGATCGCCTGGAGCGGGAACCCTGGGTGCGTCAGGTCGAGATCAACGAGGTCTGGGATCCGCCCTGGACCACGGCGCGCATCACCGCCGAGGGGCGTCGCAAGCTGCAGTCGTTCGGGGTAGGCACCGCATGAAGACGCTCTCCGAGGAGATCTACGAGGTCTTTGCGCGCAGCAAGCGTGGCGAACCCCTTCGGCATATCGGGTGCATCGACGCGCCGGACGAGGCGCTGGCCCGCGTCTATGCCTGGAAGACCTACGACGAAGAGAGCTGGTTCGAGATGTGCGTCGTTCCCCGTTCTGCAATCGTTCCGGTCAACCGCGCCGATGGAATCGGGCGCACCCGGGGGCAGGCGAGCGGACGGGGCCGGCCGAGCGGAGATCGCAGGTGAGCGAACCGAGCCCGATCACGCGCCACGTCCTTGCGCTCGCCGACACCAAGCGCATTCTGGGGATTCGGTACAGCGACTGGCTCCTGGGCAGCCCCTCGATCGAAACCGGAATTGCCGCCTCGTCGATGGCACAGGATGAATGGGGGCACGCCCGGCTTCTCTATGCCATGCTGCGCGAATTCGGACACGACCCGCGCCAGGCCGAACACAACCGCGCCGCCGCCGAGTATTCGTCCGCACCCGCCCTGGATCGCCCCTTTGCCGACTGGGTCGATTTCGTGGTGGCCACGGTGGTGATCGACGGGGCGCTGACGGTCGCGCTCGAGAGCTTCGGAGACGGAAGCTTTGCGCTGGCGCAGTCGCGGGTTCCCAAGATGCTCGCCGAAGAGGATTTCCATCGGCAGTTCGGCGACGCCTGGTTCGCGCGGCTGGCCACCTCGGACGCCGGGGGACGGGTTCGCGCGGCTGCACGCTCCATGCTTCCCTCGACGCTGGCCTGGCTTCTTCCCGACGACGCTCTGCAAAGAGAGCTCGAAGGCGAAGGGCTGGTGTGGCCGAAGGACCGGATCGCCGAAGCGCTCGGGGCACGGCTGAATGAATCGCTTGCCCTCTGCGACCTCCACCTGGAGGAGATCGAAGCCGACCGCACCGCATGGGACGCGGATCGTCGGCGCGGCCCCGGAGCTCCTGGAGAAGAGGCAGTGGAGCGCGCGCGCGGCGACCGCAACCGGGCTCTCTTCGTCGAGTAGCGCCATGCCGACCCCGAAACGGACCCCGCCCCGGACTCCTCCCGCTCCCGCGGCCCACCCCACATCCAATCCCCCACCCCCCTGTCCCTTCTGTCAGGGAACGCGCACCCGAATTATCTCGCTCTTTGGCAGCCACGCCTCGCTCTCCACCTGCTGGTGTTCCGACTGTTCAAGCCCCTTCGAGTTCGTGCGCTGGGGGGCGCAGTCGTCGGCAACTCCGGCCATGCATCAGCGAAGGAAGGAATCTCGGGAATGACCCTCTCGGAAGGCCACCCCACCCGGCTCTGGCCTCGGCGACAATCCGCCTCGCGCTCTTCTCTGCGGCCTCTTCGACCGGGAGCGCTCGCGGCGCTGGCAATCGTTGCGCTCTCTGCCTGCATTTCCTCCGAGGTGACTCTTCCCGAGCCCCGCCGGCTGGTCATTCATTCCGGCGCCCGTCTGGCGCCCACCCGCGACCGGATGGAAGAGGTGGACGGCTGGGTGCGCGAACAGTACGACAGCATTCAGATGGATCCGTCCTTCTGGATCATCTCCGAACCGGAAGAGGGACCGGTCTATCCCTGGGAGCGGCTGCGGGTCACTGCGGGCGCCGACACCGCCTTCGTCTCCTTTCAGCCCACCAGCGGGGGCGGCAATCTGCACTTGGGCGCGTATCAGATCTATGCGCATCTGCACATCATGGCCGCGCAGGGCCGGCTGGACCGCTGGCTGCCCGAGGCGGTGGGGCTGGACGACTTCGAGCTCGAACGGGCGATCCTGGCGCGGGTGGCCGATGCATGGCTCTATCAGCGCTCAATCTTCGACGCCCGCCCCTATGGAGTACTCGACGAGATTACCTACGCGCACGAAAACGGCTTCCTCGACGCCTTTATCCTCACCGCGCGACCCGACGCCTTCGTCGAGGCCCGCCGCACCTGGATGGCCGCGAATCCCGATGCGGGAACCGCCTATGTCGAGTGGTTTCGGCGCACCTTCGAACGCGATCCCCCCGGCCGTGTCTCGGGAGACCGCTGAGACAGGCTGTTTTTCGGACGCGCTCCCGGGTGCGGGGCCGGGAGCTCCCTCCTCAGGCGGGGCCGCCGACCAGCCAGCCCTCTTCCACAGCTTCGACACCCTCTTCCAGCACATGGATATCGACCCGGCCGGTGCTGGCCAGACGCCTGTCGGTGACCCGTCCGCCAATGGTGGCAAAGCCATCGACCCGCAACCGCCGTTCGTGGGCGCCCTCGCCGTCGGTGGCAAGCAGGGCGCGGCCCCGGAGTTCGCGGACCGTGGGGGCGCTTCCCTGGCGCAAACGCAGCCGCAAAATGCGACCGCCGTGCGGATGATCGAAGCTGTCGATGACGCTGAAGGTCGCCTTCATCCGGTCAAGATCGGTCATGGGGATTCAACTTTCGCTGATTTCGGTTATATCACAATGAACCGCGCACAGCGGTGCGGGATTTCAGGCATCACCCTGCTGCAGAGTGACAAATTTGCATGAAATTGACCGATTTGGAAGTGGGTGCGCACCGGGCAGCCCGAGAACGGGACACCGATTCCCCCTCGAACCCCGGAGGGGAAGCCGGCGGAACCCGGTTCACAGAGAGCGCCGCCGCAATGCGACGCTCCGGATACGCCGTTGTCGATGCAATCGTCGAGCGCTGGTCCAGCCTGAGCGAGCAACCCGTCTGGCAGGGAGGAGACAACGCGCCGACCCGATCGCTTCCGCAGGAGCCTCCGGGAGAAGCCGGACGTGATCTCGACGAGCTTCTTGACGCCGCAATCAACAAAATCCTGCCGCGCGCCGCCCGCATCGACCATCCGCGCTTTCTGGCGTTCATTCCCTCCAGCCCCACCTGGGCCTCGGTGCTGGGCAGCTTTCTGGTCAGCGGCTACAACGTTTTTCAGGGAACCTGGCTCGAGGCGGCCGGCCCCTCGGAGCTCGAGGTGACCGTTCTCGACTGGTTCCGCCAGTGGATGGGGTTTCCTTCCGAAGGCGGCGGCCTTCTCACCAGCGGCGGATCGGCCGCCAACCTTGTGGCGATCGTGGCTGCCCGCGAGGCCGCCGGAAATCCGGACCAGGGCATTCTTTACACCTCCGATCAGACACACAGCTCGATCATGCGCGGCGCACGCATTGCCGGAATCGACCCCGGGCGGGTGCGGCTGCTTCCCTCCGACGCCGATTTTCGCATGGTCCCCGAATCCCTGACGCGTGCCATCGCCCGCGACCGCGACGCCGGGCTGCATCCCTTCTGCCTGGTCGCCAATGCGGGAGCAACCAACACCGGAGCGATCGATCCCCTGCGCGAGTGTGCCCGGATTGCAAAGGCCGAGGGACTCTGGCTCCACATCGATGGCGCCTACGGGGGATTTGCGATCCTCGATGCAGAGAGCCGCGCGCAGATGGAGGGAATCGAGGGTGCCGACAGCGTGACCCTCGTGCCGCACAAATGGCTCTTTCAGCCGTATGAGACCGGCGCCCTGGTGGCGCGCGACGCCAGTCTCCTTACGCATGCCTTTCGCGTCATGCCGGACTACCTCCAGGATGCCGACCCGGGACCCGGCGAGGTCAACTTCTGCGACCGCGGCCTTCAGCTCACCCGTTCCTTTCGCGCACTCCATATCTGGCTGTCGCTGCAACGCTACGGACTGGCTGCACACCGCACCGCAATCGCCCGCGCAATCGGGCTGGCGCGCCAGGCAGAGCAGTGGGTTCAGGACGAAGCCGCGCTGGAACTCCTCGCACCGCAGAGCCTGAGCATACTCTGCTTCCGTTACCGGGGCCGCACCCGGAGCGAGCGCGAGCTGAGCGACCTCAACCGCCGCATCCAGGATGAAATTGTGGCATCAGGGTTGGCCATGATCTCGTCAACCCGCATTCGGGGCGCCTTCTCGCTGCGCCTCTGCATTCTGAACTACCGCACCACCGCAAACGATGTGCGCCGGGTTATTGAGGAAATTGTGACAACCGGAGAGCGGTTGGAGGGGGGGTGAATAAAATCCCGCATTTCGGAATATATCCCTCCATGTGAAAATTGTACCACAATACAAACCACAATACAAAAGGGGATCTGTGGTGGCATGCTACGTCACCAGGTCTCCGCTTCGTTCCGGGGCTTGGATCGTCCTCGCTCGGCCAGCTCCGCACGCATGATCCCGGCCAGTTCGAAGGCAGCGCGCACATCGAACGGGACGATCTCGAATACGGTCGATGCCTGCATTTGGTCAAGAATCCCACTTTCCTGCTCAGCTGTTGCGCACACAAGGACCTCGGCGATCGCCGGTGCCGGTATGACGACGGTGGCCCTCGCCCTGTCAAGATCCTGGATCAGATTCGCGACCCGGTCTCTTGCGTGAGAGGGGGCAGGCTTGCCGTCACGACCACGGGGGAACGGGCGTATCGGGACGGAGAAAGAGCAGGAGCATCGAGGCATCGATGACAACTGTCATTCGCCATGCTCTCCCCGCCCTCTGATGGCCTCCAGTTCATGGTAGGCATTGTCGTTCCAGTCTGCCACAAACGGTCGGAGTTTCTCTAGTGCAGCGGTGAGGGTGTCCGTGTTGAGGCGCGTGAAGCTCCAGATGCGGAAGTGATCAATTCCCCAGGCGCCATCTGCGCCACGCCTCCACTGGCCCTCCCCATGAAGACGCACGGGCTCGAAGAGGTGGTGGCCCAGCTCTCTTGCCATTGCCCTGTCCGCATGGCATCCGGCAATCTGCTTGCCGTGGGAATGAAGCAATACCGGAATCCTTTCTCCAACGCCCCCCACGCGGACGATCACCCCCGACACCGTACCACGCTGCCTGGGCGACCGGAGATTATCACCAGACTCGGTGCGGCCCGGGAAAGCAAATAGCCGGGAGTCGGTATCACCATTGTAAAGAGATGCCTTCGCGTCGTCCTCGGCCAGATAGTCATTCATCTTCTGGACCGCCCCACGCGCGGCCAGAGGACCACTCCCTTCGCGAAGAGCCCTGATCCGGCTTTCGATGGACGGACGCGCCGCAGGTTCGATCTCGTGGACCAGCACAGTGCTGCCGCCTTCGATGCGGACGAGATGAACGGAGCCGGTCTCGCCCAGTATGACCGCAAGCTGGGTCAGGTATTCGGCAAGGCGTGCCATGGGCAGCGTGTCCGGCCTGATCTCATCAATCCTGAAGCACAGTTCGGTACGTTTCATCCTCTTGCCTTTTCGCTCAGGGTCTCTTTCGGGCACGGGCCGGGCGAGCATGTCCCTTCGGAGCCACGCGATTCGCCACGCCGGGAAATGTACCGCTTCGTCTCCGGCAGACCAAAGCTTCGAGATCCTGAATCCCCGCATGCCCCTGGTTCATTCCCCTCCTCCCCATTGAACATGCCGAAGAACTTCACATGACAAAAACCGACCCCTTCCCTCCATCCTTCGCCAGTGCGCTTGAACGCGGTTGAACGAACGCATCGACCTGCGGGACGGAGAGGCAGCCCCGTCGGTTTGTGCCCGTTCCGGTTCGATCGAGAGCGTACACTCCCGACAACCCCACCCCCCGCCCATCAGCCCCCCATTGCCCTCGCCGCGCTGCCCGCCGCGCCCGCTTTCGGTATCCTTGTACAGAGACCCCGGACCGGTGCGGCATGGTGCGCGCGCGGCCCGGGCACCCTGGAACACCACCCCCTCTTCCGCCGGAGGATCCCCGACGTTGGACATTGACCTTGCTCTGACCGCAGACGCCGCCACCATCGACGGCTCCGGCAAGCTGAATCTGCTGGGCGTATTCGATCAGATCAGCGTACAGAAGTTTCCCGCGCGCCATGGAAGGCTGGCGCTTGTTCTTCGCTTTCTGGGCGGCGCAGCCGACATCGGCGGGCACCGGATCGGAATCCGGCTCAGCAGCCCGGGCGGCGAGGAGCTCGTTTCGCTGACCGGCGAGATGGACATTCGCGGCGGCGGGAACATTCAGACCGGAATTCGGGTTCCCCATGTCATCAACCTGGATGGACTCGTCTTCAAGGAGGCGGGCGTGCACACCTTCGATCTCACGGTCGACGGAAACCACTGCGCCACCCTTCCCCTCAGCATTATCCGCAGGCGGCCCATGTCATGATGCCGACAGGAGTCGATCCCGACGCGGCGCACCTCCGGGTGGAGCGGTTGCGAATTCACCCGGTGAAGGGCGCGCGCGGCTACGACGTGCAGTCTCTGGATTTCGACGAGATCGGCCCCGCTGGCGATCGTCGCTGGATGATCGTGCGGCCGAATGGCGAATTCGTCTCGCAGCGAAGCACCCCTGCGCTGGCCACGATCGCTGCCGAGCTGGGCGACGATTCCCTTACGCTGCGGGCCCCGAAGATGCCCGCGCTCGCGCTGCCCCTTCTCGGCAAATCCATCAAGCCCCCTGGACGCATGCAGGTGCGGATCTGGAACTCGGTCGTTGAGGCAAGCCGCGTGGACCACGGAGCGGATCGCTGGCTGGAAGAGCTTCTGGGCGCACCACACCGGCTGGTGTACATGGGCCCCGGCGACCGCAGGGCGACCGATCCCGAATATGCAAGGGGACACCGCGTTTCCTTTGCCGATGGCTATCCTGCGCTGGTGATTGGCCGCGCCTCTGTCGAGGAGTTATGCCGGCGCGCTGGCCGCTCCCTTTCTCTGGAGCGATTTCGTCCCAATATCGTCGTCGCCGGCGCCCCGCCGCACGAAGAGGACTTCTGGAGACGCTTTGCAATCGGCGATCACGAGTTCCGCGGGGTGAAGCTCTGTGCGCGCTGTCAGGTCCCGACCCTCGATCAGACGAATGGCGAACGCGACCCCGAGGGAGAGCCTCTGCGCACGCTGGCGCGCTACCGTCGCATCGAGAGTCTGGTGTATTTCGGATTGAATGCCGTACACAGCGGCCCTGCGCAGATCGGAGTGGGCGATCGGGTGCGAATCCTGGAACGGGGAATCGTGCGCGGAGCCCTCCACAAACCATGATGGTTGTCGCCACCCGCGACCGGGTCGTCGATCATGCAATTGTCGACGAGATCCGGGATTCCTTCCTCGACTACTCGATGAGCGTGATCGTCCAGCGCGCGCTGCCCGATGTGCGCGACGGACTGAAGCCCGTTCACCGGCGCATCCTCTATGCCATGTACGGCCTCGGCCTGCGCCCCGACCGCAGTCACAAGAAGTGCGCCACCGTTGTCGGCGAAGTTCTGGGCAAGTATCACCCGCACGGCGACTCGGCAGTCTATGACGCCCTGGTGCGCATGGTGCAGGACTTTTCGCTCCGCTATCCGCTTGTCGATGGACAGGGCAACTTCGGCTCGATCGATGGGGACCCAGCCGCCGCCTACCGCTACACCGAGGCCCGCCTCTCGTCGATTGCGCTCGAGCTTCTCGACGATATTGAGCGCGAAACCGTGGCCTGGGAGAGCAACTTCGACGACCGCCTCGAGGAACCAACCGTGCTGCCGGCGCGTCTTCCCGGGTTGCTGGTCAATGGCAGTTCGGGGATCGCGGTGGGGATGAGCACCAATGTGCCCCCGCACAATCTGCGCGAGGTGGCGGCGGCGCTGCGCATTCTGGTGCGGAAGCCGAATTGTTCGCTCGCCGAGCTCATGAGGGCGCTGCCGGGTCCGGATTTCCCGACTGGTGCCTTCATTGTGGGCACCGAGGGCATTCGCGCGATGTACGAAACAGGCCGTGGCCGCATGACGATGCGCGCGCGCCTGGTGACGGAATCGCTGCGCGGCGGCCGGGTTCGCATTGTCGTGACCGAGCTTCCCTATGCGGTCTCCAAGCTCCGCGTCATTCACCAGATCGCCAACCTTTCGCGGCGGGGCGCGCTGGCGGAGATCGCCGATCTGCGCGACGAATCGGACCGCGACGGGATCCGTCTGGTTCTTGAGCTGAAGCGCGGGGCCGATCTCGAGCGAACCGTGGCTCTTCTCTTTCGCCGCACCGCCCTGCAATCGACCTTCGGGTCCATTCTGCTGGCGCTGGATGGGGGCCGCCAGCCGGTCGAGTTCACCCTCAGGGATCTTCTGGGACGCTACCGCGACCATCGCCTTCAGGTCATTCGCAGGCGATCCCGCTTCAAGCTCGGGCGCGCAGAGGAGCGACTTCATATCGTCCATGGGTTGCTGGCGGCTCTGGCCCGAATCGACGAGGTAATTGACGAAATTCGCGCCGCAGCCGATCCCTCTGGAGCCCGGCGGGGGCTGTGCGAGCGCTTTGGGCTGAGCGAACCGCAGGCGGAGGCAATTCTCGCGATGCGTCTGGCGCGACTCACCGCTCTCGAGATCGAGGGGGTGCAGGCCGAGGAAACCGATCTGCGCAGGCGGATTGCCGAGCTTCGGGAGCTGCTCGCAGACGAACGCAAACAGCTTGCCACGATGATGCGCGAGCTTGACGAGGTGGTGAAGGAGTTCGGCGACGACCGCCGCACCGAAATCCTGGAGGCGGCGGAAGAGGGCGAGCTTCCCGCAATGGAGACGGGCACGGCCGACGAAAGCGTGGTGATTACCCTGACGCACCAGGGATTCGCCAAGAGAACGCCGATTCACCTGCACCGGCGCCGCTCTGCGTCGGGGGCCGACCCGGCCGAGATGCAGCGCTACCCGGGCGACTATCTCGAGGAAATCTTCCTGGCGCGCTCGCGCGGCTGGCTCTTCTGCTTCACCCGCGGGGGACAGCTTCACCTGGTCCGGATCGAGAGCATTCCCGAGAGCTCCCGGATGGCCCGCGGGCGCGCTCTTCGCACCATGATCGATGGGGGCAGCGCCGGCGACCCGGTCATCGCGGTGCGGGCGGTGGATCAGCCCGGCGAGGAGAAGTTTCTGCTCTTCGTCACCCGCCAGGGGTTGGTGAAGCGCACCCGTCTCGACCACTTTTCCCGCTCCCGGCCCGGCGGCGTCATCGGCATCCGGCTGCGCCCCGGCGACGCCCTGGCCGATGCGGCAATTGTGGCGGGCGACACCGGAATTCTGCTGGTCACGCGGGCCGGTCGCTCGATTCGCTTCCGCGAGGACGAGGTTCCGATCGTCGGTACGCAGGCGCAGGGTGTGCGGGGAATCGCTCTGGCCGACGGAGACGAGGTGGCCGGCATCGTGGCCGCGCAGCGCGAGAGCACCGTGCTGATCGTGGACGAGAATGGTCACGGAAAACGTATCTTATGGTCTGACTTGATTTTAGGAAAACGCGGCCGTCTTGGCAGATGGCTCCTTGGAGGCCCGGGCGGCGCCTCGGTCGTGGGCATTCTCGAGGCTCCCGACGACGCACAGGTCATGCTTCTCACTGCGGGGGGCGCCATGACCGAGCTGGCGGCCTCCTCGGTCGAGCCGGGCCCGCTGAAGGCAAAGCCGCAGCCCCTTGTCAGGCTGGGCGTGGGCGACCGCCTTGCCGCAGCCACCCTGGTGCACGGGCGCTACCTTCCGGCGAACTCCACCACCCAACCCGACCTCATCAATGAACGGGATCATCACTGAAGACGGCATGGCGCCCCGGCGGGCCACTCCCGTACCCGAAATCGACATTCAATTCCGGTTCAATCCACAGGAAAACAGATGATGCCGATGGGGGATCGATCCCCCATCCTTCACCATATTTCAATCCCCTAAAATCCCGTAAAAGGAGAACACACCGCGTGAAATTTCTGGTGCTCGGAGGCGGAACCCAGGGTGCGGCGGCCGCCTACGATCTTCTGCGCGATCCCGAAGTCGCCCAGGTCCGCATTGCCGATCTCGAAGTCGGAGAAGTACATCCGGCGCTACGCCCACATCTCGGCGACCGTCTGATTCTGCAACGGCTCGACGCCCGCTCGTCCGCCGAACTCTCTGCGGCGCTCGAGGGCATGACCGGCACGCTCTGCGCACTCCCCTACCAGCTCAACCTGGAGGCCACCCGGCTCTCTGTGGCGGCCGGCGTCTCCTTCACCGATCTCGGGGGAAACACCGCGATCGTGGAGCGGCAGCGCGAACTCAACGAAGAGGCGCTGGATCGGGGCATCTCGGTTGTTCCCGATACCGGACTTGCCCCGGGAATGGTCAACATCCTCGCCCAGGCGGGAATCGATGCGCTCGATAGCGTCGAGGCCGTGCGGCTCTGGGTCGGAGGCCTTCCGCAACATCCCCGTCCTCCGCTAAATTATCAGGTGGTCTATTCGCTCGAGGGGATGCTCGACTATTATGTGACCCCTGCATCGGTGCTCCGCGATGGCAGAGTGACTGAAGTCGAGGCGCTGACCGGGTTGGAAGAGCTGGATTTTCCGCCCCCCGTCGGGCGCCTGGAGGCATTCTATACCGGTGGCGGGTCGTCGGGAATGCCCGTGCGCTACCAGGGCAGGGTCGGCACCCTCGAATACAAGACGCTGCGCTACCCCGGACATGCCCGGATCATGAAAGCAATCCGCGAACTTGGCCTTCTCAGCGACGACGAGGTCTCCTGCAACGGGCACACCCTTCGCCCGCGCGAGTTCTTCATTCAGCAGGCCACCCCCTCGCTGACCGGACGGGGCCGCGACCTTGTCGTGTTGCGGGTGGACGCCACCGGACTGCGGAATGGAACGCCAACGCGGCTTCGCTTTCAACTTCTCGATCGGCAGGACCCGGCAACCGGGATGACCGCCATGGCTCGCACCACCGGTTTTTCGCTGGCAATCACTGCGCTTATGCAGGCGCGCCGCGAGATTCCACCGGGTGTCGGCACCCCCGACGAAGTTGTGCCCACCGACCCCTATATTCGCGCCCTCGCCGACCGCGAAATTCACGTTGAACGCTCGGAGGCGGCGCTCCAGCCCGTGGACAAATCATGAGACTTCTCTCTATCGGATCCGAACCCACAACCACAACGCCAGCATTCCTGACCGCTCTTCTTGTTTTCAGCTTTTCTTCGGTCGCGGCGACGGGACAACAGATCATGCCGGCGGACGAGTTTATCCACGAACGGGAGACGCGCTTCACCAACATGAGGCAGCTCACCTTCCAGGGCGAGAACGCCGAGGCATACTGGAACTCCGAGGGCACCGCGCTGATCTACCAGGCAACGCCCACCTTCGGCGAGGGGGGGTGCGACCAGATTTTCACCCTTGATCTTGCAAGCGGCGAGAGGATGCAGGTCAGCACCGGCGAGGGACGCACCACCTGTTCGTACTTCTATCCCGGGGGCGAGCAGATCCTCTATTCCTCGACCCACCACTTCAACCGCGCCTGCCCGCAACCGCCCGACTTTTCGCGCGGCTACGTGTGGGCCATCTACCCCAGCTTCGACGTCTTCACCGCAGCCGCCGACGGCTCCAACCTTCGTCAGCTTACGCACTCCTTCGGCTACGATGCCGAGGCCACCTTCTCGCCCACCGGCCACCGCATCATCTTCACCTCGACCCGCGACGGCGACCTGGATCTGTACTCCATGCTGCCCGACGGCTCCGATGTGCGACGCGTCACCTCGAGGGTCGGCTACGACGGCGGCGCCTTCTACAGCCCCGACGGCACGCAGATCGTCTGGAGGGCGCACTACCCGGAAACCGACGAGGCGCGCGAAGACTATCTCGCGCTTCTGGCAGAGGGCCTGATTCGCCCCTCAGCGCTGGAGATTTACGTGGCTGACGCCGATGGCTCCAACCCCCGTCAGATCACCGACAATGGCGCGGCCAACTTTGCGCCCTACTGGCACCCCTCGGGCGAGCAGATCATCTTCTCGTCCAATATGGACGACCCCTATGGACGCGAGTTCGAGCTCTACCTGATCAACGTCGATGGCACCGGCCTGGAGCGCGTGACCTGGTCGGACGGCTTCGACGGCTTTCCGGTCTTCCACCCCAATGGAACCAGCCTGGTCTTCGGATCCAATCGCAATATGTCGCACGAGGGCAACACGAACCTCTTCCTGGTGGACTGGAAAGAAACGAGGTGACGAAATTGCGGGCGACTGCGGTTTCCGAGGGTCACCTGCTTCATGGGTTATGGCAAACGATCAACCAGGGGACTACAAGGGCCGACACCACAGTCGCTATACAGAGGAAATCGGGGACCTCAAGCGCGCCAACAAGCACAAGGAAGCCGCCGAGCTGCTCTGCCACCTGGTCGAGGCCGTTGAGGCGGAAGCGGAAGCGAATTGTAGAGGTGTCGCTCCGTGGGTTTACCATCAGCTCGCTATTGTCTACCGAAAACTCAAAGACGCGGAAAGTGAACGAAGCCTTCTGATCCGCTTCGCCGAGCAAGCGCATGCCCCCGGTAGCAAACCCCCAAAATTAATCGAGCGCCTCCACAAAATCGGGATTTCTGAAAAAGAATGGCAATCTATTTGCGAACGGAACCAAGCCCGCACCGCCGTTGTCAAGAAAGCCCAATTTGAAAGCTGATTCAAACCACAGAAGGAGTTCACAGAGCGGCGCCGGGACACAGCAATGCACAAAAGCGGACCACCAAACAGTTTGCCATCCGAGCTCATTTTCAGGGAGTTGCCATCCTTGCAACCCTTGCGCTGGCAGTTTGGCTTTTCGTGAGCTCATGTTGACCGTCCCGTGTGGAAGCACTCACATCTTCGCGCCGGGACTATGTCGATGGGTTGACGGAGGATGGAATGGGCGGTGATCCCGAGTAGAAGAGAGAGTACCGCACAGCCTCTCCTTCGATTGTATACGTCCGTAGCGACCACCCACCTACATGGTCGCCCGCCACCAGTCGCATGGAAGTAATCGCAGACGAGCCACGGGTGATGGCTTCCCGAGGATGGCGATGCCCGCGTGGAGCGCCGCGTGCCGATGCTTCCCTTCAGCAGTGAGGTGGTTCAGCTTCGCCGTCTCCTCGGCAGCCTCGCCGTCTACCGCCTGGCTTTTGGACAGCCCCGCCAGGAGGATCTCATCGAGTATCTGCGCAAAGTGCGGCCCAGGGATGCCGACGCGGGGGATCTGAATCGGTTTCGGATATCGCTGCGACCGCCCGGGGTGAGTTGAGCGACAACCTCCTCGGCGCAAAGGCGATATCGCCACCAGCGCCATGTCCGGCATTCTGCGCAATCGCCGGGCCCGCTCGAAGCACCGGCGTCGAGCGCCACTTTCAGGCCCAACCCACCTGCAGGAGCAGTTCAAGCGCACGGTAGCTCAATCCCCAGATCGTTCGCCCCTCCACTCGTATGCAGGGGAACCGGCAGCGCGCGCCATTCTCTTTCCACAGGAAACGCCCACGGTTGGCGGGATTTTGGAGTGCCTCCAGCGAAAACCAGTGCACCGATGCCACCTCGGGGCTGTTGACCTTTGCCCGCGCCGAGGGAGCAACCCGGTACACAAAGGGGTGAATGACGACCGGCGGAAGGCGCGCCTTGGCGGGATGGAGCGCTTTCAGGCAGCCCAGGGGGGTGCGACTCAGAAGAACGCCGGTCTCCTCGCGGGTCTCGCGACGGGCGGTGTCCGAGGGCCCGGAATCGCCCGGATCCATGCGGCCGCCAGGAAGCGCCATCTGTCCCGACCAGGGATCGTGCTCCGCTTCGGCGCGACGGATCATCAGAAGATCGCAGCGGTCCATGGGCGGATCGGAGACCCCGGGCGGCGGACGCAAAACCAGGGAAATCGCCGCATTGGGGTGTGCCGGATTGGACCGAACCGCCTCGGGCACCCCATATGCAGAGCGGAGCGCCGGTCCGAGTCTAGATAACCGTAATCGATGGTCTGACTTACACATATATGATTCTCAACTGTCCACCAAGGATCATTTTTGGAGAGATGGAACCCCCTGGGGCAACCCTATACCCCCGCGCGATCGGGCCCCCAGATCTGTTTGTGGAGTTGTGTCTGCATGCGCACCGGCAGACCACTCGCGAGAACCCGTTCGGCCAGAGCCTCCAACCCCTCCATGCCCCACACCGGCGAGACCAGAAGCGCGCGCAGGCGACCTTCACGGATGCGTTCATCCAGCCCTTCGCGCCGAATGACCTCCGCGGCCCATTCGAAATCGTCGGTGCCGTTGACCACGAACTTCACCTCGTCGCGGGGCGTCAGCCGTTCCAGATTGGCCCAGAGGTTGCGGTGCGATTCCCCCGATCCCGGACATTTCAGATCCATGATGCGGTGGACGCGGGCGTCGAGAACGCCGATGTCGAAGGCCCCCGAGGTCTCGACGAGGACGGTGAAGCCGGCCTCGAGGAGGCGCGCGGCGAGAGGGGCCGCACCGGGCTGGACAAGGGGTTCCCCGCCGGTGATCTCCACCAGGTTGCACCCGAATGCGCGCACCTGCTCCAGAACGTCGTCGAGCGTCATGCGGCTCCCTCCGCTGAAGGCGTAGGCGGTGTCGCACCAGACGCAGCGCAGCGGACACCCCGTCAGCCGCACGAAGGTGCAGGGAAGCCCGGCCCAGGTGGATTCTCCCTGAATGGAGTGGAAGATCTCGGTAATCCGCACCGATTCCCCCTCGCCCGGCCTCGCCCTCACCCGCATCTCCCATCCGGCACGGCTCCCCCCTGCTGCCGGACGGCCTCGTTCAGGAGCCGCTGGACCTCGTGCAATGACACGGCTTCGGCTTTGGCCACCGCCTCGGCACTGGTCGCCCCGCGCCAAAGCAGCCCGGTCTCCAGGTGGCCCACGATCCCCGCTCCCGTGCCCGCCCAGCGTGGAAAGATCAGATAGGCGGCCACAGGGGTGCGCAGATTGGCGGTGCGCTCGGTCTCGATCGAGACGGTATAGGGAAAGCCGTCACAGGCCTCGAAGGCGGGCGGGCGCTTGTGCGCCAGGAGATAGCCCCCCAGAGTGCGGTCGTCCTCGCCCGCGTCGGCCGGCGCTGCGGAATCCCCCTGTCTGGCAACTGGATTGATCATGCTCATAAGCTACATCGTTTAGCTTGCAGTCCCGATCCCCCGATCTCCAGTCCCCCCCCATCTCCGGTTCCCCCGAACCCGACCCGCAAACGAATCATCATGCGAGCCGCAGTCTTTCACCGCCACGGCGACCCCGAGGTCATCGGGATCGAATCCCTTCCCGATCCCGAGCCGGGCCCGGGCGAGACTAGGATCCGGGTCGAGGCCTCGTCGCTGAATCATCTCGATCTCTGGATACGGCGCGGTCTGCCGATCCGGATCCCGATGCCGCACATCGGCGGTTCGGATATTGCCGGCCGGGTGGAGAGGGTGGGGGCGGGGGTCGCAGAGGACTGGCTCGGACGGCGGGTTGTGGTCGATCCCTCGCTTCACTACGACTGGTACGAGCGGGCGCGGATGCCGGGAGACCGCACACCCCCGCTGGAGATCATCGGCGAACATACCCAGGGCGGATTTGCCGAATTTACACTCGCCCCGGCCGCAAACCTTGTGGAAATTCCCGACCATATTGCCTCGGAGGAGGCGGCTGCGGGGGCGCTGGCGGGGGTGACCGCCTGGCACGGTCTCTTTACGCGCGGCGGGCTGCAACCGGGCGAACGTCTTCTGGTGACCGGGGCCAGCGGCGGCGTCTCCACCATGGCGATCCAGTACGCGGCTGCGGCGGGCGCCGAGATCTTTGCGGTCACCTCGTCAGCCGCAGCGGTGGAGCGGATACGGGCGCTGGGCGCACACCATGTCTATGACCGCAACGCCGCAGGCGACTGGCCGAAGGAGCTCTACCGGGACACCGCACGGCGCGGCGTGGATCTCTGCCTCGATTCGGTGGGCGAGGCGATCTGGCCCGACCTTGTGCGGGCGCTGGCCGTGGGCGGACGCCTGGTCTGCTTTGGCGCCACCACCGGCGCGCGGGTCAACTTGGATCTGCAGCGCCTCTTCTGGCGCAAGCTGACCGTCATGGGCTCGACGATGGGCACCCCGGCCGACTTTCGCAGAGCCATGCAGGCGATCTTCTCCGGTGCTGCGCGGCCGCCGATCCACGCAACGCTCCCCCTGGAAGAAGTGCGCCAGGCGCACGAACTCCTTGAAGAGGGCCGGGTTTTCGGCAAGATCGTCATCTGTCCCGGCGGCGAAGTCGGTGCAGAGGCCAGAACCGGGGCCGGGAGCGCCTGACGCATGAGAATTCGCGAGGCGCAAGAGGTGGTGGACCAGTGGATCAGTCGCTTCGAGGAGGGCTACTGGCCGCCGCTGGCAATTCTGGCGCGGCTGGTCGAGGAGGTGGGCGAACTCTCTCGCGAGCTCAATCATCGCTTCGGCTCCAAGCCCAAGCGCAGCGAAGAGGCCCCCGCCGAGCTGGAGCTGGAAATCGCCGACGTTCTCTTCGTGATTCTCTCGCTCGCCAATCAGCAGGGAATCGATCTCGAGCGGGCTTTCGCGCGGGCCATGCAGAAGTACGAGAGGCGGGATTCCGACCGCTGGACACCCAGATAGACGGTTTCGCGGGTTGTGGCGGGCGTTTGTTCGGAGCGCCCCTTTCGGGCATCTTTGCGGGGTCATGAAACGAGTTCTCCTCATTGGGGCGGCCGGGCAGATCGGCTCGGAGCTCGCGGTCGCGCTCCGGGATCGCTACGGCCCCGACGCTGTTCTGGCCACCGATGTCCGCAACCCGACAATCTGGGCCGGCGGCAACACCGAAGCCCAGCGCCTGGACTGCCTGGACCCCGTTGCCCTGTCGGAGACCGTACGCGCCTTCCGGGCCGATACGATCCTTCACCTGGCCGCCGTCCTCTCGGCCTCGGCCGAAGCGGATCCACTGCGTGCATGGCGCGTCAACATGGACGGCCTGCTGAATGTTCTGGAGGTGGCCGCCGAAGAGGGTTGCCGCGTCTTTGCCCCCAGCTCGATCGCCGCCTTCGGGGCCGGGACGCCTCGCAATCCCACCCCGCAGACCACGGTGCAGCGACCCTCCACCATGTACGGGATCACCAAGGTGGCCGGCGAGCTGCTCTGCGACTACTACCAACTGCGCTTCGGGGTGGATGCGCGCGGGCTGCGCTTTCCGGGGCTGATCTCCTACCGGACCCCACCCGGCGGCGGCACCACAGACTACGCGGTCGAGATCTTTCACGAGGCGCTGAACCGGGGCCGCTACCGCTGTTTTTTGCGGGCCGACACCCGCCTCGACATGATGTACATGCCCGATGCGATTCGGGCAGTGATCGAGCTGATGGAGGCCGAACCCGGCGCGCTGCGTCATCACAACGCCTTCAATGTGACGGCCATGCAGTTCACCCCGGCCGAGCTTGCGGCGGCGATTCGCGCCCATGTCGCCGATTTCCGGATCGACTACACGCCCGACCCGGTACGCCAGGCGATCGCCGATTCATGGCCCGACCGGCTGGACGACTCCGAAGCCCGCGCGCAGTGGGGATGGCGCCCCCGCTACGATCTGCCGCAGATGGTGGCGGCGATGCTGCAGGGGCTGCGCGACACGAACCCCCGAACCATGGCCGACGCCGACGCCACCCCGGAGTTCGCCAGCAGGTAAAGGATCCAATCATGCCGACCGATCGTCTGGTGCCGGTTGTCGAGGAGCTGGTTGCCGGAATGGAGCGCCAGGGAACCGCAAAGGGCGCCGAAGCCGTTGTGCACACCGTGCTGCCGGGCTCGTCGGCCCGGGGGCCGCGCTTTCTGCTGGAGGGAATGGGCGAGACGCCGTTCATTCGCATGAATGCAAACTCGTACCTGGGCCTGAGCCTTCACCCCGAGGTGATTGCCGCCGAAGAAAAGGCCGTGCGGGCGCTGGGGGTGGGGCCGGGGGCGGTGCGCTTCATTGCCGGCACGCATGCGCCGCACACAGAGCTGGAGCGGGGGCTGGCCGCATTCCATGGTCGCGAAGAGGGAATGATCTTCTCGTCGGCCTATGCGGCGGTGGTGAGCGCGCTGACTTCGCTGACCGATTCCGGCACCTTTATTCTTTCCGACGAGCTCAATCACAACTGCATTATCAACGCCATTCGGATGTCGCGGCCCGCAGGCAAGGCCATCTATCCGCATTTGGATCTGGCGGCGCTCGACCAGCAGTTGAGCGAAGCTCGCGGCCGGGCGAGGAGGATGATCGTGGTCACCGACGGAATCTTTTCCATGCGGGGCGATCACGCGCCCGTGGACGAGATCATGAAGATTGCGGCCCGGCACGACCCCCACTTCCCGGAAAATATTGTGGTTATGGTTGACGACTCGCATGGGGTGGGTGCCTTTGGCGAAAGCGGGCGCGGCACCGAGGAATATTGTGACAGTCCGCCGTGCGATATTCTGATCGGAACCCTGGGCAAGGCCTTCGGGGTGAATGGCGGCTATGTTGTGGCAACCCGGCCGCTGATCCGTTTTTTGCGCGAATCCTCCCCGCTCTACATCTACTCCAACCCGATTACGGCCGGCGAGGCGGCAGCGGCACGCAAATCACTCGAAATTCTGACCGGCGACGAGGGCCGGACCCGGCTGCGTCATCTGCGCGCCCTCACCCATCGCTTCGAGCGCGGCCTCCTCGCGCGCGGCTTCGAGATCATTGCCGGCGATCACCCGATCACGCCCATCATGGTGCGCGACACCGGGCGGACGCGCGCACTGGTGAACGACCTCTTCGCCGCCGGCGTCCTCGCTACGGGCCTGGCCTTTCCGGTTGTGCCCCGGGGCGACGAATCGATTCGCTTCCAGATCAATGCCGACCACACCGAAGCCTGCATCGATTCGGTTCTGGAGGCGCTGTCGGCCTCGCCCCACGCACCCTCTGCGGCGCTTTGACGTAACCGTCTCCAGGGGACGGGTGCGGCCTGTGCATATATGCGCCCTTTGTGCAGAATGTTTTGCAACGATCCCGGCATCCGGGGCGCAACAAGCCTCCTCAGGGTGTCACCGCCAGGTTGAATGAAAGCGAAAAGCGCTCGTAGTAGGCGCCGCTTACAATGGTCTCGGCGCGCGACCATCCGCCCTCGATCGCGGCCCGAACCCCGTTGTCGAGAACGCGCGTGATTCCTGCCACAACCCGGCTTCCATTGTCGGCCTCTTCGCCGGGCACAAGCACCTGTTGCGGCGTTGTGTAGCGCTTGGCCTTCCAGCTTCCGACCAGATTCACAAAGTTGACATCGCCAAGATCGAAGCGGATCTCGGCATCGACGGTGGCGGCATTGTACTCGACGCGCCGCGAGTTGGAGCGACTGCGAATTCCGCTCAGCGCCATGGTCAGCAGAAATCCCCGCATCTCGGGGCGCGACAGGGTGACCCGGCCTGCAAGCTGAAGAACATTGTCGCGGCGCAGCAGACCCAGTCCCTGCTTGGGATAGGCGAGGCGGCGGTAGGCGCCCAGGAGCTCAACCTCGGTGCGATCCCACGAATCCGTCCGGTTCGGAAACCGCTTGACGGCGCCCATCTGCAACGACAGCTCGTCGCGATCCAGGAGATCGAGTGCGGGCAGCGCAACCGGCTTGGCAAAGTCCCGGATTTCGCCCAGAACCCGGCCGTAAAGGTCGATGTTGGCCCCGAGCATATGATTGTACCCGATCACAACGGATCCCGAGCGATAGCCGGGGGGAAGATAGATCGGCAGCGGGGGCCGATCTGCAACATGGCGGACATCGACCGTGGGCCGGAAGGTGATCCGCCTGCCCTCTCCGAGCTGATACCGATAATCACAATGAATGCGCCCGGAGAGCTCGCGGGGGGCATAGTTGCGAAGCCTGAAGCCGCTTGTCACAAATTGTCGCATTCCGCCATCGAAGTCGCAGTCGAGCGCTGTCTGCACAATCAGGCTTCCCCGCAGGCCCATGTGTCCCACCCCGGCCAGGGCGCTCTCGGTGGAGTCGATCTGGGGAACGGTGATCGCCGAAAAATCCCTGCTCCCGTACATCTCGGTCGCCACACCCATGCTGGTGGTCAGATTCTCCACCCGCACCTGCGCCATGGTCGGCCGCGCCGATCCGGACAGAAGCAGACACACAGCCACAATCATTCCACCGAATCCTGCCGGCATTCCGGCCCCGATCCTCGCGTGGAGTCTCATCCTCTTCTCCGTTCCGCTTCCTGGCGCAACGCGCGCGCGCGCTCCAGGAGTTGTCCGACCCGCGCGATGTATTCGTCGCGAAGGTTCTCCAAGTTTTCAATCCGCTGGGCCGGGGTCTGGGTCAGATCAACGGCCACGGAATCGGCGGCGCCCGTAACATCGCTGGCCCCGACCACCGGGGTTTCGTTATGGCGATTGCGAATGGTCATGTCCTCATAGGCCAACTGGCGCTGCCAGCGCCTTCGCTCGGTGGTGATCTGCTCTTCCAGGCCAACCGCAAGCAGGCTGTCGCTGGCCGCGCGGCTCTCCAGCAGCCTTGCCTTGGCCTCGAGGTCGGCAGGAGAATCGTCGGCGAGTGCCCGCGCCTCGGGCAGGGGTTCCACCATCAGGGGCGAACTCTCCTCAAGGCGGATCTGGACCTCGGTCAGGATCGCGTTCCACTCCTCGAACTGTTGCAGCAGGTCTTCGCTGCCATCCTCGAGAGAGCTGTTGCGGATATCGATGTTCAACTGATCGAGGTAGCTGTCGGCATGACTGATCAGCGTCTGCGCGGCGAGCCCCCACTCCCTCTCGGCGGCGCGAACGGCACCCTGCAAGCGCGTGCGACGCGGGGTTTCATTCTGGATTTCTCCGATGAGCCGGTCCTTTTCGCGATCATTGCCGCGATTGTGCGCCAGTTGATGCTGTTCGTTCAGCGGCTCCCACGTTTCTTCATTGAATTGCCGCAATGCCAGTTGTGCCTGTTCCAACTCCTCGAGGGCAAGGTTGTACGCCCCCAGACGCTCCTGCGCACTTTGCCTGAAGGGGTCGCTCGGACGCTCCTGGCCCGTCAGGCGGCCCGAATTGGCCATTGCCACCAGAATGGCGGCCGCCAGGAGCACAATCCTCATGCGTCAATTCCGTACTTGTCGATCTTGTACTGAAGTGTGCCCTTCTTGATGCCCAACAGCCGCGCAGCCTCTGCCTTGACTCCGCCGGTGCGCTCCAGCGCCTTGCGAACCAGACGCTCCTCGATCCCCTCCATGGTGCGGGCCAGATCCATGCCATCGCCGAGATTGCCGCCGAGGGGAACCCCGCTCCCTTCGCCAACGCTGGCCAGGAAGGGCAGATCGTCTTCGTTGAGGGTTGTGCCCTCGGCCAGGACCAGGGCGCGCTCGATCACATTTTCGAGTTCGCGAACGTTGCCCGGCCAGTCATAATCTCCAAGCTGCTTCATCGCCCCCTCTGCAACTCCGATTGCATCCGAACGGGTGCGCTTCCTGAGCTTCCGGACAAAGTGGTCGGCGAGGAGGGGAATGTCGTCCTTGCGTTCGCGCAGAGGAGGCACCACCACAGGCACAACATGCAGGCGGTAGTAGAGGTCGTTGCGAAACTCCGTGCCTGTCAGAAGCTCCTCGGCCGGGGTGTTGGTGGCGGCAATAATCCGTACATCGACGGAAATTGTCTCTTCGCCTCCGACGCGCTCCAGCTCGCGCTCCTGAAGCACCCGCAACAACCGGACCTGGGTGGGTTCGGCAATGGTCGAGATCTCGTCCAGGAAGAGCGTTCCGCCATCGGCGAGCTCGAAGCGGCCCCGGCGCTTTCGTTCGGCCCCGGTAAAGGCACCGCGCTCATGTCCAAAGAGCTCCGAATCCAGGATTCCCTCGGCCAGGGCACCGCAGTTGACCCGGATAAAGGGTCCATTGTGACGAGCCGACCGGGCATGAATGGCACGTGCAACAAGCTCCTTGCCGGTTCCCGATTCGCCATAGATCATGACGGTCGAGTCGGAGCGCGCGACCTGGGCCACAAACTGCTTGACCTTCCGGATCGATTCCGAATTCCCCACCATCTCGCCGTAGGGAACATCGACGCCCTCGTCGCCCTCGCTGCGCAGATAGGTATTCTGCACCCGCAGCGCCAGGTTTTCGCGTTGCAGGGCTCGGCGGGCCTTCCGTTCGCGCAGAATGCGATCGACCTTGATCGCGAACTCCTCCGACGAGAAGGGTTTCGAGATAAAGTCGGCCGCGCCGAGCTTCATTGCCTTCACCGCCTTCTCGACGGTGCCATATGCGGTAATGACGAGCACGTCGGTGTCGGGCGAGTCGCGCTTGACCTCGGCCAGAACCTTCAGGCCATCGACCCGGGCCATCTTGAGATCGGTAATGACAAGATCCGCACCCTCTTCGCCCAGCCGCTGGAGCCCTTCGTGGCCACCGCTGGCCGACAGCGTGCGATGCCCACGCCGGCGCAACAGCAGCTCAAGTCCTTCGCGCATGGAATCGTGATCGTCGATAATCAGAACGCGTTGTTTCTCGGCCATCTCTCAGCTTCCTCCTCCACCGGGGTCTTCCGCCTCTGACGCCGCGCCCTCTTCCGCCGGACCCTTGAAGTATAGATGGAATTCCGCGCCGCTCCCCCCGGAACCGGCACTGTGGGCAAAGGGCAGCACCTCGACCCGGCCGCCATTGGCTTCGACCAGCTTCCGCACAATCGCCAGCCCGAGCCCCGCACCCTTCTCCTTGTCGCCGACAAAGGGTTCAAAGAGTCGTTCGCGCATCTCTTCAGGAATTCCGGGGCCGTCGTCGCGCACCATCACCCGGATCTCGCTCTGCAGCGGACGCGCCGAGACCCAGACATTGTCGCCGGCCTGGGCGGCATTGCGAAGAAGATTCAACACGGCGCGCTTGACCTGTTCGGGGTCGGCCGCGGCTGTGAGCTCGCTCCGGGGAAGGTCGGCGTGCAGGGTGCCCCCGGCCTTTGTCAGCTCCGCCTCGGCCAGTTGGCAGGCCTCGCGAATCGGCTGCCGGATGTCGTGCGGCACTCTCTTGCTCCGGCTCGGGCGCGCAAAGCTCAGAAATTCATTGATAATGTTGTTGAGGCTGACAACCTCTCGTCGCACCCGACCCAGAATGCGGCGGCGCTCGTCGGGATCGTCGGTCTCCATGGCCGCCGACGAGAAGAGCTCCAGTCCGCCCAGGGGATTGCGGATCTCGTGCGCAACCTGCGAGAGCATCAGTCGCATCTGCTCGTCGCGACGCTGAATCCCCGTGCGCATCCGCTCAAGGGCGCGAGCCAGGCGCGAAAGCTCGTCGTCGCCATCGATTCGGACCGGACGATCCATCCATCCGCGCTGAATGTGCAGGGCGGCGCGGCTCAGCGTCTGCAGGCGAGCGACAATCCCCCCGGCCAGCGCCCAGGCGATCAGGGCGGCCAGGGCGGTCGCGGCCAGCGACACGCCAACGATCGTCCAGCGAAGGGTGTTGAGCGGCTGCAGATGGTCGGCGCGCATGCGAACGCCCAGGAAGACACCGCTCTCGCCCTCCTCGCCCTCTTCCAGCACGCTGCGGTCTCCCAGCCGGAGGATTCCGTACATGTAGACCTGACCATCGGGTCCCTCGATCGCCTCGGTCGCGGCCGCGCCTTCGCGATCGGCGCGGGGCACTTCTTCGAGAAGGTAGGGTTGAACCCAGCCCAGCTCCTGACCGATTCCCACCGAATCGGGTGGGGCGCGAGTGACGATGGCGTGGGCCACGAACTCGCCCGGGGTCCAACTGAAGAGGGCGGCATCGTCCACAAATTCATTGGCCAGAACCTGAAGCGAGATCTGAAGTTCGCGCCACTCCTCGCCGCTCTCCTGTCCGGGCGCCAAAAAGCGCAGATAGTCCGCAAGGCGGAGATCGTCGTTGAGCGAGGCCGCCACCCCCGCCACAGCCAGAAGCCGGTGCTCGAGCGCCTCCTCAAGGTGCTGTCGGGCGGTGCTCCAGGTCAGAATCCCCTCGAGCGTCGTGACGAGGATCGCAAAGGCCACAAAGAAGACCGTGAAACGGTTACGAAGATTCAACGGTCACCTCTCTTCCGAGGCTCCTTCGCCCGCCCCTGAACTTCGCCGCCCCGTCGCCTGGCCGCGCCCGGTATCCACTCTCCATGATCTGCGGCCGGCCTGTCAGGAGGCGGAGCAGGCAATCGAATCCCTCTTGAGTTCCGCGAAGAAGACCGGTGCAAGCGCCTTTGGGGCAACCACAATGTGGTAGGGGCGCACAATGCGGCGCGCGGGCGCGCAGAAATCTCCCGGGATGCGCTCGTAGATCTCGATCCTGGTTCCCGAGGCAATGGTAACAATCCCGCGAATCTCGACCGAATCGCCGACCTCCTGGCGTTCGCCGATCAGTCCGGCCAGCGCCATCTCGGTCTCCCAATTCACCTCCGGCACCTCGGTCCCGGGGTCGTTGCGATGACTCTGCCAGAACTCGTACCAGAGAGACTGCGTCCGGGCCTCGTCGTCGGGATATTCGGACCGGAAGACGATCGACTCGTCGCCGGGCCAGGAGGTTTGTACGCCCTTGTCGAGCGTGGCGAAGGGAAGGCTGCCGATGTAGGACGACCGGAAATTTTCTCCCACCGTATTGTCGCGAACGATCAGCCCGACCTGGATCACCCGCGCGGCGGTGACATCGGGCCCGGACCCGGCGGTTGTCATCGAGGCAAGCGAACCGAAGGCGCAGCGGGCCCAGAGCCGACGCTGGTTCCGGTTGCTGTCGATCACCTCGAGGGTGAAGCGGCTGGCTCCCCGGTCGCAGGAGACCACCTCGAGGTTGTCCACATCGAGGAGACGCAGGTTGGGATTGTCGTTGATGACCTGGATAATGGAGGCGTAGCTCGCCTGATAGCGGATCGGGAGCCCGGGATTGGATCGCCTCTCGGTCTCGCCGGCGACGTCGCGGTAGCGGATCTCCTCCTGAATCGTCCAGGAGCCGTCGGAGCGCCACACAATTTCCTGGTGAAGCGACCCTTGCCCCAGATGCAGCGGGGTTTCGACGGCAACGTGAATCTCGCCCATCTGGCCGAAGCGGAGTTGGGTCGGACCGGCTCCGTCGCAACCCGCCAGAAGCGCGAGCGCGCAGACGATCCAGCTTCGGGGACGGGGCATCGCCAGACGTCCGCAGGCCGTCGGTGCCGATCTGCACCCGTATGCGCGGCGAATCCCCTCTCTGCGGCGAGCCCGGGATTGACCGGGCCGATACCTTTTCAGGGTTATGTCTTCCATGGTCCGTCTCCGGGAGCTGCTGACGCAGCGAAGTGTGCGCAGGGGCGACTTCGTGCTCGCCAGCGGTCGTCGTTCAGAGTACTACATCGACGCTCGCCTCACGACGATGTCGGGCGAGGGTCAGTTGCTGATCGGCACCGTATGCTGGAAGATACTGGAGAAATCCGGTTGGCAGGCAGAGCTGGTTGGGGGCATGACGATGGGGGCCGATCCGGTCGCATACGCCATCGCTGCCCATGCGACGCGCGCTGGCGCCTCCATGGATGCCTTTTCGGTCCGCCGCGAGCCCAAGGGACACGGCACGGGAAAGCGAATCGAGGGGGCGTCGGTTGAAGGAGCGCGGGTTGTGGTTGTCGATGACACGATGACCTCGGGGGGAAGTCTGCTGGAGACCATTCGCGTGATTCGGGATGCGGGGGGCCATGTGACTGGAGCGCTGGTGCTCGTGGACCGCGAGGAGGGCGGAGCAGAGCGTCTGTCGCGGGCCGGAGTGCCTTTCGCTGCGGCCTTTGCCGCCAGGGATCTCCTGAATCCGGCTGCGACGTGACGCCGACCGGAGAAGATTTGCCCGCCAGGAGCTCGCAAACCCTTCCTGCTGGCCTCTCTCTCAGTCCATGATCCTGAGCGGCATAATCAGGCAGAGATACTGCTCGTCGGGGTCGGCGGGCTCCAGCGTGGTCGCGCGTTCAGCGGTCTTGAAGCTGATGCGAATGTCGCCCTGCGGCATATTGCGCAGAATCTCGACCAGGTACGATCCGTTGAAGCCGATCTGGATCTCTTCGCGGTCGTAGTCAATCTGCACCTCATCGGTTGCGTTGCCCAGATCGGGGGTGTTGGCATCGAGAACGACCCGGTTCTGTGCAAAGCTGAACTTGATTCGATGCGTCTGCCGCCGCGCAACGACTGCAATCCTGCGCACCGCCGCCTCGAGCGCATCTCGCGCCACCACCGCCACCTTGTCGTTGTCGCGCGGAATGACCTGTTCATAGTTCGGGTACTTGCCATCGATCAGGCGGGTGTAGATCTCGCGGGTGGGCGACCGGAAGCCGAGATAGTTCCCGGCGCGGGCCACGGCAATTTCGTCGTCGCCATCGAAGATCTTCTCCACCTGGATCAGCGCCGCAGGGGGAACGATCACGCTGGTGGTCTGACCCCCTGCCGAGGATGGGTCGGTGCTCATGCGAGCCAGACGGTGGCCATTGGTCGACACCATCGTCATCCGATCCTCGCCCAGCTCCCAGTAGACGCCCTTGAGAATCGGCCGACTGTCTTCGGTGGAGACGGCAAAGGCCGACCTCTGGATCAGGGTGCGCAAGGAGGTGGCTGCAACCGTCCAGGCATCATCAAAGCCGACGTCGGGGAAGTTCGGAAACTCCTCGCTGGCCAGTGCGTGGAGGGTGAAGTGGCTGTACCCGCAGTTGATCTCCAGGGTTCGGCCCTTGATGGCAAGTCCGACGGGTTCGTCGGGGAGCTCGCGGGCAATCTCCTGAAGCATGCGCCCCGGGGCGGTAATTGCCCCTCCACTCGCGATCTCGGCCGGGACCCGGATCCGGATCGAGACATCCAGATCGGTGCCGCTGATTGAGAGATGTTCGCCATCGGCCTCCAGAAGCACATTGGAGAGTACGGGAAGGGTCGTTTTCGATGGAATGCTGGCGGCGACGGCGGCAAGGGCAGTCTGCAGATTCTGACGGGTGACTGTGAGATTCATCGTGAAGAGGCCTCACGGGGATGCGGGTAAGAGAGTTCGGCTCCGGCGGGATACGGTGCAGGCGAGCCCTGATGAGTATATATAGATCTTAAAGATAGTCATCATAAGGAGTGTGGAAAGGTGGAAAAAGGTGTGCGGAATGATGCGCATCTTCCCACCCTGCCAAGCGATCCGAGGGTGTCGCCCCTCTGTGGATATCCGGAGGGATTCGAAGACGTTTTCCACATTCTCCCCCGCCGAACTGTGGAAAAGCCCGCCTTTTCCCCCGATTTCCACACCTTTTCCACAGTGTCATGTGGATGATCGCTTCAACTGTTTGCGCAATTCGAAGATACGGCTTCGGAGAGCGGTCTCCGCGCGCTGGCGTCCCTTGATCTTGCGAATCGAGTGCATGACGGTGGAGTGATCGCGTCCCCCGAAGAGACTCCCGATCTCGGCATACGAGAGGCCGAGAAGCTCGCGAATCAGGTACATCGCGACCTGGCGGGGTTCCACAACGCTCCGCGCCCGCCCGGGAGACTCCATCTGCGCAAGGGTGGTGTTCCAGGAATCGGCGACGAGTTCACAGATCAGCTCCGGCGTGGCAACAGAGTTCCTCTCGGCATTGGCGTCTGCCAGAGCGGTGCGGGCCAGCGCCGCCGACACCGGCCGGTTCGTAACCGACGAGATCGCCACCAGCTTCAGGATCGCTCCCTCGAGCTGCCGGACCGAGGCGGTGCAGCGCCGGGCAATCAGATCCAGAACCTCGGAGGGCAGCGAGATCGATTCCTCTTCGGCCTTCCTGCGCAGAATGGCAAGCCTGGTCTCGTAATCGGCCGGATCAATGGCGACCACCAATCCCCACTCGAAGCGGGAAACCAGACGGTCTTCCAATCCCTCGAGATCCTTGGGCGGACGGTCGCTCGAAAGTACAATCTGGCGCTGGCCATTGTAGAGAACGTTGAAGGTGTGGAAGAACTCCTCCTGGGTGTGCTCCTTCCGCCGCAGAAACTGGACATCGTCCACCAGAAGCAGGTCGTACGACCGGTAGCGGGCCCGGAAGCGATCGGTTGTATGGGTGGAGATCGCCGTCACCATCTCGTTTACGAACTGTTCCGCCGGCAGATAGCAGACGCGCGTGCCAGGAGTCAGCTCAAGGGCCCGGTTGGCGATCGCGTGCATGAGATGGGTCTTGCCCATTCCGGTGGCGCCATAGAGAAAGAGCGGATTGTAGCTGCGGGCGGGACGCTCGGCCACGGCACTGCAGGCTGCCTGGGCCAGGGCGGTATTCTCGCCGACCACAAAGCGGTCGAAGGTGTAGCGATCGTTGAGTCCTCGCGCCTCGGGAGTCCTGGTCGGGGCAGGGGACGCGGTCGGGGTGGCGGTTTGCGCGGAGTCCGGGGCGGCCGAGGAAAGGGTCGAGGGATCGATTGCCCGGGGATGGGTGTGTGTGGGCTGCCGGTCGGGGTCGGCGAAGTCGAAGCGGAGCCGGATTTGCCGATCCACAAGGCCGGCGGCGATTTCGCGCAGAAGCTCGCCGTACCGGTCCTCGAGCCACGCGGCATGAAAGGAGGTGCTGGAGGTCACCTGCAGCGTGCCGTCCTCCAGGAGAGATCCCCGGGCGCTCTCGATCCAGGTCTTGAAGCTCTGCTGATTTACGGCCTTTCCGGCCTTGTCGAGGATCTGCTCCCAGAGCTCAGCTGCGTCGGGCATCGTGCAGTCTTCCAGAGGGGGTGCGAGAGGGGGATCGGGAAAGAGGGGCCGGCAAGGTTAGGAGGTCGGGGGCCGGAAGTCAAAGTCGGAAGTTCGGGGAGGGGGACAGGATCGAACGGAGTGCCTGCGGCCTTGACGGGGCGGGCCCGCTTCCGGTAGCTTGAAAAGCTATGACCCGTTCGGGGTGGGGCGGCGCGTTGGTGCTCCGGTGCACTCCCGAGGCTTGACGCCGGTCTCAGGGCCGGGAGCGAGGCAGACCAGAATGAAACCCACGTACAGACCCCGGAATCGCAAGCGTCTCAACAAGCATGGCTTTCGGGCGCGCATGAAGACCCGCGGGGGACGGGCAACGCTGAACCGTCGGCGACGGCGCGGTCGGCGGGCGCTGGTTGTCCGCATCGGTTCGAAGAACGGACGCTGACGGCAAATCGGCCTCGGATGACAGCCGGGCGGGGGAAAAACCGTGAACGACTGCCGCAGTCCGCGCGACTGGCGAAGGGGGCGCAGATACGTGAACTCTTTCGGCGGGGGCGCAGGCGGACGGGGCGTCTGATGGTTGTGTACAGTCGCCTCGGTCGCAGTCAGGAGCCCGGAGTCAGAGCCGGGTGGGTGGTCGCCCGCTTCGGACACCCGGCGGTCGAAAGAAACCGGCTCAAGCGCAGAATTCGCGAGGTGCTCCGGCGCAGAGTGCTGCCGCAACCGGAATTGAGAGCGAACAGGGTCCGTCTGTTGGTGCAACTTCGCCGAAACGCCTACCGGGCCACCTATGCAGAGCTCGAACGCGAACTTCTGAGGCTGGTGCGCGCGTGATTCGACAACTTCTTTGCGGACTGATCCGTTTCTACCAGGTCGCCATTGCGATTCACATGCCTCCCTCCTGCCGATTTGTCCCGAGCTGCTCCCAGTACACCATGGAGGCGATTCAGATGCATGGCGCAGGCCGGGGAATCTGGCTCGGAGCGAAGCGGATTGCCCGCTGTCACCCGTGGGGCGCGTGTGGGTGCGATCCGGTTCCGGGGGTGGAAGAGCGATGAGGCCCGAACTGCGGATTTTTCTGGCGCTGACGCTGATCGTCGGCGTCTTTCTCCTGACCGACACCCTCTTTCCGCCACTCCCTCCGCCCGACATAGCCGAAGAAGCCGCAGAGTCGCCACCCTCCGCCGCAGAGGACGACGTTCTTCCTCTGGACCCCCTTGCGGATCAGGCCGAAGCCCCGACCGAGGCAAATGCCCCCGCCCAGGAGGAGAGGCTGGTGACTGTCGAGACGCCTCTCTACCGGATGGTTTTATCGAGCCAGGGGGGTGGGGTTCGCTCGGTTGAGCTCCCGGGCTACGAGTCGTTCAGCCGCGAGGGACCGGTGGAGCTGGTGCGCGACGGCGAATCCCTGCTGCGCGGCCTCTGGATCCCCGGGGGCAGCAGCCAGGGAATCGAGCTGAGCGAATATCCTCATACGATCTCTTCCTCCGGCCCCAATCCCGCCCTCTCCGGCAACCTCCTGCGTATGGGCGAGGGTGCCAGTCCCGAAACGCTGACCTTCCGCTACGATCACCCGGCGGGGCGCTTCTTCAGCGAGATCCACTACACCTTCCACCCCGATTCCTATCTGGTCGAGGTCGAAGGGTCGCTGCCGATGCTCGAGCGCTCGGCCCTCTTCCTGGATATGGGGTCGGGGCTGGCGATCAACGAGCTGCGCGCATCCGAGGATGTGCGGATGATGTCGTACGCGGGCAATCCTGCCGACGACAATATCCGCTCGCGTCCCCTCTCCCGCGTCGACGAGCCGGAGGTCATGGAAGGGCCGCTCCTTTGGGCTGCGGTGAAGAGCAAGTTCTTTGTGGGAGCGATTCTACCGGGCAAAGGGGGCGCGGGAGAGCAGCTTCTGCCAGGTGTGCAGGTGACGGTTCCCGAGGAGGAGCGACTCCGAATCCAGGTCGGCACCGGGGTGTCCGATGCGGGGCGCTACGCCTACCGGGCCTATCTGGGTCCGATGGAACGCAACCGGCTGATTGCGCTGGGCGACAATCTGGAAGAGATCAATCCCTATGGGTGGGCTTTTTTGCGACCCCTCATTCGGCCCTTCGTCGAGTTGGCGCTCTGGGCGATCCGCTTCCTCCACGACGCGCTGCTTCTCTCCTACGGCTGGGTTCTGGTGGTGATCGGAGTCGCGATTCGTCTCCTGATGTGGCCACTCAACCGCAAGGTGATGGTGTCGCAGGTCAGGAGCATGGCCGTGATGCCGCTGATCCAGGAAGTCCAGGCCAAATATAAGGATGATCGGGCGAAGGCGGCCCAGGAGATGCAGAAGATCTACCGCGAGCACAAGGTGAATCCTCTGGCCGGCTGTCTGCCGATGCTGATTCCGATGCCGATCCTGTTCGCGCTCTTCTTCGTCTTTCAGAATACGATCGAGATTCGGGGGGTTCCCTTTCTCTGGTTCCCCGACCTCTCTGCGCCGGATCCCCTGCACATTCTTCCGATCCTTATGGGGGGCAGCACCTTCCTTACGCAGTTCGTTACCATGCGCGTGTCGGGCAACACCGGCAATGCCCAGATGAAGATGATCATGTATGTGATGCCGCTCATGCTGATGTTCTTCTTCTGGCGCTTTCCCGCAGGTCTTCATCTCTATTACACAACGATGAATCTGGCCTCGATTCCCCAGCAGATCCTGATCGGCCGGGAGCGCAAGCGGGTTCAGGCAAGGAACGGTCCCCTCAAGCGTCCGGCGTAGGGAGCCATGGTCCGTGGGTTCGATAGGGGAAGAGGCAGACCGGACAGCTCCCGCGAAACGCAGGTTGATCGACACCATCGTGGCCCGGGCGACGCCACGAGGAAGAGGGGCGGTTGCGCTGGTTCGCCTCTCGGGACCCGATGCCCTTGAAATCGCGGGCAGGCTGATCCACAGGGAGAGGGGAGAGGCATCCCTGGAGCGGTGGAATGCGCGCTCCTGTCGTCTCTGCACGCTCTATCGGTCGCACACCCGGGAGGCGATGGACCTTGCGCTCGTTACCCCCTTTCGCGCCCCCCGGAGCTATACAGGCGAGGACCTGGTGGAGATCTGCACGCATGGTGGGCTTGCGATTCCCGACGAGGTGGTCGAGGAGTGCCGGGTGTTGGGGGCCCGCGTGGCCGAGCCGGGTGAGTTCACGCAACGCGCCTACCTCAACGGGAAGCTGGATCTGACGCAGGCGGAGGCGGTTGCCGATCTTGTTCATTCGACCTCGCCACGGGCCCGCGCGGTGGCGCTTGCGCAGCTCGACCGCGGCCTCAGCGACCGAATTGCCCAACTGCGCAGCGACCTGATCGGTCTTGTCGCCCGGCTCGTTCACCACATCGATTTCCCCGAAGAAGACGATGCCCCGGCGTCGGTCGAAGAGATTGCGGCCGAGGCCGATGGGGTGGTTGCGGCAATTGAGCGATTGCTGCGCACGGCGCCGGCCGGCGAGCTTCTGCGCGCGGGAGCCACTGTGGTGCTGGCGGGTCCGCCCAATGTAGGCAAGTCCAGTCTTTTCAATGCTTTAGTGGGTTCCGAACGGGCAATTGTGACCCCCGAGGCGGGAACAACCCGCGATGCCATCGAGGCGGTCATGACAATCGACGGCTTTCCCTTCCGGCTGGTGGACACGGCGGGGTTGCGAGAGGGCGAAGAAGCGGTTGAGAGACTGGGAATCGAGGTTGCACATCGCTACCTGGACTCGGCAGATGCGATCATTGACTGTCGCGAGCGGAACAACCGGGGCAATGCTCATGGGCGCCGCGAGCTGGACGATCGCACCTGCCCGGTGATTGTTGTGCGCACGAAGTGGGATCTGGCCGGGCCGGAGGCACAGGCAGAGGGCGACGAAATTGCGCTCTCGGCACACTCGGGTCAGGGGTTGGCTCGGCTCAGGGAGCGGCTGGGACGTCTTCTCTTCGGAGAGTTGATTCAGGGGGGGCAGGCGATTGATGGGGTGGTGACGAGTCGCCGGCAGGCCGAACAACTGCGGATCGCGCTGCGTGAGCTCAACCTCTTCACGACGGCCCTACGCGAGGAAATTCCCGGCGAACTAGCGGCGACCCACCTGAAAAGTGCCGAGACGGCGCTGGAGGAGGTTGTCGGGGTTGTCAGCGGAACAGAGGTGCTGGACCGGGTTTTTGGCGACTTCTGCATAGGCAAGTAGGAAGGGAGAGAGATCGGTCAGGCGATGAAGATGCACTGCGATGTGGCCGTAATCGGCGGGGGACATGCGGGGGTGGAGGCGGCTGCGGCTGCCGCACGACTGGGCGTGCGCACCCTTCTTGTGACTCCGGATCTGGGAAGAATCGGCCAGATGTCGTGCAACCCGGCGATCGGCGGGATTGCGAAGGGCACGGTCGTGCGCGAGGTCGATGCGCTGGGAGGAATCATGGGACGCGCCACCGACGCAACCGGAATCCAGTTCAGAATGTTGAATCGGTCCAAGGGGCCGGCCGTCTGGGGACCCCGGGCGCAGTGCGATCGGGCGCACTATCCGATTTCGGTGCGGCGCTTTCTGGATGAACTGAAGTGCCTGGACCTCTTTCAGGATCTGGTGACGAGCATTGAGTTTTGCGGCTCCGGCGGCCGCATTGAGCGGGCTGTCGGCCTGCGAACCCGAAGCGGAGTTGTGGTTGGCTGTAAGGCGGTGATCGTAACAGCCGGCACCTTTCTGCGGGGTAGAATCCATATCGGAGAATCGGCCGAGATAGGGGCAGGGCGGGCGGGCGAGGCGGCATCGATTGAGCTGGCCGAGGCGCTGGCCGGGGCGGGGCTGCGGATTGCCCGCTTCAAGACCGGGACGCCGCCACGCGTGGATGGGCGATCGGTCGATTATTCGCAGTGCGAACGACAGGATGGCGATCCCGGGCCTCTGCGGTTTTCCTCCTATTCGAGGGAGCCGCGATTGCCCCAGCGTCCATGCTGGGTGACCTGGACGGGGCCGCAACTGAATGAGATTGTCAGTCGGAATTTGGAGCGCAGCGCCCTCTACGGAGGTGCAATTTCCGGTCGCGGGCCGCGCTACTGTCCCTCGATCGAAGACAAGATTCAGCGGTTTCCCGAATCCCGGCGCCACCAGGTTTTTCTTGAGCCCGAGGGGCTGGATACGACCGAGCTCTACGTAAATGGTCTTTCGACTTCCCTGCCTGCCGGGGTTCAGGAAGAGTTCCTGCGGTCGATTGACGGCCTGGCCAAGGTGCGCATGACGCGACCGGGATATGCGATCGAGTACGACTATTTCCCCCCGGATCAGTTGCGTCATACACTTCGTGTCCGGGGAATCGAGGGGCTCTACTTCGCCGGGCAGATCAACGGCACCACCGGATACGAAGAGGCAGCCGGGCAGGGGTTGATCGCAGGGGCGAACGCGGCGTTGGCGGCCAGAAAACGAGAGCCTTTCGTTCTTGAGCGCGATCAGGGATACATCGGAGTCCTGATCGACGATCTGATCACCAAGGGGGTCGATGAACCCTACCGACTGTTCACCTCGCGTGCCGAGTTTCGGCTTTTGCTCAGACAGGACAATGCGGCGAGTCGGCTGGGGCCGTTGGCGCAGGAAGTCGGGCTTCTCACAGAACCCCAGTCCGCTGTCCTGGCGTGTCGCTTGCAGGGCGAGTCGCGCGGAAAGCGCTGGTTGCAGGGGGTTTCATTGGCCCCGGCGCGCGCGAACCCTGTCCTGGAGGGGGCCGGAAGCACACCGATTTCCCGCCCGACGCGGATAGGAGAGCTGGTGAAGCGTCCGCGGGTGACGGTGGCGGCCCTGCTGCATGCGTCCGGCGACGCTGCGCCGGTGTTGGATGACGATGTTGTGGCGACACTGGAATTTGACTTCAAGTATGCGGGCTACGTGCAGCGCGAGATGGAGCGGGCGAATCATCTTCGGGAACTGGCGGAGTTTTCGATCCCTTCGGAAACTCCCTTTGCGCGCTTTGCCACCCTTTCGCACGAGGCACGCGAGAAGCTCGAGCGAATCCGGCCCGGCAATATCGCTCAGGCTGCGCGCATTCCGGGTGTCTCGCCGGTCGATCTCCAGAACCTGATTCTGGAGGTGCGCAGGTGGCAGAGGGGCAGGAGCGAAGGCGTTGGGGCGGTCGGTCAGCCCGGGTAAATCTGCCGTTGCGACCCTTTTGCACGCGCTCGTTTTTACCCCCGGCCCGTCACCCTGAATCAATCCAAAGGATATGTGGCCCGGCCGAGTTCATCCCTCCGTGGATCGCCCCCTTCTCCACGAACGCGCCCCCACCCCACGATTCCTGGCCTCAACTCCCGATTCTTCTTCTCTCGCCGATTTGTTTCACGTGAAACAATGGCCTACCTTACTTCGCATGAGGCCCCCGGAGGGGCAACGGATGTTCTCGTCGCCTCTTCTTCCCTTTTCGTTGTGAGGAGCGCATGCGGTGACCCAGGTTATAGCAGTTGCGAATCAGAAGGGTGGTGTGGGCAAGACCACGACCGCAGTGAATCTCGGGGCCGCCCTGGCCGACCGGAAGGCGACGGTTCTCATCGTCGATATGGACCCCCAGGGGAATGCCTCCAGCGGCCTGGGCTTTGTCGATCGCAATCATATCAACACCGTCTATGATGTTCTCGTGCGTGGCTTGCCGATCTCCAGAGCGCTCGTCACCCCCGATGGATACCCCCATCTGCGCCTTTTGCCCTCCAATCGCGATCTCGTGGGTGCCGAGGTAGAGCTCGTCGGGGTTGAGGATCGCGAAACGATTTTGCGGGACGCCCTCGTCTCAACGGCGACCGTCGCCGATTACATTCTGATTGACTGTCCGCCTTCTCTTGGTCTTTTGACCATCAACACTCTGACGGCGGCGGATTCGGTTCTGATTCCCATTCAGTGCGAGTACTATGCACTCGAGGGCCTCTCTCAACTGCTTGCAACGATCCGTCTCGTTCAGAGAAAGCTGAATCCCCATCTGACCCTGGAGGGGGTTCTGCTGACAATGTACGATCAGCGTCTCAGCCTGGCACGACAGGTCGCAGGCGAGGCCCGGCGCTTCTTCGGCCGGGGCGTTTTTAGTACAGTGATCCCACGAAATGTCAGCATTGCCGAGGCGCCCGGCTTTGGCCAGCCCGTCTCCAGATATAATCCGGGGTCTCCCGGGGCCAGACGATATGATTCACTGGCAAGAGAGATCATGCATGCACAGACACAAGCAACGGCCTCATTGACCTCCGCAGGAGCAATACAGGAATGACCCGAAGCGACCGACTGGGGCGAGGCCTTGAAGCTCTGCTCGAAGATTATATCAACACCGATCCGCCCTCCGAACCCTCTGGCGAGACTCCGACCCGGTTACCCGTTCGCCTCATCGTGCCGAACCCCTTTCAGCCGCGTCGTGTTTTTCCCGCCGATGAACTCAACGAGCTGGCCGCGTCAATCAAGGCCAATGGACTGATTCAGCCAGTTCTCGTTCGCAAGGTGGGTCGCGGATATGAATTGGTTGCGGGAGAGCGTCGGCTTCGGGCCGTAAAGCAGTTGGGGTGGTCGGAGATTCCCGCCCAGCTCCGCGATGCCAACGACCAGACTCTCCTGATTCTGGCGCTGGTTGAAAACATGCAACGCCAGGAGCTCGGTCCCATGGATGAAGCCGATGGTTACCAGCGCCTTCGAGACGAGTTCGGATACACGCAACAGGAAATTGCAGATGCGGTAGGGAAAAGCCGCTCTGTCATCGCCAACGCGCTGCGCCTGCGGGGGCTTCCTCCTTCTGTGCGGCGAATGCTGGCCGAAGGGGCTCTTTCGCGGGGGCATGGCAGGGCACTCCTGGCCATTGACGATGTTGTACAGAGAGCCGATCTCGGACGGCAGGCCGCACAGGCAGGCTGGTCGGTGCGCGAAACGGAAGAGAGGGTGCGACAGGCGACCGAGGGCACCACCGGAAGAAAAACCGAAGAAAAGGGCCACGGGTCCGGGGAAAGAGCTCAGGAGCCGGCCATTGATGCGTTACGAAACGCACTTGCGGAACATCTCGGGGCCCGGGTCGCCCTTCACTGGAAGGGCCAGGGGCGGGGGAAGATCCAGATTCCCTTCGATGGCGCCCGGCAGCTTGAGAGGCTCTTCGCGGCGATCACCGGGACCGATCCGGGAGAGATCCTTGACTGACAGACGATTCCCCAGGCGACGCGTTTTGCCCCGCTGGATCAGGCTGCCGATCGGGCCCGACACCCGTGTCAGCATTCTGTACACTCCGAGCTGGCGCGAAGCCGATCGACTTTGGCACATTCCGCTGTGGCTGGTTCGTCTGGGCGTTATCGGCGGGATTCTGCTGGCGATTCTGCTGGTTGTCATGGGGACGACCTGGGCTTCGCTCGCCCGAAAGGCTGCCCGCACCGAGGAGCTGCAACGCGAACATGGCCGCCTCCTGGCCCGCGAGGACAGCATGACCGTGTTGGCCACGCAACTTGCATCTCTGGCCAATCGCGAACGGCAACTGCGCTTCCTTTCCGGACTGGAGGAACAACGCAAGCCCGATATCTGGCTTCAGGCGGCAGCGCTGGCGGCATCCGATCGCGTTCCTCCACTTGAGTACGCTTCCGGCGATGCCGAGCTGACGCCGACCGTGTGGCCGCTGACCACCGAGGGCTTCGTAACCCGCTCCCTGCTCGCCGATGAAGAGGGCGATCACCCGGGAATCGACATTGCCGTTCCAGGGGGATCCTATGTGCGCGCCGCAGGCGCAGGACAGGTTCTGGCCGCGGCCGAGGACTCCGTCTATGGAAAGTTCGTGCTCCTCGACCACGGCGACGGAATTTGGTCTCGCTACGGTCATGCCCTATACTTGGCAGTTGAAAGAGGACAGCGCGTGCGGAAGGGTGAAGTCATTGCACTCTCCGGCAATACGGGTCGCTCCACCGCACCCCACCTTCACTTCGAGATCGTCAGAAATGGCCAGCCACAGGATCCATTCTCCATGGTCTCGCCTCCTCCGGGAAGCGACGACCGCCAATCCCCGCGCACACCCTGATACAGGCGCACCGACTACACACGCAGTTTCCCAATGGCAAAGGACAGAAGACTCATGGCAAAGCCCCGAATGATTCAGACAACCCCCGAGGCGGTCATTTCGATCATCGGTGGCGGCATGACCGTGCGCGGCGACTGCGAGTCGAGCGATACCATTCGAATCGACGGAACGGTTGAGGGGTCAGTGAGGGCCGAGAAGGCCGTCGTCATTGGCAAGGATGGGCGCGTTGTGGGTGACATCAGTACGGGCGATGCGAAGATCGCGGGAGCCGTCAAGGGAATTCTGGATATTACCTCGCGTCTCGAGGTTGCCTCGACTGCCGTGATCGATGGCGAGATTCGGGCGGCGCGCCTCCAGCTCGACGAGGGGGGAGTCGTGAATGGCTCGGTCAGCGTTGGGCGCAAGAGTGAACTGCAGTTGAACCTGGGCAAGGAGTCCGGGAAGGCTGCCGCCCGGTAGATCTTTGCCGACAAGGCACGACGAAGCCCGGAAGGCCGGCCCATGGGGGCAGGGAACAGCGCCACGCGCAGCCGACGGCTCCGGATTGGAGCCGGGTGAGGGGGTGGCAGGCGTTCCGCTCGCGGAGATCGTCACCTTTCTGGATGGGGTCCTCGGGGTTGAGGAAACGATCGACTACCCCGGCGCGCTAAATGGCCTTCAGGTTGACGCTGAGGGTCCGGTTCGGAACTTTGCCGTGGCCGTCGATGCCAGCCTGGAGGTGATCGAAGAGATCACCCCCGACGCCGATCTCCTGATCGTTCACCACGGCCTCTTCTGGGGAGGAGTGCAACCACTCCGCGGGCCCTTCTTCCATCGCATCAGGATGCTGATCGAAGCCGGAACGGCACTCTACAGTGCACACCTTCCCCTGGATGGGCATGCCGAGATCGGAAACGCGATTCTGCTTGCGCGCATGTTGCACCTTCACGATCCGGTCCTCTTCGGATCCTACCGGGGCACCACGGTCGGATCGCGAGGCGTGCTGACTCCACCCCGCACCCTGTCCGAGGTCCGCAGTGAGCTGACGCACAGTCTTGGGGGGCCCGTTCGTGTCCTGGGCAAAGGCCCCGAGGAGATTGCAGAGGTGGGAATCGTCACTGGCGCCGGTGCGTCGCTGCTCCCCGAGGCAGTCGCGCTGGGGCTTGATCTCCTGATCACCGGCGAAGCCAATCATCACCACGCAATCGATGCCACCGAGATGGGAATTCACCTTCTTGTGGGAGGGCACTATGCAACGGAAGTCTTTGGTGTAAAGGCACTTGCAGATATTGTGACAGACCGCTTCGGCATCGCGGGGCGCTTTGTCGATGCGCCGACCGGGCTCTGATCAGACCGATGACCAATATCCTCGTCCCCTGTCCCCAGTGCAGACACCCTGTACCCGAAGCCGGGGCCAACTTCTGCTCGCGCTGTGGCAAGGCACTACAGGGTCCGCCCTGTCCGTCCTGCGGAGTCGCCACCGGCCTTGATGACCAGTACTGCATTCAGTGCGGAGTCGCGCTCCAGCAGGCCCCACAGAGGGTCTTTGCGACGGCCAACCGAATTCCCTGGGCTGTTGCAGTTCTCCTCGCCCTCGCGCTGGCCACCACCCTGATGTTGCGGCCTCGTCCCCCCCAGGTGGCTGCCCCCTCAGGCGGTCAGCCCACTCCAGCGCTCGGTCCGACCTCTGCCGTCGATCTGGCCTCAATGACCCCGCGCGAGGCCGCCACCCGCCTCTTTGATCGCGTCATGACCGCCATCGAGGGGGGCAACCCCGCCGAAGCGGCCCAATTCCTCCCCATGGCGATCGCCTCCTACGACCGGATCGCCGCCCTCTCCCTGGACGACCGCTTCCACCTTTCTCTCCTCCACGCGGCCGCCGCCAATGGCACCGAGGCGCTGGCCATTGCCGAGGCCGGGCTGGCCGTGCGTCCCACTCACCTTCTCTGCCTGGCGGCTGCGGCCCAGGCGGCGCTCCTGGTGGGCGATTCGGCGCGGGCCGGGATGCACTATCGCACTCTTGTGGACTCCTACGACGCCGAAGCTGCAACCGACCTTGAGGAGTATGGCTTCGGTCCCACCGGACACGGCACGCTGCTCCCGCTTCTGCGCGACGAGGCCACCTCCTTCCTCTCGGCTTCCCCCTGATGCGCTCATGAATGCATACCGCACGGCAATGCCGGCGCTCCCGCGGCCATGATCTCGGCTCCGTTGGCCCTTGCGACGGTCGTGGTTGTGGCGGCCGCGCTTGCCTTCTGGCTCGATCACCGCGTTCCCGCGCTCTCCAGGGTGGGAGCGTCGATGATGGCCATCTTCTTCGGGGCGCTTCTTTCCAACCTCGGCCTGGTCCCCGCCGAATCGCCCGTCTACGATCTGGTCGGCGGACCCATCACCCTGCTTTCTGTCGCCTGGCTCCTCCTCTCCGTTGATCTGCGCGACCTTCCCCGGGCCGGCCCCAGGGTGCTCGGCGCCTTTGGTCTCGCCCTTGTCGGCACAGTGTCGGGGGCCTTTCTGGCCGCTCTGCTCTTTGGCGACCTCCTCGCCCCCGATACCCCCGGAATTGCCGCCGCGCTGACCGGAACCTATACCGGCGGCTCGGTCAATTTCGTTTCGGTCGGCCGGGCGGTGGGATTGACCGGTCCTCTCTTCGCCGGTCTGGGTGCAGCCGATGCCATCGTCACCGCACTCTGGCTTGGCGTAACGCTGCTGATTCCCGTCCGCGTCGTGCAAAGGGCCGCCCAGGGGACAGTCCCGGAACCACCCCCCACCACGGCGGACGAAGCAGACGAAGCGGAACCCCGTCACCCCTACGCACAGCCCTCGCCGCTCTCGGCCACCGCCGTCGCCCGGCTCCTCGCCGTTGGCATGATCCTGCTCCTTGCCGCAGAGTGGCTGGGTGCGCGCATTCCCGGAATTCCCGTCATCCTCTGGCTCACCACCCTGGCGCTGGTCGTTGGCCACACCCCCGGCCTCCGCAGCCTTCCCGGCGCCATGCAGTTCGGGTCCGTCGGCCTCCACCTCTTCTTCGTCCTCATCGGCATCATGTCGCGCATCCCCGCCATCATCGAGGTCGGCCCCGCAATTCTCTACTTCACCCTGACCGTGGTTGCGGTCCACGGCGTCATCGTTTTCGGAATCGGACGCCTCGCGCGCCTCGATGTCCCCACCATTTCGGTTGCCTCGCAGGCTGCGGTTGGCGGCCCCTCGAGCGCCCTTGCGGTTGCGGTCGCGCGCGAATGGCGCCACCTCGTTCTGCCCGGCGTCATTATCGGTCTTCTGGGCTACGCGGTCGGCACCTATCTGGGGCTGGGGGTGGCGTGGGTGTTGGGGTAGGCTCGGGTTTTTGCCTGGATGAAGCAGAGCCTGCTGACGTGCAGTAGAAACACGGGCCGGGCGACTCCAACCGGCACGACATCGTGCCATGATTCAATGATGGTCACGGGGGGATCGACCCCGAGACATGCGCAGTTGAATCTGGCGTGGGCAGATACAACATTGGTGCGAGATCCTGTCATGTAGGACGTTGCCCCGAGGCGTGATCGGCCTCGGTTCCTGGGCGGGAAAATTGCAGGCGACACACCCGCCATCCCGCCACCGTCGGCAATTGGCGCAAACCGCCAACTTCCCTTATAATTGGCGGCTGGTTTGGCTTGAACCGACAACCGAACCCCCACCTGGGAGCTGCGAAGCAGGGTGACTCCTCCGGATACATCACAGCAGGGCGGATACGCCCCCGCGGGAAAAGACACGGGTCTGGTCAAACCCAAGGGATCCCGGCGAATCCGTGCGCACCGCACGCTGAACACCATCCCGATTGCCTCGCGCAAGCCGCCCTGGCTGAAGGTGCGCTCGCCAGGCGGACGCAACTACCTGCGGCTCAAGCAGTTGATGAGGAGCCAGTCCCTGCATACGGTCTGCGAAGAAGCCGGGTGTCCCAATATCGGCGAATGCTGGGAAGCCGGAACCGCGACCTTCATGATTCTGGGCGACGTCTGTACGCGAGCCTGCAAGTATTGTGCGGTGGCACACGGAATGCCGACCGGGCTCGACCTGGATGAACCCCGGCGCGTGGCCGAGACCATTGCCGCAATGGAGCTGGACCATGTCGTCATCACCTCGGTCAACCGCGACGAGCTTGCCGATGGCGGCGCGGGCATCTATGCGGCGACAATTCACGAGGTGCATGCGCGTCTGCCCGACTGCTCGGTCGAGGTCCTCATTCCCGACTTCAAGGGCGACGAAGAGGCTCTGCGCAGGGTGATGGATGCGCGTCCCGCGATCCTGGGCCACAACCTCGAAACCGTCCGCCGGCTACACCCCGAGGTCAGGCCGGGGGGACGCTATTGGCGTTCGATCTCGTACCTGGGCGCCGCCAAGAGAATCGACCCCACGATGCTCACCAAGACCGGAATCATTCTGGGAATGGGCGAGGAGGAGCACGAAATTCGCGAATCCATGGCCGATCTGCGCGAAGCCGCCGTCGATATCCTGACGCTGGGACAGTATCTGCGCCCTTCGAGCCTGCATATTCCCGTTGCCCGCTGGGTGACTCCCGACGAGTTCGCCGCCTGGAAGCGGATCGGCGAGGGTGAATACGGCTTTCGCCACGTCGAATCGGGGCCTCTGGTTCGTTCGAGCTACCACGCAAAGGAGCAGGCGCGCGAAGTCGAGGCAGGCGGTCCGGGAAGCATCCGGAGCGTGATGGAAGCCGACATTCCGGCTCCGGCCGAACTGCCCGCCGAAGCATTTGCGTGCGGTGGAAGGGGCGCCGGGTGAGGCGATGGCGGGTGCAACCACAACGGAGGAGCAGGTGAGCGATATCGCACTCGAGTACGAGGGCTTCACCCGCGAGGATCTCCACGCAATCCTTGCGGAAATGCTTCTGTACCGGCGCTTCGAGGAAAAGGCCGAAGAAGCCTACGCAATCGGCAAGATCGGGGGGTTCTGTCACCTGCACATCGGCCAGGAGGGATTGGCTGTGGGCGCAATTCGTCCGCTCCGAAACGACGATGTGGTGGTGACCGCCTACCGCGAGCACACCCAGGCAATTGCAAAGGGGATTTCCCCGCGCGCCGCAATGGCCGAGCTCTACGGACGGGGCGATGGCTGCTCCGGAGGGCGGGGCGGCTCCATGCACCTCTTCGATCCCGGGGTCGGGTTCCTCGGGGGCCATGGAATCGTGGGCGGGCAGATTCCGCTGGGCGCAGGTGTCGGATGGGCGATTCGCTACCGCGGAGACGACCAGATCTGCGTCTGCTTCATGGGCGACGCCGCCGTCAACCAGGGCGCTTTCCTCGAGGCGCTCAACATGTCCGCAATCTGGACGTTGCCGGTGATCTATGTCGTCGAAAACAACGGCTATGGAATGGGAACTGCCTTTTCGCGTGTCTCCGCCACCAAGATGGAGGCCCGCTCCGGCGCCTACGGCATTCCCGCGCACACGGTCGATGGCCAGGATGTGATCGCCACCCACCGCTTCTTCGCTGATCTGGCCGAGGAGGTCCGGGGCGGAGCCGGTCCGCAGTTCGTGAATGCCGTGACCTACCGCTTTCGCGGCCACTCGATGTCCGATCCGGTCTCGGGCACCTATCGTTCTCGCGAAGAGGTCGATTCCCACATGCGCGAACAGGATCCGATCGTCATCCTGCGCAACCTCCTGATGGGCGAGGAGCTGCTGACCCAGGCCGAATTGGAGGCAATGGACGCCGAGGCGCGCGCCACCGTCGAGGATGCCGCCGAGTTCGCCGATGCGTCGCCCCTCCCCGACCCCTCAACCCTCTACAACCATGTCTATGCCGAGATCAACGAACACGGCAGACTCTTTCTCGATGGCCGCGACCGGCCCACGCCCTCTCCGGTCGCCACAGCGAAGGCGAGGTCGTAGCGCGTCGTGAATACAACCGAGATGACCTACCGCGAGGCGCTCCACGCGGCGATGTGCCAGGAAATGGACCGCGACGACAGCGTCTTCCTGATGGGCGAGGAGGTGGCCGAGTATGACGGCGCCTACAAGGTGTCGCGGGGAATGCTCGAGCGCTATGGTCCCCGGCGCGTGGTCGATTCTCCTATCAGCGAGCTCGGCTTCACCGGACTCTGTGTGGGCGCGGCCATGACCGGATTGCGCCCGATCTGCGAATTCATGACCTTCAACTTCTCGATCCTCGCGCTTGATCAGGTCATCAACAGCGCCGCCAAGATGCTCTACATGAGCAATGGCCAGATTCCGGTGCCGATCGTCTTTCGCGGTCCGACCGGCGCGGCGCTTCAGCTCTCGGCGCAGCACTCGCAGGCGTGCGAAAGCTGGTATGTCCACGCTCCCGGAATCAAGCTGGTCACACCGGCCACGCCCGCCGACGCAAAGGGACTTCTGGCCGCAGCCATTCGCGACGACGACCCGGTGGCGGTCATGGAGGGCGAGCTTCTCTACAACGTTCGGGGCGAAGTTCCCGATGGCGAATATGTCATTCCGCTGGGCGTGGCCGAGCTGAAGCGCTCAGGAGACGACATAAGCATTGTGACACACGGCAAGATGGTTCATCTGGCTCTGCAGGCGGCAACGGCGCTGGAGCGCGAGGGGATCGAGGCCGATGTGCTGGATCTGCGCTCTTTGCGACCGCTCGACGCCGATGCAATTCTGGCCACCGTGCGCCGCACCAACCGGGTCGTCTATCTCGAAGAGGGATGGCCCTTTGCGGGGATCGGCGCCCAGATCGTTGCGCTCATCCAGGACGAGGCGTTCGACCACCTGGATGCGCCGGTGCAGCGCGTGACCCAGGCCGATGTGCCGATGCCCTATGCAAAGAATCTCGAGCAGTTGGCAAAGCCGGGCATCCGCGATGTTGTCGATGCCTGCAAGCGCGTGTTGTACCTGAACGGACGCGCCTGAGTAAGGGCGCAGGCCACCGGAGAGACCCGTACCGGGCGGCACAATCCGCCGGCCCACAACCTCGGAAACAGATATGGCAACCAGGGTTCACATGGAGGCGCTCTCTCCGACAATGGAAGAGGGCCAGATCGTCAGGTGGCTGAAGGCCGAGGGCGACACGGTCGAGCAGGGCGAGGTTCTGGCCGAGATCGAGACCGACAAGGCGACCATGGAGCTGGTCGCGCGTGGGACAGGTGTGTTGCGCGCAATTCTGGCCGCCGAGGGCGCCGCAGCTCCGGTCGGCGATGTCATTGCGGTAATCGCAGAGGCCGAAGAGGATATTGCGGCGCTTGTGGAGGGCACAGGAGCGCGCGCGGCCGCCCCGGATGTGGCTGCCCCCCCGGTCCAGGAGGCCGAACCCGAAGAGGCGGCCGCCGCAACAACCCCGGCCGGGAGCGCACCGCCACCCGCTGCTGGCGAGGATGGAGGCCGGGTCAGGGCCTCGCCGGTTGCACGCCGCCTTGCCCACGAACTGGGCGTGGATATGAGCATGGTGGCCGGGTCGGGGCCGGGGGGCCGGGTGGTCAAGCGCGATGTCGAAGAGGCGTCGGCGCGGGCCTCTTCCGAGCCGTCCCATGCCGGAGTTGTGGCGATCGGCGATTCCTTCACCGACATTCCGCTCTCGCAGATGCGCAAGACCGTTGCGCGCCGACTCTCGGAATCGCTGGGGCCCGTTCCCCACTTCTTCCTTGCGATCGACCCCGACATGACCCGCCTGATGGAGGCGCGGGAACGGCTCAACCGACATCTGGCTCCTGCGGGAGTCAAGGTTTCGGTCAACGACTTCATCATCAAGGCCGCCGCCGTTGCGCTCTCCCGGCACCCCGAGTGCAATGCATGGTGGCAGGGCGATTCGATCCGCCGCTTCCAGCGCGTGCACATCGGCGTTGCCGTCGCGGTTCCCGATGGTCTCATTACACCTGTCATCCGCGACGCCCACCTCAAGGGCATCGCCGAGATCAGCGCCGAGGCCCGTGAGCTGGCCGGCCGGGCCCGCGACAAGAAACTTCACCCCGATGAATACACCGGATCGACCTTCTCCATCTCGAATCTGGGAATGTTCGGAATCGAGTCCTTCACCGCCGTCATCAATCCTCCCGAGGCTGGCATTCTTGCCATCGGCACGATCGAGGAGCGCGCGGTTGTGGACAATGGTCAGGTCGTTTGCCGCCCGCAAATGCGCATAACCATGAGCTGCGACCACCGGGTCATCGACGGCGCACAGGGAGCCCGCTTCCTGGCCACGCTGCGAACCTTCCTAGAGGACCCCGCCGCCATGCTTCTTCAGGGAAGCGTGCCGATCCGAGAAAAACAGTGATTCTCCCCAGGGAAAAACAGTGAACATAAAGAATGGTAGTACGGATTTCGATGTGGTTGTGGTTGGCGGTGGCCCCGGTGGCTATGTTGCCGCCATCCGCGCCGGACAGCTCGGGCTGAACACCGCCTGCATCGAGGCCGACAGGCTGGGTGGCGTCTGTCTCAATATCGGTTGCATTCCCACCAAGGCGCTCCTCAGCAGCGCACTTATGGTGAACGAGCTTGCACAAGCCGACGGGCACGGCATCTCCTTCAGCGATTTCACGACCAATCTCGGTCCGGCCCAGGAGCGCAGCCGCGCGGTGGCCGAGCGTCTCTCGTCGGGGGTTGGCTTTCTGCTCAGGAAGAACAAGGTGACCCACATCGAGGGTCATGGACGGTTGCAGGGAGGCGGAATCGTTGAGGTCGAGGCGAAGGACGGCACCAGAAAAACCGTCTCGGCCGCGCACATCATTCTGGCCACCGGGTCGCGTCCGCGCTCGCTTCCCTTTCTGCAGATCGATGAAGAGCGGATATGGTCGTCCACCGGGGCACTCTTCCAGAAAGATGCGCCCGCGTCGCTGGTTGTGGTTGGTGCAGGCGCCGTGGGAATGGAGTTCGCCGACATCTACGACGCCTACGGCACCCAGGTCACAATCATTGAGGCCATGGACCGGGTGCTGCCGGTTGAAGACGCCGATTCGTCGCGGGTAATCATGCAGAGCTTTCGCAAACGCGGCATGAAGATCTTTACCGGTGCGCGGGTCGAATCCACCGAGGTGAAGTCCGATGGCGTCACAATCACCTTTACCGACAACCGGGATCGGTCACAGGCGCTCAATGTCGAATATGTTCTCTCGGCGGTTGGTCGCATTCCCAATACCGAGGACCTGGGGCTCGAAGCTGCCGGCGTGAAGCGCACCGAAAAGGGGGGATTCATTGCAATCGATTCCGCCACGCGCACAAATGTGCCCGGAATTCATGCCGTCGGAGATTGTGCAGGCGCCCAGCTTCTGGCGCACAAGGCCATGCACGAGGGCGTTGTAGCGGCGGAACACATTGCGGGAGTCGGTCATCATACCGTTGACTATGCCAATGTTCCCAATTGCACCTACTGTCACCCCGAGGTGGCGTCGGTCGGACTCACCGAGGAACAGGCGCGCGCGCAGGGACTGGACATCGAGGTGGGCAAGTTCCCCTGGGTGGGGAATGGTCGCGCCCTGGCATCCGGCGACGCAACCGGCTTCGTCAAGGTCATTCGCGACAAGCGCTACTCCGAAGTCGTCGGCGCACACATCGTGGGACCCCACGCCACCGAGCTGATCGCCGAATTCGTCATGGCCCGCCACCTGGAATCCACCGTCGAGGAGATCGACCGCGCCATGCACCCCCATCCCACCCTCTCGGAGGCGGTGGCCGAGGGCGCGCTGGGCGCGCTGGGACGGGCGTTGCATGTATGAGCAAAGAGCCGCACCGTTCCCGGTCCCCGAAGGTAGTCAGACGATGCGTTAGCGAGCAGGAACGTGCAATCTCAAATTTGCTGTCCGCTTGATGACATACGCTCCGCATTTCGCAGCGAGAAACAGGAACAGGAGGGGGAACACGATGCACTTCACAACCAACGAAATCATCCAATTCGTCAAACGCACCGGAAGATCAGAACCCCACGCTAACAAGTCGGTCGGCATTTCCTGGGCCTTGGTCAGAATCTCTCGGACCCTGGTTATCCAAGTAATCTGGCTCGCCGCGCAATCCATTCCGTTCTCCGCGATACACTCGAGATTGCGGTTCGCTTCGGTAATCCGGTCATCGACAGCATCAATTTCATCACCGAGTCGACTCCTCTCCTGACGCAGGCTGTCTGCCTCGGGAGGACACCTCCAACGCAAACTTCGACAAGCGAGCGGCAACTCGTCGAAATCTTCAGTAACCTGTTCGCGTTGCCTCTCAAGGTCCGCTTTGTTTTCTCGAAGCCCAGTGATCTGATCACGAAGATCTTGTGCAATGAGTGTTGTATCGTTGGCCGAACCGGCGCCGTTCAAGCCTTCGAATCGGCTGCTCATTTCGCGTACAGCGTTCCCATCCTCGTTGATCCGCTCCTGAAGCAACACTTGGCTGGCCAGATGGCTGCTTGCGACAAAGGCGGGCACAAGGAACCGGAGCATTCCCATGATGACAAAGCATCGAACCGATGCTCTCCGAACGCTGTCCGCCACGGACCCCGAGACGCTGAAGATAGAGGTCAGGAGAGGGCAAAGAAGTGCCAGCAAGCCGGACGCCGCGAATATCCACTTGACAAGGGGAAGAGCCGCGAAGTCGAGGAGAATGCCTTGCACGAACAACGATCCAATTGACCACGCAAGCGCAGTGGACGCCCGTTCTGCGGCATCATTGACGGGGTCGAGAAACTGGCCAACCTCGCCGGATACTCTGAAGAATGGAAGACCTAGCTCCACATCTGCAGTTTGCAGAACCGAGACCCCCGCGTTTACGGTTCTGACCGTCACGTAGGCACGAAGAGCCTGGTCTTTCGCGTCCACGTTGTGGTTGTGGGCACACGTGTCCAATGTTTTGGAAAAGGACAGGATTGAGAGTGCCAAAACCGCAAACGCAAAAACCCAACTTCTGTAACGGGCCGGTACTTGGTCGGATTGGGTCATTGCAAATTGATGGCTGGGGTATCGGTGTCACAGAGGCATTCCCCCGCCTACAACTCCACCTCAATCCCCCGAATTGTGAGAACCCGCGCCAGGGCCTTGCCGATCTGATTGTCGGGCGTGGAGGCACCGGCGGTCATTCCCAGGCGGAAGGGGCCTGCGGGCAGCCAGCTCCAGTCGGTAATCTCGGGTTCGTGTGGGTCCAGGTCGGGCTTGTGGCGGATGGAGCCACTTTCGGTGTCGATACAGTCGGCCGTTGCGATGTGGAAGGTGTTGGCGTGTTCGCGGCAGAGATGGGCCAGATGGTTGGTGTTGGACGAGTTGTAGCCGCCGATCACGATCATCACATCGGGGGGGGCTTCGTTCATCATATCGAGAACCGCGTCCTGTCGCTCCTGGGTTGCCGAACAGATGGTTCCGAAGGAGCGGAAGTGGTTTTTGGCGTGTTCTTCGCCGAAGGCCTCGGCCATCATTTCGTTCAGTCGCGCCCCGATCGCCAGCGATTCGGTGGCCAGCATCGTCGTCTGGTTGGCCACCCCGATCTTGGCAAGATCCCGGTCCGGGTCGAAGCCCTCCGAGCTGCGCTTTCCGAAGCGTTTCAGGAACTCTTCGCGGCTGATGCGGTCGGGGTGATCGACAAGGTAATTCCCCACCACCTCGGCCTCGGCCATATCGCGTACAACGATGTAGCGACCGCCCTCGTAGCCCGCCACCTGACTCGCCGTGGCCCGCGATTCCTCGTGCTTGTACTTGCCGTGAATGACCGCCGTGAAGCCGTCGCGCGCGTACCCCTGAACCCGCTTCCAGACCAGCAGAACTGAGCCGCAGGTGGTGTCGACCAGGACGCACCCGATTTTGCGCAGTCGTGTCAGATCCTGGGTCGTGACCCCGAAGGCGGGAATGATGACGACATCGTCGGCGGTGATGTCGCCGAATTCGTAGCCGCCATTCTCGTCGGGGTACATGAACTCGATTCCGCGCTCCTGCAGTCGTTCGTTCACATGCGAGTTGTGAATGATCTCGCCCACCAGGAAGATGCGCCGATCCGGGAATTTGTGGCGCGTCTGGTAAGCATAGTCAACGGCCCGGTCCACTCCGTAACAGAAGCCGAAATCCTTCGCCAGGTGAACGGTAATGTCGCCGAAGCGGTCGATGTTGGCGCGCGAGCGGATGCGTTCGAGAAGAGCCGAGTCGTAGTCGGCGCTGATGACCTGCTTGACCTCGGCCTTCAGTCCGAATCCCTTGCGAACATAGGTCGTGTCCATGTGTTGTACTCCGAGTCGTTTCGGGGCAGTCGTCCCGGCAGCCCGGGACTTTGTAGGGGAAACAATATATACTCTCACCCGTCCAACGGCTATAAATTGTTGACCCACCCCCTCTCCCGGACGCCCCGGACACGAAGCGAGGCCCCACCCTGGTTGCCAGACTCTTCCTTCTCTTCATTACCGTTCCGCTCGTCGAGCTGATCCTCCTCCTCCAGGTGAGTCGCTGGATTGGGGTGACGCCCACGATCGGTCTGGTGATTGTTACCGGGGCTGCAGGGGCTGCCCTGGCTCGGCGGCAGGGGATGCGCGCCTTCCTCGGCGTCCAGGACGAGATCAATGCCGGTCGGATTCCCGCGCGCGCCCTGCTGGACGGACTCTCGGTTCTGATCGGGGGCGCCTTCCTGCTCACGCCGGGAATTCTGACCGATGTGGCCGGATTTGCACTCCTGCTGCCGCCCACCCGGCGCTGGATTCAGGCCTTGGCGCGGCGTCGCATGGAGCGGAGCATTCGCCAGGGCGCCTTCCGGTTGCATGTCGTTTCGCCCCTCGCCGATTCCGATCACGATTCCGGTCGGAGCCGGGTTGAGGTTGGCACCCATCCCCCCACCGATTCGGAGGAACCATAGAGTGAGCAGCGATCCGTCTCCCGATTCCCACCCGACAGCGAAGGAGCGGCTTCCCTTCCTGGAACGACTTCTCGATGCGCCCGGTCCCTCCGGCTTCGAGGTGCGGCCTGCAAGGATCTGGTGCGAAGAGGCGCGCTCCTTTGCCCGCGTCTGGTCCGATGTGGTGGGGAACAGCTTCGCACAGCTTCCCGATCGGGATCGCCCGCTGGTTCTCATGGCCGGCCATATCGACGAGATCGGCCTCCAGATCACCCACCTGGATGAATCGGGGATCATCTACTTTGCCGGAATCGGCGGTTGGGATGCGCAGGTTCTGGTCGGTCAGCGAATCCGGGTTCTGGGTGCGCGCGGTGAGGTGCCGGGCGTGATCGGACGCAAGGCGATTCACCTCATGGAGGCCAAGGAGCGCGAGCGGGGGGTGAAGCTGAAGGATCTGTGGATCGATGTCGGGGCCTCCTCGCGCGAAGAGCTGGCCGCGCTGGGGGTGCGGGTGGGAGATCCGGCCGTGATCGAGAGCGGCATGGTGCGCCTGGCGGGCGACCGCATTGTCAGCCGGGCCCTGGACAATCGCATGGGGGCGTTTGTCGTGCTGGAAGCGCTGCGCATTCTGGCAGACGAACCGGGTCGGGCAGGAGCGGTGGCGGTGGCGACAGCCCAGGAAGAGATCGGCTACAGTGGCGGTGGCGCTCGTGCCGGGGCCTTCCACCTTGCGCCCGATGTGGCGCTGGTCGTCGATGTGACGCACGCCACCGATGTGCCCGGGGTGGAGAAGAAGGAGGTCGGCGAGCATGCGTTGGGCGGGGGCCCGGTCCTGACCCGTGGGTCCTCGACCCACCCCGCCGTCTTCGAACTCCTTGCCGATACCGCCGAGGCCAACGAAATCCCCTATTCGATCCAGGCTGCGCCGCTCCGCACTGCCACCGACGCCGACGGCATTCACCTCTCGCGCGAGGGCATCCCCACGGGGTTGGTGTCGGTTCCCAATCGCTACATGCACTCGCCCTGCGAGATGGTCTCCACCGCCGACCTTTTCCACACGGCCCGCCTCCTTGCAGCCTTCGTTCGTCGCCTCGACGAAGAGATCGACTTCCGCCGGGTGTAGGAATCGACCTGGGCCAGCCATGGGTCGCCACCCGGCGGGACCGCGACACCTTTCTTGCTTCGATATCCGGATAGGCATCGGAGTATGCGGGGACAGTCGGGATACGCGACAGACTGATCGGCTATGACATTTCCGGGATCGACGCTCGTCGCCCCGATGGCGCGAAAAACAGGACCTTGGCGGCTTGCCAGGTGGGGCGATTGACGGGTACGACAGCGGCGGAGTCGAATTCGGTCGCGAAGAGCAGGGAGCCCTCGGCCTCGGCCGCCGCAATCGTCTCCGTACCCCCGCACCTGCTCCGGCGCAGAAGCAGCGTCTGCACAGACGGCGCCCCTTTGTCTTATACTTCCTTACCTCCACAGGGTCGCAGAACGGGGATGCCGATCCGAACCTGCCCGTCGGCAAGCCCACCGCACCGCACACAGAACCACCTCATTCCCCTGCGCCTTCCTTGCCCGCCGGGGAAAAACACACCGAAAGCGACATGATCGACGCTCGCCACATCGTTCAGGAGATCCAGGAGATGAGAGAAAAGGGTCATCTCTCCGATGCCCTGCTCCGCTTCTCCGTACGTTCCATTCACAGCGCCGACGACCGGTTCGACTGGGTCGGCGTGTACCTCCTCACCGACGACCGCCTCGAGCTCTGGCTGCACAACTATGTGGGCGACTCGACCGAGCATGCACGCATTCCCGTAGGCGAGGGAGTCTGCGGAACAGCCGTTTCCGAGGGCGAAAATCTGAATGTTCCCGATGTATCGGCCTTTCCCGGCTACCTTGCATGCAGCCCCGATGTCCGCTCCGAGCTGGTTGTGCTGATCCGGGCCGGAGGCGAGATCTACGGCCAGTTCGACATCGATTCGCGCCAGCCCGAGGCCTTCACGCCCGACGACGAGGCGGCGCTGCAGATGGTTGCCGACAAGCTTGCCGAACAGTTGGCGCGCGAGCGACGCTGATTCCCGGCACTCCCTCTCCGGTCCGGCCTTGCGCGCCTGGCATTCCCCGGTGCGCGCCCGGTGTGCAGGGGGGCGGTGACTGTGCGGTGAGGGTCGAGTCTTTTCTGGCACCGAACCCCGGGCCGATCACCCTGGCGGGGACGCGTAGCCATGTGGTCGGCGACGATCCGGTCGCGATCATCGATCCCGGACCCCGGGTCGAATCCCACCTGGAACGGCTGGCCCGGGCGGTGGCAGGGGCGCGTCGGATCTTCATTCTTCTCACGCACGCCCACCCCGATCATGCGGCCGGAGCCCCTGCGCTGGCCGATGCGCTCGGCGTACCGATTCTGGGACCGGGGAGCGGGCACGCCATTGACGACGGTCAGCAGTTCGACACCGGCGCCGGCGTCCTCACGGCAATCTTCACCCCCGGCCACGCACGCCGTCACTTCTGCTTCCATCTCGAGCGCGCGCAGGCGGTCTTTGTGGGCGACCTTCTTTTGGGCGAGGGCACCACGACCTGGGTTGGCGAATACCCCGGCGCAGTGGCGGACTACCTGGCATCGCTCGACCGGATCGAGGCGCTGCAGCCTCGCATCCTTTACCCGGCCCACGGCCCCGACATCGCCCACCCGGCCACCACCATCGCGCGTTTCCGCCATCATCGTCAGACCCGGATCGACCAGGTGCGGCGCCTGACCGCCGAGGGCTGCACGGAGTCCCGCGACATCCTGGCCCGGGTGTACGGCAACGACCTGCCCGCAGACATCTACCCCATGGCGCTGGCCAGCGTCGAGTCCACCTTGGATTATCTGCGTGGCGCACAGTAGCTTGAGCGACATGATCCAGCCACAATTGGCCCGGGAGCTGCGCGCCATCTGCGGTCCGTACGGCGTCATCGACGACCCCGAGGCCCTCCTGGTGTACGAATCCGACGCCCTCACCGCCTATCGCCACCGTCCCGGCGCAGTGGTGCTTCCCCGAACCACCGACGAGATGCAGCGCACGGTTGCGCTCATTGCCCGCCAGGGGCTTCCCATTGTGCCACGGGGGGCGGGAACCGGACTTTCGGGAGGCGCGGTGGCGCTGAATGGCGCAATTGTGGTGGGCACCGCGCGCATGAACCGCATTGTCGAGATCGACGCCGTCAACCGGCGCGCCATTCTGCAGCCCGGAGTCATCAACGCCGAGCTCTCGGTCGCCGCCCGCAGCCACGGTCTCTACTACGCACCCGACCCCTCGTCGCAAACCACCTGCACAATCGGCGGCAATGTGGCCGAGAACTCCGGGGGGCCGCACTGCCTCAAATACGGCGTCACATCGCGCTATGTGACCGGGCTCGAGGTCGTTTTGCCCGACGGCGAGCTTCTGCGGCTCGGTGGCCAGGGTCGCGATGCCCCCGGCTACGATCTCGTGGGGCTCTTTGTGGGGTCCGAGGGGTGTTTCGGGATCGCCACCGAGGTCGAGGTCTCGCTGCTGCCCGTTCCCGAGAGCGTGCGCACCCTCCTTGCCATCTTTGATCGCATTGAGGACGCCGGCCGCGCCGTCTCCGATATTGTGGGGGCAGGAATGCTGCCGGCGGCGATGGAAATCATCGATGGCGAAACCATCCGCGCCGTCGAGGACAGCGTCTTTGCCGCAGGCTACCCGACCGACGCCGAGGCCGCCCTGGTCATCGAGTTCGATGGCGTGGAGGTCGGGCTCGATAACGAGACCGCCGAAGCCCGTCGGCGCTGCCTTGAGGCCGGGGCGCGCGATGTGCGCACTGCCCGCGACGAGGACGAACGGGCTGCACTCTGGAAGGGGCGCAAGAAGGCCTTCGGTGCCATGGGTCGCATCGCCCCCGATCTTCTGGTGCAGGATGCGACCGTTCCCCGTACCGCTCTTCCCCGCGTTCTGCGTGGAATTTCGCGCATCAGCGCCGAGTACAGCCTGGTCGTGGCCAACGTGTTCCATGCGGGCGACGGCAATCTTCATCCCAATATTCTCTTCGACCGCCGCGATTCCGCCGAGCTGGAACGGGTGGAGCGCGCCTCGAAGAAGATTATGAGCCTCTGCGTCGAGGCTGGGGGTACAATCACCGGCGAGCATGGGGTGGGGTTGGACAAAAAGCATCACATGACGCTGATCTACGGCCCCGGCGAGCTGGGCGCCATGTGGGGAATCCGGCGCGTCTTCGATCCTGCAGAGCGCATGAATCCGGGCAAGGTGCTGCCGGAAGAAACCAGGCCCACGCCAAAGGCACAGGCATCGTGAGCAGCGTGCAGACGCCCGGCTCGGTGGGCGAAATCCAGGCTGCGGTCAGATCGGCGGCGGGCACCGGAAGACCGCTGATTCCGGCAGGCCGGCAGCGCTGGCTCCAGGGTGGGGGATGGCTGGAGCGGGACGGGGTGATTCTGGCGACAACCGGGCTGGATTCGATCTGCGAATACGAACCCGCCGACCTGACGATCACGGCCGACGCCGGCATCGGAGTGGACGATCTGGAGGCGGCGGTGGCCACGAACGGCCAGTGGCTGCCCCTCGACACGCCGGGCTCGCAAGGTGGAACCCTGGGCGCCGCCGTGGCCACGGGGGGATTCGGGCCGCTGCGCGAGTGCTACGGCGCAACCCGCGACAATGTGCTCGGGGTGGAGGTGGTGACCGGAAAGGGCGAGCTGCTCCGCCTGGGGGGTCGCGTTGTCAAGAATGTGGCCGGATATGATCTGGTTCGGCTCCTTGTGGGCAGCCGGGGCAGCCTGGGGATCCTGACCCGCGTGTCGCTGCGCCTCTTTCCGCGCCCCGATGCCGACCGGACCCTTGTTTTTGCCCTCAATGCCGAGCGCGCGCTCGCCATGGCAGGGACGTTGCGCCGGAGCCATCTCCCGGTTGCGGCGATGCTGTTGGAGGGCAGGGGACTGAGAAACGGCGGCGATGGCCACGCGGTCCGTCTGGTCGTGCGGCTGCTGGGCGCCCCGCGCGAGGTGGACGAGATCCTGGGCCGGGTGGTCGCCGCAGCCGGAACCGACCCCGACAAGGTATTGCACGACGGGGAGAGCCGCCGCATGCACGATCGCCACCGGGCCTGGGAGGACGATGCCGGACTCGTGGTTCGCCTGCGCGCCCTTCCGGGTGTTCTCGACCGGAGTGTGGCCGTCGCCAGGGGGGTGGCCACAGCGGTGGCAGGGCAGATCGAGATCGTGGCCGATGCCGGAAGTGGCGTTGTCCGTGTCCGGGGGGAAGCCGAGGGCGCCGAGATGGAAGCCGTGGGGGTGGTCCTGGCGGCCGCGCGCAAATCCATCGAAGCACTGGGGGGGTCGCTGACGCTCAGTGCGGCACCCGCAGAGCTGGGTCGGCGCGTGGGGTGGGAGAGCCAGGACGAAGGGATAAGAAGAATCACCCGCCGCATCCGGTCCCTCTTCGATCCGCACCGGGTCTTTGCCCCGGGGTGCCCCGAATGAGTGCCCGCCAAAAGGCCACCGCACCGGTTCCGGGCCAGATGTCGAATCCCTCGTCCCCCGAACCGCCCACCTCGGCCGAATCTTCGCTTGCACAGGCTCTGCGCGACCAGGAAGAAGGACTCCTCAACTGTGTGCACTGCGGATTCTGTCTGCCCGCCTGCCCCACCTACCGCCGCCTCGGCGACGAAGCCGACTCCCCGCGCGGCCGCCTCCACCTGATGCGCGCAGTGGTCGAAGGCCGGCTCGATCCCGGTGCCGAGGCTTTTCAGACACATATCGGACGCTGCCTGGGATGCCGCGCCTGCGAACCGGTCTGTCCCTCCGGCGTCGCCTACGGCCACCTCCTCGAGCGCGCCCGGCGGGTAGGCAGCGAAGCAACCCCCCTCTCGCCCCTGACCCGGATCATCTTGCGCACCTTCGGCACCGGGTGGATCGCGCGCCCTCTGCTGGCGGTGGCCCGGGTGCTGCGCGGGGTGGGCCTGCCCGCACTGGCAGCGCGCTGGTCGCGCAACCGACCCCATGCCCGGGGCCCCAAGCTGGCGCTGGCCATGCTGGCCGCATCGGCTCCACCTCGCTCACTTCCCGAGACCCCACCTGAAGACTCGGCACCGGCCACTCCCTCCGGCGATCCCCCCCCGTCCCCCCCGCCTGCATCGTCCCGCTCCACTGTCGGCATCCTGACCGGCTGCGTCCAGGCCGGACTCTTTGCGCGCGTCAACCACGCCACCCGGCGCGTCCTCGAGGCAAATGGCTACGATGTGGTTGCGGTGGCCGGACAGGGATGTTGTGGCGCGTTGCATGCACACGCCGGCGACCTTGACAGGGCGCGCGAACTGGCCCGGCGCAATGTTGCCGCCTTCGAGAGAGCCGGCGTGGACTATCTGGCCATGAATGCCTCCGGGTGCGGCGCCGCCATACGCGAGTATGGAGCGCTCTTTTCTGCCGAAGACCCCGATGCCGCCCGCGCGGCAGCCATTGCCGAACGGGTGCGCGATCTCTCCGAGCTTCTGGCGGAACGCGGGCCGCGGCGGGGAGAGGCCATTCATCTTGACGTAACCGCCGACGCTCCGTGCCACCTTGTCCATGCACAAGGCATAACCGATGCACCCGCCAAGGTTCTGCGCTCCATTCCGGGATTGAGGTTGCTGCCGCTGGCCGGGGCCTCGGAGTGTTGTGGCGGAGCCGGAATCTATGGGCTGACGCAACCCGAGCTGGGCGGCATGATCGGGGGCGACAAGGTGCGCAGCATTGTCGAGAGCGGGGCCGCCGTGGCCGTTACCGGCAATCCCGGGTGCATCATGCAGATCGGGGCGGGGTTGAGGCTGGCCGGAAGCGCCGTTGCAGTCTTGCACCCGGTTGAGCTTCTCGACGAGAGCTATCGGCGCGCCGGCTTCTATACAAGCACTCCCGGCCCACACCCGATCGTGTCCGCCAATGGTTCGGGGCGGAGTGCCCGGCAGCCTTCCCGATGATCACAATTCAGGATGCGCACAAGCGCCGCGACGAATGGATGAAGCTTCTTGCCGACCTCGTTGCCATCGAATCCCCTACCGGCAATGCAGAGGCGATTCTGGCGGTGGCGGCCCTGGTCGAAGAGGCAATGATCGTAGCGGGTGGCCACGTCACGCGCATACCGGCGCCCGGGCTTGGCGTTCACCTTGCCGGTCGCTTCGGAGCGACAAGGGACAAGCCCCGGAAGCCGCTGCTGGTGGTCGGCCATATCGACACCGTCCATCCGGTGGGCACCCTGGCGCGGCTTCCCTTTGCGTTGCGTGGAGGCCGGCTGTACGGCCCCGGCGTCTATGACATGAAGGGGGGCGTTGTGGCCACACTCATGGCTTTGCGCCTCCTCGCCGAACGGCCCGGTTCCCTTGCCTCCGAAGTGATTGTTCTGGTGACCTGCGACGAAGAGCGGGGCTCTCTTCATTCCCGCCCGACAATCGAAGCCCTTGCCCGTGCGGCGCGCGCCGCCCTTGTGGTCGAGCCATGCCTTCCCGGCGGCGGCATCAAGAGTCGCCGCAAGGGCGTGGCCGACTATCTCCTTCGCGTTGAGGGCAAGGCCGCCCACGCCGGCATCGAACCCGAGGCCGGGGCAAGCGCCATTCATGAGCTGGCTCGCCGGATTTGCGAGGCTTGTACGCTGGCCGACTCTGCGCTGGGCACCACGGTGAATATTGGCATGGCGTCGGGAGGAACAGCCGGCAATGTGGTTGCGGAATTGGCACAGTGCGCGATCGATGTCCGCTTCCGAACCCTTGACGAAGGGCGGCGCGTGGATCGTGCGCTGAGAGCCATGACCCCCGCCGACCCGCGCTGCGCATTGGGTCTGGAGGGCGGCATCAATCGGGGAGCGCTAGAAAAAACCGAGGGTTCGCGACGGCTGTACGGCGCTGCGCAGGACATTGCCCGGGAGCTTGGCTTTGAGCTTGGCGAAGGCGAAACCGGGGGCGGGAGCGATGGCAATTTGACATCGGCCGTCGGGTGTCCGACCCTGGACGGGTTGGGGTTGGATGGAGCCGGCGCGCACACCCTCAACGAATACATTCTGCTTGACGACATGCCGCGTCGCATTGCGCTCCTGGCGGGGCTTCTTGCACGTTTGTAAATCCTCCGAACGGTGCCGTCGTTCCGGCAAGGGAAAGGGGCAAGGAAGGGTGGACTTGTAAAGGCGGTTCGATTTCGCTACAATCAATGCGCTCATTCCGGAGAGCGCTTTTTCAATCAATCACTCCGGAGCAATCAATCGGTCTCATGGACCCAAACAGGAGAAACTCCATGGATACAACAACAAGGGCCAGCTACAGAGCGGCACTCAAGAAGGCGGAGGCGGAGCTTGCCGGACACGAGAAGCGGGGCGAAACCCTGCGCCAGACAGTGGACGGGCTCAGAGGCCTTCTGGCCGGTGGAGCGACCGCCGCTGCACCTGCTGCGCCGAAGAAGCGCACGGTTCGCAAACGCAAACAGCCGGTGCGCCGTCGCCGTCGCACGATTGGCAAATCGGATCACCCGCAAGTTACCCCCAATTTCTTCAAGGGACTGGGGCCCACGGCCGCCTACCGCAAGTTCGTCAGCGAGTATGGTGCCGACCACCCCGTGCCGGCCATTCGCGATACGCTTCTGCAGGGTGGCGTCCGCTCCAAGTCTTCCACTTCGCTGCTCACCGGACTTCATTCCATTCGGCGTCGTGACAACATGAAGGCCGAGCTGGAGGGTGGCGCCGGAGACGGCAAGAAGGGTTCCTGACAGAGGCCGACGACCGTCTCGTTTTCCTTCCGCGCGACGCGGTTGGAGAAAGGCAATCCCGCATGCGCACCGAGAGGGTACGCATTGACAGGGCCATACTTCGCGAAGTCCCGCTGCAACTTCGAGAGCGCTTCGAGATCAGCAGCGGTGGAACGCAAGCGCGACGTGTTGTCCTTCTGACGCTGGAAGCCCGGGGAATCACGGCCTGGTCCGAATGTGTGGCCGGCGAAACCCCGGGCTATTCCTACGAGACAACCGATACGGCTTGGAATGTGCTGACCAGGTGGTTGTTGCCGAACCTGATTGGTACCGAGGTTGAAGATGGGCGCCAACTGCACCCGACAGCCTGGTTGCGCGGTCACCCCATGGCCCGTGCAACGATTGAGATGGCGGGGTGGGACCTGGAGGCAAAGCGGCGTGGTCAGCCGTTGCGGCAGTTGCTGGGCGCGACCCGCGAGGCTGTGCCCGTTGGGGTGTCCGTCGGCATTCAGCCCAGCGACGACGACCTGATTGATCGCGTTGCGCGCTATCTTGACGAGGGCTACCGCAAGATCAAGATCAAGATCAAGCCGGGCCGCGATGTGGAGATGCTCGGTGCGGTGCGCAACCGCTTTGCCGACGCTCCACTTATGGCGGACGCAAATTCGGCCTATTCTCTTGCGGGCGACCTGGCCCGTCTTCAGGCCATGGATGCGTACAACCTGATGATGATTGAGCAACCGCTCTCGCACGAGGATCTGCTCGATCACTCTCTTTTGCAACGAGAGATTCGTACCCCGGTGTGTCTCGATGAATCGATTCGTTCGGCAGGCGACACCCGTTTGGCACACCACTTGGGAGCGGGCCGGATCATCAACATCAAGCCGGGCCGGGTGGGCGGATTTGCCTCTGCGATTGCAATTCACGATCTGTGCAGAGCTGCAGACTGGCCGGTCTGGTGCGGCGGAATGCTGGAATCGGGGATCGGGCGCGCCTTCAATGTGGCGCTCGCCGCGCTGCCGGGCTTTACCATTCCGGGCGACATCTCCAACTCCAGGCGCTACTGGGCGCACGATATTGTCTGGCCCGAATTCCGGATGACCGACGGAATGATGCCTGTGCCCTCAGGCCCCGGAATCGGCGTGGAGCCCGATATTGAGCGCATCGAAGCGCTGACGGTGCGCAAAGAGATCTTCGAATAGGGGTTGGAGCGGCACCCTGTTCGTGCTCTGTGCCGTCGTCACCGGGTGCAGTGGCTCGCCCCCCGAAGTTCCTTCGCCGCCCTTCGACGAGATCTTCGATCTGGTTGAGGTCGTGACCCTCGAGGAAACCCCAGGCGACTCGATCGCCGAGGTGGGAGCCTTTGCCAAACGCATGGGTGAAGGATTTATTGTTGCGGACAAGCTGCTCCCCCGAATCCGCAGCTACGCCGAGGACGGATCACTGCGGGCTGCCTTTGGCCGTTTTGGCTGCGGGCCATGGGAATTTCGGGGAGGAGTTGGTGGTATCGCCGAGTTGCAGTCGGGAAAGATCGTGATCGGGGATGCCACGAATATTCTGCGAATCACCTTCCTCAGCCATGATCTTTCGCCGGATACGATCATCCCCTTTCAATACATGGTATTGGACGTGCATGCGCTGGACGAGGGCCTTGTCTTTTCCGGCTATGGTCCTGTCCTTGGCGAAAGCACCTCCATGCCGGATGCGATGACCTCTCCGCGCATTCACATGTTCCGCGACGACTCGGTGGCATGGAGCCGATTCAGCCGCGAGATCTACTCGAAGCCTTACGTGTTCGGTTTGTCGGCGGTTGTCTGGACCGTGGCCGGGGATAGCGTTTTCGGAATGGCATCGGTTGAATATCCGGCTGCGGTCTTCAACCGCGTTGGCGACTCCGTGGGAACGATCGGCATTCCCTCGCCCCACTTCCGGCCCATTCCAGATATTCCCGAGGGCTACTTTGCCACCGAACAGTCCGGCACCAGAGTGGCGGATCTGCTGCGCAGCTTCGACACGGTGGACCGGCTCGACGTGATCCACAGCGACCATCTCGTCTTCACAATCGGTCGCCTGGACCACCTGCGCCCCTACCCTCCCTTCAAGAGGCTCCATACCCGCGTGGAGATCTACAACCGGCACACGGGCGAGAAGCTCTACGAAGACGTGTCGCTCCCGACGGGCGCGAAGGTGCTCGGTGGCGGGCGACATCTGTACCTGCTGCTGAATCCCGACATTCCCCCCTGGCGGATCGCGAAGTACCGCTTGGCGACGGCGGCGCAAGAGTAAGTGCGGAGGTTGCACGGCTCCCCCCTCTTGCCGTGCAGGTTGGCGACATTCAGAGCCTGTATCGTAGCCGGGGTTTACAGACCACTGTTCCTTCTCCGGAGGGACTGCCGAGGCGGGAGCGACCGCTGGAAGGCGGGGCGGCGATTTGTGATTTCACACTCGGCGCTACGCAGCACCTCCACCCGGCATTCCATTGGGGCGCGGGGCCACGGACTGCAATCGGTCGCGGGCGCGTTCATGCCCGGTCATTGAGGCAGGGGAGTTGCGGGGCGCTGGCAGGATGGACAGAACCGCCAGCCCCGTGCAAGCTTTTCGCCGCAGACGCAGAGATTGACGCAAATCCGGCCGCACATGGGGCACCCGATGGCATCGGGCGGCAGTTCGGCCTGGCAGTGATCGCACCGCTCGCTTGTGCTGCGGTCCAGGGCAATGACAGTGCCGGCTTCGTGCGGTGTTGTGATTCCCTGTGCAACCTGGCGAAGTGCATCGCGGGACATCGAGCGCATTCCGCCGCGCCGCGCCCGGGTGCGAATGGTTGCCAATGAAGCGCCCGCCGAGATGGCCGTGCGGATCTCATCATCGACAAGGAGCACCTCGAAGACCCCGCTCCTGCCCCGATAGCCTTCCCGGCAGGCCGCGCAATCCGTGCTGCCGCGCCCCCGGCAGTGCGGGCAGAGCTTTCGCACCAGCCGTTGCGCGATCACCCCGGCCAGCCCTCCGGCCACCAGAAAGGGCGGCACCCCCATCTCGATCAGGCGAACGATCGCGGAGGGGGCGTCGACCGTGTGGATCGTGCTGAGCACAAGATGCCCGGTGACCGCCGCCGACATGGCAATCTCGGCGGTTTCGCGGTCGCGGATCTCGCCGACAAGGATCACATCGGGGTCCTGGCGGAGGATGGCGCGCAATCCCGAGGGAAAATCGACCCCGGCCCGGCGATCGATCCGAACCTGCGCGACCTTTGGGAAGCGATACTCGACCGGATCTTCCAGGGTGACAATGTTGATCTCGGAGGCGAGCAGTTCGGAGACCGCGCCCGAGAGGGTGGTGGTCTTGCCGCTGCCGGTGGGCCCCGCCGCAATAAGCACACCCTGACGGCGCTGGAGGATCTGCCGCACCCGCCCGAGATCGGAAGCCGAGAAGCCCAGCGAGGAGAGATCGGCGGGGGCGTCGCCGGGATCGAGGAGGCGCAGCACGGCCTTCTCGCCATCCTGGGTGGGAAGGGTGGAGACGCGCACGGTCAGCGGGCGGTCGCCGCGCTCGATCATGAAGCCGCCATCCTGGGGACGCCGCCGGACCGAGATGTCCAGTCCCGCCATGATCTTGACGCGCGAAATTGCGGCGCGGTGGGCGTCGGTGGGGAGCTCGCTGGCGTGCACAAGGTGACCGTCGATGCGCAACCGGACCCGTGACCCCTGCGGCAGGGCCTCAATATGAATATCGCTGGCCCGCTCCTCGATGGCCCGCGCAATGATGCGATCGACGATCTGTACAATCGGCGCGGCTGCCGCCTCGACTGCCAGTGCAACCGGCTTTCGCGGAGCGCCTTCCAGAGTTGTGCGGCCCCGATTGCGCTCGCTCTCCCCTTCCTGTTGCGCATCGCCGTAGCTCTCCCGGATCTGGCGGCGCACAATCGACGCCGGCGCCACCACCGCCTCCACATGGCACCCCGACTGAAAGGCCAGATCCTCAACCAACCCTGGAGCCAGAGGGTCGGCGAGCGCCACCCTGAGCAGGCGGCCATCGACGGCGAGCGGCAAGACTCCCTTCGCGCGCGCCCGTGCCGGATCGATCCGTTGCAGCGCTTCGGGTGCGGGATTGAGGGGCGGTCCCAGAAAGCCGAGGCCGAGGTGGTCGGCAAGCTGGCGGGCGATCTGCTCTTCCGTTGCGACACCGCGCCGGATCAGGGTATGGGCAAGGGTGGCGCCAGATTCGGTCTGTTCGCGCCGCGCACTGCGAAGATCGGCGTCGGTCAGGATTCCCGCAGCGGCGAGAAGTCGGGCCAGAAGATCGTCATAACTCTCCATGCCCAGAGCCTCGCCGATTCCGAGGGGCGCGGCCATGGCGAGATCGGCCAACTGCGCATTGCGCCAGGGTGCTCCTGCCAGTCGGCCCGCGCCTCTATTCAGGATTCGGAGATGGACACTTTCCCGGTCAGCGTTCCACCCGCGCTCCCTCGTCCAGCACCAGAACCGTCTCCGGATGAAAAGCGGCCCAGGGAGTCCAGAATGCAACATGGGCGTCGGCAAGCGGTCTCAGCGTGCGACCGGTTTCTGCCAGCGCTCCCGCGGTTGGTCTGCCATCCACCGCCCAGGTCGTTCCGGTCAGGTCGTCGATCACGCCTTCGGCGGTGGCGGTAAAGTGCGCCCTGCGCCCTCCGATTTCGCTGCGGTATGCCATGGCCGCCTCGCGCGCAGAATCCCATATGACAATTGCGGGAATGGTGTTGTATGAGAATGAAAGCACGGCGTGATCGCCCAGCGACCGCATCGCTTCAAAGGAAAATGCCTGCGGTGGGGAGCCTGCGGCGCTTCTGGGCAAGCCCAGAACGCGCTCCTTCGGCGGCAGTCGATTGTCGTTGCGCGCAATTGCAAAGCCCAGGAAGTCGCCATTGTGCACATCTTCATAATCGTCGCCATAGGGATTGCGCACATAGAGCCGCCAGTCGTCGAATCCGCCCGGCGCACCCACCATGCGTCCATCGGGGTGCAGCGACCGCCAGCCGCCCATCGTCATCTCCAGTGTCGGCAACCTCTCCAGGCGCGTCCCGGACCGGGCCCCGCAGCGCGCCTCGCCGATCATCTGCGGCCAGAACGACCCCGAATCGGTGTCGTACATCACCAGGTTGGAGTGATAGAGCAATCCCGAGACCTGCATGGCGTCGTCGTCCGCAGCCCGGCGACCGAAGGCCAGCGCCGACCCGGTGAGGGGGCAGAAGGTCACGGCAATGCGGTCTTCCTCGCTGTTGAAGTTCACAATTTCATGCCGCCACATGATATTGTGCGGAATTGCGATCCATTCCGACCCCAGGCGCACTACGATCACCCGATCGCCGTCACGCACAAAGGCGTTGGCGGGTGTGGTCGGGCTGATCGGAACCAGTGGCGGATCGGTCAGCGCGGGAATTCCGTCGCGCCCCACCCCGCCATCCGAGAGCCAGGCCGGGTCGAGGTCGCAGTCGGGCACAGACGAATCAAAGGGCCGAAGGCCGAAGCCGTCGGCATTGTCGCACCCCAGAAGCAGGAGGGTCGCTGCGGCGATGTGGAGGTGTCGGCAGCTCCGGTGGCGACGATCGGGCACCATGATTATTCCTTGTTGAGCTCCGGCAGTCCGCGAAGATACACCAGACGGCTGCTCGCGCAGGGGTGCAGCAGGATTCCGCCAATCTCTTCACCCCCTGCCCTCCGCACAACCCATCCTTCCCGATGCCCCGCCCCTCCACCTCGGACACCCCCTTGCCTGGAGCGCCCCGACCGCCCGGCCCGGCAATCGATCGTCGCGCCTTTGTGCGTCAGGCAGGGGCATGGACGGGATTGGGCCTTCTCTCCTGCTCAAATCCGGCCGCCCCGGAGGATTCGCCCGGCGCGCTGGGCCGTGCCAACCGGCCGCTGCGGGTGGTTGTGGTCGGCGCCGGACTGGCGGGACTGGTTGCCGCCTACGAACTCGCGCGGGCCGGACACGACGTGGTTGTTCTAGAGGCGCGGACCCGGATTGGCGGGCGCGTTCTGACGCTGCGCACCCCATTTGCAGAGGGGCAGATTGCCGAAGCCGGGGCCGCGCGCATTCCCCCGAACCACGCCCGGACACTGGATTACATTCGCCACTTCGCGCTCGCGCTCGACACTTTCTACCCCGACCGCGGATCGTTTCTACGCTTCGAGAATGGCCGCCGAACCCTGATTGCGCCCGCGACATTTCGAGCCCGGCGCCCCGATTTTGTAAGGATTCGCGGGGGCAGCGACCTTCTCCCGGCCGCCTTTGCCCGCGCACTCGGCAACCGCGTGCTGACGGGGACCGAGGTCACCGGGATCGTGGCCGGGACGGGGGTTCGCACGGAGTGCCGGGGTGGATGCGTTCATGAATCGGACCGGGTTCTGGTGACTGTGCCCCTTCCTCTTCTGGCGGGGATTCGCTTTACGCCCGCGCTGTCTGCGGAAAAGGTCGAGGCGGCCCGGGGCGGATTCGATTATCAGAGCGCCACGCGCGTCTTTGTGCGCTTTCGCACCCGCTTCTGGGAGAAGGAAGGGCTGAATGGATGGGGAACCAGTGATTGGCCCGAGGAGCTTTGGCATCCGGGCTGGGACGCAGCCGGACCCGAGGGCATTCTGATGACATATCTGCGGGGCAGCCGCGCCGAGGAGCTCGATGCGCTTGATGAAGGGGGCCGGGTGAGGCGGGTCATCGACCACTGGAGGCGCTTTCTGCCGGAGGCGCCGGAGCAGATCGTCTCGGGGAGCTCGCACTCGTGGCAGAACGATCGCTGGAGCCGCGCCGCCTGGGCATCGCCCACACCGACGCAGGACCGCCAGCTTGCTGCGGCGCTGGAACGTCCCGAGGGACCGATCCACTTCGCCGGCGAGCACCTCTCCGCCGATCGGGGGTGGATGAATGGCGCGCTGGAATCGGGCATGAGGGCCGCGCGCGCGATTCACTCCGGGTAAGGGGGTTTGGGGTTGGAGGTGTGGTTTGCCACTCGACACCGCGCCGTCGATGCCCTACGATGAATCCGGGGTGCGGGGTGGCCGAAGTTTGCCGGTTGCCCCGCCTGACGGATCGTGCAGTATGACAGGAACCGAATAAAATCCAAACAAAAACCGAACAAAGATCGAATTTCACTCATGGGAATCTCCCCTGCCGCCATTGAATCCTCTCTGAACAAGAATCCCTACCCGAAGGACGCCGTTATGAAGATGATCACTCCATTCGCTGTGGCCTTGGCCCTGACTGCGATTCCCACCGACGCCCAGAGTCCCGAGCGCGATCCGCGCAGCATGGGTGGCGGCGACTGTGCGGTCAACATCTACAACTGCCGCGACACGCCGAACCCGCTGCCTGCGCCGAAGACCATCTGGATCGAAGAGATGACCTGGATGGATGTTCGCGATGCCCTGGCCGAGGGCAAAAGCACCGTCATCATTCCCACGGGCGGGGTTGAACCGAATGGACCCTGGCTCGCAACGGGCAAGCACAACTACGTGCTGCGCGCCAACTGCGACGCCATCGCGCGCGCGCTTGGCAATGCCCTCTGCGCCCCCGTTATCAAGCTGGTCCCCGAGGGCAATATCGATCCACCCAGCGGCCACATGACCAGTCCCGGCACGCTCAGTCTGCAGCAGGCAACCTTCGAGGCGCTCCTCACCGATGTTGCGCACAGCCTGAAGATGCACGGGTTTCGCAACATTGTGTTTATTGGCGACAGCGGCGGCAACCAGAGTGGACAGCGGGCGGTGGCCGCGCGGCTCAACGAGGAGTTCGGGGGCGTGGCCGTGGTGGCGCATGTGCAGGAGTACTACGACTACAATTCGGTACAGCGCTACATGGCCTTTCGCGGACTCGAAGAGGGTGCGGGCGACAATCTCCACGACGATGCAATCATTACCCTCAACATGTTCCATAACAGTCCCTTCTCCGTGCGCTACGCCGAACGGGTTGCGGCAGGAATGGCAACCATCAATGGCGTCTCGATCGCAGACAGGGTTCAATCCCTTGAGTGGGCACGCGAAATTGTGGACTTTCGCGCCCGGCACACCGCAACCGCAATCCGCAGGGCCATTGCCAACCGGGGCACCCTGCCCCCTCCCGAGCGTCCTGCCCGGCGCCCGGCCATGCAACAGGTCCGGCAGGCCGAACGACCGGCGCCCGACCCGCGCAACATGGGCGGCGGACAGTGCAGCGCCAACAGCTTCAACTGCGCCGACACCCCTAATCCCCTCCCCGAAACCGGCACCCTCTGGATCGAGGAGATGACCTGGATGGATGTCCGCGATGCGCTTGCACACGGCAAAACCACCGCCATTGTTTCCACCGGCGGCGTCGAGCCCAACGGACCCTGGCTGGTCACCGGCAAACACAACCATGTGCTGCGCGCCAACTGTCCCGCAATTGCACAAAAACTCGGCAACGCCCTCTGCGCACCCGTGATCGAGACCGTTCCCGAGGGCAATATCGATCCGCCCAGTGGCCACATGACCAGTCCCGGCACAATCAGCCTTCGACCAGAGACCTTCGAGGCGGTTCTGACCGATGTCGCACACAGCCTGAAGGTGCACGGGTTCGAGCATATTGTCTTTATCGGCGACAGCGGCGGCAATCAGCGCGGCATGGAAAATGTTGCCCGAACGCTGACCGAACGCTGGGGCAACGAAGCCGCTGTCCTCTTCATTCCCGAGTACTACCGTGCGCCCCCCGGAACCCCCGAGGTGCTGCGCGAGCTGGGGCTGCTCACCGACGACATGCCGCAGGACGGATTGCACGACAGTCCCGCCATCACCTTCAACATGATGCTCGATGACCCGACTTCGGTGCGCTGGGCCGAGCGGGTCGGGACAGGACAGGCCACCATCGATGGCGTTTCGATTGCTGATCTGGGCAGATCGCTGGAGATCGCGCGCCAGATCTCCGATGCCCGCGCCGAGCACACCGCACGGCTGATCGAGGAGAGAATTGCAAACCGGTAGCCGTTCCAGGGGGGCGTTGCGCGGGAGCGTTCCATGGCAGAGCCGTCGATGGCCCGCGCCGAGCGTGCCCCGGGGGCGATGAGGCACGGATCGATCGAGGTTGTCGCCGGCGTCATGTTCAGCGGCAAATCCGAGGAGTTGATTCGGCGTGTGCGGAGGGCTCTGATCGCAGGACGCCGCGTTCAGCTCTTCAAATCACACCTCGACGACCGCTACGGCGGCCAATTCTGCATCTCGTCGCACGATGGCCGCGAGATCGACGCCGAGCCCGTGTCGAACTCCGCCCAGATCGCCGAGCGCGTCCAACCCCGGACCCAGGTTGTGGCCATCGACGAAGCCCAATTCCTGGACGACGGAATCTGCGAAGTCGCCGACGCACTGGCCGATGCCGGGGTGCGCGTGATTGTCGCCGGCACCGACATGGATTTCCGCGCTCATCCCTTTGGCCCCATGGGCCTGCTTCTGGCGCGCGCCGAGCGAATCGACAAGTTGAGCGCCATCTGCGTTGTCTGTGGCGATCCGGCTACCCGCAACCAGCGCCTGATTGATGGCAAGCCCGCACCCGCCGAAGGACCCACCATCCAGGTCGGTGGTGCCGAAAGCTACGAAGCGCGCTGCCGCCGCTGTCACGAGGTGCCCAAATCGGGGCGCGACCAGATTGAGTTGGGATTGGTGGGAGCGGGGGGATAACCACCCTTACCCCGTCGGAATGCGCACAATCGGATAGGATTCGCCCGCGCGCAGACGGTCGGCGAGGAATCCCCAGTTTGCAAATCCGTCGTCCGATTGCGGTTCGAGCAGGCTGAAGAGAAGGCGTCCCAGGGGTTGGCCGGTCCGCGCCAGCATATCGCCTGCGGTCGGGGTGAAGGAGGTTGCCTCGTAGTGCCCGAAGAGGGTTTGTTCGTTGCGGCCCTGGAAGGGGGTTGCGGCCGTCTGCACGGAATCGACCCGGAATGCTTCCACCGCTTGGGCCGACAGTTCGGCCGGTTCAAGTGCAACCCCGTGCGCCGCCAGCCGAATCAGAATGTCCTCCAGCTCTGCGGGGATCAGATAGGCTTCGGGAACGCGCTCGCGCAGCGTCGGCGCAAAGGCTCCATATTCGTGCATTGGTTCCACATACTGTGTATCGGCGCGCAGGAGAAGCGGCCGGCCGGTGAGCGGGTGGGGCTCCTCGGTTGTGGCACCCATCAGGATATCGACCGGCTCGGACGAACGCGCGTGGATGGCACGAAGCGCCAGCGAATCTCCCACGACCGAGGCGGCGTCGGCCTCGGCAACAATCCGGCGCACATCGGCAGCGTGTTCATGCGTATAGTGCAGGATCTCTTCGACAAAGTACAGAGTCGCCAAAACCCGACCCTCGAACGTTGCATAGGAATAGGCCTCGCTCAGAATTGCAATCCGATTGCGCAGCCCGATATAGTTGTTGTTGAAGCGCGGGCGGTGATCGAATGTGTACCAGCCCCGCTCGCCGCCGCCGGGGGCAAATGCATTGCCATAGTAGTAGAACTCCCAGCCGTGGCGGTCGCGAATCCTCTCCGTAACCCGGGGAAAGAGCCCGCCGCGCAAAAAATCATCGATCGCGGGCGGTGTGTTGGGGTGAAGCGGAGGCGAGTAGGTCAGGTGATAGGCGTGCTGCGTTCCATTCGTGGTGTGCAGATCGACCGCCACATGCGGATCGTACAGGCTGAAGAGCCGCGCCACCGACCGCGCCTCGGGAGAATCCAGCTTCATGTGATCGCGATTCAGATCCAGATTTTGTGCATTCGGCCGCTGACCCATGCCCCCGACCGGCCCATACTGGCGCCCGCGGTTGACAAGCGTCACCCTCTCGTTCCCATCGGCATTGTAGATCGGCGCAATCAGCAAAACCATCGATTCGTGCCATTCCCCATGCCGTCCCTCAACCAGATCGCGGAGCAACATCTGCAGAGCTTCCTTCCCGCACACCTCGCCCGCATGAATATTGCCCTGCAGGTAGACGACCGTTTTGCCCGAAGCCCGAACCGCCGCGGGACTGGCTCCCTCAACATCGCCCACCACAACCAGCGGAAGCGCGCGCCCTTCGTTGGTGTAGCCAAAGGTGGTGTAGTGAACGAACGGATCGACGGCGGCCGCACCCTGCAGGAAAGCCACAACCTCTGCATACGAGCTGGTCTCGCGGTAATCGGTCCGCTCGGCCCGCGTAAGAAGAGGCTCGGGCGGGGGCGAAGAGGGTGTGCAGGCGGCGAGAGCGAGGAGGAGGGTGGGCCAGAAGGGATGGCGACGGGGGGTGGGGGGGGAATGATTCATGGAGGTGATTCCTTGGGTGGGTTGGCGGTGTTGATTCATGAGCGCTTCCGATCGAGTACGCCCATCCAGCACACTACTCCTACATCCTCTGCGGTAATCTTTTCCTTTTCTGGCATTCTCTTAACCTTACGCAACCCAAACATATTCACAATATTGACAATTCTCTTTGCTGCTCCGTCCTTCGTGATTTTCTCGTCATCCAATAAATTCCTGACCTTTCCCAGTGCCCGGCGTACGGGCTGACTTCGACCAACACCGAGTGCCTCATATGCCAAGCTGCCATCTCGCGGTACGGCAATCGTCGGGTCCGACAGAAGCTCAAGCGCCCAACGCTGCATCGATCCCACCGATTCCGATGCGCTGGCGAGTGCTGCCATATTATGTTCTTCCACGATCGAATCGACCGCCTTCTTCCACGCGCGCTCCAGATCAATTGGCGGATCCTCTACGCTTGGCGCATGGCCCGGATCAATCCGTCGGAGGATCGTTGCCGGTTCCTTGATGATTCCGTGGTCGTGAACGTATCGCCAGTAGCGCTCGCCCCGGGCGCGACACGCAAAAAACACTCCGGGTTCACCCGAGGAAGGTGTTTCAGCTCCCTGGCGGAATACGGCGCCGATTCCCCAGGGCAGATTCCTCAATTCCTCACCACGGCCCTCCTCCAGCTCTCTTCGCAACTCGGCTCGCAGAGCTTCACCCGAAAAACCGTGAGCTCCCCCAGCCTTGTCGTCTTCATCGAGGAGTGTCGCATCTTCATCGATTAGACGCTGAGCATAGGCGCGCGTTTCTTCATCCGTATTATCGATGATTTCGACCTCCATTCCATATGGCCGAGCGGCTATAATCTTTCGTCGAATTGCAATCTCAAGGTTAAGAATTTCTTCAAGGTCACCCTGTTCAGGGAGCATTGTAGTAAGATAGACTTCACCGTGGGGACTCTTGAGCCGGATCACTCGTCCATACCGCTGGACCATGCGCTGTGGATTCCAGGGCATGTCGTAACTGACAACCGCAGCCGCTTGTTGCAGATTCTGGCCTTCTGAAAGAACATCGTTGCTCAGAAGTAGATCCACCTCGGGCTCTCCGGGTCGATATCCCGGCCGTATCACTGTATCAGGACAGAATCGTGACAAAAGCCTGGTCCGTTCGTCAGGCGATGTACTGGCTCCGATCACGGTCACTCGATCCCGCCGGGAAACATTTGCTGGAAGCTGTTTGTCCAGGTATTTGATGGTGTCTGCAAATGTGCTGAAAACAACCACTTTTTGAGACGGGCATGTATCCAGTATCTGTCGCAGGAGTTTAAGTTTGGGGTCGTGCTGCGCATCCAGTTTTCCCAGATGATCCCGGGTTTCCACAAGAAGATCTCTGTCGTGTTCAACGTCATCACGGAAAGCCTGTACATAATCATCTATGGAATCTGTATTAAAATTTTTGGCAAGCTCTTCTTGTAGCCATTGCGCCGCCGCAGTTTCGTCCAGCTCTGCTCGAGCCGCCTCACGGAGTGTCTCGCGGTCCAGCACAAGATCCTGATCCCATGCCTTCAGAAATGCGTGATGAGCCGCGAGCATACGACGGATTGTCAGCAGGCAGGAATACCAGCATGACTCGAATCGTTTGAGGATGCCCGATTGCAACAGTGCACCCAGAGCAGCTTCCCGGGCTTCGTCAGTACCGTTCCGAAGATAGTGACTCGGACGGTAGCGCGCCATCTTCAGGGCGCGAATCCGGCTTGTAATTTCGTGCACAAGGTTTGGATAAGCCTCGTCAAGGTCATAGCGTCTGGTTGTGAGGTGAGGGGTTGGGAATGAAACTGGCGTGCCATCGGGGAAGGTTGCACCTGGATAACGCGACTCAATAAAGCGCCGGTCGCGCCGCACACTGACCATGTCGGCTAACGAAAAAAGAATATCAGGGTTCAAGTTTTCGGGGTCGCGCTCATTGGCTCCAGCTTTTAGGAAAAGATTGCGCAGAGAAGGTATTCCACGTACAGCAAAGGCCTGGTCGTGGCGGGCAAAAGCCATAACCATGTGGTACAGATCCCACAGTCCGTTGTTTATGGGTGTTGCTGTCAGAAGCAGCAAATCCTTCTCCTGACCACCGAGAAGGCGGGACATCGCCCCGTACCATGTTGTCCCGGGGTTCCGCAATGCGTGCGCTTCATCAAAGATGACAAGGCGGTAGGCATCCTTGTCATTGGACAAAACCCGGTGCCGATTCATAATTTCCGGCTTGGCAAGCTGTTCATCGGCGGCAAACGCGTGATAGCTGATCACCTGTGCCGGAAGCCGTGTCTGATTGAGACGATTGGTCCATTGCTCCACGAGCTGCGCCGGGACCACGATCAGGACATGTTGCCCTCTGCGTACCGCATATTCCTCTACAAAAGCCAACCCCATCTCGGTCTTGCCGGTGCCGACCCCATCGGCAAACACGACTCCGCGATGCCGCTTGACTATGCCAAGTGCCCGCCGAAACCCATCTTCCTGAAAAGGTGCAAGCTGAACTGCCCGTGGTGGCTCCTGATCTTCTTCCAACTGATCTTCAAATAATTCCAGCAGAGCCCGCAGATACACCGTGCGCGGATCAAGAAATCCGACATCGGGAAAGAGGAGAGCGGAGAGATCCTCCTTGTATTCGGTTGCTTCTTCCCACAATGCATCGAACCATCCAACGGCGCGCCGGGAAACCTCGGGGTTGTAGTCAACGAGTCCAAGTTCCAGGTTCTGCCACATTCCGGCGGCTGTGAGGTTTGCCGATGTAACCAGAGCCGCACGGGCATCGTTCCGATCGCCAAAGATATATGCCTTGCCATGCAGGAACTTCAGGACATAGCGACGAATTTCCACATTGGGCCGATCCAGCCACTCTTCAATCGCCAGGAGCTTCTCCAGAGCACGACTCTTTGGAAAGCGAGAGAGATCCCGTTCATTGCGAAGAGCGAGAAGCGTTCGCTCAAAGAGATCCTGGGGGTACTCGCTGCCAAGCCCCGCGCCAGGCGCCGCTCCGATCAGAAGCCGCATCGCCCGCTCTGGACCCACCGATGCGGCGATATGATGGAGGCCTCCAAGGTTCACATATCCTGTGGCCACCGAGAGGGGATACCTGTCATCGAGGTCGTTGACCAGATAAACGAGGCCGTCCCCGTGGCCCGTATCGGGCTGGAGGTTGTCGAGAAGGGAAGGGCGACCGGGCATCAGGTGGTCAGATCAACAGGGAGACCGCTGTGGCGCCGCTCACCACGACACGGAGCCAAAGTCATTCCGGGGGAACGGGAAGCCGGGTCTGTTGACTCGGAGCCGAAGCCGAACCGGAAGACAAGCGATTGGATTCCCGCCAACGCGACCAAAGGAACAGGCCCACGATGCTCGCGAGAGATCCGATCAGGGTCACCAGACCCTCTACCGGCTTGTCGAACAGAATCAGCGTCAATCCTCCGATAATGCTGATAACGGCAAGCAGGAATCCCATCCACTGGCCTCGTGTTTCAAGCACCCCGTCCAACACCAGCCGGGTCGATTGCTGTGAATGCCGGTGCTTCTGCTGATTTTCCGCCATCGCCAGAATGCGATCGGCCGCACCCGGCAACGTTTGCTCGTATGCCTGGAAGAATTCGGGGTGGGGCAGGGGACCGGAAAAAAGCTGTTGCTGTGCGAACTGAACCGCGAAGCTATCTACTGCAGTCAGCGGCTGATCGGGAGAGGCTTCTGCCGTGGGAGCTTCGGTGTCTCCGGGATCGACTGCAACCGACACCGGTGAAGGCGGGTTCTCCTGATGATCAACCGGCTTTCCGGGATCTTTCCGCTTGCGACGGGAGCGGCTCACCAGATGCGCTCCGCCTCGCCAAACTGCACCATTGCCTCCTCGATCTCATCACCGACGGTCCGCCAGTCCTCGCGGAGCGCATCGGCATCGGCGTGCAGGCCCACTTCGGCATCTGGCGCGCGGTGCAAAGTACCTGTGAGATCAAAGGCTCGGGTCATTCCACGAATGAACGAATGTTCGCGCGGTGCCGGTCGGGTCGTGCCCAGGTGACGCACGATGCTGTTCTCTGCCATTTCGGGATATTCCCGGTAGATGGCCGCGAGTATGCGGCGATATGGCATCATGCGAATCCAGCGGGCCACCCGCCCGAAATAGTCGGCGACAGGTGTCGGAAATGAAGCAAGAGACGCCTTGCCCCGTCGATAGCCGTCCGAAGTCAGAGAGTAGCGGGGGTAAGCGCCCGATCCATCGACCTTCAGGTCTCCCGCTGTCGCCAGTGTCACAATGACGATGTAGATGGCCTTGTCAAAGGGCCCGTAGTGGTAGGGTTGGAAGTGGAAGAAGGGACCGCCGATCCGGTCAGAGACGGCGCGGTCGATCAGAAACAGAAGCTTCTGCACCCGAATCGGATCGAATGACACCCCCGGTCCAGCCGCCGCGAATGCGGCCGCTACGATTTCCTCGCGATTGTGTCTCATGGCTTCTTGTCCTCCGGTTGTCTGCAAAGTAGCGAAGATCATCCTGGAAGTCACGCTTCAGTCGATCCGCGATCAATCCGGCTTTGGAGGGGGATTGTCACCGAACTCGGTCAGCCGCTCGACCAGAGCCGCTCGATATGCAGGGGTGACCGCGCTCTCGGTGAAATCGTCAAAGATCACTCTCAAGTCGGCCACCGTCAGAGCCCAGGCGCGTGCCACGCGGACGTCGATCTCGATCCGAAGACGCTGGCGCTCGGCAGGATCCAGGGGGCCATGTTCTACATCGACCGCTTTTGCGAACTCTGCAAAGCGCTCGTCCACGGCAGAGAGGCGGGCAGCCGCCCTGGCGATGGCCCGGTAGTCGTCGCCCGAAAGCTGGGGAAGCCGCAGCCCCTCCAGAATGAAAAAGTTGACATTGATTTCAACGAAGCGCCGGGCCTGCCAATCGAAGGGCAGGCTGTTCATGATCCCGAGGCAGGTGGCCTGGTCTGCAGGATCGCCATCGATGAAGGCCAGATAGGGGGCTTTGTTGGTGAGATAGACGCCGGGTGGGACGAGGCAGGCGATGATGGTGCGGGAATTGGTGCGATTGGTCGTATCGCGAAAGGCCACGCGAGCGCGGGTCAGCTCTGTCTGGACAGCTCGTTTGCGGATTTCAACAGTGGTATTCTTCGCAAGAATCGATCCGGCTCCCGGCCTGGGTTTACGTGCCTTCCTGAGCAACTCCGGGGTGACAGGGCATATACGTTTACCTTCTCCATTGGGGTCGTATTGGTCGAAGCTTTCGCCCTTCCAGAGGGGCGCCACTTTATTCGCAAACCCCAGCTTGCGCGCATCACCCTCCTGCCAAAGGCGTCGATCGTTCGTCTCGTCAAGTTCACGCACCGAAAACGCTCCAGAACTTCCGGTCGTTGGTTTCGTGGAGTTCGGCGACCGGGAAGCAGCGCCAGAGTTCGGTGTTTTTTCGGGGGTGGGGGTAGAGTGATTACCCGGTGAGCCGGGCCCGAAAGGGAATAGATTTCCGACACGCATTTTGGACAGCACGTCGGCCTCGGCCTGGGAACGAAGCAGTGGTGCCTCCCCAATGGGTCCAAACACCATCTTTGTGAGACGGACCCCTTCGGTTTCGGCTTGTCGGACCCATTCCTCGGGTGTTGTTGCTGTCCCGGCCACTTCGATCCGATATCCGGCGTCGGGGCATTTGCGCTCTGCCACGACGAGAGCAATCGAGTACTGCGGATGGGTGTCGAAAATCCACCGCCCCCGATTCAACAGAAAGTCAATTCGATGGGTTGTAGATCTCATGTAGAGCCATTCGCGAAAGCCCTGCGATCCCTTTGCATTAAATACAGTTCGTGGAAGCACAATGCCAAGAAATCCCCGATCACGAGCAAGCGCCCGATACCGCTGACAGAAATACTTGTAAAGATCCGGGTCACCCATGCTTCTCTCATAATCTCCGGCTGCCAATGCTTCACGCATCGCCTTCAGATTGACCTGACGTTCGCGTAGCACCTCGGGCAAGTCTGGCCGATCGCGTACCAATCGCCGAATCATCTCATCTCGTTCGTCCTCGGTCATGCTGCTGATTCCCGGTCGATACATGCCGTAGAATGATAATTCTTCGATTGTCACCTCTTCCCACGGCGGATTCCCCACCACCACATCGAATCCGGGACGCTCGCGGTCAAAAACCTGTGGAAACACCAGCGGCCAGTGTAGGAATGCGTGCTTTCCGGCCAGCTCCTGTGCTTTTTGTCGGAGTTCGCGGGCCTTGGTGGCTACTCGTTTGTCGCCACCGCTCGTGTCAACATTGCGGGCAACGTCCGTCCCACGCAGAACAGCCTCGCCATTCAGCTCCACATGCTCGCGTGCACCCTCAAGCCCGAACTGTTCTGCCGTCCAGAGATCAAAGAGCCGCGCCAGTCCCTTCGTTGCATGGGTCGCCTCCAGGTCTGCCCTCCGGCTTTGCTCCACCTCTTCAGGGGTTCGATCGTCGATCTCCGTCCCCTGCCGAACCAGCCTGATTGCTTCCTGCATGGAATTTCGTATGGCTTCGGTAAATAAAGTCCCCTCTGGCACCACGCTCGCCGGATCTGCGACCCCAATCAACGAATTGCCAACCCGTATGTTCCTCCCAAGATACGACAACGAAAGCCCTGGAACGAAGGAAGCCAGCCACAGCGAGAGTGTCGCCACCTCGGCACCCATTGGGCTGATATCCACCCCGAACACGCAATTTTTGACCAGTAGTCGCCGGAGTAGCGACACATCGTCAATATCGACCCCTGCAGTGGCGCCACTCCGCAACCGTTCAAGTGCCTGGGCAATTGCGGGAAGCGGGTGGTCGGCAAGAAAACGCACGGTTCGCTCGGCCAGGGTTTCCGCAACCTGCACCAGGAAATGAGCACTTCCACACGCCGGATCGACCACGGCGAAGGAGAGCAGGTGTCGTGCCGCTTCTTCAGGATCCGTCTTCGCAATCTCCTCGACCCTGGTCAGGTGGCGTTCATATGCGGGAAGGAGCGCCCGTTCAACCAGGTGACGCACAATCTCCACCGGAGTGTAGTAGACGCCACCCGCCTTCCTGCCACCCTGATGCGTTTGCCAAAGAAGCCCGCCTTCCTGTACCTCAACATCATCGGGTTTCGCTTCAACATATCGGTCGCGGCCCGTATCGTAACGAAGAGCCCGTCTTGCCAGAGACAGTCGCAAGCTGAGCAGAGATTCGTATGTATGGCCGATATGCGCAATCTCCAGCGTCGAAAAATCAGCGCCTCGTCGGGTTTCCTGTTCCTGACCGATTGCCACAAGCACCTTTGCAAACTCCGGATCCCGGAGCTCCAGCTTCTCCAGAAGCTCGGCGCCATCGAAGCCGCGCGAGGCAAAAAGCGCTCCATTGTATGCCGGGACATCCCATGCGGGGTTTCCATTGCGCAAGGCCCGAACGAGTTGTACAAAACCGGACCAAAGACCGGCCGATGCCTCAGTGAGTCTGTCCCGTGTGTCGTAGGCCTCTTGAACCAACGAAGAAAGCGACCTCTTTTCATAGGTCGGGTTCCCCATGGGAAGGTGGCCCGCGCTCTCGCAAAAAAGAATGAAGACGACCCGAAATACCAGGGTGAGAGCGGCGCGCTCCAAATCGAGACGCTCCTCGTCGTTGGCAAGGTCAATCCCCCGGGTTCCTGCCCACTTCTGTATTCCGACAGCAAGCGCCGGAAGGGCATCCTGACGAATCGTGCGATCCAGGCGCTTGTGAAGCTCAACCCCGAATTTTCGCGCCTCCCGCCGGACTGCACCGAAACCGCCTTCAGCGAGCGACGGAGGCGCAAGCAGAGCAAGGAACGGAAGACGGTCTGCACCCAGGAGACGGATGTCGATGTCCAGCCACTGGCTCGCCGGAGAGCTGGAACCGGCATCGAAGAGCCGATAGCGGCTGTCCTGTACCAGAATGCCATATTGGGCCCCCTGGACTTCACAGTCCTGGAGCAGAAGGCCTTCGGGAGGGCGTCCGTGGCTGTCGAGCCGTACCAGATCGCGGGCGATTCTTTTCGGGTGAACGACGGCAATCGGTCGCGCCCGGTAGCGTGCGAGATGGCCGCGATCCTGAAGCGGATGGATGGCATATCCCAGACTGCTGAGAACCTGCCGTCACGAGTCGGTGGGCTTGATGTTCCCGACCGTCTCCCTGGCTGTTGCCCACCGGTGAGGGTCGCCCCTGAAGCGATGCTCCAGCGTGTGCCGTGTAAGGAGATCATGAAAAGTCAGACCATCGCCACCGATTCGGGCAAGGTCGCCGGCAAGGCGGCGAACGGCGTGAAAAGGTTCAAGCTGAGCCGTTTGCTGGAGGGAACCCACAAGAAGTTGCGTATTGACCGTCAGGATGGGACGATTCGAGGCCGTGGGGCCAAGGACCCGGATACGGTCCGGGTGTTGCGGATCGGCAGCAACGATCAGACAGGGTGCAGCTCCACTGCCGCCCCGCTCTTTCCATCGAGCTCGCATGAAGGTGTCGGAAGGTCGCTCCGCCTCGGCGATTTCGATGGCCCCAATCGCCGCAGCCGAGACAATGCCGGGACCACTCTGACGCGGACGCGCGAGGCCAATCCGGGTAAGGTGCTGTATAAATCGGGATGCGTTCATTTGCAAAATCAGCGAAGAATTCACGGAACCTTGGCGATTGCGATCATTTTTCCCGTCACGGAAGGCTACCCCACCTCCCCCACCCCCATCCCCCTCAGCACCTCATTCACCTCGGCCAGCTCCGCGCTCCACACCTCCGCCAGCTCGGCCAGCAGCTCATCCAGCCGTCCCGACATGATCTCGAAGACCTCGTGCATGCCGCTTCCGGGGCGGCCGTCGCCCCGCTCCGACATCGAGAGCAGGTTGGCCAGGCGGTTGTTTACGCGGATCGGGAAGTTGAGCGGGTCCTGGTTCGAACGGTTGCGCACCTGGTAGATCTCGCTCTCGACCGCGTCCAGCGCCTCCTGCAGCCGACCGGCCGCCTCGCGCAGATCGCCATCGTCCGATTCGGCCAGCCGTGTCTCGAGCTCTGCCTCCACGTCGCGAATTGCAATGACGGCCCGGTTTGCCTCGTCCACCCGGTCGCGAATCCGCACCCCGAATTCGTATTGTGCAATCAGGTCGGCTTCGGTCACATCCTCAATCCAGGGGTTGCGCCGCACCTCGATTTCGGCGGCTTCGGTGCGTTCGCCCACAGTCAGGCGCACGCTGTACACTCCGGGGGGCACGGCGGGAGCCATTGTGCGCACGCCCCAGAGGATCATTCCGGGAAAGGTGGCCGCCGGATCGGTGCGCAGATCCCAGCGCAAACGGTTGAGCCCGGGCTTCATCGGCAAGGCCGGACCCGCCCAGCGGTCGCGCTCTTCGTCCTCCTCTGCAGGCGCAAAGGTTCGCACAACCTGTCCGGCCGCATCCAGGATTTCCAGTCTGGCCATGGCCGCGCTCTCCTCACCCTTCTTCATCCACCACGACAGCACAACGCCATTGGCCGATCTATATGCCGGTGCAGGATCGAAGAGAACCAGCTCGCTGGCGGTCGTTTCGGGCTGGAGCTGACGCAGCGGCGCAATGTTGTCCAGCGCCCAGAAGCCGCGGCCGTGGCTGGCCATGGCCAGGTCGTCGTGTTCGGGAATCACGTCGGTGACGGGAATGTCGGGAAATCCCGGATTGAGCTCCTGCCAGTTGTCGCCATCGTCGAACGAGATGTAGACACCGTGGTTGGTGCCGGCGTAGAGAAGCCCTGCGCGGTGGGGATCCTCGCGAATCGAGTTTACGTAGGCGTCGTCGCGCATGCCATCGGTAATGCGCTCCCAGCTTTGGCCAAAGTCCGCGGTTTTCCATATATGCGGGCGAAAGTCGTCGAGCAGCGGGAGCCGCACCGACAGGTAGGCCTTTGCATCGTCAAAGGACGAGGCGTCGATCAGGCTCACGCGGCCGAAGTCGGGCATGTCGGGGGGCGTCACGTTGGTCCAGTTGGCGCCGCCATCGGTGGTTACATGCACAAGTCCGTCGTCCGATCCGGCCCAAATGATATCGGTGTTGCGCTTGCCGGGGCCCACCGCAAAAATTGTGGCATAGACCTCGGGGCCGTTCATGTCGCCGGTAATGGGTCCGCCGGAGTGTCCCAGCGTCAGGGGGTCGGCGCGGGTCAGGTCGGGGCTGATCCGCTCCCAGTTGTCGCCGCCGTCGGTTGTGCGCCAGAGCCGGTTCGACGAGGTGTAGAGAATGTTGGGGTTGGCCGGCGAGAAGACGATCGGAAAGGTCCACTGCCAGCGTTCGACCATATCGACCGCCGGCTCGCCCGAGTAGAACCAGGGATAGGGATTGACCTCGCGCGAGGTGCCCAGACGCCGGTTGAATCTGTCGAGGTAGCGGCCATTGTTGGTTCCCGAAAAGAAGATGTCCAGATCCTTCGGGTCGGGTGCAATGTATCCGGGTTCGCCGCCCCCGGCCCGGTAGTGAACATTCATCGAGCCCCGGGTAATTTCGGGAACGCGCGCGCCGGAGTCGTCTTCGTCGTTGGCGCGGGCCTGCTCAAAGCGCCCCACATTCCAGTCCGAGGGCAGGCAGAGGGTGCTGTTGTCCTGTTGTGAGCCGCAGATATGCCAGGGAATGTGCGCCGTGGTGACACCATGGTAGAACTGCGCGGTCGAGAAGTCCTGGTCGGTCCACTCGCTTCCGGTGCTAAAGCTTACCGCTCCGCCGCCATCGTTGGCAACCACAACATGCGCAGGGTCGTCGGGGTCGATCCAGAAGTCGTGAAAGTCGCCGTGGGTGCCATTGTTGATGACTTCATAGGTGGCGCCGCCATCGGTCGAACGAAAGAACGAGGTGTTCTGCACATACACAACATCTTCGTCATGATGATCGGCAAAGACATGGGTATAGTAGAAGGCGCGCTGGCGAATGCGGCGCTCGTCGTTGACCATCTCCCAGGTGGTGCCCGCATCGTCCGAACGGAAGAGGCCGCCATCGTCGTGCTCAAAGAGCGCATAGACGCGATTGGAGTTGGCGCTCGACACCGCCAGCCCAATGCGCCCCACCACACCCTCGGCCGGCATTCCCGGGTTGCGCGTCATCTCGGTCCACGTGTCTCCGCCATCGGTCGATTTGAACATCCCGCTGCCCGGTCCGCCCGACGACATCGTGTACTCCTTGCGAAAGGCCTCCCAGAGCGCGGCGTAGATCACATCGGGGTTGTTGCGGTCGATTGCAATGTCAATGGCCCCGCTGCGCGCATCGCGAAAGAGAATCCGCTCCCACGTGTCGCCGCCATCGGTCGAGCGAAAGATGCCGCGTTCCTCGCTCGGCACCCCGTACTTGCCGAACGACGCCACATAGACGATCTCGGGGTTGGTGGGATGAATGCGAATCTTCGAGATCCCGTGGGATTCGCGAAAGCCGACATGCTCCCAGGTTGTGCCCCCGTCGCGGCTGCGATAGACGCCGTCGCCGGGCAGAATGTTGCCGCGAATACAGGTCTCGCCGGTGCCGATAAAGACAAGCTCGGGGTTGGTTTCGGCCACCGCCACCGCACCCACCGAGGCCGATCCGATCTGGAAGTCGGTGACGGGGAACCAGTTGTCGCCGCCATCGGTGGTCTTCCAGAGGCCGCCGCCGGTGGCCCCGAAGTAGGCCTCGTCGGGTCGCCCGCGCACACCGGAGACCGCAATCGAGCGGCCGCCGCGATCGGGGCCGAGGTTGCGCCACTGGTAGCCCGCCAGAAAGTCGGGGTCGAGCTGTACGGGCGGAAAGTCGTGCTGGGCGGCGAGGGGCAGGGCGTCCGCGCAGAGGAGCGCGCCGAGCAGTCCGCAGATCAGGCGGGGGGTGGGTGAACGTTTCACGTTGAACAATCCTGGGAAGTGGTGTGGGGAAAAGGGAAAAATGATCGTCAGAGTCAAGCTATTCGCCCGGCCGGGGAGCGACAAGCAGGCCACTCGCCCACCAGCTCCCTTTGGCCAACCCTTCGCTGCAGCCCCGGAAAATGCCGGAGAAGCAGGATTTGGTTGCGCGCGCACGCGACGACGCAGCCCCGTGGGAAACACGATCCGGGCAGCCCCTGCTGCGGTTTCGGGCGTGAAAGGGCGGCGCCACCCGAAGCTGCCACCCGAGGTTGTCCACGGGGCTGCTGATCTGGGCCTCCATCCGGGCTGGCCCGCGCAGGGGCCAGAGGCTGCGGAATCGGGGAACCCGGACGATGCCGGAGGAGGGGCCTCCATGGATCGGCCATGCCCCGATTTTTATGAAAGCGAATGCCTCCAACCTTTCGTAACGACCTTTCACGGTTCCTGCTTCCGAGGATTTACGACCTCTCCCGTTTTGGTTACGAAAACGAATCGCCTGAATTTTTCGTAACGTCCGCCTTGAGTGCCCACTTACGAAAATTTTCTTTGCTGACCATCTTGTTGCGAAAGCGAACGCCATTATCCTTTCATAACTGCTCGTGGGTGAGCTCTCTTGCGAAAATTTTCTATCTTTTCCGCCCACTTACGAAAGCCAACGGCTGGAATCTTTCCCAGGATGCTGTCACCTTGGAGGCTCGCCGGCCAAATCCTTTCCTTCCTTTCCCCCTATCCCGGATCCCCCCTCTATGCGACGCGACGCCACAGGATCGTACGAAGCAACCACTGCAGGCGGCGAGCGCGTGCACGCCTTTGTGCCCCGCCCTCTTCCGCCCACGCCCGCCCTCGATTTCAGCGAGGGCCTCCGTCTTCCCCTGGAGGCGGCGACGGTTGCGCTCGGGCGGCTCGATGCGGTGACTGAACTCCTGCCCGATCCGGCCGTCCTTGTGTATGGCCACGTGCGGAAGGAGGCGCTTCTCTCTTCGCAGATCGAGGGAACGCAGTCCTCGCTGGCCGAGCTGATGATTCATGAGGCGGGGGGCGTGCCTGTCACCGAGCGCGACGATGTCGTCGATGTATCGCGTGCCGTGGACGCGCTGGCTCATGGCGTTGAGCGGGTGCGCGAAAACTTTCCGATCTCGAATCGTCTTCTGCGGGCCATGCACGCCCGGCTGTTGGCGAGCGGCCGCGGACGCAACAGCATGGCCGGCCGCTTTCGCCGCTCGCAGAGCTGGATCGGCGGAGACAGCCCCGCCAATGCGGCCTTTGTTCCACCGCCACCCAACCGCGTCCAGGGGTGCATGGCCGATCTCGAGCGCTTCATTCACGCCACCGACGACGATCTTCCGGTCCTCGTCAGGGCCGGGCTCGCGCACCTCCAGTTCGCAACCATCCATCCCTTCCTGGATGGCAATGGACGACTGGGCCGACTGCTCATCACACTCATGCTCTGCAATGCCGGACTGCTTCGCGAACCGCTCCTCTATCTCAGCCTCTACTTCAAGCGCAACCGCAGCAGCTACTACCGGCTTCTCAACGACACCCGCCAAACCGGCGACTGGGAGCGCTGGCTGCAATTCTTTTTGCGTGGCGTCGAAGAAGTTGCAGAGGCGGCGGTGGCCACGGCCCGTTCGGTCAGCAACACAATTCGCGACGACCGCGCAACCATCGGACGACTGGGCCGACGTGCGGGCTCGGCGCTGCGGGTTCACCAGGCCCTGACCGATCACCCGGCGGGCGATATTGGCCAGCTCGCCGAGCGCACGGGACTCTCGTCGCCCACCGTGGCCGCCGCCCTCGAACGACTCGAACGACTGAAAATTGTGTGCGAGATTACCGGGCGGAAACGAAGCCGAATCTATACCTATGAGCGCTACCTGGCGGCGCTCTGCGAAGACATCGATGAGCCGCCCGCATAAAGGGGACCGTCTGCCTGCGGGCACGGGTGCCGGTTGACCGGCCTGCCCATCGCTGCCCAAAGCCGCCTATCCGAACTCCACGCCCTGTGCCAGCGGCAGTTCGGGGCTCCAGTTGAGTGTGTTGGTCTGCCGTCGCATGTAGGCCTTCCACGCATCGGACCCCGATTCGCGCCCGCCCCCGGTCTCCTTCTCGCCCCCGAAGGCCCCGCCGATCTCGGCGCCGCTGGTTCCGATATTGACATTGGCGATCCCGCAATCGCTGCCCCGGTGCGAGAGAAAGAACTCGGCTTCGCGCACATGGTCGGTGAAGATCGCAGAGGACAGCCCCTGCGGAACATCGTTGTGAAGCGCAATCGCCTCGCCGATCTCCTCGACGGCTCCGGCCGGGGTGGCACGGGCAGAGCCGTACCCGATCAGGTAGAGAATCGGGGCGAAGGTCTCTTCCTGAACGATCTCGAACTCGTTTCGCGCATTGGCAATGCAGGGCGTTACCCAGTGGCCGCCCGGATAGTTCGCCCCCTCCAGACGCTCGCCGCCCGAGAGGACTTCGCCGCCCTCTTCGGTGACGCGACGCACCGCATTCTCCAGATCGGCCACCGCCTGACGATTCACCACCGGACCCATCAGCGTAGCCGGGTCGAGGGGGTTGCCGATGCGCACATCGCGGTAGGCTCTGACCAGGCGCTGAGTCAACTCTTCGCGAATCGATTCATGCACAATAATTCGGCGCGTACTTGTGCAGCGCTGACCGGCCGTTCCCACTGCGCCAAAGAGAATTGCAGGAAGCACAAGATCCATGTTGGCATGAGGGGTCACAACGATTGCATTGTTGCCGCCAAGCTCGAGAATTGTGCGGCCCAGGCGTCTGCCCACAACTTCGGCAACCCGGTAGCCCATGCGGCAGCTCCCCGTTGCCGAGACCAGCGGAATGCGCCGGTCGTGCAGAAGCCGGTCGCCCACTGTGGAGCCGCGCCCCACCACAAGCGAGAAGATCGCCGGATCGCAGCCATTTGCGCGGGCAACGTCGGCCGCGATGCGCGTACATGCGATTGCGGTCAGGGGAGTCTGGCTCGATGGCTTCCAGAGCACGGCGTCGCCGCACACCGCCGCAATTGCCGCATTCCAGCTCCACACCGCAACCGGAAAGTTGAAGGCGCTGATAACGCCCACCACCCCAAGGGGATGCCACTGCTCGAACATGCGGTGATCGGGGCGCTCCGAGTGCATGGACAGGCCGTAGAGCTGGCGCGAAAGACCCGTTGCAAAGTCGCAGATGTCGATCATCTCCTGCACTTCGCCCTCGCCCTCGGTCAGGATTTTGCCCATCTCGAGGGTGACCAGACGGCCGAGATCGCTCTTGTGCCGTCGCAGCCGGTCGCCGATCTGACGCACAACTTCGCCGCGCTTTGGGGCCGGCACCCTTCGCCACTCGAGAAAGGCCCGGTGGGCACTCGCCACAATCCGGTCGTACTCGTCTTCGGTGACCTGTTGCACAGTGGCAATGCGGGAGCCGTCGATCGGGGTGTGGACCTCGAGTTCGGGCCCCGAGCCGATCCACTCGCCGTCGAAGCCGCCCGCATTGAGGGCGTCGAGGCCGAGCGCAGAGAGAAGCGTTGCCGTGTCAGGGGCGGAGGCGCTGGAAGAGGAGGTCATGGCGAGGGCGTGTCCGCAGGGAGGAGGTGGATGTCTGTGAAGATTGAAGGCGGCCGGGTCAGGGGAGGAGCACGGTGCAGCCCTGCGTCTGGCGGGACTCGAGGGCGCGGTGGGCATCGACGACCTGTGCGAGCGGGAAGCGCTGACCGATCGTCAGGCGGATCCGGCCTGCGCCGATGTGCCCGAAGAGTTCGCCCGCAGCCTCTTCCAGATCGGCGCGGCGCTCGACATAGGGCATCAGCGAGGGGCGCGCCACCGTAAGACACTGCGCACTCAGGCGCAAAAGGTTGAAGGGTGGAACCGCTCCCGATGCATTGCCAAAGGTAATCATCATGCCAAAGCGGGCCAGACATTCGAGCGAGCCCTCGAAGGTGGCTTTTCCCACTCCGTCAAAGACTACGGGAACGCCGGCGCCATTGGTTATGTCGTGCACCCGCGTCACGAAATTTTCTTCGTTATAGAGCACAACATGATCGCAGCCATGCCTGTGCGCCAACTCGCCCTTGGCGCGGCTGCCCACCGTTCCGATGACGGTCGCGCCCAGCGCCTTGCACCACTGGCAAAGGATGGTTCCGACCCCGCCCGCCGCTGCATGTACAAGCACTGTTTCGCCTTCCTTCACCCGCCAGGTGCGACGGCACAGATACCAGGCGGTCATGCCCTTGAGCATGGCTGCCGCGGCAACTTGGTCGCTGACGCCATCGGGGATATGCACAAGCCGGTCTGCCGCAATGATCCGCTGTCCGGCGTACCCTCCCATGACGCTTCCATAGGCCACGCGGTCGCCCGGTGCAAGGCTCGGGCCGCCATTCCTCCCGGGTCCCACGGCCTCGACCACCCCCGCAGCCTCCATTCCGATCACGGCGGGCAGCGCCGCCACCGGGTAGAGTCCGCTGCGGTGATAGGTATCGATAAAGTTCAGCCCGATCGCTTCGTGGCGTACGCGCACCTCGCCCGGCCCGGGTTCCGCCAGGGAAATTTCCTCGTGGCGCAGGACCTCGGGTCCGCCGGTCTCATGAATGCGAACGGCTTCGGTTGTGGTCATGGGCGCTCTGACGCCTCCAGCAATCGCACCCTCTCGGTGCTCGACATGGACATCTGCACCGACATCGGCTCCATGCTCGTAACAGAGGCCTTGGTGGTTCCCTCGAGCGTCTGTTCGATTTCCGACCCGGCCACAAGGCCTCGCTCTCTGTCCCACAGGAGAAAGCCGCTAAAGGGTCCCGCCATCTCCGTGGTCATCTCCGTGGTCACGCCAGTCGTGACGGTCTCCTGGATCCGCAGATCTCCGGTCAGCTCGATCTTCGACAGCATCCGGTTTTCGACCATGGTGTCGCCGACAAGGGTGTAGTTGAAGATCGTCGTGTTCGAAGATCCGGAATCGTCGAACACCTGGGCGACCGTGTCCACCCACATCGCCCCGGGTTCTGCCTCCTGGCCGGGCAGACGCGGAAAGATGGAGTGACGAACGGTCTCGAAGATCGAGAATTGCTCCATCTGTGCGGCCATTGTGAGCCTGTTGGCGATTCCGGTCTGCCCCTGGCGGTTCAGGGTCAAATCGAGCGCTCCGCCGACCGCCTCCAGACCTGTGGATTGTGGCGTTCCCATGAAGGGGTCGCTCGTGGAGAGCTCGAATGCGGTGACCTCTCCCGTGACCCGCATCTCGCCACCCTCGGCGGCCGCGAAGGCCAGCTCAAGAGTCATGGCAATATCGATGTCGAGCTCCATGTTCCCCATCGGCGTTCCCGCACTGAGGGACGATGCGTTGGTGATCTCGTAGGTGGCCGCGGGTGGAGCGGGAAGCCGGTAGGCCAGGGTGTCGGCGCCGGTCGGAGATTCCGCCGGCAGGGTGCCATGTGCAGGAGCCGCAGCGGCCATGGCAAGGAATCCCGCAAGCCATATCGATGCCGAACGCTTCGTGCGCGTCTTCCCGGGGGATCGTTTGTTCATCTGTATCCTGGTCTTTCGCTGTCAAGGGTTTCTGGCTGTTCTCTGTTCGGCCTCTATTCGGCTCGGAATCCCGCCCCCCGGTGCGATCCATCGCAGAAGGGCTTGAGCGCCGACTGGCCACACCTGCAGAGCGCACCCTTCATTCCCTGTACGCTCTTGCCGTCGGCTGCCATCACCGTCAGTGGCCCCTTTACCAGGAGCGGACCATTGGCACTGCAGGCGATCACCACGGCGGCGTCTTCGGCAGAGTCGGCCTGTCCGGCCAGCGCACCGCCCTGGATGACCCCCGGATCGTCGAATCCCGCCGCATTGTGCGATCCGTCGCAGAAGGGTTTGTTGGACGATTCGCCGCAGCGGCAGAGTGCGAGATCGTCGCCCTCGGCCACCACCTCTCCCCCCACCTCGACCACGATCCGTCCGGTGAGGCAAATCGGCCCGCCCGCCGGAATCTCTGCAACATTGCCCGCAGCGTTTCCCTGATTGCCATTCCGATCTGCCATTTCTTCTCTCTCCGTTGCGTTGTTGAGCCGTTTTTCGCCGTTACATCCGCCGGTAGCGGGGCCCGCTTCCCCCTTCGCGCGGCGACCACCTGGGGCCGAGCACATCGGTTGCCTTGCAGTCCACGCAGTTGGGCGCATTCACGCGCAGTCCCTCGGGCGTTGCTTCGTACACCCCGGCCGGACAGAGATGAACGTACATCTCGGCCACCTCCGGGGGCACCTCGGGGCCAATCCGGAGATGCGATGGAATGTCGTCGCGGGTGCGATTTCCGCTCTTGAAGACCGCATCGACCTTGGAGATCGCCAGCGGTCCGGGGGCGTTGATCGAATCGCCCGGCGTCTTCGGTTCGGCGGCGTCGGTGGGCGTTGCAATCCGTCTGCCCGGAATCCGTCCGCCCGTTGCCATTGCCAGCGAGGCCTTCGCCCCGCCCCGCACCAGGCCGCTCTTGAAGGCCAGCCGCATATTGCGGTTCCGGTACAGGTCGCGCCCCACAAAGGATTGATCGACCCCCTCGGTGCAGCCCGCCAGCCCCGCCGCCGAGAGATCGTTCGCCTTGAGCGCCGCATGAATTGCGCGCGCGGCCACAATTCCCGAATGCATGGCGTAGTGAATGCCCTTCAGCGACGCGACGTCGACATATCCGGCTGCATCGCCCACAATGCAGAGTCCGTCTCCATGACGCCGCGCGGCCAGCGAGTGATAGCCGCCCTCGGGGATAGTGCGGGCTCCCCACTCCAGGATCTCTCCCCCCTCCAGAATGTTGCGGAAGAGCGGGTGATGCTTCAGTCGTTGCAGCAACCCGTGGACATCGAGGCGCGCATTGCGGTAGTCGAGGCTGACCACAAGTCCCAGCGCAACCAGATCGTCGGCGAGTGGATAGACGAAAGAGCCGCCAAAGCCGTCCTTCAGCAGAGGCCAGCCCATGGTGTGAATGATTCGGTCGAGCGGCTTCGGAACCTGCCAGAGCTCCTTGACGCCCAGTGAGTAGATCTGGGGGTTGGGGGATTGGATCTTCTGCCAGTCCAGCCAGGCCTGCGCAAGGGGTCCGCGCGTTCCCTCGGCCAGAACCGTAACGCGCGCGGTGACATCGACCGGCGGTACCCACGCCGCGCTCCCCGAATTTCCATCGCGGTCCAGGCCGCGCGCCGCCGTCCGCACCCCGATGACGCGCTCGTCCTCAACCAGAAGTCCCTCGGCGGGGAACCCCGGGAGGACCATGACGCCGGCCTCTTCGGCGCGTTTGCCGAGCCACCGCACGATCTCGCAGACCGAACCGATGTAATTGCCGTGATTGCGCATGGTGGGCGGGGTGGGAAGACGGACGCTGCCTCCTTCGGTCAGGAAGAAGACCGCCTCGCGCCCCACCGGCCGCCGCAGCGGAAAATCCTCGTCCTTCATGCCCGGGAAGAGCTCGCGGAAGGAGCGCGGATTGACCACGGCACCCGAAAGGTTGTGATCACCCAGGCTCTCGGCCTTCTCCAGCACCCCGATCTCGATCTCGCCCGGCCCGGCGCCCGCTTCGTTGTCCTCGGCGACCAGACGCGCAAGCTCGATCGCACCGGCGAGACCGGCGGGGCCTCCGCCCACAAAGACCACATCGAGCGGGACGGCCTCGGCGTCGGGGGTCTCGCGAAGGATCAGATCGGATGTCGTCAGCGGTGGCTGATAGCGTTCGGGAACGATGGGTGTGGATGAATGGCTGCGGGACAACGCGAGCTCCTGTAGAGGTGGTGCGAAGGGAACGAACTGTTAATTTACCCACATGACGCAATCCCGACCCACAACCCTGGGCGCGCTGCGGGCGTCGGGCTACCGCTCGCGCTCGGTGAGAGACGAGATGCGCGCCAATCTGATTCGGCACCTGCAGAGCGGCGCGTCCCTCTTTCCGGGCATCCACGGCTATGACGATACGGTCATTCCGCAGATCGTGAACGCCATCTTGGCGCGCCACGACTTTATCCTGCTGGGGCTTCGCGGTCAGGCCAAGTCGCGAATTCTGCGTCGGCTCACCGCCTTTCTCGACGACGGCATTCCGGTGATCGCCGGGAGCGAGGTCAACGACGACCCCTTTGCGCCCCTCTCTCTCGCCGGACGGCTGCGCGTGGACGAAGAGGGAGACGACACGCCGATCAAGTGGCTGGCGCCGGAGCAGCGCTACTTCGAAAAGCTGGCCACTCCCGACGTGACCATCGCCGACGTGATCGGCGACCTCGATCCGATTCGGGCGGCCCGGGGTGGCCACACCCTTGCAGACGAACTGACGATGCACTTCGGTCTGCTGCCGCGCGCAAACCGCGGAATCTTCGCCATGAACGAGCTTCCCGACCTCGCGCCCCGGATTCAGGTCGGGCTCTTCAACATCCTCGAAGAGGGCGATGTGCAGATCAAGGGCTATCCGGTTCGGCTGCGCCCCGATCTGGTCGTGGCCTTTACCGCGAATCCGGAGGACTACACGGCGCGCGGCAAGATCGTCACCCCGCTCAAGGACCGGATTGCGGCCGAGATCCGCACCCACGACCCGGAGCTTATCGAGACCGGCATGACGATTACCGGGCAGGAGGCCTGGACCGACCGTGGGGGATTGCCGGTGCAGGTGCCCGAATTTGTGCGCGAAGTGATTGAGAGAGTGGCCTTTGCGGCCCGGCGCAGCCGCCATGTGGATCAGAGCAGTGGAGTCAGCCAGCGCATGCCGATCGCTCTCCTGGAGACGGCGATCTCGAATGCCGAACAGCGCGCATTGCGGACCGGCGAGGAGCGGGTTGTGCCCCGGATTGGCGACATTCATGCCTCGCTTTCGGCCATCACCGGCAAGATGGAGCTCGAATACGAGGGCGAGCTTCAGGGTGCGGCGCGAATTGCGCGCAATCTGATCCTCAAAAGCGCCTCAATGAGCTACAACCCCGAGAGCGCGGTGGATTTCACCGGCATCGTCGAGTACTTCGATGACGGCGGGGTCATGCAGCTCTCCGAAGATGCCCTGGCCGCGGCATGTGTCGAGGGGTTCCGGCAGATTCCCGGCCTGCTTGAGGCTGCCGAAGAGCTGGGTCATGCACCCGAGGGCAGTTGCGACGGGGTGAGGGCCGGCGCCTGCGAGCTGATCCTGGAGGGACTGGTGGGCGACAAGTTGATCAGCCGGACCCGGGGCGGTGCCTACCGGGGGGCGTCTCCGCATTAGCTGCCGGACCGGACTGCCGCGGCAATCTTCTGCTGGGCAACCGGAAGGGCAAGGGAATCGATGTCGGCGGGGGCAACCCAGCGCAGCGCGGGGAGTGGCGCAGTTGGCGCTTCGTCGGGAGACGCGGGGGTGGCGGAAGTAGCGGTCTGGATGACAACAGGGTGATAGCGGGCGCGCAGGTGCGTGAAGAGATGACCGATCGGAGCCAGGACAGCGTGCACGATCCCCTGAAGGCCCAGTTCGGCCAAGCGCTCCAGGGCGGGTATGATCGGATCCCCGGGGTTGTGGACTTGATCTGTCAAAATCAATAATGAATCATGTAATTGATGGTCTGACTTGAAGTTGTGTGATTTTTGAAAATGAGCTTCAGTATTCTTGTTGGGGGCTTCTTCGATCGTGCGGAAATCGCGATCCGGTCCCGGCAACGGGCAGGTGAACTCGGCCGCAGGAAACTCCCACATGCCCCCCAGCAGCCCCTCGGTCGGACGGCGCACCACGAGAAGCTGGCCCGCCTCGTTGATCGCCACGGCAACCGCAAACTCGACCCGTCGCGGTAGTTTGCGGGGCTGTGGCAGGGGGCGTTCCAGCGTCGTGCCCAAGTGGTGGGCGGCGCAGTGAGGACGCACCGGGCAGCGAGGACAGCGAGGCGCGCGGGGGGTGCATACCGTAGCGCCCAGTTCGATCATGGCTTCGTTATGGTGGCCGGGCCGAGGGGGATCGAGGAGCCGGGTAGCAGCCGCGCGCAGCACCGAGGCCCCGGGGTTGGGCAGATCCAGAAGGCGACAGAGCACTCGGCGCACATTCCCATCGACTGCGGGCACGGCTTTGCCGAAGGCAATGCTCGCCACCGCGCCCGCCGTATATTCCCCCACTCCGGGCAAGGCCCTCAACGCCTTCACCTCTGCGGGCAGCTCTCCCCCATGGTGCGCACAGACGATGTGGGCCGTGCGGTGCAGATTGCGCGCCCGCGCGTAGTACCCCAGTCCCTTCCATTCCAGAAGAACCTCATCGAGCGAGGCGGCGGCCAGCTCGCGCCACCCCGGAAATCGTTGCAGCCAGTGTCCATAGCGGACACGCACCACCTCGGCGCGCGTCTGTTGCAGCATGATCTCGGAGATCAGCACCCGGTAGGGGGTTCGCTCCCTGCGCCAGGGCAGATCGCGCCCATGCAGATCGAAGAACTTCCGCAGCGAACGCCGAACGTTGCCGATTGCCTGCCGGTCGTCGAGATTCATTTTGCCGACGCTCTCCTTGCGACAGTCACAGGTGCGCAGACTGGTCGCCGACGGTGCGTTTCAGCTCCCCATTCTGCACTCCGCCATGCGCATTACAACCTACACACGCTACAGCCAGAACCCTGCCGACGCACTCAACCTCGAGAGCCTGATCGAGCGGCTCTCGGAGTTTCTGCTGGATGGCGGATTCGCCGGTGGTCCGCACTTTCACCCCTACTGGGGCTGGTCCGGGCTGGAAGACACCTCGTCGGTCGATGCGCTCAAGCAGGCGTTGCTGCAGGCACTCGTCGCGACCGGTCAGCTCACGCCGGAGATGCTTAAGGAGCTTCGGGCCGACGATCCCGGCGATCCGGAGGTGCGCCGCGAGATTGCCGAGCTCCTGGACCGGCTTGTCGAGAAGATGGTCGAGGAGGGATATCTGACGCTGAGCGAGGGCGAAACAGGGACGGGACCGGGAGCCGGGCCCGGAATGGCGACGGTGGACGAAGCGCGCGAGGCGGCAGAGCAGGTCCACTTCCAGATGACCCGAAAGGGTCTGGATTTTCTGGGCTACCGGGCGTTGCGCACCCTGCTCAATCCCCTTGGCCGCTCCAGTGCGGGGGGACACGAAACCCGCGAGACCGCAAGTGGCGTGGATGCAGACGCGGGAAGCCGATCCTGGGAGTTCGGCGACACCCTCAATCTGGACATTGCCGAAACGTTGAGGAATGCGATCGGTCGGAGGGGGCCGGCAATTCCCATTGAGCTTGACTATCGCGATCTGATGGTTCACCAATCACAATATCGCTCGTCGTGTGCAACGGTGCTCATGCTGGATATCTCGCACTCGATGGTGCTCTATGGCGAAGATCGCTTCATTCCCGCCAAGAAGGTTGCACTTGCGCTGCATCACCTGATTCGCACCCGCTACCCCGGCGATTCGCTTCGGGTGGTCACCTTTGGCGATCGTGCAACCGAAATTCCGCTGGCGCGGCTGGCAAGTGCACAGGTCGGCCCCTTCCACACCAATACGGCCGAGGGATTGAAGCTGTCGCGGCGGGTGCTCCGGGCTCAGAAGCAGGATATGCGCCAGATTATCATGATTACCGATGGCAAACCCAGCGCAATTACCCTTCCGCGCGGCCGAATCTACCGCAATTCTGCTGGACTTGACCGGCGAATTCTTCAGGCCACCTACCAGGAGGCGGCCGCCTGCCGACGCTCCGGAATTCCAATCAACACCTTCATGCTGGCGCAGGATGAATACCTTGTGCGTTTTGTCCGACGGTTGACCACAATTTCCCGGGGCAAGGCCTGTTTCGTGTCGCCGATGACGCTGGGGCAGTTTGTCATGCTTGATTTTCTGAAGCAACGGCGGAGCGCCTGAGCGCGAGCACCCCCACTACGATACTCCCTCGAACGCCTCCGGATTGACCTTGGCCTTGCGGTGCGCGCGCAGCTCGGGCAAAACGGTCCGGCTGCAGGACCGAATCAGGAAGATCCCCTCGACGCTCAACCCGAAGACGGCCAGCCCCACTCCCAGTACCGCTCCGCCCAGCAGGGCTTTCGGCACAAGCAGAGCGGCCACGATGATTGCGGCGACCCGCAGCACTGCTCCCGCCCCAACCACAACCGGCCTCCCGGAACGCACAAAGAGTCCCTGATAGTACTGGCGAACCCCGTAGAGAAGGGGGTAGGCGGCAGCAAGGGGAAGCGCGGGTCCGGCCACCGCCACCAGCTCTGCGTCGAGTGCAAAGAGAACGCCCAGAATGGGTTCGCGCAGGGCGGGAATTGCAATCAGAAGAAGTATTGCGGTTGTGGCAAGGGCAACCAGTCCCCCCCAGGAGCGCACCCGCCGGTGCGTATCGGAACACCGGACAAGCGCAATGCTCGAATGTTGCATCTGACCCACCGGCGCGGCAATGAACCACCCCACGGCCTCGACAACGGCAAATGCGGCCAGCGCCGTATCCGGGCGGGCGGTTCGCGCCAGCACGGCATTGATAATCAGCGGGGTGGCCCACCAGAGGAGCACATTCAACATCAGCGGGGCCGAAAAGCGTGCCACATTCTCGCGGTCCAGGCGCGAATCGTCGTGCTCCAGCGTCAGTCCGGGCGTGCGCGCAAAAACGACAATGGCGGTCTCGAGGAGCATTCCCACGGTGAAGGCGGCGGCTCCCAGCCATGCACCCCCGCCCGTTGCCAGCAACCCGAAGGCGACGATTGCCAGAATTGCGGTGCGGCCCCCGGTGGCGCCCGCGATCGGCACCGTTCTGTGGCCGGCCACAAGTCTGCCCTGGTGCGAGGCGCGCACGGCGGTGAGGAAGGGAACCGGCCAGAGAAAGCGCATGGCCTGTACCGCTTCGAGCAGAACTTCCGGTCCAACGCCCACAAGACCCGCAAAGACCAGATCGCCCATGGGGGTGTATGCAACCAGCACGCCGATCAGCGAGAGGAGCGCACCCATGGCCCAGGCAAAGCGCCGCACCGGCGAAAAGGAACCCCCGGCCAGCAAGCGTGCGGCCGCAACCTGTTGCACAACCAGAAGGGGGGCATAGAGAACCCCGCAGACGGCGAAGGCGACCTGATAGCCGGCAAGCGCAATGACCGGATCGGTGGAGCGGGCGAGGGCTGCGGCCAGAATCGGGTTGGTTGCGGTCAGCAACAGGCTCGTGGCGGCGAGCGGTGTGTAGAAGCGGGCAAAGCCGCGGCCAGAGAGGGGGGAATCGCCCTCCTTCACCCGCTGTTCGCAATCTGATTGTTCATGACCGTACCACTCCGGCCCGCCTTGCCGCGGGATTCAGGGCGACGAAACCTTGATGGACTCGTCAATCAGCATGATGGGGATGCCCTCGCGAATCGGGTAGAGGATCCGGCCATCGGAGCGGACCAGTCCGGCGGTGATCGCTTCGCCGACCGGTGCGCCCCCGCGCGTGGCGAGGGTGCCTGCAGCGATTGCCGCATTGACGCGCTTCAGCACCTCGTCGGGAGCCACCGCAAGGGTTTGCGCGGTTTCGGGACAGACGAGAATTTCAAGGAGTTCGGGATCAATGGTCACTGCACGCTTCCCCGGGAGGTGAATATGTTCCCTGAGATGAATGGATTCAGGGCGAAATGGATGGGTGGCCGGTCGCGCCCGCGAACCCAACAAGATACCGCAGACGGAGCCGGAAGACAGGCGAAGGCAGGGAGGATGCCGTGCCGAGGGGCGTTGGAGGGCATGGTCTGCGGAGGGCTGGCGCTTGCGGTTGCGCTGGTGGCGGCGTGCGGCGCCGGGAATGGGGGGTCGGCCGGTGGCGGACCGGGCACAGGCGGCGGAGCGGTCGATTCCATGGACGAATCCCGGGAAGCGGTTCGGCGCCTGCCGGCTGCCGGGACGGCGTGGGTGATCTTCGGCGCAGACACGGTTGTGGCCGAACTGGCCACGACACCCGACACCCGCGAACGAGGTCTGATGAACCGCGACGCGGTCCCCGACGGCACCGGAATGCTCTTCATCTTTCCACGCAGCGAAGAGCGCTCCTTCTGGATGCGGGACACCTTCGTGCCGCTTGACATTGCCTTCTTCGACGAACACAACCGCATTGCCGGAATCAGGCAGATGGAGGCGCGCGACGAGACGCTGATCGATTCGGGGATTGCAACCGCCATGGCCCTCGAAGTCCGCCAAGGGTGGTTCGAGGCGCGAGGAATCGCCGTAGGGGATTTTGCGCAAATCGTAGTCGGACTTGGACTTACAGTACGTTGACGGATTGATTCCCGATGGTCGAACCGGGGTGCAGGCCATGACCCCCACCCCCGAACCGCTATCGCAATCCCTCTTCGAAGGCGGCCACCAGCGCCTCCACATCGGCGGGTGTGTTGTAGACATTGGGTGACACCCGCACCCGCGGCCCCCGAAAGGAAATCCCCACCCGGCGACGATCCAGCGCCGCCTTCAGCGTCCCGGGATCGGCCCCGGCCGGCAACCCCAGACCGAAGAGATGCGGGCTGCGCCATGGCGACCTCTCGACCTGAACGCCCAGAGCGCGCAATCGGGGGAAGAGATCCCGGGTCAAATCCTCCACATAGGCCGAAATCCGCGCCGGACCCCACTGTAGCACCAGATCGATTGAGGCGGTCAGCGCGGGAACCAGGGCAAAGTTGCTCCGCTGTCCGACATCGAAGCGGCGGGCGCCGGACTGGTAGGCGTCGGTGTAATCGACGAGGCCCGCAAAGTTCTCCGATCCGCGGCGGGCGCCCCAGGTCTCCTCTAGGGGGATGCCATTCAGATAGCGCTTGCCGAACCATGCCAGCGTCAGCGAATAGGGGCCCAGGAGCCACTTGTATCCGGCGGCGACGAGGGCGTCGGGGTCGAGGGCGGCCACATCGAAGGGTGTCGCGCCCACACTCTGGGTTCCATCCAGCACCAGCGCGGCCCCCACCTCGCGCGTTCGCTCGCGAATCCGCCCCAGATCAAAGCGCGTTCCATCGGTCCAGTGCACGGTTCCCATCGCCACTGCAGCCGTGGCGTCGTCGATGCTCTCCAGAATGCGCTCCGTCCATCGCTCGCCCCCCATCCCCTCTGCAGGCCGCTCCACCATGCGTATCGTGCCCCCCCGCTCTGCCACCAGACGGCGCCACGGATAGACATTGCCCGGAAACTGCTCCTCAATCAGCACAATATTTCGCCCCGGCCCGGCTTCGGTGTTGCGCGCAATCGTCGAGATCGCGTACGAAACCGCAGGCACGGTGGCAATCCGGTTCGGATCCGGCGCCCCGATCAGGCGGGCAAAGCGCGCGCGCAGCGCATCGACCGGAGCGAAGAAGTCGGCGGGGGCAATCGCCTGGGGGAATCGTTTGGCGCGAAGTCCCGCGATCCCGGCCTCTTCGGCAGCCCGTGGAAGGGGGCCCATGTAGGCGCAGTTGAGATAGTGGGCGTCGGGAGGGAGCGAAAAGGCGGCGCGCTGGCACTCCAGACCATGGGTTGCGTTCTTCATCGGGGGGTCAGGATCCTGCCGTCGCGTGCGGACCGGCGGGCCGCGCTCCACCGGCTCCAGCCCGATTCGGGGCGTTGTCGTCGACCCACGCCCGGCTGACCGGGTGCAGAGCGATCGGCGCATTCCGCAACTGCTGCATATCGATCTGGTTCACCATCTCGTGTACCTGCGCCAGCGCCACACGCTCCACCGTCAGCAGGTCGAGGAGGTGCTGGACGATTTCGCCCGGCAGATCCTCCATTCCAACCACCCAGTTCATGATCGCGGCGGTGTAGAGCGGTTCGTCCACGCCCGGATAGGTGCCGGCCGGTATCTCGCCTCCGACGAAGTAGGGGTAGCGGTCGCGCAGATACTGCACGCGCTCGCTCTCCATGGCCAGAAGTCGCGCGCCCCCGGTCGTTGTCGCCTCCAGGACCGCCGCCGCCGGATACCCGACCGAGAAGATCGCCGCATCGATCGCGCCATCCCTGAGGGCGGTGGCCGACTCGTTAAAGGTCAGGTAGCGGGGATCGATGTCGTCGTAGTTCAGGTCGTACGCCTCGAGAATCCGCCGCGACATCTGCTCGGTGCCGCTGCCCGGCGCGCCCACCGAGATCGCCGCCCCGGCCAGATCCGCAACCGAGATCGCCGGCGAACTTCGCGAAACGACGATATGGGTCATGTTCGGGTAGAGCGGCGCCAGAATGCGCAGCCCCGCGACCGCATCTTCGTGGTCCTGGCCTCCGGTGCCGGCCTCGAAGACGGTGTTGCCGGTCGCGAACGCCAGATCAATCTGCCGCATGCGAAGGCGATTGACATTCTCGACCGATCCCCCGCTGACCTCGGCCGTGTACTGTCGCAGCGAATCACTGACCGACAGCCGGGCCGCAATGGCGCCTCCGAGCGGGTAGTAGATTCCGCCGGTGCCCGCCGTTCCCAGGCTCAGGTACTGCTGCGGAGCCGAATCCCCGCAGGCAGAGAGACCTGTCAGGACAGCAAGCAGTCCGACAATCATGCCGCGTGTGCGTCGAATCATTCTCTATCCCTCTCCCCCCTGATTGGCGAAGGGCCGATTCATGGTTTCCTTTCCGGCGCCGCCCGCCCCTGCCGCAAGGCCCGCGCCCGCCAGCAGAGCCAGTCCGACTCCATCCCAGAGCGCACCCGGAAGGATCAGCGCCACCGCCGCCACGACCAGCACGCCCCGGCGCCAGAGACTCAGCGGCCCGCGAATATATCCGATTACGGCTCCAGCCAGCGCCACCACGCCGATCAGGGCGGTCAGCGAGGTGACGACAATTGCGACGGCCGACCCATCGAGAATCAGCGCCGGGGCGTAGACGAACATGAAGGGCACCAGAAAACCGGCCGACGCGAGCCCCATGGCGGTCCAGGCAGTGCGCAGCGGGGGCGAATCGGCAATTCCGGCCGCCGCATAGGCCGCCAGCGAGACCGGAGGCGTGACATTCGATATGCACCCGAAGTAGAAGATAAAGAGATGCGCGGCCAGCAACGGCACCCCGAGCTCAACCAGAGCCGGCGCCCCCAGCGCCGCGAGAACCACATAGGCGGCGGTGGTCGGAAGTCCCATTCCCATGACGATTGATCCCAGGGCGGTCAGGATCAGCGCCACAAGGAGGTGCCCCTGCGAGACGACCACGATCAGCTCCGACATGCGCAGCCCGATTCCGGTGAGCGATGCCACGCCGACCACGATTCCGGCCGCCGCACAGGCCGCCGCGACCTGAACCGACCCGGCCGCCGCCTTGCGCAGTACCCGGCCAAGGTCGTGCAGCGCCGGACGGGTTGCCGGAACCAGGAAGGCCGCAACAACCGAGGTGATGACGCCCCAGAAGGCGGCCCGCATCGGTGAACGCCCCAGCGCCAGCATGGTCACAATAATCAGAACGGGCAGCAGCAGGTGGATGCGCGCCAGAATCGGGTCGCCACGCCGCGCCGCCGTGCCCTCGAGCCCCATCTTCGCCGCGCGGAAGTGGATGGCCCAGAGCAGCGCCGCATAGTAGAGCAGGGCAGGGATCGCGGCCGCCAGCGCCACCTGGGCGTAGGGAATGTTGGTCCAGGTGGCGAGGATAAAGGCGCCCGCGCCCATGACCGGCGGCATGAGCTGACCGCCCGTACTGGCTGTGGCCTCGATCGCGCCCGCAAAGAAGGGCCGAAACCCCGATCGCCGCATCAGGGGAATGGTAAAGGCGCCGGTCGTCACCACATTCGCCACCGCGCTCCCCGAGAGCGACCCCATGAAGGCGCTCGCCACCGCTGCCGTTTTGGCCGGCCCGCCGCGGGTGCGTCCCGCCACCCGGTCTGCCAGCGAGATCAGAAGGCCGCCGCCGCCGGCAACGTCGAGAAAGGCTCCGAAAAGGACGAAAAGAAAGACGAAATCGGCCGAAACGCCCAGTGGCACACCCCAGATGCCCTCGGTCGAGAGGAAGAGCTGTTCGACAATGCGCGCGGGCGCGTAGCCGCGGTGGGCGAGCACCCCGGGAAGCCAGGGCCCGGCCAGTGCATAGAGAAGCGCCCCGCTCGCAACGACGACCAGTCCCCAGCCGGTTGCGCGGCGAGCCAGGAGGAGAACCGAGACCACCACAACTGCGCCTGCGGCCAGATCGAGAGGGGTGGGGCTGCCGGAGCGCGCCACCAGCGCCTCGTTCTGCGACACCAGATAGAGCGCGCAGAGTGCAACCAGGGCGGCCAGCCCCAGATTGAATCCCCAGCCGATTCGGCTTCGCGGAACCACCCGCACGCCGACCCCCAGGAGCGCCAGCGTCGCCATGAGCGCAAAGTGAAGTGGCCGCTGCACCAGCGCGGTAAAGGGGGAAACGCCGGCACCATAGAGATGGAAGGCCGTCGCCAGCGCGGCGACAATCAGAATGGAGCGGGCGCGCCAGTTTGTCGGGGATCCGCCGCGTTCAGCGGACTCCGGCTCGGAGAGGGTCAGCGGAAGACTCCGAGCACCATCGCGATGGCAATCACCAGACCAAGGGTGATGACAGCGGTGGGGGTCGCACTCCGCCGCGGATCAATGGCCGCAATCCCGATCCCGGCGACCAGCGCTCCCCAGATATTGAAGAGCTGTAGCCCATTCAGCACATTGGCCAGATACCCCTCGGACAGCATGGGGAGAAGGCTTCCCAACGTGAACGTCGGCGGCGTTCCGCCCGCGAGCGCGATGGCCGCATTCACGAGTGTCGGAATCACCACTGTAATCACGGTGGTGTGCGCCACCACGGCCAGGTGCTGCTTGAAGCGGGCTTCGTCGCCGCGCATGAAGGAAAAGATCACCCAGACGACCACGCTGGAGAAAACGACCATGAACGGGATCCCCACAAAGGTGCCTACGAGCGTCATTGTCCTGAGGAGAGTTGACGACATGGCGCTCATCGCCTCGACAGCTTCAGGCGATTGGCCCTGCATGGAGATCTCCCGGATCAGCTCGCTCGGAATCGCCATCACGCCCAGCGTGCCGACCGCCATGGCAAAGAGCGTCATGGGGAACCAGGCCGGGTTCTGCGCCAGAAGCGTGAAGAGCTCGGTCGGCGTCACCGGAACCATCCACAACCGCCTGAAGAAGGGCGGACGCGGAGGAAGCGTCTGGTCTTGCGCTGCAGGGGCGTTCATTTCGCTCGGCAGATTGTCATTCATTCCGGGGCCTCGGTTCGTTTCGGATTGGGAATGGGGTCTTTGGCAGCGGGGAGGGGGGAGACGGGCGTCGTCATAGAGGATTGTCGGCGATTCTTGTTCTCTCGCGTATTGTGCGACTCCGTACCGTGACGGGCAAGGCTCCGAGCGCGGTGGCCGCACTTCCCGCGTACGCATAGCGGGTCTCCATGCTGTGAAGAACTCCGTCGCCGGGATCCCAAAGCGCCCACCCTTCAACCAAACCGGATGCCGTCAGCGCGACCGACACCCCATTCATCGTTGTCTGCGCCTCGAGTCTGCCCTCTCCGACCAGTTCAATCTTCAGTAACGTCCGTCCGGCAACAATGGTATCGTCTCTCAGCATGTAGCGGAATTCGGTGTCGTTTGTGGTCGCCGGGCCCTGCGAACCCTCGACCGTCCATCTCACCCTGCCGCGCCACCGATGGCCGGGGGCGACGCGGGTTCCCGGAAGACGGGGAAAGAGCTCGTGGGCCACTGCGCTGATGGGGATGGCCGCTGCGGTCATGCCGGGCAGCTCGGGCAGAGCGATCGCGCGAACCTCGCCGCGCGGAGACAGACGAAGGTGGTAGGCGCCCCTGATCTCCGGAGCCAGCTCGCGCGTCTGCAATGGGCCGGTAACCGTCGCCCGCACACTGTCCACCGTGGCGGATACGCGCAATCCCCCGGGTGTTTCGGCAAAGGTGGCGGCGAGGATGATTTCGGTGTCGAAGGAATAGCCTATATTTCCGAGCGGCGAAGTCATTTCCTGCCGGGTCGAGCTCTCAACCCGGTAGTGGATCGCTTCGGTGGCGGGTACCCTGTAGCCAAGATCAATCTCCTGGGCGAATGCCGAAGCCGGAGCCGTCAAAAGCGCCGCCGCCAGGAGGGGCGGTGGAGTGGCGGACTTGCCCAATGGCCCGAATCGCGCAAGGATCATGGGGTGGGGATCATCGGTCGATGGTCGGGACTGGATGTGCGTGATTGCTCGATGTGCGACATTGGGTTTCCTTCTGCCGTGCACTTCCTTGCACTTCCCGGAAGCGTCGGGGGCCGTTGGAGCACCGTTCGGATGGGGCCACAAAGCTACCGCCGCAACGACCGGGTCGGCAATTCCGATCTCCGCTTCCCCGCGCGGATTGCCGGACTGCCGGATCCTGAACCGCAAAATGACTGAACCACCGCCTCTGTCCGGGGCGTGATCCCTTCCGGTTTCGATGACAGAAATGAGGACAGCAAATGAGATACAATCGAATGACAGACAGAATCCTGAACCGCATCGACCGGGGCCGGGATCGCGATATGGACCGGGTTCTCTCGCTGAACGATCGTCAGGCAAGGGGAAAGGAGATGGACTCCACCGCGCCGGACCCCGACGCGACCACCCCGGAGCGCCTGCGCCGCCTCTTTGCTCTGGTCGAGGCCAGCTACCGGAGCGCCGCGCGGCAGGCTGCGATGGAGCCTCTCGCCGCCCGTTTCCAGACCGTAGGCGACATTCGGGATCGCTCCGCCCGCGGCGATGTCAGCGTTTCAATCCACTATCTGGACAATGAACGCCACGACGATGTCGGGGTTGTGCCCTTCCGGATCATTCCCGCAGATCTGGACGAGGCCAGGAAACAGACCCGCACCAGCCGTCCCGATGTCAATGCCATGAAGGTTCTGCGCCTCCGTCTCCGCGACGGCGTCATGGCCGCCTACCGCAAGATCGAGCCCCGGCTTCGCGACGCGATCAAGGACCGGGCCGACATCGGGCACGTTGCCGCCGAGGTCACCCTCGATCTGCGACCCAGCCTCTCGGGCTCGGCGGAGATATCGGACCCGACCTCGCAAACATAGGCAGGGTGGCGCTGCGCAGGGTTCCATTTCGGCCCCGAATGAATCCGGAAGCGGAAAAGGCGTGCGACAAATGTGTGAACAGGGCTCCAGGGCGACATGTGGGCGCGCACCGATTGTTCCGGTTTTGTTCGCCCTCGGGTGCGCCGATCCGGGTGCGGTCGCCGATGGCTTCACCGTTGTGGATAGCGCTGGGAGATCAGCGTTGGCTCATGAGGACAAGTGGCGGTGCGGGCCTTATCAACATTTCGGGCGTGCGCAATCCCTTCATGCCAAGCTTTGAGGCCGATGCCAACGGCGATCTTCTGGCTTTCGGCAACACCCGCAACTTCAACATTGACCTGATCGACAGCCATCAAAACCGGATCGTTCGCATTGTCCGTCGCGCCAACGCATCTCGCCCGCTCACTGCGGCCCACCGCGACGCCTGGGTCAAAGAGACAAACTTCGACAACCCTTCCCTCCCGACCCGACTGTGGTCCGTCTTCGACAGCGCGGGGGTCTCGCTCGGGACTATCGCAATCCCGACAAACCTTGAGGTCTTCGAGATCGGCGAAGACTACCTGCTCGGCGTGTGGACCGACGATCTGGATATAGAGTACGTGCGCATGTACGATCTGGTGGCGCGCACAAACTGAACCCTGTCGCGGACAGGTGCAAGAGCTGTCTGAGGGCAACGCTGTCGTCCAGGCCGGGGTACCCGGTCCGCATCCGATCGAGGACCGATCGGGGCCGTCGAAGTCTTCCCCCTGGATGAGTGGGTGCGCGCGCACCCGGTCCCCCCGGTCGCCCCCCTGGCCGGCCCGCGCAGGGGCCGGAGCCGCGATTCCGCCCCGTTGCGCCGGCACGAAAGGAGAAGCCGACGGGAGCCCGGTTCGGAGTTGCTGATGGTTTTCTGATCGGCCTGTCCCAGCCTGCCGGTCTCCGCACACGGGCAGTCGGTTCCGGTGGTGAATGGATCGAATCCATTCCGTGGAACGAGGGGTCTGGCCGGTGCGGATACAGCCCACGTTGGGCATCATCCGCGGGCGCGACCTCCCGGCAGGGGGTGGCGCTCCCCTTCGCAACCCTGCATGATTAGGAGGCCATGATGGGATTCGATACGCTGAAGGCAGCCACAAGGCTGCGCAACGAGGCCGGGTTCGACGAGACCCAGGCCACGGTTTTGGTCAGTACCTTCGCGGGTACCCTCACGGAAGAGTTTCCGACCCGGCAGGAGCTCGATGATTTCCGTGTCGCGACCCGGCAGGATTTCGAGGATCTCCGTGTCGTGGGCCGACAGTGGTTCGACAGCGTTCGGGCCGACATGAAGCAGATGGAGACTGGAATCCGAGCCGACATGAAGCAGATGGAGACTGGAATCCGAGCCGACATGGAGCAGATGGACGCCGGGATTCGGGCCGACATGGAAAAGATGGAGGCCGGGGAGATCGGGATCCGGGCCGACATGGAAAAGATGGAGGCCGGGGAGATCGGGATCCGGGCCGACATGGAACGGATGGAGACCGGGATTCGATCTGACATGAAACAAATGGAGGCCGGAATTCGGGCTGACATGAAGCAAATGGAAGCGGGGATCCGGGCCGACATGAAGCAAATGGAAGCGGGGATCCGAGCTGACATGGAGCAGATGGAGACCGGGATTCGGGCCGACATGAAGCAGATGGAGACCGAAATCCGTAGCGAGATCGAAAAGCTCGCCACGGAAATCAGGACCGGCCTGGCAGATCTCCAGCACCGCATGACGATTCGGCTGGGAACGCTCATGGTTATCGGGATCGGGCTTCTTCTGACCATCGATCGCTTGCTGGGATAGCAGAGCGGTCCGTATCCATAGACCATGTTGAGCGGCATTCGAGTGGCACCTGATTTCGCGCGGGGCGTCGATGCCGGCTGCCCCGATCTCACACCACAGATACAGGAGATATCGCAATGAAGCGTTCTTCCCCCACTGCCTCCCCCTTCGTTCTGCGCGCCGCCACGCTCTGGCTGCCGGTGGGTCTCTTCCTTGCTGTGGCGTCGCCCGGAATGGCGCAGCAACACCTTGCGCTAGAGCAGTATCTCGAGATGGAGTCGGTGTCGAATCCGCAGATTTCTCCTGATGGCAGCCGCATTGTCTACACGCGGGGGCGGATCAATCCGGTTGGCGATTCGCGCGAGTCCTCGCTTTGGATGATGGATGTGGATGGGGCCCGGAAGCGGCATCTGGTGGATGGCGGTGGCGCGCTGTGGTCGCCCGATGGCAGTCGCATTCTCTATATGGCTCCGGGCGATCCCCGCGGCGCGCAGATCCATGTGCGCTGGATGGATGCCGAGGGGTTGTCCACCCAGGTGACGCGCATGGAGAATGCTCCATCCGGTCCGCGCTGGTCGCCCGATGGCGAGTGGATCGCCTTTACCAGCCGCGTCGATGACCGGGCCGAGTTTGCCGGCGTCAGCCTTCCCGACCGACCGACCGGCGCCCGGTGGGAGCGTGAGCCCAAGGTTGTGGAGCGCGCCGCCTACAAACGCGATGGTGTAGGGTATGTCGATACCGGTTGGACGCATGTCTTTGTGGTTCCGGCGGCGGGCGGCACTCCCCGGCAACTCACCGATGGCGACTGGAATCATTCATCGATCGCATGGAGTCCCGATGGCACGGAGATCTACTTCACCTCCTTCCGTCACGAAGAGGCGCACCGCCCCGAACACTGGCAGGAATCCGAGATCTATGCGGTTCGGGTAGCGAGCGGCGAGATCCGGCAGCTTACCCATCGCCGCGGCCCCGACGCCAATCCAGTCCCCTCGCCCGATGGTTCCCTGATCGCCTATACCGGAATCGATGCGCATGACGACACCTATCGCAATGTCAAAATTCATGTCATGAATCGCGATGGATCGGGTTCGCGGGTTATCTCGGGGGACCATGATCGCCAGGTGGGGACCATGACCTGGGCGCCCGATGGCGGCGGCCTCTACTTCAATGTCAGTCGCGACGGCTACCGCCAGCTTCACTTTGTCTCGCTTGGTCGGGGCGTGAGCATGCTCACATCAGATGACTGGCTCTTCGCAATGTCTTCCTTCTCTGCCGATGGCGTGGCGGTGGGCACCATTGCAAGCGCGCATGAGCCGGGCGACATCTACCGTTTCAACCTTACCCACCCCGAAGCGGTCACCCGCCTGACCAGGGTCAATGCCGACCTGCTCGATCATGTACAACTGGGCGAGGTGGAAGAGATCTGGTACGCATCCACCGACGGCTTTCGGGTGCAGGGCTGGATTGTGAAGCCTCCCGGATTCGATCCGTCGCACAGCTATCCGCTCATGCTGGCAATTCATGGCGGCCCCCATGCCATGTACAATGGCGGCTTCAACTTTGCATTTCAGGAACATGCCGCGAATGATTATGTCGTTCTGTATACCAATCCCCGCGGCTCGACCGGCTACGGAACGGAGTTCGCGAATGCCATCAATCACGATTACCCCGGCGCCGACTTTCCCGACCTCATGAAGGGCGTGGACGAGGTGCTTGCCCGCGGCTATATCGACCCGGACAATCTTTTTGTCTATGGCTGCTCCGGCGGCGGCATCCTGACCAGTTATATCGTCGGCAATACCGATCGCTTCCGCGCGGCATCGGCCAACTGTCCCATTGTCAACTGGATCTCGGCCATGGGCACATCGGACGCAATCAGCTATATGCGAACCTTTGAGAAGCCCTTCTGGGAAGACCCGGCCGAATGGATCGACCGATCGTCCATCTTCTATGTAGGCAATGTCACAACTCCGACCATGTTTCTGACCGGCGAGATGGACATTCGCACACCGATGCCGCAAACCGAAGAGATGTACCAGGCATTGCAATATCTGGGCGTGCCCACGGTCATGGTGCGCTTTCAGGGCGAATGGCATGGCACAAGTCGCCGCCCCTCCAATTTCCTCCGCACGCAACTGTATCTCCGCAAGTGGTTCGAGAAGTGGGGAACACACCAGAGTCCGATGACGACCCAGCAGGACAACGGCCCCGGAGATCTGCATTGAGCGAATTTGCCATCCACGATCTCGGCCACGGCGACGCCCTCATCGACCTCTTTCACCAGGGACGCCCCTCGATCATCGGGGTTGGGGTGCTGGCGCTGCCCGAGGGCGGAGTTGCGCTGGTCGATCCCGGCCCCGAGGCGCGGCTCCCATCCCTGCGCGCAGGACTGGCTGCGCTCGGCCATGATTTCGCCGATATCCGTGCCATCCTGCTTACGCACATCCACCTTGACCACGCGACCGCCACCGGCGCCTTCCTTGCCGAAACACCTCATGCCAAAGTGTTTGTTCACAGCGTCGGCGCCCCCCACATGATCGATCCCGCGCGGCTTCTTGCTTCGGCCGAACGCATTTACGGCGACGCCATGGATTTGCTCTGGGGCCGGTTTCTGCCTGTGCCCCCTGCCGCGCTCACCCGGGTGGACGAAGACGCGCATCTCGACATCGGCGGGCGGCGCTTCGATGTTGCCTATGTACCGGGTCACGCGCGTCATCATGTTGCATACTTCGATTCCGCAACCCGAACGGCGTGGGTGGGCGATGTGGGTGGCATTCGCGTCGGCACGGGTCCGGTGCTGCCGGTCACGCCACCTCCCGACATCGATGTGCCGCAGTGGAAGGCCAGCATGAAGCGGATTCTGGCGCGGAATCCAGAGCGAATTGTGCCGACGCACTTCGGATCATATCACAATATTGTGCAACACTTCGCCGAGCTTGACAGCGAGCTGGATGCGTGGGCCGACTGGGTGCGACAATCTCTTGACCGACACGACCTTGCCAGCGACGTCGACCGGGCCGAAGCCTTCGCCGCCTGGATGACCGCGCGCCTGGGCAATGATCTGGATGCCCAAAGCACAAAAACATATGAAATTGCGTCGGGATTTCGCGATTCGTGGTGGGGTCTGGCGCGGTACTGGCGAAAGCGCTGCGAAGCATCCCCGCAAAGATGAGGACGCAACCTCTGCCTTTCGGCGCGCGCCGATCCCTGAATGGGGCGTTTCCCAAGAAATCTTCTGGCACCGCCCGAAATCCGTAGCCCGGCCCCCCTCTACCGCGAATCCGGCCGCCACCAATCTCCGCGCAGCCAGTCCGTCAGCAGATCAATTTCGCGCTCGCTCAGAATTTCATCACGCCCGAATGATGGCATGCGATCGTTGCGGTCGCCATAGAAGCGCGGGTGCGCGGGATTGCGAATGAAGGCGCCCAACCACTCCCGCGATCCATATCCGGTCAGATCCGGCCCCAGCCTCCGCTCGAAGACGCCCCGATACTCGTGGCACTGCGTGCAGCCGATCGCCTCCGAAGCCATCAGCCCGGCCCCCTCTTCGATCTCTCCCTGCTCGGCCTCGTCCACGGCTGCCTGACCGGGAAGCGCGGCTTCGGCCGAGAGCGCCTTGACCACCCGTGCCAGCGCCGCCCGCTCCTCGGCATCGAACCCGGCAATGCGACTCTGCACCATCCGCACCATCCGGCCCCGCGCAAAAGCAGTCCCGCCAAAGTAGTGCGGCCCGGCGACCTGCGCCGGATCCAGCAGCCCGGTGACCCACTCGCGACTGGCAAATCCCTTCAGATCGGGTGCGGTCGGCGCTTCGGCAAGCGGATTGCCCAGGCCATCGTGTCCGTCGTAGCTGTGACAGCTCGCACAGCGGTCGGCAAAGAGGCGCGGACCCTGGCTCAGGGGATCGTTGCGCAACAGCTCCAGGGCGCCGCCCGGCGGAATTCCATTGGGCGCTTCGGCAAGGTCAATCGCGCGGCTGGCGGCCGCATTCGCGGCCTCGCGGGCCGCCACAAAGTCGGGGTCGGCATTGTCGTACGCGTAGGCCTGCCAGGTCAGCAGCCCGATTCCGGCCAGCAGCGCAGCCGTAAAACCAATGTTGAAGCGATGACCGAGCCGCCAGCGCCCCGCCAGAGGCATCAATGCCACCATTCCCACAACAATCCCCGGAATCACAATTGCGCCAATCACCTCGGTACCGGCGGGGAAGTACTTCAGCCACTGGAAGAGGAACATGAAGTACCACTCGGGGCGCGCGGCCGCATAGGGTTCGCTCCCGTCCGCCGGTGCGCCGAGAGGGGCGCCGCCGCTCTGTACAACCAGAAAGAGCACCGCCCCCATCACCGCGAGGCAGGCAACGCCGTCGCGCAACGCCTGATCGGGCCAGAATTGTCCATCGGGCCGCCGCCCGCCCCTCTGCCGGTCCCGTCGCTCGCCCGTCGTCACTCCATAACGCCGAAAGAGAGCCACATGCCCCACAATCAGAAGGATCAGCGCGCCTGGAAGCACCCCCGCATGCAGCGCAAGGAAGCGCGTCAGCGTCAGGTGGCCATACTCGGCCCCGCCCACCAGAATCCTCTGCAGCTCCGGCCCCGCAATGGGCGTAATCGAGGCAATGCTCGTGGCCACCCTGGTCGCCCAGTACCCCTTCTGATCCCACGGCAACAGGTATCCCGTCAGCGACAGCCCCAACACAATATGCAAAAGCGCAATACCGAACCAGAAATTGACCTCGCGGGGAGCCCGGTAGGCACCAGCCACAACAATTTGCATAAGATGAAGAACAAGCAACACCATCGTTGCATGTGCCATATAGTGATGAATTCCGCGCAGGATCCATCCTCCGGCCATCACATGTTCAATGTAATATACGCTCTCCCATGCACCCTGTGCATTCGGGCTGTACGAGGCCCAGAGCGCAATGCCGGTCACGAATTGCACAACAATTGCAAAGGTCAGGGCGCTTCCCCACACATATTTCCAGCGGGCGCCCCCCGGAATCGGCTCCACCAGTGCCGCGCGCACCAGTTTCCGGTAGCCTGTGCGTTCATCCAGCCAGGCGAGCGACCGCCCCACAACGCCGGAAGTGTTCACGCCACGGGTTCCCGCTCTCGGCGTCCCGGCAGAAAATTCTGAAAGCGCACCCAGATCTCGTCGTCGCGCAGCTCGACCTCCAGGGCATCCATGTCGCGGGGGCTGGGGCTGGACGGGTCGTTTACCGCCCCGTGCAGATCGAAGCTGCTCTGGTGACAGGGACAGACAAAGCGCGACCGATCCGCCGCTACATTCACAAAGCACCCCGCATGTGGGCAGACCACATTCAGCGCCTCGATCGAATCCCCCTCGCGCCGCAGATACACCGCCCCCACCGGCAACTGCCGATGCGTATTCCAGGCATCAACCCGATCCTGCACAACCTGGAACCTGCGGGGCACTCCATCGTCGGGCAGCGCCGCCAGCTTTGCAACCGGCACCATTCCCGCACGTTCATGCCCTTCCCTGCTCCTTCCCAGCGGCGCCAGCGCAACCCGAATTGCAGACCAGAGCGGCGTCAGAAGAGCAAGTACACCCGCACCCGCCGCCGCCAGCCCCGCCAGAAATGTCCGCCGGGGCGCCGAGGCCGCAGCCGGTGATCGGTGGTCCGGATTGTGGCCGGTCGAAGGGACGGTCATGGGGCGGGCCGGCGCATGTGCCAATCCGTGGTCTGCTGAAAGGCGTGCGCCACAGCGAGAATTTTATCGTCGGCGAAGAGATTGCCGATCAATGTTGTGGTCAGCGGCATTTCGGTCGGACTCTCGGAATCGGGATTGCGAACCCCGAAGTCGAAAGGAACCACAACCGCCGGGTGACCCGTCTGGTTTGTCAGTCCCACCAGCCCCGATCCGCTTGCGAACATGTCGAAGTTGTGCATGACCTCGGCCATCTCCTGCATAAGCATGTGGCGCCGGCGCTGCGACTGTACAAAATCGAGCGCGCGCACATCGCGTCCCCCGCGAAAGCGGCTGCGACGGCGGCGTTCATCCTCATTCAGATCGTTGGGCAGGGGTTCGAGCTCTCCCTCCGGCGCCAGATGAAAATCGAAAGCGGCCGACGACTCCACAGCCAGTGCATTCGAGCTTATCCGGGGGATTTCGGGCATGGGGAGGGGATCGGCGCCCAGTGCACGCAGTGCATTTACGAACGATTCGGGGGCGTCTTCGGCGTAGCCGATCCGAAGGGAAGCCAGATCGGGGTTGAGGTCAAAGCGAAAGGGGAAGGTGAGCGAAGCCGGGTCCTTCTCGTCGGCGCCATGAATTGCATTGAAGACAAGTGCGCAATCGAGGGCGCTGCGACACATGGGCCCAACCTTGTCCATGCTCCACGCCAGAACCATTCCCCCATGGCGGCTCACCCGTCCGAAGGTGGGCCGAAGCGCGGTAAGGCCGCAGCGACGCGCCGGCGACACAATCGATCCCTGCGTTTCGGTTCCAATTGCAAAGGCCACACAGGCGGCAGCCGTTGCCGACCCCGGCCCGGCCGACGATCCGCTCGATCCCTCATCCACATTCCAGGGGTTCCGTGTGCGGCCGCGGTACCACCGGTCGCCTCGTGCGAATTCGCCTGTGGCCAGCTTGGCCAGCAGAACTGCGCCCGCGTTGCGCAGGCGTACCGCAACTTCTGAATCGTAGCGGGTGAATTGATGACTGAAATCGGCGGATCCCCAGGTTGTGCGCGTGCCCGCCACCGCAAAGAGATCCTTGAGCCCATAGGGAATGCCGTGCAGCGGTCCGCGCCACTTGCCTGCGGCGATCTCCAGGTCGGCCTGGCGTGCTTCTTCGCGCGCGCGCCCCTCCAGAATGGTGACCGCACAGAGCAGAACCGGATCCAGCCGCCCGATACGCTCCAGGTAGATCTCGGTCAGCTCCGTTGCGCTGATGTGCCGGTCCCGAATCAGCGCCGCCAGGCGGTGAACCGGCAGAAATGCGAGCGCGGTTTCGTCGGAGGGAATGGGCCCGCTCCACCGCTCCAGCTCGATCTCGTAGTGTGCAAAGGGATTGTTGCCGTCCGCCTCGTGCCAGAGCTTCTCCATAAGGGAGCCGGTTCCGCCCGGCCACGCCTGAAAGTGAAGCGCAGGAGGTTCACCATTTCCCAGGGGCAGGGGGGCGGGTGCGCTTTGGGGAGGTGGTGGCGAAGGAGCGGTCTGGGGGATTGGAGAGGGGGTGGCGGCTCCGGGCACCGAGTCCAGGAGAAGGCCTCCGCCTGCGGCGGCGGTGGCAGCAAGAAAGCGGCGGCGTTTGATCGGACGAGACACTTGGGGTGGACCTCCGGCTGAGGACGGGTGCAGAGCACAAGCCGAAATGCTGGGGTCAGCTCCGCCCCTCGTCAAGAGATTCGGGTGGTGCGCACCACGGAATTTACCCGCCTGCGTGCAGTTCGCGACCCCGAAAGACTGCTCGCCATCCCACGGTGCGGTGCGTACTCGACCGACAGTGACACCCGCGCGGTCTCCGAACTTGCCGGTTGGGTCACGCCACACGCCCCGTAGTAAGCCCACGCCATGTAGCCAAGCCACCGCCCACGCTGTCAGACGAGATTATTGATCTGCAATTCCTGCTCTGGAACAATCAACTCGGAAACAGTCAGCAGGATTGGCCAAGTGCTGGGCTTCATCGTCGTAGATCCCGCTCCACCTTGTTTAGTATAGGTGAATCGGTGTCGAATTGCAAACGAATCCGTCGGTCAGTCCTCTTGTTCAGCCCATTCAGCGCGCTACCGTGCGCAGGATCCAGTCCGCAATCAGCTCCATCGAATCCACCGACCAGGTTTCGGCGAGCGTAGCGTACTCGGCCGGCGATCCCGTTTCGGAGTGCTGGAAGAGATGGTTGAGCCCGGACAGGGCGTGGATCTCGAAGCGCTCGTTGCCGCCACGCCGGAGCGCCGCTTCGATCTCGCGCAGATTCTCTTCGTGGGGAACCTGAAGATCGTTCTCGCCATTGATGGCCAGCACCGGAATGCGCACCCGTTCGATGACCGGGGCGGGATCGTAGCTCAGGAAGAAGCGAAACCAGGGGGTGACAACCTGCGTGGCCTGCGCACGGACTGTCTGCTCGAGCGAAGCCGCGTCGGAAATCCCCATCGCCGCGCGCTCGGCATCGCTCAGCGCTGCAATCTGTTCGCGCACCACCGCCTCCACCTGCTCGCGGGCGCGCTCCGAATCCGGCTCGGCCCCCAGAATTGCAAAGATCCGCTCCTGCTGGGCCCGGTTGCGTGCAATCTGCTCCTCGGTGGCACCCTGAGCCCGGGCAATCAGCGCCCCCTGCGCATAGAGAATCTGTTCGCCGGTGATTCCTGGTCCCGCCATGAGCACAATGAAGGCGACATCGTCGGATTCGACCGCCACCAGGGGCGCGATCAACCCGCCCTCGGAGTGGCCCGCCAGCCCGATCGCAGAGGCATCCACATCGGTGCGCGTCTTCAGCCAGGCGACGCCGGCCCGCACATCGGAGGCAAAATCGAGCGAGGTCGCGGAGGCAAAATCGCCAGTGGATTCGCCCACGCCGCGGTCGTCGAAGCGCAAAACCGCAATTCCGCGGCGGGTCAGGTGGTCTGAGAGAACCAGGAAGGGACGGTGCCCCGCCAGGGCTTCATCGCGATCCTGGGGGCCGGAACCGCTGATCAGGATGACCGCCGGAAAGGGGCCTTCTCCATCCGGGAGGGTGAGGGTGCCCGCAAGAGTGTGTCCGCCCTCGGGATTCGGGTAGCTCACCGCGTCCACCCGGTAAGGATAGGGCTCGACCGGATCCTGCGGACGGCGCGTGGCGGTTGCTTCTTCCTCGTCGGTCATGCGCTCAAGGAGGAGCGCCATCTCGACTCCGGCCTGGCGAAAGGTGCCTTCGATCGATGCCCCGTCGGCCGCCAGCGTCCCCTCGTAGCCACCCTGGATGATGGGCATGGCGAGCGCGACCGCAGCGCCATCGAGGGTCACCGAAGCCACTGGAATTTGTGCATTCCCCTGATCGACCGAGGTCATGGTGGCGGCCGGATTGCCATCCACCAGAGTAAAGTCGACGCGAATGCGAAGCTGCTGGCCAGCCGGGCTCTGCAGAACTCCGCTCCACGCGCCGACCAGATCGCCGGGGGTGGGCTGCTGGGCGGCCATTGGGCCCAGGGGCGCCAGGGAAAGGAGAAGGGGAAGGGTGCGCGTTGCTCTCCTCATCGTTGCTCTATTCATACCGTTTTCCCTCTCTTCACCAGCCTGATCCGACCCCGCCCGAAGACCCCTTCCAGTGCATGAATTGTGGCCCGATCGGCGGGTGCGCGCAAGCTCTTCGACCGCAACCGGTGAGGGGGTGGCCCGGACCCATTCCCACCTTCCGCGCTCACAACCAGCTCAATGGGGGCGCCACCCTCGCCGGCCTCCAGCACTGCACGCGCCCGGGCAAAGAGATCGGCGTCGGGCTCGGCGTCGCTCTCCATGCGAATCTGCACGGCAAGGCGTCCATTCGCCGCCACCTCGCGCAGCGGTTCGGCCGCATCCAGAAAGACCGGCGGATCTTCTTCGTCGCGGTCGCGGTCGCTGACCCGGCCCCGCACCAGAACCAGGGCATCGGGCTGCAGGAGCTCGCGGCAGGACAGCCAGGTGTCACGAAAGCAGAGAAGCGTGGTCGTGCCCTGGAAGCCTTCCACTACAACCTTGCCCCACTCCGAGCCATCGCGCCGCGAGATCTGGCGTGCCACCGAGGTCACCACACAGGCCACCTCGACCAGCTTGCCCGCCTTCTGCCCGATCGAATCGGCGTCGAGTTCGTCGAAGGCGCGCACCAGTTCGCGGTAGCGGTCCAGGGGGTGCCCCGATATGAAGAAGCCGAGCGTTTCCTTCTCGCGGGTCAGGCGTTCGCGGTCGCTCCACTCCGGAATCGTGGGGAGGTCGGGTGCGGTGCGGTCGAATCCCTCGTCACCAAAGAGCGATTGCTGGCCCAGAATGCTGTCCTGGATCCGCGCCGAGGCCTCTCCATAGGCGGCATCGAGACCGGCAATCATCTGCGCCCGGTGTCCGAAGGAATCGAGCGCCCCCGCCGCGATCAGCGCTTCGCAGGCCCGCCGGTTGAGTGCGCGAATGTCGATCCGCTCCAGGAATTCAAAGAGGCTGGCAAAGGGGCCGTCCTCGCTGCGGGCCGCCAGAATCGACTGCACTGCCGCGCTGCCCACGCCCCGCACGGCTCCCAGGCCGAAGCGAATTGTGCGGTTGTCCACTGCGGTAAACTTCCAGCCGCTCTCGTTGACATCGGGGGGCAGTACCGCGATTCCATCGTTCAGCGCAGAGTGATGGCGCCCCATCTCGCGACACTCGCCGATGTACTTGACTACATCGTCGGTCCTGTCGAGTACCGAAGAGAGGAGAGCCGCCATGAAATCGGCGGGGTAGTGGCGCTTGAGCCAGGCAGTCTTGTACGAAAGAATGGAATAGGCGACCGAGTGGGATTTGTTGAAGCCGTAGCGGCCAAAGGTACGAATCTGATCGGCCAGCTCTTCGGCGGTTTTGCGGTCGAGCCCGCGGGTGCACACCCGTTCGCGAAAGCGCTTCAGCTCGGCCCGGATCAGCTTTGCGTCCTTCTTGCCCATCGCCTTGCGCAGAATGTCGGCGTCGGCCAGCGAGTAGCCCGCCAGCTCGCTCGCGATCTGCATCACCTGTTCCTGATAAACAATAATGCCATAGGTCGATTCCAGGACCGACTCCAGTCCCGGCGCCGGGTACTGCACCTCTTCCTGGCCCAGCTTGCGCAAGATATAGCGGTCGGTCATGCCTGAATCCAGAGGACCGGGGCGGATCAGGGCGTTGGTGGCCACCAGATCGTCGAAGCGGTCGCAGCGCATGGCCCGCAGCTTGTCGAGCGCCAGATTGGACTCAAACTGGAAGATGCCCGCAGTGCCGCCGCTGGCCAGCATTGTGTATACGCCGGGGTCGTCGAGGGGAACGTCGTCCATGGAATCGGACGTGTAGAGGGCGCCGCTCTCGGGGTGCCGAAATTCGCCTGTGCGCGCGCGGATTCCCTGCACTGCATCGTGAATGACGGTGAGCGTCTTGAGGCCCAGGAAATCCATCTTGAGCATTCCTGCGTCCTCAAGACAATTCATGTCATATTGTGTCACAATATCGGGGCCGTCGACCTGTTGCGAACCCCGTCCTCCATTCCCCCGCCCTTTCCCCTGTGTACAGATCGGCACATATTCGTCGAGCGGGCCGGGCGCAATCACAACTCCCGCCGCATGCACCGACGCATGGCGCGACAGCCCCTCGAGGGTGATCGAATAGTCGAAGAGGCGTTTGTGCCGGTCGTCGGATTCGTAGAGCTGTTTTACATCCTGAATTGCCTCGACCGCCTCGCGGAGCGTGAAGCTCTTGCCGGGCTGATTGGGAATCATCTTGGCAATGCGGTCGGTCTCGGAGGGTTCGAAGCCCAGCACGCGCCCCACATCGCGAATTACCGCGCGACTCTTCATGGTGCCAAAGGTGATAATCTGCCCAACCGCGTCGCGCCCATACTTGTGGCGTACATATTCGATCACTTCGCCGCGGCGCTCGTAGCAGAAGTCGATATCGATATCCGGCATCGAGATGCGTTCGGGATTCAGAAAGCGCTCAAAGAGCAACCCGTAGGCAAGGGGATCGAGATCGGTAATGCGTAGCGCGTACGACACCAGCGAACCCGCCGCCGAACCGCGTCCCGGTCCGACCGGAATGCCCTGCTCGCGCGCCCAGCGAATAAAATCCCAGGTAATGAGAAAGTAGCCCGCGTAGCCGGTATTCTGAATGACGTCGAGCTCGTAGCGCAGGCGTTCCTCGATTTCGTCGGAGAGCTCTTTGCCGTAGCGTTGCCGGGCCCCCTCGCGCGCCAGGTGCACAAGATAGGCGTTGGCGTCGGCAAAGCGGTCGGGCAGGGGAAAGTTGGGCAGGTGGTAGCGCTTCTCGAAGTCGAGCACAACTTCGTCGGCAATTTTCAGCGTGTTTTCGAGAACGTCGGGGTGATCGGGAAAGGCCTCGGCCATCTCGTCGGGGCCCTTGAAGTAAAGACCGTCGTCGTAGCGCAGGCGTTGGGGATCGTCGTGATTTTTGGCAGTGCCGATGCATACCAGAATATCGTGTGCCGGGTGATGATGGTGATCCAGGAAATGGGCGTCGTTGGTTGCAACAACCGGCAATCCCAGATCGTCGGCCAGTGCGAAGACCTGTGCATTCAGGTCGGCCTGGCCCGGGGTGCCGTGCGCCTGCACCTCCAGGTAGTAGCGGTCGGGAAAGGCATTTGCATACCACTCGGCCACCTCGCGGGCAAGGTCGGTGTTGCCCGCTGCAAGATGCCGCGCAACCTCGCCCGCCATGCACGCCGATGTCACAATCAACCCTTCGGAGTGCCGCGCAATGACCTCGCGATCCAGTCTGGGGTGATAGTAGAAGCCCTCGGTATAGCCGATCGACGACAGCTTGACGAGATTGCGGTATCCTTCGCGGTCGCGCGCCAGAAGCACCAGATGATAGGCGGATTTCCCACCTTCGCCGGAGCGCGATCTCTCGCGGCGGTCCCCCGGGGCCACATAGGCTTCCATGCCGATAATCGGCTTGACGCCCTCCTTGCGGGCCAGCTTCTGGAAGTTCCAGGCGCCGTAGAGGCAGCCGTGATCGGTGAGGCCCAGGGCGGGCATCTCGTAGTGCTTTGCGCGATCAACCAGATCCTTCAGGCGGTTTGCGCCATCGAGCAGCGAGTACTCAGAGTGGGTATGCAGATGAACAAATGACAATGGAGGATCCTGGGTTCAATGATCGGCGGGCCGGGAGCGCGCGCAGGTGGAGTCGATGGATTTGGTCTGGGGTGTCCGCATATGTGGGTCCGGGTTGCCGGATTTATGCGCCGGGGATTGTGTTGTACATGATTGCATTCCCCTACCCATCGCCGGCCGGGTCTCCGCATACAAATGAATTGAGAATTTCTTCCAATTGAATCATGTATTCGTACTTGTCGCGCGCCGGGGCGTAGAGCCAGGCATCGATCAGGTAGAGGCGATCCTGGGCGGGACAGGCAATTGCGCGGAGCATGAAGGGCCCTGCGGCCGGGTAGCTGCCGGGGGGATTCGACCAGACCGACTGAACCATGAAGCCATCCAGGTCGCGGTGCCGGAAGGCGGTCGTCTCGATGCGGTCGCTGCCCATGACCTGCGGATAGTCGTAGTAGCGGTCGGCGAGCGCGGTCCGCCACGCAATCAGCGAATCGGCGTCGGAGGAAAAAGATGCCGACGAAGAGAGCGTTGTCCAGGTCACGGCAAGCTGGCGAATCAGCTCCGATGGATCGGGGTTGTCGTTGCGAAAGATATGAACCGAATCCTGCACTTCGTAGTCGTACACCTGCGGCAGGATCAGGCTGAAGCCGTGGTCGCTGCGGAGCACCCCGGCCAGCTCGAGGTTGGGCTCGGTGGCGAACATGCGCGCCCGCACCCACTCCCGGTACTGCGTATCGAAGATGTCGTACAGCTCGGGCAGCCGTTCGGTGACCTCTGCGGCCGCCGCATCAGGGGTCGTCGCCTCGTCCAGAACCAGAAGGGTCACCACCTGCGGGCGGGCCCAGACGTCGCGCACCTGCCCGATCACCGCCGCCCCCTCCTCCATCGGCGGCAGGCTCCACTCCTCGACCCGGTTGGCTTCGGCCAGCGCCCGTTCCATCCACGGGTCCGAGGGCTTGCCGATCAGAAGAAGCTGGCGCAACCGGCGCAGCCCGGCCCACGAGGAATCCGCCGGCGCGTGGTAGCGAACCCGAAAGGCGTAGTCGTCGCGCACGGTAAAGATCGAGCCCTCGAGCGTCGTGAGCGCGGTCTCGCCCACCGTCTCCCAGAGCGCGGGCGGAGCGGTCACCACGATGGCCTGCACATCGCCCATCGCCATTGGCACTTCGTCGCAGCCGCCCACCCCCAAAGCCGCCACGGCAATCCAGCAGCCTGCCCGGAGGCACCGGCGCCGCAATGCCCGCAAGAGCCACGATCGATCTCCGCGCCCGTCCACGATTTGCATCGCTCCCCCCTATATTGTCTTTTGCATGACCGGTTTCGCGTTCCCCACATCCGGAATCTCCCGCCGGATACCGATCGGGCAGCCGCAGAAACCGGGTGTTCCGAACACTCAACAGAGACAAACACTATACACCGAAAAGGACTCTGGCCATGGCGCGGCGACCACACGGAGGGGCGATTTTGCCCCTGCTCCTCCTGATCCCGGCAGTTGCACTGACCGGGTGCGCGGGGGGAAGCACCCCCGAAACAGCTCCATCTCCTCCGGAGACCCCCCGGGCAGAACCCGGGGTGCCCCCAGCGAGCGCCACCGCCGACCCCGCCGCGGCTCCGACCGCCGCGATCTTCACCACCGGCCAGTCCGAGCGGGGCCGCCTTGCCTTCGACGATGTCTGCTCGGCTTGCCACACCACAAACGAGTTTCGCGGTCGCAGCTTTCAATCCAACTGGGGGCGCCGCACCGTCTACTCCTTTTTTCGCACCGTGCGCTCGACGATGCCGGACGACAATCCCGGAGGGCTTGAGGAGGCGCGCTACCTGGATATCGTGGCGTACATTCTGAGCATCAATGGTCATGTCGCGGGAGCGGCCGAGCTGACGGCGGATTCGCCGATGCGCGATGTACGCATTGCGCCGCCGGAGCCGGGATCATGAGCGGAGAGGCCGATAAAGGGGACTGTAAAGGCCCCTCGGGGAAACCGGGAGCGGAGCGACGCCGGGCCACGGAGCATTCCTGCGCCGGGGCGGTGGCCGCAGATCGACCCAAGAGCGGCGCCGCGCCGAAGAGGACGAAGAGGGGCGCAAGTCGTCGCAGCTTCGTGAAGGGGGCCGCCGCGGGGGTGGGGGCCGTTGTGTATGGGGCGGTGGCCGGGGGGGCGCAGGCCGGGACGGTCCTCTCGGGGGGGCCCTGGGTGCGTACCCGCCAGATTCCCGATGTGGCCGTGGTGGGTGCGGGAGCCTTTGGCGCCTGGACCGCGCTCAATCTGCAGCAGGCCGGCGCCCAGGTCACCCTGATTGATCAATACGGCCCCGGCAACTCGCGCGCGACCTCGGGAGGCGAAACGCGCGGCGTGCGCACAGGCTACGGCAATCGCCCCGATGCGCTCTGGACGGAGTGGGCCCGGCGCGCCATCGAGATGTGGAAGGAGTGGGACGAGGAATGGCAGGATATGCTTCTGCCACGGGTCTTCTTCACCACTTCCGATCTGATTATGCGCGCCGAATGGGATGACTTTCTGGAGGGCACGCAGCGCTACTGGGACGAAACCGGCGTCCGCTACGAGGTCATCGACGCCGACGAGATTCGGCGGCGGTGGCCGGTGATCGACGTCACCGACATTACGGTGGCGCTCTGGGAAGAGGATGCCGGAGTGGTGCGCGCCCGCCGCGCGATCGAATCGGTGGCGCAGGTCTTCGGGCACCATGGCGGCAAGGTCACGATCGGTCATGCCCGGCCCGGCAGCACAACCGGGCGGTCTCTCGACAGCCTGACTGTCGAACCCGGCGGGGAGATCGCGGCCGGCACCCACATCTTCGCGCTGGGGCCATGGTTTCCCAAGGCCTTCCCCGCGCTGATGGCCGATCGGGTCAGCATCCCCATCGGTCATGTGCTCTATCTGCGCACCCCGCCAGGCGACAATCGCTACAGCTTCCCCAATCTGCCCAGCTACAACTTTCCCGGCACCACCGGCTGGCCGGCGCTGGGGTCCGACAATCGCGGCTTTCGGGTGCGAACCGGCGGGCGGCGACCGGGGCCGGGCGACGACGATCCCGACATCAGTCGCAGGTGGCTGACCGAAGCGGAATACGAGCGTCCCATGGCTTTTGTGCGGGAGCGCTTTCCGGGGTTGGCCGATGCGCCGATCAGCGAGACGCGCGCCTGTCACTACGAACTCTCCTCGACGCGCAACTTCTTCTTCGATCACCACCCCGACTACGACAACGTCTGGTTTGCGGGCGGAGGGTCGGCCGAGGGCTTCAAGTTCGGTCCGGTGATCGGTTCATACATGGCCGGACGGGTTCTGGGAACCGAAACCGACCCCGCGCTCGCAGCGGCCTTTCGTCTGGGAGAAATCGAACCCGAAAACGGGAACGACAGCGACTAGCGAAAGCGAACCCGACTGGCCCCCGGAGGCCGGTCTTCGGCCCCCTCAATCCGGCGTGTCCATCGGGCGATTTGCGCTTGCCCCCCCTCTGCCCCCTATCTTGTCGGGTGCATCCGACGCCTCACTCCTTCCCCTGTCCTGGAGACGTTTTCCCATGTCGCGCCCTGCCTCTCTTGCCCTCGTTGCGTTCTTCGCCCTTGCCTCTGTCCCCGCATGGTCCGCCCCCACCCTGGCGCAGACCATGCAGAGCGAGACTTCGCTGCCCGTCGTCGGTCAGGGTTCGGCCAACTTCGAGCTCGCCGCCCGCTTTGCTCCCTACCGGATCCGCGATCTCGTTCATTCGCTGCGCCTCACGCCCCGCTGGATCGAAGACACCGACCGCTTCTGGTACGAGTGGGAGAGCTCCGAGGGCCGCCGCTTCTTCCTGGTCGATCCCGAGCGCGGCACCCGCACCGAGATCTTCGACAACGACCGCATTGCCGCCGAGCTGACCCGCATTACCCGCGATCCGTGGGATGCCCAGCACCTGCCGATCCGAACAATCCGCTTCACCGGCCCCAATACGATTCAGTTCGATGTGCAGTCGTCGCAGGAGGAAGAGGTCGGAGAAGAAGACGACAACGACGAAATCGAAGAGGAAGACCAGGAGGACGAGGACCAGCGGCCCCGGCGGCCACGAATGGAGCGGAAGGTTCACCACTTCGAATACGATGTCACCACGCGAACGCTCCGCGAGCTCGAAGACTACGAAGAACCCCTTACGCACCCGAGTTGGGCCAGCGTGTCGCCGGACAGCTCCTGGGTCGTCTTCAGCCGCAACTTCAATCTCTGGATGATGAGCTACGAGGAATACGAAAGGATTCTGGAGGCGCGGCGCGGGAAGAGCGGCGACGAGGCCGAAGAGGCCGAAGAAGAGGTCGAGGTCGAGGAGATCCAGCTCACCACCGATGGCGAAAAGGACTTCAGTTGGGGTTCGCAGGGGCGCGGCCAGCACGACGAAGAAACCGAAGAGGAGTTCGAAAAGCGCCAGTTTTCGGGGACGACCTGGTCGCACGATTCGCGCTACTTCGCGCTGACCCGCCAGGATCGCCGCGAGGTGGACTTTCTCTGGGTGGTGCACGCAGTCGGGCACACGCGGCCCAAGCTCGAGAGCTACCGCTACGAGATGCCGGGCGAGGAGAATGTGACGCAGACCTCACTGCACGTCTTCGACATGGAATCGCGCGAGATGCGCCATATCGACGACGGGCCGTGGAAGGATCAGCGCATGGGGATCTTCAGCGACAACACGAACTTCTTCTTTGGCGGTGGAGGCGGAGTGGGCATGATCGAGCCGCGCATCACGAAGTGGCTCTCCGACCGGAGCGACGAGCTCTACTTCTGGCGTCGCAGTCGCACCCAGCACCGGGTCGATGTTTTGCGGGCCGATCCGGCGACCGGCGAGGTCAGCGTTGTGATCGAGGAGCGTCTCAATACCTATGTGGAGCACCAGACGCCCAGAAGGCTGGCCGATGGCGATCTGATCTGGTGGTCGGAGCGCGACGGCTGGGCGCACCTCTACCGCTACGCCCCCGATGGAACGGTGCGTGCGCGCCTGACCGAGGGTCCCTGGCACGTCGATGCGCTGGTGGGGGTGAATGAAGAGGGCGGATACGCAATTCTGCGGGGGAATGCGCGCGAAGAGGACGAAGATCCCTATTACATGCACCTGTACCGGGTCGGGCTGAATGGCGGCGCGGTGACGCTTCTGAATCCCGGCAACTACGACCATCAGGCCACGGTTTCGGAATCGGCGCGCTACTTTGTGAACAACTATTCACGTGTGAATACAACTCCGGCATCGGCGCTCTTCGACGCCTCGGGGCGCAAGATCATGGACCTGGAGGTGGCGGACCTCTCGGCGCTGGAGGCCGCCGGTTATCACTTCCCCGAACCCTATCATGTCAAATCCGACGATGGCGTCACCGATATCTACGGCGTCATGTACAAGCCATACGACTTCGACCCCGAACGCCAGTATCCGATCATTGCCTATGTCTATCCGGGGCCGCAGACCGAATCCGTGTCCAAGTTCTTCTCGCTGAACCCGACCGAACAGGCAATTGCGCAACTCGGCTTTATTGTAATTACAATCGGCAACCGCGGCGGCCACCCCGATCGCTCAAAGTGGTATCACAACTATGGCTACGGAAATCTGCGCGACTACGGTCTGGCAGACAAGAAGGCCGGAATCGAGCAACTCGCCGCCCGTCACGACTTCATCGACATCGACCGCGTGGGAATCTACGGTCACTCCGGGGGCGGCTTCATGTCCACCGCCGCCATGCTTGTCTATCCCGATTTCTTCAAGGTCGCCGTCTCGTCGGCCGGCAATCACAATAACGATGTCTACAACGCCAACTGGTCCGAAAAGCACGACGGCATCAAGGAGGTCCGCGATTCGACCGGGGTCGTGACCGGCTTCGAATACGACATCGACCGCAACTCCGACCTGGCTACCAATCTGAAGGGCAAGCTGCTCCTTACCACCGGTGATGTCGATAACAATGTCCACCACGCCGGCACCTTCCGCATGGCCGAAGCTCTGATCCGCGCCAACAAGCGCTTCGACTTCTTCGTCTTCCCCGGCCAGCGCCACGGCTTTGGCAACATGAGCGACTACTGGTTCTGGCTGCGCGCCGAGTACTTTGTCAAGCACCTGCTGGGCGACGACCGGCAGATGGCCGACGTCGTGGAGCTGCAGGGCGAGAGGCCACGGGGGTAAAGGAGGGCACGGGGACAGGGAGCGCGACCGGATCGCACACGGCTGGAACGGGCTCTGATCAGAAGGGAGATCGCAGAAAGCTGTGGAGCGGGCTGAGGCGCAGACCGTACAAGGAAGAGCGATGGATTTTGGACGAGCGGAGCAACCCGGGGAGCGATTTTACCCACAGATCTCCGGCCAGCCCCGTTCGCATCCGAGCAGTCGCAGCGCCTCGGGGTCGCGTTCCCTGACCGGGCCCTTGCTGCCGCGCAAGACCAGGGGCCACTCTTTGAGGGGCGGATCGCTTCGGGCATAGGCATCCGTGCCCTCGGCCAGCCTGGGGTCGCGAAGCGCAAGCCCCTCCCGGTTCAGGCAGCCGGGGGCGTATTCCAATTGGCAGGAGCGTGCAAACTCCCCCTCGGCTCCCCGGTAATCGCCATCGAGCCCCACCAGCAGAACGCCGAATTCATTGCACGCCCAGCCCGAGCCGCGGTCGCAGAATCCCTGCAGCATGATGCCCGAATAGTTGCAGGCGCGCGCGCTTCCATCCTCGCAGGCTTCGCGCCAGAAGGGGTAGTACTGGCCCGGATGGTTGTCACCCAGGGCGCCACCGAAGCTCAGCCCGGCAAAGATTGCGGCCCAGAGTCCCACTGTGGCAACCCTGCGCCGCAGCGGCACCATTCCCTTGGCGGCCGCCCACGACAGGCCGATCCTCTGTGCAAGCGCATCGGCCACCCGGTCCAGCGTCGGAGCCAGCAGATTCAGAATCGGCACCGGCAGCAATTTGTCGTAGAAGGGGGGAGCGCCGATCGCCTCCAGGGCAAAAACGCTTGCAATGACGCCTGTGCCGTACAGCACCGCAAAGAGAATGCGCCCCAGCTCGGAGCGAGGCGAGGTGGCGGGATCGGTAAAGAGAAGATGAAGGCCGAGAAAGACCGCAATCGGAATATAGGCGTCGAAGAAAAAAAATTCGCCATTGATGGCCAGGTACGCTGCGCTGAATCCCCATATGGTCAGCACGGCGGGCATTGTCATGGTGGCGACGCCAAAGAGCAATTGACCGGGAAGCGCGGCCAGAAAGATCACCAGAAAGATATGCGGTGGAATATATTGTGATTGTGCAATTTCAATGCCCTGGGTGATCTCTGTGGTGCCGGTCGCAATCAGCGCAAGCGAAGCAACGTTTAACGCAAAAGCCGATGGATTGAAGATGTGGCGCGAACGCCCACCAACCCGCCAGCGAATGAACTCCTTGCCGCAATAGACCAGCATAATCATGGCCAACTGGAAGAAGAACCAGTCAAGGTGGAACCAGAGAAAGAGATTCAGGCTGAAGACCACCGGCACCGGACCGAAGCCGAGTGTATGACGACCGCGCCGCGTCCAGGCAAAGAGCGCCTCGACCGCAACTGCCAGCATCAATTGGGCCAAAATAAAGGGAATGAATTCGTACACGGCCCGCACATGCCAACCCCACCAGACCAGGACCGTTCCCTGCGCCAGAAGCTGAATCCAGTGCGGGCGGATCACGCGCAGATCGAGTGCCAGGGTCGTGCCGCGCCGTACCGTCATCAACTGCAACCAGGCCGTCCATCCCAACACCCCCATCGACGCACCGGCAAAGGCCCAGAAGAGCCCCGGCGTGGCGCGGACTTCCGGAATGAGCAGCCAGGCCGCAAGCCCAAGCCCCAGAGCTGTAGGCAGAATCAGTGCGCCCCTCAACGATGCCCCACCCCGTTGCACCTATCCGCTCCCGGGTCGACCGGGACGGCGGGTCCGGATCTCGACTGCGCCCAATCTGCCCGCATCGCCATAGCGGAAGAAGGCGTCGGTGCGCGAAAGGATCCGGATCGTTTCGATCTCCCTGGGATTCTGGTTGAGGAGAAGCGCGGCCACATCGCCCGGCAGCGACGCCGGTTCGGCCCTTGCCATCTCGGTCATGGCCGGGGGCGCATAGACCACAACCCCATCGAGCACAAGCAAGGCCGGATGACAGCCAATCCCAAGATCCCTGAGCTCCTGCACCGATGGCGCGCGCCGGGTGGATTGAATGCAGAAGGTGATGCCGCCCCGCCCGCCCTGCTGCCGAATCTGCAAACGCGGGGGCGCCTTGGTGCGGAACACCTCCAGTAGTTTGTTGGTGCGCTCACCCGCCTCGGCCACATCCACCGCATTGATGAAATCGGCCCGGCGCCCCGACCGCGCAGCCTCCAGCTCCTCGCCGCGGGCCACCTCGACCCGCACCCCCTCGATGGCAATCGGACGGGGATTCAGCCGCAGTACCCAGCTTTCGCCCTCCACAATCGGCACCGCTTCGAGCAATCCCATGTAACCGGCGTGGTACGTAGCCAGCATCTGCGAACCGCGCGGCACCGAATCGAGCGCGAAGTAGCCCATCTCGTCCGAAATCGTGCCGATCCCCAGATCGGGAAAGTGAACGATCACCGCCTCAACCGGAACCCCGGTCGCCGCATCGAGAACCTCGCCCTCGATCCGGATCTGAGCCGTGGCGGGTGAGGGAGCCGCAGAGAGGATTGCGCCAAGGGTGAAGAGGGTGGCCGTGCCGGCAATGCGCGCACCCGGGACACTCCCTCTCCCGGCGAGGATCCACCGGGAGAGGGAGCCGTACATCTTTTTCAGTCGTCCGCTCTCTCTACAGGCTGTAGCAGAGGTCGGCGACCTTCTCGTTCACCTGGCACTCGTCAAGCGAGATCGGCATGCACGACGCGCGGCGCGCCACGGTCGCCTTGTAGACAACGCCGCCGCCATCCAGGTGCGGATGATCCCAGCGGTGCAGATCCCAGAGACGGCGGCCCTCCAGCCAGAGCGTCAGGTGCCGTTCGCGATCCAGAATGTCCCAGCCCGACATTGAGGTCGGATTGGCGCCACCCTCGGCGCCGCCGGTGATCGTGCCGATCGTGCCATCGGACTCAAGCGGAGCCAGGTTGTGATGTGCGCGCGCCTCGTTGATCTTGGCCATCGCCATCGTCAGGTCGCCTGCCACGAGCGCCGCCTCGGCTTCGATCAGCCGCATCTCGGTGCCCTTGACCAGCGGAATGTCGTCGTCGCGCGTGGGGTATTTCTCCTGGCGGTAGTGAATGGTCTCGCCATCGGCGCCATTCCCGCTCGGACACCCGCTCGCCGGATCGGAGCAGTCGGTCCAGGGCGTCCGCGGATCGTCTTTGCCCACCGTTCCCGCCAGCGCGCCCCAGGCCGAAATCTCGTGCCGTCCATGCGTCTCATTCCAGATCTGGCTGGTCTCGCGACCGGAGTTGGAAGAGTACGCCGCCGCAAAGACGAAATCGGTGGGGACTCGCGACGCCCGCATGGCTGCGTTCTGCATGTCGCCCAACCCCAGGTAGATCTGGGCCAGGCCACCCTCGGCGGCCATCGCAATCTCGGTGTGTCCGGCCGAACCCGCATGTTGCGCCGCGGCCTCGAGCAGGGGAATCGCGCGCCGGAAGGCGGCGTTGCGCTCGGTGGCCTCGCCGGTATCGACTTCTCCTCCGGGGCCCGGATTGTCTTCGGTATAGGGTTGGCTGAAGACCGTTTGGCAGAAGTTTTCGCCGAACCAGCGGTTGGCCAGACCCCCGAAGAGGTAGGCCCGGGCGGTCTCGGGATTCCCGGAGAACTGGAAGCCATCGATCGCCTGCATGCGCTGCAGCCCTCCCTCGGCCACCCAGCGCGCCCGCTGTACACCATTCCAGAATCCGTTGGAGTCTTCGGAATCGAAGAGCCCCCGGCGGTAGCGGCCGGTGCTGAAGTAGCTGCCCGAACCGACAACCTCATCGGAGAGCCGGGCCGTGGTGAAGGAAAGGTCGTCGTAGGATGCCGAAAAGTCGGCCGACATCCCGGTTACGAGCGATGCCACGCCCCGGGCGGTGTTGAGGTCGTCGTCCAGGATCCGCCCCGGATTCTTGACCTCGAAGAGGCTTTCGTCGCACCCGGTCACCGCAAAGGCGGCCACCAGGGCGGCCACAAAACTCTTGCGGAGCCGATTCAAATGATCGTTTCGCATAATATTGAATCCTCCGCGGCTAGAAGTCGATCTGAACCGACAGCAGGAAGCTGCGCATCGGCGGCAGATTGTAGTATTCCTGGCGGAAGAGCACCTCGGCCGAACCATCCTCGAAGGCCTCGGGGTCCACGCCCTCAAAGTCCGTGAAGGTCAGAAGGTTGCGACCCTGGAGGCGCAGCGTGGCCGACCGGAGCTGGCCCGGAAGCACGCTCTCGGGCACCCGGAAGCTGAGCGATGCCGAGCGTACCTTGAAGAAGTCCGCAGGCTGCGTCCACATGCCGTAGCGGGTCACCGACGGATCGCAGAGCGCGCGTTCGCCGGCGGTCAGCGTACCCTGTTGCTGGTTGGCGATCGCCTCGAAGGTGCTCCGGCAGAGCGGCCACACCCGGCGGCGCGTGTTCTGGTACGCGGTTCCCGACGACAGCCAGTGTCCGCCCATGCCCTCGCCAACCACATCGAAGGTCAGGCGCTGGCCGAGCGAAATGGTGGTGCTGATCCCGTAGGTGTGGGTCGGCGACGTGGCTCCAAGACACTGCTCGGCGTAGCGGGGCGCCCCCACCTCGTCAGGATTCTGCACCCGATCGTGACAGAAGGCCGGCAGGGGGAAGTAGAGCATCTCGCCCACCTCGCACCCCTGGCCGATAAAGCCGTTGCCATCGAAGTCGGCTCCATTGGAGATTGCCTGCGTGCACTCGATCGGCGCGCGTACATAGTTGCGCCACCCGAGGTTGATGCTTTCCAGGCCACCCAGATCGATCACCCGGGAGTTGGCCGTGGAGAGGCGCAGACCCACATCCCACCCAATGGCGTCGGTGGCCAGAAGGGTCGCGTTGAGGAAAGCCTCGTGACCCGAGTTTTCGACCTGTCCGACATTCTCGAGCTGGGTGCCGACAAAGCCGCCCGAGGGCAACTGCGTGACATTGATCAGAGCGTCGAAGGTGTTCTGGTCGAAGTACTGGTACTCGAAGGAGATCCGGTCATTGAGGGTGGTTCCCTCGAAGCCGAGCTCCCATTCGCGGGTGCGCTCGGGGCCCAGAAGCGGATTGCCCAGGTTGTCCGGGGTCACGCCGGGCGACCCGTTGTCGCCAGCCACCGAAACCCATGTGCGGGCCGCGTCGAAGAGGCCGGGCGCCTTGCCCGACTCGCCGAATGCGCCACGCAGCTTGAGCGTGCCGAAGCTCTCCGGATAGAAGGACTCGTCCGAGACGACATACGAGAAGGATGCCTTGGGATAGGTCTCCAGCCCGAAGTCGCTCCCGAAGGCGGAGTGGCCATCGACCCGCAGCCCCAGCGTCAGGAAGAAGCGATCGGCCAGGCCGAGCTGCTCCTGCAGGAAGAAGCCGCCGCTGGTTACGGTGCTGTTGCGCTCGGAGGCCTCGGTAATGGCGCCGGAATCGAGAATCTTGGCGCCGGGCCCGGCAAAGTCGCGCCCGAAGCCGTTCGTGCCCGAAACGAAGTCGTTGTAGAGCTGGCCGCCAAAGGATGTGTTCGTGGAGATGCCGAAGATATCCTGCGAATAGCTGCCCGCATAGTCGAGCGTGAGCTTGCGGAAGGTGCTCTCGTCGGTCTCGCGGTCGCCATTCTGCACATAGAAGTAGCCCCAGGGGCGCTCTTCGAAATAGACATTCCGTACCCAGTCGATCCCCGCATTGACGCGGTGGTTCATCGATTCGGTGGGATTCCAGATCAGATTCACGCCGCTCGTGAAGTGATCGTTGACATTGGTGATGTCCATGTCGAGGAGCTTGCCGTCTTCGTCGTTCGTGTAATCGCTGCCGCCGCGGAAGACATTCAGCAGAAGCCCTTCGGCATTGTTGCCATCGGGAACCCAGGTCACATCGCGGTGCGCATAGAAGGTGTTGAAGCGAATGTCGAGATCCTCGCCTGGCGCAAAGGAGAAGTTGCCGCGCAGATTCCAGGATTCCTGCCCCTGGGTGGGACGGGCATCGCCATTCTGGTCGATTCCGGTATCAAAGACGCCCTCTTCGGCCCCCCAGCGCGCCGACATGAAGTAGTTCATGCGCTCAACGCCACCGCGAACCGAGAGATTGTAGGACTGCAGATAGCCATCCTTGAGCCAGCTTCCGCTCGCCGGACAGCTTGGGTCTGCGGGGAACTGCGAGTCGCCGCCGGGGAAGTTCTCGTCGCCGGTGAAGGCGCAGTTGTTCATGCCCAGCCCCGTCGGGTTGACATCGATCGCAGGACCGATATGACCGACCTGGTTCAGCCCCTGATCGATCGTCAGCGTCCAGGCGGGTGCGCCCGCAACGCCGCGCTTGGTGAAGATCTGGATCACGCCGCCGGCCGCCTCGGTTCCGTAGAGAGTCGTCGCGGCGGCCCCCTTGATGACCTCGACCCGTTCGATATCGGCCGGGTTGATGTCGTCAAAGGGATTGGTCTGCTGATTGGCTTCGTCCGAGTGAATCAGCCCGCGCTCGCGAATGCGCACGCCATCGACATAGACGAGCGGCGAGTTGCTGAAGGAGACGGAGTTGTTGCCGCGCAGCTTGATCGTGCTGCCTGCGCCGACCTGGCCGCCATTTGTGAGAACGGTCGTGCCCAGGGCGCGGCCTTGCAGAATGTCGGCGACATTCGACACCGGCGCAGACTGGAAGGCGTCTTCATTCAACTGGCTGACCGAGTTGCCGATCTCGCGACGGCGAGCGGCTCCGGCGGTTCCGGTCACGATCACCCCCTCGAGGCTGATCGCTTCGGAGCGCATATCGAAGTCCTGAACTACGGCAGAGCCCGCCGTCACCACCACCTCGGCGGTCATCGACGAATAGCCGATATACTGGACCGAGACGGTGTGAGTGCCTGCGGGAACGTTTGGAAGAAGGTACCTCCCAACGTTGTTGGCCAGAATCCCGATATCGAGTTCGGTGATGGCGACCTGGGCGCCCGGGATTGGCTGCCCGTTGGTCGCGCTTCGTACCACGCCGGTCACCGTTCCGGTCTGGGCCGCAAGGGGCGCCAGAGCCGGGAACGTCAGAAGGGCGGCAAGAAGCGAAATGCGGACGGTCCGGCCAACCGTCCTCGCGGTGCTTCGTTGTGACATGGTTCCTCCGTGCAGAGGTTGAGTGCGCGGCGCGGAATTGCGCCGAGGCTGCCTTAATACTGTGGCGGGAACTTCGAAAGCGCAAATGGTGTACGCTGATGACTGTCGCCGAAGGTTGCGAGCGGGGCCGGGCCGGAAGAGGCCTCTGAAACGGGTGCGCGCCCCTGGAAATTTCGGAAATGGCGGTCGGGTCAGCGTCCGAATGGAATCACGATCCGCACCCCCGGCGCAAACTGATCGGTCAGGTCGTCGTCGGGATCCGGGCCCGTATTCTCTTCGCCCTCGAAGCCGAGCCAGGCAAGGAGGCCGACCCCACCCACCAGCGCGGCCGAAACAAGGAGGCTGCGGCCCGCGCTCACATCGCGTCGCTCAAGCTGCACGATCGCGGAGCGCGGGATGGAGACCCGGCTGCGCGCGGTCGGCGTCGTCAGAAGAAAGACCGCCGAGTCGCCCTGCAGCTCCACGAACTGCCCGCTCAGGTAGCCCTCGTTGCCCCGCGCATAGAAGAGGTGACGGCCCGCCTCCTCGGGGGCGAGCACCATCCGTACCCGCTGCCGGGCGGGCAGTTCGCCGATGGAGACGGTTCGGTAGGTGGTGCACCCGGTCGCCAGCGTCGCCAGAAGCAGAAGGAGTGGAATCCGGAGGGAAGCGGGGGTGCGGTGCACACGAGGTCGGGTCATGAACAGCTCTCGGGCCGGGGGGACGGGGTTCGGGGTCAGGGGAGCGGTGGCATCGCCGAAAAGTATAGTGCGGGCGCACGCGCGTTTCGACCCGATCCGCCGCCGGGCAGGATTTGCAAGAGCCGCGCGCCGAGCTCTACACTGGCAACACCGGATTTTGCGCGGGCAGGCGCCGCGCCGGCGCGCAATCGCGGCAAGCCGGGCTCCATCGCAGGCCCAAAACACGCCCGGGGAAAGGTTATCCTGCATGAATCACCGTCGCCGAAGGCATCCACCCGATGCGCGCGCCCCCTCTGCGGCCCGCACCCCGGTAGACACCCTCCGCAGCGCGGCGTTCGGCGCATGGCCAGCACGCTCGGCGGCCTCCTCGGCGCGGCTACCCTCGCGCTTCCCCTCGTCTCCCTCTCGGCCCAAACCCCGGCCCCACCCGACACGGCCACCGCCCGCCTCGTTGTTCTGGGCACGGGAACCCCCAACGCCGATCCACTCCGGTCCGGCCCGGCGCTGGCCGTTGTCGCGGGCGGGCAGGCCTACCTCATCGATTCCGGGCCCGGCATCGTGCGCCGCGCGGCGGCGGCGGCCGCCCGTCATGGAATTGCCGCGCTGGAGCCAGACCGCCTCGACCGGCTCTTCATTACCCACCTCCACTCCGATCACACCGTGGGCCTCCCCGACGCGATCTTTTCGCCCTGGGTGCTCGAGCGCCCCGATCCCATTCGCATCTTCGGGCCTCCCGGGACCGCCACCATGATCGACCATATCCAGAAGGCCTGGCGCGAAGATGTCCACAATCGGCTCTTCGGGCTCGAACCGACCGACGAAAATCCCGATGCCTGGCAATCTCCGGTCGTCGAAACCACCGGCGGCCCTCTTTACGAGGATCGGAATGTGCGCGTGACCGCGATTCCGGTTCTGCACGGTTCCTGGCCGCACCCGCTCGGCTACCGCTTCGAGGCGCTGGCTCCCGATGGCTCCACGGCCCGCACGATCGTGATCTCGGGTGACACGCGGCCCTCCGAATCGGTGGTCGAGGCCTGCAATGGCTGCGACATTCTCGTTCACGAGGTCTATGCGGCCGAGGCTTTCAGGAATCGTCCCCCGGAGTGGCAGCGCTATCATGCCGCCTCGCACACCTCGACGGTCGAGCTGGCCGCAATCGCCACCCGGGCCCGGCCCGGCCTCCTGGTCATGTATCATCAACTGTACTGGGGTGCCGACGACGAAGATCTGCTGCGCGAAATTCGCGAGGCGGGGTACGGTGGCAGGGTGGTTTCGGCGGCCGATCTGGATCTCTACTGATCTTTCCAGTGCAATTGGCGTATGATTTGTCTCGGGATCCGTTCATCTCCGGATCCGTGCATGCAATCAATCGAAAATCATCCAAACCAACCGGAGCGAGACCGATGACAGAGGAAGATCTTCGCAGAGCGGACGAGGCGGGCCGGGGTCGGGAAGGGGTTCGGCGGAGGAATCGGCTTCTGCTCGTCGTGGCGGTCCTTGTCGCGCTCGGCAGCGGCTCGGCCTGTGCATCGACCGGCGAGGGCGGTTCGAGCAGCCTCGGACAGGGCGACATTACCCCCGAGGAGCTGGTCGGCACCTCGGTGAACGATGCCATGGAGGCGATCTCGCTCCTGCGTCCGCAGTGGCTTCGCGCACGCCCGTCGCGCACGATCAACGATCCCGTGCCGGTGGTGGGTGTGGTGATCGATGGAATGGCACGCGGCAGCCGTGCCGATCTGGCCCAGATTGCGGTCGGCCTGATCGAGCGGATCAGCTTCATGAATGCCGCCGACGCCACCATCCGCTACGGAACCGGCTTCACCGGCGGCGCAATCGTTGTGACGACGCGCAGATAGGCGGCTCTCGACTCCGGCGGGGATCGCGCCCTCTGTCCGGGCCCGTCACCCTGCCGGAATCCGCCCCTCCGGACCCGACGGGTGGAATCCGCGCTCCGAAGTGGCCATATTTCCATGGTGATTTGCGATTCGTACCCGAATGCCCCCCGGGCGAGGACAATGATTCGGCTCACAACACGGAAACTCCCTTCCGCGGCTCGCGCTGTCGGCCTCGTCGCTCTGACGGCGACGGCAACCGGCTGCGGAACCCCCGCTCCGGGTCTGGCCCGGGGCGAAATGCTCTACGACACCTGTGCCCCCTGCCACGGCGCCGATGGCGCTGGTATCGAGATCCTTGCCGCACCGGCGATTGCGGGGGGATCCGACTGGTACCTGAGCGCACAGCTCATGAAGTTCCAGGATAAGGTCCGGGGCTACCATTACACCGATGCCGAGGGACTTCGTATGCGTCCCATGTCGGCGGCTCTCTGGCGCGACGTGGGCGACATCGAATCGGTCGTGGAGTATATCGTCAGCCTCCCGATCCCCGATCCGCCGGCCACGATGGAGGCCGAAGCCGAGGCAGGCGCGGCCGAATATCAGGCTCTCTGCGTCAACTGCCACGGCGTTGACGGTCGTGGCGTGGATGGCGCGATCCCGGAGCTCAACGCCCCCTCGCTTCTGCACCTGAACGACTGGTATATCGCCTCGTCGCTCCGGAAGTACCGCGATGGCGTGCGGGGAGCGGCGCCCGGAGACGCGGCCGGAGCGGTCATGCGCGCGCCCGTCACCGGGATGTCCGAGGAGCGGATCCGGAATGTCACCGCCTACATCATGACAATGCGCCGGCTGCCGCGCCGGCTTCCGGGCCCTGCCCCCGAACCGCTGCCCGAGCTGATCGTCGATGCGGCCAGCCTTCCCGAGGGCGTCACGGCAGAGATGGCGCGCGAGGGCCAGGAGCTCTTCCATGGCGCCGGCGTCTGCGTGACCTGCCACCTGCGCGGTGGAGGGGGCGGTCCGCTGGCTCCCGATCTGACCGACGACGCCTGGCTGAACATCGACGGCGAGTACGAATCGATTGTCAACGTCATCATCGCCGGAGTGGCGCAGCCGCAGGAATACGCCAGTCCGATGCTGCCCCGCGCCGGCACCACCATCACCGACGACCAGGTGCGCGCCATCGCCGCCTACGTTTATACCCTGAGCCGCTGACTGCCATGGCCGACCCCGCTCCCCAGGACGCGCCGACCCACGCCGAGCTCGCGGCCGCGATTCCCGCGCCCCCGCCCGACGAAGAGAACGACGCGATCATCTTCGCCCGTAAAACCATGCTCTGGACCACCGTCCTCACCGTCGGCTTCGTCGGCGCTGCGGTGATCTGGACTTTCCTCCTGGAACGATGAACGAATTCTTCGAGCTGTTCCGCGCCGAGTGGTTCGAGCCCCTGATCGAGGTCGGTTCCTCCTATGCGGCCGAGATCGACGGACTTATCGCGCTCGTCCTCTTCGTGGTGGGATTCTGGTTCCTCGCCGCCCAGTACATCTTCTTCCGCTTCATCCTCAAATATCGGGCCCGGCCCGGACAGAGGGCGGACTACATTACCGGCAAGGAGAAGCACCTCAAGCGCTGGATTACCATTCCGCACCTCTGCGTGCTGGCCTTCGACGTACTCATTATCGTTGTGTCCTTCCGGGTCTGGATGGATGTCAAGATGAATCTTCCGGAGAACCCCGACGCCGTGATTCGCGTGACCGGCCAGCAGTGGGCCTGGACCTTCCAGCACCCCGGCGCCGACGGCGAACTCGACACCCCCGACGACATCTTCACCGTCGATGATCTGCATGTGGAGAACAACCGGCTGCATCACTTCATTCTGGAATCGAAGGACGTGCTCCACAGCTTTTCCGTGCCGGTCTGGCGCATCAAGCAGGACGCAATTCCGGGCCGCAGCATTACCGGCTGGTTCCAGCCGACCCGGGTGGGCGAGTTCGATGTCCAGTGCACCGAGATCTGCGGCTTCGGACACGGTGTCATGGCGGCCCGGGTCCAGGTCGAGGACGCCGAGACCCACGCAGCCTGGATTGCGGCCAACACACCTCTGGCGGCCACCCCATCCACCGCACCCACACCCGGTGTCCAGTAGCGACTTCCGAGACAGGACCGAGAGAAAACGATGTCTGAGCCTGCGGTCGATCTGACCCACGAACGCGCACCCCACGACCATGCCGATCATGGTCCGCAGGGGTGGCTCAAGTACGTGTGGTCCACCGATCACAAGATCATCGCCATGCAGTACATGTTCACAGGCATGTTCATGGCGATCATCGGCGGTTTCATGGCCTATGTCTTCCGGATGCAGCTCGCTTTTCCGGGCATCAATGTGCCGGGCTTCGGGGGCGTGTCGCCGGGCGAATACAATGCGCTGGTCACGAATCACGGCACGATCATGATCTTCTGGGTGGCGATGCCGGTGCTGATCGCCGCCTTCGGGAACTATCTGATTCCGCTCATGGTGGGCGCCGACGACATGGTCTTTCCGAAGATCAATCGGCTCTCCTTCCAGATCTTTTTCATCAGCACGATCGTCATTCTGGCCTCGCTGGTCGTGGAGGGAGGAGGGTTCGCGGGCGCCTGGACCGCCTACCCCCCGCTTTCGGCCGACTCCACCTACAACCTGACGCCATTGGGGAGTACGCTCTGGCTCATTGGGGTCGGGTTGGAGTTTGTGGCCTTCCTTCTGGGCGGAATCAACTTCATTACCACCCTCATGAACTCGCGCGCGCCCGGAATGCGTGCCTTCGACGTTCCGATCGTGGTGTGGATGATCGTTGTGGCGAGCATTCTCTTCATGCTCTCGGTCGGACCTCTTCTGGCCGGGGCGATCATGCTGCTCTTCGATCAGACTCTGGGGACGGGATTCTTCAATCCGGCGACCGGCGGCGACCCGATCCTCTGGCAGCACCTCTTCTGGTTCTTCGGACACCCCGAGGTGTATGTGGTGCTCCTGCCGGCGATGGGAGTTGTGATTGAAATTATCACAACATTTGCACGCAAGAAGGTCTTTGCCTATCGCACGGTGATCTTTACGGTGGTGGCAACCGGCGTTTTGAGCTTCTTCGTCTGGGCTCACCATCAGTTCGTTGCGGGAATCGATCCCCGCATGGCCAATATCTTTACGGTCACAACCCTCTTGATTTCAGTACCCATTGCCGAACTCTGCTTTATCTATATTGCCACCCTGTACCGGGGTTCGATCACCCTCTCCACGCCGATGCTCTGGGCGCTCGCCTTCGTTGCCGAATTCCTGATCGGGGGCGTGACCGGAATCTTCCTGGGCGCGGCGGGGGCGGATATTTACTTCCATGATACCTATTTCGTTCTGGCGCACTTCCACTACACCTTCTTCCCGATCGCAATTATTGGCACCTTTGCCGCCTTCACCTACTGGTTCCCGAAGATGTTCGGCAAGATGATGAGCGAACGAATGGGCAAGTGGCACTTCTGGCTGACCATTATTCCCTTCAACTTCATCTTCATTCCGCTCTTTGTGCTCGGAATGGGTGGACAGCACCGCCGCATCTACAACTATCAGCATTTTCCGCAGCTTGCAGGCGACGGTTTCCAGTCGATGCGGGTCGTTGCAACGGTCGCCCTGCTGGTGATGCTCGTGGCCCAGCTCATTTTCTTCTACAACTGCATTCGGTCGTGGCGCGCGGGCGCAAAGGCGCCGAAAAATCCCTGGAAGGCGAACTCGCTCGAATGGACGACCGAATCGCCGCCGCCGCATGGAAACTGGCACCCGGACAGGATGCCGGTTGTATACCGTGGCCCCTACGAGTACAGCGTCCCCGGCCGGGAGAAGGATTACTGGCCGCAGAATGAACCCAAATAGGCGGGGGAAATCCAGTTGAAACCGATTGCAACCACGCGGTCCGCCACCGGAATTGCCACCGGCAAGCTGGCGGTGTGGTGGATTCTGGCATCGGAGGTGGTCATCTTCGGAGGGCTCCTGGCGGCCTATGTCATGTTTCGGCTCGGCCACCCCGAGTGGGCCGATGCGGCGGCGGTGACCAATCCGCACATCGGTGCCATCAACACGGCCGTGCTGCTGACCTCGAGCCTGACCGCAGTGCTCGCGCACCAGGCCGCCGAGCGCGGAGACGGCAGGAAGGCGGCGAGATTTCTCTGCTTCACGATTCTGGGCGCCGTAACCTTTCTTGGCATCAAGAGCTACGAGTGGTGGTACGAGATCAGTCATGGCTACACCATTACCTCGAATGGCTTCTGGGCCTTCTACTATTCAGCCGCCGGTCTGCATGCCTTTCATGTGATTGCCGGCGCGATCATTATGGCCTTCGTTGCGCGCGACGCCGCCCGGGGCCGCGAACTCCACCGTGTCGAGCTGATTGGAATCTACTGGCACTTCGTCGATATCGTGTGGATCTTCCTCTTCCCCTTGCTCTACATCGCGAAATAGCGAGTACGAAAAACAGGCGAAATCAACGTGGCCGGTTCCTCGACGACAGACAGCGGCGGGTTCTTCTCGAATCACTACGTCCGCATCTACCTGATCCTGATGGTTCTCCTGGCGGTCAGCATCATCGGGCCCACCTTCGAGATCCTCATCGTGACGCTGATCACAGCCTTTGGGGTCGCGGTGGTGAAGGCCTGGCTCGTCATCAAGCACTTTATGCACCTCACCATCGAGCGGGTGGTGCCCAAGCTCTTTTTGGCTGCTTCGGTGCTGTTGATGGCGCTGCTCTGGGCCGGCGTCGCACCCGATGTACAGCTCCACGAGGGGCGCAACTGGGAAAATGTCGCCGCCCGTGAGGCCATCGAACGCGGAATCGCGTCGCCCGAGGGGTATGGCGAAGAGGGCGACCATACCGAAGCGACAGACCATGACGCCGCAGGAGCTCCGGTCAGCTATGCGGGACTGGTGCCGGATGCGAAGCCGAACGACAACCTGCTGCCGGGCGGCTACAATCTTACGCATGCGGCCTTCTGGTCGGTTGTGGTGCTGGTGGCGATCGGAACCAACCTGACCGCCATTGTCCTCTCGGTGGGCATTCTGCTGCTCGCCTTCGAGACGCTGAGCACGGTGCCGATCGCGCGGCGCGTGGCCGGACCAATGCTTGGCCTGTTGTTGAGGCTTCCGGGAGCACGGCGCCTCCAGGGCCTCATCGCCGACTGACTCGCGCACCGGCCGATACGGGGAATGCTCCCATGACGACGACGCACGCGACGGTTCTGCCCTTCCGGCCCCGGCCCGAACGGCGGCGAAAGCTGGTGTCGAATGGCGTTCTGGGCATGATTCTTTTCGTTTTTGTCGAGGTGATGCTCTTTGCGGGCTTTATCTCGGCCTTTGTGATTATCAAATCGCGCGCAATCGGTTCCGTCTGGCCGCCCCCCAATCAGCCCCGGCTTCCCGTTGAGCAGACTGCGGTCAACACAGCGGCCCTGATAGCAAGTGGAATCGTTCTTCTGGTCGCGCACCGGTTGTATCTGCGGGCTCTGGCGGCACGGCGCCCGCGTGTGGACACCTCGCCCCGGTCGCGTACCTCGGCCACCGCACATCCGACCGCTGTGCGCTCTGGCAGCGTTGCCTTTCTGCTCGGGCTGGCCACTCTGTGCGGCGGGGTCTTCGTCGCACTTCAGGGGGTCGAGTGGCTGGCGCTGATCCGCGAAGGCCTCACCCTGACATCATCGACGTACGGCGCGCTCTTCTACACCATTATCGGCGCACACGCCCTGCACGCAGTCGTCGCGATTGGGGCGCTTCTCTGGGCGCTGGCACAACTTTTGCGCAACCGGCTCAGCGGCGAGGCGATCTCTACGGTCGCGCTCTTCTGGTACTTTGTGGTTCTTGTCTGGCCCTTCCTCTACGTTCAGGTCTATCTTTAAATCCAAATGTGAAAGTGGGAGTTGATTTTGTCATGAATCGAACCATGAATCGCTGGGGAGCCGTTGCCGCCCTGGCCGCACTCGCCCTCTTCGGCACGGCACTCTTCGCCGAACCGGCCTACGCCTGCCCCGTCTGCTTCGATCGCGACGACGAAGCCCGCATGGCTTTTCTCGCAACAGCGGGCCTGCTCACCCTGTTGCCCTTCGGGCTGGTGATCGGCACGGGCGCATGGCTGCGAAAGCGGGCGCGGGGCGAGGGAAGGGTGGATACCGCAGAGCCCGGAATGGAAATCCCGCAGAACGAACCCTGATCCCATGCCTGTCATGGGGAGCCAACGCCTTCATCGCCTGATTGCCAGTTCCCGCGCTCCGCGCCCCATCGGGATCTGGAATGCACTGACACCCACCGAGAAGGCTACGGCGACGCGCGCTTGCCTGAATGGCAGAGCCGGCGATCGCGTGCGCAGGGCGGTTGCAGAGGGACGCAACTTTCGCCCGGCGACGGTCGCCAAGTGGTCGCCGGACAAAATTGCTGTCACAATGCAGACAGTCGCTGTCCGGGATTCAAACACTGCGCGGGCGCTGCTCGACGGACTTCACAATGCGGGCCGCCTGCCCATGATCGCATCCTTTCTGGATGCCCTGGGCGTTGCACATACCGAAGGCCAGGTAGAGGAATACGGCAATATCGCTGCTGATCGCGCCACCGTACATGCTGCCGTTCAGGCAATGTACGAAAGCCATGGGCCGCGGCGTACGGGGATTTACCTTCTCTATCTCTACATGGTTGGTTCCCCGGCGGGCGAAGAGGGTGTTGCGTGGCTTCGCAGTGTGTTCGAGGGAAAAAGCGTGGACACGCCTGTGGTCGAACCGCCGGTCGTCGATGGCGATGTATCCGGGCGTGTATCTGTAGCTCCAGCCACTGGCGCAGAAGCGGAATTGCCGGCGGGGTCGCAACCGATCAACACCGACAAGCCCGAGGTCGAGCCGGACCGTCCAGCGCCGACGACGATCCCGGCTCACCCCGACGAAGACGAAGAGGACGCACTTCATCCGGGTGACGACTCCCAGCCTGCGGTCGGGAGCGATCCCTCGCGGCTGCGTTCCTTCACAACCCTGGACCGTCTGCTGAAGCGGGCCGCAATCGATGTTGCGCGCAATGTTGCGGATGCATTCTCCGAAGATGAACTCGATGACGCCGTGGACGAGCTGGTTCACCTGACCGCCCGCCGTCACCAATCCTTCTTTCATGCCGGGTTTCGCGATGTGGTGCTGAATCGATCCATCGCCGCCGACCCACCGGCCGATTCCCGGGAGGGGCTTCGCTGGTACTGGACCGGCGCCATACATGGATGGGCCCGCGGTTCCCGGTGGTCGGACATTGTACAAGGATTTCATGCCCAGTCGATCGTTCGGGGTCTGGGCGATGGTGCCGACGGCGCCTCCTTCGAGGCAGTGTTGCATATTGTAAAGGCGTTGCACAAGACCGGGAACACCGACGAAATAGCAAAATTCGTCGAGCTGCGCGCAGTGAAGGATTCGGTGGAGCTCTTCGATTTCATGCTCGCTGCGGCAACCCGGCTGTTGCGTGCGGGGGAATCCCACCGGGCCCGGCCGATTCTCGCGCTGCTCACCCGGGTGGACCCCGCGCATGAAGCGTCGGGCGATCGCAAGCTCGAACGTTTATATCTCGATGCCCACCGCCGCATGGCGCACTGTCTGCGTCAGGAGGGCGATCATGTGCTTGCACAAAAAAATCTGGAAGATATTCTGGAGCACGAGCGGGATCACAATATCAGGGCGATGCTGTATGCCGACCTGGGGCTTATTCAGGGGCAGTTCAGCGAGCTGGAAGAGGTCTTTCTGCCCCGGCGATCCAACGATATGGAGCGCATCCTTGCCCGTCTCGATAAGGGAGCGCCCCACTTTCGCAAATCTTCGGAGTTCGATACCGAATATTCCGCCCATGGCGATTTCTGCCTTGGCGTGTTGGCGCTGGGACGGCAGGAGGATAAGGCCGAAGGACACCTGGAATCGGCCCGGCGTCACTTTTCGCAGAAACACCGGGCCTATTCAGGCAAGTTACAGCAGCGAACGGCGCTCTATTTTGGCATTTCCCGGGCCATTTTGCTTCGCAAGCTCAGTCATTCCGCCAATATCATTGTAGAGGCGATCAGGGCCGGCGAACCCTTCCCCCTGCCCTTTACAGGCGACCTGGTCGCTGCATTTGAGGAAGCCCACCGCGACGATCTGATCAACCTCGCCGAGGCGCTCCTGGAGTCCGACGATGCGGAAGCGCTGGACGAGCTGGCCAACTCGGAGAAGGCGCTGACCACGGTTCCCATTCTCGCCGAGCGTCTCTTTGCACGAGGCGCCGATGAACAGTACGCAGGCAGTAAGCGGGCGCGTGACTATCGCCTGGCGCTGCGGGGCTTCATGGCGCAATACCACAATGTCCCCGGGAGCGATCTTCGGGAACGGGCTTTGGAATCGCTGCACGGTCTGGAAGTTCTGGCGCATGAGGGCGCGGGCATGTCCGAGTTTGTCAAGCTCCTTGGCGATCCCGACAACTTTGATCCGATATGGTCGGAGGACGACGCTGCGGTTGCGCGGGCGCGCTGTCATGAAGCACAGAAACAATACGGCGACGCGGCGAATGTACTGGATCCGCTCTTTCACCAGTGCCTGGCCAGGGCAACGCCCGAGGCCCTTCACGATGCGCGTGGAATTCTGGAGCGCCTGAAGGAAATTTGTGCGATGGACCCGTCCTTGAGTGTCGCTGTGGAGAGATACGAGCGGGGACTCGCCACCAGGGAATCATCCGATTCCGACGTTGGACACTCCGAATTGGCAAGGAAGAAGATTCGCGTTCTTGTGGTGGGCGGGGCCGAACCTCAAGCCAGGGCCGCGGATGCCGTTCAGCGTCAGATTCAGGAACGTCATCCCCACATTCTGGTTCGTTCCATCCAGACCGGCTGGGAGCCCAATTGGCGGAGAACGCTCGAAAACATCCAACGGGCGATGCCTACGCACGATGCGCTGGTCATTATGCGCTTCATTCCGACCATTCTGGGGGAACAGGTACGCCAGTGCTGGCCCGGAGACAGGCCCTGGCGGTTCTGTTGGGGCGCAGGACGGGGCGCGGTTGTGCAGGCAGTCATCCGGGCGGCCCACGCCATACGGGATTGACCCCCCTACCGCATCAACACCCTCTCCAGCCCTTCCTCGAAGGTGGGGTCGTCTTCTGGAATCGGCCCGATCCAACTGAAGGCGATCCGGCTGTCGCGGTCAAGGACGACCGAGGTGGGGAGGCCGCGGGCGCGAAAGGCGTCTTCCGACCAGCCGTCGGGGTCGAGCGCGATGTCGTACTCCACCCCCATTTCGTGGATAAACTCTGCGACAATCACCGAATCGGCCGCCATATCGACCGAAATTCCCAAAACGCGCAAACCCTGATCGTGGTAGCGTTCGTAGAGCGACTGGATATAGGGCGTCTCGGTGCGACAGGGATGGCACCAGGTGGCCCAGAGGTTGACCAGAAGAACGTTGCCATTGTAGTCGGTCAGGGCGATGGGCGACCGGTCTGCGAGCGAGGCCGTGGTGAGGTCGGGCGCGGGATCGCCGGGCTGCAGATTCCCCTCTTCGGAGGGAATGCAGGCGTGCGCGAAGAGCGCAAGCAGGGCGATGGCCGGGCGCAGGGCGGCACGCCACGGTGCAGATGGGCGCAGGCGGGCTGCATCATCCGGAGGGGTGCGGCGCCGGGTGGTCGGTGAGGAGCCAGGTGGCGTTCGGTCTGTATCCATGAGCGGGCAGGGCTGATAGGGAACGCGGGGCGAGGGTGCAGGCCGAGAGGGAACCTGCCCCGGAGGGAGGAATTGATTCGGCGCGGGAGCCGGAGGTACGCACGCCTCGCCGACCCCATGGAGGGTAGCATGCGCGCGCGGGCACGGCAATGGCTGGATATGCCTGGATGTGACACTTGCCCCATCCGGCTGCGCGCGCCATCCTTAGATGGATGGTCGCATTCGTGTCCAGCGGGCCTTTGGGCGTGGCTGTGGGTGGATCGCGCGCCGGACACACGCCGCCGGCCGAGCTCAGGGGAGCTTCCGGTGGTTGCGACGATGCAACTGCACGTGCGGGCTACGGCGATGCCTCTGGTCCGCGTCTGGAAGTTCCTTGCAGAGGGGGAACATTGATGAGCGAACGACGCTTTGACGAAAAGCAGGTCGCGCTGATTCTGCAGCGGGCAACAGAGGCCGCCGTCGCGGAGGGAGAACGCGATGATGCAAAAAAATCCGGGTTGACCCTGGCCGATCTCAAGGAAATCGGGGCGGGAGCGGGCATCGAACCCTCGCGCATTGAGGAGGCGGTGCGCGCATTGGCCAGACCGACCGCATCTGCATCTGCGGGCTCTGCGCCCGGGTTTTCTCTGACTGTGCAGATGGAAGAGGTTGTGCCTGTGCCGATCGACGAGGAGCGGCTGCCGCACCTGCTTGACATTATTCGCAGCGAGCTGACGCGCCAGGGGATTGTGGAAGAGGTGCTGGGCGGCTTCGAGTGGAAGGCGCGGAGCGCGATGGGCGGGCGCTATGTGTCGATTCGCATGGAAGACGGGAACTCCACGCGCATTCGGGTGTTTGGCAACTTTCGCGATGGTCTGTTGACCTTTGCGCTGGGCCCCGGACCGATCCTGGGCATTCTGGGCGGTCTGGGCGCAGCCGGGCTGAGCGGAGGGAATCCCATTTTGATCGGATTGGCGGCGCTATTGAGCTGGTCAACCTCGCTGATCCCCTGGCGGTACTTCTTTCGGCGCGAGAAGCGGTCGCTGGAGCGTGTACTGAATGCAATTCGGGAGACAATCGACAACAGATGAAGCACGTGTTCCGCAGGAAACGAATGGCGGATGGCAGAATGTGGATCATGCTGATCCATGTGTGTTCAAGACCCGCCGGGGATCCGGCTGTTCCCTTTGTTCACAGGTGGTGGCGTGTGCGCAGCGGCGGCATATGCAAACTCGGAGCTTTACCGGTTGTGTTGCATCTTTTGGCGGCCTGCGGTTCCGATACGCCCACCCTGCCCCCTCCTTCGCCCCCGCCGCCCGAACCCGAACCCATTCCGGCGATCGCAATTCCCGCCTTCGGCACGGCTGCGGCGCTCGAGGCCGGAACCTGGAATCTGCTGCACTTCGGCGCGGCCAACCTCGGCCCGGCCGACGAGGCGCTTCAGCGCGCGCGCGCCCGCGATGTCATTCTGGGCACCGACGCCGACGTCTGGGGTGTTCAGGAAATTACCCGCAGCGAAGCCTTTACCCAGCTTCTTGCGCAGCTTCCCGGCTACGGTGGCATTCTGGTCAGCGACGAAGGGGTGGCCGGGGGCGCCGAGATGTACCATGCAGGTGAACTCAAGGTCGGGCTTATCTACAAGACCGCAGTCGTGCAACCCCTGCAGGCCCGGGTGATCCTTGCCGATCTCGATCATGCCTTTGCGGGCCGTCCGCCGCTTGAGGTGACCGCGCGCATTACAATCGCCGGGCGGGTTGTGGATGTTGTGCTGATTGTTCTTCATGCCAAGGCCAGATCCGACACCGCTTCGTGGACGCGCCGGGCCACGGCCGCAGCGGGTCTCAAGGACTACCTGGAGACAATCTGGCCGGCCGCGCCGGTTCTGGTGCCCGGGGACTGGAACGACGATGTGGATGTGTCGATTACAAGGGGGCGCGACACTCCTTACCGCCTCTTTGTGGATGCGGCCCCTGAGTGGAGCTTTCCCACCGCCGCGTTGAGCATGGCGGGGGCGACCTCAATTCTGGGATATAGCGATGTGATCGATCATATTCTTGCCTCGGACGAGGCGATGGCCTGGTACGAAGAGGGATCTGCGCTTGTGCACCGCGTGGATAGCCTGATTCCGGAGTATAGAGAAACCACAAGCGATCACCTTCCGGTTCTTGTGCGCTTCCGGCTGGACGGGGGATAGCGTTCAGTCCACTGTCACAATGTTGTAGAGCTCGATATACTCCACATTCAGATCGTCGGTGGTATGACGGACGAGCACCCAGTCGGGGCCGACGTCGGTGACCAGCATGCGCACCGGCAGAGAAAGATTCCCGACCCGGCTTCCATCTTCGTCAAAGATCAGCCATTCGCGCCCGGCGCCCGGCCTGCGGTAGTGCTCAACCCAGACGCCACCGCCGCGCGGAACGAGAATACGCGCGATCGTGGGAAAGACGGATGGCAGCAGCGGTTCTTCCTCGTCCCACCGCCCGGCCGCATGGGCGCGCCAGTCTTCGGCCCCGGTCAGCCGGTACCGCGACTGCAACGAGGCCCGGTAGCGGTCGCGATCCTCGCGCGTGACCTCCAGGGCGGGTCCGGCCCAGCGGATTCTGCGCGTTGTGGCACCGGTCCAAGCGACGAACTCGATCTCGTACTCGTCGGCGGTTCCAGCCCAAACTCCTTCATCGGTTGCCGCAAAGTGAAGATCGCGACCCCACGGCCGGGGGCCGCTGAGGGTGGGCGTTCCATCTTCCAAAAATTGAAAGCGCTCCGGGCCTGCAAAGTCGCGGCGAAAAACCTCGACAGCGGCGTAGGGCGGATCGGCAAAGGCCAGCGAGCTGCGCCAACGAAAGGTCGCGCCGCCGGGCCGATGCGCATCGCCGAAATCGGAGAAAACCAGACGCCCGCCAGGCGCGCAGGAAATTGCGTACCCGAAGGGATGAACCGCGATGCCGTAGGTTGCCATGACCGTGCCCTCTTCATTGAAGACCGTGGCCATGTCATTGCGGGCATCGTAGGCAACAATTGTCCCCTGGCGCGTGCATTGACCCGGAAGCTGCACGCTGCGGAACTCGCCCGGACCCTGCCCCCGACGACCCGCGCTCCACAGATGCTCGCCGCGTTGACTGAAGGCGCGAATTTCGTGCATTCCCTGGACAGCCACGACAATGCGACCATCTGGCAGCCGCGCTGCACCCTCCACGCGGCTGAAGAGATAGGGATCGGGCCCGTCGGCCATGCCGATCCGGAGGATCGGCGTTTCGCTCACCGCCAGCGAGGGAACCGTAACCTCTTCGGTGGCCTGGTTGAATCGGCCAGGGTCTTCTGCCTCGGGGGCGCGCGTCGCAGCCGACGAGTGCAATGAGCGCAAGCCCTAATAACCCTGTGTTCCAGGAACTCGGGCCTGCGAGGGCGTGACCGCGCATGGAGCGAGATTTGAACATGAACATGCGATAGTCCTGGTCAGGGGAAGGCCTGGGCCAACACATATATAATCAATAACAAATTTTACCTTTCTTGTCAAGTAAATGCCCGCAGTAGGACCACCCCACAGCGTCACGCACAGGCTCTGCGCGGAGTCAGCGTTGCGCGCGCGCCAACCAATCGCCAATAATTCCGGATCGGTGGATCTGCGCGGAATTCAGGCTCGCCTCTCTGCTCCGGCCCCTGCCCAGGATCGCAGAATGCAGTTGCGTGATGGACTGCCATGGTCCGGCGGTCATCCGGGCCACGCACCGCCCCCTGCGCCGGTCGCATTGCCGGAAACGGCCCTTTGAGCGCGTCATGCAGCAGCCCCTGGGCTGCCAGTGTGCGCTCCCCGGGTGGTCTCCGTGTGGCATTGGATGTATATTTGGAGACGAGGGCAAGGCTTCTTCCCCCACCCCACAGGCGCTTCCCCTGACCGGGAGGCTGACCCCGGGGGAATGCGCGGGCCCTCCTGAACCGGGGGAACCACATTGTACAAACCTCACGAGGAGAATTTGCTGTGCGCGCTATCCGAATTCCTGCGTTGTTCACCCTCTTTCTGGCGGCGATGTTCATGACTGCCTGCTCGGATTCCGGCTCCTTTACTACCGAGAGCGGCCTGGAGATTGAGGTATTGCGCGAGGGCGATGGAGCCCGGCCTGCCGAATCCGATCGGGTTCGGGTTCACTACCGCGGCACCCTTGCCGATGGCACCCAATTCGATTCGTCGTATGATCGTGGGGCGCCGGCCACCTTTTCGGTCAATGGCATGATCGCCGGCTTCAGCGAGGCGCTGATGTTGATGTCTGTGGGCAGCCACTACCGGGTTGTGATTCCGTCGGCGCTGGCCTATGGCGAGGCGGGTTTCGGGACGGTGATTCCGCCGAATTCGGCTCTGACCTTCGAGATTGAACTTCTGGAGATTGTGGGCGGGTAGGCAGGGGGAGAGCCAGGCGCGGCGGGTCTTGCGGGAAAAAGACTGCCTACCGGCCCGGCGGCCTCCTCACAACAATTGCCACCGAACGCCCTGGGCCGTGGACCCCCGTGACAACGGTGCGACCGATGTCTGCCGACTTGCTGGGACCCGAATGAAGGCCGATTGCGGCGGGTAGATTGTCGGTCAGGTTGGCGAAGGCCTCTTCGAGGCGAAAGACAATGTGCTCGGCGCGAATCCAGATGATATGGAGGGGCGGCAGAAGCTGAACCGCCCGGCTTCCGGTCGAGCGCAGGATCAGGCTGCCCGTTTCGGCCACCGCTCCCGACCCCACCGAGACCCCGGCCCCGGCTTCGCGGGCCGCCACCACGGGCAGATCCGGGCGCAGCGACGCCGGCAGATCGGGCGCAATCGCGATTGTGGCGACCTCGGGGGCATGTGTGTGCAGCCACCCCTTCAGCTCCGCGCCCCCCCACCCCGCGTCGGCCATCACCACCTCGCCTCCACTGCGCTGGAAGCGGTCGGCGAAGGCGTCTACCGGATCCGAATTCGGTGTGCTTCCGGTTTGTGCGGTCGAATCTCTCTTGTGCGACCTGTTTTCGGGTTTCAGTGCGCCTGGATGCGGGGTCTGTGCGCGTCCTGCGGTTGCCGCGGCCACCCGCTCCAGAATCCGGCTGCGCGCGTTGCGGCTCGGGTTGTTCGTCTTCGCTGGCCTCATTCAATTCCCCTCTGCCAGAGATCACGAAATGTCCGCGCGCTTGGCCTGGGCAATGCACGCTCCTTGGCCCAATCGCTCAGCATGGGCAGGGCCCGCCCCACTGCGCTTCCACCCAGGCGCGTCCCGATTCCGGCGGCCATCAGGTAGAGCCCGGGGCGCGTTGCCACCTCTGCCAGCACCTTGAGCGCCGCACGCTCCCGCCAGGGGGTCAACCCCTCTCTTTGTGCATCGCGTCTCCACTTCAGCAGGAGATCGGGGATTGGAATGCGCACCGGACAGGCATCGAAACAGGCCCCGCAGAGCGATGATGCAAAGGGTAGCGGCATTGCCTCGGACAACCCCAGCAGGCCGGGATCGAGCACCGAACCGATCGGTCCCGAATAGACCCAGCCATAGGCGTGGCCGCCGGTCTGACGATAGACGGGACATGCATTGAGGCAAGCGCCACAGCGAACACAACGCAAGGCTTCCCATCCCTCGTCCTGTGCAAGAAGCCGGGTGCGGCCATTGTCGAGCAGAATGACATGCAGCTCCTCGGGGCCATCGTCGTGGGGGTGCGCGGCCGGTCCCTGAATGAGCGATACGAAGCAGCCGATGGGTTGGCCGGTCGCGGCGCGCGCTGCAAGTTGAAGAAATCCGGCCAGATCGGAGAGGCGGGGCAGCAGCTTTTCGATCCCGACAATCGCAACATGAATGCGGGGCAGCGAGGTCGAAAGGCGAATATTGCCTTCGTTTTCGATCAGGGCGAGGGTGCCGGTTTCAGCAACCAGAAAGTTGCCGCCGGTGATTCCCATGTCGGCAGTGAGAAAGGCGTTGCGCAACACCGTGCGGGCGGCGCGGGCCAGAGTGTCGGGGTCGCTGCCGGGGTGTGTGTCGAGGCGGTCGGCAAAGAGTTCGCGGACCTGCTCCAGGGTGCGGTGAATTGCGGGACCGACAATGTGACTGGGGGGTTCGTTGAGCAGTTGCAGAATATATTCGCCCAGATCGGTCTCGAAGACCTCGATCCCGGCCTCCTCTAGCGCCGGATTGAGATCGATCTCCTCGGTGGTCATGCTCTTGCCCTTCACTACGCGCCTTACATTTTTATGGGCGGCCAGCTCTGTCACAATGTGTTGCGCCTCTGCGGCATCGGTTGCCCAGTGAACCGTGGCGCCTGCATCGGTCAGGCGCGCTTCGGCTTCGGTCAGGTAGCGCTCCAGATGGGAAAGGGCATGATTCTTTACGCCCTCGGCCCATCTGCGCCAGGCTTCGGAATCGATCTCGGCGTAGCTTTGGCGCCGTTTGGCGTCGAATTCGAGGGTGGCGCCGGTGACCGCTTCGCGAAGTTCGGGGTTCTGGCGGATAATCTGTCGCGCGCGCTCATCGTAGCTGCCGATCTCGATTCGCATGGGATTCATTCAGCTCCTGTTGTCGCATCGGGGCCAGGTGGCGCTGGCGGGGGGGGGGGGTGCATCTGTGCCGAACCGCAGGCAGTGCCGGAACGTGCGTGTCGCGGAACGCCGCGTGTGCACGGATCACCCATCGGCGGGAGTTCCCGCGACCCCTTCCCAGAGTGCGCTTGCCAGGTGAACGAAGCGGAGAGGGGTTTGTCGCATTCGGGCCCGGCCATCCAGATGCAGAAGGCAGCCGCCATCGCCCGAAACAATCTGATCGACTGCGGGCAGGGTGTCGAGCTTGCGGTCGGCCATGGCCGCCGAGACCGCTCCCATTTTGACTGCAAAGAGGCCGCCGAAGCCGCAGCACTCCTCTTGCGCCTCCCAGGGCACCACTTCGGCGCCGGCCCCACGGAGCAGGCGCTCGCCCTCGGATTCGAGCCGCAGCTCGCGCAGTGCGTGACAGCCCTGGTGGATTGCGACGCGACTTCCCGCAAGGCCGCAGCCCAGCTCGATAACACCCAGTTTATGCACAATAAATTGTGATAGTTCCCATGTGCGCGCGGCGAGATTTGTGCATGCGGCGTCGTCGGGAGCCAGTTTCGGATAGAACTTTTTCAACATCGCCGCACAGGATCCACTCGGAACCACAACTGCTTCGGCGTCGGCAAAGACCTGCGCCGTATGCTTTGCCATTCTGTGCGCCTCGGGGTTGTGTCCGGCATTCCAGGCAGGCTGTCCGCAGCAGCTCTGCGCCTCGGGGAACTGGACTCTGCACCCCAGATACCGGAGGAGCCGCACCGCATCGGCCGCTGCGACGGCAAAATAGTGATCCATGAGACAGGTGACGAAGAAGGAAATGTTCATGTGGACAACCCGACAATCAGCATCGTAATGCCGGTCGCAATCAGAAGTGCCCCCAGGGGTTGGACCAGTCGTGCGCCCCAGGGCAGCGCCGTTTCGGCGAGCATGATTGCCATGAGGAGCGCCATCCAGGCCGGGTTGGCCATTCCCACCACAAGCGCCAACGCCATCAGCGCCCAGCAGCACCCCAGACAGTGCGCTCCATGTGCCGCGCCCATGCGTACTCTGCCGACGAAGCCGCTGCTCCAGTGCGTCAGCAGAAAGCCGATGGGCGAGCGACAGTGCGAGAGACAGGCCTGCTTGAGGGGCGTGAACTGCCAAACGCCAGCAAGAACGAGAGCTCCGGCCGAGAGGATTGATGCGCGCGCACCGAAGGGAACGGGAATCCGGGCGGCCAACAGCGCAAAGTGAAGGAGCGCCGCCGCCGCGCTGAAGCCGGTCCAGATGACTGCGTAGCCGAACAGGAAGGGGAGTGTGGGGGAGAGGGAAGAGGGGGCCGGCGAAGGTGAAGCGGAGGGGGAAGGGAATCCGGGCGATGCGTGTGCAATTCGTTGCAGCGCCCGCAGCCAGGGATAGACGACGGGGGCCATCATGAGGGCGGTCATGGCCAGCCACATGCCGAAGAGTCCCGACAGACTCACCGCACAGCTCCCGCCGCGCCTTGGTCACATTCGCCATGGGCCGCGTAGCGCAAGGGATTCCGCGCGCCGAGGATATCATGGATCACAACATTGCGGTCGTGTCGGCCAGCCCGTATCACACGATTCATCTTCGGCGCTCTCCTTATCCTTCGATTCAATTCGCCCAGCGAAAGCGCGACCAGAGCCCATGCGTGCCCTCGGTGGTGAAGACGAATTCGCCGTCGTCGCACTCGGTGGAGCCGCGCGCAATGACCTGCGTGGAGTTGTGAATCTGGTTGTAGATATTGACAAACTGAACCGGCTCGGCGCGATTGCGGCCGCGAATTGCATCGACCACGCCACGCAGAACACCGGTCACCCGCACCCTGTGCGCGTCCCGGCTTTCCTCGATTCGCACCGGCGCGGTCCGGGTTGGGCGGGCATCGTCCACAAAGCGCGCCAGAACTTCCCACGGGCCGCCCCGCTTCCCCGTCAAAATCTCCTCGATTGCCTCCTGCTGGGCTGCCGTAGCCCGGTCCGAAATCACAATTGCCTGCTTCCAGCCTCCCTCGACCATCACTGGCGGGGTTTCGTAGAGAATCACGGCCGCCATCCCGGCAAGATCGACCTCATTCACCCGGCCGCCATCGAAGCGAATGGCCCAGTAGCCGCGGCAGCGTTCGCGGCTACACCTCTGGCTGAAGTGAATATGCCCCGGGCACACCGCCGTGCAGTTGCAGTTCTCGAAGAGCAGTCCCTCGGCCCACCATCCCTTCGCCATGGTTGTCTTCTCCTTGCCAGTGGGTCGGCTTCAGTGAGTCAGCATGTACAGGATCACATTGATTCCCACCGCATAGGCATCCGGTGAAAATTTATAAAAGAATTCGTCGTCTTCGCCCTCGCGCTCCCAGCCATCGGCGATGTCGGTGTTGTGGGTCATGATGACCATCAGGCGTCCCGATTCGTCCGCAATTCCATGCAGTGCGGGACGCGCACTCTCCGATCCGCGCTCCGAGGTTCCGGTGCGCCCACTGCGCCGCCAGAACTGGATTGACGGCACCTGCGGCAGCCCCGCGACCGAGTAGAGCGTGTGATAGAGGACATGATCGGGCGGCACCTCGACAATTTTGTACTGCGGCAAAATGCGCCCCATCTCGATTGCCCAATTCTGCAGGGCGAAGTCTCCCCAGAAGTCGTCGGCCCAGAGGAATCCGCCCTTGAGAAGATAATCGCGCAGGCGCACGGCCTCAATCTCGCTGAAGCGCACGGTTCCCACATCCGAAGCAAAGAGAAAGGGGCAGGCGTAGAGGCTGTCTTCGGTGGGCGAGACAACGGCGTGAAAGGGGTCGCCGCGCTCGTCGCGCGCAATGTCGGCGCGGGTCAACTGCGACAGACGCAGCGGGAGATTGCGATCGCCGTCGGGGTAGTCGGTGTCCCAGCCGGTGCCGAGCCACTCGCGGCGAACCGGAGTGTAGCGCAGCCGGCAGAAGGTGAACTCGCCGCGCTGGGCCTCGTCGCCGGGCAGACGCGGGGGTGCCCAGCGGGTGCGGCCTCCCCATTGGGCGTGGGCGGTGGCCGCGGGCCAGAGGATCGCAGCCAGAAGAAGGGCGAAGATGACTGGAATGAGGGGGTGGCCGGGGGGTGTGCAACTTCCGGACGCCCCGATCCGGTGGCGGTCGGGGCGAACCTGCTGCCGACTCTTCAATTCAGCCTCTCCATGATTCGGTTGACGCATTACGGCGGCGACATCTCTTCGGTATTCAGCTCCATATCAGGAAGGCGTCAGGGGCAAGGAGGCTGGGTGCAGAGTCGCGCTTTGCTTTGGAAGGGGTTCGAAATCATGGTCTGCCTTGATCTTGAGAAACCGCAAAGCGAAAGCCTGCTTTCAGAATGCGACCGCAGCCAGCGGGTGCAGGGAGGCTGGATTGTGGACGGCGCGGTGCAGAACGAATGCTGGTGGGAATCGAGCTTCAAGGGCCCCGTCCTTATCTGTCAACCGTGTAGCGCACGATGACGACCTGGGTCAACGTTGACTGTTCGACCGCAAAGTAAGTGCTCATATCCAAATCCCCGAAAGTTCTTGGAAAGGCGGGAACCCTTACATCGCGAATGCTCCCGTCGCTCAGATCCAATCAATCCGCTCCCCGCACCCGCTCCAGGCCGCTGCCTGCACCCAGGCCCACCAAGAGCAGAAGGCCGACCAGAACCGCGAGCGGAGCGGCTGCCCTGCGTCCGACATCTCCTGAATTTTCGTGTGCAAGGTAGAATCGTGGCAGACCGGGAATCACGCTGGCATTCATCTGTTCGCTGGCCAGAATTGCGGGCACAAAGAACTGTCTCCACTCTTCGGCAAAGGCTCGTACCTGCGATTGGAAATCGGCAAAGCGCGCGTCGCCGGTTCCCGCAGCATCGATCAGAATATTCTGGGCTAAAAGCGCCGGCGAGAGGTAGCGGTAGCGCTGCACCAGGGCGATCTGATCCGCACGGCGGGCATCGTGCTCGGCCGTCACCTCTTCCACGCGGCTCTGAACGGCGTCGGTGGCGGCCCATGCAAGCGCTCCCAGCCCCGGTTCGTCGGCCACAACCCCCTCGGCCATCTCGGGATGGTCCTCCAGGTAGCGGGCCAGAAGTTCGCTGCGCTGCTCCACGGCCTCGTTCGAGGCTTCGCGCTGAGTGGTAATCATCTGAACGCGCGAGGGCAGAGGGTGCAGAAGGCCGGCCGCAATATTGATCGATGCCGGCAGCACAACGACCAGAATCAGCCATGATCCCATGAGAACCGTAGCATTCCAGGCAGATGAACGCCCCAGGCTGTTGACCCAGGCCGCAAGCGCGAACCAGAATCCCGTATAGACAACAACCGCCACGCACCAGAGCATAATCCGACCCGGCGCCGCGAAGCCGCCTGTGGCCAGGGCCCCGGCCAGCGAGATCGCCAGCGCCATCCCCACAACCAGAAGTGCGCGGAACGCCAGCTTGGTTGCCACAATGCCGGAGACCGAAACCGGTTGCGACAGAGTCAGCGCCAGGGTTCCCTGTTCGCGCTCCTCCGAGAGCACGTTGAAGCTCAACGCCAGCACAAGAAGAGGCAACAGATAAATCACGACAAAGGCCAGATCGAAGCGCCCAACCATAAGATTGAGGGGATTTTCGACCTCGCCATTCTGCTGGAAGGATGTCTCGTCGGTATAGATGTTGACATCGTAGTAGTAGGGAAGAAGATCGCTCTGCCCAACCGCCAGCGCCGTGAGCGGACCGGGATCCAGCACCGCAGTATGACTGCCCCGAGGGCCTCCCAGCACATTGGGCAGACGGGGATCGGAGAAGCGCGATGCCGGCTCGCCGCCATTGGCGATGTCGATCAGCTCTTCCTCGAGAGCGCTGGCGCGTTCGGCGTTGTCACTCTGCACAGCCTCCACGGTGCGCTCCAGAAAACGGTTCCAGACCATGCCATTGACCAGAGCATAGACCAGAAGAAGAGCGAAGAGTCCGAGCGCAATCCGCAGCGCCCGATCGGCCATGAGCAGGCGCCATTCATTGCGCAGGATGGCAGGCCAGATCATGCTACGCCACCTCCGCGCGCCGCACACGCACCACCGCCATCAGAGTCGCCCCGGCCACCCAGCCCACCAGAGTCAGAATCGACAGCACCCGGTTGCCCAGAACCCAACCCAGCGTCGGGGCGGCGTAGGTCAGCGGCGGAGTCGCTTCCCAGAGCACCCGATCGGCCGTGTAGGTAAAGTCTCCGCTGCGCGAATTTTGTGCCATATCGCCATTCATCCGCCGCATCAGGTCGCGTCTGTACTCCTCGGCGGCGACCGCAAAGTGTCTGTGCTGTTCCACGTCGGTGCCGGCCAGTCCCATTGAAAGCGTGCGCACGGCGAGCAGTGGCGCCATCACGGAAAGAAGCTCGTGAACGGTTCCCTGCCGCTCGAAGGCATCCCACAACGCGCCATAGTTGCGATCGAAGATCCGGTTGCCAAACTCTTCGCTTTCCTGCAAATACACTCCGACATCGTTGATGGGCAGATCCTCGGCCCGCTCCACTCCATATTCCTGCATAAGGCGCGCGGTCAGCGCTTCCCGGTCGGGGCGGGCAATATCCTCGACGCCCGTCGCCATCTCGCTCTCTACCGTGCGTGCGAACTCGAAGGCCGATGGAGTCGGATGGATCCACTTCGACAGATCCACCGCAAGGCGCGGCGCCACCAGTCCATTCACCACCCAGACGGCCAGAAGAACCACCAGGGCCGTGCGACCCGAGCGCGCCCAGGCCGACACCGCCAGCGATAATGCCAGAAAGGCACCGAAGTACCCCAAATAGGCAACCGCAAGCACCGCGCCCCGGGCGAATGGGGAGGCAGCCGGGCCGGGGCTTCCGATCACCAGGGCTGCCGCCCCCACCACAGCCACCGGCACCAGCAGAAGCGCGAGCGCGCCGGAGATGCCCAGCGCCTTCCCCACCGCCAGATCGCGCCGTCCGACTCCGGTCGCCAGAAGCTGCCGCAGCGTACCATTTTCGCGTTCGCTTGCAAGTGCGCCGAAGGTCAGCAGAATAATGAGCAGCGGAACAAGGTGTTGCAGAACCTGAGCCGCCGTCAGAGCCCCGATACGCTGTGCTGCGGTGGCATCCTGGGCCGGACGAAGCAGAAAATCGTTCTGCCGGTGGGCCTCGAGCCACACCGAGGTGCCGGTGTACGGATCCACCCCCTCGTCGATAAAGGAGAGCGCCAGACGCGGCTTGAATGCATACACGCCGTAGTGCGCGGCCGAGTGCGGATTCTTCTCGCCCTGCGATTCCCAATGGTCGCGGGCTGTGGATTGTGCGGCCGCTCGCTCTTCCTGCGCCTGGCGGGCCTGAACCCAGCCATGCCCGAGCGAAACCAGCAGCAGCGCTCCGATCAGCAGTGCGCACCAGCGAAAGCGGCCGTCGCGGACCAGATCGGAGAACTCTTTGCGAATGATATGCCTTGTCATGATTGTTCCCTGACTTGTGCAGAAGTTGTTGTGTCAGTCATGCATCTGTTCGAGATAGATCCGCTCAAGGTCCGCATGTCCGATCTCGGCGGTGTCCATCTCGGCAACCAGGCGCCCGTAGCGCATGATCCCCACGCGGGTTCCGGTTTCCTTGGCGCGGAAGAGGTCGTGGGTCGCCATGAGAATCGCAACGCCGCGATCCCTGAGCCGCTCAATCAATCCCGAAAACTCGTTCGAGGCCTTGGGATCGAGACCCGAAGTCGGTTCGTCGAGCAGAAGGGCGTCGGCCTCCTTGGCAATGGCGATCGCAATGCCGATTTTCTGCCGCATTCCCTTCGAGTAGCCCGCCACGCGGCGATGAACGGCGTCGCGCTGCAACCCCGCCTCGACAAGAATCCCGGTGAGCCGCTCGCGATCCAGCGCACCTTTGCCCCCGAGCGCGGTAAAGTACTCCAGATTCTCCAGGCCGCTCAAATTGCGATAGAGCATGACCTGTTCGGGGATGTACGCGATTCGCTGCTTCGTTTGGCGGTCATGGGTGGCCACATCCAGCCCGGCGATCAGCGCCTGCCCCGCAGTGGGCGTCACAAATCCCAGAAAGAGATTGATGGTGGTCGTCTTCCCCGCTCCATTGGGGCCGAGAAGGCAGTAGACCTCGCCGGGTTGAATGGCAAGGTCGAGGGAATCGAGCGCCTGCGTGGCTCCATAGCGCTTGCTGAGGCCACGGGCTTCAAAGAGAGGCGCAGCTCCATTGGGGGATTCGGGGTGTTGCATGATCTCCATTCTCTCGTAAGGCGGATGCCTTCCCCATGCGGCAATATGATGCTTGGGAAATGCATTCCGGGATGAATGGCACGAGCCCGGCAGCCGCCACAGGCGAGGCAGCAGAAAGTTGAGACACCGGGGGGCCGGGCCGAAGGGGGGGCGGACGGCCCGAGGGGGACCGCTAGCGAGAGATGAAGAGAGGCGGAGCGCGACTTCGACGAGGGATTCGGTGACCCGTTGCAGGCCTGATCCGCAGGTTGGGCAGCGAGAGCGAATGCAGAGTGTGCAATCCGGCGACGGGCGCAACCGCCATCGCAGCCGACATTGTCGTCATGCCCTGATACCCCACCGCACAGATGGCACAGGGAGCCGTATGCTCGGCATGATCGTGGTCGTGCGCGTTCTCGGCAATGGCGACACCGAGCCACACAAGCGCGACGAAGCCCGCCGGCAGGGCGCAGAGACGGCCCGCCGCCTTCCGAAGATCGATTCGCTCAAGCATGCGCTTCTCCACGATCCAGCAGGGCTGTACCGGTCGGGGGCGGGACCGGCATTTTTCTTCAGGGCTTTATGGTAGGAGGAGAGGGGCGGGAAGGCAAGTGAGCTACGATCTGGCCGCGGAAGGCGAGGTCCACCGCCCCATCCCCACGACCACAATCGACGCCAACAGCAGCGCAATCGCGGCTGGGGCGCCGGCCCGGGTGCCACTCTCCACAGGGGCGGCCGGTTCAAAGCGTGGCACCTGACTCCAGTCCACCGCATCGATCGGTTCGGTGGCGAAGAGGATCGGGTAGAAGTGAAGGCGCAGACGTTCGTGAAAATCGCGAACAGCGCTCTGGTAGGCGAGTTGCGATGCAAGGTCGGTTCCCGCAAGGCGATCCAGGGAAATCTGAACGGCAAGGGGTGGCACAAGCAGCGACCAGCGGCGGGCCCATTCGTCTCTCTGTTGCAACACATTGCGGTAGGCGAGCGAGGCGTCGCGCGCGGCCTGATCGCCCCGGTGATTCATGGCGTAATACCAGGTCCACGAGAAGGCGTCTTCGGGAACGGGGTGGCCGCGCCACTGCGGATATTCGGCCAAAAACGACTCCATGGTTGCGCTGGGTGGCAGATCCCAGGCTTCATGATAGCCCTGTCGCTGGAGCACGGTCAGTTCGAGCGCTTCGGGAATGGGATGAAGGATTGCATTGGCAAGACTCAGTGCGGCCGGAGCCAGAACGGTCAGACCCACCCAGCTTCCCGCAAGAATCATGGCGTTGGCGGTAGATGAACGACGCCCCGCCGAGATGCACAAACAGAGCGCAAACCAGAAAAGCGTGTGCAATCCGACGAGTGCAATTGCCCAGCCGGTTCGTTCATCGAGACCAACCCCGGCAATCATCGCCGCAATCGCCATAAGGGTTGCCACCAGCCCACCCGCCAGAAGCGCGCGCGATGTCAGCTTCAGCCCCAGCAACCGGCGCGGGCGGGCAAAAAGACGCACAAGATCCCAGGTGCCGCCTTCGCGTTCGCTGGCCACCAGATCGTAACTGATTGCAATAATGAACAGAGGAAGCAAAACCACAAGGAGAAAGGCAAGATCGAGTTCGCCCGCCGCCGCCAAACGCGGATTCACCGTTTCGTGTTCGTAGAGTTGTCCCTCGAGTGCCAGAAGGCGAATACGCAGACTTTCGGTTTCCACCGCGCCCCGTCCCCGGGCCAGCGCGGCAAGGGGAAGCGCGGGCTGCGGAGCCGGGAAAGACAGGTAGTAGAGAACTTCGCCCGCCTCGGTTGTGGGCGGATAGATCGACTCAAGGTAGCGCAACTGATCGCCATAGGCGTTCCCGGCAGCCGTGGCCGACACCTGTGCGGCCTCAATTTTTTCGCCGCCGCGCCACGCGACATGAATCCCCAATCCCAACAGCAGGACAATTGTGATCACAACGCCGCGGGATCGGGTCAGGCGCCGCAGATCCAGCGCCAGCAACCGCGCCTGCGATCTCATGAAGAGCCCTCCGCTTCGACCCGCGCCAGCCGTCGTCGCAGTATGGCCAGCCCCGCACCCGGCAGAACAACCCAGAGCGCAAGCGCCGTCAGCGGAATGCTCCGTGCGGCCAGCGCCCCCGCAAGTGGCGGCACCGGCGTCTCGAAGACGGGAAATTGTTGCCAGTGATCGCGCGAAACCCGCTGTGCCCGATCGTTTTCATAATGAATTTCACTGGCGTGCAGATCGTTGAGACGCTGAATGATTGCATAGCGATGCTCCTCGGCCCGGGCCAGAAATGCCTCGGTCGCATCCGGCCCGCTTCCGGTCATCCCCATCGACAGATCGCGCGCGGCCAAATAGGGGGAAAGAAATCCCGCCCACGCCAACACATCATTCTGGCGAAGCTGCCCCGCCACCAGATCCTGCCGATGCTCTTCCACAACCTCGCTTGTGGCCGCCTCGCCCGCACTGCTCACCACACCCGCCCAATTCATCGGCAGCTCCTCGACCGAATCCACCTGATACCTCTCCAGGTATTCGTCGCGCAGCGCGCGAAAGAAGGGGTCGTTCGGGTTGTGGCTGTCGCCCACTTCGTTCAGGGCGCGCTCCACCTCGGCGTTGAAGGCGGCGCGCGAGGGCAGTGGGTGAAGCGACTCGGCCACCGATGCGGCCAGACGCGGAACTGCAACGCAGATCACCACCCAGATCGCAATCAGTTGTGCAAGTGCGCTCCGCGACGATCCCCGCACGGCGGAAACCAGTACTGTCATCAATACCCAACCCGCCAGATACAGGGCATAGACGCCCGCCAAGGCTCCCATGCGCGCGCCGGAATCCGGGGCCGTGACCTCTGTTCCGGCCAGAATCACCGTAGCCAGAGCAATGGGAAGGGTTGCCCCCGCCGCCACCGCTCCCGTCGCCAGCACCTTGCCCCCGAGAATCTGGGCGGGGGTTGCTCCCTGCGCCAGAAGAAGCCTGAGCGTTCCCCGTTCGCGTTCGGCGCTCACCGAGGCAAAGCCTGCGACCACAACAAAGAGCGGCAGCAGAAGCGACAGAACGCTGGCCGGCGTAAGGCGTCCGAAGCTCAGCATTCCCGTTGCATGACGCGCTTCGCCAAAGTTGGCGGTGTTCTGGCGATGCCCTTCAAGAAAAATCGAGGTTCCGGCATAGTCGCCCACGCCGGGGTCGAAGAAGGCTAGCGGCGCCTCCTCGCGAAAGACCAGGAAGCCGTAATGAATGACCCGGTGCGGATGACGGTCCGGCTGATCCACCCACTGCCGGTCAACCATGGCCTGCCAGCGGGCGCGCTGACCGGCCTCCTCCCCGGCATGATGCCAGGCGCCCAGAGCCGCAACCAGACCCAGGGCGATGACGAGCCCCAGCAGAAAGACGACAGGGCGGTCGTCGCGAATTGTGCCGAGCTGTCGTCGTGCAACAAGAAGGGTGCTGCGGAGACTCGCCATCGTTGTACCCATGGATCCGGTTCCTTTTCCTGTCGGCCTAGCGACGAACGAAGAGCGAGCTGCTCGTCAGCGTTACGGTCAGCGTTCGGGGGTCGCCCGGAATATTGCCTGCACGCGCGGCAAAGAGCGAGGCCGTGGCATAGCTCGTGTCAAATACATTGTTGAGCGCAACCCTCAGATCGAAACGCCCCAGCAGCCGCAGATCGGTCGCGAGATCAATCACGGTAAAGGCCGGAGCGAAGATCCCCGCAAAGGGCTGTTCGCGCTCGCCCACGTGGGTCAGTCCAAGTGTCAGACCCAGATCTCCCCGCACCGCATAGCGCGACGAGAGCCCCGCCGAGTGGCGCGCCGAGTTTGGCCACGATTTCCCGATATTGTCCGGCGCGTTGTCGTCCTGCAGAATTTCCGAATCGAGCCAGGCATAGTTGGCGGCAATGCTCAACCGGTTGCCCAGGGTGCCCGCAATGTCCGCCTCCAGCCCGCGGCTGCGCACCTCGCCCGTGGCAAAGGCCGCTGAATAGTTGTTGCCATTCGGACCATAGGCCGGATCGGGCCGCAGCACATTCGTCTTGTTGATCTGGAAGAGCGAAGCCATGAAGGTCAGGCGCTTCTCCAGCAGATCGGTCTTGATGCCGCCCTCGAACTGACGGCTGCGCGATGGATCGAAGGGGCCGTTTGCCGAGGGGGTCTGATGAACAAAGTCGGGACGCGAAAAGCCATTCGACGCACTTGCATAGAGTGACAGCAGATCGGTCGGCTTGAAGACAACGCCCAGCCGCCCCGTTATGGCAGACGCATCGGCGCTGCCGGCCTCGCCCACCACACTGCCCTCGTCTTCGTAGCGATCGAAGCGTCCCCCAGCCGCCAATACCCAGTGCGACCCGAAGTGCATCTGGTCCTGCACAAATACGCCGTAGCGCCGCGAACTCACTGTCTGCTCGGAGTAGTCGCCGGGTCCGAGTCCGTACTTTGTCGCCACGCCGCCGTTGTAGACCGGCGCAAAGAGGTCCAGATCGGGCACCGGACCGCCGCGTCCACTCTGCCGCGCCTGCGCATAGCGAAAGAGCCAATCCTGCTGGGTCACCTCGACTCCGCCCAGAAGCGCATGGGTTCCCAGATCCGGAACCGCGACCCGGCCATGCAGATTGGCCGTCGCGCTCCAGTCGTCATTGGAGCGGAACTGATCGCGAAAGGCGCGCTGCATGGAGCGTCCATCATCGCGAATGCCGCGGGGTTCGTGGTAGTTCTCCTCGCGGTCGTATCCCAGGACTCTGAAGGTTCCATCCACCGACAGACCCTCATCGGCCGCATGACTCACCGCCGCCTGAAAGACCGTGGCATCCATGCGCGTAAAGTCGGTCGGTTCGGTGCTGCTCCATTCAATTGCAGTCAGAAAGGTGCCATCGGGATCGACGGGAATGCCGCGCAGGCGGTGTCCCTTCAGATCCTGGTCGATGCGCTCCAGCTCCAGATCGATTCGCGTGCGCTCCGAGGGAAGCCAGGCAAATCCTGCCGCAAGGTGAAGATCGCGAAAGCCAGCATTGTTGCGAAAGCTGTTCTTCTCCTCGAAGAAGGCGGCCCCGCGATAGAGAAAGCGTCCCGCCGAATCCAGGGGACCGGTGGCCTCGAGGCTGCCGCCACGCTGATCGAAGGATCCGCCATAGAGAGAGCCGCGCAGTTCGGTCGATGACTGCGGCTTCTTGGTCACATAGTTGACCACGCCCCCCGGCTCGGCCGAACCGTAGAGCACCGAGGCCGGACCCTTGAGCACCTCGACCCGCTCCACATTGGTCAGGCGGCCCACGCTGGTGCTGAAGCCGGTGTCCTCGCCGCCATCGAGGCTGCCGTAGGGATTGCCGCGCACGCCATTGAAGAGGATTTCGCGCTGTTGAAAGCCGCGCAGGATCATCTCCGAATAGGGGTGGTCGACCAGACCGCTCACGCTCCGGTAGAGGTCTTCGAATTGGGTTGCGCCCTGATCCTCGATAAACTTGCGCGAAAGGATCTGAATCGACTGGGGCACATCCATGAGCCGGGCCGGTGACCGGGTTCCGACCGTGCCGAACTCCTGCCGGTAGGAGCGGGTGGCCTGCACCTCGACCGCGGCCATGCGAAAGAGCGCGCTGGCGACAACAACCTCGACCTCGATCTCGCCGCCCGCAGCAACCTCGACCTCGACCGGATCGGCGCTATGTACACCCTCGACAATCAGGGTTTGCGCTCCGGCCGGAACCGACTCCAGCACAAAGCGTCCGTCGGCGTCGCTCAGCGCCACGCGATCGGTGCCGGCAACGCGAAACTGCACAAAGGAGACCGGCGAACCATTGTCGGCCGACCGCGCCCACCCGGTCACGGTGCCTCTCTCCTGGGCCGCCGTCGGCATTGCGAAAAGCGCGCAGAGCGCGAGCGCCAGGGCGGAAAATGGCAAAAACAGTGTGTTTTTCATTGTTGAATGTGAATCCTTGATTCCATAATATGCGCAAATCGTGTGCATATATTGTGTGTATGTGTGTTAGATATGTGCATAATGCGCGCTGCAAAAGACAGATACCGCGCACCGGCACACAGGAATTGCTCGCCGATGGCACAGGAAGGGCTACCGGCAGAGAATACGGATCGTCGCTTACGAAGGGAGAGCGACCGGCGGAGCGCGACTGCGCCGCGAAGAGAGTGCGAGGTCCCCCGGAAATTCGTCGGAGCCCGAGAAGGCGAAAAACGACCGCCACTGCGGGGGAATGAGCGACGTGTTCGCCGCAGTGGCCGATGCCCGGCCCTGATGACCGCCCCCGCAGACCACGCAGGAAGCTTCGCCTTCACCCTCCTCGTGCGCGTGACCAGCCTCGACGATACCCATCGCACAGACTGAAAACAGGACGGTGACTCCGGTCAGCGGGCGCACTGCTCCCCACAATCCGCGCAAACCCGACAGGCCTGCAATTCCCGGCCCTCTCTCCACTCCCCTCAAATCAACTCATTCCCCGCTGGCAGTCAACTCGTGGCGCGCCGCGCCATCCTTCGCACTCGAAGCAACCCGCAAACTACCACATGTCGCCGGATCGCTCAAGGGGCCCCAGGCTGACAGATCTAGGCTGCTCAGGGGGTCGCGCAGACCGGGAGCGCCTCATGATCCAGCCCCAGCAGCCGGAAGTAATTCCCGCCCAGCGCGATATTGCGGAAGGCTTCGTCGTTCAGGAACTGCAGAATCCGGCTTGTGACCTCCAGCTCGGCGCGGTACACCTCGAAATCCTTGTTGGACGACGCCAGAAAGTCGGTTCCCGGCAGAATCCGCTCCGAATGACGATTCAGAAACTCGACATAGAGCTCCTGCTCGTCCGGTCGCGAAAAATAGCTGTCGTCGATCACGCGCCAGGTAATGTCGAGCATCAGATTGGGATAGCGATTCAGCATCGATTCCATCAGCGCAATATGATCGGCCCCGGGCATTGTGGTCAACTCGCGCGACAATCCCATGTGCATCCATACAATTGGATTGTCGGGATAGCGATTCAGGACCTCCTGCATCAGGGGCAGGAAGAGGGTGGGATCGTCCTCGCGGCCCAGATCCGAATGAATGGCAATCGGCATCGCGCGGTCGCGCAGAAGCTGCATAAAGGGCGCCCATTCGGCGATCGTTTCATGCGGCACCGCCCGGTGTCCATTCCCGAAGAGCGCCTGCTTGACCAGGTTGACCTCGCCCACCCAGCGGAACATTCCCGGAAACTCGGCTTCGAGCAGTTCGATTCCGGCCAGAACCGACTCGGGGTCCGAGAGATCGGGAAAAGTCATCGAAAGAGTCAGATGAAGATCGTCGGGCGGATTGCGAAGCAGACTCTCGGCGTTGGCAAAATCGTTCCTGAGCGTGGGCACAACCGGAGTGCCAATGCAATCCAGGTAGTACGTGCAGGGAGAATCGATCGGCAGCATCTGGCCGATTCCGTAGATATTGGCAAAACGAACGCCGGTTGCACGCAGATACCCGAGCACCTCGTCAAAGGGAACGGGTTCGCCGCCAAAGGGACGAACATGAAGATGCGAATCGACGACCGCGGTCTGCGGCTCGGTGGCGCGGTCGTAGCAGGCCATTTCCGGGGAGGCCGCCGGGGCTGCACTCTCCGGGGCGAACTGCGAAGACGACGCGCACCCGGCCAGCAAGAGACCTGCGGCGCCCCACAGCGGGTGAATCCTCCCTCGCGGAGAGAAGATCCGGTCGCGCATACGCCGGGGAAAGGGAAACGGACGGGAAGGACAGGCGGGATTCGGAGTCGGACGCGCTGCCGCGGCAACGCCCGATCGGCATGTGGACACTGTAGCTGTTCCTGTGGAAAATGCAGAGAAGCTGCGGTTGAGTGAGATAGGGCAACCGCTTCCAATATACAACAATTCGGCGACTGTCGATCGGCACGGACGCGGCCCCCGGTCCATGCGCAACGGCATCGGTGCACCCCGGTCCATGCTCGAATCCCCGGCAATTCGCGAATTCCGGCAAGCCATGCCCCCGCCGCAGTCCAACGTTGAATACAACGTCACCGGGAGGGGCGAAGCGCCGAGCTGGCGCGGATTGCTATACCGTCACCGTCTTCCACCGCCCTCGCCGGAAGAGCCAGGCGCTGATCAGCGCCAGCATCGAAAACGAAACGGTCATGGCGATAAAGACCCCGGTCGTCTCCATCCCGACCAGCAGCGAGAGCAACAGCGCCAGCGGGATCTCCAGAAGCCAGAAGCAGATCAGATTGAGAATCGTCGGCGTCCAGACCGCGCCCGCGCCATTGAAGGCGGCAGTCAGCACCATTCCGTAAGCGTAGAAGACAAAGCCGATCGAAACGATCCTCAGACCCGTAATGGCCGTGGCTGACGCGACTCCCGTCCCTCCGAAAAGCGCCACAATTCCCGGCGCAAAGACAATAAAGAAGATGCTTAGCGTGCCCAGAAAGTAGAGATTCATGCGACACGAAATCCACGCAGCCCTCTCGGCCCGATCCGGATCTCCGGCCCCCAGCCCCTGCCCCACCATCGTTGCGGCCGCGTTCGACAATCCCCAGGCCGGCAGGATCGCAAAGATGATGATCCGGATTGCAATGACATATCCGGCCAGCGCCTCGGCGCCAAAGATCGCAGTCACGCGCGTCAGCCCGATCCAGCTTGCCGTGGCAATAAAGGTCTGGAGCGTTCCCGTGGCCGAAAGCCTCATCACTCTGGCAATCAGCGCCGGATGCGGACGCAGGTGAGCGAAGCGCAGACGCAGAATGCGATTCTGATTGCGTCCCCCGCCGAAGAGGACGAAGATCTGCACAAGAACCGCCGTCCCGCGCCCGATTGTGGTGGCGATGGCGGCCCCCTGCACGCCCAGCTCGGGAAAGGGCCCGATTCCGAAGATCAGGAGCGGGTCCAGCACAATATTCAGACCATTGGCAATCCACAGCACCCGCATGGCCGTCGCCGCATCGCCCGCCCCCCGAAAGGCCGCATTTTGCAGAAAGAGCAGAAGGATGACGGCATTGCCCCCCAGCATGATCCGGGTGTAGGGAAGAGCTGTGGCGATCACGGCTTCGTCGGCACCCATGATCTGCAGGATTTCCCTGGCATAGACCAGCCCCGCCCACCCGAAGAGCACGGCCAGAATCATTCCCAGCACGATCGCCTGCGCCGCTCCCCGGGCCGCCCCTTCGGCATTGCCCTCACCCGTTCGGCGCGCCACCAGCGCGGTGACCCCGATACTGAGCCCCATCGCCACCGTGTAGATCAGCGAGAGAACCGATTCGGTGAGCGCCACCCCGGCCATGGCATGATCGCCCAGCCGCGACACAAAGAAGATGTCCACCACCGCGAAGAGCGATTCCATGACCATCTCGAGCACCATCGGAATCGCCAGCAGAATGATTGCGCGGCGGAGCGGCTGTCGCGACGGATCGCCCCCCGTTCCCCGAATGGCGTGCAGCGCAAGAGTCCACCAGCGTTCGTCCTGCCCCTTGCGCGCGCCGGAATTGTGCGAATGTTCCATAAAGAAAACACTCTACAGGGTTGAGGTGACGAGGGCCAGCTCCCGCTTTTCGGTCATTCGGCCCCGGCTGACAACGGCCCCGCAAATCTGCGGCATCGCGGCGCTGCCCGAAAGGAAAGAACCACAATGACAGGAACGAATCTCACCCGGCGCGGGTTTCTGCACGTCGGCACGGTGGCGGTCGGCGGCCTCGCCCTGGGCGCGAGCGGCTGCGGCGACCCCTCCCGGGAATCCGCTTCCTCCCGTCCCCTCCGCATCCTTATTCTGGGCGGCACCGGATTTATCGGCCCCCACCAGGTGCGCGCGGCGCTGGAGCGCGGCCACGAAGTCACCCTCTTCAACCGCGGCGTCTCCAATCCCGACCTCTTTCCCGAGCTCGAAACGCTCATCGGCGACCGCGATGGCGAACTCGGGGCGCTGGCGGGTCGCGAATGGGATGCGGTCATTGACAACTCGGCCAGCATTCCGCGCCGGGTGCGTCTCTCGACCGAGGCGCTGCAGGATGCAGTCGGCACATATCTCTTCGTCTCCTCAACCGGCGTCTATATCCCCTATCTCACAACCGACATTCGCGAAGACGCCCCCGTGGACACCATCGAGGACACCGAGACCGAAGTTGTCGACATGCGCACCTTCGGCGCCCTCAAGGCGCTCTCCGAAGAGGCCGCCCGCACTGCCTTCCCCGATCGCCACCTTGTGCTGCGTCCCACCTACATTATCGGTCCCGGCGACCCCACCGACCGCTTCACCTACTGGCCGGTTCGTCTTGCGCGCGGGGGCGAGGTACTGGCCCCCGGAAACCCCGCCGACCCCATGCAACACGTCGATGTCCGCGACCTGACGACCTTCATGATCCAGGCACTGGAGGACAATCTGACCGGCACCATGAATGTTGTGGGTCCGCGCGAACCCCTCACCATGGAGCGCATGTTGACGGAGACCCGCGACGCAATCGGATCCGACGCCGAGCTCGTCTGGGTGGACGCCGCCTTTCTGCGCGAACACGATTTGCCCGCGCTGACCTACTGGACCGACCCCATCGACGATTTCCTGGGCATGATGCAGGTCAATGGCGACCGCGCCTTCGCCGCCGGCTTCACCATGCGCCCGCTGGCGCGAACCGCACTCGAGACACTGAGTTGGTTCAACGCCCAGGACGCCGACCGCCAGGAGCTGCGCGCCGGACTCTCTGCGGAGCGCGAGGCCGAGCTGATTGCGATCTTTCGGGACCGTGGGGAATCGCAGTCGGGCTGACGGGAAATCACGGCCTTCGCACAAACGCCAACCGGGGTTGTCCATGCGTTGCCGGGCCAGGTCGCAATGATCAAATATATCGGCTCCAAGCGGCTCCTCATTCCCCATATTGTGCGTGCGGTTGAGGCCTTTCCCGGCGTTGCCGCCATTCTCGACCTCTTCGCGGGAACCTCGCGCGTTGGCCATGCGCTGAAGGCGCGCGGCTACCATATTCATGCCAACGACCACCTTTCCTATGCAGCCACCCTTGCGCGCTGCTATATCGAGGCCGATTCACATACATATGCAGGCACTGCACAAGCCCTGATCGCCGATTTGCAGCAGACGCCGCCGGTGGATGGCTATTTCACCGAGGTTTTCTGTCGCCAGGCGCGCTTCTTTCAGCCGCACAATGGAATGCGTATCGATGGAATCCGCGAAAAAATCGAGGAGCTTGCGCTGACGCCCCCGCTGAAGGCAATTGTGCTCACCTCGCTCATGGAGGCGGCCGACCGCGTGGATTCCACAACGGGTGTGCAGATGGCCTATCTCAAGAAGTGGGCGCCGCGTTCGTACAACAATCTCGAGCTTCGCCTGCCCCAACTTCTGCCCGGCGGAGGGCGAGCCACGCAACTCGATGCACTCGCTGCCGCTGCAGGTGCCGACGTCGATCTTGCATATCTCGATCCGCCCTACAATCAGCACAGCTATATAGGCAACTATCATATCTGGGAAACGCTTGTGCGCTGGGACAAGCCCGAACATTATGGCGTGGCCTGCAAGCGCATCGGCTGCCGCGAATATCGCAGCTCCTTCAATCGCAAGCGAGAAATTGCCGGGGCCATGGATCAGGTTGTGCAGGCAGTGCAGGCCCGGTATCTTCTTGTTTCATTCAGCAACGAAGGCTACCTTGCACAACCTGAAATGGAAGCCATTCTGCAGAGACGCGGGGCCGTGCACACAATTGTAATCGCCCACAAACGCTACGTCGGCGCGCAGATCGGCATTCACAATCCCGCCGGAGAGCGCGTGGGCAAGATCAGCCACCTGCGCAACCGCGAATTTCTCTATCTGGTGGCCGAAGACAGAGCGGTGGTGGAGCGCGTTGGCGCTGCAATCCAGGCCGGGCTGGCCGATCGCCAGTTGGAGCTGGCAATCCGGGGATGAGGGCGAGCGAGTTCCGCCTGATTCGTAGTTGCGGGACCGCATTCATCGTTCGATGACGGACCCTGCGCGCATTCGAGTCGCAGAGCGCAAAGCGGATCCCCCGGCTTTCACTCAACCCGTCAACCCTGTCGAGCAGTGCCGACGCCTCCGGATCTCGTTGACGATGCCCCGGCGCTTCGCGGTTTCCGTGTGCGTCCGACCCTTCCACAACCTGCCCAACCATTCCCCGGACTGATTTCAGCCTTCGGAATCGACCTCCGGTCCCATCTCCAGAAAGCGGGCGGCGATCTCCGGCGACGGGCGCGGACACGCCTCTGCGCGCGGAAACCAGCGAAAGCGGTTGCGGGCAACGGCCCGGTAGAGCGCATCGCGCAGGACACGGGGAATGGCGAGAGCAACCAGCGCTCCCGGCCAGGGCGCCCGCAACGACCCGAGAATCCGAAGCACTGCGGTAGAGGCGGTGTGGATTCCCCGGTCGTCCACCAGAAGAATGGCGTCGGGCAGCGCATCGGGGCGGATTCCGGGGCTGGCGCGCGTCAGAACCCGCTCGGCAGCAATCGAATGCAGCGAGGCAAAGCGCAGACGGGCGGCGGGATCGCGGCGGATAATCCAGCGCACGGTGCGGTTGCAGAAGCTGCACGCGCCATCAAAGAGGACGGTGGGTGGCATTGGCCGGGGTCGAGGCGTGTCCGAGGTGCGTGAACGAGGCATGGAAAAGAAATATGGGCTGCCCTCGCCCTGCCGCGCAAACGTGCCCGTGGGTGCCAATTCGCCGCTGTCTGCGATTGTGGGGTGGTGCGCCTGACCAGTCATTCGCAGAGGGTGAAACCTTTACGGCAGATGCATCGTATGAGCCCAATGTCATGACACACGGCTCCCCAAATTCCCCTTCCGGGACTCCTCATCAACCTCTGGCGCATCTGGCGGGGGTTACGCACCGCTACGGGCCTGTGGTCGCGCTGACCGAGCTCGATCTCGAGGTTCGGCAGGGGGAAATTCTGGCGGTTCTGGGCCCCAACGGAGCCGGCAAGACCACCGCAATCGGCCTTTTGCTGGGAAGCCTGCAGTGTCAGCGGGGCACGGCATCGGTCTTCGGATCCAGGCCGGGGGCGCCCGAGGTGCTGGAACGCCGGGGCGCGATGCTTCAGATCTCGGGGGTTTCGGCAAATCTGACCGTGCGCGAGCACCTGGAGACCTTCCGCGCCTACTATCCCCGTCCGCTTCCGATCAAACGCCTCCTTGCCATGGCGGGCCTGGAAGATCTGGCCGGTCGGCGGTACGCCAAGCTTTCGGGGGGACAGAAACAGCGCGTCCTCTTTGCGCTGGCGCTGGCGGGGGATCCCGAGCTGCTCTTTCTGGACGAACCCACCACCGGTCTCGATGTCGATGCCCGAAATCGGCTGTGGCAGGAAATTCGCGCCATACGGGAATCGGGACGCACAACCGTGCTGACGACGCACAACCTGGACGAAGCCGACGCACTGGCCGACCGCGTCGTAGTGATCGATCGGGGACGGCAGATTGCAGAGGGCACCCCGACCGAGATCAAATCCCGCACCCGGGGGCGTCTGGTGCGTTGCATGACCCGCATTCGTCCCGACGAGGTTGCAGATCATCCCGGGGTGGCCTGGGCCAGGGTTCGCGGTCGCCACCTGGAGGCGCTGACGACACAGCCCGAAGAGCTGGTGCGCATCCTGCTTGCCCGCGACGAAGCGCTGGCCGATCTGACGGTCGGGGCCGCCGGGCTCGAAGATGCATTCATGGCGCTGATTCGTCAGCCCGTGGATCCATACCCCAATTCCGTGGATCAGCCACAGTAGGTAGAGTCCCGCCATGAACCCCGCCCGACGCTTCCGCATCTATCTGCTCGAGTCGCGTTTTCAATTTGTGGATGTGTTGCGCGAACCCGCATTCGCTCTTCCCACACTGGCACTGCCACCCCTTTTCTATCTCTTCTTTGACATATTATTGGGCGGCGACGGGGTCTCGCTGGCGGCGCCGACCTATGGGCTGGCAACCTACGGGGTCTTTGCCGTACTGGGTCCATCTCTCTTCAATGCCGGAGCCGGACTTGCCATTGAACGCGACACCGGCACGCTTCTTCTCAAGCAGACGACGCCCATGCCGGTCGGCGCCTATCTTCTTGCCAAGGTTGTGGTGGCGCTGATCTTTGCTGCGGGCGTCGTTGCAATTCTCTTCCTGATGGCATCCCGACTGGCCGGCGTCATGCTTTTGCCGCGGCAGTGGGGTGCGCTTGCCGGGGTGCTGCTTGCGGGCGTCATCCCCTTTTCCGCTCTGGGACTGGCGATCGGTGCGTGGGTAAAGGGACGCTCGGCCATCGCCGTGATCAATCTTGTCTTTCTGCCCATGTCGATGCTCGCCGGGCTCTGGCTTCCCATCAATCTCTTCCCCGGATTTTTGCAGGATTTTGCCCTTGTGCTGCCAGCATATCATCACGCACAACTTGCACTGAAGGTCATTGCAATGGACATGGGTCAGCCAACCCTGTTGCATAGCGTGGTGATTGCGGCAGAGACGATTGTTTTCCTTGCCATCGCCGCGCTCGGATTCCGGCGGCCGGGCCGCTTCTCTCTCAAGAGGCCCCGGTGAAGTCGGTCGGCGATTGCAGGACAGGCAGGCGGGGACATCCGATCGGTTCTGGCGCGGTGAGGGCTGTCTTCGTTGCGGGTGCGGCGGGTCTGTCGCCAGCGCCGCAGGTGAGTGGGCAGAACTTGTGGGAAAGCGACCAGGAGTTGCAAGCCGATCGCCAGGTGGTTCAGGAAACGTTTGCGGTCACCGGTGCGACGGTCTTCGATGGCGAGACATTTCGGCACGGTTGGGATGTTTGGGTTGAAGAGGGACGGATTCGGTGCCTGGGCCGCACGCTCGACCTGCCCGCAGAGCTCCCGCGACTGGATGGACGCGGGCATACGCTGATTCCCGGCCTGATCGACGGCCATGTCCACAGCTACGGAACCACCCTGCGCGATGCACTGCGCTTTGGGGTGACGACGGTGATGGACCAGCTTACCCTGCCAGTTCTGATCGAGGTCAAGCGAAGTGCGCGCAAAGAGATCGCCCCTGGCAACGAGGCGGATCTCTTCTCGGCGGGCATGGCCGCAACCGCCCCGAGCGGGCATGGGACGCAGTTCGGGTTGCCTATGGAAACACTCACCGCTCCCGATGAGGCTCGGGCCTGGGTAAGGGCGCGCCGGGCCGAGGGCTCCGACTGGATCAAGATTATTTACGAGGACGGCAGCGCCACCGGTCGCGAAATTCCCTCGCTCACTCGCGAAACCATTGCCGCACTGGTCGCGGCCGCACAGGCCGAGGGTCTGGCGGCGGTTGTGCATGTCAGCACCCTGTCGCGGGCCCTTGAGGCCGTGGCTCTGGGCGCCGACGGACTTGTGCATGTATGGTTCGACAAGGTTGTGTCGGAGTCCGATGCCCGACGCTTTGCCGAAGCCGACATCTTTGTGGTTCCAACGCTCTCGGTAATGATGTCGGCCCGGGATTCCGCTGTGGCCGCACTTGTGCACGAGACCGACGCGGCTCTGCTGTCACCGATGCAGCAGTTGACCCTGGAGAATGGCCTGCCGGGCTTTCCGGATGGGCTCGGAGCGCGCGCGGAAGTGGCGCTGGAGAATGTTCGGCGACTGCATGCGGCCGGCGTGCGCCTGGTTGCGGGCACAGACATTCCGAATCCGGGCACGGGCGCGGGAATCTCCATGCACGGCGAGCTGCGACTTTTGCTGCGGGCTGGTCTTGATCGCGCAGAGGCGCTGGCCGCAGCCACATCGGTGGCGGCCGACGCATTCGGCATCGCCGACCGCGGACGGATCGCCGAGGGTCAATTGGCCGACCTGGTGCTGATTGCGGGCAACCTCGCCGAAGATCTGACGCGCAGCCACGATATCGCCCGCATCTGGAAGGACGGCTATGTGGTGGAGCGAGAGTGGTAGAGGAAATGGAGTGTTCCCGCAGATGGTCTCTCGGTGTTGCCGGGGTGCCCCGGTGATTCCACGACCGGGTCTGGCGTTGCATGAAGTGTATGGATGACTCCCGATCTTCGGATGGCGTCCCTCTGCGTTCACGCGCATGGTTCGGGGCGCAACATGTGTGGCTTCCACTCTGTGCCCTCGGCGCCCCCGTCGCCATGATCTGCCCGGCGGCCGCCCCCCTTGCCGCCCAGACTTCTCCTGCCGTAGCGGGAGTTGTGCGCGACCCTGACGGATACCCGCTCGCAGGCGCCGACGTCTTTATTCTGGAGACCCTCGAGGGTACACCGACCGATTCCATGGGCGTTTTCGGGTTCGAGACGACCGCCCCCGGCCCGGCCACCCTTGTCGTGCGTCTGGCAGGGTATCTGCAAGTGCGGCGGAGCGTCGATCTGCCCCTCGCGGTCCCCCTTGCGATTGTACTGCAGCGCGCGCCGGTTGCCCTGGATCCGATCAGGGTCGAGGCCGGCACCTTTCGCCTGGGCGACCTGCCCGATGTGACCCTCAGCGATCTCGATGTTGTGAATATTCCGGGTGCGGCGGCCGATCCCTTTCGCGCCATCCAGGCCTTTCCGGGGCTTCAGAGTGTGGGCGAGGGCGCGGGTCTCTTCGTGCGCGGCGGCGATGTTTCGGAGACACGGGTGCTGCTCGATGGCGCGACGGTGATTTCGCCCTTCCGCCTGGATACCGACCGCACCCTTTCGTTGGGGCGCTTCGATCCCTTCCAGCTTCGGGGGATTCACTTCTCGTCGGGAGGATTCGGGGCCGAGTATGGCGACGCGCTCTCGGCCATTGTCGATCTGCAAACCGCCGACAGACCCGTCGCGAATCAACTCGGGGTGACTGCGTCCGTTGGCGGGTTGTCGGGCGGGATCGAGGTCGCACTCGCCGAATCGGCGGGATTCCGCCTGACCGCTACCCATACCGACACCGATCTGCTCATGAGGCTGAATGGGCGCAGAGACGAGTTCGACCAGGTTCCCGCCTCCAACGATCTGAGCGGAGGTGGCGAGTGGGTGTATCGCAATGGGGGAAGGATCAGGGCATTTGCGCTTGTGCAGACCGATCGCGTGGGCATTCGGATTGCAGATCCCTCGTACTCCGGGGTGTTTCGCTCCGAGGCGCGCGCCGACCTGGTGACTGTATCGGGGCTCGACAGCTTTGGCCGGATCGGTCTGGACTGGGGAGTGGCCACCAGCGGGCTGCGCAGCGAAGAGCTCTTTGGCGCCTTCCGCTTCGATCGCACGGAGCGCTTCACCCAGGGGCGCACGAAAGTCAGGCTTCCGGTGCGGCCGGGTCTGTCGCTGACGACAGGCGTCGAACTTGACTACAGGGTGGCCGATCTTGCGGGACTGTCGCCGGTGGCATCGCATGACAATGCGCCCGGGGCCGCCGTCACCCGCTTTGCCAGCCGTCAGAGGGGCACGCGCTTCGGCGGCTTCGGCGAGGTCGAGGTACAGCCTTCCAATGCGCTCCGTCTGCGCGCCGGACTGCGTGCCGACCGCTCGAACCTTACAGAGCAGACCACCGCCGATCCCCGGGTGTCCGTCACCTGGCAACCCACCGCTCCCCTCACCCTCACCGCCGCCTGGGGAATTTTTCATCAGATCCCCGACCCTCTCTTCTTCGAGCCTGTACTCGGGGATCCCGCGCTGCCGGCCATGCGTGCACAACACTATATCGGGGGTCTGAGCTGGGAAGAGGGCGATCGACTGGTGCGCATCGAGGCGTATCGCAAGCGCTATGCGGAGCTGGCTGCACAGACCCGCAACCATGTCACGGTGGGGAACGGAAGCGGCACGGCTTCGGGGATCGATCTCTTTGCCAGGGAAACGATTGCTCTGGCGGAACTTGATGTGCGCATGGCGTACAGCCTTATTCGCTCCGAGCGCACCGACCCCGACAGCGGGCGGCTGGCTCCCTCGCCCTTCGATGCCACCCATACTCTGCATATTGTGATTGGGCGCAATGTTCGAAGCTGGCTCAATGTCGGCCTGGGCTACCGCACTGCAACGGGGACGCCCTTTACTCCGGTGACGGGTGCGGTGTTTGACCGGGCGCGAGATCTCTGGCAACCCATCTACGGCCGCCCCATGTCGGAGCGCTTTCCCCGCTATGCGCGGCTCGACCTTTCCATCAACATGCTGCAGAGATTCTGGCGCGACAACCTGACCATCCTCTTTGTCTCCATGATGAATTCGCTTGACCGCAACAATGTGCGCGATTACCGGTACAGCGCCGATTACACAAGGCGGATTCCGCTGAATACCCCCTTCCCGCGCACCATCTACTTCGGAATCACAACAAACTTTCAGTAATCACAACACCGGGAGAGCTTTCACCTCATGTTGCATCCTTTATGCAAATGCGCCCTGCGCACCGTTGCCGGTCGGTCCCTGCCCCGCTGTCTGCCGGTCCTGCTGGCTGTCGTCACACTTTGGCCCGGAGCTCTGGCGGCCCAGGATATGGATCCCCTGGAGCTCGCCGACCGGCTGCGCACCGGACTGGCCGAGGCCGAAATTCAGGGCGACACCGCCGCTCTGGGCCAAATGGTCACCCTGGCGCGGCGGGCGGTGACAGCCTTCCCCGATGACGCGCTCCTCCATCATTATGCAGGCTACGGCATCTATCGCCTTGCCATTCGGCGCATGGCGGATGGAAGCACTGCGGACGATTTGCTCGCCGAGGCCGAATCCTCTCTGCGGGCGTCGATCGAGACCCGCCCGCTGGCCGAATCGTATGCAATCCTCTCCTCGCTGCTCGGGATGCGGGTCGATGACCCCGCGACGGCGATGAGACTGGGAATGCAATCGGTCGAGGCGATCCTGCGCGCCCGGGCTCTGGGACCCGACAACCCGCGCGTCAGGCTGCTGGAGGGGATTTCGGCCTTCCATATGCCGGAGACCTATGGCGGGGGACACCGGGCTGCGCTGGAGCACTTCCTCGCCGCACTGGAGCTGTTCGCGAACGATGCGCCGCCGGTGCCGCTGCCAGACTGGGGTCATGCCGAGGCCTGGGCATGGCTTGGGCAGACGCACTCTGCGCTGGGTCAGACCGAAGAGGCGCGCGCTGCATTCGAGAGGGCGCTGGAGGTGCAGCCCGACTATGCGTGGGTGCGCGATATTCTGCTGCCGACCGCCGGTGGATCATCGGGGTAAGGAAAAGTTCAGGCTTTATCCTTTCGTAAGCAGCGCGATTTCGATCTCCAACCCCCATTTTGGGAACGATCAGAAGCCGATTATGAAAAGATTTGGGCATATCTTTTCGTAAACAGCGCGAGTCGGGCAGCCTGCGAGGTTTCGCGCCGGATTTGGATTCCGCATGGGACTGGCGCAAACGCTGCGACGGCCGCACCTTGTGGCTGGGCGTATCCCGAGAAAAATCAGAATCGTACCCAAGGCTTCGTATCCGGAAAGAGGGGGAACATAATCCCAATGCAACGCAACAGAGTTCTGCAGGACGGGTTCCTGCGCACGGTGGCTGGCGCGACCGCACTTTTGCTGATTGTCGGCTGTGGCGGCGGCGATGACGCGAGCGATGATGGCATGATGGAGGAGGGCGCCGGAATGGAGGACGCGGGAATGGAGGACGCCATGCCCGCCGAGACCGAAATGGAGATGGAGTCCACCATGCCTGCCCGGGTCATGATCGTGGAGCCCGCCGATGGCGCCGAGGTGGAGGCCGGGCCGCTGCGGGTGGTCATGGAGGTCGAGGGATTGGAGATCGTGTCGGCCGGCAACATGGATCCCGGAACGGGGCACCACCACCTCATTGTCAATGGCGATGTGGACTGGACCGTGCCGATTCCGAACGATCCGGGCGTCCACTACCACATGGGACAGGCCCAGACCGAGTTCACCCTTGAAGACCTGCCCACGGGCGAACACCGGATTATCGCGGTCGTCGCCGACGGTGTGCACATTCCCCTCGATCCACCGGTCGCCGATACGATCACCGTTGTCGTGCGGTAGCGGGTGGTGACAGCCTTGCCGGGTCGTCGGCTGCGGGTCGGGTTGCGGCCGAAGGGGGACACGGCAGGAAGGGCGCGGCGTCCGAGGGGGATTGCGCTGCTCCTTGGAGCGCTGCTCTCGCTCGCGGCCTGTACCCCGGCCGATCGGGGGAACGTGGCGCGGGCCGGCGACTGGGCGCTGACCGAAGACCGCCTGGCTGAACTTCTGGTTCTGGCACAGCCCTTTCCGCTGGATTCGCTTGCGGTCCACCAGCTTGCAGATCTGTGGATTTCGGCGGCGGTGCTCTCGCAGCGGGCGGCGGCGGGCGATTCGCTTGCGGGTTCGGAGGCACGGGCGGCATCGACCTGGCTGGACCGGCGCGAGGCGATTCTGGAGATCGACCGGCAGGAGCGTCTGGGTGCAGCAGTGGCGCGGTCCGATGCCGAAATTGCCGCGACCTTTGCCGAGGGATCGCTGCGACTGGTGGCCCACGTTCTGCGCCGCGTGGGGCCCGAAACCTCGTCGAGCGAACGGCTTCTGCAGCAGCGCACAATCGAGCGTCTTCTGGCCCAGGTCGCCGAGGGGGGCGGGTGGAACGATGCGGTGGCCGAGAGCGAGGATGCCCAGTCGCAAAGCCGGGGCGGCCTTCTTGGGGTCTTTGCCGCCGGCGAGTTGCCGACCACCCTGGACCGGGCCGCCTTTCGCCTTGAACCCGGGCAGATTTCGGGTGTGGTGCAGAGCTCCGACGGCTTCCACCTTGTCTATCGACCGCGCTTTGCAGAGGTGGAGACCCTCTTTCGCGAGGGGGTGCTGGAGCGCGATCTGGCCCAGGCCGATGCGGGCGCCGCTGCGGGGGTGCGCGATGCACGCTCCTTTGCGGTTGCCGCGGGTGCGCAGGTCGTGGTGGCGCGCATGGCCGAAGCTCCGGCGGCGTGGCTGGATTCGGAGCAGGTGCTGGCCACCTGGGAAGGGGGCGCGCTGACGGCCGCAGTTCTGGCGCGGGTGCTGCTCTTCTTTCCGCAGGAATCGCTCGCGGAGTTGGCCGAAGTGGGGGCGGATGCCCGAATCCGTCTTCTGAACGACGTGGGCACGCGCGAACTCCGGCTGACCGACGCGGCCGACCGGGGACTTGCGCTCGATGCACAGACGGCCGATCGACTTCTGCGCTTGCACGACGAAGAGATCGAATACTGGACGCGGGCGCTGGCGCTGAATGAAGCCTCCCGGTCCCCGCGCGAAGCTCTTGCGCGCTACATGGAGGCAGTGGTGGCTCGTCGCGAAGATGCGCGTTCTCTGCCTCCCCTCTTCGAGGCCTGGATTCGGAGCCGGATCGAGACGCGCATCCGGGGACGCGGAGTTCTGGCGGCGATCGTGACGGCGCGTGGGATGCTGGCCGAGGCCGAGGGGGGATAAGCCGGGGTTCCGGCCCATATGCACATGTCATTGGTATGAACGGGCATCATTTGTATGAATGGGCACGCTTTTCCATGACCCCAATGGTTGAGGCGGGCCGACCGAAGCCGGCATTGAGGACGGCGCACGGGTGTCGTGCGGGCTGGTTTTTCGTTGCCCCTGGTTATTCCGGCAACCCCCGGCGGAGTGTGGTCGAACGGGTCGAGGAGTTGGCGTCCGGCGCAGACGCAGCGGAACACCCGGCGGTGGATTCGTGCGGCCTTCCGCTGGAGAGGGTGTACGCGGAGACTCCGCAACGGGGTGTTCTGCCGTGATTCGCCCATCTCGTTCAGGGACAGTCCCTCTTGCACTGGCGGCAACGCTGCTGGCCGGCTGCGACAACCCCTCCTCCGCTCCCGCCCCCGCGCTCGGCGATCCGGTGGCGGGGCTGGATGCAGGCGCACAGGGCCGCTTTCTGCTCGGCCGCGCCCTCTTCGAGCGTCTGGCCACCCCCGACGAGGGCCTGGGTCCTCTCTTCAATGCCGAGCGCTGCAGCGATTGCCACGATCAGCCGGTGACCGGCGGCGGCGGCATCCGGATTCGGGTCGTTCGCGCGACACGCTTTGCAGAGGGCCGCTGCGACCTCCTCGAGGCCGAGGGCGGCGACAACATTCAGCAGCGCGCAACCGATCTTCTGGCGGCGCACGATCTGGGGCCCGAGCGGATTCCCCCTTCAGCCACCGCTACGGCGCGCGTTACGGCCCCCCCTCTCTTCGGCCTGGGGCTGATCGACGCCATTCCCGACGCGGTTCTCCTGGAGGCCGCCGACCCCGACGATCGCGACGGCGATGGCATCTCGGGTCGTCTGCCCCGCCTGCCGGATGGCCGCAGTGCGCGCTTCGGTCGCAAGGGCGATGCGCATGGCCTGCAAGACTTTGTCATTTCTGCTCTGCGCTTCGAGCTTGGCTTCACAACCCCCAGCCAACCCGACGAGATCGCGGTCAATGGCCACCCGGTCCCCCCGGCCGCCGATCCGGCGCGCGACCCCGAGATCGATGCGGTGGCGCTTGGCCAGCTCACCGACTATATGCGTTTCCTCGCGCCCCCTGCCCCCGCCGACCTCCCCTCGGCCACCGCCCGCGATTCCGTGGCCCGCGGCGAAGCGATCTTCCGTCAGATCGGCTGCATCTCGTGCCACCGCCAAGAGATGCGCACTGCGGCGGATCCCGCCTCTCCCGAGTCCGGCACCCGATTCGTTCCCCCTGCGCTGGCCGACCGCAGCCTCCGCCTCTGGTCGGATCTGCTGCTGCACGATATGGGCGCTGGCCTGGCCAACACCTGCGGTCCCGACGCTTCTCCGACCGAGCTTCGTACGGCGCCGCTCTGGGGGCTTCGTCACCGCAGCCTCTTTCTGCACGATGGCCGTGCCTCCGATCTCGCCTCTGCCATTCGCGCCCATGGGGGCGAAGCTGCCCTTGCCCGTGACGCATTCCTGGCTCTGCCGGCCGAGGCCCGGGCTGCGGTGGTGCGGTTTCTCAGGTCGCTCTAGCAGCCGGGAGAGGCATTCGAGTCGCGCCGCATCCGCGCGGGGACGCCATGCTCTCTGGGTGCCGTCGGTCTCGTGTCTAACGAAAAGATAACGGCCAAACCTTTCATAAGATCCCTGATCCAGGCCTGCTGCGCCCGGATTCAGACGATTTCCCCGGTCTTACGAAAGGATAACGATCGAACCTTTCATAAGAGTGCACCCTCCGATGCTCTTCGCGGATCATTCATGCACCATGTCCCACCGAATTTCCGGGGCAGTTCCCGGCGTTGCTCGCGCACCCCTGGAACTCTATCTTCATGGCGGTGTATCGGAGTGTCCCCCTCAATGCGTCTGTCACCTGGTCCTGCCTATATCCGAGGTTTCGCCTTCCCGTCCCGGTGCCCGGGGTCATTCCCCTGGGAGCATCGCCGGGATCCCATCCCCCTCAGCTCTCCGGAAAGAGCGATTCCCGAGGGGGATCCATCTCCCTACCGAGGAGGTTACACCCATGGTCTTTACTCGTAAGACCTGCGCCGCCCTGGCGCTGCTCGCTCTCGCCGGCCCGATCCATGCGCAGGAGCGCGCTTCGGTCACAGGCATGGTCCGCGACGCATCCACCATGCAGCCGCTTGCCGGCGCCCAGCTTCAGATCGAGGGCACCAACTACGGCGGCCTGACGAGCGCCGAGGGGCGCTTCATCGTCCTCAACATCCCTCCGGGCACCCACTCCCTGCGCGCCTCCTTTATCGGCTATGGTCCGGTTACGCAGGAGTTTACGGTCACGGTCGGAGGAACGGCCGAGGTCAACTTCGACCTCGCACAATCTGCGCTGGCGCTCGACGAGATTGTCGTGACCGCCACCGGACAGCAACGCAAGCGCGAACTTGGCAATGCGGTCGGCGACATCAACGCTGCCGAGATTCGCGAAGTGGCGCCGGTCAACAACATCTCGGACCTGCTGCAGGGCAGATCGGCCGGGGTTCAGGTCTTCAACTCCGCCGGGACTTCGGGGGTGGGTTCGCGCATTCGCATTCGCGGGTCCAGTTCGATCTCGCTCTCCAACGATCCTCTGATCTATGTCGATGGGATTCGCGTAGACAGCCGCCAGAGCGGACTCGGCGCCGGGGGCCAGGAGGCGTCGCGCCTGGACGATTTCAACCCCGAGGACATCGAATCGATCGAGATCGTCAAGGGGCCTTCGGCGGCGACGCTGTACGGCACCGAGGCGGCCAATGGCGTCATCCGCATTACCACAAAACGGGGCATACCCGGAACCACGCGCTGGAACATCTGGGCCGAGGGCGGAATCATCCAGGAGCCCAACCAGTACCCCCTCAACTTCACCGGGCTCGATGCGTCGGGCGGCACCTATGCGCGCGCCTGTCGTCTCAATGAAGTGGCACAGGGCTTGTGCAACCAGAGCTCAATCGAATCCTATCAGGTGCTTCACGATCCGATGTTGTCACCGATCGACGACGGCAGTCGCAACCAGTTCGGCGTTTCGGTCAGCGGTGGCACCGAGCGCATCAAGTATTACATCGCGGGCGAATTCGAGGGCGAAACGGGGCCCTTCTCCCTTCCCCAGCCCGATCGCGAGGACCTGGAGGCGCGGGGCGTTCCGATTACAAGCGAGGTCGAGCGTCCCAATCAGCTTCAGCGGCGCAACTTGCGCATCAATCTCAACAGCCAGGTTGCCGACCAGGTTACGCTGGCGCTGCAGATGTCCTATCTGGACAGTCACTTTGCCTATATGGGCAATGACAACAATTCCTTCGGCTTCATGCCAAGCGCCTTCTTCGGCGGCTCCAATCCCGATCGCGCCTGGGGATTTCAGCGTCCTGCGCAGCTCTTCGGCCGCACCTTCTATCAGGACACCAACCGCATGACCGCGTCAAGCACCGCCACCTGGAATCCCTTCGAGTGGCTCTCCATGCGCGGCACCGGCGGCCTGGACTACTACAACCGCAACGACATCTCGTTCTTTGCGCGCGACATCGGGGTGCCGGGCGACAGCAACCGCGGTCGCAAGGATACCGACTACATCAATCAGTGGCAGTACACCTTCGATGCCAGCGCCACCGCCTCCTTCGACCTGACCAACTGGATCACCTCGCGCACGGCCCTGGGCGTACAATATTTCGAGAACCGGTTCCAGGGCACGAATGCCTGGGGAATCGATATTGTGAATGGCGGTTCCTCGATCGGTCTGGCTGCCGAAACCTTCTCCGACGAGTTCCACACCTTCGAGAAGACCGCCGGTCTCTTTATCGACCAGCAGATTGGACTGAACGACCGCCTCTTCCTGACCGGCGCCATTCGCGCCGACGACAACAGCGCCTTCGGCCAGGACTTCGACCTGATCTACTACCCGAAGGCCGGCCTTTCGTGGATTGCATCGGAAGAGGATTTCTTCCCGGAAATTCCATTTCTGGATCAGTTGCGCCTCCGTGGCGCCTGGGGCAAATCCGGACTGCAGCCGGGATCGGACGACGCCATTCGCACGCTGTCGGCGACGGCCATCACAACCCCCTCCGATGAAACCGGCTCCGGAGTTTCGATCGGAAACATCGGCAACAGCCTCCTTGAGCCCGAACGTTCCAGCGAAGTTGAGATCGGGTTCGATGCCGAGATCGCCGGAGGACGCGCGGGCATCGAGTTCACCTACTACGACAAGCGCACGGGCGGGGCCCTGATTACGGTTCCGCTGGCGCCCTCCCTGGGAGCGAGCGCATCCCGCTGGGTCAATATCGGCGAGGTGCAAAACAAGGGATACGAGGCCTCGATCAATGCTGCAATTCTGGCTTTCGATGGCTTTTCGTGGGATCTGACCCTTTCGGGTTCGATCAACCAGAACGAACTGCTGTCGCTGGGCGAAGGCACGGAACCGATCGGGTCGCAGACGCGCTTTGTGCCCGGATTCCCTCTGGGCGGACAGTGGGATCGACCGATCCAAAGCTGGGCCGACAGCGACGGCAATGGCATCATCACTCCCGACGAGCTGGTCATTGGCGACACGATTGAATACATCGGACCCGGTCAGCCCGAGGATCAGCTTACCATTGTCTCCAACTTCGAGATCCTGAACGGCATCCGCATCTATGGACTTCTTGACTATCGCGGAAACTATGTCGCCTACAACAACACGGAACGCTTCCGCTGCCGCTTCCGGCTCTGCCAGGCGCTGATCGATCCGGCAACGCCGCTCGATGAACAGGCACGCGCGGTGGCATCGCTGCTGCATTCCAGCCAGACCGTGTGGGGATATATGGAACGAGGAAATTTCTGGAAGCTGCGCGAAGTTTCGGTCAGCTATGAATTGCCTGCGGCCATCCTGAACCGGATCGGGGCTTCGCGTGCATCGCTGACCCTGTCGGGGCGCAATCTCGGAACCTGGACCGACTACAGCGGCATGGACCCCGAGATCAATTGGAATGGATCGGGAGACAACTTCGGCATTTCGGAGTTCCTGACCCAGCCTCCGGTGCGCTTCTACACCGCCCGCGTCAACTTCAGCTTCTAGCCAGCTAGAGAAAGAGAAAAACCAATGAAACGATCCTGTACGGGAATCGGATGGGTTTCGGTGGTTCTGTCCGCGCTGTTGCTGGCGGGCTGCGACACCGACGACCTGCTGAGTGTGGTGGATCCCGATATCGTGACGCCCACCGATGTCGTGGGTGAAAAGGGCGCCGAGCTGTACTGGGCCGGTGCCGTGGGTCTCTTCGCGGGGGCCTATTCCAGCGGGGGCGGGGGCCAGGTGGTTTATTCGGGAATGCTCTCCGACGAGTTCCACCTCTCGGGTACCTTCCCGACCCGCAACGAGGTGGACCGACGCGAGATGGATGATCGCAACGGAACCCTTCTGGGTCATTACCGCGCTATGCATCGGGCCCGCGTGGGCACCCGGAATGCGGCTCTGCGCATGACCGATATCCTGCCGGGCGATCCGCGCATTGCAGAGATGTGGAGCCTCAATGGCTACGTCAATCTCTTCTTTGCGCAGGATTACTGTTCCGGCGTTCCCTTCAGCGACACGCCCAATGAGGGCGACATCGTCTATGGCGCGCAGCAGACCACCGAAGAGATCTACAATATGGCTGCGGCCGCCTTCGGAAGTGCCGATCAGGCTGCGGCCGGCGACTCGAATCAGCGCAATCTGGCGGCGATCGGACTGGCGCGCGTTCGTCTCAACCAGGGCGACTATGCGGCCGCCGCGAGCGCCGCTGCCATGGTTCCCGCCGACTGGGTGTATGCCGTGCGCAGCAAGGCGGGCGGAACCCAGGCTCAGCGGAACGCCGTCTTCGAGCTCAACCAGCGTCAGCGGCGGTGGTCGATCTCCGATATGGAGGGCGAGAATGGAATCGCCTTCCGCTCCGCTTCGGACAGCCGGGTTCCCTGGGAGGACAGTGGAGGTCCTGGCTTCGACCAGGAGACCCCACTCTTTCACCAGCTCAAGTACGATTCCGAGGAGTCCGATGTCGTGCTGGGCAGCGGTCTGGAGGCACAACTGATCCGGGCCGAGGCCGAATTCAATGCGGGTGGTCCCTGGCTGGCCACCCTGAACGAACTGCGTGCAGGCGCAGGGCTGGAGCCACTGACCGATCCGGGCAATCCCGACGCCCAGGTCAGGATGCTCTTCGAGGAGCGCGGTCGCTGGCTCTTCGGGACCGGTCAGCGGTTGGGCGATCTGCGACGCCTGGTGCGCCAGTACGGCTACCGCCAGGAACAGGTCTTCCCGACCGGCGCCTTCTTCAAGGGGGGCGCCTACGGCACCGATGTCAATCTGCCGATCCCCTTCGAGGAGCACGAAAACGAAGCGTTGGCCGGTCTTGAGGGTCAGTCGCTCTGCCTGAACCGGGGGGCGTAGAGCGAAGAAGTCTGTCTGTCCGGCAGCCCGTGGGCAGTGTCGAGCTGGATCTTCGGCTCGGCGTTGTCTGCGGGCTGCCCGGGCAGTCGGCTCTCCGAACCCGGGGCAGGCAATCGCCGGCGGTTCGGAGGAGCGAAGGCGCGCTGGTCTGCCCGGCCCGGTTTGCTAACCGCCGCTGCGTGTGTGAATCAGAATGACGCCATCGCCGGCATTGGTGCCGTAATAGGTTGTGGCGTGAACGCCGCTCAGCACCTGAATGCGTTCGATATCCGCAGCCGGCATGGCATCCAGGATCTCCAGGTCGCGCACCTGCACGTGGTCGATGTAGATCGGGGTGTCCTCGATCAGGGCCATGCTCGAAAATCCGCGCCGGTGAACCCGCGCCGGTCCGCCATCGGCCGATTCGCCGAAGCTGGCATAGCGCACCGTGCGCCGCAGCGCCTCCCACATGGTTGTGGCTTCGGATTCCGCAATCCGGGCGGCCGTAATGATGGTGCCTGCGGAGGCATCGGGCACGGACGGACGGGGACGAACGCCGCACCCGGCGAGCAGTGCGGCAGCGACAATCAGAGAACCGATCGTGACAGATCTCATCGCGGGCAGGTCAGGAGTCAGGGTGGGGCTGACCGGGTTCTGCGTGTGAGCACCACAGCCCGACGGCTCGACCCACGCGAGCCGGGGTGTGCGTGGGGGGCCGGCGCTTCCGTGCAGAAATCGGATTCCCATCAATTTTCCCTGATTGAGCGAAATCGCGCAAGCGGCAGCGGTTGGCAGCTCTGTCGCAGCCTCCTCGGCCCGGCTGCCACTTGACCGCCCCCGGGGCCGTTGTAGCTTTTTTGCGCTCCATTAACGGGAACACAGACATGGGTATGCGATGGTCCAACTGACCGACGTTACCAGATACTATGGTCGCAAGCGGGCGCTTGGCCCCGTTTCCTTCGAGATCGACCGCGGCGACACCGTGGGCTTCCTCGGCCTGAACGGCGTGGGCAAGACCACGCTGCTTCGGATTCTGGCCTGCGGGCTCCGGCCCTCATCCGGCTCGGTCACCATCGACGGTCTCGATGTTCTGCGCGATCCGCACGAGGTCCGAAAGCGGGTCGGCTATCTTCCGGAACAGCCCCCCGTCTATGGCGACATGACCGTGCGCGACTACCTGACCTTTGTCGGCCGGATCAAGGGAATGACGGCGGGGGCGGTGGCGCGGCGCGTGCCCGAGGTTGAGGAGTACACCCGCGTCAGCGAGGTTCGCGACATGCCGACCCGCCACCTGAGCCAGGGATACCGCCAGCGGGTAGGGGTTGCGCAGGCGATCATCCACGAGCCCGAGTTGCTGATTCTGGACGAACCCACCCACGATCTCGACCCGGTTCAGATCGTCGAGATGCGGGCCATGATCCAGGCTCTGAAGGATCGGCATACAATCCTGATTTCGAGCCACATTCTGCCCGAGATCAGCGAGACCTGCGACCGCCTGCTGATTCTGAATGATGGCCGCATTGTGGCGGCGGGCAGCGAGGCCGATCTGAGCGACCGCCTGCTAACGTCGCGTCATATCTCGGTCACGGTGCGCCTGCCGGCTACGGCGCCGGACGATGCGGACGCCGGCGCCGGGGCCGAAGCCGCCATTGCGCGGGTGCCGGGCGTGACCCGGATCGCCTGTACGACACCCCCGGCGGAACCCGGAAGGAGGGCCACCTTCCAGGTCGAGGCCAACGCCGATCTGCGCCCCGAAGTCTGCCGGGCCCTGGTCGAATCCGGCCACGATGTCATTGCGCTGGGCCGAGCCGAGAGGCAACTGGAGCAACTCTTCGTGGGGCTGGTGGGGAGCGCGCGCGCATGATCGGCACCGGCGCAACCGGAATCATCTTCCGGCGTGAACTCCAGGCCTATGTCCGCTCCCCCATGGGATATATCGTCGCTGCGGGGGTGCTTCTTCTCGATGGCGTTCTCTTCTATGCGACCGCCCTCAATCCCGATCTGGGCGAAACGCTCTCGGGTTCGGTCCTGGCGCGCTTCTTCTACAATGCCAGCGGCCTGACGGCAGTGGCTGCGGTGGCGCTTTCGATTCGCCTCATCGCCGAGGAGCGTCAGACCGGCACGCAGCTCCTGCTCGACACCTCGCCGCTGCGCGACCGGGAGATCGTCCTCGGCAAATTTCTGTCGGCGCTGACCTTCCTCACCGCCATCACCCTGGCCACCCTCTATATCCCCCTTCTCATTCTGGTCAATGGCAAAATCTCCATCGGCCATATCCTGATCGGATATCTCGGACTTGTGCTGCTGGGGGCGGCGGTGCTGGCGATCGGTCTCTTCGCCACCGCGCTCACCCGTCACCAGCTTGTGGCGGCGGCGGTGGCCGCGGTCATCACCGGGATCATGTTCCTCTTCTGGCCTCTCTCGCAGATCGTCGATGCACCCCTTGCGCGCGTCTTTGCGGCGCTGGCCATCCACGGCCGCCACTTCGCCGGCTTCCTGGCGGGCCTTCTGCACCTGCGCGATGTGATCTACTACCTGGCGCTCACCTACTTCTTCCTCTTTGCCGCCACGCGGGTGATGGAGGCAAAGCGATGGGACTGAGGAAGCCCTGGCTGACCGGCCTTCTCCTCGCGGGGCTGATGGTCGTCTTTGCCGGCACGCGCATCTTCGACGATGTCGCGTGGCTCTCTCTGCCCCTGATCCTGGCCGGAAGCGCCGCCCTCCTCGCGGCCACCCTCTGGCGCACACTCCTCTGGCGCCGCGCCCGGGACGATTCCCGCTCCGTCGAGGGCCTCATTGCGCTCGGCCACGCAGGCGTTCTGGTTGCGCTGGCGGGCTACCTCCCCGGCACCGAGGGCGGCCTCGAGTTTCTCGGCATCGAGTTTGAGGTGACCCGCGACCGGCTCCGCACCCAGCGCTTCTTCCTGGTGGCGGCCCCGATTCTGATGGCCGTCTCGCTCTTTGCGGTCCTAGCCACACAGTGGGCGCTCGCAAAGGGGGGCACCGAGGGCGCGGCCCAAGTCGATCGGATGCGGGTGCGCGAAACGGTGGCCAACGCAGTCAGTGTGGCGCTGGCCGCCGCGGCGCTGATGCTGATCGGCTATATCGCCTCGTCCTTCAACCGCACCGCCGACTTCAGCTACTTCAAGACCGCCACCCCGGGCGAAGCCGTGCGCGAGATCGTGCGCAACATCGACGGCACCATCGAGGCGGCGCTCTTCTTTCCCGAGGTCAACCCGGTCAAGGACGAGTTGCGCACCTACCTGGACGAGCTGGCGCGCGCAACGGGCAAGGTGACCGTGACCGAGTACGACCGCTTTGCCGATCCCGAAGCCGCGGCCGATTTCGGGGCCCGGGGCGACGGTTCTCTCTTTCTGCGGGTCAATGGGCGCAGCGAGCGCATCGGGCTGGCGACCCAACTGGATTCGGCCCGCGCGCGTCTTCGCGTCTTGGATCGCTATGTGCAGCAGGCGCTTCTGCAACTGAACCGCGACCGTCGCTTCGTCTATCTGACCAAGGGGCACGGAGAGTTCAACGACCCGCTTACGGCCGCCACACCCGCAGACGACCAGCCTCCCTCGCTGCGCCAGCGCCCTCCGCCCGGGCTGACAGACACGCCGGTTCCGCCGTTGAGCGCTCTCCGCGAGATCCTGGATTTCCTCAACTACGAGGTGCGTGACATCGGAATCGGCGAGGGTCTGGGCGACCGGATCCCCGACGATGCGGCCATGCTGATGATTCTGGGCCCCGAGCGTCCCTTCCTCGATGCCGAGCTGAATGCGGTGCGCAGCTACCTCGAACGTGGCGGCTCGCTCCTTCTGGCCATGGAGACCGGATCGGATTTTCCTGTCGAGGCGCTTGGCGACCTCCTGGGGGTGGAGCACAATCCGGCCATGACGATCGACGACCGCGCCTATTTTCCCGGCAATCCCCCCTCGGTCTCCGACCGGCGCTTCATCATTACCAACGGCTTCTCCACCCACCCGGCCGTCACGACCGGCAGCCGCAGCGGCAGCGAGATGCTCATGGTGGGGCCGGGCAGCTTTGAGCCCGTCGCCGACCCGGCCGGACTGCGTGTCACGCCGGTCATTCGCTCGCTCCCCTCGAGCTACCGCGACCTCAATGGCAACTACCGCTTCGACGAAGACCCGGAGGCGCAGGACCGCTACGTCCTGGCGATGGCGGTCGAGCGCGATTCCCTGCCCATGCGCGCGCTCCTCTACGGCGATGCCGAGATCTTTTCCGATGCGATCCTCTCCCGGCTCCGGATCAACTCGCTGGTGATCGCCGATGGCGTGCGCTGGCTGGGCCGCGAGGAAGAGTTCGCGGGCGAGGTGGAATCGGAGGAAGACGTGCCGATCCTGCACACCCGCGACGAAGATGTGGGGTGGTTCTACGCGATCATCTTCGGGGCGCCGGCGCTGGTTCTGGCTCTGGGGATTCGGGTTTTATACGGTCGTCGCCGACCCACGGCCGCCCGCCGTGGCGCCGTAGAACCGCACAGCGCCGAAAACGACGACGTCCCCGCAACGGAGAGCGCACCATGAAGACACTCAAGCTGCACGGCGCGCTCTTTGCCCTGGCCGCGATCGCTGCCTTCCTGACCTGGACCCGCGACCGCCCCGACCCCGCGACCACCCGTCTTCCGCTGGTTTGGGAGCGCGACACGACCGAAGTGGTTGCGGTGCGCTACACCGGTCCACAGTTGACGCTCGAGATCGAGCGCCGCTCCGACGAGGGGGGCGTCTTTCTTTGGGGCAGACAGCAGGCAGGCCCTCTCTTTGCCGACTCGGCAGGTGCGTCCACGGCCCCCGAATCGCTTGAATACCCGGTGGGCGGCCCCGGCCACGTTCTGGTGGCCCGGCTGGCGGCACTGCGCGTCATCCGCGATCTGGGCCCGCTCACCCCTGCCATGGCGACGCGCTTCGGCCTGGATTCGCCCGCCGAAGAGATCGAGCTCCGCTTCGCCGACGAAACCCGTGTTCTTGCGGTGGGCGACTCGGCCTTCGGGGGCGCAGACCGCTACGTCCACGATCGCACCAGCGGCGCGGCCTGGGTCATCGCCGCCGAGATCACGCGCCCCCTCTCGCTCGGCGAGGGAGCGATCCGGGAGCGCTGGCTGCACCGCTACAACGAGGCCGATGTGGCTACGGTCCGAATCGCGCTGCCCGATGGCCGCACCCGCGAGATGACGCGCACCGAAGCCGGCGAGTGGATCGACCCGGCCACGGCGGCGCCCGATGCCGCCTTCGCCAACTTCATGCAACGCGTCGATCAGCTTGCGATCGGGGGGTACGGAGCCGCCCCGGATCCTGTGCGTACCCGTCCCGTCCTGCGCGCCGACTTCCTCGACGATGCCGGCGAGGCCCTGGGGTTTGTCGAGCTCCTCCACGACCCCGAAGCCGGGCGCGATTCCTGGTATATCCGAAGCGAAACCACACGTATCGTGGCCCTTGCCGTCGGCTCGCTGGCCGAACGGGTGGAGGAGGGCCTGACCGAGATCTTCCGATGAGGCCGGATCAAGGATGGATCGCCCCAGAGCCGGCAGGGCTCCGGGCGCACCCCGCACCCCCGAAATTTGCGCGATCCCGCTCTGCACCATACTCTGAAACAACCGGTAGCTCCGGTCCCGATCCTCTGGGTTTTCCGCGTCCACAATGGGCGCGATCACCAATAGAAGGCGCCGACACGGTGTTCGGCGTCAGACACAGTCACTGACCTCATACCAAGGAGAGGATTCATGACTCACAGCTACAACTCCGGCACTAAGAGGGGGGGGGGTATTTCCCTTCTGGCGGCTGTAGCCGCGGTCGCGCTCCTCCTGCCGACCCAGGTGGTTGCGCAGGAAGGAACCGTGACCGGGCAGGCAGTCGCGGCCACCACCGGACAGCCGCTCAACGGCGTCTCGATCAGCGTGATGGAGACCGAGCTGGGCGTGCTGACCAACGCACAGGGACGCTTCCTGATCAACCGGGTGCCAGCGGGCACCTATATGGTTCAGGCCGTCTCCGTAGGCTACCGCACCGCGACCCGCGAGGTGACCGTTCCAGCGGGCGGTGCCGCAGCCATTCAGTTCGAGATGGAAGTCTCGGCGGTGGCGATGGACGAACTGATCGTCACTGGAACGGCCGGCGCAGTGGAGCGCCGCAAACTCGGAACCTCGGCGGCGTCGCTCGATGTCAGCGCGGTCTCCGAGGTCACCCCGCTCTCCGACTTCAGTCAAACCCTCGAGGGGCGGATCCCGGGCCTTCGTTCGATCGGTACCGTGGGCGGTGTCGGGGCGGGCCGTGAACTTCGCATTCGCGGCACCGACTCCTTCAGCCTTGGCCAGCGGCCCGTCATCTACATTGACGGGGTCCGGATGGATTCCAGACAGGTCGAATGGGGAAGCAGCGCCGGCGGCTCTACCACCTGTTGCGCCTTCAGCGGCGGCGCGGGCGAAGATCGGCTTTCCGATCTAAACCCCGACGAGATCGACCGGATCGAGGTTCTGAAGGGGCCTTCGGCGGCCACGCTCTATGGCTCCGAAGCATCGGGGGGCGTGATCCAGATCTTCACGAAGCGTGGCCGCAGCAACAGCCCGGCCTCCTTCAACATGACCGTAACGACCGGATTCAATCGCCACCGGCCGAACTTCCCCACCAGCCTGCGCTCCAACTTCTACGGGGCCGATGGCACGGTGCCCTGGGATCCCAATGAGACGCTCATCGAGAATGGTCTTATCAACTCCTACGACCTGACGGTCGATGGCGGCGGCGAAGATGTGACCTACTTTGTCTCGGGCGGTTTTTCCTTTGAAGAGGGATCGGTCAAGCCCAACGACCAGAAGAAGGCCAATCTGCGCGTCAACCTCAACTGGACCGCAGGCGACAACCTCACGGTTCGGATAACCTCCGGCTATGTGAGAAATCGCATCTACTCGTTGCAGTCGGGCAACAACTGGCTGGGCATCTACACCAACGCCCTTCTGGCCAACCCGCTCAACGCCACCGCCGAGGAGCCCTACGGCGGCGGTCTGGATGTCAATGTGGCCGATGCCCAGGCGATTCAGACCTATTCCGATGCGGATCGTTGGACAGGGTCGATCGGGTTCGATTACAACCCGATGCCGAATTTTTCGCACCGGGCGACAATTGGACTCGATGCAGTGGCAGACCAGAAGACGCGCTACATGCCCTTCGGACGCCACTATACCTACCTCGGTCGCCGTGGCGAGCGTAATATCGGCTATCGACAGGCGCGCAAATTCACAGGTGAATACGTCTCCAACCTGGATTGGGAACTTCCCTTCCTGGGCGGCTTGGGCGGAACCCTTGCCTTCGGTGGACAGGGGTACTGGGATCTGACTTCAACCTCAATGGCGACCGGCCGTGGCTTTGCCGGTGAGGGTGTAACCACCGTCAGCGGGGCCGCAGAGAACTTCGGAGGCGAAACCTGGTTCGAAGAGGTCAATCTCGGCGGATTTGTACAGAACCGATTCGACTTCAACAATCTGTTTATTACAGCGGCAGTCCGAATCGATGGCAACAGTGCCTTCGGCGAGAACTACGGCTTCCAAGTGTACCCCAAGGCAGATTTTGCGTATAACCTGAGCGAAGACATGCTGCCGAGTCTGTTGAGCAGCGCCAAGATCCGTGGGGCAGTCGGGGTGGCCGGGAAGGCTCCGGGTCCCTTTGATCAGTTCCAGACCTATGTGCCCAACACGGTTCTGGACAATCAGCCGGGTGTGGCTCCGAGCAACCCCGGGAACTCCGATCTGGAACCCGAAACCAAGATCGAATACGAGGGCGGCCTGGAGCTGGGTCTGTGGAACGACCGCATCAGTGCGATCGGAACCTACTGGCACGCACTCACCCAGAACGCGCTCCTTGGCATTGCCCTGCCGCCGAGCGAAGGGTTTGGCGTAAGCAGGCGACAGAATGTGGGCGAGATCCTCAATCGCGGTATCGAGGCTTCGCTGCAGGCCACCATCATAGACACCCGCGACTTCCGCTGGAACGCCGGCGTCAACTACGAGTGGATTCACAACGAGATTCTGGATTTGGGCGAGACTGCCGTCAACGACTCCATTCCGATCTATTCGGACAGCGGCGAGCTTCTGCGCTGGGACTACTACGAGCGTCTGGGCGGACTCTGGGTCGGACTGCCGATCTTCGACACCTTCAGCCGCGTCATTACCGGCTGGGATCCGACTGAAAGAAGGCACTCGCGTTCGCAGTTCTCGACCTACGTTGGCGATCAGCAACCCAATCAGCTCGGGTCGCTCTTCAGCGATTTTGCAATCGGGCAGTCATTGCGCGTTGCGGTGCAGTTCCGCGGCGAGTGGGGCGCGGTCATGTCGAATTCCGATCGCAGCTATGGCATTCGCCAGCTCGCTTACGACGAGTTCCTGGAGCTTCTGGACGCCAGCAAATGTACACAGGCAAACTGCAAGCTCAACGACCTTCGGACCCCGGCCAGCGATTCGCTCCTGGACCGGACCCGGCTGGTGAGCCCGGTCGACAAGCGCGATCACATCCGTCTGCAGGAAGTCACCATTGCCTACACCCTGCCCGAGAGCCTCACCAGCTCGATCGGATTGGGCAGATCGTCGCTGGCGCTGGCGGGCTACAACCTGCACTGGTGGGACGACTGCAACTGTCCGGACCCCAATCAGCAGTACCGGGGCGGCGACGACTTCAGCACCTCTCCCTTCCTGGGGCTTCCACAGCCCCGAAGGTTCCAGTTGACCTTCAGAACCAGATTCTAGAGCCATGGGAGATACGAAGATGAATACGAAAATGACGAGGAAGGCGGCGCGCCTGCCTGCCGTGCTCCTGATGGCGTTCGGTCTCGCGGCGTGCGACGACCTTCTGACCGTGTCGGACCCGCAGCGCTACACATCGCCCGACCTGGACGCCGCTCTGCAGGCGGTGGCCAATGGGGTCGAGGGCGCCGTTCACGAATTGGTGGATGGCTGGGTGATCTACCAGGCTCTGCTCGCCGATGTCTATCAGCACACCGGCACCTGGTCGGGGTACGACGACACCGATCATGGCCGCATCGACTACACGCGAAATCTCCTTGGAGGCACGCAGAGTGCGCTCTTGCGCAACCAGTGGTTCGCGACGGCCTCCGAACAGCGTCTGATCGATGTTATGGGCGCTGCCGAGGCCGCCAACAGCCCGATGATGGCTCAGATTCAGCTTGGCGGTGCTCTGTCGGATCTCTGGAATGGCATGACCTTCTGCGAAGCGGTCGGCGAGGCCTCGGGCCCCGGAATTACCGACATGCAGATGCTTGCCCAGGCCGAACAGAAGCTCACCACGACCATGGCGACCGCGCAGGCGGCGGGCCGGACTGCCGAATATGGCACTGCGGCCCAGGCGGGCCGGGCTGTAGCGCGCCTGCTTCAGGGCAACTACAGCGGAGCCGCGTCGGATGCGGCCCAGGTCCCGGCCGGATTCTCGTATGACGCGATCATGAACGATCAGAGCCGTAGCTCGATCGTGACGCTGACCACGAAGAACTGGAACGAAGCCGCCGGATTGATGCACAAGTGGTGGCCCCTGATCGAAAAGAGCGACGAACCCGGCTACATGATGGATCCGCTCAGCGGAATGCCGGATATGCGCCTTCCGGTCTTCTTCGATGGCGAAGTTGCCACCGACAACGAGACCCCGCATTACAGCCAGTGGAAGTACAACAGCGAAACTGCGCCGATTCCGATGCTGCACGCAGATGGAATGCAGTTGATTATCGCCGAATCGATGGCGAACAGTGGCGATTTTGCGGGTGCAACCGACGTTCTCAACGAGCTGCGCGCGGCAGTGGGCCTGCCCGGCCACGAGGTGCCGGGCGATATGGCCCAGATGCTGGATATCCTTCTCTGGGAGCGCTTTGCGGAGCACTTCATGGAGGGATGGCGTCTGATTGACCTGCACCGCTTCGACATGATGCACGCGGTCTTTGCAGAGCTGAACGATCCCGATCGGCCGCCGTCGGGCCGTGCCACCAAGTGGCCGATGTCGAGCGCCGAAGCTCTCTACAATCCGAACCTTAACGACGACGTGTCGCAGAGGTGTTCGCCGACGAGCTAGCTGATCAGGCTTTCGGCATAAGCGTGGCGGATTCGGATTGAATTCGCCCGATATCGGGGTGCGACTCCCTCTGCGGGGGTCGCACCCCTTTGTCGGTTACAGCGATTGCAGAAAGGCCAGCAACTGTGCGCGCGCCTCGGGCGTCAGTCGCAGGAAGGTGTCGCGTGCGGCTGCCGCTTCGCCTCCATGCCACTCAATCGCGCGGTCGATTCGCCGGGCGCGGCCATCGTGCAAAAACTCCGAGCGGAGTCCGAGGCCGACCAGGCGCGCTGTCTTCCACTCCGAGGGCGTTGTGCCGGGCGCACAGATGTCGGCGAGGTCTGGTCCCATGTCATGCAGCAGAAGATCTGAATAGAGATTGAAGCGCGCCCCTGCAAAGACCGGGTCGGCCGATGGCGCCAGGGTGAAGGTCGGGGTGTGACAGGCGTCGCAGCCGGCGAAGGCGAAGATGCGCTCGCCCTCTGCGATTGCGGCCAGGGCTGCGGGGTCGGCGGGCAGTCGGCGCGCGGGCGGCGCCAGCAGATCGATATAGTCCACCAGGTGCTGCACCTCGGCTGCGGTGGCCTCCGGGTCGGGTGCAGGATCGGCCGGGGCGGGAATCGGAACGCCATTGCGCGCGACCTCGGTGGGGTGCGCGGGGCTCGTGATCCCCATCTCCAGGAGGAGCGCTTCGGCAATGAACCCGGTAAGGGTGGCGTGCTGCGCCCTGCGCCCGAATCGTCCGACCCGGCCCTCTGCGTCAAGGTTCGGCCGTCCGGAGATTCCGTCGCCATCTGCGTCATCGGGGTCGGCGCTCTGCAGAATTGTCTCTTCGTCGATTCGTGCCACCAGACCCAGCCCATAGACTGCGGGTGCGCGCATCTCGGTCAGGGCGGTCGTGCCCTCGGGGTAGTCCTCCGGGGTGAGCCCCGCCGTCTGACCCGGCCCGGTCACCTGCGTCTGCAGCAGATCGCCCCCCCGGTCGGCCAGGGTGCTGCACCCCGTAACCGGATTGAAGCGTGTTGCCTTCGTCACCGCCTCGGCTCCATGACCGCCACTGGTCGGAAGATCGTGACACGATGAGCAGCGATCCTGATTGAAGAGCGGACCCAAGCCGGTTTCGGCGCTGAAGGGCCGGTTGAAGAGGGAAAAACCCCGGGCAAATGCGGCGCTTCCGGCGCTGTCCAGATCGGGAAGCGGCTCGCCCGGTCGGGCCTCCGTCAGAGGAGATTGCGGCTGGCAGGCAGCGACGAGAGCGAGGAACAGGGCCGCAGGCCAGCGCCAGCGTCTGGCCTGCAGGGTGTTGTCCGGGATCCCTCTGCCGGCGACCAGGGTTGGACTCGGCAGGCGGACGAGCTCCGGCCTGGATTGAATGCGCCCGGAAACCCCGTCATGCATCACCGGGTCCACACCTCTGGCAGTCAATCAATCCCTGCTCTGCGGTTGATCCGAGACGGCTGCCCGGCAACCCTGGCGCGATGGGCGGTTGTGCCGTGCACCGGCCCCCCGGGTGCTCCGGCGTCACTGAACCCGGAGAACGGTGTACTGATACTGGAAGCGGATCTTCTCCTGCTCGCCCTCGCTATCCATGGCCAGAAGGCGGCGCGCGTCGTTGTACCACTCCCTGTCGTCCAGGTCCACCTTCATGCGCACAGTTGCATCGACGGCAGGCGAGGTGTAGGCCTCGGCATAGAACTGGAGACGCGAGGTGAAGGGGTAGGAGCGCCGGAAGGGAAGGTTGACGGTGGTGGTGTCGGCCAGAACGAGCTGCGTGTCGCGCGGGCAGTTGGGATCGCCGGGGGTCTCGCAATCGGCGCTCTCGACCTCGATATACCACTGCGAGGTGACCAGAGTGATCGACGGCACATCGGTGCTCGAGAGCTCCAGGTGGGCCACCTCGGGTTCGCGGCTCAGGGTGAGGGCGTCGCACCCGCCGACCGCCAGCGCGGAGATGGCCAGGGCGAGACCGCCGCAAAGCTGGTGCAGCCCCGATCGGCGGCTGCCGGAGTTGGTCGTGAGCACGTTCATCGTCTCTCTGGTGATTGGGTTGGGTTCTGATGGGATTGACTGAATGATCCTGCAGGGGCGGGCGAGGTTGCACAAGCCCCGGCGGCGAATCCGGGCGCAGGCTGTCCGCTCCGGATTTCCTGTTCATGGAGGAAGAGAGCCATGCAAAGCGCAGCGATTCCGGCGCAAATGCAACGCCGCCCGGGTGGTGTATCGGTCCCGGCGGCCATCCCTACCGGAAGTTGCCGAAATCGCGAACGGCCGCCTTCTCGCCACTGTTCCACGCGACCACGAACGAGCCCGAGCGCTCCGGGGGGACGATGCCCCGAACATAGTCCACCGATGTCGAAACCCGTGCGTAGGCGGTGGGCTGGTAGCAGATCTGGGTGCCGAAGCTGACGATGCCCACCTGGAGCCAGCGCTGGCGGAAGGGAACCATGAGGGGGCCCCCGGAGTCGCCATTGCAGATCGATTCGCTGGCGCCCAGCTTGCCCGCACAAATGGTAGCGGCAACGATGTTGTCGCCCAGATGGGTGCGGCATTCATCGTTGGAGATAATGACCGAGTTGAGCTTCTTGAGCACATCCGACGACTCGCCGCCCTCCGAAGTAAGGCCCCATCCGATTGCGGTTGATTCGGTGCCGGGCGCCGCCAGATCGGATTGCTCCGGGGTCATCAGCTCAATGCGCGGATACATGTGGCGGCCGCTCAGCCTGAGCAGCGCAACATCGTTGGAGAGGGGTGCCTGCGTCGAGTAGGCGGGGTGAATGTAAATGCGCTCAACCCCGATGACGTCGCCGTCGGTGTGCTTGTTGTGGGCGCCAGCCAGCACTGAAATGCCAGCGGGATCGGCGACCCCATCGACACAGTGCGCCGCAGTCAGCGCCCATTCGGCCGCGATGAAGGTTCCTCCGCAGAACTGTCTGCGCCCATCGGTGCTGATGAGGGCAACCTGGAAGGGAAATTCGTGTGGAATGGCCTCCGAGCCGCCGATGATCGCAGCCGTGCCGGGGGCGGCGAGGCCGGGGGCGGTATTGGTCCAGCCGATCGTGAGCTGCTGGGTAACAGTGTAGCTTCGGTCTGCGTCCAGACCCTCGAAGAGGTAGCTGCCGTCGTCATCGGTGACGACCGCAACCTCGGTCGAATCGCGAATGCCGTCGCCATTTTCATCGAGGAAAACGATCATGGCGGGGATTCCGTCTTCGTCTTCGTTGTGAACCCCATCGGCGTTGGCATCGTGCCAGATGGTGCCCGAAATCTGCTGCTCGCCGCTTCCGGGGGGACTGTTGACGGTAATCGGGCTGCCATTCCGGGAATGGGTGGCACCGCGATCATCGGTCACGGTCAGGACAGGCGTGTACGATCCGACCGTAGCGTAGCTGTGCGTTATGCTGCGCCCGGAACCGGTCTGGCCGTCGCCGAACTCCCAGGCATAGCTTGCGATCGTGCCGTCGGGGTCGGATGAGGCGCTGGCATCGAAGCGAACCTCGAGCGGTGCCGCACCCTCGGTGACATTGATCGAGAAGTTGGCGACCGGGGGCTGGTTGGGGGTCGCGGTGGGAAGCGTCGGAGCGGATTCGTCGCTGCAGCCGAGGACGACCAGGGTGGCCGTCAGGAGTCCGCAGCCAGGGAGTTTGCGACAGATCCGATACATCTTCATGCCTCTCTTGCCTGAAGTGGTTCGCTGCGGTCGTGCACGATCGCGGTGAGAACATCGACCGCGCCTGCAAGTCTGGCGGTGTCGGTCCTGACCTTGCCGATCTCCTCGCGAAGGGATCGGAATTCATGAGTCGTTTGCATCTGCAACTGATCGCGCACCTGGTCGATCCGCTCACGAATGGCCGCGTGCGCCAACTGATTTCCTCGCGCATGACGGTCATGTCGGCCTTGAACTCGGTGCGGAGCTCTTTGCGGAGGACTGCCATGTCGGCCTTCAGTTCTTCGCGGAGAGCGGCGATGTCAGCCTTCAGTTCAACCCGAAGGTTGTCGATCTTTTTTCCCAGTGCGCCGAGATCCTTCTCTACGATCTGCTCGCGTACCTTCTCTACCTTGGTTTCGATCCTGGGTTCCAGGACAAAGATCCACCCCAGGCCCAGAATGGTGGACATTCCGGCCATGAGCTGCACGACCAGGGGAATCGAGCTCCAGAAGGAAGGATCCACCTGGCCGACACTTTGCAACGATACCGGGAGCGATGCGATCAACATTCTACTAGTTTACTCCTTGCTCCGTACGATTGGGAAGTGCCCGGGCAGTCTGCGGACTGCCGTCCGGCTCCGGCGAACCGGGTGGGCGCGGGGAACAGGCAGTATTCGGCGCCGCCATCAGAAAACGATCATGATCCGAACCCGGCGAACCCCGCCGCGCCGCAGGATGGCGTATGGGCCGCGTATTCGCTTTCCGATGATTCTGTTTCTGGTTGCTCCCGGCCTTGCAGGGTGCGAGGGCGAGGGTGCGATCGACGATGCCGAGCTGCCGGCCAACCGCGCGCTCTACTTCCCCGACCGCCTGCACGAGCAGGCGCCTGCGGTCTTCCGGGTCCACTTTGTCACGACTGCGGGCGATTTCGTGATCGAGACGCACCGCGCCTGGGCACCGCATGGAGCCGACCGCTTTTACACCCTGGCCCGACACGGGTACTTCGACGGCGTTCGCTTCCACCGCGTTGTAGAGGGGTTCATGGTCCAATTCGGAATGCACGGCGAACCGCAGGTGCAGGTCCGGTGGAGTGGAGCCACGATTCCCGACGATCCGGTGACACAATCGAACACGCGTGGACGCGCAACCTTTGCGACGAGCGGGCCGAACTCGCGCGCGGCACAGATCTTTATCAACTACGACGACAACACGGGGCTGGATGCCGATGGATTCGCCCCCTTTGGCGAGGTGGTCGAGGGCATGGAGGTGGTGGATGCGCTCTTCGCAGGGTATGGCGAGCTGGCGGAGATGGGCGGGAGCGGTCCGATCGCGCAAAATATCGCCGCGCGGGGGAATGCCTACCTCGACGAATCCTTCCCCGACCTCGACCACATCGTCGCGGCAACCCTGGTCGCGCCGCCGTCGTGAGGCGCACCCGGCTGCGCCCGAAGCCATGAAGGTCCGGGAACCCCTGCTGCCCGCCCGGCGCTGCTTCGTGTGCGGTCCCGACAACCCGATCGGCCTGCATCTGGTCTTTCGGATCGAGGAGGGCGAGTGTCGCGCCGAGTTCACCCCCGATGAAAATCATCAGGGCTACCCCGGCATCATTCATGGCGGCATGATCTATGCGGTGCTCGACGATGTCATGGCCAACTGGCTTTACCTGCAGGGCACGCGTGCATATACGGCCCGTTGCGAGATCCGCTACCGGAGCTCTGCCCGCGAGGGCGAGATGCTCCTCCTGAGGGGGCGCGAGCGGTCTCGGCGGCGCAATCTGGTTGAGATGGAGGGGCGCGCAGTCCGGGCGAACGATGGCACGGTCGTGGCGACTGCTACGGCCACCTTCGTCATGGTTTAGAAGGGGGATTACAAGACTGATTTGACAGCGCCCGTTTAGCAATCCTTATAATCCCCTTCGCTGGAAGCCAAAGATCGGCGGGCGACAAAAGCGTCGGTTCGATGCCGCCCTCCTTGCCGCAGCCTTGCGACCCAAGCCGGGGGCTGGCAGTCAGGTTCGTTGCCGATCAGATCATGGCGGCCCGTCGGGGTGAAGGGCGCACCGGGGTGGCTGGAGGCGGGTCCACGACAGCGCAATGATCGTCCAGGAGTTGGCGGTGCTGCGGGCGAGGGTCAGGGCGTCGGCTCCGCAGTGGCTGAACTCGTCGCCAATATAAAAATCGTAAGGGGTCCAGACCATGGCCAGATCGCCGCTGATGCGCACCTCGGGATCGAACATGCGCTCGATCAGAGGGGCTTTGCTGCTCTCCAGCCGCCGGATCAGATCGTCGCGCGTGGAGATGGAGATGGAGCGGGTGCCGTCGTTGGCCTGTTCCAGCGAGTGCATGCGCACGTCGGGGTGCATGATCTGACTCGGAATCTGGCCGTCGCCTGCAGCCAGGGCATCGAAGAGCGCCTGTACGTGGCCAGGATGGCGGCGCGATCTGCGTCGTCGGGAAGGTGCCGGGTCAGGGGCCCGGATTCGGCGGGCTCGGGAGCCGGGTCGGGGGCTGTACAGGCGGCAAGGGCGAGAGCGCCGATCAGGGTGAGGCGCAGGACCGGCGATGCGCGCCTGTCGCCAGGTGCAGGCCGGGGGACCGCCGATCGCCATTCGGAGGGTGCCGCACTCTTTGCGACCGAGGTGGCGGATTGGAAGGATGCGGGGGTCATGTGGGGGTGGACTCCTCTTCCATCCGGACCGACCAGGTGACCTCGACGGCTCCCCTGAGGCTGTGCGCCGTCGGGCACTTTGCAACGTGGGTGGCCAGCGCGCGCTCCACCTTCTCGCGGGGGGCGCCGGGGGGCAGCCGCAGGGTGTAGTGAATATGAATCCGGGTGAGCGTGACGATCCGGTCCACGATCTCGTTCACGCCCTCGGCCCGCGCCCGAATCGCGTCGTTGGCCAGCGAAATCCCGCGCACCTCCAGTGCGCCAGTGAGAGTTCCGAGCAGTCAGCCGGCGGCTGCCGCGACGATATAATCGACTGGAAGAGGCCGATCAGGTTCGTGATCCAGCCGGAAGTGGGATTTGACGGGACCATGAACCCCGAAGTCGAGTGCGGTGCCGTCGGGCAGGGTGGCGCGGCGGTGAATACCGTCCACTCTGACGATATCTGCGCTGGCTGTGTAAAAGGGATCGCTCATGCCGGGGCGAATGCTCCTGTCGGGGTGAAGAGGTTGCCAACCGGTGCCGAGACTGGGCGCGATTTCGGCGGCCGGATCGGCCCGGGCCGAAGCTATGGAGGTCGGTGGAGTGAAGCTACGCCGACCTCGCGCCGCCGACAAACCGGCCTTGCGCCGGGTGCAGCCATCCGACTCTTGCGAACACAGGGACGAACGCCATCGGAGCGGCGCTGTAGCGGTGTCGAATCGTCGCCTCCGTCCCGAGAATCGTCCCGGAAGAACACCTCTCCTCCGCGCCGGTTCACCATGCCGTCCCCCTGGCACCGGCCCCTGCGTGGGCCGGCCCGAAGCGCTCCGCAAGAGACCGCGGGCGCGCGCGCACCCATTGCTCCCTGGCGCTCCCCGGCCCCGGTCGCACCCTGCGCTGGACAGGACTGAACACTCACTTCCGGGCGGAGGCTGTTACCTTCCTTGAGCTATGGATTTACGTCAAATGTTGGGTCGTGGACCGAAGCGTTCGCGATTGCAGAGGGCCGAGGCGTTGCCCGGCCGACAGGAGCCATTGAGCATCTCGGGCATCCATGCGGTGAACGGGAATGCGATCAGGCCGCCCTTCCCGGATGGTCTGCAGCGGGCGCTCTTCGGCATGGGGTGCTTCTGGGGGCCGGAACGGGTCTTCTGGGAGCTGCCCGGGGTGCATGCCACGGCGGCAGGCTACCAGGGCGGGCTTACCCCCAATCCGACGTACGAAGAGGTCTGCACCGGCAGGACCGGGCACGCCGAGGTCGTGCTCGTGGTCTTCGATCCCGACCGGATTGCCTATGCCACCCTGCTCTCCGCCTTCTGGGAGGGACACGACCCCACCCAGGGAATGCGGCAGGGTGCCGATGTGGGCAGCCAGTACCGATCGGTCATTCATGCAACAAGCGATGTGCAGTTGCGCATGGCGCAGGAGTCGCGCGATCGCTACCAGGTCGAGTTGCGACGGGCGGGCCATGGGACGATCACCACCGCGATTGCCAGGGAGCCTGCCTTCTACTACGCCGAAGAGTATCACCAACAGTATCTGGCGAAGAACCCGGGCGGATATTGCGGGTTGGGAGGCACCGGGGTGGCGTGTCCCAGCGGGCTCGCTCTTCCGGCGGACTGAACCGCAGCCGGGGGACGATGGCACGCGTGCAGGCAATCCGTGAACATTTGCCGCGCGAGGGCGGGGAGCTTCGCCTGCGGGCAATCCGGGGAGGCGAATGACAACGAGCTCCAACCGCCCGGCGAATGGGCCGGAGTGGCGCGGACGCCTCTACAGCGTCCTCTTCGAGACCGACACGCACGGTTTGGCCAAGGTCTTCGACATTGTTCTGATCGTGACGATCCTGACCAGCGTGATTGTGGTGATGCTGGATTCGGTGGAGTCGATCGTGACGGAGTACGGGTTCTGGCTGCACTTTCTCGAGTGGGTCTTCACAATTCTCTTCACCCTGGAGTATGCGGCCCGCCTGCTCTCGGTACAGTCGAAGCGACGCTACGCGCTCAGCTTCTTCGGCATTATCGACCTGCTCTCGATCATTCCCACATACATGAGCCTGATTTTGCCCGGGAGCCAGATGCTGGCGATCGTGCGCGTGGTGCGGGTGTTGCGCATCTTCCGCGTCCTCAAGCTGGTGCGCTACATGGGCGAGGCGCGCACCCTGGCCCGGGCGATGGCCGCGAGTCGCTACCGGATTGTGGTTTTTCTGATTACGGTCATGACGCTCGTGGTCATTCTGGGTTCGATCATGTACCTCATCGAGGGTTCGGAGGCCGGCTTCACCTCAATTCCGGTTGCGGTCTACTGGGCGGTCGTTACCTTGACAACGGTCGGATTCGGCGACATTACCCCGAACACGCCCGTGGGTCAGTTTCTGGCTTCGCTGATCATGCTGATGGGATATGGAATGATTGCCGTTCCGACCGGAATCGTCAGTGTGGAGCTCGCGTACGCTGCACATGCGGCAGGAGCGACCGGGGGAACGCCCGGCAGCGCTGACTATGTCTGCACGGCCTGTCGGACCGGCGGGCACGACAACGACGCAAGGTTCTGCAAGAAGTGTGGCGGGACCGTCATTGCGATTCAGCCTGAATAGGCACCGGAGAACCGGGGTCGCGCAGCGGAGGAAGACGAACATGTCAAACAGGACACCGAAGGGCGCGCACTACCCGGTCGAACCGCGACCTGGCGAGGATGCGCTGGCCCGCTTTCGCGAAGAGACCATTGAGTTGCTGACCGAGTGCTTTACGCGCGACATGATTACAATCGACGACTTCGAGCGTCGCAGCGACCAGGTTCATGGAGCCCGCACCATGGCGGATCTCCAGGCGGCCCTCGACGGCATTCACGCGGACCCGCCGCACCCTGCCCGCAGCGGCGCAGCTGTATCCGCTCCAGACAGCCCGTCTCTGCCCGCGCATCTGGCCACCCCCTCTGCACAAATTGCCGAGAGCGACCGCGCCATTGCCATCTTTGGCGAAACCAGACGGGAGGGCGCGTGGGTTCCGGCCCGTCGCAACACCACGGTGGCCATGATGGGGTCTGCGGTGCTTGATCTGCGCGAAGCCCGGCTGGGTGAGGAGGCCACGCTGATTACGGCGTTCACCCTGATGGGGTCGATCGAGGTGATCGTGCCCCCCGGCGTGCACGTAGAGTGCAATGGTTCGGCGGTGCTTGGCGACTTCGAACAGAGAAACTACGCAGGCGAACGCGCGCCGCCGGGTGCTCCGGTGGTGCGGGTGGATGGGTGGGCGGTGATAGGTTCGGTCGAGATCGAGCGGCGGCTGGTGGGCGAATCAAGGCGCGAAGCCAAACGCAGGCGGAAGCGCGAGAAGAAGGAACAGAAACGCAAGCGGTTGAGTAGAGGGCGGTAATCCGGCGGCAGCTCTCCGGGCGGGATTCGGATTGAGTGTCCGATCCGATGGAAACCGGTCCGGCGGGAACCGGCTGCTCCTTTCGCAAATGCGCCGATGGCCTTACGCTGTCAGCGTTCCCCCGAGTTTTCCTGTCCGCACTGCATGGAGGCCACCGATGTCCGGGTCAACCACTCTTCCTTCCGTGATTTCGCACAATGCGCTGCGTATCGTCGCCGGCTTTCTCTTCGCGCAACATGGTGCCCAGAAGCTCTTCGGCGTGCTGGGGTACGATCGCGTCGAGGTTTTGAGCACGCTGGGAGTTGCCGGCGTTCTGGAGCTCTTCGGCGGCGTCCTCATGATTGTCGGCCTCGGAACGCGTCCGGTTGCCTTCCTGCTCTCGGGGCTCATGGCGGCTGCCTACTTCATGGCGCATGCCCCGCAGGGTTTCTGGCCGGTCGTGAACCGGGGCGAGCTCGCGGCGCTCTACTGCTTTGTCTGGCTCTGGTTTTCCGTTCACGGCGCCGGCAGCTTCTCGCTGGATGCGCTGATCAGACGGCCGCGTTAGGAGATCGTCTGCATCCAGCGGCGCCTCGCCGCTTCCAGCTCTCGGCCCGTATCAGCAGTGCTCCGCGAAGGCCGTCTGCAGATCCTGCGCGATGGCCGGCGCCGAGCGACCCTCGATCTGGAAGCGTTCCATCATGAAGACCAGATCGCCGTCCTTGAGGAGTGCGATCGAGGGCGAGCTGGGCGGATAGCCCACCAGGTGCCGCCGGGCAGCCGCAGTGGCGTCTAGATCCTGTCCGGCAAAGACCGTTACCCGGTGATCGGGGCCGGTGTCGTCGTCGAGCGCCAGCGCCAGAGCCGGGCGGAAGATTCCCGCTGCGCAGCCGCAGACGGAGTTGACCGCGACCAGCACGGTTCCCTCCATGGCATCCATGGCCTGCTCGACCTGCTCGGCGTCGCGAAGCTCGAGAAATCCCATGCGTGCCATGTCCGCGCGCATGGGGGCAACCATCATCTCGGGGTAGGGCATTGTCTGTATCGGTTCCTTGGGTTTGTGCGTTGTGGGGTGTGTCTGTGAAAGTGTGCGTGTGCGTACAGGGTGTCTGCATTCAGGGTTCGACGCCGGGGTACACCGGTGGGAGCTTCCCCGTGGGGACAGGGAAGTCTATCGCAGAAGCCGGGCCCGTTCCAGTCGGAGTCGGGGTCGGGACATCAACGCTCCTGTGGCTCCGGGATGCCTCGTACCGGCGCGCTGCATCCCCCGGCCGGGCGAAAATCGGCGCTTTGGGGTATTGTGTACTGTCGGATTGTGCCTGGGGACTGCTCTTCGCCGAGGGTGGATCCGGGGGCGATCACGAACAGCAACCGAAAGGCGAGGCCGCTCATGGAAATCGTGCGCCTGCATGTCAATGGCGACGAACGCGCCTGCGGGGTACCGGCCCACTATACGCTTCTCGAAGCGTTGCGCTATGGATTGGGACTGACCGGTTCCAAGCAGGGGTGCGACAAGGGCGATTGCGGGGCCTGTACGGTCATTGCCGATGGACGCGCGGTGCTGGCCTGCATGACCCCGGTCCGGGAGGCCGAAGGACGCGAGATCCGCACCGTCGAGGGGCTGGGGCGGGGAACGAAACCGCACCCGGTGCAGGATGAGTTCGATCTGAAGGGGGCCGCGCAGTGCGGCTTCTGCACCCCCGGAATCCTCTGCAGCGCGGTGGCCTTTCTAGAGGGAAACCCCACCCCGACCCGCGCCGCGATCCGGGCCGCGCTGGCCGGCAATCTCTGTCGCTGCACCGGATACGAAAAGATCTACGATGCTCTTGAGGCGGCGGCCGTGCGCATGAGGGCGGAGTGAGCACCCGCACCCGGACCCCGCCCGGCATCGACTCTGCGGAAAGGGCCGTGGAGAAGATGATCGCCCCCTCGGCGAATGGTGCGGGGAGAGCGGGTGGAGGTGTGGATCCGGGAGCGGCGGCGGGCACCGAGGCGGCGGCCCCGACTGCCGTGGAAGGGGATCGTTCCTTCTCCACCATTGGCCGCCCGATGCGCAAGGTGGATGGTCTGGCCAAGGCGACCGGCCGCGCCCGCTACACCGACGATCTTGCCCTTCCAGGAATGCTGCACGGCAAGATTCTGCGCAGTCCGCACCCCCATGCCCGCATCGTGGCCATCGACCCCGGCCCGGCCCGCGAGCTGCCGGGCGTTCATGCGGTCATCACCGGGCGCGACATGCCCGTCCCCTACGGAATCATTCCCTGGACGCCCGACGAGTACCCGCTTTGCGTGGACCGGGTGCGCTATATCGGCGATGGGGTGGCCGCGGTGGCTGCGGTGGACGAGGAAACGGCCAATGAAGCCCTGGGCCTGATCGAGGTCGCCTATGAGGAGCTGCCTGCCTGGTTCGATCCGCACGAGTCCATTGCCGCAACCGGGGACCCCTTCATCCATGAACCGCGCAAGGCGGGCCACAGCGGCAATGTCACCAAGGTGGTGAAGCTTGCATTCGGCGATGTCGATGCCGGCATGGAGGGCGCCGATCTGGTGGTCGAGGGCGATTACTTCTTCGAGGGCACGACGCACACCCCCATTGAGCCGCACTGCGCGATCGGGTTCGCCGAGGCCGACGACCGGATCACGGTATGGTCGGCGACGCAGGTGCCCCACTACCTCCACCGCGAACTCGCCCGCGTGCTCGATCTCGACCCGGCGCGCGTACGGGTCATTCAGCCCCCCGTTGGCGGCGCCTTTGGCGGCAAATCCGAGCCCTTCGATCTGGAGTTCTGCGTCGCCAGGCTGTCTCTGCTCACCGGCCGTCCGGTCAAGATTCTCTACACCCGCGAAGAGGTCTTTTATGCGCATCGCGGCCGCCACCCCTTCCACATGCACTACCGCACCGGCGCCACCCGCGACGGACGGCTCACCGCGGTGGATGCCCGCATTGTCATGGATGGCGGCGCGTATGCCTCCTTCGGTCTGGTCACGACCTACTACTCCGGTCAGCTTCTGACGGCGCCCTACCGCATGCCCGCCTACCGCTTTCACTCGACCCGCGCCTATACCAACAAACCTGCCTGCGGACCCAAGCGCGGTCATGGTTCGGTGCAGCCCCGCTTTGCCTTCGAGGTACAGCTTGACCGCATTGCCGAAAAGCTCGCGATCGACCCCATCGAGCTGCGCCGGCGCAACTTCATCGGCTCCGACACCCGTACCGTCAACGATCTGCGCGTCACCTCGAATGGCTTTCTGGAATGCCTGCAGGCGGTAGAGCGGGCGAGTGACTGGCGTGCCCGGTATGGCCGGCTTCCCTATGGCCGCGGCCTTGGCGTGGCGGGTTCGACCTATATCACCGGAACCAACTATCCGATCTACCCCAACGAGATGCCGCAATCCGGAATCCAGCTTCAGGTGGATCGCTCCGGGCGCGTGGCGATCTTTTCGGGCGCTTCCGAGATCGGGCAGGGGGTGGATTCGATGGTGACCTATATCGTGGCCGAGGAGCTGGGGGTTCCGCTGGAGCACATTCGCGTGCTGGCGGGCGACACCGACTTCACCCCGGTCGATCTGGGGGCCTACTCGTCGCGGGTGACCTTCATGCTGGGGAATGCCTGCATCGAGGCGGCGCGGCGCATTCGGACGATGGTGCAGAGTGCGGTGGCCGAGGCGTGGAATGCGAAGCCCGGCGAAGTCCTGCTGGCTGGCGGGCGGGCGCTGCGGGCGGGCGACACGGGCCAGAGCATTCCCCTGCGCGAAGCCTTCAATCTGGCCGAGGCGAAGTTCGGCACCCTGGGTGCAACCGGATCGTACAATACGCCCCGCGATGTCCATGGCAGTTACCGCGGCGCGACGATCGGGGCTTCGCCGGCCTATTCCTTCACCGCGCATGTCGCCGAGGTCGAGGTCGATGCGGAGACCGGCTTTGTTCATGTCGAGAAGATCTGGATTGCGCATGACTGCGGGCGGGCGCTCAACCCGGTGCTCGTCGAGGGACAGATGGAGGGCTCGGCCTACATGGGATTCGCCGAGGCGCTGATGGAGGAGCAGATCTTCAAGTCGGCCGAACAGGGCCGCGCCGGACTTCACAACGCGCCGTCGCTTCTGGATTACCGCATTCCGACCAGCCTGGACACCCCTGCGCTGCGCTCGCTGATTGTGGAATCGATCGACCGTGAAGGGCCATTCGGAGCCAAGGAGGCGGGCGAAGGGCCGCTGCATCCATCGATTCCGGCGATTGCCAACGCCATTTACGATGCCGTCGGGGTGCGGGTGAATGCGCTGCCTTTCTCGCCGCCGCGGGTGTGGCGCGCCATTCAGGAGGCCGGGCCGGAGGCGCTGCAGCGCGGGGAGGGATCGGGGTGAAGGGCTGGGGGCTTCGCCGCGTTCGGCGCACACCCGGCAGAAAGTGCGGGATGCGGGCGGGAATTGGCCGATGGGGAGGCCGCGCCTTGGGCCAGGGTCGTTGGAGAGGGGGTGGAGGAAGGGTTGCGCTGATCGTTGCGGTGCTGGCCATCGTGCAGACTGCGGCGTTTTCGTCCCGGGCCCGGGCCCAGTTCCGCCCCGCCCAGGGGACAGATCGCGACTGGGAGATTGCCCGCACAGAGGTGGCGTGGGCCATCGGCCACCGCCGCGCCGCCAACCCCTCCTTCGGCCACCTCATCGGTGCAATCGGCGAGCGTCTGGTCGGCACCCCCTACGAACCCCACACCCTGGAGCTTCCCGGTCCCGAGCGGCTGGTCATCAATCTCGAGGCGCTCGACTGCGTCACCTTTGTCGAAAATGTATTGGCGATGGCGCGGCTGGCGTGGAGCGCGGACCCGGCTCTGACCGACGATCCGGCTCTCTTTGCGGCCGCCTACCGGCGCGAGCTGTCTGCCATTCGCTATCGGGGCGGCCGCCCCGGAGGGTATGGGAGCCGTCTTCACTACTTCAGCGAGTGGATCGACGACAATGCGGCGCGGGGACGGGTGCGCCCACTTGCGCGCGATCTGGGCGGGGTGCCCGATTCGTCGCGGATCGACTTCATGTCCACCCACTCCGATGCCTACCGCCAGCTTTCCGATCCCGCCGTGCGAAGCGCAGTTGCGGCGGTGGAGGCGCGTCTGAGCGAGGGCGTTCGGTACTACCTTCCCGCGGCAGCGATCGCCGAGGCGGGCGCCGGCATTCGCGAAGGCGACATCATTGCGGCCACCAGCACTGTCGATGGTCTTGATGTTGCGCATACAGGAATTGCGGTTTGGCGGGATGGGGTTTTGCGCCTTATGCATGCCCCTCTGGTCGGTTCGCATGTACAGATCAGCCCGGAATCGCTTGCCGAACGAATTGCGCACATTGGGGGGCAGGATGGAATTATGGTTGCGCGGCCGCTGGTGCCCGAGGCGCAGGAAGATCCCCGGGCGGAGTTTGCGTCGTCGGGACAGGCGCCGCTGCGCGGGGTTCGCGGGTCTCTGCCTTTGGCCTCGTTGAGGTGAACCGTCGTGCTTCGTCTTCACCCCTTCCGCTATCACCGTCCCGATACGGTTGACGAGGCCATTGCCCTGCTGTGCGAATCCGGCGAAGATGCCATGCCCATTGCGGGCGGCACCGATCTTATGCCGAATATGAAGCATCGCCTCTTCACGCCCGGACATCTGGTTTCGCTCAACCGGATCGTTGCGCTTCGGGGAATCGGATTGGGCGCCGAGGGTACATTTCTTCGCATTGGCGCGCTCGAAAGTCTGGCCGATGTGGCTGCGCACAGACTTGTACAGGAACACTGTTTCGCCCTTGCCGCCGCCGCCGGGCTCGTTGCAGGACCCCAATTGCGCAATATGGGAACAATTGGCGGCAATGTCTGCCTCGATACCCGCTGCACTTATTACAATCAGACCGAGTTCTGGCGGAGTGCGCTTGGCTACTGCCTCAAGAAGGATGGCAGCATCTGCCATGTCACCGGCGTTGGCCGAAAGTGTGTGGCGGCGCATTCGGCAGACACGCCCCCTGTGCTGATCGCGCTCGGGGCTACCTTTCTTCTGGCGGGGCCGGGGGGAGTGCGCTTGATTGCGGCAGACGATTTCTTTGTGACCGATGGCATTCACAATACCCGCCGCGCCCGGGACGAAATCCTGATTGAGATCCGGGTTCCCCTTGCGGGACCGCAGCGACGTAGCGTCTACCGGAAGTTGCGACAGCGGAACTCGATCGACTTTCCGCTGCTTTCGGTTGCGGTGGCGTGTGATCTGGACGAATCGGGTGTGGTCGGAGAGATCCGGGGCGTTGTGTCGGCGCTGGGCGCGCGGCCGCGGGTGCTTTCGGGTTGGGATGCGATTGCGCTGGGGAAGAGGCTGGACGACCGCGTGATTGATGCGCTGGCCGAGCGGGCACACGCCCAGTGTCGGCCTCTGGAGAATATGATTGTCGATGCAAAGTGGCGGCGCGCGATGGTGCCGGTACAGGTGCGGCGGGCGTTGTGTGAGCTGGCCGGGTGAAGAAGGGCGAAGAGGGGTGATTCGCGGGGAGAGTTCTATCAAAATTGATGCCCCGCCGGATAATTGTGACGCGCGGATCGTGAAGTTGCGCACCCCGTTGCGTGCGCTGGTGATGATCGCTGCCATGGGAGCGAATGCGTGTGATTCGACAGCCATGCGACCTCCCGTTGAAGCGCACGCTTTGACGCCGGTCGCACAGCATCCGGTGCACCTGAGCGAACGCGACGAGATCACGCTCGTCTCAGATACGCTCGCGTGTGTGGTCGATTCCTACGAGAGCAATGTGGCTTGCTACAAACCTCAAGGTGTCAAGGTCGTCGTTTGGGGTCGTGAGGGCGAAGGCCCCGGCGAGTTCCCCGAAGGAGGTCCAAGAAACTTGGTCGGCATGGGGAGTGAACAGATTGGTGCATGGAATTCCGTCCATCGCCGCCTGTCCGTGTTTCGGGTCGATGGCGCGCACATCGCCGACCTGAGTCTCCCCGCACCCGGGATCTTCGCCGGAGGACCGACGGCCTTTCACGCGAGTGCCGAGGGTGGTGACCGGCTCTGGTTGACGGCAGTGAGCCCGACAGGAGAATTGTCTTTCGCAACGGTTGAGTTCGACCTTGCTACCCAGCAGATCGTATGGGAACACCCCGCCGAGACCATCCAAGGCGTTGAGCCGTGCGAAAGGATCAATGGTGCGGTGCGTCCCGGAGCGGTTCATTCGAACGGCTCGCTGCACTATTTCTACTGCCGCGGCTCTATCGTTCACCTCCCCGATCCGAAGGGCGACGGAAGGGTGTTTGTAGAGGAAATGCCGACCTATCGGGAGGAATACCCCAGTAAACGCGAAATCGCCAGTCGGCGCCGTGCAATGCGGTTTCTCGGACCTGCCCTTGCGGATCACATCGACGAGTACCGAAACACCCCCAAACTGTTTCCGGCTCTTAGTGAATCGGCCCGCGCCTACGACGCTGGCGGAAGGCTTTGGGTTGGGACAGGAATGACATCCGACTCCTCGAACATCGACCTCTACGACGGCACCAGCTACGTTGGAACGGTGCGCATCCGCGATGAACTGGCAGGGCTAGACATCAGAGGTTCGATCATGGTTGCCTTGGTAGACCGTTGGTCTGGGTCTGGGGACACGATAGGAGTGCCGCGGCGCGGCCTGGATTGGTACGATATTTCCAGAGTGAATTCCGCCTTCTTTACACTTCTTCACACCCGGTGATTCTCTCGGGTCGGGAACGCACTGAGTCGTGCCTTCCCACATTTTCCCGCTCCGGGGGGGGGGCGGTCAGCAGGTCCCGTTATCCAGGCGATCCGGCCACTCTTCGTCGGCGTAGTCGTTGAGTTCCAACGGGCGGCCGGATCTTGGTCGCCCCGTACAGCGCCGTACACGACCGCTATCAGGCACAAGCATCAGGCACAAGAGTCGCGCCCATGACATCGGCATGCACAAACTCGCGAGCACACCACACACGCGCAGTGTGAACCCCTGGCGGTTGAACAGCGTCTCGAAATCCTCGCCGGGCCGATAAAGCGTGTGGTCCCGTCTTCGGAACCCCTGCAACGCTACCGGATGGTTTCGTTGATCGCCTTTTCGCCCTCCATGCGCGCCACCACAGCCGCTGCGCACGAATCGCTGTACACGTTGACGGCGGTGCGCGCCATGTCCAGCGGTCGGTCGATCGAGAGCATGGCGGCCACGATCAGCATGGCCTGCGGATTGTCGCCAAGTCCGATTGCGTTCAGGATGATGAAGATCACCACCAGCCCCGCCGATGGAACCGCCGCGGCTCCGATCGAAGCCAGGAGCGCCGTCAGAACCACCACCACCTGGGTGGCAAAGCCGATATCCGCGCCCAGCGCCTGCGCAATGAAGAGTGCTCCCACGCACTCCATCACCGCCGTGCCATCCATGTTGACGGTGGCACCCATGGGCAGCGTGAATGATGAAACGCGGTCGGATACGCCGACCTTCTCCCTGACCGTTTTTAGCGTCACCGGCAGAGTGGCGGCGGAAGATGCGGTCGAGAAGGCTACCAGGAGCGGTTCGCGCATGTTCATGGCATGCTTCCAGGGAGAGACGCGCGCCCAGAGGTAGAGCAAAAGGGGCAGGGTAATGAAGAAGTGAATGGTGAGCCCCGAACCCAGCGCCACTGCGTACTGCGCCAGATTGCCGAAAGCCATCAGCCCCGTCTCGGTGACCATGGTGATCATCAGTCCGAAGACCCCGATCGGGAGCAGTTTGATGATTCCCGTCGTCAGCGCCATCATCGCCTGGAAGAGTGCATCGATCATCCCGGTGATCTTTGAGCGCGCAGCTTCGGGCAGAGTCGTCACGGACGCCCCGAAGACGATGCAGAAAAAGATGACCATCAGCATTTCGCCTGCCGATGCCGCCGCGAAGAAGTTCGTGGGAACGATGGTGTCGAGGAGGGCGACGAACGATTCCGGCGTGTCCAGCTCGGGTGGCGCCGCTCCGGTGTCGGTCACCGGGTATCCCCGTCCCGGATTGATGAGATTGAAGAGGAGGAGGCCGGTGAGGGCGGCCAGCAGGCTCGACGCCATGTAGTAGCCGAGCGTCTTGCCGAACATCCGGCCCACGGTGCGTCCGCTGCCGGCCGAGGCCACCCCCGAGATGATGGAGGTGATGACCAGCGGCACGATCACCATCCGCAGGAGGCGCATGAAGAGGCCGCCCACCCAGCCGACGCTCTCGGTGACGAAGGCGCCGCCGGGGCTCAGGCCGATGCCGATCCCCAGGAGCATTGCGATCAGAACCTGCCAGTGAAGGCGGCGGTACCAGGGAAGGTCGGCGACGTAGTTCATGGTGCGTTTTCCAGAAGCGAGGAGCAGGAGATTGGAAAGCGGGGACGTTCAGCCGTCCGGCATCCGCTGCGGTCGGGGCCGGAGGGATCATGCCCGCACCGGCAATGTAGAGGGGAGGGGGACTATTCGTCAAGGTTGCGTATTGGAACAGCTTGGAGCCGAGGGAGCGATCCGGCTCGGCAGAAACCTCCCGAATCCCACTTGCCAGTTGATCTTTCCCTGCGGATCGCTACTCTCACCTCCGGGGTTCCGGGTGCGGCTCCGGCCGCGCCACCCCTCCCCGATGCCGCCTCTTTTCCGGACCAATTCCGATGATACCAGCGATTTTCCCCCTCCGTTCCGCTCTGCGATCTCTTCTTCCTGTTCTGCCGGTGGCGCTCGCCGCCTGCACCATCTCCTATCGCGAAGACGAGAGCGAGGGCGCCACGGTTCGGGTGGAGAGCGTTGCCGGGGCCGCCGACCCGCTCCGCTTCGCCGTGGCCCGCTTCCAGCACGAGACCTGCACCTTCTGTCCCGGGGGCGACACCGAAATCGCGGACTGGCTGCGGGTGAGCGAACCGATCTCGGGCGAGGAGCTGCTGTCGGCAGGTGGCTATCTGCGCGGCTTCACCGCACGGACGCGCGAGTACGGCGATGTCGAGCTGGTACCGCTGACCTCGCCGGTCGGCGTCTTCGGCGGATCGTCCAGGAGCTGGAATACCCGCGAGACCTTCGAGCATTTTCTGGAGATTATGCTGGCCGAGCTCGAGGTTGAACTTCCGGTTGACGGGGTCTATCTGTCGTTGCACGGTGCCATGGCGGTTCGCGATGTGCCGCGCCCCGAGGCCGAGATCGCGCGACGCTTTCGCGAATTGGTGGGGCCCGAGGTGCCGATTGCCGCCACCTTCGATCTGCATGGCAATGAGGACGCCGAATTCCTGCGGCACGCCGACTTTTCCTTCGTCACCAAGCGCTACCCGCACTACGATGCCCATATCCAGGGCGAACGGGCGGCGCGGATGCTGCGACTGGCGGCGCGGGGAGAGTATCGCCCCACCACGGCCACCCGCAAGCCCGGAATTATTACCGCAACCGTGCTTCAGTGGACCGGCCGGTCGCCCTCGATGGAGATCATGGAGCGGGCACGGCGCTGGGAGGCGCGCGAAGACGATGCCTACGTGAGCGTATTCTACGGCTATCCCTGGTCGGATGTGCCCGATGTGGGCGCCACCATTCAGGTTATGACCGACAACGATCAGGCGCTGGCCGACCGGATTGCCGACGACATGAACGACTTCATCTGGCGGGTGCGCGAGGACTTTGCCCTGGGCGACTACCCCCTTCCCGACGAAGCGGCGCGCACGGTGGCCGCAGCCGTGGCCCAGGGCCGCACTCCTGTCGCGGTGGGCGATCACAGCGACCGCCCCGGCGATGCCACCCACATTCTGAATGCCTTCGAGGCTGCGGGGATCGGACGGGTTCTCTATGGAACCATTACATCGCCGCATACAATCGACGCACTTGCAGCCGACGGAGCGCAGGCGGGCGACCCCTTCGACATGGAAATTGGCGGCTCCACTCCCTCGGGCGGCGCGCCCCGGCGCATTGTGGGCACGCTGGAATACCTGGGCGAAGGGTTTGGCTACGAACGAATTGCGGCAGTGTCATTCGGCACGGACAACCTTGTCATTCTGACCCCGGCCTATACACAGGTTCTCTACCCGGAATCATTCCGAATCGGCCCCATTGAACCCGACAATTATGACATTTTTGTGGTAAAATCACGCGTACACTTCCGCCGCGGTTTCGAGGAAACCGGCTATGCACGCACAATTGTTGTTGTAGAGGCGCCCGAACCCTATGTGGGCACCACGTTTCTGGATGCGCTGTCCTATGAGAATGTAGATCTGGGGGGGCTGTATCCCTTTGGGGTGCCACCGGAGCGGCGATGAGGGAGTGGGCGGCGCTCGCGCTGCCGGGGCCGTGCGGGGCGTATGACACGAAGGGGTGGCGGAAGGAGGGGCGGGGGTATAGAGTTGAGGGCCCTAAACAGCCGGGATGACACCTTGGGAGATGCCATGATGGCGCAACCGCCGAGTGCCAAGGCGCTCGTTGAAGATTTCAAGTTGAAGGAGAGAGCGCGCGAGCGCGGACAGCGGGATCTTCCCTCGTCCGATTCGCGGCGGCTCGACATTCCCGAGACCGAGATCGTTTCCCACTGCGAGGATCTCTTTGCCGAACGGCTGAAAGAGTACAGTCGTGACCGCGTCGCCCAGGAAGAGCGGATGCGGATGCCCGCAGGCAGCGCTGCAGGCGCCGACGAGATCGTGGAGCAGGCCTGTCTGGATATCAAGGAGGCCGTCGAGGAGGAGCGGGCGGAGCTGGAAACCCTTGCCCGAACCGCACAACAGGCGATTGGCGACCATAACAAGTTCCGACGCGAAGAGGGACTGACGCGCGAGGCCGACTATCCGCAAAGCCGGGCTCTTCATATCGGATTTCTGCTGGGGTTGATCCTGGTGGAAACCCTGATCAACGGGCTCTTTTTCGGCGCCAATGTCGAGGGCGGGCTCTTTGCGGGCACCAGCTATGCGGTCCTGATCAGCATTGTGAATGTTGTGGGACTGGGGCTGATTGCGGCCGTTCTTCTGCGCAGGACACGCCACCGCGAACCGCTGCAGAAGATGATGGGGTGGGTGCTGTTGGCCATCGTTGTTCTGGTGGCCGTGGTCTGGAATCTCTTCGTGGGACATTACCGGGAAGCTCTGGCCGTCGATTACCCGCCCGAACCGGAGCCCGCGGCAATCGTGCTCGCCCCCGAGGCCGGGTCTGCCGCCGAGGGAATCGACTCCTGCTGGCGGGGGCCCGACGAAGCCGACGCCGACCAGGAGGCACTCTGCCTCTTCCTCGAGAACCCCGTGCGGCTGGGCGGCTTCTATTCGTACATGCTCCTGCTGATCGGATTGCTGGCGTGGCTGCTCGGTGCCGCCGACTGGTTCCACCTCGACGACCCCTATCCCGGCTATGGCCGCCGCGACCGCCGTCGCCGCAAGGCGGAGCGCGACCTCAGGGACGAGTGCGCAGAGCTCCTGGAAGATCTGAAGGAGACGCACGACGAAGCACAGTCAAGGCTTGCCGGGAGCTTTACCGACCCTGCCGAATCCCGCAAACTTGCGCTTTCGGCCTTTGACGATCTCAGGCGGCGCCACCGCGATCTTCGCGACTATGCAAGGAGTCTCGAGGCCAGTGTGCGGGGCGCTCTGGATATTTACCGCACCAACAACGAAGAAACCCGCAAGACGCCGGAGCCGTCCGTCTGGGGCAGCGCCTGGAAGGCGGATTGGGAGGTTCCCGACGCACCCGACCCCGAAGCCGTGCTGTCCGAGGAGGAGGCCGCCGAGCGCAGCCGCACAGAGAGCGCTCTACTCAGGGAGCGTCAGGAGAGGCTTCGCGCCTGTCTTGAGAAATGCGGAGACGTGATCATCGAGATCAGAAAGATCGATTACTTCGACGGAGCGGGGCCGCAGTGAGCCGTCGAGCGCGACGCCGCAAGCAGAGGCAGACCACCCTTCTCGGGGCGACCCTCGGCGGAGTTGCGGTGGCCACCCTGGCGGGCATCTTCATCTGGGGCGCCCTGCGTGAAGATCGCGCCCTCGACGCGGCCAACTGTCCGATCGACGGGCAGTACGCCGCACAGGTTGCAATTCTGGTCGATCCCTCCGATTCGCTCACCGTCGTTCAGCGTTCCGTCGCGTCGCGCATCATTCAGGCGCTTCAGGCCGAGGCCTCCGAGACGGCCGAAATTCGTATCTATGCTCTGGCCCGCGCCGGACGGGGCGACACCGCATCGGCGTTGCGCTTGTGCGTGCCGCGCGATCCTGCCTCCGTTTCCTCCACAACGGGAAATCCGGCCATTGCGCGCCGTCGCTACGACGCCTTCACCGACTCGTTGCACAAATCGCTGACATCGCTTCTCAATTCGCAGAGCGACAATATTTCGCCGCTGATCGAGGGGATTCAGGTTGCCGCGGTGAGCGCCTTCCAGCCACGGAATGCCACTCTACCGCGCCACCTCTTTATCGTTTCTGACATGTTGCAACATTCCCCCGCGCTTTCCTTCTATCCGTTGGACGGCGCTGCGCCGGATTTTGGCAAACTTATGCAAAATCCCGATTATGGCACCCTGCGCGTGGATCTCTCCGGGGTTGAGGTTTCCGCCTTTCTCCTGGCGCGGGGCGGTGGCGCAGGGCGCAGACAGGCCGGTGACATGCAGCGCTTCTGGGAAGAATACTTCGTGGATCAGGGGGCTGATCCGATCGCCCGGCCTCGCTGGGTGAATGTGGAAGGATGAGCCGCGCGGCCCGAGAGCGGGGCGCGGAGCGCGCGCGGACGGATCATAGAAATGGCTGGATCTTTACGCTGATCGTTGGAGCGATCCTGATCGCAATCGGCAATTTGCTTCCGGTCCCCGACAATTGGCTGGAGGTCCGGACCTGGCTGATTGCCCTGCTGGTGTCCGCTGCCATGCTTCTCTTTGCCTATGTTGTGCGCGACACCGAAGTCAGCAACGAGTCCAAGGGGGATTCGCTCTATTATCTCGGGTTGCTCTTTACCTTCGGGGCGCTGGTTGCGGCGCTGGTCGCCTTTACCACCGAAACGGGCACGGAGGGCACGGCTGACATTATCCGCAACTTCGGAATTGCGCTTCTCACCACAATTGTGGGTCTGGCGGGCCGCGTCTGGTATGCCATGTTGCAGGATGCGCCGGGCGATCTCGAAGAGATGCAACGCAAAAATCTGGAAGAAGCCGTTGCCGAAATGAAGGGCAGTCTGAATCGGGCGCGCGACGAACTGGATCTCATGGTCGGCAAGTTCCAGGATTCGGCCCGTGAAATGACCGATGCAGCTACCGGCATTGCCGAAGAGGCGGCGCGCACCGGAAAAACGCTGCAATCGCTCCTGGCGCGGGCAACGGAATCGCTCAGCTCGGCGTCGGACAGGGCCTCCGATCTCGACAATGCCCTCGCCGGCGGGACCGAGGCGGCCAGGAGTTTTCGGGAATCCGTCCGCACGATCGTTGAACCTTCGACTGCCCTTGCACAGGATCTGGCGGCGGCGAGCGCACAGGTGCACAGCTTCAACGATACCCTTGCCAGAGCGCAGCAGATAGCGGAACCGACAGTCGAGTCCATCCGCGCAATCTCCGATGGCCTTGTCGCCGCCGCTGCCCGCACCGAAAGCCTCAACGAAACGATTGCCGGGGTCGAGGATCAGGCGCGCCTTGCCGGAGCTGCAGTGTCCGAGAGCGCAACCCGGGCGCAAACGGCAATCGCCAATGTACAGGCCACAGAGCGCGAGATGGGCCAGTTGCAGAACCGGATTCGCGATCTGGCCAGGAATACCGAGACAACGAGTGTGGAGTTCGACAGCGTTGGCCGCACGGCCGAGGAGACCCGCAGTCATATTGCCGCAATGTCCCGAAATGCACAAGCGCTGGATGACCGGATCACCGCCGACCGGAGCGCACTGGCCGAGAAGATGAAGTCGGTGCGTGCGCGAACCGACCGCCTCGATTCCGAGTTGGCGGAGCTGGGCGAACAATCCTGGGAGCTGTCCGGCGTCATCGATACCGCCAAGGCCAGGGCGAATGCACTGGCGCGGGATCTGGGCAATACCGGTGCCCGCACAGGCCGAAGGGGAAGGTGGCAGGGATTTGCCCGCTGGATTCGTCGGAGGGTTTTCCGGGAGCGGACCGTTTCCGACCGATCCGATCCCCCGGAATAGGAATCCCCGATGCCTCCGCCGCTTCCCGCCGAAACGTTGCACTATCGCAAGGGGCTCACGCTGGGGCTGACTCTGGCCGAGACCTTCAGCATTGTGGTCTTTGTGCTGCTGCTTGCCTGTGCGGCGCTTTTGCGTCTGGAGCAGAACCGCAGCGAGACTGCCGAGGCTCAACGCGACATGGCCAGGGTCGATCTTCTCCTGACCCAGGAGATCGTTCGCGATACCGCGACAACATGGGCCAGTGCAAGTGCCTGGTTCGATCGATCGCGCGAGCTCATGCACAAGGCGACAGCCGACAGTCTGCGCGCCGACAGTGTGCAGCGCTCCCTGAACCAAACCCGGACCCGGCTTGCAGAGGTCGAGCAGCAGTTGGCAGATGGGGGCGCATCGTCAGATGTTGTGGAACGGTTGGGACAACAGGCAGCGGAAATCGAAGGGCTCCGCGATTCTCTTGTGCAGGCCGGAACCGAACGCAACTTGGCGAAAATGCAGGCCGACTCCCTGGCCCAACAGACCGGCAGCATGAACGATTCGTTGCAGAAGCTGACCTCTGTAGCCGAGCTTGTCAGGCCAATTGAAGATGCATTTGCCCAAAGCGGCGCCACCCCCCGGGAAGAGGTGACCCGGATTCTGGAACAGGCCACGCGAACCGATCGTCTGGAGGATTCTCTGGGGCAGGCGCGCAGGGTTGTGAATGAGCTCGATCGGGAACTTCGGGAGATCCGCGCGGCAATGAACACAGATTCGACGATGTTGCCCGATTCCCTGCGTCGAATGCTTGCACTGGCCCGGCTTGACCAACAGGCTGCCGAAGAGCGGATTGTTCGCGCGGAGCAGGAACGCGACAACGCCACGCGCATTGCCGGGTACTGGCAGGGTCGGGTCGAAGATCTTGCCCGGGGAACCGGAATCGATCCGCCGCCCTGCTGGCTGGGCCCGAATGGTGGTCCCGAATACATCTTTCGCGTCGAAATCGGCGATTTGGGGATGCGTCTCTTCAACATTGCCCCCGAGGAGCGGCGCCGGGGCGATGCTGAGGCCATGCAACGCGCGGCGGCCATCGAGGATGGTCGCCTCTACGATCCGGAAGCCTTTTTGCGCCTCACCGGACCGCTCTACAGCCTTGGCGTCTCCCGCACCGCCATGCATGGGGCCAAGGGGTGTCGCTTCTGGATTGAACCCATCGATCGAACCGGCGACCACAAGGACCTCTTTCGCGATCGGGAAAGGCAGGTAGGACGACGCTTCTACTACCGCTGGCCGACGACATAGATGGTTCTTCATGGACCGATTCACAGGTTATGAATCGATGCACAAGCACGAACAGATGCACAAGAATGAACGGATGCACAAATCGAACCTCACCACAATCATGGCGCCGATGTTGAATACAACACAAACCCGCAAAAACCCCGGATCCCGCATGACGCAGATGACTTTCCACAGTTGGCGCAGGCGAAGCCTCACCCTCCTCCCCCTCGCGGCCACCCTCCTCGCGAGCTGCGGCGACGACCCTGCCGGACCGCAGGCAATCGAGGACGCCCCCTTCGCGGCTTCCCTCCAGATCGATCTGGCCGCCATGACCCGCACGGCCACCGGTCTCTATTACGAGGAGATCGCGCCGGGAAGTGGCGATCCGGTGGCGGCGGGGCAGACTGCGACGGTGGCCTATACCGGCTGGCTGATCGATGGCAGAATCTTCGACAGCGGCGAGTTCAGCTTCCGGCTGGGTGCGGGGCAGGTCGTGGCCGGCTTCGACGAAGGCGTCACGGGAATGCGTCCTGGTGGCATCCGTCGCATCATCGTTCCGCCTGCGCTCGGCTATGGGAGCCGCGGCAGCGGACCGGTCCCCCCCGACGCGATCATGATCTTCCGGATTGAGCTGCTGGCGATCGAATAGATGCGCCGCGAATCCCTTCCGGCTGGCCAGCTCCCCGCTTCTGCCTCGCTGGCCCCCCTTGGCGCCACCGGTCGCATGGTCGAGCTCGATCTTCTGCGCGGCGTGGCGCTCCTTGGCATCCTGCCGATGAATATCATGGCTTTTGCGATGCCCAATGCCGCCTACTTCAACCCCACCCTGTACGGCGACCTGACCGGCGCCAATCTCTGGATCTGGGCGCTGACGCACCTCCTTGCGGCCGAGAAGTTCATGACAATCTTCTCGATGCTCTTCGGGGCGGGGATTCTGCTGATGGCCGATCGGGCCACCGCTTCCGGGCGCAGGGCGGGCGCGCTTCACATTCGGCGCATGTTCTGGCTGATTGTCTTCGGACTTATGCACGCCTATCTGCTCTGGTTTGGCGATGTTCTGGTCTGGTACGGGCTCTGCGGACTCCTCGTCTTTCTGCTCCGCGGCCTCAGGCCGGTTCTCCTTGCCGGATTGGGGATTCTGTCGCTTGCCATTGCGTCGGGATTCATGCTGCTGGGCGGATTGACACTCGATCTCTGGCCCCCCGAGGCATACAGTGCCATGCTGGCCGAGCTGAATCCGCCGCCCGATGCTGTGGCTGCCGAGATTGCCGCCTACCAGGGCGGATGGAGTATGCAAATGCAATACCGCGTCCCGGCCGCGCTCGAGATGCACAGCTCAACATTTCTGAGCTGGGCGCTCTGGCGGGCAAGTGGCGCCATGCTTCTGGGAATGGCCCTCTTCAAGGCGGGAATCCTGACCGGACGGGCCACTCCGCGCACATATCGCATCCTTGTGCTGTCAGGATTGCTTGCAGGACTTCCGATCGTCGCTCTGGGAATTCGCTACAACTTCGCCATCGACTGGGATCCGATGATGTCGTTCCTCGTCGGGAGTCAGTACAACTACTGGGGCAGCATTGTGGTTGCGCTCGGCTGGATCGGTCTTGTCATTCCCCTCTGCCGCCTGCGCGCCGGATCTCACAACGACACTTCGCCGCAGGCCCGCGCCGCCTGCACTGTTGTGCGCCCCGTCCTGATCCCGGTCGTCGCCGTGGGGCGGATGGCCTTCACCAACTATATTCTGCAAACGGTTCTCTGCACCTGGATCTTCTACGGGCATGGCCTGAGCCTCTTCGGAGAGGTCGAACGCACCGGCCAAATTGCAATTGTGATTGCCGTGTGGATACTCCAATTGATCGTTTCGCCGCTCTGGCTGAGGCGCTTCCGCTTTGGCCCGCTCGAATGGCTCTGGCGCGCACTGGCGTATGGCCGACTGCCTGCATGGACTCATGTCAATCGCGCCTGACGCTTGTCCGCAGCTTGGCTCTACTCTACTCACGCACCAACCGCACCTGCACTCTTGCGCTGCGAGGCGTTCCCGGCACAACAAATCCCGATGAGCGCAGCTCCACATACCGGATATCCGAGAGATTCTGCAGCTCGAAGTCCAGGGCGCGGCCCTCGCCAAAGGACCAGGTCATGCCCAGATCGGCCACCGCATAGGGCTGGGTGCGTACGTCGGGTTCGCCGATCGGCGCGTGTGCCCCGACGCTGCGTCCCGAAATCCAAAGTTCGATGGCATCGAGAGGATGGGCCGCCGCGCGTGCAAAGACCTGAAAATCGGCCACACCCGGCACGCGAAACTTGCCCGGTGTGCTCTCCGTGGCCGTCGCCGAGGGCTGTTCGGGGGCCGCCCCGGAGCCGAAGATCTGGTGCGGATGATCGTCGTGGGCATCGGCATAGGGGCCGCTCAACCGCGCATGATTCCATGTTGCGCGCGCATCAAGCTCGAAGCGCTCCGAGGGCGACCACTCCACAACGCCCGCAATGCCCTGCCGCGTGCTGCTGCCCGCACTCGAAATCGCCAGGGTAATCGGATCCTGAATGCGTTCATTGGCCACATCCACGCGAAAGAATGAAAGCTGGGCCGCAATCCGATTTTGTGCATAATCGAATCCCAGCTCATGCGACCAGGCAATGAAGGGCTGCCTCCCCGGATCGCCGATAATCCCTGCAGGACTCCGAAATCCCCGCGCTGTCGATGCTCGTACCGACCAGGTGTTGTCCATCAAATAGCGCACCCCGATCTTCGGGCTGAAGATGATGTTGGTCGCGGCTCCCCAGCGTTCCGGCAGAGGCGATTCCACCGCAGTTGGCGAGGGTGTGGCTCCGGCCTCTTCGATGGGCAGTCTTGAGCGACTGCGGTGGTGGAGAAGATCGACGCGCGCCCCCAGATCCACCCCGATCGCGCTTCCCAGGCTCCGTCGCCACCGCCCATGGAGCGAACCCGCAGCGTGCCGCGCATCGAGATCGATCTCCGGTGCAAGAAGCATGCGCTCGAAGGTGGCCGCGTGACGATAACCGATCCGGTCTGCACGTCCATTTATGCCAATCACAAGGTCGCCCTGTCCCAGTCCGGCCCGCGCAATCTCAATCTGTCCCCCCACGCCAATCCGCTCATCCCATTCCCCCGACTGACGCTGTACACCCAGATCGGCGCCATCGTGATTGTGACCGGGGATATTCAGAAAGAGCGCATAATCGGAGGCCATTCCCCAGAGTGCGCTCTGCAGATAGAGGTCTCTTCCGATCGAGGTTGAGTAGCGTCCATGCGCAACCAGGTGCCGCGCGTCGCCCCCATCCGTCGGATCGACTGCGCTGACAAGTTCGGCTTCATTGAAGCGTGGAATCGACACAAATCCCGGCGAGTTCCAGTCGCTTGCATAAACCGAAACGCCACCCTCCAGGCGCCCTTCGCCCACCGCCCGCCACCCGCGCGCGATTGCATTGGCCAGCCGGTAATCGCTGTTTTCGCGCCAACCCTCGTGCCGCTGCAGCGCGCTTCCCACGAAAAACCCCGCACGCTCGCCCCTGCGTCCCCCTGCCAGCTCTATCCGCAGATCGCCAAAGCTGGTTGCCCCCAGCGCGCCCTCAAAGCCCTCGGCATCGGTTCGCGTAAAGACCTCGACGACGCCGCCCAGGGCAAAGTCGCCATAGAGCGGACTCGCCCCGCCATGAATGACGCGCATCGATCCGACCGAACGCGACAGGAGAACATTCCAGTCCGCATAGCCCTCGATATGTCCGTGCGCCGGCAAATTGACCGGCACCCCGTCGATCACAAGAAGAACATCGGAAGAGTGATCGGAGGTAAAGCCGCGAATGGTCACATTGGAGGCAAACCCCGGTCCTTGTCCCTGATCGTGAACCTCAACGCCAGTCGTCTGACGCAACATCCGGTAGGGATTGCTCTCCTGGCTTTGTTGCACAACTCCGGGATCGACGGTGATCGCCAGAACCGGAGGCGGCGCGGCGCGTTCGCGGGATACGCCAATCACAAGCGGCTCAAGAATGAAGAGCGTATCGGCCAGCGTTGTGTCGCCCGGATTTGCATTGTTTGCAACAGTGTCGCGCGCCTGTGCACTGTCGGGGAGACTCTGGCCCGCCAATCCACCGGGTGCTCCCGGAAGGGAAAGAAGAACCGGAATGCACAAAGCCCATAGTACATTTCGAGGGGTGCGGTTTCGCTCTCCGGCCCCGGAGCCGCGCTCGCCCGCTATTGTGACGATCCTTCTGTACAATTGCGTTATCGTTCGCACTGATATTCCTCTCATCGTCTTCCCCCCGCTTCCACTGCAAACTCGCTGCGATTCATCGCCCGCCAGGGGTTGCTGAATGCGGGATTGACGACAAAGTCATGATCGGTCAGAGCCCGCAGATAATCCAGCACCGCCTGCCGCTCCCGCGCGGTCAGCGCAAACCCGTTCACGAATTCGCTCTTGTTGGGATTTGTGCTTCCATCGCCCGCATTCGGGCCTTCAACAATGAGTCGGCCGCCCCGCGCGTAGTGATCCAAAACCTCGTCCAGCGTCGCAATGCTGCCGTCGTGCATGTAAGGCGCGGTCAACTCGATATTGCGCAGCGTCGGCGCCTTGAATCTGCCCATGTCTTCGGGTCTCCGCGTGAACTCGAAGAGGCCGAAGTTGGGATCGGGATAGAGACCACTTCCATCGAGGTTGTAGAGCCCATTATTGTGAAACTCGATCTCTGGCGATGACTTGCCGGCAAAATCGTGGGTGCCGGTAAACATCAGTCCCCCGTGGCAATGGAAGCACTCCAGACGCTCGCTGAAGAAGAGATTCTGACCGAGCCGCTCGGAATCGGTCAGCGCAATCTCTCCCCGCCGTGCCCGGTCCACCCGGCTGTTGCCCGAGATCAGCGTTCGCTGGAAGGACGCAATCGCGCGGGTAATTGTGGCAAGATCGATGACGGGATCGTCCGGGTATGCCTCGGCAAAGAGCTGCCGGTAGATCGGTTCCGCCTCGAGTCGCGCAAAGAGCTCCTCCTCGCGCCCGGACATGCCCAGCTCGACGGGATCCTCGCCGAACATGGGCAGGAGCGCCTGCGCCGCCAGGGTATTCAGATTGGGATTTGCCCACGTCAGGACCGGCTGGTATCCCATGTTGGCCAGACTCATGCTGGCGCGCGGATGCATTTCGCCGGTTGAACCTACTCCGCGCGGGAGCCGGTCGGTAAAGGCCACCTCCTGAATATGACATGATGCACAACTCTGGGTCCGGTTCCCCGAAAGGCGGGTGTCGTAAAAGAGGCGCCGACCCAGCTCGACCTTCGCAGGGCTCATCGGATTGTCTGCGGGCACGCGCGGCGCCGGAAAACCGGGCGGAAGCTTCCAGGGGAAATCGCTCGTCACCGCAATTGGGGTGTAGAGCGGGCCGAGAACCTCATCGCCGCCTCCACACGCGGTCAGCAATCCCCCATACAGCACGGCCCATGCCATATGCGCACCGGCAGAGCGCCGCACCCTTGTCCTGATCATTCTCCTGCTGCCTCCTTCCCGGCTAGTTCACCGAAAAGAAGGTCTGGCCCGACGATGTTGTGCCTTCGTAGTCGAGCCCGAGACGATTCATCACCGGCGGACAGTCGGCATCGCCCGGAAAGGATTGACAGCCCGAGGCCGTTCCGGGCGTATTCACCCTGAGATCGGTTCCCGCGAGCAGTCTGCCGTAGTCTGCCACGATGGCATTCGTCTCGTGATTGAAGCCATCCAGCACAATTTCCGGTCGGTGTTCATTTGTACACGATGTCGCCGGCGTTGTGCGATTGCCGGTCGGCATGCATCCGGTGCTGCCCAGATGAACATTCCATCTTGGCGCCTCGCCCTCCAGCGCATCGGGCCGCGCAAGATCCATACGGGCAAACTTGTAGCCGGCATTCCAATTCCAGAAGAGCCGGGTAATGTCGAGCGGCGCCTGAGCGGTGCTGGCATCGCGGTGATTCATCTCGAAGGGCACGCCCACGCGGAAGCGAATGCCAACGTAGTCGCCCGCCGGAGCGGTTCCCCGCACGGTTGTGTTGGTTGCCGGGGTTCCGTTGCTGCATGCGCCCGTTCCATTCTCGAAATCGAGCAGCGCCAGGTTATCAAGCTGCCATTGCCCATCCTGTTCAAGATCGAGCGGGGTTGTCTGGCCCCCGGCGCTCACCAGCCGCAGATCGTGCACGTAGATACGAAAATCGGTGAGCTCGATGGTCGATGCAGCGGTGCCGACATTGTTGTAGCGCGTCCCACAGGCGAAGGGGGCGCCATTTACCATGGCCGCAAAGTCGAGGGTGACATTGATCGGGCCCGCAGGCGCGGTGGCGTCGTCGTCGCAGGTGGCGGTGGCGACCAGGAGGAGCGCGAGCATGGTCAGGCGTGCAGCGGTGCGCAGCGTGGAGGTGGCTGCGGCGGCAATTTCAAGGCATCCAGTTGCATTCATGATTTGTCCTTTGCTCTTTGTCGTAATTATTGTGATTTAATTCATGCGCGGTTTCGATCCTGCACGGGATTGCGCTTGTGCACATATGCGCACTTTCGCTCTTCCCCGAATGGGAAATCGCAGAGAATCCGGCGCAGGGTTCGGTTGACGGGAAGCGCGTTCGGGCCGAATGCAGGCAAATCACCGGCTGCGGGAGCCGGGCCTGCAAGGGGGTTCGGGATTCAACCGGAGAGGGCGTCGTGGCACGAGCCCGCAGTGTCTGATCGGATTGGAGAGAATCCGGATCCGATGGAGCGACCCTCTAGGCAGCGAAACGACGAATGGGCCGCGTTAGAGCGTCAGATGATCGGGTGAACCCTCGACCCGGGCAACGCAAGCGCGCCGGGCGGACCTGTGGCAAAGGGCAGAATAAAGGCCGGCGCCGAAACGGTCGGCGCATCCGGGGGCGACGGCAGGGCAGCCGCAACGATGACCGTGACCGCCCCTTCCAGCAGAGGAGGCGTCGGTGACAGGCTCCCAAATTCGCAGAGACAGACCTCGAGACAGAGACAGTCGGCTGCGGAGTTGGGCGCATTGGCATGACCGGCAAAGAGTCCGGCCAGATGATGCAGCGCCGGGTCGATCTGTCCGGTTCCGCCGGAGTGGTGCGCAGCGTGCAGAGGGGCGCTGACTTGGCCGGAGGAGGAAGTGTGGTGCCCTGCGTGGGAATCAGCGTGATCGGCAGTTTCTCCGTCACCATGATCGTGCCCGGGCATTGCATGAGCCATGGAGCCATCGCCGAACCCGTGCGCCAGACACTCGGGCAGCAGAAGCGGCCGAAGCGCAAAGGCATGGACAAAAACCAGGAGCGCAAGGACGCAGAGCGACCGCACGCCACGGAGAATGTTGAGGTTGGCTGTCCGGTTCCACATGAATTTCAAGATAGCGGAGAGGGAGAGGCGAGAGCAAGGGAGCAGCGGTCTGACAGTGGCAACGGTGGAATTGCCGCCCGCCCGGTGATGGGTCCACGGATTGCAAGCGCGAGGCCCTACCATGCAAGGAGAGACCGCCACTCCGCGAAACGGGCTCCCAGGCGCGCCTGCCGACCCTTATGTCCTGAACCCGCTCACCCCTGCCACAGCCACTCTCGCCACGCATCGACGTCGCGACCGAAATCCTCGCCGCTCACGGTCTGCAAAAATTTCAGGCTGCCGTCGCGGGATCTTTTGTGTTCGGATCCGGCGAATGCCAGGAGAAGGTCGGGGCTCCGGCGGGCCAACTGGGCGCCCAGTTCGGGGTTGATTTCGGTCGCTCACAGAACTTGGAGAATGTTGTCGAAGTGGAAGCGGCGGTTCCGTCGAGGAGCGCTGCCAGCGATTCCCGGGCGCCCGACCAGTCAACGGGCATGGGCCGTCGCGCAATCAGCGCGTCAAGCAGATTCCGGGCCACACTGCCGACCCGGGGGTCGGGATCGGTCAGGGATGCCGCCAGGGCGTGCCGAGTGGAGTCGCGATCCGCAAAGTTGGCGAGCACGAGGGTCGCCACCGTTCGTGTACTTGCCGTGGAATCGCGCGCCAGGATGTTGTGGGCCAGGTGGCGATCTGCTTCCCGGTCCGCGCCTTCGAAGATATCCAGCGCTTCGTTGAGCATTCCAGAATCGATGCCTCCGCGTCCTCGGATCATCCTGTTGCCCAGACCGAAGAGCCGCCTGAAAAATCCCTGACGGGTATGCACTGTGCGTGACACTTCGTTGATCAGCCGCATGTCTTCGTCGGCCATCTTCTTCAGCCGCTGCCAGCTCTCGGGCAGATCCACAACCTCATTGCCAGGCTGGTGATAGCGAACCCGGGCGCTGTCCTCCACGCCCACGACAATCGTGTACGGGTCGTTTTCCCGGAATCCGATATTGTGATACAGGGTCGCCGCTGCCTCTGCAAACCCGAGATTGAACCTCATGACGGCCGCGCAGGCATGAAGGGGACGGTCGGGATCGAGTGCGCGGATACTGTCGAAGAGCTCCTGGGCGCCCTACCCCTGCAATCCAATAAACTCGACGGGGCCCTCGGGGCCGGCAATGACCTGACCGTCGCCGGGCCCTGCAACACCTGCGATCAGCGCCAGCACAACCGCCGCCCGGTCGGCGACTCCTCTCACACTCCGGCTGCCTCGCCCAGCACAAACACATCGGTCAACAGCGCCCGAATGTGAATGGAGCCATTGAGGTTGTCGATCAGTTGCGAAGAGATCGTCTTTTGCGCCATCGCAAATTGCACAAACGCTCCGGCCGCCTGGGCGTCGCGATCCAGCACCGCCAGTACGGCTTCGGTTGCGGTTCCTTTGTCATCATCAGCGTCCTCGCGGTTCGCCAGCGCACTGTGGAAGGCGTCCGCAAGGCCATCCAGCGCCTCTGCAAATCCACGGAGAAAGCCTCGCACCTGTTCATCCGCCGCGTCGGCGCTCTCGTCCGCGATTCCCTGCGCTGCATAGGCAAGAAAGAACTCGTAGCCGTCCTCGATGGCGTCGATGCGCGCGCGCAGGTCGTGGCTGTTCATCGAGCCGCTGACCGATTCAGTCGCCATCGGTGCCCGCCTCGACCGCTGCCCGCGATTGCGATTCGGTGACCACCCAGCGTTTCGGATCGTGGTTCTGCAGGTATTTTTCGCGATCGATCAGGCCGTGAATCATTGACCAGGTCATCCAGCGCTTCTCGGGGCGAATGGCAAAGTAGATGTGCGCAATCACCAGAAAGATCAACCCGATTCCGCAGACGCCATGCACCACATAGATCCATCCCCAGACGGCGTCGCTGAACATGTAGGTGTTCATGGGCAGCAGAAAATTGTCGATCCGGAACATCATCAGAATGCCGGTGGCGACCGCGCCGATGGTCACAATCATGGCCGCATGATGGAACATCTTCTGATCGACCGGATACTTGCCGGCCCGCGGACACGCCTCGCCTGACCCGTCCCTGCCCCCCCGACCCAGCGCCGCCCTGAGCCCCATTCTGCCCTCGGCAATGTCGCGCCGACCGACCCACATTGTGCGAAAGTCCTGCCGGGCAAAGACATGCCAGATATGATAGAGAACGGTCAGAATCAGCCCTACGCCCGCTATCCAGTGAATCGTCACCCAGGGAAAGCGAATCCCGATCACCGGAAAGAAGGCGGTAATGAGCAGCACGAACATGGCCGCCGACATCAACCAGTGAAAGTTGCGCGCTCCGCTCGAGTGGCGCTGGATCTTTTCGGGAACGCCGCGGGCTTCTTCGGGGTCGATCTCGCCCGTTGCGACCTTCTTGGGCACAAGCAGCGCATGTCCCACCACAAAGGCCGCCCCCACAATGACAGCCGCCCAGATCAGATCCCACGAGACCCCGATCGGAACATTTTCACCCCAGGGGTTCAGTGCGCGTCGAAGAAATTCCATGGCCGGTTCGCTCCGCCTTCCTCAGGATATTGTGATTGAAAATCCGGGGCTGTCTGCGGTGGGTTGTCGATATTGAGGGGGTCTCTGCCTATGCCGCGTCGCGGATCGCGCGCTTCACCAGGTTGCGGGTCAGCGCGATCTTGTAGTCGTTGTGACGCAGCGCATCGGCGCCCTCAACCGAGATTTCACCTGCCATCCGACCGGTTTCCTCGTTGGGCGCGCGCCCCCGGATTGCATCTTCGGCTGCGGTCATGCGCACCGGGTAGGGGGCAATGCTGTTGACCACAATGCGCGCGTCGGCGATTGTGCCGCCCTCCATGCGCAACATCGAGGCCACGCTCACCAGGGAAAAGTCCCACGACTTGCGGTCGCGGATCTTCTCGAAGTACCATCGCGCGTTCTCCCAGGGAGCCGGAAGCACAATGCGGGTCAGGAGATCGCCCGGCTCAAGGATCGTCATGCGTTCGATATCGATGTCGGGACCGATGAAGAAATCGGTGGCGGCATGACTGCGCATTCCCGAACGGCTGGCAACGACCATCTCGGCGTCGAGCGCGATCAGGGCGGGAGCGGTGTCCGATGGATTAACCGCCACGCAGCGGCTCGCCCCCATAATGCAGTGCTCGCGGTTCATCGAGCGTGGGGTGGCGGCGTAGCAGATATTGCCGCCGGCCCGGTAGCAGGGCCATCCGCTCCGGTAGTACCAGCAGCGGGTATCCTGCACAATATTGCCCCCCAGGGTGCCCTGGTTGCGGATTTGTGGGGTCGCCACCAGCCTGGCCGCCTCGGCCAGAATCGGGTAGCGGCTGCGCACATCGGCGTGGTCGGCCACATCGGTCAGGCTGGTCATGGCGCCGATCTCGAGTCCGTCGTCCATGCCCTCCGCAATTCCGCGGATCTCCTCGACCGCCGACAGATCGATCACTGCCCGGGGACGCTTGATCCGGTCCTTGAACCAGTCGAAGGTGTCGAGTCCGCCAGCGAGCACCCATCCCTGGTCGCCATACTGGTCCATGAGGCGTACTGCGTCGTCAATTCCCGCCGGCTGGTAGAGCTCGAAGGGGGGAATCATGTCGCGAATGACAGCCACTGTGCTTCTCCTTCCTCGGGGTCGGGGCGCGCGCTGCGCCCGGGGTCAGACGTGCGTGTCCAGAAGACCGTAGGGGCGCGGCCGGCCCTCGAGCTCGGCCAGGATCATGTCGGCGGTGAGCGGAGTCCGGCAGAGACAGAGCCCGCCCATGGCATCGGCGACTGCACAGACATAGGCAGCCTCGCCCGCGCCCACCGGAGGTTCGCCGATTCCCTTGGCACCGACAGGAGTGTGGGGATCGGGCAGGTTGACCGCCGCAAACTTCGGGCTGAGCGGAACATCGAGGATTCCCGGCGGACGCGCGGTGTAGAAGCGCTTGGTGAAGGGGATTCCCCACTTCTGGTCGAAGACCCAGCGCTGGCCCTTGGCCATTCCGATTCCCTGAAAGACGCCGCCATTGGTCTGTGCGGCCAGCGAGCGCGGGTGAACCACGGTGCCGCAGTCGGTGGTCGAGGCGATCTCGACGATCTCGACCTCGCCGGTCTCCACGTCCAGCTCGACCTGGGCAAAGGTGGCCACCCAGGTAAAGACCGCGCCCGCCTGCGGAGTGCTGTCGCGCGCCGCCGCAATGAGGCCCTGACCTGCCAGCCCCGCCACCGCAGCCTTGGTGACGTCGTTGAGATCTTCGGGCACCTCTGCGCCGCTGAACTTGCCGCCGATCGCAATGGCCCGCTCGGCCGCCTCGGCAAAGTTGAGCCCTGCCGCGCGATTTCCGGCCCGAAAGACGCGCCCCTCGCTGACGCGGTAATCGGTCGGCGAACCGCCGAGTTCGCGGGCGGCCAGCTCCTGCAGAAGCCCCACCATGGCCATGCCCGCCGCGTGGTTGGCGCGGGTGTGGGCGTGGGTGGTCTGACTGCCGGCCTGAATGGTGCTGAAGGGCAGGTGTTTGCTGGTATCGCCCCAGACGATCACGACCTGATCCCAGGAGAGATCGAGAAGCTCGGCTGCGGGGCGCGCGGTATCGGCGATCGAATGGGTGCCCAGATTTCCGATTCCCTGGTGGACGTGCAGCTTGCCGTCGGGGCGGATGACCAGAAGGCCATCGCGTCCGGAACTGCCCGCAGTGAAGGGGCTGAGCCCCATGCCGATGCCGGTGACCCTGGTGCCGTTGCGTTGGCCGGAGAGCCGGATTTTTTCGTCCCAGTTGAAGAGTTCGCCTCCCAGGTCGAGCGCTTCGCGGACGAATGCGCTGGTGTAGGGATAGCGCTCCACGCCCAACTGGCTGGTGTGGTCCGGCGCGTTGATCTTGCGGATCTCCAGCCGGTCCACCCCGAGTTCGCGTGCCGCCTTGTCTACCAGCGGTTCGAGCATGGCCACGATCTGCGCTCCGCCCGGAGCCCGCTGCGCTGAACGCGGCGGCGTGTTGGTGTAGACGGGAACGCCCCGGAATCGCATGGTTTCGGGGTCGTACGAAGCAGTGGCGACCAGCCCCGCAGTGGTGAAATCGCTTGCGCGCCCGTAGGGACCGCCGTCCTGCACCAGATACAGATCCAGCGCGGTCATGCGGCCATCGGCGCGGAAGCCCATTTTGGCCCAGCCCTGGAAGCCCGCGCGGGCGCGCCCGATGTAGCTCTCTTCGTAGCGCGTGATTCTGAGCATGACCGGTCGCCCGATCTTGCGGGAGAGCACCGCCGGGACCGCCATGATCGGAGAGCCTGCGATCTTGCTGCCGAAGCCGCCGCCGCAATACTCGCCGATCATGACTACGTCTTCGAGCTCGACCCCGGCCATTGCGGCCACGGCGCCCCGGGTGCGTTCGGTGGATTGCGTGGAGCCGTGCAGGAAGAGCTTGCCATTCTGCCAGTAGGCCATGCAGGAGCGGGGCTCCATCGGGTGGTGCGTCACCGACTGGTGAACGATCGTCTCCTCGACGATGGTGGCCGCCTCGGCAAAGGCCGCATCGACATCGCCGAGCTCCCACTCGGTGGCGGGTTCGCCCATCGGCAGCCGGTCGGGCCCCGCCTCGGCAAAGACCGAATCGGGCCACTTGAGGGTGACCGCCCCCTCTTCGCCGCCGACATTGCCGTCGAGGCGTGCATCGGGACCGCCCTGGCGCAGGCTCTCGAGCGGATCGAGCACGAAGGGAAGGGGTTCGAGGTCCACCCGGATGGCCTCGACGGCCGCCGCCGCAGTGGTCTCGTCCACCGCCGCCACCGCAAGGATCGGTTCGCCCTCGTACAGGGGTTCGTCGGTGAGCGCGGCTTCGCCAACGCCCTCTGCCTGCCGCGGCAGCTCCGACGCCCGCAGGATTCCGAGCACGCCCTCCATGGCCTCGGCCGCCCGCGTGTCCACGCTGCGCACGCGCGCATGCGGCATCGGGCTCAGCAGCAGCTTGGCAAAGACCATTCCCTCGGCGTGGAAGTCTTCGGCGTAGCGGGCCCGTCCTGTGATCTTCGCGCGAAGATCGGGCGGGGCGATGTCGGCGCCGATCAGTTTCTCAGCCATCTCGATTCGCCTTTCTCTCGGTTCGGGCGGGTCAGACCCGGGCGCCGGACAGCTCGGCCGCCCGCATCGCCGTGTTGAGGATCTTGTCGTAGTCGCCGCAGCGGCAGAGGTTGCCGGAGAGCAGCTCGGCCGCCTCGTCGCGGGTCGGGTTGGGGTTGCGGCTCAGCATGCCGATCATGCTCATGACGAAGCCGGGCGCGCAGAAGGCGCACTGGAAGCCGCCCTCGTCGAGAACCGCCTGCTGCACCGGGTGCATCTCGCCATCCTGCTCGAGGCCTTCGATGGTGGTCACCTCGCGGCCGCGCACCGTGTGCGTGAGGATGGAGCAGGCATAGTGGGTGACACCGTCGATGAGCACCGTGCAGGCGCCGCACTCGGCCCGGTCGCAGCCCAGCTTGGTGCCGGTCAGGCCCAACTGGTAGCGGAGCGTCATGGCGAGGGTTTCCTGCCGGGGAACGTCCACTCGGCGCTCGCGGCCATTGACATTGAGGGTGACGAGCCTCTCCACGGCCCCCTGCGCCGTCAGGAAGGGCGAGAGCACCCCGGAGCCGCGGAAGAGATAGCCTGCGGCAGAGGCGGTGGCGCCGGCGGCGACGACCCCCTTGATGAATGTGCGGCGGGTGAATCCGCCCCGTCGCGCCTGAATGACTTCGAGTTGCAACATCGTGCTCTGCACCTCGCTGAGTAGGAAAGCCGAGACCGGAAACCAGATCAATAATAGGGCTCCGGGAATCGAATTTGCGAATCCGGGGTGGGGTCCGGGGCCGTGGCGTGCGGGAATTCGGCGGGGGATGCGTTCGTCAACCGGTGCGTGGACAACGATCCCGGGCTCCTCCCGGAAGCGGCGAAGCGCCGGGGTGCTAGCGAGCGCGATCGGTATCCAGGGCCATGCGGTCTTCGTCGATTGTTCCCCAGAGCAGCAGCGCCGCCGCAGCGATGATTGCCGATGGGTAGAAGAGGACGTTGGCGCCCTCAAGGAACCAGCCCCAGGGATCGAGGATCGACTTCCAGACGCCGAGGGCCGTGATCGCGAGGATGATGAACATGATCGGGTACACCCGCCTCCGCCAAAGTCCCAGAACCACAAGCATGCCGAGGAGGATTTCGATGACGCCGAATACGTTTTGCACAATGGCCTGCGCGCCGATTCCCAGGTAGAAGGCTTCGGCGACGCGCTGACCGTGTTCGACATTCACCAGCTTGTCGAGTCCCCAGAGGACGAGCAGCCAGCCCGTGGTGATTCGCAGGAGGAGGAGTCCGGTCTGTTTCATGGTGTGTCTCTTTCCGTGCGTTGAGAAAAAGTCCCCGCCGGCCCCTGCGCGGGCCGGCCCGCGCGGAAGCCGGAGCGGTCGGGTGCGCGCGCAACCCCTCCTGCCTGAATTCCTGCATGGACCGCAAACCCTGCATCCGGTTGAAGGTCATCTGCCGGGTCGTCGCCAGCGCACCGGCGGCGGGGGTTCGTCCTCGAAGATGACTGTGCCACCGCCATCGAGAAGGCGCAGCGCCTCGCGAATGGCGGCCTCCAGTTGCGGGTCGCCTCCGGCAATGACCGGCGCGGGATCGTTGCGCACCTCGATATCGGGCGCCACCCCTTCGGCCTCGACCGCCCACTCGCCATTGACATCGAAGAAGCCGCCGCGCGGAGCCACGAATCCGCCTCCGTCGATCAGCGGGGGGGTGTCCCAGGTGCCGACCAGACCGCCCCAGGTCTTTGTGCCCACCAGCGGCCCGATCTCGTGGAAGCGGAAGAGATAGGGAAGGAGATCGCCCCCCGATCCGGCGCGTTCGTTGATGACCATGACCTTGGGGCCGAAGAGGCCGGCCATCGGCTGGGTCCAGGGCTTGCGGTCGCCGGCGCGCGAGTTGAAGTAGCCGGTCAGCTCACGGCCCAGCACCTCGACAATGTAGTCTGCCGCCGAGCCGCCGCCATTGTTGCGTTCATCGATGACCGCGCCCTCGCGGTCCTGCTGTGCAAAGTACATGCGGTTGAAGTACTGGTAGCCGCCGCCGCCGGTGTTGGGCAGCCAGACATAGGCAAGACGTCCGCCGCTCATCTCGTCGACGCGTGCCTGGTTGGCCTCGACCCAGGCCCAGCGCCGGAGCAGCCCCTCGTTGCCGACCGGCTCGACCACAACATCGTGGGCGTCGGTGGCGGCAGGCGACGAAGCGACGGTGAGGGTGACGATGCGACCGGCGGTTCCCTCGAGGAGCTGGTAGGGATTGGCGGGTGCGCGCAGCTCGGCACCGTCCACCGCAAGGATGTAGTCGCCCTCGGACACCTCCATTCCGGGCATGGAGAGGGGTCCGGTCGTGCCGGGAGTCCAGTCGCCGCCATCGTAGATGCGGGCAATTCGGTAGAAGCCGTTCTCTTCGGTCAGATCGGCACCCAGAAGGCCGGTGCGCGGGTTGTTCAGATCGGGGTAGTCGCCGCCGCTTACGTAGGAGTGTCCGACCGCGATCTCGCCCGAGAGCATGTCGAGCAGATGATTGAAGTCGGAGCGGTGGCGCACATCGGGCAGCCACGCCGAATACCACTCCCAGACGTCGTCCCAGGGCGCGCCGTGCTGATTGTCCACATAGAGGAAGTCGCGCATGAAGCGCCAGCCGTCGCGGAGCATCTGTGCATATTCGGCCCGGGGTTCCACCCGTACGCGCATTCCCCCCAGATCGAGCCGACCATCGCCGCCGGAGGGAGGACGCGCGGTGCCCACAATGCGCCAGCCGCCGCCGTAGTAGAGCATCTTGCTGCGATCGTGCGAGATGGCAAGGCGGCTGCCGCCCTCCAGGAACTCCTCGGCCTCGCGGTCCTCGATCGAGTAGCGATGGACGCTTCCTCCGCCGAAGCCTCCGCCCGCCAGCACGAAGACCGTTCCCTCGGGTCCGGGCGCGAGTCCCGCATATTCGTCCACATCGATTCCGGGCGCGTCGATGATGCGATCGGCGATTCCCTCGAAATCGATCGTCACCGCGTCGGCCGGGTCGCCCTCTTCGTCGCCTGCCGCTTCGTCCTCGTCCATCTCCATCTCGTCTTCGTCCATCTCCGCGTCGGTCTCCTCCTCTTCGTCGCTCCGGGGCAGGAAGGGCGAGGGCTCGTCGGCGTCGAGGAGCGCAAGGTAGAGGGCGCGCGTCACCGGGCGGTCGTAGGAGGTCATGTCCAGCCAGCCGGTGTTGAGCGCGTAGTCGGTCGAAGCCAGGAAGTAGAGGTAGCGTCCCGATTCGTCCCAGACAGGGGTGATCGCGTCGGACATGCCGTCAGTAAGCTGATGGGTCTGGCCCGTTTCGATGCTGTGAACGAAGATGGCTCGAAGCTGGTTGTCGAGGCGCCGGGCGTAGGCGATCCAGCGCGAATCGGGCGACCAGACCGGGTTCATGGAGCGCTCGGGGTGCGCAAAGCGGTCGGTATCGACGTGTTCGACCGCCCCCGATTCCACATCGAGGATCAGAATGCGGTAGTGGGTGTCGGTAAAGGCGAGCTTGCTGCCGTCGGGCGACCATTCGGGACGGAAGTAGAAGGAGGGTTCGGGAATTTCGGTGCGGCGCGGATTGGCCCCGTCCTGATCGGCGATGACCAGTCCGTACTCGTCGCCGTCGTCGTTGAACCAGGCGATCCGCGATCCATCGGGCGACCACACCGGGTGGCGGTCGGCGACCCCGGGGCTGCGGGTCAGATTGCGCCACGATCCCTCGTCGGCGGGAACGGTGAAGAGCTCGCCCCGCCATTCGAAGAGGGCCCGCTTGCCGGTGGGCGAAAGGCGCGCGTCACGAAGCTGGATCGCCGGAACCGATTCCCAGCGCGCGCGCGACCAGTTCATGTCGCCGGCCGCATGGATGACAAGCTGGCGGGTGGCGCCAGTGGCCGGATCGAGCTCGTGGAGGTAGCCGGCCTGCTCGTAGATCACCACGCCATGGCCGGCGCCCAGCGACTTGACATCGAAATCGGCGTGGCGGGTGCGCTGCTGCTCCTCGCCGGTGCGCGGATCGAAGGACCACACATTGCTGGCCCAGTCGCGCTCGGACATGTAATAGACGACGCCATCCATCCAGACCGGATCCATCTGGCGCTCGCCCTCCCACGGCGGCGTGGTGCGCTCCCAGGTGGAGGTGGAGACGATGCCGATCGGTTGCGCCTGTCCGCCGCGGTAGTTGCGCCATTCGGGATCCCAGTAGCCGATCTCCTGATAGGCGATGTGGGCGCCGTCGGCGGAGAGGTCGCCAAGGTAGGCCTGGGGCAGCGCGAGTGCGGCGGGCAGCCCGCCTTCGGGGGCGATTGTGTAGAGCTTCCAGAGTTGCGTGGGAACGGACTCGCGACCGGAGCGGAAGAGGATTTCGCCCTCCGGCGTCCACCCCTGCACGATATCGGCAGAGGGATGCCAGGTGAGTCGCGCGGGCTCGCCCCCCTCGGCCGGGATCAGATAGACGTCGGTATTGCCCCCGTACTGGCCGGAGAAGGCGATCCAGCGTCCATCGGGGCTAAAGGCGGCGTCGGTCTCGGCCCCGTCCGAACTCGTGAGCCGCACCGCATTCCCCCCATCGCGCCCGACCCGCCAGAGATCGTTGGCGTGGGTAAAGACAATGTGGGCCGCGCTGACATCGGGGTGCCGCAGAAAGCGCGTGCCCTGAGCCTGGGTGGAGGCCGGAACGAGGAGAAGGGCAGCCAGGGCGACTGCCAGCGCGAGGAAGGGGGCCGTGCGGGGGGAGCGGCGTGCGGTGTTTGACATGAGGGTGGGCTCCAGGTGGGTGGAGTGGGTGTGGCGCTGGTCGGTAAATGTGGCAGGGCGATCTGTTCTCTTCAATGCTCTCGTGGAATTACCCGAGCTGTAATTGTATACGGTTCTTCCGCCAGAGATCACCAACAAATAACACTTTTGAAGTCTCAATTACAGGATCGCGGACAGGCCGCGCTTGCCCTTTGTTTGCCGAGACCCTTTCAGGCCACGACACGGTGGATTCGCCTCTCGAGATCGCCCGAGAGAACCGCGATCACGTCCGGGACGAGGGGACGCAGCTCCTGCAACCGAGTGCGTCCGGCAATCATGATGACAACGGGGATCGGAAGATTCCGGTCGCTCCGCTGATATGCGAACCCCTGGTCCACCGTGACGAGGACATTAAATCCATGATCGGTCGCACGGCGCAGCAATCTCCATTGGAACATCCGGCCCAGCCCATCTGTTGCACTGTGCGCACTCCGAACGACTCGGGAAACTCAGTCATGAGACGCTTTGGCACGGGTTCGTCCAACAGCACCCTCATCGGAGATCCGCCACCAACTGTGCCGTTGCCTGTTCGAGCACCCCGACGGCCTGTTCCCTCGTTACCGTGGGATAATCGTCCAGAAAGTCATTGAGCCGGTCACCCGCCTCCAGGTGCTCCATCAGGATGCGAACGGGAACCCTGGTTCCCGAGAATACAGGCGTACCGCCGAGGACATCGGGGTTTCTGTCGATGAGCTTCTCGGTCATGTCGAACTCCTGTCGGGTCGGTCGAATGTCTCGATTAACATATGGCGCGACATTCTAAAGGCTGCGGCCCGGTTCGCGCAGCAGAGCGGATCGATTCCCGGCGGGGCTATGCGTTCATTAAGGCGCACCGGGCCGCGTTTCCGCTTGTGGCCATGTGCCGGGTGCTGGGTCTCTGCACCAGCGGGGGGGCTACGACTGGCTGCGTCGTCCAGAGTCGGCGCGCGCATCGCTCCGTGTCCTGTCAGGCCTCGGCCTGAGTCCGTCGGACGTCACCCCCATCCGCTCCAGCATCTCTCCGACGTAGGTTTCCCGATCTTCCGCCATAAAGAGAACATGTCGTTTCGCCATCTCGGTTTTCGACATGTTCCATGATCGACGAATCGTCTCGAACGGTGTGACCGACAGGATGAACGAGTCCAACCGGACATGGGGATCTCCAAGGCGCTCTTCGATCTCGCTGATCTGTGTCGCGAGCTGCACCTTGGCGTGGGATGCATCCATCCGCACGAGACCCTTCGGATCGACGAACGCGATGTGCTGTCGGTCGCCGGACACCGCCCACAGAATGAAATCGGGATGGAAGTTGTTTGCTTCGAAGAAGCCGATCCCGTGTCCGCGACTCATGTTGCGCAGCAGATGCAGTCGCTGTCCTTCGGGCCGGGTTCGCTCGCAGTGGGCTCGGAAGTCCTTGACGAACTGGTGCTCGCCGGCATTCAGTCCCGGCGGGGAAACAGTCACGGCCTGCTCGTGGACCGTGACCAGGAGCGGCGAATAGAGATGGTGATCCACGGCAACGGCATCAAGCGCCGGCTGTTGCGTGACCGGGTTTGGGGGCAGCGGTCCCCCTCCCGATTCGATGATGCGCCGGATCGATTCGATCCAGTCCCGCAGCTCCTCGGCGTCATTCCGGTCGGTGGCGATGACAATTCGGTATCCCGTGGCCTCGTCGCCATCTCGTATCACTCGAGGAAAGTTGCCATCGCCCGGCCGTAGATCCCTGTACTCCAGGTGTTCGGCTTCCCAGGCCTGGCGGCGAGTTCCCCAGTACCGCGTCACGTATTTCTTGAGCAGCGCAAGCGCGATATCCTGCCACATCCGCACCTTCTGCGAGAGTCCTTCGTTGGGGGTGAGGAGGAGAATGCGGTTGATGTGGTTCGCCTGTCCGTACTTGCGAGTCAGCTCTCTGTACCGGAGGATGTGGGCGTGCATGAGGAGAGTCTTGCCGCTGCCCGTTGCCATCCAGAAGGCGAGCTTGTTGAGCTGGCCACGGGGGTCGGGGCCAGTGGGGAGCGATTCCAGAGAGTCGGATAATGCATGACCGGTTGGGAGCGCGTCGTTGTAGCTGTGAATGGCGGCGTTGAGCGAGGCTCGCAGTGCCTCGGGGGCCGTGAAATAGCGCTCCAGATAGATCTCGGTGAAGAGAAGTGATAAATACTGGAAGTACTTCCACTGAATGGGACTCCTGCCGTGCCGCAGGCGGTTTTCGTTGAGCTGCTGCGTGACCGCCACGATGGCCTGGTCGTAGGCGAGCAGTGTGTCGTCTGACAGCCTGGGTCGCTGTTCCCGTGGAATTGTGCAGAGTTCGTGATGGAACCAGTGCACGTTGCTCTCGTCGAGCCCTTCCCGGGGCTCGGTTCCAAGCGATCTGGCAAGCTCGGCGAATGTTTCCATGCCGAATTCCGCGAGCGCCCATCGGTTCAGAACCAGCTTGCGCGGAAAGGGGATCTTCATCTTTGCATGGCGGGTGCGGGGCGGCATCGTGCGGATTCGCGTCAGTGCCGACGGTTACGCAGCATGTGCCTCGACGTGGCCTCGCTTCGCGCGCAGCGAAGGCCATTGTGCGAGGTGTTGCGCCAGCGTTTGCACACGCTGATCAGGTGACCGATCTCGGTGTTATCGAAGATGACCACGCTTACGTCCCTTCCTCCGCATCCTCGAACATGAGTCGCCTGAAGTGATCTTCGATCGTGTGACCGATCCAGGGCTGACGGATCTCCCCGAGGCTGTCAAGGTTGTGGTCGCCGTTGGCGTAGATCAGGTCGAAGTCGGCCTGGCGGGCAGCGTATCCGGATTGCTGAAACCATTTGTCCAGGACAGCGTTGTCGCGCTCGACCCCGCCTGGCTCGTCGCCACCGGGGCGATTGCGCCAGATGACAAGGGCGCGGCGGTCGTCCGGGAGCACGCCTTCGACGGCGCGGAACCACCACTGGCCTGCGGGCGTCTTCGTGAACGAGAGGGGCGTTGTGCGGCTCTCTTCGACATCGCCGAACTCGGCATCGTACCGGTTCGTTGCCAATATCCGGGTCACACGAAGGCCCAGCATCCAGTTGAAGGTCTCAAGAAGGTCCACCGCAACCTCTTTGCTCTCGTCGGACCCGGGCCGCTTGACCTTGAGGTGGTATGCGGATGGGTCGAGAAAGGCGGACAGATTCAGCAGGGAAGGACTGTCGCCGGTCTCGACATCCAGCATGTAGCGAATGATGTAATCCTCGCGGGTGGTGTTTGGATCACCGTCAGTGTGCATGTCAAGGAGACTTGGGAGCTGATCCGGGCGGTGGACAACAAGGTTGTTGAGTGTATCCTCGTAGGATTCGAGCCGGACGACCTTGACGACCCGGGGGCTGCGCTCTGCCTCCTCGGGTGTGGCGAGACGCGCCGGACAGCCGTTCTTCCACTTGGGCGAGAAGGTGACTTTCTTGACGCGCGGGAGCAGGACGGTATCGAAGTATTGGGCCATTTCGACGAGGATGAAGCGCCGTTGACCGCCGTCTTCGCGATTCAGGTTGATGGTGGCGTGGGCGGTCGTGCCGGAGCCGGCGAAGTAGTCGAGGATAGTAGGCGTTACGACCCTGCGTGTAACCGCCGCTACGCAATCTTCCACCGTATGGATTGACTTGGGGTAGCTAAAAGCATTGGCTCCCAGCACGCCCTTCAAAAGATTTGTACCCCGGGTTCCTGCATTATACTTCTTCTCGTACCAATTGCTGAGAATCGGCTTGAAAGGATTTTGAGGCGGACTGGTTAGCTGCAGTGACTGGCCGCCTTTGTAGCTCAACTCACCTTTGGAGATGACATCCAGGCACGACTCGTGTGATCGTCGCCATACTCGTTCGGTACCGTCTCTCCCGAGCGGATATATCCGTTTGAGCCCTTCCCGAGTCCTGCTCCTCGGGTAGTCGGATCCAATCGGCGGTTTCTCCGCCCCCACAACCGATTTTGTGGTGGTGTCAACCAACACCGCATAGAAGCTATTGGGTCTCCCTTCACGCAAGTTGCTTTTCGCAGCCCCCGTTCGCTTGAACCCGATCGGATCGCTCTTGTCCTTGGGATGTCCGTACAAGACCTTCTTGCCTGCGGGTGTTGAAAAGAGGGCGTATTCGTGCGTGGCAGAAATGTTGGTTCCTTCCAAACCTGCCCCAGCGGGGTGGTGATTGACGACCACGACGGTGTGATCACGGCGTGGTAGAATGTCGATCAAACTTCCACGAAGATAAGTGAACTCTGTATCGTCTATCGCGGTGATCTGGGTACCCGTTTCAGTAAGACATCGTGCGCCCGTTTTCATTCGCTCCGCCATAAGCGATAGCCAAGACGAGTGGCGGTATCCGTTCTTGTAGAGAATTTCCGAAGCGGCGGTATTATACGGTGGATCAATATACACACAATCCACACGCCCCCGGTACCTCTGTTCCATCAATCGCAGCGCCTGAAAATTCTCGCTGTGGAAAAGTACGCCGTCGGTCAGCTCGTCAAGACTCCGGCTGCTCTTCTCCCCCCCCCCCCCCCCCCCCCCGATTGTCTCCAGCAGACGCTCCGTAAAATCCGTGCTGAAATGCCGCGTGTCTATCATAAGGGTGGGATAGGCCTGCAGGAATTCGGACGTCGGCGGGTCACTGTATCCGGTTCGGGTCAGGTCGCCATCGAAGTTGTCGATCCCGTGCAAATCCATCCACTCGTCGTGCTGGGCCCGGTTTGCGGCGACCTCGGCGTGGAACGTCCGGGGAATGGACCCCACCGCCACGCACCAGGATGTCTCGACCACAAATTTCTTCTTGAGCCAGAGCTTCTTCTGGAATCCTTCCAACTGATGCAGAAAGTCGATGATCTTGTGGGCGATGGCGCGAATGACCCTGATTGTCGACAGCCATTGCTCCACGCCGGGCGCGCTCGCGTGCTCAATGTCGTCGAGGTGCATGACTTCGTTCTTGATGTAGAAATCAAGCTCCCGCCGGAGGAATCCGCCCAAGTTTTTGTGAATGAAGTAATCGCAGGTATTTCGGGCAGTGTACCGGTCCAGATGGCTGCGCAGACGGGAGTATTCGGCCTCGACGCCATTCGCCTGAACATGGACGGCGGCGAGTTCCTTGATCCAGCGAGCCAGCGCCGGATTGTTCGAATCCAGCAGAACGGTCGTGGCCGCCTCGTTCAGATCCCTTTGCGATGGTGGCTTCGTCTTCCCCCTCCGCCTTGGCTTTGGCCAGTCGTCGAGCGTGGCAGCCCGATGCTCAAACCGGATCACCAGTTCGCGCACCCCGTCCGGCCTCTCTTCCTCCGCAACGAAGTCCTCGGCCAACAAGATGAACCGCAGGGTCTTTTCGTTTGCCGCCTTGATGTTGCCGTGCTCGCCCTCGGCGGCATCTGCAAGCCGGAAGTGAACCCGCATCGGGTCGCGCTCGGCCTCCGGATGGAGCCGGAACGAGTAGTCCTTGAAGTCCTGGGTTGTCTTGATGTAGTACTGGTCGGCATTTGCCCAGTGGAGCTTGACCTCCTCGCCCTGATAGGGAATGGCATACACGCCGTCCTTGTAGACGCGCTGGCTGATAAAGTCGCCCTCGCTATAGTAGCGACGGAAGAAGCGGTAGAGATGATCGTAGACATCGGCCTCGAGCGCGTCCACGTTCATGCCTGCGTTGATCGCCTTGCGAAGTTCCCGGAGCCTGGGCACCTCGTTCGGGTCGAGCCCGAGCCGACGCGCGTCACCCTCGGCTTCTGCCAACTGCTTCGCCAGCGTGTCCCGCTCCTCCGAGCGATATTGCTGGAACGTGTGTTTCACCTGGGGAAGAAGATCGTTTTCCAGGAAGCGCGTGACCTCCGCCTCCCTGGCGTGCATGATCCGATAGAAGCCGAAGTCAAGATCGGGCTTGTCCAGTTGGAAGAGCTCCCTGAGGAGCCGAACCAGGCGGCGGAATCGATCCGTCTTCTCTGCCATCATCCCTGGCGGCTCTTCGCGCTCGCCACTGGACGGCTTTCGGATCGTTCTGCGCTCCGGCGCGTCCGGGGGAGTGTGGTGGTGGGTCGGCATCGTCTTGCAGGTGAGAATCTCGGGAAGTCTGGTAAGTCTCCAACGATATACTCCCGTCTGCAGAAATGGGAGGCCGGGCAGAAATGTCGGGCGATGCGCAACTCCGCTTGAGCCGGCCACCGGGCTCGGGCAGATCGATCCCGGGTGGGAGACTCGAGATCATCCTCCCCGCCCCCCTCTTCCCTTGCGCCCCCGCCCCCTGCCACCCCATTCTCATCTTCGGTCGTCGCAGTTTCCGGATCTGCGGACACGAACCACGGCGGCGCACCACACCCCACCCCCCACTCTCTATCAGGAGATGCCATGCCAACCGTCACCATGACCGTCAATGGGGTCGAGCGCACCGGAGCGGTCGAGAGCCGCACCCTTCTCGCCGACTTTCTGCGCGAGGAGCTCGGCCTGACCGGAACTCATGTGGGCTGCGACACGAGCCAGTGCGGCGCCTGCGTGATTCATCTCAACGGCTCGTCGATCAAGAGCTGTACCGCGCTGGCGGTGCAGGCCGAGGGCGCCGAGATCACCACGATCGAGGGATTGGCCGAGGGTGCCGATCTTCATCCGATGCAGGAGGCTTTTCGCGACCACCACGGTCTGCAGTGCGGATTCTGCACGCCGGGAATGGTGATGAGCGCGATCGATCTGGCGAAGAACAATCCCGATCCGGACGAAGACGAGGTGCGCGAGTGGCTCGAGGGCAATCTCTGCCGCTGCACCGGCTATCACAATATCGTCAGGGCCGTTCAGGCCGGCGCACGCGCAATGGGAGGCCAGTCATGAGTGCGAATGGAAGCGGAACCGGAATCGGCGCGGCGGTCAAACGCAAGGAAGATGCGCGCTTTCTGACGGGTCGCGGTCGCTATACCGACGACATCAACCTGCCCGGTCAGCTCTTCGCCTACATCCTGCGTTCGCCGGTCGCGCATGCCCGTCTCGGGGAAATCGACACGAGCGCGGCCATGGCGGCCCCGGGCGTCCACGCGGTCTTTACCGGCGAGGACATGGAGGGCGTGGGCGGCATTCCCACCGGGTGGCTGATTCACAGCAAGGACGGCTCGCCCATGGTCGAACCGCCTCACCCCGCGCTGGCCACCGGCAAGGTTCGCCATGTGGGCGACTGCGTGGCGATCGTGGTGGCCGACACGAAGGAGCAGGCGAAGGCGGCGGCCGCGCTGGTGGCGGTGGACTACGACGAGCTCCCGGCGGTGGCCTCGATCGAGGCCGCAGAGGCCGGGGGTACGGCTCCGGTCTTCGACGAGGCGCCCGACAATGTTTGCTACGACTGGGAGGTCGGCGATCGGTCGGCGACCGACGCGGCCTTCGCGGCAGCCGATCATGTCGTCTCGATCGATGTGATCAACAACCGCCTGATTCCCAATGCAATCGAGCCCCGCGCCGCCCTTGCGAACTTCGATCCCGCAACGGGCGACTACACCCTCTACACCACCAGCCAGAATCCTCATCTGATCAGGCTTCTCCTGGGTGCGTTCGTGCTGGGGCTGCCCGAGCACAAGCTGCGGATTGTGGCGCCCGATGTCGGCGGCGGTTTCGGCTCCAAGATCCCGCACTATGCGGAAGAGGCGATCCTGACCTGGGCCGCGGGCAAGCTCGGTCGTCCGATCAAGTGGACCTGCGAGCGCATCGACGCCTTCCGGTCGGACACGCACGGCCGCGACCACATCAGCACGGCCCGCCTGGCGCTCGATGCCCAGGGCAATTTTCTGGGGCTCCACGTCTCGACCCGGGCCAATCTGGGGGCGTATCTCTCGACCTTCGCACCCTGCGTGCCCACCTACCTCTACGGCATTCTCTTCGCAGGGCCGTACACCACGCCGGCGATCTACTGCGAGGTCAAATCCTTCTTTACCAACACGGTTCCGGTCGATGCGCTGCGGGGTGCCGGCCGGCCCGAGGCCACTTATCTGCTCGAACGGCTGGTGGACAAGGCCGCGCACGAGCTGAAGATGGACAGGGTCGAGATTCGTCGTCGCAACTTCATTCGCGAGTTCCCCTACCAGACGCCGGTTGCGCTTCAGTACGACCAGGGCGACTACGATGCCACCCTGGAGCTGGCGCTAAAGAAATCGGGCTGGCACAGCTTCGAGATGCGCCGGGCCGAGGCGGCGGCGCGCGGAAAGTATCGCGGAATCGGGATTTCGACCTTCATCGAGGCGTGCGGCATTGCGCCCTCGGCGGTGGTGGGATCGCTGGGCGCGCGCGCCGGGCTCTATGAGTCGGGAAGCGTTCGGGTTCATCCGACCGGTTCGGTCTCGGTCTTCACCGGAACCCACAGCCACGGCCAGGGCCACGAGACCACCTTCGCGCAGATCGTTTCGGATATGCTCGGGGTCGATTTCGACGCGGTCGATGTTGTGCATGGCGATTCGGCGAAGATCCCCTTCGGGATGGGCACCTACGGTTCGCGCTCGCTGGCCGTGGGCGGAAGCGCCATCTGCCTGGCCGTCGACAAGGTGATCGAGAAGGGCAAAAGGATCGCCGCGCATCTGCTCGAAGCCTCGGTCGAGGACATTGAGTTCGAGAACGGCTCCTTCACCGTGGCCGGAACCGATCGCTCGAAGTCGCTGGGCGAGGTCGCGCTGACCGCCTATGTGCCGCACAACTATCCCGAGGGACTGGAGCCCGGGCTGGAAGAGACCGCCTTCTACGACCCGCTCAACTTCACCTTTCCGGGCGGCACCCACATCGTCGAGGTCGAGGTGGATCCGGAGACGGGCGAGGTGGAGCTCATTGCGGTCACCGGCGCCGACGATGTGGGACGCATCATCAATCCCATGATCGTGGATGGCCAGTTGCACGGCGGACTTGCGCATGGAATCGGACAGGCGTTGCTCGAGGAGTGCCGCTACCAGGACGACGGCCAGCTCGAAACGGGCTCCTATCTGGAGTACACCATGCCGCGCGCGGCCGATCTTCCGTCCTTCGACATCAACCACAACACAACGCACTGCACCCACAATCCGCTGGGCGCCAAGGGGGTCGGCGAGGTCGGCTCGATCGGCGTTCCTCCGGCGGTCATCAATGCGGTGATCGACGCGCTCAGGCCTCTCGGGGTGAACGACATCTCGATGCCGGCCACCTCGCAGCGGGTCTGGCAGGCGATTCGCCAGGCCCGGAGCTGATTGGAGACAGACAACGTGCAAGACTTCAACTATCACAGACCCGCTTCGATGAAAGACGCCCTCGCCGCCCTGCGCGGATCCGGGGACGCAAAGCTGATCGCGGGAGGCCACAGCCTGCTGCCGGTCATGAAGCTCAATCTGGCCGCGCCCACCGATCTGGTGGCGTTGGCGGGAGTGCCGGGGCTGACTGAAATCGCAGACGAAGGCGACGCGATTCGGGTGGGAGCGATGTGTACCCACGCCCGGGTGGCTTCCGCAGATGTCGTACAGCGTCGAATTCCCGCGTTGGCGGCGATGGCCGGCGCCATTGGCGACCCGCAGGTGCGCAATGCCGGCACGCTGGGCGGATCGGTGGCGCACAACGACCCGGCCGCCGACTACCCGGCCGCCTGTATGGCGCTGGCGGCCACCATCGTGACCGACCGTCGCGAGATCGCTTCCGACGATTTCTTTCGGGGACTCTTCGCGACCGCCCTGGAGGACGACGAGGTGATCGTGGCGGTGCGTTTCCCGGTTCCCGGGCGCGCAGCCTATGCAAAGTTCGCCAACCCGGCCTCGAAATATGCGGTGGCCGGGGTGATGGTCGCGGACGGCGCTGCCGGAGTGCGGGTGGCCGTCACGGGCGCATCGGGCGATGGCGTCTTTCGGGTGGCCAGGATGGAAGCCGCGCTGGAGCGGTCGTTCAGCGCCGAGGCGGTGGCCGGGATTGCGGTCTCGCCCGACGGAATGCTCTCGGATGCAGCGGCCGGAGCCGACTACCGGGCGCATCTGGTGACCGTCATGGCAAAACGCGCCGTGGAGGCCTGCGGATAGCGGGATGGGGCGGGAGCCGGACAGTCCGGTGGCGGCGGGTCGAACAGAGAGAGGCGAGTTCGACCCCGATCCGGGCCTCCGGGGACACGACCGGGTGAGCGAAGCTGCGATCGCCCCGCTGCCGTTGCCCGATTCGGTCGAAGCCACTCTGGCCATGCTCGCCGCGCAGGGCTACGTGGCCGAGGTCGGTCTGGGCACGGCTCTCTTTCTCTCGCTTGGGCTGGGTCGTCCCCTTCTGCTTGAGGGCGAAGCCGGGGTGGGGAAGACCGAGGTTGCCCGGACCCTTGCCGCCGCGCTCGGGCGGCCCCTGATCCGGCTTCAGTGCTACGAGGGACTGGATCTGGCATCGGCTGCGTACGAGTGGAACTACGCGCAGCAGATGATTCATATCCGGGCTGCCGAGGGAGCGGTGCGCTCCGGCGACCCCGCCGACAATGCGACGAAGAGCCTTCCCGGCGGCGAGAGCCCGGGGCGCGATTTCCACTCTCCGCCGCCCGCGTCCAGCGGGTCGGCCGCCTCCCTGGCGCGTGATGTCTTCTCGGAAGAATTTCTGATCCGTCGCCCCCTGCTCAGCGCCCTCGATCCACCCGACGGCATTGCCCCCATTCTTCTGATCGACGAGCTCGACCGCACCGACGAACCCTTCGAGGCCTATCTGCTCGAAGTCCTTGCCGATTTTCAGCTTACAATCCCCGAGCTCGGCACGGTGATCGCCGCCGAGCCGCCCCATGTCGTCATGACCTCCAACCGGACCCGCGAAATTCACGACGCCCTCAAGCGCCGCTGCATCTACCACTGGATCGACTATCCCGATGCCGGGCGCGAACTGCAGATCCTCGCTTCGCGGATTCCCGATGCGCCGGAACGCCTGTCGTCCCAGGTGGTTGCCTTTGTCCAAAAGGTGCGCGAACTGGAGCTCTTCAAGCGGCCCGGGGTCGCCGAAACGCTTGACTGGACCCGCGCGCTGATGGCTCTCGACCGCCACGCCCTGGACCGCGAGACCGTCCATCGCACCCTGGGCGTGCTGCTCAAGTATCAGGACGATCTCGAAGCCATGCACGAGGGAGGGGTGGAGGCCGGCATGGAGGCGCTGACCTCGTGATGGGGGCGGCCACGCATTCGGCCACCCCCGCTTTGGCCGCCAACGTCGCCCACTTCGTCCGCTTGCTGCGCAGCGCCGGGCTTCCGGTCGGCCCTGGCCACACCCTGACCGCCACGCAAGCCCTGACGACCGTCGAGATCACCGCGCGCGCGCAGTTCTACTGGGCTCTGCACGGCACCCTGGTCTCCCGGCGCGAACACCGGCACATCTTCGACAGCGCCTTCCGGCTCTTCTGGCGCGACCCCTTTGGCGCCGACGAGGCCCTGAATGCACTCCTGGCGCGGTCGCAGATGCCCTCGACTGCGCCGTCCTCGCCCACGCCCCCCCGTCTTGTGCCCGACAGCGGATCGGTCGATCGCCCTGTTGCCTCTTCCTCCCCCGAAGTTCGCGAAGTTCCTCTGCGGCTGGCCTGGTCTGCCGACGAAGTCCTCCGTACGCGCGACTTTGCCGCGATGACTGCGGCCGAGGCCATTCAGGTCCGACAGATCATGCGGTCCTTCCGGCTCGATCTGCGCCCCATTCCCACCCGCCGCCACGCCCCCGATGCGCGCGGACGTCTCATCGACATGCGAAAGACCCTGCGCGCCGGCGTGCGCACAGGAGGCTGGCCGGTTCCGCTGCGGCGCAAGTCGCCCACCACCCGCCGCCCTCTTCTCGTTGCGCTCTGCGACATCTCCGGTTCGATGGAATCCTATTCGCGCACTCTGCTGCATTTTTTTCATGCGCTGACCAATGCCGGCGATCCTCTGCACACCTTTGTCTTCGGTACCCGGCTGACCAACATTACGCGCCTGCTGCGCGACCGCGATGTGGACCGCGCGCTCGACCGTGTGGGCAAGACCGTGCAGGACTGGAAGGGCGGCACCCGGATCGGTCAGGCGTTGCGCAACTTCAATGTGCAGTGGTCGCGGCGGCTTCTGGCTCCGGGCGCAGTCGTGCTTCTTGTCACCGATGGCCTGGATCGCGAGGGCGGTCGCGAGATGCGTGCCCAGGCGCGGCGGCTCAGAGGGTCGTGCAGGCGCCTGATCTGGCTGAATCCATTGTTGCGCTACGAGGGATTTGCGCCCCGGGCAGCCGGGATTCGCGCACTTCTGCCCGAGGTGAACGAACATCGCCCGATCCACAATTTGCAAAGTCTGGAGCAGTTGACGGCGGCTCTGGGGAAAGAAGCTGGCGCCCCCCGCCCGGCTCCCCTATCATGAATCTTGTAGAGATTGGGCTCCGGCGCGTCCTGCGCGGTCGGTCCCTCATGCACACCCCTGCACAAGGGAGAGAAGGGAATGAAGAATCGGTTTTCGCGACGTCATTTCATGGGGAGCGCGGCTGCGGTGCTGGGCGCTCTCGGCCTCAAACCCGCCTCGGCGCTGGGGTTGCATCTGCCTCCGCCTCCGCCCGGCCTCGCTCCCGTCGATCCGTACGACGATCTCGTCAAGCTGGCCGCGAACGAGAACCCGTTCGGTCCTTCCGACAGAATGATGACTTCGATGAATGCCGCGTGGAAGTATGCCAATCGCTACGGCTATCCCGATGGCGACATTGTCGAAAAAATTGCGGCAAGTCATGAACTGGATGCGCGCAACATTATCATGAATGCGGGCTCGGGCGAGACGTTGCGCGTTGCGGGTCATGCATTTCTGGGTCACAACAAGAAGGTTGTGGGGGTAGAGCCGACCTTCATGACCGTCTATACGGTGGCTGCGGGCATCGACGCCGATCCGATCATGCGGCCTCTCCTGGCCGATCATACCCAGGACATCGACGACCTTGTCCGGGTGACGAAGCGCAACTACCGCGATGTGGGAATGGTCTATCTCTGCAATCCCAATAACCCCACCGGCGTTGTGATTCCCGCGTCCGACCTTCGGCATCTGCTGGACAATATTCCCGAAGACATTCCGGTTCTGATCGACGAGGCCTACCATCATTTTGTACAGGATCCGGCCTACGCCACCTCCGTGCCCCATGTCAGGGAGGGACGCAAGGTTTTGGTCACCCGCACCTTTTCCAAGATCTATGGAATGGCGGGGTTGCGCCTGGGATACGGGATCGCGCCGGCAGAGATGATCGAGCAGATGGAGGCCCACAGCACCGGCAGCGTCAATGCGCTGGCGAAGTGGGGGGGTGTGGCCGCGCTCGAGGACAGCGAATCCGAAGCGTGGGTGCGCGATACCACAATTGCAATTCGCGACGCCACCGCCAATGAGCTTCGCAGCCAGGGATTCGAGGTCATTCCATCGGAGACCAACTTCTTCATGGTCCATACCGGTCGCCCTGCCGCCGAGGTGCGGGCCGCCTTCCGCGCGCGCAATATTGCGGTGGGCCGCGACTTTCCGCCGATGCTTGACTATCTGCGCGTGTCGATCGGAACCGAGCCCGACATGGAGACGTTTCTCGCCGCCTGGAAGGAGATCTTCCCTGACGGCATGACTGCCTCCGGTTCGCGGTAGGCTTGGGCACAGGGGCTTGCCGATCACTCGGCACCCTGCCTGCTACACCTCCCAGCCGTTGCGGTATTCGCGCGTCAGGAAGCGGTTGGCCTCGTCGAGGTTGGTGATCCGCATGGCGTCGCCATCGTAGTGGAGTGTGCGGCCCTGGCCGGTGCGCAGCGCCACAATTCCCAGAAGCATGACCTCGGTCAGACGGGCGGCATAGGCGAAGGGACACGACGCCTCGCCCCCCTCCTTGCAGGCGCGAACCCAATTCATCTGATGCGTGTCTGCAATGCGCGCCAAGGATTGCGGGATGTCTGCGGCCTCCGCTGCCAGCGATTCCGGGAAGAGGCGCGGATTGCGGCCATAGGTTTCATGCATAAGAATGCCACGGTCGCCCACCATCATGACGCCGCCTTCGCGATTGAGCTCGATGTCGGTCGGCAGACCCGGTGGCCGGGGCGGCATCAGGCCTCCGTCGTACCAGTGCAGATCGACCGCGGGCATGCTGCCGCGCGCCGGGAAGGCATAGTGCGCGCGCATCGCCAGCGGAAAGGATTCGGGATCGTCGGCGGGGCCGCCCCAGGGGGTTGAGGTGGCCTCGATTGTGGTGGGCCAGCCCAGATCCAGCGCCCAGTACGGGTAATCGACCAGGTGCGCTCCCATGTCCCCCAGCGCACTCACCCCAAAATCCACCCAGCCACGCCAGTTGAAGGGGTGATAGACGGGGTGGAAGGGAATGTCCCGTGTCGTCGGGCCCAGGTAGAGATCCCAATCCAGCCCCGGCGGCATGGCGTAGCCTGCGTCCATCAGATCGGCGGCCAGCGAAGAGATCGCGCCCTGGTGCCACTGCTGATACCACCCCGGATTCAGTCCATCTTCCCAGCGCTGCGGGCGTCGCACCCCCTGCGGCCAGATGGGGCGGTTTGTCCAGATATGGACCTCGGTGACATCGCCGATCAGGCCTGCCTGCACCCACTCGTTGACCAGGCGGGCGCTGTCGCCCGAGTGGCCCTGGTTGCCCATTTGCGTGACGACGCCGGTGCGCGCGGCGATCTCGCTCAGCCTTCGGGCTTCGTGGACCGTAAAGGTGAGGGGCTTTTCGACATAGACATGCTTGCCGGCCTCCATCGCCGCCTTTGCCATCGGGGCATGCAGGTGATCGGGGGTTGCGATCAGAACCGCGTCGATTCCCTCTTCGCGATCGAGCAACTCGCGAAAGTCGGTGTATTGCCGCGCCTGCAGAAACTGTTCGCGCCAGCGCACTCCCGGCTCGCGCGGCCTGCCTTCGCGGTCGTTCAGCCGCTCCTGCACGCGCCTGTGCACAATGCCGAAGTGAACATCGCAAATTGCCGGAATCTGTTCGGTTCCCAGCATCTGCGCATTCTCGGTTCCCTGTCCGCCAACCCCGATGATCGCAATGTTGAGCTGGTCCGAGGGCGCCTGCCGACCGGGACCGCCCAGCACATGGCGCGGCACGATCATCGCGCCCATTGCCGCCTTCGCGCTTCCCTCGACGAAGCCTCTGCGGTCGATCGTGGGGGTGTTCGGGGTCTTGCGGGGATTGCTCATGGTGCTCCTCCGGGGTTGCACAATGGTTCAGGCCGACGCAGGTTGTCTGCGCTCAGCCGCAACCACTGTCTGGTTCGATTCCGATTCGGTCGTTCGCTCAGGAGGCACATCATGGCCCGCACCCCACCCGCGCGGCAAGTCCGTCGCATTCTCGCGCTGCTGTTCTGCGCTCTGCTGCTGCCCGGCGCGCTCTCTGCAACCTGGTCGGTGATCGCGGTCGATACCCGCACCGGACAGGTCATCATCGCCTCGGCGACCTGTGTGCCGCAGGGGCGCTTTGCCGGCTTTCCGGCCCGGGGACTGATGGATATTCAGGCGATTGTGGTGCCCGGGGTGGGGGTGGCGGCGGCGCAGGCGCGTGTGGATCCGACCCGGGCGAACCAGGAGCTCATTCATGCAGAGCTGAAGAAGGGGACTGCGCCCGCACGGATCATGGAGATGCTGGCCGAAGATCCCGGGTTTGCAGGCCGCCAGTTCGGAATTGTCGATATGCAGGGTCGCTGTGCCACTCACTCCGGGGCCGACAATGGCGAAGCGTCGCTGGCAGTGGCCGACTCAATTCCCGCGCTGGGGATTCATTTCTCGGTTCAGGGCAACATTCTGGCCTCGGACGAGGTGGTTCTGAGCGCGGTGGCGGCCTTTCATGGCGACGCCGCAACGATGGCCGACCGGGTCATGGCCGCGATGGAGGCCGCCGATGCCGCCGGGGGCGACCGCCGCTGCACCTGTGAAAGCGAACCGCTCCTGGAGCATGTTCCCTGCAATGGAAAAACGTCGCATGTGGCCTACCTGCTTGTGGCGAACACAGACGATGCCGAGGGCGAATCCTTCAACGATGGCCGGTACACTCTCTTCATCAATGTCACCGACGAAAATATTGTGGAGGGTGAGAACGCCAATCCGGTGCGCACCCTCGGCATGCGCTACGATCGCTGGAAGGAAGAGAACCGGTCGGACTGATTCAGGCTGATCCGATCCGGATTCGGCGCGGGGGTTGCCGATTTCGTCTGTCCACCGCCCCGGCACCCCTTTGATCGTTGGCCCGCCCAGCTGTGTGGCCCTCCCGCACTCTGCCCGCCTATCCGCCCGGTTCGGAAGCGCCGCAGAGGCGGACGACTAACGGCCAACAACACGGCAGGAGATCACGTAAGTCTAAACCAGGACTGCACGATCTGCGCTTCCTGCTGTCGCGAGGGATCGGATCTGCGGCGGGCCAGGACGACGGGGACGGTGGTCTGGCGGTTCCGTCAACGCCGTAATGACCGCAGCGTACTGGCTGATCGGGAAGCACGTCGCCGAACTCGAACAAAAGGGCCGGATCCGTGCGGAGTATGGAAAGGGGACCGTCGAGCGGCTTGCCACCGATCTCTCGGCCCGCTATGGCCGGGGCTTTTCGGTCCGCAACATCCGGCTCATGCGCGCGTTCTACCGCTCATGGCCGATTGTGCAGTCAACACCCAGTTCTACGAGCGAACCGCGCTATCGAGGAACAAGGCCGCCCTGCTCGCCGCCGAGGGGAAATACCCTGGTGGCCATGCGGTTCGGGAGAAGTCAATCCGGCACGGTCATCGGTCCACGCTCCACCTCTGGTGGGCGCGGCGTCCGCTCGCCGGCGGCAAAATATCAGTCTTCGTCTTCGAGGTGGGCCGTGCGCACCGTCACCAGTGCGGCCGCTTCCGTATCACGCACGCGCAGCATCTCCTCGAATCCGCTTGCCTGAATCACCTTGCGCGTCAGCCGACCGGTGCCGCCGATTGCGAAGCACTGCTCCGGACCGCTGAAGCGTCTGGCCAGATTGATGAGGATCTGGAGGCCGGCGCTGCTCATGTAGGGAACCTGCGCAAGATTGACGACCATCCTGTTGTCGCCGGGCCGGATTCCCTCTTCCAGGAGGGTCTGCCACTCCATGAACTCCGAGGAATAGATGCGACCCTCGGCCCGTGCGATGAGAACGTCGCCGCTGCGTGTCTAGGTGACCTGTCTCATTCCGTCCTTCATCCGACCTCCTCTGGGCGTGTCATCCAGGCGGCCAGTGCCTCCTCCTCGATCTCCATCATTGCTTCCAGGGTGGCGGGACCGCCCCCGAGCGCAGGCGGTTTTCTGAGGCCGCTGCGCATGGCGCCCCCCGGCCGATCTTCTTCGGTAAGCCCACTCCACCAGTCCAGGGTGTCGGCGATCGTTTCGTGGACCGGGCGGCTGGTGTAGCCGGTGGCGATTGCGCGCGAGGCGTCTACTGAATGAATGGCGGCGAAGGCACCGGTGTGCGGAGCCCAGATCGGAAAGCGAAGTCCCTGCTCGGCCACAAACTCCTCGCTGGCCCAGTGGAAGGTGGCGTCGCTTCCGCTTACCTCGCGACAGTTCGCCAGGAAGGCCCCCATCGTCAATCTCCGGGTGGGCCCCACTGCATTGAAGACGCCGCCGATCTCCTCTTCGAGCATGCGCACCATCCAACTGCCGAGGTCGCGCGCGTCGATGAACTGAATCGGGGAGTCGGCCATGCCGGGCACCAGCATCTCGCCGCCCCGGGCCACCCGCACCGGCCACCAGGTCCAGCGATCGGTGGTGTCGCCGGGACCGACGATGTAGCCGGGTCGCACAATGTTGGTTCTCTCGGCGAAGACCTCCTGCACGGCCTCCTCGCAGAGCGCCTTGAGGGGTCCATAGCTGTCGTTGTTCACCACCTCGATGGTGGGGTCGTCCATGCGACCGAGCGGGTAGTCCTCGGTGATGCCGGGTGTGGCCAGGTCGCGATAGGCCGAGAGGGTGGAGACGAACATGTAGCGCCCCGAATCGGCGAGAAGGGTGGCCGAATCGCGAACATGGCGGGGCACGAAGCCGGAGTTGTCGATGACCGCATCCCAGCGCCGCCCCTCGAGCGCGGCCAGATCTCCGTCGCGATCGCCCACCAGCTTCTCGAGTGTGGGGAAGAGGTGCGTATTGGAGCGTCCACGGTTGAAGAGGGTGACGGTGTGCCCCCGCTCCATTGCATACCGGACCATATGCGGACCGATGAAGCCGGTGCCGCCCAGCACGAGGATCGAGAGGGGGGCTGGGGGGGTGGCCGGGGAGTGGGCTTCGTAGCGCGCGCGGGCGGCGCCGAGGCCGAATGCTCCTGCGGCGGCCGAGCTCCTGAGGAAATCGCGCCGGGTAAGGATCATGGCGGAGGGGCGGTTGGGGGAATGGGGTGGAAACAGGTAATTTTCAATGTAGGGGAATGGGAGGCGAGGGCGCCACTGCACCCCCGCGCCGGACGGCATTCGCGCAGCGCTTGTGTCCTTGCTGAAGCGCTTTGCTCTGCTTGCTTTCTGCCAGACCGACAGCACCGGAATCACGCCGAAACTGTTCCCCCTTTGTATGGATGCCAACAAAATGCCTGCAAATTGAATGTGAAATAATTTTAGAATGCATTCAATCGCTCAAAATCTGATCCGATCGTGACGATTCGGTCACGCGCCTTGCCATTGCGGCCCCGTGCGGACAGCCTTCAGAGGCTTGATCGGCAGGCCCGACCCCGGCATGATTCCACAGAGCTGTGCGCAGCCCGGGCCGTCCCTGCCCCTCTCCGACCCGACGACCGCTCACCCCTTCCCACTTCTCCGGAGACCCTCTTCACATGCCCCTCGATCGCCGCAACTTCATTCACCGCTTTGCCCGCGCGGGTGGCGGTGTCGTTCTCACACCCTCTCTGGCGGGGCTCATGGCCTGCAGCCGGCGCGATCCCGAGGACGAAATTCTCGACGCCGTCGGCGGCGCGCCCACCACTTTGCAGCCCTACGGTCCCCTGGCTCCGAGCATCGACTGTCCCGAACTCGAGATTCCCGAGCGCTTTCGCTGCGTGCGACTGAGTTCGGGGGGAATGCCCTCGACGGTGCGCCACGGCCTGATGGTTCCCAACGCCTTCGACGGCATGGCGGCCTTTCCGCTGCCTAATGGCAACATCCGTCTGATTCGCAATCACGAAATGGTGGACGATGCCGAGAGTGGCCGGGCGATCGGCGCGCCTGCCTGGGATGCGCGGGGCAGCGGCGGCACGACCTCGCTCGAGGTGCGGATCGCCGAGGGCGGGAATGGACTGGAGGTCGAGTTGGTGGACGAGTTCGTGTCGCTGGCCGGAACGCGCGTGAACTGCGCCGGGGGACCCACGCCCTGGGGAAGCTGGCTCTCGTGCGAAGAGATCACGACGGGGCTGGAGCAGGGCTTCGAGCAGCCGCACGGCTACATCTTCGAGGTTCCTGCGGCTGCGACGGGGCCGGTCGATCCCATTCCCCTGCGCGCCATGGGGCGCTTTGTGCACGAAGCGGTGGCGGTCGATCCGGCAACCGGAATCGTCTACGAAACCGAGGACACCTGGTATGTGCCGGATGAGCGTCCGGGCGCGGGCTTCTATCGCTTCATTCCCAACCGGAACGGAATGCTCGCGGCGGGTGGGCGGCTCGAGATGCTGGCGATTACCGGCGAGCCCGGCTACCTCACCGCGCGTGGCCAGACTCCCGACGCCATTCTGCCCGTTCACTGGGTGGAAATTCCCGATCCCGACCCGGCCAACGCCGCCGCCGAGCCGCTGGCCGTCTTTCAGCAGGGCCTGGATGCGGGGGCGGCGCGCTTTGCCCGCCTGGAGGGCGCCTTTCATGGCGACGACGGCATCTACATCGTCTCGACCAATGGCGGAGACGCCACCAGCGGCCAGGTCTTCCACTACCGCCCCCTGGATCACGATCGCGGCGAACTCCGCCTGGTCTTCGAGTCGCCCGGGCCGGAGGTCCTCGACAGCCCCGACAATATTGTGCTCAGCCCGCGCGGCGGTCTGGTCATGTGCGAAGACGGCTCCGACGATCAGTTTATTCGGGGACTGGACCGCGAAGGCCGGATCATCGACCTTGTTCGCTCGCCGATGCAGCCGGGCGGACCTCAGCCGGGAGAGTTTGCAGGTTCCTGCTTCAGCCCCGATGGGCGCGTCCTCTTCTTCAATGTTCAGGGTTCGCGCGATGCCGAAGGCGAAGTCGCAAGTGCCACCTATGCCCTTCAGGGCCCCTGGGAGGCAGGACCGATCTGACCCCGGAGGGGTTGCATGGCAAGAAAGACACCGCGCATTCCGACCTTCGCCGAGCTGGGCGTTCGCGATGCAGAGGTAGAGGAGCTGCGGCGTTCGATTGCGCAAAGAGCGGCTGCGCGCAAGCAGCAGGGAACGGGGAGTCGCGCCGCCAGGGCCAGCCGATCGATCGAAATTCCCCCGCTTCCGCGCCGGCGGTCGGGGAAGGGTGCGCGCGGACAGCGAATAGGGGTTCTGCAGCCGCCACCGCTGGGGGGACTGCGCGGCCTGCTGACGGTTGTGGCGCTCTTTGTGGCGGCCTGGCTCTCGAGCAGTTGGCGAAGCATGCCGACCCCGGTGCCGGAAGGGGCGCCCGATACGGTCTTTTCGTCGGGTCGGGCCATGCAACACATCGTTGAGATTGCTTCGGAGGCCCGTCCCACCGGATCGCCCGCCCACACGCGCGCCCGCGCCTATCTGATCGACGAGCTGCGCGCTCTCGGGCTTGATCCCGCAGTGCAGATCGCCACCCCGATGCGCCCTGGTGCCCGCTCCATCACAACGGCCACCGTGCACAACATCGTTGCGCGGCTTCCCGGTTCCGGAGCGACCGGCCGCGCGGTTCTGGCCACCGCACACTACGACAGTCGCGGCATTGCCCCGGGCGCGGCCGATGCCGGCATTGGCGTGGCGGCCATTCTCGAGGCGATGCGGACCATTCGCACCGGTCCCGCTCTGCAAAACGACCTTGTTGTGCTCTTTACCGATGCCGAGGAGATCGGGCTCCTGGGTGCGCAGGCATTTGTGCAGGAACACCCCTGGATGGACAATATTGCAGTTGTGATTTCGCTCGAGATGCGGGGCGGCGGCGGCCCCTCGACAATGTTCGAGACGGGCAGCGAGGGTGGCTGGGCGATCGAGGCGCTTGCGAAATCGGGTGCACCGGCGTGGGCCAATTCCCTGACCGACGCCATCTATCGCCGCATGCCCAATGACACCGACTTCACCCGCTTTCGCGAAGTCGGCGTTCAGGGTCTCAACTTTGCCGGAATCGGCCGGGCAAATCTCTATCACCAGCAGTACGATGCGCCGGACAATATTTCGGAGGCCACCCTGCAACACCATGGCCAGAGCGCGCTGGCGTTGTTGCGCCATCTGGGCGACGCCGACCTGACACAGGTCAATGCCCCCACGCGGGTCTATCTATGGCTTCCGTATATTGGCATTGTCAGCTACAGTGCAAGCTGGGTGCGCGGAGTTGCGGCGGCAACCGTGGGCGCGTGGGCGCTGCTGTTTCTGGTTGTGATCTGGAGGGGGACAAGCATATTTGCGGTTCTGGCAGGACTGCTGGCCGCTCTTGTTCACCTGGCCGCAATGGGCGGGATCGGGTTTCTGCTTCTACAGTGGCGGATGGGCGCGCACCCCGAGACCGGGGCCCTGCAGGCGGGTCTTTTTCACCGCGAACAGTGGTATGTTCTGACCCTGGTTGCGCTTGCATTCGCGCTGGCCATGCCGATCGTCTCGCTGGTGCGCAAGTCGATCAATGCCAACGAGCTTGCGCTGGGCGCACTCCTGATTCCGGTCGGGCTCATGGCCGGTCTGACCGCCACGGCGCCACTGGGTGCGATGAATCTGCAGGGCCCGACGATTGCCGCCTGTCTGGGGGCGGCTGCATTGCTGGGCGTTCGCCCTGGCCGCCATCCCGGCTTTCTGCGCTGGCTGGCGGTGGTTGTCATGGCAATTCCGGTTCTGGCTGTCCTTGTGCCTATTGTCGAGGGTGTATGGATGGCCATGGGCATGGAATTTGCGCCCGTGCTGGCGGTGTTGATCGGGGTTGTAGTGATCCTGCTTTTGCCTGCGCTCGAGGTGATGCGCGAACCGCGCGGCTGGTGGGTGGGTCTGGGCGCGACTGCTCTTGCCGCAATCTTTCTGGTGATGGGGATTGTCGAAACGCGACCCTCGGCTGAACGACCTGCGCCCTCCACCCTTGTCTATGCAATGGATCGCCCACTGCAGGCGGCGTGGTGGGGAACCGACCCGACGCGCGCCACCGATCATCCGGGCAGTCTGTGGGCGGCCTCGGTGGCGGGCTCCTTCGGTACGGATTCGCCGCCGGATTCGCTGCGGAGCTTTACCGGAGGCCGGGTCGGGTATGCAACGGCGGTGGCCGAAATGGTTGAGATCGCAGCGCCCCGGGTCGTGCTGGCAGATGCGAGCGAGGAGGAGGCCGGGGCTGCCGGCATGTCCCCCGCTGCAGATCCCCTCGGGCCGGTGCCGAATGGCGCCTTCAGGGTTGTGCTTGGATCGGTGGTGGAGGCCGAGATGATGCGCATCGAATTTCCCGAATCCGGGATCCGCCCCTTTGCGCTGAATGGCCGTCCCATTCCCGCCGAAGGCGCCCAGTCGCTGCACATTGAACATTGGGGCGCGGGCCGGAGTGGCGTTGCGCTCGACTTTCCCTCTTCGGCCCCCGATTCCATTGGCTTTGTTGTGATTGAACACCTTCTCCGGCCAGGCGAAGTTCCGGGCCTTGACCGCTTTGTGCGGCCACCCGAACTGGCACCCGACATTGTCATGATGTCGGACCGGGCGATGATCCGGACCGGGGTGACGATTCTGCGCGCAGAGGAGCGGGTTTTGATTGGGGGAAGTTGAGGGAGCGGGCGTTCGTGGCGCGTCGGCTGGCTTCCCGTCGTCGGCGTTCCGGGTGGGGTGCGCCGCGACTCCAGATGCAGAAGGCGAGGCGCGGGATTCCCCGCTTGGCCTGCTACCGCCCCGGCCCCAGCAGCACGGCATTCATGAACAGCAGTTGCGTGGCTTCGGCATAGGCGCGGTAGTTGGGGTCTTCGGCAAAGGCCACAATCCGGCCGCGACCGACCGGTTGATGGATCAGGAAGGCCTTGCTGGCCAGTTGCGGGCGCGCTTCCTCCCAGACGATGCCGCTCATGATCAGGTCGTCGAGTTCGGCGTAGCGGCCCACATTTGTGCCATGGTCAAGGGTGATGGGGCTGAAGATGCGCGATCCCTCGACCAGGACGCCGATCTCGCCATCGGTGCCGGCGGCCAGCCAGTGATCGGTGTCCAGAATCGTGCGCAGAATTGCGCCTGGCACCCCTTCGGGCGATTCGTCTGCGGGCACAATCGCGTCGAGGTAGTCGATGGGCTGACCGGGAGTGTCGCCGCGAGGAGGATCGTCGCCCTCGGCCCGGCCGCCCCGCCGCTCGATTCGGGTCTCCAGGAGCCCTGCCCGCACCGCCCAGCGCGTTGATTCGGCCATGGTCACGAGGGTGCCGCCCGCCCGCATCCATTGCTCAAGCCGATCCTGCAGCCCGCTGCCGACCGCCGACCCGTAGTTGCCATTCGGAAAGACAATCACATCGAAGTCGGCCAGCTCTGCACGGCCCAGGCTCGACGCCCGCACAATTGTTGTACGCTGACCGTAGCGCCGCTCCAGGATGTAGCGCGCCCAGCCCACCGAATAGCTCTGTCCGGGTGAATCGTGCACCAGGAGAACCCGCGGCTCGCGCAGACCACGCACAGCGTTGCCGCCCAGCGACATTCCTTCGCGCACAAAGGCGTCGTCCACGACAACCGCCTCGGCGCGGTGTCGCGTCACAATGTCGCCCAGGCGCTGGCGCAGATCGGCATCGTTTTCGGCCACCCGCACAATCGCGGTTCCGACCCCGTAGCTGCGACCGTTCAGCACAAACTTCGCCCCGGCCGCCCGAATCCGGATCCCTGCGCGCAGCGCCTCGGCCACGGCCGCGGCCGCATTCGTTCCCCAGGGAATGAGGTAGCCCACGCGCGCTTCGGGCAGAGCCGTGGCCTCGGCCGCCATATCGAGATCCATCATGCGGACGGGCATGGGGTTCAGCGGCGGCAGACCCGGCATGGCCTCGCCCCGCGCTCCGGCCGCAACGCCCGCGTCAATTTCAATTGCTTCCACATCCCAGAGCAGTGACTGGCTCCACGCCGTCAGGTCGTAGATTTCGTCCGGCTGCCGGTTTGCGCGGCGTTCGATCTGTCGTTGCACAAATTCGTCGGCCATCGGCACATGCGCATCGAGCAGGTTGCGAATGAATCCGTGCATGGGCTGATCCAGGGGGACAATAAAGCTGGCGTCGGCCGCCAGGGTGCGATCCTCTGTGCGCACCGGCCCTGCGGCGCGAAAGACCTCGACGCCATTCTCGACGAGCAGATTGGCCAGCCGCTCCGCCATTCCCGGATCGTGCGCCGAATGCAGAACAATTCCCGCCGGACCCTGCCGCCCCATCTCCACCCCCTCGCGCCGGAAGGCAAAATAATCGCGCAGGATCGATTCGCGGTTGCGCGCCGCTGTCAGAGCGGTTGCAAGGGCTGCCGTGAAGTGGTGCAGAACGCCATCGCCATAGGTCAGCAGATCGCCATCTGCACGACGCAGCCTGAGCGCGCGGGCGCTGGCCTGTTCGAAGGTCATGCCGAGTGCGCCCTGTCCCATGGGCCACATGTCCATGTAGCCGGGATAGAATGCGTCGAAGACATCGTGGGTAAAGTAGGCAAAGCCGCGTTCATCGAACTGATTGGCAATGGCCGTGCCAAAGAGCTCCATCTGCGCAAGCTGACGCTCGCCGTACCAGGGATTGGTGGGGGGAGCGGTGGGTGGAAAGAAGTAGGTGGAGTTGCCGCCCATCTCGTGCAGATCGGCCACCACCTGCGGACGATATTCCAAAAAGAGATCGATCTTGCCGCGGGTCTCGGGCTGGCTCTGAATAAAGAGATCGCGGTTGAGGTCGAAGAGGTAGTGATTGCTGCGTCCGCCCGGCCAGGGTTCGTCGTGTTCGGCGGAGTAGGCGGCTTCGTCGGGCCAGCGCGCCTGTGCAATCCGGTTCTGATAGACGAAGCGGTTGCGCCCGTCGGGGTTTTCCAGCGGATCGATCAGGACCAGCGATTCCGCCAGAATCAGATCGACATCGGCATTGCCCCGGGCCGCGAGCAGGTGCCAGGCCTCGGCCATCGCCGCCCCGCTGCCGCTGATCTCGTTGCCATGAATTGCATGCATGAGCGCCGTCACGACCGGCAGGCGCGCGATCAGCTCTTCGGCCTCGGCGTCGCTCAGCCCCCGGGGATCGGCGAAGCGCGCAATGTCGGCCTTCAGTTCGTCCAGCCGCGCGATCCGCTCGGGCGACCCGATCAGAAGCGCCACCACTGGCCGACCCTCCCAGCTTTCGGCGTAGCGAATGAGCCGGGTCCGCTCCGGGGCTGCGGCCGCCAGCGCCTCCATGTAGCGCAGCACATCGGCGGGCGAGGTAATGACTTCGCCGAAATCGTGTCCCACGACATCCATAAGGGTGGGGATTGCGGGGTCGTAGCGGGTTCCGGGCACGAGCTCCGACATCTGCGCCAGGAGCGGAGCCGGGGCAGTGGAGAGCGGGGCGGCCAAGAGGAGGGCGACGAGGGCAAGGGGACGAGTCACGGCGGGATTTCCTTACTGGGTTTGTTCGGAAGAGGGGGAAGTTTGGGCATGGTTTTGGAGAGAACGCGATGAAATTTACGGCAGATAGCGGGAGCGTGTCCGGCAAAAGGGAAAAATTTCGAGCGGAAATCCGAAATTAATTCGGGGAATATACGGTATTTGTTTGGTTTTTATACGGTAGGGTGTTCCCCAAGGGATCTTTCAAAGGGAAGGGCGACGGGATTTCCCTGTCTTCTGCACCAAGTCCAGCGCAGCATTTTGAGTGATTCGCTACGGTGCGGTGTGCTCGGCCAGCGCCTCCACCACGGCATCGATCTCGTCGATGGTATTGTAGAAGTGGGGACTGATTCGCACCACGCCGGGCCGACTGTCCACAACGATTTCGCGCTCTGCCAGCCGCGCCACCGCTTCGTCGGGGTTCGCGTGACGCACCAGCACGATCGCCGACCTCGTCTCGGGGCGGTTGCTGACCCTGAGCGCCAGGCCTCTCTCCCGGCACCGCTCGACCAGGCGTTCGGTGAGCGCCATGTTGTGGCGACGAATCGCCGCCATTCCCACCTCGTCCACGATCTCCTGGCCGCCAATTGCGGTGTGGACGGTGGCCAGCGCGGGGGTGCCCAGCTCGAAGCGGCGCGCGTCGCGGTGGTAGCGAAAGCTGTCCGGATTGAAATGAAACTGGTCTTCGGTGGCGAACCAGCTCGTCAGCGTCGGCTCCAGCCTGGGGATCAGGGCGTCGCGAACGTAGAGATAGGCCAGACCGGGCCCGCCGCAGAGCCACTTGAGCGATCCCGATGTGTAGAAGTCGATTCCCGTTGCGGGGAGATCGACCGGAATCTGGCCCGCGCCCTGGTAGCCGTCGATGAGGCTGTAGGCGCCGGCCCGGCGCGCGATCCGGGCGATTGCTTCGAGATTCTGGATGGCGCCGGTGGTGAAAAAGACGTGACTGGTGGCAATTGCCAGGGTGCGCTCATCGACCGCATCGGCAAACTGTTCGGGGTCGATATGGACGCCGTCGGGGCTCTTCAGAACAATCATCTCGACGTCGGGGCGCACTTTCCACTGGTAGAGCAGGGTGGGAAAGTCCAGCTCGGTTGTGACGATCCGGTTGCGTCGGCTCCAATCCAGGCTCGAGGCGACGGCCGCGAGCGAGGCCGAGGTCGAGGGCATGAGCGCGATGGTGCCGTCGGGGGCCGCGAAGAGCGCCTCGATGCGGCAGCGCAGATCGCCAAGCGAACTCCACCAGTGTTCGTACCAGGCGGCCGCGCCATGTTCGTGCCAGAGGTCGGTGAAGTCGCCCAGGCGGGCCTCGGCCCGGGTCGAGAGGGGGCCGAGCGAGCAGGTGTTGAGGTAGCTGCGGCGGGCGAGGATGGGGAACTCCGGGCGGATCCGATCGGGGTTCATGGGTTCGTGCGGGGTGGGGCCGGGGTGCGGGTGTTCGGGGGTCGCAAGGGCGAATCTGCAATTCGGGCAGGCGGGGGGATGGCGTTCGGGGGAATATCGGGCGAACTATGATACACATGGAGATCACTTCCGAACGCATTGAGGCCGAGGCGCGCGCCCTGGGGCTTGCATGGGCCGGGGTCGTGACGCGGGGACAGAGCGATCATGTCGACCACTTCCGGCGCTGGATCGCGGCCGGTCGGCATGGAGAGATGGGCTACCTGGCCCGCTCCGAGGCGGTGCGTCGTCGGGCCGGGCTCGAGCGCACCCTTCCGGCCTTCCGAAGCGCGATTGTGGTGGCGCAGTCCTATGCGGACAATCAATCCCCCACTGGCAACATCCCTACCCCCGCCGCCGCCAACAGGTCCGCCCGATCCGGCAATCAGTCCACCCCGCCCGGCCACCCTTCGCGCGCAATCGTCGCCCGCTACGCCCGCGGCCAGGACTATCACCACATTCTCGGCGATCGCCTGCACGAGCTTGCGCGCCGCCTTGGCAGGATCGCCGCCCGCCCCATCCATGCGCGCGCCTATGTGGATACCGGCCCGATCCTGGAACGCGAGCTTGCCATGCGCGCCGGCCTGGGCTGGTTCGGCCGCAACACCATGCTCATTCACCCGCGCCGCGGATCGTACTTCTTTCTGGGCGCGCTGCTCACCGATCTGTCGCTCTCGCCCTCGGAACCCTTTGCCGCCGACCACTGCGGCAGTTGCCGGCGCTGCCTCGACGCCTGTCCCACCGGTGCGCTTCTGGGGCGCGACGAAAAGGGCGCTCCGGTGATGGACGCCACCCGCTGCATTGCATATCTGACCATTGAGCTTAAGGGCTCCATTCCCCACGATCTCAGGCCCGCGATCGGCAATCGCATCTTCGGGTGCGACATCTGCCAGGAGGTCTGTCCCTGGAATGAACGCTTTGCCGAACCTGCCAGCGAATCCGCCTATGCGCCCCGCACCGATCTGGATGGCGCTTCGCTGATCGGGCTTGCCACCCGGCTGTTGGGGATGTCGGGGAAGGCATTTCAGCGCGAATTCAGGGATTCGCCGGTGTCGAGAGCGCGTCGCAACGGTCTCTTGCGCAATCTCTGCGTCGCGTTGGGCAATTGGGGGTCGCCCGAGGCCTTGCCGGTGTTGCAGGAGGCCGCCCGCGATCGCTCCGAGCTGGTGCGCGAACATGCGCGGTGGGCGCTGGGACGGTTGGGGAATGGGTCTTTCTGACGAACCGGATCCGAAAGGGGCGGGAGCAGAAGATGGAGGGGTTGTGCGGTTGTGCATTACTGAGCAAGGGAGCGGGCCCAGGAGGGCGGCCGCATTGCAGAGCGGCTCCGGTGGAACCCGGTGCGGTGGCCGGGTGTAGAAGACCTGACTTCCCTGCGGCGTTGGGCGCTCCGGCGCTGGCGTGGCCCCGACAAATGGGCGAATGTATGAGAGCGAAGGCGGTTCCCGGAGTCAGGGCGGGCGAGGTCGGCCAGGGAAGACGGGCAAGGAACCCCCATGGAGATCGAACACGATGAAGAGCCAGGACCGGGAGAGATGCAACGGGAGGGGGCGGCGCGCGGCGTTGCGAAGAGAGGCTGGACCGCCAGGCGATCCGGCTCTGCGCGCCCTGCATATGCCCAGGTGGGCGGGCGTTGCGGCGGCGCTGGCGTGGGCGATCCTTCCTGTGGCCCCTCGCGCTGTCCAGGCCCAGAGCCTTCAGGACGACGCATCCGATTCCCGTGGCGAACTCTTTGCATTCGGCGAGGCTGCGTTGCCGGTCGGCGAGTTTCACAACCATGTCGATTGGGGCGGCGGCTTCGGTCTGGGCGGCACCTTCTTCTTCGGCGGGCAACCCTGGGTTGCAATTCGGGCCGAGGGCACTCTTGTCATCTATGGCGTTTATCGGTACTGGACCCAGCTCAGCCCCACAATTCCCATCGATGTCGAGGTCGAGACCAGCAACGCCATTGTCGCGGCCGGGGTGGGTCCGCAGCTCTATCTCGCCACCGGCTCGGTGCGTCCCTATGTCTTTGGCACAATCGGCCTTTCCTATTTCTTTACCGAAACCAGCGCCACCGGCGATCGCCAATCCGAACCCTTTGCATCGTCCACCAACTTTGGCCACACCAACTTTGCCATGGGCGGAGGAGGCGGCATTTCGGTGCGCGTGCGCCAATCCAACAACCCCGTGTCTATCGATGTATCGGCGGCCTACCAGCACAACGGTCTTACCGAATATCTCACCTCGGACCAGGCGCCGCTGCAGAGCTCGAGGCGGTCGCGCGACACCAGCCGGCGCGGCGGCAGACACTGGCGCACCGACCCGATTGTCAGCGACGGCAACCTGGTGAGGGTTCGGATCGGGGTGACGGTGGGGGTGGGGTAATTGGATGGGTCAACGCAGGAGCACATAATTGGGCAAAGTCATCTTCATCACGGGAGCCTCCTCCGGCATAGGCCGGGAAGCGGCCATTCTGCTGGCCCGCAGGGGTCACACCGTCTACGCAGGCGCACGCCGGGTGGACCGTATGGAGGATCTGTCCCAACACGGCATCACCCCCCTTGCGATGGATGTCTCGAAGGGTGAGGACAACGAGCGGACCGTGCGCCGGATCATCGACGCCGAGGGACGCATTGAAGTTCTGATCAACAACGCGGGCTTCGGTCTCTACGGGACGGTCGAGGACATCCCGCTCGAAGATGCCAGGTACCAGTTCGAGGTCAACCTTTTCGGCCTCGCCCACCTCACCCAACTCGTCCTGCCGCACATGCGGGCGCGGCGCTCAGGCCGAATCGTCAACGTCTCGTCGATGGGCGGAAGGATCTTCACTCCCCTCGGGGCCTGGTACCACGCCACAAAACACGCTCTCGAGGGCTGGTCGGACTGTCTGCGCGTGGAAACCGCTCCCTTCAACATACAGGTCGTCGTGATTCAGCCGGGCGCGATCAGGACCGAGTTCGGCGACGTGATGGGAGCCGGCCTGAGGAAGTACTCCCGGGACACGGCGTACAGGGCCCAGGTGGATTCGTTTCTGAGACTGATGGACAGCCTTGAGCCCGGTAACCGCGGCACCAGGCCGGAAGTTCTCGCCAAGGTGTTCGTCAAGGCCGCGATGGCCCGAAAGCCGCGCCGACGATACGTCAGCGGCTCCATGGCGCGCCCCGTGATGTTTCTTCGCAAGTGGTTCGGAGACGGACTTTACGAATTCATGCTGCGCCGCATGTTCCGCTGATGTCGCCGGGCGGCATTTGCGGGGTGATGCATTCGTGTTGGCCGTTGCCGATGCGGAAGCAGATAAGCAAAGCGAAGTGCGAATAGAGATGGGGTGCGCGCGCACCTGATTGGTTCGGCGGCTGTCCGGGCCAGCCCGCGCAGGGGCTGGGGGGGGGGTGTGAACTTGCGCGCGGCTGCCCCGGCGTGCATCTTTTTTGCCGATCCACTCTCCTTGTTTCACCTCTGCATCCTGGAATATCGCGACTGTGGCAGGCAACCACTCGAACGGGAGGCCGTCGGCCAATCTCTTCTTCGAGCGACCGATCCTCAATAACCCGTACCGCTATCCCCAGCGCCACTGGGAGCTGAACGACGACGGGCAGCCCACCCACCAGATTGTCGAGGGTCGCCGCCCCGCCGAGTTCATCTCGCCCTTTCCGCTGGCGAGGGGACAGGAGGCGACCGGGCAGGAAAGCCTGGGCATCGGCGAAGCTGTGGAGCTCGGCACCGATTCCGAGCAGTATCTGACCGCGCAGATCAATGCCGTCCGGGGTCATGTTGATCGCTGGCGCAAGTCGAATACCCCGGGCGTCACGCCCACTACGCAGAAGCTCCTGCAGCATTGGCGCAACCTTGATCCGCGCTACGGCTTCTGTCCGTTTTTCTGCCAGATCGAAGCGGTCGAAACCGCCATATGGATGACCGAGGTGGCGCCCGTCACCAGGCGCAGAGATATTGTGCATCTTCTGAGCACGCTGCAAAAGGTGAGTCATGCGGCCAATCCTGGTCTCAATCGTCTTGCGCTGAAGATGGCCACCGGCGCCGGCAAGACCACCGTCATGGCCATGCTGATTGCATGGCAAACGCTCAACGCCGTTCAGCACCCCAACAGCCCCCGCTTCACCCGCGGCTTCCTTGTGGTAACCCCCGGAATCACAATTCGCGACCGGCTGCGCGTTCTTCAACCCAACGACCCCGACGCCTACTACAAAAAACACGCCCTGATTCCGAACGACATGCTCGGCGCTCTGAACCAGGCGCGTATCGTGATTGCCAACTATCATGCCTTCAAGCTGCGCGAACGCGCCAGCCTGCCCAAGGGCTCCCGCTCGCTTCTTGCAGGTCCGACCGGTCGGTTGCCGGACACAACCGAAACCGAGGGCCAGATGTTGCAGCGCGTCTGCCCCCAGCTCCTGCAGCTCAGGCGCGTGATCGTCTTCAACGACGAGGCGCACCACTGCTACCGCGAAAAACCCGACGAGTTGAGCGATCTGCCCGGCGAAGATCCCCTGAAGGCCGACGAGAGGGAAGAGGCAAGGGGAAACTCCGAGGCTGCCCGCCTCTGGATCTCCGGTCTGGAGATGCTGGCCCGCAGAGTCGACGTGCCCCGGGTGTTTGATCTCTCGGCCACGCCCTTCTTTCTGAGTGGTTCGGGCTATGCCGAGGGCACGCTCTTTCCGTGGACGATGAGCGATTTTTCGCTGATGGATGCGATCGAGTGCGGAATCGTCAAACTTCCGCGCATTCCGGTCTCCGACAATATTCCTGGCGACGAGGTGCCGATTTTCCGGAAGCTGTGGGACAATATACGCGACAATATGCCGAAGAAGGCAAGGGGAAGCTCTGCGCCCCCGGATCCGCGCAAGCTGCCGATGCCTCTGCAAACCGCACTGGAGGCGCTCTATAGCCACTATAAAAGAGTATTCAGGGAGTGGCGGAAGGTTGAGAGGCCTGTCGATCCATGCCTCATTATTGTGTGCAACAATACCGCATCGTCCAAACTTGTCTATGATTTTGTTTCCGGATTCGAGGTCCCCGACGCCAACGGCAATCCGGCGCATGTCCACCGGGGATCGTTCGACCTCTTCAGCAACTTCGATGAAAACGGACGTCGCCTTGCCCGCCCGCGCACCCTTCTCATCGACAGCCTGCAACTGGAGTCCGGCGATGCCCTGCCGCCCAACTTCAAGAAGATTGCGGCGGCTCAGATCGAGCGTTTTCGGCGCGAACGGGTGGAGCGCACAGGCAACCGGAGCGATGGCGCCGACATCCCCGACCAGGATCTGCTGCGCGAGGTCATGAACACGGTGGGCAAGCCCGGTACGCTGGGCGATTCGATTCGCTGCGTGGTTTCGGTCTCGATGCTGACCGAGGGCTGGGATGCCAGTACCGTCACCCACGTTCTGGGGGTTCGCGCCTTTGGCACCCAGCTTCTTTGCGAGCAGGCGGTGGGACGGGCGCTGCGCAGACAGTCCTACGAGCTCAATGAAGAGGGGCTCTTCGATGTCGAGTACGCCGATGTTCTGGGAATCCCCTTCGACTTTACCGCCGAGCCGGTGGTTGTCAAACCGGTGCCGCCGAAGCCAACCATTCATGTGCAGGCCCTTCGGCCCGATCGCGACGCTCTGGAGATCCGCTTTCCCCGCGTTGCCGGATACCGGGTCGTGCTTCCCGATCAGCGTCTCTCGGCCGACTTCAACGAAGACCATGTGCTGACGCTGACCCCCGATATGGTGGGAGCGGCGCGCGTAGAGAACCGGGGCATTATCGGCAAAACCGAAATCCTGACGCCCGAGCGGCTGCCCGAGACGCGCACCAACACGATTGTGTATCACCTTGCCCGGCACCTTGTCCACGAGTGGCGCGAATCCGATCATGCACTGAAACCGCACCTCTTCGGCGACCTCAAGCGCATTGCCCGCGACTGGCTGAAGGATTGTCTTGTGTGCGAAAGCGGCACCTTCCCCGCGCAAATTCTTTACCTGCAGCTTGCCGAATGGGCGTGCGAGCGCATCACCAGCGCAATTGTCGGTACCCACGCGGGCCGCGAAACCGTCAAGGCGATGCTGCATCCCTACGAACCGCTGGGCACCACCGCCGACGTCAACTTCCATTCGTCGCGGCCCCTTCGGCACCGCACGGAGCGTTCGCATGTGAACTGGGCGATCTGCGACAGCACCTGGGAGAAGGTCTTCTGTCATCTGCTCGAAGGTCATCCGCAGGTGCGCGCCTATGTGAAGAATGACGGGCTCGGATTTACGGTTCCCTGGCATCGGGGCACGAGCCTGCGTACCTACATTCCCGACTTTATTGTGCAGGTCGATGACGGACATGGCCCCGAAGATCTGTTGAATCTGGTTGTCGAGATCAAGGGATACCGCGGCGAAGACGCAAAGGACAAGAAGCGCACGATGGACAGCTACTGGATTCCAGGCGTCAACAATCATGGGGTCTTCGGTCGCTGGAAGTTTACCGAGCTGCGCGATATCTTCGCGATGGAAGCGGATTTCGAGGAGGCGCTGGACGATGAGGTCGATCGGATGATCGAGCGGGCCTTGCGCGACCCGGATCCGGTAACGAACGATGAAGCGTCGCCGACAGAGGGCGATTACCCCGATTCACACCCACCTTCGCACCACGAGCCACAGACTCCGTACCGATCATGACTCCTCGCAATAGCCGGAAGAAGAACATCAAATCGCTGATCCATCAGGACAGGCGCTCCAATATTCCCACCGCCGAGTACCAGGCGAGCGATGACCGGCCCAGGAAGGCGATCTACGAACGCCGCAACCGCGATCTGGATCCGCAACTGGTCTGGCGCGGCAAGGATGAACAGGACGCGGAACCGCTGGTTGCGCAGGCGCCGCCGCTCTACATCCAGGAGAAGGTGCACCCCAAGGCCATTATTGATTCTATTGCGCGGTATAGTATTTGTCAAGACGGGGGGGGGGGGGGGGGGGGGGGGGGGGGAATGAATCTGCCGAGGAGCAAGACCTTTTTGCCGACTTCAATGGCTTGCCGTCGGATGCCGAATTCACCGACTTCTACAGGCACGAGGCGAACTGGTCGAACCGCATGATTCTGGGCGACAGCCTGCATGTGATGGCGTCGCTTGCCGAGCGCGAGAATCTGCGTGGCAAGGTGCAGTGCATTTATCTCGATCCGCCCTACGGCATCAAGTTCAACTCCAACTTCCAGTGGTCCACAACGAGCCGCGACATCAAGGACGGCAAGAAGGAACACATTACGCGCGAACCGGAACAGGTGAGGGCCTTTCGTGATACCTGGCGCGATGGCATTCATTCGTATTTGGGCTACATTCGCGATCGGCTGATGGTGGCGCGGGACCTGCTCACGGAATCGGGATCCATCTTTGTGCAGATCGGCGACGAGAATGTACACCGGGTGCGGGCGGTGATGGATGAGGTGTTTGGGGCGGAGAATTTTGTGCGCGAAATCGCATTCAGAAAAACTTCTCCATTGGGGTTTGGTAAACTAGCTCGAATATATGATACAATAATCTGGTATGCAAAATCTTTTGACGATATTAAATATAGGCAATTGTATTTTTCTAAATCCCATAATGAGATTTTCAGAAATGCCGATTTGAGGTCTTCTGGTTATACTAAATCGTGTACTTTCGCATTCAGATACAACGGTCAAATTATTCCAAAACAGAAAAAGTTGGAAAACTCACGATCAAGGAATAAATCGTCTCATCAAAGCTGACCGGTTGAATGATTCAGGGGGCATCCCAGGTTATAAACACTATCTTGAAGATTTTAAGTACAAGCAGATCGATAACCTGTGGAATGACACTAGTGGTGCGAGAGGCATGACCTATGTAGTAGAGACCTCGGAAAAACCGATAGAACGCTGCATCCTCATGACCACCGATCCCGGCGATCTCGTCCTCGATCCCACCTGCGGTTCCGGCACCACCGCCTATGTCGCCGAGCAGTGGGGCCGCCGCTGGATCACCATCGACACCTCGCGCGTGGCTCTCGCGCTGGCCCGAACGCGCATCATGGCTGCACGCTACCCCTATTACCTCCTTGCCGACAGTCGCGAAGGGCAGCTCCAGGAGGCGAAGGTTACCCGGCGAGCACCCTCCGAGCATCCCACCCACGAGCGCATCCGGCAGGGCTTCGTCTACGAACGTGTCCCCCACATTACCCTGAAGCAGATCGCCAACAACGCCGAGATCGACGTCATCTGGGAGACGCACCAGTCGAAGGTCACGCAGGCGCTGGACAGGCTCAACCGAACGCTTCAGGAAGCCGCAGCAGGCACCAGAAAGTCCCCCTCGCCACGCAAGAACGATCCCGCCTTCCCCCTCTTTGCAGTTGGCACCGGCGGCCGCCGCGGACAGACGATCGATTTCGCGGCCAGCAACAGCAGGAAAGACGAGCTTCCCACTGGCGACCGGGTGTCCCACAACGCCCTGCTGGAGTGGGAGGTGCCCCGCGATCCCGGCAACGGCTGGCCCTCTGCGGCTCAGGCCCCCCTCGCGGCCTTCTGGGAGGCTCGCCTTGCCCGCCAGCAGGAGATCGACGCCTCAATCGCGGCCAACGCCCCCTTCGAGTGCCTCTACGATAAACCCTACAAAGACAAAAACACCGTGCGGGTGGCAGGCCCCTTCACCGTCGAGAGCGCGTCGCCCCATCGCTGGGTCGGCTTCGACGAAAGGGGCCAGTTGCTTGCGGCCCACCCTCCCCCCGCCAAACGCTACCAGGCCAGCGACCGGGACGAAGGATACGACTTCGCCCAGCTCATGCTCGAGCAGCTTCGGCGGGCTGGAATCCAGCAGGCGCACAGGGAAGACCGCATCGCATTCACCTCAATCGAGGGCTGGACCGGCCGCTACATCTGCGCCGAGGGCCGCTATGAACGCCGAAAGCGACCCATGCGCGCCGGTATCATGATTGGCCCCGAGTTCGGCACCGTTTCGCGTCCCGACCTTGCCGCCGCCGCGCGCGAGGCCATCGAGGCCGGCTTCGACGCCCTTATCGCCTGCGCCTTTGCCTACGATCCCTCCTGCACAGACTTCGCCAAACTGGGGCGCATGTCCGTCCTGAAGGCCCGCATGAATGCCGACCTTCACATGGCCACCGATCTCCAGGAGACCGACACGGGCAACCTCTTCGTCATCTTCGGCGAACCCGACATTGAGGTCGAACCCCTGGCCGACGATCAAATCCGGGTGCGAATCCGCGGAATTGATGTCTACGACCCGGGGAAGGGCGAGGTACGCAGTGACGACTCAACGGGAATCGCCTGCTGGTTCATCGACACCGACTACAACGAAGAGAGCTTCTTTGTGCGGCACGCCTATTTCCCGGGCGCCAGCAAGGATCCCTACAAGGCGCTCAAAACATCGCTCAGGGCCGAGATCAGCCAGGAAGCCTGGGCCACCCTGCGCCGCAACATCTCGCGCCCCTTCCCGAAGCCCAAATCCGGTCGCATCGCCGTCAAGGCCATCAATCACCTGGGCGACGAGGCGGTGAAGGTGTTGAGGGTGGAGTGATCTGGCCCCCTCACCCTTGCCCCCACCCCCCGCCCGCGCCATCTTTGCGTTCATGCACCGTCCCGTCGCTTTCCTTGCCTTCCTCGCCGTCCTGGGGTCGCACGTCGCCGCCATCGGCTGTGCGGTCGGCGGATCCGTCCCCGGAACATCGGTCACCGCAGCCGCGAGTGCGCACCACCACGGTCATTCGCAGACCCCCGATTCGCAGATTCCCCACTCCCCCGGCCATCAGGATTCCGGGCATGATGCGTGCGCCCTGATGCCGATCTGCGCCCTTGCCCCGGCCGAGCCCCTGTCGCCGGCTGCCCTTCAGTCATGGTTCGGCGTCGCTGCGGCCCCCGACCTTTCTCTTCGGCCGGCTGCCCCGTCCACCCTTGCCCGGAGCATCGATCCCCCTCCTCGCCACGGCGCCTGAGTTCTGAATGGCGTCCATTCCCCGGGGTCCTATCCTGTCGGCCCGGGGATTCATTCATTCTCCATGGCGAGGATTTTCATGTACACACATCGACTCCTGGCATACGCCCGCGCTCTTTCTGCGTCGGCACTCGTTCTTCCACTCTGCCTGCTTCCCGGTCAGATCTCCGCGCAGCACATGCATCCGCCCGCCAGCGCCGGGACGGAACCCCCTGCAATGCACCACGACATGGTCCACCTGCCGCTGGGCAACTGGCGGCTTGTCGGAATGGGCCAGATCTTTCCGGTGGTCACCGGCGGCGGTCCGGACAATGGTGCAGGCGGCGATCTTCGGCGCACCGAGTGGTACCTGACCCAGCCGGCGCTGATGGTCAATCTGGAAAGTCCATCGGGTCGGCTTGTGCTCCGCACGACGCTCAACTTCGAGGGGCTGACGCTGGAAGGAGGCGAGTTCACCTACGGCGGCTGGGGCGAGGGGTACATCGACAAGCGCCATCCGCACACCCTTCTTCACGAGGCAATGCTCAGTTGGAATCTGTGGAGTGACGGCGGCGGCGAACTGTCGCTCTCGGCTGGCAAGGGGTTCGCGCCCTACGGGACCGACGATCCCATGTCGCGTCCCGGGCTGAAGTACCCCACGAATCATCACCTCTCGCAGATTCTCGAGCGCTGGACCCTCAATGCGGTCTGGCGTCTGGGCGGATGGAGCGTGGAGGCAGGCGTCTTCGGGGGCGCGGAACCGGTAGGCCCATATGACTTCGCCAACATTCACAGCTTTCCCGATTCCTGGTCGGGCCGGCTGACGCGCCGCTGGAGCTCCGGGCCCGAATCCGCCACCCTGTGGGAGGCGTCCGCTTCATATGCGCGCGTCACCGAATCGCACCATGGTCACGAAGAGACCACCCGGCTTCTGAATGGGGCCCTGCGTCATGCGGGACCGGTCGGTCCGGGCATCTTCTACGCTCTGGCCGAAGCTTCGGGGAGCGAGCCGGAGGGTTCGGAAGGATACACAAGCCTTCTGGCCGAGATGAGCTACGATGTGAACCGTCATCAACCCTATCTGCGGCTTGAATACGCCACCCGGCCGGAGTATGCGCGGCTGGGATTGCCCGGCTCGAACGACTTCTACCGCTACGACCACGCCGGTCACGCCATCGGCGCAACCCGGTGGCTGATCGCTACAGCGGCCTACGCCCGCCAATTGAGCGCATATCCGGTCAGCCTGCGCCCCTTCCTGGAATTTCAATACCACCAGGTTGGCACCGAGCGAGGCAGTGTTGCTCCCCGAGGCTTCCCCGGAATGGATTCATCCTTCTGGGTATTGTCGCTGGGCACGCGCATCTTTCTCGGTGGCGGTCCCATGCGAATGGGCAGCTACGGAATTCTCGACCCCATGACGGCAATGGGACGGGCAATGGCCACCGAAATCCCGGGTCGGCAGCATCACCCCCACCGATAATCCGCCATACTCGCCCCGCCCAAAATCTTGCGCACCCTATAGCGTGGCCCGGACCCCGCGCGAACCGTGCGTTGCAGGGGTTGGTGCAGGGCGACGCGCACCGGCCCTGGCCTGGTTCTCGTTGAGCGTTACGCTATTGGTGTAGCGCGCGCGCACCTCCGCGGCCCGGCTGCTTCCCCACCCGGCCCGCGCAGGGGCCGGAGGGCGGCAGATTCCCGCGGGAAGCTGGCGCGGAAGAGAGAATCCACCCATATCCCGGCAGGTTGACTTGCGTGTAATCCCGGCGGCTCAACCGGCCACCGGATCAATTCGCCAGCGCTCAAGAGCGAAATCGATGATTTTGTCGCCGCGCTCCTGAATTTCCGTTTCGTTCCATTGGTCGTACGCCGCCAGATCCTTCTGAACGCGCAAAAGGGAGTCCCGGTATGCACAGATCATCTCCCCTCGTTTCCCTTCACACCTCACGCCCTCCTTCTTTGCCTGAAACGAATGGTTGCTCAGGCACCGATTGAATTCCTTCGATGTGATCGTCAGATTGCCCAATCGATGGACGATTCTCTGGTGTGAGGCCTTTTCCTCTTCGCTCTTCTCGTCAATTCCCTGCGGACTCTGCGGCAGGATATGCTCTGTCTCGTAGCCGGATGAGAGAATCGTGTCGAGGTCCACTGCCAGGGGTTCCTGCGCATCCCGGCGCAGCTTCTCTTCATATTGCGCGAGCAGGTATCGGATCATTCCGGTGCCGAGACGATGGTAGCACCAGATGTCCGCCAATCCTTGGCGAAAATGGGTATTATTTTGGAAAAAGTGATTGATATCGACCAGCTCCTGCTGGATGTCGGCGAAGGTGCCATTCCAGTAAAGTTCGTGCGCCAATCCATTCATCCGGCTCCGACCGGTATGGCTTCTGAGTCTGCCAACACGGTACACCCGAAACACGAAGGCCTCAAGAAGACGAAGAATCTCTGTACGTTCAGAGGCGTCGCCAAACTTCTGCCACGCGACGATCAGGAGCGGGTACAGGTTGCCCATGCGACCGATCTGGATCAATCTTTCGAGGCCGCGTCCGACCGAATCCCTTTCCCTATACAGCGCCATCTCCCGTACCGAGATAAACGCCCGCTCAAGGCTTCGGGCAAAATCGCGAATCAATTCCTCGCAACCCGGCTTATCCCTTCTGCTCGCCTTCATAAGGCGATCCTTGAGCACCCGCATGTGATCGTGCGAGTCACTCCCGAAATAGAAGATGTGGTGATAGCCCTGAATCGTCTCGCCGGGGTCGCGCAGCTCCAATCCATCCTCGATCGCCATAAAGCATCTATAGATTTTCGCGAAGCGTTGCTGCAGCTCGCCAAGCAGGGCGTCCAATTGACTGGAGTCAAGCACCAGGTACGCAGCGTACATCAGAATGCTCTTTGTCTTTTCCAGATTGGTCAGCGGGCGCCCACGGTCGTTCACCGTCTCAAACATGCGAACCGCTTCGGCATCCGATGGCACAATATATTGCATAACCTGCAGCCGGTCGAAATTGCCTATAAGCTCTATCAGGAAATCGGCGTATCCCTCTCCCTTCTTCTCTCGCTCCTGGTTGAACTGGTCGCGGAAGAAGCTCTGGGCTTTGGATAACCGCTCCTGGGTCCGGGTTTTGGGCGCGGGATTGGTGTCTGTGGTCAGGATCTCATCCCGGAAGAACAGTTTGTCGTCGCCACCGATGGTCAACTTGTAGTGGGATGCGCGACCGATGCAGCTCTCCTCGAGTCTGTCCGCCTCACTGTTCATTTCCTCGTCTCCGAACTCCCTGATCTGTCCGAGCAGTTCGCGCAGCAGAATGATCGTTGTCGTCAGCCGTTGCTGGCCGTCAATCACATCGTAATGCTCGAAGATTGTCAGGCCGACTCGCGTCTTTTTTTCCATATCTTTCAGCAGAATGGTGCCGAAGTAGTGGTCGCGGTTGCCAAGATAGTAGAGATCGTCCCACAGAATCGCGCAGGTTCTCCTCTTCCCAGGCGTATCCGCGCTGGTACACCGGAATCTCAAAAAGCCAGTCGCCTTTGAGAAGCTCGCTCAGTTTCGTAATGCCGTCTTTCATAGCGTTTCTTCACACATTCTGTGGTTCATGGTTTCTCAACCCATCACCTCCTCCCCCCATCACCCCTCCCCCAGCCCCCGCACCACCTCCGCCAGCGCGGCCACCTTCGCGGCATCGCCTGCCCCCACCTGCATCCCTGTCAGCTCTTCGGCCAGCGCGTTCAGCGCGGCCCCGCGCTCCGAATTCAGCATCTCTTCGGCCTCGGCCAAACGGCTGCGCGCATCGTCGATTCGGCTCTGCGGCAGGCCATTCCACCGCTCCAACTGGTCCAGGTAGGCGCGCGCAAGGGCAAAGGTCGCGGGCCACTCGAAGATCGGCTGGCCCTGCGAGTTGAGCTGCGACAGCACGACCGAGTTGGCCGCGTCGATTTCGTTTTGCGTCAGGGCATCGCTGGGCACGAGCTCGAAGATGTCCAGGCCGCGGGCGATCTCGGAGTTCACGATCAGGCCGTTGTACCAGTACACCGACCAGCTTCCGGCGCTTCGCATGCGATCGGGATCGACGGGGCCGCGGTCGTGGAAGGCGATCTCGAAGGGGTTGGCGGGGTCGGTCCAGTCGATCAGCGAAATCCCCCCCTGGTACCACCCCTGGATCATGATGTCGCGGCCCGGAATCGGGATCAGAGAGCCGTTGTGCGCCACGCAGTTTTCCAGGGTCGTCTGCGGCGCAGGCAGCTTGAAGTAGCTCTGGAAGACCATCTCGCCCTCTTCGATTGTGAAGATGGCGTTGGCGCCCCACTCCATCGGGTCGTCGTAGCGGCACTTCGGCGCGCCGCCCCCGCCCCACTCGTCGGTGAAGAGAACCTTGCTGCCGTCGTTGCTGAAGGTGGCCGAGTGCCAGTACGAGAAGTTGGAATCGGCCACTGCGGCCATGCGCATCGGGTTGGCCGGATCGGTAATGTCGAGCAGAAGTCCGTAGCCGCCGCAGGCGCCCCCCGCCAGACCGATCTCCGGATAGACGGTAATGTCGTGGCACTGCGTCGGTCCGGGTCCGGGGTTTTCGGAATCGGTCGCCTCCGCCTGGGCCGCCTGCTCCGCCGCCATGCGCTCGTCGAGCATCGTCTGCAGCGCCATGCTGTCGGCCGCTGTCGGCGCACCCATCCCGCCCCGCGCCGCCACAATGCTGTCGAGCATCGGATTGGCCATGCGATCGGGCAGAATGCGGGGCAGTCCCCGTCTCGATCCGACAAAGGCGCCCCGCGCCCGCGCCGCCTCCATCTCGCGGTAGTCGCCCGGCGCCAATCCATGACGCTCCGGCGCCGTCAGTCCTTCGAAGATCCGGGGAGAGCTCACAATTGCGGCTGTCTGCGGATCGGCCAGCGGAACCCGGATCACCTCAATGCGAAAGAGCGCCGAGTTGGGATCCTCGTCCGGCATGAGCCCCGAACAGCCGGCCAGCTCTGCGTCCGGGCGCACCGAAGACGACCCCGAAACGTAGATGTAGACATTGTCGTCGTCGCCGGGGTGCTTGAGCACGGTGTGCGTGTGCGAGCCGCGGCAGGTCTGCACATTCGCCACATACTCGGGGTTGGCAATGTCCGAAATGTCGAAGATGCGAATCCCGCGCAGCCGCTCCTGGCTGACCGCCTCGGCCACTCCGCCTTCGCCACAGTCGAGCCGCCCGCCCAGCCCCTCGCCCGAGACGAAGAGCAGATTGTCATAGACCGAGACATCGCTCTGCGAAGCCGGGCAGACATATGTGACCACCGAGCGGGGGGTGCGCGGATCGGAGATGTCCCAGATCTGAATGCCGTCGTAGTTGCCCTGAATGGCGTAGTTGCCGGTAAAGGCCAGATCCGAGTTGGTGCTGCCCACGAACTCCTCGGGCGGGGGCGTGGTCGAGATCATTCGCAGATTCCAGATCGCCTCGCCGGCGTCGAAGAGACCGGGCGCAAGTCCCACCCGCGGATCGGGGTCGGGAGCCGCAAAGCTGAAGCTGTCGGCAGAGGCGCAACCGGCCAGCAGCGCCAGCAGCAGAAGGGTAGCCGGGCGAAGGCGCGGGGCCGCATGGAGGCGAGGGCGGGGCAGGGAGGGGGTCATCGGGGTCATCCTTGGAAGAGGCGGGAGGGCTGTCCGACCCGGCGCAGAGAGATGCGCGGGTTCATCAAGAGTGCATCGTGGACAAGCCATTTGGCAACTCGCAGGATACCCGATTCCCTCAATTCAGGGGGTTGCGCGCGCGCCGCAAGGCCACGGCCACCACCCGGGCCGGCCCGCGCAGGGGCCGGAGGAGGGGCAACCCGTTTTTCAAGCCCGATGCCGGAAGCCGGCAAGGGGAACTCGGTCCCTCCGGCTGCGCCTACATCCCGTCTGCCAGTCTCTGCACCGCCTCGGCCAGCATGGCCACCTTCGCCGAATCCATTGCGCCCATCGCCTCGGCCTCCAGCGACGAGGCCAGGGCACTCAACATGTCGCCCTGCCCCATGTTCGGCATATTTTCAGCTTCGGCCAATTGGCTGCGCACATCGTCGATCCGGTCCTGCGGCAGGCCATTCCACCGCTCCAACTGGTCCAGGTAGGCGCGCGCCAGCGAAAAGGTTGCGGGCCACTCGTACACCGGCTGGCCTTGCGAGTTCAGGTGCGTCAGCACAACCGAGTTGGCCGCGTCGATCTCGTTCTGTGTCAGGGCATCGCTGGGCACGAGCTCGAAGATGTCCAGGCCGCGCGCAATCTCGGAGTTCACGATCAGGCCATTGTACCAGTACACCGACCAGCTTCCGCCCATCACCATGCGTTCGCCATCGACGGGGCCGCGGTCGTGATAGGCGATCTCGAAGGGGTTTGTGGGATCGGTCCAGTCGATCAGCGAAATTCCCCCCTGGTACCACCCCTGGATCATGATGTCGCGTCCCGGAATCGGGATCAGCGAGCCATTGTGCGCCACGCAGTTCTCTTCCGAGGTTTGCGCGGCGGGCAGCTTGAAGTAGCTCTGGAAGACCATCTCGCCCTCTTCGATCGTGAAGATGGCGTTGGCGCCCCACTCCATCGGGTCCAGAGCGCGGCACTTCGGCGCGCCGCCCCCGCCCCACTCGTCGGTAAAGAGGATCTTGCTGCCGTCGTTGCTGAAGGTGGCCGAGTGCCAGTACGAGAAGTTGGAATCGGCCACTGCGGCCATGCGCGTCGGGTTGGCCGGATCGCGAATGTCCAGGAGCAATCCATAGCCCTCGCAGGCGCCCCCCGCCAGACCAATCGCCGGATAGACGGTAATGTCGTGACACTGATCGGGTCCGGGTGCGGGGCCGTCGCCTACTTCCTGCTGCGTCTGCTGCTCGATCATCTGTTGGAGCATGGTGCGGAGCGATGCGCTGTCGGCCGCCGTCGGGGCTCCCGTGCCGCCCCGTTGCTGCACAATCCCGGAGAGCATCTCTGCGGTGATGCCATCGGGAAGAACCTGCGACTGGCCATTGAACTCCACCACAAAGGCTCCGCGCGCGCGCGCCGCGTCAATCTCCACAATGTCGGCCTCCGAGGGTCCGTGCGTGGGCGCCGCGACCAGATTCTGAAAGATTCGGGGCGAGCTCACAATTGCGGCCGCCGCCGGATTGGCCAGCGGAACCCGGATCACCTCAATGCGAAAGAGCGCCGTATTGGGATCCTCGCCCGGCATGAGCCCCGAACAACCGGCCAGCTCTTCGGCCGGGCGCACCGGAGCCGAACCCGAGACATAGACATAGACATTGTCGTCGTCGTTGGGGTGCTTGAGCACGGTGTGCGTGTGCGAACCGCGACAGGTCTGCACATTCGCCACATACTCGGGGTTGGCAATGTCCGAAATGTCGAAGATGCGAATCCCGCGCAGCCGCTCCTGGCTGACCGCCTCCTCAACGCCCCCTCCGCCACAGTCGAGCCGCCCGCCGAACCCCTCGCCCGAAACGAAGAGCAGATTTTCGTGCACCGAGACATCGCTCTGCGAAGCCGGGCAGACATATGTGACCACCGAGCGGGGGGTGCGCGGATCGGAGATGTCCCAGATCTGAATGCCGTCGTAGTTGCCCTGAATGGCGTAGTTGCCGGTAAAGGCCAGATCCGAGTTGGTGCTGCCCACGAACTCTTCGGGCGGGGGCGTGGTCGAGATCATCCGCAGATTCCAGATCGCCTCGCCGGCGTCAAAGAGACCGGGCGCAAGTCCCACCCGCGGATCGGGGTCGGGAGGATTGAGGCTGAAGCCGGTGCTGCGCATGGCGCCGCCGGTTGTGCATCCGCCCAGCAGCAGAAGCGCGGTCAGCGCCGAGAGCGCAAATGCGCCCCTGGATGTGCGAAGGAGAGAGGGTGTCATGGCGATGGTTTCCTGTAATTTCGGTGAGTTGGGAATGCGGCGGATTGTGCGGCTGGCGTGATGCGACCGACTACCGGCCCTGCGGACTGAGCGCGTTCAGCATTCGCTCCATCCGCGCGATCTCCGATCCCTGATCGGCCTGGATGTCGGAAGCGAGCTTGAAGACGAAATCGTCGAGGGCGGCCCCGTCGATGGCAAAGAGTTCGTGCACCATCGTCACGGCGCCCAGGTGGTGCTGAATCATGTAGGTCAGAAAGAGGCGGTCGAACTCGGCGCCCCGCGCATGGCGAAGCTCCTCGATCTGTGCGGGGGTCAGCATTCCCGGCATGTGCATCGCGTGTTCGGGGCCATGCACCATCAGATGGCCGTCTTCGATGTGGATTTCGGGAACCTCCAGATCGCGGTCGCGCAGCCACTCCTGCATGACTGCAATTTCGTCCTTCTGGGCGTTGATAATGCGCGCGCCCAGCGTCTGAATCTGCGGACTGGCGCCATTTCCGGGCGCAAACCCCGACATGACGAGCGCTTGTGCATGGTGGCCGATCATGCCCGACATGAAGTGTGCATCGGCGGGGTGATGATTCATTCGCACACTGTCGGCGCGGGCCCGGTAGAGCGCTTCCAGCCGGGCCGCATCGGCGGGATCGGGACGGGTGGGCGCGGGAACGGGCGCTGCGGTATAGGCCGAGGCGCAACCCTGCAGAGTCAGCAGGGCGGCCAGGGATGCAGCCCAAAGAGAGAGAGGTGGGGTGGTTCCTGATCGAATCATTCGTGAAATTCCTCCGTGCAGGGATTCCCTGCCTGAACGACGACGCTGACCGGGCCGCAAACGAACGCGGCCCTCCATTCTAACCCACTGCAATCCCTCAAGCCACCTGGCAGTCTGTCAGAGGATCGCTCCCCTCGCCATGCGGGCCCCCATCCTTCCTCCCTCTCCGGCCGCCCCTGCGGTCGTTGTCGCCCCCGCCGCCCCTGCGGTCCCTTCCGCGCCCGGCGGCGCCGTGCGGGTGGCGATCATTGTGGCGCTTGCCCACCTCATCAACGACAGCTTCGCCGCGATGCTGCCCCCGCTCCTGCCCCGCATCATGGAATCCATGGGGCTCTCGATCGCCGCCGCCGCCGCCCTGGGCGCCGCCTCGGCCATTGCCATCGCCCTGCCGCAACCCATCTTCGGCTACCTTGCCGACCGCTTCGGCCGCCGCATCTTTGCCGTCGGGGGAATGGTTGCAAGCGCCATCTTCGTCTCGCTGATCGGCTTTGCCCCTACCTTCTGGACGCTTCTGTTTCTGCTGGTGCTCGGCGGGTTCGGCAGCGCGGCCTTTCATCCGCCGGGAGCCTCGTATGCGGTGCGGGTCAGCGCCGGTCGCGGCGGCGGCGTTCGCTATTCGGTCTTCTCCTTCGGGGGCGCGGCCGGTTCCGCTCTCGGGCCGCTGGTTGCGGTTGCGCTTGTGGGGTGGGCCGGACTCGGGGGGCTCTGGGTGGCGCTCCTGCCCGCCGTCGTTCTGGCTCCGCTCTTCTACCGCGGGCTTCCGAGCGGGCGCCGCGAAACCAGGGGCGCAACGCCTCCGCCGACCCCCGCCGCAGTGCTGCGCCGCCTGGCCGGGCCGCTCGGGATCATCTTTGGCGTCAGTGCGGCCATGGCCTTTGTGCAGCGCGTCTTTCTGACCATGGCGCCGATCATCGTGGCCGGGATGGGGGGGTCGGAAAGGCTGGGGGCGATGTCGCTCTCGCTCTACATGGGGATGCAGGCCTTCGGGACGCTGGCCGGCGGCTTCTTCACCGACCGCATGAGCCGTCCGCGGCTGCTCTTTCGTCTCTGCGCCCTGGCGCTGCCGGCGCACCTTCTGGCGCTCTGGCTGGGGCCCTGGAGTGTGGGGGGACTGGTGGCGATTGCGGCGGCCGGATTCCTGGGAATGGCGCCCCTGCCTCCGATCGTGGTGATGGCGCAGGAGATGGACCCGCGCGCAGCCGGCGCCACCTCGGGAATTGTCATGGGGCTGGCCTGGGCGGTTGGGGCGATGGGGGTCATGGTGACCGGCGTTCTGGCCGATGCGACCGGTGCGCAGGTGGCGGCGCTGCTTTCGATGCCGGTGGCAGGAGTGGCGGCGCTGTTGGCGTTGCATCCGCGGTTGCGGTACGATGATCCGGTGCGGGCGACCGATCCACCGCACTGATTTCACAGCGCTGATTCACCGCGCAGGGCCGAGTTCACCGCGCAGAGCCGACGGATCATTCATCCTCCCCAAGAGGACATGGGCAGGGGCGAATCACCGCGCCCGGAAATCATCGGCATACTCAGGGCAACCATCAGATCAGGACACGTTCCCCATGAAGACGACTCCGAATCCGAAGAGCTCCGCCACGAGCGAACCTGCCACCGCCTCTGCGCAGGGGGGCTCCGGCCTCGACCGACGGGGCTTTCTCAGGGCTGGCGCCCTCGGCACGGCCGCCACCGCGCTGATCTCCTGCAGCGACGACGCCACGGAAACCCCGAACGGCTCCTCGGATCGCGCCGCCGAGCTTCACACCGGCACGCCTCCGCAGCCCCTGGGCCCAGCTCCCGATCATCCCCTGGCTGCGCCGCCCATTGAGCGGGTGCGCATCGGCTTTGTGGGCGTCGGGGGAATGGGAACGGCGCATATACGGAATCTGGTTCGCATCGATGGGTGCGTGGTGACCGCCATCTGCGACATTCGCGAATCCCACGCCGAGCGCGCTGCCGCAATTGTCGAAGAAGCCGGACACCCCCGGCCGACTCTCTATACCCGCGGCGAAACCGACTTCGAGCGTCTCTCGGTCGAAGCCGATGTCGATCTTGTCTATACGGCCACCCCCTGGCGCTGGCATGTGCCGGTCTGCGTGGCGGCGATGGAGGCGGGCAGGCATGCGGCCACCGAGGTTCCTGCCGCATATACGCTCGACGACTGCTGGCGCCTGGTCGAGACCGCCGAAGAGACGGGTCGTCACTGCGTCATGATGGAAAATGTCAACTATGGACGGCCCGAACTTCTCTGCCTCAATCTTGTGCGACAGGGACTGCTGGGCGAGATCCTGCACGCCGAATGCGGCTATCTGCACGACCTGCGCGCGATCAAATTTGCCGACGAAGGCGAAGGTCTCTGGCGGCGCGATCACTCCTGGACGCGCAATGGCAATCTGTATCCTACCCATGGTCTGGGTCCTGTCGCCAACTGCATGAATATCAATCGCGGCGACCGCTTTGCACACCTGGTCTCCATGAGCGGCCCGTCGCGCGGACTGCAGGAATGGGCGATGGCCAACTACCCGGAGGACCACCCGAAGCGCGCCGAGACCTTTGCTCTGGGCGACGTGAATGGCAGCCTTGTGCAAACCGCTCTCGGCAAGACAATTTATGTTGCCCACGACACCAACCTTCCCCGTCCCTACGACCGCATCAACAAGGTTCAGGGCACGCGCGGAATCTTCCAGGGCTACCCCGACCGCGTGTATATCGAGGGCCGGAGTCCGTCGCACCGCTGGGAAGAGGCCGATGCCTACTATGACGAGTTCGAGCACCCGCTCTGGCAGGCTTTGCGCGAAGCGTCGATCGGAGCCGGTCATGGCGGCATGGATTTCATGGAGGACTACCGGCTGGTCAAGTGTTTGCGCGAAGGCCTTCCGCTCGACATGAATGTCTATGATGCAGCGGCCCTGAGCGCGGTCTGCGAGCTCTCCGAAATCAGCGTGGCCAATGGAAGTCAGCCGGTCGAGTTTCCCGACTTTACCCGCGGCAAGTGGCGCGACTGGACTCCCTGGCCGGTGGTGGGTGCATAGGGTTCATGCAGGGTGGCATGGCGCGCGCGTTGTATTTGGGGCGGAGCATTCCCGCGCAGCGGAGGGCGAACAATGTCTTGCAGAAATTATGTCGAATATTGTGATATGAATTGTGTTATGAATTGTGATAAAAATCGTACACCGTCAATTTTTCCGGTAAAGACGCTGGCGCTTTCGCTGATGCTGCTGACTGCATGCGGCGCACACGACAGTCACCACGCAGAGATTGGCGAAGATCGAGTGGTTGCGTCGAGACAGGTTGAGCCATGGACCGATGGCGACTTCGATGATTGGGCAGGCGTGGAGGCGGCGGTGGCAGATCCTGCGGGCGACGCGCCGGCCGGCTCGCCGGTCGATCTGGGGGCGATTTTTCTTCAGGACGATTCCCGCTTTCTGCATATTTTGGCCGAACTGGGTGGCGTCGTCACCGCCCAGGGAATGCGCGGGTCGGTTGAAGTTGTGCTGGATTCCGATGGCGACCCGGACACCGGGGGATTCTATGGTGGGGTGGATGGAGCCGATCTGGTTGTGATTCTGAGCCGACCGGTCGCTGGAGCCTCGGGAGACCATGGATCCGGTGTCGGAATCCGCCGGATTGATGCCCGGGGCACGGGCCCCACCGAGAGTGCGGGTGCGGTCGGGTTGCTGCTGGCGCCGACCCACTCCTCCGATCGCTTCGAGATTCGGATCGAACGGACAGGGCTGAAGAGCGCCGTCAAGTCTGCCGATTCGCCAGACAAGCCCCAGGTGCGTGGCCGGTTGCGGTATCTGCTCCTGGGAAGCGTGGCCGACGAAACCGCCATCTTCACCCACACCCTGGCCACCGAGCCGGGGCCGGATCCCCCGCTGCTCGACGCCGCTGCAGTGGCCCAGGAAGAGGGCACTCTGCGCATTGTTGCATGGAATGTCTCAAGCATGAGTTTCCGCTTCAACCAGGATGCATTCCGGCGGGTTGTGCAGGCGCTCGGGCCCGACGTGCTGCTTCTGGATGAACTCCCCGCGACGATTGACCTCGACGACCTGAAACGCTTTATGAATGGCGTGACGCGGGGCACCCCCGGAGCGGATTCATGGCAGTGGTGGCTGGCAACCGGAGGCGGACGACAGCGAACAGCCGTCGGTGCCCGCAACCTGCCGCTGCGCGGAGTGGCGGCGATGTCGCGCATCGAGTACGAAGCCGGTGCCCTGGAGCGCTGGCTGACCGAGGTCGGCGATGCGGCCGAGGCCCCCGGCATGGCAAGCCCCTCCGCGCTGGCCGAAGCAGAGGCCCGGGGCGGACTTTCGGCCACCGGTGCATGGGTTGAGGCCCTGGGGCGCGAGATCCTCCTGGTGCCGGTCGATCTGCAGAGTGCGGGCTACGATGGATCGCCACGCGATCGCCTGCGGGAACTCCAGGCCCGCACCCTCAACCGTGCAATCCAGGCCACGCTGGCCGACAACCCGGACGCTGGGCTGGTGATCGCCGGCGACCTTAATCTTGTGGGTTCCGCCCGCCCTCTCGCGGCCCTGCGGCAGGGATTGGGTGCGAGAGGCGAAAATCTCGAAGTTGCGCGCCCAATCCGCCTCCGCGACCGCTCGCTCTCGACCTGGCGCAGCACCTGGGGCGACGACCCCTTCTCGCCGGGCCGCCTGGATTTCCTTCTCTATCGCGGCAGCACCCTGACCGTCGCCCGGGCTTTCGTCTTCGATGCCGCCGACCTCTCTGCCGAAGCCCGCGCCACCCTCGAGGTTCTTGCCGCCGACACGGAGAAATCCGATCACCTGCCCCTGGTGGTGGATCTGGCGGAGGCGTTGTGAGCTTGTTGCTCGGTATCTGGCGTTGCTTGGCCGACGAAAAACACTCAAGGGTTTCAGGGAGGTACTACCTTGACTCAAGGGAGGGGGGTGACGATAATCTATTCCATAGATCCATTTACATGCGTTTACACTTGCCGGAGTCTGTGGTCATGCCAGTCAAAAGGATTCTCTGTCTCGCCAATTCGCGAAAGCTGTCCGGTCGGTGCATTGCCGGTCGCGAAGTCTTGACAAAGGGTCCGGGTGTGTGGATCCGGCCGGTGAGCAGTCGCGAATACAGGAAGTCGCGGAGTCCGAGCGTCAATATGAAAATGGAGCCGATCCAAAGGTGCTGGACATTATTGACATTCCGTTGTTGAAACATCAGCCGGATGAATACCAACGCGAAAATTGGTTGCTTGATCCTCAGTACTACTGGAGGCGGGTTGGGCAGGGTAGTTGGCATAAGTTAATTCGTTTTTCAGATATGAGTGGTACGCTGTGGCATAACGGTTCTTCTACATATCACGGACAGAATGATCGCGTGTCGTTGACAGAAGCAGCCACCGAAACCAGCTCCCTGAAGCTGATTCATGTCCATTCGCTCCGTCTGAAGGTGTTTGCACCAGGTAGAGAGTTCGGCGATATCAGACGACGTGTACAAGCCATGTTTTCATTCGACGGAACCAGCTATGCCCTGAGGGTCACCGACCCCTATATCGAACGGCGTTTCCTGTCTTTTCCCGATGGCGAACACGACCTTCCAGAAGCGTTTCTTACGATCAGCCTTGGCGAGCCATTCAAGGAACATTGCTATAAACTTGTTGCCGCCATCATTTCGAGGTTATCATGAAAAAAAACGAACAGCTTTCACAAATATATACAATCGGACACTCGATACATTCAATTGAGGCATTCCTGGCGCTGCTGGCGCGCCACAACATCGATGTGGTTGCAGATGTGCGGTCGGTTCCATATAGCCGTTGGCAGCCGCAGTATAACCGCGAGGCTATACGATCGGCATTGCGTGAACACAATATCCGGTATGGTTTCTTCGGTGCAGAATTAGGTGCGCGAAGCGACGACAGGAACTGCTACGAGGGTGGCCGTGTGCGGTACGATCGGCTGGCTGCGACGGCTCTCTTTCAATCGGGCATAAACAGGTTGCGACGTGGGATTTCCGATCATAGAATTGCCCTGATGTGTGCCGAAAAGGAGCCGCTGGAGTGCCACCGGACCATTCTGGTGGGCCGCCGACTGGAAGAGGAAGGGGTCAGGGTGATTCACATTCTGGCGGATGGTCGAACCGAAGCGCACAGTGAAGCCATGAAGCGTCTGGCGACCGGTCTCGGGCTGCCGGAGCACGATCTGTTCATGAGCTCCGCCGAGCTGAAGGATCGGGCCTACGAAATGCAGGAGGAGAAAATTGCCTTCGCTGCGGAGAGCGCTCAAACATCAATTTGAGAAAGGAAAACGATCATGAAAATTTATACAATCGGATTTACCAAAAAACGAGCCGAGCGTTTCTTCGGTCTTCTGCGCGACGCCGGCGTGCAGAGACTTCTGGACGTGCGCCTGAACAACGTTTCGCAGTTGGCCGGTTTTGCGAAGAAGCATGATCTGGCCTATTTTCTGCGCGAAATCTGTAACATCGATTACCTCCACCGTCCCGATCTGGCGCCGACCCGGTCGATTCTTGACGGCTTCAAGAAAAAGAAGGGGAGCTGGCAGGATTACGAAAAGCAGTTTCATGCTCTGATGACAAAACGCAGGATCGAGGATGCGCTCGATCCCGCCATTGTCGATGGAGCATGTCTTTTATGTAGCGAGGACACCCCGGAGCACTGTCACCGGCGACTGGTCGCGGAGTATCTGCAGGAACACTGGGAAAATGTCGAGATTGTGCATCTGGGATAGGCGTTCAAGCCATGCCGAATCATCTCGAAATTATTTCATTTTGCAAAAATCAACATTGTACGCATACATACGCAAAGGCTAATATAACAGATGTTGATCGCGTGCCGGGAAGGGCTCGCGGTTTCCGCCTGTGGACGCGGCCAGAATCGTATCGGTCGCGTCGCCCCGGTCCACGCCCTCGCGCAGCGCCGGGCTTCCCCATAGAATGTCGATCGGGGGGAGGATCTCCTCGTATTCGTAGGGGGGATCGATCCAGGAAAGGTGGCCGGGAGCCAGCTCGCGGGCCGCAACCAGAATCTCGATGGCGGTGCGCACCGGTTTGAAGCCGGGGCCGGTTGGGTAAAGCTGGGCGCCGCCGCACAGTTGCCCGGCGTGTTTGTTGAAGGTGGGCTCGAAGTGGCAGGGGCGAAAGACAATCCCGGGGAGCTGTGCCTCGTTGAGGCGCGCGACAAAGGCCACGGGATCGATCCATGGGGCGCCGAAAAGTTCGAAGGGGCGTGTGGTGCCGCGGCCCTCCGACAGGTTGGTTCCTTCGAGCAAAACCATGCCCGGATAGACAAGGCAGGATTCGGGACCGGGAAGATTTGGGCTGGGCATAACCCAGGGAAGTCCGCGATTCCCCATTGCTGTGTCTGAATTCCGGTCGAGGCCATGGCACCGCACCACCTCCAGCGGGCAGCCGATCCCGCGTCCTCCCGTATCCGTGGGCGCATTCAGCCAGAGGGCGATCTCGCCGACAGTCATTCCATGGCGAAGTGGAAGGGGGTGCAGACCCACAAACGATTCGTAGCCCGCCTGAACCACAGGTCCCTCGACCGCATTCAGGCCGATCGGATTGGGGCGATCCAAAACCACAAATTGTATATTGTGTTCAGCGCACGCCTCCATGACAAGAGCCATTGTCCAGATAAAGGTATAGACGCGCGTGCCGACATCCTGCAGATCGAAGAGAATTGTGTCCAGCCCCTTGAGCATGGCAGGCGTCGGTTTGCGGACTTCGCTGTAAAGGGAATGAACGGGCAGACCGGTGACGGGATCGGCATAGTGCTCCGATTCGATCATGTTGTCCTGCTTTTCGCCCCGCGCCCCGTGCTGAGGACCGAAGAGCGCGCACAGATTGAAGCGACTGCGCAGCAGGGCGTCGGCCGCGAACTCCAACCGCGATGTGACCGAGGCCGGGTGTGCGACCAGTCCCAGGCGCTTCCTGCGAAGGCGTGCAGCCATGGCGGGCCCATCGGTTCCGGCCAGCCAACTCTCTGCAAGTGCGGGGTTCATGCTCTGCACAAGAATCTCGAGGCCGCCAATTGTGCGTATCGGTTTCGGTGTTTCTTCGATATTCATTCGTATTGATTCAGCTTTTGCGACAGCGCCAATACTATGGCGATCCCGGCCGGACCTCCCGGTTGCGCACTCGACATCGGGTTCACCGGGCTGCGCCGTCCCGGTCCTCTTCGTCACTCCGCCGATTCGGGAAAGCGCCGCCCAACCATGCGTGCAAGGTCGCGGTCAAGCGTCCCGACAAGTGTCGCATCCGGATCGTAGACCGAGATCCAGATGCCCAGCCGCCACCCCTCGCCCGTACCTTCGAGCTCCACATGCAGAACACCATCGTGCAGAGATTCAATTCGTCCGGCAAGAGCCCAGGGAGGGTCGCGCAGCACAACGCTTCCCGTCTGTGCCCGATCGCCACCCGGCCACAGGGTAAAGGTGTTGTTGTCAAGCCCGATACAGCCCTGTGCACCGAAGATCTTTTCCCAGACTTCGGCCCGGGTGCCGCTGACCCGGGGGCGGGCGCTGATCATGGTGCGGTGCGCCTCGGGATGTCGTTCCAGATAGTGCTTCAGATTCCAGAGGAAGAAGCGCCACCCATTTGTCATCATGCGAACGCCGTCGTCCCAGGAGGGGTCGGCCGAGAGCCCGGAGTTTACAAGGATGAGCCGCGTCCTCCCGGCCACCTCCTCAAGATGGTAATCCAGGGCCATCGCGCTGCCCGGATCGGGTGTGCCGTCGGGGATTTCGTCCACAAGTCGCAGATGCCGCAGCGGCTCCCACTCGGTAAAGCGACTCGTCCATTCGCTTCCGGTGCCCCACGAGACGGTGAGGTGGCCCCCCGGCCCGGCCCGTCCCGACGCGATCGGGGCGAACCAGTTGGCCACGCGGTCGGCTTCGGTAAGGGCGCGCCATACGACCTCGCGGGGGGCGGCGATCGCGACCGTTTCGCGGATCGTTCGGGTGCCGGGCGACGGGGGAGTCATGGTTCAGTCGGTTGCCCTGACGTTCCAGGGTTGAGGCCGGAAGGGCTCCGTGCTCATCGGTTTCCGCCCTCGCTGCCCGTGCCCCGCGACAGCAGCCGGTAGTATTCCTCGACCAGCGCCCGGTACTCGTCGGGAACTTCGCCCGACTGATAGAGGAAGAGCCCGGCCTCGTCGTCGGTCGCCAGCTCGCGTCGCAATCGGAATTCGAGCTGCTTGACCGCCTCGACCAGCTCGCTCTGAAGACGCGCCACTGCCTGTGGGTCGGCGTAGATGCCCTCGCGGTCCAGCGCGCGCATCGCCTCGATCATGTCCTCGAGCTCCTGCGGGTTCGCTCCGGCTCGCTCCAGAAGAGCGCCCAGTGCGCGCGTCTCGCCCAATCGTTCGCGAATCTCGCGCCGCATCTGCCGAATCCGGTCCGGATCGAAGGCCGTTGGGGCGCCACCAGCGCCGAACCGCCTGCCACCGGCTCGCTCGCCGATCGCACCCGACTGACTCCCATCCCCGCCCTGGCGGTTCCCCTCGTCCTGGCTCTCGCCGCCCTGCCCCTGTTCTGCCTGCAGGCGCCGCTCCATTGATTCGAGGCTGCGCGCCAGATCGCGGGCCGATTCCAGCGCCTCGGCCGCCGCATCGCCCCCGGCGCGCGCCTGAATCGCCTCGGTCGCCTCGTCCAGGCGGTTGCTCAGCGACTGGATGGCCTGTGCGGTCTGGTTTTCGAAGGCCTCGGCGTATTCCTCCTGACCGGGACGCCCCACAAGCCCGCGCGAATAGAGAAGCCGCTCGCGCAACTGCGTTTCGCGGATTGTGCGCGTTGCATCGTCCAGCTCTTCCGCCCCCTGGGCATCGGCGCGTCGCGCCTGTGCGGCCAACTGGTCAAGCTGCGCAAGAATGTCGCCCACCTCTTCAGCCATCGCCTCCTTGGTCTCGCGAATGCGCCCAACCTGATCGGTCGAGGGGCGTCCAGCCCGGGCCATGGCCTCCATCCGGTTCTCTACATCCTCCTGCTGGCGGGCCAGCGCATCGACCCGTTCGCGCGCATCCTGCAGATCGCGCTCAAGACGCTCGTCCTGGGCTCCGCCCAATTCGTCGCGCGCATCGCGGAGCCGCCTGAGAGCCGAACGCGCCTCGGCCACGCCTGCGCTTCCCCCACCGGCCGCCGCCCGGCGCATGGCATCGGCGGATTGCTGCAACTGACGCGAAATTTCCTGCAAGCGGTTGTCGCCCGTTTCGCGCGACAGGCGCTCCAGTTGACGCGCGGCCTCTTCGGCTTCTTCCGCCAGCTCGCGGGCCGCATCGCTGCCGCCTCCCTGTCCCCCCTGCTGCGCCGCCGCCCGTCGCTGCTGGCGCTCCAGCTCCTGTTCCTGCCGCCGGGCCAGCTCGCGCAGCTTTTCCATCAGCTCGTCCACCTCCTGGTCGGCGCTCTCCTGACGACTCCGCTGAACGGTCTCGTACTGGTTGCGCAACTTGTCGGTCTCGAGCTCGAAGAGATCGGCCAGGTCGTCGGCGTTGGGGCCGCGCTCTCCCTGACCGCCTCCGCCCTGCTGCGTTTGCCTGTCCATCGAGACGAAGCGTTCATATGTCTCTTCGGCTCTCTGGAGCTGCCGCAGGGCGCGCTGTTCTGGCGCGATCGCCCCATCGGGGTTCAGCGCGCGCAGCGAATCCGTGGCTTCGTTCATGGCCTCGACCGCTGCAGGCAGAGCTTCGGAAATCTGCCGGAAAGCTTCGTCGGCGCCGGCAATTCCCCGATTGACAATCCGTTGTGCAAGAGTTTCGACCTGTTCGCGCAGACGCTCCTGGGTGAGCGCTACGCTGACAACGTTTTCCTCCCAGGAATCGGCCCCGTAGCTCTGGCGGTCGCGCACAAGATTGAAGCTGGCCGCGATGATCTGCCGCTGCAGCGCCGAGAGATCCTGCTCCATGTCGCCGCCGCCGCCACCGCCGCCCTGAGGAGCGCCTCCCGGAGCTTCGCGGTACTCGCGCTGGAAGGGTCGCACCTGCAGAAAGTAGATGTCGGTCATGGCCTGACCGGGGGTCGGCGCATTATCGTGCACAACCCCGTGATAGGCGATCAGGTCGCCCACCGCGAGCGCATATTCCTCAAGAAAAATTGTATGTCCGGCAACCACCTCGGTCAGGGGAGCGCCACCCGAATTGTGAATGCGAATCGTATCGGGCGGGCCGCCATTGATGCGATAGACAAGATCGATCCGGGCCACCCCCAGATCGTCGTCGGCGCGAGCTTCGATAAAGACTTCCTCGATTGAGCTGACTTGCGTATCCCGGCCCGGCCTGATGAAGGCGATTGACGGCCCCTGGTCGTGCAGCACATCGATGCGGTACTCCGGCGCGCCCGCCACCCAGAGATTGTCGCGGGCCAGAAGACGAATCCCGTAGAATCCGCTCTCGCGCACCACAAACGATGCCGTAAAGGCGCCCTCCGGCCCTGCCTCCATGCGAATCGTGTCGCCCCCATCGATCACAAGCTGCGCACCGCCGGTGGCCAGGGTCGGGGTGACATTGAGCTCGACTCGGGTTCCCGCCAGCGCCGCGACATCGCCCCCGTACTCGAAGCGGCGGGGCGCCAGACCGGTATAGCGCGGAAAGTGATAGACCATCTCCAGCCGGTCCACGGCGGGAAGGTCGGCGACGCCCAGGGTAAAGGTGCCCGAACGCACGCCATTCGCCTCGGCGTAGTAGGTGGTCTCTTCGGCAACATTGAGCAGAAGCGCTTCGTAGCTGCCCGCTCCGTCCTCGATCATCGGCAGCGGACTGAAATCGGCCTGTCCGGCGCTGCGTGCATACAGCACAACATCGTCGGGCGCGAAGCCGTGCGCCGCCGCCGAGATCATGAGGTCGGAGTTGCGCGAGATCACGGTATCGCCCGGTTCGATCGTCACACTGTAGGGATTGACTGACTCGGCCGCGCGAACCGGAAAGAAGAGCGCCGATACCCCATGGCGAAGGAAGGCGGGGCCGGTCAGGAAAAGGAGCGGCACAATCAGGGCAAGGCCGCCTACCATGCCCGCCGATCTGCGCATGGAGCGCCTCTCGATGCCCCTGCCATAGTCGATGCGGCGGCAGCGCTCGACCGCCGTGCGCACGACCTCGCGCGAAAGGTCGCTGTCGGCGAGGCGCCCGCTCCGCACCGAATCCACTGCGGTCAGGAGCCGCGATTGCAGCGAGGGCTCATGCTCTTCCAGATACAGCGCCACCCGCTCGTCGGAGACCGGTCGCAACAGGGGCCAGAGCACCCACCGCGCCAGCAGAACCGCCACGATCGCCCAGAGCGCCACCCGCGCGCCGGTGACGGCCCCGGGCGCAAAGCGAAGCGCCTCCAGGCCGGTCGCCGAAAGCAGAAAGACGACGAGCGCGCCAGCCAGGACAATTGCCAGCCCCCGCAAGAGGAGCCGGAGACGCCAGCGCCGACGAACCTGGCCGATCACGCCCAGGATCTGATGGTGTCCGGAGTTTTTCATGGAGGAGCCGCTCCTGCCAGGGATCATTGCGAATAAAACCGAGCGCGCTGGCGAATGGGTGATCCTTTGGATCGGGCATGGTATGATAACACCGACCGGCCATTCAGCGAATTCATGGTGAATCGGATAAGGGTATGGAATTCCGGTTGTGTTTGTTTCAAATCGATGGTCTTGAGGTTCGGCAGTGAGGACCGATTCAGGGGGAACGCGCCCCAATGGGCTTCACGATGACATCGATCGGTATTGCAATGGTCCTGACTCCATGTTCATCCAGCCATCCTGTCACACTTGTTCGGAAACAGAAGGATTCGGCATGCGTCGATTCGGTGTTGTTGCTATCTTCCAGCGGTGCCTTCCGATAGCCACGTCCAGTCAACCAGGATGATGCACTGTCAAGTTGACGCTGTTCCTGGGCGTTGCGTATGACGGGATTTGTAATGGCTCCGCGAAGCCGATCTGCAATGACGGCTGCGTCAAGGTTCCTTCATCCTCGGCCGGCTCGGATTTCTCGGGAACCCACCGGCAAACTTCAGTATCAACAAGGCGTGTCAGGACAAGCCCGATTCGGGACAGATTGCGATACAAATCCGAAGGTGTCATTCGCGACGGCATTGCCTTGTTTTTCCCATGCTGTACCAGGCTCCGCGAAACACCTGCCAGTCCAATGAGGCGATCTCTGGCAATTGGCGGACAGCAAGTCATTCGCAGGGCAGACAGAATACCGGGATTGCGTTCCAGGATATCCGCATCAATCACTCTTCCTGCGTCCGCTCGCGCGACAGCCGGTTTGCCACAATGGTTTCTGCGATCAGAAGCAGGAAGGCGGCTGCCAGCAGGTAGCGCCAGAGCGACTGTGCCCGCTCCATCTCGTCGTTGGTCGGCGCTGCCTCCGCGTTGCGCGTATCATCTTCGTTCCTTGCGGCGTTCACCGCACCTCCCACTGCGGCCCGGAAGGCCTCCACATCCATGCGGGTCAGCTCCGATTCGGCCACATCGACATTGGCCGCGATCGCAAAGGGGTGCTCCGCGCGCAGTCCGGGCGAACGGATCTCCCAGATTCCGGCGCGGTCTAGAGTCAGGGTGGCCAGGGCGTCGTCAAGCGGCACCGATCCGCCGCCAGGCTCCATCGCCACCGCTCCCGGGGGCACCTCCCACGACCCCGTTGCCTCGGCCAGGGCGGGCAGGTTGACCGTCGAACCCGCAAGGTGCCAGGGGGGAAGCTCGCCGCGACCGCCCAGGTAGTGCGCAAGACGATGCAGGAAGGGCAGGTAGATCGGTTGCAGGGGAAGATTGTTCCAGAAGCGGTCCAGGCCGGTGGTCCAGATCAGGATGCGACCCGTACCGCGGCGCCCCTCGATCAGGGCGGCGCTGCCATCGTCGAAGCGGGCCAGAACCTGACCGTCGGTGGGCGTCACGCTGCGGGTGCGGTAGAAGGCCGCCTGGGAAAAGTCGCCGGAGCGGGGTCCGCGAAAGGCCTCGAAGATGGCGTGGTCGTAATCGACAAAGCCCAGGTGGCGCTCGTCGGATCGCTCGGCGACCGCACCGATTGTGCCCGGCAGAAAATCCGCATGCACCGAAGCCGCCGTCGAACGCTCGCCCAGCGCCATCAGAAGTCCGCCGCCGCCCTCCACGAAGTCGCGCAATCTGTCGCCCGCATCGCCGCCGGGGAGGGGGCCGCCATTGAGAATCACAACATCTGCGACGTCCAGCGCATTTGCATTGGGAACATTGCGCACAACCCGCGTCGCGAAGCCCGATCCCTCGGCGATCCCGAGCGCTCCCCGCAGATACAGATTCGAGTCGCCCATGCCGGCCGGATCCACAATCACAATATTGGTTTCCCCTCCAGGCGAGGCCACAAAGTGCAATTTGTTGTCCTGCGCCAGCTCCTCTGCAGATGCATTCAGGAGCTGGATCTCGCCGCGGGTGAAGGGTTCGGTCAGGGTAAAGGGCTCGAACTCGATCACCGTCGCCCCTCCGCCCGCCACTTCGGCGGAGAGGGTGTGAATGCCTGTTTCGTCGATCAGCAGCGCGACCTCTGCCGTTGCCGCCTCCCTGCCGGTATTGACCAGCCGCGCCCGCGCAGTCAGGCGTTCGCGCCCCCCGGTCCCCTCGCGCCCCAGCTCCGGGTCGGTCAGGATCAGGTTGGCGGTGGCCTCGTCGCCGATCACAACGCTCTCCAGCACCACTCCCTCGGGCAGCTTCGCATCGGGGTCGGCCTCCCAGGCGCTACGCTGAAAGTCGCTGATCAGCACAATCCGCCGCTGCGTCAGCTCCGAGGTTGCCAGCGTCGAGGCCGCCAGCTTGATGGCCGGAGCCATGCGGGTGGCGAGCGAACCGGTGGTCAGGGTATCCAGGGTGGACAGAATGCGCGCGGCATCGGGAATCGAGCGGTGCAGCAGCGCAGGCGTCTCGGCAAAGGCGATCAGCGAAATGCGGTCCTGCGACCCGAGCGCTCCCACCGCCTCGCGGGCCTGTGAACGCGCCTCCTCCCAGCGATTGCCCGCCTCCATCGACCAGGAGCGATCGAGAAGGATCACCACCTCTTCCGCCACGCCCTCTCCGATCGAGGCCAGCCGTCCACCCCGCGCAAAGGGACGCGCAAAGGCCGCAACGAGTAGCGCCAGGGCCGCCAGACGCAGACAGAGCAGCAACCAGTGGCGAATGCGTCGGCGCGCGCTCTCCTGAAAGGGGATGCGACGCAGAAACATCAGCGAAGGGAAGCGAATGGGGCGTCCGCGCTCCCGCCGGGTCAGATGGAGCAGAATCGGTCCCGCCAGCCCCGCCAGGGCGATCAGAAAGAGGGGGGTCAGGAATCCCACGCGGCTACCGGGTTCGCGCCATGCGCTGACGATAGACCAGATAGCTGTAGAGCGCCCGGTCGAGCGGCTCGGCACTGTTGAGCAACCGGTGATCGATCCGTTGACGGCGAAGGGCGCGACCCAGCGCGTCGATGTGCGATTTCATCTCTTCGCGGTAGGCTTCGGCGTAGCGGTCGGGCTTGACCGGAAGGAGTGCGCGCGTTTCCAGATCCTGAAAGTTGGCCGCCTGCGTAAAGGGAAAATCGATTTCGGCAGGATCGAGAATCTGAAAGACGATGACATCGTTGCCCTGTGCACAAAAAACGCCAAGCGCCTCGGCAATCGCGTCGGGATTGTGATAAAAATCCGACACCACAACAAGAATTCCCCGTCGCCGGAAGGTGTTGGCCACGCGCGCAAGGGGCGTATCCCAACTGCCTGCGCGAATGGCCCGGACGCGCGCCAGTGCATGCATGACCTTTTCCAGATGTGCGCCCGAAGGCCGGACATGTTCCACAACATCGCTGTCGAAGGCGTAGAGTCCCACACGATCCTTTTGCGAAGCCGAAAACCAGGCCAGGCTTGCAATCAGGAAGCGCGCATAGTCAAGTTTTGTGACTGTTCCCGTGCCAAATTGCATAGAGGCCGAGCTGTCGAGCAGAAAGGCGACATCGGCGTTGGTTTCGGCCTCGAACTGCTTGATATGAAAGCGATCGGTGCGTGCGTAGAGGCGCCAGTCGATCCGGCGAATGTCATCGCCCGGGTTGTAGGGGCGGTGCTCGGCGAAATCCATGCTCACGCCCAGGTAGGGCGAACGATGAATCCCCTGCAGAAATCCGTCCACCACGGTGCGCGCAACAAGCTGCAGGTTGTCGATCCGGGCCAGAACGGCCGGGTTGAGAAAGGCTGCGCGCGGCGAGCTCATGACCCCTTCCTACATCCCCGACCGGGGCATGGGAACGCTCCCGAGCAGTCCGTCCACAACCTCGTCGGTGGTGCGCCCCTCCGATTCGGCGTGGAAATTGGTAATGATCCGGTGGCGCAAAACCGGCGCAGCCAGCGTGCGAATGTCATCGAAGCTCACCGTAAGGCGTCCCTGCGTCAGCGCGCGCGCCTTGCCCCCCAGAATCAGATATTGTGCTGCGCGCACACTTGCCCCATACGACACCCACTTCTTCACAAAATCCGGCGGATCCGCGCTCTCGGGCCGACTTGCCCGCACCAGATTGACCGCATAGCGCAAAACCGGTTCGGCCACCGGAACCCGTCGCACCAGCTCCTGGAAGGCGATCATGTCGTCGCGCGAAATCACCGGCTCCAGCGTCGGCTCAATCTCGTCGGTCGTCTCACGCACCACCTCCATTTCCTCCTCCTCGGCCAGGTGCTCCATGCGAATATGAAACATGAATCGATCCAACTGCGCCTCGGGCAGCGGGTAGGTCCCCTCGAGCTCGATCGGGTTCTGCGTGGCGAAGACGTAGAAGGGCGGCTCCAGATCGTAGGTATTGGCCTGCACGGTGACGCGGTGCTCCTGCATGGCCTCGAGGAGCGCGGCCTGCGTCTTGGGCGGCGTCCGGTTGATCTCGTCGGCCAGCACCACATTGGCAAAGATCGGCCCCGGCGCGAACACCAGCCCCCGGCTTCCATCCTCGCGCTGCTGAATGATATCGGTTCCGGTGATATCCGACGGCATCAGATCCGGGGTGAATTGAATGCGCGAAAAATTCAGGTCGAGCACCCGCGCAATCGAATGAATGAGCAGCGTCTTGGCCAGCCCGGGAACCCCGACCAGCAGACTGTTGCCGCCGACCAGCAGGGTGAGCAGGACATGCTCGACGGCCTCCTCCTGCCCAATAATGATCTTGCGGACCTCGGCGAGAATCTTCTCGCGGCCCTCCTGAATGCGTTGCGCCAGGGCGACGTCGGCGGCGGGTTCGGTACTGGGGAGCTGGGTCTGGGTCACGGTGTTCCTGTAAGGGTGGGAGTGAGAGGAGGACAGAGCGAACTCCGACGCGGATAAGGTAGCGCCACCGGGGTGAAGCGGGGGGCGCTGCGCGGTGGAGGGGGGATGGGAGGATCGCTCTTCGTCACCGGGGGTGGCCGCCTCTGCAATGTGTCTGGCTGGAGATGCCGCTCCCGCCGTCATCCAAACAAATCGAACCCTTGTGGCAAGCATGGGGTGGGAAAGGCCTCAACCTTTGGGAACACACGTCCGGAGATACCAGCGGGAAACGGGCATGGAGGGCAAGTGGCGGCGGCATCGGGAATTTTGCGCCGGACCGATTCGGATCCTACACTGTCGAAGTGTGGCTCTCCACACAGCCAGCCGGCGTCGCTCGTTCCAGGTGCCGCCGAAAGCCAACCCTTCATCCTCTGCTCACAGGACCCGCTCCACGACCGACCACGTTCCAGCATCACGGCCCCATACGGGGTGCCGGCCGACCATGATCGGCAGAAAAGGAACCGGACATGCTCACCCCTCACCCAACCGGAATCGACCGGGCGATTGCCAGTGACGCGCCGCAGAGCGACCGGATGGTTGCCGCGTGGATCCATCAGCACCGGGGTCGGCTGATCAATTTCGCGATGCGCCTGACCGGAGATGTCGATATCGCCACAGTCCGTAACCGCCGGTTCATGCGTTAATTAGGAATCGAAGAAAATGACTATCGCCAAAGTGCTTCTTCGTCCGGCAGCCCCGGCGGCTATCGCGCTGACCATGGGGGCGCACCTTCCGGTGGATCAGGCGCAGGGGCAGGGAATCGGCCCCGAAGTTTTCGGCGAGCTTGTTGAGGCTTGTTCCATGGATCGGAAGCCGCTGGAAACCCGGATCATCACCCAAAGTGTGTACGATGGGGCCAATGTCGAGTGGGTTGAAGGCGGCTGGGTCGCTCTGGAAGAGGGTACGGGCGATCTTCTCCTCTTCAATGACGCGGCTGAACTTGCGGAACGCTGGGGCAGGACGCATTCCGGGCTTGAAGGGCCACCGCTGATCCTGGGAGGCGCGCGCGTCGGTCGTCTTGAGCAGACCGGACTCGTGTTTATGGACAAGCAGGGGGCGTATCCGGTTTTTGGGCAGCCCGATCATGCCATCGCCAACGAGCAGGGGCAGGTCGTCTACACGGCGGCCGGAAGCATCCTTGTCATGGATCTCGAAAGTCGAGAGACAGGGACCATGCTGCGCCCTGCAGATTTCGGAATCGACGTCGATGAAAAAACCGGCCTTCCGCCCAAGGGATTGCTGCGCATGGACAGTGCCGGCCGACTGCATGTTGCATGGAGAGCGCAATCGTCGCTTTGGCGACTGGAAGAGAATGGCGCGCCGGTCTTACTCTTCCAAAGATGTGTTCCCGAAGTCCTGAAACAAACTCATCGCCTTGCACCCCATGTAGATCTGTCGCATATGGGAATGCCGGACAGCGTCAGCGTATCGATTTCGTCGATCAGTGATTTTGTCGTACTCGAATCGGGAGATATTCTGGTTCTGGGGGAATTGAGAGTTGGCTCCGCGGCGCACCGTTCGCTTGAGTTGTACGGAGAAGACGGAAGTCTGAAGAATGCCTGGGAGTTGCCGATTCCGATGGCGATTGGCCGCCTGGACCCCTTCAATCCGGGACAAATGCTGTTATGGCGAAGATGGGTCGATGGCGAACCCGATCACAGTCTTGTTCTTGTTGAGCTTGCAGGCGAGGGGTATCCCCCATGAGCACCCGGCCAACGCGATCTTCGGAGCTGCGGCATGACCGGAGTCGCTGCCAGGGAGGAGGCATGCCCTCCGGGCGCATCCGCGTTCATCGTCGGCTTGTCGGCGCCATATTTTCGCGATCGGGTGCGGTGGTGACACGGGCAATCAAACAAACACCACGGCTGCGGCAACCCCGGCCCCCCAGGCCATAACCCGCGACAGCGCCGCCATCGCAATCAGCGAAAGCGAAGACGTCCAGGGCCGGATCGGAGAGTGGCAGGTGGCCGACGAGCCCCTTCTGACGATCGGCGATGAGCTGCGCGCGCCTGCGGAATATCAATTTGAAACGATTTCCGGCGCAATTCGCCTGCCCACCGGCGGAATTCTGGTCGCGGACCGTGCCGCACTCCGGGAATATGACGAAGGCGGGAGCTATGTGCAGAGCTGGGGGCGGATGGGCGATGGACCGGGCGAATTTCAATTCATTGGCGGCTTGCGCAAGATGGGCAGTGATTCGGTGGTGGTGTGGGATCGGTGGCCGCGCAGGTTGACGGTCTTTGACATCGATGGCAACCTCGGGCGCACGTTCACAATCCCCGAAGCGCCCCAACTCTTTTTGCTTGGCGTGACTGGAAACCGGATGTTTGTTTTCGAACGGATTGTGACGCTTCACTTCGATCTCAATACAGCGCTGGACAATTGGGATCAGCGCGAGGAGTACGAACGGTTGTCCGGCTTTGTCGAGGTACGCAGTGCGACGGGAGATCCGGTTACGATCATCGGTCCATATCCGCACGCCGAACACTTTACCCGTCGCAATCGCAATCGGGCGCTGCGGGATATCTTCTACTCCCGCAGGATGATCGCGGGCATCTGGGGATCGCAGATCATTGCGGGTCCCAATGACAGCTATGAACTGCGGGCTCACAATTCGACGAATGGCGGTCTCGAGCGCATCATCCGCATGAAGCGGTTGCCGATCGTTCCCGGCGATCATCACCGCAGTCTGTTGGAGGACGCCGACCCCGACGTTCCCATGGCAGCAACGCTGCCCACCTTCAATCGGGTTTTGGGCGACGCTGCCGGCTATCTGTGGGTGCGCGACTACACCTTGCCCGGCGCAACCACTTCATGGTGGACCATCTTCGATCCGGCAGGTGCCATTGCAGCCCGTCTTGATATGAACCGCATGACAGTCCGGGAGATCGGTCGCGATTATGTTGTGGCGTCCCGGACAGGCGAGCTGGGCATTGAAGCGGTTGTGGTTTTGCATCTTGACAGAGGGTGACGGAACTGCGCACAGGCTGTCCGCCCGGATTGTGTCCTTCCCTCTACCTGTTCATTGCATAGATAATGTAGTTGACTCCGAACTTGTACGCCTCGTTTGACAGATCGATGGGGTAGTAGCCCATGTCGGAATACTCCCAGTAGTCGCCAATGTCGTTGTTGAAGTTGGCGATCACCATCAATCTGCCGTCGGGGTCGTCGTGTTCGTGCAGACCCAGGAAGAGCGGCCGGTACTGTCCAAAGGTCGGCGGCGGCAGCTCGAGCGTCTCGATCTCGAAGAATGAGTTGAAGACGGGTTCCTCGAGCTCCAGAAGGCGAAAGCGGTGGCCGGGCAGGATGGCGCCGAAGATGGCCTCGACATTGCGCCACTCGCCATTGCCGCGAAAGTCGTCCAGGATCAGAAAGCCGCCCTTGCGCAGATACGCGGCCACATTTTCCACCTCGGCCCGGGTAGGCGACCACTCGCCCGGCTCCGATATGTATGCGATCGGGTAGCGCAACAGATCGGGGTCATCGGCATCGATAATGTTTGTGCCGACTGTGTTGGGGCCCAATATTGTGATTTCGTCCAGAATCCTGATAAAATTATTGTCTGCATAGGGATAGTCGTGAGCCCAGCCGGGACCGCCGCCGCGCCCGAAGCCGCCCCCGAAGCCGCGATTGCGGAAGCCGTTGAAGCGAACGCGCACAAATGTGTAGCTGCCATCGTAGGGAACATTCAGAAAATCCTGATGGGGGTCAGGCGACGGCGCCCCCAACCCGGCTTCCTCTTCGGCGCGCTCCGGTACGCCGGCAATCGCGGTTGCCAGAACCAGCCCGGCCACGACCGCAACCGGCCCCCGGCCCCAAAGGCGGCCCGCGCCGAAGCCCCCCGTCATCGTACAGCTCTCTTCACAAATCGCCCTCCTCCCGGTCCGGCTCCGCACCGCCCAGGCTCCGCAGCTCCAGAAGCAGGTCGAGCGCGGCCTCGTAGTTGGGCGCAATCTCGAGCGCAGCCAGAACGGCGCGACGGGCAGCGGCGCTCTCGCCATTCAGGTGCAGGATGCGGGCCAGCTCGTAGTGGGCGGCGGCCCGGTCCACCGGCTCCAGAGCCAGAACCGCGCGCCGCGCAAGAATTGCCCCCTCCAGATCGCCGGTTGTCTCCATCAGTGCGGCCAGTTGTATATGGTCGTCGATCTCGTAGGGATGGATATGCACAAGATCGCGCAGCGTCGCGGTGGCGCCTGCATCATCGCCTTCCTGGCGCAGAACTTCGGCCAGCGCCAGACGCGCATCGTAGTGACTTTCGTTGAGGTCGATGAGTGCGCGGTAGTGCCCGATCGCGGCGGCCGCATTGCCCTCTTCCTGGCGAATTCGGCCCAGGAACCAGTGCGCGCCATCGGGTCCGCCATACCGGGGAAAGAGCTCGAGCGCGGCCTCGAAGTGTGCGGCGGCCTCGGCCCGGCGTTCCTCTCCGAAGAGAGCCCGGCCCAGCGCCATGCGGAGCCCGAAGCGGCCCGGGGCGTTCGCCACCGCAGCCTCCAGCGTTGCGATGTTGGTTGCCATCTCCAATTCGGCTCCCATCGTCTTCGCATCCCCATCACCCCCCACCGACCTCAGCGCTGCCGCGAATCTGCTCTGCAGAAAGCTCTCGAACTCGCGATCGAAGTCCTCCAGTCGCACTCCCAGCGCCCTCTCGAAGGCCTCTTCGTTGTCGGCGCCGTCGCGGTAGGCTCTCAGCATGGCCACAATTGCATCGAAGCCGTGCCGCTCCTCGATCAGCTCAAAGACAAGCGAAGCCTGATAGTAGCTCTCGATCACCTCGCCCGGATGGCGCGGATTCGAGAACCCCCGATCCAGCTCGCTCACCGGACGCATCTCGCCCGAGGCCAGCGAGCGAATGAATCCCATGCCCGGCTGATGTCCCCACCCCGCATCGGCCTTCCGCTGTTCGTGTACAGCCAGGCCCTCCGAGAACCAGCGCGGCACCTCGTTGTCCGAAAGCGCCAGGTGAAAGGAGTGGGCAATCTCGTGCCAGAGGGTCGAGGCCCAGTTGAAGGCCCCCCGTTCGCGCGCGGCCGGCGAATCGATGGCGAGCGCGGGTCCGAAGCTCACCCCCAGCGCACCCAGCCCCACCAGCCCCACCGTGCGCACCGAAAAGTCGGCGTGTCGCGGATAGACCTCAACCCGGATGCGTCCCTCGGGCGCGGTGCCGTACCTCTGCGACATCGCGGCGTGGGCGCGCTCGGCAATCTCCTCTACATGGGGCGCCAGCAGATCGGCCTCCGATTCATGCAGAACCAGCTCGAAGTTGGGCGTTTCGACAATGCGGTACTCGGCAAAGGTGTCGAGCAGATCGAGCGTGTTCTTGAACCAGAGATTGAAGGGATCGCCGACGAAGGCGCGCTCCAGATTGGCGCGGCCTGCATCGACCTCTCCGAGCCGCACCTGATTGAGCCCCATGAGCCCCCAGGCGGTCCAGCTCCGGGGGTCGGCTTCGGTGGCCATGCGCGCAAACTCCAGGGCATCGGCGTACTTGCGATGATCGGCGGCCAGCTCGGCCATCAGAACCAGTGGCGCGGTCGGGGTGGGCGTCAGCGATTCGATCCTCTGCATGGCGGACGCAAAACCGGTCGCGTCGTGCATCAGGTGCAGAATCGCGGCGCGGCTTCCCAGCGCCTCCAGGTGGGCGGGATTGACCTCGAGCACGGCCCCGGTCTCGGCCAGGGCGGCTTCACGGTTGCCCGCCAGCAAATGGATGCGAGCCAGAAGGGTGCGGGCGTCGGCCAGGTGGGGATTTGTGGCGAGCGCGGCCTCCAGCGCGGTCCGGGCATTGCCGCTGCCCTCCAGGCGCGCGACCCGGGCCAGACCCAGATGCGCGGCCGCATGGTTGGGGTTCTCGCGCAGAATCGCAGTAAAGGCATCGGCGGCCTGGCGGGCGTCGTAGCGCTCCAGAAAGAGTTCGCCGATCGCGAGTCCGGCCGCATGGTCGGGGGGATTGGCGGCAAGCGCCTCGTCCAGGGCGCGGAGGGCGTCGTGGGCGTACTCGTGGTTCCAGCGCGAAAGATGAACCAGCGCGCGCCCCACGGCGGCGAGTTCGCTGGCCGCAAGGCGAGCCGACCGGTTGTAGTCGTCGATGAAGCCGTCGAAGAGGGTGCGCGCCTCGTCGCGGTCGCCGTAGCGGTCGTGCAGAATGCCCAGCTCAAGGCGGGCGGCCATGCCGGAGGGGCCTTCTTCTGCGGCTGCCTCCTCCAGCACGGCTCGCGCCTCGTCCACCCGGCCCCGCTCCAGGAGCGCGCCGCCGAGCAGCGCACGCGCCCCCCCCACCCCCGTTTCGACCCCCTCGCGGGCCGCCGCAATCGCACCATCGTAGTCGCCGGTCTCGCGGAGCGCCGTCACCCACCCATGCAACGCGGCGGCATTGCCCCTGCGAGCGGCGGGCCCAAGAGCGCGCACGGCACCGTCGTAGTCGCCTGTGCGAAGGGCGGCCAACCCCGCCCGGGTCTCTTCCTGCGCGACGACGGGCAGAGCGGTCGCCAGGGCAAGGACCAGCGCTCCACACCGAAGGTCGCGAAGCCACCTGCCCCCGGTCCCCCGGTCAGGCCGCAGCCACCCGCGCCAAACCCTCATCCCTCCCCGGTCTATACGAACTTCACCAGCCGCACATTCAGCACCCGCTTCGTGCGCCGGGTCCCCTTCCACTGTACAAGGATCGGGCTCTGGTAGGTGCCCCAACCGATCTCGCCCATGCCGTCGCCCGTGCGGTCCAGAACCGGAAGGCTGAATCCCCGCTTCATGCGCAGGAAGTGCGAAACCGGCAGCGCCACCGCGCGGTTGACCACCCGCTCCACAACCGAGTCGCGCAAACCGACGCGGTCCAGCAGAACATTGAGCACGTGGACGGCATCGAACTGCGCAAAGTTGACAGCCTTGGCGGGAATGGTGCGGGGATCGCGCAGCGTGGCCGAAACGTCCTTGCCGGTTCGCGCCATGAAGCGGAAGGGATTCGTCAGGGCCTGGCGAAGATCGTACTTCATCAGCAGAGGTTCGTATTCATTCACCGTCAGGCCGGCATGTTTCTCCTCGTCGGGAAGCGTCACGTCGAAGCGGCCGAAGGAGACGCCGTGCTCCTCGACGATGCGCTGCAGCTTCTTTAGGAATCCGAACTCCGGATCGCGCAGATTCTGGGCGTCGATCGCATGCCCCGAGGCCTCGACCTCGATGCGCGTGCGCGCAACTTCCTCTTCATTGTCGTAAGCCACAACGCTCGTTCGCCGATGGCGCGTTCCCCCCACATGCACTCCGTCGAGCTCGACGAACCAGACCGGTTCCGCTCCATTCAGCTCGTACGAAGCCGAGTTGCGCAACCCGGCGCCGATAAAGGTGAGGTGCGAATCGGCGTTGAGCGGTTCGTTGATGCGCTGTTCCTCGGAGAGCTCTTCGCGCAGGTGCATGGTGTCGTGCACGTAGTCGGCGCCCGGAGGAAAGAGCTCCTGGAAGAGTTGCAGATAGCCCTCGATTCCCTTTCCGTCGTGCTCCAGCAACTCGGCCAGCCGCTGGTCAAGGTAGCCGGCGGTGGTGTGGTTGGAGATGTAGAACGAGCGGGTGTACCTTTGAAAATCCTCGCCCATCTCCTCGATCAGCTTGCCGCGCACATTGATGAGCTCCATGCGCGAAGCCGGCTTGATGCGGAGGGTGGCGTGGAAGGGTCCCTTGTCGTTGCCGGAGGTTGTGTGGCGGTCGATGAGGATCATATTCGGTCACCGCGTGGTGATTGAGGGTGTGCGGCGCGCCAGCGTTGTTGGGGAGACCGGCTCGCTGCGGAATTGGCCATGGGGAAATTGAATACAGCATACGACGGCGCAACGCAAGACGCGAAGCGGACGAATCGCAGCCTGCCGCCGGGCGGTCGATCCCTCCTCAGGCGGGTTCGTGGCCCGGTGCCGGTGCCGATCCGAGGCGTTGCGGGGCGCGGGGTCCGGGAATGACGGGGTGGAGTCGAGCGGCGGGGTGCGCTAGACTGATGTGGACGGCGGGAATGGGCGGGAAACGTTCCGAACAATCCCCCGAACATCGACCGAATCCGGATTTTGCGCACAGCACATATGCACATGCACACGCTGTGCGCGCACAAAATTGCAATCACGCACCCACCGCCACGCAATCCCGGGGAGATGAGACCGGGGGGAGAGAAGCCGGAATGACGATGCAGGAGAGGCTCGCAGTGCAGTTGGAGACCGCGCAGAGATACTTTCAGGGAACGACCGGGGTCTTTGCCGAAGAGGATGCGTCCTTCGCCCCCACCTCCGAGATGTTCACCGTGGCCGCACAGGTTGCCCACACGGCCGACACCGTAGATTGGTTCGTGCGGGGAGCATTCGGCGAGGGCTGGGATCTGGATTTCGCCGCGATCGATGCGCGAGTGCGGAAGGTGACCTCGCTCGCAGAGGCGCAGGCCTGGCTGGAGCGGGCCTTTGCGGCGGCGATCGAGACCGTGCGGGGCGCCACTGACGCCGAACTGGCCGGTCCGATCCCCGACGAGCGGATGTTCAAGGGAATGCCCCGCTCCGCAATCGTGAACGGAATCATCGATCACACAGCCCATCACCGCGGTTCGCTGGCCGTCTATGCCCGCGTCCTGGGCAAGACGCCGAAGATGCCCTACGCCTGATGATCTCTCTTGCCGGACGCACAGCGATCGTCACCGGCGCCGCACAGGGAATCGGAGCCGCCTGCGCCGAGGCCTTCGCACGGCATGGAGCCCGCGTTCTGCTGGCCGACGTGCGCGACGAGGAGTGCTCCCGAACTGCCCGCGCGATCGCCGCCGAAACCGGTGTGGCCACCGCAGCGGTTGCAGCCGATGTGAGCGCCGAGGATGACTGTCAGCGGGTTATGGATGCCTGCATCGAACGCTTCGGCGGCTGCGACATCCTGCTGAACAACGCCGGAATCATCGTGCGGGGGTCGATCCTGGATGCCACCGTCGAGGATTTCGACCGGGTGCTCGCCGTCAATCTGCGCGGCTCCTTCCTGATGGCCCGGCTGGCCGCCCGCGAGATGGTGAAGCGCGAAACGCAGGGCGCCATCATCAACATGTCCTCGGTCAATTCGGTTGTGGCGATCCCCGACCAGCTTCCCTATGTGGCCTCCAAGGGGGGCGTGGCACAGTTGACCCGCGCCATGGCGATGGGGCTCGCGCAGCACGGAATCCGGGTGAATGCGATCGGTCCCGGAACGATCCGTACCAAGATCCTGAAGGCGACAATTCGCGACGAAGCCGCGCGCCGAACGATTCTGTCGCGCACACCCCTGGGCCGCTTCGGCACCCCGGACGAGGTTGCGCGCGTCGCCGTCTTCCTGGCCTCCGACTACGCCTCGTACCTGACCGGCGAAACGATCTACCCCGATGGAGGGCGACTCGCTCTCAACTACACTGTGCCCGTTGCCGATGACGCCTGACGGGGGCGAGGGCGCCGGGCGGAGTGCGGGGCCTGCAGGAGAGGATGCCGGGGGCGCGCGTCTTGCGGTCGATATCGGCGGCACCTTCACCGATGTCGCGCTCGAGGTCGGCGGCGTTCTCGTCACGGCCAAGATCCTCACCACCCATGCGGCTCCGGAGCACGGGGTTCTGCAGGGGGTCGAGAGAGTTCTGGCCACCGCCGGGATCGCGCCTGCAGCCGTGCAGATCGTCATTCATGGCACCACTCTGGCCACCAACGCGCTCATTGAGCGCAAGGGCGCCCGCACCGCGCTGATCGTCACCGAGGGCCACCGCGACGCCCTCGAAATGGCGCACGAAAACCGCTTCGAGCAGTACGACATCGGCGTCGATCGGCCCGAGCCCCTGGTGCCGCGTCGCCTGCGTCTGCCCGTCACCGAGCGGATCGATTGGCGCGGCCGCATTCTCACGCCCCTCGACGAGCGCACCGTCCACGATCTCCTGCCCATTCTCGATGCGCACGACGTCGAGGCGGTCGCCATCGGCCTGATTCACGGCTATGCCAACCCGGTTCACGAACGGCGCATTGCCCGGATTCTGGCTGCCGAGCGCCCCCATCTTGCGGTGACTCCGGCCTCGGAAGTCTGCCCCGAGATCCGCGAGTACGAACGCCTCTCCACCGCCTGCGCCAACGCCTATGTGCAGCCTCTCATGGCGCGCTATCTGACCGGGCTGGCGACGTCGCTGCATGAGGCGGGCCTGATCTGTCCCTTCCTGCTGATGACCTCGGGCGGAGGGCTCGCCACCCTCGAGACGGCAACGTCGGCGCCGGTGCGGCTGGTCGAATCGGGGCCGGCCGGGGGCGCGATCCTGGCGAGTCACCTGGCGCGCACCCTTGATCTGGGCGATGTGCTCTCCTTCGACATGGGGGGCACCACGGCCAAGCTCTGCATGATCGACGGCGGCGAACCGCTTCATTCACGCACCTTCGAGGTGGCGCGCAGCTATCGCTTTCGACAGGGAAGCGGTTTGCCCGTGCGCATTCCCGTCATTGAGATGGTGGAGATCGGCGCCGGTGGCGGCTCAATTGCGACGGTGGACGATCTGGGCCGCATTCTTGTGGGTCCGGCGAGCGCAGGGTCGGAGCCGGGTCCGGCAGCCTATGGCCGGGGTGGTGGCGAACCCACCGTCACCGATGCCGATGTGGTGCTGGGCCGCATCGATCCGGAACACTTTGCGGGGGGCTCGATTGCGCTGGATCGGAGCCTTGCCGAGGAGGCGATCGTACGCCGGGTGGGGCGGGCGCTGAATCTGGACGGCGAGGTGGCCGCGCTGGGGGTCAGCGAAATGGTGGACGAGAACATGTCCAACGCGGCCCGCACGCATGCAATCGAATGGGGGAAGGGGCTCGCGGGCCGGACGCTGATCGCCTTCGGGGGATCGGCGCCGATTCATGCGGCGCGGGTCGCCGAAAAGCTGGAGCTTGACCGGGTGCTGGTGCCCGGCGATGCGGGTGTGGGGTCGGCGGTCGGATTTCTACTCGCCCCGATCTCGTACGAGGTCGTGCGCAGCCGCTACATGCGTCTTTCGACTTTCGATCCCAGGGAGGTCCGCACGGTTCTGGATGAAATGCGGGAGGAGGCCGAGGCGGTTGTGACGAGCGCTGCGCCGGGCGGGCCGGCTGCGGTGCGCGCCCATGCGTACATGCGCTATGTGGGGCAGGGACACGAAATCGGCGTGGAGCTGCCCGGGGCGGTGATGCGGGGGGAAGAGGGCGCGGCCGAGGCGTTGCACAAGGCCTTCGACCGCAGCTACGAGGCCGTCTATGGCCGCACGATCCCGGGCCTCGACATCGAGGTATTGAGCTGGACGCTGGTTGTCGAGGCATCCGCGCACAACAAAGACGGTGCAGGGCAGGCGGGCAGGTCGTCTTCTATCGCAGCTCCCACACCGACCTGCGGCGCGCCTTCCGGTCCCCCTACCGGTCCCGGCGACAGCTCGGCAGAGCTCCACGAGCGCTCCGCTCTTCTTCCGGGTGCGCGGATTGCAGGTCCGGCTTTGATCGCCGAATCACAGACGACCACGGTCGTGCGGCCGGGGTGGCAGGCGCAACTGCTGCCGGGCGGTCATCTTCTGCTGGAGCGGGCGGCGCAACGGAGCCGGAGGGTGGCGGCGGCCCGGTCCTCCGCGTCCGGCCAGGATGGCCTGGGCGCCCTGCAGGACCAGATCATGTGGAGTCGGCTTCTCTCGGTGGTCGAGGAGCAGGCGCGCACCCTGGTCCGCACCGCCTTCTCCACTCCGGTGCGCGAGGCGGGCGATCTCTCGGCGGGCGTCTTCGATCTGAAGGGCCGCATGCTGGCGCAGGCCGTGACCGGAACGCCCGGGCACGTCAATGCGATGGCGGCCTCGGTGGGCTGTTTTCTCCGCGACCACCCGGCCTCCACCCTGCGCGAAGGCGACGTTCTCGTCACCAACGACCCCTGGGAAGGGACCGGTCACCTCAACGACTTCACGGTCGTCACCCCTGCCTTCCGCGAGGGCCGGCTCGTCGCGTTCTTTGCGGCCACCAGTCATATTGCCGATGTGGGGGGGCGTGGCTTCGGTGCCGATGCCAACCAGGTCTTTGAAGAGGGAATCCGAATCCCGATCGGTCACCTGATCCGCCAGGGACGACTCGACCAGACGCTCATGCGGCTTGTGCGCGCCAATGTGCGCGATCCCGATGTTGCGCAGGGCGATCTCTATTCGCTGGCGGCCTGCAACGAAACCGGGTGCGCACGCCTTGTGGCGATGATGACCGAGTTCGGGCTGGATTCGCTCGATGAGCTGGCCACGATGATCGTCGCCTCCTCGCGCCGCGCCATGCTGGAGAGGATCCGTGCTATCAGCCCCGGCCGCTGGACCCATCGGATGACGATTGATGGCTACGACCGCGATCTGGACCTTGTCTGCACCCTGACGCTCTCGCCTGCCGGCATTCACATCGACTGGGACGGGACCTCGCCGCAATCTCCCTGGGGGATCAATGTCCCGCTGACCTATACCCGCGCCTATGCGTCGTTCGGGGTGCGCTGTCTGGTCGGGTCGGACATTCCCAACAATGCGGGGTCGCTCAGCGCAATCGAGGTCTCGGCGCCTCCGGGGTCTCTGCTCAATGCGCCCCCGCCGGCAGCCGTCTCGGCCCGGCACGCCATCGGGCAGATGCTTCCCGATGTTGTGCTGGGATGTCTGGCGCAGGCCATGCCACCCGGTTCGGTTCCCGCCGAGGGTGCCTCCTGTCTCTGGAACCCGGTCCTGATGGGGGGACCGGGGCTCACCGGCGCGCATCGCCAGGAAGCCGAATCGTCTGCAGATTGCCCCGCCTTTGTGGTCAATCCCTTCCACACCGGAGGAACCGGAGCCCGGCCGGGCAAGGATGGACTGTCGGCCACCGCCTTTCCCTCGGGGGTTCGGTCCACCCCGATCGAGATTACCGAAACCGTGGCTCCGCTGATCTTTCGCCGCAAGGAATACATTGTCGATTCGGGGGGTGCCGGACGCTTTCGGGGCGGCCTGGGTCAGGTCATGGAGATCGAGCATGCGGTGGGTGCGCCCTTTGCCGTATCGAAGATGTTCGAGCGGGTGCGCAATGCCGCGCGGGGCCGCGAGGGCGGGAAGGCGGGCCGGGCGGGGCGGGTGATGGTGCCGGGAGTGGGCGCAATGCGGGCCAAGGGCCGTGAAGTTGTGCCGCCGGGGCACCGGATTGTACTGGAAACGCCCGGGGGCGGGGGATTGGGAGACCCGCAGAGCCGGGATCGCGAGCGGGTGCGCGCCGATCTGATGGATGGGCTGATCAGCGCGCAAGCTGCACGCGCGGAGTACGGTCTGACCGAAGGCGACGGATCGAACGACGACTGAGCCCGGGGGCCGAGAGGGTTGTCGCCGAGCCGGGTCCGGGGGGGAGTTCCGCTCTTTTCCTGCTACGGACACTCCGGGTAGATGACAAGCGATTCCAGATCTTCGCGGATCGCCTGGTGCAGCGTGCCGGGCTCTGCGGGATTTTCGTTCTCGATCCAGGCGCCGCAGCGCGCTCCGTCCGACATCTCGCCCTGGTAGCGAATCCGGCCGGTCGGGTGATAGACGACGAGTTCGCCCTCCCAGGTGCCCTCGGCCAGAGTCGCTTCGAGCTGGCGTCCACCCTCGGCGCCGCCAAAATCATGAAAGACGCGCCCCGAAAAGGGCGCATCGGTGAGGGGATCGAAGTAGGTGCTGTCGCGCACGACGAGCTCGGTGAGGGGGCGGCCCGGCGAACTCGAACAGGAAGCCGCGAGGGTGGCCAGAAGGAGGGTCAGGGTGGTGGCCGGCCGACGCAGGCGCCGCCGAAGTGTGGTAGAATTCCTCTTTGGCGTTCTCGCCCCTGCAACGCGGATCCCGAACCCCGATGATTGCCACATGGCCATCAATCTAGCCGAAGATTCTGTTCACGCCCTGAATCGCGCCGCCGCCGTGGCCGCCCGCGAGGAGTGCGTCGCGACCGGACCGCGCCACATTCTCGTCGGCGTTCTCTCGCAACGCGAGCCGGCTCTGCTGGCCGCACTGGACCGGGTGGAACTTGACCCGACCGACCTTCCCGCCGGGCTCTGCGACGCCCCCGAGACCTTTGGCGGCCACCTTCCCTTCACCCCTGCCGCCCACCAGCTCCTCGCCGCCGCCATCGAGAGCGCTGCCGCCGGGGAAGCCGCGACCACCGACACCTTGCACCTCCTGCTGGCGGTGGCCCGGTGCGACGATCCGGAGTGTCGCGAGATCCTGGAGGGGTGGGGACTCTCTGCCGATGCATTTGCGACCGCGCTGGCAGTCGGGGCCAGGGAGAAGGCGGCGGAGGCGCGCGCATCTGCAACCGCTGACGGATCGCCCGAAACCGGAGATGCCGGCGCGTGCAACGGAACCGACCCGGATGCGCATCCATGATCCCGCATCGCCGTCGCGAGCTTCGCATTCTGGCCTGGCACAGCGCAAGCGGCGGAGTCGTCATGGCCGTGCTGGCGGGTTCCGGCCTCCTCTTTCCTCCGAATCTGTGGGGCACCCTGGGCGGACTGGTGATGGGCGCCTGGGTGGGGCTGGCCATCTACCGCCTCCGGTCCGATTCCCTCTTCTGATTGACCGTCATTCCCCCTCCCGGAGCTCGGCCCGGTTGCCGCGCCCGGGATTCCCCGCACATTCAGAGCTTCCACCCCAACCCTTGCATACGCACACTTCATTCGCGCACTCTCCTGATCCGACCGATCATTCCTCTTCCGTTCTGACCACAGAGCCGAAGGCCCTCTTTACAGGCACACCCCTTCGCCAAGGAGTTGCACAATGCCCGAGATCGTGAACTGGTACCTGGAATCGCTCACCACCTTCTGGGGTTCGGCGCTGCGGATCGGCCTTCCCCAGATCATTCTGTTGGCCCTGCTCGTCTGCTGGTTGCGCCGGAAGTGCTGCGAACGCTCCTGTTGGGGAATGGCCGGCCGCTACTGCTGCAATCCCGATGCCTGCTGCACCCCCGATCGGTCCTGTCGCCGCAGTTGTCCCCCCTGTCCCGAGCCGGGTTGCGAGCCGAGCTGTGGACGGAGCGAAGAACACGAAGATGCGCACGCCGAAGCCGTGGATGATGAGTGTAGGGGGTAGGGAAGGGGGTGCAGGGCTGTATTCCGGGTTGCGTGGCTTGGATTGACACGCAAGAAGGGTCCGAATAGGTCGCGATGGCGAAGTTGCGCGTTGATGGCCGGGAGTATTGGGTGGGATGGCACCCGAAGCTGGGCCTCATGGTTCATTCCAATCGCTGGCAGGGCGGGGTAGCGTCCGACAGGGTCCGCCTGCTCGTTGTGGCGGAGTTGCGAATGGGTCTCTTCGATAAAGAAGTGACACGGGGTGTCATGCAAGATTCGGTCACACCAGATTCCACTGACCGGAATCGGGCGATGGCTGCAATACGTCGTACGCGTCCCTTGCGACCGGTACTCTACGATCCGCAGCGGGCACTGGATATTCTCCGTTGTGGCACCGGTATTCCCGGTGCGAATTTTCGGCTCGGCCAGGAAGAGGCGATCCGCCATATCGTCGAAGGTCGAGGTCGTCTGCTTGTTGTAGAGAAGACGGGATGGGGAAAGAGTTTCGTCTATTTTATTGCAACGAAGCTGCTGCGGGAGGCCGGGAGGGGACCTGCGCTACTTGTCTCACCCCTCCTGTCGCTGATGCGCAATCAGATTCTGGCAGCAAGACGGATGAGGGTACGGGCAGAGATGATCTCATCGGCCAATACCGATGTTTGGCCCCGCGTGGAAGAAGCACTGGATGCTGATAGAATAGACATTCTTCTTGTTGCACCAGAGCGGTTTGCCAATGAAAATTTTCAAGAGAAGATCCTTGCCAAAATTGAACCGCGAATCTCTCTTCTTGTGATTGACGAATGTCATTGCATCTCCGATTGGGGGCACGATTTCCGCCCCGATTACCGCTTAATTGAACGAAGGATTCGGAATCTTCCGCAAAACATGCGCTTATTGGCCACAACGGCAACGGCAAACAGTCGGGTCATGGAAGACCTTCAAGAGGTGCTTGGCTCTGATCTGAAGGTGCAAAAAGGTCCGTTGGCACGTCCCTCTCTTGCTTTGCAGTCCATACACCTTCCCCGTCAATCTCAGCGGTTGGCCTGGCTTGCAGAATATTTTCCCTGTATTTCCGGTCATGGAATTATTTATACTCGAACCATACGCGATGCCAAATGGGTTGCAAAATGGCTGCAATCGCGAGGGATCGATGCACACACCTATACGGGAGAGATGGAAAACGAGGAGCGCGAAGAATTAGAAATTGCACTGATTAAGAATCAAGTCAAAGCTTTAGTTGCTACTATTGCACTGGGTATGGGTTTCGACAAGCCGGATTTGGGATTTGTCATTCATTATCAGACACCGGGATCTGTCGTAGCTTATTATCAGCCGGTGGGTCGGGCAGGGCGTGCGCTGAAGAAAGCTTATGGGGTGTTACTCAGTGGTGAGGAAGATGATGAAATTACCGATTATTTTATCCAATCTGCATTTCCTTCTCCCGATGAAGTAGAACGCGTTATTAAGGCATTGGAAGGCGTTCCAGAGGGTCTGTCTCACCAGCAGATTCAGCAGAAAGTTAATCTGACGAGCGGTCGAATTTCGCAAACCCTAAAGCTGGTTTCTCTTGAATCACCCGCTCCCTTTGTCAAGATCGGTCAGAAATGGCAGTTGATTGCCGCCAGTCTCGAAAATTCTTTCTGGGAGAGAGTGCAACGCTTGACCAGGTTGCGTAATGAAGAAAAGTGTGAGATGCAAAATTATGTTCGGCTGGAGAGCGGCCACATGAAATTTCTCATTCGTGCGCTGGGTGGCGATTCGGAGGGATTTCAGTTGCCGGATCTTCCGCCGTTGTCCACCGAGGTATCTTCACAGATGGAACGCGAAGCGCTTTATTTTCTGCGGCGGCTTGATTTGCCAATCAATCCCAGATTGCAGTGGCCCGGAGGCGGATTACCGCTTTACGAGGTCAGAGGGTCGATCATTGCCGATCACCGGGCAAACCCGGGTCGGGCGCTCTGCCTCTGGGGAGATGGTGGATGGGGAGCGATGGTACGCGATGGGAAGCAAAAGAATAATCGGTTTGACGATGATCTTGTCAGTGCCTGCGATTCTTTGATCAGGAGGTGGAATCCGCAGCCGCGACCGCAATGGATTACATGTATTCCGTCGTTCCGGAATCCAGATCTTGTACCGGACTTTACGCAGCGGCTGGCAGAGCTGCTTGAACTTCCGGTTTTTCCGATTCTTGTCAAAACCGAGGATCGTCCTCCGCAAAAGAGAATGGAAAATTCTGTTCACCAAGCCCGCAACGTCGATGGCTCGCTCATGATCGATTCAGGCATGAGAATTCCTCCTGCTCCCGTACTTCTGGTCGATGACATCGTGGGTTCACGCTGGACCTTCACTATCGCGGCGTGGTTGCTCCGTTGCAATGGAAGTGGTCCGGTCTTTCCATTCGCCCTCTCCACACTGGGACGAAGCTGATGAATCGCGAAATTACTCCCAACGCACAGGCAATCCTTCTGCTGACAGCGCGGCTTCTTGCCGGAAAATCTCGCAACGTTCATTCCAATATTACCCCCCTGACTTCGACCGCTTACAACAAGCTGGTGCGACTCCTCCGCGATAAAGACATGAAGCCCGCCGATCTGTTGAATACCGACTGCCTGCAGAAAATTGAAGATGATGTTCCCACTTTGGAAATCAAACAATCCTTCAGTGATATCTACCAACTCCTTAATCGGGGGTTTATCCTGTCGCGGGCACTGGAACATTGGGCCAGCCGCGCCATCTGGGTAGTGACAAGAGCAGACGATCACTATCCCCGGCGACTCAAGCAGAAGATGAAATCGAAGGCGCCTCCAGTTCTCTATGGTTGCGGTGACCGGAGTGCCTTGGAAGGTGGTGGCCTCGCTGTAGTGGGTTCGCGAAGAGTTAATGAAGAGTTGATCGAATACACCGAAAAGGTGGGCCATCTGGCTGCTGAAGCGAAGATCCCGATTGTTTCGGGTGGTGCCCGGGGTGTCGATCAGGCAGCTATGCGCGGGTCGCTGAGTGCAGGTGGATACGCGGTCGGCGTGTTGGGCAATGGCCTTGAACAAGCTGCACTCAATCGGGACAACCGCGAATATCTGATCGATGAACGACTGGTCTTAATCTCTGCCTTTGATCCTGCATCCCGTTTCCAGGCCTGGCAGGCGATGGATCGCAACAAGCAGATCTATGCCTTGGCCGATGCGGCACTGATTGTCAACTCCGATCATGGTCATGGCGGCACCTGGAAGGGCGCAATCGAGCAGTTGGGTACACCTGCGCAGTCATCGCGGTGTACCTCGGGACTTCACTATGTGTCTCTAATGTTTGTACGCGATAGTCGTAAGAACGACACGCCGAGCATAGGACTTGAAGCACTGATGGGGCGGGGCGCCCGGCGATGGCCGGATCCAGAAGATGTCGATTCTCTGAAGGCGATCATGGTCGAACAGGGCGAAGTGATTGATGCTTCGGATACGAAAATGACGAACCCCGATCCGCAAGGAAATTTATTCCCGCAACAACTCATTGATACATCTGGTCATGTTGTTCGTGAACACAACTCCGTACAAAAATTTACCCCTGTACAGAATTCAACTTATCGATTGCTTTCTGTCATGACAAGGAAAATGACCCGACATGAAATTCTACAAGCGCTTGAACGCAAAGATTGGGGAAATGTGAATACAAGATATATCAAACCCTGCTTGAATCAAAAATGGATTGCGATGACGATTCCCAACAAGCCTTCCAGCAGGAATCAGCATTTTTTTGTAACCGACCGAGGTCGCCAACACCTTGCCAGCCTGCATCGCAAGGAGCTGCTTTTGCCGAAATGAACTCCACTCTAGAACGGTCGCGTCATTTTCTCGGACAATCCTCCGGTGCATCTGAACGATGCAGAGCCGTAAGTATTGAGCTGATTCAATATCGGCCCTGCTACCCTTCAATGTCGGCAAGATTCAGAGTCGCACCTGTATTCGGATTGAGCATGCATGTGTCGTCAACCTCGATCGTCTCTCGCCACACGACGTGGAGGCGATTCGATTTTGACCGGAACCACCTCATCCTGCTGACACAGCCGAATCTTTCATCCACCCGGTCCGCACCGCCGCCTCTGGCATTCCCGGCCTCGCGGTCCTATCCTGTCGGCTGCCCTTGCCTTTCATTCCGTGCCATCTGAACCGCCGAGTCGCCGTGTCCACATTCGCCACTCCCCGCGTTTTCCTCCTCGCAGCCCTCGCGCTCCTGATCGGCTGCTTCCTCGTTGCGTGGTTCCGTGCCGCCACTGCCGCCAGTCGTCGGAACCGGGATCAGGACCGCGCCGGATCCGGCCTTCGCCCCGATGGCTGGACCGGCCCCCCCACCCTCTTCGAGAACGCGGTTGGCTTTGTCACCAACTTCTTCGACACTCTGGGGATCGGGTCCTTTGCCCCGACGACCTCGCTCTTCAAGCTGCGTCAGGTTGTTCCCGACGGGCAGATTCCCGGCACCATGATGATCGGCCACACGCCGCCGGTGGTCATTCAGGCCTTCATCTTTATCACCATCATCGAGGTCGCTCCGGCCACCCTCGCCACTCTGCTCGCCGCCGCAGTGCTGGGCGCCTGGCTCGGGGCGGGCGTGGTTGCGCGCCTGCCGCGCTATCGCATTCAGGTGGGCATGGGGATCGCGCTCCTCATCGCGGCCATCACCTTCCTCCTCTCCATATTCGATCTGGTTGCGGTGGCCGATGGCACGGCGACCGGTCTTGCAGGAGGTGCGCTGCTCTTTGCCTTCGGGTGCTTTTTTGTGCTCGGCGCCTTCATGACGATCGGCATCGGCATGTACGCCCCCACAATGATGATCGTCAGCCTTATGGGATTGAGTCCGGTTGTGGCTTTCCCGATCATGATGGGCGCATCGGCTTTCCTGATGCCGGTGGCGGGACTGCGCTTTCTGAGGGCGGGTCGCTACGGATTGAAGGCGGCGCTGGGGCTCGCAATCGGGGGCATTCCGGCCGTGCTGATCGCTGCCTTTATTGTGGGATCTCTGCCCCTCAACACAATGCGCTGGCTGGTGGTGGTTGTGGTGCTCTACGCGGCGGCGCTCATGTTGCGTTCGGCGGTTCAGGAGCGTCGGGCGCAGAAGATGTCGTCCCGCCCCTCTTTGCAATCTCCGGCTCCGTAGCCCCTCTTGGGCCCCAGCGCCCATAGACCGCTCCCAGACCCCACCCCGCAGCCAGAACAATTGTGGCCAACAGCGCCCACTGCGTTGCCCCCGCGCTCCCCAGGGCCGTCCCCCGGATATCGTAGGCCGCAAATACAGCCCACTTCTCTGTCATCCAGTGCCAGCCCGTGTGCGCCACCAGCGCCGAAATCACAATTGCAATCACCCGCGGCTGCGGCGCTTTTGTCGCAAGCAACGCCAGCACGGGCAACATAATCAGCAATGCAAAGAGTTGTCCCAGCTCGACGCCCAGATTGAAGCCGAGCAGCGAAGTAAAGAGGTGCGATCCTGCAAATTGCAGCGATTCGCTCAGCAAAAACGAAAATCCGAATCCATGGACAAGCCCGAATCCGAAGGCCCAGGCCCACCGCCGACTCTCTGTGCGTCTCACAATATTTTCCAGCGCCATGAAAACGATCGAGACCGCAATCAACAGTTCGATCAGCGGTACAAACCAGAGCGCGTTCGGCGCAAGTCCCATGACCGATGCGCCCAGGGTGATCGAGTGCGCCATCGTAAAGGCGGTCACAACCTTGATGAGCGGAATCGCGCGACGCAACGGAATCACCAGGCAGAGCAAAAAGAGCAGGTGGTCGATCCCATCCAGGATATGTGCAAATCCCAATGCCACAAATCGCAAAAATGCCTGATGCCAGCGCGGATCCAGACGCACCCGGCCCGGATTCCCCGCATACTGAAAGATCCGCTCGGCGCCCTCCGCAGTGACAAAGCGCAACACCGTCGTTGTCCGGATTCCCAGATGCGCCCAGCGCGGATCGATCGACAGGCGCACACTCCCACCCTGCAAAGCTGCAGACCCAAGCGGCGTGCTCAGTGCCACATCCAGCATCGCCTGCTCCAGAACCAGATCGATTCCATCCGCCAGCGGGGGAGCGCTCAGGTGGGCCCGCGCGCGATCGTACCCGGCAAAGGAGGGGTCCGAGGGCAGTGAAATCCGCGCTCCCGTCACCACCGGCGCGGGCAGGACGATCTCCTCGCCCCCCGGTCCCTCTGCAAAGAGCGTCAGATAGCCCGCAATCCAGAGCTGCCCCAGATCGGGCAACATCGGGGTCGTTTCGGCAATCTCGACATATCCCGGTCCTCGCACCGGAAACTCCACATCGCGCATCGAGGTCAGCGGCACCCGCACAATCACCCGCACCTCGCCCTCCTCCACCCTCACAAAGGCGCGCACCACCACATCGGCAGGAATTTCGTGCGGCACAGCGTTGAAGAGAGTGGGGAGCCGCGTGGTTTCCGCCTCTGTCGGCCCGGCCAGGATGGCAATCCCCACGCTCAGAGCGACCCTTGCCGTCGCTGCCGGCAGGCGCGGCCGCCCCCTCAATCGTGTCCGGGTCGCGTGTCGCGAGAACCTTCTCATGCCCCTGCGGCGGCGCCGTCCGCGCTCTTCGCGTCCGTCATCTCGCTCTGCCTCCATCTCATTCTCCCTGCCGGTTTCCGGCGCGCGCGCGGCGGCCCACTCCCGCTCCTCATTCCGGCTGCCAGCGCGTCCATGTCTCTTGCCCCATTTCCATCGCCATACTTTCGCCATCGCCTTCGGATCCCTACCTTGCCCTTCGGGAAGATCCGCTTCCGCCCGAACGGATTTTGCACCATCTGACACCACCAGGCACCCCCCGTGCCGGCGCATTTCGCCCGCGCGGGGGCCACAGAGTCCATCACGGAGACATTCAATGAAGCGCAAGATGCTCGTTGCCGCCGCCCTTTTCGTTCTGGCTGTCGCCGCCTGCGAGACCCGCGACCGCATGGCCGGGGCCGCAAGCCAGGACGCCGATGCGGTCATGGCCCCCTCCTTCGAGGTCGATCCCTTCTGGCCCAAACCGCTTCCCGATCAGATGGTGCTCGGCTCTGCGGTGGGTGTGGGAGTCGATTCGCGCGACCACGTCTTTATTGTACACCGGGGCAACCTCACCGAGCGCACCGAGGGGGGCGCCGACGCCGATCCGCCGATCGGAGAGTGCTGTCGAGCCGCGCCGCCGGTGCTCGAGTTCGATCCCGAAGGCAATCTCGTCAATGCGTGGGGCGGTCCATCGGATGAATATCTCTGGCCGAGCTCCAATCACGGCCTCACCATTGATCATATGGACAACATCTGGATCGGCGGCAATGGGCCCAACGATACGCACATCCTCAAATTCTCGCGCGACGGGCAGTTCCTGGCGTCCTACGGCGAGAACGAGGCTGGCCCCGACCCCGACAGTCACAGCGCCACCCGCTTCAACCGGGTCGCCAAGCTGGCCTTCGACGCCGAGGCCAACGAAGCCTACCTGGCCGATGGCTACGGGGGCCGGCGCGTGGCGGTTCTCGACGCCTCGACCGGCGAGTTCAAACGCTACTGGGGCGCCTACGGCAACGAGCCCGACGACACCCCCACCCCACCCTACGACCCCGACGCGCCCCTCATTGATCAGTTCCGCACCCCCGTTCACTGCGCCGACCCCTCGCGCGACGGTCATGTCTATGTCTGCGACCGCCCCAACAACCGCATTCAGGTCTTTCGCACCGACGGCACCTTTGTGGAAGAGGTGCAGTTGGCGCCGCGCACCCTGGGCGATGGCTCCACCTGGGATGTCGCCTTTTCGCGCGACCCCGAGCAGAAGTACATGTACGTTGCCGATGGCAAAAATATGCGCATTTACGTTCTCGACCGGCTCAATCTGGAGCTCCTGACCAGCTTCGGCGATGGCGGTCGCCAGCCGGGACTCTTCTTTGCGGTTCATTCCATTGCAACCGACTCGCAGGGCAACATCTACACGACCGAAACGTACGAAGGAAAGCGGGTGCAGAAGTTTATTCACAAGGGACTGACCCCGGTCACGGCCATGCACCAGGGCGCCCCCTGGCCGTCGGCCAACTAGCGACCGGCAACCCGTCACTGCATCCATGCACATGCGGCGGCCCCCGAACCCGCAGAGGCGTCGTCCCCGGATGAACATTTTCCTGCATTCGGCGGCGGTCGCCCTGGCTCTTGCCCTTGTCGCCCCACTCGGCTCGGCCCCCGCAACCGCCCAGGACACAATTCCCCCGCCCCCCACCTTTACCCTGACCGGCCAGGTGATCGATGCGCTCAACGGCACCCCTGTCATCTCGGCGGTCATCAAGGTGCCCGATCTGCGCCGCTATGTGTTTGCCGATGTGAATGGCCGCTTTCGCTTTCCCGATTTTCCTGCGGGCACCTGGGAGGTTGTCGTCGAAATGCTGGGCTATCACACAATCGATGGCGCGGTCACCGTGGCGGAGGGCAATGGGCTCGTTCTGCAGATGCGCCCCGATCCGGTTGCCCTCGAGGATCTTGTTGTGCGTACGCGCGCCGAAGCCCTTCTGAGTGATCGCCGCCGCCGCTTTCCCCTTCGCGTCAACACCATTACGGGGCGTCAGATCGAGAGCGCAATCAATCCCGACCCGGTATTCATCTTCAAGAACAATGTCACCTCGGTGATCGTCGGGTGCAATGACCGCTACGAGAGTTGGGCCTATGGCGGCTGCTATTACAGACGCGGAGAAAAGCTCAACATCTCTGTCTATCTCAACGAAACCCGCATGCTCGGCGGCGTCAACGAACTCTCGGCCGTGCCCTCCTATCAGATTCATTCAATGGACTGGGTCCCGGCCACGGGCGAGCTGCGCGTCTATACCCACTGGTTCGTCAAGCGGTTGAATGAAACGCGAATCAGCTTGGAGCCCTGGATGGTGCCGATGGGGGAATAAGCAGTTCGCAGAGCGGCATTTGTGTGTTATGCGGGCTCCCCACCAGCTTCCCCGCCGGCCTGCCCGCTCTCCCGGCGCCTCCCGGATCGCATGCGCCGCACGGCCAGCGCCAGACCTGTCCACGCCATCAGCCCGGCGACCAGCGCAAGCGCCCCGGCCACCCATTCCCCCACCCGTCCCCAGTATTCGCCGGTGTGCGCGAAGCGAAGAAACTCCTGACCCCGTCGGCCCGGTGTCGCATCGGCAAAATCCTCCCACCCCAGCACCGCTCCATCTTCGGCCGCAATGGTCAGGGCAAGGGTCCGGTGCGGCTGTCCGGCGCCCCCCGCACGGATCTCCGCCCGTACCGCGGCGCCATCGGTGCGCGGCAGCGTCAGGGTCAGCGTCTGCCAGCCCGGCACCCGCGACATTGCGGTGGCCAGCGCCCCCGAAAGTCCCGCTCCGCTCCGCTCCTCCTCCGGATCGCCCGAAGGAATCGGCTCTCCGCGCGCGCCGATGATCTGTCCCACAACCGGATTGACCCGGTCACCCACCTTCGGGTACGCGGTCACGAACCCCGTCACCGCAATCACCCCCATCGGCAGACACGACCAGATGCCCGCCTGCGCATGCCATGCCAGGCTCCGCTGCGCCGTCCTTCTTCGGCCCGGCTGCCGCGATCGGCCCGGAGATCTGCGCGACCAGGCGTAGGGCCACCATAAAATCGGCCCGGTCAGCAGAAGGAAGAGGAAGGCCAGGGTGGCCGCGCCCGTCACCGCCCGCCCCCTCCGCACCGATCCCTCGCCAAGGTTCAGCCACCGGTGCCAGCGCTCGACGGCCGCGAAGAAGCGTTCGGCGTTCCCTGGTCCCGTCGCCAGGACCGTCCCGGTCCAGGGATCCAGGTCCAGGTAGCGGTCGCGTCCCGCAAAGGCGCGTACCGGAGCGCGGGGGTCGGAGCGGTAGCGCAGCGAGATGACCCGGCTGGGGGGACCGGGCCGGGCTTCGGAATTTTCGGTGGCAGCCTGGTGCACAAGTGCGCGCTCTGCCGCCGCCAGAATCTCGTAGGGACCCAGCCGGCCCCCGGGTCTGTCGGCGGGCACGTCCACAAAGCTCCGCCGCTCGACCGACTCCAGGACGGTTGTCTGCAGAGAAAGCAACGCACCGGTCGCCGCCAACCCCAGAATCACGACCCCTGCCGAAATCCCCACCAGAAAATGGGGCCAGAAAACAATGCGCCGAATCAAGAATCCACCGACACCCTGTATCCCCGGTCCGGGCAACCCGGTCCTCGCCGGAGACAGGCGTCGTCCGGTCAGTTCAGCGTGATGTACCGCTCGAGGCGCGCAACCTCGGTCTCGTCCACGTAATTGCCGATCTCGCTCCGGAATTGCTCAAGGTCGCCGAAGGGCCGGTGCTCCTGGAATTCAAAGGCGATCCGGTCGGTCATTCCCGGAATCGTCATGATCTCGTCGTTGGTTGCCATATTCGGATCGATCGGCACAAAGACGTAACGCGCCAGCCGCTCCAGCTCGGCTTCGTCCACATATTTGCCGATCTCGCGCCGAAACTCGGCCATGTTCTCGTAGGGCCGGTACTCTTCGAACTCGTACGCCATCCGGTCGCCAACCCCGGGAATCAGGAGGATCTCGGCATTGGTTACGTCGTTGAGGTTGATCGGTAGCCAGAGCGCCTCGTACGCCGCCATCGCCGCCCCTTCGCCGATCGCCCCCGAGAGCGCCGCATTCATATCAGACACGCGCAGCCAGGGCCGACCTGCAATCACCGCATTGACCACATCGTCGGTCATGCCCGGCAGCGCCCGCAGCTCGTCGGCCGTAGCCAGATTGGGATTCAGCAGGGCAGCGTCCATCTCCATGCCACCCATTTCGTCCATGCCATCCTCCATCTCGCCCATCGTCTCCGACTCCATCACCTCGGCACCCTCCATCTCTTCCATCCCGGCCTCGGGCGCATCGCCGCCACATGCAAGGAGAGCCAGGGTCAGTGCGGCGACCGCCCCCCGCGGCAGCATAGGGGACTGCATCTGCGTGCAAAACATTTGTTCCTCCATCGGATATTCAACGTTCGGGTAGTGGGGCTCCGCAGCCACTTCCACTCCACGGAGCCTGTCAATATAATCCCTCGGCGACACCGCCTCCAACTCCGTTATCCTTCCCTCTACGCCTCACAGCTCCCGTCCCGCCGATCCACAAGCCGGGCAGGCGCGATCCGATCCTGATTGCAGCTTTCCCCTGTCGGCAAATCGTTCCCCACGCCCAACAAAACAGCCCCCGCCCGGTGTCATTCAGGTGGCGCCGGCACCGACACCCCGCCACCGCCTGCGCATCCCTCTACGGATTCCCTCAGCGTGATACAGATAGATCGCATTCCCAGACCCCGAAGCTCCCCGACCGCGCGCCCCGCCCGCCTGCTTCTCGCCGGCGCCCTTTTGGCTACCGCCCTCTCTGCCACCGCAGTCGGCGCCCAGTCCGCAAACGGAGGCAATGGCGTCCTGCCCGTCCTCGAGGCCGCCGCCCTGCCCCCCGCCACGCGCATCAACCTCGATGGCCATCTCGGCGAAGAGATCTGGAGCACCGCCATCCCCATCACCGACTTCACCCAGCAGGAGCCGGTTGAGGGCGGCACTCCCTCCGAAAAGACAGAGATCCGCGTGCTCTTCGACGAAGACAACCTCTATATCGGGGCGGTCTTCTATGGCGATCCGGCCCGCATTCTCGCCTATCAGCGCCAGCGCGACGCCGGTCTCGGCACCGACGACCGCTTCATGTGGATTCTGGACACCTTCCAGGATGGGCGCACCGGCTACTTCTTCGAGATCAATCCCGCCGGCCTCATGGGCGACGGCCTCCTCACCGGGAGCGGCTTTGGCGGTGGGGGCGGCGGGGGCGGCGGCTTCAAGGCATGGGACGGAATCTGGGAAGCCCGGACCGCCGAACGCGAAGACGGCTGGTCGGCCGAGGTGCGCATCCCCTTTCGGACCCTCAACTTCAATCCCGCGCTCGAAAGCTGGGGCATCAACTTCCAGCGCACGATCCGCTACCGCAACGAAGAGATTCTCTGGCGCGGATACCGCCGCAACGAGGGTCTCTTCCGACCGGTCAACGCCGGGCGCCTGACCGGGCTTCGCAATCTCTCGCAAGGATTGGGGCTCGAGGCGCGGCTCTCGGGGGTCGCAAACTGGCGCAATGTGCCCGCCAACACCGATCCCACCACCTTCCCCAGCGACCTCAGCCTCGACATCAACTACAGCATCACCTCAAGTCTGCGCGCGTCGGCAAGCATCAACACCGATTTTGCCGAGGTCGAGAGCGATCAGAGGCGCGTCAACCTTACCCGCTTTCCGATACGCTTTCCCGAGCGGCGCGATTTCTTTCTCGAGGGCTCCGGCGTCTTTTCCTTCGCGCCCCGCAGCGGTCCCTCGCCCTTCTTCTCCAGGCGCATCGGTCTTCGCTCGGGGCAGCAGATCCCCATTCAGTACGGAACCCGCCTCACCGGTCAGACCGGCCGCTACGAGCTCGGCTTCTATCAGATCGGCACCGCCCGTCACTCCTTCCTCGACGAAGGCTCCCGCACCGAGTTGAGCGTGCCGGGAGAGCTCTTTACGGTGGCGCGGGTCAAGCGCTCACTCTTCGAACAGTCCTCGGTCGGGGCCATCTATACGCGGCGGGCTGCGTCGGCCGAAAGCGATGGAGTTGTGGTTTCCGACGGTCATACAGTCGGGATCGACGCGCAATTCAACACCCGCCACTTTCTGGGCGACAAGCGACTGGAGATGGAAGCCTTTGTGGTCTGGAACTCCAATCCCGATCCGGCCAGCGACCGTTCGCTCAACGACCTCACCGCGCGCGGCCTGCGCCTCAACTTTCCCAACGACATCTGGAGCGGACACATCTCCTACCGCGAGTTCGGCGGCGACTACAGACCTTCGCTGGGATTTGTCACCCGCAATGGCTTCCGCCGCGTCGAGCCACGCATAGGCTGGGCGCCCCGGCCTGCGGGAATCGACTGGATCCGGCAGTTCGAGTTCGGCATACAGTTTCGCAATCTCACCAATCTGTACAGCGGCGTTCTCGAGGAGCGCGAATGGAGCTTCGAGCTCTTCGAAATCGACTTCGAGAGCGGCGACAACTTCGAGATCGAGGCAACCCGCACCCGCGAATTCCTCGAGTACGGCTACGAGGTCAGCGATGGCATCGACATTCTGCCCGGCGACTATACCAATACCGAATTGCAGATCGAGGGCCGTACCGCCGGTCGGCGTCGCGTCTCTCTCTTCGGCGCTGTCAGTCATGGCGGCTTCTGGGATGGCGACCGCACGCGCCTCAGTGCCCGCATCTCCTTTCGTCCCAATCCGGGCATAAGTCTGTCCACCAACTTCGAGCACAACGAGGTTTCGCTCCCGCGCGGCGACTTTACCGCCGATGTCTATGAAGTCGAGGCGCAGTGGAATCCCAATCAGTGGGTCGGCTTCACCAATCAGATTCGCTACGACAACGACAGCAATATTGTGGGACTCTTTGCGCGCCTGCGCTGGATTGTGCGACCGGGCAACGACATCTTTGTTGTCTATACGCACAACTGGCGCAACCTGGGCCTCGATATCCTCGACGACCGCGACCTCATCACCCTCTCGCGCGGCGGAGCCATCAAGGCCAACTACACCTACCGCTTCTGAGGGCGTGGCTGGGCGGGGCGGGAGCGTGTATCGAGTGTGTCATGCACAACCGGCGATCTCCGGGGCCGTTATGCACAAACAATCCGGGTTATGCACAATAATAAAGAGGGTGGGGTTGCGCGCGCACCATGGCTATCCGGCACCGCCCGGGCCGGCCCGCGCAGGGGCCGGGGGCACCATCGGCACAGGCGACCGCTGCAGGCGAACTGCGGGGGCGCAGCGGACACGGCGGCTCCACACAGATACGACGGCGCACGCTTGCAAGCCTGCACAGACAATGCTGCCCCCGGCGCTCGATTTGCCGACGAAAACCTCGGAATGACAGTGAAAGTGGAGCCAACCGGGATCGAACCGGTGACCTCTGGCTTGCAAAGCCAGCGCTCTCCCAGCTGAGCTATGGCCCCCCTGAACGCACCGAAGTTAGCCCAAGCCGGTCCCCAGGGGAAGTTCGAGTGGCGCTTGCCTGCGTCCACACCCGTATGCGGTCGCCAGGTACGGGGGCGAGGCGGGCCGGTTCGGTCGGACTGGTCGATGACAGGGGAGCCGGACGACGGCACCCGGCGAAGCGGTCCAGACGAGGTCGTCCCCGCAGATCCAGAACCGCCACGCGCTGAACATCCAGTTTCGTCGCTGGCGACTCCATAGAGCTTGCCGCCCATGATCGCACGCAGGGAGAAGCGCTCGGGAAGAATGACCTGTCGGCGAAGGGGTCCCTGAAGATCGACTTCGGTCCAATGCTGGCGCTCGTCCCCCCGGACAACGCGGCGCACCCATGCTCTGCCGTCGTCCGAGACCAGAAGGTTTATGGCCACAAACCAATGGGTTGGCCAGCCTTCGAAGATCACCTGCCCCCGAACGTTCGGATTGTTCCTGCGAAAATCGGCCTCGGCCCGCTCCCGGTCCGCCCGGGTGACCGGACGCCCCGCGATGCCCATCGCCACCGTGTTCACCGAGAGCTGCGGGGTTTCGGTCTCCATCCCTGGCGAATCAGGCACCCCGAAGATCGCGATTGTGCCCGCAATTCCGAAGGCGACGACAGGACGACCTGTGGCATCGAATCGAAAGACTCTCCCCTGGCCCGCATCAAGCACCCACAGGCCATCGTCTCGCACCACCATTCCTCCGATCCGATGGAAGAACCCGCCCTCAAACTCCGGCGGGATCAGCGTCTCCACGGACCGGCCGGAGAGGTCGATGACGGGGAGCTGGACGACCGCCTGGGCCGCCGCAAGCGAGACGGCAACGCAGGCGGAGAGAAGGCGGCCAGCATTCCGGCACACTCTCCCTGGATTCATCACCGAGCGAACCCCTCGCGCGTCAAACTGCCCCTGTATCATGGAAGGAATCGAAAGACAGGCGCCCACACCGCCCCGTGTCAAACCTCCCTGGCTTGGATCGCATCCCCGGAAGGGTTAGCTTCGCCGCCATGAATGGTTTTCTTCGGGTCGGTTTCGCCGCTGCCCTCACCCTTGCGGGAGTGGCCTGCGCGGCCGAACGCGACTCCCGCGAACCCGCCGGTGCCACTGCAGCCGGCAGTTCCGGTTCCCCGGCGGTTGCTGCCCCCAATTCGTCGCCCCCGACCTCGCCCGATCTCTCTGCGCCGCCCGCATTTCCCCCGGCCTCCCGTGCCGCCACTGCCCAGACGCCTGTGGCGGACTCTGCCCCGGCATTCCTCCGCGACTCCATTGCGGCCCGCCCCACACCCGCAGAGGTCGCCCGCGATCCGGAGCGGCGCCTTGAATTCGTGCGCCCCGATGCGGTGCGGGGCCTCTATCTCAATGCCTGGGCGGCGGGATCGTCCCGGCGCTTTGCGGCTCTTGCCCAGCTTGCCGACACAACCGAGATCAACGCCTTTGTGGTCGATATCAAGGATGCAACCGGCTACCTCAGTCATCCCAGCGAAATTCCCCTGGCCCGCGAAATCGGTGCCACCGGCGAGATCCGCATCCCGAATCTGCGTCTTCTTCTGGCCCGGCTGGAAGAGGCCGGCATCTACCCCATCGCCCGCATCGTGATTGTAAAGGACCCGCTCCTTGCCGCGGCGCACCCCGAGCTTGCAATTCAGGACACGGCCGGGGGTGCCTGGGCAGACGACAATGGGGTGGTCTGGCTGAATGCCTACAACCGTCAGGTCTGGGATTATCACATTGCCGTGGCGCGCGAGGTGGCCCGGATCGGCTTTCCCGAAATCCAGTGGGATTATGTACGATTTCCCGATGCCCCCTCCTCGGCTATGCGCCGCACCTACTTTCCCGGCGGCGTGGGGAGGCCCCGCCAGCAGGCCATTCGCGAGTTCCTGGCGTACAGTCGCGCGCAACTTGCCGATCTCGATGTCGAGGTCACCGCCGATGTCTTTGGCGTCACAACTTCGGCTGCGGGCGATGTCGGAATCGGACAGGTGTGGGAATCGTTCATCGATGTTGTGGATGTGGCTCTGCCGATGATCTATCCGAGTCACTACTGGCGGGGCAGCTTCGGCTACGACGAGCCCAACGCCCACCCCTACGAAATTGTGCGCGAGGCGCTCGAACACGCACTGCGACGCTCTGCCGGAATCCCCGGTGCGGGCAGAATCCGGCCCTGGCTCCAGGACTTTACCCTGGGGCCGCCCCGCTACGAGGCGCCCGAAGTGCGTGCACAGATCCAGGCCACCCACGATGTCGGCATCGACGAATGGATTCTGTGGAATCCCGGAAGCCGCTACACCGAAGAAGCGCTTGAACCGACAGGCGGATTCGCCGAAGAGCCGATCGTGCGAATCGCAAATCGGCTGATTCCGGTGTCGCGCCGCTTCGAGCTCTACGACACAACCACGGCAATTCCGAAGGCCAGAACGAACGACATGGCGAACGATTCCAGCGGAGTCTCCCGACCTCCACCCCTGTAATCTCCCCGGGGACAGCTCTCGACCCGGCCACCTCTGCCGGATCCGCCTCGCCGCTCGCTGCCACGGTCCGTAAAGCCTTCAGATCGTTGGTGCCGCGGGCCGGGCTTCGTTCCCCGGCGGTTGCGCGTTCCCGACCCCGATCGATCCGGTTGCCATCTATTCCTCTCGGGGCCTGACTCCCATCACCGCAATCCGGCGGCGCAGCAGCGGAATTCGGCCTTGCAGGGCTCTCTCGACCCTGCGCAACCCCGGCAGGTGCGATTCGGCGTAGCCAGCCCGCACGATATGAAATCCGGCGCGGTCCAGAATTTCCTGCAGACGGGTCAGCGACTTGTAATCCACATGGCTCTCGTCGCGCCTGAGCACGATGTTGCGATTCTTCAGAACCTCGAGAATGTGGCTGCGGCAGGGCGTCCAGATCGCAAAGCGGCCGCCCGGCGCCAGAAGACGAAAGGCCTCGACCGCCACCGCTTCGGAGTCGTCCGGGTAGAGGTGCTCGAAGAGGTCGGCCGCGACCACCAGATCGAACGATAGGGCCGGGAGTCCGCTTCCAGTCGCGTCGCCCACCCGAAAGTAGAGGTTGGCGGGCTTCCCGTCGCTCTGCCGGCGGATGTCGTCCAGACGGGCGTTGCAGCTTGCCACGGCGCGCTCTGCAAAATCGAGCCCCACAACCTCGCGCACCCGGGGTGCCAGCGCAAAGCTGATCGTTCCCCAGCCGCACCCCAGATCCAGAACCCGGTCGGTCGCCCTGGGAGCGCAGAGCTCCAGAACCTTTGCGGCCCGGTAGCGCTGAAAGGGACTCTCGAAGTTCTGCAGATGCCGCGGGACTTCGAAGTAGGTGGAGCGGTCGTACCAGTCGCTGTCGATTCGCTCCGCAGAGGAAGTCTTCGTCGTCAAGATTCTGGCCGCCAGGGCTTTGCCATCAGGGTTCGGGTCATCGGGCCCTGGCCGTCATGGAGAGGGGGCGACGACCGGATGGGCCGCTACCAGGAAGACTTGCGCACTCCCGGAATCAGGCCCTGAAGCGCCATGTCGCGGAGCGCGATCCGCGATAGCCCGAACTTCCCGACAAAGCCGCGCGGCCGCCCCGACATCTGGCAGCGATTGCGGTAGCGAACCGCCGACGAATCCCGCGGCAGCGCCTGGAGCTTGGCCATCGCCTCGACCTTCTCCATCGGCCCGGCCTCGGCATTCTTCACGATCGCAACCAGCTCTGCGCGCTTCCCGGCATACTTCGCGATCAGCTTGGCGCGCCGGTCGTTCTTCTCAAGTTTGCCCTTCTTGGCCATGCAGCATGTCTCTCAGTGTATCGGTGGCGGAAAGGGCGCGGTTCCCTTTACGGGTTCCCGGCTCCCAGGCCACGTTCGGTGTCCGTTCGATTTTCGGTTCAGCGACGACCGCCACTTGGGAAGAGTGAACTCAAAGCGGGACCGTCACAACCTTAATAAATCGCACAACTGGGCGCAGAAATCAAGTTTTCGGCCTCGGCCCGGCTCGAACGCGGGCGGTGGTGTCATGCCATGCCCGACCGCACCAACCCGTAAAAATTTGTTCGCCGGAGTTTCCGCAGCCGCCTCAACCGGATGGATCGGCGACCGGCCGCACCGGGGGTAGATGGCGATGTGCGTGGGTGCGGTTCGGATCCCGACCCTCTGCCGACCATTGACCATCTCCACCGAGGGCTCGGCCCGGGTTGCCACCACACTGTCGCGGTACATTCCCACATACCAGCGACCATTGCGGTGTGGGCCGCTGTCGCGAAGGAGCGTGTGGGCACCGGTTTCAGGATCGATGATCGCTGCCGGAAACGGCTGGTTCCACTGCGCAACGAAGAGCCTTCCATGGCTGTCCTGATTCATGCGCGCATAGCTGATCGCGTAGACACCCGGCCTTTGGCGTTCGCGTCGGCGACGAGCCTGTTCAACCAACGCGGAGGGCATGGGAATCTCATGGGTACGCTTCTTCCGTCCGCGACGAATACACCCTCCGGGCCGGTTGCGATTGCCGCGATGGTCTCCACCTCGCCCGGCCCCTCGCCACGCCCGTGCCCATACCGCCCCACAACCGAACCGTCTTCAAGCGAGCGAGCCTCGACGAGATAGGGGTCCCGGCTCTCAACCAGGTAGATCAGTCCCCGAGAGTGATCGAGCGCGTAGATGTGTCCGAAGTCGTACTCGATCCCTCCGATGATCGTGCGGCCCGAGTCCATCAGAACCTCCAGGAGCTGCTGCGCCGAGGCCGAGGGGGCGCCAACCAGTGCGGTGACAAGGATCAGGGCAACTGAAGGTGCCGTCCAGGGACGCATCATCCCCCCGGCCCATGAGGACGGTAGGCGCGGATCCGGGCCGGATCGGTCTCGAGGTAGGGGCCGCCAACCAGATCCACACAGTCGGGAATGGCCGCGAAGACTTCGTCCAGGCACTCGCGCACGGCTTTGGGCGATCCCGGAAGGTTGATAATCAGCGCGCCGCCGCGCACGCCGGCTGTCTGGCGCGAGAGGATGGCGGTCGGGACATGGGGGCGCGAAACGGCCCGCATGGCTTCGCCGAATCCGGGCAACTCCTTCTCCAGAACGGCCAGGGTGGCCTCGGGGGTCACGTCGCGGGGGGCCGGGCCGGTGCCGCCGGTGGTGATGACCAGGCAACATCCGCTCCGGTCCACCAGCTCCACCAGGGTATCCTGAATCTGCCCGGTCTCGTCGGGAATCAGTCGCGCCACCGCTTCCCAGGGGGTGGTCAGCACCTCGTTCAGATAGTCCTGTACTGCGGGTCCGCCCCGGTCTTTGTACTCGCCGCGCGAAGCCCGATCCGAGACCGTCACGATCCCGATCCGCACGGCGCCGCCGCTCTCCGCGTCTGTTTCGCTCTTCATTCGCTCCTGTCCTCCCTCGTTCCATTCCGGTTCAACGCCACCCTTCCGTTCATGATAGATCGCCCTACAGACCCGATTTGCGCTACCTTCGACAGGTTCGCAGCCACATTCTGCGGCTCGTCCCCACCCCTTTCGGAACCGGTTCTTCCCGGGTTCCGCCGATCCTCAGCCTTCAGTCACTGCCGAAAACCCGTCCCGCATGAGCGCCCATCCACCTTCCGACGACGCCAGCCGCATTCTGCCCGCCGGCTACGATGGACTCCGCACCCTTCAGGAGGAGTTCGATCGCTACCAGTGCGCCGCATTCCCCCTGCGCTCGTCGCGCTTCTTTGCGCTGGAGCTGGCGGGCGAGACCGGCGAGCTTGCCAATCTCGAAAAGAAGGTGTGGAAGGGAAGAGAGATCGACGATGCCGACTTCGAGGACGAGGCGGCCGATGTCTGCATTGCGCTCCTCAACTTCGCCAACAGCCGAAAGATCGATCTGGCCCGGGCTGTGAAGCGGAAGATGCGCAAGATCGACCAGATACGTCTCGCCGAACCCGTCCCGTCTCCCTCAACGCCTGCCTCTCGCCCATGACCCGGACCGCCGAAGCCGGTACGCTGGCCGATGTCCAGTCCCACCCCGACACCCGCAAGGTTCCGATCAGCCGGGTGGGGGTGAAAAACATCCGTTTCCCTGTCACGGTGCGCGACCGCCGCAAGACCGCCCAGCAGACCGTCGCCCGGATCGACATGTCGGTCGATCTGCCGCACCACTTCAAGGGCACCCACATGAGCCGCTTCATGGAGATTCTCAACGCCTACGATGGCGAGATCTCGGTCGAGGCCCTGCCCACGATTCTGCGAACCATGCGCCGCCGACTCAACGCCGGTACCGCCCACATGCGCATTGCCTTTCCCTACTTCATCGCCAAGGCGGCGCCGGTGACCGCCGCCAGGGGGCTCCTCTCCTACGACTGCGCCTTCGATGCCACGAGCGGCGATCCGGACGATTTTGTCCTGACCGTCAGGGTTCCCGTCACGACGCTCTGCCCCTGTTCGCGCGAAATCAGCGCCCGGGGAGCCCACAATCAGCGCAGCCTGGTCACCGTTCAGGCCCGCTTCGAGGGCGAGCTCTGGATCGAGGATCTGGTGGAGCTGGTGGATCGGTCGGCCTCGTGCGAGCTCTATCCGGTGCTGAAGCGGAGCGACGAGAAGTGGGTGACCGAGCGCGCGTACGACAATCCGCGCTTCGTCGAGGATCTGGTGCGCGAGGTCACGGTGCGGCTGCGCGAGGTCGAGCGGATTTCGTGGTTCAGCGTACACGTGGTCAACTACGAGTCGATCCACGAGCACGATGCCTACGCCGAGGTCGAGGAGCCGTCGCCGAACGGTGCGCTTCCCCGGTCACCTTGAGAAAGCGGGCGTCGCACACTTCACTCCCATTCATGCGGGGGCCCGGCACCACATCTGCGTGCGCCAGTGGAGGATGCGGAGCGGAGGCTTGGGGGCGGCTATTCGCCTCCGTACCGACGCTGGAAGCGCTCCACCCGTCCGGCTGTGTCGAGCAGCCTCTGGGTACCGGTATAGAAGGGGTGCGAAGAGGAGGAAATCTCGAGGGTGATGAGCGGATATTCCTTTCCGTCTTCCCACTCGATGGTGCGCTTGCTCTCGATCGTGGAGCGCGTCATGAAGGTGTAGCCAGTCGATACATCCTGAAAGACGACCGGGCGATACTCGGGGTGAATGCCTTTCTTCACGTCTCTTGCTTCCATCTCGGGCCATTGGGGGTGGAACGCCGTGCGCACGGGCAGCCAATCGCCATAGATGCGCACCAAAAGGGGAAGGAAGTCTATACCGCCAGGGGGATTGCAGTCAATGGTTGGAGATTATACCGCTGACTTGACAACCGGGTTACCTTCGGCCCCGTGACAGACCGGCCCGCTTGACAGTCCGGTTATCTTTGCCGCAAAGTCAACGCTACCCCCACAGGAGATCCCCCATGCCCGAGACGAAGAAGAGGCGCCGCCCGTTGCGGACCGCCACGCCGGAAGCGCTCGCGAAAGCGCTGCTCCGCCCGATTGACCCGCCACAGCCACCGAAGCCCCAGGCGGAGAAGTGAATTCTCTGTACTTCGGGGATTGTCTCGATGTCATGCGGCAGGATATCCCCGAAGCATCCGTCGATTTGATTTATCTCGACCCGCCCTTCAACTCGAAACGCATTTATAACGCAAACATGGGGGGGGGGCGCAATGGGTGGCGTTCGATGATACGTGGCGGTGGTCGGAGGCTGTCGATGACTTCCATGACGTCGCGGGCGACAACCGCCTTGCTGACACGATGGAAGGGTTGCGGCTTATGCTGGGCGAGGGGCCGAAGCTGGCTTATCTGGCCTACATGGCGAACCGCCTCCGGGAATGTTGGCGGGTGCTGAAACCGACGGGGTCGATCTACCTGCATTGCGATCCCACGATGAATTACCTGCTTCGGGCAGTCCTGGACGCGGTGTTTGAGCCCAAGCGGTTTCGCAATGAAATTGTGTGGTGTTATTCGGGCGGGGGGGTGCCTCGCAAAGATTTTCCGCGCAAACATGACACGATTTTCCGATACTGCAAGGGTGCAGACTGGTGTTTTCAGGTAGAGAGAAAGCCCTACAAAGAAAACACGCAGCAGGTCGGGCGTCATTCAACCTATTCAGGGGGGCATCGGATCGATTTAGCGCGAGGCACTCCCGTAACCGATTGGTGGACTGACATCAAGACGGCAACTGGCTGGTCGCGAGAACGCTTGGGCTACCCGACACAAAAGCCTGTAAACTTACTGCGACGCATTATCGAAGCGTCTAGCCGTCCCGGCGATGTGGTCATGGATCCCTTTTGCGGATGTGGCACGACGATTGAAGCGGCCCATGGATTAGGCCGGTCATGGATCGGCATTGATATCTGCGTCAAGGCTTGCCAGGTCATTCAGGAGAGGCTGGAACGCAGTTTCGATGTTGGCTGGTCTGACATAGAATTCAGAGGATTGCCGAAGACACAGGATCAAGCGTCGCAGCTAGCCAAAGCTGATCCATTCCAGTTCGAGCGTTGGGCTGCATCGCTCACGCCTTGGATGGAGTGGAACAAACGCCCGGTAGCCGATAAGGGCATAGATGGCGAAGGTCGATACCCTCTGCGCCGCGGCAAGTTCGCAAAGCTGGTCGCGCAGGTGAAGGGCGGCAAGACGCAGCCCCGAGATATTCAAGCGTTCAACGGAGCGCGACAGGATGCGCGGGCCGACATGGGCATATTCACCTGCTTCGAGAATCGAGTAACGCAAGGGATGCGCGACGCGGCGGCAAGCACGGGGCGGTTCCATGGCGCGCCAGTAATACAGATATTCACGGTCGAGGATTACTTCGCCGGACGATTGCCCCAGCTCCCACAGGCGGCCTAACGGGCGAGTGGCGATCTCTCCGTAGGCGCGATCAGGTCGGAGTACATGAGCCGCTTCCCAACCAGACCGGCGACGATGGCGTTCATCTGGTTGATTGTGTCGCTGTTGCGGATGTTGTGGCGGCCCGCGAACTCGTTGACATAGCGTTGCAGGTGCTTCGGGGAAAGCCGGTGGAAGGTGCCGGTGTGAGCTCTCTTCAACATCGACCAAAAGGACTCCATGCCGTTCGTATGCGCCATGCCGCGCACATACTCCCCGACGCTGTGGCGAACGGCTTCATGGTTCGAGCGGCCCCGGTAGGCGGTAGAACCATCGGTGTAGACCGTCGCGGATTCGCCCGCGTTGCCGTCCACGAATCCGTTCAGCGTCTCTCCGTCCACCTGATCGATCACCTGCGCGACCACCCGGTTCGTGGCCCGGTCCTTCATGCCGACAATGGCGACCTTTCCGACCGGACCCCGGCCAGCTTTGAGCTTCTTGCGCTGATGCTTGTTCCGCTCTTTCCCGCCGACGTAGGTTTCGTCCACCTCTACGGGGCCGTCGAAGTTTCCAGCTTCATCGCGCGCCCATGCTTCCCGGAGCCGGTGAAGCATGAACCAGGCGGTCTTCTGAGTAACGCCCAGGTCGCGATGGAGCTTCATGCTCGATACGCTTTTCAGGCTGGTGGAAACGAGATAGATAGCGATGGCCCATTTCCGCAGAGGCACCCTTGAGCGCTCGATAGCGGTTCCGGTGCGAACCGAGAAGTACTTCCGGCAATCGGAACACCAATAAGGCATCGGCTTGGCGTTCGGCACCGGCTTTGTGGCGACGCTTCCGCACCGAGGGCAGCACCGCTCCACCGGCCACAGTTGCTTCTCGAACCATGCGGTTGCGGCTTCCTCGTTGGGGAACATCTCGGCCAGCTCTAACAGGCTGATTCCCTTGCGGTGCGGTTTACCGGGTGCCTTCTTTGACATTTGCGAGACTCCGTTCAGGCGGTTATTCTTCATGCATGAACGATAACTGAATTCTCTCCCTCTGTCAAGTTATAGATATAATCCCCCAATGGTTGGCACGTCGCACTCGCGCGAGGCACGGCAGTCCGTGGCAAGCTGTTGGATGCGCCCCGGGTGCGGCGAGGGCCGGGTGGCCGGGGGGGCGAAATCCGGGAGAATCCCCGCGCACTTGTCGCAGGAGGCAGATTGCGGCATCTTATTCGGTCGCGCACGATGCGCGTCTGCCGAAAGCCGGAATCATCAGCTAGGAAGGACAATCAGGATGGCAAAATCGGGAAAGGGCCCCCGGGTCATGGTAAAGATGGCGAGCACCGAGAGCTCCTACCGCTTTACGACCACCAAGAACAAGCGCAATAACCCGCAGCGGCTGGAGTTGCGACGCTACGATCCGGTGTTGCGGCGCCACGTTCTCTTCAAGGAAGACAAGTAGCTCTTCGGGGAAGACGAACCCGTACGGATACCGGGCCTCGGGAACGCAGGAGTTCCTGACGCCCTGGACGGAACAGCCAGGAAAGGACCTCAGCGATGTCCCGCAAGTGCGAAATCACGGGAAAGCGCCCCCTTGTCGGATACAACGTTTCCCACGCCCACAACAAGACCAAGAAGCGGCAGCTTCCGAATCTCCAGAAGAAGCGGATCTTTGTGCCCGAGCTCGGGAGATCGGTGCGGATTCGGGTCTCAACCTCGACCCTGCGTTCGATCGACAAGGTTGGGCTCACGGCCTTTCTGCGAAAGAACGGTCTGACGCTCCGCGATCTGAGCTGATCGCTCTTGGCGTGCCGACGCCTCGTCGCAGCCGCTCCCGCGTGGATGCAGCGCAGCTCGAGCGCCCTTCGCTGGTCGGGAACGGGTTGCCTGACATGCCCGGCAGCGTTCGCCGGATTATGGCATTCCTTGCTGCGACGGCGCTTTCCATCGTGGCGGCGCTTTGGGGGACCGGTCCGGCCGGGGCCCAGGGTGTTCCCCCCGACGATACAGTCGCGCTCGCGCTCGTCCGCATGGCCCGCGAACTGCGCGAATCCCCCTTCGCCGCCAACGCCCCCGTCTCCTACCGCGCCGAGGCTAACGGGCACATCTACTTCTACCTCGACCGCGACGACGGCAGTCAGTCGATCCCCATGCGGGTCGATCAGGTGGCGGTGGGTCTGTACCAGAGTCCGACGGGGCAGCGCCGCCAGATCATTCGCGGCCAGAGGAAGCGCGAACTGCTTCCGGTGCGTGATTTTCGCTACTACATCGACCGTCTGACCGCTGTTCAGAATGGCTTTGGCGATCTCATCACCATTGGCGAGGGCCGCGATGTGCGCGATGCCCCGCATCCGCTCGGCAGCCGGGGCGAGGAGAGCTACCATTTCCGGGTAACGGATTCGATCCGCGTCAGCATGGCTGGGCGTCCCGAACCCTTGCGCGTGTATGAAATCGAGGTGCGACCGCGCCGCGAAGAGCTGCCGGGAATCTCCGGGAGCATCTTTCTGGAGGCGGAGCGGGGGGCGCTGGTGCGAATGATCTTCGGCTTCACCCCGGCTTCCTATGTGGATCGGCGCACCGATCGCATCACTGTGCACCTGGAGCACCGGATCTGGGAAAACCGCTTCTGGCTTCCACACCGCCAGGTCGTGGAGGTGCGGCGCGAGATGCCCGAGCTGGATTTGCCGGTGGGAACGGTGATTCGAGCCAATCTGGAAGTGGTGGAGTACGAGTTCGACCCCGCCCTGGAGCCCGATTTCTTTGCCGGGGCGCCCTCCGGAGGATTGTCGGTTGCGCCCCCGCCACTTCGGCCGCATCCCGCTGCAGGAGCGGATTCCACCCTCTTTCGCACCGGACTCATGGATCGCCTTGCGGAAGAGGGACTGGTGCCGGTTCCCCTGGCCGAGATCGAATCCGAGGCAAGGCGGGCTGCGCGGGCCTCTCTGGTGAGCGGGTTGCCGCGGGTGCGCCTCTACGCCGATCGCTTCTCATCGGTTCTGCGGGTGAACCGCGCCGAGGGCGTTCACTTCGGACTCGGGGCGAGCTTTGCACCGCGCGAAGCGACGCGACTCAATGCGCTGGCAGGATTCGCGACCGCCGACCGCGCCCCGACCGGGTGGGTGGGGTTGCGGTGGATTGCCAGCGAGGTCACAACTCTGGGTGCCCGCATTCAGCACCGCGATCTGCGCGATGCGGGGCCTTTCGCCGCCGCTGCCGACATGGTCAACAGCATCTCGACGCTGTCGGGGGGCCGCGACTACAGCGATCCCTGGTTCGAGACCGGAGCGCGCACCTGGCTGGACCGCACGATTGGCGAGGCCGTGTCGCTTCGGGCCGGGCTGGCGGTTGTCAGGATGACGCGCCCGGGGTCGCCGGTGGCCTTTGCCGGGGCCGATTCGGGTGCCTGGATACGGCCCGCCGCAGAGGGGGTTCTGGCGCGCGCGACCGGTGGGATGACGCGGCGGGGCGGAGGCGAGGGGCGGTGGCAGCACGAGGTGGGGGTGCGGGGCGGGTTGGGGCGCTTCGAGTCGGCGTGGCATGGCGAAGTCGCGCTCCATCTTGCGGGCACGCTCTCGAGCGCCGACCTCTCGAGTGCGCTTTCGCTCTCGCTCGCTGCCGGCCTCGCCGGAGGCACTCTTCCCCGTCAGCATCACTTCCTCATGGGTGGACGCGGCACCCTTCCCGGCCACCCCTTCCGCGCATATGGCGGTCGGCGCTTCCTCCTGGTCCGTGGCGAGGCCCGGCGCGCAATTGTGCCGAGGTGGCTCTCGGCGCGTTTGGTTGCGGGTGTGGGCGCAGTCGGTTCCACACCAACCGATCTCGCCGATGCCTGGAATGTGCGCGCGACCGATGGCCTGCCCGGCTATGCGGGTGTGGGGCTGGCCGCACTGCACGAGCTTCTCCGGATCGACGGCGTATGGGGATTCCCGGATGGCGCCTTCGAGCTCGTCTTCTCCGTCGATCCCTGGTTGCGGCCTTTTTTATAGCAGTCCGCGGATCACACCGAGCGGCATTCGAGCGGCGCTGCATCCGCGCTGGATCGCTGCGCTCTGCGTTGCTCCTTGTCCACATAGCTGGGGCTATGCGGACTGCGGAGCGCCTTGCCAGCCCGGCGCCCCGCCCCTCTCGGTGCGCACTCGGCATGATCCACGGACTGCTGGCAGCCCTGCGGATCACACCGAGCGGCATTCGAGTGGCGCTGCATCCGCGCTGGGCCGCTGCGCTCTGCGTTGCTCCTTGTCCACATAGCGCAAGGCTATGCGGTCGGCGGAGCGCCTTGCCAGCCCGGCGCCCCGCTCCTCTCGGTGCGCACTCGGCATGATCCACGGACTGCTGGCAGCCCTGCGAACGCCACCGAGCGGCATTCGAGTGGCGCTGCATCCGTGCTGGGCTGCTGCGCTCTGCGTTGCTCCTTGCCCCCATAGCTGGGGCTATGCGGCCTGCGGAGCGCCTTGCCAGCCCGGCGCCCCGCTCCTCTCGGTGCGCACTCGGCATGATCCACGGACTGCTGGCAGCCCTGCGAACGCCACCGAGCGGCATTCGAGCGGCGCTGCATCCGTGCTGGGCCGCTGCGCTCTGCGTTGCTCCTTGTCCACATAGCTGGGGCTATGCGGACTGCGGAGCGCCTTGCCTGCCCGGTGCATCATCTGATGTCTGAATCCCGACAGGAAGTCACGTAAAGTCAATCAGGACTGTACGATCGGGTTTCTTGCCGATGTGCTGGCCTTTGCCGGACCGTACCGCGAAAGCGGGGAAACTGAATCCAAATGACGGGATTCCTCGCGGCTACCGGAATCTTCTTGGCGAGCGAGGGAATGTGGCAGCATCATCCATCGTTGGCCGTTCTCCAGAAGGTGAGACCCCCAAGACCCGACCGCTGACTGCTTCCTGCGGCCGCTGGTGCGAAACTTGGCTCGGCTCATGCTTACGCGTCTGCTGGGACACGTATCGGTTCCATGCACGTCATCGCTCGATTCCTCTGCGGATGGAACCCACGATCTGCTCCTACCAGGTTCGCATCCCGGGGGCATGACTTGACTGACGGGACAGGCTTGGGGTCGTGGCTCCAAATGGAATTGGCAGGCTTGCGACGAGCAACGCTCCCGGATTTGGGAGCGCAAACATCGCCGCGTCATTCGCGTCGAGTAAGGATCGGCGACAGAAGTTTGAGAAAAGCGGGTGCCGTTTGGCTCCGGGGGCTCTGGACTTCCCCTCGCGGGCCTACGGCAGGGCCTGGTCATCATCCGAACGTGGCTGCGATATTGGAGGTGCAGGCGGTGATGGCAAGCCGCCTCAAGGCAGCTTGTGGCTTTTCCCCTGTGGGGTTACCGATTTGTATGAGCGCTGTAACAGCCAACTTGCCGGCGCCTTGTCCTGCGGGGTCAAATCGCATGGAACGAAAGACCATCCCCCTCTTCGAGAGACACCGGGAAACTGACCAGCAACTGGCGCGCACCTACAGTCACACGCTCCGCCCGCAGGATGAGTTGGCGCGCGAGGATTCTCGGAGACAGGAAGCCGCGCGTATCCGGGAACACCTGGAGCAGCTTGCGGTCGAGACAGCCGAACTGACCGCCAGACTCGGAGAGTTGGAGGCGAAAGAACACTCGGTTCGCCACGCGAGGCCAGCGGGTTCGGTCACCGCGAGATCGACACCGGGCGAGAAGATCGCCTTGTTCCGCGTCTTGTTTTGTGGTCGCGAGGACGTATTTCCACGACGCTGGGAGAACACTCGAACCGGGAAGTCTGGTTATGCGCCCGCGTGCGGCAACGAATGGAACCCACGCTTCTGCGGTAAGCCCAAAGTCAAATGCGGAGTTTGCTCCAATCAAGCCTTCCTGCCCCTGACGGACAAAGTGATCGAGGAGCACTTGCGCGGGCATCACACGATCGGTGTCTATCCAATCCGGACCGACGACACCTGTCGGTTCCTCGCTGCGGACTTCGACAGGAGGACATGGCGTCGCGATGTGGAAGCCTTCCTCGGGGCCTGTCGCTTGAAGGGGATTCCTGCGGCTCTGGAACGCTCACGCTCGGGCAACGGCGGGCATGTTTGGGTCTTCTTTGAAGATCCGGTGCCAGCCTCGCTCGCCCGTCGCCTCGGAGCCCATCTTCTTACGGAAGCCATGGAATGCCATCCCGATATCGGCTTTGGATCGTATGATCGGTTCTTTCCGAGCCAAGACACGCTGCCGGCGGGCGGTTTCGGTAACCTCATCGCGCTGCCTCTGCAGGGCGGTCCGCGCAAGTACGGCAACAGCCTGTTCCTCAATGACGATTTCGAGCCCTACCCCGACCAATGGGCCTTTCTTTCGTCCCTTAGCCGCCTGTCCCTTGCGGAGGTCAACGCGATCTCCGACGAAGCCAGCCGACAGGGCCGCGTCACCGGCTTGCGCCTGCCGCTTGAAGACCACGACGAGGAGCCCTGGATGGCATCGCCTTCGCGCCGCCTGCCGCCGCCCGAAATCGTCGGATCGCTGCCGGAGCAAGTCGACACGGTGCTGGGCGACCAGATCTACATCCCGCGTGCCGGACTTCCCTCTGGCCTCGTTAACCGACTCATCCGCCTCGCGGCATTCCAGAACCCGGCGTTTTTCAGTGCGCAGGCGATGCGGCGCTCGACCTTCGGCATCCCCCGGATCGTAGCCTGCGCTGAATTGCTTTCGCACCATATCGCCCTGCCGCGAGGCTGCCGCCAGGCAGTGGGGTCGATGTTCGATGAGCTTGGCATCCACGCAAATGTACGAGATGTGCGCAACATTGGCCGTCCGGTCGAAACTACCTTTCTCGGGCAACTGACCCCTGAACAGCACACGGCTGCCGACGCGCTACTGCGCCACGACACCGGCGTTCTCGCGGCTGCAACCGGGTTCGGCAAGACCGTGATCGCCGCATCCGTCGTCGCTTCGCGCGGTACGAGCACGCTCGTGCTGGTCCACCGCCTGCAACTCATGGACCAGTGGCTCGCACAGCTTGCGGCGTTTCTCGATCTTCCGGTGTCCTCCATCGGGCAGATCGGCGGAGGAAAGCGCAAGCCGAGCGGCTTGGTCGATGTCGGCGTGATCCAGAGTCTCGTGCGTCACAAGGAAGTAGACGATATCGTCGCCGACTACGGGCAGCTCGTGATCGACGAGTGCCACCACATTCCCGCCGTGAGCTTTGAAGCCGTGGCACGACGTGCGAAGGCCAGATATGTACTTGGGTTGTCGGCGACCGTTACGCGCCGAGACGGTCATCATCCCATCGTGTTCATGCAGTGCGGCACCGTCCGGTATCGGGCGACCGCCAAGGCGCAAGCCCGGCAACGTCCCTTCCACCACCGCGCGATCCTGCGCTCGACTTCGTTCCGGCTTCCGACGGGCATGAAGAACGAGCGAGCGTCCATCCAACAGGTATACGCCGCGCTGGCCGTAAACCAGGCACGGAACCGCCTGATCCTTGACGATGTGCAGGCAGCTATCGCGGTCGGTCGCTCACCGATCCTACTTACCGAGCGAAGGGAGCACGCACGGCACCTCGCCGAGAGGCTTGCCCTCTCTTGCCGCAACGTACTCGTTCTTCGCGGCGGCATGGGAACGAATCAGCGCCGCGCGTTGATGCAACAACTCGAGGAGATTCCGGAAGCAGAAGAACGGGTGCTCGTCGCGACCGGCCGATACGTTGGCGAAGGGTTCGACGATGCCCGCCTTGACACGCTTTTCCTGACGATGCCGGTCTCCTGACGGGGAACGCTGGCGCAGTATGTCGGTCGCCTGCACCGGCTGCATCCAGAGAAGCGCGAGGTGAGGGTGTACGACTATGTCGATGAATGTGTGCCTATGCTGCAACGGATGAGTGAGAAGCGCATCCCAGGCTACCGGAACCTCGGCTATACCGTGGAATCGCACACGACCGCCGCCTCGACCGTAAACGGGGGTCAGGAACGTCGATCCCCGACGTTGAGGTTGAACGGTGGGAACCCATGAATCGATCGCATCCGCTCGCTGAGGCGGAAATTCGTCAGCGACCTGCTGGATCAGCTGCTGAAGGTCGCTCTGCCAGTTCGGTGGTCCCTATCGCGGGCTGTCAGCCCCTTTTCCCAAGTGTAAAGGAAGTTGGTGAAGCCGCGGTCGTAATCCGAGAGCCCGTTCTGACCGGTCATCTTCATGCGTGCGTCGTACAGATCGCGCAAAGCCTTGGAAATACCGCCTCCCGAACGACGGGCGGGCCGCAGGCGCTGGAAATCCTCTAGAACCGAACCCGAGAGCGAGGTCTGCGCGAGCAGCTCGTCGTATCGTTCGGGGTTGTCGCCGTCGAGTACGCGGAGATTGCGGTAGACCCGTTCGGCAAGAGCGGCCTGGCGAAGGCGGGGGTCGCGCGATTGCGAGAGCGCCATGTAGGAGAGCGCCTGCGCCTCGAGCTCCTTCAGGTAGCCCTTCCGGTGACAGAACTCGTGGCAGAGAATATGCGCCTCGAAAATTCCGGTGCTGCGAAAGACGGCGATGTCGCCCGAGAGGATATCGCAACTGCCGATCGCGAAGGGCAAGAGAAAGCGCGACAGCGTGATTTCGCGCACCATGCTGCTGGTCTCCACGCGCTGGCCGGTGATTTCGGCGATATGGCGGGTCAGGCGTTCATTGACATCGGCGGCGAGGGTGGCCCGCGTGCGCTCCTCGGGTTCATGGATGGCCATGATCTCGTCGGCGTAGCGCCCGATCTCTTCCCGGCGCAGCGCTTCGGGCATCTCTTCGTGATTCCTGACATCGGCCCCGTAGGTGGCCAGAAAATCGATTCGCCGCACCCCGCGCCGACTCATCCAGTCGCCCAGTGCCGCACCTGCATAGGCCCCTGCCGCAGCCGCCTGCACAATTCGCCCGGGTAGAGTGGCACCCAGGAGGAGGCGCGAGGCCAGCGGTGCTGCAAAGATCAGGTCGGTCAGCGCAACCGGCGACCAGGTTGCGGTATTGGGAATCCGAATTGTCTCTGTATCTTGCATTGTGTCCCGCCCTGGCAGCGCTCGGGGCTGCCGACTGTCGAATTCACTCCGAACCGGTCTCTATCAATTGAAGCAAGATCACCCCGATTCCTGCAAGGGCCGGCCCGCGATCACTCCGCTGACCGGTGTGCGGGTCGTCGATTTTTCGCAGAACCTGGCCGGGCCCTGCGCCACCCAGATTCTGGCCGACATGGGGGCCGATGTGGTCAAGGTGGAGCCGCCCGGGGGCGATCCGGCGAGGCGCTGGGGGCCTCCCTTCATCGATGGCGATCGCGACCGGGTGGATGGCCATGAGCCTGTATCGGGCCGGGGCGGCGCACCTGCAGAAGAAGGAGGCCACGGGGGTCATGGGACTCTCTTCCATGCAGTCAATCGCAACAAACGCAGCATCGTGCTCGACCTGAAGAACCCTGCAGGGCGGGAGCGGGCATTTGCGCTGGCATCGACCGGCGACATTGTGGTGCAGGCCTTTCGTGCGGGGGTGGCCGACCGCTTTGGCATTGGCTGGGAGGCGGTGCAGGCCGCCAATCCCCGAGTCATCTACCTCTCGGTCCTTGCCTACGGAAGCGAAGGGCCGCTCCGCGACGAACCCGGATACGATCCGCTCATGCAGGCGCGCTCCGGACTCATGGCGGTGACGGGAGAGCAGGGCGGTGGACCGGTTCGGGTGGGGACATCGGTCGTCGATCTGGGAACGGGGATGTGGGCCGCGATCGCGACCCTGGGGGCGCTGGCCGAGCGCAACCGCACCGGTCGGGGGTGTCATGTCACGACATCGCTCCTTGACACCTCGCTGGCGTGGATGTCGTACCATCTGACCGGTTACCTGGCGACTGGCAGGGAGGGCGAACCGATGGGGACTTCGATTGCAATGATTGCGCCGTACCGGGCATTTCCGTGCAGCGATGGCGAGGCGATGATTGCGGCGGGCAACGATGCGATCTTCGGACGGCTCTGCAGGGCGCTGGAGCTCGGCGAACTGGTGAACGACCCCGACTTTGCCGACAATGCGAGCCGGGTGGCGAACCGTGCGCGGCTGACCGCAATCCTGAGCGAGCGGACGCGCGCGCACAGCGTGGCCGGGCTCCTCGGAATCCTCTCCGGGCACAGGGTGCCGGCCGCCCCGATCCATACGGTGGCCGCAGCGGCGGCAGATCCCCAGGTGCAGATCAATGGCATGGTGCGGCACCACAATCACCCCTACCTTGGCGAGTATGTGGATATTCCGATGCCCGTGCGCTGGAATGGACGGCGTGCGGCTCTGCGACGCTTTCCGCCGGCGATCGGCGAGCATCAACTGGAGCTGTTTCCGGGCGAAGCGGTCCCTGCCGGGGCGGTCCCCGATGTGGAGTAGGCCATGAGAGAACCCCCCAGTCCCCAGCGCGGCTCCCATCCCCGCATATGGCGGGCAATCCGTAGCGGCTGCCGCCTGCGTCGCCCTCGCGGCCCCGCCCTCGCGGTTCTCGGCTTGGCGATCGCGCTCGATGCCCTGGCATTCAGCTTTGCAGGCGATTTCCGCTTTCCCGGCAATGGCTGGGATATCGTCCCCACCCCCGACCCGCACGAACTCACGGCTGCCTTTGCGGCGCAGACTCTCCTGAACCAGGATCTGATCGACCTTCCCGGCGTGGCGGGAACGGCCGTGGCGCTGGGCCCCGGTGGCCGCCCCATTCTCAGGGTCATGCTTGCCCATGCGGGTGCGGTGGCGCTTCCGGCGCGCTTCAATGGGCACGAGGTGGTGGGCGAGGTTACCGGTCCCTTCCAGGCCTATGCGACTGCCGCAGCGGGGGTGCCTGCCAATGATGACGATCCCCGTCGCTCCTTCCCGCGTCCGGTTCCCATCGGCGTCTCGACCGGCCAGGTCGATGTCACCGCCGGCACGATCGGAGCCCGGGTGACGACGGGCGACCGGGTCTTTGCGCTGAGCAACAACCATGTCTTTGCAAATCGCAACCGGGCGGGTGTGGGCGATCTCATTCTCCAGCCCGGCCGGGTCGATGGCGGCACGGATCCGACCGACGCGATCGGGGTTCTGCACGACTTCGAGCCGATCCGCTTCTGTCAGCCCTTCCCCATCTGCCCGGCGAACGAGATTGATGCGGCGATCGCGGCCACGACCCCCAACGAGCTGGGCAATGCAACCCCCGGAAATGGCTACGGCAGCCCCCGCACCGAACCGCTGGAGGCGCGACTGGGTCTTGCCGTGCAGAAGTACGGTCGCACCACGGGCCACACCCGAAGCCGCATTACCGGCATCAATGCCACCATCAATGTCGGATTCGGCGATGGCACTGCGCGCTTCTCGGGTCAGATCGTGGTGGCGGGCGGCGATTTTTCCGGCCCGGGCGATTCCGGCTCGCTGATCGTTGCCGATGGCAGGGGAGCCAACGACCGTCGGCCAGTGGGGCTCCTCTTCGCGGGCAGTCCGACCACAACCCTGGCGAATCCCATTGGATCGGTTCTGGATCGCTTCGGCGTTCGCATCGATGGGGCAACCGGGCGGTGAGCGGCACCCTTGCGCGCGCCCAGGATGAGCTCAACCGCAGAGTCATGGGATTGGAGGGCGTTGCGGGAACCGCGCAGGGCCTCCACCGGGGAGCGCCCTGCATAACGGTCTACCTGGAGCGCGACGATCCACGTCTGCGGGCCGCAATTCCCGGCCAGGTCCATGGAGTGCCGGTCCACACAGAGGTCACGGGCGCCTTTCGCAGAGACTGATCTGCGCTCCGCCGTCCGGGCCGCCAATGCGCACCCGGCACCCGGTCGCTAAAGAAGGGCGTTGGCAGTCCAGGCGCCCCCCCAAGCCAGTGCAAGCATGTAGATGAACTGGAGAACCGGCCATTTCCACCCTCCGGATTCGCGTCGCATGACCGCAATCGTGGACATGCACTGCAGCGCAAAGACGAAGAAGATGAGCAGCGCCACCGCCGCGCCCAGATCCAGGTCCTGCTGAAGCGCCGCCTGCAGCTCCAGGGTCTCCTCGTCGTCGCTCTCCACCCCGTAGATCGTGCCCAGCGTTCCCACGATCACCTCGCGCGCGGCCAGCGAAGCCACCAGTCCGATTCCGATTCGCCAGTCGAAGCCAAGCGGTTCAATGACCGGCTCGACGACCTGGCCGATCTGCCCCAGCGCGCTCTCGGCAATGTCGGGAGGGCCGCCCGTGGGCGAGGGTGGAATCTGCGCCAGCCCCCACAGAACCACCGAAATGGTGAGGATGATGCGGCCGACGCGGCGAAAGAAGATGCGCGTTCGTTCGAGCAGACGGGTTCCGATCGCGCGCAGCCCCGGAAGCCGGTAGGGGGGAAGCTCCATCACGAAGGGCACGGCCCGTCCGCGCAGAAGCGTTCCCTTGAGGAGCGCGGCGGTGCCGATTGCGGCAACCAGACCCAGCAGATAGAGGCCGATCAGGACGGCGGAACGCATTCCCAGGAAGGGCCCCAGAAGCGGCCCTGCGGGGATAAAGGCGGCGATCAGCAGCGCGTAGACCGGCAGCCGCGCCGAACAGGTCATGAAGGGAGCGATGAAGATGGTGGCAATCCGGTCGCGCTCATCCTCGACGGTGCGGGCCGCCATCACCGCCGGAACCGCGCAGGCATAGGCCGAGAGCAGCGGCAGGAAGGAGCGGCCCTGCAATCCGACCCGGTGCATAAGGCGATCCGCAATGACCGCCGCGCGCGCCATGTAGCCCGAGTCCTCGAGGATGGCGATGAAGGCGAAGAGGATCAGAATCTGCGGCAGGAAGACCACCACCGAACCCACTCCGGCCCAGACTCCATCGATCAGCAGCGACCGGAACCACCCGGGGGGAAGAACATCGGCGAGAAGCGCTCCCGAGCGGGCGATCAGCGCTTCCGTGCCATCCATCAGGGGAATGGCGGCCGTGAAGATGGCCTGGAAGACCAGAACCACCGTGGCCAGAAAGATGAGCGGGCCCCAGATGCGGTGCAGAATCAGCGCGTCGAGACTCTGCGTGATCCCGGAGGGGCGCGGGTCGCGGAAGGCGGCCGACCGGCCAAGCTGGCGCGCGCGGCGGCGGCGCTCCGCAAAGAGATCGATGACGGGAAGGGGACGGCCCTGTCCGCGCGCGGCGGCGGCCTCTTCGGCGACCGAGATCATTGGACAGGCGCGCAGCTCCTTGCCGCCGGTGTGAAGCGCCTGCAGAAAGCGGCGAACCAGATCCAGGGTGGTGGCATCGCGGGCGTTGACCAGGGCGACCTCTACCCCCAGCTCGGCCGCGAGCTGCTCCGGTTTCAGCGATCCGCCGCGGCGCTTGAGCTCGTCGGCCATCGTCAGCACCACCAGGGTGGGAAGTCCCAGCGACAGAACCGGGTCGGCCACCATGAGATGAGAGCGCAGCCGGGTGGCGTCGAGAACCAAAATGATGGCGTCGGGCTGCCGGTCTCCCTCCATCCGCCCCATCAGGAAGTCTCGCGTGACCTTCTGATCAAGGCTGCGTGGCGCCAGGCTGTGGACGCCGGGAAGATCGACCACCTCGACATCGCCGACCGGCTCGGCCACGATTCCCAGACGACGCTCGACCGTGACGCCGGGGTAATTGGCCACCTTCTGGCGCAGCCCCGTAAGGGTGTTGAAGAGGGTGGACTTGCCTGCGTTGGGGGGACCGACCAGCGCGACCCGGTGTGCCCCGGGGGCGGTTGTGCCCGAGTCGCTATCTTCGCCGTGGGTGGAACCCGGGGGGGCCGCCGCTGGCGCTGCCGGATTCAACGCCCGTCCAGTACCCCCGCAGCCTCAAGGGTGCTGCGGACACAGAGACACGAGGCGACCTCCTTGCGAAGGGCGACCAGATGGCCATCGACGCGGTACACCGTGGGGCCGCCGGCCGGCGAATGCCGCACAGGACATACCTTGCACCCCGGCACAATGCCCCGCTCCAGAAGCGACTCGATATCGTCGTCTACAAGATCAATGCGCACCAGAACGACTTCCTCGTCAATCGGGATGTCGCTCAGGGTTCGTGCGTCCGGATCGGGAAGCGGTGGCCGTTTTTCGTCCAAGGCGAGAGCTCTTCCAGGGTGGCGATGTGCAGGTGGGATGTGCAGGTGGGTCAGGAGTGAGAATGAGAGCGATTCTCATTCGATACAGCGACAGAGTACAATAAGGAGCGCAGAGTGAAGAGGAAAGTCCACACCCTCGATCCTCCGCAAGAGGCTGCTCTGGCGGCGGTGCCCATAATGGCTGCCGGTCCGGCAGGTTGAGGAAGTGGCCGTGAAGACGAATGTCACCCCCGGATCGCCGATCGAGGGCTATCCGGTTCCCGCAGCGGTGGCCGAGGTGGAAGAGGTTGTGCGCCGAAGCCGCTTCCATACGATGGTGGCGCGCGCATCCAGTCGTGAAGCTGCCCTTGACCGGGTAGAGCTGCTGCGCCAGCGCCATCCGGGTGCAACCCACTACTGCTGGGCCTTCAATGCCGGCCCTCCCGGGCGCACGCACCGGATCGGTCTGAGCGATGACGGCGAACCTCATGGAACCGCAGGTCGTCCCATGCTTCGCGTCCTGCTGGGCTCGGGCATAGGCGAGATCGTGGCGGTCTGCGCGCGCGATTACGGCGGAATCCGGCTGGGCAGGGGCGGATTGGCCCGCGCCTATGGCGGAGGCGTACGTCTGGCTCTGGACCGATGTTCGACCACCCTTAAGGTGGCAACCACTCCGGTCCTGATTGTCGCTCCCTGGGACTCCGCTGAACGGGTCGAACGGATTCTGCCCGAGCTGGGTCTGAGTCTGCTGGAGAGGGCGTTCGCCGATGGCGTTCGCTACCGCGCCCTTGCGCCGACAGCGTCACTCGCGACGGTCCGCCGGGCCATTGCCGAAGCCACCGCAGGCCGTGCCTCTCTGACAACCGAAGCCGATTGCGATTGATCCCTCGCGATTGATCTCCGGCGACGCTGTTGCCACCTGTCGCCAGTTCGGTCCCTGATTCGGCAAATTCCCGGACAACCGGATGAATGCCATGCCATGCCGTCCGGGGCGTGATTTCGCAGCTTGCCTCGATTCCGGTGGGCTATTCGTAGTCTGGCTCGGGTTCCTCCGGATGCTCTGCAGGCTCCGAAGTTTCCGGCATGTCGGAATCCTCGGATACCGCAGAGAGCCGGACGACATTTTCGGCCGCCGGCCCCTTCGTGCCCTCCACCACGTCGAACTCCACCCGCTCACCCTCCATGAGACTGCGAAATCCCTTCCCCTGAATGGCCGAGAAGTGAACGAAACAGTCCTTTCCGTTGTCCCGCGAGATAAAACCAAACCCCTTCTGATCGTTGAACCACTTCACCGTTCCCTGCGTACGCACGTTCCTGATACCCCCCATGTGGTGTGTTATGGAGACGTCCTTCGCCGGCCAGGGCACACCATGATGGGGCGTCTGACCGACGGAGCCTCCGCGATTTGTATGACAAGGCTACAACAAAGAGGAAAGCGCGGTCAACTGTCGTTCTGCTGATCGCTTTGCCTGGGCCTTGCAGGGAGCGAGGTCAACCGTCTCCGTCCAGGTCGTTTCGCCTTGTCGTTGTCACCGATGCGCGGCCTGAAGGAAGGGGATTGCAGAGCAGAGTCGGGCGTTGCGGATTGGAGCAGCGCGGCGCCTCTACCACAAGGGTGTCGGCGACGATGGCGCCCGAGGCTGTAACCCCTGCCACCGCCAGGGTGAAGTCATAGGCGCGAGCCACATTTCCCCAGATGCGGGCGGTGTCGGGCATCTCGAAGCTGCGCCCCCCGTGTTTGCGGACGATGGCCGGTTTCCAAAAAGGATTGGCGGTTCTGGCGTCAAGCTCCCAGGTGAGCATCAGATCTTCGGGGTTGGCGGGAACCGCGCTGACGCGAACCCAGAGCGCCTGGATCTGAATGTCGAGGGTGTCGAGCGAAAGGCTGAGTGCCGGAGTGGAGTGTTCTTCCACCACTGTGGGAAGGGGTCCGCAGGCGTGGAGCGCTGCGAGGAGGAGGAAGGTGGGGGTTCTGGCCCGACCGGTTTGGATTCGAGCGCCGATCATCAATGCCTCCCGGGCTGGAGTCGGCAGTGTGGCTCCGGCAGTGGGCACCCTCACCTGTGTCCTGCCGTGGGCGGGTATGAGCGAAATCGCACTGCGCGGAGCAGAGTTCAGCAACTCGAAAGTAAATTAGTCAAAGCTAAAAAGCAACAAAACGGTCACGAAAATGTGACGAAACGGTTACGGAACGGAGTTTTTTCGGCTACGGGGTGTTCATGCAATGGGCGCGCTCGGGTGCGTCCCCGCCATGCGTGCGATGTGCTGCGAGTCCGGGGCCCGTTGACCGGACCGGATTGTGAGTACCGATGCGCTCGGGTGGCCATCGTCTGCGGCTGGATGGGCTGAGCCGCCGGTTCGTTCCGGGGTTCGAGCGACGGGTGCTTCAGGATCAGCCCTGTATGTCGGTCGGCTGCTCCGCTTCACTCCGGCCGGGCTGGGCGCACTTGGGTCGGCTGCTTGCGGCGCACAGAGGATCGGGGGCTTCGCCGGGGGCGCCGGTGGCTGAAGACCGGAAGTACGTGACCTCTGAACCCGGGGGCGCCATGCCTTCGTGCGCTGGCTCCGGATTGTGGTTTCGTTGCGCCGCTTTCTGCTCCGAGGGCATTCCGCGAAGGTCGGTACGCTGGCCTGGAATGGAATCCCGCCGCATCTTCCGGGCGAGGGTCGTGCCCCCTCCTTCGCTATTTCAGCACCGATGCGCGAGATTGAGGAACGGGCTCCTGCCGCCGACCGATGAATTGTCTGATGGCCCTTTCATACTCATTACAGACCGATATCTGCAACGTTTCCACGGGTCCGCACCGTAGTGCCGTGACCGCGCGAAGGGATCGTGCGGCAAGGGCAAAGGACCTGGGAGAGTAATTTTGGCAAGCTGGGGCGTTCGATTGGCGGGATTCGATGAACGAATCCTCCTGGCTGTACTCGGGTGGCGAACCCGGAGGCTGGCCGGCCTCATGCGGCGGGTGACCGTGCTCGGCGATCCGCCGGTGATCGTGATTCTGACCTCTCTCCTGGCGGTCGGGATCGTGCCGGGCGTCGGCTTTGCGGGACGCCATGCCCTGATGGTGCTGGCCGTCTCGCACATTCTGGCGCAGATCGTGAAGCGGCTTGCAACCCGGTCCCGGCCCAATCTTCCCATCGGAATCGAATCGCTGGTGCATGCGCCGGACCGCTTCTCCTTCCCCTCGGGCCACGCCACTGCGGGTCTTGCCGTTGCGCTTCCCCTGGCGGCGGCGCTGCCCCCGATGCTCGCCATTCCGGTGATCTGTCTGGGGGTGACGGTCGGTCTCTCTCGCTGCTACCTCGGCATCCACTATCCCGGCGATGTCCTTGTGGGCTGGGCGCTGGCGGTTCTGACCTGGGTCGCGGTGCCACCGGGCTGGCTCTTCTAGAGAAACGCTGCCGCCGCACCGGTGTGGAGCCGGATCTCTGCAGCGGTGCCGGAGAGGATCGGATGGGCCGGGGTGGGTGGCTACGCCTCCGGGCAAGGGCAGCCGCAGGAATTCCGCTGCAAGGTCAGTGTGCAGACCGCCCAGAGCAGTGTTTGCGCGACGAACCCGAAGGGACTGCCGAGGGCGTATCGGGACCGTTACACAACTGATGCCGTCGCCGTTACGACGAGGCCGAATCAATCTCTGGCAGGCACTCCAACTGTTGGAGTTCCAGGGCTGGATCACTGCGGCCGCCGGGTCGCGCATACCACCTGAGGACAGGGGGATGTTCGGAAAGAGCGGGAAGAGCGGGCGGGCTGCCGACAGTGTCCGTCCGTGGCCGTGGAAAAGATCGGGCGCGCACCGGGAGTGGCGGAGCGCCGGGCCTTGGGCGATTGCAGTTGCATGGGCGGCTGCGCTGGCCACGCCTGCCGCTGCCCAGGACAACGCAGGCAGAATTGCCGGTCGGATTGTGGACGCTGCCACCGCTCGACCGCTCTCCAATGTCCAGATTCTTGTGGAGAACACCGAGATCGGCACCCTCTCGTCGGTCGATGGGCGCTACCTGATTCGCGATGTGCCCGCCGGGGTGCAGGCGGTGGTGGTGCAGTTGATCGGCTATGGCACGAAGACGCTGACGGGGGTGAGCGTTGAGCCGGGTGAGGTGACCGCCCTGGACATCGGGCTCGAACAGGCGGCAATCGCAATCGCGGGCATTACCGTCGAGGCCGCTATCGAGGCGGGGTCCACCACCGCGCTGCTGACCGAGCGCCAGACCGAATCCTTTGTGGTGGACGCGATTGGCGCCGATCAGATCTCGCGCTCGCCCGATGGCGACGCCGCCGCCGCGCTCAAGCGGGTGCCGGGGCTGTCGGTGGTCGATGGCAAGTTCGCCTATGTGCGGGGATTGGGTGAGCGCTACAGCTCGACCACGCTCAATGGCGCGCCGCTGGCCTCGCCGATGCCCGACCGCAAGGTGGTGCCGCTCGATGTGGTGCCCTCGGATCTGCTGGAATCGATTGTAACCGCCAAGAGCTATTCGCCCAGCCAGCCCGGAGATTATGCAGGCGGCCTGGTGGAGTTGCGCACGAAGGACTTTCCGACCCGGCGCATCTTTTCGGTGTCGGCCTCGGGCAGCTACAACAGCGAATCCACATTTGCCGATGGCCTGCGCTATGCGGGGGGCGGTCTCGACCTGCTGGGCTTCGACGATGGCACGCGCAATTTGCCCGATCTGATTCCCACCGACCGGCGGATCATCTTTCCGAACTTTACACGCACCGATCTCGAGAACTTCGGCGAGGCCTTCACCGGAGATTGGGGGCCCACGCCCGGCGACCTTCCCCCCAATGCGTCTCTGGGCGTCTCCTTTGGCGACGATCTGGAGCTCCTGGGGCGCTCGCTGGGGGTATTGGGTTCGCTGACCTACTCCAACTCCTACAACAACAAGACCGATGTGATCGAACGGGTCTTCTCGACGGCCGGCCTTTCTGCAGCCGAGGTGGACTACCGGGGCGACGAGACCACGCACTCGGTTTCGCTGGGCGGTCTGGCCAATCTTTCATACGAGTTGACTCCGACCAGCCGCATAACCGCGAACTTTGTCTATAACCGCCTCATGGACGACGAGGCGCGCGTCTACGAGGGATTCAACCTCGACACGGGATCCGACCAGCGGAATTACCGGCTCCGCTTTCTGGCCCAGACGCTGATCAATGCACAACTCAAGGGCGAGCACCGTCTCGGCTTCCTCAACAATGCCAGCTTCGATTGGCGGGGCGCATGGTCGCAGGCGGGACGCTACGAGCCCAACACCCGCGAAGTGCTGTACCGCGAAGAGGGCGGGCGCTTCCTCTTTGACAACTTTGTCTCGTCGGGCTCGGTCTTTCACCAGGATCTGGTCGATGACACCTGGAGCGGCGCGGGCGATCTCGAGATTCCCTTCACCCTGGGCGACCGGGTGGGCGCCATTCAGCTTGGCGGTTCCTTCAGCGCCAAGGAGCGCACCGCCTTTACCCGTCGCTTCCGCTTTCTGCTCAATCGCGGCGGGGTTGTCACCAACGAAATTCGCGCGCGCGATCCCAACGGTCTCTTCAATCCCGAGACAATTACGCGCAACGGCTTTGAGCTGACCGAGGCCACCTTCCGCCCCGACAACTACGACGCCCAGGAGGAGATCAGGGCCGGCTATGCCATGATCGATACCGAAGTTGCGGGCCCGGTGCGGATCATGGCGGGTGCGCGCCTGGAGGCAGCCACGCAGGTGGTGACGCCCTTCGATCTGCACGATGTTGGCCAGAGGCCGCTCGAAGGCGCACTGCTGGACAATGCCGACATTCTGCCTGCGGTTAATTTGACGGTGGAGCTGCGCGAGGGGATGAATTTGCGCCTTGCCGCCTCCCGAACGCTGGCGCGGCCGCAACTTCGCGAACTGGCACCCTTTTCCTTTGCCGACTATGCGGGCGGCTATCTGACGATCGGGAATCCGGAGCTTGTACGGTCGCTGATTCAGAACTACGATGCCCGCTGGGAGTTCTTTTTTGCCCCGGGGGCGCTGATCGCCGGGAGCGCCTTTTACAAGACCTTCGACGCCCCGATCGAGGTTGCCGTACTGCCCAGCACCGAGCTGCTCAAGTCGTGGATCAATGGCGGATCGGCCAGCAATTACGGGCTGGAGTTCGAATTCCGGTCAAGTCTGGGGGCTCTGATTCCCGCTCTGCGCACGGTGTCTCTCAACAGCAATCTGACTCTTGTGCAATCCGAGGTCACAACCCCCGATGTCATTCGCATCTACATTCCCGGCGAGGGCGGAATCGATCAGGCGGCCGAGCCCAAAACGCGCGCTTTGCAGGGTCAGTCGCCCTATGTGGCAAATCTTTCGCTGACCTATGCATCGGAGTCGGGCAGCTCGCGGGCCAGCGTCCTCTTCAATCGGTTTGGCCGTCGCATCGATGCCGTAGGCGGTCAGGCTACTGCAGAGATCTACGAAGAGGCGCGCAGCCAATTGGATGTTGTGCTTGAACAGAGGGTGCGCGGTGGCGTCAAGGTCAAACTTTCGGCCAGCCGCCTGATCGGCAATGTAGTGGAATATACCCAGGCTGGCGACCTGCTTCGCCAATGGAACAATGGCAGGACGGTTTCCCTCTCCTTTGGGTGGGATACGGGAAACTGACCATCAACGGCGTGCATTTTCGCTCCTCGCCGGCATGAGGTCGGCAGCGCGCAGCATGCTGAAAACGGGCACAACAGGCCCAATACCCTTCCGTCAGGAGGAAGACACCAAGATGAATCGCAAGCCCAATCTGCTCGTCGGCCTGCTTGTCGCGGCCTCTTTCACGCTCGCTGCCTGCGACGATGACGAGCCCATGACCGCTCCCCCGGCTGCCCAGGCGCCGGCCGCGCCCACCGGCGTGAACGCCACGGCGAATGGGAGCGACGTGACTGTAAGCTGGAGCGGCTCCGGTGACAGCTTCACCATTCAGCGCCAGACTGCCGGAACCGGCTTTTCTTCGGTGGCCCAGGGGGTGACCGGCACCAGCTACACGGACAATGGCGTCGAGCCCGGAACCTATTCGTATCGCGTGATCGCGGTTGCGGGCGGTCTCTCGTCCAATCCCTCCGATCCGGCCCTGGTCGAGGTGAGCGCGGTCGATCTGCGCGCCGATCTGTCCGGAACGATTCGCGGTGTGCGCACCCTGCACGCCGACTCCGTCTATATTCTTTCGGGGATTGTGACAGTTGCCGACGGGGGCGAGCTTCACATTCCGGCCGGCACCCTGATTCAGGGAAATGCGGCGGTGCAGCCGTCGGCCCTGATTGTGCGCACGGGTGGCAAAATCTTCTCCGAAGGCACCGCCGATGCGCCGGTGGTTTTCACCAGTTCGCTGCCTGAGGGCGAACGCCGCGCGGGCGACTGGGGGGGCGTGGTGATCAACGGCCTGTCGTTGTGCAACTTCCCCGCTGGCCAATGCATTGGCGAGGGCTCTTCGGGAAGCTACGGCGGCGAAGAGGTGAACGATGACAGTGGCGTGATAGTCTATACACGCATTGAATTTGCCGGCTTTGAAGTGTCCTTCGGCAATGAGATCAACGCCCTGACGCTGAATGGCGTAGGCGCCGGCACCGAGATTCATCATGTGCAGACGAATGTCGGTCTGGACGATGGAATTGAATTCTTCGGCGGCACCGTTGACCTCAAGTATGCGCTGGTCACCAATGCATCGGATGACAGCTTCGACTATTCGACCGGCTGGCAGGGTCGCGGTCAGTTCTGGATTGTGCAGCAGAATCCGGACGATGCCGACAATGGCTTCGAGGTGGATGGCAACGAGGACAACTTTGAGGCGATGCCGCTGACCCAGCCGACGATTTACAATGTGACGCTGGTGGGTGGCGGTGCGGAGGCAACCGATGGCGCCGACGGGCTGCGTCTGCGGCGCGGCACAGCGGGCCTGATTGCCAACACCGTTGCGATTGGCTTTAGGGACGACGGGCTGGATGTGGACAACGTCGAGACCTTTACACAGGGCCTCGAGATTCGCAATTCGATTCTTTCGGGCAATACCGACAACTTTGAATTGGGCGATGAATCCGGACATACCAGCGAAGGCTTCTTCATGACCGAGGCCTGGATGAACCGGGTTGTGGACAACGCAATGCTGGCGGATCCCTTCAACCGCGATGCGCCAGACTTTACGCCGGTGGCGGGATCGCCCCTCCTGGAGGGCGCGGCAACGCCGCCCACAGACGATTTTTTCACCATAACCGACTATATCGGCGCAGCCGCGCCGGATGGCGAAAAGTGGTGGCTCGGTTGGACCTCGTTCGTTACGAATTAGGACGGACGGCCCCCGCCACCCGCGCCATCCGGCGCGGGTGGCGGGCAGCCTGCCTCCTGGCCGTCGCACTGGGGTGCGACGGCCAGAAGGCCTTCCCGGGTTCCGCCTCGGATCTCGACGACCTGGGCCGCCAAGCGCTGGCCGCCTTCGAGCGGGGCGATGCGGATGCGCTCGCGAGCCTTCGCCTGACCGAGGCCGAGCACAATGGCGTCGTCTGGCCCGAGCTGCCCGCCGCGCAGGGGCCTTCGCCCTTTCCCGTCGATATGGCGTGGCAGAATATCGAGTTGCGGAATGGACGGGCGATTCCGCGCGCCGCCGAGGTTCTGGAGTGGGCCCGGCCCATCGCCTTCGAGTCGGTAAGCTGCGAGGGCGAGATCCAATCCTTTGCGAGCTTCCAGGTGCATACCGATTGCTATATTGTCTTTGGTGCCCGCGAAGGGCGATATCGCCTGCAACTCTTCAAGGATGTGCTGGAGCGGCACGGCGGCTTCAAGATCTTTCGCTACTACGACGAAGATCTCGAGTCGCTGGACCGCGATAGCGTGCGAGACGAATCTCCGGCGCCGTCTCGTTCATGAATGAACACCTGCCGCCGGATGCAGGAGCGGAAGCGGTGACGGTGGCATTGGAGACAGCCCAACAGAAGCGGATTCTTGTGGTTGAGGACGAATCCGAGATCGCGGCGCTCGTTGCCTACCAGCTTGCCCGCCAGGGTTACCGGGTCGAAACCGCGCTCAGTGGCACGGTTGCGCTCGACGCCATTCATCGCGATCTCCCCGATCTGATCGTTCTGGATCGGATGTTGCCGGGGATCTCTGGCGACGAGGTGCTGCGCTCGCTCAAATCCGACCCCGCCACACGCCACACGCCAATTCTGCTTCTCACCGCCAGGCGCGAACAGGAAGATCGGATCAGCGGCCTCGAGGCCGGCGCCGACGACTATGTGACCAAGCCCTTCAGCGTTCGCGAACTTGTGCTTCGGGTCGATGCCATTCTGCGGCGAGCCCGCGGCGAGCTCAAACCCATCTCGGGGGGCGGACGGATTCTTCAGGGCGGTGGGTTGCGCATCGATGTCGGCGCCCACGCCGTAACCCTCTCCGGCCGGTCGGTTGATCTCACCCCAACCGAATTTCGCCTGTTGCGCACCCTGCTGGAGCGCCGGGGCCGCACCCAGAGCCGCCGCCAGTTGCTCTCGGAGGCGTGGAGCGTGGATTCGCAGATCGCCGGCCGGATCCACACCCGCACCGTGGACATGCATGTGCGCAGACTTCGGGGAAAGCTGGGGCCCGCCGGAGACTGGATCGAAACCGTGCGCGGCTTTGGGTATCGCTTTCGGACAGAGGGGCGGCGGGAGCGGTCGAAGTCACGATAACGGTGCCTCGCGGCTTCCTCCACTTCTGACAACCTGGCTCCATCCGGAAAGGCGCATCGATCGCACCTCGGCGGGTAGAGCTTCCGGCGCGCGCCGGCAATGACCGCATTGATGGGATTCGATGCGTCGGTGCAGCAGGTCGGCTGACAGCCTGCGGACTGCCGGAAGCTACGGAAGGAGCGGTCCCCTTCCTCCTCCCCGCACACTCCCCCCGATCGGATCGCCCGGGGGCAGCTCAAGCGATTCGCCCGGCGTGGTGTTCTCGATTCGGGCCTGCCAGCGCCGAATATCGGCCGCCACCAGGTGCTGGTGCGGTGTCGGGTCGGGCATGGCCTCGAGTTGGTCGGCAAGCGCATGCAGGCGCTGCGACAGGACCGCTCGCGCCTCGCTCATGACATCGGCGCTGCCCCCATGACGCATCATGCGATCGACCGCCGCCCGCTGAATGACCTGCTGCACCCGCAATCGATACGGGTCCTCTTCGGCAGCCATGCCCCAGGTTGCCTCCAGCAGCCGGTCCACCACCTCGTCCAGATCGGGGTAGTCGCCCATGCTTCCATAGACCACAAGGCGCGCCATGCGCTGGGGGTGCAGGATTTCGCCTATGGTGAAGTCGGCGGCGGCCTCGGTGGCGCCCAGGGGATCGAAGAGTAGCTCGGTGTGGCCCGGAAAGACCTCGCCCTCGGCGTGGCGGAATGCCGATGGCGGAATCATGGCAACAACTTCGGGCGGCAGTGCAAGAAAATCCACCGTGAGCGCCGAGAGAATGGTTTCGAGCGCGTCGCGCTGTTCCTCGCCCGGAATGATGGTGAATGGGGTCTGGCCATCGCCCCGGAGCGCATAGCTGTAATCGGCTCCGCCCAGAGATTGTGCGGCTGCGCGCAACTGGAAACGGTGATGCATGTAGAGCGGCAGAAGTACAAATTCGAGATCGGAGAGCGGACGGCCCATGCGAATCATCTCGGCGCCGAAGCCGGCCATTCCGATATTGCGAACGCGGATTTCGTGTTTGAGGTGATCGACAAGATTGGCGCCATTGTCCCAGACTCCGGCGCGCGGGTGACCTGCACCAATAAAGTTGTTGTTGCTGTGATTCATGTGAATCAGGCCGTCGCGAATCGAGGCGGCGACGATGGCCTCCAGCCCGGCGGCCTCATCGGTTCCCGCGGGGAATTCGCGGTAAAGCCAGTTGGTGGAGACCTTGTCATACTCGCCGATTCTCTGCACATAGGCATTGGAGAGATCGAGATTGCCGCCGGCGTCGATCTCGACCAGCGGCGCGGGATAATCCATCACGCTTTCCCGCCCGAAGCTGCTGGCCATGTAGTTGTGCGGAAAGCCCAGGGTGTGCCCCACCTCGTGCGCCGAGAGCTGCCGGACCCGGGCCAGCGCCATCTCCACTGCATCCGATTCGGGCGCCAGCTGCGACAGATATTCGAAATCGGGTGCAAAGGCCATATCGCACGAGAGCGCCCCCATGGCCGCATCGCCGACCGTGCCGCCAAAGGGCGCAACCATGCCCTGACCATGCAGATAGTCCTGGCGCAGCCGCAGACTGCCCAGATTCACAACGCCGCGAATGATCTCGCCGGTGCGCGGGTCGGTGACGGTGCTGCCGTACGAGTAGCCGCGCGTTCGCCTGTGCGTCCAGTGAATCATGTTGTAGCGAATGTCCTGCGGATCGACACCCTCGGGCAGAACCTCAACGCGGTAGGCATTGATAAAGCCCGCGGCCTCGAAGGCGTCCTCCCACCAGGCGGCCCCCTCGATCAGCGCGCTGCGAATCGGTTCCGGCGTGCCGGGGTCGACATAATAGACAAGGGGTTCGACCGGTTCGGAGGGGTCGGGGCCGGGATTGCGCTTCTGCAGCCGGTGGCGCGCTGCGAGCCGAACGCGCAAGTCTTCATCGATGGGGGTGGCATAGTCATAAATTGTGGGACCATTGACCCCGATGCGGGGATCGGCAAGACGAATGCGGTAGCCGTCGTCGGGCAGCCTGATAAAGGAATGGTGCTGCCGCAGGGTAACCGCCTCCGGATTGATTGCCACGCCCCGCACCAGTCCGCCGGGATTGTTGCTGGCGAAGGTCAGGAGTGCTTCGACCTCGGTATTCTCGGGGAAGGATTTCGTTGCCGGCAGGTGGATCGCCGAACGGTCGCATCGAGGCGAAAGCTTCCCTGGTTGCGCTGCGCCAATTGGCCGATCACATTGCGCGCATCGCGAATGAAGAAGGGGGTTGCATCGACCAGCACCCGCCCGTCTTCCTCGGCCACAATATCGAATCCCCAATAGACCGAGGGCGCAAAGGCGTCGCGCACGGCCTGCACCTCGGTGGGGTTGTCGCTGCGGGCGCGGAAGCGGTAGTTGGGCTCCATCAGGAGGATGCGCGGCCCGATCCGGTGCGGTTCCAGTACGTGGGTGCCGCGCAACTGGCCACGGTCGATTCCCACCGGATTCGATCCCAGCCCCGATCCCATTGAGATCTGATAGAGAAATTCGCCACCCGCAGGGTCCAGCTCCCAGTACAGGCGTCCGGCGGCGGCGTCCCAGTGCAGATTGAAGAAGCCCTCCAGCGCGGTCATGCCTTCGGTGTGGGCCGCGATCGTGGGGGGCGCGTTCTGGGCGGCCAGCGGGTGCAGGGCCAGGCCAAGTGCGAGCAGGGCGGCAGGGAGGAGCGCGCGGGTCGGGGGCTGGGCAGCGAACATGGGATTGGCCCTTGTCGTTGGAGGTGATGGGGTGGGAAGCCGGGGATCAGGGGTCGGTCAGGGTGGGAGGCCTGCGCGCCAGCGTCGCCTGTTCAAGATCGTAAGCGTACGACATCAGTGCGGCGTCGGTCCAGAGATCGCCGATAAAGGCCACCGCGAAGGGGGTGCCGTCGTCGTACCAGCCGAAGGGCACGACCACCGTGGGCAAACCGATGTCGTTGATGATGTTGCTCGGAAGTTCGGCGTGGTTGTTGGGATTGTAATCGGGCCGCGCAGGGTCTTCCACAAGGGGGCGAAGGGGTGCGCCCGCCTGGGGAAAGAAGAGGCCGTCGAGGTCGTGTTCCGCGAGAACCTGGCGGAAGAGGTCGCGCATCTCGAGTCGCCATGCCTGGAAGGCGTCTCCCTCTTCGGTGGCTGTGGGCGCAACGGGCAGCCGGGCGGGGCGGCCTTCGCGCAGCCGCCGTCCGCTCAACGCTTCCCACTCTTCGACCGAATGAAAGGCTGCATCGGGTCCCAGACCCTTCAGGTAGACCGCCAGATCGTGACTGCCGACCGAGGGCACGGCCGGACGATCGCCGTAGAGCGCAACCCAGTCGGTTCCCGCGAAGGGATCGGGCGCCGTCCGGGCACCCTCGGCCTCCAGCCTCCGCACCGCTTCGGCGTAGAGCACGGCGGTCTCGGGCGCCAGCGGCAGGAAGGTGTCGCGCCACCCCATTCCCACAAGTCCAAAGCGCTTCCCGGCCAGGGACGTCACCGAGAGCGCGGCCTCGTATCCCCGCTCGGGAATGTGTTCGGCCCCCGCATACGATGCCGGATCCCCGGGGCTCGGTCCGGCGATCACATCCATCGCGATCGCGGCGTCGCGGACTGTGCGCGTCAGCGGTCCCACGACATCGCGGTAGGTCGCGTCGATCGGCACCACCCCATCCAGCGGCACCAGCCCGAAGGTCGGCTTCACCCCCACGAGCGCCTGCGCAGCGGCAGGATTCTGGATCGATCCCCCGGTCTCGGTCCCCAGCCCCAGCACGGCGAAGCTCGCATTGACGGCGGTGGCGCTTCCCCCGCTCGATCCGCCCGGCACCCGGTCCACTGCATGCGGGTTGAGCGTCTCGCCGGCCACCGTGCTCCGCGTGCGGGTTCCATGTCCGGCAAAATCCGGCAGATTGGTCTTGCCCAGAATGACCGCCCCCGCTCTCTGCAGCCGCTCGACCACAGCCGCGTCGTCGCCCGGAATCATGTCGATCCCGCCCATGCGGGCGCTGAAGCCGCTAAAGCCCGCAGTTGTGACCATTCCCGCCTGGTCGAGATTGTCCTTGATGACCACCGGCACCCCATGCAGCGGTCCCCGCGGCCCCGAAGCGGCCAGCTCCAGGTCGAGTTCGGCGGCAATCGCCAGCGCCTCGGGGTTAAGCGAGACAAAGGCATTGTAGCGATCCTCCCAGCGCTCAATCCGTTCCAGAAAGGCCTGCGTGAGTTCGCTGACGCTATAGCGGCCGGCAACGAGATCGTCGTGAACCTGCCGAATGGTGAACTCGACCGGCACCGGCGGCTGGGCAGAGAGCGCGGGCGCCCCCGAAAGGGTGGTTGCGACAAGGAGAAGAATCGGTACGCGATGCGTCATATGCAGAGATATTGTCCTGAATGAAGCTCAATCCAGGGTAAATCGGGTGATTTTCGTTTCCTTTGGGGGGGATGCGAAATGCGAAGAGGACCGTGGTTTTCGCCTGTCGTCACGGGTGATCACGAACACTCCTCTGGTTCCAATCGCCGCAAGCCATTCGCTGTCTTTCCGAAGAATAGGGCATCGGGGCGCTGGACGCATCGGCGGAGTCCGGTCCCGAACCCTGGCCCCGAAGCTGCCAGCCTGACGTCTCGGTCGCTCTCGGTGGGCGGCTGCCAGCTTTCGGGATTGCCGGCGGTCAGGGTGATTGCGGGGGGCGGATGCGCTATTCTTTCTGCATGTCCGATTCGCTGACCAACCTGCCCGAACTGCTCGACCTGGAGCCCCTTGAGCGCAATATCTATCGGGGCCGCAATCGCGATATCGGGGCCGGGCGGATCTTTGGCGGGCAGGTGCTGGCCCAGGCGCTGGTGGCGGCGCGGCGGACGATTGCCGAGGCCGACCGGGAGGCGCATTCGCTGCACGGCTACTTCATTCTGGAGGGCGATCTGCGGGTGCCGGTCGTCTATTTCGTCGATCCGACCCGCGATGGCCGCAGCTTTACCACCCGGCGGGTGAGCGCGATTCAGCATGGCCGCACGATCTTTGCGCTCTCTGCCTCCTTTCACCGCGCCGAAGAGGGATTGGTCCACCAGGCGGAGATGCCCGACCTTCCTCCGCCCGACGATCTTCCCTCCGAGCTGGAGATTCTGCGCGCCCACGCCGATCGGATTCCGGAGCGGCTGCGCTCTGCCCTCACCCAGGACCGCCCCATCGAGTTTCGCCCCGTCGAGCCCTACCTTCCCCTTGACCGCACCATCCGTGCCCCGCACCGCCATGTCTGGATGCGCACGGTGGGCTCCCTGGGCGACGATTCGGTTCTGCACCAGGCGGCGCTGGCCTACGCATCCGACTACGGCATTCTCTCGACCGCGCTCTACCCTCATGGCCGCACCCTGCGCGACGACGACATCATGGCGGCATCGCTGGACCACTCGCTCTGGTTTCACCGACCCTTTCGCGCCGACGACTGGCTGCTCTACCGGATTGAGAGCCCGGTGGCGGGCGGCGCGCGCGGCTTCGGACGCGGCACCTTTTATACGCAGAGGGGCGATCTGGTGGCCTCGGCGGCGCAGGAAGGGCTGATCCGATCCGGAATCCGGCGCGACAGTCGGCGCAGCGATGCTCCGCGCAACCCCGAACGCGAAGATTCCTAGAAATTCCACCCCCGAACCCCGGTTCTCCCCTGGCTCTATCGCAAATCATGCACACGATACAGTCACACGCACAATACACGCACACACTTTCATCTCCAAGGACACACGATTCCATGCCCTCCATGCGCGATCGTTTCGATTCTGCACTCTCCTTTGCCGATTACCTGGGCACCGTGAACAGGAATGCCGAACTCTGGCATGGCGTGAATCAGCGCGTCCGGCTGCCCGCCGATCTCCTGGCCGAGGCCCGCGCGCTCTCCGGCCGCTGGCATCTGCTGGCTCTGAGCGAGGACTGGTGCGGCGATGCGGTGAATATTCTGCCGGTGATTTCGCATCTGGCCGAGGCGCTGCCGAATGTGGATCTCCGGGTTCTCTCGCGCGACGAAAATCCGGACATCATGGATGCGCACCTCACCAATGGCCGCAGCCGGTCAATTCCGGTTGTGATTCTGTACGATGAAGCCTTCCGCGAACGGGATTGGTGGGGCCCTCGGCCGCGCGCGCTGCAGGAGTGGGTCATGACCGAGGGAATGAAGATGGAGCCCGGGCCCCGCTATGCGCATACCCGCCGCGTCTATGCCCGCGACAAGGGGCGCGCGATTGTGCGCGAGGTCGTGGAGATGATCGCAGGTGCCGCCGAGGCTGGTTCGACCGGATCCGCAGAGGCAGGGCACGGTATCCGGGAATGATCGCCAATCACAATATTCACGAAAGAAAATCACAAATATTGACATATCCGCTCAACACTCGCCAACGCCCACTCCGCCAAGGATCGTCCTCATGACCCGCCCCTCCACCCTACGCCTGCCCCTGCCCTGCACCCTCCTCTTCGCTCTGGCTGCGTTGATTGCCCCGGTTTTGGTTCCGGCTTTTGCCCCGACCCTTGCCCATCCGCTCGGCGCCCAGACCCGCGCATATCACCCCGAGCGTCCCTTCGGCACCCTGCGCGAACAGGCCCGCACCCGTCAGGCCTGGCTGCAGGAGCGTCTGGAGGTCAATCTTCCGTTGCTCATGCGCAGACATGGCGTGGAGATGTGGATCGTGGCCATGCGCGAATACAATGAAGACCCCGTCTTTCGCGCCCTGGTTTCGCCGACCACCTTCGCCGCGCGCCGTCGCACCATCTACATCTTTCACGATCGCGGTCCCGCCGAGGGGGTCGAGCGACTGGCGCTGGGGGGCAGCTCGCAGGGGGGCGTTTACGAGGCTGTGCGCGCCGCCGTTCCCGCACCCGATGGCCGCATGGCCGAGCTCTGGGGCCGCGACCAGTGGGATCTCCTTGCACAGATGGTGCGCGAGCGCGATCCGGCCAGCATTGCCGTCAATATCTCGCACGACCACAACTTTGCCGATGGCCTCAGCGCAGGCGAATGGGAGCAGATGAAGGATGCCCTGGGCGCCGAGCTGGTTGGGCGGGTTGTGCGCAAGCCGCTCCTGGCAATCGATTACCTGGCCATGCGCGTCCCCTCGATGACGCCCGTGTACCGCAGATTGCAAACGATGGTTCATGAAATTATCGGTACGGCCTTCTCGGATGTTGTGATTGTGCCGGGCCAGACCACGACCGACGATGTTGTATGGTGGATGCGTCAGCGCGTGCACGATCTGGGGCTCGAAACCTGGTTCCAGCCCACGGTCTCACTGCAGCGGCGCGGCGTTGCCATGACCGATTCGATTGCGCCGGTCATTGAGCGGGGCGATGTATTGCATTGCGATTTCGGCATGATTGCGCTCGGGCTGGCCACCGACACGCAACACATGGCCTATGTTCTGCGCCCGGGCGAAACCGAAGCGCCTGCAGGGCTCCGGGCCGCGCTGGTCAACTCCAATCGGCTGCAGGATATTCTGATGGAGGAGATGCAGGTCGGACGCACCGGCAACGAAATTCTGGCCACGGTGCTCGAACGCATGCACGCCGAGGGCCTCAATGGCACCATGTATTCGCATCCCATCGGCGATCATGGTCATGGTGCCGGTCCCCTGATCGGGCTCTGGGATTACCAGACGGGCGTGCCCGGCCGCGGCGATCCCCCCGTGATTCCGGGGATGTGGTTCGCAACCGAACTTCAGGTCACCACGCCGGTCCCCGAGTGGGATGGCCAGGAGGTTCGCATGGCCCAGGAGGAAGAGGCCGAGGTGACGGCTGCGGGCGAGGTTCGCTGGGTGTTGCGGCGGCAGACCGAGCTGCATCTGGTGCGCTGAACCAACCCATGACGCTGACGCATCCCGCGCCTGCCATCCGGTCGGCCGCTCCTCCGGTTGTGCCACATGCAGCAATGCCGGAATCCCTTAATTCCGAAGCGCATTCAACCAGAGCGCATACGGAGAAGTTTTCGGTTCTGGTGGATTCCCCCGAGGTGCGGTCGGCGATGCGCACCGATCTGCACTGCGCGCGCGACTCCGCTCTTGTGCAGACATACTCCTTCGAGGGCGATACGGTCGGAACGGCGCTCACCACCTCGCTGCTGGCCTCGTCTGCCCGCGACCGCAGGCTGCTTGTGGATTCATACACGCGCATCAACCAATCCGATCGCTGGATTCATCAGCCCTCGACGCTCTTCGATGCGGATTTCCGCCGCAAAATCCGCTGCACGCGCACGCTGGTCCGGCGGCTGCAGGAGGGTGGATGCGGCGTGCGCTTCGGCTTTCCGATCGGGTTTCTGGGCCGCACCCTGCTCCGCCGCGATCACAAGAAGATGATCCTCTTCGATGACCGGATTTCCTATATCGGGGGCGTCAACTTTGCCGAGCACAACTTTGCCTGGCACGACCTTATGGTGCGTATTGAAGACGAGGATGTGGCCCGCTTCCTGCGCCGCGATTTTATGCGTTCGTGGGAGAACCGGAGTGCGCCTGCGGTCGGGATTTTTCCCCATCTCGATCTGGAGCTGTACACAACCAGCGGCCCCCGCAGCCCCGAAACCTTCCAGATCCTCCTGGACCGCATCGATGCGGCGCGCTCCTCGATCGATGTCATCAGCCCCTACCTGGGTCCGCCCTTTGTGGGAGCCCTGGGTCGCGCGGCGCGGCGCGGGGTGCGGGTGCGCATTGTCACGCCACAGATCCACAATATCCGGTTCATTCAGCGCTACATGCTTGCAGAGGCCGACCGTCACGGCTTTGAGATATGGATGTATCCCGACCGGATGCTTCACATGAAGTGCATGCTGATCGACGACGAAACCCTGGTGACCGGATCCTGCAACTTCGATCTACTGAGCTATCATGGGTTTCTGGCCGAGGTGATCGGCATCTTTCGCGCGCCGGAGGTGGTGCAGCAGTTTCGCGAGCGGGTTCTGAAGCCGGATCTGGCGCTGAGTCGGCGGGCGTCCCGGGAGCAGGCGGGGTTTGTGCGCCGCGCCGCAGAGAGGATGCCGGTGGGATTGGGGATTGCCCTGGCGCGCATTCTGCGTCCCCGCCGCGCCGAACCCCTGGCAGAGACACACCATGGCAGTTGAGCGCAAGCCGGGCGGGCGCGGAGCCCGGGTCGGGTTGTGGCTGGGTCTGGCGGGATTTGTGTTTCTGTTGATCGTTCCCGTCGATCCCGCCAATGCCGAGGCGAGTCGGCTGGCTGCCGTGGCGACGCTGATGGCGATCTGGTGGGTGACCGATGCCATTCCCCTCTTTGCCACCGCTCTCCTGCCGCTGATCCTCTACCCGCTTCTGGGAATCATGTCGGGAGCGAACACCGCGCCCATCTACTTCAACAGCACAATTGTGCTCTTCATCGGCGGCTTCATGATTGCGCTCACGATGGAGAAGTGGGACCTGCACCGCCGCATTGCGCTCAACATCATTCATTTCGTCGGGGGCGGTCCGGCGCGGATCGTGCTCGGCTTCATGGTGGCGGCGGCCTTTCTGTCGATGTGGATCTCCAATACGGCGACCGCGGTCATGATGGTGCCGATCGGGCTTGCCATCTGCCTGCAGATCGAGCGCGAAGCCGGGCGCGACGGGGCGCATCACCTTGCGGTGGGACTCATGCTCGGCATTGCCTACGGCTGTACGGTCGGCGGTCTCACCACACTTGTGGGCACGCCCCCCAATCTGTCCTTTATGCGCATCTTCGAAGTTCTCTTTCCCGAAGCGCCTCCGATTGCATTCGGCCAGTGGCTGATTATGGCCTTCCCCATCGGCGCAATTCTCCTTGTCGTTTCCTGGCTGCTCATTACGCATCTCTTCTACCGGGTGCCCGAGGGCGTCACCGTCGACCGGGCGGTTGTGGAGCGCGAACGCGACCTGCTCGGCCCGGTTTCATTCGAGGAGCGCGCCGTGCTGATTGTCTTTGTCGCAACGGCGCTGCTCTGGGTCTTTCGCGTCGATCTGCAGCTCGGCTTCCTGACCCTGCCCGGCTGGTCGCGCCTCTTGCCCTATCCCGGCCTCATCGACGACGGCACGGTCGCCATTGCCCTTGCATCGGTTCTCTTTCTGGTGCCGACGCGCAACCGCGCCGACGGCGCCCGGCGGGTTATGGGCCCCGATGTAATTCCGCGTCTGCCCTGGAATATTGTGCTTCTCTTCGGCGGCGGCTTTGCGCTGGCGGCGGGCTTTCAGGCAACGGGACTTGCGCAGTTGATCGGGGGGCGCTTTGAGGTGCTGGGCGAGCTGCCCCTCTTTCTGATGATTGTGCTTGTGTGCGTGGCGCTGACCTTTTTGACCGAGCTGACCAGCAACACCGCCACAACCGAGATGGTGCTGCCGATCCTTGCCTCGGTGGCGGTGGCCACCGGAACCCACCCACTGGCCCTCATGATTCCGGCCACCCTCTCTGCTTCGTGCGCCTTCATGATGCCGGTCGCGACCCCACCCAACGCGATTGTCTTTGGCAGCGATCGCATCGCCGTCGGCGAGATGGCGCGCGTGGGCATTGTGCTGAATTTGATCGGCGTCCTGGTCATTGCAGCCATCGTCTCAACGGTGGGGCTGGCGATCTTCGACGTCGACCCGGCCTCCGTGCCGGAATGGGCGCGCACGCTGGCGGAGGAGGGGGTGGGGTAGGGGGCCTCGCTACGGCCGATATCGCCGCACCGTCTCGCGCAGCACATCTTCTTCGCGCCAGGCAACGCTTTTCATCTCGCCACGGGCAAAGAGGGCCGCCTGATCTGCATGGTGGGGGGCGTTCCGGCGCGCCGTCTGGCCATAGGCAAGCACCGTCCAGGCTCGCGGCACCTCGCCGAACTCGACCACCAACACCCAGGCGTCGCCCCGGTTGGCTGCCCGCCGCCCATCGTCCATGGTGGCAAAGGACAGCGTGCGAAAGCAGCCCAGAGTGGCCGGACAGCCCGACACCGGCGCATCGACATCGCCGCGCACAACCCTGTGCAGATCGCCCCACGCCAGATCCAGCGCCAGACCCTCTTCCTCCATGGCGGCCACCGCCCCGGCGAGCATCCTCCGCGCGGCCTCCGCATCGCCCAGACCGGCAGGGGTCTCGACCGGGCGCGCCGGATCCCACTCCTCGCGCCAGAGCGCCGCATGGGCAGATTCGCCGAAGTACAGCGCCGCCCAGCGCGCAAAGAGAATGGCGCCCCGGCTCTCGGCCGCCGCCGTCCGATCCCACGCCTCCAGCACCTGCACCGCTGCATCCAGGGCAGGGTCGTCCCGCGCGGCCTCGACAAGGTCGTCCATCACCCGCTCCGCCATCAACATGCGCGGCGAGTGCTTCAGCTCAATAACCCGCTCGGGGGTCAGGCGCCCGCTCCCCGCCGCCAGATCAAGCGAGAGCTGACTGCGCAGACGCAGACGCATGGGGGGCAGGTGGGTGGCCACGGTGTCGCGGTCCAGCGGCACATTCAGGTTGGTAAAGTCGGGCGGGTCGTTTGCCTGTTGCACATAGCCGCCCGGCGGGTTCAGATAGAGCGGCAGATCGCCCCAGGGAACCAGCTCCGACCAGATTTCGTCGGCTCTGCGCACCCGAATCGCCTGCGGGGTCGTCCGGTGGGGAGTCTGCGGCAGCCGCGCATTGTAGTAATGCACGATATTGCCGCCCCGATCGGCATAGGTAAAGTTCGAGGTCGGGTGTGCCCTCATCTTCATCACATCGAGCCATTCATCAAGATCGGCAGATGTCATCATGCGCAGGAACTGTTCGCCGCGCTGAAAAACTCCGTCGCGCGGATCCTTCAACACAAAAAATTGTGCATTGGCCTGCGCGATCACCGGCCCGTGCGCCGTTCTCCACTGCGGCCTCACCTCGACCGCCAGGGTGCCGTCGGCGCGCCGGTACTCCACGCGCAGATCGCGCCGCGTCATGGGCAGCGGTTGCCCGTCGAGCCTTGCATGACCGGGGAGCGCAGGATCGGTCTCCAGCGCATAGATCCGGCTCAGTTCGGGGGAGTTGTTGGTTGTTGCCCAACCCAGATCGGCATTGAAGCCGCCGATAATGCCAAAGGCGGTCCCAATCCGAAAATCGCCATGAAATTCAAGCACGCCCGGCACCCGCACCTGCGCCTCGTAGTAGGTCAGGCCCGATGGCCGCTCAAGAAGGTTGTGGTCGCCCTCCCAGCGGAGATGGGGATTGCGGAGGAGGATGGCGTGCCCGGATTCGGTGCGTTCGCCATGAAATGCCCACGCATTCGACCCGTCCAGGAGCCACCCGGACCGCGCGGTGACACTGCCGCCGCCCTCGGCCTCCCGGGCCCGGCCCGGATCGCTTTCCGAATCGCCCTGCGCCGCGCGGCGACCATTCGCCGAGGGCGCCGGAACGAGGGTTGTCAGGAATTCCGATGCGTCCTGGCGACTCCATGTCTGAACATCGCGCGCCAATGCATCAATTCCGGTAAAGTCGGGGCGGATCCAGGGCGGAAATTCGTCGGGATTCGTGCGAATATAGTGATTTACTCCCGCGGCGAATCCCCGATAGACGGCGCGGGTCTCCGGGTCGAGATTGTGAAAGTTGCCGGTCGCCACTGCATGGAGCTCGCGGTTCCGGAAATCGGCCTCGAGCTCGCTCCGGCCCAGATGGCGCGCAAGCCGGCCGCGACTGGCCATCATTCCCGTTGCAATTGAGGCGCTGTAGTCCTCCGATTGCACAAATCCGAGCCCGAACCCCATGGCGGCCAGGTCTTCGGCCAGAATATGTGGAACGCCATAGCCATTGCGCCGAATCTCGACGCGGCGGGCCAGTGCGGCGGCGCTGTCGGGCGGAGCCGGATGCACAACTTCGGCGCGCGCGATCACAGCCCCTGCGCGCAGGCCGTCCACAACCTCCATTCCTGTCACAACTTCGCCAAATATTGTGTAATTGAAGTCCAGGCGCACATTATCTGCCAGATTGATAAAGATCTGGCCGTCGCCAGTGTCGCGGCCGCGGGTGGAGAGTCCCACGGTGCCGCGCCAGTGCGGGTGGTCGCTGATTTCGTCGCGCGAAAAGGGCCCCTCGCCCGAGTATTCATTGGCGTTCGGGCTGCCCCCCTGAACGACAAAGTTGGGCTCGACGCGGTGAAAGGTGCGGCCGTCGAATGCGCCCGCCGCGACCATGCGGGCAAAGCGGTCGGCGTTGGTGGCGGCCAGATCGGGGCGCAGCCGGATGACGATCGCGGCCGGGTCGGGATTGGCCGGAGCCGGGCCGGGGGCGTCGGCTTCGTCTTCGGCGGACATTGTGACAGCGCCGGGTTGCCGCATATGCAACACAACGGTCGTCTGTGCCAGGGTCTGCAGCCGTGCCGGGTCGGGAGGCGGAGCGAGAGGAAGGGGCGTGGGGGCGATGCTGTGGATCTCGCCGGTGATGGCGCCCAGAATCTCTGCCGCGCGCGCGGCCACAACCGGATCGAAATCGGTCAGGTAGGGGGCAAGGTCGTCGCGGGCGAAGCCGCCGGTGGCCCCGAGCCCCTCGAGGAGCGCCATCCGCACATCGCGTTCGGTCTGGCGTTGCCGGGCGGTGAAGCGCGCAAGCGCGGCCACGATCGCCGGACCCATTGCGGAGTCGGGGGCGGCGGCAAGCTGGCGCACAGCCGTCATGACCAACTGCGGGTCGTTCTCTGCGAGCTGACCCAGATGGATGTTGCGCGCGCGGGTGCGTTCGGCGGCGGAGCCATCGGTCAGAGCGCCGGCCAGAGCGCGCAGGGCGGCTTCGCGCACATTGGGGACCGGATCGGCGGCCAGATCAACGATGACGTCGGTCAGCCCGGCCACCGCCGCCCCCCGCGCCGCCTGCAGCAGCGCAAAGGGCTCCGGGTGCCGCGCGAGGCTGCGGAGTCCCGCTTCGGCCTCTTCGGGAGCGATCCCGGCCAGCGCCTGGAGCGCCACCCCCGCGCCGGTCCAGTCGCCCCCATCGTCCAGCCTGGCAATGCGACGCAGAAGGAGAGGTCGCAGCGCATCGTTGTGGGGGCAGAGCTCGGCGGCCAGCTCCGTGGCCCGGTCGGCCACATGCGGGTTCGGGTCGGAGATCGCCTGCAGCAGCGGCGTACATGCGCGCCCGGCAGCGAACGACCGTCCGTAGGCGGCCAGCGCCTCGAGCCGCACCTCGGGGGCCAAGTCTCCGAGTCCCGCGCGCAGAGCCCGGTCGGCCCCGGCGCCCTCGCTGCGTCCCGCCGCCGCCACCGCCTGGCGGCGCACTCCCCAGTCGGGGTCGGTCAAAAGGTCGCCGAGCCGCGCGCTGTCGATCTGTGCGCCCGGGGCCAGCGCCGCTACCGCCAGCCTGCGGATCCGCGCCGCATCCAGGGCGTAGCCGGTGGCTGCGCCGTTCTCTTCCAGGCCGAAGGCGAGCAGATCGGTGGCCGCATCGGCGAGGGTGGAGGGAAGGGGGGACGCCAGCCGCGCGAACGACTCCAGGGCGCGCGCAAATCCGAGCCGGGCGGGGGGATCGGCCGAGGGCAGCCGGGTGGCCAGGGCAGCGAGCGCTGCCGCAATCGGGTCGGGGTCTTCGGCGGGGGCCAGGCGCCCCAGATTGGCGGCGAGCGCCCCCAGCACAGCGCCATCGTCTTCGGGATTCATGCGCGCAATGAGTGCCGCGCGCGCGGTCGGCCGGGCCTGCACCGCCATGGAGTCGGCGCGCGACACCGACTGCGCCACCGCCGTCGCGGCCACCACCCTGACCCGGGCATCGGGGTCGTCGTTCAGGGCGTCGATCAGCAGATCGAGCTGTGCCGGGTCCTCTAGGCGGCCGAGCGCGCGCACCGCCAGCGCCCGCAGCGCCGGATCGTCGCCCATGCGCGCGGCATGGATCTGCGCCAGTCCACGCGCGCCCCGGGCATCCTCTTCGGCCACGATCCCGCTTTGCAGGTCGGGAGCCGCGCGGTCGGCGCAGCCGGTTGCGACCAGAGCCGCCAACGCAGCCGGGAAGAGGAGGGAAGATCCCCCCGGGAGACGCCTCCGGCCGGCGCGCGCGCCGCTGGTGCGGGTGGGGTGGCTGCGGATGATTCCTCTCATTCCCCCTCCTCCTTGCGAAAGGATAGGCCCCTGTCCTTTATGAACATGATCGGGACAGGGCGAAGCGGTCGATCTTTGCGTACTTATGAAAAGATAAGTCGATATCTTTTCGTAACGCTGTGAGTTGTCGTGTGGTTTGCGACATTTGAGGCGATTTCTGCGTTCTTACGAAAGGTTCAGGCCATATCTTTTCGTAAAAAATCCTGAATTTAATGAAAACTTTCGGCATGAACCTTTCGTTCGCCCTCCCGGGCGGCATTTCGAGTGCTGTGCGCCACCCCTCCGGTCGCTGCCGATCAGGGGACAGAGGTCGTATGCGGATCCCAGCCGAAGCGTTCCCACGAGGCCTCTCCGGCTTCGTCGAACTCCACCCCCTCGGCTTCGAGGAGTGCGCGCTGGCGTTGGGCGACGCCATGAATGCGCGAGGTGGAGATCGCGCCCCGGCGATTCACGACGCGCCACCAGGGAACATCGGTCCCGTAGGGAAGATGACCGAGCGCGTACCCGACGCCGCGCGCGGCACGCGGCTTGCCCACAAGTGCGGCCACACCCCCATAGTTGATGATTCGGCCGGCGGGAATCCGTCGTACGCAGGCATACACCTGTTCCGAAAATGCGGTCATGGGCGGTAAGCTATTCAGGAGCGCAGGCCGTGGCCAGCCGAGCCGACGCACACACCCGGAATTGCGAGGATGGACCATGAACGATTCACGAAGACCCGGAGATCGAGGCGCACGCGGGAGCGGCCCCGGCCCAGCCCCCGGAGGGGGGCCGACCCTGATGATCTGCGGATTGGCGGTCGCTCTGCTGACAGGCGGATGCGGAGCGGGAGGGGGATCGCGGGTTGCCCTGACCCCGGCTCCCTCTCCGCCCGCGCGCGATTCCACTGTCTCTGCCGCGCCCGCGCCTGTGGCCGCCCCTGCTGCGCCAGCCGACACCGCACGCGGACAGGCCGCGTCCCCATCCGGCGACACCCTGCCCGATCTCGCTGCCGCCCCGGGAGGTCTGCTCTACTCGCCCGCAGTCAGGATCGGGGCGCGGGTGGCCACCGTCGGAACCGAGCCCGCCGAGGTTGTGGTGCAGGTGGGCGATTCGCTGACGATCGACGAAGATCTGCGCTTTGTGGCCTACGACGCAGCCGGCCTGCCGGTGCGCGGGGTGCGCATTCTCTCGACGGTGGAGTCGCGGGTGGCGGTTCTGGCCGAGGGCGTTCTCAAAGGGGTGGCCGAGGGCGCGGGCGAGATCCGGATGGCGATTCGGGCGCCCCCTGGCAGCGGTACCGGTCCCCCCGAGATTCGCACCTTTACGGCGCCGCTGCGGGTGGTGGGGCCGCCGGTGGCCACAGTCGAGATCGTCGATCCCGGGGTGCGCATGATCGTCGGGTCGGTGCTGCGTTTCGAGGCGCGGGCGCGGGCCGCCGATGGCACCGTGCGCGAAGCGGTCGAGGTGACGTGGAGCAGCAACCGCCGCCGCCTGGCCACGGTCGATGCGCTGGGCTTTGTGCGCGGAATCCGCCCGGGCGAGGCGACAATCACGGCCACGGTCGAGGGCGTGGCGGCCACCTTTGCGGTCAATGTGGAAGAAGACCGGGTGGCGACGGTCGAGCTGATCGGGCCATCGCGGGCGCGCACCGGCGATGTGGTGCGCTTTGCGGCGCAGGCGCTTGATGCCGAGGGGGCCGCGCTCGAAGAGCTGGCCGTGGATTATGCGGTGACCTCGTTCGAGGAGCGTGCCGGGCCGGGGGCGTCGATCCATGCCGACGGGGCCTTTGTGGCCGAGCGGCCGGGGCTCTACCGGGTGGGGGCGACGATCGGGTCGCGCACCGGGCAGGCCTTCATCGAGATCGCGGAGCGCGGAGTCGAGCACGATGTGGTAGTGGTGGGGCGGGGGGCGGGGGGCGAGCATCCGGCCTCCGATCTTTGGGCCTTCACCGGCAACGATGGCCGCGACTATGTCTATACCGGAACCCACCTGGGCGGACAGCGCATGCTTGCGTGGGATGTGACCGATCCGGCGAATCCCGTCCTCACCGATTATGTGGAGGTCGATGCGCGGGTCGTCAACGATGTGAAGGTGAACGAGAGGGCGACTCTGGCGGCGATAACCCGCGAGGGAGCGTCGGATCGCAAAAATGGCGTCGTTCTGCTCGACCTGGCCGATCCTGCGCATCCCGTCATTGCCAGCACCTACACCCGCGACCTCACCGGCGGCGTGCACAACGTCTTCTTTGCGGGCGATCTTCTCTATGTCATTCACAATGGCACCTTCGATGTGCATATCCTCGACGTCTCCGATCCCGGCGACGCCGAAGAGGTGGGGCGTTGGGGAATTGAGCGGCCCGGCAAGTATCTGCACGACATCTGGGTGGTCGAGGGAATGGCCTATGTCTCGTACTGGAACGATGGGGTTCATATTCTCGATGTGGGCGATGGCCGCTGGGGGGGAACGCCCACCGAACCGGTCGCGGTCAGTCACCTTGCCTATCCCGAGGGCCACACCCACTTCGCCATGCCCTATACCAACGCCGATGGCCACCGCTATCTCTTTGTGGGCGACGAGATCTTCGATTGCGAAGAGTGCATCTCGCGCAATGGCCACCCCGGCGACGGATCGCGCGGCTTTGTGCATGTCATCGATCTGGAGGACCCCGAAAATCTGCGCGAGGTGGCCCGCTACGAAGTTCCCGAAGCGGGCGCGCACAACCTCTGGATCGAGGACGATGCAATGTATGTGGCCTACTATCAGGGCGGGTTGCGCGTGGTGGATGTGTCGGGCGAGCTGCGCGGCGATCTCTACCGGCAGGGGCGCGAGATGGCCTGGTTCCCCACCGGAGCGCCCGACGCCCGGGTGCCCAACTCGCCAATGGCCTGGGGACCGCAGCTTTTCAGGGGACATCTCTTTGTGTCGGACATGCACGCGGGGCTCTGGGTTGTGCGCATCGAGCCGAAGAGGAGGGCGCCGGTCTCATGAACGGGTCATGCACAAGGATCATGCACAAATCATGCACAGGATGACATAATGTACAGGATTATGCACAGGGTTATACACAGAATGATGCATACAATCCCATGCAGGATGACTCGTGGGATCGTTCACAAAACCATGCACAAACATGTCTGCGCCGCAGCAACGCTGATCCTTGCCGCAGTTGCGGGGTTGGCCATGGGCGGAGGCGTCGTCCGCGGCCAGTCCCCCGCCTCTTCGCCCACCTACCGCCTCTTCGTGGCCAACGAGTCTTCCGATCTGGTCAGCCGCGTCGCCTTCACCCCCGGTGCGGGCGCGGTCGTCGAGAAGGAGATTGCGGTCGGGATCATGCCCGGCGATATCGATGGCGCGCACGGGATCACCGTTTCGCCCGATGGCCGCCACTGGTACGTCACCATTGCGCACGGCACCCCGCAGGGGTCGGTCTGGAAGTTTGCCGCCGGCCCCGACACCCTGGTGGGGCGCGCCGAGCTCGGCCTTTTCCCGGCTACCATGGGCGTCACCCCCGACGGCCAATTCCTGATGACCGTCAACTTCAATCTGCATGGCGACATGACCCCGTCGGATGTTTCGGTCGTCTATACGCCCGAGATGATCGAGGTTGCGCGCATCCGCACCTGCCTGATGCCGCACGGCAGCCGCCTCGGCGAATCCGGTCGCAAGCACTATTCGGCCTGCATGCACTCGGAACGCCTGGTCGAGATCGACATGGAGGATCTGGAGGTCAGCGCGGCCTTTGATCTGACTCCCGGCCACGAGGGTCCGGTGGCGGTGGATGCCCCCCATGCGATGGGACACGGCGCCACAGAGAGCATCTGCAGCCCGACCTGGGTGGAACCGGGGATGGGAGTGCGCGCCGATCGCGTTGTTTTCGTCGCCTGCAATCGCAATCGCGAGGTTCTGGAGATCGATACCGATGCCTGGCGAGTGTCGCGCCGCTTTGTCACAGGCGCGGGGCCCTACAACCTGGAGGCCACCGCCGATGGACGGCTTCTGCTCGCGACGCTGAAGGGCGAACAGGGAGTTGCCGTCTTCGATCTGGAGAGCGGTGCCGAGCTGGCCCGCATCGCCACCTCGCGCTCGATCACCCATGGCGTCGTTGCCAGTCCCGACAGTCGGTATGCCTTTGTGTCGAACGAATCGGTCGGATCAGTGCGCGGAACGCTCGATGTCATCGATCTGGAGAGACTGGCCGTGGTGGCCACGGTCGAGCTTCAGCACCAGTCGGGCGGGATCGACTTCTGGTCACGCGCTCCCTGAGGGCGAACCGCCGTTGTTGTTTTCTGCCGTCGTCAGCATCGCCAGCGGCACGTAGTACTTACGGTAGCGCTTGCCGTCGCTGTAGAGCTGGCCCAGGGGATCTTCGACCAGAACCGTGGCGCGCTTCGTAATGCGGTTGACGCGCCCCGTGCGCGGCCGCCCCCGATCGGCAAAGGTGACGAGCGACCCCACGAGGATGCCCTGTTGCGCGGCGCGCTCGCGGCGGGTGATGAGCTCGTGGGTGTGGCTGCGGTGCCCGAAGACGGTTGCGGCGAAGCGCTGAAAGGGTGCGGCCCGGCAGTTGCTGTGGCCGGTGTGGAGGAACTCGAGCAGGTGGACGATCTCGTGCTCGACAATGCGCTGCAGCGCCTCGAGGCGGTTGGCACAGGGGAGGCCGGCGACCCGTGCCTCGGGGTCGTTCCTGGCAAAGCCATCGAAGAGGATGGTGGTCGAGACGACGATCTCGTACTCGCTGCGGTCGGGAAAGCGGCGGCGAACCGTCTTGCCCCCCGCACGGGTCATGCGGCCCGAGAGCCGGTAGTGGAGGGGGGTGGAGCCCCGCAGCCGGGCGATGTGGCCCTCAAGGAAGAGCCGGTCGCAGCTTTCCACCACGAGGCCGAGATCGCTGGGGTGGATGGTGGCGAAGTTGGGGGCCTGCAGATAGGGGGAGCGGTCCAGAACCTCCCGACCGACAGCCGCCCCGAGTGCGCGAATCCTCTCCGGTGTTCGGCGGGTCGGGCTCAGCTCGTCAAGGGTCCGGCGGGAAGTCATCGGGTCAGGGAACGCCCAGCACTCCCATCAGCCAGGCCACAACGCCGATGCCCGCCCGGACGCCCGCCGCCAGCATGGGAAGAAGAAGACTGACCCCCACCGAGAGCGCCAGTCCGGCCCGGAGCAGATGAGGCCCCACGGCCGCCACATCGCGCCCCGCCACCCTGTGCAGCGCCGCTTCGGTGAGCGGTCCCAGGGTATAGCAGACATTTGCGACCAGGAGCAGTGGCAGGAGAGCGACCAGTTGCGGAGCATCGACCACCCCCTGCATCAGGTTGATGAGCTGGTGCGTTCCGAGCGAGATCGCGCCGCCCCCGCCGACCTTCCCACCAGCGAAAGATGCCGCCCACAGTGCGCGGAGCCGGCGCGGGATAGAGAAAGCGCCCGATCCTTGCACCGAGCGAGGGAGAGGCGTTGGAGCGCAGGTCTGGAAGTCGTGCCACCGGAGAGCTCGCGGGTGCGGGGAGAGGGAAGGAGAGGGGAAGTATAGCAGGGGAGGGGGCCGCCGCTCCATTACCTTGCAACCATGGCCCCTTCAACTGCACACCCGAATTCTGCAGACCCGCGCGCCGCGGCGCCCGAACTTCCCGCAGGGGCTCCCCGGCTCCTCCTAGAAGAGATGACCTGGCCCGAGGTCGAGGGCCGGATCGCGGATGGCTGGACGACCGTTGTGATTGCGCTGGGGGCGATCGAGCAGCACGGACCGCATCTGCCGCTGCTTGTGGATGCGGCCCGGGGCGACCGGCTGGCGCTGGAGGTGGCCCTGCGGCTGGAAAGAGCGCTGGTGGCGCCGACCATTCGGGTGGGCTGTTCCGATCATCACCTCGACTTTGCGGGAACGCTGTCGCTGCGCCCCGAAACTCTGCGCGCGCTGTGCACCGATTATGCGGCCTCGCTGGCCCGGCACGGCTTTCGCACCCTCTGCTTCGTTCCGTCGCACGGTGGCAACTTTGCGCCCCTGGCCGACATGCTCGATTCGCTGCGGGACGCCGCCGGACCCAACTGCGCGGTGCGCGCCTACACCGATCTGCAGGGCTTCGTGTCGCTCTGGGAAGAGGCCGTGCGCGAGGTCGCCCCGGCGCTGGTCGAGAGGGTGGGTGGCCACGCCGATATCGCCGAGAGCTCGGAAATGCTCTGCATTCGTCCCGATCTGGTGCGCCGCGAGCGGGTCGTGGCGGGGTTCGTGGCCCCCTTTGACGATGCGGTGGCCGCGCGGATCTTTCGCGATGGCTTTCGCGCCCTGACTCCGAATGGAATTCTGGGCGATGCGCGCGGAATGAGCCGGGAGATCGGCGAGCGCTGCCTCTCGCGGACGGCCGAGGGGATTGCGGCGGCGCTCTCCGACCCCGATGGCGCTGCGTGATTTGCTTTCAGGCATTGCCGATGGTTGGCGCAATCTCCCCGAATTCGCCCAATCCGGCGCCCATTCGTAGAATGGCGATGATGCCGGAACCGCTCCGCATCGGCCCTTCACCCCCACAGGAGACTTCATGCGCAGTTCAGACAATCCGGCCCGCGGGCCCCTGATCCGCTTTCCCGGTCACCCCTCGGGTCTGCCCACGCTCTTCTTTACCGAGATGTGGGAGCGCTTCTCCTACTATGGAATGCGCGCGCTGCTGATCCTCTACATGACCGAGACCACGATGGTCGCGAACCCCGGCATGGGGATGGATGTGGTCACCGCGTCGGCGATCTACGGTCTCTACACGGGGCTGGTCTATCTGCTGGGTTTGCCGGGGGGCTGGATCGCCGATCAGCTCTGGGGTCAGCGCAAGGCCATCTATGTGGGGGGATGGTTCATTGCGGCGGGGCACTTCAGCATGGCGGTTCCCTACGATGCCACCTTCTTTCTGGGGCTGATTCTGATCATTGTCGGCACCGGTCTCCTCAAGCCCAATGTCAGCTCGGTGGTGGCGGATCTCTATCCCGAGGGGGGCGCGCGTCGCGACGCCGGATTCTCGATCTTCTACATGGGAATCAATGTCGGGGCTCTTGCCGGGCCTCTTATATGCGGCTGGCTTGGCCAGGGCTACAACTGGCACTGGGGCTTTTCGGTCGCCGGCTTCGGCATGGCGCTGGGGCTGATTCAGTTCCGCATGGGGTACGGACCGCTGGGCGATGCGGGGCGGTTGCGCAGCGAGCGGACGGCAGAGGAGCTCAGGTCGCTCTCGCGGCGCTTCTTCGGCGGGGCCGCCCTTCTGCTGGCGCTGCTGATCGGGTTCGGGTTTCTGATCGCCAATGGCACCATTCCGATCACGGTCGTCGATGTGGCCGAAGGCATGGTCTGGGTCATCGGTTCGGTCGTTGTGGTCTACTTCCTCTACCTGATGCTCCTGGGCGGACACGATGGCGGCGAGCGCAAGCGCATCCTGGTCATCTTCTGGTTCGCCCTTCTGGCCACAATCTTCTGGTCGGGCTTCGAGCAGGCGGGGTCGTCGCTCAACCTCTTCGCCGAGAACTATACCGATCGCACCATCGGAGGCTGGAGCTACCCCGCATCGTGGCTGCAGTCGGTGAATGCCCTCTTCATTGTGATCTTCGCGCCGATCTTCGGCTCGCTCTGGGTCTGGCTGGCCCATCGCAATGCCAATCCCTCGATTCCGGTCAAGTTCGCTCTGGGGCTGATCATGCTTGCGGCGGGCTATCTGGTGATCGCCTGGGGCGCGGCCAATGCGACGCCCGAATCGCCGGTCTCGGCCTCGTGGCTGGTCGTCATGTACTTTCTGCACACGGTGGGCGAGCTGGCGCTCTCGCCGGTGGGACTCTCGGCGGTGACCAAGCTGGCTCCCGCACGGCGCATCAGCCAGATGATGGGGCTCTGGTTCGTGGCCACATCGCTGGGGAATGTTCTGGCCGGACTGGTCGCGGGCCAGCTCGCCGACCGGGCTCCCTCGTCGCTCTTCTTCTCGGTGACGACGATCATCGGCAGCGCCGGCCTGATTGCTCTTCTCTTCAGCCCGCTGGTGAAGCGCGGGATGGGTGGCGTCAAATAGCGCGCCGTCGATCCCTTGTCCCCGGTGGGGAATCCGGTACGTTGCCCTGTGCGCGTTTGACACGTTCCACAGAATGCCTGCAACCCATCTTCCGGCACGTTCATGGTGCGCGAATCCGTCGCTGCCGAACCCGGCGTCGCGGAACCCGCCGCGGACTGTGCCTGCATCAACGCACCCAGGTCCATCCATGTCCCTTCTGAGAAAAATCTTCGGCCGATCCACGGATCAGAATCAGGTCGATTACTACGAGGAGGCGCTTGCGCTCTCGGTCGAGGGCAAGTACCACGAAGCGCTGACCTCGCTGCGGCTTGTGCTCAGGGACAACCCGGGCGACCGCATCGTCCTTCAGCAGATTGCGATCATCTATACGCGAATCGGTCAGGGCCAGGAGGCGATCAAGACCTACCGGCACGTTTTGCAGCGGCATCCCGACGAGCCCGGCGCACACTACGGCCTGGCCTTTCTCCTTCTGAAGCAGGGCGACGAAGACGAGGCGATCGAGCATCTGGAGGCATTTCTGGACGCCCCTCCCCCCGAAGAGGATGCGGGCGAGCACATTGCGTATGCGCGCAAGATGCTGGCCGAGCTGTCGCCGAAGGAGGAGGCGGACGAAGATGCGGTCGCCACGGGGAGCGGGGCGGTGGAAGAGGAGGACGGCGCGCCCGAGGCAATCCCATGAAGACGCAATGAACAATCCCATACGAGCAACTCCGAGGGCATTTCGATTGAAGACCGACAAACGCATTCAACTGGGCTGGACGGGCTCCGGGCTCGTCTTCGATGGCGGCGTGCCCGAGGGTCCGCAGATCATTGTGGATGGCGACGCCGCAACCGGCCCCGCGCCGATGGATCTCGTTCTCATGGGGGTGGCGGCCTGCATGGCGATCGATGTGCGGGTCATTCTGGAGAAGGGCCGCATTCAAATCGACGACCTTCAGGTGACCGCCGAGGGCGAACGCCGCGCCGATCCGCCCCAGCACTATACCGCGCTGCGCCTTGTCTTTCGGGTTCTGGGTCCCCCGCCCTCGGAGCGCCCCCGGATTGAGCGCGCCCTTGAGCTTTCGCGCGAGAAGTACTGCTCCGTTCTCTTCTCGCTGAATCGGGATATTCCGCTGGAGATCGTCCTCGAGTAGGATCCTCGCACGACCGGTCTGCGGATACGCCGCCTCGTTCGCCGCGCCCCGATTGTATCCCCGGACCGTCAGGGAGTTTGCCGCCGTGTCCGACACCGTCCACTACTACGCCAACCGCGCCGACATTCCCGCCGGAACCCTGGTCGAACTCTTTCTCGATTCGGTGCGCCGCCATGGCAGTCTGAATGCCTATACGGCCCCGGATGGCGCCTTCATGACCCGCACCCAGGTGGCCGATGCGGTGCGTCGCGGTGCAGGGGCGCTGCGTGCAGCCGGACTTGAGAGGGGATACCGGGCGGCCATCCTTGCGCCGAACCGGGCAGAGTGGGCGCTGGCGGACTGGTCCTGCCTGGCGGCCGGCGTTGTCGATGTTCCGATCTACAGCACCCTGCCCGCAAATCAGGTCGCCTATATTCTGCAAGATTCCGGGGCTTCGCTGATCTTCGTTTCCGATGCCGCGCAGAGGGACAAGGCACAGGCGGCGGCGACCGAGGCCGGGCTGGAGATTCCCATTGTGGTCTTCGATGCGGCTGCTGCCACCGGGGGCGCCTCTGCGTGGCAGGACTTTCTGGTGACCGGCGACGCGCTCGCCGCCGAGGACTTCGAGCAGATGGCCCGAAAGGCGGGCCCTGACGATCTGGCCACCCTGATCTACACCTCGGGAACGACCGGCGCTCCGAAGGGGGTGATGCTGACGCACAACAACATCGCCTCGAATATCCGGGCCACCGCGGGGCTTCTCAGACTCGGCGACACCGACTCGACGATCTCCTTTCTGCCGCTTTCGCACAGCTTTCAGCGAATGGTGGATTATCTCCTCTTTGTGTCGGGCAGCCATATCGCACACGGAGCGATCGAGAGCGTGGCCGCCGACATGAAGCGTCTTCGCCCGACCGTCATGGTTTCGGTGCCGCGCCTCTACGAGAAGGTGTACCAGGCAGTGCTCGACGCCGATGGACTCCGGGGCCGGCTGGTGGCGTGGGCGGTTTCCGTCTCCCGTCGGACGGCTAAATGTCTGGAAGAGGGCACAGCGCTTCCGCCCGGACTTCGCTGGCAGCGGGCCGTGGCCGATCGCCTGGTCTTCTCCAAGCTGCGGGCGCGCATGGGGGGGCGTCTGCGCTTCTTCGTGAGTGGCGGCGCGGCGCTGTCTCCCGAGATCAACCGCTTCTTTCTGGGCGCGGGAATCACAATTCTCGAGGGCTACGGGCTGAGCGAGACCTCGCCCGTGACCAATGTCAACACCCTGGATGACTTCAGGATCGGCACGGTGGGGCGCCCGGTTCCCGGCACCGAGATCCGCATCGACGACGATGGCGAGATCCTCATTCGCGGGCCGCAGGTCATGAAGGGCTACTACGGTCTGGACGAGAAGACGCGCGCCACGATCACCGACGACGGCTGGCTGCGCACCGGCGACATCGGCGAGCTCAGCCGCGACGGCTTCCTGGCCATCACCGACCGCAAGAAGGACCTCATCAAGACCTCGGGCGGCAAGTATGTGGCGCCGCAGGCGATTGAAAATCTGCTCAAGAAGAGTTCGTTCGTGGATCAGGCGGTGGTGATCGGCGAGGGTCGCAAGTTCTGTGCGGTTCTGGTGGTTCCCGCCTTTGAACGGCTCGAGGGATGGGCGCGGGAGCAGGGGCTGGATCCCTCGGACCGGGGCGCGCTCCTGAGCGACGAACGCTGTCAGGATCTGCTGCAGAGCGAGATCAAGGCAGTGATGCATGGTCTGGCCAGCTTCGAGACGCCGAAGAAGATCGGGCTGATTGTCGAAGAGTTCACTGTCGAGAACGGGATTCTCACCCCAACCCAGAAGGTCAGACGGGCGGCAGTGGCCGAGCGCTACGACGCGCTGATCGAATCGTTCTACCGCGCCGACATGGTCGAGCGAACCGTTTTCGTGGCCGCGTGAGGGTCGTTACGGTTCTGATGACCGCGCCGGGGGTCGCCGAGGCGGAGGCCGTGGTGCGCCCCCTGGTCGAGGCCCGCCTGGCCGCCTGCGGGAACATCGTGCCGGGTGCGGTGAGTATCTATCGGTGGGGTGGCGGGGTCGAGCGCGACTCCGAGGCCATTGTCATCCTCAAGACCACGCGGGCGCGGGTGCCCGAGCTGATGGCGCGGGTGCGGGCGCTTCACCCCTATGAGGTGCCGGAGCTGCTGGTGCAGCCGGTGGAGGATGGAAGCGCATCCTATCTTGAATGGGTGCGCGAGAGTTGCCGGGCCGACGATGGGTGCGGGGATCCCGAAGATGCGTGCGAGACGGAGGAGAACGAATGATTATCGATCGCATCAGGAACTTCTTCGAGCGCGAAGTCGCTCAGGGTTCCGAAATCGACGAAGGGTTCGAGGTCGATGAACGGGACCCCGATGCGTTGCGGATCGCCGCCTGCGCCCTGCTGCTCGAGGTCGCGCACGCCGACGACTATTTCAGCGCAAGCGAACGCGGACATCTGCGCGAACTTGTGCGCCGACATTTTCGCCTGAAGCGCTCCGAGGCCGACGAGCTGATCTCGGTGGCCGAGGACGAACGTCATGCCAGCGTCGATCTCTGGCGCTTCACCCGTCTCATCAACGCCAGCTATTCGACCGCCCAGAAGATGGTTCTGGTCGAGGCGATGTGGGGCATTGTGCTGGCCGATGGCGAGTTGGCTGGCCGCGAAGAACAGTTGATGCGGAGGATTTCGCACCTGATCGGACTGAAGGCGGGCTACCTGGCCGATGCCCTCAGGCGGCACGAGGCCACGCAGCCCGAAGCAGAGGTGGAGGTGGAGAGGGCCGGGGAGGGGCCATGAGCGTTGTGGCGACGATGATCGGGGTGGGAGTGTGGACGCTGCAGAACGCCGTCGCGCAGCCGGAGAACGCACTGCCCTCGCCCCTGCTGATGATCGTGATCGGGGTGGCGGCGGTGGGGGTGGGGGTTCTGCTCGGGTTGCCGGGGGGCGATGCACGCCGGGTGCGGCGCGGTGGCCGAATCGGGGCCCACGACGAGCAGGAGATCCAGGAGCTCGAACAGCGCCTGGGCCGAAGGGCGCGCCAGAGCCAGACGACCAAGCGTCAGTTCACCCCTCTGGATTGGCTGCGCCGGGATCCGCGGGCCTCGCAGCGGCGTCGCAGCGGCCGCTACTTTCGCACCGTCGCCCCCGCCGAGAAGGGGAAGGAAGGAGATGGGTAGGGTGCCCGAGGCGTTGTGCCCATCGCATTGTGCATAAATTTTGTGCATGAATAACGGGTTCCATATCTTCCGCAAGGCGCAACCTTCTCTGCAGCGCGGCATCGGCCGCAAGAGCGTCTCCCTTCTCTTCGCGCACCCGTGCAGCCAGCGTCGTAACGCTGTTCTTTTGTGACTCGGTGAGCCAGGTTAGCGAAGGTGGCTGGCAACCGCAGTCCGAATGCCAAAGGCGCGCATGGAGTTGAGCTCCTTCGTGGCGGCGGGGTGGGATGCAAGGGCGGAGGTATCTCCATGTGCACAGTTGCCTATCCATCGGTCGATCACTGCGTGTCCCACGAATCGGGCGATCTCGTATTCCTCGATGCTGCCGTTTGTATCGAAACTTCTAAACCGCACCGGGATCTGTTGTACGTACATCGCACTGAGGACGTTGGGCGGCGACGGGCATTACCCCAACAGCGTATTCACCAGAACCAGCACAACCCCCACAAAGGCGCCGAGTGCATAACCCAGTTGCACAATCGTTCGCAGCTCGCGTTCCGTAACCTTGCGCACAAGTTCCTCCATGCGCGCAACGGGAAAATCGCGCACCTTGTCCTCGACGCGACGCGCCACATCGATACGCGTCACCACCGCTGGAATCTGTCCCTGCAGCCAGCACCACAGAGGCTCTGCGAGCGCCCCGCGAATGCTCTCGGGTGCGCTTTCGGGGAGCCAGCGCGCGGGTCGCCCGATCGGACGATCCACAATTGTTGTGGCCAGGCGGTGCACAAGATCATGCACAAGTTTGAGAGCCATATCGCTTCGCGCCGCTGTCACAACCCATCCGGCCACCCGCTCCGGGGGCAGGTCGTCCATGACCTCGCCCCAGCGCTTGCCGGCCATCTGTCTGAGCGCCCTCTGTGCGCGGGTTCGCAGAAAGTCGCGCAATGAGGAATCACGCGCCGCGCCTGCAAGCCAGAGCGACAGCGTTTCGATGGCTTCGGCGACTGCGGGATCTCCGGGCAGTCCCAGCACATCGGTGACCGGCCGGTCGAGAAGGTCCTCGATTGCACTTCGGATTCCGCGCCCCATCGCCTCTTCCACCCGGTTTTCGCGGAAGAGTTCGACGATCCGTTCGGCCCCCTCGACCCGGATGGCGTCGAGCGCCCGCGTCACCGCATCGCCCGAGAGCACGACCCGCGCCACCACGCGCTGATGAAAGCGCAGATCCTGCAAAAAGCGCCCCAGCACATCCTGGATGGCCTCCTCGACCCGTTCGCGCGCGCCGGGATCCTCGAGCAGGCCCCCCATGCGCCCGATCGCCAGGGGAATGAAGTCGGCGATGGTGCGCTCAAGCACACCGATGGCCCCCTCGGGAACGAGCTCGCGAATGGTGCGCGAAGGTGCGAGCAGGCGTTCGGCGGCGCGCTCCATGTATTCGGCGATGGCCAGATGGAAGCGATCGCCTGTGATTGCGCTCTCGAGCCAGCCCTCGGCAGCCTCGACAATGCTCTTCTCGCGCGATGGCGTCAGGAGGCCGGCGACAGGCTGGTCGGCCACAATTGCGCGCAGCCGGGCCGCCCGGGCCTCGACCGCTTCGGCGAAGGCATCCGAGTGCAGATGCGTATCGATTCGGGCCAGCGCATGCTCCACCACCTCGTCGATGACCGGCCGCACGCGCGCCATGGCCTCTTCGCCGAGCAGCTCGCGCAGCGAACCGCGCTCCACCTCGAGCAGGCCGTGCAGGAAGCGCCGCAGCCCGTCGTCGAAGGCCTCGCGGAACTCGCGTTCGCCCAGGACGCGCAGAAGATCCTCTTCGGTCAGGAGGCGGTTGCCCACCGTTCGCCCGATCGCGCCCGCCAGCCGCTTCTGATTGCGGGGAACCGCGCCGTGCAGCATGCGGATCCGCCAGCGCCCGATTCGGGGCGGCGTGTAGGGGTGGAAGAGCATCCAGATGGCGATGGTGTTGGTCAGTCCGCCAGCCAGCGCACCACTCGCGATTGCAATGATCGCGCGGAGAAGCTCGTTGTTCATCGTTGCGAGTGACGAACCAGTCCCGCGACAGGCACCACTCTGTCCGCAACTGTGATTTCCCCCCGGACCTCGTAGATGCTCACCACCGCAGGCCGTTCATTTCCGCCTTCGCGGAAGTGCTGATGCGAGCTGATCGCCTCGATGTCTCCGAAAAGCTCGGGACGGCCGGACTCGATGCGCCACACGACGGGAAGTGCCTGATCGGTGTTCTCGAGCGGTACGGAGCGCGGCCAGGAGACCTCGACATCCGGCCATGCAAGGGTAAGCGTGTCGATCCGGGCCCAGGCGCGCCGCCGCTCCGGCCGGTTCCCGTCGGCGATCAGGAGCTGCACCCCCTCGCCGGCCAGGAAGATCATCTCGCTGACCGCGGCCGTGTCCCGGGCGAAGGCGGTCGAGGCGTCGAGCACCAGTCCGGGGATCTCGCGCCCGGCCAGGAAGGCGCTTCCGGCCAGAACGCGGTAGCTCTCGTCGGTGCGCCCCATCCACTCGACGGTGGTTGGTCCCGGTCGAATGGAGACATCGCGCAACCCCTCCGTGAAGTAGATCTCCTGCCACCGGTCGCCGAAGCCCATCACGATCCGGGCCGAACCGTGTGGAACGATCCGCCAGGGTGCACGCAACATTTCGGTTGTCCAGTCCTCGCGAACGAACATGTCCCACTCGCCGGTGCGGCCCAGCCAGCCGCGAATCGAAAACTGCACCCCGCTCACGGTTACCCTGTTCTCGAAGTCCCAGGAGACGAACATGACGGTATCGCTGACAACATCCATGAAGGCGATGGTGCGCCGGTAGAGGGTGCCAGCCTCGGGGTGTGGAAGGGTGTCGGCCCAGGCCGAATCGGATTCGGGACGCGGCAGCGCCGCCCGCTCGCTGCCCGGACTCTCGGCACAGGCAGTCAGCGTCGCGAGCACGAGCAAGACCGGAATCGCCGTCCTCTGCGGCTGCCCCCTGGCGCTTCGCTCCTCGCCCGGCTCCGTGCCCATTCAGCAACTCCCTCCACACCCGGCCATCCAATCCCCCACTGCGCCTACCACGCCTTCAGCAGCGCCGGAAATCGTTCCGATTCCAGGGGATCGAGCCAGCGGGCCCCATCGGCGTCCAGAGATCGGTCCAGCGCGTGCAGCATCTTTCCGATGCGGCGCCGATTGACCGCCAGTCCCGTGTATTTGTGCGTGGCGCGCAGATGCAGCCCAACCGTCGTCTGGCCATTCCTGTCGAGGCCGACCCGGATACGCGCCCGGGCGGGTTGCGGCAGGACCAGTCCGCGCACACTCACCCGGAGAAGTCCCAGGTAGTCGTCCGCATCGAGCAGCTTCCACCCTACCAGCCCGCCATTGGCCAGGGTGTGAACTGCCCTCCATACGCTGTCGAAGGGGATTGCATAGGTGCGGCCGCGCAGCTCGGGATTGGGGTCGGCCCGGTGCGTGCGCACCTCTGCGAGGACTCGATCGGGCACTGTCTGTGCGATTGCGCGATCAACTGACATGTCGGCCACCGTGAGCTCGGGAAATGTGGGCTATCTTCGGTGTCGGCGGGCGGTTGTCGCAGTTGCGTCGATCGGCTGCCCCGCGATTTCGATCCCGCGAGGCCGAACGCACCTCCTCTGCCGGCGAAGAACGCCACTCCATCGCTACTAATGAAAGCAATCATTCCCCTCGCCGGAAAGGGTACCCGGCTTCGTCCGCATACGCACATCCTTCCGAAACCGCTTGTCCGGGTGGCCGGAAAGCCCGTTCTCGACCTCATCCTGGACGATCTCCGGCGCATCGGCGTCACCGAAACCATCTTTGTCGTGGGGCATCTGCAGGATGCGATCCGGGCTCATGTCGATTCCCGCTACGGCGATCTCGCGCCCCGTTACGTGGTACAGGAGGTGCAGAATGGAACCGCCGGCGCGGTGGCGTTGGCCGAGCCGTGGGTGAATGAAGATGTGCTGATTCTCTTTGCCGACACGGTCTTCGAGGTCGATCTGGGAAGGATCCGGACGATGGATCCCGCCAGCGCCGGAGCGATCTGGGCGCGCGAGGTCGAGGACTATCGGCGCTACGGGGTGATCGTCACCGATTCCGCCGGCAACATGACACGGATCGTGGAAAAGCCGGAGGAGCCGGTCTCGCGCCTGGCGAATATCGGTCTCTACCATATCCGCGATCATGCGCTGTTCTTTCGGGGGATTCGCCACGTCCTGGCCGGTGCGCCAGGCCGGACGGGAGAGTTCTACCTGACCGACGCCCTCCAGTTCATGGTCGACGCCGGAGCCAGGATTGCAACCGAGCCGGTAGAGGCCTGGCTGGATACGGGGAATGTGCCGTCGCTCCTTGCGGCCAATCGGCATCTGCTGGAGCGGGGCCGCGCCGGTGTGGACAACGCTGCGCAGTTGCAGGAATCGGACCTCTCGCCGATGGCCAGAATTGAGGAGGGGGCCGCAGTGACCGCGAGCCGGATTGGCGACAACGTAACGGTAGAGGCGGGGGCGAAGGTGCGCGATTCCGATCTCCAGGATACGATTGTCGGTGCCGGAGCTATCGTGGAGCGCTGTCGTCTGCGGGGATCGCTGGTCGGCGGCGGTGCGGTCCTGAAGGGATTTTCCGGTTCGCTCAGCGTCGTTGATCATTCGGAGGTATGCGGCGAGTGAAGGAGAATCAACTCATTCATGACTGGAATGTCGCCGAGTTCGACACCCTTGCCTGGGGACGCCATGTAGAGCTCAACGACGAAACCCTGCGCGATGGCCTCCAGTCGCCCTCGGTCACCGATCCACCGATTGCGGCCAAGCTTCGTCTGGTTCATCTCATGAGCGAGCTGGGCATTCACTCGGCCGATATCGGTCTTCCGGCGACCGGTCCCCGGGCGGTCCACGATGTGACGCGCATCTGCAACGAGGTGCGCGACTCCAATCTGGGGCTCGCGGTCAACTGTGCAGCGCGCACCGTTGTGGCCGACATCGAGCCGATCGCCAGGATCTCGCAGCGCACCGGGCTTCCGATCGAGGTCTCGGCCTTCATCGGCAGCTCGCCCATTCGCCGCTACTCCGAGGGATGGACGCTGCAGCGCATGCTTCACACGGCCGAAACGGCGATCTCCTTTGCGGTCCGCGAGGGCATGTCCGTCATGTTCGTCACCGAGGACACCACCCGCGCCGACCCCGAAACCCTCCGGTCGCTCTACGGCAACGCCATTCGCTGGGGAGCCCGCCGGATCTGCCTTTCGGACACCGTGGGGCATGCGACCCCGTCGGGTGTGCGCTCGCTGGTGCGCTTCGTGCGGCGCACGATCATCGACCCGTCGGGTGCGAATGTGAAGCTGGACTGGCATGGTCATCGCGACCGCGGCCTGGGGCTGGCCAATGCCCTGGCGGCGATCGAGGCCGGGGCCGACCGCATTCATGGCACCGCGCTGGGAATCGGCGAGCGGGTGGGCAATGTCGAGATGGATCTGCTCCTGGTGAATCTGGCGCTGGCCGGGGTTCATGCTGGCGACTTGCGCCTGCTCTCCGACTACTGCGAGCTCGTGGCCCGCGAATGCCGGGTTCCGCTCACCGCCAACTATCCGGTGGTCGGATCGGATGCCTTTCGCACCACCACCGGGGTTCATGCGGCGGCGGTCATCAAGGCGCAGGCGAAGGGGGCCGACTGGCTGGCCGATCGAGTCTATTCCAGCATTCCCGCCTCCATGGTCGGGCGCAAACAGGTGATCGATGTCGGGCCGATGTCGGGAATTTCCAATGTCCGCCACTGGCTGGCCCGGCAGGGGTACGATTCCGCCAATCATCGCCTCTGCCGCCAGATCTTCGATGTGGCCAAGCAGCGCGACCGCACCCTGGATGACGCCGAGATGCACCGGATCGTCGAGGATTTCGTTGCGGGGTCCGCCCGTTGAAGAGCGCATCGGGCTCCGGTACGCGCCGTGCCCCGGCCGCCCGGATTCTGGTGATTGAGGATGATCCGGGGATCGCGGCCCTGGTTGCCTATCAGCTCACGCGGGCCGGGTACAGGGTGGCCACGGCCACAGATGGCACCGGGGGACTTGATGCGGTCCATCGCAACATTCCCGATCTGGTTGTGCTCGATCGGATGCTGCCGGGCATCTCGGGCGACGAGATCCTGCGCACGATTCGCCGCGATCCCGCAACCCGCGCCCTTCCGGTTCTGGTGCTGACCGCCCGGCGCGAAGAGGGAGAGAGAATCGAGGGGCTCGAGCTCGGGGCCGACGACTACCTTGGCAAGCCCTTCAGTCCCCAGGAATTGGTGCTGCGCGTCGAGGCCATTCTGCGCCGCGCCGGGATCGATGGCGCGATCTCGGGAAATGAGGACCGGATCCTCCGGGCGGGTCCGATCACCGTCAATCCTCGCGCCGTGCAGGTTCTGGTCGATGGGCGGGTGGTGGGCGTCACCCCGACCGAATTCCGGATTCTCATGGTTCTCATTCTGCGCCGCGGCCAGACGCAGAGTCGCCAACGGCTGCTGCGCGACGCATGGCAGGGCACCGAGCAGGAGTTCCAGATCCGCAGTCGCACCGTGGATATGCACGTCCGCCGTCTGCGCAGCAAGCTGGGGTCGGCCGGAGACTGGATCGAGACCGTACGCGGCTTCGGCTACCGCTTTCGCCAGGGCGATCCGTAAGCAACCCATGGGTCCTGTTGAACGTGCATCGGGCGCGACAGGGATCTTCGCCGCCCGCCTGGTCCGTCCGTGGGGGCAGGGAGCGACGGAGAGCGCAGCGGTTCAGCGCGTGATGCAATCATCATCGCTTGCATGTCGGTTGGTGGGCTTTGCGAGCTGCCCACAATCCGCGGACTGCTAATGCCCGCCAGAATCCCGCTTCGTTTCGCGACCGCGCTCGCGCTGGCCGGATGCGTTGTGGCGATTGCCGCCACGGCCTGGGTTGCGGTCCGCGCGGCCACCACCCGGGTCCTGGTCACCGAGACGACCCGGCACCTCGACGCGGCCACCGATCTGGGCGCCCGGCATCTGCGATCGGCGCAGGGGGTGGCTCTCGACAGCGTTGCGGCCGACCTTGCTCTCGCCACCGGCTACCGTGTCAGCGTCTTCGATGCGGGTCGCCGTCTCCTGGCGGATTCGCATCTCTCCGTACCGCTCCCGGGTGATTCGCTCGTTCCCGGCGACCGTCCCGAGGTGCTGGAGGCGCTCAGCCGGGCCCGCGCGTCCTCGAGTCGGCGCTCGGTTCTGGACAACGAATCCTATGTCTTCAGCGCCATGCGTCTCTTTCGGGGGGGACAGCAGATCGTTCTGCGCTTCGGCACTCCCTTCGATCCGATCCGCGAGGCCGCCGCTGCAAGTGCGCTTCGGGTTGCGCTCTGGGTTCTGATTGCCGGCGCCCTGGGGGGAGTGGTGCTGGACCGCGGAGTCCGCAGCGTCAACCGGGTTCTGCACGATTTGCGCCGTCTCATGGCCCGGATCGGCGACAGACGCTCTGTAGGGGCCCGTGTCCGGCCTCCGCGCCTGATCGAGCTGGCCCGACTCGCTTCGGTGGCCAACCGCATGCGCGGTGCGCTCGATGAACAGGTGGGGCGCGTCACCCGGGTGCGCGACGAACTTGCCCAGCTCATGGACGAGGTGGGCGAGGGGCTGATGGCGATCTCCAACGATGCCCGCGTGCTGCGCATCAATCCGGCTGCACTGGAGTTGCTGGGCCTCGCCGAGATCCTTCCGCTGTCGCCGGTCGGTTCGATGGTGCGCGATCCGGTGCTGCGCGAGTTCCTGGAGAGGGCCGCCGCGCGCCCCGAGGGCCGCATGGAGGCGAACGTGGGCGATCGCCGGCTCGATGTGCGGACCAAGCGGGGCACCGGGGGTGGTGCAGTGGTTCTGATTGTGGACATGACCGAGATCCGCCGCCTCGAAGAGGTCCGCTCCGACTTTGTGGCCAATGCATCGCACGAACTCAAGACCCCTCTGACTGTCATTCGGGCCGCTGCCGAAACCATCCTGGATGAATCGCTGCCTCCCGATCTGCGCAGCCGTTTTCTGCATTCGATCGAGGAAAACACCGTGCGGCTGCAGCGTCTGGTGGACGATCTTCTGGATCTCTCCCGCTATGAGTCCGGGGCCTGGATTCCGGAGCGCGAATCCTTTGCAGTGGCAGAGGTGGCGTGGGCGGCCTGGACCGATATGGAAGAAGGGCGGCAGGGCCGCAGCATCGACTTCGATGTGATCGGCTTTGGCGATGCCCTGGGCGACCGGGCGGCCACCTACCAGATCTTTCGCAACCTCTTCGAGAATGCGTTGCGCTTCCTGCCCCGCGAGGACGGCAGCATTGCGGTCGAGATCTTTCGTTCCAGCGCCCTTCTTACGGTGGCGGTCCGCGACAATGGCTCCGGCATTCCCTCTGCGGCTCTTTCGCGCATCTTCGAGCGCTTCTACCGCGTCGATACGGCCCGTTCGCGCGCCGAGGGCGGAACCGGTCTGGGGCTGGCGATCGTGCGGCATCTGGTGTCGAGCATGGGGGGCGAGGTCGATGCGCAGAGCGTCTGGGGTGGGGGAACGACGATTCTCTTCACGGTTCCCGCCGCAATGGACGACCTCCGCGACGAATCGGTCGCCCTGGCCGACGCGGTGGCCGGTGAACAGGCCGAATCCGCCCACCCCGCCGCGATGAACTCCTGCAGCGAGGCCGTTGCGGGCGAAGCCGAAGCCGGGGTCGGCGACGAGGTCGGCGAAGAGGAGGAAGCCGGGTCGGATGACATACGTTCGCCTGGACCGACGCTGGCGGTCCGCGGATAATGCCGGGCGTGCACCGGGAGCGGTCGGGATCCGGGCCGGGAAGGCGCGTCAGGGCCACAGCAGCTCCTGGACGATGCCATTCGTTCTGATCCGCTGGCCGCTGGCCTTGGCTCTGGCCCTGGCGATCGGGGCGGCCGGGTGCGGCTCCGGCGCGGGCGAGCGTAGCCAGAGAGTGGTTACGGTGGGCGGCTCCAGTAGCCTGCACACTCTTTCGGCGGCGGTGGCCGCAGAGATGGCGGCAATCCGCACCGGCGTCCGCATTACGGTCGAGGCTTCGGGAACGGTGGGCGGGCTGCGGCGCCTCTGTGCGGGCGAGCTCGATGTGGCGGGCGCATCGCGACCGATCGCGGCTGACGAGGCCGAGCGGTGTCGCCTTTTGGGCGTCACTGTGATCGGGATTCCGATTGCGCGCGATGGGGTGGCCGTGGTGGCGAATCCGGCCAGCGCCGTCCCCCGCTGCATGACGCTGGACGAGCTGCGGCGTCTCTGGGAACCGGCCAGCGAGATCGAACGCTGGCAGGATCTGCGGCCCGCCTACCCCGCCGAACGCATTCGTCTCTTCGGCCCCGGCCCCGGCTCGGGAACCTTCGAGTTCTTCACCCGGATTGTCGTGGGGCGCACCGGAGCCAGCCGTTCGGACTACGACCGGAGCAGCGACTACAACCTGATCGCCCGCGGCGTCGGCGGCAATCCGTGGGCAACGGCCTACTTCGGTTCGGCCTCCTTTGCGGCCAACCGGGAGCGTCTGCGCGCGGTTGCGGTCGATACCGGTTTCGGGTGCGTGTTGCCCACCGCCGAAGCGATCGCCGATGGTCGCTACAGCCCCCTTGCGCGCGAGCTGCACCTTCATGTGGCCGAGGCCGCGTTGAACCGCGCGGCAGTGCGCGATTTTCTGCTCTACTACATAGACCGTGCGGCGGGCTTGAGCAGCGAAACCGGGTATGTGGCGTTGCCACCGGCGGCCTATGCACGCAGCCGGGCGCTGATTGTGGCGCGGGCCGGGCGTGATTCGCGCGACGCAGCATCGCGGCCATCTTCTGATCGGTCCGGCACAATCCCCGGGCTGCGGCGCAGAGGCGAGGAGCCGTGACGAGGGGCGCTGGAGCTCTTGCGAAGAGGGCGCATGCGGGGGGGAGCGGGGAGCGGGCGGGGCGCTGGATCCTCCTCGGCTGCACGGTGATTGCGGGTGCGCTGGCGATCGCTGTCGTCGGCACCCTGGCGATCGAGACGCTGCGCTTCCTTGCCGCGGTTTCGCCGGTGCGCCTGGTGGCCGATTCAACCTGGGCACCGCTCGCCGAAGAGCCGGGATTCGGCATTCCGACGCTGCTGGGCGGAACGGTCCGGATCGCCTTCGGGGCCATTCTCCTGGCCGTCCCCATCGGCCTTCTGACGGCGATCTTTCTTGAGTTCCATGCCCCCCGGCGCATCGGGACCGCGCTGGGCCGGGCCGTGGGATTCCTGGCCATGATTCCGGCAGTGGTTCACGGCTATCTGGCGCTGAATGCCCTGACGCCCGCCATTGCCAGGGTCTGGCCCGCGATCGGGGGATTCAACGGCCTCTCGGCCTGTGTGGCGCTGGCGGCCATGATCCTGCCCACGATTGTCGCGCTGTCGCAGCGCGCGCTGAGGGGGGTTCCGACCTCGCTCATCGCCGACGGACTGGCGCTCGGCGCGAGCCGCAGCCGGGTTCTGGTGCGACTGGTCCTCCCCGCAGCCAGGTGGGGGCTTCTGGGGGGAGTTCTGCTGGCCATGGCCCGCGCGGTTGGCGAAACGATGATCGTGACGCTCGCAGCCGGCAATCCCCAAAGTCCGGATTGGAGTCCGCTGGAAGGGGTGCGCACCCTGACCACCTACCTGGCGCAGGCCAGTCTGGGCGATATGCCGACGGGCAGTCTCCAGTATGGCGCCGCCTTCGCCGTTGCGGCTGCGCTCTCGGCTCTGGCGGTTGCGCTGCACGCTTCGGGACGCAGCCTTGTGGAAGGCGGACGACGCCCTGAAGGGCGCGGGTCTCATCCATGACCCTTCACCCCTCCACCCGCATCCCCCTCCGGCGACCCCTTGGCGTCGTCTCCGGCCTGGCCGTCACGGTTGCCCTTGCCACGGCCCCCGTCATTGTCCTGATCCTCCTTGCGCAGAGCTTTCTGTCCTCCGGATCCGGCTTCGCCATCGATCTGCCCGCGCGCCTCATCGATCGCGCCGGCCCGGCTCTCGCGGGAAGTCTCTGGCTGACCCTCCTTACGGCGCTGATTGCGTTGCCGGTCGGGGTCGGAACGGCGCTCTACCTTGTGGAGTACGCTCCCGCCACCCGGATCGTGCGCACCCTGCAGGCGCTTCTGGCCAGTCTGGCCGGCGTTCCCTCGATCGTCTACGGCATGGTCGGTCTGGCGCTCTTCGTTCGCGGTCTCGGGCTGGGGTCGTCGATTCTGGCGGGGGCGCTCACCCTCTCCGCCATGGCGATCCCGATCGTGATTGCCCATGCGCGCGCCGCCCTCCTGGCCGTGCCCGCCGCCCTGCGCCAATCCGCCCTTGCGCTGGGCGCCACCCGCTGGCAGGTCATTCTGCACCAGGTTCTGCCCGCTGCCGCCGCCGACATCCTTGCCGGCTGCCGCACCGCGCTGCTCCGCACCCTGGGCGCCGCCGCCCCCCTTCTGGTCATTGGGCCCGCCTCCTTCATGACCTTCGCCCCCTCCCGCCCCGCCGATCCCCTCTCCTCGCTTCCCACGCAGGTCTTTGTCTGGGCCGCGCGTCCCCAGAGCGAATTTCTGGCTCTTGCCGCCGGCGCCTCCCTCGCTCTCGTCTTCCTCTCGGCGCTGCTCACCGCGCTGATCGCCATCCTGGCCGATCGCTTCGGTCGTGCGGCTGCTGCGCCGGTTCCCGGAGGTGCGCGATGAGTATGCTGGGTCCCGCCGCCAGCGTTCTGATCGCCGAATCGCTGACCGTGCGCTTCGGTCGCCGCACCGCTCTTGCGAATATCACCCTTGCCATTCCCGAGGGGCGTGTCGTCTCGGTGATCGGGTCGCCGGGTGCGGGCAAAACCACGCTGCTCCGCTCCTTCAATCGCATGAATGAACTCGTTCCCCGCGCATCAATCAGCGGAACCGTGCGCTTTCGCGGGGCCGATCTGCACGACCCCGCAGTTGATCCGGTCGAGATCCGCCGCCGCATCGGCATGGTCTTTGCCGAGGCAGCGCTCTTTCCGAAGTCGGTCTTCGACAATGTGGTCTTCGGGTTGCGGGCCCAGGGAGCCGAAGACGATCTGCATGGCTGTGCCGAGGAGGCGCTGATGCGGGTGGGGCTTCAGGCCGCCGACACCGGAATTCTCGAAACCCCCGCCCTCGATCTGTCCGCCCGCGACCGACGCAGGCTTTGCATGGCACGCGCCCTGGCGCTCGAACCGGCGGTCCTTCTTCTCGACGAGCCCACCCGCCACCTGGACCCGGCTGCCGCCGCCACGATCGAATCGCTGATCCGCACCTTGAGCGACGCCTGTACGATTGTGGTGGCGACCTGCGAACCGGCGCTGGCCGGGCGCATCTCCGATCTCACTGCGCACCTGGATGGAGGACAGCTTCTGGAATACCGGCCCACGCGCGAGCTCTTCACCAATCCGCGCAATCCGCACACCGAAGCCTACCTCACGGGGCGGACGCCATGAATGCGCCGACCCCGCCGCGCGGCCACCTCGACGCCCGCATGGTCGAGCTGCAAAACCTGCTCCTGGAGATGGCGGGACGCGCCGAGGAGCTGGTGGAAATTGCCATGGACGGACTCCTGCGACGGCGACTGTCGGGGGCTTCCGAGGCGAAGGCGGCCGACGATCTGGTTGATGAATTCGAGGTCGTCATCAATGCGCGGGTGGCCGAGTTCCTGGCGCTTCAGCACCCGGTGGCCACCGATCTGCGCTTTGTGATTGTGGTTCTCATGGCCTGTCGCAACATTGAGCGCATTGGCGACCATGCGGTCAATATTGCAGGGGCCGGACAGCGCGCGGCCGGCCATTCCCCCCTTCCCGAAATCCAGGAGATTCGCGAGATCGGCGACCTTGTGCGAAGGATGCTGAGCCGGGCCCTGGGCGCCCTCGTCAATCGGGACGGGGCCGTTGCCCGCTCTGTCATCGCCGACGATCAGGTGGTCGATGCACTGCGGCGGTCGGCGATCGGAACCCTGGTGTCGTGCATGCGCGAACAGCCGCGCCACATTGCGCCGGGGGTGAATCTGATCCTCGTGGTACAGAATCTTGAACGAATCGGCGACCTTGCCTCGAACATTGCCGAAGAGGTGGTGTTTCTGGTCGAAGGACGGTCGATCAAGCACATCCGAAAGCGAGAGTCGCCGTGAGCGTCGAGGGATTGCCGGTGGAAGAACTTGTCAACGCGGCCACAGAGCCCGAGCCATTGCGGGGCGCAGCGTCGCTTGCGGGCCAGACTGCGGTCGTCAGCGGAGGGTCGGTCGGGATCGGTCGCGCAACGGCGATCGCCTTTGCCAGCGCCGGGGTCAACATCGCCTTCAATTGGCTCGACACCGGCGAGGAGAGTCGGGAAGCGGCCGCACAGCTTGTGGAGACGATCGAGGGAATGGGGGTCAGGGCGCTGGCGCGGCCGGGCGATGTGCGCGATCCCGACGATGTATGCGATTTCGTGGCCGAAGCGGAGGCGAAGCTCGGGGCACTGCAGATTCTGATCAACAACGCCGGAGTCGGACGCGACCGGGCGCTCTGGCGCATGACCGACCGCGAGTGGCGCACCGTCCTGGAGACGAATCTTTACGGTGCCTTTCACTTTACCCGCGCGGTTGCTCCCGGAATGCGCGCGCGCCGCCACGGCAAGATCGTCAATGTGTCCTCGGTGCACGGTCTGGCGAGCGAATTCGGGCTGGCCAACTACTGCTCCTCCAAGGCCGGCCTGATCGGTCTGACGCGCAGCACGGCGCTGGAGCTCGGCCCCTCGAATGTGAATGTCAATGCCGTCGCCCCCGGCTACATTCGCACCACGCAGCTCACCGAGCAGGTTCCGGCCGATATCCTCGACGGGGCCCGCGAACGGAGCGCGCTCGGCCGGTTGGGCGATCCGCAGGAGGTGGCTTCGGTCGTGGTCTTCCTCTGTTCCGAGGCGGCGCGCCATATTACCGGAGCCGTGATTCCCGTCGATGGGGGCTATCTGGTCTGATTCCCTTGGCCCGGAGTTGCGGTTGCGGAGTTTTCCGGCCGTGCTCTGCGGCCCGATTCTCACCCTTTGCGCACAGGCGGAACGACAGACATGAAGAGAGATCGAAGCACGCCAGATCCCGCTCCGGGTGCCACCGCCACCGATTCCAGGCGCGTGACCGACCGCGAATGGCGCGCGCGACTGACTCCCGAGCAGTATCAGGTGACCCGCCGGGGCGGCACCGAACGAGCCTTCACCGGCCGCTACTGGGATCACAAGGACGACGGCGCCTACCACTGCATCTGCTGCGGAGCGCCCCTCTTCGATTCGATCGCCCGCTTCGATTCGGGAACCGGCTGGCCCAGCTTCCACAGCCCCGCCTCTTCCGAAGACATCGGCGAGCGCGAGGATCGCAAGTTCTTCATGCGACGCACCGAGGTCATCTGTACCCGCTGCGATGCGCACCTTGGCCACGTCTTTCCCGATGGCCCCGCGCCGACCGGCCTCCGCTACTGCATCAATTCGGCTGCGCTCGATTTCAGAGCGCGCAATGAAACCGAATAAAAACCAAACATATATCGAAAAAATACCGAATATGTCTTCGACAATCACTGTAATTCCCGGTGACGGCATCGGCCCCGAGGTCACCGCAGCCGTGTTGCGCATCTTTACCGCTGCCGGCGCCGAGCTGGAATACGATCAACAGTCCGCCGGCGTTGGGGCCCTCGCGACGCACGGAAATCCGCTGCCGCAGGAGGCGCTGGACTCGATCGACCGCAATCGGGTGGCGCTCAAGGGACCGCTCACGACGCCGAATGTGGCCGGCTTCCGTTCGGTCAATGTGGCGATCCGCAAGAACTTCGAGCTCTTCGCCAATGTGCGACCGGTGAAGACGCTCCTCTCGGGCGGGCGCTACGAGGATATCGATCTGGTGCTGATCCGCGAGAACAGCGAGGGTCTCTATGTAGGGGTTGAGCACTTTATCGGGGTTGATCGCGATCCCCGCGCGGCTGCCGAATCGGTAATGATTATTACGCGCTTCGCTTCGGAGCGGATTGCGCGCTTTGCCTTCGATTACGCCGTTGCCAACAAACGCCGGAAGGTGACGATGGCGCACAAGGCGAATATCCTCAAGAACACCCAGGGGCTCTTTCTTGAGGTGGGCAAGGAGGTTGCAGCCGAATACGGCGATCGCATTGATTTCGAGGACAGAATTATCGATGCCACCGCCATGTATCTTGTCCTGGATCCCTACCGTTTCGACGTGCTGGTCATGGAGAACATGTTCGGCGACATTTTGAGCGATCTCATTGCCGGGCTGGTTGGCGGTCTGGGATTTGCGCCAGCGGCGAATATCGGCGAAACGCACGCGGTCTTCGAGGCTGTGCACGGATCGGCGCCCGACATTGCGGGGCTCAATCTGGCCAACCCGACCAGTCTCCTCCTGGCGGGGTGTCTTCTGCTCGACCATGTGGGACAACCCGAGGTGGCGACGCGAATTCGGAAGGCGCTTGACGATGTGATTCGCAAGGGCGAGGTGCGCACGGTGGATATGCGCGGCAGCGACGGTACAGCCGAGTTTGCCACGGCGGTGGCAGAGGCGCTTGCGTGAAGAGACCCGGCCGGTTGCGCAGCGCCGCCGAGGAGCGCCTGGCCCGGGGCGCCGAGTTGCGCTGTGTGGCGTGCGGCGCCGATGTGCAGACTTCTGCCATGGATCGCCATCTCTGGTGCGATGCGTGTGTGGCCGCCGCCGCGCGCACCGCGAATCGCGCAGGGTGGCTGACGGGTGGGGTGATGGCCGCCGCGCTTGCACTCTGGATTGTGGTTGTGCAGCAGCCCTCCCGAATGCTGGCGGGCGGATGGGTGGGGGTGGTGATCGCGGCCTGGTGGCTGACCGGGCGGGCGAGCCGCGAAGTGGCCCGGGGAGTGTTGCGCTACCGCAGTCGCATTCGATGAATGGAGTTTCAATCAAATCACAATAAAGCTGAACCGCAAGACGCCGGGTTGCGAATTGCGCCCGCCAATCGACGTTGACGAAAGGAACAGGGATGTCCGGATCGTTTGAGGGAGTTGACTTCTACAATATCGACGCTCTTTTGAGCGAGGATGAACGCATGGTGCGGGGTACGATCCGCGCCTGGGTCGAAGAGCGTCTGTTGCCGCGCATCGGCGACGCCTATATCGAGCACCGCTTCCCGGACGAGCTGATTCCCGAGCTGGGCGAGCTGGGCGTTCTGGGCGCGAACCTGCCCGAGGAACACGGGTGCGCCGGTCTGAACAACGTTGCCTATGGTCTGATCATGCAGGAGCTGGAGCGGGGCGATTCCGGAATCCGCTCCTTCGCTTCGGTGCAGGGGGCGCTGGTCATGTATCCGATCTTTGCCTTCGGAAGCGACGCCCAGAGGCGCACCTGGCTGCCCGCGCTGGCAACGGCCGAAAAGATCGGCTGCTTCGGACTGACCGAGCCCGACTACGGATCGAACCCCGCCGGCATGATCACCCGGGCCCGCGAGAGCGCCGACGGATGGGTTCTCAATGGAACCAAGATGTGGATCACGAACGGTTCCATGGCCGATGTGGCCATTGTCTGGGCCCAGACCGGCGAAGCGGGCGACGCGCGCACAATCCGCGGCTTTGTGGTGCCGACCGACACTCCCGGATTCAGCGCCCGCAACCAGAAGGGCAAGCTCTCGCTCCTGGCTTCCGATACGAGCGAGCTTGTATTGGACAATGTACAACTTCCGCACGATGCAATCCTGCCCGGTTCCAGCGGTTTGCGCAGTCCGCTGATGTGCCTGACCCAGGCCCGCTACGGAATCGCCTGGGGAGCGGTCGGAGCGGCAATGGCCTGTTATCACGAGGCAACCGACTACGCCACCGGGCGCGTCATGTTCGACGGACCGATCGCCGGCAAGCAGATTCAGCAGATGCGCATTGCCGACATGCTGACCGGAATCACCCAGGGACAGCTTGTCTGTTATCGGTTGGGCCGCATGAAGGACGAGGGCACGATGACTCCCCAGCAGGTCAGCTTCGCCAAGCGCGCCAACGTGGACATGGCCTGCAATGTAGCCCGCGAGGCACGCCGCTTGCTGGGTGCCAATGGAATCCTGGTCGAATACTCGGCCATGCGCCACATGGCCAACCTGGAATCGGTCCACACCTACGAGGGCACCCACGATATCCACTCGCTGATCCTGGGGCAGGCGGCAACGGGAATCGCGGCGTTCTGAGGGGGGCGGGGATTGCGGACGGATGCACTGCCGACCCCGGGCCTCCAGGCTGTGGCGGTCGGTGAAGACCGGAGGGTAAGACAATGAGGCATCTGCACTACCTCGAGATTCGCAACTTCAAGGGATTTGGCGAGCGGATCCGCATTGAGCTCGATCACCCTGCAACCCTGGCCGGCCCCAACAACTGTGGCAAGACTACGGCGCTGCAGGCGATTGCGCTCTGGTCGCAGGCAGTACAGAGCTGGTTTCTGCGCAAGGGAAAGGCGCCGCCGAGCGAACGCACCGCAACCGGACTCAATCGGCTGACCGTCACGGCGGTTCCGGTTCGCAGCGCGCGCGACTATTGGCACAATATGACAGTCAGGGCTGGCGCCGCAAACATTCCGCTGGAAATTACCCTTGGAGTCATGCATGACAATCGCATATCTCCAGTCACCATGCGGTTTCGCGCTTCCGGCGACGACACGCTCTACTGCACGCCCGACGCGGAGGCGCTCAGCTCTCCCGGGCTCATGGCGGCGGCCGCGGAGCTGAAGGTCAGACTGCTGTATCCCATGTCCGGAATCGAAACCGAGGAACCCGTCATTCAGCCGGGACGGATCGATGTGCTACTGGGTCAGGGACAGACGGCCCAGGTGTTGCGCAACCTCTGTCTGATGGTTCTTCATGACAACGGCGCCGGTTGGAAGCGCATCCGAACGCTGATGCAGCGCCTCTTTTCCATTGAGCTGGATGATCCCGTCGAGACGGAGCGTGGCGCCATCGACCTCTTCTACCGGCAACCGGGTCTGCGCAGAGCCGCAGAGATTGCGCTGGCGGGCCGGGGCCTGCAACAGATGCTGCTGATCCTTGCCTATCTGCATTCGCATCCCCGCAGCGTTCTTCTGATTGATGAGCCGGATGCGCATCTGGAGATCCTTCGCCAGCGACAGGCTCATGTATTGTTGCGCGACGAAGCCGCATGCGCCAACTCCCAGGTTGTGCTTGTCACCCACTCCGAGGTCATGCTCGCCGAAGCGCTGGACCGAAACCTGACGCTGATTCTGGATGGAGGCGCCACGAGGTTGGCCTCGAAGAGTGAAATTGTGATGGCGCTGCGACACTATGGTGCAGAACACTATATCCGCGCGCGCCAGAAAGGGTATGTGCTCTATGTGGAGGGCGGAACCGATCTGGCGGTTTTGCGCGCGCTTGCAATACGAATGAATCACCCCCTTGCCGGGCTCTGGGACGAGAGCGCGAATGTGTATTATATCCGCGACAACCATCCCGAACTCGACCCCGAATCCGAACTGGAGCGCGTCGAGAGGGGGTTTGGCATGAGAGCTGGGGAACACTTTTTTGCACTGCGTCCGATGCTGCCAGAACTCAGAGGCCTGGCAATCCGGGATCGCAATGGGCACCGGCGCGAAGATTCCAGTGAAGGCGGGTTGTGCACGACCTGGTGGCACCGCTACGAAATCGAGAATTATATTGTCAATCCGGATGTGCTTCGCTCCTTCGCTGCTCATGCATATCGCGATCTGCCGCTCTTTGACCGCTTTCGCCGCGAAACCGACGAAGTTCTCGATCAACTGACGCAGGAGCGGGTGTTCGATCACAACGAAGGCGATTTTCTGACCTGGAAGGGACTGGATGCCGCCGCCGCGCGCCTCCTCTGGGACGCCCGGACGGAATCGCTTAAGCTGAGCGACTTTGCCGAGGAGTTTTTCCGCCGTCTGGCCACCCGGCTTGACCATCCCATGCTGCTGCGCAAGCGCGACCTCTACCACCTCGTTGATTTCATGGAGCCGAAAACCATCGCGGTCGAGGTGTCGGAAAAGCTGAACCTTGTGGCGGAACTCTTTGTGGACGGGGCGGGTTTGTGAGTTGGCTCCGACCGATTCACCTACCGAATCCAACTCGAATTCTCGACCCCTGCAAGCTCACTCCGCTCCCTGCGCCCCCACCCGCTTCCCCAGCCAGAGCGCCACCAGCAGCCACAGGCCCGCCAGGGGCACCATCGACCAGGCCAGGGCGGCGGTGCCCAGCCCCAGCGCTCCCAGGCCGGCGAAGGACCAGGCGCCTACCTGGTCGCCGGCGCGATAGACGAAGGTGTCGTTGAAGTTTTTGGCCTTGTATTTGTCGCGGCGGGGCACAACGGTGTAGAGCACTTCGCGGGCCGGGACGGCGAGGGCGAAGTTGCCGGCGCGCCGGAGGGTCTGGAAGATGACGAAGACCGCAAAGACCGGCGCCAGCCCGAGCGACAGGAAGCCGGCGATGCTCATGAGCGGCAGCGCGGCCAGGGTGAGGCCGATCCCGAAGCGCTTCATGATCCGGCCGGTAAGGAAGAGCTGGGTCAGCAGCGTGAGGATGTTGACGGCCAGGTCGATGCGGGCGAAGACGGCGGTGCGCTCGGCGGCTTCGGTGAAGGTGCGCTCCATGATCGCCGCCTGAATGTTGTACAGAAAGGTGGAGCCGATGGTGAAGAGGAGCATGAAGGCGCAGATGCCGAGCAGATAGGGCGAAGCCGCCACGCTCCGGATTCCGTCGAGGGGCGAGCCGCCGATAATGTCCCGACCGGAGTGGGACAGGAGGGGAGCGCCACCGGTGTCGCGGCCCGCTCTGCGATCGAGTGCCCGCGAGCAGGCGACGGCGCATTCAAGCAGCGCGATCGAGAACCAGAGCAGTGTGGCCGGTCTCAGGCTCTCGACCAGAAAGGCGGTGATCGACGATCCGAGGATTGCGCCCAGGGTGCCCGCCACCGCGATCAGGCCGAAGAGCCGCCGTCCCTGCCGTTCGCGAAAGATGTCGGTCATGAAAGACCAGAAGACCGAGACCACGAAGAGATTGAATACGGCGATCCAGATGAAGAAGGAGCGTCCCGTCCAGATTGCGGCGCTTCCGCCCTCGGGCAGCGCCATCAGAATGGCGTAGTACGCAATCAGGCAGACCATGAAGAAGCGGTAGGTCAGCGCGACGAATCGCCCGCGTGGCCAGCGCGACACGATCGCGGCAAAGAGCGGGTGCGCAACCAGCATTGCGGCCAGGGTTCCGGTAAAGAGCCAGGGAATGTTCTCGACTCCCCCGGCCACGCCCATCTCTTCGCGCAGCGGTCGAATGACGTAGTAAGCCGAGAGAATGCAGAAGAACCAGGTGGCCGCGAGGAGAACGATCCTCCCTTCGCCGGGGCGGAGGCCGGTCAGGCGCGAGAGCGGGGAGCGGGATTGCATCAGCGATGAACCATTGCCTGTGGAGGTCGGGAGGCGGAGGGCGTCCACACTTGCCCCCCATGGAGAATGCGATTCTCTTGGAAAAGGTCAATGCCAGAGGGAGCGCGACACCCGATCTCGCCGCCCACCCGCACCTGCTCCGGCCCCGCCCGGGCCGCAAAATCCCCGCAAGGAGGCGATTGTGAATCTTTTGCGCACGCTCTTCAACATGAAGAGGGGCGAGTTTTCGCTGGCATTCCTCTCTGCGCTCTTTTTCTTCCTGGTTCTCTGCGGCTACTTCTTTCTGCGCCCGGTCCGCGAAGCCATGGGGGTCGCCCGGGGCATGGATGAACTGCGCTGGCTCTTCGGACTCACCTGCGTGGTCTCGCTCCTGACCGTTCTGGCCTTCGGGGGCATTGTCGCGCGCATGAACCGGCGGCGTTTCATTCCGATTGCATACTTTGCCGTCAATGCCTGCCTCTTCGTCTTTGCGACGCTGATCGTCTGGGATGTCCGCGCGGGGGGCGGCCTGATCGGCACCGACGCCCAGACGGCGCTTTCGCGGGGAGTGGGCTACACCTTCTACGTCTGGTTGAGCGTCATCAACCTCTTTACCACCAGCGTCTTCTGGGCCTTCATGGTGGATATCTTCGATGTCGATCAGGGAAAGCGGCTCTTTGCCTTCGTCGGGATTGGCGGTACCCTGGGAGCGATTGTGGGCGGGGCGACGACGAATCTGATCAGCGCCCTGGTCGATTCGCCCTATCTGCCAGCGGGACTTATGCTTGTGGGTGCCGGCTGCTTTTTCCTTGCGGCGGCGGCCATGCTGATTCTGGATCGGCGGGCGGTTGCGTCCGGGGTTTCGCGTCTGGGACGCGGGGGCCGGAAGACTCCCGATTCCGCCGGGGACAGCGGGCCGAACGAGGACTCCAGGGCGGCCCCCGGGGCGCACTCCGATGGGAAACGCATTGGCGGCAGCTTCTGGGAGGGCCTGCAGGCGGTGGTTCGTTCGCCCTATCTGCTGGGCGTGGGGCTCTGGGTGATCTTCATGGCGATCAGCAACACCATGATCTACTTCACCCAGGCCAATATCATTCTCTCGGATTCGGACACCTTCAGTCAGCTTGTGGGCAACTTTGCACAGTTCGACATGTGGGCGCAGATTGCAACGCTGATTACGCAGATCTTCATTACAACGCATCTGATCCGCAGGGTTGGGGTCGGCTGGACCCTGGCAGTGCTTCCCCTGGTGACTCTTCTGGGATTTGTTGTGCTGGCGATCTGGCCGCTCTATGGGGTTATGCTGATCTTTCAGGCGGTCCACCGCGCCACCCGCTACGCGATCTCCAGACCCTCGCGCGAGACGCTCTTCAGCGTGGTGTCGCCCGCAGAGAAGTACAAGGCCAAGCCGGTGGTGGACGTCTTTCTCTATCGCTTCGGCGATCTGGCGGCGGCAGGAGTCGATGGCGTCTTTGCCGCGCTGGGCCTGGCGCTGGCCGCAGTGGCCTTCTCGACAGCTCCGCTGGCGGCGATGTGGATTGCGCTCTCGATCGGAATGGGCAGGGCGCAGGCCCGGCATTCGGGATAGCCCGCAGTCCGCAACCCGGGGCGCCCCGACGAATTGCGTGGATCGGCGACAGGTCGGACCCGCGAATGTCCATCCTGTTCAATCCTCATCGCCCAGCCCCACCAGCCGCAGCATTCTGAGGGCATTGGTTGAGGTGGCGATCCCGCTCTGCAGCCGGTAGTCGAAGCGCAGCCCGCCGCCCGGTTCGTCGTCGATCGATTCGCGAAGATGCACCGGGGTTGCGCGGACCATCAGATCGTCGGTGTCGGCGAGGCCCAGATCGTGGGTTGTGACTGCGCCGATCGCCCCGCTTTCAAGGAGCAGGCGAATGACCGTGCGGGCCGCGATCTGCCGTTCGGCGCTGTTGGTTCCCTGCAGGATCTCGTCGAGCAGATAGAGAACGGGAATGGGCGAGGCGCGGGCGGCATCGACCACACCCTTGAGCCGCTGCAGTTCGGCCATGAAGAAAGAAACGCCATCGGCGAGGGAATCGTCGACGCGCATGCTGGTCATGACAGAGAGCGGGGGAAGGGTCAGCGACGTTGCACATGCCGGGGCGCCGGTCTGGGCGAGCACCGCATTCAGGCCGATTGCGCGCAGCAGCGTTGATTTTCCGGACATGTTGGAGCCGGTCACCAGGAGAAAGGAGCCGGCGGACCCGGTATCGACATCGTTGCGAATGCACTCCGGGGGCGGCAGCAGCGGATGGCCGAGGTCCCGGGCGTGGAGAGTGCGGGCCTCCGGGTCTACATGGGGCATCGTCCAGTCGGGGTGATCGGCGGCCAGAGTGGCCAGGGCTGCCAGCGCCTCCATCTCGCCAATTGCGCCGATCCATTCGCGGACGCGCGCGCCGGAGCGGGCCTGCCAGCGCTCCAGGGCGGCAAGGATATGCAGATCCCAGTGAAGAACGAGCGCGAGCGGCAGATGAAAGAGGGGCGATCGCCACAGATCGGCCAGATCGAGAAGGCGCCTGAGGGTGGCGATCTCGCGGGGCGCGGAGTGGCGGCCCCGGTCGAGGCGGTCGCGGATGCGGGCCACAAGGGGGGATTGAAGGGGTGCGCCACAGAGGTGGCCGAGGAGAGGGGCGAGGCTGCGGAGACCGGACTCGCCATCGTCGGCCCGAATGAACGCGCGCCGGATTGCCTTCCAGCGCGGTGCCAGAACCAGGGTGGAGAGAACCACCGACCACCCCACCACGGCCACCGGCGCCGCACCCGCGGCCCAGAGAGCAATTGCGGTCAGATTCAGCGGTGGCAGAATCAGGCTGCCCAGACGCAGCAGTCGGCGCCGCCCCAGCCACGGGTCGCCTTCGGCCCAGGCCAGAAAGGGGGTCTCGTCTCCACCGGCCTCCTCGCCGGAGCCGCCTCCCATGCGGCCGCCGCCCCGCCGCCCCTCGGCCACCAGCCGCGCCTCGGCCGCGAGACGGTCGCGGAAGGCGAAGGCCGCCGCCATCTCCCGAATGGCCTCCTGGCGGAGATTGATCGTTGCCGGATCGGCGTGCTCCAGAAGCCAGGCGGAGAGGGTTCGTTTTCCGGGGGCCGTGCCGCAGATCCCGATCAGGTGGAAAAGCGAGGCATGGCCGAAGAGGTCGAGATCGGTCGCGTAGGGGTGGGTCTGCAGTGCGGGTGCGGCCTCGGGCCGGGGCAGCTTCGCCCAGTCGCGCCGGATCCTGGCAATCCCCTGGCGGTTGAACTCGGCCATGAGCTTGGATTTGCGCATGCGCCGCCGGGCGGCCCGGTGACGCGCCACCAGGAGCGCAAAGAGGCCGGCGACAATGGTGGCCGCCAGCATCGCCGCGTCCCAGCGCCCCTGGGCGCCCAGCCACCACAGGCCTCCAACGGCGCCTGCGAAGAGCGCCAGCCGGACCCGACCGAGCGCGCGCACCCGCCTGCCCAGCTGCGCGGCCTCGAGGTCATGCTCCGAGGCCCGTTCGCGGTATTGCCCGATGGGCCCGGGCTCTGCTTTCTGCGACGGGGCGTGCATTCCCCCGGAATCCCTATCCTCCGCGCGCGATGCGCTCTTCGGCGATCCAGTCGGCGGCTGCCGCGGTGCTCATGTTCCGTTCCGATGCAATGCGAATCAGGTTGAGCGTCTCTTCGTAGATGCCGGCGACCTTGGCATAGACGGTGAAATCCTCGGTCGGTCGGCCCAGAACCTCTTCCTGGCAGCGGATCAGCCCCCCGGCATTGACCAGGTAGTCGGGCGCATAGAGAATGTCGCGCTCGGTCAGTGCATCGGCGTGGCGCGGCTCGGCAAGGATGTTGTTGGCGCCCCCGGCGACCGCGGCGCAGCGCAGGCGCGGAATTGTGTCGTCGTTGATGACTGCGCCGATCGAGTTGGGGGAAAGGACGTCGCACTCGACGTCGTAGATCTCGTCGGGCGCGACAACGGTGGCTCCGAGCTCGCGGGCGGCCTTCTTCAGAACCGGTTCGGCGATATCGGTTACGGTCAGCCGCGCTCCAGCCTCGCGACAGAAGTGAGCCAGCGCGAAGCCGACGTTGCCCAGCCCCTGGATCGCCAGATGGCGACCGCCGAAGGAATCGCTGCCGGTTGTGGCCTTCAGGACCGCGCGAATACCGCAGCTCACCCCATAGGCTGTGGTCCGCGAGGGATCGCCCGCGCCGCCCGCCGACTCGTGAACGCAGGCCACATGACGGGTCGCCCCGCGAATGACCGCCATGTCGTGCGCATTGGTGCCGATATCCTGGCCGGCAACATACTCTCCGCCCAGGGTGTCGATGTAGCGTCCGAAGGAGCGCAGCAGCGCGGGGTTCTTGTCGGTGCGCGCATCGCCGATCACCACCGATTTTCCGCCTCCGAGCTTTACGCCGGCCACCGCCGCCTTGTAGGTCATGCCGCGCGACAGGCGCAAAACATCGCGCAGCGCCTCGTCCTCGGTTGCGTAGGGAAGCATCCGCACACCGCCCAGCGCCGGTCCCAGCGCGGTGTCGTGGATGGCAATGATGGCCCTGAGACCGGTGTCGTTGTCGTTGCAGAAGACCACCTTTTCGTAGTCGTACTCGCCAAGCTGCCGAAAAACCTTCATGCGTTCGTTGCGCTCCTTGTGAAAATCGCTTCGGGTCCGGGGCTGCGCGCCGGGGGCTGGGGCAGACTCCGGTGGAACACCCCCACAAGAGGGGGTGGGGAAGGAGGGCGCTCCCGGGTGGGGGCCGCGCCAAACTCCGAACCAATCTAACGAAGGGCGGGGGTGCGGTGAGCCGGCGGCGGCTTCGCCCGTTTCGTTGGAGAAGCGGTTACAGTGAGGAGTTGACCGAAGAAATGGCGAACAATTATCCTCCTGGCGACCGTGAACCTCGTCGTCCGTCGAATCGATGTCCAGAACCAGCTCCGGCGGTCGCCCGTCTACCCACGACTCGATGAACAACTCGAGCAACAGATCCTGCAACGCCTCGGGATCGTGCTCGATCCTGTGATAGCGGCCCGGTCGCCCCTTCGGCGGCGCGTGCTCCAGTCGATTCAACGTGCTCTTGCCCGCCAGCGGCGCACAATCCTTCCGCTTCCCCGCGAGCTTGTCCGCCAGCAGTGCCAGAACCGGGTCGTGGCGCAACTCGTCGTGATCGTTCAGATCCTCGTAGCCCAGCGCAAGACCCACGATCCGCTGCGTCACCAGCGTCTGTATCGAATGCTCCGTCAATCGCCCATCCCGGTGATCCGTGAAGCACGCCGCCACCCGCTCCGTCAGGCCAACGCACCGGTCGATCGCCCTCAGCAACAGCGCCCCCGCGTTCGATGTGATCCGTCCCCCGTCGAACGCCGCTCTCACTCTCCTGCCCCCGAACCCTTGAAACGCATGCGCGAATGATTTACACTCTGTTGGCATCGGTCCTCCGGCGTGGTTGGGAAGTGTAGAGGGAGAGGGAACATCTGAGTTCGACAATCTTGCCACACTGATGCCCGTGAACAGAAAGCTGACAAATGACCGGTTACGTCCCGAATCACCACCCGTCCTGCCAAACCAGAACATATCCGACGAAATGTCCGTATTGCGGGATGCGCGTCTTTTTCTTCTCCTGCTCCTGTCAGAGTGCAGTCTTCTTCGAATCTCTGGGTTCGCCTTGGCCGATCCATGAATGTCCTGCACGTCGCTACAAGGACTTGCGAGAGCACGGTCTTTCCGCAGATTCTGCCTCATTGACGGTACATACTGAAGCCATTCGTAGAGGTGGGGCAATCCTGGGTCAGGTTGCCGAGAACATGAAAACAGATGCCAAGGTGGAGGCGGCTCGCCGGGCGGGTCCGAAGAAAACCATCTACAGGGATGTGCTTCCAGAGGAAGCTCGAGACTTCGTGGGTACTGTGATGAGCCTTGATCGCAAGATCGGCCTTGCTCGCATTGATCAGTGCATGATATCATGGATGGATGATGAAACAGGGCCGGGATCGGGGTTGGACGCACTGCCGGGGCTTCATGGCGAGATGCTGTTCGTGGACGGCGACGGGAGCGCGTTTCGGCTGGTCTCGGAGACGCTTCACTGACATGGCGTCATCGTTGGGAACCGAGCCGAGGCTCATATTCAGGGCGGTACTGGTCGTGGTTCCTGTGGTCTTGCTGTCGTGCGGCGACGCACCGGCGGAGCCTTCGTCTGCCGACCCTCGTCCATTGCTGCCGGCAGCGCTTTCCGTAACTCCGGGGCGGGCCACCCTCGCCGCGTTGGGCGACACGGTTCGTCTGGTCGGCGAAGTGCGGGATGAGAACGGTCAGGTCATGACCGGCACGAACATTGTGTGGTCGAGCAGCGACGCCTCCGTCGCCACGGTGGAGGGATCGGGTCTGGTCACGGCCGTCGGCAATGGCAGCACGACGATCACGGCGCGGTCGGGGGCGGTGTCCGCAACGGCGTCCGTGACCGTGGCACAGGTTGTGACGTCCCTGACAGTTTCGCCGGCTCCCGATTCGCTGTTCATCGGCGATACGGTGACGCTCGTGGCGATGGCGAGCGACGCCAACGGCCAAGTGGTTGCAGGTGCCAGGGTGGTGTGGTCGAGCGTCGATTCATCCGTCGCCAGGGTGGACGAAACCGGGCTGGTCACCGCCATCGGTGCCGGTGTCACGCGCGTGACGGCCACACACGACTCGCTCGCGGCGTCGACGGATGTGAAGGTCGCCGCAGCTTTTTCGGAAGACCGGCAGGTGTTGGAGCTTCTATACCGGACATGGAACGGCGACAACTGGAACGACCGCACGAATTGGCTGAGCGACGCGCCGCTGTCGGATTGGGCCGGAGTCCGCACTGACGAAAACGGACGGGTCAGGGAGCTGTTTCTCAGGGACCGGAATCTGGAAGGGCCCATTCCGGCGGCCATCGGACTGCTCGACCAACTCTTCATCCTCGATCTCAGCGGGAACTCGCTGCACGGATCGGTGCCTCCCGAGTTGGGAAAGTTGACGATCATGCGCGACTTGATTTTGGGAGACAACGATCTCTCCGGCCCGCTGCCGCCCGAATTCGGGAACCTGGCGGGACTCCGCTACCTCTATCTCTCGGGTACGAATCTTTCCGGCCCCATCCCCGACACGTTTGCTCGACTCGTGCTGGAACGCTTCTATTTCAGCAACACCTTTCTGTGCGTGCCCTCTTCACTCAATGCGTGGCTCTCGCAACTTCACGAGGCGGACGAGCGGGTTCCGTGCGTTCCGGCCACTGCGGATCGGGACGTGCTCGTCGCTCTGTACGAAGCCACGGGCGGCGACGATTGGGACCATAATGAAAACTGGCTGAGCGACCACGGGATCAGCAATTGGCACGGCGTAAAGGTCAGCGATGACGGGTATGTGACGGAGATCAATCTTCGCTTCAACAACCTCACCGGCTCTCTGCCCCCGGATTTGGGCAACCTTGCCCACGTCGAGCAGCTCCAGCTCTTTGGCAACCAACTGACCGGCGGAATTCCACCGGAATTGGGCAAGCTGACGAAGCTGCGCGGCCTGTACCTGTCCTCGAATGAACTGACGGGATCGATTCCTCCCGAGCTTGGCAATCTGGTCAACGTCGACACGCTGTATTTGTCGCGCAATCAGCTTTCCGGTCCGATCCCGCCGGAGCTGGGCAACATGGCGGCCCTGCAACAGTTGGCACTCTTCGAGAACCGGTTGAGCGGCTCGCTGCCGAAGGAATTGGGCAAGCTGAAGAGTCTGAAGGACCTGTGGCTCAGCGACAACGCGATCGAAGGCCCGATCCCGCCGGAGCTGGGCAACATGGCGGCCCTGCAACAGTTGGCACTCTTCGAGAACCGGTTGAGCGGCTCGCTGCCGAAGGAATTGGGCAAGCTGAAGAGTCTGAAGGACCTGTGGCTCAGCGACAACGCGATCGAAGGCCCGCTGCCGCCGGAGCTCGGCGACATGACCTCACTCGAAAGCATCGTGCTCTCGCGGAATCAGGTGTCGGGACCGCTTCCGGTCGAACTTGGCCGACTCGCTTCCCTGAAGAGTCTCCTTCTTCAGAACAACCGGATCGAGGGCACGATCCCATCCACGCTGGGCAACCTGGGCAAGCTTGAGGAAGTGAGTTTCTCGATCAACCGGCTCACGGGTTCCATTCCAAGGGAGCTGGGCGGCCTGTCCAATCTCAACTTCCTCGGGCTGTTCGAAAACGAGCTGACCGGAGAGATTCCTCCCGAGCTCGGGAGCTTGAGCAAGCTCGAAGGTCTATTGCTCGCCAACAATGCCCTTACCGGTCGCATACCGCCGGAACTCGGGAATCTCTCGGCGCTGACGGATCTCCAACTGAGCGACAACCTCCTCAGCGGCGGCTTCCCCCCCGAGTTGATGGCCCTCCGTTCCCTGGTCTGGCTGGGACTCTTCAAGAACAATCTGTCCGGCCCCCTTCCATCCGAGCTCGGCGAGCTGGTGAAGCTGGAGAACCTGTGGCTGGCCGACAATCCGAACCTCCGGGGATTCCTTCCCCGCAGCATGTTGAAGATCGCAGCACTTGGGACTCTTTATATCGGAGGGACCGGACTTTGCCCCCAGATCGACCCCGAATTCCAGAGTTGGCTGCGCGGGTTGGAACACGAAGTGGAGGGCTGCGACATCGCGGACGTCGAGCGTCTGGCACTGTCGGAGTTCTTCGCTCGCACCGGCGGTGGCTCGTGGACGCGCCGCGGCGGTTGGGGTACGGGTGCCAAGATCGCCGACTGGCACGGCGTCAGGTCACGGGAAGGACGGGTGCGCGGAATCGCGCTGGCGGACAATGGCCTGACGGGACCGGTCCCGGCGGAGATCGGCAACCTCACGGCGCTGGAGACGCTGGATCTCGGCGGGAACCGACTCGTCGGAGAGTTCCCGACCGCAGTCGCCTCCATGGCGGATCTGGCTTCCATCCGATTCAGCGGCAACGCGGGAATGCAGGGTCCGCTCCCCTTCCGGCTCACGGAGCTGACCGGACTGGAGCTTCTGGAATACCAGGACACGGGCATGTGCGCATCTCCGTCCATGAGCTTTCAGGACTGGCTCGGGCGCATCGGCGTTGTGGCGGGCGCGACCTGCGGGAATCCGGATCAGGTGGCGTTGTCGCTCCCGGTGGTCTACCTCACGCAGGCCATCCAGCGACCTGCCGGCGATGTCCCGCTGATTGCCGGTCGAGATGCGCTGTTGCGCGTGTTCCTGACCGGCGATGCGCCGCTCGCCTTCTACGAACCCCAGGTCATGGCAACCGTATTGCATGGCGGTCGGGAGGTCCACCGGGTCGTGATGGAGCGCGCCGGCGACCTGTTGGCGACCCGGGCCGACGAGTCGGAACTCCGCAACTCGTACAATGCGGTCGTTCCCGGCGAGCATATCCGGCCCGGGGCTGCACTGACGGTCGAGGCTGACCCCGGCGGGATCGTGCCGCTGGCTGCCGGGAGCCAGATCCGCTTCCCCGCCTCGGGCGCGGCGGCGCTGAACGTGATTGAAGTGCCGCCGATGGAGCTGACGGTGGTGCCCGTCCTTGAAGCGTCGGAGCCCGATTCGTCGATCTTCGAGTGGACCGACAACATCGACGACGACAGCCCGGAGGTGGGGCTGTTCCGCTACTCCTTCCCCTTCTCCGAGTTCACGGCGCGGAGCCGCGAAGCCTACTTCACGTCGCTCGACCTCACCAGCGACGACGGCCAGTGGGGCCTTGTCCTCGAAATGGAGGCCCTGCGCGCGATCGAGAACGGCACAGGGTACTATTACGCTGCGGCGTCCAGCGTGAACGGGTACGTGCGCGGCAGAGCCCGGCTGGCGGCGTGGGCGAGCATCGGCAAACCGTGGAACACGGAGTTGGCCCACGAGGTGGGACACAACCTCAACCTGCTCCACGCTCCGTGCGGCGGCGCGCTGGGCACCGATCCGGAGTTCCCGTATCCGAATGGCGGACTCGGCGCGTGGGGATATGATTTTCGCGACGGGAGCGTGGTGTCCGCCGAGCGGCGCCGCGACATCATGGGCTACTGCTACGAGCGGGGCTGGCTCAGCGACTACTACTTCGAGAAGGTGATCGAGTATCGGGAGAAGGTCGAGGGCGAGCGGGCGCGGATTTTGGCCGCCAGAGAGCAGGAGGATTCCGAGATGCTGGTGCTTTGGGGCGGCGTCCTGAACGGCCAGCTCAGAATCGAGCCCGCCTTCCGGGTCGCCTCGTCCGCACGGCTGCCGGAGCAGGCCGGTCGGTACCGCATCGAGGGCGTCGGCGACTCGGGCGAGACGGAGTTCTCGCTGACCTTCGAGCCGGGCGTGGACAAGTTCGGCGACAAGTACTTTTTGTTCATGATTCCGATCGAATCCGACTGGGCGAGTTCGTTGGATCGGATCACGCTGACAGGGCCCGAGGGGACGGTGAGCGTAAGCGCCGACGCGGACCGTCCGGTCACCCTCGTCACCGACCCGGCAACAGAGTCGGTGCGCGCCATCCTGCGCGGATGGGAAGGCGACCTTCCCGCCCCCCTCGCAAGAACCGGCGCCATCGGCGTCTCGGTATCGCGCGGAATCCGGGATGCCGTCCGGCTGGAGAGGTGACGCGGCCAGCGCCGCAAGCGGTTTGCCGATCTGTTCGGGGCCCGCAGGCGCACCACCCTCGCCCGGCCCAGTATATCATTCCATTCGGTCGCCGTCTCAGCCCGGCACCCGCCTCCGGCCTCCACCTCACACACATGCCACCCCTCATCCAGGCTCCCTCTTCATGCGCACACACACCCGCCTTGCCCCTGCCGCCGCCGCGCTCCTCTCCCTGGCTGCCCATCTGCCGCTCCCGGCCCCGGCGCTCTTCGCCCCTCCCCTTGCGGCCCAGGTCACCGAGAGCAGCTATGCCCGCGCCGAGCAGTTCCTTCCCTGGAATGCATCCAGGCTGATTGCCGGCGATCAGGTTGTGCCCGAGTTCTTCGCTGGCGACCGCTTCTGGTTCCGGAGCCGCACCCAGAGCGGGCACGAGTTCGTTGTGGTGGATCCGGTGGCTGCAACCCGCCGGCCGGCCTTTGATCACGATCGTCTGGCGTCGGCGCTCTCGCTGGCTGCCGATACCGCCTACGAGGGCCGCGCGCTTCCCTTCGACAGCTTCGAGTTTGTCGACAATCAGACCGGTCTTCGCTTTCAGCTTGCCGATTCCGTGCAGTGGAGCTGCGATCTTGGCTCCTACGTCTGCACCGGGCCGGTCACCGCCACGGCACCCTCGCCCGCCGAGCGTTCCTCGCCCGATGGCCGCTGGATCGCCTTCGCCCGCGACGAAAATCTCTGGGTGCGCAGTGCAGACAGCGGCGACGAGATCCAGCTTACCCGCGACGGCGAGACCGACTTCGGCTATGGCGCCATTCCCGAGGGGTGTTGCCAGGAGATTACCAGCCGCCGCGCCGGCCGCGTGCGTTCGCCCGTTCTGCAGTGGTCGCCCGATTCGCGCCGCATCGCCACGCACCGCTACGATGAACGCGAGGTCGAACGCTTTCACCTTCTCGAGGCCGCCGACGGTCGCCCCATTCTGCACTCCTGGGCCTATGCGCTGCCGGGCGATTCAATTGTCCCCACCTTCGATCTGTGGATTCTCGATGTAGAGGCGCGTACCGCAATTCGTGCCGACATTCCGCCGCAACCGGGCACCTTTGCGCGCGGCGACACCAGCTTTGTCGATGTGCAGTGGACCGCCGATGGAAGCGAGATCTTCTACACCCACCGCAGCCGGGACTTTCGTCGCTATACGCTCTACCGCGTCGATGCCGCGACCGGCGCCGCAACCGCAATTCTCGAAGAGACCGGCCCCACCTATGTGGAACTTAACAACTTTACCTCCTTTCCGCCCGCCTGGCACCTTATGGGAAGTGGCGACGAGTTTCTCTGGTGGTCCGAGCGCGACGGCTTCGGGCACCTCTATCTCTATGATGGCGAAGGCAACCTGAAGAACCGGGTCACCGCGGGGCCCTGGCTGGTGACGCAGCTTGTACATGTCGATGAAGAGACCCGCACCCTGTACTTCACCGCTGCGGGCCGCGAAGAGGGGCGTCATCCCTACCATATCCACCTCTACAGCGTGCGCCTGGATGGAACCGGACTTGAGCTGTTGAGCCCCGAGGATGCCGTGCATCTGATTACCCCTGCGCCCTCGGGCCGCTACTTTGTCGATCAGTATTCGACCCCGGAGACGCCCCCGGTTGCGGTTGTGCGTGGACGCGATGGCCGCCCTGTCCAGACAATCGAAACCGCCGACATTGCGCGCCTGGAAGAAGCGGGCTGGATTCCGCCGGTGCCCTTCAGAGCCAGGGGACGCGATGGCCGAACCGATGTCCATGGATTGCTCTGGTTTCCTTCCGAATTCGATCCCGGGCAGCGCTATCCGGTGGTGGACTATATCTATCCGGGGCCGCAGATCGGGGCCGTAACGCTGTACAGCTTCTCGGCTGCGGGTCGCGGGAATGGCCGCGCGCTCGCCGAACTCGGCTTTATTGTCTTTGCGGTTGACGCCTTCGGAACGCCCCTGCGCTCCAAGGCCTTCCACGATGCCTACTATGGCAATATGGGCGACAATGGAATCCCCGACCATATCTCGGCGCTCCGCGAGCTGGCGGGCCGCTATCCGCAGATGGATCTGTCGCGGGTGGGGATCTTCGGTCACTCGGGCGGCGGTTTCTCCTCGACTGGCGCAATTCTGCGCTGGCCCGACTTCTTCAAGGTTGCGGTTTCGGGCGCAGGCAACCACGACAATCGCGGCTACTTCTTTCCGTGGGGCGAAAAGTACCAGGGCCTGCTTGTCGGAAATGCTGCCGGAGGCGACAACTTCGACAGCCAGGCCAATCAGGATCTCGCCGCAAATCTGAAGGGCAAATTGCTGCTGCACTATGGCACTCTCGATGACAATGTTCACCCCAACATGACGATTCGCCTGATCGACGAGCTGATTCGGCACAACAAGGACTTCGACATGTTCGTGCTGCCCAATCGCAATCACGGCTACGCCAACGAACCCTATGTTGTGCGCCGCACCTGGGACTACTTTGTCGAACATCTGCGGGGCGAGACGCCGCCGAGGGAATACCGGTTGACGCCTCCCGGGGGATAAGCCGCCCGAGCCGCTGCGCCGCCCAGCGGGCCCCCGAGGTTGGTGGTCTGCGTCGGGTTGAAGATCGGTCTGCCGCCCTTTGCGAATTTTTATGAAAGGATTCGGGCATATCCTTTCGTAAGCGCCGCAATTGGTGGTTCTCAACTTGCGCAACCGCTCGTTTTACAGTTTCTTATGAAAAAATTCCGGCTTATCTTTTCATAAGGTGACACGGGGCATGGATGGAGCCGTTTAGTCCTCTATGACCGCCCGGATAAGCGACCAGTTCGTCGCGGATAGCCGATTGTTCTTCCCGAATTCCCGCCAGCTCCTGGGGCACTTCCCGGAGTAGACCGGCGTTCGCCTCGATTCGGGTCGCATTCGCGGCTACCGCTTCGCGCAGTGGCGACACGACAACCGGGCGAAAGAAAGCATACAAGGCCACTGGAAATAACGCCGACGGTGCCATGCTCGGCAGCACTTCGCTCCAATTGGGAAGCCGGAATCGCGAATGGGAAACCGGTGTGGCTTCGGCTGCGGTACTCATGTAACGGCCCACACTTCGCCGGTCATTCGCTGTCTTCCTTTCGGTTTGGTGTGATTTCTCGCAAAAAAATCCGGGAAATCGAACGGGCGTGTCAAGACCCCCAACTGGCGCGCGGCGACCGACCGTTGTCGGCGATGAGGTCGCGGTCCATGAGTCGCTTCCGACCATCGCCATTGTGCGGGCGAGTCCCTTCACCCATTTGCCGACCGAGTGCTTCACTGCTTCGTGATTCGGAAGACCCCGGTAGCTTCGGTGTTCATCGGTGCAGAAAGTCGCTCCCGATTGTGTATGATCGGCGACGAAACCTTTCAGAGTTGGACCGTCAGTGTTGTCTACTACGCCCCCAGCCCCTCTGCCAGCACCGCATGCAGCGCCTCGGGATTCTCGACATTCACCCAGTGTCCCCCCTCGATCTCGTGGAGCCCGACCCGACCGGTGCGCTCCCCGGCATGGCGGATCCGGGTGGCGTCCGCATCCGAAATCACGCTGGAGCCCAGAGCGCGGATCGCCTGCACCGACAGATGCCGGGGGGGCCGCTCGATCACCGGCCAGAGGTCGTGGCGAAAGTAGTCGCGAATCAGCGCCTCCATCGTCGCCGGATCGATCCGCCAGAGAAGATCGCCCGCGCTGCCCCGCACCCCGCTCCGCTCACCCCCTGCAACCCCTTCGGCGAAGCCGCTCGCCCCCTCTCTTGTACGCACGACCGACGACCGGCCCGGCCCGGCCTCCTTTCTCGCCTCTGCGACCGCCTCGCGCGGCGCCACATTGATCGCCATCCACTGCGCCACCGCCTGCGAAAATCCCTCGCTCTCGATCGCAGCCACCGCCTCGGCCCGGCTCCCGAATGGACCCGGGTGGCGGCGCAGAACGCCCAGCATCCGCCACGCACCCCCCTGTGGCTGCCCCGCTCCGGGCGACGAATCCACGATCCAGAGCTGTCGGCCACGATCCCCGGTGCCGTCGGCCGCCGCGCCCTGCTGCAGCGCCCACATCATCGCCACCTTTCCGCCAAAGGAGTGCCCGAGCACGCCATCGGCCGCCCCGATCCGCTCCTCCAACTGCGTCAGCGCCTCTGCACAGGTCCTCAGGGTATGCGGCTCCCGCGCGGGTGAGCGCCCATGCGCAGGCAGATCGACGAGCACGCAGCGCCACTGTGGTCGCGCCCGCACCAGCCACCGCGCCACCCGTCCCCAGTTCCGTCCGGCGCCGTAGATCCCGTGCAGAATCAGGAGCTGGCGCGTGGGCGACGAACCCGCAGCCTCAACAATTTCGTGGTGCAGAGCTGTCATGCAGGACAAAGAATCGGTGGTCAGGAGGGTCGAGCCGGTGACCTCTGGTTGGCACTCCGACTGCCGCCCACCGGCCCGGGCGCGTCTTCCCGGCAGAGCCGGCGCGTTTCGGAGGCTCCATTAGTTTAATCGTCCACCGCGTCTTTACCCACTCTCATCCTCCACCTGTCCTCCGTCCCCCTCCATATGCCGTGATTCCCGCCTTCCTCGCTGCCAATCCTCGCTGCGCCGCGCTCCCTGCAACACCGGCCGGTCCTCATGACGCCCCGCCCCGCCCTGCACCGGCGCCATGCGCTTTTCTCGCTCCAGGCCCCGGCCCAGCGCCAGACGACCCTCGCGCATCGCTGCTCCTCCATCATCGCCGCACCATCGCACCCGGCCGGGTCCCCTGCCTGCGCGCACTCCCTGCCACGATCGCCCTCGCAGTGCTCCTGTCCGCACCCGCCGCCCTGCAGGGTCAACTCCCGCCTCTGGCGCCTTCGCCCTCCGCGCCAATCACAATTCCCCGTCTTTCGAGCGAGATTGTGCTCGATGGCATTGTCAACGAAGCGGTCTGGGATTCGCTGCCCCCCTTCGAGATGATCCTCTACACTCCCAACTTTGGCGATCCCCCAAGCGAGCCCACCGAGGTGCGGCTTGCACACGACGATCGCTATCTCTACATGTCCGGCCGCATGTATGACAGCGAGCCCTCGGAGATTCGCACCGGCACCTTCTACCGTGATCAGTACAGCGGCGACGACATTCTTTCGCTTGTCATCGACAGCTACAACGACTACGAAACGGCGGTCTGGTTCACCACCAATCCGGCGGGCGTGCGCCAGGATCGAACAATGTCGAACGACGCCGAATTCACAAGCGGAATGCCGATGAGTTCGGATTGGAATGCGCATTGGGATGTGGCCACAACCCGGACCGACGAAGGCTGGTTTGCCGAGTTCCGGATCCCTTTTTCGACATTGGGATTTCAGGCGACCGGGGGCGAGGTCACGATGGGCGTGATTGTCTACCGGTTGCTCGCGCGCAGGAATGAACGCCAGATCTTTCCGCCGATCGCGCCCGAATGGGGACGGATGGGATTTGCCAAACCGTCGCAGGCGCAGCGCGTTGTGCTTCGCGATGTACAACAATCGACGCCACTTTATCTCTCGCCCTTTACAACGGTCGGCGTCAGGCAGAATCCCGTACTGGCCGAACCCCCCGCGGTCTCTCGCGCCGAGTGGCAGACCGAGCGCAATGCAACCACCGAAGCCGGGATCGACCTCAAGCTTTCGCCCACCTCGAATCTTGCGCTGGATCTGACCGTCAACACCGACTTTGCCCAGGTGGAGGCCGACGATCAGCAGATCAATCTGACCCGCTTTGCGCTCTTTTTTCCCGAAAAGCGCCAGTTCTTCCAGGAGCGCGCATCGACCTTCGATTTCAATACGGGCGGCATGTCCAACCGTCTCTTCTACAGTCGTCGCATTGGCCTGAACGCGGGCGAAATTGTGCGCATCTACGGAGGAGCAAGAGCCGTGGGACGCCTGGCCCGCACCGATTTCGGCATCCTGGCCATGCAGACCGCGCCGCATGGCGAGCTCTCGTCCGAGAATATGGCCGTTGCGCGCATTCGCCAGAAAATTATCGATGATTTTTCGAATGTGGGCGCAATGCTCACCACCCGAATCGGGACGCAGGGCCACAACAATATTGCGTATGGGGTGGATGCTGTGCTGAGGTGGCTGGGCGACGAGTATCTGGTGCTGCAATGGGCGCATACCTTCGACGAGGCCACCGCGCAGGAGGGAGGGCTGGAATCGGGATTGGCCCGTGCGCGCATGGAACGTCGCCGCGACGATGGCTTTTCCTACTATGCCGAAGGAATCAGGGCGGGGAAGGACTATCTGCCGGGTCTCGGCTTTCAGTCGCGCAGGGATTTCACCTATGGCGGCGTCGAGCTTCGCTATCGTCGGTTTGCAGAGGCCGGTTCGTCGTTGCTCTCGCGGGCACTCACGGTCAGCGCATCCCAATATTCGCGCAACGCCGATGGCAGCGCCGAGTCGCGCGAGATCGAACCCGAACTCGAGTTCCAGTTCCGCGATGGCGTAAATCTGACGCTGAGCGGCCTCTCGAGCTTCGAAAGCGTTGTGGAGCCCTTCACAATTTCCGATGTCGAGGTCTTGCCGGGCGAATACTGGTTTCATGAGGCCAACGCCATGTTGCAGTTGCCCCGCAGCGACGTTCTGCGCGGAAATTTCAACGCCTCGGCGGGGAGCTTCTACGATGGCCGCCGCATCGGGGTGTCGCTGGGTCCGACCTGGGTGGTGTCGCGCTTCCTGGAGCTGGAGAGTACCTGGGAGATCAATCGCCTCGACTTTGCTGCGCGCAATGTGGCGACCACCGCGCAACTGGCCCGCCTCAGAATCAAGACCGCGCTCAATCCGAAGCTCTCGGTGAGCGCCTTCGGTCAATACAACAATGCCACCGCCCGGACAAGTTTCAATGTGCGCTTTCGCTATCACTTCCGCGAGGGCACCGATCTCTGGATTGTGTATAACGAAGGATTGTACAATGATCGCGACAATGGCCTGGGGCCGCGCCGGCCACTCTCGTCGGGACGGGCGCTCCTGGTCAAGTATGCGCACACCTTTGTCGGACGGGGTCCGTGAAGGAGATCATTCCCCTCCGCCTCCGCACGCTGTGCGGCCCCCTTGTTGTCACAGCCCTCGTCGCGGCCACCACTCTGATCTCTCTGCCGCCCCTGCGCGATGCCGCCACCCTGCAACCCCTCGCCACCGCCACCCTGCACCACCCGCCCGGCTACCTTGTCGGCGCACCCCTCTTCGCCCTCTGGGACACCATGACCCTGCTCACGGTCAGCCAGCACTATGCATTTCTGGCGACCCTGATTCTGCTCCCTGTCGGCGTTCGCACGGTTGCGCTTCTGCGCGCATGGCAGGTTCGCCCGTCCGGTCCATCGCCCAGAGGCATCCTGCGCGAGCTTCTCCTGGCGGTCTGTGTTCTGGCCGCCATTTTCGCCCTCTACGCGGGCGCCGCCCTCATCCCGCGCCCGATGGCCGCTCTCAGGCTGAGCGACCCCGATCTCCTGGCGGTGGATTTTCACTCCCACACCCACCACTCGCACGATGGCCGGACAGGCTTCACCTCTGCGCACAGCCGCGCCTGGCACGAGGCGGCCGGGTTCGCTGCGGCCTACCTCACCGATCACTACAACTGGCTCGGCGTGGACGACGCGCTTCCCCGCAATCCGGTGCGCGCCGGCGAGCGCACGGTGCTGCTGAGCGGCATGGAAGTGCGCATGAGCGGCCGTCACGTCAACATTCTGGGCGACCGTGGGCGCTACATCTTCGCGCTCGACAGCAGTTGGCATCATCTCGATCCCGATTCCATGGCGCAATCGGGCGCAGAGAGCGTACAGCCGCCGACAATCATCTACACAATTCCGGCACCGTTGGGTCCGCTGGACACGCTCCCGGAAATCGTTGCCATCGAGCTGATCGACGGGGCGCCGCGGGGGCTTGAGCAGTCGCGCCGGGACCGGGCCACACTTCTCGCTCTGGCCGATTCGCTGAATGTGGCGGTTGTGGCGGCCTCGAATCACCATGGGTGGGGTCGCGCCGCGCCCGCCTGGAGCGTGATGCGGATCCCCGGCTGGACCGAACTGTCGCCCCTGGCTCTTGGCCAGGCGATCGAGACCGCACTGCACCGCGACCGCCGCCACGCAACGACGGTGGTGGAGCGCCGGTTGCCCTATCACGATGGTTCCAGGGTCCGGCTCGCGGCGACGGTGCCCTGGCTTCTCTGGGAGCAGTTGCGCATGCTCACTCCCCTTGAGCGGCTGGGATGGCTGGGCTGGGCGGCGCTGTGGGCGGCGCTTTCCATGGCTCGGGCCGGGCGGCGCACCCCCGGACGGCTTCGTCGCTGAATCCCCGGGCCGATGCCTCCCTTTGTCGTCTATCTCCGGTTGGGGTTCGAGCACCTCCTCGATCTTCGGGGCTACGATCATATCCTCTTTATTGCAGCCCTTTGTGCAGGGTGCGCCCTTGTACGCTGGCGCGAGCTCCTGGTTCTGATTACAGCCTTCACCCTGGGTCATTCGATCTCGCTGGCGCTTGCCACCATGCGCCTTCTTCGCACCGACAGCGGGTGGGTCGAGTTCCTGATCCCGGTGACGATCGCGGTCACCGCAGCCACAAATCTGATTGCGCTTCGCACCCGCCCGGATCGACCGCGCATTCCGGCCCCGGCCCCCTCCACGGCTCGTCCCCTCTTCCTCCGTGCCCGCTATGCGGTGGCGCTGATCTTCGGTCTGATCCACGGTCTCGGCTTCTCCAGCTTCCTTCGCCTTGCCCTCGGTGCAGAGCGCAGCCTCTTCATTCCCCTTCTCGCCTTCAATATCGGATTGGAACTGGCGCAGATCGTGGCGGCCGGAGCCATGCTGCTGCTTGCCCTGGTCGCGACGCGCATTCTGCGATTGCCTGAATGGGGCTGGGGCGCGCTCGTCTCGCTTGCAGCCGGAGCGGTTGCGGCGTGGATGGCGGCGGAGCGCGTGCCGTGGTAGAATCCCCTGTCTGATCGAACCCCGCAATCCCCGACCAACGATCCCGATCCCGGATCAATAGCCAAGAGAGTCACCTCCTTCCCTCATCGGAGAGCCGTCATGAGACTGGTCACCCTCGCACGAACCTTCCCTGCCGCCCCCCTGCTGCTGCTCCTTCTGGCTGTGCCGCTGCACGCGCAGTGGACCCCCGCCAAACCCGGCAGCGACAACATCGAGATCCTCGGCCACATGCCCCTCGGTCCCCGTCTCTCGGTGGCCGACATGGATATCGAACAGGAGCTCGACCGGCCCTACGCCTACGTTGCGCGCATGGTCTATGGCGACATCGGTCCCAAGGGGCTCGACATTGTCTCGATCGCCGACCCCGAACACCCCGAAATCCTCTACGAGTGGCGAATCGAAAATCAGGATCTGCACATGCGCACCGGAGGCATGGACGTCAAGCACTTCAAGATCGACGACCGCTACTACGTGGTGCAGTCGCTGCAGTTCGGACAGGGTGGCCCCAACACCGACATGGGCGCGGTGGTGCTCGATGTGACCGGACTCCCGGATCCCTCCACGGTGCGCGAGGTGGCGCGGATTCGCGAACCCGATCTGCCGGGCGGATTCCACAATATTTTTGTCTATAAGCATTCCGATGGAAGCGTTCTCCTCTTCAGCACTGTGCGGGGGCCCTTCGCGCAGATCTACGACCTGGGGCGGATTGTAGAGGGAGACATGGAGAATGCGCTTGTGGGGCGCGTACCGGTCCCCGAAACCGAGTTCAATCAGGGAGGGCGGGGCTACCACGACTTCTACGTAGGCTATCATCCCGACACCGGCGAGGATCGCTTCTATGGGGGCGGAACCGGAGGCTACTATATCTACGATGTCACCGATGTCGCCAACCCCGAGTTGCGCATAACCCTGGTCGGAGTGAGTGGCGTACGCGGCGGCCACACCTTCACGCCAAGCCCCGATGGCCGCTATGCGGTGGCCGAGACCGAATATCAGTATGCTCCCATACGCATCTTCGATCTCCAGCCCGCGCTCGACGGCGAGGTCACCAACATTCGCACCCCGATCTCGGCCTGGACCGCCGACTGGCAGAACCTTGTCCACAATCACGAGGTGCGCTGGCCCTACGTCTTCGCTTCGGGTTACCTGGACGGTCTGCAGATTTTTTCCCTCATGGACCCCGAAAACCCTGTCACGGTGGGCTTCTACGACACCTACGTCGGTCCGCCCAACAAGGATCGCACCCCGGTCTTCAATGGCGCCTTCGGGGTGGATGTGCGCAACGCCGACGGACTGATTGTCGTGAGCGACATGACCACCGGACTCTGGACCTTCCGCATGGATGGCTTCAGCGGCTGGAATGGCGAACGCTGGGGCGTACCCAACATCTCTTCGGTGCAGGATTGGGACAACGGCCCCGTGCGCCGTCCGATCAGTTGAGGGAGGACGCATGATGAATTGTCTGCGGAGGGATTCCCTGCGCGCGAGAGATCGCCCCCGGCGACACCGCCTCCACCCGGCCACAATCGGCGCGGTTGCGTGGACGTTGTTCATCGGCACGGCATCGTCGGCCGCCGCCCCCGGCTTCGGCATCGCCTCCTGCACCCTTCCCGCCCCGGACCCCGAGTACTACCGCTTCCCCCTGGTCTCCACGCGGCGCGTTCCCGGCACCGGCAGCGCCTCGGGCATCGGCGAGGTTGCCTTCTCGCAATCGCCCTACGGAGTTTCGCTCGGTCCCGATGGCAGCTACCGCTACGACTTCACCCTGCGCTTCGACCGCCTTCCTCCCGCCCGTCATGGCGTCTATGCGGTCTGGACCACAACCCCCGAACTCGACCGGATCGCGCTCGCCGGCACACTGGGCGACACAGGCACATTCAGCGGTCGCGTTGCCTGGAACAAATTCCTGGTCGTGGTCACCCTGGAAGACGACCTCGACCCCAACGCCACCGCCTGGAGAGGCCCGATCGTCATCCGCGGCATGTCTCGCAGCGGCATGATGCACACCATGGCCGGCCACGGCCCCTTCGAAGAAGACAACTGTGCGGCATATGGGTATTGAGGCCCGCCCCACCCCCACCGCAATTCTTGTGGTCATCGCAGCGCTGGCCGCGACCGTGCAGGATGTCGTTGCCCAGCAGATGGATCACTCTGCCCACTCCGGCCATGCCATGCACAATATGGGCGGCGGCTGGCGAATGCCGCCGATGGATCCGAACATGCCGATGATCCCGGGGCTGGAAGAGGCGCTTCCCCCGGTCGAGCCCTTCCTGGCCGCGGCCGGAATCGACATCATGACACTGCCCGAGGCGCGGCCGAGCGAAGTTGTCTACCTCAATGCGGGCGATACCCTCAATCTCGATGTCACGATTGTGCGGCGCATGTTGAATGACCACATGGCGGCCATGTATGGCTACAATGGTCAGCATCCCGGACCTCTCATTCAGGCGCCGCAGGGATCGACCATTGTGGTGCGCGTCACCAACCGGATCGAGAGCCCCACAGCGGTCCACTGGCATGGCCTTCGCCTCGATAACCGCTTTGATGGCGTTCCCGGCCTTACCCAGCCCCCCATTCAGGTCGGTGAATCCTTCACCTACGAGCTCCATCTTCCCGATCCGGGGCTCTTCTGGTATCATCCGCATCTGCGCGAAGATGTGCAGCAGGATCTGGGGCTCTACGGCAACATCCTTGTCGATGCGTCCGCATCGGATCACTATGCTCCGGTTCACCGCGAAGAGGTTCTCGTTCTGGACGACATCCTCATGGACGAGCAGGGGTTGATTCCCTGGGGCGGCGAGGCGCCGACGCACGCCCTCATGGGGCGATTCGGCAATGTCATGCTGGTGAACGGATCCACCGACCATGAGTTGCGGGTCCGTCCGGGGGAAGTTGTGCGACTGCATATCACAAATGTCGCCAACACGCGCACCTTCAACGTCACCTTCGACGATGCGCGCATCAAGCTGGTCGCCTCGGATCTGGGACGCTTCGAGCGCGAAAATCTTGTGTCAAATGTTGTGATTGCGCCGGCCGAACGCTATATTGTCGATGTGGTTTTCCCCGAAGAAGGCGAACGCGCGATTGCCAACACAATTCAGGCCATCGACCACTTCCGGGGCGAATTCCAGCCGCATGTCGATACCCTGGCACGGGTTGTGGTCGCTGGTCCGCGCCTTGACGACGAAGTCACTGCGGCGCACGCAACGCTTCGCGAGATCGCCGGGGTCCGGGAGCGGGCCGAAGAGCTGCGCGCGCATCTGGGCCGCCCGCCCGATTATACGCTGGCAACCACCGTGCGCGTCCAGGGGTTGCCGCTGCCGATTGTGCGCTCCATGGAGATCGACACTCTCTATGTGCCGCCCATCGAGTGGAACGATGCCATGCCGATGATGAACTGGCTTTCGGCCGGGCCCCAGGTCACCTGGATTCTGCGCGACTTCGCCACCGGCCTCGAAAACGAAGGGATTCACTGGACCTTCCAGCAGGGCGATCTTGTCAAAATCCGCTTCTTCAATTCGCCCGACTCCTTTCACCCCATGAACCACCCCATTCATGTGCATGGCCAGCGCTTTGTGGTGCTTGCCCGCGACGATGTTCCCAACGACAACATGGTCTGGAAGGACACGGCGATTCTGCCGGTCGGCTCAACCATGGATATCCTGGTGGAGATGTCGAATCCGGGAGACTGGATGCTGCACTGTCATATCTCCGAGCATCTGCATACCGGAATGATGTTTCACTTTACCGTCGAGGATTGACCGACGGTCGCGCCATGCACAAATTTCAGGTGGATGAATACGCGGCCCGGTGAACCCCGGCCACGGCCCGCCCCGAGGGATCCACCCGCTGCGAGAGCGCATCGTCCCAGGCCAGCGCCTCCGGGGTTGAACAGGCCACACTCGGTCCTCCCGGCACGCAGCGGGCGGCATCGGGCAGTGGAAAGTGCTGCTCGAAGATGCGACGGTAGAGATAGGCTTCCTTGTCGGCGGGCGGATTCCAGGGAAAACGGAAGGCGGCATTCGCAAATTGCCGGTCGCTGACCGATTCGTTGGCAAAATTCCGCAGCGAGTCGATCCACGAATAGCCCACGCCATCGGAAAACTGCTCCTTCTGGCGCCACAGCACCTCTGCGGGCAGGTATCCGTCGAAAGCCTCGCGCAAAATTCGCTTTTCGATTCCTCCCCGCGGCATCTTTGCGCCAGGGTCGATCGCCATGGCGACATCCAGAAAATCCCGATCCAGGAAGGGAACGCGCGCCTCGATTCCCCACGCCGCCATCGCCTTGTTGGCGCGCAGACAGTCGAATTGATGCAATCGGTCGAGCTTGCGCACCGTCTCTTCATGAAAGGATTTCGCATCGGGCGCCCGGTGAAAGTAGAGATAGCCCCCGAAAATTTCATCGGCCCCCTCGCCCGAAAGCACCATCTTGATGCCCAGCGTGCGAATGCGGCGCGCCATGAGATACATTGGGGTCGCCGCGCGCACGGTTGTGACGTCGAAGGTCTCCAGGTGATGGATCACATCGGGCAGGGCGTCCAGTCCTTCCTCCACGGTGAAGTGAAACTGGTGATGCACGGTGCCGATATGATCGGCCACCACCTGCGCCGCCTCAGGATCGGGAGCGCCCTCGAGGCCAATGCAAAAGGAATGCACGCGGGGCCACCACGCTTCGCTGCGCCCGTCGTCCTCGATGCGCCTTCGCGCATATCTGCACGCCACCGCCGAGACGATCGACGAATCCAGTCCTCCCGAGAGCAGAACCCCATAGGGAACGTCCGACATGAGCTGACGGTGGACCGCCGCCTCGAGCGCATCGCGAATGGTTCCGGGATCGGGCTCGCGGGTCGCCCTGCCCACGCTTCGCCAGGGTCGCCGGTACCAGCGGCGCGGTTCGTGGCCCCCCCGGGCGGAATCCAGGATATGGCCGGGCGGAAACTCGGCAACCGTGCGGCAGACGGGCGTGAGCGCCTTCATCTCGGAGGCGACGCAGAAGCGACCCTCGTCGTCGAATCCGGTATAGAGCGGCACGATTCCCATATGATCGCGCGCCACGATATAGCGATCCTCTTCGCGGTCGTAGAGCACAAAGGCGAAAATCCCATTCAGCCGGTCCGGAAAATCGCTTCCCCCTTCGGCGTAGAGCCCCAGAATGACTTCGCAGTCGCTTGCGGTGCGCGGCTGGAAGGACGCCCCCAGCTCTCTTTGCAGCGTGCGGTGATTGTAGATCTCGCCATTGACCGCAAGGGCCACCGCGCCGGATTTGCTGTAGAGCGGCTGCGCCCCATGCTCGACATCGACGATCGCCAGGCGGTTGTGCGCAAGGATGGCCCGGTCGAAGACGGAGACGCCCGACCAGTCGGGGCCGCGGTGACGCTGAAGTCCCGACAGGCGCACGGCGCGTTCGCGCGCGCAGGGGACGGCCGGATCGATATCGAGGATGGCGAGAATGGAGCACATGGTATAGAATAGCGTGGTCGCAGATGGGGTGTGCGGTTGGCCGATGGTCGGCCCTGCACCCTCTTTGGTCGGAGGTCCGGTTTCTGCTCTGGACATCCGAATCTCAATCCCAAGAGTATAACAATCGAGGAGAAATCCGGTATGAATACCCACCATGCGGGGATCCCGACCCCCCTGCACCTCCTGGCCCCCGTCGTTTTTCTCCTGGCGCTGGCGCTCCTTCCGGCCTCCGCCTCTGCCCAGAATCGGGGTCCGGCCGATGGCCACGATCTCCCGCGCACCGACATTGAGCGCGTGGCGCTGGGCGATGAAGCTCCCCTCTTTACCCTGGAGTCCTTCGATCGCGGCGACGTGGATCTGGCCAGCTTCCGGGGTACCCATAATGTGGTGCTCGTATTCTACCGCGGGCACTGGTGACCCTACTGCGCCAGCCAGCTCGTGGAGCTGAAAGCGCTTCTCCCCGAGGAGCTCAAGGACCAGACCGAGATCGTCGCCATCTCCGTTGATGAGCATGAAGACATGCAGCGCATGGTGGATCGTGTCACCGAAGAGGATGGCGTCGCGCCGGATTTCATCATGCTCTCCGATCCCGATATGAGCGTCATCGACCGCTACGGACTCTACAACCCCGATTCCTCGCCGCGCCGACCGGTTCCCCATCCGGCCACCTACGTGATCGACATGGAGGGCATTGTGCGCTACCGCTTCGTCGAGGTCGACTATCGGGTGCGCCCCACCAATGCGGATATCCTCGAGGTGCTGACGTCCTTCTAGCGGGATTGTGAACAGATGGCCGGGCGGGTGCGTGCTCCGGCGAAGTTTCGCGCCGTCCGGGCGGTTCGGGACCGGGTGGCGGCGTTCGCGGAGCGGTTTTGCGCGCAAGGGCCGCCGCCCTCGTTTACGGCGTACGCCCCTGGGCGGCGTCGGTTGCAGGCTATTCGTAGCACGTATTTAAACGTCGGTACGTACTATGACTGCATCCGGGAAGACCGGATCGTGGCCGGAGCGGTCCTGGGCATCCAGTGACCCGGAATGCCCCCTCGTGGCCTCCAGAATGGCCTTTGCGGAGTGGCCGTGGCCATGGCCGCCTCCGAATCCGTGTCCGTGCCGGGCTCCGTCTTCCCCGAAAACAGCGGCCTTACTGATGATTTCGCCTCTTCCGGGAAAGTTGTCTCATCTCGCTATGGAAGTGCCCCTCTGAACCATCTACCCTGTCGCCTCGCTGATCGGAGCGAAGACCTGCGACACCGGGGAGGGGAATTCGAAGATGGCTGGATGGACGCTCACAGTGGAGAGGCGTGCGATCGGAACGCGGACCAGGAGCCCGAGGGCGCGGCGGCGGATTGCCGTCAGTGTCCTCCTGGGCGTTTCGGCGCTGCTCATCGCCACCATGGCGGGGCTGCAGGCGCTGCCCGCGATCGGCAGATTTGCGGTTCGTGCAGATCTGGAAGAGATCGGCGCCTCCTATCTGGGCCAGGAGGGCGTGATTCTGCAGGCCGCTTTCAATGACTGCGGTCCGGCGGCGCTCGCCAATCTCATGGCCGAGCTGGGAATGGTCGCCCCTTCTCTCGATTCCCTGATGGTCATGGCGGGCACGCAACTGCAGGGAACCCGTGCAAGTGGTCTGATTCGCGCAGGCGATGCCCTTGGACTCTCGCTGACCCTCGACCGGATTGCTCCGGATCGGGTGGCAGAGATCCCTCGCCCTTTCATCGCCTGGGTCAACCGCAATCACTTCGTCACGGTTACCGACCGCACCTCTGCGGGCACCATGACTGTCGTCGATCCCGGCGTGGGTCGCTACTCGATCAGCGAAATCGACTTCCGAACGATCTGGTCCGGCGAAGCACTTCTGCTCACCGAATAGAACCGGATCGGCCGCGGCATCCATGTCGCGGAAATCATTCACAACTTCTCCAGGGAGGGAGACATGTACCGTTCAACTATGAGGGCGATGGTCCTCGCAATCTGTGTCACCGCATTTGGCGTGCAGGCAGCCGCGCCGACCGCCAGCGAAATGGACTGGACCGCAACGTCTGCTGCCGTTGAAGATGTGCAGGGAGGGCAGGTGAAGGCGCTGGTGTGTGTGGGCTGTGTCGCAGCAGGAGTAGCCCTTTTTCTCTCGGGGTGGGGAGCAGTTCTGGCCGCAATCCATATGGGGATTATAACGATAACTACACACCGAACCGGGACTTGAGAGCTTCATAGACCTGCTCAATTTCGGCCAGATCGTCGATGAAGCTATCGAAGTTACGGGCTCGGTCCTCCGCTCGGATGGCGGCCATCCGGTCGTAGTCGATTTCCAGCAACTCGCAGAACTGGCGCCCGGTCATTGCCTGTTCGAGGCTGATCTTCTTCTTGAAGCCTACCCATATTTCCTCTTGGGTCGCCGCGTTGAATCCGACGACCCGGCCATACGTCTCGAACCATTTCAGGGCGTCCGCGTTTTTGCTGAGGAACTGCCGGAGGTTGGCGTGCTCCTTCGCCGATGACTTGGTGTCGAACTCGTGCCCGTCCTTCAACTCGACGAGGTAGCAGCTCTGTGTATTCCCCTCCCGCTTGAAGACCATGAAGTCGGGCTCGATCCCGTACCCCTGCACCGTCTTCGCCCGCTTGATGACGGCCTTGCTGGCCAGTAGCACGCCGCGCCCCATGATTTGGCGAGACAGGAATTCGTCCAAGTCGTCGATCTGGCGGTCCTCGGTGTACTGGAGGACCATCTTCTCCAGTTCCGTCCCGTAGCGGATGATGAGGCTCTGTACGCGGCTGAGGAGGTGGGCCAGTTCCTCGTTTCCGAAACATCGGTAGTACGCGCCGCCTCGGACCTTCTCCACGGCCTTGCCAGGAACCTGGTCAAACCGGACCATCATCATGCGCGAATATCGCAACCGAGAAAATCGCGTCCCGTTTTCGCACAAGCAGAGAGAACCGAGAACGACCCAGCGGCGGGATCAATCACCAAGTCACCGGGAGCGGTTACCGCCTCAATCAATCGGGCCTGTAGCCCTACGGGCTTGTTGTGGGGGTGTGTCTTCTTCGGGATCTTCTCTTGCCAAACGTCCGGGATATTCCGCACCGTCCACACCCCCTTTGCCCGTCGGGGCTCCTTCTGGAGCACCATGCAGAACTCACTCCGGTGTCGCGTCCGATAACCCAGCCCGATCCGCTCCTTGTCCCATGTTACCATGTCCACCGCGGAAAGCGGGGTCCGGTCGAACCAGTTCTGGAAATCGCTACAGAGGTGGAACTTGTCCATCCAGAGGAACAGATGCCCGGAGGGGACAAGCACGCGGGCAATGTCGGCCACGAACTCGACGATGACCGCCTCGGTCATCTGTGGCAGCTTCACGCGCACAGCGTTCCGGCTGGTGTCCTCGTTGCCGTACCTCATCTTGTCGTAGACCCCCCGGAACTGGGGATCAAAGAAAGCGACGTTGGCGCAACCGTCCGGTAACTTCTCCAAGAACTCCCGCCCCTCCATGCGGATGCGGAAATTCAGGGGTAGATCGTCGGGTGGGGCCTCGGGGACACTGTCGGGGGTACGTCGAACGTTCGAGAAGACGGAGGTTGTCCGAGCGGGCTGGACAAGGGACCGCGCCAGCCTCTCCGGGGCCATGTCGATCTTCGGGAGCACCAGCGGCTTCGGGCTCACGATACCAACTCCCGATACATGAGTCGCCGCCCGATCATCCGCCGCACCATGTCGTGCATCTGGTCGATGGTGTGCTGGTCCCGGACATTCTGCCGAGCGGTGAACTCCGCGACGTACCGATGTAGATGCTTGGGGCTCATCCGGTGGTAGGTGCCGATGAATCCCCGCTTGAACATAGACCAGAGGCTCTCGACCCCGTTGGTGTGGACTGGCGGGCCACTCTCCAGATACCGGACGTATTCAGCGGCCCCGTGCTTGACCGTCTCGTGCGTCCGGCCCGAGCCCCGGTAGGCTGTCGCGTCATCTGTGAAGAGTACCGCGTCGGGGCTGGCGTGCTCGTCCACGAATCCCTGCAAGGTCTCCCGGTCCGTCCGGTTGATGACCCGGGCGACCACCTGCTTGGTCTCCCGATCCTTCATCCCCACCACCGCAGTCTTGCCAGCCGGCCCCCGGCCCAATCCCTGCTCCCTCAGTTCCTTCCGCTTCGCGTTCGACATGTTGGCCCGCTTCCCGCCGACGTACATTTCGTCGACCTCCACCGGGCCACCAAACAGGCCTCCACCGTTCAGGTACGCTTCCCGGAGCCGATGGGCCATGAACCACGCGGCCTTCTGGCTGAGACCCAGGTCCCGGTGTAGCTTCATGCTGGAGACGCCCTTGAGGCTGGTCGTCCAGAGGTAGATCGCGTAGGCCCATTTCCGAAGCGGAATCTTCGACCGCTCCAGTACGGTCCCGATCCGAACCGAGAAGTACCGCCGACAGTCGCCGCAGTGCCACTTCATCGGCTTCCGGCTGGCGACCTCCCGAATCTTCTCCAGTCCCCCACACCGGGGACAGTGCGGCTCGTCGCCCCACCGCGCCTGCTCGAACCACTTCTCAGCGGCCCGCTCGTCGGGGAACAGGTTGGCGAGTTCGAGGAGCGAAATCCCTTCCCGGTGGGCTTTTCCGGGGGCCTTGTGGCTTGCTGTCTTCATGTCCGCCTCCTTAGCGTGCATTAAAGATAACAGCTTTGTGTGTCTAGTAAAGGTTATAATCCCCATCCATATGCCCGGATCCGCTCTCGCTGTTGCTGGCTGTATTGGAGCCTGTGCAACCATGTAATCCCGATTCGCTTCGCGATTTCGGAAAACCAAAAGACAAGGAGAAAACAATGCATAAGAGAAGCGGATTCGTACCCCGCACGGTGGCGGGAATGATGGCGCTGACACTTATGGGAGCAACCGTTGGCGAGGCTTTCCAGGCAGAGGATCCGGGCGCGGCTCCGATCGCGGCAACCGATGTTATGCAGAATGGTGGCCAATCCGCCGACGCCGTCACGGGCCAGGGTCCCTGGATTAAGAAGATGATGTGCGCTACCTGTGCAGGCGTGCTCCTCGCCACCGGTGGAACATCGGTGGCTGGAATCCTGCTCATTGCAGCGGCGGTGCCGCAATACATCCCGGTATGTGTGGGGCTGTGCATTCAGGGCTTTTCCTGATAAACCATCTCCGCCAAATACAAAAACGAAGGAAAAGCACAATGAGAACTCGCAGAAGAACAATTCGCAACTTTCTGACCCTTGCCACGTTGGCGGCCGTGGGTGGCGCGACAACTGTGACGCATCACCTCCGGAGTCCCGCCGAAGCCGCCGTCATGCAGCAGGTCATCGACAGCGGGCCAGTGGATATTCTGGGCGGACAGTCGGATGCGAATGCAAAAAAGTTTATGCATAAGTGTATCGATTTGGTGTTGGCAGGCATTTTTTCCGTACCGATATTTCTGGCGACAACATCCGCTTGCGCATATGCCGTAATTCTTAATTTTTGACTATACAAATTCGAATTAAATTAAACTTGTTCAATAACAATACACGGGAAGGAGAATTATAATGCATAAGATCACGCATGTATACAAGATCAAACATTCATCCATTCATCGCCGGGTCGCGGCTCTGGGCCTGGCAGCGGCTTTGGGCAGTAGCCTCCTGACCGGCATGGCCGCGCCCGTCGATTTTCCGACTGCAGGGCCGCAGCCGCAAGCGGTCTCGGCACCGGCCTTTGATGCCGGGCAGCCGCTTCTCGACGCCGGGCAGGTGATCGGAGCCCAGTCGGTGTGGCGCATCGCGACCTGCGCTGCCATAAGCGTGCCATACGGGAACCCGGGTAGCCAGGTCCTCGGGTTTCTGTGCCGGGTGATTCTGTTGTAACTGATCGAGTCGGGCATGTCCCGGGGGCGGCCCCGGGGCATGCTTGTCGACAGGAAAGACGATATATTCATGAAGATGCGAAGTGGAGATGGGCGGACGATGGGTGAGGAGGAGCATATGCGGAAAAAGTCTGTGGCGGTCGGGGTGGCTGTGGTTGCCCTGGGAGTTGCGCTGCTGCCCCTCCTGCTACTTCGCGGCGCAAGGGATCCCGGACCGGACGATCCGCCCTGGCAGCTCCCGGAACTCGTCGGCAGCACGCATTCCGGTGAAGACTGGCACTCGGCGGAGCTCGCCGATCAGGCGGCGGTGCTGATCTACGTTGACTACGAGTGCCCCTTCTGCAAGACCGAACTGGCAGAGTGGGCGCGCCTGGAGGCCGATTCCACAGCACTCGCCTCTGCGGGTTCCATCAACCTCCGCGTCATCGCCTCTGCGCGGTCGCCACAGGACGATCTGCACTGGCTGCCGGGGTCTTTTCATGGCCGAACCGTGTGGGATACCGAGCGCACCATGGCCTCGCTGCTGGGCGTAAATGCAGTTCCGGCAAGCTTCTGGATCGATTCCGGCGATACCGTCCGCATCATCGGCCTCGGCGTCACCGATCCGGGAGAGCTCAGGCGCAACATCATCGCCGTGACCGCTCACGGCGACCATTCGACCGACCACCGTGAGCGTCGGCAATCCATCAACAATCAACCAGAGAGCAAGGTACTCCATCCATGAGTCCCAACACCGGTTCGAGCAGCGAAACTCCGCACTCCGAAAGGGATCCGGCACCGTTTCCCATTACGCCCGCGAAATCCAGGCTGCCGTTCGGCCGTCGGCTTCTGCGGTTCGGCGCTCTTCTTATCCCCGCGTTCAGAGACATTCGCGATCACCGGCCCATCTTCCCGCCTCTGGTACTGATCTGGGTCGTCAGCCTTACCGCTGTCGTTGCCTTGCGACCGCTGATCGGCTCTGCCATGGCCGGACAACCCCCAGGCATGGCGAGCATGATGGAGACCGTGCTCTGGGGCACGGCGATCTTCGCTCCGATCCTGCTGCTCCTCAAAGCGGGGTTCCTCGTCGCAATCGGCTGGGCGGTCATGGTGATGACGAATGCCGGCATTTCCGCACGCCTTCTCTTCTCGATCCTTCTCTACGCCGAGGCGATCCTGGCCTTTCAGGCGATCGTCTTTGCGCTATTCGCGTACTTATCGCCCGGTGGAATGCCGATTTCGCCGACCGGAATGCAGGCCCCGATCACTCTGGCCCCTCTGGTCTCGCCGACGCAGCCTGTCCTCTTCGCAATGGCACAGGCGGTATCGCTTTTCCATCTCCCATGGTATATCTTCCTTGTCATCGCCATTCGCCGATGCGCGATGACGGGATGGGTCGGGGCATTCGGGCTTCCAACACTTTTTATGGGCCTGTGGGTGGGGTTCTCGGCACTCCGTGTATTGATCCTGCCGTAAGGAGGCCGAGACCATGACCGACGTTTCCCTGCCGGACCCGGGTACAGGAGAGTTCCCTGCTCCCCTGGTGCAGGTCAGCGATTTCCAGGTGCAGTATCCGAATGTGCGCATTGGTCCGATCAGCGTCGAGTTTCGCTACGGCGAACGCGTTGCCGTGGTGGGCGCCAATGGTGCGGGCAAGAGCACGCTCCTCAAGGCGATGGCGGGCCGCCTGCACGACTATGGTGGCCGAATCGGGCTGGCGGGCACGGATCTGCGCGAACAATTGCCGGATGTCCGTGCGAGCATCGGCTTTCTCCCCGAGAACGTGCGCGGACTTGGCTGGATGTCGGTCGCCGAGCACTTCGAATTCCTGTCGCACTTCTTCCCCACCTGGGACGCGAAGTATGCCGCAGAGCTGATGACCCGCCTGGAGCTGCCTGCGGAATCGAAGGTTGGCACCCTCTCGAAGGGGATGGCCGTCAAGCTCGCATTGATCGCCGCCGAGGCTTCCCGCCCTCCCCTCCTGATCCTCGATGAACCGACCTCGGGCATTGATCCGGTCATGCGCGGCGAGATCCTGAATACGCTCAATGCCTGCGCGCCTGTGGGGGGCGACCGGCTGGTGCTCTACTCCAGTCACATCCTGGAAGATGTCGAACAGGTCGCGACCCGGATCGTATGCATAAAGGCAGGGCGCATCGTCTCGGACGACTCCGCCGCTGATTTGCGCGCGCGTCACGACGAGCTGTCGATGTCGGGGATTCTCTATCGAACATTACAGGGAACGCTCGAAGACCCGGCCCCAGGCACCGATGCTCATCCCCCGAAGACAGGACCCCGGCCCGGGGCCCATGGAGATTTGACATGAATGCAAAGACTTCCGATGAGATGCTGAAACCCCTGCTCGCTCTTGAGCTGAAGCGGCTTGTCAAGCCCCTGCGCCGGTTGATTCTCCTGGGGGGTGGCTTGATTGCCATCGGGTTGTGGTTCAACCTGTTCAGTCTCTCGACATTGTTCTTCATACTTGCGGTCCTCATCTCCTCGATTTTATTTATGGCGTGCGGCAACATCCTGCAGGACAAGCTGGATGGGACCATGGAGTTTCTGGTCAATCTTCCGGTTCCGGCCTCCACCCTGGTACTGAGCCGTTTTGTCGTGGTCCTGATCTGTGCGCTGGGATGCAGCATTTTGCTTTCGACTGTCCTGGCCGTGAACCTCTCCGGGTTGCGGGATCTTTTCCCGGAGCTGCAGACGCTGCTCGATTTCCGCATCGCTCTCGCTGCCGCGCCCGCCCTCTGGCTGGTCTTTTCGGGAGCTGGCTGGGCGTTGGTTGCTGCCGCGATTCGCTTCAAACCTTCCGAAGCTTTGACCAAAATCTTTCTCCCGGCGATGGCTCTTTCCCTCGGTCTTTCATGGCTGGGCGAGCGCATATTCGGGAGCCCGCTCGATCTGCTCCAGCGCATGATCGGCGAACCATCGCTGCTATGGTTCATGCCGATGGTGGGCGTTGCGCTGTGCGGTCTCGTCATGACAGCGTCCTGGTTTGTGGCGCATGCGGGTATGCGCCGCTTCCGTCCCGAGCCCGATGCCATGGAACGATAGTCGGAGCGATCGTCACGAGCCGGGAGTTCGCTCTCGGCGCCTGGGCGTGACTTCGTTCGGCGGATCTCCGCAGCCCTCCAGGCGGCCTTTTGCAGGCGCTGCCGCCATACCGGTTTCGTGGCGTTCCGCCTTGCGCTCTGCTCCCCGCCGCCCGTCAGGCCGAGCGCGTGCGGAAGCCGGTGTGCGTGGCGGTCGGTCGGTGGTCTTGTGTTGACAGTTATATTCGGAGTTCGATTCCGTATTTCAATCTGTCGATACACTGAGAGGACGGACCATGAGTCTCGCCGAAAGATTGCGAGCGGCAGCCTCCTTCGATCTGGGCTGGAGCCTGATTCAACGGTATTCCGTGCTGGTGCGCGAATCCGGTTCAGTACATGAGCGCGCCGCCGCCAACTTTATCTCGACCCGACTGCAGACGCTGGAAATCCCGCATGAAGTGTTCGAGCCGAAGCTCTTTCTTTCCGTGCCCGGAAGCGGATCGCTTGAGATTGATGGGGTGGAGATCCGGGGAAAGCCCCCCTCCTTTGCGGCCACAACCGGTGAGACTGGCCTGGCGGCTCCTCCCATTCATGTCCCGGCCGAGCCGATTCGCGGAACCGCCAATCTCTTCGGATCAACGGTCGAGGGAGACCTTCCCGATCTGCGCGGCAAAATCGTGATTACCGAGGGCTACCCCATGCCGGTCATGGTTGGGCGCTTCGAGGCTGCCGGCGCCGCAGGGCAGGTGTACATCAATCCCGGCGTCGGGGTTCACTGGGGCATCTGCACACCAATCTGGGGCGCGCCGGACGAATCGCAGTTGCGACTCAAGCCGAAGACGCCCATTCTTGCGATCAACCGCCCCGATGGCGATCAGCTTCTGCAGGCCATCCAGGATGGCGCCGAGCGCGTCACGCTGCACACCGAGCTGACCGAGGGCTGGTTCACCTGTTCGCTTCCGGTGGTTCACATCGAGGGAGGCCGGGCCGATGACGACACCTTCCTCCTCGTCCACGGCCACTACGATTCGTGGGACATCGGCATCGGTGACAATGCCGTAGGCGACGCCACACTTCTGGAGCTGGCACGAATTCTCCACGAACATCGCGAAGACCTGTACCGCTCGGTGCGCATTGCCTGGTGGCCGGCCCACTCGACCGGCAGATATGGCGGCTCAACCTGGTACGCCGACAACTTTGGGCTGGACTTGCGCCGCAACTGCGTGGCCGCCATCAATATCGATTCGCCGGGCTGCCGCGGCGCGACCCGCTACGATGAGGTGCCGTGGATGGCCGAGACCGAAGCGGTGTGCCGAACGGCAATTCAGAGCGTCACCGATCAGGAACCTGGGCGTCAGCGCCCTCTGCGCGCCGGGGATTACTCCTTCAATCAGATCGGGATCAGCTCCTTCTTCATGCTCCTCTCCAACATTCCCGAAGAGGAGCGCGCCCGTCTCGGCTACTACCCGGTGGGCGGCTGCGGCGGAGACATTGCCTGGCATACCGAAAAGGATCGGCTCGAACTGGCCGATCGCGAGAACCTGGAGCGCGACCTCAGGGTTTATCTGACCGCAATTGGCGAGTTCGTCGGGCCCGGAGTTCTGCCGCTGGACTATCGGCGCACCCTGATGGAGCTCGACGAAGCGCTTCAGGCGTATGAGGCTCTGGCAGCCCGGCGCTTCGACATCAGCTCCATTCGCAAGGCTCTCGATACACTGTCGGACAGGCTGAACGCACTCCATGAACGAATCGAAGCCGCTGCCATCGATCCCGCAATCGCCAACGATATCCTGCTCCGCCTGGGCCGTCTGCTGGTTCCGGTGGGGTATTCCGAACGGCCCCGCTTTGAGCATGATCCGGCTACACCGCGCCTGCCCATTCCACGCCTCGCCAGGCTGCACGAGCTCGAGGCGCTGATGGAGAACGGGTCCGAGCGGCTGCACTTCGTCCTCACCGAGCTCAGACGCAACGCCAACGAGGTCGCCCAGCAGCTTCTGGATGCCTCCTGGATGATCGACCTTCTTGCTCCTCCGGTCGATGATCCTCAGGATTCCTAGCCTGCAATGGTCGCCGCGCACCGGGAAGCGGCGAGTCTCCGGGCTGGAAGAGTGCACCGAAGGCCGAACTGCGGCGATGGCGTCCCGGGGTGGCCCCGGCCTTGTCCGGGGACGGAAATCATGCCAGCCTTGTTGGCCGCATCGCCGCCAGCGGGGAAGGGGTAGCAGGGGAATGAGGCGCGACGCCGAAACCACAGATCGACACACTGTGTGCTGCCCGCGTTCCAGCGGGTGCAACGGGCCTGTTCCGCGTTCGTCGGATATGGGTCTGCTTTTCAATCGAACCTGGCTCAGGAGACAGGAAAAATGAACGGAACGACACACTCTTTCGGTTCGGGGGCGCTGCGGGCGCTCGCGCTGATTGCGGTCATGCTGGCGCCCGGGCACTCCGCGGCACTGAACGCGCAGGGATTCGCCAGCGGAGTCGCGGTTGCAGGCGACGAGATCCTGATCGCCGACCCCGGTGGCGCCGATGGCAGCGGGGCGGTGCTCATCTATACCCGCGGCGACGACGGCTGGGTCGAGACGGGTATGCTTCCCGGACCGCCCGGTTTTGAGGGCAGCGGCCTGGGCTCTGCGATGGCCTTCTCCGAGGGTCGCCTCGTGGTGGCGGTCATCAACCAGCGCTCGCTCGAGGAATCCGGCGCCTTTTCCTATCTGCGCGACGAATCGGGCTGGCAGTACGAGGGCGCCTTTACGCCCATGGACATGCCCGAAGGAATGATCTTCGGCGTCAGTGCGGCCATCAGTGGAAACGAGGCCGCAATCGTGGCCGGGTCGCTCGATGGCAACACCGGGGTTCTGATCTTCCGCAACGATGGCGGCGCCTGGACCCAGGAGGCCTACATTGCCGATCCGGGCGGGCAGCGCCAGTCCGGCTTCGGGGCGTCGCTGGCAATCTCCGACGGAACCCTGGTGGTGGGCGCGCCCTTCGTCAATGCGCGTTCGGGGGTGGCATACACCTTTGAGCGTGGTGCCGAAGAATGGTCGCAGACCGGCGAACTGGCAATCGACGAGGAAGGCTCATTCTTCGGGAATTCGGTCGCGATTCTGCCGGACCGCATCCTGGTGGGCGGCGGGGCGTCGCCGGATACGCCCGGCAACCTGGTCTCCTTCGTTCACCAGGAGGGCGAATGGACCGAGGCGGGTCGTCTGGCGGCCTTCGATGGCAGCAGCGGCGACAACTTCGGCGCCGCCCTGGCGGTAAGCGGGAACATGCTCTGGGTGGCCGCGCCGGGGATCGATCAAAGACGCGGCGCGATCTATGAGTTCGGATCCGATGACGCGGGTGGATGGAGCTCGGTGCGTCGGATCACCGCTCCCGGCATCGCAGCCGGCGATCGCCTGGGCACCCTGATCGCCCTGGGCGAGGGCGTCTTCGTATCGGGAATGCCGCAGGCCGATTACGGTCTGGGCAAGGCCATCATCTTCGAGGAGAGTGCGGATGGATGGGTCGCATCGGATCCGCTCTTCGTCGAGGTGGAGGGCTACGAGGCCGTGATGGGCGAGGAGATGGCCTGCTCCGACGAGGGCGAGGCCTCGGTCTTCGGATGCAGCGGCGCCGATCTGGTTTCCTTTGTTCCGGTCGAGGATCTCGGGGGCGCGCGCGGTGTGCGCGTCAACGATGTCTGGGGCTGGACCGATCCCGAAACCCGTCGCGACTATGCGATCGTCGGGCGAATGGATGGCACCTCCTTCGTCGATGTCACCGACCCCGTCAATCCCGTTGTGGTGGGCAACCTGCCGAAAACCGAGGGTTCGCCGGGAAGCATCTGGCGCGACATGAAGGTCTTCAGCAATCATGTCTACATTGTGGCGGATAACGCCCCGGGTCATGGAATACAGGTCTTCGATCTGACGCGCCTGCGTGATTTTGCTGGCGAACTCATCACCTTCGATGTCGATGCCCACTACGACCGCGTCAGCAGCGTTCACAATATTGTGATTAACGAGGAAACCGGATTTGCCTATGCGGTCGGCTCCAGCGGCGGCGGCGACACCTGCGGCGGCGGGCTCCACATGATCGACATCAACGAGCCCCGCAACCCGACCTTTGCGGGCTGCTTCTCGCACACCGGCACCGGACGCTCCGAGACCGGCTATTCGCACGACGCGCAGTGCGTGGTCTATCATGGCCCCGACACCGAGTACGCGGGTCGCGAGATCTGCCTGGGCTCGAACGAGACCGCGCTCTCGATCGCCGATGTCACCGACAAGGACAACCCGGTTGTGATCGGCGTGGCCGATTACCCGAATGTCTCCTATGCCCATCAGGGTTGGCTCACCGAGGATCACGCCTGGTTCTACATGAACGACGAGCTGGACGAGGTGCAGGGCAATTCCGAGTTCACGCGCACCCTGATCTGGGATGTGAGGGATCTGGATGAACCGTTGTTGCTGAAGGAACATCTCTCCGAAAATCGCTCCAGCGATCACAACCTGTACATTCGCGGCAACCTCATGTATCAGTCCAACTACAACAGCGGATTGCGCATCCTTGACATCACCGATGTCGAGAACCCGACCGAGGTGGCCTTCTTCGACACCGTACCGGGCGAAGACTTTGCCGCGATGGACGGCTCGTGGAGCAACTACCCCTTCTTCGATTCGGGAATCATCCTGGTGACTTCGAGTTCGCAGGGTCTCTTCCTGGTCCGGAAGCGGGACCGGACCCCGGTTTCCTGAGTCTTCAACGGATTGTGGCACGAAAGCTGCATAAGCCGACGGTACCGAACAAGGAGGCGGAGATCGGCGAAATGGACAGATTCCACAGAAGGCGAAAGATCGAAAGAGGCGGAAACGTGCAGTACGGGCCGGCTGGCGCCTCTTCACGGGCGTTCGGGCGCACACGGCGGTGGCTGATCGGGTTTGCGCTGGCATTCATGGCGGCGTTGGCCCTCCCGGCTGCCACCTCCGCACAATCGGCGGGGGGCGAGCGCGTCTACGTTGCCAATCAGGGCGCGGCGAGCGTCTCGGTCATCGATGTCGCCACGGGCGAGGTGGTGCATACGGTCGATATGACCGATCTCGGCTTCGACGCCAACTCGCGTCCCCACCACACGGCCACCGACCCCGACGGCAGCCACTGGTACGTTTCGCTTATCGGCGGCGGCCATGTGCTGCGCTTCAACCGCGAGGCCGAGCTGGTGGGGCGGGTTCCCTTCGAGACGCCCGGTCTCCTGGCCGTCGATCCGGCCTCCGACATCCTCTATGTCGGGCGCTCGATGATGGCGGTCAATCCACCGCAGAGGATCGGGCGGGTGGTGCGCGATGCGATGGACATCGAAGAGCTTGATGTCTTCTTTCCGCGTCCGCATGCGCTGATCGTCGACGCCGGGCGTCAGCGCGTCTTCGCGGCATCGCTGGTCGAGAACCGGATCGCGGTCGTCGATGGCGCCGCTGGCGAGGCCGAGCTGACCGATGTCGAGGGTGCGCCCCACACCATTGTGCAGTTCGCTCTCTCGCCCGATGGTCGCTGGCTGGTCGCAACGGCACAGTTGACCGGCCAGCTCCTGGTCTTCGACGCCACTGCGCCAGAGCCGGTGCAGGTGGCCACAATCGAGGTCGGATCGCAGCCCTGGCACCCGGTCTTTGCGCCGGATGGGTCGCGGGTGTGGTTCGGGCTTCTGGAGGATGACGAGATCGTCGAGGTCGAGACGGAGAGCTGGAGTGTCGCGCGTCGTCTCTCGGGACCGGGAATCGTGGAGCCGCACGGCAGCGCGGTCACCGCAGATGGGCGCTGGCTCTTTGTCTCGAACCGGAACCAGAAGGGCAGCTACACGCCAGGGCGCGCGGTAGAGAACAATGCCGAGGTGGGAACGGTCGTCAAGATCGACACGCGCAGCTTCGAGGTTGTACAGGTGATTGAGGTGGGTGCCTATCCGGCCGGAATTTCGATCGGACCGGGCGAATGAACCTGAACCCCCCCGTCCATCGGGACAGGGAGCAGCGTGGAGCACAGCGTCCAGCACGAATGCCGCGGCGCGCAGATGCCGTTCGGTGTGGCCCGTCGGCTGTCGTCGGGACTCTGCTTCTGACGACCGGGCTGGCTTCTGCGGCGTCGGCGCAGTCGCGAGGGTGGAATCCTGCAGATGCTGCCGGGTGGGAGCGCGTCGTCTATGAAATCGATTTTTTCGACGAGACGGGCGACGCCATCCCGCACCCCTTTCTGGGCGGCTTCAATCTGCCCCGGCCGCAGCTTGCGGACGCCGATGGCGATGGCGATCCGGATCTCTTTCTGCAGGAGATCTCGAATCAGGTGATGTTTTTTCGCAACGAGACTCTGGGCGACAATGGGTTGCCCCGCTTTCGTTGGGTCACAGACCACTTTGAGGAGCTGGCGGTCGGCGAGTGGTTCCGCTTTGTCGACGTCGATCTGGATGGCGATCTGGATCTGCTGGCCGAATCGCCCTTCAGTCATATCCGCTACTATCGCAACGATGGGGGAGCGGGTCCGGCGTCGTATGTCCTCGCCGCCGACACCCTGCGCGATTTAGAGGGCGAACCTGTCTTTTCGGATCGGCAGAATATCCCCAATGCGGCAGATATCGACTGCGACGGCAACCTGGATCTGCTGATCGGCCGGCTCACCGGATCGATTACCCGCTATGAGGCGCTCGATGTGGATGCGAATGGCATTCCGCGCTTCCGGCACATCACCGATTCCTTCGAGGACATCGAGATCATTGGCGCCATGCAGGGAAGTCGGCATGGAGCGAATACAATGGCGCTCGGGGATTTCGACCAGGATGGCGACCACGATCTCTTCTGGGGCGATTTCTTCGAACCCGGCTTGCTGCTGATCGAGAATACCGGCACCTGTCGTCGGCCGGTTCTGCGGGGAACGCCCCGGCCCTGGCCGATCGGCGATGCCGTGGGAACCTCGGGGTACAATGCGCCGGCGCTGGGCGATATCGATGGCGATGGCGATATGGACCTGACGATGGGTGTGCTGGGAGGCGCCTTCAATCCCAATCGCAGCAGCGTTGAGAATCTGTACCAATTTGTGCAGGGCGCCGACGAGAGCTTTGCCATTGCCAACACACGACTGATTGGAACGCTCGATGTGGGCGCTGAATCGTATCCGGCCTTCACCGATCTGGATGGCGACGGCGATTTCGACCTGCTCCTGTCGAACAAGATCGAAACGGACAGCACGCGCACAGCCGGGTTGTACCTCTTCGAGAACACCGGGGCGGCAGATCGGCCGGTCTTCCATGCGCGGGGGCGGATTCCGGGGTTGCCCGAAGCCTACCACTTCGCTCCGGCCTTTGGCGATCTGGATGGCGATGGCGACGACGATATGGTTCTGGGCGAGTGGCGCGACCATGTGGCCTGGTATCGCAACGATCGGCGCGCAGATGATCAGGGCGTCATGCCGCGCTGGACCCTCGTCGATTCGGCGGCCGCCACCCTGACGCGGGGGCGCAATACCACGCCGACGCTGGGCGATCTCGATGGCGATGGCGATCTGGATCTTCTCGTCGGCGAGTCGTCGGGTGCGTTGAACTACTACCGCAACGAGGGAACTGCGGAAGAGCCGCGCTTCGAGCTGGTGTCGGACGATTTTCAGGAGATCGATGCGGGCCGCCGCAGCATTCCTGCGCTCCTGGACTGGGATGGCGACGGCGATCTCGATCTTGCGCTGGGGTCGGAGGCGTCGGGATTGCTCTTCTATCGCAACGAGGGGTCGGCGGAAGAGCCGCGCTTTGTCGAGATGGAATCCTTTGCGCACCCCCTGCCGACCTTCACTGCTCCAGCCTGGACCGACCTGGATGGCGATGGCGATCCCGATCTGGTGGCGGGTGGCAGAGGAGGGGGGCTGGTGGTATACAGAAACGTGGCCGAACGATGAATCTGAAGGATGTGCAGGCAGTGATCGACAGCGCCCGGGCGCGCGACGAGGGTCGCCTGGAGGAGTTCATTCGCGGAGTGGAGCCCGATGCCAGCGACCAGGATGTGGCCGATGCGGCTGCGGTGGCGGTCGAGGTCATGGAAACGGTGCCGCTGCTTCTGGCGCACGCGGCCCATGCGGCTGATCAGCGCGGGTTGAACATGGTGGTGATGCCGCTCCTGGAGCATGCAGCGCGGTACTTCATCGATCCGCTTGACCTGATTCCGGAGATGACGCAGGGTCTGGCCGGTCTCCTGGATGACACCTACCTTGCGCTTCGCACCCTGGAGAACCTCAGTCGCGGTAGCGATCCCCTCCTGGATGCCGATTTTCAGGAACCTTTGCGCTTCCTTCGTCGTCTGGTGGGCAACAGGATCAGTCGCAAGCTCGATGCGGCAGCGATCATTGCGCTGCAGGATGTTTCGACCGAGGTCAGCCGCGCATGGAGCGAGATGGGTCGGCCATCGTAATCACGACAAATCGCACCGGGTGCACGGCCCGGGAAAGGAAAACAGGACGATGTTGGAGTTTCTGGGACTTGGAGTCGGGGGTGTGGCCGGGGTCTTCGGACATCTGAAGAGCAAGGATTTCATCCAGCGGCGGCTTCGCTATACGAAGGTCGTGGAGAGATCGGCGATCGGCACCGGAGCTGCGACGGGCGCTGTGGCCACGGTGGCGCTGGCGGCGCTCCCGGTGATCACCTTTGGACCGGCCGCACTGGTGGGCATCGGTGTGGGGACGGGGGTGGCGGCAGGAATTCGGCGCGCGCGCGGGAAGTAACGAAAGTTTCCCCTGCATGAGCAGTCTTCGCACCGCCGATCCGGGTGCGGCCTCCCCGCCGGACAGCCCCGAGCCGCCTCGGGCTCCGCCACGCACCATTCGTGCCTGGATTCTCTACGATTTTGCCAACTCGATCTATCCGGCGGTGGTCACCACGGCGGTCTTTCCCACCTTTTACCGGTCGGCGGTCGTGGGCGAGGAGGGGGGACTGGGCGACCTCTGGTGGGGCCTGGCGGTTGCGGCCTCGGCACTCACGGTTGCGCTGACGTCTCCCTTTCTGGGCGCATTTGCCGACCGCAGCGGCAGACGCAAGCGCTTTCTCGGCGCCGGAGTTGGCCTCTGTCTGATCGGGTTGGGGTTCATGACGACCCTGGGCAGCGGGATGGTGATTGCCGGATTTGTCATCTTTGTTGTGACAAACTTCGGGTTCGAGATCGCCAATGTATTCTATAATGCCTATCTGCCCGATATTGTGCCCCGTGCCCAGCTCGGGCGGACCTCGGGGCACGGTTTTGCGGCGGGCTATCTGGGCTCGGCGCTTGGATTGCTTCTGGTGTTGCCTCTGGTGGGCCGGATTGAACTGGTCTGGCTTGTTGTTGCGGCCTTCTTTCTTGTCTTTGCAATTCCGGCCTTTCTGTATCTGCCGCCGGACCGGGGAGCGCTTCCCGTCCGGGCCGCCAACCGGGGCTCACCCACAGAAACGCTCCCCGAATCGCCCCCGACCCCACTCGCCCGGGGGGAGGCCGGCGAGGCTGCGGCGACCGGCTCCCTGCGCGACCTGATTCGCATTGGCGCCGAGGTCTGGCGCGACCGCGCACTGCGACAATTTCTCTTCGCCTACTTCTTCTATATCGATGGCGTATTGACCGTGATTGTCATGGCTGCGGTCATTGCCCAGGGCACCTTCAACTTTACCCAGGAGCAGGTCATCCTGCTCTTTTTGATTGTGCAGTTTTCGGCGCTGATCGGGGCCTTTGCTCTGGCCAGACCTACCGATTCGCTGGGCCCCAAGCGGGTTCTCACCTGTGTGCTTTTGCTCTGGACCATCGCGGCGATCGCGGCCTTCTTTGTTCAGAGTCCGATCACCTTCTATATCCTGGCGGTTGGGGTCGGCCTGGGGCTGGGCGTGGTCCAGTCGGCCAGCCGCGCGTTCATGGCGTCGCTCATTCCTGCCGGTCGCGAAGCCGCCCTCTTCGGCTTCTACGCCCTCTGCGGTAAATCGTCCTCGGTGCTGGGACCGCTCCTCTTCGGAGGGGTCACATTCCTTGCGGGTGGCAACCAGCGCCCCGGGTTCCTTGTCCTGGCCGCGCTCTTTCTGATCGGTCTCGTGCTGCTGCAGCCGGTCCGCGACCCGAAGGCTCCCGCTCTTCGCCCGGCGCAATCCCGGCCCCGCGTCGCGTAGTCCGGTCGCTCTCCCTGGCCTCTCGCCCATACGCAGACTCCGAAGCATGGCTGTACATTGTTGCATGACAGAGATGGGATCGCACCCGATCGCCCTTGCCCAATCCCCGTTCCGAATGAAAAGAGCTCCCGCATGAAAAGGATTCTCGGCATCGTCACGCTCAGCGCAGCCGTGGCGATCAGTCCCCCCCTCCCGGCCCCCGCCCTGGCGCAGATGGCGGCCTCTCAATTCGACGACGCCCTCTTCGGGTCGCTTCGCTACCGCTACGTCGGTCCCTCGCGCGGGGGGCGCGTTACGGCGGTTGCGGGTCATGCCGCCCACCCCTCGACCTTCTACATGGGCGCCACCGGCGGCGGGGTATGGAAGACCACCGATTATGGCCACAACTGGATCAATCTGTCGGATGGCTATTTTGGAACAGGCTCGATCGGCGCGATCCGCGTGGCCGAATCGGATCCGGCGGTCGTCTATGTGGCGACCGGTTCGGATGGGCTGCGCAGCAATGTCATTATCGGCGACGGGGTCTATAAATCGACCGATGCCGGCGCCACCTGGGAGCATATCGGGCTCGAGAACACCGGCAACAGCGGCGCGATCCTGATCCATCCCGAAGATCCCGATCTTGTCTATGTCGCGGCAATCGGCAATCCCTTTGCGCCGAACCCCGACCGTGGCGTGTACCGCAGCAGCGACGGAGGCGCAAGCTGGGAACGGGTGCTCTTCGTGTCCGACAGCACCGGCGCGGTCGATCTGGAATTTGCCCCCGACGATCCACGCACGATCTACGCCGGCATGTGGCGGGCGGAGCGCAAGCCCTGGACGATCATCTCGGGTGGCATGGAGGGCGGCATTTATCTTTCGCGCGATGGGGGCGACAGCTGGGAAGAGGCCACCGCCGGGCTGCCTTCCGGGCTCCGCGGCAAGTCCGATCTGGCAGTCAGCGCGGCCGATCCCGACCGGGTCTATGCGTTGATCGAGGCTCCGGCCGACACCGGCGGCGTCTATCGCTCCGACGACCGGGGCGCCACCTGGCGGCAGGTCACCGATTTTCAGCCGATTCGCAATCGGCCCTTCTACTACAACAACCTGGAGGGCCACCCCACCGACCCCGACATCCTCTGGGGAATGGCCGAGGGACACTGGAAGTCCACCGATGGCGGCGCAACCTGGAACTCCGAGCGCACCCCGCACGGCGACAATCACGATCTGTGGATCAATCCCGACAATCCCCTGATCATGATCCAGTCGAACGATGGGGGCGCCAATGTTTCGCTGGATGGGGGACGCACCTGGTCCACGCAGTACAACCAGCCCACCGCCGAGCTCTACCAGGTGGATGTGTCGGACGAATTTCCCTACCGCCTCTACGCCGGTCAGCAGGACAACTCGACCATCTCGGTGCCCAGCCTGCCGGAGCGCTCGGAGCCCGCAGGCTCCCGGTCGGCCTGGGAAGCCCACGGCGGCTGCGAAACCGGTCCGGTTGTGCCCAAACCCGGCGACCCCGATATCGTCTATGCAAACTGCAAGGGCCGCTTCGGACTGTACAATCGTCGCACAGGCCAGGAAGCACAATATTATGTCGGCTTCGGCAACCTCTACGGGCACAATCCGCGCGATCTCGAGTACCGCTTTCAGCGCGTGGTTCCGGTTCACGTTTCGCCCCACGATCCCAACCGCGTCTATCATGGTTCGCAATTTGTGCATGTGACTACAAATGGTGGTCAGCTCTGGGAAACCATCTCGCCCGACCTCACCGCATTTACCCCCGAAACGCAGGTTGTGTCGGGCACGCCGATTACCCTCGATGTCACCGGCGAGGAACATTTTGCAGTCCTCTACGACATTCAGGAATCGGTGCTGGAGCCGGGCGTTATCTGGGCGGGCGCGAACGATGGACCTGTGCATGTGACGCGCGATGACGGACGCACCTGGAACGATGTGACTCCGCCGGGGGTCGGTCCGCACGGTCGCGTTCAGACGATCGAGGTTTCGCACCATGATCCGGCCAAGGCCTATGTGGCGATTTTGCGCTACCAGCTTGGCGACTTCACCCCGCACACCTATCGCACCGACGATTATGGCGAAAGCTGGACGCGCATCACCACCGGCGACAACGGCGTGCCGAAAAATCATCCGGTGCGGGTTGTGCGCGAAGATCCCGATCGCGAGGGGCTTCTTTATCTGGGCACCGAGTTCGGCATCTTTATCTCCTTCGACGATGGTGAAAGCTGGCAGTCCTTCCAGCGCAATCTTCCGGCCACCCCGATTTCGGACATGAAGGTTGTGCAGGGCGATCTGGTGTTGTCGACAATGGGACGGGGATTCTGGATCATGGACAATCTTACGCCTCTGCACGAACTCAATGACCGCATCGCCGACGCCGATGCATATCTCTACGATGTGCGCGACGCCTTCCGGCTTCGGTATGGCGGCGGCTTCGGAGGATTTCGTCCCCGCAGCGCCGACGAACCCGAGTATCCGCCCGCAGGCGTCAGCATCGATTATCGGCTGGCGGAGGATGCGCGCGGCCCCGTCACCCTGGATATTGTGAATTCGAGTGGCGAGGTTGTGCGTTCCTTCTCGAGCGAAGGGCCCGGTGAATACACGCTGCCCGCCGAACCGGGAATGCGCGAGTGGCGTCTGGAACGTTTCGGCACCCCAAGTCTGCCTGCCGATGCGGGCGCGCACCGCTTTGTGTGGGATCTGACCTATCCGGGGCCCTGGAGTGCGAATCCGGCGCGTGCCGGTCGCGGGGGGCCGATGGTGCCGCCGGGATTGTACACCGCGCGCCTTGCCGTTGGGGACTGGAGTGCGAGCCGCAGCTTCGAGGTCATGATGGATCCGCGGGTGGCGGCCGAGGGGATCGGTGCGGCGGTTGTGGAGCGCCAGATCGAGTTGGCGTTGCAGGCGCGCGATGCTCTGAGCGAGGCCCGACTGGCAGTTCAGCGCATTGGCGATGCGCGGCAGCGGGGCGGGGGCCGGTTGGCCGCCGAAGTTGAGGCGATTGAGCAGGAGTTGGTGACGGCGCCGGTGCGTTATTCACGTCCCATGCTTGTGGATCAGCTCCAGTATCTGTATGGCAATCTGACGCGCGCCGATCAGGAGCCGGGCCAGGATGCAATTGTGCGCTACGACCAGTTGAACACCGCCCTGGAAGAGCACATTCGCAATCTGGAGCGTTTGTTGCGGGCCAATATTTCGGACTCGGATGCGGGAAATCCATAACACAAAATTTGAATATGTGGCCGCCCGCCATCCGTCTGCGGGTTGCAGAAAGGCATAACCATGGATCTGGGACTGGCAGGAAAGGTTGCGGTTGTCACCGGAGGCAGCCGCGGTCTGGGCTTCTATAGCGCCCGGGCGCTGGCGGCCGAGGGTGCGCGGGTTGCGATCTGCGCGCGGAACAGGGACGGGCTTGAGGCTGCGGCCGCATCGTTGCAGGAGACCGGGGCCGAAGTGCTGGCGGTGGAGTGCGATGTGGCCGACGAGTCCGGCACAACCCATCTGATCGAGAGGGTGCAATCGCACTTCGGGGGAATCGACGTTCTCGTCAACAATGTGGGGGGCAACCGGCGCGGTCGCTTCGAGGAAACGACCGACCAGGACTGGCTCGACATTGTGCAGCTCAATGTTCTTTCGGGTTTCCGCACCGCACGGCTGGCCATTCCCCTGATGCGCGCGCGCGGCGGCGGCTCGATCGTCTTCATTTCGTCGGTCTTCGGGCGCGAAAAGGGCGGTCCCGGCTTGTCGATCTACAACACCACCAAATCGGCCCTGATCTCGGCTGCCGGCATCATGGCGCTCGAACTCGCCAGCGACGGCATTCGCGTAAACTGCGTGGCCCCCGGATCAATCCAGTTCCCGGGCGGCAGTTGGGACAAGCGGGTCAGGTCCGACCCGGAAGGAATGCGCGCCTTTGTAAAGGCCAATCTGCCGCTCGGACGGTTCGGTCGCGGCGAAGAGATCGGCGACACGGTAGCCTTCCTCGCCTCGGAGCGGGCCAGCCTGATTACAGGAGCCTGTCTGGCGGCGGATGGAGGGCAGGGGCGGTCGCTGGTGTGAGGCGAGGAGGGGCTACCTATCCTCCTGCCACCCGAATCTCGCGGTTCTTCAGCGCCAGTTCGACCAGCAGCTCCTCGAGTTCGTTTTCGTAGCGATCGGCGGGAAGCTGGCTCTTGATGCGGCGGAGGTCGGCGATTTTGGCTTCGATGGCGGCCTTTTCCTCGTAGAGAGCGCGGAGCGCGGGCGAGAGTGCGCCGGTGGCTGTGCTTGCCTGGGCCGCCACCCCGAGGAAGATGGTGCCGGCGAGCGCTCCGTCGGGGTTGTCCGCGCCCGGGTCGCGGCTTCCCTCGCCATCGCCGTTGTCGTCCAGCATTGCGTGTTCGGTGAGGATCAGGTTGCGGCCCTCGTATTCGCGTTCGACCTCGCGCAATGCATAGCCGAAGGCCTCCAGGATCGAGATGCGCGCATTCTTGTCCACATCGGCGCCATCGTCGGCGAAGGCGTCCACGAAGTGCAGCCCGAAGCGGGTCAGGTTGCGTTCGCGACCGCTGCGCGTGGCCGTGACGATTGCGCGGTTGGGGGCCGAAAGCGCCTCGATGAAGGGGCCCGAGGCGGTGGCCGCGTTGATCAGCGCAATCCGCCGCTGGCCGAGGCCGTCGAGGAGGTCGTCGAAGTCGCCGGGCGAGAGGTCGGGGCCGGGAATGTTGAAGCGCGCCTCGCCGCCGGTGAAGGTGCCGTGTCCAGCCAGCAGCACCACCAGCTCGTCATTCGAGGCCATCGCGGCCGCGATCCCGGCGAAGGCGGCCCGGATGTTGGCGGCGGTGGAGCGGGCGCGAATCCGGGTCGGGTCGAGATCGGTGCGTTCGGCCAGATAGGTGATGCGCCCGGGGGGGACGCCGTAGCGCTCGGTGGCGGCATCGGCGAAGCGGCTGAGCCAGCCATGAAAAACTTCGGTGTATTCGGGATCGCCGCCGAGCCCGGAGATCAGGAGGATGTGGGTGTTCTGCGCCGCCAGGGGAGGAGCCGCCAAAGGAAGAAGGAGGACGACGATGGCCGCCCACAGGCGCAATGGCCGGGGGGCCGCAGCCGCACTGATTGCGCTCCCACACTGTTCGGACGGCGCAGCCAACCGTAATCGGCTCGTGGCCACGGCCGCTCCTCTCCGCAGGGCGCTGGCCAGGGCAGCCGCGGCAGGGGCGCCGCCCTTCATCCCCAATGCACAACAGTTGGCCGGAACCCGCAGCCACCCCGCTCTGGCGCTCGTCATGCCAGCCCCCGCCTGCGGCGGTGAATCCATTCGGCGCCCATGAGTCCGGCCAGTAGCAGGAAGAGAATCGGCATGTCCCAGAGATCGCGCTCCTCGGTGACGGTGACGCCACCACCGGTAAAGCGGATATCTTCGGGGAGCGTTGCGGCGCTGGCGGGTGTGTAGTAGCGGCCGCCGGTCTCGTCGGCAATGCGCTCGAGGAGGCTGCGGCGCTGGCGCGGATCGCGAAATTCGGCGGTACCGGGGGCCACGCGCACACTGGTTGCGGCGCTTCCCAAACGGGTGGTGTCGCGCTCTGCCTGCACCTCGATCTCGTAGCTGCCATTCATCTCGGGGGTGAAGGCGGCTGTGTAGCGACCATCGTCCGAGATCGTCCATTCCATCGGCAGCGCGCGCGTCTCGCCGGTGGGAAGGGTGATGCGCGCATTGACATCGGCGCCATTGACCTCCAGGAAGCCGGCATCGAGAACGGTGGCCTCGATGGTGACCGCTTCCCCCGCCTCGACCGTTTCTTCCACGGCGTTTGCCTCGACCGCATCGGGGGTCTCGGCCACAATCCAGCGCAAGAGTTGCCGCCAGAAGGTTTCGTGGCTCTGATCCTCGAGCGAAACGGCATGGTGCATCTGCCAGAGCCAGGTGTCCTGAACGGCAAGAACGATCGAGCGCCCTCGGCCATAGCGCTGAAAGGCCATGACGATCCGGTTTTCGCCCCCTGCGAAGGCGTCGCCGGGGAGTGAGACGGAACCGCGATCGTTGTCGGCGCGGGGTGCGGGAACCGGGGTGCCGCGCAGGAGCGCGATCGCGCCGGGCTTGAGCTCGGTGACGGGATTGGTGGTTGAGACCGGAGGCAGCGAGTCCCAGCGGGCGGCGGACTCTTCGGCGTCGCCGGCAATGCGGGTAATGGGGTGATTGACGCCGGCGGGGGTGGGGGCGACGCGCAGAAAGGCCAGGCGGTCGGTTGGGGTGTTGCCGACGGGTTCGGCGAGCGCGACCGGCAGAATGTCCTCGAGCGGGGTGCCGAGGTAGCCGCCCTCGGCGAAGGCGCGCCTGCCCCCCAGCATGAGCAGGGTGCCGCCCCGTTCGCTCACGAAGTCGGCGATCATTTCGAGTTGGTCGTGGGTGAAGAAGCTGGCCTCTATTGATCCCAGAACGAGTGCGCGGTAGCGGTAGAGATCCTCGCGGGTGTTCGGGAAGCCCTCGACGAGTTCGAGCGGGTCGTCGAGGTTGCGGCGGAAGAACTTGTTCTCGGCGGTGCGTTGCAGCAGCACGACCTGGATGTTTTCGTCGGGACGGATGGCGCGCAACATGAAGGCGACTTCGTGGCGCGGCTCGCCCTCGAAGTAGAGGATCTTCTCGGTGCGGTCGCGAATCTGCACCGATGCGCGCAGCTCGTTGTTCTCTGAAACGCGCTCGCCCGGCAGCTCCGGAATGCGGAAGACCAGCTCGCGCGTGCCCTCCGTCTCCAGGGTGATCGCCACAGGCACCACCAGCGGCTGGCCATCTTCGGGCAGAACGATCTCCTCGGTGGTGACGATCCGTCCCATGTCCTCGACCACCAGCGATGCTCTTTGGCCCGCATAGCCGTGCGCATCGACCATGACATTGACCATCATGGAGGTGCCCGCCAGCGCCCGGGCCGGCACATCGACCCGGCTCGCCTGAATGTCGCCCTCCACCTCTTCGCTGCCCACTCCGATTGTAAAGACGGGCACCGAGGCGGCGCGGAGCGGCAGGAGCGCCTCGCCGATTGCCTCGTCGGCGTTGTCGCCCCCATCCGACACCACCACGATCCCCGAAAGAGGCACCCCCTGAAGCTCGCTCTGCACTGCGGTCAGCGCCTCGCCGATCCGGGTGCGGCTTCCATCGAAGTCCAGGTCAGCCACGCTTGCGACCCGTTCGGCGCCGCTCGCGAAGCGAAAGGTCCGCACCGCGAAGCGGTCCTCCAGTGCCGGGATCAGCGGGCCCTCCGGATCCAGGAGGTGGAGTGCGCGTTCGGCCCGGGGCGCCTCCTCTTCGTCGGTGATCGTCATGCTGCGGGAGTCATCGACCAGGATGGCCACGAAATTGCGCTCGGGCACCACCGAGGTCAGAACCAGCGCCGGTTGCATGACCATCAGGAAGAGAACGGCAAGGATCGCCCCCCGCACAAGGCCGAGCGCCAGACGGTCGGAGGAGCGGCTGCGTCCCCGCGCGCCCCGGTAGCTCAGGAGCGCGGGCAGTCCCAGCGCCAAAACCCCGGCCAGCACCGCCGCCGCCGGCCAGGGCGCCAGCAGAGACAGTTCGCCCTCCTGAAAGAGCACCGGACGGTACTTGAAGAGGAGCTCGAAGATGCCGTTCATCGGTGAATCGGCCGCTCTTTACGCCCGGATCCTGATCGAGACAGCCGGATGGGGTCCGCCGATCGAGAGATGCGCATCGGTCAGTGGCTCATTGCGTAGATAATCATGTTGACCCCCATCTGGAAGGCGAAGGTCGAGTACTGAAGCGGATAATCGGGCTGCTCCGCCCACTCCCACGCATCGCCCAGGTCTGTATTCCAGTTGACGATGACCATCAGCCGCCCCTCGTCGTTCGCGATGCCCCGCACATGCGGCACATAGCCGTCGCGCTCCCAGGTCGGGCCGCCCCGAAAGCGCCCGTAGGCCGGAACCTGCAGAATTTCGTCGATCTCATAGAAGGTGCTGAAGATGGGGTGATCCGGCTCCAGCTCGACGATTGGCCGCCCGGGAAGAACGCGATTCATGTTCCACTCGAAGACCGCCCATTCGCGCGATCCCCAGAAGTCATCGACGATCAGGGTGCCGCCTGCCAGCAGATAGTTGCGCAGCCCCTCGATTTCGGCCTCCGCAAGATTCATGTACCCCACCTCGAGCGCGTAGAGGAAGGGATAGCGGCGAATCTTCGGATCGGTCAGCGTGACCGCATTTTCGAACGCGAATGCATCGAGATTGGTGAGTCGCTTGAGCACCGTGAGGAACTGACGGTCGGACTTGGGAAAATCGGTCGCCCAGGCGTTGCTCCGCCGTCCCCAGCCGCCCCCCGATGAATAGGCCGCCCGCGTGAAGTAGAATTCGTGCCAGGTGGGGGGTGGCTGAAGCTGACCGGCGCCGAAGCCTTCCGGAAACGGATCGAATTCCCTTGCAGTGGCGTCGGGCGCGGTCCCGGGAGCGTGCGGGAAAGGGAACGAGAGGGCGGCGGTGGGCGCCATGAACGGGCTGCCGGCGCCGAAGAAGGGCGTGGCCGCGCGTGATTCCGCCGGGCCTCGCGGGGATTGCAGAGGCTTTGTTCCTCCGAGGGCAGCCGCCAGCAGAAGTACCCCGGTCAGGCCCCGGGTGGCTCTCGTCCAGTGCGGACCGACTGCGTGCCGGGCGGGGTGTGTCATCGGTCGGGGATCTCCCCTGCCTCGCGGACGCGCGCGCCGCGCAGGCGGCCGATCGCAACACCCGCTGCCAACAGACCCACCATGGCCAGACTGAGCAGGAAGGCGATCATCTTGGCAGAGGTGAAGAGCGAGGCTGCGGTCACCTGGATCGCCGACAGCTCGGGGTACCGGGTCAGCATGACAATGACCTGAATGTTCTCGCCCAGATCGAATGTTGCGGCTGCCAGCGGCAGGAAAAGGAGCTTCCAGGGCTGCCAGGAAGGCCGCAGGCGATAGGCGAGGCCGCCGAAGAGACTCGCGTAGGAAGCAATCAGCAGGGTGTCCAGGGTCACGCTATAGAGTGCGTACAGGCGCCGGCCCTCTCTGCCGTAGCTCTCCAGGGCGGCCAGGGCCTCGGCGTACGAATAGCCTGCCATGCCATCGAGCGAGGGTCCGCCGATCGGCAGCGCCGGAAAGACGACCGCCATGAGAAGAGCCACCGTCGTCAGGGCGATGCACAGAGCCGGAGTCGTGCTCGCGACCGCCAGGAATCGTCTCATCGCGGCCTCTTCTTCTTGCGATAGAAGATGCGCACGGCCAGCAGTCCCGCCAGGGTCAGCGCCGCCACAAGGGGCCAGAAGGTATCGGCCCGCACCTTCCAGAAGTAGTGCAGAACGCCGAGCGCCGCAGCCAGGTATGCCAGCCGGTGCAACTGCTGCCAGCGCTTCCCCAGTCTGCGAATCCAGCCCCGGGTCGAGGTCAGCGCCAGAGGAAACAGGAGGACCAGACTTGCGAATCCAACGGTAATATAGCGCCGATCGCGCACATCGTCAAGAATAAAGGAAAGCGCGAAGAGCTGCTCCAGCCCCGCATAGGCCAGAAAGTGAATGAAGGCGTGGGCGAAGGCGAAGAGGCCCAGAAGACGCCGGAGCTGAACGATCCGATTCCAGCCGGTGAGGCGACGAATCGGGGTGACGGCAAGGGTTGCCAGGAGAAGAATGAGCGCCACCCGGCCCTGGATGTGAATGATTTTCTCGACCGGATTGATGCCCAGGCTGCGTTGAAAGAACCCGATTCCCAGCCACAGAAGCGGAGCCAGCCCGACGATCCAGATCGCCGTTTTGAGGAGAAGGACCGTGCGGTGCGGCTTCCTCTTCGGCGCGCTGCGCTCTGCAGGCCGGGGCCGGTCGGTGCTCGCGCCGGTCATCGGAGCCGAATCGTCCGCCACAGGAGGGGATCAGCGGTCCACGGAGGACTGCTAGAAGTACTTCTCCAGATCCATGCCCTCGTAGAGGTGCGCCACCTCGTCGGCGTAGCCATTCAGGAAATCGGTCTCCTGCCAACGATAGCCGAGCAGCCGGTCGCTCTCAATGCGCTTCTCGCGCGCCTGGCTCCAGCGGGGGTGCCGCACATCGGGGTTGACATTGGAATAGAAGCCGTATTCGCCCGGCGTCTGCGTGGCCCAGGTCGTAGGCGGCTCGTCTTCGGTGAAGGTCATCCGCACAATCGACTTGATGCTCTTGAAGCCGTACTTCCAGGGAACGACCAGCCTCAGCGGAGCGCCATTCTGGTTCGGAAGCTCGCGACCGTAGAGGCCATTCACCAGAAAGGCCAGGGGGTGTTGCGCCTCGTCCAGGCGAAGTCCTTCGCGATAGGGCCAGCCGATCCGCGGCCGCCACCGCCGTTCGGGCATCTGCTCGGGATCCCAGAGCGTCTCGAAGGCAACGTAGCGTGCGCTGGAGCCCGGTTCGGCGCGCGCGATCACATCGGCCAGGGGAAAGCCCCGCCAGGGAATCACCATCGACCACGCCTCGACGCAGCGGAAGCGGTAGACCCGGTCCTCGATCGTGGAGGGCTTGATGAAGTCTTCGAGCTGGTACTCGCCCGGGTTGTTGCACAGGCCATCGACGCGGATCGTCCAGGGCGAGCTCACCAGGGTGTGGGCGTTCTTCGCGGGATCCGACTTGCCGATTCCGAACTCGTAGAAGTTGTTGTAGGTGGTGATCTCTTCCCAGGTGTTGGGTTCGAGCTCCTGGGGCGCGGGGGCGCCGGTCGCGTCGAGCCTGCTCATGCCAAGAAAGGATGCCGCGCCGATGCCGGCCGATGCGCCGAGAAAGCGGCGGCGGTCGAGGTATGCCGATTCGGAGGTGATCTCCGAGGACGGGATGTCGCTCTTCTTGCGAACCCTGACAATCATGGATGACTCTTTTCTGGGGCCTGGAGGGGTTGGGGACTGATCCTGGAAGATGGAGCGGCCCGGAGTGTGGAGCGGACTGCGGTGAGCGGCATCGGGCAAGCGCCGGAGCCACGGCGCCGACAGCTTCGGACGATTCCGGATCTCCCACGCGATTCCCGCGCCTCCCACCATAACTTTCGGGTTCTGCGCCCGGCGTGTCAAGGCCGCTGGGCTCGCCAGGTGTATCTTCCCAACGTCCGGTTTCCGATGGGCGGCGGCGTCCTGCGCTCTCTTCCGCCGCCTTGCTCACCCCACATCAGATCAACAACTGCAGAGCCGACCGCGAACAAGGATGCCCGATGACCTTTCCCATCGCCTTCGTGCTCGGCCTGACGCTGGCGACCTTTGTCCTCTTCGCTCTCGACCGGCTGCGGGTGGACCAGATTGCCCTTGCGGTGCCGGTCGTGCTTCTGCTGAGCGGCATCGTGACCCCGGCGGAGGCGGTTTCGGGGCTATCCAGCCGCGCCACCGTAACGGTCGGCGCCATGCTCGTGCTGGGTCTGGGTCTGCGCAAGACCGGTCTCGTGGATGCGATCGGGGCCTGGGCGCGCACCGCGCCTCTGGGCGGCAAGTACGCGCGCATGTTCGTCCTTTGTCTTGTCTGCGCGCTGCTCTCGCCCTTTCTGATGACCACCGCCGTTGTGCTGGTCTTCCTGCCTGTCTTCGTCGCCCTCGCAGAGCAGGCCCGGGAGCCCCCCTCGCGCTATCTGATGCCGCTCTCCTTCGTCTCGATCCTCGGGGGCACGGTTACGCTGATGGGCACCACCACCAATCTGGTCGTCCATGGCGAGGCGCTGCGACGGGGCTTCGATCAGCTCGGCATGTTCTCGATCACCCCTCTGGGATTGATCTGCCTGGCGGTGGGTCTGCTGTATCTCTTCACCCTTGGCCGGGTTCTGCTGCCCCATCGCCTGCGCACCCCCGATCTCTCGGCCCGGTACGATGTTCGCCGCTTCGTGACCGAGCTGCACGTTGCAGAGGATTCGCCTGCCATTGGCCGCTCGCTGTCCCAGCTCGGGTGGGGACAGCGGCATGGCGTCACGGTGCTCGACATTGAGCGGGACGGCGAGATGCTTGCCATGCCCTGTGGTGATCTGCAGATCAGGTCGGGCGACATTCTGTATGTACAGGGAGGAGCGGCGCGCCTCGTTGAGCTTGCCCGTCGGCAGCACCTCCGCACCCCGCAGGAGGGCGAAGAGCACGCCTTCGATCCGGTGGCGGGGCCGGGCCGTCTGGTCGAGGTGCTTGTGGCGCCCGGATCGAGCTTTGTGGGGCGCACTCTCGGCGATCTCAACTTTACGCAGCGCTACGACGCGACGGTGATCGCCATCCAGCAACATGGAGTCACCGTGCGCGAACGTCTGGCGCAGCTCTCCTTTCGGGTTGGCGATCTGCTCCTGATTCGCGGAGCGGCGCCCGCGCTGCAACGACTTGCCGACGATCCCGGCGTCATGCCCCTGGGCGAGATCCGAACGCAATCCGGGAAGAGGCCGCGGGCGGGGGTTGCGGCGGCGATCATGGCCGGGGTTGTGCTCAGCGCCAGCCTGGGCGTGCTCGACATCATGACGGCGGCGCTTGCCGGCGTGGTCCTCATGCTCTTCACGCGCTGCGTACATATCGAGGAGATCTACGGCGAGGTGGAGTGGCTGGTCATCTTTGTGTTGGCCGGCCTGATCCCGCTCGGCGTGGCGCTCGAAAGCACCGGCGCGGCAGAGCTGATCGCGGGCTGGGTGGTGACCCTCACGGCGCCCCTGGGCGCGACCGGCCTCATTGCGGCCTTCTACCTGATGACCGCCATCATGACCGCCGTTGTCTCCAACGCCGCCACCGCCGTCATGCTCACCCCGGTCGCACTCTTCGCGGCCACGCAGGGCGGCGTGAACCCCTACGCACTCCTCGTCGCCGTCATGTTCGGGGCATCGGCCTCTTTCGTCACCCCCTTCGGCTATCAAACCAATGTCATGATCTACGGACCCGGCGGCTACCGCTTCATGGATTTCGTAAAGGTCGGCGGTCTGCTCAACCTGATCCTGCTGGTGACGGCGACCCTCTTCATTCCCCTGTTTTGGGGATCGTAGGCGCGCACCCTATCGATGGGGGCAGAGATGGGTTTGGCGGAGGAGGCGCTTGCGGCTGTTTGTGGCGTTTTGACTATCCCCGGCAGGGGGAACTCGGCCCCTGGGTCCGGGAAGCAATTCCCGGTTTCTGAAATCCTTGCAGAGTTCTGTGTCGTTCGCGAAGAGAATGCGAGCCTTGCTGATCCGGGCCAGAGCGATCACATGTTGATCGTTTGAGAGTCCACTCCACCCGGCAGAGAGGCGCTCGATCTCACGGGCGACATCCTGATCGGCGATACGCCGAAGCCGACCGTCGGCGATGGCTGTCTCGGCCCACTGACTGAACACTGCCGATCTGTTCTCCAGCTCCTGGGTCAACTTTCCTCCAACGATCATTCGTGCTCCTTGCGTCTCCAGCCATTCGAAGAATTGCCTGCCTGCAACTGTCCGATTTGTGCCGAACACACTGTCGCGGGCGCTGGCATCAAGAATCACGCACATCAGTTACAATCCCAGAGAACGGCGTCGCTCGCTGCGAAAAAATTCGCGGTAGCCGTCGGGAATGCTGCCGTCGCGGGCGTTCAGATTGCCATCCGCGTCCCATCCCAGAGAATGGATCGTCACGCCCAGATTTCCGCGCCTGAAGTACAAAATTGAGACGTCTTCGGCCCTGAGCCCTCCTCTTTCGTCGCGTATGTCCATTCGAATTCGGTCAATCAGATGGTCGCTGTGCGTCTCCACAATCATCTGTTTGCGCAACCGCTTTCGGTTGCCGACCACCGTGCAGAAGAGACTGCCCAGGGCGGCCTGAGCGCTTGGGTGCAGATGTACCTCTGGTTGTTGCAGAAGGAACATGCGCGGTCCGCTTTGGCGAAGAATTTCTGTAATTATGGGAAGCACCTGGCTGACACCGTAGCCGACATCGATTATATTGCGATAGGGTCCCAGGGATTTTCTTCCGTGCCGACCGTGTTTGCGTACCTGTATCTGGAATGGATCGCTGTCTTTTCCCCCCAGGGATTGAATTCTGATTTCGTCAAAGAGACCGGAATCCTGTCCGAATTGCTCAAGACCTGATTGCAAAATTCCCCAGGCATCCCTGTTGTGGCGATAGATATTGTAGAGGAGCATGGGAATGTACTCCCCTTCGGCATCCTGATTGGTATGGGATGGGTCGTAATTGCGATAGGGTCGCGATCGAACGGGTGCGCCTGCAAAGGGACGGGGCATGCCCAGGCCATATCCTCTTTCCAGTGTGGCAATTTTGCCAATATCATCCTCTGCGGGGCCATTCCTGAATCCATCATGTCTCTCGATTCGATATAGAAGATATCGCAGGGGTGTAAGCGCACGCTGTTCCAGATCCCAGGATATGCGATTCATCCCCATGTCCGCCATTTCGGTATTGGTGATATGCCACTCGCCATTCGGTGTCGCAAATCGTAGCGAGAGCGTGTCGTCGGGCTCCAGACGAATTTCCGCCCAGGTATCGCCATTCCGGTTTTCGATTCGCCGGATTCGCGGACTTGGCGCCGAACCATCCTTCTGAAAGGTGAAGAGGTATCGCGAAGCAAAGCGGTTCTCGCTTCTTCGCGAGTCACTGACCGAAAATCCGGCGCGGAACTCCTGCGCCCGCCCTCCGCGCCCTCCGCGGTAATGGGCAATGTCGTCAAAGCTGCCCAGATCGTAGGGCGCCTCCTTGAAGTTCGGAGGACGCTGCCGGAACGCCACGTCCCAAAGCGCCCGCACCAGTGCCAGGATCGAGGTTTTTCCGGTGCTGTTCTCGCCCACCAGAAGTGTCAGGGGCGCAAGATGCACCCTCTGGTCGTCGCGAAAGCAGCGGAACCCCGAGGTCGTCAATTCGCTGATATGCACTGTGCTCAGCCTCCCAGCTTCATTTTTCATGCGACGCATTTACAATGAATAATCAATACACCCCCCAATGTCAACCCCACCTGCCCCCAATCCCACCCGCCCCCAGTCCCACCACCGTCAGCGACCGCCCCGCCATGCACGATCCATCGAATCGGGGCATCGACCTTCGCTTTCAACCCCTCACCCCTCCCACATCTCCCCGAATCCCTGCGCCATCCGCGGCCCCGCGCCGGCGTCCTCGTGCTTGAAGAAGACAAAAATGGTCTGCCAGGTGCGTTGTCGCAGACGCTCTGCCCAGGTGGCCAGCTCCCCGGCGCTGTAGTCCGCCCGTCGCATCCTGACATACCCGAAGGGAGCGGTGTCCACGAGCGGGGGCGTCCCCTCGCCGGTATCCGCAACGGCCAGGGCCGCGTCCCGATCGGCCAGCGCCTGGTAGACCGCGTCGGTGAACCAGCTTTGGTGGCGGAACTCGAAGGCGGCGCGCACGCCATCCGGGATCAGGGGCAGAAAGTCGCGCAGACGCTCCACATCGACGCGCAGATAGGGGGGAAGCTGGAAGAGGATCGGGCCGAGCCGGGATTGCAGCGCCGCGGTGGCGGTTGCGATCAGGAATTCGAGCGGATCCCGGGCCTCCTTCAGCCGATGCTGGTGCGTGATTCTGCGGTTGGCCTTCAGCACGAAGGCGAAGTCCGGGGGAACCTGCGCCGCCCACTTCTCCAGAATCTCCTGGCGCGGCAGCCGGTAGAAGGTGTTGTTGATCTCGACGCTGTTCAGGCGCTCTGCGTAGTAGCCGAGCATCTTCGGGGCGGCCAGCCTCTCGGGGTAGAATTTCCCCTTCCATTCGCTGTAGGAAAAGCCGCTGGTGCCGGTCCGGAGTTTCATGATGTGGAATCCCTGCAGAAGATTTTGATGTACTGTAAGGGTAGCCCGCCGCGCTCCCGCCTGCCCCCTCGCCATCGCCCCTCCTCATTCTTCATCCCCCACCCCACCCGGCCCCCACCTCACCCCGTCCCCACTCCCCCCTCAATGAACTCTTCGCTTGCCCGCCCCCGCCCCGGCTCCCACCCCCGCGCCACCCGCTCCCCTCTCCGCCCGGCAGCCGCGCCCGCCGTCCTCCTCTGCATATCCCTCGCCGCAGCCTGCGCCGGCTCTCTCGAGCTCACCCCCTCCGACGCGGCCACCGTTCTGGCCGAGCACTACCTTGACCATCCCAATCCCGCCCGCCCCGGTCCTCACGGCGTCCTGACCCTCTACTATGGGAGCGGCACCGACAAAAATCGCCCCGAGTACCGCGATTCGGTGGAGATTGCGACTGCAACCGTCGATGCCTCGAAGCTGGTCGATCTTGGCAATTCCGAAGATTCGCGCAATGAATACTGGGGGTTTGCACCCGACAGCTTTCCCATCAATGCGCGCGTCTGGTATCCCGACGAACCCGGCCCGCGTCCTCTTGTGCTGGTTGTGCACGGAAATCACAATATGCGCGACTTCTCCGACCCTGGCTACGACTGGCTTGGCGAACTTCTGGCAAGTCGCGGATACATTCTGGCGTCGGTGGACATGAACTTCATCAATGGCGGCATTCGCGGCGAAAACGATGGCCGCGGCTGGCTTCTGCTCAAGCATCTACAGGCGTGGCAACGCTTCAATGCAGATCCCGACGGTCCCTTCGCAGGCCGCGTCGATATGAACAATATTGCGCTGATCGGTCATTCCCGCGGAGGCGAAGCTGTTGCGCTCGCTGCAGCCTTCAATCGCCTGGAGCGCTACCCCGACGATGCCTCGCTCGAGTTCGATTTCAACTTCAACATCCGCTCGATTGTTTCGATTGCCCCCGTCGATGGTCAATATCTTCCCGCCGACCGGCGCGCACCGCTGAATGATGTCAACTATCTTGTCTTTCACGGTTCCCACGACGGCGACGTCACCAGCTTTCATGGCTTGCGCATCTTCAATCGCCTGCGCCTCGATCCCGGCGCCGATCTCTTCAAGTCGGCCGTCTATGTCTATCGCGCCAATCATGGCCAGTGGAATACCGTCTGGGGCGCCCACGACAATGGTCCGCGCAGTCCCCGCATTCTGGAACTCGGCGGTCTGCTCCCGCCCGAGGATCAGCGCGAATTCGGCCGCGTCTTCATCTCGGCCTTCCTCGATATCACCCTTCGGGGCGACGACCGCTACCGCCCTCTCTTTCGCGATCATCGCGTTGCCGGCGACTGGCTCCCCCCGACCATGTACATCACCCGCTTCATGGATTCATCCTTTCGTCCCCTCGCCGACTTCGAAGAAGACATTGACGTCACCACTGGTTCGGTTCCGGGCGTCGTCCTGGGCGCCAGCGACTTTGGCACCTGGCGCGAAGGCCGTCTCGAGCTGCGCTCCGCCAACCGCACCAACACCTCCTCCTCGCAGATCAATCAGGCGCTCTGGCTCGGCTGGAACAACCGCTTTCAGGACTCGGACGACCCCGCACCGCCCGCCATCTTCACCCTCGATCTTCCCGCCGGGCTGGCCGCGCGCTGGTCCACCGACCCCGAAACCACCCTCGAGCTGCACATGGGCGCTCTCGACCGGAAGCCGGAGCCGCGCACCGACCCCGACGCCGAAGGAAACCCAAATCAAAACCGAATTGAGGGGGATGAGGGCGACGAAGGCCATCGCGGCAACCGCTCCCGCACCGACGATCAGGGTTCGGATTCCGGCGACAGGGCGGCTATGGCACCGCAGGCGGCGCCAACGCCGATCGAACTCACCATTGCAGCCGTCGATGCCGATGGCGACACGGCGCGCGCGCGTCTCAACGACTACGGCCCGCTGCGGAAGCCGCTCACCATTCGCGTCCTGCGGCGCCGCGACCTGGAATCCCAACGCTTCGCCGAGCCCTGGGAGCTGATCCTGCAACACTTCTCGGTTCCCCTTGCGGACTTTGCAGCCGCCAATCCCGCCTTCGATCCGGCCGCCCTGGCCACGGTCGCGCTCATCTTCGACCGCACCGAGGCGGGCACCGTCGTGATCGACGATATCGGTCTTGCGCGGCTGCATCCGGCCTTTCGCGGGGCGCGGGTTCCGGCCTCTCGCCATTCCGGCGACCCCCCCGCACGCTGAACATCTCCCGCACCCTGCCGCCCGGCGCAGTCCGTGGTTCAGAGATTGCAGTCGCAGCAGGGCGCACAGGGCACCGACCTGTTTCCCGGAGCGTTTTTCGCTATATTTAAGGGTTGTGCAGTCTGGACGGGATTCCCGGTTGTCACGGCCTTTGTCGCCATCCGAGCCTTTCCCGTTCACAGCGCATTCCGGCGATCACACTCCGGCACGGACAGTAAAAACTCCCGGCAAGGTTGAAAAACGAGAGGTTGAAACGATGAGCAAGGTCGTTCTCATAACCGGTGCCTCCTCCGGCATGGGCCGCGAGGCAGCCCTTCTCCTGGCCCGCAAGGGTCATACCGTCTATGCGGGCGCCCGCCGACTGGACCGCATGCAGGATCTGACCGACGACGGCATCCGCCCGGTCGAGATGGACGTCACGAAACCCGAAGACAACGAGCGGGTTGTGCAACAGATCGTTGAAGAGGCGGGCCGCATCGATATCCTCATCAACAATGCGGGTTTCGGCATGTACGGACCAGTCGAGGGAATCCCCCTTGAAGACGCGCGCTACCAGTTCGATGTCAACATCTTCGGGCTGGCCGATCTGACGCAGCGCGTTCTGCCGCACATGCGGGAACAGCGTTCGGGCCGCATCGTGAATGTGTCGTCGATGGGAGGCAGGATCTTCCTCCCCTTCGGGGCCTGGTATCACGCCACCAAACATGCGCTCGAGGGCTGGTCGGACTGCCTCCGCATCGAAACCGCACCCTTCAACATCCAGGTCGTCCTGATCCAGCCCGGCCTGATCAGGACCGAGTTCAACGATGTTGTGGGCCAGCACATGGGCAAGTACTACACGCCCGATTCGCCCTACAAGAGCCAGTTGGACGCCTTTATCGCGGCCATGTCCAATCCGAGAGCGCAGGCGCGTGGCACCGAAGTCCGCGTTCTGGCCGAGGTCTTCGTCGAGGCCGCGACCACCGCAAATCCGCGCCGCCGCTACGTCAAGGGCGACATGGCGCGTCCGCTGCTCTTTATCCGGAAGTGGTTCGGCGACGGAATCTACGAGTGGTTCATCCGCCGCGGCGGCTAAGTTGGGAAGAGGCTACCGGATCGCCACCCCGATCCGGTGCGCGCCCAGCGCGGGATCGGCGTCGTTGAAGGCGTAGTCAATGCGAATGCGGTCGCCCTCGAAGCCCGCTCCCAGCGTCATCGGCGAACCATTGCCGCGAGTGCGTACTCCCCCGATTCGCCCCACAAACACACGCCGCTGAATCGGCCAGTATGAGATCTCAAGACCGCCCCCGGGCACCACCCGTCCCCCGCGTTCGACCGCCACCTGAAGGGCGCCGCCCAGATCGAGCGGACCCAGAGGGATGCGATCGGTGGCCGCGGCCAGGGTGGCGCGCTCCGCAATCTGCACGTGGGCGTCGTTGTCGTGGCGCAGATCGGGGCCGAGGTTTTGCACGGTGAGCATTGCGGTGAACCGGTCGAATTCGTGAGCGATCCCGACATCGAAGGAGGCCGCGTGTGCCGCTGCGCCGCTCTCGGGGCTCTGCAGGGTGACGAGCCTGGCCGTCGCGCCGGCCAGGAGGCCGAAGAGGGGTCGCGCGTACCCGATCGCAGCCAGCGATTCGTCGCCGCTGCGGGCCAGAGCGAGGCCGGCTGCAACGCCTCCGCCCAGCCAATCGCCGCTCGCCGAGAGGGCAAGATCGAGCGCGTCGGCGTCGTGGGGATCGCCGTGGCAGCGCCCGTGGTGACGGTCGTGGTCGCAGTGTCTCTCGTGGTCATGCCCGTCGTCGTCGCCGTTGCGCCAGCCGGCTCTGCCCAACGCAAGCCCAAAACCCTCGCCGGCAATCAGCGCCGGATGATGAAAGATCGCAAAGCCGCCATTCCCGGAGCCCGGAAGGGCGCCGCCCAGCCCTGCGGCCCGCACACTCGCCACAAGGTTGGGAATGACCGGATTGCGGTGCTGCTCCCCCTCCTGGTGCGCGCGCCCCGGAGCCGGCGAGAGCGCAGCGGCTGCCAGAGCAAGCGCCACAGCCACAACGCTCCGTCCGGGAGCGGGCGTCCGGCTCCCGCGTGGGCGCGCGGTTGCGCCTTTCCCCTCTGCATCCGTCAGAGACGCCCGGCGCCTCGGGAGCTCCAGGCTGCAGGTGGCCCCACACTGCGCGCAGCGCACAAGGGTTCGGTGACGCACATAGGGCGTATCGGGCCGGGGTGGCGTTTCGATCACCGCGCAGAGCCCCGGGCAGCGGGGGCAGCGCGGTGTGGCCACACCCTCGGCGAGCTGCGCGAAGAGCGCTTCGGCCTGGGCGCGGGTCAGGCCGTTCGCGCGCAGCCGGGATCGATCGCTGGCAGGCATCATGAGGGCATCGGGTTGAATGAACGCGGATCGCACGCGAGGCGGCGTGGCCCGGGAGTCAACGTTATCATTGAGAGGCGTGTCCATGCAGGTGTGTCCGGTTGCGGGCACCCGGGGCAATCATCGGGCAAGGACGAAGTGCGTTGAAGATATTGACGGCGACAGTGGTCGCGCTTCTGGCTGCTGCACCTCAGGATGCGACCGAGCCTGCCAGCCGCGCATCCGCCTCCGACGAAACCGACACGGCGCCTGTCGGCGTGGAGTATCACGGCAGCCGGGGCCAGCTCGACGTGAGCGGGGTCCAGCTTCCGGGCGCCGGGATTCGCATCGATGGCACGCTCGACGACGAAGCCTGGGCGAATGCGCCGATCCTGACCGGCTTCACGCAGTTCGACCCGGTCGAGGGCGTTCCGGCGACGCAGCGAACGGTGGCGCGGGTTCTGATCAGCGACGATGCGGTCTATTTCGGGGTCGAGGCCTACGACGACACGCCGGACGGGGTGCGGGCCACCCTGGGCGACCGCGATTCCTACGGCTTTTCGGACGACTATGTGCGCTTCGTCCTGGATACCTTCAACGACCGGCGGCGCGGCTATGTCATTATGGTCAATCCGCTGGGGGTGCAGCAGGACGGACTCTGGGTCGTGGGCGGTCCCACCCGGCGGGGCGGTGGCGGGGGCCCGCCGATCGACTGGAATCCCGATTTCGTCTGGGAGTCCGAGGGACGGATCTTCGACTGGGGGTACGCGGTCGAGGTGAAGGTGCCCCTCAAGAGCATCAAGTTTCGTGACCAGGAGGTGCAGGACTGGGGCATCCAGGTCGAGCGTCGCATTGCCCGCAACGGCTACTCCGAATCATGGGCGCCGATCACCGCCAATGTCGCGAACCGGCTGGAGCAATTCGGCCGCCTGAATGGGCTGCGCGACCTGGACCGCGGGCTCTTTCTCGAGGTCAATCCGGTGCAGACCTTCTCGTACCAGGGCGCCTGGAGCAACGATCTTGGGGGACTGGAGCGGGGGGGCGTCGATGGCGATTTCGGCTTCAACGTCACCTACGGCATTACCTCGGATCTGACCCTCGACGGCACCTACAATCCCGACTTCTCGCAGGTCGAGGCCGATGCCGGGCAGATCGCCGTCAATGAGCGCTTTGCCCTCTTTCTGCGCGAAAAGCGGCCCTTCTTCCTGGAAGGAACCGAGATCTTCAATCTGCCGCGGCAACTTGTCTATACGCGCTCGATCGTCAATCCGGTCGGAGGCGCCAAGATCCAGGGCAAGATCGGCAGCTTCAACGCAGGTTTGCTCAACGCGGTGGACGACGTTGCCCACCCCGACGGCTCCGACGCCAATGCGCACCCGATCGTGAATATCTTCCGGCTGCGGCGCGATCTGGGCTCGACCTCGAATGTGGGCATGGTCTATACCGACCGCTCCTACAGCGGCGACCGCTTCAACCGGGTGGCCGGGCTCGATGGCCGCTTCCAATTTCGGCAGCGCTATATCGTGACGCTGCTGGCGGCGGGCAGTCGTACCGCCGAGGGCGACGCCACGCGCGCGAATGGGTCGCTGGTGTCGGCCGAGTTCGAGCGCACCGGCCGCAACTTCGAATTCGAGGCCAACATGCTGGATATCTCGAATGACTTTACGGCCGGGAGCGGCTTCATTCGTCGCAAGGGCATCTCGCAGCTCCGCTCCGAAGCGAGCTACAACTTCCGGGGCGAACCCGGCGACGTCGTCGAGCGCTGGGGACCAAGCCTTGAGATCGAGGGTTTCTGGGACCGCGACGCCTTCTGGCAGCGAGGCTGGGCCGAGGAGCGCCGCATTCAGCTTGGCGGCAGCGTGTCCCTGCGCAACAACATCACCTTCTGGGGGAATTACAGGCGCTCCTGGTATCAATTCGACCACGCCGACTACGAGGGCCTCTTTACAGTGTCCGGCGATGGCGTGCGCCGCCCCTTTGTAGCCGATCCGGCCTTCTTTGCGGGGCTCAATGCGGGCACCCTCTTTATCTGGGTCAGCCCCTTCGACAAGATTCGCGGCAACGTTCGCCTGTCGCGCGCCGAGACGCCGCTCTTCGACTTCATTACCGATACGCCGGTCGATATCGCCGATTCCTGGTCCGGCAGCGCAAGTCTGGATCTCTTCCCGACCACCAATCTCAGCATCGATCTGAGCGTCAATCACACCAGCCTCTTTCGGCAGCGCGACGGGTCGCTCTACTCGCGGGCCACGATTCCCCGCCTGATCGGCCAGTACCAGTTCAGCCGCGCGCTCTTTCTGCGCACGATCGTCGAGTACGGAAGCCAGAGGCGGGGGCGCCTCATGACCCCGGACGGCGGCGTGCCGGTTTCATGGTGCCCCGACGACCCGACCGATTCCTGTAGGGCGCTCCAGGGTTCCGAGGTCAACGATGTTTCGGTCGAGGCGCTGCTGAGCTACGAACCCACCCCCGGAACCGTATTCTTTGTGGGGTATTCGCGGGCCATGGAGGACATGCAGGCCTTCCGCTTCCGCGATGTGCGCCCCGAGGCCGAAGGGGTCTTCATGAAACTTTCCTACCGCTTCCGCGGGTAGGGAGTGCGGTCATCCGCAGGGAGACATTCCCGGCTGTCAGGGTTTGCGGCAGCCGGAAAGGCGAATGGGTTCGCCGAACCCTCGACAAAAAAGGAGAGCTGAAACAATGGGTGCAATGAAAGCCGTGGGTGCGGTGGCGGCCACCGGAGTGGTGAGCGTGCTGTTGCTCAAGTTGCTTGCGGCAGTCGCCGTGCCACTGCTGAGCGTGGTCTTCGGACTGCTGATGAAGGCGCTGATGATCGGTCTGGTTGCGGCCGCCGCCTTCTTCGTCTATCGGGTGTTCCGCCGGCGTCGCCACAGGACGGCATAGCCGTCGCAGTCTCCCCTTCGGGCCTGTGGAGTTGCCGGTGACCGGGTGCCTTCACCCCGGCAGACCCATGGGGAATCCCGCCCGGTGTGGATTCGGGCGAGTTGTGCTCTAGCGCTTTGGACGTGCGGGTCGTCCGGCTCCGGTGCGGCCCCGGGGCCGTTCGCCGACAGCTCTGCGCCCGCCCGGTGGCCCTGTGGACGCTCCCCCGGGTGATGGACGCGCGTCGCGCGCGCGGTCGTAATCCACGCGGAGTGCGCGGCCGCCCAGGGTGATTCCATTCAGCGCCCGAATGACGCTCCCGGCGTCGCTCTCGCGAACCTCGACCAGAGAATGGCTTTCGCGCACATCGATGCGCCCGATCCGTCTCGCCACAACCCCCGATTCGCTGACGATGGCGCCCAGAATCTCGCGCGGCCCGATCTCGTCGCGCTGACCCGCCGACACAAAGAGACGAATCCAGCTTTCGGGGACCCTGCCTGCCGGCTTCTCGGCCGCCGCCCGGGTGGTGCCGGTTGCGCGGTCCAGGAGCAGAAGAGCCGCTGCGGCCACCTCGGTTGCCGAGAAGCGCTCGAGCAGCGATTCCACAAGGAGCGCATAGGAAGTGATCGCCGGGTCGCGAGCGGTTTCGTGGACGCGATCGGCCAGGGTATCGAGGGCGGCAGAGATGCGTTCGGGCCTTTCGGGCCGAATGCGTTTCAGAGATACGCCCGCATCGGCGGCCACCTGACGGAGGTGGGCGAGCTCGCGAACCGGACAGAGAACCCAGCCATCGCTGCCCTGCCCATGGCGACGCAGGACGGTCTCCGGCCCCGCAGGCGCCCCGCACGAGAGGGTGGCCACCTCGCCGGTCAGTCCCCCGGAGAGAAGCGCGGCGGCGGCTTCTTCCTCTTCGCCAGGACAGAGCCAGACCGGCACGGAATCGTCGCCGGGAGGACCGCAGGCGTAGCCGTGGAGCGCCAGCAGATCATCCAGGTCGGCAGCGCGGTCGGCCGATCCGGTAAAGATCAGCAGGTGACGCGCATCGCCGTCGCCAAGAAGCTGTGCACTTCTGGCCAGCACGGCCTCGTAGGGGTCGCCCTCGGCCACCACCAGATTCAGGGTGCGCGCGGGTTGGGAACGCGCCCGGTCGGGGGTGGCGGGTCCGGGGGGGATCGTGACCGCGCGCTGTGAAAAGCGCCGCGCCAGCGACCGCAGATCGTCGCCGAAGGGAAGCCCGCAGAAGATGCGCTGGCATCCCTTCGGCAACCCGGTCAGCCACGCCTCCAGATGGTCGCGGCGAACATTGCGGAGCACGCCGTCGCCGTCGTGCAGGACGATTGCGGCCAGATGCTCGCCTCGGACCGTGCCATCGTAGAGCGCGGCCAGACGGCTGGCGGGCACAAAGAGAAAGTCGGCGCGTTCGGGCAGATTCCAGTAGGGCGCCAATGCCGCTGCGCGCAGCTCCGAACCCTCGCAGAGCGCGGCCAGAGAGCGTGCCAGCTCGGTTGCCTGGCGGCTGCCCGGACAGATGATCGCGCAGACCGGCGAACCCTGTCCGCCCTCCAGCCTCTCGATCAGCGGTGCCCCCCAGGCGACCAGCGCGCCGCCCCCTGCGCCCGCGCGCCCCATCAGGTCCTTGCCTCGCGCGATGACCGGAATCGCCGCAGCCTGGAAGGGGGTCGGGGTCTCGATTCCCGCTGCGGCCAGAGCCGCCACGATCTCCGGTCCCAACGGCAGCGATTCGAAGCTCTCCACTACTGGCCGAAGTCCCCGGGGCTGGGCCCCTCTGCGTCGCCGTGCTCGTAGGGCAGCGTCTTGAGAAAGCGCTGAATCTCGTAATCCATCCGCGAAGTCCGAAGCTGATCGGTCTCGGCCATGACATCGGTGTAGGGACCGTGACGGTGCGCGGTCAGCACCACCGTGCCCTCCGTGCCGGTGTAGGTGGCGCCATGCGACGATTCGCGCGACCGCGCGAGCCCGATATAGGTCGGAAGGTGCGTCTCGGCCATCTCGAGCACCCGTCCCGGCGCGATCACCGTCTTGCGCTTGTATCCTGCCATCTGTGCTTGCCTGGTTGCAGTGTGCTGGGGGAGGGAAAGATATAAGATATCATGGCAACCGAGCTGGATGCGCTCGAATCCCGGCCGGCATTGTCCAGGTCTACCGGACCCGGCTCTTGCCCGGTGAAGAAGCTGCCCGAGGAGTTCCTTATGGCAGACGATGACTATGTGGATGACCCAGGCGGCCTTGATCCCTACCATTCAGACGATCCAGGCGACCTTGACGACCCGGACAATCCCGATGGGTACGCCGCCCGCTACGACTTTCACGATTACCCGCACGACACCTCGACCGGGCGCGATGACCCCGGGGAAGAATATGGCCTTGGGGAAGAATATGACCCTGGGGAAGAGGCCGCGCGCAAGGCGGAAGAAGAATACTGGGCAAAAGTAGCGGCACAGGAATACGAAGCAGAGCGCAAGGCAGAAGAAGAACACTTCAGGGCACAAGAAGAATGCTGGATGGAGGAAGTGGCGTATGAAGCTCTCCTGGAGAGGGCGGAAATGTATGTGGCGGAAGCAGAAGCGGCACATGCAGCCCATCTGGAGGTGGCGGAAGCTCAGGCAGTCTATGAGATCCATCTGACAGAGGAGTACAAGGCGCAACTGGTGAAAGGAATGTGTGCAGAAGACGAGGCTCATTGAGGACCAGCGCCAAGTGCTCGAAACCATGATTGACAGACTGTGCGCTGTTTCCGGATGGACCGACAGGGAGGCGCGAGGGTTTCGGGATTGGGAAAGACGGGTGCGACGTGACCACCCGTATAAGCTCCTTGATGCGCTTGAGGAATACAAGGCGCGACCAGTCAAGGAATGTTGTGCAGATGGCGCGGCTCATTGAGGACCAGCGCCAAGTGCTCGAAGCCATGATCGACAGACTGTGCGCTATTGCCGGATGGACCGACAGGGAGGCGCGAGGGTTTCTGGAGCTGGAGAGACGGGTGCGACGGTGATTGCGCACCTGTTCAGCCCTGAACAGAGCGAGCGTGCGCAACGGTGCCTCCCATATCCCTACCCCACCCCCACCCTGCGCACGATTTCGCCGATCCCGGCCAGGATGCCGCCCTCCGTGCCCGGATCCAGGGTGGGTACGGTGCGCACGCCGCGGGTGTGGGCGGTGGCCCGGGTGCGTTCGATTCGGTCGGTGTAGCGATCGACGTCGAGGGTGGCGCGGGTTTCGGTGTGGTCCAGGCCGACCCGCTCTGCCGCTCGGGCGAGGAGGTCGATGCGCCCGATATCGACGCCGTCGCTGAAGTGGGCCCGGAAGATGGCGCGGCGGAGGGCGTCGAAGCGGCCCCGGTCGCGGGCCAGTTCGCAGAGCTCGTGAGCCTTGCGCGTCCAGGGGAGCAGGGCAGGGGACTCGACCCTCAGATCGAGGGGGGCGAGAGCTCGGCGCGCCTCGGCCAGGCGTTGCTGCCACGCGGTTGACGCGGGATCGATGAGAGGCGCGGGTGGGGGCGCCAGCTCCAATGGCCGCCATTCCACGGCCGCCACGCGGCCGGCATGCTCGAGGAGGTGGCCGATCGCAAGAGAGAGCGGGTCGATGAAGTCGAAGTAGAGAGTGGGGAGGTGGCCGGAGGTCGTCGCTGTCGGGCGCCCCGGTGAGGATTCGGAGAGGACCGGGGTTGCGCCGGATCGCCGCTGACGCGCTATTACCGGCTCCTCTGCGGGGCGTCCGCTCTTGTCCGGGTCTCTCGGAGCGCCATCCTGGCCGCCGCGGCTGCATTCCTTCATTTCCCCCTCTCCATTCCCTTTTTGTCATGGATTTTTCCGATAACATTGCCAAACTTCGCCCCTCGGCGACCATCACCGTCAATACCCTGGCCCGCGAACTTGCGGCTGCGGGGCGCGATATCATCAATCTCAGCGCCGGACAACCCGATTTTCACACGCCGGAGTGGATCTCCGATGCGGCGATTGCCGGAATCCGCGCGGGACGGACGCGCTACACGCCGGCTGCGGGACTGCCCGAGCTGCGCGATGCGGCGGCGAAGTACATGACGCGCGGCACCGCATACGAGGCCGATGGCGCCCGGGTGGTGGTGTCGGCGGGGGCCAAGCAGTCGCTCTTCAACGCCTGTTTCTGCCTCTTCGGTCCCGGCGACGAGGTGCTGATCGGGTCTCCCTACTGGACCTCCTATCCCGAGATGGTGACGCTGGCACGGGCCGAGCCGGTTGCGGTGGGCGGAAGCGAGGACGACGACTTTCTCCTCTCGCCGGGCGACCTCGAGGCGGTGGCCACTTCGCGCACCCGGGGGCTGATCATCTCGTCTCCCTCGAACCCGACCGGAGCGGTCTATCCGCGGGCGCGCCTGGCCGCGATCGCCGACTGGGCACGCGAGCGCGGGGTGACGCTGATCTCCGACGAGATCTACCAGGAGATCTACTACGGCAACGAGGGGGCGAAGGCGCCGGGGGCGCTGGATCTGGACCCGCAGTCGGTGGGCGACATTGTGGTGACGAATGGCATGTCGAAGACCTATGCGATGACGGGCTGGCGGGTCGGGTTTTCGTACTCGTCGCCGGAGCTGGCGGCGAAGATGTCGGCGCTGCAGAGCCACGTTTCGCTGAATGCCGCGACTCCTTCGCAGGTTGCATCGATCGAGGGACTGGTTCGCGAAGAGGCCGCCGCGCGCGACAAGGCAGTCATGCTGAAGGCCTTTGCCCGGCGCCGGAAGCTGGTCATGCGGCTCTTTGACGAGCTGCTGCCGGAGTGTCGCTATGTTCGGCCCGATGGCGCCTTCTACCTCTATTTCCGGGTGGACAGTTGCTTCGACGATCAGGTGACCTGCGCCGGCGATCTCTGTACGCGCTTGCTCGAAGAGGCCGGGGTTGCGATTGTGCCGGGCGAGGCCTTTGGCGATCCACGCTATGCGCGCATGAGCACGGCGTCGTCCGACGAAGAGATTGAGGCCGGGGTGCGGCGCATGGCAGCGGTGATCGGATGACCCGCTCGGGGGCGCCGGCTCCATCCACACTCGATCACGACGCGCTGCAAGGCTACATCGAGGGACTCTTTGCGGGCGAGGATAAGGCTCTGCGCGACCTTCGCCGCCGGGCCGATGCGGCGGAGATGCCGCGGATCCAGCTTCCGGCGATTACCGCGCGCGCCGTGCAGCTCCTGGTACAGATGGCGGGGGCGCGCCGGGTGGTCGAGGTGGGCACCCTGGCGGGGTACTCGACCGTATGGCTGGCGCGGGCGCTCCCTCGGGATGGCGAGTTGGTGACGATCGAGATCAACCCCGATCATGCGGCGGTGGCGGAGCGCTCTCTTGCCGAGGCGGGGGTGAGCGACCGGGTGCGCGTGGTGCGGGGCGATGCGATCCGGGTTCTGGCCGATCTGGGCCCGGACGGATCCTTCGACGCGGTCTTTCTGGATGCCGACAAGGAGCAGCTTGCGACTTACCTGGAAGAGGGGGCGCGGCTGCTGCGGAGGGGCGGGTTGTTGCTCGCCGACAATGCGCTCTGGCGTGGAACCGTTCTGGACCCTGCCTCCGATGCGCTGGGAGCGTGCATTCATGCATTCAATGAAAGGATGGCGGGCGATGCGCGCTTCTCTGCGACGATTCTGCCGGTGGGTGACGGGCTGATGGTGGGGGTGCGCCGGTAGGTGCGCCGGCAGAGGCTCGGGCGCCTACCCCGCGATCTCGGCGAGGAGCGCCTCGCAGCAGCGCTCCAGCAAGTGGTAGAGTTCGGCGAAGCCCTCGGGGCCGCCATAGTAGGGGTCGGGCACATCGGGGTTCAGCGCGGCGGGGGCCATGGGGGCTTCGGCCGCCTGGTCCTTCGTCGCGGACTGTCCGGGGCCGGGATCGAAATCGCGCATCAGCACGATCCGGGCCCGGCCGCCGCCCCGCGAGCTCTGGTGCTCTTTGAGCCAGCGCAAATTTTCGCGGTCCATGGCCACCACAAGATCGAAGCGGTCGAGGTCGCTTGCCCTGACCTGACGCGCCCTTCCCTCCAGGCGAATTCCGTGCCGGGCGGCGATCGCGACGCTGCGCCGGTCGGGGGGCTCGCCCACATGGTACGATCCGGTTCCGGCCGAGTCGATCCGCAGGTCGATCCGGGGGTGGCGCGCCCGACCGAGGTGGACCATGATTCCCTCGGCCAATGGCGAGCGACATATGTTTCCCAGGCAGACGAAGAGGATGGACGCGGGGGGAGGATTCATGGGGTTTGATTATATTTCCTGCGACCCGACCGACGCGAGACGACGAGACGAAACGCGCAACGCACTGAACCGCCGGCGGTCTCGCAGGCAGAAAGCCTGCAACGAGACTGCCACCGGTTGCCTGACTTGAGTGAAGCATAAAGCATTTGACTGAAACCATCGATTTTTCCTCCTTCGGACTTTCGGCCCATCGCCTCGCCGCGATCGAGGCCCTCGGGTGGACCACGCCCACCCCCATTCAACAACAGGCGATTCCCCTTGTGGCCGCAGGCCGCGACGTTGTGGGAATTGCGCGCACCGGAACCGGCAAGACCGGGGCCTTCATGCTTCCCGCGCTCGAAGCGATCAGGGCGGGGAAGGGGCTCCAAGTCCTGGTTCTCTGCCCGACCCGCGAGCTTGCCCAGCAGGTTCGCGAAGACACCGAGGCGCTCGCCCAGGGGACTTCGCTGCGGGCGGCCGAGATCTTCGGGGGCGTCGGCTACGGACCGCAGCTCGATGCGCTGAAGCGCGGCGACGAGGTGGTGGTCGCGACGCCGGGGCGCCTGATCGACCTTCAGAAGCGGGGAAGCGCCCGTCTCAAGGGTGTGCGCCTGTTGATTCTCGACGAGGCCGACCGCATGCTCGACATGGGATTCCGTCCGCAGATTGAGCAGGTGGTGCGGGGATTGGGCAAGCGTCCGCAGACCCTTCTCTTCTCGGCCACGATGCCGAATGCAGTGCACGCTCTTGCGTTGCAGATGACGCGCGACCCGGCCTGGATCGAGGCCTCGCCCTCGGGGGCGCGGGTGGCCGCCATTGACGAGGTTGCCTACTCGGTGCGGCCCGACCGCAAACCCGATCTGTTAATTCACCTCCTGGGCGAACCTGCCTGGGATCAGGTGCTCGTCTTTACCCGCACCAAGATCGGCGCCGACACCCTGAAGTCTTCCCTGGACCGCGCCGGCATCTCCTGTGACGTGATTCACTCCAACCGCCAGATGCACCACCGCACCCGCGCAATCGAGCGCTTCACCGCCGGAAAGGTGCGGGTTCTGGTTGCCACCGACATTGCCCAGCGCGGCCTCGACATCGAGGGGATTTCGCATGTGGTCAACTACGACGTGCCTCTCGACCCGGGCGACTACGTACACCGGGTGGGGCGGACGGGAAGGGCGGGGGCGGCAGGCGAGGCGGTCACCTTTGTGACTTCGGCCGACCTGGGCGCCTTCCGCACCCTGGAGCATCAGTTGGAGCGGCGCATTGAAAAGGTGCACCACCCCGAATTCGATTTTGCCGGGGGCGCTGTGCAGACCGAAAGGGTGGCGACGAGCACTGCCGGGCGGGCGAGATCGCGCTCGGGACGCATGGGGAGCCGCTCGGGCGAGGAGTTGGACGCCGAGGCGCTGGCTGAGCTGTTGCGGCATGGATAAGCGGCCCGCAAGCCTTCGGCCGGGGAGAGAAATCCGATGATCATTCGCCGCTACGGCACGACATGGCACAGCGTGGTTCCCAACTTCAACCCGTCGGCGATGACCGAGATCGGCTTCCGGCGCGATCATGCATTCTCGCTGGGGGCGGACCGACTCGACGAGGACTACCGGCTGGCCGGGTCGGCAGAGGTGGGCGCCGATGCCGAGGCCGCCGTGCAGCGCGATGCCGAGCGCGCTGTGCTTGCCAACCTCGAGGCCGCGCTGCAGGAGAGGGTGGCCGCGCTCGCGCCGGGTCAGCTTCTGGCGGTGCTGAATGAGCGCACCGAGTGGCCGAAGACGCGCGAACGGCGCGAGGGCGTGATCGTGGATGGCGAAAATCGCTTCCACTTTCACTGGTGGGTCGAACCCCCCTTGCGCATGGCGATCTACGCCAGGGTCGATCCGGCGGGCTAGAGGTCAGAGCCCCCGGCCCATGTATGCCCCCTGACGAAGCTGGGGGCGCGACGCTGCGGACGGCCCCGGCACCCCTGCCCGGGACCATCCCCAGCGCCGATTTGCTTCGCTATCCCTCGGTTGCCATCTGTCCGCGGGCGTGCTTCTGGAACCATTCGCGCAGATAGATCTGGGTGCGCAGGAAGTTGGACGGCGTCGAGCTTGTGCCGTGCCACTCGTTCCTGAAGCGCACCATTGCGGTGGGAACCTTCAGCACCCGCAACGCCTGATAGTACTCCTCGGTCTGCGGCATCGGGGTGCGCAGGTCGCCTTCGCCAGTCATCAGCATGGTGGGCGTTGTGACATTGCCGACATACATCAGCGGCGAACGGCGCAGGTGTTCCGAGGGGTCGTCCCAGGGGAAGTGCTCGAAGTTGCGATACCAGCTTGCGCCATCGGTTGTGCCCACAAAGGAGAGCCAGTTCGTGACCGGGCAGTTGGCCGAAGCCGCGGCGAATCGATCTGTGTGTCCCACCACCCACGAGGTCAGCACCCCGCCACCGGAGCAGCCATAGACGAACATGTTCTGCTCGTCGATATAGCCGCGCTCGACCACCAGATCCACTCCGGCCATGAGATCGTTGAAATCCTTGCCCGGATAGGCATTCTTGATGGCGTTGCCGAAGGCGCTGCCATAGCCCGATGAGCCGCGCGGGTTGGTGTACAGCACCACATAGCCATGTGCGGCATGATTCTGCCAGCCGAAGTTGAAGCCGACATTGTACATGCCGTGCGGACCGCCATGAATTGCCAGAATCAGCGGATATCGCTGCGACGGATCGAAATCGGGCGGCTTGATGATCCAGCCCTGAATGTCGAAATCGTCCAATGACTTGTACCAGATCTCCTCGACTTCGCCCAGAGCGACCCCCGCCAGCACATCGGCGTTGACCTCGGTGAGCTGTGTCATATGTCCGGGATTGTCGAGGGGGAATGTCACGATGTCGCCGGGGCGCTGATAGTCGGTGCGAGTGCCCACGGCCAGTCCGGACCCGATCGTCGAGACGCGCAGCATGTGGGTTCCCTCGGTCACCTGCCGCACGCCGCCATCGACCGAAGCGAAGTGCAGATTGCTGGTCCCCTCGCTGGATACGGTCATGTAGAAGCCGCTGCCGTCATCGGCCCAGATCATGTTCGAGCCGCGGCGATCGAATCCCTCGCTGATCATGCGCACATTCGACCCGTCGCGGTTCATGACATAGAGCCGGGGGGTGATATAGGTGTCGGTCACGAGGTCGTTGCCGGTGAAGGCGATCAGGCGTCCATCGGGCGAGGGCAGGGGCGAGCCGTCGGGGCCGGAGCGGTCGGTCAGGCGGGTGATTTCGCCCGTCGCGACCGCCACCGAGTAGATATCGGACTGCCGCCATTCATGCTCGGCGTCCTCGACCCGCAGCGAGGTGAAGAGAATCTCGGCGCCATCGGGCGTCCAGGCCACACCATTGTGATTCCAGTCGCCGTCGGTGAGCTGGCGCGCGGTGCCGCCATCGGCCGGCACGACGAAGATGTGCGTATAGCCCTCGTCGATATAGCCGCGCCGGTCGCGCCGATAGACAAGCCGATCCACAACCTTGGGTCCCTCGGTCCAACTGGCGCCATCGGGTCGTCCGGGCAGGCTGATCGACCAGGGGTGGTCGGAATCGACCGACATGGTGAAGCCGATCCATTTGCCGTCGGGCGACCACTGCGCATTCCCCGGCGCATTCTCTAGATGCGTGACCTGCGTGACCGCGCCCTCGGCATCCATCCAGCGCACATGGATCTGGCTTCCCTCGGGATCGCCCTCGGCCGTAAAGAGGATGCGGTCTCCGCTCGGCGACCACTGCGGCGAGGATCCATCCTCGATCAGCACCCGGGGCCGCGACCCGTTCACATCCATGATATAGATCGACGATGCGCGCCGGTCGTTGATCTTGTCGATCCAGCCGCGCGTAAAGATGATCTGCGAGCCGTCGGGCGAGATCTGCGGACTGCCGACCGTCTCCCAATCGAGATAGCTATCGAGCCTGAGGGTGCCGTCGGGCTCGTTCTGGGCGGCCAGCGCGGCCGGAAAGAGCAGCGCTGCGATCGGCAGGGTGCGGGTGAGGAGGACGCGAAGTCGGGTCATGATGAGTCTCCGATGTGGGGTGGAGCGTGAACGAAAGGGGCCTGCATGGGGAAAGGATATGGGGTGCGGGGCGTGGTGGCAAAAAAGGAAGGGCGGATGCTGTATCTCCTACTGGGCAGGAGGAGGCAGGTGCAGGCTGGCGGCGGGCCGAGAAGCGCGCCCCGCGAGTGTGGTGGAAGATCATGCCGGCTGCTCAATCTGCCGCACTCGCTCCGCCTACCGGCTCGCTCGCCATTTCGGTTAGATTTGCGGCTCTGCCGATCGCCCTGGCAGTCCGTGACCCCACGCCCTCCGCGCGTCGCCATTCGCTGGCGGGCCCCTGCCCCTGGCGGGCTTCGGCATGGCCGCTCTTGCGGCGGATGCCCGAACGATCAGAGGAGATCCGGCGTTGACGACCCTTTCAGAGATGGAGCCAGAGATGGAGTGGGTGCGACCTCGGGCCCGACAGGTCGCTGCGCACATATTCGGAATGCTGCGTTCCCCGCGCATGTGGAGACTGCCGAGAGCACGCCGGGTGGGGCGCAGCACCGGGCCGGTCGCGCGCATGATCGGCCCTGCGCTGATCGCCGCCGCCCTCGCCGTCCCCTCCGCTGCGGCGCAGCAGGGCGGCCTTACGGGGCGCGTCTGGTCGGACGACCGCATTCCGGTCGCGGGGGTGCTTGCGGTTCTCGCTTCCGAGGCGGACACCACCCGTACCACCTTCGCCGAGACCGATCGGCTGGGCTACTTCATCTTTCGCGACCTGGAGGCGGGGGCGTATATCCTCACGATCAACCAGCTCGGGTTTGGCGAGTTTCGCGAGCAGGTGACGGTGACGGCGGGCGAGGCGATCGAGATCGAGGTTGCCCTGGAGCGCCAGGCCCTTCAGCTCGAGGGTCTTCGTGTCGATGCGCAGCGCAGCCGGGTGCGCGCCCGCTTCGAGGAGACGGCGGGCGTGACCGTTCAGGAGATCGAACTCGACGAGCTCAAGTCGATTCCCGGCATTGCCGAGAGCGATCCCCTGCGCGCCATCGAGGTGCTGCCCGGGGTGACCACCGTCTCCGATTTTTCGGCGGCCTTCAATGTACGGGGCGGTTCGGCCGATCAGAATCTGATCCTTCTGGACGACATTCCGATCTACAATCCCTTTCATCTGGGCAATCTCTTTTCGGTCTTCAACGCCGACATGGTGGGGCGCGCCGAGTTGCGGGCCGGAGGCTTTCCCGCCGAGTACGGAGGGCGTGTTTCGTCTCTGCTGACCGTCGAATCCGATACGGGAGACGGGGAGACGAGCGTGGACGCCGGAATCAGCATCCTGGCGTCGCGCGTGGCGGTCGATGGCAAACTTCCCGATTCCTTCGAGAGCGCGCTGGGGCTGGCGACATCGCGCTGGCGAGTATCGGGGCGGCGCTCCTATCTCGATATCCTGGTGAGTCCCTTCGCCGATTTTCCCTATTACCTGGGCGATTTGCAGGGGGTCTTCGAGGGGTGGACGCCGGGTGGGGATCGCCTTCGCCTGACCGGCTACACGGGGCGCGACGTCCTGGATCTGACCAATCTGGAAGATGCTCCGTTCGGGGTGAACTGGCGGTGGGGAAACGATGCGGCGGGCGGATCGTGGACAAATCTGATGCGCGGCGGGGGTTCGATGGGGCTTCGGGCGGCCTGGTCGCGCTTTACCTCGGATTTTCGCTTTGCCGACTTCGACGCCATCTTCGCCAACCGCGTTGAGCGCGCCACCCTGGATGCCTACATCGAGCGGCGTCCCACCTCGCGGATTCGCTGGAAATCGGGGCTGACCGCCAGCCGGCGCGAGTACGACAACTATGCCGTTGCAGCCGGCGCAACCTTCGACGACGACGAGGGCAGGGGCACCGAGCTGGGCGCATTTAGCCAGATTCACTGGGAAAGCGGCGGGGGATGGCTCCTGGAGAGCGGTCTGCGTCTTGATCAATGGCGCCCCGAGCCCGGCGACGTTGTGACAACGCTTTCGCCCCGCTTTGCGCTGAAGCGCTTCCTGCGCAATCGCAGTGCGGCGATTCGTCTGTCGGCGGGTCGCTATACGCAATTTATTCACTCGTTGCGCGACGAGGAATTTCCCCTGGGATTCGATATCTGGGTGCTGGCGGGTCAGCAGGCGCCGCATGTGCGCTCCGACCAGATTCAGCTCGGGGTCGAAAGCCTCTATGGCGAAGACGATGCCTGGTTTGCGTCGCTGGAGGGCTACTACCGCACCTTCGATGGCGTCATTACGCTGAATGCGGCCGAAAACCCCGGCGATCCGCTCGACGATTTCGTAGCGGGGGATGGCACAGCCTGGGGCGTCGATCTCTTTCTTCGGCGCGAGCTGGGCGAAACCACCGGCTGGATTGCGCTTTCATTTCTCAGAACCGACCGCACCTTTCCCGAAACCCGAATCGGCACCAGCCCCTATCCGCTGGTCACCTATCCTCCGGTCTTCGACCGGCGCCTGGACATTGATCTGGTGCTGCGCCGATCGCTGAATTGGTGGGGGGGCGTTGTGGCGGGAATCCGGGCCAACTTCGGGACCGGCCTGCCCTTTACGCGGCCTCTCGGAACGTATCGCTATCACACTCCGCAACTGATCGACGGACGTCTGGATGGGGAATACGAAACGGCGGTGGTGCTGGGCGCGCGCAATGGCGAACGCTATCCGTCGCGACACCGTCTGGATTTTTCGTTGCGCAAGACAATTGAACGGGATTGGGGAACGATGACTCCGTATCTCAGCATTATCAATGTGTATAATCAGAGAAACGTGCTCTTCTACTTCTTTGAATACGATGAAAGTCCACCGCAGCGCAGGGGCGTGTCGATGATTCCGATCCTGCCGACATTCGGCATGGAGATTTCCTTCTGATGCTTCGCATTCCTGCGCTTGTTGCGCTTATGGGACTGACAGCCTGCGAGCTCACCGAGGTGACGATCGCGGTCCCTGAAGATGTTATTATTGCACAAACGAATCTTGTGGTTGAGCTGGACCGCGAGGGCTCCGACAATACCCTCGATGTCTTTGCCTATCTGCACCGCACCATCAACCCCCGGGTTGAGCGAACGGTGCCCGGGGCGACGATTTCCATTGCCAGCGCGACAGATACGGTTGTGCTCGCCGAGACCGAAGAGGGAGTCGATTGCCTGTACTTTGTGCAGCTCCCGCCGGGCGACACCCTATTGACCGAACATCGCCGCGAATTCGGATCATGCTACAGGGCGCGCATCACACCCTCGCCCTTCACCCCCGGCGACGAGCTTTCGCAGGTGATCGCCACGCGCGACGGTCGCCGCCTGACCGGAATCAGCCGGATTCCCGGCGCCTTTGCCTTCGAGGCGCTCAACCTGGATGGTGGCCGTTGCCGTCTGGAGCCCGGCACCCACTACCGGTTCTCGTGGAACAGGGTTGCAGACAGTTGGGCATATCTGTCGGGGGCCCGCTTCGAGGGCTTGCGCGATGCGCTGGCCGTCCGCGAAATCGTCTCGCCCGACACCCTGGATCTGCTCGGCTTTTCGTTTGGCAATGCCGACACCGAAGTTGTCTTTCCGCGCGAATACGGCTTCTTCAGCCTCTTTGACGAAGAGGTGGAGAACATTGCCGACATTGTGAATGCGCTCCAGGAGGGAATGCCGGCCGGAGCCAGCGCCGAACTCGCCATTGTGGCGGTCGATCGCAACTGGACAAACTGGGCGCGTGGCGGAAACTTCAACCCGTCGGGCGAAGTCCACATTCCCTCGGTCTTCGGCGAGTTCGGCACCGGCGCCTTCGTGACCGGCACCGGACGGTGGGTCGAGATGAGCGCCGAACCGGGCGAGACCGCGCCGCTGTGCGGGGTGCTGGAAAGGTGACGGAGACGGCGTTCGGGGAATGTGGCGATGGCGAATCCGAAGAAAAACTTGCGGGTGGCGGATTCGAAATCTTCGTTGTGCTCGCACGGCTGTGCAGGGGGCTTCGCGAAGATCGTTCCTGACCGGTAAAGAGGGTGTGGCTCAGGAGACCGGAGCCGGGATCTCCTCGACGGTGACCCGCCTGGCCACCGAGGCCGCGAGTGCAATGACGGTGGCCGGGGGCGATGTCCCGCGTTTTTCGTCCTGTTCGAGCACGACCATGACCTCGTCGGGGGCGCTTCTTCTGCGCCGCACTATGGCCCGGGCTCCCGGCACCAGACGCACCGACTCGAAGTAGCGCAGGCGCGCGGGGTCGCGATCGGAGACGCTGCGAATTCTGATGTGTGCGCCGCTGGCCATCTCGTCCAGGCAGGGGTAGCGCGTGGGGTCGATCTCGCCGCTGCGGGTCGGGATCGGGGCTCCGTGGGGGTCGGTGGCGGGATTGTCCATCGCCTCGTCCATGCGATCCACAAGGTCGTCCGAGGCCGCGTGTTCGAGCCGCTCCGCTTCGGCATGTACATTGTCCCAACTGAAGCCCAGCCGCCGCACCAGATAGGATTCGATGACGCGGTGGCGTCGCAAAATCCGGAGTGCTTCGCGCTTGCCCTTGGCGGTGAGGCGGACGCCGCGGTAGGGCTCGTGCCGCACCAGACCGTCGCCGGCCAGGCGTCGCACCATGCCGCTGACCGATGCCGGCTGCACCTCAAGAGCGTCGGCCAACTGGCTGGTTCCGGCGGCGCGGCCGCGTTCGTTGAGGAGATAGACCGCCTTCAGATAGTCTTCGACGGAGCGCGAGAGGGGTTCGGAGTTCATCTTCGCAAGATACTTCACTTTGCGCGCGCTGGTGGAGGGAAAGCGCTGTCCAAATGGGAAACGGTACACGAGCGGAAGGCGGGTGTCTCGCACAGGAAACGAGCATCGGGCAGGTGTGTGCGCCGCCATGGGGGGACTGCGCGCCGTCGCCGGGCGGGAATTGAGGAGCAGGGCACCAGGAATTGCAGGCCGCCGCCACGGTTGCGGTTTATATTGGGATGCCGGTGTGCGAGTTCGTCCCGCCGGCATGACCGACTCCAGAGAGGGGGGCCCTGCGATGGCGAGAGATCCGGTTGCCGTGGATGCCAAGCGCATTCTGCTGCGCTACGGGACACCGATCCGCACCCTCGACCGCATTCCGAATGAGAAACGGATTGAGTTTGCGCGGGAGCTTGCGCGTACCGAGCTGCACGAGCGCGAGAAGAGAGTCCGCGAACTTCTGATCGAGGCAGGCTACATCAAGACGGGGTGAGTGTACGGAGACGTCCTGCAATTCCGCCTCGTCTGTCTGCCGTTTTCAGGGTCCGGTGAATGCGCATGACCTGGTGAAATGCGCGGCCCGCGTTCGTCAGGATGGGAGCAGCGTCAGGGTGCGTAGCCGCGAGAGCGCCGCTGCAATGTCCTGGCGGCGGGGGAGCGCCAGTTCGCCGGTGCGTTCGGGGTCGATGACGTCGAAGTTGCCATCGGCGAGGATGGTTTCCAGCTCATCCAGAACTTCCTCCACGCTCCGGCCCGGCCCCATCCAGGCCCGCCCCCGCACCACCGCCCTGGCCACGGCTCGCGCCTGTGCGGTCGAAACGATCTGCCGCACACCGCTCAGATCGAGCTGCGCGGTTCCGATCTCGACCTCGCTGCGGCTACGCGCCCGGATATGCATGGCGCGGCGGCCGCGTTCGGGCCGAATCGATCCCGGGTCCGGACACCGCCCCCCTCCCGGCCACCTCACCGCCCCTTCGCGCGCCTGTCGCCCGGTGGGATTTGCCTGCGCCACCCCTCGGGCTTCGTCGGTCAGGTCGCGCGGCTCGTACCGCATCATTCCGATCACCCGGTCGGCCACATCGAGGTAGTCGCCCGATCCGCCGATCACGAGCAGACTGCTCACGCCGGCGTCGCGGTACAGACTTCGCACCCGGTCGATGAGGGGCGTAATCGGTTCGTCCCTGTCCCGCACAAGCGCCTGCATGCGCCGGTCGCGGATCATGAAGTTGGTGGCGGCGGTGTCCTCGTCGATCAGCAGACAGCGCGCCCCCGCTTCCAGCGCCTCGATAATCGCGGCGGCCTGGCTGGTCGAGCCCGAGGCGTTGGCGGTCGAGAAGCGCGTGGTGGTCTGGCCGCCGGGCAGCGTGCCGATAAAGGGCGAGATATCCACGCCGGCCACCGCGCGCCCATCTTCGGCCTGGATCCGGGTGGCAGTCGGGTCGGTCACCACGAACTCGCGCCCATCGCCCGGACGGTGGTTCCAGACTCCGCGCGCCACCGCATTGAGGACGGTGGATTTGCCATGGTAGCCGCCCCCTGCCAGGAGCGTCACGCCGCGGGGGATTCCCATTCCGGTCAGGGGCGGTCCATTGATCCGCTCCAGTGTGACCGCTAGCGGCGTTGGCGCGACCAGGGGAATGGCATCGGCCGTGGCGAGCGGGCGGTCGTCCACACCGCTCCGGCGCGGGAGCAGGGCCCCATTGGCCAGGAAGGCGACCAGCCCCAGCCCCGCGAGCTGGCTGCGCAGATGATCGGCGTCCTCATTGACTGCGGCGTGCAGCTCGAGGGTGGCCGGGTCGTGGGCGTGTGCAACCAGACAGTCGTTCACCAGCGTGGCGACCGTGTCCATGAGCAGTCGTTCGGCCTGACGACCGAGAATGCGTCTGCCGGCGGCGGGCAGCCCGAGCGCAAAACGCGCCTCGACCGCGCCATCGGCGGCGATCTGCACTGCGGTGTTCGGAATCACGACCTGACCCGGATCCGCCATTGCGATCTCGCCGCTGCGTCCGCTTCCGCCCCTGCGGCCCCGCCCACCCCCCGGTTGCCTCCGTCCCCTCTGCCCCCTCTGTCTCCGATCGGGCGGCTCCCCCTCTGCAGCCGCTCCCCTTGCCATGGTCCGTGCCCGCGCGGCAAAGCTCCGCGCCAGGAGGCAGGCGACCCCGGTACGCCGCGCCGAACTCCGGAGCAGAGACGGGTCGAAGCCGGCCCGGGATGGGCTCAGAATCACGGCCATGCGACTGGGCGCCGCAAAGGGGTCGCCTTGCACGCGGCGGATCTCGAGGGTGAATTGGGAGAGCGACCAGCGGCCGCCGAGATCGCGGTAAGCCGGATAGGGACGGCCATCGATGCGGTGCAGCTCGCGGCGCAGCCGGTCGGCGGTTCGTTCCATGGACATGATTCGGTTTGACACCTTTATGCAGGAGGTTGAAGAGGGAAAGATGCGATACAGGCGACCCGATCCCGGCCGAAGCGATCCGGACAGCCCGAAACTTCGCCGTTTCCGGCGCGCATCCGGCGGAGTCCGTGTGCTGTGGACATTGATAGCGACCGCTCTCCTGACGGCCGCCTGTTCCGGATCCGGCAGCTCCCCGACTGCGGCGCCGGAGCTGGACTGCGGGCTTCTCGATCCCGATTTTCTGGCCGATGGCGGTGTGGGGCGCGATGGGATTCCGGCGCTGACCGATCCGCCTCTTGCCCTGCCCGACGCCGATGCGGTCGCCGGCTATCTCGGCGACTCCGACCGGGTAATCGGGGTGGAGATCGGTGGGGAGTGGGTTGCGATTCCTCATAATATAATGTATAGACATGAAATCGTCAATTTTACGCGCGCCAATACCCGCATGGTGGTGACCTACTGCCCCCTGACCGGATCGGCGCTCGCCTTCGACCGCAGCGCTCTGGGCGGGGTGGAGTTCGGCGTCTCGGGGCTCCTCTTTCAGGCCAACCTGATCATGTACGACCGCAGTGCCGACGATTCGCTCTGGCCGCAGATGCAGGGTCAGGCTGCCTGCGGTCCGCGCGAGGGTCAGCGTCTGGAGCGGCATCCGGTGGTCGAGATGCGCTGGGATGGGTGGCGCGCGCTCTATCCGCAGTCGCAGGTCGTGGCCGTCGAAGCGGTGGAACACGATATCTATCGCATCAATCCCTACGGATCCGCGTACGAAAATCCGGCCAACTCCGATTACCTCTCCTTTCCGCTGCCGCGCACCGACACCCGGCGGCTGCCAAAGGAGCGCGTATTGGGATTGCCGGCCTGGGAAGATGATCCCCCTCTGGCCTTTCCCTTCCAGGCCATGGAGGAGCGGGGCGCGCTCTGGACTGCGACCTTCCGCTACCGGGGCGAAGAGGCGACGCTGCTCTGGGACCGGGCCCGGTCGGCTGCGGTTGCGGTGACGCCGGTGGCGAATGGCCGCCCCCTGACGCTGCGGGTCGAAGATGGCGCGATTGTGGATCTGGAGACCGCTTCGCGCTGGACGGTGACCGGCCGCGCCACCCACGGTCCCCTGACAGGTGCGCAGTTGCCGCTGCTTGCCGATGCCTATGTCGCCTTCTGGCAGGCCTGGGCCGCCTTTCACCCCAATACCGAACTTGTGATTGAATAGGGGCTTATACCAATGGGTAGAAAGACATTTGCGCTGAATGCACGACTTCCGCGACTATTATGGAGGGTGCCGGACGGGGCTGGAACCCCGCTACCCGGCATTTACCACCGATAAAGTCGTATCGATGGCCTCGGCGATTGAATCTATCGTTCGTACGGAGTCGCGCAAGGCGTACCTGTCGCGAGCCGGGCATGCGAACCTCGCCGATTTACTCGGCCAGCTTGCGTGGCTGTGGAACATCGCCCTGCATCGCCGGAAGCAGGCATGGGCGAATGAGCAGAAGTCCATGACCTTCTACGACCAGTGCAAGATTCTCACGCAAGCGCGCCGCTCGCCCGAATGGTCGCGGTTCCCAGCTCATGCCCAGCGTAGCACGCTCCAACGGCTGGATCGGGCCTACAAGCGGTTCTTCAAGCGCGACGGCTTCCCACGATTCAAGAACGCCCATCGCGGTATCCGGTCGTTCGAGATGCCATGCCCGAGAGTGCGGACGAACGGCAAGTGGTGCTGGATCACCGTCAAGGGCATAGGGCAGGTGCGGTTCCGTGGCGGCATCCCCGAGGGCGCAATCAAGCTTGTGCGCATCGTCCGCACCCCGCGCCGCGTGAAGGTCCAATTCGTCTATGAGCGACTGGCGGAAATTGCGCCGGACACCCGCCCGATGGTCGGCATGGACCTTGGAATATCCGCCCGCGTCGCCTTGTCCACCGGCGAGACGATCCCCGGTGTGAAGCTGGACCGGCGCGAGCTGAGGCGCCGGCAGCGCCGATTGAGCAAAGCCCAGCGCGGGAGCCGGAACCGCCAGAAGCGGAAAGCCGAGCTGGCCCGCGAGTGGCAGAGAGTCCGCGAGCGCGAGAAGGGGGCGTTGCATGAGCTCACCGCCGACCTCGTGAAGCGCGTATCTGCCTCCTGGGCCGTCGAGGACTTGCAGACGAAGAACATGATGAAGAACCGGCATCTTGCCCGGTCCATTAATGAGCAACAGTGGGGCGCCCTCACGGCGATGCTGGCGTACAAGGCTGAAAGTGCCGGTGGCCAGCTAGTGCGGGTGCCTCCACACCATACGAGCCGCGAGTGTAGCGGGTGCGGGATACGGCAAGATATGCCGTTGTCGGTCCGCACTTTCCGGTGCGCCGATTGTGGTCTGGTTCTTGACCGGGACGCGAACGCGGCGAGGAATGTGCTTCAGAGGGGCTTGGCGGCCCTGAATCCGGGCGGGGAAATCCCGGAGCGTGCGGAGCAGGAAGGAGAGCGGCAGACGGTTGCCGCAAGTGCGTAGAAATGTGTCAACCTAACGATATAATCCCCATTGAATAGGCATGTCGTTGCGCTTCTGGCGCTGATTGCTCTGCCCGGATCGCTGCGGGCGCAGTGGGTGGAGCCTGTCGGCCGGGGCTGGGCGTCGCTGGCGCTCTACCACCACGACACCCGCGAACGCTTCGACGCCAGTGGCGCGCGCCGGCCCTTCTTTGCCGAGGGACATGCCGTGGCGACCTCCACCTTTCTGACGACGGCGGTGGGGATTCTTCCGACCGTCGATCTCTGGATTCAGCTCTCTGCGCACCGGCTTCGCTACGAAGACATTGTGAGGCCGCGCACCTCGACCGGTCCCGGCGATGCGCGTCTCTGGCTGCGCGTGGCGCCCCTGGCGCGCTGGCGTCCCACTTTTCCCCTTGCGCTGCGGGGTGGGGTCAAGCTGCCGATCGGCGATTTCGATGTCGATGCCGAGGTGATTCCCCTGGGCGATGGTCAGCGCGACTGGGAGCTGATGGCCGAGCTGGGGCACTCTTTCTGGCCGCGTTCGCTCTATCTGGCAGGGTGGGTCGGGTACCGCTGGCGCGAGGAAAACCGGCAGTCCTTCAAGGATTTCGGCAACGAGATCTTCTTTCATGCCCGGATCGGGGGCGCGTTTGGCCCGCTGGGGGGCCGTCTGGCCGTCGATGGCTGGGATGGCGCCGCAGGAGTCACCGAGGGGATCCGAATTCCGGGGTTTCGGCGCGAACTTGTGCAGCTTCAGCCCTCGCTCCTCTATTCCCTGGGGCCGGGCGAGCTGGAAGTGGGCGTGCGCATGGCGGCGAGGGGAAGAAACCTGCCCGCCGGAGTGGCCTGGACCGTACAATACTTTGCAAAACCGGGTTAGCGCATATGGCGGATCAAGCACAACATCTGAAAGGCGGCGCGGCAGAGAAAACAAATCACAATATATGAATGAATTGAATCGTAACGCCATCACAACGCTCGCACGAGCGCACAATCACAATATTACAGTGAAATTCACAATATTCCCGAAGGAATGCGAAAGGAAGAAACGATGACAGAGCCGAACCCAGCCAGCCGCAGGGACATGCCGCCGGCAAGAGGAGGCGCGTGCGCGAACCCCGCCCGCTCCGTCTCTGCGAACCGCCGAATGCGGTCGCGTCGCGGTGGATCGTGGCGTGCATGGTCCAGCGGCTGCGCGGCGATGCGCGCAGGAATCGCCCTGTCGTGGGCGCTGACGCTGCTGTCGGGGGCGTGCGCAGGCCCGGAACCGCAAGCTCCGCCGGTCGCGGAAGAGAGGCCCCCCCAGGTGGCCACCTCCGATGCGGGCATGGTTGTGGCCGCACAGCCGCTGGCGGCCGAGGCCGGGGCCATGATTCTGCGCGCGGGCGGAAATGCAGCCGATGCAGCGGTGGCGGCGGCCTTTGCCATTTCGGTCGTGGAGCCGTCGATGAACAGCATCGGTGGCCGGACCCAGATCCTGGTGCGGCGCGCCGACGGAAGCATGGCCGGCATCGACGCAACCACTCAGGCGCCAGCAGGCTACGACCCCGACACGGCGCCGCAGGCCTCGTATGGCTACCCCACGGTGGGCGTGCCGGGAGCGGTGGCGGGGCTGGCCCGGCTGCTGCGCGAAGAGGGCACCATGACGCTGGCCGAGGTCATGGCACCCGCGATCGAGCTGGCCGCCGAGGGCTTTGCGCTCCTTCCCGGCGAGGCGTCGCGCCACCTTGCCGGGCGCGGTCAATTGCTCGAATTCGAGGGTTCGCGCAATCACTTTCTGACGCCCTCGGGCGAGACCCGGGCAGCGGGCGAGATCTTTCGCCAGCCCGACCTTGCAGCCACCCTGCGCCTGATTGCCGAGGGGGGCGAGGACGCCTTCTACCACGGCCCGATCGCCGACCGGATCGTGGCCGACATGGAGGCCCACGGAGGTGCGGTCACGGCGGCCGCGCTGGCCGACTACGAAGCGCTGGAGGCCGGGATCGTGCGGGGCAGCTACCGCGGCTTCGAGCTGGTGGGCACCGACACCCCCGCCTCGGGCGCGGTCACGATCGGAATTCTGCACATTTTGGAGCACTTCAACGTGGCCGCGCTCGACGACGACAGTTGGGCGGCTCTGGTCGGAATGGCCATTCAGCGGGCCTTTGCCGAGCGCGCCCGCCCCGATGCGAATGGCCGACGTCCGGCGAAGCTGGACTTCATGACCGACAAGGCGTGGGCGGCCGAGGTTGCAGCCGGAATCGAGGTACCCGATGCGGCAAGGGTGGCAAGTGCGCCCAACCACAACCCGGGCGAGGGGTACGGCGTCACGCCCCCGGCGTCAGCCGCTGCCCGCGCACCGCAGGAGACCGCGCAACCGACCGGCGCCCCTGCACTTGGCCACACCCTGCCGGGCGAAGCTTCCTCCAACAGTCATACCACGCATCTCTCGACCGCCGATGGTCGGGGCATGTTTGTGGCGCTTACCCAGACGATCGGTCCCAATCTGGGCTCGAAGGTTGCCACGCCCGGGCTGGGATTTCTCCATGCGGCGACGCTGGGCGGGTACCTGGGTCGCATGGAGCCGGGCGAGCGGGCGCGTTCGAGCATTTCGCCGCTGATGGTGCTGCAAAATGGCGAGCCCGTACTTGTGCTGGGTGCGGCGGGGGGTGCGCGAATTATCTCTGCGGTTGTGCAGGCGGTTGTGCGCGTTGTCGATCATGGAATGACCCTTCCCGATGCGCTGGCGGCGCCCAGGGTGCATCCGGTGGAGGGTGGAATTGCGGCCGAGACCTCGCCGGGAATCGGCTGGACGCCCGAGGTTATCGCCGAGATCGAATCGTGGGGAATCGAGGTGGAGGAAGAGGAGCGCGAGGGCGCCTTTGGGCGGATTCATGGGATCCGGATCGATCCGGAGACGGGTCGCATGACAGGGGTTGCGGATCCGGATTGGGAGGGCGCGGCAATTGTTCCGGATGGGGGAGCGGGCAATGAGTGATCGGGCTGGAGTTGTGCATTGTCCGGGCGCGGTTGCGCTGCCGCCGATGGGTGTGCGGGCGTTGCTTGCAGCTCTACCGGCGCTTGTGATTGCGCTCTCGCTGGGCGCATGCGAAACCCCGCACTACGATCTGATTCTGCGGGGCGGAGAGGTTGTCGATGGCACCGGTGCGCCGCCACGGCGGAGGGATGTGGCGATCAGCGATGGAGTTGTGGCAGCGGTGGGCAATCTGGGCCGCGCCGAAGCCACAGTCGATCTCGATGTCAGAGGGTTGTACGTGGCCCCGGGATTTATCGATACGCATTCGCACGCGGGACCGGCGCTGACCACGGCCGCGCTCAGTCATGCCGAACCGCTCCTTGCACAGGGAATTGCAACAGTCGTGATCAACCCCGATGGCGGGGGACCGACCGATCTGGCGGCCCAGCGCGCGGCTCTGGAGGACGACGGCCTGGGGGTGAATGTGGCGCAGCTTGTGCCCCATGGAGCGGTGCGGGGGCGGGTGATCGGCAGTCAGGACCGCGCTCCCACACCCGCAGAGATGGACGAAATGCGGGCGCTGGTGCGGGCGGGAATGGAGGCGGGAGCGTGGGGAATGTCTTCGGGCACCTTTTACACGCCGGGCAGCTATTCCACAAATGACGAGCTGATCGAGCTGGGACGGGTGGTGGCGGAGTACGGGGGATTCTACACAAGCCATATCCGCGATGAATCGAACTATACAATTGGCGTTGTGGCTGCAGTCGATGAGGTGATTGCGGTGGGGCGGGAGGCCGGCGTCACGGCCGTGGTGACGCATATCAAGGCGCTCGGACCGCCGGTCTGGGGAACGTCGCAGACAATTGTGGAGCGAATCGAGCGGGCGCGCGCAGAGGGTGTGCGCATCTACGCCGACCAATATCCGTACCTGGCTTCGGCGACCGGGCTCGGGTCGGCGCTTCTGCCGCGCTGGTCGCAGGCGGGCGGGGCGGGGGCTCTGGCCGAACGCGTTGCCGATCCCGCAACCCATGCCCGCATCCGCGTCGCAATGGTCGAAAATCTGGCGCGTCGAGGTGGCGCCGACCGCATTCAATTCCGCTACTTCAGGGCCGACCCCTCGATCGAGGGACGACGCCTTGCCGAGCTGGCCGACGAACGCGGCACGGATCCGATCGATTTGGCGCTGGAGCTGATCCTTGCAGGGGGTCCGTCGATCGTCTCCTTCAACATGAGCGAAGAGGATCTGCTGACCTTCATGACCCGTGAGTGGACGATGACCGCGTCCGACGGCGATCTGCCTCTCTTCGGGGTTGGCGTTCCCCACCCGCGCTCCTACGGCGCCTTTGCCCGCAAGATCGGCAGATTTGTCTTTGCCGAAGAGGTGGTTGCGCTCGAGGAGGCGGTTCGCACCATGACCTCGCTGCCCGCCGAGGTGATGGGAATGACCGACCGCGGCCGCATTGCCGAGGGTCAGATCGCCGATATTGTGGTGTTCTCGGAGGACTTTCGCGACAATGCAACCTTTACCGAGCCGCACCGCCTGTCATCGGGAGTTGTGCATCTGTTCCTGCGGGGCGAGGCCGCAATTCTGGATTCGGGATTTACGGGGGCGCGGGCGGGCCGAGTGCTGCTGCCCTGATGCGAGCGGCAGTGTGTGTGGATGGTCCGCCATGCCCTGAGGGAAACCGGACATGCCCTGGGACTGATCCGCCATGCCCTGGGGGCAATCTGCCATCCCACCGTGAAATGACCCCATCGTGAAGAAGTCTACCGGAAGATCAGGCCGTCGGGGCCCGAGGAGAGAATTTCGCCTTCGGTTCTGCCCTCGTAGCTGTCGCCCTCAAAGCTGTCGGTGACCCGGTAGAGGGTTTCGCGCCAGTAGGGGCTGTGAATGCAGAGCGTCACCCTTCGGATCGCTCCATCTTCGACAAACACGGGCTCCCACAGATCCGGGGCCGGCGCGTGCAGGCTCCACTCGCCGGTGGGGGAGTCGTCTTTTGCGGCCTGTGTGTCGCTGCCCGGCGCGTCACCGGCGTCGGCGCTCTCCCAGGGCGGCGTGGCGAAGATGGTGTGCAGACTCCAGTCGCGGTCGTGCAGGAGCGCTCCAAACTCGGTTGCCTCGCGCGCAAGGATAGATGCAGAGAGATACGACCAGGGGGTGCCATCGCCCACAATCGCCTGCATAAGCGGAACGGCTCCCGGCGGCCGCCGCATCCACTCGTTGTCGCGCATCGAGGCGATGTCCCTCTCTGCATCGTGGCCGGAATCGACCGGCACCGCCCAGACCCTGCCATTGCCACCGAAGTTTCCGCGAAAGGCATATGCACAGAGAGCGAACTCCGGCTTTAGGGCAAGGGTCTCGAACACATCCAGGAGTCGTTGAGCATATGCAGTGGCATTGAAGATCCGCCCCGCCTCCGCAGCGTTGTGCATGGAGGTGTCGCGGGCCCGTTCGGCCTCCTGCCGAAGGCGATTGACCCGGGCGATGGGGAAGACGACGGGCTCTGCCGTAGCGGTCTGCTTCTCTGCGCTCATGATCTTCTCGGATCTGTCGGGGAAGGGAATCGGGTGGGAGGGGGGGACCGCGATTGCGGGGCCGTTGCCGAACAGTATAACGGGGGGTGGGAGGGGGTGGATTGTCTCTGCCCGGTCGCATTCAGAGGGATTCACCCCCCGGCAACCCTCACCCCACCCCATACCGCCGCAACACCTCGACCAGATCGGCGATCGGAATCGCCTCGCGCGTGCCCGAGCGGCTGGTGATTGTCGTGGCGCGCAGCATCGAGTTGTAGATCGCCTCTTCGGTGGCCTCGACAACGGCCTGGAAGAGCGCCGAGACATTGTCGTTCGCCAGGTCGTCCACGGTGCGCACCGCCGCGCCTGGCCGCCGCCGCACCGAGTGCGCGGTCGAGAAAGCAATCACGTAGTCGCCCGATCCATTGCCGGCGAAGGATCCCGTGCGCGAAAGCCCCATGACGGCGCGCATCGCCACCCGTTCCAGATTTCGCTCCGAAAGGGGCGCGTCGGTTGCGATCACCATCATGATCGAACCGGCGTTCTGGGGGTCTGCCGCCTCCCCGGGATCGACGGGCGGAGAGGCCGTCTGTCGCTGAAAGGCATAGCGGCCGAGCTCGATTCCCACCGGCGCCCCCGCAACCTGGAGGATGCCGCCAAAGTTGGACTGCACCAGGACTCCCACCGCATAACCGCCCAGAGATTCGGGCAAGACCCGCGAGCTGGTTCCGATGCCACCCTTCCAGCCGAAGGCCGAGGTGCCCGTCCCGGCTCCGACCGATCCCTCCGCCACTCTGCCGCCCGTTGCATTGGCGAGCGCCTGGCGCACATCGTCGGGCGCCACCGGACGACTGCGAATGTCGTTGAGTCCGCCATCGTTCGTCTCGCCCACAACCGGGTTGAGCGAGCGCACGCCCTCCATTCCCTCCTGCGCCAGCGCCCATTCGGCCATGGCGTCGGCCGCCCGCCAGACACAGAGTGTGCAGGTCAGCAGAATGGGGGTTTCGAGTTCGCCGAGTTCGCGCACCTGGGTGATGCCAATGAGCTTGCCGAAGCCATTGCCGACATGAATGGCCGCCGGTACGCGCTCGTGGTAGAGGTTGCCGCCATGGGGCAGAATCGCGGTCACGCCGGTGCGTATGCTGTCGCCTTCGACAAGGGTTGTGTGGCCGACCAGAACCCCCCCGACATCGGTAATCGCATTGTGGGTTCCGGGGGCGAAGATCCCCACCTCGATTCCCAGATCGCGGGCGCGCGGGCGGGGCGGCTCCTGCGCGGCGGCGGCAAGGGGGCCTGCAGAGAACACAGAGAGGACGGTCAGCGCGATGCCGGCAAGCCTCCTCAGAGGGCGCCGATCACCATGAGCCCGAGCAGAAGGGGGTGATAGATGAGCGAACCAAGGAAGATGCGGTTGCATCGCTGCCTCGTGGGTTTGAGGAGAAAGGCCAGGGTGAGAACGATCATTCCGACGCCGAGCGCCAGGGCGCCGGGCAGATAGAGGCCTCCGGCCATGCCGAGCAGCGCCGGAAGGGTGCTGAGCGCGAGCAGCGCCACCGCATGCACCACCATGAAGCCGGCAATGACCGCTGCAGAGCCGGGGGGAATGAGTCGGAAGCCGGCGCGCCGGTAGTCGTCGCGCAGATTCCAGCCGAGCGCCAGCACATGAATGAACTGCCAGGCGAAGAGGATTCCGAAGAGCGCCAGACCGCGTCCATCGATGGTGCCGGTGTGGGCCGACCAGCCGATCAGCGCAGGGAGTGCGCCGGGAATGGCGCCGACGGGGGTGGCGAGTGGGGAACGAAGCTTCAGCGGCGTGTATACGCCATTGTACAGCAGAGCCGAGAGCGCCGTGAGGAAGGCCGGAACGGGGCCGATCCAGAACCAGAGATGACCGAAGCCGCCCGCCACCAGGATCGCGCCGAGAATGAGGGCGGCGAGGGGCGCGATGCGACCCGAGGGAAGAGGGCGGGGCCGGGTGCGGTGCATCAGGGCGTCGGAGCCGCGCTCCAGATACTGGTTCAGCGCCAGGGCGCCGGCCGTGGCCGAGGTCACTCCCAGAAGCAGGTGGAAGAGGGGCGAGAGGGGGAAGGGGCTTGCGCTCCCGCTCAGCCACGCCACCAGATGGCCACAGAGGGCGGTGACGGTGACAAAGGAGGTGATTCCGGGCTTGGTCAGCTCGATGATTGCGCCGATCAGGCCGCCGCGTCCGCGCCGGATCCACTCTTCGAGCGTTCTGGGGGGGCGCTCCGCCGGCGCGACCCGACTCGCCGCCGCCGCCGGATTGCGGGTGCGACTTGCCGGGCTCTTCGCGTGATTCACAGCAGTCCCTGCACCAGACCGCCATCCACCTGCAGCGTATGGCCCGTGATGTACGAGGCCGCATCGGATGCGAGGAAGGCCACCGCATTGGCGAACTCGTCGGGATTGCCGATGCGGCCGGCGGGAATGGCCGCCGTGATTGCGGCCATGGCCTCTGTGCGGGTGACGCCCCGGGTCCGGGCCTGCGCCGCGAGCAGGGCCTCGACCCGTTCGGTGCGAATGAATCCCGGTGCAACCACGTTGCAGAGAATTCCGTCAGAGGCCAGCTCCCGCGAGATGCTCTTGATGAACCCCACCACCCCAGGCCGCGCCATGTTCGAGAGCAACAGGCCATCGACCGGCTGCTTCACGGCCACCGAGGCAATCGCAATCACCCGTCCCCATCCACCCTTCCGCATCGCCGGGAGCGCGGCCAGCGTCAGCTTCACGGTCGCCATCAGATTGGTTTCCAGCGCACTGCGGTACGCCTCCGCCTCGAAGTCGTCCACTCCGCCCGGCGGCGGTCCGCCCGCATTGGCCACCAGAATGTCCAGGCGCCCGAATTCGGCGTTGGTTCGCTCTGCCAGCTCCTCGCAGACCCCCGAATCGCATACATCGCCGGCGATCGCCACCACTCGCCGTCCGCTCGCGTGCGCGATGTCGTCCGCCGCCTCTTGCAGCGGCCCCGCCGAGCGCGCATTGATCGCCACATCGGCCCCCTCGAGCGCCAGACGCCGGGCCACGGCCCGCCCCAGCCCCTTCGATGCGCCCGTGACCAGCGCCGCGCGTCCGCCGAGTCCCAGATTCACTCCATTCTCCTCTTCACTGTGCCTTGCCGACTCGGCGCTTCGCCGCTCCCGTTGCGCGTTCGCCATTTTCCATGAGTGGTCGCAGCCCATGAATCAACATCGAACGGCATGGGAACGGGGGCTGCATCCGTGCTGGACTGGTAATATGATTGAAACCCGTAAGGGAGCACCGCAGCGGGGGCCTCACGCGCGATGAATCAATATGAAGTCAGAGATCGGCGCCGTCGCGACCGCAGGCGCTGGGCCGGTGCCTATCTTCTGTCATTGCTCCTGCACCTGCTCATTCTGCTGCCGCGTGGCGATCTGGCCATTCCCGTTGCGCAGAGCTCTGCGGCGGGTCCGGGCCGCGACGACAGCCGCGCCGCCGCCGGGGGCATGCGCGCCATCCGCATGGCGGTGCCGCCGGAACCCCAGCTTGAGCGGCCGCGGGTGCCGGTGCCGGTCGAGATCCAGGTCGATCCGGTCGAGATCGAGGACGAGATCGTCTTCGATCTGGAGGCACTGCTCGGCGAACGTCCCAGACTCGGCGATCCCGGGGTGGCCGACGGCGAGGGGAGTGGCGATGGCGGCAGCAGCGATGAGGGACCGGACCGGCTCCTGCCCCCCGCCCCGCGCTCGATGATCATTCCCCCTGCCAACAGGGACCTGCGTGGAGTCGATGTCCGCGTCTGGGTGCTGGTGGACGCAACCGGGCGTGTGGTGGCAGACTCCACCCGGCTCGATCCGCCCACGCGCGACCGCGGCTTCAATCGTCAGTTGATGCGCGAGGCGGCTCTGTGGCTCTTCCGCCCGGGCACGAAGGATGGAATGGCGGTCACGGCCTGGTTCGATTACCTGATCAGCATGTAGGACGCATTCATGCCAAGAGCATCGAAACGAATTCTCTGGGTGGACGACGAGATCGATCTGCTGCGCCCCCACCTGCTCTTTCTGCGCCAGCGCGGCTACCAGGTCGAAGGCATCACCAATGGCGACGACGCCCTGACCCTGCTCCGCACGCAGAGCTACGATCTGGTTCTGCTCGATGAACAGATGCCCGGCCGGCGCGGTCTCGAGGTCCTGCAGCTCATTCGTCGCGACGATCCGCACGCCCGTGTCGTCATGGTCACCAAGTCCGACGAGGACGGCACCATGACCGAAGCGATCGGGCGCCAGGTCGAGGACTATCTCGTCAAGCCCACAAGTCCGCGCCAGGTGCTTTCGGTGGTGACCCGGATTCTGGATGGTTCGACGATCCGTCAGCAACGCGCCGCCCAGGACTTCGCCACCCAGTGGCCCATCCTGACCCGCATGCGCGAACAGGCGTCTAGCGCCCGCGACTTTGCCCGGGTCTATCGCGATCTGGTGGATTGGCATCTGCGGCTGGAGGATGCCGGCGAAACCGGTCTGCTCGATACCGTCGAGGCGCTCCAGGAAGATCTTCGCCACGATTTCGGCCGCTGGGTTGTGCACAACTACCCCGCCTGGATGCGCGGCCAGGGAACCCGCCCCGAGCTCTCGGTCGATGTCGTCGAGCGCCGCCTCCTGCCGCTCCTGGGGCGCGAGCCGGTGTTCTTCGTGATCCTGGATTGCATGCGCTTCGATCAGTGGAGAGCGATCTCGTCCCTTCTCGGCGAATACTTCGACGTGCACGAGAGCTTTCACTATTCGATTCTGCCGACCGCCACGCCCTATGCCCGCAACGCCATCTTCTCGGGTCTCTTTCCCGACCGGATCGCCGCGATCCGCCCCGAGTGGTGGGACACGCGCGACGACGAGGGATCGCGGAATGCCCACGAGGAGGGGCTGCTGCGCGAACAGTTGCGCCGCCTGACGGGGCGCGATGTGCCGGTTCACTACGAAAAGGTCTTCACCGACCGGAAGGCGGAGCAGGTGCAGGCGCGGATCCGGGCCGCAACCCGCAAGCAGGGAACGGTGGTGGCGCTGGTCTTCAACTTTGTGGATCTGATGACGCACGGTCGCGCCGAATCGCCGATCCTCATGGAGGTGGCCAGGGACGCCGCCGCACTCCGCCAGTTGACGCGCTCCTGGTTCGAGCGTTCGACGATCTTTGCGGTGCTGAAGGAGGCGGCTGCGGCGGGGCACCGCGTGGTCTTCACCACCGACCATGGCAGCATTCACTGCCGCCGCCCCGCGACCGTCTATGCCCGGCGTGGCGCCAGCACGAATCTGCGCTACAAATTCGGCGGCAATCTGCGCCTGCGCGATCCCGATTCGGCTCTGCAGACCGCCCGCCTTGCGGATCTCCGCCTTCCGGGGTCGAGGTCGGCCATGACCTGCCTCATTGCGCTGGACGACTACTTCTTCGTCTATCCGACCAAGTTGCGCGAGTATCAGCGTCGCTACCGGAACTCCTTTCTGCACGGCGGAATCTCGCCCGAGGAGATGATCGTGCCGGTTGCGGTTCTGCGCCCGCGGCCCTGAACGCTCGTGGATACGCACCGAATGGCCGGAGCGCTGCTACGCTCTGAAATCGCGAACCTTGCGGGGATTTGGCGCGCGTTGCCTGGCTGGCGCATCGCCGCCCCCGGTGGGGGCCCGCCGCCGTCTGCGGACTGCTGAGGACAGATCTGTGGCGGCAGAAGATGCGGCGGTGCCGGAGCGGACCGCGAGAACCGCGAGTGGTGCAGGCGCCCGCCCGCCTCTGCGAAGAGTTGCGGCACTCCTCGTCCCTCACCGGTGGCCCCTTCTCCTGGCGGCGCTGGCAAGCGTTCTCTTCGCGGCCCTCGACGCCTTCTCGATCGTGGTCTTCGTTCCCTTCCTCGGAACGATCTTCGGGGGGGACGCCCAGGGGGGAGCAGAGGCAGCCGCGACGCCCACAGCCGGCATCCCCGATTCCCCCGACCGCCTGAGCCGCATTCTGGAGACAACCGTCGGCCGCTTCGTCGATCTGGAGGGCGATCCGCAGGCGGTGGTCATGGGAATCATTGTCCTGATCATTCTCCTGATCGTTCTGCGCAGCGCCGCCGACTTTGCGCGCTCCTGCCTCTCGGCCCGCGTCGAACAGGGCGTCATGCGCGACCTTCGCCGCACCGTTTTTGGTCATCTTCTGCGTCTTGATCTTGCCTTCTTTGCGCGCGTGCGCACCGGTCAGATCATCTCGCGTCTCACTCACGACGTCGAGCAACTGCGAACCCTGGTGACAGCCGAGCTGATCAGGACGCTCTCCTCGATCCTGCTCTTCGCCTCGGCGCTCACCGGCATGATGCTCCTCTCCGTCCGGCTGACTGCGGCCGCCTTCCTGGTGGTTCCGGCCACCATGATCGTCTGGGGACCGCTTGTGCGACGGCTGCGGCGCGGCGATCGCATGATTCTGCACGCGGCCGGCGAGGTCAACGCGCAGATCCAGGAGACGGTTGCGGGGGTGCGAATGGTCAAGTCGGCTTCGGCCGAGGCCACCGAGCTGCGGCGCTTTGCGACACTCACCGGCGACTACTTCCGCATCTTCATGCGCACCGTGCGTCTGCGCGCCCTGGCCGGCCCCATGACCGAGATCCTGGTTGCGTTCGGCACCGCCTTCCTCCTCTGGTACGGGGCCCACCTGGTGGTTGTCGAGGAAACGCTGAGCGGCGAGTACTTTCTCGGCTTCATCCTGCTCTCGACCCGCCTCTACGCACCGGTCAAGTATCTGAGCAAGCTGCCCGCCCTGGTGCAGCCCGGTCTGGTGGCGGCAGAGCGCATCTTCGAATTCATCGATGCCCCCGCCGAAATTCGCGACCGGCCCCAGGCGCGTCCCTTCGCCGGGGTGCAGCGCGAAATCCGCTTCCGCAAGGTCTCGCTCGAGTACCATCCGGGGCGGCCCGTTCTGCAAGAGATCGACTTCCGGGTTCCAGCCGGCTCGATCCTGGCGATTACCGGTCCCAGCGGCGCCGGCAAAACCTCGATCGTCGATCTGCTGGGGCGCTTCTTCGAACCCTCGGCAGGCGCGGTCGAGATCGATGGCACGGATATCCGCGATTACAGCATTCGTTCGTTGCGGGCGGCCCTGGGCATCGTTTCGCAGGACTCGATCCTTTTCCACGACACCGTGCGTGCCAACATTGCCTACGGAAATGGCCCGGCCTCCCTCGACAGAATCGAGACGGCGGCCCGCACAGCCCATGCGCATGACTTTATCCGTGTGTTGCCCGACGGATATGACACGGTGATCGGCGAGCGGGGCGCAACGCTCTCGGGCGGACAGAGGCAGCGCATTGCCATTGCCCGCGCCATCTTTCGCGATCCCCCGATCCTGATCCTCGACGAGGCGACAAGCGCGCTGGATTCGGAGTCGGAGCGCCTGGTGCAGGCGGCAATCGAGAGGTTGATTGTCGGCCGTACGGTATTCGTGATTGCGCACCGCCTCTCGACCATTCAGCGGGCCGATCGGATTCTGGTTGTGGAGGATGGGCGAATCAGACAGCAGGGAACGCACGCCGAGCTGATGGCGCAGGGCGGACTGTACCGTCGTCTGCAGGGATTGCATCCCCGATGAGGCGACGCTCCGCAGTGACCGCGCGACCGGAGACGCGACGACTGCGCCGTTCCTGGAGGCACCGGATCGAGTACGGATGTCTGCGCGCTGTTGCGGCGCTCTGCGCGATTCTCCCCGAGGCGCTGGCTGACAGGGTGGGAGCCGCGATCGGGTGGGTGGCAGCCCGGGTGGGGCGACCGCGCTGGGGGGTTGTCGAAGAGCATCTGCGGATCGCATTCCCCGAGCGCAGCGAGAGCTGGCGAGGAGCGGTGGCCCGCCGTTCCTACACACACTTCGGTCGCGAAGCCGTCGCTACCTTCCGCATGGCCGGCATGACCCGGGCCGCGCTGCGCAAACGCACCACCCTGCGGGGCGAAGAGCTGCTGCGGGCGGCGGTCCGCGAGGGACGCGGGGTGGTGGCGGTGAGCGCCCACCTGGGAAACTGGGAGATGGCGGGAGCTGCGGTGGCCGCGCACGGCTACCCCATGGACATCGTCGTGGCGCGGCAGCGCAATGCGCGCTTCGACCGCTACCTCACAGGCGCCCGCGAACGTCTGGGCGTCGGCATCATTCCGCGTGGCGAGGCGCCCCGGGGAGTCCTCCGTGCGCTCGGCGCCGGCCGCGTGATCGGCATCACCGGCGATCAGGATGCGCGCAGCGCCGGCATCTTTACGCACTTCTTCGGACGCCCCGCATCGACCGCCCGTGGCCCGGCCGTGCTCGGCATGCGCGCGGGGGCGCTCATCATTACCCTGATCGTGATTCGCGAACCGGGGTGGCGACCGCGCTACACGGTTCACCTCGAACCCCTTGCCGGGCAGCTCCCGGTTGACACGCCCCGGGGGGGTGGCCGCGATGAGATGGCTGCAGCGATTACCCAGAGCTTCACAACCCGCATCGAACACTGGGTCCGCACCCATCCGGAGCAATATCTATGGCATCATCGCCGCTGGAAGACGCCACCCCCGGTCGCTGTCGCCCCGCCCCCCGGTCCCCCATCCACCTGACGGCCCGCAGATACACGGCGCCCCGCCACTCCCGGCACCGGCTCGACATCCCTTCCGATTTGTTGGCGATCATCTTCGGCTGCGCGCCCCGCCCGGTGTGTTCGCCGCGCGATCGTTAGCTTTCCCGTCATGTACCTGATCTGCATTCCCAGCCGCGACGAAGAGCGCACCATCGGCGTCCTCCTCTGGAAGATCCGCCAGGTCATGACCGAAATGCGGCGCGACTTCCACGTTTTCGTCCTCGACGACGGCTCCCGCGACGGCACCGCCGGCCTCCTCGACCGCTACCGGAGGGTGATGCCGCTCACCATTCTGCACCACAGCGAGCCCCTCGGATACGGCCGTACCCTGGAGGCGCTGCTGCGCGAGGCCGAACGCTTCTCCAAGTATGCCCGGCGCGATGCGATCGTCACCATGCAGGCCGATTTTACCGAGCACCCCGACCATCTGCGTACCATGGTTCGCACCTTCGAGGGGGGAGCCGACATCGTTCTGGGCGACCCGGTGGAGCGCACCGAATCCGCAGACAGCTCCAGACTTCCCGTCCGTACGGCGCGCCTGGCGCGGTGGCTGGGGCGTCTGATCGCAACCCCCGCCCGGGGCGATCTGCAGGGCTTCCGCACCCTGCGCGTGGCCGTGCTCCGAAAGGCGATCCGCTCCCTCGGCGACCGTCCGCTCCTCCATACCGATGGCTGGGCCGCCAATGTCGAGCTGGCCCGTCTTCTCCGTCCGCACGCCCGGCGCGTCGAAACGATCCCCTTCGAGTGCCGCTACGACATTCGCACCCGGTCGTCGCGCATCCGGCTTCTCCGCACGCTGCGGCAAGTTCTCCATCTGCGTCGGCTGGCTGCTCATGGGTAATGTTGGACGCCGCTCGCTGCGCATCTGCAGGATGTGGGGCCAGGTGCTTGTGGTGGCACTGGCGCTGATGGCCATCCTGCCCGGCGACGCGCGCGCCCAGAGCGATCTGCTCGTTCTCGATACGCTGAAAACCCGGAGCAACCGCATGACCGACATTCCCTTCGGTCCCGGCGAAGAGCTGCGCTACCGCCTGCGCGCCAGCATCCTGGGGGGTGGCGAAGCGCTGATGACGATCGGCGACGTTGAAGAGGTCAATGGCTTCCAGACCTGGCCCGTAACCTGGAAAATTCGCGGAAGCGCCCTGGGAATCGGCATGAACGACACCCTCTCGAGCTGGATCGATTCCGAAACCCTCGTCTCGCGTCGCTTCATCAAGCGCCAGAACACCGCAGGCAATCAGCGTTACCGCGCCTACGACTTCTTTCCCGAGCAGCGCCTTGTTCACCGCCTCGACCATGACACAACCTGGGCCCTGCCGACCGCGCTTCCCCTCGACGACCTCTCCTTTCTCTACTTCGCCCGCGCCATGCCGCTCCGGATCGGCGAAATCCACACCCTCAACCGCTACTTCAAGGACGATGGCAATCCGGTTGTGCTGAAGGTGCTGCGCCGCGATCGGATCGAGGTTCCGGCCGGCGTCTTCAACACCATCGTGGTGCAGCCGATCATTCCCGGAAACAATCTCTTCGGGAGCGGCAGCGAGGCCGAAATTCACATCTCCGATGACGAGCGCCGCCTGGTTGTCTATATGCGGGCCGATCCCGGGTTCTTTTATCCCACGCTGGAGATGTTCCTGGAATCGGTTGTGCCCGGAATGCCATCGGGAGCCCCCGAACGCTGAGAGCGGCCCACCGCAAGACCCGTCTGCGCGCGGGCTGGATCCTTGGCATCGCGACCTGGTGGCTGGCCGAACCGACCCCGCAGTCGCTCCTGGCCGGGGGAGCGGTCGTTCTGGTTGGGCTGGCAATCCGCGGATGGGCGGCGGGCATCCTTGCCAAGGATCGCGATCTGGCCACGACCGGACCCTACGCCCTCACCCGCAATCCGCTCTACCTGGGCACCCTCGTCATTGGCCTCGGGGGGTGGCTGGCTGCGGCAACCCTCTGGCCCGGCCTCCTCTTCGTTGCGCTCTTCCTCCTCATCTACCGGGCGGCCATCGTCGCCGAAGATGAATCGCTGGCGGAACGATTCGGCGATCGCTACCGCCATTACCGCAAGGCAGTCCCCGCGCTCTTGCCCCGGATCGCGCCCCCCCTCCGCTACCGTGTCCCCGACTCCCCTCCCGTCCCCTTCACCCTGGCTCGCTACCGGAGCAATCGTGAATGGGAAGCCCTGCTTGGCGCCCTGGCGGCCTTTGCGCTCCTGGCCGTCAAGATGATCATCTGACGGGCGGTATCCGCTCCCTGTCCCGACGCGCCAGCCTTGCCTGCCCGGTGGCGCGCAGTCCCTTGCGAAACAATCCTGTAGAGAACCCATTCAATCAGATACGAAAGGTTCAGGTCATTCCCTTTCATAACGCACGGGAATCGGCGGTCACCTATAGTCAGTGCAACAGCTACACAGTCCTTCGAGTTCGGAGTAAATTGATCTTCGCAACGGCGCGCAGACCGACCTTGTCGAACCCCCGCGCCAGGATCGGGAAATGGAGCCGTCAGGCACAGACAAGCCGGTCAAACCCCACATCAAGGATGCCATCCGCTCAATGACAGCCAGATCCTCGATACCCATCTTCAGACACCTGCATGTTCTCCCGTTGCTTGCGAGCATGGCCCTTGTGCTTGAAGCGCCTGCGCATGCCCTCGAAGCTCAGGAGCCGGGGAGTGCGCCGGTCGTTCGGATCGCCTTTGTCACCGACGAGATTGATCCCTTCACCGAGGAGGTCCGCGCACTGATCCGGCGGGAGTTGCTGGCGCTGGCGCGCGACGACTTCGATGTCCGGTTTCCGGAGGAGCTCGTCGTCACCACGGACGGCATGGCGTCGGGGGTCACAGAGGCACTGGAAAGGCTGGTTGCCGACGACGAGGTCGCGATCATCGTCACTCAGGGCCTGCTCTCGTCAGAGGTGGCCGTCCGCGGGGCGCCCTGGCCGAAGCCGGTCATCGCGGCCTCGGTCTTCGACGCGCGTCTTCAGGGGTTTCCGGAACGCGATGGTGCCAGCGGCGTGACGAACCTCACCTACGTCGCCCCGCCTGCGCCGGGGCCAGTGGTGCGCGATCTGCTCAGGTTCCGTGAACTCGCGAACTTCGACCGGTTGGCCATCCTGATGGACGAGGCGGTGGCGATGACCTTTGCAGCTTTTGTGGACGAACTTCGCCGCACGGCGGCGGAGCTGGGGATTGCGCTTGAGCCCGTGCCGGTGGGTGCGACGGCGGCGAGCGGTCTCGACCATCTTCCCGCCAATGCCGAGGCGGTCTACGTTGCGCCGCTCACTCGCATGCGCCCGGGCGAGTTCGAACTCCTGGCCCAGGGTCTCGCGACCCGCCGCCTGCCCTCCTTCTCGTGGTCCTCCGACGATGTGGCCGCAGGCATCATGGCATCGCTGGGATCGATCGACCTCCCGCGGCTGGCACGACGGATTGCGCTCAACGCCTACCGCATCCTGCTGGGTGACGAAGCGGGCGCGCTGGCGGTCACCCTTGCGCCGGGAGAGGAGTTGGTGGTGAACATGCGCACCGTGCGGGAGCTGGACGTTCTTCCGCCGCTGGGAGCGCTCCTGGAGGCCCGGCGCCTCTTCGAGACTCCCGACGATACAGGACGGAGCGTGACGCTCCAGAGCGCGATGGAGGAGGCGCTGGCCGCCAATCTGGGACTTGCGATGGAGGATCAGGAGGTGCTGGCGGGTGCCGAGGATGTGCGGTTGGCGCGGGCCGGCCTGCTTCCAGACATCGAAGCGGCCCTGACGGGCGCGACGATATCCAGGGATCTCGCGGAGTCATCCTTCGGGTTGAGCCCTCAGCACAACATCGACGGAAAGCTGACGCTCCGGCAGGTGATCTTTTCGCAGGAAGTGCATGCGAATCTTTCCGCTCAGAGATTTTTCCAGGCATCGCGTGAGCAGAACCGGACCGCGCTCGAACTCGACATCGTGCTGGAAGCCGCCGAGGTGTACCTGAACGTTCTGCGCAGCAAAACGCTCGAGCAGGTGCAGCAGGACAACCTCAATCTGACGCTGGCATCGCTCCGGCTGGCTCGCGAACGGGAGCGCATCGGCGCGGCAGGCCCCGGCGAACGGCTTCGGCTCGAAAGCGAGTTGGCCAGAAGACGGGCCGACCGGATCGACGCCTTCGCAAGACGCTCCGCCGCCGAGATGGCGCTCAACCAGGTGCTCAACCGGCCTCTCGACGAACAGTTCACCACGCCGGAAGCCGGTCTCGAGGGACGCGCTCTGCTAGAGGGGACGCTGGCCACCGGATACCTGGCCGACCTGAACCGGTTTGAACTCCTGAGCGACTTTCTGGTGGACGCGGCATTGGGCCTCGCCCCCGAGATCCAGAGTCTCGACGCGGTGATCGAAGCTCAGGAACGGCTCCTCACGTCGACGCGGCAGGCATTCTACCTGCCAACCGTGGCGCTTCAGGGAGACGTTTCCACGAACGTCCTGCGCGAAGGGGCGGGAGCTTCGCTGCCTGCGGGTCTGCCGATCGGGACCATCGAGACGCCCGACTTTCCCTGGACGGCGGGGCTCTCTGTGAGCCTGCCTCTCTTTCAGGGGAATTCCCGCGCCGCCCGACGGGAGCGAACCGCAACCGAACTGAACCGGCTGCGGCTCCAGCGCGAGGTCGTGGCCCGGGGCATCGAGCAGAATGTCCGCGTTCAGCTTCAGTTCGCGCGGGCCAGCCTTGCGATCCTGACCGAGACGGAGACGGCGGCCCGGACGGCGCGACGGTCGCTGGAACTGGTCGACGAAGCCTACGGTCAGGGGCTGGCGGGCGTGGTCGATCTTCTGGAAGCGCAGACCAGCGCGCTGCTCAGCGAACGGGGCGTAACCAACGCGATCTTCGATTACCTTGTCAATCTCAAACAGGTGGAGCGGGCCGTCGGACAGTTCGAGGCGCTGGCGACCCCCGAGGAACAAGCCGACTTCATGAGGCGGATGGAAGAATACGCCCGGTCTGTGGGAGGGACATCGTGACCGAACTGAACACGACGGCAACCGGGAGGAGAACGGCGGTGCAGCAGGGATCCGGATCGGCGGGCGGGCGCTTCGCCCGGTGGGTTGCGACGGTCCTTCTCGCAGCAGCCTCGGCAGCCGGGTGCGGAGATGAGGAAGCGGCGCCTGCGGTCGAGATTCGTCCCGTAAGGTATGCGCCCGCATTTGCCGCCGGCAGCGACCGAACCCGGATCTTTCCGGGAATCGCGCGGGCGGCTTCGGAGCAGGATCTGGCCTTCAGGGTTCCGGGAACGGTGACTGGGGTGGAAGTCGATGTAGGAAGCGCAGTCAGGCTCGGTCAGGTGCTCGCGCGGCTGGACCCGGGCGACCTCGAACTGCGGCGACAGCAGGCCGAGGCGGGACTTGCCCAGGCCCGTGCGCAATCTCGCAACGCGGGAGTGAGCTATGAGAGAGTGACCGCGCTCTACGAGAGTGGAAACGCCTCCATGAGCGACCTGGACGCGGCGCGCGCGTCGTTCGAGTCGGCGGATGCATCCGAGGTGTCGGCCGCCACGGCGCTCCGGCTGGCCGAGCAGCAGGTCGCCTACACCAGATTGCTGGCGCCGGTCGCCGGAGTGGTCAGCCGTGTGGTTGTGGATGTCAACGAGGCGGTGGGGGCGGGACAGACGGTGGTGGCCGTGATCGCTGCCGACGGGAGCCCGGAGGTGCAGGTGACTGTGCCCGAGGCCTTCATCGGAGGCCTGGAGGCGGGGCGGCCTGCACAGGTGGTGTTTGGTGCTCTGGCCGAGGGCAGCTTCGCCGCGGAGGTGACCGAGGTGGGCACGGCCGCCGAAGGCGCAGGCGGTTTCCCGTTGACGGTCCGACTCAACACGAACGAGACCCGGGTGCGCCCGGGGATGGCGGCGGAAGTCACGTTCAGCATCGAGGGCCGACCCGGCGCCGCCGAAATTCTGGTGCCGCCCGAGGCTGTGGCTCAAGACCAGAGAGGCCGTTTCGTGTTCGTGCTCTCGCCGACGGGCGAAGGAGACATCGCCACGGCCGAGCGCCGCTCCGTCGTCATCGGCGAAATTGTTCCCGAAGGGCTTGAGGTGCTCGAAGGCATCACCGCCGGAGAATACGTGGCAACAGCCGGACTGGGAACGCTGACGGCGGGGCAGCAGGTCCGCCTGCTCGACATCCGCTAAGCTGCGAACGCCATGGACCTGACCCGCTACGCGATCGACAACCGCGTCGTCACGCTCGTGGCGCTCGCGGTGGTCGCCCTTTCCGGATTCTCGGCATACCGCAGCCTTCCGCGCGCAGAGGATCCCGGCTTTCTCGTGCGCAACGCGGTCGTGCGGACCCAGTTCCCCGGCGCGGCGCCCGAGAGGGTCGAACTTCTGGTCACCGATCGAATCGAACGGGTTGTCCAGGAAATCCCCGAGGTTGTGCACATCAACAGCGAATCGCGCACCGGCCAGTCGATCGTCACGGTCGAGATCCGCGAGAGCGTCACTGAGTTGCGTCCGATCTGGGACAACCTGCGCCGCAAGGTCGATGGTGTCGTCGGCGAGCTGCCGCGCGGGGTGGTGCCGATCGTGGACGACGCCCTGGGCGAAGTGTTCGGAACGGTGATCGCCCTCACCGCCGACGGATTTTCCTACGCCGAACTGGAGGAAATCGCCGAGCAGGTGCGCGAGGTGTTCCTCAGGATCGAGGATGTCGCCAAGGTCGAAATCCAGGGGACGCAGGAGGAACGCGTCTTCGTTGATTTCGACAACGCGCGCCTTTCAGCCCTAGGGCTGTCGGCAGCGCAGCTTCAGGGAATCCTTCAGTCCAGCAACATCATCATTCCAGGTGGAGCGGTCGAGACCGGGGTCGAGCGGATTGCCCTGGAGCCAACCGGCAACTTCACCTCGGTGGATGACATCCGCCGAACCCTCATCACGCTGCCTCGCACCGGCGAAACCGTCTACCTGGGCGATATCGCCGAGATCCGGCGGGGGTACGCGGATCCTGCGCGCGAAAAGGTGCGGGCCAATGGGCAACCGGCTCTCGTGCTGTCCATTTCAATGCGGGCGGGCGGCAACATCGTTCAACTGGGCGAGAATATCCGCGCGGCCATCGCCGATCTGGAGCAGCGCCATCCCGTGGGCATCGCCTTCGACATCCTCGCTTTCCAGCCGGAGGTTGTGGACCGGGCGGTGTCCAACTTCGTCAACTCAATCCTTCAGGCCGTCGGGATCGTGCTGGTGTGCATGCTCCTCTTCCTCGGAATTCGAACCGGCCTGGTCGTCGCCACCCTGGTTCCGATGGCGATGATGGCCACGCTGATGCTGATGAGCTATCTGGGGATCGGGCTGGACAAGATGTCGCTGGTTTCGCTCATCATCGCGCTCGGGCTTCTGGTCGACAACGCCATCGTCATGAGCGAGTCGATCCTTGTCCGGATGCAGGCCGGCGAAGATGCGCGCACGGCCGCGCTGGCATCGTCGAAAGAGCTGCGCGTTCCCCTGCTGGTTTCTTCGCTGACCACCATCGCCGCCTTCCTGCCGATCGTTCTCGCCGAGAGCGCGGTGGGCGAGTACACGGCACCGCTGGCCCAGGTGATCGCCATTACACTGCTCTCGTCGTGGCTGCTCGCCATTACGATGATTCCGCTCCTGTGCGTGATCTTCCTGAGGGTCCGGCGAGCGTCTGCGGAAGACGCGGCACATGCGCGGCGCGAGGAGTTTGACACCCCCTTCTACCGGCGCTACCGCAGCGTTCTCCGGCTCCTGCTGCTGCGCCCGGCGGTCACGGTGCTGGGCGCTTTCGTGCTCCTGGTCGCGACCATGGGGCTGTTTCGCTTCGTCGAACAGAGCTTCTTCCCCGACAGCCGCGAACTCCTCTTCACAGGCGACTTCGAATTCCCCTATGGAACCTCGTTCGCCTATACCGAAGCGGCCATGCTGGACATTGAGCGCTTCGTCATTGAGGACTTGGCTGCGGGCGACGACCGCGAGGGCGTGCGCAACTGGGCCTTCTTCGTGGGGGCCGGCGGACCGCGCTTCAATCTGGGCTACAATCCGGCCCAACCCCATGCCGGATACGCGGCCCTCATCGGCAACGCCTCGTCAACCGATGCGCTCGGCTCGTCAATCGATTTGCTGCGCGCGTACGTCGAAGCAAATCACCCGGATATCGACGTAACGCTGAAACGGCTCGCGTCCGGGCCCAGCGGAGCCACACCGATCGAGATCCGCCTGTTCGGCCCCGACCAGGATGTCCTCTTCGAGCTGGCGGACGGCGTGAAATCGCGATTGGCGTCGCTGTCCGGCACCCGCAACATCACCGACAACTGGGGAGCGCAGACCAAGAAGCTCATCGTCGACATCGACAACGCCCGGGCCAGGCGGGCGGGAATCACCAATCAGGATATCGCCGTCTCGCTGCGCACTGCACTCTCTGGTTCCACGGTCACCGAATACCGCGAAGGCGACAACGTGATTCCCGTGGTACTCCGTTCCGAGGCCGGAGAGCGCGACGACATCGGCAAGCTGGAGTCGATCAACGTCTACGCCCAGTCGGGCCAGAATGTCGCTCTGCGACAGGTCGCCGACATTGTGCTCACCTTCGAGCCGTCCAAGATTCTACGCCGCGACCGCTCCAAGACGCTTTCGGTTCTGTCCGACCTCGACCCCGGCGCGGACGCCACAGCCTTCAGCATTGCCACGGCGATCGATCCCTGGCTGGCGGAACAGCAGGATGGCTGGCCCATCGGGTACAGCTACGAAATCGGCGGCACCTTCGAGAGTTCGGCGGAAGCCAACGCCGCCATCGTTGCCAAACTGCCGTTGGCCGGACTTCTGATCCTGATTCTCCTGGTGGGACAGTTCAACTCGCTGCGCAAGCCGCTCATCATCGCCCTCACCATCCCTCTCGGGCTGATCGGGGTGGTCGTCGGTCTGCTCGTGACCGGCCAGTCGCTCGGGTTCATGACATTTCTAGGGGTCATCTCACTGGCCGGGATCGTCATCAACAACGCGATCGTCCTCATCGACCGCATCCGCATCGAGATCGACGAGAACGGCCTGGATCCGGGGCGCGCGGTTCTGGAAGCCGCGCAGCGAAGACTCCGGCCCATTGCTCTGACCACCGCGACCACGGTCGGGGGATTGCTCCCCCTGTGGTTCGGCGGAGATCCGCTGTTCGTCTCGATGGCCATCGCCATCCTCTTCGGGCTGGTCTTCGCCACCGTCCTCACTCTGGGCTTCGTGCCCGCGCTCTATTGTCTTCTCTTCCGCGTGCGATACCGGTGACGAAGAGCTGCCATCAACCGCCAGACCCCCCCGAGCGGCATTCGAGTGGCGCTGCATCCGCGCTGGACCGCTGCGCTCTGCGTTGCTCCTTGCCCCCATAGCGCAAGGCTATGCGGCCTGCGGAGCGCCTTGCCAGCCCGGCGCCCCGCCCCTCTCGGTGCTCACTCGGCGTGATCTGCCGGCTGCTCCACCACATAAAGCACCGGTCCGCGCAGCTTGTGGCCCTTGGCGACGATGCGAAACTCGTAGCGTCCGCTCTCCGGGAAAACCACATTCTCCAGCGGCATGATCAGGCGCGTGCGCGGTGGCGGACGGTCGGCAGGACGGGGCGTCACCTCGGATTGGCCCTCGACGGTGAGCACTCGCCTTCCCTGCGGACCGGTCACATCGACGCGAAAGGTGTAGCGTCCTGCATCGCTGCGGTCCCACTCCAGCACCAGCACCAGAACCATGCGCTCCTGCTGCGCGGGGAATCCGGGGGCGTAGAGGTCGTGAAAGGCGCCCTGGATGTCGAGCTTGCCTGCGGGTGACGCCACAGCCTGATCGCAGAGCGCCGAAGCGAGAATTCTCATGAATGGAGGGGTCTGGGTGTGCACATTTCCTCGTACGCCGGGGTGGGCATGTTCGAGCCGGCCCGAAATGGGCTCCGGGGAGATGCGCTTGCGGTTGTCCGAATCTCTTCTACCTTATCGGCTTCTCCGGCGGGATGCCATGCGCCGGTCGCAATCGCGAATCCAGGGGGAGAATCGCCCCCCGCACAATCATCGTACAGATACAAACAGGAGGCGACGTGGCAAGACAAGCCCCGATCGAACGAGCGCGCGACGAACTCTTCAGTCACATTCACCGCTGCGGTGTGCTCGATGCGAACCCCAACGACCAGGATGCGTGGCTGACCGAGACCGTGGAATATCTCGGCGAACGCTACCCCGAGCTCGATGCCGACGAGCTTGCCCGGCTGAAGACGCTGGGGGTGCGCTTCTGCAAACCCGTCATCTCGCGACTGAAGCCCCGCACGCCCGTCGTCGCCGAGCCCCAGTCCGGTGGCGAAGATGCAGCCGCAGGCGAAGAAATCGTCAACACCGCCGATGAAGAGATCGCCGGCGATGTCCCCATGATCGACGCCGAGCCCGTTCTCGTCGCCGACCCCATCGACAGCGGAGAGGCCCTTCTGGCCGAACCGCAGGAAGCCTGAGAAAGAGAGGACCGGTCTATGGCCAGTCGACGCGATTTTCTGAAGACCAGCGCCGGTGTCGGTGCGGCTGTGGGGTTGAGCTCCGCAGTGCCGGACTCCTTCGTCGGCGCCCCGGCAATTCACAGAGGAGCGGTGACCCCGGTCGCAGTGGCCAGCGGCAATGGCCTCGAATCGGTGGCAACCGCCATCCGGCGGGTCAATTCCGGGGGCGATACCTTGGAGGCTGTCGTCGAAGGGGTCAACATCGTCGAGCGCGATCCTGAAGACTCCTCGGTGGGCTTCGGCGGCCTTCCCAACCTCGATGGCGTGGTCCAGCTCGATTCCTCGGTCATGCACGGCCCGAGCCGGGGTGCGGCGGCGGTGGCTTGCCTCGAGGGCATCAAGATGCCCAGCCGTGTGGCGATGGATGTCATGCGCCATACCGATCACGTTCTCCTGGTCGGCAGAGGGGCGCAGCGTTTCGCTCTCTCGATGGGCCACCCGCTCGAAGATCTCCTCACCGAGCGCTCGCGACGCCGCTGGATCGAATGGCGCGCCCGCATGAGCGACCGCGACGACTACCTGGTTCCCCCCGAACCGGGATCCGGGCGTAACGAACCGCCCTTCGAGGATGAAGACAGCTATGGAACCAACCTCGTCGACTCGCACGACGGAGTGCGTCCGCAGGGAACGATCAACTGCAATGTGGTCAATCGCGAGGGCGAGATCTCCGGAGTGACCACCACCTCGGGGCTGGCCTGGAAGATTCCGGGCCGAGTCGGAGATTCACCGATTGTCGGTGCCGGACTCTATGTCGACAACGATGTGGGCGCCTGCGGATCGACCGGTCGCGGCGAAGCCGTCATCAAGACCTGCGGTTCGCATACGGTGGTCGAGCTCATGCGTTCCGGAATGTCTCCGACCGATGCCTGTCTCGAGGCGCTGCGCCGGATTGTGACCTTCACGGTCGAGCCCCGCCTCCTCGGCGAGGACGGTCGCCCGAACTTTGGCGTGAACTACTACGCCATCAACAAAAATGGCGAATACGGAGGCGCGGCGATCCATGCGGGCGCACGCTTTGCAGTGTGTGTCGATGGCGAAACCCGCCACCAGGATTCGGCCTATCTCTTCGAACGGAACGGTTGACGCCCCGGGCCGAAGAGGGGGCCGACCCGGCTCTCCCCGGGTCGCGCGCCGGAACGTCTGACGGGGTGGCGCGCCAGCAGTCCAGGGGTCCCCGGGGTGGCGGCACCATGAACGTTGCCGTGATCGGCGGCGATGGAATCGGCCCCGAGGTGATGGAGGTGGCGGCGGCCGTCCTCGAGGCGGTGGCCGCACGCTACCGGATTCCGCTCGTCCTCGACCGCTGGAATCTGGGCGCGGAACGCTACCTTGACGAAGGCGTCGCGATCACCGACGCCGAACGCGACCGGCTCGTTGCAGACTACGATGCCGCCCTTCTCGGAGCGCTGGGCGACGCGCGCGTCCCCGACAATCGCCATGCCCGCGAGATTCTCCTCGGCCTGCGCTTCCACGCCGACCTCTTTATCAACTTCCGGCCCTGCCGACTGTACCTCCCGGCTCTCTCGCCCCTCCGCGACCCCGATCCCGCCACCGATATCGTCTTCTTTCGCGAAAACACCGAAGACCTCTATACCGGCAGCGGCGGCTCTCTCAGGACCGGCACCCCCGACGAGGTGGCCACCGAGATCTCGCTGAACACGTACCGGGGGGTCGAGCGGATCGTGCATGCGGCCTTCGCATACGCAGATCGCATTGGGCGCGGACGGGTGACGCTGGTGGACAAGGCCAATGCGCTTCTGTACCAGGGATCGCTCTGGCGGCGGGTCTTCGCCGAGGTCGGAGCCGGATTTCCCGGCATCGCGCAGGATACCATGTATGTGGATGCCATGGCGATGGATCTGGTGCGCCGCCCCCAGCGCTACGAGGTGGTGGTCACATCGAACCTTTTCGGCGACATTCTGAGCGACCTAGGGGCACAGGTGACAGGCGGGCTCGGCATGGCTCCCTCGGGGAATCTGCATCCGGGTTCGTGGGCGCTCTTCGAGCCGGTGCATGGCTCGGCGCCCGATATCGCGGGCCGGGGAATCGCCAATCCCCTGGCGGCGGTCGGATGTGTAGCCCTTCTGCTCGACTACCTGGAAGAGCCGCAGGCGGCAGTCGCAGTCGAGCGCTGCATGGCCGATTCGATTCGCGCCGGCATCACCACCCCCGATCTGGGCGGCGCCTCCGGAACCCGCGCTCTGGGCGACTGGATGGTGCAGGCCCTCTGCAACGAACACACAGAGGAGATCCAACGATGAATCATGGCAGAAATGGCTCCGGCCCCCTCGGTTTCGACGCCGAAGTCGTCTTTCTTGCGGGCAGGCGCACACCCTTCGGCACCTTCGGGGGCACACTCAAGGACCTGACCGCAACCGATCTGGGCGTCCACTCGGCCCGCGCCGCGCTCGACGCTGCCGGAATCGACCCCGCTGCAGTTGGCCACGTCTTCTATGGCAATGCCCTGCAGAGCTCATCCGATGCAATCTACCTGGCCCGTCATGTGGGGTTGCGGGCGGGGGTTCCGACCGAGGTGGGAGCGCTCACCCTGAACCGGCTCTGCGGCTCCGGCTTCCAGGCGATCGTCTCGGGAGCCCGCGAGATCCTCCTCGGCGAATCCGAGGTCACCCTCTGTGGCGGTACTGAATCGATGAGCCAGGCCCCCCATGTCATTCGCGGGGCGCGCTGGGGAGCTCTCCGGCTCGGTCCGGCGGGCAACAACCTCCAGGACAGCCTCTGGGAAGCGCTCCTCGATTCCAACTGCGGGCTCTCGATGGCCGAGACCGCCGAAAAGCTGGCCGAACAGTATGGAGTGACGCGCACCGAGACCGACGAGGTTGCGGTGCGAAGCCAGCAGCGGGCGCAGGCGGCCTGGGACGACGGACGCTACGCTGCCGAGGTGGCGCCGCTGACGGTCAGAACCAGGAAGGGCCCCGCCGAGTTTGCGCGTGACGAGCATATCCGCCCCGACACCACCCTGGAGGCCCTGGGCCGACTGCGTCCCTATTTCAGGAAGGACGGGCTGGTGACTGCGGGCAATGCCAGCGGCATCGGCGATGGCGCAGCGTCGGTGGTGCTGGCCAGCCGGAGCTGGGCCGAGGGGGCCGGAGTGCGACCGCTGGCCCGGCTGGTTTCGTGGGCCTTTGCAGGGGTCGATCCCTCAATCATGGGGATCGGTCCTGCGCCCGCAGCTCGCAAGGCGCTGACCCGGGCCGGTCTCTCCCTGGACGACATGGATCTGGTCGAGATCAACGAAGCCTTCGCGGCGCAGTACAAGTCGGTCGAGAAGGAGCTCGAGCTCGATCCCGCGCGCACCAACGTGAATGGCGGCGCGATCGCTCTGACACACCCTCTGGCCGCATCCGGGGCAAGAATCACCCTGCATCTGGTGCACGAACTGCGGCGTCGGGGCGCCCGCTTCGGACTGGGAGCGGCCTGCATCGGGGGGGGGCAGGGGGGGGCCGTCGTGGTTGAGGCGCTCTAGGCCCGCAGTGCGCGGAACATGCCGGGCGGTAGCTTTATCCAGGGGGATTCGACCTCCGCTCCGCCACCGGAGCCGAAAAGACACCTTCATACACCATCACACCAGCCAGGGGAACGAGAAACACCGTGAATATCCAAAGGGTCGGGGTCGTCGGGTGCGGCCTCATGGGAAGCGGGATCGCCGAGATATCGGCGAGGGCAGGCTTCGATGTCGTTGTGCGTGAAGTCGATCAGGAGGCGCTTGCGGCAGGCAGAGCGCGCGTAGAGGGTTCGCTGGCGCGGGCGGTCGCGAAGGGCAAGCTCGAGGAAGCCGATCGCGCCGATGCGCTGGCCCGCATGACCTTTGTCACCTCGCTTGGCGATCTGGCCGACTGCGATCTGGTAATCGAGGCGATCGTCGAATCGCTGGACGCCAAGAACGAACTCTTCGCTTCACTGGATTCGATCTGTCCCGAGCACACGATCTTCGCTTCCAATACCAGCTCGCTCACCGTGACCGACATGGCCGCGGCCACCTCCCGGCCCGATCGCTTCGTCGGCTTACACTTCTTCAATCCGGTGCCGGTCATGAAGCTGGTCGAGGTCGTGCGCACGATTGCAACCAGTCAGGCGACCTTCGATGCGGCCTTCGCCTTCGCCGGTGCAGTCGGAAAGTCACCGATCACGGCGAAGGACAACTCCGGATTTGTCGTGAATCTGCTCCTCGTGCCCTACATGCTCGACGCGATTCGCCAGGTCGAGCGTGGCGTCGCTACGATCGAGGATGTAGACAGAGCCATGACACTGGGGTGCGGATACCCGATGGGCCCCTTTGTGCTGGGCGATTTCGTGGGGATCGACACCCTCTACCGCGTCGCCGAAATCATGTATGAAGAGTACCGCGAGGAGCGCTATGCCCCGCCGCCGCTTCTGAAGCGACTGATGTCGATGGGACGCTACGGTCGCAAGACAGGAGCGGGATTCTACGACTGGACCCCCGATGGCCCGGTGGCGCTGAAGCTTTAGGACTACACCGAACGACGTTCGAATGACGCTGCATCCGCGCTGGGTCGCTGCGCTCGAATAACCCGCGTGGGCGGAGGCCCTGGACCGACCGGGAAAATCACGCGGTTGGAGGCGGTTCGACCCGGATAGGGTACCCGCCCGGTGTTACTCTGCGTCGTGCGACGCCCGACAGCTCCTGAACCGTCTAGCGACGAACCCGGCGCTGCCGCCGCCGCTCCCTCCGGATGGCTGCTTCGCGCTTGCGCTTGCGCTGTGCACTCGGCTTCTCGTAGAAGCGACGCTTCCGCAGCTCGGAATAGAGCCCTGAACGCTGAACCTTCCGCTTGAACCTGCGGAGCGCGCGCTCCAGGCTCTCGTTTTCCTTGACGATGACTTCCAAACCCGAGTACCCCACTGCTGAGACGAATGTCAGCCTTCCGGAATCCGAAAATGGTTCTCGACGTCGCCGGGTTCCGGTGCCGACGGCGCGTCCCGGCAGGCCTGGATGCCAGCAGGGAAAGACCACAACAATAGACCCGACAAGCGTCTTTCCGCAAGCCCTGATCCCGGAACTGATGTCAAACCACAGTAGAAATGTCTTTTTCGGTTCATGTTCGGTCTAGAAATCGAGTGCGACATGCGAGAGGCCAGGGTTGACCCGGAAAAGATCGTTCGGTCGCGCTTGTCCGCGCGGTAAACGTTTGCTTATCATTGTCCCCCCAAAAAATCCCGGGGTGTGCGCCCCTGCCGTCGTCCACCCGTCAATCGGAGCCGTCCGCACATTGATCACTGTGCCCATTCATACGGATACCATGGCCGATGTGCCGGGCATCTGCGAGCTCTCGCTCACCCGTGCCGTTGTACAGTACGGAAACGCCCACGAACCGGGTCGGCAGCGCGGTCCGGTGCGCGACATCGGTGTCCGCGATATCGGAATGGCGGTTGTTCTGGCCGGGCGCTCCGCCTCGAGAGCGCAGAGCGTCGATCTCGGCTCCGGCACGGTCAGGGACCTCGATCTCACCACCGATCTGGTCATCCTTGACTGGATTCATGCGCCCACCCTTGCCCATCTCTCCTCTCTGACAGCCGCCACCGCGCTGGATTTGGCGTCCGGGGTTCCTCTGCGCCGCTACTGCTTCGGCCTCGCGCTGCGCATCCTGGACCGCCGCGGATTCACCCCGCTGACCCGTCCGGTTCTGCTCCGCATCGGATTTTGCGATCTCTGCCGCGATCTCGATCTGAACGATCACGCCAGCGTCCGCATCGCAACCGGACCGAATCGGATTGCGACCGTCACCCTGGACCCCGATCGGAATGCGCTGCTTGTGCGCACCTCTGCCCATGCGCCCGATCCGGCGCTGGGCCGCCACCTCGAAGTCGCCTTTCCCGGCTACCGGATCCTCCCTCCGGGCGGTGCCATCCCCGGTGCGGCTGGAGCCTGGCGCATCCACTTCGGCATTCCCGCCCGCTTCGCCGAACTTCGCCACAGCCTGCACGTCATGCGGCTGGGGCTGAATCGTCTGGTTGCCCACTTTGAACCGGCCCGCTACCGCGAGATGGGCGCTTTGATCTCCACCTTTGGCGAGCGGGCAACGCTGGATCGGCTGATCCTCCGGAATCCGGCGCCGCTGCAGGCCCCCCCCGCCCCGGTCGCTCATCCGGCCCTGACCATTCACTAGACGGCCATTGATGGAATACGGAAGCGGAGTGCAGGATTCGACCTGGTGGCATCGGACCACGGGGCGCAACGACTCGCCCCTTGAGACCACCGAACTGCTGCGACAGCGCTACCGCCACTACCGGCGGCGCCAGATCGCGCGACTTTTTCACCTCATGCCGCGCGAGGCGGTACGCGAGCTCTATGTAGAGGCCCGCCGCTGGGCCACCGACTGCGGAGTCCACGACACCCGCGATCCGATGGCGACCCTTGCGGCCTTCAGCGACCGTCTGCTGCCTCTGCCGCCCTTCGAGCTCTGGCTGCGCGACCGGTCGGAGCACCCGCTGGCCCACCTGGAGGACGAGGGCGAGAACCCCGGATCGGATCCGACCACGCATCCGCGCCAGTTGGAGGATCGCACATTCGGACATGAGGGGCGGAGCTGGATTGCGGGTCTGCATGTCTTCCGTGACGGTCCGGTGTGGCGCGGCTTCATTCGCTTCCGCGAGACCGGCCACACCCGCCAGTACCACACCACTGACATCTTCGGCGAAGAGACGGCCCGGCTGGTGCGCGAACGCTTCCGCGATTTCGATGAAGCGACCCTGGGCGCATTCCTGCGTTCGGTACTTCCTTAAGCAGTCCGTGGATCACACCGAGCGGCATTCGAGCGGCGCTGCATCCGTGCTGGGCCGCTGCGCTCTGCGTTGCTCCTTGCCCACATAGCGCAAGGCTATGCGGTCGGCGGAGCTCCTTGCCAGTCCGGCGCATCGCCGCTCTCGGTGCGCACTCGGCGTGATCCACGGACTGCTGGCAGCCCGCGAACCCCACCGAGCGGCATTTGATCGGCGCTGCATCCGTGCTGGGCCGCTGCGCTCTGCGTTGCTCCTTGCCCCCATAGCTGGGGCTATGCGGTCGGCGGAGCTCCTTGCCAGTCCGGCGCATCGCCGCTCTCGGTGCGCACTCGGCGTGATCCACGGACTGCTGGCAGCCCGCGAACCCCACCGAGCGGCATTTGATCGGCGCTGCATCCGTGCTGGGCCGCTGCGCTCTGCGTTGCTCCTTGCCCCCATAGCTGGGGCTATGCGGTCGGCGGAGCTCCTTGCCAGTCCGGCGCATCGCCGCTCTCGGTGCGCACTCGGCGTGATCCACGGACTGCTGGCAGCCCGCGAACCCCACCGAGCGGCATTTGATCGGCGCTGCATCCGTGCTGGGCCGCTGCGCTCTGCGTTGCTCCTTGCCCCCATAGCTGGGGCTATGCGGTCGGCGGAGATCCTTGCCAGCCCGACGCCCCGCCCCTCTCGGTGCTCACTCGGCGTGATCTACGGACTGCGGGCAGCCCGCGAACCCCACCGAGCGGCATTCGAGCGGCGTTGCATCCGTTCTGAGCCGCTGCGCTCTGCGTTGCTCCTTGCCCCCATAGCTGGGGCTATGCGGTCGGCGGAGATCCTTGCCAGCCCGGCGCCCCGCCCCTCTCGGTGCTCACTCGGCGTGATCCACGAACTGCTGGCAGCCCTGCAGAAGACCCTACCGAGTGGCATTTCGAGCGGCGCTGCATCCGTGCTGGGCCGCTGCGCTCTGCGTTGCTCCTTGTCCACATAGCGCAAGGAGGATATGCGACCTGCGGGCAGTCCGGCCTCGCCCTCGAACTCCTCTGTCGCGCTGCTCTCTCGGCGGGTCGATTTTTTGATAAACATTCGTTGTTTCCGAGAGGCTGCGATCTCTCTCTGAAACGGTCGTAACGTTTGTAACGGAAAGAAGATTCACGGTTCTCGCAAGTGATCGACCGTGTGCGGAAAACGGATGATTTTGCAAAATTTTTCTAAATCGTATTTTTTTGCAAGATAACGACTTACGGCTTTTCGGGAAATCTTCTCCCCAGTTTGCGATTTTGTCTCGGGTCGGTTACCATGTCTTCCCACTCTCACACGAGGGAATGTAGCGAACGCCCCCCCGATCCGTCGTTTGCAATGCGATTCCCTCCGCAACGGATTTGATCCCCCTTTGAAGATTGGAGCCCGCCGTCGTGTGGAACCGCCGATCCGTGCAGCTTGACATCCGCCTCCCCACAGAAATCGCGTCCGAAGCAGAGAAGGTTCAGCGCACGGATCCCGAGTTTTTCAACCAACTGATCCAGTATGGAATCGTTCGCCGGGAGGTGTTCCTGCGACTTTGCGAAGATGATCGACAGCGTGGATCCGATGCGACCGGATCGCTCCTCGGAGGATTGGCCGCCGGCGGATAACCCCGCGAGCGGCATTCAACGCGACCAACTGCCCCCGGCGCTGGACGCACCGCACCGCTCCCGACCCTCCTACGCCCGACTCTCTACCTGGACCGGCCTTGCCCGGCCCGAACCGGAGCTGACCGCCCGAGGGTGCGTTTTCGGGCATCTCCCGAGGTCAGTGGGAACATTCCCGGCCCCCGCGGGTGTTGACAGACCATCAATCCGGCCATTTGATTGTTGCTGACGGGCGACCGGCTTCCTTCAGAGGGGAATCGGGAGGTGCCGGATCCGGACTTGCAATAAGGATGGATCATGAGTCAGCCAGACCCCGACCCGGTTCTACAGGCCAAATACCGGGATTACTGTTCAGCCCGAATTGCCGAGGCGCTGCTCTCACTGTCGCCGGGCGACATCTTCGGCCTTGCCGAGGCCGAGGCGCGCGCTATGGGGCGCAGTGCGCCCGAATCCTATCTGGACGCGGTGCGTCTGGCCACCGGCAGGGTGCGTGATCGTCTGAAGCTGCCCGAATTCGAGGAGTGGTCTGCGGAGTACGAGCGCAACCCGCAGGCATTCAATGATCGGCTCATGGGTCTCTGGGAATCCGACGGGGCCGCTGTGCGAGCGTCTGCGACGAAGGACCGCGACGGCTGAGGTGACCCTGTAGGCGCTGCCCCGATTGCGAACCGACCGACCCCCGTTCCTGGACGACCGTGCCCCGGAACAACCGTTTCTGCACCGACGACCGCGCCGGATTTACTTGTAGCGGTAGGTGACGCGCCCGCGGGTCAGGTCGTAGGGCGACATCTCCACCTTGACCCGGTCGCCGGCCAGAACCCGGATGTAGAACTTGCGCATCTTGCCCGAAAGATAGGCCAGGATCTCGTGGCCATTCTCGAGTTCGACCCTGAAGTTTGCGTTCGGGAGCACCTCGGTGACGGTGCCTTCCATCTCGATTGCGTTCGCCAAGAATCGTCCTCGCTGGAGAGTGTGCTGCCGGAGGCTTCCCCGTGTGTCAGCAGTCTGTGGCCAGGGCCGGGCGTGCCGGTTGGTGTGGTGCCCGGGTGTGGTGCCCGGGAAAGCTAGAAGGGAAGGTCGTCATCGGGTTCATCCAGGCGCGCACCCCCGGTTGGAGCGTTGCCGGAGGAGGCCGGGCCGGAGCCGCCGTCACGCGTGTAGCTCTGGCCTCCCTCCCGATCGCTGCCCGATCCCAGCATGATCATCTCGCTCACGATGATGTCGGTCCAGTAGCGGGTTCCCCCCTGGTTGTCCTCGGTGGTCGAGTATTCGAGTCTGCCCTCAATGTAGAGCCGGTTTCCCTTCCGGACCCATTGCTCGACGACATCGACCAGCCGACCGAAGATCGTCAGACGATGCCATTCGGTGCGCTCCTGCCACTGTTCGTCGCGGCCCTTGAAGTTCCGGCTGGTGGCGAGCGAGAGCTTGGCCACCCGCGCACCCGAGCCGGTGGTGCGGATATCGGGGTCGCCCCCGACGTTGCCGATCAGCGTTACCTTGTTGAGCGATCTTGCCATGGTTTTTCCTGAGTGCGGACGCGAAACCGAGACGATGCCGGAGAACTCCGGGCACACAAGGTAAACCAGGGGCGCCGGAACTGCCAACCGACCCCCGGAGCGGAAGCAGCAGAGATGCCCGAAACACGCTACATCCGAACCGAGATCGCCGATGCGGTCGCAACCGTCACGATCGACCGCCAATCCAAGCTGAATGCGCTGAATCCGCAGGTGATCGCCGAGATCGACGCCGCCTTTGCCGGGCTCGGCGAGGATTCCGGGGTCCGGGCCGTGATTCTCACCGGTGCGGGCGACAGAGCCTTTGTGGCCGGAGCGGATATCGGCGTCCTAGCCCGGATGGACCCGGTCGGCGGAATGGCGGTCAGCCGCGAGGGGCAGGATGTTCTTCGCCGGATCGAAACCTTCCCCCGTCCGGTGATCGCGGCCGTGGGGGGGTATGCGCTGGGCGGCGGGTGCGAGTTGGCGCTGGCCTGTCATCTGCGGGTGGCGAGCGAACGCGCCCGTTTCGGCCTTCCCGAGGTGGGGCTGGGGATTATTCCCGGGTACGGCGGAACCGTCCGTCTTGCGCGCCTGGTTGGTCTGGGTCGGGCCCTGGAGATGATTCTGACTGCCGAGATGATCGACGCCGACCGCGCCGCCGGGATCGGACTCGCCAACATGGTCGTGCCCCACGACGAACTGATGGAACGCAGTCGCGACCTGGCCCGAAAAATCGCGCGCAATGCCCCGGTGGCGCTCGAACTGGCGCTGAAATCGGTCTATCGGGCAGCCGAGAGCACCGTCGGTCAGGCACAGGAGGTCGAGGCGACGCTCTTCGGATTGCTGGCCTCCACCGCCGACATGAAAGAGGGGATGGCCGCCTTCCTCGAGAAGCGCAAGGCACACTTCACCGGACGCTGAAAATTCCGGCGAGGGCGAATCGTTATATTATAAGGATGTACGGAATCCCCCGCTTCCGTCTCTGTTCGTGGTCCTGAACGCCATCGAGACCCGGAACTTCCGGAATCTCGGGCTTCAGAGGCTGCGCTTTCCTCCGGAGGGTGTGGCCGTGATCGGCGAGAATGCACAGGGAAAGACGAGCCTTCTCGAAGCCATCTACTATCTGGAGAGCTTCCGCTCCTTTCGCGGCGCTCCCGACGGCGATCTGACCGCATTTTCGCACGATGTCTTCCATCTGCGGGGCGAGGTGGAGGGCGAGGCCCCGGCAGTGGTGACAGCGGGTTACGATCGGCGGAGGAAGTTGAAGAAGGTGACTCTGAATGGCGGCAAGGCGGCGAAGCTCTCGGCCGCGCTCGGCAGAGTGGGAGCGGTTGTGTTCTCGCCCGGCGATGTGGAGCTTGTGAACGGGGGACCGGGTATGCGGCGCCGCTTCCTCGACATCGTGCTCTCGCTCAACTGTCCCGGCTACCTGGAGGCCCTGCAGGAGTATCGGCGCTGGCTGGGGCAGCGCAATGCGGCACTCCGGAGCGGCGGTGGCGAGAGGGGCGGCTCTGCGTGGATCGGCGCATGGGATGCCGGCCTCGTTGATGCGGGGGCCCGGGTCATGCAGATCCGAAGCGACTGGGTGGCCGAATGGGCCGAAACCTTTGCCGGGCACTACCGCGCCATCGCGGGAGACGCCGATGCGGCCACCCTCTCCTACCGGCCCCAGATCGGTCTGCCCGGAGACTCCTCCACCGATGCGGCTTCCCTGCGCGCACACTTCGCGACTCGCCTGGCGGAATCCCTGACCCACGATCTGCGCCGCGGCGTGACCGGCACCGGCCCGCACCGCGACGAGCTTCTGCTGGGCAGCGCCGACTCCGTCCGTCCCCTGCGGCACTTCGGCTCGGGTGGGCAGCGCCGCACGGCTGCACTCGCACTCCGCCTGACCGAAGCCGCCACAGTTCGTCGTCGGCGCGGCGAAGCCCCCCTCCTTCTGGTGGACGACGCCTTTGCCGAGCTTGATCAGGGCCGCGCCGAGCGCGTCATGGCCCTCCTGGACGACAACCCGGGCGGTCAGGTCATTGTCACGGCCCCGCGCGAATCCGATATCCGTCCCGAGATCCGCACGTTGGAACGATGGCGCATTCGGGGGGGAATAATCGAGGCATGAGACCTTCGGAGAGCGCACGCCGCGCATCGGCCGAGTTCGAGCCCCTGGGCAGGGTGTTGGACGCCTTTCTGGATCGCTCCGGAATTGGTGAATCGCTCGAGCGTCTGACCGCGCTCAACGAATGGCCCGAGGTGGTCGGCGCGCGCGTGAGCCGGGTGACCCGCGCAGTGGCCGTGCAGGGCGACGCCCTGATCGTGGAGGTGGCTTCGAGCGCGTGGATCCACGAGCTGTCCACGATCCGGGGCATGATTCTGGAGAAGTTGAACGAACACCGGTCCGGCCCCGCGATCGGCCGGATCCGCTTCAGGCTGGCGGAGAGCGCCGACAGGATGACCGACCGCAACCGGCTGCAAGAAAAAAGGGGAAACAAGGTATGACCGACAATGGAACCAATCCGGCTCCGGGCAGCGCAGAAGCCGGCTACACCTCGCGGCAGATCCAGGTCCTCAAGGGGCTGGAGGCGGTCCGCAAGCGCCCCGGCATGTACATCGGCTCGACCTCGGCGCGGGGCCTTCATCATCTTGTCTACGAGGTGGTGGACAACAGCATCGACGAGGCCATGGCCGGGCACTGCACGCATGTCAGCGTCTCGATCCGGGCCGGCGATGTCATCAGCGTGAACGACAACGGGCGCGGCATCCCGGTCGATATTCACCCCACCGAGGGCGTACCCGGGGTTGAGCTCGCCATGACAACCCTTCATGCGGGCGGCAAGTTCGACAAGAGCTCCTACAAGGTCTCGGGCGGGCTGCACGGCGTCGGCGTCAGCGTGGTCAATGCGCTCTCGGAGTGGCTCGAGGTCGAGGTCCGCCGCGACGGCAGCCGCCACCGCCAGCGATATGCCCGCGGCGTTCGCGAAACCGATCTCGATTCTCTGGGTCCGTCCTCCGACACCGGCACCCTGGTCACCTTCAAGCCCGACGCCGAGATCTTTACCGAGCTCGTCTTCTCCTTCGACAAGCTGTCGGCGCGGTTGCGCGAGCTGGCCTTCCTCAACAAGGGCCTCAGGATCGTTCTGCGCGACGAGCGCGGCGACGAACCGGTCGAGGAATCCTACTGCTACGAGGGTGGTCTCAGGGAGTTCGTCGATTATCTTCGCGGCGCGCGCCAGCCGATTCACAGCGAGGTGATCTGGCTCGAGACCTCGCGCCCCGAGGCCGAGATCGAGCTGGCCATGCAGTACGACGAAGGCTTCTCGGAGAATATTCACACCTTTGTCAACAATATTGACACCCACGAGGGTGGCACCCATCTGACCGGCTTCAAGGCGGCGCTCACCCGCACCGTCAACGACTACGCCCGCCGCAACAAGCTCTTCAAGAAGGACGAAACCCTCTCGGGCGACGATGTGCGCGAGGGGCTGACCTGCGTGCTCAGCGTCAAGGTGATGGAGCCCCAGTTCGAGGGCCAGACCAAAACCAAGCTCGGAAACTCCGAGGTGCGGGGGGCGGTCGAGGCGGCCGTCAATGAGCATCTTGCCGCCTTCCTCGAAGAGAATCCAAAGGTCGCGCGGGCGCTGATCGAAAAGTCGCTTCAGGCGCAACGGGCGCGGGTGGCGGCCCGCAAGGCGCGCGATCTGGCCCGCAAGAAGAGCGGACTCGAGGGGGGCGTGCTTCCGGGCAAGCTGGCGGACTGCTCGATCGCCGATCCTGCGCTGACCGAGATCTACCTGGTCGAGGGCGACAGCGCGGGCGGTTCGGCCAAGCAGGGGCGCGACCGCTCCTTCCAGGCGATTCTGCCGCTCAAGGGCAAGATCCTCAATGTGGAGAAGGCGCGGATCGACAAGATCCTCTCCAATGACGAGATCCGCGCCATGGTGACCGCGATCGGGGCCGGCATCCGCGACGATTTCGACATCGGCAAGGCGCGCTACCACAAGATCATCATCATGACCGACGCCGATGTGGATGGCGCCCACATTCGCACCCTTCTCCTGACCTTCTTCTTCCGCCAGATGCGCGAGCTGATTGAAGAGGGGTATGTGTATATTGCACAGCCGCCGCTCTACCGGGTTCAGAAGGGAAAATCCGAGCGCTATGCCTACAGCGACGACGAGCGCGACGAAGAGATCACCCGTCTCTCGAATGGCAAGGACGGCAAGGGCATCTCGATTCAGCGCTACAAGGGTCTGGGCGAGATGAATCCCGACCAGCTCTGGAAGACCACCATGGACCCCGAGGCGCGGACGATTCTGCGCGTCACCGTCGAGAGCGCGACCGAGGCCGACCGGATCTTCTCGCAGTTGATGGGAGACGAGGTTCAGCCGCGCCGCGAGTTCATTGAAAGAAATGCCCGCTATGTGCGAAATCTGGATATCTAATCCAGCGAGCCGGCAGCCTGCGCAATCCATGGGTTGCCGTTCGCTCCGGCTCGGATCGGAGGCGCACCGGGAGCGCTCCGCAGAGTGTACGAGTTTCCCGGATCATCCACTTCATCCCCTTCGGAAGGAAGGAAAGCGATGCAAACCAAGAGACTGTTGAATGGCGTCCTCGCCCTGATCGCCCTTGGCGCTCCGGTCGGCTCGGCGGCGGCCCAGACAGGCGCCATCGCGGGGCAGGTGACCGACGCATCTTCGGGACGCCCCCTCTCGAATGCGCAAGTGACGGTGCCGGGAACGGGGGCCGGGCAGATTGCCAACGCCTCGGGGCGCTTCGTGCTCCTCGATGTGCCCACCGGAGAGCAGACCGTGCAGGTCACCCTGATCGGGTACGATGTGGCCGAGCAGGCGGTAACCGTGACAGCGGGGCAGACGCTCAGCCTCGACTTCGCGCTCTCCTCGACGGCCATCTCCCTGAATGAGATCGTCGTTACCGGGGTCGGGGCCGAGACCACCCGGCGCGCCCTGGGCACCTCGGTGGAGGTTCTCACTGCTTCCGACATCGAGCTGGCTCCGGTACAGTCGGTCGATCAGCTCCTGCAGGGCCGCGTGGCCGGCGCAACGGTGAATGCCACCTCGGCGCAGCCGGGAACCGGATCGCTGATCAACTTCCGCGGCGTTTCGTCGGTCTTCGGCGCCCAGACTCCGGTCATTTATCTGGATGGGGTGCGGGTGGATAACGACCAGTCCACCGCAGCGGGCACCGGCGGCGAGCAGTCCTCTGCGCTCTCCGACCTTCTGGTCAGCGATATCGAGCGCATCGAGGTAACCAAGGGCGGCGCCGCCTCGACCCTCTTCGGCTCCGATGCAGCCACCGGCGTCATTCAGATCTTTACCAAGAAGGGCGTTCCGGGCGCACCCCGCGTCACCATGCGCATGGAGCAGGGCGTCGAGCTGCCCGAGCTCAAGTACATCTTCGACATGGGGCTGATCTTTCCCGACCGCGTGCAGTCGGGCGAGATCCAGGAGACCTTCCTGCGCGATCTCTACTTCCAGAATGGCCGCACCCAGAACTACTACATGGGCGTAAGCGGCGGAACGGCCGACGTGACCTACAATGTCAGCGGCCGCCTCGAGACCCGAACCGGAACCCAACCCCGCGACGGCAGCACGAACTACAACCTGCGTGGCGGGCTTCAGGCTTCGCTCTCCGACGACTTCACCCTGGAGTTCTCGGGCAGCTTCGTGCGCCACAACTTCGAGCGCCTCTACAATGGCTCGGCAATTGCCGACCCGCTGACGACCTTCGAGGTGGGCGACGCGCTCTTCTTCTCGGGCGCGCAAACCCTTCATGAAGCGCTTGATATCTTCCTGATGCCCCAGATTGACGAGTGGGTCAATCGCTTCCACTTCTCGACGACCGCCCGCTACGACATTCGCGACGACCTGGGGGCCAAGCTCACCGTCGGCACCGACAACCGCTCCAACCAGCAGCGGATCTACCAGCCGATCGGCTTCACTCCGGGCGAGCCCACCGGTCAGCTCAACCGCCGCGACCGCACCTTTACCTCGATTTCGCTCGACGCGGGTCTGACCTACGGCTGGGAGAGCGAAGGAGGCGTGCTGGGCTCCTCGCTGACGATCGGGGTGCAGGGCTTCCGCGAGGACGAAAGCATTATCAACGGGAATGGGCGCACCTTTGCGCTTCCCGGCACCTTCGACATCGATGCCGCAGCCGACATTACCGCGGGCGAGGCCAATATCGAGGTCTTCAATGGCGGCATCTACCTGGACGAGCAGTTGAGCTTCCGGGACAAGCTCTATCTGGGGGGCGGCTTCCGTGTGGACGCCGGGTCCAGCTTCGGCGACGATATCGACTACGAGTTCTACCCGAAGGCCACCGGGTCGTACATTCTCTCGGAGGATATCGGGTTGCCCGGGGTTGACGAACTCAAGATCCGCGCCGCTTACGGCCAGACCGGAAAGTTCCCGGGCGCATTCCTCAAGGACCGCACCTTCTCGGCCACCTCCTTTCGCAGCGAGTCGGCTCCCCGCTTTTCCAACCCCGGGAATGCCGATCTGCGCCCCGAAAAGACCTCCACGATCGAAGCGGGCATTGATGCGGCGCTGTGGGGCAATCGCATCGGTCTGGACTTTACCTTCTACGAGGCGCGCACCACCGACGCCCTCTTCTCGGTGCCCCGCCAGCCAGTGACCGGACAGGGAACGCAGCAGGAAAATGTGGGCGAGATCCTGAATCGCGGCGTGGAGATGGCGGCCAATGTCCAGCTTGTCAACACCACCGGTCTGGCCTGGAGCCTGGGCGCAAACTTCCAGTACAACCACAACGAGGTGACCGACATGGGCGGGGTGCCCGACTTCTTTGTGGAAGCCCAGAAGCGGGTGACCGGATGCTGGAGCCAGAGCGATCCCGACGACGAGAGCACCTGTCGCGGCGGGCCGATCGGGGCCTGGTATGTGACGATGCCCGTGGATACCAATGGCGATGGTCTGCCCGATGGTTCCGAGCGTCAGTTCACCGGCAGCTTCCCCGTTCCGGACAAGAGCGGCGGCGTGAACACCACCCTCTCGGTTGGCAACAGTCTGACGATCAGCGCGCTGGCCGACTGGGCCGGTGGCCATTCGGTCTTCGACTTCGGGTCGGTGTGGGCCACCTTCAATGGAATCTACCGCAGGGAGCTGGTTCGTTGCGGCACCGAGGAGGGCGCGGCCGAGGGGTGCGAATATGCATTCCCCACGCAGTACAACGAGAATGGCACCGTGCGCGGCAAGTACAGCCAGAGCGCGGCCCGCAGCGGCTTCCTTTACGATGGCGACTACTTCAAGCTGCGCGAGGTGTCGGTGCGGTACACACTGCCCGAAAGCTGGGCTGGCACTGTGCGGGCCGGACGGGCGACTCTCTATGCCAGCGGGCGCAACCTGTGGATCTGGTCGGTGAACGAAATGATCGACGGCGAGCTCAGCGGCCTGAATGGCGGCGGTCTGGAGCTGGGAGGCGAGAGCAGCATCACCCTGCCCCCGAACCGCACCTTCCGCTTTGGCGTCGAGGTCAATTTCTAGACCGGTTGAGTCAAGACGAACGATTCCGACAGGTATGCATAACCGATTTCAAGGAGAACAGGTGAAGACGATGACCCGACCGAAGAGGTTGACCCCCGGACGGTGCGCGGTGGCGCTGCTTGCCGCGTGTACCCTCGCGTCCTGCGACGCGATCGACCCGACCAATGTGACCAACCCGACCACAACTGACGAGGATCTGGCCCAGGCCACCAACCCCACCCGCTCGCTGCTTCCGGGATTGCGCGCGCAGTTTGCCCGCATGATCAACGCCTATGTTGTGGCCGAGGTGATTACCGACAACTACTCGATCCACGGCACCGGCATTGTGGTGGATATGGACGAACCCGATCAGCTCACTCCCGATCTGATCAATTCGACCGGAACCAGCGTGACCGGCGTGTACTGGAATGTTCAGGAGCTCCGGGCGTTGGCGGATTTCGTGATCGACGAGATCGCCCCGAACGACCCCACGGCCTCTCCCGCCCTGGTTGCCGAGGCGTACTACTACCGGGGCATGGCCTTCCTGACCATGGGTGAGATTTTTTCCTATGTGCCCCATGAGGAAAGTGGCATTCCGCAGTCGGCCGAGGTGGCGCTTGACCGGGCGCTCCGCGATCTCCAGGCCGCCACTGCCTTCGGGCCGCAGGTCAGTGCGGCGATTGCGCGCGTGCACCGGCATCTGGGCGATGCCGCAGGGGCTTCCAGTGCGGCCAATGCGGTGCTCAATACGGCACCCAACTTTTTGTATGCGCCGGAGTACGATGGCCAATTTCTGAATAACACTGCGGTGGCTTTCCTGGTGCTGCGCGCCCTTCAGGAGATGCAGCCCCTGCCGCGGCTGGATTTTCTGGATCCCAAATACACCGAGCGCAGCTCGGCGGTGCCGATTGCCAAGGCCGAAGAGATGCACCTGATCCTGGCCGAGGCCGCGCTTGCGGCGGGCGATCTGGTGGGTGCGCGCAGTCAGCTTGCCAGCGCGATCACGATGGCTCAAAGCCGGGGCACGGTGGCGTTCGACGATATCGATGAGCGCCGCAACGCCGATCTGACTTTGCGTCCGCGCAGCGCCGAGATCATGATTCGCGCCGATGCCAACAGCCCCTACCGTGCCGGTCTGGTTGTGGATCGACCGGCCGATGGGCTGCAGGTTCCCAATATCTCGGCGACCTCGCTCAATGCCGACAGCGTATCTGCGCTCGCCAGCGCCCCCGAGCTCTGGCACGCGCTCTGGCTGGCCCGGCAGGAGATTCTCTTCCTCGAGGGGCGCCGTCTGGCCGATCTGGGAATTCGGCTGCCGATGATGCGCCGCGAGATCGACCAGAACGAGAACATCAACGAGGGCGATCCCGGCACGCTTGTGCTTGTGCCTTCATACATTCCGAGCAGCCCGCGCTATGCCATGGATGTCTATACGCCCCTGGAGCTGTATGATGGCGATGGCGATGGTGCCAGCCTTCTCGAAACGCAGGTCACCATGACCATTGACATGAACAGGGTGCTGGTGGAGAACAGCGTATCGCCGTTTAATTAGCGTTGAGGCCGGCTCCGACATCGGAGCGTTCGCCTGTGTCTGCCGACTTCGATACAGGTGGGCGCTCTGGTCGGGGCGGGTTGGGAAGGCCCGATGTCACCCCATGTACTGCACGGGGTGAGCAAACATGAAGCTCTGTCCCGATGGGATTATGGGATTTCTTCGCATTTCCGTGTTCACCTTGCGAGACAGGGACGCGAAATCGGGAGCGGGTTCCATTGAACGATCATTCAGTTCGAGTATTGTGGTTGGACATGCGGCGCATTGATCGTGCAGAGAGTTCCGGCTGGCTGTTGTTGATCAATCTCTAACACAATATCCGGGGATTTTCACAGGTGTCCGATTCCGTGCCCACCACACATCAGCGCAGGCAGGCGCTCCTGGCGGATCCGATTCAACAGATCGACCCGACCGGCTTCGATGGTCGCGCCATCATCGACGCCTTTCGCCATGCCGCCTTTCAGGCGCGCAATCTGGCCTCTGCCGCTGATATTGTCGATGACATGCTCGCCGACCGGGAGTGCGGCGTGATCCTGACCCTGGCCGGGTCGCTGATTTCGGCGGGATTGAAGGAGACGCTGCTGACGATGGTTGAGTGCAACATGGTCGATGCAATTGTGGCGACCGGTGCCATTGTGGTGGATCAGGATTTTTTCGAGGCGCTCGGCTTTTGTCACTACAGGGCGCCGGGTTCGCCCAGTGCGCCTGCGGTGTCCGACGAGGAGCTGCGCGAGCTGGGCATTGACCGCATCTACGACACCTGGATTGCCGAGGCCGATCTGCAGAGCTGCGACGAAGAGGTGGCGCGCATTCTGGATGGACTGGAACGCCGGCCCTGGTCGAGTCGCGAACTTGTGCATGCGCTGGGCGCCTGGCTGGATCGTGATCGTCCCGATGCTCGCTCGCTGATCCTGGCGGCGTACCGCAAAGATCTTCCGGTGTTTGTGCCTGCGCTGAGCGATTCGTCGGCGGGCTTCGGAGGGGTGATGCACCGTGCGCGTGCAGCGGCTTCCGGATGCGCCCCGCTGGCCTTCGATTCGGCGAAGGATTTTCACGAACTTGCACAAATCAAGCTGGTCTGCGCCTCGACCGGATTGTTGATGATCGGAGGCGGCGTGCCCAAGAACTTTGCCCAGGATGCCGTGGTCGCCGCGCGCATTCTGGTCGCCGAAGAAGAGAAAGAGGGGAGGCGCGACCCCTGCCCGGCCACCATCCCCATGCATAAGTACGCCATTCAGCTTACGGTTGCCGATGAGCGCGACGGCGGCCTCTCGGGCTCGACGCTGCGCGAGGCCACCACCTGGGGCAAGGTCGAGACCGCACGCGAACAGATGGTCTTCGGCGAGGCCACCCTCACCCTGCCGCTCCTGGTCAGCGATGCCTGGCACCGCGAGCGCTGGTGCCATCGTCGCGAAAAACGGCTCGGCTTCACTGTTCTCGGTGCGCACCCGGCATGATCCCTGGACTGTGAGCATTCCGCAGATCTTGCCGAGTGGCATTCGAGTGGCGCTGCATCCGGTCATCCGGTCCGAGCCGCTGAACGTTATCGGGTGTGGCTGTTTGAATGACGAATTGATCCCAGGCAACATTAGTTAGAGCAGCCTCGTGCCGCCCGCAATTCCATGACCGTGCGAAGCTGTCGGCATACATTGCAGGAGACGGAGCTGCGAACGCCTCGTTGCTTTTCCCCGCTGCGAAAGGATGAAGAGGGATGAAGACGCTGAATCACACGACAAGTTGCGCGCGCCAGCTTGCGGCGCTTCTTCCGCTTGCGGTGCTGTCGGCCTGCGGAGACGGGGCGGATCAGGCGGCCACCGGCGTCGCCGGAACCCTGGAGGGCCCGGATGCAATGGTGAGCGCCGTGACCGAGGAGGTTTTCACTGTGGGGTCCGTGACGGGCGATGCCTGGGACTCCTTCGGCAGGGTGGGGGGCGTGGGGTTTGACGAAGAGGCCAGGCTGCACATCCTCGACACCCAGGCAGACCAGATCCATGTGGTCGGGCCGGATGGGGCGCTGATTCGCACGGTGGGCGGGCCGGGCGAGGGGCCCGGCGAGTTTCGCTCTGCACAGGATTTGATCGTGGCTCGCGACGGCGCCAGCACTGTGTTAGGGATGAGTCAGATTGATCTTCTGAACCCCGAAGGCGAATTCGTGCGGCGCGTCACGATGAACCCGAGTACAGGATTGGTCAGTGCCAGGCTGGCGTTGCCCGGCGGGCGTCTGGTGACCCCGAGGCTTATGCGCTTCAACGACGACGAGGAAGAGCCCTTGGAGGGGCGCCCCATTTACATCTTTTCGCTTGACAGCGCCGAAGCCGAGGTTCTCTACACCGCCTGGGATCTGAGGAGCGAGGATGCTGGAAGCGAATTCGACGTCTCGGACAACGCAGTGCGGATGCGCATGGCGGCCGGTCGCGCATTCGAGCCCCCCCTGGCGCTTGATCTGCTGACCGATGGCCGTCTCGCGCTGGTCGACACGATCGGGTATCGGATCAAGTTGATCGCTGCCGATGGCCAGGTCACCGGAATGGTGGAGCGCCCGATTGCGCCACTTCCAGTCGACGAAGCGATCATGGAGGCCGAACGGGAGCGGTATCGCGAGACCACGGCATCGTTCCAGGAGCTCAACAGCAACAGTCGGAACAACGCCCCTATGCAGTTCGAGTTTGAGCGTGAGGGCGCAGAGCATCTCACCTTCGCCGACGAGGTGCCGGTCATTGCCCGGATCAAGGTGGACTGGGAGGATCGCATCTGGGTGAAGCGCCGGGACGCGACCGGTGGCGAGGAGGGCTTGACGGACATTGTGACGCCCGCCGGGGACTACATCGGCACCCTTCCACCGGAGGGCATCGCGATACCGGACGCCTTCGGCCCGGGCGGATTGATGGCCTATATCGAAACCGACGAGTTCGACGTTCCAAGGGTGCGCGTGGTGAGGCTGGTTGCGCTGGAGCCGCAGGGGTGAACGGACTTCGCCCCCCCCCCCAAGCCCGAAGATAATTTGACCACACTGCGGGCGCGCAGCATTTTGTCGTGTTCCCGTAGTCGCAGTTTGTGTCTGGGGCCGATGCCATAGATAGCTGACCACACGCCAACTTGATCAGACGGGTGGCTGCGCCGGGGCGGTGGCCGAGAAGATTTCAGGGGACCGCGCGTGATTCGGTTGCTCCGCGAAGGCGGGTCGGAGGAGGCGACTTCTGACTGAGCGGTGTTGGACCTTGTCAGGAAGGCTCCCCGACTCCCGGGGGAACCTCCTCCAGGCAGCGAATATGCCGCATCTCTTCATCTTCATCCCAGTGCATTTCGAAGCGGGCTCCGCTGTCGCAAACATCGTTGTCGCGGGCATCGTTCATGCAATCCCTGAAGCGCCTTGCCTCGCCGAGGCCGGGGTTCTCCGAAATGCTGCAGACCGAATCGGAGCCCTCGACGGCGATTCCGGTACCCGTCTCCTGTGGGGGAATGGGGTGAATCCTGAAGGCTCCCGCCTCGCCTTCCGGGGAGCTGAATCCGACCCTGCCATCCCACGCCCGGGCGGTCTGGAAGATCACGGACCAGGGACTGCGCTCGGGCCACACCGAAGCGTCTTCCTCGATGACGTCGGTGGCCGGGGAATCGCACGCGATTGCGAGACCGGCGAAGATCAGGCCGATGCCCGAAGCGTTGTCCGCATCTTTGTTCTCATGACGAGTTCCTTTCCGTTCGATTTGTCGGCGAGTATGGACGGGATACGTGCGCCTGCATACCACGAGATATCCGAAAAGTTTCGTCAATACACCTCAAAATCGACAACCCCATCATTGCCATGCATGAAGCCGGTCATGTTTTGAGAAAGCGCCAGCCGGAAGAAGAAGCCCGCGCGCGCCAGGGTTGTGCAGGGAGTCAATGGTTATACATCGCGCAGGTTGTCAAAACGCCTGTCCGATGGAGAACTGAAGCTGGAAGCGCCGCAGCGAGAATCCGGGAGGATCGCCGAAGAGCACCGGGGGCAGGATGGCCAGATCCTCGGAGACCACCCAGTCGATCGGCTCGGCGGCGCTCCCCGGCGCAGCGATGTCAATCCGGTCGGCGGCCCCGTCCACGGCTGCGCGCCAGGGACGAATCTGCGAAGTAATCACCTGCAGCGGCTCTTCGTCGCCGAAGGAATAGGCGATATCCAGCCGAAAGGGACCGAAGGGGGAGTTATAGCGAATCCCCAGCCCGGGGCTCATCTCCAGCGCCCCTGACACCGGTTCCTGCGGCCACACCTGGCCAACGTCGACAAAGAGAGCGCCCCCCCAGTCGTTGCCGGCCAGCGGGAAGCGCAGTTCGGCGCTCGCCTCGAGAGTGGAGAGGCCCCCGATCGGGCGAAGCTGGAAGAGATCGCCCTCGCGAAGGGACGAGGCGTCACAGCTTCGGGCCCGAACCGATTCGGGGGTGCAGGTCGGGTTCGATCCGGGGGCGGGACGGCGCAGCAGCTCCTCGACGCCGATTGAGAGGCTGCGCGGACCGAGCGTATTCTGATCGAAGCCGCGCACGCTGTTCGGGCCGCCGCCATAGAAGCGCTTCTCCGAGGGAACCACATCGGTGAAGCGATCATCGCCCGCAGCTCCGCGAAAGCCGCCCGCAAGGATCCATCCGGCTCGGAGACGCAGCGCCAGAACCGATCCGCTTCCGACCCGATTGTAGAGGCTGGCGTCGGTGAAGGCGCGCAGATAGGCGTAATCCGATCCGGTGGGTCGCCCGGCAAACTCCAGATCGACCAGAGTGCGCGAACCGGTGGCCGGATTGAAGATGTTGTCGCTGCGGTCGCGGCTGAAGGAGAGGGCGACCGGAGAAAGCCAGTTGGCGCTTGACAACGCCTCGATATCGTCGGGGGTGCAGGCCAGGAAGGCGGCGCAGAGGGTGACCTCGGCGGCGGCGAGGCGGCTGAGCTGTGGGCGAAAGCGGGCCCCGAGAACCGACCCCGGGCCGACCGCGCGGCCAAAGCCGAGATCCAATCCCAGTGCATCGCGCACAAAGATGTTGCGGCGCGACTGCCGCTCGGCGAAGACCCCCAACCGCAGAGTGTTGCGCTGCGAGAGGAAGGAAGGCGCGCTGAAGTCGATGCCGGCCAGCCAGTTGAGCCGCCCGAACTGGCCCTGGCCGACCTGGGCGCAGAGCGGCGTCGAGCCAAGCACATCGGCCAGAAGGTGCGAAAGCCGGGCCTGCACCTGCAGAGTGCGCCCTCCGCCCAGGAAGTTCCGGCTCGCCCAGCGTCCCTCTACATTGAAGCACTCCGCGCTGTTCGCGCCTCCGCCGAAGCGGAGCCGGTGCAGATCGCCCTCGACCACATCGACGCGGATCGGCATCACCGAATCGACCGTCATGCGGGCCGTGTCGCGGCTGAGCTGCGCGCGCGCAATGATGCCGAGTTCGTGCAGGCTGCGCTGACCCTCGACAATTGCGCTCTGGCGAAAGGGGTCGCCCTCGCGGAAGGGGAGCCGCGCCAGGATGACGTCGTCGTCGAGGCGGCGGTTGCCGGCCACCTCGATCGAGCCGAAGCGGGTGGGGGGGCCGAGATCGATCCGGTAGGTGACCGAAGCCGTGTCGCTGTCGCGCGATCGGTCGAAGCCGTAGAAGACCTCGGCGTGGGCATAGCCGACATTCTGCAGGCGTTCGGCAAGGGTGTCGCGGGCAGCAATCAGCAGATAGCTGGCCGGGTCGCCGGGCGCGACGGGGAAATCGCCCATCAGATCGACGGCAGCCGGAAGCGGATCGCCCACCAGAACGACCGAACCCACCCGGAAGAGCATTCCCTCGCTGATCTCGAAGGTGACGGCCACGGCGCCGTCCTCGGCGCGATCGACCCGGGGCGCGACCCCGGTTCCCCTGAATCCGTTGGCGCGGTAGAGCTGTTGCAGGCGGTTGACATCGTCGGCCAGAATGCGCTCGCTGAAGTACTGGCGGTCACGCAGCCAATCGAGCCCGATGGCACAGGTCAGAGCCAGGATCGTGGGGCAGCTCGATGCAGCAGTCACGACGGCCCGGCGCAGCTCGGCGTCGGAGAAGGCAAGATTGCCTGTGAACTCGACCCGAACGATCTCCTGACGCACAACTTGGGCCCGAAGCGCAGAGGAAGAGAGAGCCGCCCCCGCCAGCGTCAGCGCCATGTGGACAGGAATCAACGCAGAGCGCAGCGGCTCGGCGCGGATGCAGCGCCACGCGAATGGCGTCCGGCGTGTATTCACGGGATGCCGCAGTCCGTGGACAAATGTCGGGCGCGCACTGAGCTATATCCCGGCGGATTCCCTGGGGTCCAACCCTGGCGCAGAGGGCTGGCGGGGATAGCGGCGGGACTTCCAGCGTTCGAATTTCTTTAATTTGTCGGAATAGAGATACACGACAGCCTCCATTTCGGAGTCGCTGGCCACAATCACATTGACCGAGTTCATTCCCCGTTCGGGCCCCCGGCCGCGCAGCGACGAAGCGGTTCCGGCAATGAGCACCGGAATGCCGCGCTTTTCCCCCAGCGGCACAAAGCGAAAGGGATCGTTGAAGGCTCTGTCTGCATCGAAGCTCTCGGGGTCGCACACCCCCCAGCCAAGATGCGAACGGTGAATGTGTCCGCTCAGAATCAGATCGACTCCCCAGCCGCGCGCATGACAGATCATCTTGCGGGCATCGGGAAAGGGCTGAATGCGCTCGCCGTCGCCGGGATCGACCAGGGCGTGATGGAGAACGAGAATGCGCAGCACGCCCTGTTCCCCCCCCGGAGCGAAGGCGAAGGCAAGAGCGGCATGGGAGAGCTGGGTTCGGGTAATGCGCCCATTGACGATGGCGCTGTAGGGAGCGGACGAGTTGAGCGCCGCGAAGCGGGCGGGCAGAGGGCATTCCTTGTGGATGTCGCGGATGGGCTGGGTTTCGCCAATGTAGCGGCGGAACTTTGCATAGGGTGCCAGGAGCCGTTCCCATATGCGATAGAGCGGCACATCGTGATTGCCCATTGTGACAATGACCGGGCGGGGCGCCAGCCGGGCTAGGAAGTCCTTTGCGGCCAGATATTCCCGCTTCTTTGCGCGCTTGGTGAGATCGCCGGCAATGACAACTGCGTCGGCATCTACCTCATCTGCCAGATGCAACAGGGCCTCGGCCGCCTCGGGCCGGTGCGCCTTACCGAAGTGCAGATCGGCCGCATGCAGGATGATCACCTGGCGCGGGATCCGCCGCGGCGCGCGCGTCCACCCTTGCCTGAACCGGGTGCGGTCCCCGAAGACGCCGTTGCCTTCCCGGCCTGGCCCAGTCTGGTCATGGAGAAGACCCCCACCGCCACCAGCACCAGCGAGATCGCCTGCGCCAGAGTCAGGAATCCGAAGAAGCGGTCGTCCTTGGCGCGGAAGATCTCGATGATGAAGCGTTCAACCCCCGCGAGCGCCAGCCAGGCCATGAAGATCCAGCCCGGTGGATGCCCCCGGCGCCGCTGCGACCAGAGAAAGGCAAAAATCAGACTCGAGAGCCCGGTCTCGTAGAGCTGCGTCGGGTGAACGGGCACGATCTCGCCATACTTTTCAACCAGCGCCGGATCGACCGCAATGCCGAACTGTTGCTCAATTGTGTTGACATGGGTGGGCGGTGCGCCATTGGGGAAGGCGATCCCCACCCAGGAGTCGGTTGGCCGGCCGTAGTCGTCGCCCACCAGGAAGCACCCGATTCTTCCGACCGCATACGCCAGTGCCAGCGCCGGCGCGGTGCCATCGGCAATCTGTGCCAGCGGCAGCCCGAGCTTGCGAATCCGGTGCACGACCAGGGCCGCCGCGAGGAGAAATCCCCCGTACCAGACCATGCCGCCGCGAGCCAGGATCATTCCCAGCGGATCGGCGACGAAGCGCGGATAGTTGAGCAGCGCGTAGTAGATGCGGGCCCCCACCACGCCACCAATCACTGCCCAGAAGAGCAGATCCCACGCGATCTCGGGGTCGTGCCCCATGCGCTGCATCTCGGCCCGGAGCAGATAGCCGGCGGTCGCGAAGGCGGCCAGCATCATGGCACCGAAGGAGGTGATCGGCGCACCGCCCAGGAGCGGCATCCATTCGGGGAAGTGGAAGAGGATTGGATACATGGTTGGGCAGAAGTTCAGGAGGCTGTGAACATTTGGCCAAAATTGAGAGTAACCGCAGAGGAGGGGCTCTTCAATGTGGATCGGGGCTGCCGGGGAATCCCCGCACCATTCCCGGAAGTGGCGCGCGGGCCCGGGCCGCGCCGAGCGCTTCGGTGCCGTCCGCATCGTCGGGGCAGTGCAGCCGGAAGAGCCCGGCGCGCGCGATCATGGCGCCGTTGTCGAGCGAGATTCGCGGAGATCCCGCGAAGAGTCGGCCGTGCGGGGCCAGCTTCGCCCGGAAGCGGTTGCAGAGAGGCGCGTTGGCCGACACCCCGCCGCCGAGAAGAACGCGATTGCACCCCGTGGCCGCCGTCGCCGCAAGGGTGCGCGTGGTCAGGACATCGACGACGGCCTCCTGGAACGCGGCCGCCACATGGGCCCGCTCGGCATCCAGATCGCCTGCGGCCTCCAGCGCGGCCACCCTCTGTGCAACCGCCGTCTTGAGCCCCGAGAAGGAGAAATCGTAGCTGTTGTCGGCGCTGCGCCCGCCCGGAGCCAGCATCGGGCGCGGAAAATCGTAGCGGTGCGGATCTCCCGCCTCGGCCAGCCGTTGCACCGCCGGTCCGCCCGGGTACGGCAGCCCGAGCAGGCGCGCCACCTTGTCGAAGGCCTCGCCGGCGGCGTCGTCGCGGGTTTCGCCCAGGAGATGATAGCGGCCCCAGCGCGGAACCCAGAGCAGAAGAGTGTGTCCCCCCGAAACCAGGAGGGCGACAAAGGGCGGTTCGGCTTCGGGATCTTCCAGGAGGGGACCGAAGAGATGTCCCTCCATGTGGTGAACCGGAATCCAGGGAATGCCCAGGGCAAAGGCCGCCGCGCGCGACCAGGTGACGCCGACGAGGAGCGCGCCGATCAGCCCGGGGGCCGCCGCAACCGCAATGGCGCCGAGATCGGACCGCGCGAGCCCCGCGTCCGCGAGCGCCGCCGCAACGACCGGCTCGATGCGCTTGAGGTGGTCGCGGGCCGCGAGCTCCGGCACAACCCCGCCGTAGATGCGGTGAACGTCCTGGGAGTGAATGACAAGACTTGCCATCGTGCCATCGGCATTCAGGACGGCGGCCGAGGTCTCGTCGCAGGTTGTCTCGATTCCGAGAATGGGAGCGTTCAGGGGGGCAGTCATGGGAGCTGGACCCGGCGCACCGTCACCGAATCGCTTCCCGGCACGCGCTCCAGGAAGGGGGGCAGCCCTGCAAGCTCCACCGCCACCCGCACCTCGCCCTCGGCGCTCTCTTGCAGTGCGCGCAGCACCGCCGTCGGCGTGGCGGTGACCCGTATCTGCAACGTTGCCGGATCGACCGCATCCAGGAGCGCCGCCGCTCCCGACAGCGTCACCGGAAGCGAATCCGGCATGAGGAGCAGATCGTCCGTCGCCGGAAAGCCCACCGCGAGCGGCCCGAAGACCCGCTCTTCGCGCGGCGCGGCCTCGACAATAATTGTGCCTGCGGTGGGGGTGACCAGGAGCTCGCCCAGGCGTGCGGTATCGACATCGACCTCGAAGCGGCCCGATCCCGTCACCCGCGCGAGATCGAAGGGATGCAGGAAGACCGCCTCGAGAGCGTCCACCTCGCTTTCGGGGCCTCGCACCTGGGCAAAGAGAAGGGTGGAGCGCGGCTCGGCCAGAAGCGCCAGGGAATCGGCCAGCCGTCCGGTCAGGCGCATCGAGACGGGGATTTCATCGACGCGGTAGCGCTCGAAGAGAAGGCGCACCGAGCTGGGCGCAAAATCCTCGATGGTGACGCTGCCGCGGTCCAGGTTGCGCACCCAGTCGTTGGTCAGTTCGAAGAGAAGGTCGCCTTCGGGCACCGAATCCACCGGAATCACAATGACCGGTTCGGCCATCGCCGCCCGCAGGAGATCGCCCATCGGGCCGCTTACAGTCATGTCGACCGCCGCAGGCGAGGGGGCGCCGCGCAGCAGCCAACCGGGATCGGCCTGATCGACCTGCACCTGCACCTGCGCAATTTCGAGCCGGCTGACCTGATCGTCGGTGAGCCGCATCGTTCCCCAGAGAAGCACCGCCAGCGCAAAGGAGGCGATCTTGATTCTCCAGTTGCGGGTAACAACGCCGATCAGCGACATGGGAAAGTCCCCCATGGCCCCTGCCGGACGCGCCGGGTGTACAAGCGCGCGGACGCCGTTCGGTGGTTGTGCATCAACAGATCGAAAATCATGTCACAATTTATACAACCTTTGTTGTCACGATTCGCGAATGGCATACAACAATATATATTGTGCATTAGTTCATTCTCCCGCCTCGACAAGGCGACGCACAAGTTCGAGATTGGCCTCCGAATCCCAATTCGTTGCACCGGCCACCTTCTTGTATATGATTCCGTCGGCGCTGATCAGAAAGGATTCCGGCACCCCCGTTGTCTGGTAGGTGCGCTGAATGTCGCCCGAGGGATTGAGCAGAATGGGGAAGGTCAGCCCCAGGGCGGTGGCGAAGGCAATGGGATCGCCCCCGGGATTTCCCGATGGATCGCGACTGCCGAAGGGTGCGTCGATGCTGACGGCGGCAATCTCGAAGCGGTCGCGGGGGAAGGATTCGTAGAGGCGCTGCATGGAGGGCATCTCTTCGCGGCAGGGTCCGCACCAGGTCGCCCAAATGTTGAGCAGAACGACCTTGCCCTCGAAGCTGGCCAGGGTTACGGGTGCCCCCGCGCCGTCCACAACCGCAAAATCGGGGGCCGGAGACCCCGCGATGGCCGGTTGGATGTTGTCGCGACCGAACCACGCCACTGTCACCACAACAGCCACAACCAGAAGCGCCCAGAGATAGGGTGCGCGGCTGCTTCGCGCAGGACTGTTTTGCGAAGTGCCGGCGGGGCTCATCGGCGTGCTCCGGGGGGGCGGCCTGCAGGAATCGGGAGATCGTCGCGCATCCGGATCGGCTGTCCGATTGCAAGGCGAACCCGGGTTCCGGCCACAACCTCTTCACCCATTGCAGGGCTCTGGCCGAAGACGCGACCCACATTCAACAGACTGTAGCGGCGATCCACCTCGCCCAGAAGCAGGCCGTGCGAACGCAGCAGGGCAAAGGCCTCGCCCAGCGAGAGACCGCTCAGGTTGGGCATCGGAAGGGTGGGCGGACCCTGGCTGATCGCAAGGCGAACCTGGGCCGGAAGCTCCAGCTCGGAGCCGGGCGCGGGATCGATCTCCAGAATGCGGCCTGCCGGCGCAGTCGATTCGATCGTGTCGGCGGTGACCAGAAATCCTCCTGCAACAAGGAGTTCGGCGGCGCGGGCGCCATCGAGCCGGGTGAGGTCGGGCACGGGACGCACCTCGCGACCCGCCGAGACGGTCAGGCGAACGGGGTGGCCGGGAAGGGCGGTGAAGCCGGGAAGAGGACTCTGGCCGATGACTTGGCCGAGGGCGATCTGCGGGTGCCGAACCGAATCCACGGGATTGGCGGCGAGCCCCGAATCGGACAGGACCGCCAGAGCCAGCGCAAGGGGCTGGCCGCGCAGATCGGGAACCTGTTGCAGGAGGACGGGAGTGTTGGAGACCGGAAAGAGAATGATCACCGCATAGAGGTAGCCGCCCCCCAGACCCACGCCAGCCGTGACGAGCGCGGCCACCAGCGCGCGTCCCCGCCCCCGGCGGCCTCCCCGGCCCTGCTTCGCCCCCGGTTCCCTCTGCTGCGGCTCCGGCGCGGGGCCTTTGGCGCTGCCCCCGCCCCCGCGAGCGCCACGCCGTCCCCAGCGCCGCCGCCGAATCGAGCTGCCCAGGAAGCCGTCCTGGCCCGATGAAGGTGCGCGCGCCATCCTGCTACCCCGGCCTCCGTCGCAACCGGGCCGCAAAGGCCCCATCGCAGCCGCTCTCCTGGGGCAGAATCTCCAGACAGCCCCGGTTGTCCTGAAAGCGCTTCGGCGCGGGGCCCGTCTCAATCGCAAAATCGGGGTGGCGATGCAGGAAATCGTCGATCCGCATCCGGTTCTCCTCGGGTTCGAGCGCACATGTAGCGTACACAAGGAGCCCGCCCGGCGGTACTGCGGTGGCCGCGCCTTCCAGGATTGAGGTCTGCACCGCGGCCAGCTCCGCAATCCGATCTGCGCTGAGTCGCCAGCGACCGTCGGGGTGGCGGCGCAGGGTGCCGGTTCCACTGCAGGGTACATCGAGCAGAAGCGTCTCCGCCCGGGCCAGCGGCGGGTGCGCGGCGTCGGCGGCAACGACCCAGGGGACCGGAGCGAAGGAGAAGGAACGCATCCGCTCGCTGCTCTGGGAGAGGCGCTGCAGACGAATGCGCGACCGGTCGGCCGCAAGAACCCGCGCTCCGGTGGCGGCCAGCGCCAGCGCCTTGCCCCCGGGAGCCGCGCAGAGATCGGCGACCAGGGAGCCGGGTGGGGGGGCAATGAAGTCGGCGACCAGGGCGGCCGCAGGGTCCTGCACGACTCCGGGAAAGAGCGCCAGGGCGGCGGCAGGGTCGGTGCCGGGCCCCAGGGGAATGGCGCCATGAAGGGGCGGTCCCCGGAGCGTGAATCCGGCGGCGGCAAGCTCGGCGGCGGCCTCGGTTGCGCCCATGGCCAGGGGCCGCAGATACACAACCGGTTCCAGGTTGTTGGCTTCGATCAGGCGGCGCGCGGCAGAAAATCCGAAGGCGTCGATCCAGCGGCGCGCGAGCCAGCGCGGATGTGATCCCCAGGAGGCCAGAAATCCCTCGGGGTCGCGCTCGGGATCCGGAAAATCGTCCTCGCTCCAGGGGCGGGCGGCAACCTTGCGCAACACCGCATTGACCAGACCCGCAGCCGCGCGGCTTCGCGTCCCCCGAAGCTGCTCGACCGACTCGGAGACCGCCGCGTAGGCGGGAACACCATCCATGGCAAGAAGCTGAAAGGCGCCCATGCGCAGCGCCAGTTGCACCTCGGGGTCGAGGGTGGAGAGGGAACGCCCTCCCGCCGCCTCCAGAATGAAGTCGATCCGCCCGCGCAGGCGCGCCACCCCATAGGCCAGGGTGCGAATCCAGCCGCGCTCCGGCGATCCCGGCGCCTCCGATTCCTCCCAGGACCGGTCCAGCCGCCGCCCAGCCTCCATCTGCCGCAGAAGCCCGGCTGCAATCCGGCGACCCGGCGACACCTGTGTCTGGCGAGCGGTTCCGCTCCGGCGCTTCGGATTCGGCTTCGACATCGGATTCGGGTTCGCCATCGGCCCGGCGGCGCGCTCGGCAGGGTTCGCAGGCTGACCCCGCGGCGCACACCGAGAGGCGCCCGCTCTATGCACGCTCTTCCAGCATTCCGGACTGCGGCGACGAGGGCGTCGCGATCTCTCTCGCCGGCATGCGTCCAGCCAGAAATGCGTCACGCCCTGCGATCACCGCCCGCCTCATGGCCCGCGCCATCGCCACCGGATCTGCCGCCGCCGCAATCGCCGTATTCATCAGCACGCCATCGACGCCCTGCTCCATCGTAATGCAGGCGTCCGACGCCGTGCCCACCCCCGCATCCACAATCACAGGCACCGTCAGCCGCCGCTTGATTTCGCGAATGTAGTAGGGATTCACGACCCCCAGTCCGCTTCCGATCGGACTCGCCAGCGGCATCACCGCCTCGCACCCCGCATCTTCGAGGCGCAGCGCCATAATCAGATCGTCGTTGGTGTAGGCCAGCACCCTGAACCCCTCTTCGACCAGTTGCCGGGCCGCCTCCAGCGTCGCCGCCGTGTCGGGAAGCAGCGTTCGTTCGTCGCCGATGACTTCGAGCTTCACCCAGTCGCTCAACCCGGCGGCGCGCCCCAGCCGGGCATAGCGAACCGCGTCGTCGGCCGTGTAGCAACCGGCGGTGTTGGGCAGCAGAAAGAACTCGCGCGGCGAGAGGTGATGGAGAATTCCCTCTTCGCGGGTGCGGTCAAGATCGATGCGCCGCACCGCAACCGTCACCATCTCGGCGCCGCTGGCCCGGATCGCATCCACCATTTCGGTATTTGTTCGGTATTTGCCCGTACCCACAATCAGCCGCGAGGAAAGGGGGCGCCCGGCAATGCAGAGCGGCGAATCGAAGGGGGGCGTCTCGGTCATGGCTGGGGGTGTCATACGCAGAGAGTGGGCCAGGGTTCCCCGCAGGAAGCGACCGGAAATGCGCGGTCGGGCAGGGCCGATGGCGCAGCCGGGTCGGGGGGATGGTTGGGGTGGGGAACGGGGATTGTAAGGTCGCGCCGCGGGGGGGGGAGGGGAAGCGTCGCGAGCCGTGCGTCAGCGAAATTTGCGAATCGCGGATTGTGTCATCATCAATGGAGGCTGACCAAAAAGCTTGGGGAGAAGGCAAGGATGCAGGGTGCAACTTATGGAGGACACCCCATGAAAACCGATATGACCGACGAACTGGGCGCACCCCTTGTGCGGGTTATGCGTCTGGTGGATCTGGCGCCCGCTTTCGCAGAATCCCAACAGTGAAGGATTTTCCTGACCGGCAACCCCAAGGAAACGATCTCGCCCCCGAGGGAAAGGGGCGCAGCCGGGATGAGGTCTGTAGCATACATTGAGACATCGGTGCGCAGCTATTTGACGGCTCGCCCGTCGCGCGATGTCGTGATGATGGCTCGGCAGCAGGTAACTCGCGAGTGGTGACGGCTCGCCCCGGACAGGTTCCAACTCGTCGCTTCGGAGCTTGTGATTCGCGAGGCGAGGCAAGGGGATCCGGATGGCGCTACTTCCATGCACATCTTCTTTGGGGGACAAGTGCCGCCATCTCCCTGAATCATTTTTTCCCACGAGAGGTTGGCTGCCTGGGATTGCCGATTCGCTCCATCTCCTCCAAGAATCGTGGCTCGTCCGGCAACAGATTAATTGCTTTACGGTATGCGTCTCTGACCTCGCTAATGGGCATCCGTAACCAGCGGAATATTCGTGCGAGTTCCCGCCAGGCCCAAGCATGGCGCGCGGGCGATGCGTCGAGTTGAATGACCCTTTCCAGAAGAGCACGCGCTTCCGCGAGTAACCGGAGATTCGAGATTCGCTCTCGGCGGCGATATGCCTCTGTCGCCAGATGCATCTTGGTCTGTGCGAACTCAAGCAGCGCACGCGGATCGGCGTACATCCCATCTCCCGCACGCTCGAAATAACGGTGCGCCATGCGAGAGTCTTTCGCGCGCCGGGCGAGAATGGCAGCGTCAACCGCATCTTGAGCAGACATGACCGGTTGGTCCTTCCTTAGCAATTGCTTCGCTCGGTCTTCTTCGCCGTTTTCAAGCATGGCTTCAATGAGTGTGTTCACGACGTGTGCTTTGGCGCTGTCGGATCCTTGAGCCGCAAAGGCTTTCATCACTTCTTCGGCACGTGTGACCTCTCCGCGTTCTGCAAATCCTTGGATTAGAGCCGACGTGAGGAGCTCCGAAACCTGATGCGACTCCCATGCGGATTCGATACGGCGAAACGCTTCTGTGGATTCTCCGAGTCCCCGCAAATGAGCGGCATCGCGCAGCGCAGAAAGCGCGGCGTATTCCGGGTGAGCGGGCAAAGTGGCCTGGAAATAAGTTCTTTGCTCATCGAATTCGAAGTGCGGCGGCGGGGATCCGTTGGCTTCCATTGCCGAAAACACTTTCGGCAGTCCAGAAAGGCGGCCCTCGGCGAGCTTCAATTCCTTGAGGAACTCTCCGATGCGGCGATTCCGCGCTGGTACGGCCGGGATCCTGGCTGTCGGTGCCAAGTGCTGGAGATCAATTCCCGGAATAGGGCCGGGGTAGCTGATGATCTCAACCCGGCTGGGATAGAGGTAAACCTTGGTGGGTTCCGGTTGATCGACATCGTAACCCCGATGATACATCGCGTTCACGAGCGTCTCGCGCAACGCTGGCAGGGGATAGCTGACCCACCCCTTCACTTGGCTTTGGTCTGGTTGCTTTTGCAGATGGACAGTCGAGAGGTTCTCCAGGTAGTTCAGACAGTCTCGCAACTGGTCTGCCAATCCACCGCGAAAGATGCGCTCTTCCTGCACATCCCCTGCTCGGTCCGCAGCGAAATGCACGACTTCGATGTGGGCACCCCGGAACCAGCGTTCAGGATTTCCAGAGAAGAAGAGGAGGCCGACGTTTCGCGGCACTTCGTGATCGTTGACCGCTATTGTGATGCGCAGCCGCCGGTAAACCTCCGTCGCGCTCGGCTCGTCCAGCAATCCACTTCCAACGTCGCGCAGATACTCGCGTACCTTAGCCTCTCGAAGATCGCTGACTCGTGCGTCTTGCGTCCTGCGATCATCCCACGGCACGCGTGCCGTTTGTTCGATAAGCCCTCGCAACAAGTCTCCGCGCTGTTCGGCATCGACGGTATCGGCACCGAGGCGGATCCAATACCGGAGCCGACCACGAGGACCGGGCGCACGGTGTGGCCTCATTTCACTTCCAGGCACCCACACCACCAGAATACGTTGGCCCGAAACCGTTTCAGGTGACATAATAGGCTGATACGTTGGGTCGATCCGCTTACAGTTGCCGCGAATCCACTTCTGCGCAGCATCGCTCTCGGTATCGGACAACCCACGAGCCGGAAGGTCTGCCCTGCCATCTCTCTCCTCCACGCCGATCACGATGTAGCCACCGTTCAGGTTGTGGTAGTCGTTCGCAAACGCGCAGATCGTGCTTATGACCTGTGGTCCGGTCACTTCCGGATTCCAGGACCCCTTGAATTCCACACGCTCCGATTCCACTCCCCGACAGTGGAGAAGATCGTCCAAGTTGAAAGGCAGTATCGTACTCATAATGGATTATAGGGCGCTCCGGCTTTCGAGTCATCCCCTCAAGGGCCGACATGATGGCATGCACCGCTTGTTTCCAGACACGGCGGAACGCGCCGTCACGGCAATGGTAAAATCAAGTCTCATCGATCGAAGCAACTTCCGCCCCCGTCGTCCCCGTCCGTGTCCGATCTCGTGAGGGCCATGCCGACCGGGATTTCCCGCCATTCAATTCTGGTTTCCTGCTTTCGGGTACGATCCAGTAGTGTCCAGCCTCAACGGCGGAAAGCGCAGATCGTGCAGTCCCGGTTTGACTTATGTGATCTCCCGCTTTGATTCAGGCGATCTTTGATCCGCTTTTGCAGCGCCCGCCTCGATTCCTCCAACTTTACGACAACCTGGCTACCCGCCCCCCACAAAGTGCACAAGCTCGATCCGGTCGCCGTCCTCGACCGGGGTGGCGGCCAGCGCGTCCCGGGCAATGATTGTGTGGTTGCGCTCAACCACCACCATGCCGGGCACAAGCTCCAAGCGGGCGAGCAGTTCCAGCGCGGTCAGGCCTGCGGGAATACGGCGGCGCTCGCCATTCAGAATGACCTCAATGGACTTCGAATTTGTCGAATTGGGAATTTGGTTCATCGGACAAGCGCCTCCAGGTAGCGTTCCACCGCCCTCGCCGGCTGCTCCGCCCCCCACACCCCGCTCCGCACCGCGACCCCCGCCACTCCGCACCCCCTCAGTTTGGCGACCCGCTCGGGGGTAACGCCGCCGATGGCCACCACGGGACGATCGCTCGCTCGGGCCACCTGCGCCAGCCGAGCGGTTCCCAGGGGTGCGCGGTCCGGGTGTGAGCGCGTAGGGTAGATGGCTCCCAGCACCAGGTAGTCGAGAGCACCGAGATCGGGTGCGGCGAGGGGTTCCGAACGAGGGTCGATGGGCGGCTCCGGCTGGGCTTCGGTTGTGCCTGTGACAGATGCAACAGTGTCGATTGCGATGGCCTCAATTTCAGCAGCGTCGGGTGCAGCGGCACGATGGGCGGACGCCTTCGGCAGGAGTTGCGCCGGGTGGTGAAGCGAGCGTCCGAGCAGCAGCGTCGGTCCCGCAATGCGGCGCACAAGCTGTGGGGGCAGCGAATCTTCGCGCAGATGAACGCCCCCAGCATCCACGGCCAGCGCCACATCAAGGCGGTCGTTCACCACAACCGGCACGCCCTGCGGACGGGCCAGCGCGACCGCAACGAGCGCACTGTCGTGAAGAGAGCGCACGCTGGTGCGTCGGGCCCGCAGGTGCAGAGCCAGCGCCGGACCGCCCGCCACAAGAACCGGCTCCAGACGCCGGGCAAGATTGTCTGCGTCTGTGGCCAGAAGATCGTCGCCGACAAGAAGGTGCAGAAGGGGAAGGGGTGGACTCCCTGCCTTCATGGAGCTGCGCCGAAGAGGTCGCCGGGCGCAATGCGGTAGCCGCGAAGCCAGTCGGTGGCCGCCATGCGACGCCCGCCGGATGGCTGTGCCTCGCCAATGCGGAGTACGCCGTCGCCGGTGGCGATGTGGAGGCCGCGCCGGGAGTCGGCCACCAGAACCTGGCCCGGAAAGGAGTGCGCCAGGCTTGCCGAATCCCGACCCGCGCCCGCACCGCCTTCATGGCCCCTGTCCTCCTCGACCTGCACCGCGCGAAAGAGCTTGACCGTGCCCCGTTCCCACGTCGTCCAGGCCCCGGGCACGGCATCCATCGCCCGAATCGCGTTGGCGATCGTGCGCGCATCCGCGTCCCAGCGAATCCGGGCCTCGTCGCGGGTAATCGGCGGCGCAAAGGTGGCAACCGCATGATTCTGCTCGATCTCCTCCACCGGACCCCTCTCGAGCCGGGCCAGAAGACGGGTCATCAACTGCGCGCCCTTTACGGCCAGCAGCACCGAGAGTCCCGACGCCGTGTCTCCGGGATCGATTTCGATACTCTGTCGGGCCAGCACCGGCCCCGCATCCATGGCCTCCACCATGCGCATGATCGAGACGCCGGTGACCCGGTAGCCCCGCTCGATGGCGCGATTGATCGGAGCCGCGCCGCGCAGCTCGGGCAGAAGCGAGGGGTGCAGATTGAGCGAACCGAGAGGCGGCAGATCGAGCACCTCGCGGGGCAGAAAGCGGCCGTAGGCGACCACAATCGAGATGTCGGGCTTCAGGGCGGCCAGCGCGCGCACGAACTCTTCGCCCCGCGGATGTTCCGGCGTCAGGACCGGAAAGCCCATCGTCCGGGACGCAACGTGCACCGGCGCGGACTGCACCCGGCGTCCCCGGCCGCGCGGACGATCGGGACGGGTCACCACGCCTGCAATCGTGTGACCGGCAGAGGCCAGCGCTTCCAGCGTCGGGAGCGCAAAGGCGGGCGTTCCCCAGAAGAGAATTCTCATGTCAGTCCGCAGAAGGTTGAGGCTGTCGGGCCAAAGGAAGCCCATTCAGCGCGGCTTGCCCCGCTGCTTGCGCCACTTTCCCATCAGAATGCGGCGCTTGAGAGGCGAGAGATGGTCGATGAAGAGAACTCCATTCAGGTGATCGATCTCGTGCTGCAGCGCGCGCGCCAGGAGCCCATCGGCCTCGATTCGGATCTCTTCCCCATCGGGCGAGTGGGCCTCGACCGCAATCCGCACCGGGCGGGTCACCGATTCCTCGAGCCCCGGAATGCTCAGACAGCCCTCGGTGGACTTCTCCGTCTCGCGGCTGGAGGCGACGATCCCGGGATTGACCAGCGCGTGAACATGACGCTCTCCACCCTCTTCCTTCAGATCGATCACCAGCACCTGGCGGGACACCCCCACCTGCGGACCCGCCAAACCGATTCCCTCGGCGCTGTACATGGTGTCGAACATGTCGGCCACAAGCCGGCGCAACTCGTCGTCGAAGGCCTCGACGGGCGCGGCCGCCTGCCGCAACACCTTTGCGCCCAGAATTTCGATCTCGCGCAGCGCCACCCGGTTGTCTCTCCCCTCTACTCTGCCGAACCGGGAGCGGAGCGCAGCGCCACGCCCGACCCAAGGCCCGCGTTCAGGGTCGCCGGGGCCCTACGTCTTCGCCGCACTGTCGCTCGTGCCGCTCTCGACGATCTTGCGCGCAATGTGGGCCCGGTCCAGCACAATGCGGGTGCTCTCGCCGGTGCGAATCGTGAGCTCGGCGGGGGTGGCGTGCACAACTTCGCCCAGAATGCCGCCATTGGTCATGACGCGGTCGCCCTTGGCGAGCTTGCTCAACATCTGCTGATGACGCTGGCGCTCCCTGCGCTGGGGGCGAATGAGGAGGAAGTAGAAGATGGCGGCGAACATCACCAGTTGAATGACGAGAACCATCATTCCGTCGGCGCCGTCGCGCGGAACCAGGGGGGGCAGGGCGGTGGCAGCGAGATGAGGGAGATTCAAGGGTTCGACCTCTGTGGTTGGACGTGATCCGGGGTGCGGGCGGCCAGTGGCGCCGAGTCGTTCAGCGCCTGGACCCGGCCCGTGCGGAGCGGTAGCGGGTCAGCCATTCCCGACTCCAAATGGTAAAGGTTCCGTTGCGAATGCGATACCGCGCCTGGCTGGCGAGCCGGATCAGGAAGCGCAGATTGTGAATCGAGACCAGACGGTGGCCGAGCAGCTCGCCGGCCACCAGAAGATGGCGAATGTAGGCGCGGTCGAAGTGGCGGCAGGCGGTGCAGTCGCAGTCGGGATCGATCGGCTGGCGGTCGAGGCGAAAGCGCGCCGCACGCAGATTGATCTGTCCCTCGGAGGCCGACCAGGCCGTTCCATGACGCGCATTCCGGGTCGGAGCCACGCAGTCGAACATGTCGCAGCCGCGCCCGATCGCCTCCAGAAGGTCGTCGGGGTAGCCGACCCCCATCAGGTAGCGGGGACGGTCGTGGGGAATGGCTTCGTCGAGCAGATCGAGAACGCGCCACATCGCCCCGCGCGATTCCCCCACCGAGAGCCCGCCGATGCCGAAGCCGGGCCAGTCGTCGGCCAGCGCCATGATCTCGTCGAGGTGGGCAAGGCGCAGGTCCTCGTAGATGTTGCCCTGCACAATCGGAAAAAGACGCTGATGGGGAGCCCGGTCGCGGGTCTCGGCAAAGCGCGTGCGACAGCGTGCCAGCCAGGCCAGGGTGCGTTGATTGGCGCGCTCTGCCCCGGCCCGGTCGACCCCGCCCGGCGGACACTCGTCGAAGGCCATGGCGATATCGGAGCCGAGCGCGCGCTGAATGTCGATCACCCCCTCGGGGGTAAAGCGGTGGCTGCTGCCATCGATATGCGAGCGGAAGGTGACGCCATCGTCGTCGATGGTGCGCGTGCCGGCCAGCGAAAAGACCTGAAAGCCCCCGGAGTCGGTGAGGGTGGGGCCCTGCCAGCGCATGAAGGCGCGCAGGCCGCCCAGCTCGCGCACGGCTTCGTGGCCGGGCCGCAGGTAGAGGTGATAGCTGTTGGCGAGCACAATGGAGGCGCCGGCTTCGGCCAGCTCGGCGGGCGAGACGCCCTTGACGGTGCCCAGGGTGCCGACCGGCATGAAGACGGGGGTCTCGACGCTGTGGGCGGGAAGGTGGAGGGTGCCGGCGCGGGCGCGGCGGTCGCGGGCTGCAAGGGTGAAGGACGCAGAGCGGGCGAGCGGGGGCGCGGCAGCGCCGGAGGGGGGGGATGACCGGTCTCCGGCGGCGGGGGCGTCGGCATCCAGGGAGGATGGATTCATGGGATCAGCGCCATGGCGTCGCCGTAGGAGTGAAAGCGGTAGCCGCGCGCGATCGCCTCGCGGTAGGCGGCCCGCACCGGTTCGATTCCGGCAAAGGCCGAGACCAGCATCAGAAGGGTGGAGCGGGGAAGGTGGAAGTTGGTCAGCAGGCAGTCCACTGCGCGAAACGCAAAGGGGGGACGAATGAAGAGCCCGGTCCGCCCCGCCCCGGCCTCCACCTCGCCCCGCGCGGCCGCCGCCGTCTCCAGGGTGCGCACCACGGTCGTTCCCACCGCCCACACCCGCCCGCCCCCCGCGCGGCAGCGCCTCCATGCAGCCGCAGCCTCCGCCGGAATGGTGTAGCGTTCGCTCTCCATGGGGTGCGCGGCGGGGTCCTCGACCTCGACCGGCCGGAAGGTCCCCACCCCGACGTGCAGAGTCAGCGCCGCGTGCTCCACACCCCCGTTCCCGATCCGTTCCAGCAGCTCCGGCGTGAAGTGCAGCCCGGCGGTCGGCGCGGCCACCGAGCCATCCTCGCGCGCATAGACCGTCTGGTAGCGCTCGCGGTCGAGCGGCTCGGCCTCGCGGTTCAGGTAGGGCGGCAGCGGCACCCGTCCGAAGCGGGCAATCGCCTCTGCGGGTGCAAGGTTGCTCTCCAGGCGCACGGTGCGGCGGCCATCGTCGCAGACCGAGAGGATCCGCACCGCCAATCGTTCACTCTGCGGTTCCGGAGGCGCGATCTCGAGCACCCGCCCCGGTCCGAGCTTGCCCCCGGGGCGCACCAGGGCCTCCCAGACCCGGTCGTCGGCGTCTGCGGCGGGTGCAAGGAGCAAAACCTCGCCGGGGGCGCCGGTGGGCTTGCGCCCGATCAGCCTCGCCGGAAAGACGCGCGTGTCATTCACCACCAGAAGGTCGCCGGAGTGCATCAGCGCGGGCAGATCGCGAATACGGCGGTGGGAGATCCGCCCGCTGCCGCGCTCCAGAACCAGAAGCCGGGCATCGCTGCGGCGGTGGGCCGGGTAGCGCGCAATCCGCTCGGCGGGCAGCGCGTAGTCGAAATCCGATGTCGCGAGCGCGCTCACCCGAAGAGTCCCGGCAGCTCCGCACCCTCAGCATCGTCCTTGCGCTCGGGAGCCGGCAATCCCAGCACTTCGTACGACTTTGCGGTCGCCACCCGGCCGCGCGGACCGCGCATCATCAGCCCCTGCTGAATCAGGAAGGGTTCATAGACCTCTTCGAGGGTGCCCGGATCTTCGCCGAGCGCCACCGCCAGCGAGTTCAACCCCACCGGACCCCCCGCAAAGCGCACGGCGATCGCCTCCAGAATGCGGGCGTCCATGGCGTCGAGGCCGCGCTCGTCCACTCCCAGAAGCTCCAGCGCGCGCGCCACCACATCGGCATTCAGAATGCCATCGGCGCGCACCTGGGCAAAATCGCGCACCCGCTTCAACAGCCGGTTGGCCACTCGGGGGGTTCCTCGGGCGCGTTCGGCGAGTGCGCGGGCACCCTCGGGGGTGGCTTCGACGTCAAGCAGACCGGCGCTTCGCGCAACGATGGCGGCCAGATCGGCGGGCGGATAGAAATCGAGCCGTTCGGTGATGCCGAAGCGCGCGCGCATGGGAGCCGTGAGGAGGCCGAAGCGGGTGGTGGCGCCCACCAGGGTGAAGGGCTCCACCGACATGGTGACCGACTGGGCGCGGGGGCCGTCGGAGAGCCGCACCTCGACGCGAAAGTCCTCCATGGCGGGGTAGAGGAACTCCTCGATGACCGGTCGCAGGCGGTGGATCTCGTCGATAAAGAGAATGTCGCCGCGTTGAAGGTTGGTAAGCGCCCCCACCAGATCGGCGGGTTTTTCGAGCACGGGGCCGGAGGTGGTCGTAATGCCGGACGACATCTCGCGCGCCAGGAGTGCGGCCAGGGTCGTCTTGCCCAGCCCCGGCGGACCATGAAAGAGGATGTGATCAAGGGGTTCGGCGCGCGCCTGGGCCGCTTCGATCGAGATCGCCAGCCCCCGCTTGACTCCCTCCTGCCCGATAAAGTCGGTCAGCCGCTGCGGCCGCAGCGTGAACTCCGAGCGTGCCTCCTGCGGGAGCGCGTCCGGGGTCGTGATTTCGGTGCGTCGGGCCATGGTCAAGATATTTCGTCAGTATATAATCAGTGTATAGTCAGTGTCATTATGAAATTGGAAAATCAGCCCCGAAGGCCACTTTCAGCGCGTGGCGGCGCGCCGGGCCAGCAGCGGGCGGCAGGTTTACATCTGGTTGCGGTGATGTGGTTGCATGCGTGTCGGGGTCTCATTCCCTCTGGTTGATTCCCGCTGTTTGCGACTTCAGGTGCGCGCCCGGCGGCGAGCGTCCAGCGCCTTCCTGAGTTGTCCCTCGTCGGCTTGCTGGTAGCAACGTAGGACCGTCTTCGCCGTCTTCCAACCCCCGAGATCGCAGAACACCTTGAGCGGTTGGTCCATGAGGTCGGTCGCGAACTTCCGCATCAGCGAGTGCCAGCCCCAGCCCGGCTTCGGCTCCATCCACGCGCCGCCAGTCGCGTCTCGGATGCATGTCCCGTGGATCGTCCCCGGCGACCCAAAGATCGACCTTTGGGGTCAACAGGTGCACTCCGCTCCTCACCACCAGCAGATCCATGTCGCCTTGCGCCCCGTGCCGCAGACCCGAATGGGATGATTTCTCCAGAATGCGCTACCGCGACGACGAGCCGGATGATCTCGGCAAGGATCGCTCTGATCCACGATCCCACCGGTGTTGGAAGTCGCCCGGACGGTCATGGCCCGACGCTCTTTCGACCGGCTGGTCAGCGTTATTGTACGAGATCCGACAAGAACGACCGCACTTCCCCCAGAGCCGGATGATCGAGAGCCCAATATCCCTTCTGTGCGGCCACACCCACAGAGACGTGAGGGTCTGGTCGCGTTGCTAGGAAGGCATGGACAAATGCCTTCTCAGGTCGCTTGATTTCGGATTCGCATGCGCGCTCGGCGCATTGCAGGAACTCGTCGATACAATCGGCAATCGGCGTTCCCTTCACGGTCTCGCCAAGCAGCGACTCCAGCATTCCCTGGTTCGTTCCGTCGGGAAGAATTAGCACCGATACGCGTGGGGGACCATCAGCGACTGTTTTGGACATGCTTGGAGCGGGCAGTCCTGCGTTTTCAAGAGCACCGCGCACGCTGGCGAGGGCATCGCTTGCAGGATTCTTTTCGGCATCTCGGACAATTCCAATCGCGGTCACGTCGGAAAAGCCGGACATCCTAACGAAGGCGGACAAGAACCCCCGCAATTTATCGCCCCCATCATAAGTCTGCACCTGAACGCCTTGGCAATTCATATTCTGGAGTAGCGCCCGGAAGAAGTTTTGGTCATCCTTGCCTTCAACCAAGAGTTGGATGGGCTCCTCGATCGCCGAGGGCTGAAGTTTAGTTTCGACCGGGTCTTTGCCAGGCATGGCGAGCCGCTACCGAAGCTCGAGGCCGTGCTCAATCGCACCCTCGATAGACTCCGAGTCGTACGTGGTACACCTGACTCCATCATCGTCGGCATCGAGTCTGTGCAGTACGAAGTCGTGCTCGTGCAACGTGCGGTAGGCGGCGACTATCGCCTCGTAGCTGTGGGTCGTTGCGATGATCTGGGTATCGAATTGCTCCGCCGTCGTGTAGATGGCCTTCCAGACTTTTTCGAGAACCGAGTGGTGAAAGCCGTTCTCGATCTCGTCCACCAGCACAACGAGCCCACTGTCGTGCGCTATGGCCAGCACCAATCTGGCCAAGCGGTTAACTCCGTCTCCCAACATCGCAAGGGGGATCTGCTCGGACAACCCGATATCCCCCCACAGCATATGCCCTCCCGGGCCGGGGAACCCATCCAACGACTTCAACCTGGGCTCGACGATCTGCAACGCCTCCACGACGAGCCCGGCTTGCTTCCTGACCCGCAGAAACCCCAAGCGCTTAGCGTCATCCGGTGGGTTGTCAACGCAAGATTTGAGAATGACGCATGGAGCCACTAGCGGATCGCCCTTGACCTCAACGTTCGCACCGCCTTCACCGAACGAGGCGTGGCTTCGGATCGTTCTGGAGGGTTGTTCTTTGTAGGCTGGCACGGTCAGTGCGAAATGCAACTCGGGCGCGCCTCGGGCTCCAGGACGCGTATCACGACTCGTCGACGCCCTTTCGACCTTACCTGAATAACGGGGCTCAATCTTTAGGTGGAGCGACCCGTGAGCGGCGTGATCGCCTAAGATCGACACTGTCTGCGATAAATCGAGGTCGGAGAATAGAGGTCTCCACAGTGCCCACACGTCCTCTACCGTGCCCGTGCCGCCCGCCAATCCTCCCCGCAACACATTTCCATTGATCGCCGCATGGGCACTTCCCCCGTGCGCCAGCAGGAACACCGCCTCCAGCAGACTCGTCTTCCCCGTGTTGTTCCGGCCAGCAACCAAATTCACGCGTCCCAGCTGCTCGACTTCCAACGACTTGAGTCTGCGATAGCCCGACACCTTGAGCGAAGTAAACACGGTCTGGCTACCGCCTCGCCACTGCGTGCCCGACCAAGCATCCAAGCCCGCCGTCCGTTGTCGCCACGCCACAAGCCATACGATCCATTCGTCCACTCTCATGAGCCAGAACCCTCGTATCCATCCAACCAATATACCCAGTCCAGATCAACGCGCAACCCCGAAATCCCCTCGCCGAAATCCCCTCGCAACCCCCGTTCCCACTCAGTGTGCCACGTTCAGCCAGCAATGCTGCCCTACCACCTCCTTCTGATCAAGTCGGGATCGCGATCCGGTTCCCGCAACACCGGCTTCGCCGCGCAAGTCGTCACCATGGATAGCCAATAGCAAGTCGCGACGGTCCTCGGCCACGCGCCACCCGCTCGGCGTCAGCAGGATACTCCCGCTCGGCGTGGCGATCCTCTCTTTCACCTCGATCAATCGCAACTCGCCGGTGTGGGCCACCGCGAGTGGAATCAAGCTCCCTTCGCGAAAGCGTCCGGCCCCAAATCGTAGCCGTGGCGGCGCAGAGCTTCGAACAGGGGACAAGCGGGAATCCCGGCTCCGTCCACGCGCCGCCAGTCGCGTCTCGGATGCATGTCTATGGCGCCTTCAACCGGTCCAGCCCGTTGGCTTCGTTTGCTTTCGCCGACGGTGTTCAGGGGCGCGTCAATCCGTCGCTTCGTAGGCCAGCCGAAACGCCGTTTGCATCACCCACCGCCTGAAGTCCGGGTTGTCGGAGAACTCCTTGTAGAACCGGGCGTCGTCGTTCATGATTCCGAACATCGCCCGCTCCGTCGCCTTGTCGGACTCGACGCGGGCATTGTCCCTGTCGGAGTTCCGGCGCGCGTTTCTGAATTTGTCGTCTTTCGCAACGGTGGCCGGGATGTCCTCGGTGGACATCCGAACGACCCGGTCGGGGTCTCCCCACTCGATTCCGCCGAACAGGTCGTTGAACTCCCTGATGATCGCGGACAGCCGGTCGATCTCGATCTCGGCCCTGCCGCCGCCCCCGCCCGTCTGGACCGGATCGATCTCGGCGTCCTTGTCATCGAGGATGATCGCGCGCATTCGGCGCTTCTCAACGCGGTAGCTGTCCATGTCGATCCTCTCGAGGATGCCCTTCGACAGATCCTCCTCGGCGGGCGCGGGCAGCTTCGGGATCAGGAAGTTCAGGAAGATCGAGCGCTCCTCCCAGCCCATGTTCCTGTAGGAGAGAATCGAGGACAGGAAGGCGTAGGCGCGCGTGAATGCCCTGGCCCGGCTCTTGAACCGGATCTGCCCGTCCTCGTCCAGATCGTCGAGGTACGCCGCAACGCACCGGTCGAGGATGGGATCGAGCCGTCCGCGGTCCGCGCCGTCCAGGTACAGCTTCGCGAACGCCCGGACCTCTTCGGGAGAGTAGAGCTGCGCGCCGTCAAGATCGGCTTGCAAGTCGTGGAGGCGGTTCGGGTCGGTCTCGTCAGACAGAATCGTGGTCCGGTAGTAGTCCGAGAAGGACTTCGCGATGGTCTCGGCGTCGTTCAGGAAGTCGAGCACGAACACGTCGTGCTTCTCCGGGTGCGACCGGTTGAGCCGTGACAGCGTCTGGACCGTCCTGATCCCCGAGAGCGTCTTGTCCACGTACATGGTGTGCAGCAGTGGCTCGTCGTAGCCGGTCTGGAACTTGTCGGCGCAGATCAGGAGCCGATATGGGTCTTCCCGGAAGCTCTCGGCAATCCTTGACGAGGGGAGGCCATTCAGGCTGGTCTCGCTTATCCGCTCTCCGCCATACTCGTGCTCGCCCGAGAAGGCGATGAGCGCCTTGTAGGGTCTCTTCCGCTCCGTCAGGTAGTCGCGGATGGCGCGGTAGTACTGAATCGCCCGCTCGATCCCGTTCGCGACCACCATCGCCCGCGCCTTGCCGCCGATCTTTCGCTGGCCAATCACCTGCTGGTGGAAGTGGTCGGCCATGATCTCGGCCTTGAGCCGGATCGCGTGCTCGTGGCCCTCGACGTAGCGCCGGAGCTTCTTGCCGGCCTTTCGGATATCGTACTCGGGATCGTCCGCGACCGTCTTGGCCAGCCGGTAGTAGCTCTCGACCGGCGTGTAGTGTTCAAGTACGTCCAGGATGAATCCCTCCTGGATCGCCTGCTTCATGCTGTAGCTGTGGAACGGAAGGCGCCGAACCGTGCCGTCGCTCCGAGGGTCCGGGCTTCCAAAGAGCTCCAGCGTCCTGTTCTTGGGCGTGGCCGTGAAGGCGAAGTAGCTGGCGTTGGCGAGCATCTTCCGGGATTCGATCTCGCGATTGATCCGGTCTTCGTAGCTCTCGTGCCCGTCGTCATCCCCCGCCTCACCGAGCGCGCCCGCCATCGCGCCGGCTGCCTTGCCGCCCTGGCTCGAATGGGCCTCGTCGATGATGATCGCGAAGTTGCGACCGCGGTGTCCGCTCCCGATCTCGTCGAGGATGAAGGGGAACTTCTGGATCGTCGTGACGATGATCTTCCGGCCCTGCTCGATGAACCGCCGAAGATCGCCGGCCCGCTCGGCGTGTCCGACCGTGGCCTTCACCTGCGCGTACTGTCTGATCGTGTCCCGGATCTGGCGGTCCAGGATCCGGCGGTCGGTGACCACGACGATCGAATCGAAGACGGTTTTGCCGTTCCTCGTCAGGGCGATCATCTGGTGCGCCAGCCACGCGATCGAGAAACTCTTGCCGCTGCCTGCCGAGTGCTGGATCAGGTACCGCTTCCCGGCTCCGTGCTTCGCCGCATGAGCCAGGAGGCGGCGCACCGCGTCCAGTTGCTGATAGCGCGGCCAGATCTGCGTCCGCTTCTTGCCGCCCGTCTTCGCGTCCTTGTTCTCCAGCAACTGGGCATAGTTCTCGATGATGTCCGTCAGGCTCTCCCGGGCCAGCACCTCGCGCCACAGATATGCGGTCTTGAGACCCTTCGGGTTGGGCGGGTTGCCCGCTCCCTGATTCCAGCCCCGATTGAAGGGCAGGAACCATGAAGCCTTGCCCATCAGGCGGGTGCAGAAGTGGACCTCGCTCTCGTCCACCGCGAAGTGCGCCACGCAGCGCCCCAGCCGAAAGAGCGGCTCCCGCGGGTCGCGATCCTTCTCGTACTGCCGGATGGCGTCGTGGACCGTCTGCTTCGTGAGGTTGTTCTTGAGCTCGAGGGTGAAGAGGGGCAGTCCGTTGACGAAGAGCGCGATGTCGAGCGCGCGCTGCGCCTCGTTCCGGCTGTAGCGCAACTGGCGAACGACCGTGAAGCGGTTCAGCTCGAAGAGTCGTCTGGCCCGTTCGTTCCCCGCCGACGGGGTGCCGTGGAAGAGTTCCAGATTGTGAGGGCCGTGCCTGACGCCGCGCCGCAGCACGTCGATCGTGCCGCGCTTGTCGATTTCGCGTTGCAGCCGGATCAGGAACTTGCGGCGCGTCGGGCCGTTTTCCAGGAGTTGGAGGGCGGTGCCGGACTCGGGTTGTGTGGCGTGAAGAAAGGTGCGGAGCTGAACCAGATCGACGCAGTGCTCGCGGTCGTAATCGCGACCGTTGCCGGGAGACCAGCCGACGCCGCCGTATCCGGGAGAAGGCTCCCCGACCGTTCCGCTCGCCGGAGGATCGCAGGGATCGCCGGTCAACTCCTCGCAGATCAGGCGTTCAAGACCGCGTTCGGTTGTGTCTGTGGTCATGGGTGGGTGCGAGTCCTGTTGGGTGATCTCCGCCGACTCACAGCACTCTGAATTCCTCGCGACGCGCGACTGCCGAGAGACGATCATCGCTGCTTACCAGATCCAACCGCTGTGGCTCTTCCCCTGCAGCCGTCAATGCGGACGCCAACTGCAAGGCGTCGGCCGCTCGCAACGGATGAAGCCGAAGCAGTCTGATCGCGCGCCGCCGCACCTCCGGGCTGCGCGGTTCGTCGACGACGAGAGCGACCAGCGCCGACGAATCCCAGTACTTCAAGCGCCCGTGCCGCGCTCGGCCACGATGATCTCGCTGGCTTTCGGCCCTTCGGTGAGCCAGGCGACGGGCGCGCCGAGAAGCCGCTCGACATCAAGCGACTCGCGAGGCGGGAGCGCAACGCCCCGCCGCAGGATCTCGGCCACCTCGTGCTCCGCGTCGGGGCCGTCGACATGGCAGGGCTCGATCCGCGCCACGGGCCGTCCATGGTGCGTAATCAACACCGGTTTCCCGCGTCGAACCTCGTTCAGCAGTCCACTGAGCCCGTTCTTCGCCTCGCTCACGCTGGCTCGTTTCATGGAGCCATTATGGCCATGTGGGTGTCGCCCGTCAAGCGTCCAGCTCTTCCCGCGAAGGCGAATCTGGTTCCCATCCGTTGACAGCAGCACGACAAGCCCGACGCGCCAGCGAGGCAGGTTCTGTTGGTGAGGAAGGCTCTGGTCGGTCGTCACCAAGACCTCGTATCCCTCCCGCTCGGCAAGGTCGAGCAACTCGCCGTTGCACTTCCCGGACCAGCCCTTCTCCGCCAGCGTGTCCACCGAGTGGCCGGGCGGGGTGCCGCCACAACGGCGCGGGCGTACCCTGGTCAAAAGAGCAATTTCAACGAACCAACGCCGTTCTCAGCGTGTTGGCTTCGTGTTCGAGCACCGCCCTCACCTGCCGCTCCTCAACCCCTGGAAACCACTCGACGAATTCTTCGACGGTGGCTCCGCTGGCGAGATTCTCGTAGAGTGCGAAAAGCGGAATCCGCGTGCCCGAGAAGACCCAGGCTCCACTCACCTTGCCCGGCTGTCCGCTCCACGGCCGGGTACTCGTTCGAATCCGTCATGTTCCTGCCTCCTTCATCATGTCGCGTTCGGTCGAATGCGGGTTCGATTGGGTGGGGATGCGTCGGCCCGGTCGCGGTCGGTCGCGAGCGAGTCCGTCTCGGGCAGGCTGGTCGCCGCCTCGCGCACATCGAGCTTGCCGGTCACGACATCCGAGATCAGGCGGGTGCGGAACTCCTCGGCGAGGGCGATCTGACGGCGGGCGAGTTCGGTCTTGCGGTCGATTCTGGCGGTGCCGTCGTCCAGGAAGCGGGCGATGGCGGTTTGCTCGGGGAGGGGGGGGAGGGGGATTCTAATTGACCTGATCGCATTCTGTGACAAACCATACCGTGTCACGCCCGCTGCCGCGACCTGAAACTGCCACGCCACATGAGAATCCTCCAGCACTTGGACGAGGTATCCCCCGTCGAGAAATGCCTCGTCAGGTCGGAGCATCGCCAAGTGATATCCGCAGACGAGATCGTGTGCGGTATACTCAACGAGGGCTGGCACCCCAATATCGGACCAATCCTCAGAATCCTTGGTGAACAGAACGTCTCCTACCGCTAGCCGAAATTTCCGTATCTCTCGCTCCGTTGCTGTTCCGGCCATGAATGGAATATCGGGGCCGATCCGCGTGTTGTGATATACGTCCATGTAGTTGCACAATCGGATGGGGGATTCCTCTTCATGGACGTGCTTGTCGACGTTGCTGACTAGCAGATGGGCAACGGTTGCTGTGCGCCGCACCTCCCAATGCTCCGGCACCTCGCCCAGCCACTCCACGCCGGAGTCCTTGTAGGCCGGATAGGGCTGACCGGTGCGCATATCAATCCGGCCCGCGACGGCCTCGTGGATGGTCGCCCGCCTCTCCTCTGCCAGAAGCTCGATCAGCCGCTCCTTCGCGCGGACGTAGCGCCGAATCCGACGGTCGACGTCGTCCAGGAAGCGGGCAATGGCCTGTTGTTCGGGGAGGGGGGGGAGGGGGATTCGCGAGTCGGCTAGCAGGCGATGCTCGATGCTTTCTACCGTGGCACCCTGCTTCGTCCATTCGCTCAGCCAGAATGACTGATTGCCTTGGATCAAACCCTGAAGATACTCACTTCTGATTTCTTTTTGTGGAAGCATGGCTTTCATATCTTGGTTGATCGCCATCGGTATCGTGTTGATCGCCACTGGAATCGTCCTGCGCAAGATCCCGGATCGCACGACTACAAGCACCGTGCCAGCCGCGACGATCTTCGCCGCACTCGTTGCCACGGCATCTTCGGTAATGTGATCGGCCGTATCGCTGATGCGCTTGCAGGTCATGTCCTTAGGGGATACCCAAGGTATCTGACCCTTCCAGAATGAAGCATTGGTCTTTGAGGGAGTGCCACCTCCCGAGAAGGACACCACATGTTTCAGCCGCCGCACCTCCCAATGCTCGGGCACCTCGCCCAGCCACTCGACCCCAGAGTCGGTCATCGCTGGATAGCTCCCCACGCACTGTTTCATACGTCGAGCACCCTACGAAACCAACCAACCGCCGCTTCACCTTCCTTGCGGGTCACTTCGTCGACCGTGCGGCTGTGCCGGATGCCGTTTCGTAACTCCGCAAGCTGATCGAACCGCCTGACAAGCATCTCCTTGTTGGTGAACCACGAGCTGAACAGCGTGGCAAGTGACCTGTTGACCACCACGTCCTGAAGTTCGCGCAAATCGGCATATTCCAGCTTTCTGGCGAGAGTTGCATAGCGGTTCGTGTCAAGAGCCGAGTTTTTCTTCAGTGCCCTCTCAATCCTCTCATCGAGTTGATGGCGTATGTGCTGCGGGAGCTTGCGGAAATCTCCGACAAGGGTCTCATCGACTACGGCACGAAGCGCGAGTTCGATGGATTCGACTTCAGCGTCCAACTCGCGAAGTCGCGGCGACAAGTCCAGTCGCTCCTTGACCGGGAGATTCTCGATGGCCTCCTGAAGAGTACGCTGTCGCTCCTTCAAGAATGCTTCGTAGTCCGCAGGAGTGAACGGGTCCCGCAGCAGGATTTTGAGAGCGTCAGGCGAAATGCAATGAGACTCGAGCGTGGCAAGAATCGTCGACTCACCGTTTTCGTCGATTAACTCTTGGACATACTCGTTCGGAAGGCGATCTTTGATGACATTCCGGTTTGTAGCGGCAGTGAGTGGCGTACGGTTCAGAATCGTATCGATTGACGTTTCAAGAGTCTGCTCCGTCGCCCAGCTCTTCGGAATGATGTGGTGGTCGTCAAGATCGCCGTGCAGAGGAACGGTGCCTGTCATCCAATCCCTAGCGCCGTGCAAGACAAGGAGATTGAAAACACCGTTGTAGACCGAGGACCCGCGCCTCGTTTCACGCCGCAAATCGAGACTCCGGAACCGAGTCTTGAAGTCGGCGATAAGGGGTGGTTCAGCGATCTCGTCGTCGAACCAATTCTTCAAATCCAGAAAATCTCGGGCGCTAGTCGACTCCACTGCACCCGAATAGCGGTTCGTGAACACGCTTGCCCAATACCAGTAACGTACCTTGCGCTGAGCGGCCAACCGCCGGTTTGGCGGCTGTTCGTGTGCTGCGGCCTGCGCTGCCGCGAACGCTGGCAGAATGGAAACGTACGGAAGGTATCGCGATGAAATCGCACCGAACTCCTGCGGGTGCTTCAGCAGGTTTACTGCACGCTCTAGCGCGGCGACTGCACCATCCCAACGCTCTTCGAAATCTTCGACGAGCGGAACCAGGATTTCCGTTTTCAAAGAGCCGTCGGGTTTACGGATCTTTTTCGCAACCCCCGGAAGCAAGTAGTAGAGATATTTCGGCGAGCAATAGGCTTGCCGCAGGATCGACATGACTTGGAGAATGTAGCGGTTCATCCGCTCGGTTTCCACGAAATCTAGCCTGGGTTGGGCCTCCCTCCAAAGGTGCTTCAGTTGAATGCCCTTCGGTTTGAGCAATGCGTTAATCAGATCGAAAACGTCTAGCCGTCGCCCCCTGCTGTTGATTTGCGTAAAGATGTCACAGACCTTGCCGAGTTGGATATCTTGATCAAGTTCGATGAAGGCGACTTGGTATTGCTGAGTAATGCCCTGCAAGTGCTGACCAAAGGCCTGGGCGTTCTCCGCATTCCGTCGGGCCAGCAATGATTCGGATTCGTTGCCCGCACGATCCGCTGATTCCGCCCTCTCAATCCAGTGTTTCTCATAGTCCTGAACCCAATTGGGCAGTGCCCAGCCGTCTTTTCCCACAACAGCCAACGGGAACATATGAGTGTCGAACTGCTCGGTGTGGTTGGAAAGCAGGTTGGTGGCGTGCTGTGTCCAGTCGTATTCGAAGGCGTGGTCGTAGTCCTCCTCCATGAAGCGATCTACCCGGATAAAGTACAGGAAGCGACTCTGTCGCTTTGGTGCAACGACATCCGGAGCGAGAAAGGCGTAGTACATCGCGGTTAGACGCTGTTGTCCATCGAGAACGATGTGGGTCGGGTCCCCATTGCCTCGAAATCCGTAGAGCGGCTCACATGCTAATGACTTGAAGCTATCGTCAGTACCCTTCCAGAGAAGCAGACTTCCGATATAGTAATCCAAGAAAACGGAGCGCATGAGTTCACGGATATCCCCCGGCTCCCATTCGAATTCTCGTTGGAAGTCAGGAATCGCGTAGCGGCCCTCGCGAAGCCGGTTGATGAGAACCGTCAGACTCATATGACCTGGCTTTTGGGCATCCTTCATGTTACCTCCTCCTCAATCCAAGCGGATTGATCTTCGTTGATCTTCATCACGGATGGAAGTTTACGCTTCGTCCGCTCACGTCCCAGCCGGGGTCCGGTCGCCCGCCGGCGCCGTGCGGCGATCGAACAGCTTCGCCAAGAGGGGGTCCGCCGGTCGTTGCGCGAACCACTCCCGGAGGTCGGCGCCGGACATGTCGGCGATCTCCTCGTTGATCCGGTCGCGCACTTCGCGGGTCCACTTCACGCAGTCGAACGCCTTCTCTCCCGCCTTAGTCTTCATTTCCAAGCTCCTTCGGGCTTCTGATCTCCACCGGAAGATATCCCATCCGCCGGTTGACTTCGTCGTACTTCCGGATCCGACTCAGGTTCACCATGTGGCGAAAATTCCAGCTGGCCAGCGCGTCCACGCCGGCCACGGTCGCGGCGGCGATGTGCTGGGCGTCGGCGCGCATTCCCTTGCCGAGCGCACCGCTCTCGACGTAGCGGTCCGCGAGTTCCCTGATTTCGTCCGTCACGGCAAACACCTCCACGTTGTCGGCGCCGACCGCACGGAGCACGTCCCGGACCGCCTGGGGCGCACGTTCCAGTTCCTGAAGCGTCATCGCCGACACCACCAGCGTCACCTCGCCCCGAGCGCACCGCTCGACGAGCCGCCGCGACGGCTCCCGGAACTCGTCGTCCTCGCAGCCGCCGATCACGGAAGTGTCGGCGTAGATGCGCAGCTTCGCGGGGGCTGAAGCCGACTCCTGCCCCGGCAACCCTGTCAGCAATCCCTCCGTCTCGCGCTCCACCGCCGCGATCTCGGCGCGAATCTCGTCCAGGGTCCGCATCGGCTCGGGCTTGTGGAAGTGCCGATTGAAGCTGATCTCGTAGCCGATCTTCACGCTCTGTTCGTTGTACCACGCATCGCCGGCGTAGGGCAAAACCTCGCGCCGCAGGAATCCCTCGATCCCCTCCCTCTCTTTCAGAGGGATCTGTTCCGCGTCGCGGAGCTCCGTGTCGGGTTCGTACTCGACGACCCGAGTCTTCGCGCCGTCGCGAACCTCGAACAGCCCCCGGATCGGGTCGGGCGATGTGCCTTGGGGGTGCGTCTTCCCGACCACCGGCTCCGCCGCCTCGTCGCGGTCGGCCAGGCAGTTCCGCAGCCGCTTCTTCCGCTTTGCGGTCAGCGTGCCCCGCTCGCCCCGCCGAGTCAGCTCCTTCCTGCATGCAGCCTCGAATGCGCCCCAATCCCGGTGAGGCCCTTCGCCGATCATTCCGGCCACCGCATGGACCGCGTCGCCGAGCGCCACGTCGCCTTCGTTCACGCAGACGTCGAAGAACCTCTCGAGGCGCTCTTCTGACAGCTTCACCGCCAGCCGAAGGGGTCGCTCGACCGTCACCTGCCAGTATCCGAAGGCGTCGTTGTCGAAGATCCTGCTCTCTTCCGTCTCCTCGAAGTCGAGGAACGTCCGGCAAATCCTCTCGATGTCGTTCGGCCCGAGTTCGCAGTTCTTCTTCCCCAGATTCTTTCTGAGCGGACGGAACCACCCGGTCGCGTCGATCAACTGCACCTTGCCTCGCCTGTGCTCGGGCTTGCGGTTCGTGAGCACCCAGACGTAGGTGGCGATGCCGGTGTTGTAGAACATGTTCAGCGGAAGCGCCACGATCGCCTCCAGCCAGTCGTTCTCAATGATCCACCGCCGGATGTTGCTCTCGCCCTGGCCCGCCGATCCGGTGAAGAGCGAGCTTCCGTTGTGAACCTCGGCGATCCGGCTGCCGAGCGGCGTGTCCCGCTTCATCTTGGACAGCTTGTTCGCCAGAAAGAGCAACTGGCCGTCGCTCGTGCGGGTGACCAGCGAGTATTCGGGGTCACCCGCGTGTTCGATCAGAAAGCGGGGATCGCCCATCCCCCTCTTGCCGCCCATTCGCTCAAGGTCGGTCTTCCAGCTCTTTCCGTAGGGAGGGTTGGAGAGCATGAAGTCGAATTCGCGACCCGAAAACGCGTCGTTCGAGAGCGTCGAGTGTTCCGGGCCGCCCACGATGTTGTCGGCAGCCTCGCCCTCGCCCTTCAGCAGAAGATCGGCCTTGCAGATCGCATAGGTCTCGGCATTGATCTCCTGACCGTACAGGTGGGTGGACACCTGCCGGTTCCGCTCCTCCGCGAACCGGTGAAACTCGTCCTCGGCCACCGTCAGCATGCCGCCGGTGCCGCAGGCCCCGTCGTAAAGCAGATATGTGCCGGACTCGATCCGGTCGGCGATGGGCTGGAAGACGAGCCTCGACATGAGCGTCACCGCGTCGCGCGGCGTGAAGTGCTCGCCCGCCTCTTCGTTGTTCTCCTCGTTGAAGCGCCGGATCAGGTCCTCGAAGACCGTGCCCATGCCATGATTGTCGAGACCCGGATGACGAATCGCGCCGTCCGTCTCCACCACCGGATCGGGACCGAGATTGATCTCGGGCGACGTCAGCTTCTCGATCAGCGAGCCCAGGACGTCGGCCTTGTCGAGACGCGGAATCTGATTGCGGAACTCGAAGTTGTCGAGAATGTCCTGCACATTGGGCGAGAACCCGTCCAGATAGTCCACGAAGTCGGCCAGAAGCTGCTGCCTCCCCGACCGCGAACGCAACTCGCGAAGGGTGAACCGCGAGGTGTTGTGGAAGGCCTGTCCCGCCGCCTGCCGCAGCGCGACGTCCTGGTTCGCGATCCCGGCGTCGTCCAGCTTCGCCTTCATGTCGAGCACAGCCCGCTTGGTCGGCTCCAGCACCGTGTCGAGCCGCCTGAGCACCGTCATCGGCAGGATCACGTCCCGGTACTTGCCCCGCACGTAGACATCGCGGAGCACGTCGTCCGCGATGCCCCAGATGTAGTTGGCGATCCAGTTCAGGTCGGGCGCGGCCATGTGGGTTTCGGTCTCCGGTGAGCCTGGTTCCGCATCGCGCGGGAACCCTGTCCTCAATCTACGGGCGACGGAACCGGGTCGGTAGCGGCTGCGGCGAATTCGATGCCGTGAATCTCCATGACGGATTGGGTCGCCGCGATTTTCCTGTGGCGCAGACTCCTAGTGTGGCACCGAAGCGATCAAGTCTTCAACCGACGCACGAAGGGTTTGCCAACACAGTGTGCAGGTCGATCTGTCGAAGTTGGCCTTGCTTGCGACATGGTGCCACGGGTGGACCACGTTCCGAGAATCGCGTAGTGCATGCCCAAAGCCCTTGCGATCAGCCTTGATCCATCCGCGCTCGGCAGACACGTTGATGAGCCTGTCCAAGTTCCACTTCTGCAATTGAGCTTGGGTTGCCGCCGGCGAGCGGTAAGCCTCCTCCGGCGACATCATCGCCCGCGCCAGCAGAAGGGCTTCCAGAATACTCCCCATCATGACTACGGCAGCCAGATATGCCTTGGCGTGTTGACACTTCTGAGCTTCAAGCCATCTGTCCTCAACAACGGCCAGTAGTTCAGGCGTGACGGTCGTGAGCTTGGCTAGGTCCGGAGGCGCGCGTACGATTTGCAGTTTCTTGCTCTCGGGCCGAATCACTCCCTCCTTGAGCAAGCGTATGGCGGAGCGACAATGCCCCGCCAGTGCCTCCAGCCGTACGCGACGGCTGTTCGCGCTGAAGTCAGGATCCTCGTCCATTTCGCGCACGAGACTCTCGCCAAACCCGCTCAGTGAGCCTACGATCATTCGAACTTCGCGGGTCTTTGCATCTACTTGGCGAAGCCCTCGGAATTCATCCTTGCGGGCTGCCCCGTTGGAATCAACGATCTCTCGGAGATTCCTCGATAGTAGCTTCTGCGCTTGTTCCGGCTGCATTCCGAGGCATCTCCGTTGCTGGATGCGGTTAGATTCTGATTCCTTGGAACAAAAAGTAGCGAATTTGACGAATATTAGCAATATCTGACTTGAGCTTATCACTGCCGAGGCTTGTGGGGTGCGATGGCTTGATCTCCCATTCCGCAGCCAAGATTCGTACCGGCTCGGACCGGTATCGCGGTCAGGCCCGCACGGCGGGTTATCACCAGCCGTGGGCGCGCGGTCTCGCGACGCCAGGTCCCCCATAATGTTCTGGAGGTCGCACTGCGCGACCAGAATGTGTACGCAGACGCCGCGGTGCGTTCGCAGTGCAGGACCGCCGCCATGCGGTCTTTCTCGAATTCGTTGAAGCCCGCTGCGATCTGCTCACCGGTGGACCCGATCCTCCGGCGCCCACGCGGATCACGCGACCGACCTGTGTTTCTACGCGAAGTCGAGTGAATTGGCCACAGCGGCCACCATGTCTGGATTCTCACGCAGTACCTTGATGCCTTCGCGCTCGTGTCCCATTACGTCACATTCGCCGGTGCGATACCCGATGGCCTTTCTGGGCCGATCCCGGATTCATGACCTTCCCCTGCTTCTGGTTTTCGCGTTATCTTCGGTCTCGGAGCATTTCGGATCATTCCACCTGAGGAGCCTCATGCCAAAGCGAGTCAAGGTCACCAAAGAGTCCAACAGCGGTCAGAACCTGCGCTTCCACGACAACTTCACGGGCGAAGATATGACGAGAGCGGAGTTCGTTCGCGCGATCAAGCGCGGAGACTACCCAAACCACCATGTGCGCGTCGTCAATGGGGTGAAGACCCCTGCTGCGAATCCAGACGGCAACCCTCGCAACAACCTCGGATAGGAGCAACCGGACGTGAGTGCCACCTGGGAGGATGCCTTCAAGGAGTGGGCCATGGCACCACCCCCGGCCGAGCAGCAAACGAGCGAGAGCGCGATCCAGGCGATCAAGGAGGAACGAGGACTCGTCGTACTCTTACGAGCGGTTCAAGAACGAGCTTGAGGAGGCCTTGGTTGCCTCCCACAAGATCCAGCCAAAGATCAAATGAGCGTCTGATGATGCGGTAGCCGCGCCGCGCAGGAAGCTAAATTGTTTGGGTGGCCCTCCCTCGATTGTCCCGTCAATTGACACCGACTTTCCCATATTTCCGGTACGATTCGACCAGACGCGAACCTCGTGGCAAGAGTGACAGATCGTGCAATCCCAGTTAGACTTACGTGATTTTCTGCCAGGATTCAGACCTCACCTGACCTGCCGGGCCAGCGCCTTTCTGATCACGGCCTCGGTGTTGTCGAAGGTGTCGTCGTTCATGACGGCGCGCACGGCTGCATCGGCGTCGGCGAAGGCGTAGCCCAGGGCGACGAGCCCAGCCACTGCATCGGCGGCAAGGCGGTCGGTCGGGTCGTCGGAGTGGGCGGCCAGCGCCAGATCTCCCACCTTGTCGGAGAGCTCCAGCACGAGCCGCGAGGCCGTCTTCTGTCCCAGTCCCGGAATCTGAACCAGCGCCGCGACGTCTTCCTCGGCCAGCGCCCGCGCCAGGCGCCGCGCATCGTAGCGTCCGAGCATGGCAATGGCCAGACGCGGCCCCACCTTCTGCACGGTCATGAGGCGGTGGAAGAGGGTGCGCTCCACCTCGTCGAGGAAGCCGTAGAGCTGCGGAATGTCATTGAGGACGAGCCAGGCGGTGAGGACCTCGATGGTGGAGCCTTCGGCGGGGAGGCGCTGAAAGACGCTGAGCGGAACCTGCACATCGTAGACCACGCCGCCGGCGGTGAGGACCTCGACCCGGTCGAGATCGCGCGCGAGGACGGTGCCGCGAATGCGACTGATCATGGGGAGACGGGGGGGGCCGTGAGGAGAGCGGGGAGAGGGCGCAGTGCAGAGCGCGGCGGGCGGGCGCCGATGCAGCGCCGCTCGAATGCCGTTCGATGCGTATCCATGGGCCGCCGTTAGCCGGATAGCGCGTGGCAGAGCGCGGCGGCGACGCCGTCGGCGGCGTCGGTGGGGGCCGGATCGGTGCGGAGCCGCAGATGACGACGCACCATATAGGCGACCTGTTCCTTGGTGGCGCTCCCATGTCCGGTGACGGCCTTCTTGATCTCGCGGGGGGCGTATTCGGCCACCTCGATTCCGCGGCGCGCCCCGGCCACGATGATGGAGCCCCGGGCCTGGCCCAGAGTCAGCGCACTGCGGGCATTTTTCCCCTGAAAGGCCTGTTCGACGACCAGGACTGCGGGCGCGAACTCCTCGAGCAGCTCGTCCACGCCCTCGTGAATTTCCAGGAGGCGGCGGGGGAGCGGCGTTCCCGGCGAGGTGCGAATGACGCCGCACTGCAGGAGCGTCGCCGAGCGGCGCGCATCGACCGCAACCGCGCCGAAGCCGGTGATGGCGGTGCCGGGATCGATGCCGAGCAGGATGGTGCGCCCCGAATCCTCCACCTGACCGTTCACGCTAGGACTGCGCTGCCAGGAGTGCATCGTCGAGATCGGCGTTGGAGTGGACCTGCTGGACATCGTCGTGGTCGTCCAGCGCCTCGAGAAGTCTGAGAAGTCGCTCGCCTTCGCGTCCCCCTATGCCGATTTCATTGCGGGCCACCATGGCGAACTGCGCCGACGACACCGCAATGCCGGCATCTCCGAGCGCGTCCTTCACCTCGTGCAGCGATCCGGGCTCGGTTGTGATGATGCATTCGCCATCCGCGCTCCGGACATCTTCGGCCCCCGCCTCGACCGCCGCCTCGAAGATGCCGTCTTCGTCGAGATCCGCACCGATCACGCAGAGAATCCCCTTGCGGTCGAACTGCCACGCCACCGAACCGGCGGTGCCCAGATTGCCGCCATTCCTGTCCAGAAGGTGGCGCACCTCGGCCACCGTGCGCTTCTGGTTGTCGGTGAGCGTTTCGATATAGAGTGCCACGCCGCCCGGGCCGTATCCCTCGTAGACGACCTCTTCGTAGGTGACGCCCGCGAGCTCGCCGGTGCCGCGCTTGATCGCCCGCTCGATATTCTCCTGGGGCATGTTGGCGGCCTTGGCGGCATCGACGGCCAGCCGCAGGCGGGGATTGAAGCCGGGATCGCCCCCACCCTCGCGGGCGGCGACAGTCATTTCGCGAATGATGCGGGTAAAGATCTGGCCGCGCTTCTGGTCGTTGACCGCCTTCTTGCGCTTGATTTGCGACCACTTGCTGTGTCCTGCCACAGCCCGGTCCTCCATGGCTTCGAGGTTTGGGGACTGCCGGCCTGCGGATGGGCTCGGCTCAATCGGTTGAGGGAAGGGGGCGGCCCGGCGCTGGCCCGCGGAGATGTCCTTTGCGGAGTGCGCTTTCGCGGCGGATGGCGTTCCCTGGTTCCGGCATTCCAGAATGCGGGTCTCCCTGAATATAGGGAGCCCGTGGGGCCGGTGCAGAGTCGAAGTGTGAGCGGCGAGCGGCCGGGGTTCGGGAATTGCGTCAGGCGCGCGGTCGGCAATCCTCCTGCGCGAGACCGAATTCCCTCAGGTTCCCCTGAAACGTTTGCGAACCTCCCGACTTTGTGCGGAATATGGTATATTGGAATGGGGTCGTCCCTCTGGTGGCCCCATGGACATACGCTCGGCATCGCGGACACAGGCCGGGCGGCACTCCGAATCGTGCCAGCAGGATTGCCGGGCTCGGCTCCATGCGCCGGGGCGGCGGGTTCGGTTCCGTTACCCCCCCCGACACCCTCCGACCATTCCCCAAAACCCACTCCCCCAAAAACCCATTCGTCCCCAGGCACACTCGCCCTGACACACCGATGCAAGCTCAGATGACCGTGCAGCTTCGGCGCTTCCCTCTGCGGATTGCCCCCCTCCGGTGGGGGCGGGCGCATCTTTTGGGGGCGGCGTTGTGCATGGTTGCGGGCGCTGTGGGCATGGGCGCGGCGGATGCGGGTGCGCAGGAAGATGGGAATGGAACCATCGTCGGATTGGTCTTTGACAGCACGACCAGCATGCCGCTGGAGGGAGCGCGGGTGGCGGTGATGGGAACCAGCGCCGTGGCCGACACCGACGCCGAGGGCCAGTTCCGGCTAGACGAGGTTCCGGCCGGGGTGCAAACGCTGACCTTCTACCACGACCGCCTCAGAGCTCTTGGGGTGAGCGGGACGCCGCGCCAGCTTGTGGTGCGCGACGGCGAAGTGGGCGAGGCCTATCTGACGGTGCCCTCGCGCGGGACGCTGCTCGCGGGGTGGTGCTCGGCCGAGGCGGGCGACGGCGATCTCTCGGTGGGGGGGGTGGTGACCGATGCGGTGACGGGGGTTCCCCTGCCCAGGGCCCGGGTGGTTGCCTTCGGCGAGCCGAGCGGACTTCTGCAGCGGCGGGCGGTGCTGGGCGATGCGCGCACCGGCAACAATGGCGAATACCGGCTCTGCCACCTGGATTCGTCGCGGGCGGTGGCGCTCATGATCGCCTTCGGGAACGAGGATCCGGTTCCGGTGCAGCTTGTCCGCACGGGAACGCAGATCGCCGATGTCGAGATTCGGATCTCCTCTCCGGTCACGATTAGCGGCTCGGTTGTCGATTACGCCACTGGCAGTCCCATTCCCGGCGCACAGGTCGCCCTGCTCGGCTCGGGCCACTTCGAGATCGCCGACAGCCTGGGGCGCTTCGGCTTCGTTGAGGTGCCGCCCGGGCGCCAGATCATCGAGACCCGCATGCTTGGCTATGCCAACCGCACCGATTCGCTGACCGCCTTCAGCAACGAGGCGCTGGGAATCGAGATCGAGCTCGCGACCGAAGCCATTGTGCTCGATCCGCTGGTTGTAACCGGTCGGCGCACCCCCTACCTCTTCTCGACCGTGGGCACCCGCTTTCGGGGCCTCACCGAAGCCCAGCTCGATTCGGTTGTCCACCGCACCACAACATTTCCGGCGCTGGCCCGCGAAGCCCGCGTTCCCGGCGTCGACATCCGCGAAACCATGATCCCCAACGCCTTCGGCGACCCCCAGTGGGGCGTATGCATCGAAATGCAGCGCGGTCGCGGCTTAGAGCCCAATGTGTGCAACATGGTCGAGGTGCGCATCAACGACGGCCCGGTCCCCGAGCCCAGCTTCTTCCTCATGGAACTCAACCCGCAGGATGTGCGCCGCATCCAGTTCATCTCGCCCATGGACGCGGGACTGCTGTACGGCGACCGGGGCGTCAATGGGGTGCTGTTGATTTATACGAGGTGAGGGGGGCGCGGTCGTTCATGCTCCGGTTGTGCGCCGTGGGGGCGAAGCCGGAGCGGGGTTGATCACGAGTTGCGATCATGTGATTCGTTCACAGTCCTCCGAAGGCAACCCGTCGCCGCCCAACGATACGCGGCACCCCCGCAACACCCTGCAATACCCCCCAGACATGAGTTTCGGTCGCGTCATGGACCCAGAGGCCGCGGGGGAGCAGGACACGGCGTGGCTCCGCCTCCGTATCGTCTCTTGCCACCACAAGGTGCACTCTGAGGGTATCGGACAAATCGGTCGTTCTGAGCCACACCTCGCCCGAGGCTGTCAGAATGGGCGGCCCCTCGACCGACGGCAGAAAGTCGGGCCGGTACAGCTCTTCGTCGTACGCCTGGCGGAGCCTTGTCTCTGGCGTCTGTGGCATTTGGTGACTGAAGATGGCCATCATCTCTGCAGCAGCCTGGTCAGTCATCTGGCGGGTGAGCCGCCGGGGTTCAAGCTGGAAACGCCGGTTCCACACCGTATCGCCCAATGACTCGATTTCGATCAACTCGACTTCGCCGGGTGGTCCTTTCTGGCGGAGAATCACTGCCCGCCCCGGTTCGAAAGCGACCTGATCCGAGTCCCCGAAGGGCTGAGCCCCATACATCTCTCTCCCGCCCGGAAGTTGTATCAGGTGTGTCCTGTTGCTGCGGTCCAGCCAGAATATGGGCCGGGGATCGTTCCACGTGTCGGAATTTGAGCGATCAACCAGCAGGATGGGTTGCCGATCCACCGGTTCAATGCCATCTCTTCCAATTTCAAGTTGCAAAGGGATTTGCGGTACGCCCAGGTAGGAGCCATCGGGTCCGGGACGGTGAAGCTGGAGGCCAAATCCCTCATGGCTTGCATGAGCGCCGGGTCCCTGAACACTGCTGATCAGATCGCCATTGACGTCAAAGTAGCTGTACCGCGATCGGCTCATCTCCTGCACCGAAAAATTTCCACTCGAATCCACAAGAAGATTTTCCGGGCTGCCGAACTCTCCCGGGGCCTCTCCCCGCCGTCCGACGGCAAGAGCAGGGATCCGGAGAATGTCCAGGCGCTGACCTGTGCGCTCGCTGCATCCAGAGCCAGGACACGGTTGCGGACAGGATCAATCGCAAGCGAAGGTCAGGAAAAGGCGACCCCTTCTTCGGGCAGATCGCCGAACTCGTAGTCGGTCTCGGTGATCTGATCCGTCTGTGCCTGCGCCTGAACGACCATTGTCTGGCCACAGACGATCCAACACAGAGCCAGCGTCACCGGGATTCGAATCATCCGGCGACCAGAGCTTTCCCGCGCATGATTCGCCGGTCGCGATGACCTCTCGTCACCTGGTCACTCCCCCTCCCCTGCCTCCGCCACAATCTTCTCCACCCTCATCGGTGGCACCACATCGTAGCCCAGCATCTTGCGGCGATGATGGCCGCGCCCCTGGGTAATCGAGCGCAGCGCCGAGGCGTACTTGTAGAGCTCGGCCTGGGCCACAACCGCGCGGATCACCGTGTTACCGCCCAGCGGGTCCATGCCGAGAACGCGCGCCGAGCGGCCGTTGAGGTCACCCATGATGTCGCCCACATATTCGTCGGGCGCGGTGACCTTGATCTCGAGGATCGGTTCGAGGAGAACGGGTTTGGCCTTCTCGGCCACATTGCGAAAGGCGTACGAGCCCGCAACCTTGAAGGCGATGTCCGATGAATCGACGGGGTGATAGGAGCCGTCGTAGCACTCGGCCTCGAAGTCCACCAGCGGGTAGCCGGCAATGACGCCGGTGGCGGCGGCCTCCTGAATGCCGCGGTCCACCGAGGGCACATACTTGGTGGGAATCACGCCGCCCTTGATCGAGTTGACGAACTCGTAGCCCTCGCCACGCTCGCGGGGGCGCAGCCGCACCCAGCAGTCGCCGAACTGTCCCCGTCCGCCCGTCTGCTTCTTGAAGCGGCCCTGTCCCTCGGCTTCTGCGGTAATGGTTTCGCGGTAGGCAATGCGCGGCGTTTCGGTATCGACCGACACTCCGTACTTGCGCTTCAGCCGCTCGAACTGGACCAGGAAGTGCAGCTCGCCCATTCCGCGCGCAATGGTCTGCCGAAGCTCGGAGTTGAATTCGGCGGTAAAGGTGGGATCTTCGTCGTGCAGACGCCCCAGCGCCTCGCCCAGCTTGTCTTCGTCGGCGCGGGTGGCGCCATGAACGGCGACCGAGATGTCGGGGCTGGGAAAATCGATCCCCGTCAGGATGACATCGGCGCCCGGCGCGGCCAGGGTGTCGTTGGTGCGGGTGGACTTGAGCTTGGCGACAACGCCGATGTCTCCGGGGTAGAGCGCCTCGACCTCGACCCGGTCGCGCGCCAGGGGAATTGCCAGATGATTGATGCGCTCGGTTGCGCCCTGGCTGGAGTTGTGCAGCTCGGTGCCATTGGCCACCATTCCCGAATAGACGCGAAAGAGCGAGAGTTCGCCCACATGCGGTTCGGTACTGGTTTTGAAGACAAGCGCGGTGGCCACCTCGTCGGGGGCGGGGCGCAGAGTTACCTCGTCGCCGCTCGCCGAGCTGGCCGCCACGCTGCCGGCGCTTCCCGGGTGGGGAACCAGGTTGACGATTCCATTCAGGAGTGCGCGCACCCCGAAGGATTCTTCGGCGGCCCCGCAAAAGACCGGTACCACCTCGCCCTCGGCCATCGCCCCGGCCAGCGCCGCCATGAGCTCGGCGGTGGGAATCTCCTCGCCCTCCAGGTAGCGATCGAGCAGCGCCTCGTCGGTGGTGGCGAGCGTCTCCATGAGCTCGGTGGTCCACTCCTCGACCGCGCCGGCCACCTCGTCCGGCACCGCCTCTTCGTCGAACTCGCCGGTTGCGCTTCCCTTGCGGTAGATCCGGGCCGTGCCCGTGAAGAGATCGACGACCCCGCGAAAGGTGCCCGCCGCCCCGATCGGCACCTGCACCGGAATGGCTCCCGGCGCCAGCTTCGTGCGCAGATCGTCCACCGCTTCGGCAAAGTCGGCGTGGGCCTTGTCCATCATCGACACGAAGGCCATGCGCGGCAGCGCGCGGCGGTCGCAGAGTTCCCAGAGCAGCTCGGTTCCGACCTCGACCCCGGATGCGGCCCCCACCGTCACGATCGCGGCCTCGGCCACCCGCACGGCGGCGGTCGCCTCGCCAATGAAGTCCATGTAGCCGGGCGTATCCAGCAGATTGATGCGGGTGTCGTCGTGAATGGCGTGCGCCACCGTCACCTCGAGCGACATTCCGTGGGATTTCTCCTCGGGGGTCGTCATGGTGAGCGCGGTGCCCTCGCCGACGCTGCCCCGCCGCTTCGAGGAGCCCGACGCGAAGCAGAGCGCGTCGATCAGCGTGGTCTTTCCCGATCCGCCATGGCCGAGAACGACAACGTTGCGAATCTGTTCGGTCTTGAAGGACGTAGGCTGAGCCATGCAATCTCCCTGGTCTGGGTGTTGGGGGATGACGCCCTCTGGCGCGGGGAGTCTTCCCTGATTTTTGGACGTTCGGTTCGCCTCCTGGCCCGATCGGCGCCAGGCAGAGGGCAAGCCTCGAAAGGTAGAGAGCGTGTTGCGACGGGGGCAAGCTTCATTCCGGCGCGCTCCTGCTGTGGGGTTGCGCGCGCACCCGCTCCGCGCCGCCGCCCCCGGGCCGGCCCGCGCAGGGGCCGGAAGCCGGATTTGGGACATGAATTGCCGGCGTGACGCCTCTTCGGCCCGGTCGGGATTTCTGTCTAATTGGCTCGCGTGCGTCGCGATACGCGATCCAGCAGTGCGCGCTCCTCGGCGTTCAGCGAGTGAATGCCCCGGGCCGAGATCTTGTCGAGCACGGCATCGACCCGGTCCAACTCCTCGTGGGCGGCGCGGTTGCGGGGGGGCGAACTCGTGCGCACATCCTCGAAGGAACGCACTGACGATTCCCCCACCCGGGGATCGCGGCCTCCGGGTTTCCGGGTGCGGCCGCCGAAACGAATGCCGCGCCAGAGGGGAGCGCCGGAGATGCGACGTCCCACCCGGATCTCGCCCCGGGTGGTGCGTACGCGCCCTCTTCCGCCCGGACGACGCCCGGACGCTTCCGGGCGCGCACCTCCCAGCGTCCCCGCTTCGCCCAGACCCATGAAGCGCATCAGCAAAAAGGCCGCCACGGCGCCCCCCAGGTGTGCAAGGTGGGCCACGTTGTCGCGCTGCGGACCGATTGCGCTGACCAGGCTGAGCGCCACCATGAATCCGGCAATCCACTTCATGCGCACAGGCACAAGTCCCCATATGTAGGCTTGTACATTGGGCCAGATCATGGCAAAGGCAAGGGTCAATCCATAGCAGGCCGCCGACGCTCCCACAATCGATGCATTCGAGAAGACAACGCTGAGCAGCGCGCCCGCAAGTCCGCAGATCATGTAGAAGCGAATGAAGGTGGTGGATCCCCAGCGCTCCTCCAGGGGAGGGCCGAAGAAGAAGATGAAGAGGAGATTCATGAGGAGGTGGAAGAGGCCGTGGTGCACGAACATGTACGTCACCATGCCCCAGGGGCGCTGCAGGAAGCGGTCGGGCGCAAAGGCGAACCACTCCGCAATGCCATTGAAGCCCGCCAGAACGGTCAGCAGATAGATCGCCGCATTGGCGATCAGCAGACGCCTGACCCAGGGGGTGACGCGCCTTCCCCCGAATCCCATGCCCATGTGGCCGAAGCCCGCTCCTCCGCGGCCGGTCGGGTGCGCCGACCCTGCTGCAAATCTCACCCTGTTGCCTGTCCTTTCCAGCGCGCGCGCGGCCCTGCGCGGTATCCCAGACGGCAGATCCGGTCGCAGAGCGCGGCAAAGTCCATTCCGTCTGCGCGGGCGGCCTTGGGCAGAAGGCTGTTGGAGGTCATTCCGGGAAGCGCATTCGCCTCCAGACAGAAGATGCCCCCATTCGGGTCCACCATGAAATCGACCCGCGAGTAGTGTCGCAGCGCAAGCAGCCGATGCGCCTCGAGCGCCATCTCCTGAAGGGTGTGCGCCAGGGCGTCGGGAATGCGCGCAGGCGCGGTTTCGATCGCCATCCCGGGGCGGTACTTGCAATCGAAGTCAAAGAGGTCGTGGGCGGGCTCGATCTCGACCACCGGCAGCGCCCTGCAGAGTGGATCTGCGTCCGCCGCCGCGCCGGCCGCATCCAGCTCTTCCAGGATCCCGACCGTGAGTTCGCGTCCTGCAATGTACTGCTCGCAGAGGACTCGATCGCCGCCCGCGCCCGCCACGCGAATCGCCTCGGCCACCGCGCTCTTCGAGTCGGCCAGAGTCAGGCGCACCGATGATCCTCCCGAGGCCGGCTTGACGATCAGCGGCAGACCCAGCCGCTCGACGACCTGGTCCGCAGAGACGGGATCGATCGCCCATGCGGGGGTGGCCACGCCCCCATCGCGCAGCAGCCGCTTCCCCAGATCCTTGTCCATGGCGAGCGCGCATCCCACAGGGCCGCTTCCGGCATAGGCGATTCCGGCGGTCTCCAAAAGGGTCTGGATCGTGCCGTCCTCGCCCGCGCCTCCATGCAGCGCCACGAAGACCACATCGGCGTCGGCCAGTGCATCCGTCCTTGCAATGACTTCGGCGTCGGGGAGCGCTCCCGCTCTTTCGGGGGATCGGCGCGGCAGATCGGCCCGACCGATTCCGGCATCGAGGATCCGCCGCTCGGCTTCGGCCGTCAGGGGTTCGCCCGCCGAATCGATCGCCATCACCTCGTGCCCGGCTCTCCGCAGCGCCCGGGCCACCTCGCAACCGCTCGCCAGCGACACGCCCCGCTCTTCGGAGCTTCCGCCCAGGAGCACCGCCACCCGCAGCGACGCCCTCATCGCGCGACCGGCCCCGCTTCGGCTTCCGAGCGATCCTGCCTGAAGTGAACCGGGAAGCGCACCCAGACCCCCAGGGGACGGCCATGCCGCGCGGCGGGCTGAAAGCGCATCGTGCGGGCTCCGGCCAGAGCTGCCGAATCGAGCTCCGGATGACCGCTGCTCTCGCCCACCATGGCGGTATCGACGCCCCCCTCGGCATTGACGAAGGCGCGCAGAAGCGTGACCCCCTCGATCTTGCGGTCCGACATCGCAAATGGATACGCGACCGTCCCGCTCCCCTCCAGGGGGACCGGTTCCTCGATACCGCGCTCCGAAGCACACCCCGGAAGCGCAAGGATCAGAGCTGCAACCGCCGCGTCCCCGCAGAGCCACCGCCCGGGTCGCCGTCTTCCGGGTTCCGTCCCGCCGCCCGCGCTCCTCATTCCGGCTCTTCTCCCTCTGTCAGCGCCGCGTGCAGCGCGTGCAGCGCGTTCAGGGCCTCGAGGGGCGTCATGTCGTCGGGGTCGATTTTGCGCAGTCGTTCCATGACCGGGTGAACCTCCTGAATGAAGAGTGAGAGCTGCCCGCCCGCCTGCGACAGCTCCGCTGCAGCCGGCGCACCCGGGGCCGGGGCCGACGCTCCTGCGGCCGTCCGCTCCTCGAGCTCGGCCAGAAGGCGCCACGCCCGCTCGATCACCGCCGGAGGCAGTCCGGCCAGCCTCGCCACATGGATTCCATACGACCGATCGGCCCCCCCTGCTTCGAGCCGCCGCAGAAAGATGATCTCGTCGCCCGCCTCGCGCACCGAAACGTTGAAGTTGCGCACGCGCGGAAGCACTTCGGCCAGACGGGTCAGCTCGTGGTAGTGGGTGGCGAAGATCGCCTTGGCGCCCAGCTTCTCGTGAAGGTGCTCGGTGATCGCCCAGGCCAGCGACACGCCATCGTAGGTGGAGGTGCCGCGCCCGATCTCATCCAGGAGGATCAGGCTGCGCTCGGTGGCTCCATTCAGGATTGCGGCGGTCTCGTTCATCTCGACCATGAAGGTGGATTGGCCGCGCGCCAGATCGTCGGAGGCGCCCACGCGGGTGAAGACCCGGTCGCAGAGAGCCAGCTCGGCGCGCAGGGCCGGCACGAAGGAGCCGATCTGGGCCATGATCTGAATCAGTCCGGTCTGCCGCAGCACGGTGCTCTTGCCGGCCATGTTGGGACCGGTGACAATGGCGATGCGTCCATCTTCGTGCAGCCGCAGATCGTTGGGAATGAAGTCGTGCGCGGGCATGGCGGCCTCGACGACCGGATGGCGCCCCCCGACGATCTCCAGGGTGAAGCCGTCGGTGATGACGGGCTGCGCATAGCCGCCCAGCTCGGCTGCCTCGGCCAGCGCCGCCAGCACATCCAGGATCGCCACCCGTTCGCTCGTTCGCTGAATGCGCGGAAGCGCCGCGGCCAACTCCTCGCGCAGCGCGGCGAAGAGCTGGAGCTCGAGGCGGGCGATCTCTTCTTCGGCGGCGAAGATCTTCTCTTCCCATTCCTTGAGCTCGGGCGTCACGTAGCGCTCGGCGGTGGTGAGCGTCTGCTTGCGAATGTAGTCGTCGGGGACGCGCGCGCGGTTGGCGTGCGTAATCTCGAGGTAATAGCCGAAGACCCGGTTCTGGCCCACCTTGAGCGAGGCGATGCCGGTGCGTTCGCGTTCCCGCTCCTGAAGGGCGGCGATAAAGTCGGCGGCGCCGTCGCGCAGCTCGCGCAGCCGATCGAGAGCCGGATCGAAGCCGGGACGAATCACGTCGCCATCGGAGAGGGTGGCCGGAGCGTCGTCGGAGAGCGCGCTGTCGATGCGGTCGGCGATGTCGGCGAGGAGATCGAGGCCGTCGAGGAGGTCGTTCACGATGGCGCTGCCGGGGGGATCGCCGAGGTCGGCGGGCGAGGGGGTCGCCGCGGCCGGAGCGGAGCCGGGCGACCGGGGGGCCGCTGCATTCGCGAGGGTGGCCGGGGGGGCGAGGGCGGAAGCGCGGAAGTGGAGAATGTCGGGAAGGCGACGAAGGGACTGTCCCAGCGCCCGGGTGTCGCGCGGGGTGGCGCGGCCGGACGAGAGCTTTGCGCCGAGGCGGTCGAGGTCGCGAACGCCCCCCAGCGAGGTGCGCAGCCGTGCACGGATCTCGGGGTCGTCGAAGAGCTCGGCCACGCCCTCCTGACGCCTCAGAATGCGCGCCCTGTCGATGAGGGGCCGCAGCACCCAGGAGCGCAGGAGACGCGCGCCCATTGCCGTCCGGGTCCGATCCAGCACCGAGAGCAGCGAGGCGCCGCCGCGATCGGGGCGCAGAGGCAGAACGAGCTCGAGATTGCGCCGGGTCATGGCGTCGAGAGTCATGGCGGCGCCGGGGCGCAGAATGCGCGGCGGGTGAAGACTTGCGGCCGCACCCCGGCGGATCTCCCTGACGTAGGCCACGAGCGCGCCCGCAGCCCGGATCAGCGCATCGTCGCTTTCCTCGAAGCCGAATCCGTCCAGGGAGTGCACCCGGTAGTGGCGCACCAGCTCGTCGCGGGTGGCCACCGGATCGAAGAACCAGTCGGGCCGAATGGTGCGCACGCATCCGCCCTCTCCGGGGTGTGCGTTCCCGTCTCTGCCGCCGTCCGGCGCGCCCGCCTCCGATTCCGGCAGAAGGAGTTCGCTCGGCTCCAGCCGCTCCAGCTCGTCGGCCAGACGCGCGCGCGGCAGCGCCTGCACGAGAAGCAGACCGGTCGATACATCCATTGCGGCCACCCCCGCCTCCCCATCGCCGCCCACCAGCGCCACAATGAAGTTGTTGCGCTTCTCCTCGAGGAGTCCATCCGAGACGACCGTGCCCGGAGTCACCGTCTCGACCACCTCGCGGCGCACCAGCCCCTTCGCCACCGCCGCATCCTCGACCTGATCGCAGATCACCGCCTTGCGCCCGGCTCGAACCAGGCGGTCCACGTAGTCGCTCAGCGCGCGCGCGGGCACCCCGGCCAGCGGAACCTGCTCGGCCGCGCCATTGTTGCGCGTAGTAAGGGTGAGCCCCAGGAGCTCGGATCCGATCTCGGCGTCCCTGCCGAAGAGTTCGAAGAAATCGCCGACGCGAAAGAAGACCAGATCGTTCGGATGCCGGGACTTGACCTCGCGCCACTGTCGCATGAGGGGCGTGTCGAAGGCCGATGGGCGGGCCGCGGAGGGGGTCATGGCTGGGCGTGGAGAGATCGGCGAGGCGAGGAGATGTGCGCGGAGCGGGGACGAGCCGGATCGAAGCGGCGCAGACGGTTGGCGTTGGCCACAACCGTCACCGAGCTGAACGCCATGGCGGCGCCGGCGAAGATCGGCGAAAGCAGAACCCCCCAGAGCGGATAGAGTACGCCCGCAGCCACCGGAATACCGGCCACATTGTAGAGGAAGGCTCCCACCAGATTCTGCACAATATTGCGGTGCGTCGCCCGCGAGAGCGCAAGGAGGGTGCCGACGCCACGCAGCGAATCGCCGAGCAGCGCGACCTCGCCCGTCTGGAGCGCCATATCGGTGGCACTTCCCATGGCAATCCCCACATCGGCGGCGGCCAGCGCGGGGGCGTCGTTGATGCCGTCGCCCACCATGGCAACCACCCTGCCCTCGCTCTGCCGCGCCCGAATGCGCTCTGCCTTCCCCTCGGGCGAAACCCGGGCCTCGAACGCATCGATTCCTGCCTTGTGCGCGATTCGCCGGGCCACACACTCTGCGTCGCCAGTCAGCATCATGACTTCGGTCCCGCGCGCCCTCAGCCCGGCCACCGCCTCGGACGCGCCGGAGCGCACCGTATCGGCCACCCCGAACACCCCCACCGCCACCCCGGCCACCGCCACGGCCACCGGAGTCGCGCCTGCGGCTGCCACCCGGTCCAGATCGCCGTCCAGCGCCCCATCCATCTCCACCCCCGATGCCGCCAGAAAGTCCGGTGACCCGACCAGCACCCGGCTGCCATCCACAATCCCCGAAACTCCCTGCCCCGGATGCGCGGCCACCCTCTCGGCCAGGGCCGGCGAGACCCCCTCGCGGCGCGCGCTCTCTACCACCGCCCGGGCCAGCGGGTGCTCCGAGGCGCTCTCCACCCCGGCTGCGATCCGCAGCAGTTCAGGTTGCGAAAGAACGGGGCCCGCCCCCACATGCACAACCCGGGGACGGCCCTCGGTGAGGGTGCCGGTCTTGTCCAGGATTACCAGATCGACCCTGCGCGCCTTCTGCAGCGCTTCGCCATCGCGAATGAGCACGCCATGCGCGGCCGCCTTTCCGATCGCGATCATCACCGAAAGGGGGGTGGCCAGACCCAGAGCGCAGGGACAGGCGATCACCAGCACCGTCACCGAGGTGACCATCGCAAAGTTGAGGCGGGGTTCGGGGCCGATCAGCAGCCACGTCGTGAAGGTCGCCAGCGACACAACCATGACCGCGGGCACGAACCGGGCCGCCACCGCATCCACCGTTCGTTGCACCGGAGGCCGGGCCGCCTGCGCGCGGCGCACCAGATCGATGATCCGGGCCAGCACGGTTTCCTCGCCGATGCGGGTCACCGCAATGGTCAGGGCGCCGATTCCATTCACCGTTCCGCCGACCACCTCGTCGCCGGGCGTGCGTTTCGCCGGTAGATTTTCGCCGGTCAGCATTGATTCGTCGATCTCGCTCGTGCCCTCGCGAATGCGGCCATCCAGGGGAATCCGGGCGCCGGGCCGCACCCGCAGCAGATCGCCCGCCTCGACCTCGATCAGGGGAATGGTCTCGGTTTCGGTTCCCGGGGCGCCGTCGGCGACAGGACGAATGCGTTCGGCGGTGGGCGGCGACAGATCCAGGAGAGAACGGAGTGCGCGCGAGGTTCGTCCGCGGGCGCGGGCCTCGATTGCCTGGCCCAGAACGACCAGGGGAATGATCGCGGCGACGGCTTCGTAGAAGGGACGGGCGCTTCCCGCAGGAAAGAGCGAGGGTGCGAGGAGCGCAAAGGTGGAGTAGATCCAGGCGGCGCCGGTGCCGAGAGCGACCAGGGTGTCCATGGTGGCGGTGCCGCGCCGGGCTGCGCGCCAGGCCCCGACGAAGAATCCGCGGCCGACGTGTACGAGGATCGGAGCCGTGAGGAGGGCCGAGAGCCACCAGGCGGCCTCTGCGACCGCAGCAGAGAGGGAAGGAAGGCCCGGAATCATCTCCCAGTGGCCCATCAGCAGAACGGGCACCCCGCAGATCACCCCGATCCGGAAGCGGCGCAGCAGATCGCGCACGGCGGTCGCGTGCTCCTCCTCGAGTTCGCGCGCAGCCTCCATGAGGCCGGTCGATCCGGCTACGACGCGCGCCCCATACCCGGCGGCCCGGACGGCGCGTGCAAGGGCGTCGGGGTCAGGCGGGAAATCGGCGCCCTGCACCCGGGCGCTGGCATCGGCCAGATTCACCGTCACTCCGGCGACCCCCGTCACCCCGGTCAGCGCACCCTCGATCGCCGCCACGCAGGAAGCGCAATGCATTCCCCGGAGCTGCAGATGAACCTCGCCCCCTGCCCCCACCCCTGCGCTCTCGCTCATGCCGGCGCTCCTGCAGGCCGTCTCTGCCGGGTCCGGATTCGCATCGGCATGAATGGAAGATCGCCTCCGCCCCTCTGCCCGCCCATGTCGGGGCCCCTCTGCCACAGCCGGGGCTGCATCAGCGCGGACGACACGACATCAGCCAGCTTTCGACCAGCACATCGTCGTCGATGGCACTGGCCTTGAGCAGTTGATCGAGCCGGCAGAGTTCGCGCACCGCGTCGGCCAGCTCTCCCCGTGTCCACCGCCTTGCCTGCCCCGCAATACGCCGCGCCAGGAAGCGCTGGTAGGGGGGCAGGGTCCGGTTCAGAGCTGCGGTTCCGCCTTCGAGCGCCACCCCGATGCGCAAAATCTGCGTCGCCAGTCCGATGACCAGTCCCACTGCGGTCTCGCCCTGCTGGAAAAGAACGGGAAGTGTGCGCACTGCGTCGTCAATGCGCCGATTTCCGACCAGATCGAACCACGCCCAGCGATCCTGGGTCGGCAACCGGATTCCGGCCTTGCGCACCGTCTCGAGATCGATCGTGGACGAGGACGCCACCACCTCAGAGAGCTTGCGAATTTCCTGCACGAGTACCCCCAGATCGGTTCCGACTCCACCAACCAGCGCCTGTGCGGCCTGCGGGTCCAGCGCTGTCTTCAGCTCCTCGTCGGCCCAGGCAATCAGCCAGCCCGGCAGCGCATCTTCGGAGACCGGCTTGAACTCGGCCGTGTGGGCCGCCCTGGCCAGGTCGCTGTAGAAACGCGCCTTCGAGCGGGCGGGAACCGTGGCCTGAACGATCAGGACCAGGCCCGGCGGGGGCGATTGGGCGGTCTTCAGAATCACCTTGCGGGCCCTGGGGCTCCCGGCCAGCGCCTCGGCTTCGATCAGATGGACGATCCGCCATTCGGCCATCATCGGCGGAGTTTCGATCGTCGAGGCCAGCCGATCGAGCGTCACCTCGGAGCCCTCGAGGCGGTCGAGGTTAAAGTCGCGGGTCGCGGGATCGAGATAGCGGTCCAAGAGGAAGCGGGCCGCGCGCCGCTTGCGGTAGTCGTCCTGGCCATGCAGAAAGAAGACGCCGCCGCTCTGTGCGTCCAGCAGAGCCTTGGGGATCAGGGAACCGCGCGGGGCAGTCCGTCGGGCCGCGTGTTGCACCGGTGTGTTGTTTTAGTCGTGATCGATGACGATGGGGATGCCGCCGGAGGGCGGGCGGGCGAGCCATGTGCCGTAGTCGGCAAGGGCGGGATCGGCACGAGAGGAGCGGAAGATGGTGGGGTTTCCGACATGGGGAAGCTGCGGCCCGATGAGCGAGAGGGGTGGAGCGGGAGCCGCAAAGGGTGCGGAGTGAAAGAAGAGGGGGAAGCCGGGTGGATGCGAAGAGAAGAGGGTGGGTGGCGCTGACAATAGCGGCGGCAGCGGTCGGGGGAGGAAGAGAGGGGGAGCGAGGGGAGCGAGGGGAGCCGGAGCGGGAAGCGTGGCCACAACCGGATCGAGCTCTAACTCCACCGGTTCCTGCTTCAGCAGGGGGAACCACGCAAAGACGCATAGAAGCAGCGCCACCAGGACCAGCCCCGCCGTCGTCATGCCCGACCCCGCCCCGCCCAGCGCCTGCGATTCGGTTCGCTCCTGCTGCCAGGCCAGATCGCGTAGCGTTGCCACTTCGAGTCCGCGACGGCTCCCGGGCAGAGATTCCTCGTCGCGCAGCACGGCAACCCCCGTGCGCAGAACCCGGTCGTAGCGCCGACAGCGCGGACAGGCGGCGATGTGCGCGCTCGCCAGCTGCCGCTTCCAGGGATTGAGTCGGTTGTCGCGGTAATCGGAATAGACATCCAGGAACCAGTCGCAATCCAGGTCGCCACCCTCCACCCCGAACTTCCGGGTAGAGGGAATTAATCGTTCGTCGGCATCCTGTATTTGCCCCATGCGGGTCTTGTCGTTCACGGTCACCATTCTCCGAACGCGGCCTTGCCGGAAGCTCGGTCGAAAATCTTGGACGAGTGCGAGACCGGACCGACGCGACCCGCACGCACACACGCAGTTTTCAAAGATGGCCGCAAGTGCGCAGTTTCGCGAGACTGACTGACCCGGCGTGTGACTGAACCGGGCGTGGGCACTCCGGCACACCCTGCCCGCACCCCGCCCTACAGGTACGGACCGCCCCACAGGTACGGAATCATACCCCCAGGGTTTCCCGGGGTTCCACCGCAGCCCGACCCGGGGGCGGCCTGCTCCTGCCAGCCCGGCAGCGAGCGGCGGTTTCGCATCTGGTTGTGGTGATGGTAGTTGCATGCGTGACGGGGGCTCATTCCCTCTGATTGGTTCCCGCTGCTTGCGACTTCAGCTGCGCGCCCGGCGGCGGGCGTCCAGCGCCTTCCTGAGTTGTCCCTCGTCGGCTTGCTGGTAGCAGCGCAGGACCGTCTTCGCCGTCTTCCAGCCGCCGAGATCGCAAAGCGCCTTCAGCGGCTGGTCCATGAGGTCGGACGCGAACTTCCGCCTCAGCGAGTGCCAGCCCCTGCCCGCGCTTCGGCTCCAGCCCGGCCAGCTTCTGGGCCTTGCACCACCACGAGCGCACCTGCCGCGATCCAACGCATGCCGAAGGATTCCCGGACGCGGGCAGCACGGGAGCGTCGCCGCCGCCGATCTTCCTTTTTCGTGCTTCGGCCAGCGCGACGAGCGCTTCGGCGGTGACGGGCGTCGTGTGCTCATATCCCGTCTTTTCGTGTTCGGCCCTCCACCGGACGACCCCGGACCCGAAGTCGATGTCGTGCCACCTGAGCTTTCGGATCGCTCCGATTCGGTGTCCTGTTTCATGCGCGAGCACGAGCGCGACATGGAACCGCCAGTCCACATCATGGCCCACCCCGAGAAGCGCTTGGTACTCGTCCTCGGCAAGGACGACCCGTGTCGGGTTCTTCTCTCTGGGCGTTCTCAGGCCCATGAGCGGATTTCTGTCGAGCAGCAGCTCTCCGCGCTCGTCTCTGGATTTGGCAGCCCAGTTGAAGATCGCGATCAGGAGCTTGAGGTCGTATCCGATCGTCCGGTCAGACACCGGCCTGCCGCTCGGGCCGACCTGACCCTGCCTCCTGGCCCGGATGAACCGATCCCAGTCTCGCTGCGACAGCGTCGCCGGATTGCGGTCTTGCCCGAAGAACCCGAGGAACATCTCCATCGTGGTCCGGTCGTGCTTCCGGGTACCCGAGCCCTTCGCGGGCGTCACCTCCTCTCCGTAGATGTCAAACAGCGTCCCCAGAGTGAGCGGCTCGGGCTCGGCGTCCTTCCTGCCATAAATGCCGCCAAATGACCGCACACGGCATCCCACGCCGTTCCGCGGCACTCCATAATCCTTGTAACTGCAACGCTATACGATATGATGAAAGCGCGCTTTCCGCCCCGCCCTTGTGTCCGATCGTGCGACGCGGTATCATCAAATATCGATCACAAACTGATACACAGGTAGGAAACAACACATGCGGAAACGACCCCTTACGGCCACCTTCGTGGCCCGCGTGAAGACGCCCGGACGCTACGGCGACGGCGGGCGCGGAGGCCTCGGCCTCTATCTCCGCGTCCATCGGATGAAGTCCGGGCGCATCTCCAAGTCCTGGGGCCAGCGGATTCGGATCGGGGGGAGGCCCACGAACCTCGGACTCGGCTCGTATCCGGTGACGACGCTCGGGGACGCGAGACAAAGGGCGCTGGAGAACAGGCGGGCCGTCCACCGGGGCCGCGACCCGAGGGACGCCGGAGTTCCCTCGTTCGAGACCGCCGTCGAGAAGGTGGTCGAGATGCACTGGCCGACCTAGAAGAACCCGCCCCGCATGGCCGCGCAGTGGCGACAGACGCTGCGCGACTACGCCTTCCCGCGCATCGGCCGGAAGCGCGTCGGAGAAGTCTCGACGGCCGGCGTGCTCGCCATCCTGAACCCGATCTGGTCGAGCAAGCCCCCGACCGCCAGGGCCGTGCGCAACCGCATCTCGGCCGTGATGCGCTGGGCCGTCGCGAAGGGATACCGGCCGGACAACCCCGCGGGCGACGCCATCGCCGCCGCGCTGCCGCGCAACGGCAACGCCACCCGGCATCACAGGGCGCTTCCGCACGGCGAGGCCGCGGCCGCCCTGGCCAGGGTTCGCGACGCGAAGGCCCATGCCGATATCCGACTGGCGTTCGAGTTCATGGTCCTGACGGCGACGCGATCCAGCGAGGTCCGGGGCGCGGCCTGGGAGGAGATCGATCGCGATGTCTGGACCATTCCCGCAGCCCGCATGAAGGCCAGGCGCGAGCACCGGGTTCCCCTGTCCGGGCGAGCCCTGGATATCCTTGCCGAGGCTCGGAAGCACCATGACGGCGGCATCGTCTTCCGGGGCGCGAAGGGCGGCGCGATCCACGCCTCGATGTTCGGAAAGATGCTCCGCGACCTCGGCATCGACGGAACCGCCCACGGAATGCGGTCCTCGTTCCGCGACTGGTGCGCCGAGACCGGCGTCGCGCGCGAGGTGGCCGAGGCCGCCCTCGCCCACAAGGTCCGCAGTCAGGCCGAGGCCGCGTACGCCCGCTCCGACCTGCTCGACCGCAGGCGACGGGTCATGGAGGATTGGGCCGGGTATCTCGTTGGCGACCGAGGTCCGGAACGCGTCGGCGCTGCGGGGATGCGGGACTCCGAACCGGACCGAGAAACTGCCTGATCACGCCGGCTATCCGGTCCGGATCCTTCGTCTCGCACTCCCAGATGACGAGGACACGCCATCCCTCTCGCTCCAGCGTCCCTTGGTTTCGGAGATCGCGCTGGACATTGCCGTTCAACTTGCGCCTCCAGAACGCGCGGCGTGTACGCGGCACCCGGTTGGCGGCGCAGCCCTCGTGCCGATGCCAGAAGCAGCCGTGGACGAAGATCACCTTCCGGCGAGGACGGAACACGAGATCGGGACAGCCCGGAAGTTCCTTGGCGTGGAGACGATACCGGTACCCCATTCCATGCACGAGCCGTCTAACCAGCATCTCGGGCTTCGTGTCCTTCGACCGGATTCGACCCATCACCTTGCTGCGTTGACCGGCCGTAAGCGGATCGCGGCCGGGTCGGGAAGCCTTTTCGGTATCGGTCGCGCAGCTCTTGGGCGTATCCGGGGCACGGGCCGTGGGCACCATGCTGATTTACCCCGGCCCCGCCCCGGAATCGCGTTGCTCCCGCACGCCCTTCATTGTCCTTGCCGGGCTTCCACATCCCGGATGAATTGGTCGAACGTCCAGAGCCACATCCGCTGTTCATCAGTGTAGCTGCCCTGGATCGAGCGGGGGACGACGAGTTGCAGCTTGGCTGCGTCCATTTGGCTCGTCTGTGACTCTGATATGCCCGGCTCAAGCGTCAGCAGGTGCTTCTCCGGAATCTTGGCTGCTTCCACCAGCACCTGCCGCCACCGATCCTTGCAGGTCGATTTTGCTCCGAGCATGGCCAAGAGCCTTGACCCCGTGGCTGGCGCGGCGCGATATGCCTCGATGCCGGGGAAGATGAAGTCCGGCCGGTGACCGCGCTCCGTAACGGGACTACGGTCGTAAGACAACTTGCGAGCGAGGAAGACGGCCTCGACCTGGTTTTCCAGCGCACGCCCCATTCGCGCCTTTCGCCGGTTCTGAACACTGAGCGAGTAGCCCACGAAGCCGTCCACGTCGACACCGTGGGACGCTTGGAACCCGGTTTGAAGACGCTTCGCGACCAGTCGCCGCTCTAGACGGCGGAACAGGGCCTCCTCGTGCTCCAGCCATGCCAGCAAGGCGCCATCCGGGTTGTCCTTCGGATCTACGGCATGAGGCAGGGTCCGACGGGCGAGGGCTGAAAATTCGTCCGTCGTCGGGAACCCGGCAAACCCCTTCACGATGTCATCCAATCTGGCTTCATCGACCTCTTGGAACTCTACATCCAGTTCATCCAGGATGAAGCGGGCTGCGAAATCCAGCGCTGGCTCGTCGGCTTCTACTTCGCGAGAAACAAAGTGCCTGCCGGGGCGCAACCCAAAGAGCCATGAAAGCTGCTGTTCGCTCGTGGATCCGGCGGGAGCAACGATGAAATAGAGAAGCCCGTCGTTGTGCAGCGCTAGAAACAGCGCGTCGCCCTCGCTCATGGCTTCCGTGACAGAGTTGGCGGGATAATAGAGACGCCATTCGGGGCTCCGGTGTGGCTGCCCCTTCCGCGTGTCATAGTGCGTGGCCGTCCCTTTAACGGTGAAGCCGTCCTGCTCTTGACCCAGCCACACGTATCGAACGTCAAGGTGACGCCTGGTGACTGTGCCAAGGAACTGCTCCCGCATCAGCTTGGTGGTGCCGACCTCGTGCTGATTGGAACGCTTGGGCTCCGCATCCACCGCAGACAGGTACTTTGCGCCCACCCCCACAAAATAGTCGCGTAGTTGTCCGCGTTTCACGGAGATGCGCCCTCAATGTGGGGAGCCATAAGATTCGCGATGGAACGAACGACGGGAACGACGACCGCGTTGCCGAACTGGCGGTAGGCCTGCGTGTCCGATACGGGGATTTGGAATGGGGTCTTCCCCGGCTGATCGAACCCCATCAGCCTCGCGCATTCCCGGGGCGTCAGCCGCCGTGGTCGCCCGTTCTGCCGGATGAGAATCTCGGAGCCATCCTTGTAGTAGCGGGCTGAGAGCGTCCGGGCCACGTCGTTGGGACCGAACACCGAACAGCCGAATCCGTTTCCGGCTGCTCGGTGCTTCTTCTTGTAATCTTGGAGATAGGACCAAAGGTGTTCGCTTAGCGTGTACTTCGGATCGACCTCCGATTCCAGAATGGTGTTCAGCGTTGGGGATGGGCCGTCGGGAATCGGGAGCTTCCTGAAATCGAAGTCGGCCTCTTCTCGAAACCCGACGATGAAAATGCGCTGGCGCTTCTGCGGCACCCACGGCGAGGCGTCCAGTATCCGGGGGCTGACGCTGTATCCCAGTTCCCTTTCCAGAACGTGCATGATGGTGGCGAACGTTCGGCCCTGGTCATGGCTCTTCAGGTTCTTGACGTTCTCAAGCAGAAAGGCGGATGGACGGTGGTGGGCGATGATCTTCGCCAGATCATAGAAAAGCGTTCCCTGTGTGTCGCAAAGAAACCCGTGGGGTTGGCCCAGTGCGTTCTTCTTCGAGACTCCGGCAATGGAGAACGGCTGGCACGGGAACCCTGCCAGCACGACATCATGCTCGGGGATCATCTCGGGAAGCGCGGAGTAGGCACGGATGTCGCCGACAAACTGATGCCCGGCGCCGGATGGGAAATTGGCCGAGTAGGTCTGCTCGCAGAACCGATCCCACTCGGCCGTGAACACGCACCGACCGCCGATTTCCTCGAACGGTCGCCGCAGGCCTCCAATCCCGGCGAACAGGTCAATGAAGCGGAACCCGCTCACGGAGCGTGCTTCCCAGGTTGGAGCGGCTTTCGTTCGTGGCCGAGGAGAACAAATCCCTGCTTCTTTGGCTTGCTTGAATCGCGCACGGCGTGGCGGCTCGCGAACTTGACCGAACGACGCCGGGGACGCGCCAAGTGCATTCGGTGGTATCTCCGGCGGCCCCCACTCGTCAGCATCGCCCAGACGCTCTCCCTGGCAGTTCCTGTGGACCATTCCCGCTTCACTCACATTGAAGATGCCTGCGCGACTCGTGACTGGCAAGCCCAAACTGCGTTGAGCCGCGCCGTGAGCTGATAGTGGCTCCCGCCGCAGCGCCATTGAAGCATCGCCGAAATCCGGAGGACGGACGACCGTGGAACCATGGCCACGGTAGTCATTCTGCCGAAGCTCGGACAGGTTTGAGTCGCGCGCCTCTTCGGAGAACTGGATTCCCGGTTGCGAAAGGCACGCAGCGCCACAGTGGAGTGTGATTTCGACGCAGCGGCCGGAATCACATTTGGGGCTTCCGAAAATCACACTTCGGAAGTCCGGTGCCCACTACACCTGCATGACTTCACGGCTCTCGCGGCCTGCCCGTCTGCGCCGGACGGGCCACGGAGCCGAAGGCGGGAGCGACCCCCCGCCCTCTGGGCTTGGCGCGGCATGGCGCCGAGTGTGGAATCACATCTCGCCGCCCCACCTTCCAGGGGTCGCTCCCGCCCGAGAAATCCCTCCCGGGAAGGGGAAACTCTGCACGCTCGGACGATTGAGTCGACCGACGACCGGCGGCGGTGAACGCCGTTTCGCGCAGCGCATCGCGATCGCGATGCTAGGGTGTAACTCTATCTCGCCCGTCTTCGCTGCTGGTTTCCCAGTGTCCGCCGCTGTGGGTGTGGCGAATCCGGCTAGACCGATCACGGCGAAATCAGTTATTATACTTCATGGACGAGAAGATCGCGTACCTACAGATGATCCAATCCGTGATCACGCGGATGGCTACGAATTCGTTTCTGATCAAGGGGTGGAGCATTACCGTGGTCGCGGCCTTGGGCGCCTTGGCGGCCGCTGGAAAGAGCGAACTTTTCGTCTACTTGGCGTTATTTCCGACAGCCATGTTCTGGGCGTTGGATGCGTACTTTCTGCGCCAGGAAAAGCTGTTCCGAAGGCTGTGGGATCGTACCCGCACGATCGACACCAAAATCGACTTTTCAATGGACACCAGACCGTTCAACGCCGAGGTAGACAGCACCGGACAGGTCGCTTGGTCGCTCACGCTGAGGCGTTTTCACGGGACCATCACCGGCATGATCGTGGTCGTAATCCTCGTCATGCTCGCTGACCAACACCTGTGGTAGGAGGTTACCTTGTTCCGTGGCACTCAAGCGCGCATTCTTCAGCTTCGACTTCGACAGAGATCAGAACCTCAAGCATCATATGGTCGGACAGATGAGGCTGTCCACTTCGCCCTTTAGCGGGGCCGACTGGTCGATGAAGGAGGCCGCACCGCAGAGGCACTGGGAACGCGAAGCGGAAGCGAGGATCAAGCGGAGCGACGTGGTGGTTGTCCTAGTAGGCCCCAAGACCCACAAGGCACCCGGCGTCCTAAAGGAAGTCGCAATCGCCCGCCGCTTGGGGAAGCCCGTCGTTCAAATCATAGGCTATAGGAACAGTAACCCGACACGGGTTCCGAATGCGGGTCGGCTCTTGCGATGGACCTGGGACAACATGACATCAGTTCTGGACTAGGACGGAGGAACGATGGCCCGTCGCTGCTTCTTCAGCTTTCATTACGAGCCGGACAACGCGCGCGTCGCCCAAGTCCAGAACCATGGGTATGATCGACGGCAACCGCCCGGTCTCGGACAACGATTGGGAGAACGTCGCGCGAGGCGGAGACCGGGCGATCCAGAACTGGAGCGGAACCCAACTTTACGGTCGCTCGTAACGGCCGTATCTCCGGAAAGGGACTCGATCCGTTCGCCCACATCGCCTACGGCAACATTAACGCCAAGCTCTCCTCGATCATTCGGTGCTACAACCCTCAAGGGACCAACAGCAGGGCTCGGTACGCGTGGATCAAGCAGTACCTGGCGGATGCTGTCGAGGAAGCTATCCAGATCCGGCACAAGCACTGATGGAGAGCATCCTCGGAGTCATGAATTCCCGCTGCGGCGTCATCGTGGACTAACGGGGACGGGCTGCTCGATCACCGATGGGCGCTCAGGGATTCTGAGCAACGATCAAGGGGTTCCGAGGGCGCGAGCCACCACCGGCCCATTGGTCAGAGATCCATCTTTTCCGACCCCCGTTGGCCTTCCCCGTATGGGGATTGCTGGACTGGGAGCGACCTGCGGGTGGGTGGGATAGGCTTGTACATCCCCATCCTGCCCCGATGCCGATCGAGGCATGCCGAGATGGGGGTCGCTCCCGTCCACGGCCCGGAGACCCGGATCGGCCTCGCCGCTCCGCTGGCCGCGGCACAACCGCAAGCTCGCCAGCAAGATGCGGAACAGGAGGCCTGTACATCGAAGATGCGATCTGCTGTCCAGCGACCCCTAATGTGCGATGTACGCTCGCGGATCGACATCGGCCTGGGCATCCGGCGCTCAAGGCGAGCCCCCCCGAGAGGCGGCTCGACCGCCAGATCGCGAAGGCGGCGATCATCGCCTCCGATCACGCTCCCGTCCCCACCGCGGATGCCCCGTTCGATCCGCTCGATCTCGCTGCGGATCTCGCGACCGGTCGCGGATGCGCGCGCGCGGCCGGTCCAGTTGGCCAGAACCTTCCTGGCCCGGTCCAACTTTCCGTCAGTGCGCACGCCGCGCCCCGGTACACGCGCGCGGGCAGAACCCGGCGGTCGATCCCGATCTCCTCGAACGCCGCCACCTTCTCGGGCTCCGTCGGGAGCCAGGACAGGTTCGGGCGCTCAATCGCGTAGTCGAGCGAGAGCAGCCGACGCAGAAGCACCTCCTCGGAAGCGGCCTTCCGGTGCCGGATGTGCTCGGCGCAGAGCTGGTCGCGCGTGAACGCGCCGCCGTGACGACAGACCAGCGCGACCCACTCGGCTTTCCCGCCCCACCAGCCCAACTTCGCCAGCGCCTTCTCGCGTCCCTTCATATGCGCGATCATCGCGACTCCTCCGGCTTGATCCTCGGCTCCCGCGAACGCTCCCCCTCGTGCGCCGCCATGAACGCCAGCACCCGATCCGCCGTCGCCAGACGCGGAGACCGGCCCCGCCGCACGTCGCCCACGAACTTCCGGTCGCCAACCGCGCGCTCCCCGAACTCCGACGCCGACAGCCCGTCCGCGCCAGAAACGCCGTCACGCGCCGCTCGAACTCCTTCGTCAGCTCGCTCATGGCCCGAAACCAGAGCCCGTCGCCCATATCGCGCAATGCCATGGGAAATAGGTTTTCCCCATATCGTTAGAGGGGAGCACATTGCGGAATCGCCCCCCCCAGCCCACTGGCGCCAGCGGCATAGTAAGCGCTTTGATTCGCGGCGCTCGCCCTCCGGATCGTGTGGGATTTTGGCCACGAAATGTTCGTTGGAACGGAAAGGGGCGCGGAGCCCCTAGGCGAACCATCTCTTTGCGTGAAGGATGAACCGCACGCAGCTTCCCGCTCATGAACGAAGAGGACGAACGCCGATCAGCTGGATCCCGTGCGCCGAAGGATCCTCGCGATGCTCGCCGAAGGCCGGTCGAGTCTCCGCTCCGCCTCCATCGCCATTGAGCGCAACCCCGCCTACCTCCACCAGTTCGTCAACCGGGGAACGCCCAGGACGCTGGCCGAGGACGACCGCGAGGCGCTGGCCGATCATCTCGGGTGCAGCCCCGATCTCTTCCGGCACGACCGGAAGCTCGCGCGCGGAACGCGGTCAAAGCCCGCTCCGGCGAACGGTCCCCACTCGGCTCCGAGAGGCTACTGCGCCGTGCCCGACCCCCCAAGGGTCGTCCTCAAGTCTCTCAACCCCGACTACGACTCCTACGAACGGCCCGCCGAGGAGGTCCGCGTCGTCGGTCGCGCCGTCTGGGTCGCCAGACGGCTGCAGAAGGGGATGAAATGGATATCCCTCTCGGCCACCCAGGCTCTCCCGTAGTTCAGCGCACAGGCATCACCTGTCCCACCGCCTTATACCGATACCCCGAATTGATGGTTGCTAAGCACCGGAGACCTGCATGAATTTAAGCTTTCCTCTTGTCCAGGAAACCGATACCGGGACACCTCCTCCAACAGCCCCGGGAACGATGGTCACTCGATCCTTCCAATTCTACGCCATCGGAACTCGCGGGCCGAAGGGAACTCATCTGATTCTGGTGCGCCAACCGAAAAGTAGATGCCGCGCACGCGACCGATCATGCGATCGATATCGACGAATCCACTGTGACGCGAGTCAATGCTGCGGTGGCGATTGTCACCCAACAAAAAATAGAAACCCTTTGGCACGACCAACGGACCCCAGTCGTCAGCCGTCGGTCTGTACCTGGATACTTCCGTACCGGAGACCAGGTACTCCGCTTGCCATGCGAAACTTGCTTCCGCATTCACGGCGCTGCTGCCGATGGCAGCCCCCTCACTCGGATCGGGAGCCGGACCCAGCATTCGGTGGTGGTTCACATAGAGCCTCCCATGCACCATCGCAATCGTGTCCCCTGATATCCCGATGACGCGCTTTACCAGTGCCTCGCCAGTGCCCGAGGGTGGTGCGTAAACCCATACTTCGTAGTGTTTTGGACCTTGTCTCCGGTGCGCGCCTCCGCCGTGCAGGGCCCAAAATGCGGATGGGATGCGAGTCGCTACCACCATATCACCCGGTAGCAGGGTCGGAGCCATGGAATGGGAGCTGATTCGATAGAGATCCACCAGCCAGAAAAATGCCGTCCCGACTATTAGGCCAATGATCGCCGCGAAGAGTCGACCCCACCTCACGCTCCCCCGCCCCGGACGAGTTTCGGAGGGCATCATCGGGCATCCTGCTAACGCGCACGCTTGGCGTAGCGGGTAATCTCCACGACGATGGAATCAGAAACCGACGTAGCGTCTGCTGCCAAGCGTGCACGCACCGTGGCGGCCTCTTCCAGCATCCGCACGGATTCCCGGTAATACGGATGATCCAACTCCGTTGCAAGGATCATCGCGATGTCGATGCCCCGCTTTAGCGATTCCGCCCGTTCGTTGGGCGAAACCTGGTCCAGCGGTCGGCGCGTGTAGGCAACGGCTACGCGCGACAGGTCGCCGCGGAATTCAGGCCGAAGCTCTCGCACATCCCACTCCCTCGCAATCTTGGCGAGCGTCGTCAGTGCCTGTAGCTGTACCGTCGGCGGTGACGAGCCATTCGCAGCAAAAGCGAGTTTGGCCAATCGCGGGATTGCCTGTGGACCCCACGCCATCCAGATTTCTGGCGCATCGTCCCGATCAAACGTCGCAAGCTCCTTCCACGACAGATCGCACGGAATCGTCCCGCAGCCAAAATCGTGCAGGTTGCACAGGGTTTCTTGCTGCCCTGCGTCCCGGCAACCACCGGTGCTCTCGGAGCAACGATCACGTTCGCACAGGTGCTCAAAGTCTTCACCCGCGCGCGCCGAACCGATAGTCCCAACAAGTCCCCCAAGCACGATCCCAACGATCGCCAACCCCAAGATTCCCGCCGCCGCCAGAGATCTTCCGATCCACCGCTTCGTCATGGTTCAACTCCTCTCGTGTGGCGCGGCTGATGGACTGTCGATTACAAGAGGCGCCCCCGCTTCCACCCATTCGGTGATCTCTCCAAGCCCGGTTCTCCGCAGCAGGACACGTTCCTCCTCGGTAGACACATGGCCAACCGAATAGTCCAGCCGTCTGGATAGAATGATGAGTTGCGGAGTCACACCCGGCCCCGCCATGTCACGCGCTCCGTAGATGTACTCTTGGATCCCGGTGTTCGCCCAGCTCTGGCCCGCCATGACTTCGTCAAACGGACCGAATTTCTCCAAGTGCGCCAGTCCATCATCAGCCCTTCGGTCACGAGCGACCCCGATCACGGCGAACTGTTTGCCCAGCGCGGCGGCGCGAGAAGACAACTCGGTCTTGAGCCCGCGGACCATGGCTGGCAACCCGGGCCGGTTCGACCACCCGCAGGTTGACGAACCTACGTAGACCAGAAGCAACTGTTCGCCCGGTTCCGACCTTCCGGTCGGCAAATATTCGTCACCGCTGAGTGCCGGCACCGACCAGCGAACGCTAAATTCGGGCACGGGCAGCAAGCCTGCCGAGCCCAGCGATACGCCTATCAGGAATCCTACCGACACTGTCAGAAGCGCGAGTCTGGTCGCCTTGCGACGACGCTCTCCCGGATTGCTCATCCTTCCTCTCCTGCTTTGGAGTCAGCCCCCGTGGAACTTGCGAACTTCCAGATGAACGTGGGGTTCTTCAAATAAGGCGATGTATCCGTCTGGCTGTACGGAGATTACCACGGGAAGCGAGTCGCCGATGAAAGCGCCGATGCCCGTAGCGGCGTCGATCAAGTAGGAACGAGGGACAATTCTCCGCTCCTCCGGCAGCACCCTGGCGTGCTGGATGAACACATGCTCTCCCGCACCCACCGCTTCCAACTCCGCCAAGCGATCGTGCGGCAAGCGCGTTGCCTCCGAGTAGCCGACTCGACCGGTTTCCGGGTGTCTCTTCTCCCAAACCCCGAGCTGAAGGTATTGCTCGTCCAGCGCCGCCGTCCAATTCAGAATGCCGTCGACGCTGTAGGATCGCAGAACCGGGAGGATTGAGAAGCCGAACACGATCGCCCTCGAACCTTGGAGACACTCGATCAAGCCGTTGGATAGCGCGGCTCTAATGAACCCGTGATCGTGTATGTAGCCGACCCCGAAACTCCGAACCACTTCTCCTGGCGCATCAACGGAACTCCCATACTCGTTGATGATGGTGTCGTCCTCGCGCGAGTACCCGGCAGAGAACAACCCTCCGTCGTCCATGCCGCAGAGATCGTTCGCCGAGGTTGGGTGCTGGGCTATCAAGGTCCAGCGTCCGTCGGAACGTTGGAATACCTTGACCGGTCCGAATCTCCCAAGCGGCACAGCAATTCTTCCGTCAGGGAACAAATGGAAATCCACGGCGTTCCGAAGCTCCAGCGGCCCATCCCCCATTCCCCCAAAGCCGTCAATGAAACGACCTTCCGAGTCAAAGACCCGGATCTCCTGATCAATCTCATCCAAAACGACGATATTGCCATTGGCGGCGATGTCAGCTTTCGGCACGTACCCGAACAAATCTGGGCCGCGCCGTTCTGACCCCAGGCGCAACACCGCCGTAGCGCCGAGCAGGGCGTCCCGAGCGGCAGTCCACGCCGATAGTTCTACGTCAGACAACCCCGTTGGCAATCCCTCCGAAGTAATCTGGGCAGCGGTCGGTGGGGGGAGATTCCGGGCGTCGGGATGGGGAATGCCGGTCGGAGCCTGACCGTCCCCCCTGCAGCCGACGACTGCAAGGGAGACGACCAGAACCCAAGCCGGAATCAGGCCCGGAATCTGCATCAGCGGTTGCAGTCGTCGTTGTCGCACTCGTCGTCGCATTGGTAGTTGCCGCACCCGTCGTCTGTGACGTTACAGTCGCTCCCCGTCCCCTCCGTGTTGCGACATCCCTCTGAATCCCACCACCACCACCGCTCGTTCTTGACGCACGCGTCGTCCTCGCACGTCTCATCCTCGCCGCGGTTCTCATCATCCTGCGCGACTGCGGATGCCGGGTAATCGACCAACATCGTACCCGCCACCATGCCCGCGCCGAGCAAGCCGATCAAGGCCAAGGCCAAGGCGCAGCTGCGAACGATCTCCTTCAGCGATTCCATCATTATACCGCTCCCTGTGGTGATTCCGCTCAGACCCCCGAAGCCATTCGACTCCCGTGGGCTCCATGCGAAGGTATGGAATTCATTGTACGCAATGAGGTGACGACTCGTCAACCCGCTGGTCGGTGTTCGTTGTCAAACCGCAATAGGAATGTCCCCCTTTGGTGAATGTTTGCAGCCACCCTGAAGGGGTGGACGGTAGGGGCAGGGGCCCGGAGCGGTCCCCCGGAGATGAGCGGCAAAGGCGGATCCGACGATCGAAGCTGGCCACATCGGCGGCTCGCACCGCCTCACGCCTACCGAAACCCGGTCGGGGAGGTTGCCGCATCGGTCGAAGGCGGCAACCGCAGGGAGATCGGGGTACGTGATCGCCAGGCCGATCACGTACTCCACGCCGTTGCTCTCGCACCATGCCAGAAGCTCCTCCCGGGCATAGGCGGAATCCTCCCGCAGGATGATCCTCAGTCCCGGCCACCGCAGTTCGCAGCCTCTCCATGATCCGGGCCAGCTCTTCCCTCGCGCCGCCCGCAGGATCCGCGTTGCCCGGCTTCAACCGGGCAAGGAGCGGCTGGCCGCCACAGGTGATGTAGAGCGGCAAAAGGCAGTAGTGGCCATAATAGCCGTGAAAGAAGCGACCTTCCTGGCGACCGTGAACCTCGTCGTCCGTCGAACACCCGGCAACTCGTGCAGGCCATCAAGGACTACCTGGAGGTCTACAACGAGAATCCCAAGCCCTTCATCTGGACGAAGTCCGCGGACGACATCCTGGAATCACTCAAAAACTACTGCGAACGCATTACCGATACAGAACACTAGAACCGGGCTCTCTGTACGCTTCAAGAGCCTTTCTGAGTCGGTATTCATCGGGCATCTGATAGCAAAAGAGGATCGTCTGGGCGGCCTTCCACCCATCCAGGTCACAGGGAACCTTGAGCGGCAACTCCATGAGGTCGGAAGCGAATTTGCGCCGGAGCGAGTGCCAGCCGCAGCCCCACCTGGGTTCAAGTCCAGCCAGTTTTTCGGCTCTCTTCCACCAGCTGCTCGCCAACCAGCTGGTCATGCAAGACGAAGCTTTCTTCGGCGCGGGCATCAGGGCGCGTCCCCAATTCCGGGGTTGCGCCTCCGCGCTTCCACCAGAACGGCGTGTGTCATGGATGTGATTGGGGTCCGGTGCTCGTGCCCCGTCTTTTCATGCTCACCGCGCCACCGGAGTTGGCAGATGGCCCCGATGCGGTGTCCCGTTTCGTGGGCGAGCACGAGTGCGATTCTGAATCGCCAGTCTACTTCGTCGGCCATCATGAGCAATGCCTCGTACTCTGCTTGCGTGAGGATTATCTGGAGCGGGTTCTTTTCGGATGATGCCTTGATGCCCCGAAGTGGGTTCGACTCTATGAGAAGTCTTCCCTCCTCGTCCTTTGACGAGGCAGCCCAGTTGAAAACCGCAAGCAAGAACTTCAAGTCTCGTTGAATGGTCCAATTGCCAGCGAGCCGACGGTTGCCACCGGTCGTTCCAGCCCTTCGTGCCCGGATGAACCGGTCCCAATTTCTCTGAGAGAGCGTCGCAGCCTTTCGGTGCTTGCCGAACAACCGAAGGACATCTTCATCGCGCCCCGATCGTACTTTCATGACCTTTCGGCCTTGGCGGGTGTGACCTCTTCAACATAGATGTCAAACAGCGTTTTTAGGGTGAGCAGCTCGGACTTGACCTCTGTAGCGCCGGTGGCCACCGGTTCGGCAAACCCGGCGGCGATCTCATCGGCCTGCCTCTTGGCGCGAGCACAGTCACGGTGCCTTAGCGACCGGCGCATCTTGCGCCCGTCTTCGCGCCACTCCACCTGGATGACGCTGGTCCTCGGATCGCTGCAACCCTGATCGCCATGCCGCCGCCAGTCCGCGCCCACCGGATCAGCGGCCGCCGAAAATTGCCGGAGTGTATCGCGCGAAGTCCCATACGCACGGATTACCCCGGCCGCTATCCCGCGCAGGATCCCGGAAGCCAACGGTAGACGCAATTACTCATCCGTCTCCCCCCATAGTGCTTGCGTCTCCGCCCACTCCCACGCCTCCCGCGCCGCCTCCGCCTTCCGCAGATAGTCCGTCATTACTAGGAGCCTGCGCGCCAGAAAACTCTGCGCGACCCGACCCCCAACATGTGGAAGACAAATCGTCCACCTGCTACCGTATATGGTGTCGGGACTGCGGAAAATCGGGTGAAAGCCGTTCTACGGCGCAAGCTCCTAGGCTGCCGTCGGACTGACGACGAACGTGGGGGGCTACCCATATGTGGGCACAAAGGGTACACTTAAGGCATGGTCCGCAAGAACGTCGCATTCAATATCCGGCTTTCGGAAGGGTTGCGGCGGGCGTTCGCCGATGCCTGCCGCACGGAACACCGACCTGCCGCCCAGGTCGTTCGCGAGTTGATGCGCGGGTACATTTCCGGCGTGCAGGCTAACCCCGACCGGTCGCCGGCTGGAAGTGACGGCGGAGAGGAGATCAATGGGAAAGGGATAGGCGGGTGAGTGACGTGCGTGGGGCCAACGCCCCTCAAGCGGCGCCGGATGCTTCCACCTCCCCGAATCAAGGCGGGACGGACTCCTCCGTCTGCGCAGTCGATCTCTTCTGCGGAGCGGGCGGGCTCACACGGGGACTGGAAAAGGCGGGAATCGACGTAAAGCTGGGCATTGATATCGATTCAGTCTGCCGATATCCCTACACGTACAACAACGGGGCTGCCTTTCTCCAGAAGTCTATCGAGGAAGTCACGGCGGACGACTTCTCGAAAGCGTTCCACGGCGCGTCCTACCGGCTCGTCGCCGGCTGTGCGCCGTGCCAACCATTCTCGACCTATAGCCGATCACGGTCACGCACCTCAACCGCTCGGTGGAATCTCCTGGACCATTTCGGTCGACTGGTCAGGGAAGTGAAGCCTCATCTCGTCACGATGGAGAACGTCCCGATGCTCCAACGGGAGCAGGTGTTTTCCGACTTCGTCGATACCTTGGAGGACGAAGGGTTCGCCGTCGCGACTTCGATCGTCGATTGTGCCGACTACGGCGTACCCCAGAGCAGACGGCGCCTTGTGGTGCTCGCTTCGATCCTCGGTCCGATCGACTTGGTTCCCCCGATCACGCCCGAGGCCTGTCGCCCCACGGTCAGGGATGCCATCGCCGACATGCCACCCATTGAGGCAGGCGGAGAATCCAGCACCGACTCACTGCACCGATCATCTCGGCTGTCACCCCTTAATGTCCGGCGGATTCGCGCCTCCAAACCGGGCGGGACTTGGCGCGATTGGGATGAAGCATTGGTCGCCAAGTGCCATCGGAAACCTGAGGGGCGCACCTATCCGAGCGTGTACGGCCGCATGGAATGGGACCACCCGTCTCCCACGATGACCACGCAGTACTTCGGATTCGGCAATGGTCGATTCGGCCACCCGGAACAGGATCGGGCCATTTCCTTGCGCGAAGGGGCGATACTTCAGAGCTTCTCCGAGAGGTACCGGTTCGTAGAGCCGGGCGAGCCCATATCCACGAAAACGATAGGTCGCTTGGTCGGCAACGCAGTTCCTGTCAACCTTGGGTACGCGATCGGGAACAGTTTGGTGCGCCACGTCGAAGACCATCTCCGATCCCAAAGGAGCCCTGCATGACCGACACCGGCGTTGGTAGGAGCAACGATTCCGCCGTCTCACCGATACCATCACCATACGAGATGACGGTAGATCTCAACGTTATCGAGCATCTGGGAATCAATCTCTACAGCAACATCGCGGCGGTCTTGACCGAGGCGGTTGCCAACGCCTGGGACGCAGACGCAGAGCAAGTAGAAATCAAGATCGATCCGAACCAAAAATGGATCGCGATCTCAGATGACGGCGTGGGGATGTCGGTCGCCGACATCAACGACAAATATCTCCGCGTAGGGTACCGTCGCCGCGATGACGGCAATGAAGGCAGCGTCACAGCCAAGAGGAAGAGGCCCGTGATGGGCCGCAAGGGTCTCGGCAAGCTGTCCTTGTTTTCCATCGCGAACGTGATTGATGTCCAGTCAGCGAAGAACGGTGAAGCTCATGGGCTCCGCATGACGGTCGAGGGGATCCGTCAATCCCTCGATCGTGGCGACCGCGCATATCGCCCTGACCCGCTTCCACGCGAAGAGATTGAGGTTACCAAGGGTACCCGGATCGTTCTCAAGGAGATCAAGCGAACTCGACTTACGCCGGGTGTAGCTGCACTTCGGAAGAGGTTGGCCCGGCGCTTCTCCATCATCGGAGAGTCCCATCGCTTCCGAGTAGCCATCGACGGTGAGTCGATCACTGCGAAGGACCGTGGAGATTTGTCCATCGCCCAATTCCTGTGGGCCTTCGGGGACTACCAACCCCCACCATCGGCCATACCGAACGTGGTCGAGAGAGAACAGCTTCCAGAGCGGTCTCCAGATTGGGAAGAGGATTGGATTGTTCGTGGCTGGCTGGGCACCGCCCACAAACCGAAACAGCTGGATAGCAGGGAAGCCGGCAATCTCAATGGCATCGTCGTCTTCGCGAGGGGACGCCTTTTTCACGAGAACATCCTCGACAAGGTGAACGATGGGCGCCTGTATACCAAATATCTCACTGGGCAGATCGAAGCCGAATTCCTGGACCGAGACGATGACCCGGACATCGCTACGAGTGACCGACAGCGGATTCAAGAGGATGATCCTCGCTATGAGGCGCTACTGTCGTTCCTCAGGTCCAGCCTCTCGCTCGTCGAGAAGCGCTGGACCGAGTGGCGACGGAAACACGAAGTGAGGAGGGCAAAGGAAGTGTCGCCCGCCCTTGAGGAATGGCTCACCACACTACCGGAGGGTCACAAGGCCACCGCCGAGAAACTGATCGCAAGGCTCAGCGCTCTGCCGATCGACGAAGACGACGATCGAAAGCTGTTATACCGACATGGCATCCTCGCATTCGAGCGAATGAGGTTGCGAGGATCGATCAACGAGTTTGTGGACAATCTGGAGAACGTCGACAAACTGCTTCGGATCCTGGCCGACCGCGACGCCTTGGAAGCAGCGTTGTATCGCGACATTGTCAAGTCACGCTTGGAGGCCGTCCGAAAATTCCAAGACCTTGTCGATAAGAATGTCATTGAGAAGGTGTTGCAACAGCATCTCTTCGATCACCTGTGGCTGCTCGATCCAGCATGGGAGCGCGCAACGGGCAGCGAACTAATCGAGTCTCGCTTGCGCGAGGTCGGCGTAATCACTGACGATCTGACCGAGAAGGAGAAACTGAGCCGTGTCGACATCGCCTACCGGACGAACGCGGGCAAGCACATCATCGTGGAATTGAAGCGTGCCGGGCGCGTGCTCATGCTCTTGGACTTGCAGAGGCAAGGGCAGACATACGTCGACAAGCTGAAGAAGATCCTGCTCAATCACGGGTCCCCCGACATCGAAGTCGTGTTTGTGCTGGGAAAGCCGATCCAGGAGCAAGACGACAATCCTGAGCGACTCAAGGCGTCGATGACGGCAGTGTCTCCCGGTAGTCGGGTGATCTACTACGATACCCTGATCCGTGGTGCGGAGGAAGCATACTCGGAGTATTTGGAGGCCAGCAAGGAACTGGATCTTCTGGAAGGCATCGTAGAGAGGATCTGACCGAGCGTATGGCCCGGATCCAGACCACTCCTCGCCGATCCGCACTCATGAGACGGGTGCGGCGAGAACGGACCAACGCGGAAGATGCGTTCTGCAAGAGCTGTGGTCGATCGGCGCGCGGTATCGGCGGAACGTCAGGAGTCTTCCAGGAACTCCAGACATCGCCAACAAGGCTCGCCGGAAAGCAGCTTTCGCGCACGGCTGCTTCTGGCATCATCACGAGGATTGTCCATGAGATCGCATACCACACCGAAACAACGCATTCTGGCGCGCTAAACTGCGGTGTAATGCCGAGCGCGACCAGAAAAAGATCATGTCTCTGCGGACTGCGGGGGTACGATGTCTTCGTAGTGTGGGAACTCGGAAGTCCTGACATCCTGCGGCAGCGTTTGGCCGAGTTTGGGGGGGTGTTGTGAGAGCCGAAGAAGAACTCTGTTTAGCACCGGCCCGAAGGAACCGCGAAGAGTTACCTGTCGGGAACTCTGGCGTGAGCGCTATCTTATAGCGCGCGCGCCATTCACCGGAGCGGATCCACCTCGAGCGAAGGAGGCAGGGGATGATCTACCGTGCCGAATTGTGGCGCTGGTTGGTATGGCTATATGAGCTGCGCGATCCTTGGCTAAAGGGGGTTGGGCACGACCCCAGCCCGGAGGATTTCCGATTGATCGTTCCAGACCCCGGTCCCGAGGGCATGTCGCGCGAAGATGCCGAGCGCGAATTCGGGTATGCGGGGCCAGCGCCGAACGATTGGGAGCCGTCGCCGGAATCGGCCCGGCTCCTTTCCGATGCACCCTTGGGTCCGTGGCCCGACGCTCCGAAGTATGCGGTGTCGCGGGCGGATGTAATCACGGCGAAGCGCGTGATTGCGGCGATGGAGGGACGCCGGGCCGCGCCGGACCTGTCGGAAGTCTTTGATCTGCTAGACGCGATGGAAACCGATCTTCAAGAGGCTGAAGCGGCCTTGGATGCATGGAAAGAGAAGTGGGGAACGGCTCATTCACGACGAAAGCCCGGACAGAAGAAAAGGCCGGAACGGCGGAAAGTCCGGCCCCCCAAAATGCGCACCTTAATCTACGAGCGACGCGACCCCGGCGGAGAGTGGGAAGAAGTCTCAAACGCTGCTGCCGCCGAATTCGTCACAGAGTGCTACGGCCTCGACGCACAAGTCGTTGCTGTGCAGATCGTCGAGGGAACCACGTGCCAGTTGGTCAACGGTGCTCATATTCGGCGGCGGGAAGTACTGCGGCAGGCGCCGGAAGAAAACGATGGAAGACTAGGCTGATCGAAGGAGAACCCCGATATCCGGGGAATAGGCGGATCCGAGAGATCATCTGATCGGAGCGTGTGCGAGGCCCGCGCTTCCGAATCTCCGCGTGCTCCCCTACTAGAACCCAGCGGGTCACGCGACTTGCAACCTTTCGACACACCAGGTGATACACGCCTATTGTAGGGTGTTGCCAAGTCATTGTCCCATTGCGAGTTGCGCGATTTGATCGCTGTTTCTGCCATCAGGTGCGGCGGATCCTCGAAGACGCAGGGCGGGGGGAGGACTACCTGGAGATCGGGCTCGGCGGGCGCTGGCAGTGGAACCCGCTCGACGATCCGCTCTTGGACTCCTACTCGATGGCGTACGGCGTGGCGTCGCTCGTCAACCAGCTCTTCGGCAAGTCACGCGAGCCGTTCTGGCAGCAGGCGTACACGAACCTCGTGCGCTGGACCATCGAGCTTCACCGGCTCCTGCCGGGGGGCTGGGTCACGCTGCAAGACGTCTACCGCTGCACCGTCGACCAGGAGCTTCTGGCCGCGCGGATCCGGGAGGCCCGCGCCCTGGCCGACGGGCTCCGGCCCCGGCGCGCCCTGCTCTCGAACGCGGATCTGGCCGCGCACGCGGAAGCGCTCGGACAGTGGGCGTGGGAAACGGTGCCCGGAAGCGAGAAGGGCGCGTGCCGCCTGGACGATGCGCTCGAACGGGCGCTGGCCGATCTGGGCGTCGGGTACGAGATCGAGACTGCGGAGGGGGGCGCCGGCCTCGAGTTCGCGGAGCGGGTCGAGGCCGTCGAGCGGTGACACGTCCACGACTGGACGGCGCTGGACGCGAAGCTCAGGACCTCGATCGTCGAGGGGATCTCGGTGTTCCTCTCGCTCTTCGACCAGCCGGAGGTCGCAGGCGTGTTCTGCCCGCCGCCGCCCGAGGAGCCGACCCCGGACATGCCGAAGGACGGCGGGTCGTTCCCGGATGTCCCGGCCATGCCGGGTCTTCGCCGGAGGCTGCCGCCGCTCTCCGAACTGATCGAGGGCGGCAAGGTTCTGGCGCTCAACATGCCGGCGGGCGCGAACCCGGCGCTGGCGCGCGCCGTCGGCGTCATGCTGAAGAACGCCTGGATGCAGGCGCTGCTCCGTAGGCCCGCGGAGGCGGCGCGGCGACCCGGCCGGCACATGCGGCCCGCCGTCTTCATCTGCGACGAGTACCAGGCGTTCGCCACCGTCGGACAGGACGATCCGTCGGGCGACGAGAAGGCGTTCGCGCTCACGCGGCAGTCGCGCTGCATCCCGATCGTCGCCACGCAGTCGATCTCCTCGCTCCGCACCCGGATCTTCCTCTCGCTCTCCGACGAGGCGTCGGCCCGGATCGCGTCCGAGATGTGCGGCTCCGTCATGAAGACGCAGGCCTCCTACTCCTTCACCGAGAACACGGGCAGGCCCGAGTTCTCGCTCCTCACCGGAAAGGCCGGAGGCGGACGGGGATCGATCGGCGCGAGCAAGTCGTTCCGACAGGCCCGGGAGCCCGTGTTCGCGCCCCGCGAGTTCGCGCTGCTCCCCAACTACCAGGCGATCTGCCTGCCCTACGACGGCGTCCGGTCGCTCCCGGCCCGCCGCGTCTATCTGAAGCCCCACTATCTGCCGAGGGAGACCGGCTACTGGCGGCTCCGGGAGGAGGGGAAGATATGAGGAAGCGCGCCCGGGGCGTCGGCCATCTCGCCCCGTTCCTTCCGGGCCTCGAGGGCTTGCTCGAAGACCCCTCCGTCTCCGAGATCATGATCAACGGCCCCAGGAACGTCTGGGTCGAGAGAGGGGGACGTCTCGAACCCCACGACGCGCCCGAACTCGCCGCGGCCTGGCTCCGCCGCGCGGCGATCCACATCGCCCGGCCGCTCGGCCTCGATCCCGCCGTCCGTCCGATCCTGGACGCCCGGCTCGAGGACGGATCGCGGGTCGCCATCTGCGTCCCGCCCGCGAGTCCCGAGGTCGCGATCACCATCCGCAGGTTCGGGGGCCGCGCGTTCTCCGCCGAGGACCTCGTCCACATGGGCTCGCTGCCGGAGCCGGTCCTCGAAGCGGCCCGGCGCACGCTCGCGGCCCGCCGGAACATCCTGGTCTCCGGCGGCACCGGATCGGGCAAGACGACGCTGCTGAACGCGCTGATCGAGCTTCTGCCCCCGGACGAGCGGATCGTCGCCATCGAGGACACGCTCGAACTCCGGATCGACCGCGCGAACTGTCTTCGCTTCGAGGCCGGCGGCGCGCAGGGCGGGACGCCCGTCGAGATCCGGGACCTGGTGCGGCACGCGCTCCGCCACCGGCCCGACCACATCGTCGTCGGCGAGATCCGGGGCGACGAGGCCGCCGATCTGCTGCAGGCGCTGAACACCGGACACGGCGGATCGCTCACGACCGTCCACGCCAACGACGCGCGCTCCGCGCTCTCGCGCCTCGCGAGCTGCGCCATGCAGGCCGGGGACGCGCTGCCCTGGGACGTCACCTGCCGGGGCGTCGCGGACGGCGTCGCGCTCGTCCTGCACGCCGCACGCCGCGACGGGCGCCGGTTCGTCGAGGAGGCGCTCGAAGTCGGGGGCTACGACGCGGCCGACGGTCGCTGGATCGCGGAACCGACATGGATCACCCAACCACCGAAGGAGGCGAAGGCATGAGAGGCGACGACCGGACCGTCCGGGTCAGGACGTTCGAGGACTTCGACCTGGAGCTCGCGCGCGACGCGGGCGACACGCTCGAGGTCGCGCTCTACCTGGCCGAGGAGTACGGCCTCTTCCCCGAGGACGTGGGGACGGAGGACGACATCCTGGCCGCCTGGGACGACCCGCACGGCGAGGAGGAGAGCGAATGAGCGGCGACGACTACCACCGCAGGTTCGCCGACGCGATCATCGAGCAGATCAAAAAGGGCACCGCGCCCTGGCAGAAGCCGTGGGGACCGGGCGAGCGCGTCTTGCCCGCGAACGTCGACACCGGCCGCTCGTACAGGGGCGGCAACAGCCTGCATCTGGCCTCCGTGCAGCAGGAGATGGGCTACGGCGACGTGCGCTGGGGCACCTACCGCCAGATCCAGGCTCTGGGCGGACAGGTCCGAAAGGGCGAGCGCGGCACCCGCATCCTCTCCTTCCAGGACAGGAAGCGGGTCGTCGTCGCCGACGAGCGCGGACGGCCCAGGCGGGACGCCGAGGGGAACAAGGTCTACCGGCTGGAACGGCTGAAGGTCCCCCATGTCCGCCAGTACTCCGTCTTCAACGCAGAACAGGCCGAAGGACTGCCCGGGCGCTCGAACCCCGCCCCCGCTCCGCTCTGGAAGACGCACCAGGCGGCCGAGCGCGTCCTCGAAGACGCGGGCGTGCCGGTCCGCCACGTCCAGGGCGACCGCGCCTACTACCACATGAAGCGGGACGAGATCGTTCTGCCCGAGCGGGGACAGTTCCCCTCGGCCAACCACTACTACCAGACCGCGCTTCACGAGCTCGGCCACAGCACCGGCCACCCCGAGCGGATGAACCGCGAGACCCTGATCCAGGGCATTGAGGGCGGATTCGGATCGCCGCAGTACGCGAGAGAAGAGCTCAGGGCCGAGATCGGCGCGATGATGACCGGCGACCATCTCGGCGTCGGACACGATCCCAGCCGCGGAGCCGCCTACGTCGAAGGCTGGATCCAGGCGCTCGAGAACGACCCCCGGGAGATCCGGCGCGCCGCCGCCGACGCGCAGAAGATCTCCGACTTCGTGCTCGAACGGCACCGCGAGCGCCTGCCCAGGCCCGAGCCCGTCTCCGTCAGCGTCGCCGCCGCCCGAACGCCCGGACTTCGCCGCATCGCCGTTCAGGTCGAGCGCGCGACGACTCCCGAGCGCGGCGAAGGCCCGAGTCGCTGAGGTTCGTGGACAGGGCGCCCGGGCGCGTCCCCGAACCCGACCCGCGCCCCGAGACGCCGCAGAGCCGCGACCGCATGCGGAGCGGCCACCGCCGGGAGTGGAGAGCGAACCGGGCGCGCGGATCCACGTCCTTCGCCGAGCGCTGCGCACAGGCGCTCGCCGACATCGGCGTCCATGGCGTCGTCTCCTTCCGGGACCTCGCCGTCGCCCGGTTCGGAGGCCATCCCTACACCACGCGCCGCGCCGTGAACGCGTGGATCCGCGACGGTCTGGTCGCCGAGCATGTCGCCGTCGGTCCCCGGGGGAACCCCTTCAAGGCGCTCGCGCTGACGCGCGCAGGCGTCGCCGAGGCGCGCCGCGTCGCGGTCGCACGCGGCATGAATCCCCGGCAGGTTGTCCGGTCCGCCCGCGTCCGCACCGCCGAGGCCGCGCACGACGCTTCCGTCTACCGCGCCTGCATGAAGGAACGCCTCCGGCTCGAAGACCGGGGCGCGTCCATCCGGCGCATCCGCCTGGACGCCGAACTCAAGGGCGCCGTCGCCCGCACAAGCGAGACCGCCCGGCGCAAGGACGGAAAAAACTGCGTCGACGCCCGGGGTCGGGTGCTGTATCCCGACGCGCAGATCGAATATGTCGACACGGAAGGCCGCGCCGGGCGCGTCAACGTCGAGATCGTCTCCGGCAACTACCGCGAGAGCGCCGTCCGCGCCAAGGCCGACGCCGGGTTCAGCCTCCATGCCAGCGGGCCGACAGCCGCCAGGCTCCTCGGCAGGCTCGGAATCGGCGGCGAAGACGGGTCGCGGGTCCGGGGATCCGCCGACCGCGATCCCGCCACCGTCGAGCTCTGACCCAACCGGACTTGACACCCAGCTGGATTTTGGTACCCAGCTGGATTTTGGCAACAAAACCGGGATGGATTACACGCCGAACTGGATTTTGCACCGAGCTGGATTTTGATGCCGGACTGGATTTTGCACCGAGCTGGATTTTGCGATGCAGCCTTGGAAAATCAGCGCTGGACTCACTGCCGCGATCGCCGGGGCCGTCGTTCTCGTGGGGGGCGAGCGGCTCGCCTATCTCGCGCCGTTCCGGTCCGTCATCCTCGCCGAGCACGGAACCGCGCTGGCGTTCCACGGCGCGCTCGTTCTCGGTGCCCTCGCCGCTCTCATCTACGGGATCGCCCGCGCCACCGGGCTCGCCGATCTCGGTAGGCGCGTCAATCTCGCCGAACGATCCGTACGGCGCGGAGACGGCGACGCCGAACTCCAGGACGCACTACGACGCGATGACCAGGGGGACTGGGTGTAGGGTGACAGCAATTGCACGAGTGATGCTCGGAGTTGGCTGACATCAGGGGCTTGCAGACCCTTCCCTTGGCTCCAAGCTCGCGTTTGCATGGAACCTATTCCCAATCGTACTGTATTCATACCGTCGCTTCCGCGCAAATCGGCGCTGAAGTGACAAAGCCATTCTCCAACAGAGAAACAGAACCATGAAGACGGCCATCCGTAGTACTCTCGCTCTCATCGCTGCCAGTTTCGCGTTGAGAATTCAGATGAGCAACCGAATCGTCAAAGTGACTGTCGTCGCAGTGGCGCTGATAGCTCTAGCGCCTGCCGCTCCATTCCCAACTTCGTCGTCGGCCTCCCTTTGCGCCCAAGGTGGCAAGCTCAACTACTACCGTCTCCCCGGCGGGCCGCCGACCTGTTTCCATCCGTGTGATGGACAGGGTGTCTGCTGCACGTTCCCTGGCGGTGAACAGGGGACAACTCCTCCGAAATAAGGTCAAGCCGCCATCGTCCTCAGGCATCCTGATTGGTAGATTTCGAATGCTAGCCGTTGGCTATCAACACCTTCCACTAGCGCCACTTGTGGTCCTCGTTGGGTGCGGAGGGGAAATGTCGAGTCGGTCGCAATCCCTGCCCGAGCACCTCTTTGAACGGGTCAAATCTATTAGGCTGGAGGAGAATTCTGCGGTCATAAACGTTGCTCCTCGCATGACCGTGGCATCGGATGGGTCATTCGTGATCGCGGACAGCAGGGAAGTTCGCGTACGCATCTACAATCCTGATGGAACCATCGTCACTCAGTTCGGATCGCGGGGCGAAGGGCCGGGTGAGATGCAGATGCCGACGAGCGCCTGGAGGAAATCCGTCGCCGGAGCTCTGATGGTCTTGGATTTCTCTGGCCTGATTATGGAGTTCAACGCGACGGGCGAGCAGTCGCTGATGAAGGTGCAGTCGCCAATTGTGCCACTCTACGGCGGTCATCCGATGAGTGATCAACTACTGCTGCTTGCAGGGATGCTCCGCGGCTCGAAAGAGCCGAGGCCTCTGCTTCATGTTTGGAATCATAATTCCGATACCATCGTGCATAGCTTTTTCCCGACTCCCGGCGATTCGTTGATCCGGCTCGCGTCGCGCAATTTCGGTGCGGCTGCGGTTGCTATCCGCAGAGACACCATAGCTGCAATCGCGTCGTTCACGGACACGCTGTTTTTGTTCACACCCGACGGTTCGGAAGTGGATCGGATCCCTCTTCCATTCACGGCATTCAAGAGAATAGAAACCTATGATCCACGGCTCTCTCCCGAGCAGTTGCAAGGGTGGCTGAGCCAAGTGAACCTGATTACCGATGTTTTCTGGTTGGATGACGGATCATTCCTGGTTCAATACGAAAGGCCTCTTGGACCAGACGGAGCAGACAGCGAATGGGGCCTCTTGCGAACAGCGCGCACCGGCGACCGTATCTTCGAGGCCACCAATACCCCAAGATTGCTTGCAGTCAGCGGCGATCTCCTGTACTTTGTTGAACTTGGGTCGCTCACACCCAACCAGCTGCTCTCCGCGCGCTTTCAACGATAGACTCTTGTTGAATATTGATTCCCTCCAGTTTAGTCGAAATACCGACCATTTTGGGATGATTCAATCGGACGCACCCCGACCGGCAAGAGAATAGCAAAGAGTGCAGTCCCCGTTAGATTTTCGTGACCTCTAGCCGGGATTAGAACGATAGGTGCTATAGCCGTTCCATCCAGCTCTGTGGCCGTGTCAGTGATCGCGCACGTCGTATCATTCGCGCGCTCGTAGCTCCTTCTCCTTGGGCGGCGGCGGATAGCAATGGCCGACCAGTGTCGCCCGCATCGATAAGGACGGTAGTAGCGGCGCAGTGCGACCTTCAGACGGGCCGCAGCCTGAACATCGCGCCCTCGGCTGGCAGCGAACTTTGATTCTCTCCGCGCCGTGTTCACCGCAAGCACTGCTGGAGCCGACCGGACGACCCTGCGCGCGCAATGCTGGCCGAGATTGAGGAGATGACCGGTCGATCGTTCGGTCATTCGCCATGATGGGCGGCCCTACTTGAAGTTTGTCCGAGCAGTACGCAGGTTGAAGCGGATAACGGCAGGGAATCATATAAGTCGAACTGGGATTGCACGATCTACGCTCCCTGTCGGGAAACAACGATCGGAAGTCGTCCCGATTTGACGGAGGGTTGGTTAGGAGATTCTGAATCACGATGAATTCTCTTGCGGTTTCGGGTCAGTCGTTTCGCTTCAGGTCGCATTCCTCGAATCAGCAATTGAAAGACCGATGAATACGTCCGAAAATGCGTGGTAAAGTCGGTCGGCATCTCATATACTTAAGAGGGAATGAATAGGGGGATAAAATTATATTATAAATCGTAATTCACCGATTTTCATGTATTTATAGAAAAACTTCTCATCTTGCCATGTCGTGATCCACCGGAAGGCCATCCCTCATGGCGAAGTGGCGGCGGCGATCGCGAAGGCGAGATCGGCGAAGCCGGGGAAGGTGGACACGCTGGCGTTCGAGTTTCTGGTTCTGACGGCGGCGGCGGGTCTGCTCCGCAAGCGCGGCCTCGGCGACCAGAGCGGGTCATGGATCCGGGGATCCGCCGACCGCGATCCCGCCACCGTCGAGCTCTGACCCAACCGGACTTGACACCCAGCTGGATTTTGGTACCGAACTGGGTTTTGGCAACGAAACCCGAATGGATTACACGCCGAGCTGGATTTTGCACCGAGCTGGATTTTGCGATGCAGCCTTGGAAAATCAGCGCTGGACTCACTGCCGCGATCGCCGGGGCCGTCGTTCTCGTCGGGGGCGAGCGGCTCGCGTATCTCGCGCCGTTCCGGTCCGTCATCCTCGCCGAGCACGGAACCGCGCTGGCGTTCCACGGCGCGCTCGCTCTCGGCGCCCTCGCCGCTCTCATCTACGGGATCGCCCGCGCCACCGGGCTCGCCGATCTCGGCAGGCGCGTCGATCTCGCCGAACGATCCGCACGGCGCGGAGACGGCGACGCCGAACTCCAGGATGCACTACGAAGGGATGACCAGGGGGACTGGGAGTAGGGGGGAGAAAGTAATCCGCTGTCCCCGGAAATCGTGTGAGTATATCGGGGACATGGGGGGTTGCGGGATTGTTATGGTATCTTCTTACTATTATTGTTATAGTGAGCCAAACCCTCACCTACCTGATGACGCGACTGCCTACCTGATGACGCGACTGCCGGAGCCAAGATGGTGATGCAGAAAACGCGCTTTAACGCTTTAGCCAAGCTGGTTTGGGTCTTGCTTCTCGCCGTATGTGTAGCGTTGTACGCCTTTCAGCAACGCCGAACCCATGACTCGCCGCCAGAGTTCCGAAAGCTCACCCAAAAGGAAATGGTCGGCGACCTCGTAGATCTCGCAGAGCAGAGCGGCATCGACGACTTGTCGGGGTTTCAGAGGTGCTTGGCAGGTGACGAGGCAGCCAAGTCGGTTCGCGCTGACTTCGAGCATGGCATAGCGCTGGAAATAACTGGTGTGCCAGCGTTGGTTGTGGGCAACCGACTGGTGATGGGCAGCATTTCCGAAGCCGAGATCCAGGAGTGGCTGCGGTGAACAAGAGCCTGCTGTTTGTCGTGGTTTTTCAGTCGGCCTGTAGCAACGGGGAACCAGAACCGTCTTCCGCTGGCGTTCCTCCAGATCGTTCCCATGAGCAGTGGGAGCGTCTCGATACGGTGGCCGTTTTGGGATCGGGGTCGGAATGGAGTGAGGTGCCGCTATACCGTGTGTCCGACGCAGTCCTCGATAACGAGCGGAACGCAGTGTTCTTGGTAAATGGTGGCAATAGTGAACTTATCCGACACGATCTCGGCAATGGTCAGACACTCCGCTTCGGCCGCCGGGGTAGCGGGCCGGGAGAGTTCAGACGCCCGCTATGGCTAGAGCCGCAGGGCTCCGATTCACTGCTGGTGTATGACCGCGACTTGACTCACTTTTCGATCTTTTCGAGATCAGGCAGCTTCGGTCGAACCTTCCGTGTTCCGGGGATTGGGCTCCGCGGAAGGCAACCCGTGGCGCTGACTCGAGGGGAAGTCGGCACTTGGGTAGCTATCTCATCGGGGCTTCCCGAGGTGCTCCTAGCCCCTGAAACCCCGTCGGGCACGAAAGCGCGAGATACTGTGACCATTGTCAGGATGACGGACGAGGGCCATCTCTCTGACACGCTGGCCCGTGTTCCACACGCACTTTGGGGAGCGGCTTCCCGATCCAACGTCATTCAATATCCGCCGCGACGAAGGCGGTGGGGGTGTGATGATCTCCGCTGGTGGCGAGCATCTGTTCATTGCGGCCCTTGGCGATTCGTTGGAAGTGTTCGAACACTCTGCCGACGGGTCAGATACCGGATCGCTGAACTCGATATCGATGGAGGGACCGCGACATGGCGTGACGCAGGTTTTCGCGAACCGCCAAGGAATGTTGTGGATCGGAGAGAAAAGTTTGACGGTTGAATCCACGCTGTTCCACGTCTTCAGACGTGACTTGGGGATGTGGAGGTCCGCAGGAACACTAGCAGTACAAGGTAGTGTTCGGATACTGGATGCGGAGAACGACAGAGTAGTCTTTCTCGTTCTCGATTCGTTGGGAATCGAGAACGTTGTGGTTGCCCGCGCGAGTGGAAACCACTAGGCTTCTATTGTTGCGAGCAGAAGTTCACCTCAAACAGAAGGAGTTGTGGGATGCGCTGGAGAACACTGATTCCGCTTTCGTTGACGATCGCGGTCGCCATTGGCTTGGCCTTTGGCGGCTTGGGCAGCACCGTGGCTCAGAATCCGCCGCTACCCCATCCCGTGTGTGGGATGGTGAAGGGCGATGACTGCGAGAGTATCTGTCAGAGGGAGTGCTCGAATGGCAGTTGCTGTCACTGGCGACACTACAACTACTACCTGAGCGGCGACTAGCAGGCCGTGGAAGAAGTGCCCCACCGGGGAACCGGTTGGCAACGGCCAAGAGCGGCGTGATCGCGGTTTCTGTTGTGCAAAAAGGAAGCTTCTGTTGTGCAAAAGGAAGCCTGAGGGGCGGGGGAAGCTGGCGTGTGGGCTCAGGAGGCCGAGAATGCACCTGATTTGGGCAAAGATGGCGGCAAAACCGATTGCGGACGTGATTCCTTGCCGTGATTTGCGCGGCCTGCCCCTTGCCAGCCCGGCAATCCCCTCAGTGGATCATCGGCGCAATGATCCGGGCAAAGCTGTTGCGCGCCCGATTCAGGCGGCTCTTGACCGTCCCCAGATTGCATCCGGTGATTTGGGCGATCTCCTCGTAGCTTCGACCGTGCAGCTCCCGCAGAACAAAGACGGTGCGATGATGCTCGGGAAGGCGCATGACGGCCTCTTCGACCTTTTCACGTAAAAAGCGCTTGCGGTAGAGATCGTCGGGGCGCGTTCGGGGATCCTCCCACTCGATCGGACGCGATTCGCTGTCCCAGTGGCGAATCAGGCTGCGAAAGAGAACAACCGGATTGCGGGAGCGGTTGCACAGCTCGTTCTTGGCCAGATTCCCCGCAATCGTGAAGATCCAGGTCGAGAACTTCCGGTCCTGATCGAATCGGTGAAGATGACGGTACACCCGCACAAATGTCTCCTGGATCAGATCCTGGGCGCGTTCGCGATCGCCGACGATCCGCTGCACGAATCCGCGCAGACGCCCCTCGTAGCGATCGACCAGGATCGCAAAGGCGCGTTCGTCGCCATCGAGAAAGCGTTGCACGACCTCGACATCGGTGAGGGCGGCCTCCCTCGCGGCTCGCCCGGCTCTGGAGCGATCCGATGGAAGGGGGAAGGGTTTGCTCAAGTCGGCCTCCAGTTCGGTGCGGCGCGGTCTCCGGTTCGACGGCCGCTGCGCTTCTGCGTGTGCTTCCCTGCATTCTCGTCTCGGCGCTTCCCGAGTGCGCGCTCTGCATGATCCAGGGACGTATGCCAGCCGGAAATCCTGTGGTCTCTTTGCACGATTCGTGCCGGGTCGGGGAATCGCCCCCCGGGAGCATATTCCCGCCCGGACAACAACGTTCCGCAGGCAGAGCGACTGCGGGGGTGTCCCTGTGCGGCGACAGCGGGGCCGGAAGGGGACAGATAGAGTGTCGCGGCCTCCACACACCCGCGCCCGACCGCTCCCGCCAGGGCTGCCTCAGAGCTGTCAGCAGCCCTGCAGCGATCGCGATTCCCCCTGATCAGGGAGCAGGAAACGGGCGGCGTAGAGCAGCGCGACGATCGACTTGGCGTCGGTCATTTCCCCACGCTCGACGAGCGCAAGAGCGTCGGACAGAGAGATGCGCACAACCTCCAGGAACTCGTCGCGATCGGGCTTCGTGCGGCCCGGCTGCAGATCGAAGGCGGCAAAGATGTGGATCTGTTCGTTGGTGAAGCCCGGCGTCGTGTGAATGGTGGTGAGCCTGACAAGGCGACCCGCCCGGACCCCCGCCTCTTCCTCGAGTTCGCGGTGCGCGCACTCCTCCCAGCTTTCGCCGGGTTCGATAATTCCCGCAGGCACTTCATAAATCACCCCGCCGGCCGCGTAGCGATACTGCCGGAGCAGCAGCAGATCGGGTTCCTCTCCGGATCCCGACGCGATCGACAGAATCGCTGCCGCCCCCCTGTGGCGAATCAGCTCCAGCGTTCCCGTCGAGCCATCGGGGAAGCGCACGGCGTCGATGCTCAGCCGGACCACCCGCCCATCGTGAATCGGGGTTCTGTCGAGTCGCGCGGCCCGATCCTCGCTCATGGGGACTCCGCCTCGACATCATGAATCCGGACCGGCCCCGCCCCCACCTCCTCCAGCTCCGCCGCCACGGCTCCGGCATCGCCCACCACCACCGTCTGGAGCGCAGCGGGGCGAATGTGCCGGCGCACGGCCGCCGCGGCCGCCGCAGCCGTGACCCTGCGGACGCGGTCGCGCCAACCCCGGTAGTAATCGTCGGGGAGATCGAAGGCGAAGAGGCCGCCGATTCTCGAGGCGATCTGCCCGGTCGTCTCCAGGCGCAGCGGAAAGACCCCTGCGAGATAGTTGCGTGCGGCCGTGATCTCGTCTTCGGTCGGCCCCTCTTCGGCAAAGACTTCGATTTCGTGCAGGATCTCGCGCACGGCGGCGGCCGTCACCCGGGTCTCGACAGAGGTGGAGACGCGAAAGGGACCGGCGCTGCGGCGCGCGGCAAAGGAGGAACGCACGCCATAGGTAAAGCCGTGGCGCTCGCGCAAATTCAGATTGAGCCGCGACGAGAAGGACCCCCCCAGAACCAGGTTCGCCACCGTCAGCGGCAGATAATCCTCCACGTCGCGCGCCACCCCGATATGGCCCACCCGGATCTCGGACTGAACCGAACCGGGGCGATGGACAAGATTCAGGGTCCGACCGGGGGGGTCGGGCGGAAGCCGGAGCGGCGGCGCGGCCCCCATTGCCTGACCCCACTCTCCGAACTCTCTCGCGACCGCCCCGGCCATCTGCTCGGGATCGAGATCGCCCACCACCACCAGCGCCGCGCGGTTGGCTCCATAGTGCGCGGCTACCCAGTCGTGCGCACGCGCAGCGGTCAGGCTCCCCAGCGAGTTCTCGTCTCCGCCCGGCGACCGCCCATAGGCGCAGTCGGCGCCATAGATGAAGCGGGCGTGATGATCGGAGGCGAGTGCGCCCGGATCCATCCGTCGTTGCATGGCGGTGGCCAGACGCGCCGACCGGTAGCGCTCGAACTCGGCCTCCTCGAAGGAGGGCGTCATCGTCATCTGTGCCAGGAGGGGCAGAGCCTCGGCAAGGTTCCCGGTCATGCACGAGAGCGCCACCGTCGTCGAATCCCAGCCGGTTGCCGACCCGAATCCGGCCCCAATCCGCTCCAGGCGCTCCGCCAGCGCCCGACTGGTCAGGGTGCGGGTTCCCCCCTCCAGCGCCTTTGCGGTCAGCACCGCCAGTCCCGCCCGGGTCTGCGGCACCGCGCTCTCGCCGTTTCGCAACACAACCATGGTGGTCACGAGCGCGGCCGATCCGGTGCGCACCATTCGCAGCTCGAGCCCATTGGGCAGGCGTGCGCGCTCAACCTCCGGGAAGGCCCAGCGCCGAATCGGTCCCGGCTCGGGGGGAGTGCGCCGGTTCATCCGCCAAGCCGTGGCAGGCGCCGGGCTGCATTCGCTCGAATCCGCATCAGGCCGCCTCGGGCAGGTAGCGCAGCACCGCGCGATTGTCGTCGTGCAGATAGTTTGCGGTCCACTCCCGCGCCTCCGCGGCGGTCACGGCCCGCAGCCGTGCGATCTCGTCATTCAGCCGCGCCGGGTTGTCGAAGAAGGCGGTGTACATCGAGAGGAGGTCGGCCCGGGTGCCGACCCGCTGCAGTGCGCGCTGCATGCGCGTTCGGGCCTGGGCCATCGCGCGCTCCACCTCGTCGCCGGTCATGGTGGTCGCACTGTCGAATTCGTGCAGCAGCGCCGCCTCCAGCTCGTCGGGATCGGTTTCGGGGAGCGCGGTCGCGATTGCCACGAAGATCGTCGCGCCCGAGGTCAGCGGCAGCAGATGACAGGATGCCGACTGGGCCACCCGCGTGCGCACCAGGCGATCGTAGAGACGCGAGCAGCGTCCGGCCCCGAGGCAGGCGCTGGCGATCTCGCCCGCATGAAAGTGCTCCGAGGTCAGAGGGGGTACCCGCGAAGCCAGATAGATGCGCGGCAGGGGCACGGCGCTCTGTACATCTTCGCGCAGCGTTCCGCCGAGTGTGAAGGGAAGCTGCGGATCGGAGGGCAAGGGCGGCGGTTCGGGACCGCGCGGGATCTCGCCGAACCAGTCGTGGATGCGCTCCAGGGCGTATCCGGAATCGAAGTCCCCCGCAAGCGAGAGCACTGCGTTATTGGGCAGGTACCAGGTGGCGAAGAAGTTGCGGACCTCGTCCAGGGTGGCCGCCTCGATATCGGCGAGCGATCCGATCACGGTGTGGTGGTAGGGGTGCGAGGGGGGAAAGAGCATCGCCTGAAGCCGTTCGTCCCAGTCCCCATAGGGCTGATTGTCATAGCGTTCGCGACGCTCGTTCATGACGACCTGGCGCTGGTTTTCGAGCGTCTCCGGGGTCAGCGCGGGCAGCATCCACCCCATGCGGTCCGATTCCAGCCAGAGCGCAAGATCAAGGTGGTGCGAGGGAAGGGTGACGAAGTAGTTGGTGCGATCGAACCAGGTGGTGGCGTTGGCCGAACCGCCGACCTCTTCGATGTGCCGGAAGTGGGCATTGCGGGGAATGTGCCGCGATCCCTGGAACATCATGTGCTCGAAGAGGTGGGCGAATCCGGTGCGGCCGGGAATCTCGTTCCGCGACCCGACCAGATACCAGAGATTCACCGCCACGATCGGCGTCGCCGGATCGGGAGCCAGCACCACCCGCAGCCCGTTCGGCAGTTCGTGCTCGGCAATTTCGATCATCGGTTTCTCCATGATTGCTCACCGCGATCCTCCGGCGGTGACATATTCACGGCATATTCATCTGCAGGCCAACTCATCGCCCGCACACGATCCTCCGGGAGGAGAGCCGCAACTTCCCGGAAGGCTGTACGAATCCGGCTCATTGCACAAGGAGCAAATCGCATGTCCTTCGTTCCCTTCAGCATGGAGCGCTGGCAGAGTACCTGGGAGCACCGGGTCCGCTGGAATCTGTCCGAGAGCGGCGTACACCCACTCACCCTGGGCGAGCTGCTTGCCATGGCCGATCCCCCCGCCGACATCTCGGGCGTGCTGCTGGGCTACAGCCAGTCCAATGGCACCGATGCGCTGCGCGAACGGATCGCTTCGCTCTATCCCGGCGCGACCGAGGCCTCGGTGATGGTGACGGTGGGTGGGGCCGAGGCCAACTTCGTCGGCTTCTGGGAGCTGGCGCAGCAGGAGCGGGCGGCGGCGGTCATGCTGCCCAACTACATGCAGATCCCGGGGTTGATCCGCAACTTTCGCGGGGGGTGGACGCCCTTCCATCTGCGCGAGGAAGAGGGCTGGCGACCGGATCTGAACCAGTTGGAGGACGCTCTGCGGGACGGTGCGGGCTTCATTGTGCTGACGCACCCCAACAACCCGACCGGAATTGCGCTCACCGACGACGAAATCGACCGCATTGTCGAGCTTGCCGACCGGCATGGCGCCTGGATCCTCTCGGACGAGGTGTACCGCGGGGCCGAGCTCGGCGACGAGGACATTCCCTCCTTTCACGGTCGCTACGATCGCCTTCTGATCACCAATTCGCTCTCAAAGGCCTACGGTCTGCCCGGAACGCGGCTGGGGTGGGTGATGGGGCCCGAACGGGTGATCGAACGCCTCTGGGCGCGGACCGACTACACCACAATCGCGCCGGCCTCGGTTTCGGACGCGCTGGCCCGGATTGCGCTTTCGCCCACCGTGCGGCCCCGAATTCTGGCGCGCACGCGCAAAATGGTGCGAGACAACCTGGCCCTGCTCCACGAGTGGGTGGACGCCCGGAAGGCGCGCTTTACTCTGACGCCCCCCGATGCGGGAGCGATCGCAATGGTGCGCTACGATGCGCCGATCCCCTCGCTGGAGCTGGCCGAGCGGCTGCGCGTGGAGCACAGCCTGCTGATTGTGCCGGGCGCGCACTTCGGAATCGAATCGACGATGCGACTGGGGTTCGGCCCGCCCGCCGACGAGCTGACCGGGGCGCTGGAGTGTCTGGGGGATGCATTCGCGACGATGACAGCGGGAGGGTAGCCGTCTTCGCGCTCCTTGCGAAAGGTTCGGGCCTGAAGTTTTCATATCCGTAACGAAAGGGAAGGGGCATTCCCTTTTATTCGCTCGCATGGATCGCCCCGCAAATGACGCATTGGGTGACCATTTCGCATCGTAATGAAAATGAAATGGCATATCCTTTCATGATCCCGAGTGATCGCCCCTCCCATGACAGGTTAAGTGATCATTTCGCGTCGTAACGAAAGGGAAGAGGCATATCTTTTCATAACCCTGCATGGATTGCCCCTCCAGTCAGTGCGCCACTCTCTGGAATGGCATCGTCGGTGCGTTCATGACCGAATCGCCGTACCTCCATCCGCGCAGGGAACGCGCAGACATTTCGCATGGCGTCCCGGAAAGGGGCCCGGTATCATGGCGACCCCGGCCTGTCGTATTATGGAGACCTTGGGAAAGCTGCGGCGCCTGCTCGTTTCCGGCGGTGCGCAAGCATGTGGGGCCGAGGCGCCCTTTTCATCAGCGCAAGGAGTGCGAGAGCATGGAGAAGCTGAAGATCGCCGAGTTGATCGGCCGTGCGCCGTGGCGGGAAGCCGTCACGTACCGCGACACATGGCCCCACGAGTACATCCTCAGCCGCAAGGACCGCCAGCGTGAATTGATTGAGTTGGTCGTTGCCCGGTTCCGGGCCGGCGAGGGGGTCAGCGGCCTGTTCTTCGGGAGGCCGAACATCTACCTGTTCATCGGCGACTACAAATACTGGCTGATGACTCACTGGGACGAAATTGATCTCGACGACGATGAGGACCATGTGCTGAACCGGGCGCGCCTGTATCGCGACCGGCGGGATTTCGTGATTCAGTCGGGAGACACGGGCAGGCGCGAGGATTACCCCACCGAACCCGCTCGGTCGATTCGCGGCGCCGACGAACGCTGATCGGAAGCTCCTCCTCCGGCGTCTGACACCCGACACACGTCCAGATTGCGACGGTGCGGACAACCGGTCGTCAGAGCCCCATGCCATGACGCCTGGCGGATTTGCCCTCCCGCGGGATTGACCCGCCGAGCCCGGTCAGTGCGGGCTGTGCGACGCGGAAGCGCCCCGGTCGCGAACCACGAAGAAGCCGTCTTCGCCGAGCTCCTGATACAGCGGCATGAGGAGACGGCCATCGGCGGGGGACGCGATCTCGCCGCGGCGATCGACGCCGATGAGGTCGCCGCGCTGAATGCTCTGGAAGTTGGTAAAGCCGGGGAGGGTCTGGTAGCGGTCGCGGGGGGTGACCGCATGACGGTGAACGGTGCGAAAGATCTGCGGCAGATGCGCACTGCCGGCCCGCAGACGGTGCTCGCCCCGGGCCGCCTCGGGAGCGTGGCGGGCGTCGAGCAGCCCGGTGGCCCGGATCGCCAGCCAGATGGATGCCTCGGCCCGCATCACCGAACGCGGCTCACTGTGCTGGCCGCACTCGCAGACGGTGGTGGTGTAGCCCAGTCCGTCGAGATAATCGAGCAGGGTGCCACTCAGGTGTTCGTCGAGTCCGAGCACCAGGGGAACCGGAATGGCCAGCGCAAAGTCGCGGTTGCGGGGCAGATCGCTGGTGGTGGTGAAGGTTCCCCCGGCCCCCGAGGTCGTGTGCAGATCGAGTACATGCACAGGGCCGCGCCGCCGCCGCGAGATCGCCGCGAAGATGCGCAGAAGACGAATCATCTCGACCTCCTCAAGCGAAGGCGGCATCCCATTCCCCTCCGCCACTCCATCCCCCAGCCACTGCTGCGCCCTCAGCACGCGCTCCGGGGTCCAGATGCGGTTGAGATCGTGCGTCATGAAGCGCCGTCCCGCAGCCAGCGCGGCCACATTGCCCACCACGGCCACAAAATCCCCTGCCATGCGGTCGCGCCGCGCACGGATCTCGCCGATCAGCGCGGTGAGCGCCCGCACCCCCGCCGGTTCATTCCCATGCAGCCCCCCCACACAGATCAGGAGCGGCCCCGGTTTCCTTCCCACGACCCAGCCGATCAGACCGCCCTGCGCCTGCCCTGCGCCGGTCAGGCCCTCGTCCGCATCTGGCGCGCCCTCGTCGGCAGAGTGCGGCGGGCTGGGCGCGGAGGGGCGATCAGGGGCAGAGGGTTCGTGGATCCTGTCCCCCGTCTGCCCCCCGGATCGTATCGACGGGTTGCCGGGGGCGGCTTCGGCTCCGGAGTCGGCCGGCGACAGGGCCACGCGATCAGCTCTCCTGAAGGCGTTCTTCAAGGAGATGATAGGCCATGGGCATGAAATCGGTCTCGCTCACCAGCCCTACGAGTTGCCCGTCCTGCACCACCGGCAGAGCCGAGACGCGGCTGTCGCGCATCAGACGGATTGCCTCCAGCGTCTCCGTTTCGGGGGCCACCGTGACCGGATTGCGCACCATGACCTCGCTGACCGGCATGTTTTCCATCTCGGTCAGGGTTCGCCCCTCGGCCATCATGCGCAGAACCGAACGGTAGGAGACAACCCCGACCAGGCGATGGTCGTTGTCCTCGATCAGTACGTGGCGGATCTGGCGAAAATCCATCAGATAGGCCACCAGCTCGACCAGCTCGTCCTGGTTGACGGTCGTCAGGGCCGTAGTCATGTACTGTTCGACGCGCATGTAGTGGTGGCGCCATCCGCCGGCGTCGCCGAGCTCGGCCTGCTTCCAGTGCGCAATCGGCTTCCCCTCTTCCTGCTGCTGCACGGTGGCTGCCGTCAGCGCCGCCAGGCGTTCGGCGCGGGTTCCGGCCTTCTTCATTGCCGTCAGCGAGCGAAGCGCCCAGGTGCTGCCGGTGACTCCCTTCTGCACCCTCTCCTCGATCACGCCCAGGTAGTGCTCCACCTCGTCTTCGGCGAGCGGATAGTCGGCCAGTCCCTCCCTGGCCAGGGGCAGCAGGGTGTCGAGCGCCAGACGATCGGCGGGGCCGCTGTGCCCATCCATCCAGGTCATTCCCGCACTCAGGCCCAGCCGGGAGGCCGCCAGGAAGTTGCTCTTGGCATCGTCGAACTCCATGCGCTCCACTAGGTCGGGGAAGGCGCGGGCCACCCCCAGCACGGTGCCGATCCAGAAGACCGCATTGGCCATCTCGTCCAGGGTGGTTGGTCCCGAGGGCAGCGCGCGACACTCGATGCGCAGGTGCGGCTTTCCTCCGGAGATGCCGTAACAGGGGCGGTTCCAGCGATAGACGGTGCCATTGAAAAGCTGCAGCGCACTTAGCCGCGGCACTCCGCCCTCGCGCAGAATCTGCATCGGATCCTCGGTGGCGGGCATCGCCAGAAGGACGCGGAAGGCGGCCAGATCCTCCTGGAAGAGCTCCACCACCGAATTCTCCAGCCAGTGATTGCCGAAGCGCACCCGGGCGCAGACCTCGCGCATGTGGAGATCGGCGGCGCGGGTGTCGAGCGATTGCTGAAAGAGGGCGATCCGCGTTTCCGACCAGAGACGCCTGCCGAAGAGGAGGGGCGAGTTGACGCAGGTTGCCAGCACCGCTCCGGTCACCGCCTGAGCCACATTGTAGAAGTGTGCAAACTCCTCGGCCGAAACCTGAAGATGAACCTGAAAACTTGTATTGCAGGCCTCGAGCATGACCGAATCGTGCGAGATCATGAGTTCGTCGGTGCCCTGAATGCGCAGCCTGAACTCTCCGTCGCCCGCCTGGTGAATGGCCTCGTTGAGGGCGTAGTAACGGGCGCGCGGAGTAATGTTGTCGAGCGAGAGGTCGGATTTGGAGAGGGTCGGCAGAATGCCGGTCAGCGCCACATCGGCATCGTGCCGGCGGGCGGCGGCGCGCGCCCGGGCCACATACTCGTCCAACTCCGTGTGCATGGCCGAGAAGCAGCGACCCTCGAGCACCCGCGGCGAGAGGTTGGCCTCGAGATTGAAGCGCGCAAGCTCGGTGGTGAAGGGATCGTCGTTCAGATCCTCGAGCACCTCGATCGAGACCGGAGCCGGTCGCCAGGCGTCGTTGACCAGAAACATCTCCTGTTCGGCCCCGAAGCGCCGCACCCCCGATTCGATCAATCCATCGGCGACAATCCGCTCCATCGCCAGCAGATCGCGCAGGAGCGCGCGCGAGAATTCGCGGATCGCCTCGGGCGATGTCTGGGGTGCAAGGTCGGTGCCCATTGTGGCCTCCAGGGGGGAGCGTGGCGTTGAAGGGGCCTACCGGAAGGTGGCGATTTCCTGCAGCGGCTTCTTCGCAATATCGGGAACGCGGGCGTCGCGGGCCGCATGACCGGTCACCAGAATCAGGAAGGGCCGCTCGTTGGCGGGGCGTCCGAGGATCCGGTTCAGGAAGTTCATCGGCGAGGGCGTGTGGGTCAGGGTCGCCAGTCCCGCATGGTGAAGCGCCGTAATCAGAATGCCGGTCGCAATCCCCACGCTTTCCTGAACATAGTAGTTGCGAATGCGCTTCTCCCCGGCATCGACTGCAAAGCGCTCCGCGAAGATCACAATCAGATGCGGTGCCGTCTCCAGAAAGGGTTTGTGCTCGTCGGTGCCCAGATGCGCCAGGGCATCGAGCCACTCCTGCGGCGCCCCTCCCTGGTAAAAGGCGCGCTCCTCGGCCTCGGCTCCCTTCCGGATCTGCGCCTTGACCCGGGGATCGGAGACCACCACAAAGTGCCAGGGCTGCCGGTTGGCGCCATTGGGGGCGGTGCCGGCTGCGCGAATGCAATCGCGAATGACATCTAGGGGCACCGGACGGTCGCTGAAGTCGCGAACGGTGCGACGGGCGGCGACCTCGCGGTAGAAGGCGGCGGCCCGCTCGATCATGGTGGCGCGCGCGGGCAGGGGTCCGGGATTGAGGGGAACGAGGCGCGGAGAATCGCTGCGGTCGGGGGAGTGTGCGCTCATGCAATCATGGGGGATTCGGGGCTCACCGGGGACCGCGCAGGCTCTCGAAGGCAGCCACGACAGAGTGGCCGCGATCCAGCTCGGCAGCCACTGCCTCGGGCGACACGCCGAGAAAACGCGCCAAGAAGCCGAGATTGACCAGGGTCAGCACCTCGTCGTCGGTCAGGGAAATGGCGTGCCACTCCGCAACCGGCCGCCGGTTGAAGTTCGCATAGGCATTGGCCAGGGTCGCCGGTGCGTCGCCAACCTGCACATGAAAGTCGCCCGCATGCATGGAATAGGTGGCCGCGATCGCCATCCAGGCGGTTCCCTGCCGCCGCTTCGCCACCACAACGTCGGGAGAGACGCCTGCGCGCCGGGCGATAAAGAGAACGACCGGGATTTCGCCCACCGTCATGTCCCAGCGGGTCAGCACCGCCACCTCGCTCGCGGGAATGCCGAAATGGTCGGCCGCCGCCCGCAGATAGGCTGCCTCGGAGTCGGTCGTCTGCCCCTCGGCCAGGGTTCCCGTCAGCAGAAGGAAGGGCAGAAGAAGCGCGAGTCTCTGTATGGTTCGCATGGGCGAGCTCTTTGGGATCGCGGGTGGACAGGAGCGCAGAGCGGAGTTCGTCAGGGTACAGAGAGAATGCAAATTGCGACCTGGAGCCCCACCGGTCAAACGTGGTCATTCATTCACGCTCCGATGCCCGGCGGGCGGAGTGTGGTTGGTTCGACAGTCCGTGGATCGCCAGCGAAGGGCATTCGTGCAACAGGTACAAAGAGCGACTTCGGGCCCCGGCGGCACTCCTCCGCGCTTGACACACACGACTGGCATTGCGAAGATTTGGCAGACCCCGGCAGCGTCCGACTGTCGGCCGGGCGAGCGGTCTTCCCTGGCCTTTTACAGGGGTGGATTCGCCCCCCGCACAGATCCATTTTCCAAGCTAGGAGAGCCCGCTCGATGCGCACTTTCGTCCTGTTGAGCTTTGGCCTTGCCCTTGTCGGAACCCCAGTCACTGCCCAGACGGCCCTTGGATTGCGGGGCGGAATCGGGCTGGCCACCATGGCCTTGACCAATGCCGACAATCCCGATCTGGAGAATCGCACCGGCCTCGTCGCGGGGGTCGATCTGACCTTTCCCGTCGCGGGCTTCCTCGGTCTCCGCTTCAGCGGCCTCTATGCCGAGAAGGGCGCCAAAGCCACGCTTCCCTTCGATGACGGCAGTGGATCGGCGGGCGAGGTCGCGACCACCGTCAAGCTCAACCAGGCCCAGCTTGCCATGCTGGCGCGCCTGGGTACCCCCTATTCCCACGACGGATTTTCGATTGCGGTCATGGCCGGGCCGTGGGCCGCCTATGAACTTTCCTGCGATTTGGAGGCTTCGACCATGGGATTCGAGCTTGACGCCAGTTGCAGCGAGGGGATGTTCGACTTCGAGAATCTGGACTATGGCGTCGCCGTGGGCGCCGGGGTGGAGTTTCCGCTCGGCGGCGCCCTGCACGCAGGAGTGGATGCGCTCTATTCCTTCGGCCTAGCTTCTCTCGAAGAGATCGACGATACCCGGACCCGGCACCTTGCGCTCCAGGGAGGGGTTGTGATCCCGCTCGGGTAGCGGCTCGGGGGCGTCCCCATCCATCTTCGACGGGCATCGCTCCCCTCTCACGACGCTCCCCTCCCCACCGGCAGCAGGAGGTCGCTATGGAATGGATCTCCATGGAATGGGTTGCACGTCCAGAAGCCTGGATCGCCCTTGCAACCCTCATGATTCTGGAGATCGTTCTCGGGATCGACAACATCATCTTCATCTCGATCCTGGCCGACAGGCTGCCCCCCGCACAACAACCCTCGGCGCGTCGCAACGGGCTCCTGCTGGCCATGACCACGCGGCTGGCGCTGCTGGGCGCCATCTCGGTCATCATGGGGCTGACCGCGCCCCTCTTCCAACTTCTGGGCCACGAGTTTTCGGGGCGCGACCTGATCCTGATCGTCGGCGGCCTCTTTCTCCTCACCAAATCCACCCGCGAGATTCACCACCGGCTCGAGGGCACCGAGCAGAGAGACGGGCGCGTCCGGGCTGTGAGCTACGGAATGGTGCTCGCCCAGATCGCGGTCATGGACATTGTCTTTTCGATCGATTCGGTGATTACGGCGGTGGGGTTGGCCGAGGACTTCATGGTCATGGCCATCGCCATCGTGGCGGCCGTGATCGTCATGTTGCTGGCTGCCAACGCAGTGGCGGAGTTCGTCAACCGTCACCCGACCGTCAAGATGCTCGCGCTCAGCTTTCTGCTCCTCCTCGGCATGACTCTGGTCGCAGAGGGGCTGGGCCAGCATATCCCGAAGGGCTACATCTACTTCGCAATGGGATTTTCGGTCTTTGTCGAAGCGCTCAATCTGCGGGCGCGCAGGAGCGGCTCGCCGGTGCATCTTCACCCGTCTCGGGCACACCCGGAGATGGGCGCAGGTACAGGGGACTGACCGCAAAGTACGCCCGAGAGGATTCGAACCTCTGACCTCTGCCTCCGGAGGGCAGCGCTCTATCCAGCTGAGCTACGGGCGCAAGAAAAACCGACAGCAAGGACCGGGAAATGTGCGCCCGACGAGGGGGCCGGGTCAAGGGCCGGCGGGCTAGACTTCGGTTTCCCGACCTGTGAGCTGCCAATCTACTCCCTTCATCAGAGAACGGGGATACGACTCGGGGGGAGCAATCGCGCGCTGGCACTCACCCCGGCGGCGGAACCAGCCGGCGCCCCACGACATGCGGAACATCGAGTTCGTCGCGCCAGATTCCCCAGACATGGGTCGCATTGGCTTCGTTCACCCGCATCCGCTCCGGGAGCGCCACGCGCCGCGGGACTTCGTCGCCGTCGCCCATCGAGACCGCGTACCACACCGCAAGGGAGTCTTCGCGCTCGTGGGTGGCGAGCCAGAGCTCGTTCGAGGGGGCGCTCACGCACAGGTCACGCGCCACGGGAAGATACTCGGGCGTGTAGAGCGACTCGCGATAGGCCTGGCGAAACGCCCCTGGCGGGGGCGCATTGGGGATATCTGCCAAACCGGGGAGCAGCGACTCCATTGCATCTGCGACATGATCGTCGATCATGCGGGAAGTCAGCCTGCGGGGTTCAAATTGATGGCGTCGGTGCCAGACAGTGTCGCCGGAGCCATCAATCTTCAGCAGCTCAATGCTGCCAGGCTCGCCACGTCGCCGCGCAACCACCGCACCAGCCGGCAGAAGTCGATAGATGTCCCCGTCGCCGTAGCGCTGGGGGCCATAACTCCATCGCTCGCCTCCGAATTGTGTGGCCTGTATCCCGTTTCGCCTGTCAAGAGTCAGGAGAGGCACCGGTTCGCCCCAAGAGCGATCGTCCCTGCGGCGGACGCTGACCAACGGGTACCGATCCATTGCGGGGGCACCGTCGGTTCCGGTAATCCGGTGAGCGCCAAGGCTGGGTATGCCCACGTGGACTCCCTGTTTGGGGAAACCGAAGTCAATCTGGAATCCTTGGTAGCCAACCCTCGTGTCGGGGCCGAGGAAACTCTCTACGTGGTCTCCGAAGGCATCGAAGCGCGCAAATCGCGATCCATCGCCCGACAACACAATGAACCCGTCCCGCTCGACGAGCAGACTCTGCGGGAACACGAATTCGCCCGGGCCCTCGCCTCGCCGCCCAGCCACGAAGAGCAGCTCGCCTTCGGGAGTCCAGGCGCTGATCTGCGCGGTTCCACCATCCATGACCAGAACGCGATTGCGGAATGGATCCAGTTGGACGAATGGCCTTTGGAAGATCACATCGTTGTCCACAGATCCGGCGATCATGTACTCCGGTTCCGTGGTCCAGGTCGCATGGGACGAGTGGTTGTCGGCAAGATCGGGGTTGCTGCAGGCGCTTGCGACCGGGAAAAGAGCGACCGCCGCCAGCCGCACGAGCATCCGGCGACCGTTCATCCGACTTCCCGCTCCCTTATCATCCGGCGATTGTCGGCAGCCGGACAGGTCTGTCCGCCGCCGGTCGTTCGGCCTCCCCGGAACCCGCTTGTACAACGATGCGACCGACGTTCTCCATGGGCACGCGAGCCACCACCGTATTGCCGCACTTGCGGACGACGACCGCTTCGCCTTGATCCACCACGAAAAAGTAGTCGCCATCGCCGGGCAGCATCTCGCCAGCGAGAACCATCCGGGTCGCTCGCTCGTCCGAGGCAGCGTCCATGGCGACGCTGGAGCATGGAACGGTTTCTCATGATCATGTTCTCCTTGTCGGAGGCAGGGGCCAGTCGCTCTTCTGGTTGAGCGACGGCGGATGGGGTCCCCACCGCAGTTGGGGGCGTGGCAGCTTCCGGCACGCGGACAAGTTAGTGAGCTCATCCTCTCGGAGCGAAAGATCGCGGCGGGAATCCTTCGGGTTGAACGTCATGCGCGCCCCCGCCGAGGACGCGCCCAACGGGGTGCCGCAGGGACGGACGTCATAAGCCGAGTTCTGTCGGCCGCCCGCCGGAGCGGAACGGCGGGGGTCATTCATCTGGGATCCGGATTGCTCCAGGACCTCGTGCGGCCTACCCGGGACTCGGGCGGGACAGGCGATCCCTCGTCCCCTATTTGGCCTTGCTCCGGATGGGGTTTGCCATGCGACCCCTGTTGCCAGCGGCCCGGTGCGCTCTTACCGCACCCTTTCACCCTTGCCTGTGCTCCGGGTTGTCCCCGAAGCCATTGGCGGTCTGCTCTCTGCGGCACTTTCCGTCGCCTCGCGGCGCCCGGGCGTTACCCGGCATCCTGCCTTGCGGAGCTCGGACTTTCCTCCGCGCGGTGAACGCCAAGCGCGCTCCCGGCGGCGACCCCTCGGTCCGTCCTCTGCGGCACCCACAGGGTGAATCTGTACAGGAAGGCGATCCGGGGCCAGTCCCAGTCCCAGACCCAGCCCCTTCGGCAGGCAGGTGCCACACTGTATGCATCGGGCGGGCCGTCTCGCGGAATCTTCCCCCTGAACATCCTTACGGAACGGTCACAACCAAAGTCAGGGTCAGGACCCGGTCCAGCCTGCTCCGGGGCACCAGCACCTCGCCCACCTCTTCGCCGGCGACGCTGCGGAGCGGAAGACGCCTGAGCGCGGGCTGATTGTCGAAGTTTCCCCGCAGCGAAGTCTTGAGCGCCAGGTGTTCGTTCACGGCCACGCTGATTGCATTGGTCCACTCGGCGCGCAGATCGGCCAGCTCGTCGCCATTGCCATCGACCACAAGATTGCTCGACCAATCTACATGGTCGTTCAGCCGGGTTCGGAACTCGGTCGCGAAGCGCAGCCCGATGAAGCGATCTTCGCCCCCGGAATCGGGAACCACATCGCGCTGCACGGTATGCGTCAGGCCGTAGGCGGTGCGAAGGCGCCGCTCCTCGCGGTCGATCCAGCGCGTCGAGACCCCCAGCACATTGACCAACCGGCTGCGAATGCCCGCGAAGGTGTTGCGCGTCCACCCCGACTGCACAAAGAGGGCGGTGCGATCGGAGATGGTGCGGTCGATGCGCACCTCGGCTTCGTAGCTTTCGGCCGAGAGTTCGGTGCTGGTCCGCTCCTCAATGCGGTAGCGTTCCTCGGTGCCGATCGCGGTTCGGGTCCGGCGCGTCGTGCGGGTGCGGATTCCCCCGACCCGGATCCGAAACTCGGTGCGCTCCCACGCGCGGGTCAGCGTGCCGCCGATGCCAAGGGTGGAGAGCTCGGCATTGCCCCCGGTGCGCACAAAGCTGAACTCGGTCGAAGCCTGCCAGCGCCGCCGCGATTCCTGCGCCTCGGCCTCTTCGGCCCCGCTTGCAAACACGCCTCCGCCCAGAACCAGAACCCCAGGGACGACGATCCACCCCCGCCGCGCCCTCCTCCACGCTCCTGACGGTCCCTGATTTCTGCCGGACGGCGCGGTCTGCAGACTGCCGGCTCCCGGCTGCGGGTGACGCATTCGCCGCTCTCCGATTATCGTTGCGCTTCGCACCGCCGTCTCCCTCCACTCATCCCTGCTGCGGATTCCTCTGCTCCGGCAAGACGGTCGGACAGGGACACAATCCTCTCGCCACTCCAAGCGAATGAATCGATACGCCACCGAGTTCGCCGGAACCTTTTTTCTTGTTCTTGTGATCGGCCTGTGCCTTGTGCACAATCCCGCTCTTGCCCCCCTGGCAACCGGCGCCGTCCTTGTCGCGCTTGTGTATATGGGCGGGCCCATCTCCGGTGCACACTACAACCCCGCAATCAGCGTGGCGGTCCATCTGTGCGGCCATCTTGACCTTCGCGATTGCATTATTTACATGATAACTCAACTCAGCGGAGCCGTCCTCGCAGCCCTGACGGTGCCCCTGCTGACCGGCGAGTTTGCCGTCATGGCGCCGGCTGCCCCAACGACGCCTGCGGTGGCGCTGGCCGCCGAAACGATCTTCACCTGTGCCCTGACGCTCGTCATTCTGAATGTTGCATATGCGCCCCGCCGGGCGAGCGGCGGATTTCATGGCGTGGCGATTGGCTGTGTGGTCATGGGAGGCGCCTTTGCAGTGGGACCGATCTCGGGCGGCGCCTTCAATCCGGCTGTGGGAACGGGCCCGATCCTTGTGGCTCTGGCCGAGGGAGGCACAGTCAATCATCTGTGGATCTACTGGGTGGGACCGCTGGCCGGGGCGCTGTTGACAGTCCCCCTCCACCGCTTTCAGCACGCGCAGTAACATGAGCGCAATACAGGCAGACCACAAATCAATGGTGAGCGGCATTCGGGCAACGCGGCGGGTCATGGAGACAACCGGGTTGCGCTCCCGGCGCTTGCGCGCTACCAGACTGCTTCGTAGCCCTGGGCAACCAGATTCCAGCGACGCCCATAGACATGCACACGGCGGGTCTCTGCTCCATCGGCGGTCCGAAGCTTTCCGCCCAGATGGGTCCAGGCCAGGAGACTCCCCTCGAGATTGAGAACCTCGACGCCGCGTTCGGCCATTGCGCGCGCATAGCTTGAGCTGCGCACTCCGATTGTGCAATAGGCGATTACCGGGCGGCCGGCAAACTTGTCAATGTGCGCCTCGAATTGACGTTGCGAGATGGCGCCGGGCAGAACCGAAACCTCGCGCTCGCGGTCGGTGCGCACATCGATCAGCACAATCGTGTTGCTCTCCTGCAGATCCCGAAGCGCGCTGACGGTGATTGTGGCTACATCGGGATAGTCGGCACGGATTTCGCGCACCATGGACTCGATGCGCGCACGCCGTCCGGCCTCATCTGCGGCGGTCTGGGCCGAGGCTGGCGCCAGCGATGCCCAGAATCCCATGCACACACAATGAAGGGCACTCAGGCGCCCCTTCATGCGCAGAGAGCGCGTGACTCCGCTCACGGACTTCCACGCCGGCGCACCCCCGCCCCTGGTCATCCCGACACGCCTCTTCGTCCGCCTGTCAGCCGACATTCGCATTCTGGAAGAGGTCGTGAATTGCAATCGCCTCGAAGCCCTCGCGCGCCAGAAACGAAGCCGCCGAGGTGGCCCGCGCGCCCCCCATGCAGTGGACCATGAGGGGGCAGTCGCGCGGCAAATCGGAGAGCCGTTCGGCCAGACGGGTATGCGGCGCATGGGTGGCTCCGGCAATGGCCGACGAGGCGAATTCGGTGCTCTGGCGCACATCGAGAAGGGCGCCATCGGACCGCTCTGCAAGCTCGCTGAAGGTGATCGATTCGAGGCTGGCCAGCGCGGCCCCCTCCTCGGCGATCTCTTGCAGAACCGAGGGTGGCGCCCACCCCTCCACCCGGTCGAGCCCGATCCGCACCAGCGCGCGCACGGCATCCTCCACCTGCCCCTCCTCGACAATCAGCGCAAGTTGCTCGGCGGGATCGACGTAGCAACCCGCAATCGTGGTGAAGGTGCGGTTGAGCGGTGCATGAATCGCCCCGGGCAGATGGCTGCGACAGAAGGCGGCGCGGTCGATGCGCGTGTCGAGCACAACCGTATCCGAACGTTCCGCAAGGCGGGCCAGCGCACCGGGCGAGGTGCGGGCCGGTGCGGGAAGTGAACCCAACAGTGCCGGTCCGGTCCGATTCTCCCGCTTCATGCGACCGAAGTAGAGGGGGGGATCGCTCTGGCCCTCCAATATGAAGGCCACAAAGGCGTCTTCGCCCTCGCGCACCGCAGCCAATGCCGGGCTGGAGCGCTTCTCGTACCCCACCGTGGTGTCGGGGAGCTGTCCCAGCGCCTTGCCGCAGGCGCTTCCGGCTCCATGACCCGGCCAGATGCGAAGGTAGTCCGGCAGCTCGAGAACCCCGCGCGCCGAGGCGTAGAGGCGGCGGGCTGCAGGAACCATGGCGCCATCCTCGCCCACCGCCGATTCCAGAAGGTCGGGACGCCCCAGGTCTCCCACGAATACAAAGTCGCCCGAGAGGATTCCCATTGGGTCTGCGACCCCTGCGCCCCGGTCGGTCACAACAAAGCCAAGGTGCTCGGGGGTGTGGCCGGGGGTGTGCAGGACGCGAAACTCGACCTCGCCGATCATCATGCAGTCGTCGTGGCGAAGCAGTGTGACGCGGTCGTCGTCCCTGGCCCATTCGTACTCCCAGCCGGGACCGCCCTCGCCCGAAAGCCAGGCGTGGCAGCGATGATTTTCGACAAGCTCGCGGCACCCCGAGAGGAAGTCGGCGTGGATATGGGTTTCGGTGGCGACAACAATGCGGTAGCCCTCGGCGCGGGCAATTGCCCGGTAGCGGTCCACATCGCGTTCGGGATCGACAATGACGGCCTGACGGGTGCGCTCGCAGCCGATCAGGTAGGCGTGCTGGGCCAGTCCCGGATCGACGATCTGCCTGAAGAACATGCCTGCTCCGTGGATTGAGGGCGGAATGAGGGTGGTGAATCTAACAGTCCGCAGAGGAACGCCGCTCGCCCAGGGAGCCCGATTCCCTTGGCGGATCTCGGCAGATGAGCTATGATTATGATTCTCTTGTGCGCCCTGCTAGCTCAACTGGTAGAGCATCCGACTCTTAATCGGCAGGTTCGGGGTTCGAGTCCCTGGCGGGGCACTGTGGGGCTGTTTGTGGAATGTCCACTTGTGCAGGGATGCAGTCCGCCGGAAACGCAGGCCGCGCACCGAAAATGGCGAGGCGCCGGGCTTATCCGCGAGCTGCCGGTCCGCGCCGGGGCAGGCGAACCCGGAGCGCGACCAGATCGGCCTGAGCCCGGATCCGGAAAGTTCCCGTGGTTGCGGGCAGAAGCGCAAAGCGAACCGCTTCCAGGCCGGTGCAAAGAGGGCCGGTCGTCACCACCTCCGCCCCTCCCTCCAGCACTCCCAGAATCTCGAAGCTGTCGCCATTCAGGTGTGCATCGAGGGAGCTCCCGGCGGCCATCTCGATCCGTTCGACAACGAAGTGGTCGCAGCGAAGGAGTCGCTCCAGCCGCCAGCCATCGCCTGTGGTCTGCAGCCGGGGCACTGTGGGCACCTCTTCGCTCTCGCCAAAGCGAATGGCCTCGAGTGCGCGTTCGATATGCAGCGTGCGCGCCCGGCCGTGGGCATCGACGCGGTTCCAGTCGAAGAGCCGCCAGGTGGTGTCGGACGATTGTTGAACCTCGACCAGCACGATCCCCGCAAGGAGGCCATGGACGGTGCCTGCGGGAACCGGAATCGAGTCGCCCGCCCGGACCGGAATGCGCCGCAGGTGATCCTGAATGCGCCCCGCGGCCACCGCTGCGGTCAGCGTCTCCCGGTCGGTGCCGGGAAGGAGGCCGTGAATGATATGCGCCCCCGCTGTGGCGTGCAGAATGTGCCACCACTCGGTCTTGCCGGATTCGTGCGTTTTCCGGGCTGCCGCAGCCGCATCGTCGGGGTGAACCTGCACCGAAAGTGCGTGACTGGCGTCCAGAATCTTGACCAGCAGCGGAAACTCGCCCCGCGCGACCGCAGCCGCGCTCCACCGACCCACCAGCCGGGTCCCGAAGCGGGTCACCAGATCGGGGAGCGTGCAGCCGGCGAAGGGGCCCTCGTCCACAACCGACACCCCCGCCGCATGTGCAGAGATCTCCCAGCTTTCGGCAACCGGACCCGGGGGCAGCGTGCGTCCCAGGCGATCCTCAAGCGCGCGCCCTCCCCAGAGATAGTCCCGGAGGACGGGGGCGAAGGTCAGGGGCGCTCGCAGCGCCGATGCGCTTTCATGCATGATCGGAATTTAGCAACCAGGGGCCCGATGCCGGGCGGCAGGGTGCACGGATTCACCGAACGGTTGGGGGGGCCGGTCGGCGCGCAGAGCGGGAAATTTGACACGGCAGTCAAAAACAGTTATTAATTAAAGTTGGAGTTTAGAGAATTCGCCAATCCAGAGAAGCTGCAGCTGCTGTTGGCGAAGCGTTTTCGGGATCTGTCCAGGTCGTGGAGGCAAAATGTTGATGTTCGCGCAGCACAGTCGCCTCCGTCCTGTACACTCGGCAGCGCCCCCGCTCCTGCTCTCCTTGCTGATCGCGCTTTCCGGGTGCGGAGAAGAGATCCCGCAGTCGCCATTGCCCTCGGAGCCGGATATGCCGGCGCAGGTGGCGCCGCTCTCCATACTCGCCCTGGCGCCAGAGCCCTTCTTCTCGGTGGGGCGCGCCGATGGCCCCGATGCCGATCTCTTCAGTCGCATTGCCGGGGCCGCGCGGGTGCAGGGGGGCGATGTGATCGTCGCCGTGCAGGGGTACCATGAAATCCGGCGCTTCGCTGCGAATGGCGATCACCTGTGGACCGCAGGCCACGAGGGCGAAGGCCCAGGCGAGTTTCGGGCCGTCGAGATTCCCGGCAATGAGTGCGTTGCCGACTCGCTGATCGTTGCGCGCGATTCCCGGAACAACACTATTACGTTCCTGGATGGCGATGGCGGGCTCATCCGCAGCGAGCGCTTCGAGCGATTTCCCTATGGATATGGACTGACCTGTGCGCCGGCCGGCTGGTCTTCTCCAATCGCGCCCCGGATTCACGCGAGAGTTTACTCTTTCGCATAGAGCAGGACCTTGCCTATGCCGATGCGCCGAACGCGCCCATTCAGCTCATCCGCAGAGGCATTCCCGGCCAGGACCGCTTTCAGGAATTTGACGAAAGCGGTCATGCAATTGTATCGGGCCCCCGGACATGGGGACGCAATCTTGTCTTTGCGCCGACTGCAGATGGTGTCTGGATGGCGACCGGCGACGAATACGAGGTCGAGTTTCTGGACTGGTCGGGCACAACCCGCCGCAGAATTCGCTGGCCGGGACCGGAGCTGAGGGTCACCTCGGCGCACCATGACGCCTTCCGGGAACAGCTTTGCCGCGGGTACCGGCTGGTCCGTCGCGAAAACAGCTGGCAGGAGCTGTGCGCCCGACGGTGGGAGGCCGAGGAACCCAATTTGCCATCGATCTTTCCCACAGTTGCGCGACTGCTGATTGCGGACGATGGCCGCCTCTGGGTTGAGCACTTCCGCCGCCCCGGCGATGAGCGCGAATGGCTTGTCTTCGACGTCGACGGCACCTGGGCAGCGAAGCTGCGGTTGCCCATGCGCATGTTTCTACAGGATGCGGGCCAGGACTGGATCCTGGTCCGCCATACCACCGACGATCTGGGGGTGGAGCGACTTGCCCTTTATGCAATGGCACCGGCGCGCAGCAACGGCGACCCCAACCAGCTCCCCGCAGATCGATAGCGGAGGGCATTCCAGGCCGCACCCTTGCACAAATCCCACGGCACATTTCACGGGATTGCCAGAGCCAGAGGGCAGTTGGCTCTACCCCTGCGGCCTGCGCGCGAAAACCGAGGCCTCCGACAGCCTCGATGTCCCCCGTCTGTGGCTGATCATCACCAATGGACAGTGGGTTGCGCGGGCAATCTCGAGCATCAGGCTGCTGAAGACGGCGCGACGGCGACCGCTGCGGTGAAAGCCCAGGATCAACAGATCGACGCCGTCCGCGTGCTGGGCCACCTCGGCTGCCACATCGTCGCCAATGGCCAGTTCGGCGTGCGCATCCCGCCCCACCTCGTCGCGGGCGATCCGCTCCAGCTCGCGAAGGGCGCGACGCCGCATGCCCGGCCCCACATCGTCGCCCAGCACCCCCAGAAACTCCACGTCGCGGTCGCCGGTTCGGCTCAGGCTTCCCAATAGGCGCGCGCGCACCGGGCTCTGATCGCGTCCCCCGCGGGCCGGCACCAGAATGCGGTGCACTCCATCGGGCGTCCAGTCGGCAGGGGCGCGCAGGATCACCACATCGGCATCCACCTGGCCAATCATTTCGGCCAGAGGTCCGGTCATCAGCGAATCGTCGAGGTCGCCCACCCCCAGGAGAAGGCTCTCGCAGCGGGTCGCCTCCGCCACCCGCGCAATCTCGCTCCAGGGGTCGCGGTGCAGGGTAATCAGCGCCTCGGGCCGCACATCCACCCGGAGCGCCGTCTTCAGCGCACCCCCGAGCACCGCCTGTGCATCGCGCACGCCACGCGGCAGAGCGCCCGGATCGCTCCTGTCGGCACCCTCGCCGGTAGCGGGCGGCGGCTCGACCACCGACAGCAATTGCACACGCGAGACCTCGGGCGGCGCCAGCGCGCGCGCCATCGTCACCATGGTTTCGGCGTTGGCCGGGTTTGCAATGGGAACCAGAACCACCGGCCGCCGACCCCGCAGCCGCATCATCTCGGGATCGCGCGCCTCGGACGACGCATCGACCGCGCGGGCACGCGGGGCCAGATAGAGGACATAGAGAACCGCCCCCACCGCCAGCCACACCGCCGCCAGAACCCCGGCCGGCGGAACCGCCACCGCCTGGTAGAGACCGATGATCAGGCAGGCGCTGCCCCCGACAACCGGCACCAGCGGAAAGGCGGGAGCGCGGAAGCCGTCGGTCTTGCCGGCGCGTCGCCGGGCCAGGTAGCCGATCTTGTGCGTAAGCGCGAAACAGGCAAGAAAGATCAGACTTGCCATGGCCCCCGCAGCCGCGACATCGGGAATGACAATCAGCATCAGTGCAACAATAATTGCGCTCAGGCGAATTGCCGCCGTGGGGGTGCCGGTGCCCGGCGCATGATGCGCAAGGCGGGGGGGAAGGGTGCGGTCGGCGCCCATGGTGCGCGCAAAGCGCGATGCGGCAAGGAGATTGGTCTGGAGCGCCGAGAGCATTGCGAGCAGACCCCCGGCAATAATGAGCCAGTAGCCGGCCGGCCCCATGAAGTTGCGCACGGCTTCGGCGAAGAGAATCTCGGGATTGGCCGCAGCCGCCTCGGCAATCGGACGATCCGGGCTGCCGATCGCCACAATCAGAAAGAGGAGCGGCAGATAGAGGATCAGCGCAATTCCCAGCGAGAGAAACATGGCGCGCGGCAGGTTGCGCTGCGGATTCCTGACCTCGCCGCCGACCGCAGTAATCAGATCGAAGCCCTGAAGCGCAATGAATGTATAGCCCATTGCCTGCGCAAGACCCGCAAATCCATCGGAGAAGAAAGGCCGGAAGCGCGCGGCCAGGGCGCCCGGCGGCAGGGGATCGCCGAAGAGAGCCAGGATTCCCGCCAGAACCACAACCAGAAAGACAATCACCTTGCCCCAGGTTTCCCACTGTCCCCCTCCCGACGCCGAGCGCGTCAGGCGCACCTTGTAGTAGCCGACCGCCGCCAGCGCATAGCCCACCAGGGCGGGCCGCGAACCGAGCCAGCCCGGAATGTCGCCATTGGCAAAGAGGAAGATCTGTTCAAGAAAGGGAACCAGGAAGACCGCAAACCCCATGGCGTAGAGCACTGCGGCCACCACCGATGCAAACCACACCACCCATCCCACCGCAAAGGCGACCTCAACCGTCAGCACCTGCCGCGCATAGGTGTAGGTGCCGCCCGATTGCGGAAAGCGCGCGGCCAGCTCCGAAAAGGAACAGACCGTGAGCATGCCGATCGCCCCGTTCAGGGCAAAGGCGAGAACCGCGCTTGGGCCCGTTGTCGCAAAGGCCACCCCGGCCAGTACCAGAATGCCGCTGCCGACGATGGCACCCAGGCCAACCCCGGTTGCGCGGATCAGGCCGATATGCCGGCCGCTCTCCTGTCCCGGAGCGCTCACCGTTCGCTTGCCTCGGGCCGCCCGGGCCATGCGCGGAGGTGGCGGTGGAGCTGCTGGCGCAGGGGGCCTTGCTTCATGTCACGGACCGCTCCTCGGCGGTCAGGTGCAGCTCCAGCCACGCCGCCCAGCGCGCCCACAGATCGAGCAGCGTCTCGCGGGTTGCCGGGCCATGATCCTCGAAGGGATAGAGATACATGGCGGCTTCCTTGCCCAACCCGTTCAGCGCATGGAAGAGCCGGGGCGAGTGATCGGGCGCCGTGCCGACATTCTGGTCGTGCAGACCATGATAGAGGAGCACCGCGCCGGTCAGGTTGTTGGCATAGACAAAGGGCGACATTCCCAGGTAGACCTCGCGCGCATCCCAGAAGTGGCGGGGTTCGCGCTGGAAGCCGAGCGGGGTGAAGGTGCGATTGTAGTTGCCGTCGCCTGCAATGCCCGCCCGGAAGAAGGGCGTGTGCACCATTGCATTGAGGGTGCCGAAGGCGCCGTAGGAGTGACCGCCCAGCCCCAGGCGCTTGCGATCAATGATGCCGCGCGCGTCCAGCTCGTCGATGACCGCGGCCAGATTGTTGCGCAAGTCATGTTCATAATTGTTATTGATGCGACCCTCTTCGCCCACGATCGGCGCATCGGGTTCTACCACAACATACCCCAAACGCACAAGATATTCGATGGATCGCGTACCGAAGCCGGGGAAGGCATTTTTGTTGAAGGTGCGCGCGCCCTCGTCGTAGGATTCCTGATCTTCGTATTCGCGCGGATAGAACCAGAACATGGCGGGTCGGCGCTCGCCCTCGCGGAAGTCGGGGGGCAGGGTGACGTTGACCAGGAAGCGGAAGCCATCCGGCCGCTCCACGGTGAAGCGTTGACGCGGCGCATGGGTCAGGTCGGGGGTGTAGTCGATATTGGCGGTAAGCTGCGTGCGCGCGCCGTCCTCGACAAGGAATCCCTGCGCGACCTCGGTGGGCGATTCGCGCTGAACGACAAGGCGCCCGGCGGCGGCATCCAGAACGGTCACAAGCCGCTCGAACTCGCCTTCGTTCGAGCTCTCGTAGATGCGCTCGCTCTCGCCCGTCCGGAGCATGACCCGGTCCAGGAAGCTCTTCGGCGATTCCGCCAGCGGATCCTCGTTGTAGATCATTCCAGCCAGAAAGACGGTCTCGGAGCCCTCGGCCCCGGCCACCTCCACGGTATGCACGGCGCCCCCGCCACCGCCACCTCCGAAGCGGGCGAATCCGCCGCCCCCAACCCGACCGCCCTGCATGAGCAGCGATCCCGGATTGGCGTGAAAATCCTCGGTGTCCCACTCGCTGATCGTATGGCGCGTGTCGGGTTCGGAGAGCCGGACTGCGTACTCGGTGCGCGTGCCGCCCCCCGCCCCGCCGCGACCGGCGCTGCCTCCTTCGGTGACAAAGAGCCATTCATAGTCGGCCGAATACCGGTGATTGGTCATCCGTCGCCGGCTTTCGTACAACATGCGTTCGTCCTCTTCGCCAAAGGGCGGCGCCCAGAGCATGACCCGGTCCATCCGTCCGGCATCTTCGGAATCCTCCTCGTCTGCGGCAGCCTCGTCGCCCTCGTCCTCGTCGCGAGCGCGCTCCATACGCAGATAGACCAGTCCCGCGCCATCGTTCCGCCACATCATCCGGCGCCGGTCGGGCTCTTCCTCGTCGCCGGCCACTCCCGGAGCCGAGGGCGCACCCCGAATTCCGGTATTCAGCTCGGTGACGTCGACCTCGGCGAGCACGCTGCCGTCGCGATCCCAGATCTCCTCGACGCGGCCAAAGCTCGTCACCGGCACGATATAGCTAAAGGGGCGCTGCATGGTTGTGACGCGCGCATGCCGGCCGTCGGGCGCAAAGTCGAAGCTGCGGATCATGGCGGGGCTGCCGATGGCCGTGACCCGCCTGTTGTCCACCGCGATTGTGGCAAGCTGACCCGTTACGTGCCATTCCAGCAGGGCTTCGTCATGAGGCGTCGCCATGAGACTTGCATAGGTGCGCAGAATGTTCTTTCCCTCTTCGGTGCGCTTGACCTGGGGACCCGTCGGAACCCTGGGCGCCATGGGTCGGGAGGCGCGATCGGCAGGAATCAGGACCGTTGCAATTTCGTCGCCGCCGGAGGTCCATTCGAAGGTGGTGACCATGGTGGCCAGAACCGGATCGCGGGTAATGCGGCGGGAGTCGCCACGGGCCGGATCGGCCACATGGATGTGCGTGGCGTCGTCGGTATGCACGAGAAATGCCAGTCGCGAACCATCGGGCGACCACTGCGCTCCCGAGATGCGCGCGCCATCCGGAACTTCAATGTCGGTGACTGTTCCGTCGGTTGCCGAGATGACCTGCAGTCCCGCCATGCTGCGAATCGAGAGCGAGCGGGCGCGATTGGCCTGCGGCTCGTAGAACTGGCCGCCGAGCTCGTCGAAGGGGCGCGAGAAGCGATCCATGGGAACGGGGCCGTCGCCGAGCAGATGCAGGAACCACATTCCATCGGGGCTGGGCCGGTCGAGCGAGACATTCAGGTAGCGGGGCGCAAGAACCGCCTCGGCGATCGAGGCCGGGGGCTCCACCCATCCCGGAGCGTCCAGAATTGCGCGGGGATCCATGGTCTCGCCCCGCAAAGCGGCGTCCTGGGCGGAGAGGGAAGGGGGAAGGAGGGGAAGCGCGAGGAGGGCGAAGGCCGCCGCAAGGAGGAGTGCGGGGGCGGGTAGAGGGGAGCGGTTCATGGTTTGGAGACTCCTTCTGTGGGGAGGGGTGGGGGAAGTGAGCCGGCTGGGGATCGAACCCAGGACCTACGGATTAAAAGTCCGTTGCTCTACCAACTGAGCTACCGGCTCGCGAGAAAGATAATCCGCCGGGTGCGCACTCGACATTTCCACGCGCCTTTACGCAAGAGGAAGCTCCAGTTGCAGCAGCCCGAAGGTGAGGCGATGGTGGGGGGTGGGGCCGAGTTCGCGCAGGGCCTGGCGGTGCTCGGCCGTTGCATAGCCCATGTTGCGCTCCCAGCCGTATGCGGGATAGCGCGCTGCCAGACGCATCATCAGGCGGTCGCGGCAGACCTTGGCCACGATCGAGGCGCAGGCGATCGCAGGGACGATTCCGTCGCCTCCGACCACGGCCTCGTGTCGCCACCCCAGATCCCGCACCGGCAGGCCATCGACCACCACGCGATCGGGGGGGGGCGCGAGGCGGGCCAGCGCACGCGCCATTGCCCGGGTCGTCGCGCGCAGAATGTTCACGCGGTCAATCTCCCGGGCCGATGCGGCCCCGATTCCCACTGCCAGCGCCTGCTCATGGATCGTTTGTGCAAGTCGCTCGCGCTCCGTGGCGGTCAGCGTCTTGGAGTCGGCTGCGCCCTCAATGGCGACCCCTTCGGCCAGGATCACCGCCGCCGCGACAACCGGTCCCGCCAGCGGCCCCCGCCCTGCCTCATCGACCCCGGCCAGATGAACCGGGGCGTCTTCGCGGGTCAGCGAACTAGTTCGGCCGCGTGGTCGAACGCTTCTCCCGGATGCGGGCCGCCTTGCCGCGCAAGGCGCGCAGATAGTAGAGTCTGGCGCGTCGCACCCGGCCCCGCCGCACGATCTCGACACCGCCGACGGTGGGCGCATTCACCGGAAATACGCGCTCGACGCCGACACCGCTCGAGATCTTGCGCACGGTAAAGGTCTCGCCCATGCCCGAGCCGCGCCGAAGAAGGCAGACCCCCTGAAAGACCTGAATGCGCTCCTTCTGTCCCTCGCGAACCCGGTACAGCACCCGGATCGTGTCGCCGGGCGCAAAGTCGGGAAGGTCATCGCGGGCATCTTCCATATCGATGTGGTGCAGAAAATCCGCCATGACATGGCTCCTCTCTTTTTCGGGTTCCCTGGAAGGGGCCGGGGCGCTCCCGCCGACCGACGGGAATGCGGTCTCTGATAGGCTTGTTCCTCTGAATGACAGCCAAGAAAGATAACTGGAAATAGGCCGCAAGGGAAGAAGCGATCCGCTTGAGCGAGATGTGGTCCCAGGGATGGGAACCGGGCGCGCAACCGATACGGCGCGAATGCATCGGTGTGGAAGACTTGCTCCCCAAGGCCCGGGGGCGGGGACGAAGAGCAGCTCCTTTTCCGGCAGGGAATTGCATCTCCACCTCGCGCCGACAGGGGGTGAACCCCCTCAGCCCGACGACTCCTCTTCCCCACTCCCGGTCGGGCGTGCATTCGGCGTGCTCTCCAGGTCTCTTGTGCGGGCCAGATCGTCGGCTGCCTCTCTGCGCCATCTGGCGATCGCCGCGTGGTCGCCGCTCCGCAGAACCTCGGGAACCGCGAATCCCCGGTATGTGGGCGGGCGGGTGTAGGAGGGGGGCGACAGGGAGCTGCCATCGTAGAAGGAATCGGTTGCCGCCGAATCGTGATCGCCCAGCGCTCCGGGCAGAAGACGAACAATGGCGTCGGTGATTGCCAGCGCTGCAACTTCGCCCCCGGAGAGAACGAAGTCGCCCAGGGAAAGCTCTTCGGTTGCCAGATGATCGGCCACCCGCTGATCCACATCCTTGTAGTGGCCGCAGAGGACGCTGATCTCGGGCTGGAGCGAGAGGCGCACGGCGTCGTCGTGACAGAAGCGCCGGCCCCGCGCCGAGAGCAGAATCACCGGCCCCGAGGGCTGCAGATCGTCGATGGCCTCGAAGAAGGGTTCAGGCTTCATGACCATCCCCGCGCCCCCGCCGTAGGGTGCGTCGTCAACGGTGCGGTGACGGTCGTGCGTATGGTCGCGGAGGTCGCAGATCCGAAACTCGACCAGGCCGGCCCGGGCGGCGCGCCCCGGAATGCCGAGGGCAAGGGGGTCGGCGAAGAAATCGGGAAATATTGTGACAATATTGATGCGAAGCGGGGTCATGAGCGTCCTCCGGCCCCCAATGGCGGACGGCCTGTCATGTGGTCGCCGACGGGCGGCGGAGGGGCGCAGATGCACAGGCGCTTCCGGAATCGATGCACATGCAAGGCCACAGCCGGACAATCCGATCTGATGACGCGAAAACTCATGCCAGGAAGCCGTCGGGAAGATCCACAACGAGGTGGCGTCGCGCCCGGTCCACCTCGACCACAAAGGGATGCGAGAAGGGGATCAGGATTTCGCCCTGCGGGCCATTGACCTGAAGCAGGTCGGCGGGGCGCAGCGGAAAGACCTCGGCAACCGTGCCCAGATCGTCGCCTGCGGCGGTCGCCACCGTCGCCCCCAGAAGCTCATGGTAGAAAATTTCGTCTTCGGCGGCCGCGTCGATCGTCTCGAAGGGTCTGAACAGGTAGCGTCCGCGCAGATCTTCGGCAGCCGCGCGGTCGTCGATGCCGGCAAAGCGAACGAGGAAGCCGCGCCGATAGGGGCGAACGGCCTCGATGGCAAGGGGGGAAAGGGTGGCAGAGGGGCGGTCGCCCGCAGCATTGCCCGGAAGGTGGAGTTGACCTGGAAGAAAGTGGCTCCCGGGGTGATCGGTCAGCGGCCAGACAAAGAGCTCGCCCCGCGTTCCATGCACCTTGTTGAGGTGCCCGACGATCAGATAGGGGGGGTGTGCGTCCTCCACGGCCCGTTCACTGCCTGCCTGTTAAGACGCAGCGGCCGCCGCTTCATCTCCGGAGGCGGACTCCGAACCCTCGGCAAGGGCGGCAGCGTCCTCGGTGCCAGCGTGAACGAGGGCGACCGTTTCATCGCCGCCGGAGCGCGCCTTTGCGACCAGACTGTGCACCGTCTGCGAGAGCGCCGCTCCCTCGTCGAGCCAGTAATCCACCCGCTCCAGATCGACCCTGAGCTGCGCCGGATCGGGAACCGGGTTGTAGTAGCCCAGATTCTCTACGAAGCGTCCATCGCGTGGTGCGCGGCTGTCGGCAACGACGATCCGGTAGTGAGGCTGTTTTTTCCGACCCATGCGGCGCAGACGTATCTTTGTGGACATCGTGGAATTCTTTCCTTGGGTGTGTTTCTGATTGATGAAGTTAGGGAATTTGGGGATTTTCGGGATCGGCGGCGGGAAATTTCCGCGCAATTCCTCTGTTGCTCGCGCAATCCCTCTGTTCTAGAGTCGGAAGGGAGACTTCAGACCCATCGCCGGAATCCTGGCACCGGCCCTGGGCATCAGGCCCTTCATCTTTTGCATCATCTTCTCCATTTCGCCGAAGCGCTTCATGAGGCGGTTGACCTCGGAGACCGGCCGGCCGCTGCCCCGCGCAATTCTGCGTCGCCGCGATCCATTGAGAATTTCGGGCCGCTTTCGCTCCTCGGGAGTCATCGAGAGGATGATGGCTTCAATATGCTTGATTTTCCCTGGATCGACATCTGTCGGCGAGAGTCCGCGCGGCACTCCCGGCACAAGTTTCAGGAGCTGATCCAGAGGCCCCATCTTCTGCACCTGCCGCATGGCGACAAGAAAATCCTCCAGGGTAAAGCGGCCGCGACCCAGAACCTTCTTCTCGAAGGTTGCCGCATCGTCGGCATCGACCACCGCCTGTGCGCGCTCGACCAGCCCGATCACGTCGCCCTTCTGCAGGATCCGGCCTGCGATCCGCTGCGGGTCAACGGTTTCGAGGGCATCGATCCCTTCGCCGGTGCCGATAAATTTCATCGGCTTGCCGGTGACGCCATGGATCGAAAGAGCTGCGCCGCCCCGCGCATCGCCATCCATCTTGGCCATCACGAAGCCGGTGACGCCGATGGCCTCGTCGAAGCCCTGGGCGATTCGCACTGCCTCCTGGCCGGTCATGGCATCGATCACCAGGAGAATTTCGCGCGGATCGAGAGCGGTCCGGATCCGTTCCAGCTCCTCCATGAGCCGGTCGTCGATCTGGAGCCGGCCTGCGGTATCGACGATCAGCACGGCCGCCTTGGTGCGACGGGCCTCAAGATGGCTCGCCCGGGCAACCGCAACCGGATCGGTGGCACCCTCCTCGAAATAGACCGGCACCTCTGCGCGGCGTCCCAGCACCCTGAGCTGGTCCACCGCCGCCGGACGGTAGAGGTCGCAGGCCGCAATCAGGGTGCGCCGACCCTGGCGCTGGAATCGCCTTCCCAGCTTGGCCGCAGTCGAGGTTTTCCCCGATCCCTGCAGTCCCACCATCATGACGACCGTCGGGGGCGCCGACGACCACTCGATCCCGGTTTCGCCCTCGCCGCCGATCAGGGTGGCCAACTCTTCGTGCACGATCTTCACGACCTGCTCGCCGGGCGAGACGGCCCTGAGAACCCGCGCTCCCACCGCCTTCTCGCGCACCCGCTCCAGAAAATCGCGCGTGACGCGGAAGTTGACATCGGCCTCGAGCAGGGCCCTCCGCACCTCGCGCAACCCATCGCCGATCATGCGCTCATTGAGAACCCCCCGCTGCCGAAAGCGCCCCAGAACGCCATCGAGTCGGTGGCTCAGATCTTCAAACATCGCAATTCCGGTGGGGGTACGGTCGAATCGGTGATCGGTCACCGCCCCCGAAGGGACAGCCTGATAGAATAGTGCGTCCGGGGGGATGGCTCAAGGGCGATTCCGCGATTCTTGCCGGGATTGTCCAAACCTCCGAATATTCATGATATTCCGCTCCACCACCGCCCCCGCGAATCTCTCTGCCATGAGCCGGCCGTCAGCCCCCATGAATTCGAATGCCAGCGCGGTCGCCCTGGCCGCTTCGTTCGTCCGCACCCTTGCGCTGGCGCCACCCCATGATGAGGCAGAGCCTTTCGGTGCGTGACGCTACCCTGAGCAACTCGTGAACACCGCCCGCCGCGACGCTGTCCCGCCGGGAAAGAGGAGGGTGCTCGGGATTCTGGCCGGGGGGATTCTGGGGGCGAGTGCTCTGCTCGGACTGGGCGTGGCGGGCGCCGTCTGGTTCAGCCGCACCGGAGACGGCCGCGATCTTGCTCTTGAGTGGGCGCTGGCGCAGATGCGTCCCTGGGTGAATGGAACGCTGACGGTCGGTTCGCTGGCTCCGCGCGGATTGCTGGGGGGCGCCACCCTCTTCGACGTCGAGCTGCGCGACCACGCCGGACACCCTGTTGCGCGGGTCGATTCGGTGCGCGCACGCTACTCGCCGGCAAGCTGGTTTGCGCTGCCGCCGGCGATTGCCGATGTGGAGCTGTCGGGGTTGGCGATCGATCTGGCGCCGGAGGGGCGTCGCGTCGCCCTGGGGGAGCTGATCCGCCGTCCGCCAGCCTCCGGCGATGACGTCCCGGCAGCAGAGCGCGGGCTTTCGGATCCGTCCACAAACAGGGAGCGGCGGAACGCCCAGGCCACCCCTCCTCTGCTGCGCATTCGCGGTCTCCGGGTGCGGGGGGGCGCTCTTGTCATGCATGGAGGGTCTGGCGGGCGCACAAGAGTCCACGACATCGACCTCGATCTGCCCCTGGTCGAGCTTGTCCCCGATTCCGACCGCTTCGCCACGGCCACCGTCGCCAACGCCGCGCTGCGGCTTCCCTTAGGCCCGGCCGACACCCTGGCGCTGACCGGAATTCGCGGCACGGCCGAGATCGGTCCGGCGGGAGCCCGGGTTGTGGCCGATCGCTTCCGGCTTCCCCGTTCGGAGGGAGCAGGACAGGTTGACTCGTCGATCCGCGACGACAGGCGCGTCACCACCCTTGCCCTTCAGATGGAGCAGATGGCGCTCGCCGACCTCGCCTGGATCGATCGTCGCCTCCAGGGCGGCAGCGCGCGCGGGGGAATCGTCATTCTTCGCGATGTGGCCAGTCCTGCAATCGACTTCGACAACCTGGAGGTCGAGCTGGACAGCGGAGGGCGGCTGGCGCTGACCGGCACCCTGATTCCGGGCGACATCCCCGGCTTCCGGACCCTCGCCGCCCGCGCCGAGCTCGTGGCCACCGCCGAGCTGGACCGGTTCCTCGCCGAGCCTCTGCCTCTGGGCGGCCTCCTGACCGGCAATCTGCGCTTCGACGGACCCCGGAACGAGCTTGCCATCGAGGGCGAGGTGGCGCTCCTTGACGAGAGGGGCCGCGATACCCTTCTGGCCCTTGCGGGGCGGGGGGTCGATCTGGGCTCCGGGGGCGTGGCCGCGGTCGATCTGACCGCGACTTCGTTCGATTACGGAATTCTGGAGGCCTTCGTGCCGGGGCCGAGGTGGCAGGGGCGCGGCTTGGCGCGAATCCGGGCTGCCGGAAGGCTGGAGACGGGGCTGACGATTGACCTGGAGGCCGATCACGCCGGGCCGGGTGCAGGGGAAGACGGAGGAACGAGCAGGATTGCGCTTGCGGGGAATCTCTACGGCGATACGGCCGTCTCGGTGATTGATCTGAATGCGACGCTGGATCCCCTGGAGCTGGGGACGCTGACCGCTCTCCTGCCCGATCTTGCGCACCTCAAGGGAAGCGCCGCGGGCTCGCTCTCGCTGCGTGGCGATCTGGACAGACTTGCGGTTGCAGCCGATCTGTCCACCACCGCCGGACCGATCCGGGCCGAGGCCGTTCTCAATGCGCGCGACCTCGCCGCCGGCTACGAGATCCGCGCCACCAGCGACGGCCTCGATCTCTCGCTCCTCAGCGACCGCTTTCCCGATTCCACGATCGTGGCGGGCAGCGCCGACATCAATGCAAGCGGCCTCGATCTCGAATCCCTGCAGGGTTCCTTCAGGCTGCACGCCGGCGCGTCGCGAATCGGGTCGCTCGGCGTCGATTCCACCGCGCTGAACGCCTGGGTGGACGATGACGGAATTCTCCATGTCGAGCACCTCCACGCCGATGTCGGGGGAATTGTCGTGCAGGGCGGAGGGCTCCTGGGGGCCGCGCCCGGAAAACGCGCCGAGGGGGTGACGCTTGCCCTCGCGGCGGCCTCGATCCGGCCTCTGCGCGATCTCTTCATGGGCGAACAGCCGCTCGCCTGGGACGAACTGCCCTCGATCGAGCAGGAGCTGATGATTCGCATGGACGGGGTGGATCCCGACACCCTGCCGCGGGCGCGCGACATTCGCTTTGCCGGCGCGCTCGACGCCCAGGTCACGATCCTTGGAGGGCTCGATGACCTCAGCGCGTCCACCACCCTGGCGATTTCCGGCCTCGAATACCGTCATGGCAGTGCGGCCTCGCTGGCGGGCGAACTTACGATCTCGGGGCTGCGCGTCGCCGGCCTCGATGCGGCCGACCCTGCCGACACGCGCATCGGGATCGCATCGCGGGATCCCGCCGGCCCCGTCATTGTCGAGGGTGCGCTCACCGCCGAGATGCTGGCGATCGGGGGCCGCAGCTTTCACAGAGCCGTGGTCGAGGGCCAGGTGCAGGATCGCCGCCGGGCCCGCCTGCGCGCCGAGCTTCAGCCTGCGGCCGCCGAGAGCTACGAGGGGCAGGCGGTGGTGCGAATCGACGAGGGCGCAATTCGAGTGGATCTGGATCGGCTGACCCTTGCCCTTGCCGACCGGCGCTGGAATCTGCTCGGTCCGGCGCGCATCGAATGGACCGAAGACGCTCTTGCGGTGAGCGATTTCGGGCTGATTCGCACCGGCGGCGACACCCCCGGCGGCGAGAGCTTCCGGCTGGTCGCGGATGGCCGTCTGGCCCGTCAGAGCGGCGTCTCCGACTTCGAGCTGCACGCCCGCAACCTCGATCTGGCGGTTCTGGGGCGCATTCTACAAATGGAGCGCTTCCCGGTCGGCGTGCTCACCACCACCCTCGCGGCGCGCGGCACCGGTCGCAATCCCGGCTGGATCGGCGAGATCAGCGTCGATGACGCCCGCTACCGGACCCTGGCATTCGACAGCGTGCGCGCGCGCGGCCGCTACGGCGATCTGGGGCTGACGACCGAGGCCGAGAGCTGGACGCAGGGCCGTCGAGCTCTGCACGCGAGCGGAACCATTCCCCTGGATCTGCGCTTCGAGGCCGATTCCGCATCTCCGCGCCAACTGATTCCCGACCGCCCCATCAACCTTGCCATTGTCGCCGATTCGCTGCCGGCCGCACTCGCCCTTGCGGGTCTGAACTCGCTGGAGGGGGTCCGGGGCACGGTGACCGCCGCCGTCGATCTGCGGGGGCGTCCATCGGACTTCGAACCCTCGGGCGAGATTCGCATGGAGGGGGTGTCGGCCTTCATGCCCCCTCTTGGAATTGCCCTCTCGCGGCTCGATGCCACGATGACGCTCAGCCCCGACGGACTGGTGCGGATCGGGGGCTCGGCGATATCGGGCGGGGTCATGGAGATCGCCGGGGCGGTCGATCTCGGACAGCCCTCGGACAGCATTCCGCTCGATCTTGTCTTTCGTCCCCGCAACTTCCAGGTAGTGGACCGCGCCGATATGGAGGCCGTGATCAGCAGCGAGGGGGTCCGGCTGACCGGAAACTGGGATTTCCCCTTTATTGAGGGGGAGGTGGACGTTGAGGAGGGGACGGTCTTCATGGAGGAGTTCCAGCGGACCGCCGGGGTCGTCGATCTCTACGATCCGGCGCTCTTCAGCGCGGCCACCACCCGAATCGGCGCCGGCGAAGAGGAGGAGTCCGCGGCCGGCGAACGCATCCCCTTTCTCGAGAATCTGCGCGTTCTGGTCGATGCGCGGGTGGGTCGGGGCAACTGGCTGCGCTCGCGGCGCATGAATGTGGAGACCACCGGCGATCTCTCGCTCACCTTCGACCGGCGCGGGGGACAGCTTGTACTTGCGGGCGACATGGCGGCGGAGCGCGGCACCTACAAGATCGGAACCCGCACATTGCGCATCAACGATGGCGCCTTTCAGTTCGTGGGCACGCCGGGCTTCAACCCGGGGCTGTCGATCAGCGCCGACACCCGTCTTCGCACCCGCGAAGGCCAGCCGCTTGTCATCACCGCCGACATTGCGGGAACCCTGCTCACCCCCAACCTCAGCTTCACCAGCGACGCCGAAGCCGCGATCTCCGAAGCCGACCTGGTCAACTACCTTGTCATCGGTCGTCCGACCTCGGTTCTGATCGGTACGGCGGGGGCCCCGGTCGGTGCCGGACGCGACCTTCTCCTCGGCGAGCTTGCCAACGAGATCGGCTACTTTCTGGCCCGCGAGCTGAATCTGGATCACCTCTCGGTCTCGCAGTCGGAGCAGACTCTGGCCAGCGCCGTCTTCGGCGCATCTTCGGTTCAGGTTGAGGCCGGCCGCTACATTCTCGACGATCTCTTCCTGACTGCCGTCTATCAGCGCGGCTTCTGTGCCGATCCGACGCTGCCGGTCAACAGCGGGTCGGTGCGCTTCGAGATGGGAATGCCGCGCGATGTCCGCCTGGAGGGGTTCCTGGAGGGACGCTGCACCCGCGAAGGCTACCGCGGACTGGGCGAAACCGCACTCTCGCTGGAACGCATCTGGGGCTTCAGCCTCTTTCGCGAGTGGGGGTATTAGCTGTCCATGAACCATGCCGAGCGGCACTCGCGCGGCGCTGCACCCGCGCTGGACGCTGCGCTCCGTCCCCATGGCCGGGCTGGCAGGACTGCGAGGCGTCCGTGAACAGGCAACGGCTCAACACGCACCAGGCCATCGTCATTCGGGGCGCGCGCGAGCACAACTTGCGCAATGTTTCGCTGGAAATTCCCCGTGGGCAGCTTGTTGTGGTGACCGGGCTTTCGGGATCCGGAAAATCCTCGCTCGCCTTTGACACAATTTATGCAGAGGGGCAGCGGCGCTATATCGAGTCGCTCAGTGCCTACGCACGACAATTTCTCGGCATGATGGAGAAGCCCGATGTGGATGGCATCGAGGGACTGTCGCCCGCCATCTCGATCGAGCAGAAGTCGGTGTCGCGCAACCCGCGCTCGACTGTGGGAACCGTGACCGAGGTCTACGACTATCTGCGGCTTCTCTATGCGCGCGTCGGAGTGCCGCACTGCGCCGAATGCGATCGTCCGATCGAGCGCCAGTCGGCAACGCAAATCGTGAGCCGGGTTCTGGCCCTGGACGAGGGCGTCCCCATTCAGGTGGTGGCGCCTCTGGTGCGGGGCCGCAAGGGAGAGTTCCGCAGCCTCTTCGAGAAGGCGCGCCAGGACGGCTTTGTGCGCGCGCGCGTCGATGGCGCGGTGTACGATCTCGATGCGCTTCCCGCCCTCAATCGCTATGAAAATCACGACATCGGCATTGTGGTGGACCGGCTGATTGTGCGCTCGCGCGACCGCGACCGCCTCTCGGACTCGATCGAAACCGCGCTGCGCCTGGCCGAGGGAACGGTCGAGGTGGTCGAGGGGCGGGATGATGACGTCCACTGTCACCTCTTCAGCGAACACCATGCCTGCGTGGAGTGCGGAACGAGCTTTGCCGAACTCGAGCCGCGCGTCTTCTCCTTCAATTCGCCGCATGGCGCCTGTCAGAGCTGCGGCGGTCTGGGCACAACCCGCGAGGTCAACAGCTCCCTTCTCCTGGGCAACCCCCGGCTGTCGATCCTCGAGGGCGTCATCATTCCCTGGGGCGAGCCCGGCGGCCATCTCCTGGGTTCGATCATTCCGGGTCTGGCGCAGGCCTTCGACTTCGACCCGGCCACCCCCTGGCGCGATCTTCATGCCCGTGCGCGGGATGCCATCCTCATGGGCTCCGGCGATCGCAAGCTCCGCTTCCCCTACAATGCGGGCAAGATGCGCGGCCACTACGAAGACAGGTGGGAGGGAGTGGTTGCCAATATCGGGCGGCGCTACCGCGAAACCTCCTCGGATCAGGTGCGCAAACAGCTTGATCGCTACATGTCGAGCCATCCCTGTACAGACTGCGGCGGATCGAGGCTCGGTCCCGTGGGGCGTGCGGTGAGGGTTGCGGGGGTGCGCATCAGCGAGCTTGTGGAGCGACCGATCGGCGAGGTGCTGGACTTTGTGCGCGCACTGCCGCTTGCCGAAGACCCGCCTGCCGACGACGCCGATCCCGCTCGCCAATCCTCCACCTCTGCACCTCCTGCCGACTTTGCCCCCCTCCCGGCCGCCATCGCCGGCCCGATTCTCAAGGAGGTGCGCGAACGGCTCGGATTTCTGCGCAATGTCGGCCTGGACTATCTCTCGCTCAGCCGCTCCGCCGACACCCTTTCCGGCGGAGAATCGCAGCGCATTCGTTTGGCCACCCAGATCGGCAGCCGTCTGGTTGGCGTACTCTATATTCTCGACGAACCCTCGATCGGGCTTCATCAGCGCGACAATCACCGCCTCCTCGGCACCCTGGGCGAGCTGCGCGATCTGGGCAACTCGGTGGTGGTGGTCGAGCACGACGAAGACACCATCCTTGCAGCCGATTTTGTGGTCGATCTGGGGCCGGGAGCGGGACGGGCGGGGGGCGAAGTTGTGGTTGCGGGGCCGGTCGAGGATGTGCGCAAGAGCGAGAGGTCGATCACCGGGGCCTATCTGCGCAAGGAGCGCCGGATCGAGATTCCCGCCAAACGTCGCGTACCCGCCCTCGACCGAATGCTCACCGTGCGGGGGGCGCGACAGCACAATTTGCACAGGATCGACGCCGCATTTCCGCTGGGCTGCTTTGTTGCAGTCACCGGAGTGAGCGGATCGGGCAAGTCCACCCTGGTCAATGGCACCCTTTACCGTGCGCTCTCGCGCCAGCTTCACCGCAGCCGCAACATTGCCGGAGAGCACGACCGCATCGACGGGTTGGACGGCATCGACAAGGTGATCGAGGTCGATCAGTCGCCGATCGGACGCACCCCGCGCTCCAACCCCGCAACCTACACAGGTCTCTTCACCCCCGTGCGCCAGCTCTTCGCGGGTGTACCCGAGGCGCAAATTCGCGGATATGCGGCGGGTCGTTTCTCCTTCAATGTCAAGGGCGGACGCTGCGAGTCGTGCCAGGGCGACGGACTTGTGCGCATTGAGATGCACTTTCTGCCCGACGTCTATGTTTCCTGCGACGACTGCCGCGGCCGGCGCTACAACCGCGAAACCCTCGATGTACAGTACAAGGGGCGCAACATTGCCGATGTGCTAGAGATGACGATTGCCGATGCATTGGAGTTTTTCAGCGCGGTGCCGCAGATTCGCAGGCGTCTCCAGACGCTCTCCGATGTCGGACTGGGCTATATCCAGTTGGGACAGAGCGCCACAACGCTGTCGGGCGGCGAGGCCCAGCGCATCAAGTTGTCGTCGGAGCTGTCGAAAAAGGCCACCGGACGCACCTTGTACATTCTCGATGAACCCACCACCGGCCTGCACATGGAAGACATTCGGATTCTGCTCAAGGTTCTGCACCGGCTGGTCGAACGCGGCAACACCGTTGTTGTGATTGAACACAATTTGCATGTGGTCAAGACCGCCGATTGGGTGATCGACCTGGGGCCGGAGGGGGGCGCGGGGGGCGGACGCATTGTGGCCGAGGGCACGCCCGAGATGGTGGCAGCGGTGGCGGAATCGCACACGGGGCGGTACTTGGCGGAGCTGTTGGAGTCGAGCGCCGAAGTGGGGTAGTGGCGCAAGCGGGATTGTGTCATAGGGGATGGGAGAGGGGGTCTTTTCGGCTTCCCTGTGCGCAACATGCGGTGCCATGATCGATGATGGTAGGAGGTGGGTGGCCGGGGCTGACGTGGCTGCATTGTGCCGCGCCCCGGGTGGGCGCAGGGCGAAAAGGGGAGCCGTACCGAGAGCGGTGAAGCGTCGAGTTGGCAAGGCGCTTCGCGGTCCGCATGGCCCTGCGGGTATGAGGGCAAGGAGCGATGCAGAGCACAGCGTCCAGTGCGGGTGCAGCGCCGCTGGAATGCCGCTCGGTGGGAGTCTGCGGATTGCTGAGATGTGCCGTGTCCCGAGGGGGGTGCGGGGCGAAATGGTGGCGCACTTATCGCCGGGGCAGGTCGTGTCGTGGTTGGCGGGTTGCCAAATTCCGTGGTTGACAGATTGTAAGATTTGAGAATAAATATCAATTCTGGATTGACAAACTGTCAGGTAATGTCAAAATGTAAATTCTAGATTGACATTTTTACAATAAATAATCAAAATGTAAACAACAGGAAAAAGATCGTCGGGGAGGCGGCCCGAACGAACTTCGCACCTGTGGCGGGGTCGCTGGGCAGCCCGGCTGCCGCTGCACTGGACGCGCCCGTGGCCCTCGTGTGCAGCCGGGTCCCCGTGCCCGGCAGGGGCAGATTTTCCGGTGTGCGTGGGCGCACCTTGCCCGGCCTTTCACCGTCTTCTCCGGGGGCGCATCCGGTCCTCGGGCACAAGTCCGCCAACCGCCATGAGGTCTGCGGTCGCTGACAGGCCGTTCCCGCTGGCCGGAAGAGTGGTGGCGCAGAAGATCACGAGCCCCATTCGGGGGCGCGAATGGTTTCAGCACCGACAACGAGGTGACCACGCTATACGAGGCCGCATTCAGGGGCGCACGAAACGACTCCCAGCCCCCCGCCCTCGACCCCATTCTCCTGGGGCGCACCGCCCGCACCGCAACCGAACGTGAACCCGATCCGTTCAGTCCCCTTCCGACCCGTCGCCGGATCCAAATCTTCACTTCTTTTCCGTATCGGGGACGGTAACGGTAGAAAATGCGGGGCTCTGGGGAATCGAAGTTACCCTCCGGGGCGTCTCCGAAGCCAGCACGAAGACCGACTCCGCCGGGCATTATTCCTTCACCGGTCTCCGCATGGGGAACTATTCGGTCGAGATCGCCGGCTTCCCGGGCGACGAGGTCAACTTCTCGAACTCGACCAGCGACGTGAGCGTGGCGGTCGGCGAATCGAAGATCGTCAGCTTTGACGGCACCTATCTGCGCACGGCGATCCTGAACGGCGAGGTGAGCGCCGAGGGCGACGGCCTTGAGGGCGTCCTGGTCAGCCTGAGCGGCGGCCCCGACAAAGACCGGAACCCGACCACCCGCACCAACAAGGATGGCCTGTACGCCTTCGAGAACCTGCGCGGGGGCGCGTACCAGGTCGGCATCTCGGACTACGACGACATCAACTACGGCTTCGACCGCCCGTCGCGGAACGTGACGCTGGTTCTAGGCGGGACCGCCACGGTGGACTTCGAGGGCACGCTGCTTCGCACGTCGGGGATCAGCGGCCGGGTGAGCGTCGATGGACGCGGCATCCCGGAGGCCAAGGTGACGCTTTCGGGCGGCGGCCTGGACGAGGACCGGACGGCGACGACCGACGTTGGCGGCCAGTACGCCTTTACGGGTCTGGCGGCGGGCGACTACACGGTTGCGATCTCGGATGTGGACACCGCAGCCTACGTCTTCGAGGCGACGAGCCAGGATGTGAAGCTGGGCGACGACGAGTCGAAGATCGTGAATTTCGAGGGCGCGCACGCGACGACGGCGAGCATTTCGGGACATCTCTATGTGGACGAAGCGACGAAGAACGACGCGTACGACGAGGGCGAGAACAGGCTGGAGGCCGCGGGAATCGCAGTGGTTCTGGTGGGGCCGAACAGTCTGAGCGAGCGGCTTCCGACGGCGACCGACGCCGAGGGGAACTTCTCCTTCACCGGCCTTCGCGCGGGTCCCTATCAGTTGCTGGTGGTGCCGACTCCCGAGACGACCCCGGCCAACTACGGCTACGGCGGTCTGGCGACCGGCTACGCGATCACGCTGGCGGTGGGCCAGTCGGTCACGCAGAACATTCCCTTTGACATCACGCATCAGCATGTCCACTTCCAGGTGAATCTGCGGAACGCGGACGCGGAGGGCGACGCGCTGGAGGGCGCGACGGTGACGCTCTATTCGGACGCTGCGGGCACGAGCCGCATTTCGGGAGCGCAGGCCACGACCGACGCCGAGGGCGTGGCGCGGCTGCACTTCGCGCGCGCTGGGGCGACGGGCCACACGGCCTACGCCAGCGTGACGGCGCCGGACGGCTTTGGCGTGGGCGGCGACATGCAGATGGTGCAGTGGGACGCGCAGAGCCCCGAGCACCAGGCGGAGAACAGCCAGCATGTGCTGAATCTGAACGCCACGTTCCCCTTCGAGGGCAAGACGATCACCACCGAGCTCGGCGGCGGCGTTGCCCTGGGCGAATGGGCGATCAACGTGACGCATGGAGACGACCACGAGACCGTCGAGGGCGCTCCCTCGGCGCTTGATGCGGACGGCAAGGGCACGGTCGAGATGTCGGCAGCAGGCGTGGCCGACCTGCCGATGACCTATTATGTCGCCCTGGCCGACGACCAGCACGACGATCGCGATGGCGGCGAGGCGTACATTACGACCGACACCATGGTCGCCACCCATACCGGTCTCTCGGCGAACTCCACGATGGAGACGGGCACTCTGGAGGCGCGCTACACGACCGCGAAGATCGAGGTTTATGTGCACCGCGAGGTGGACCAGGCCAGAGGCTACACGGGTGGCGTCGCCGGTTCCGGTCGCGATGTGCGCGCATCGAATGTGCTCGACCTCAACGTCCGCCATATTGTGGCAGGTCGGCCGCGCATTCTTCCGGAAGAGCAGGAGGAGAAGTGGAGCCGACCGGAGAACAATGACGGGAGCGTGAAATACACCTCCCCGATCTCCGGGAAAGTTGTCTTCACCGGCGTCCCGACCCAATACGATGTGGTCGTGCAGGCATCAAAAAAGAATGTCGGCGACAACACCATCATCGTGCTCGATGCAGACGAGTTCGGGATCGCCGAAATCGCAACCTACACGGCGCTGGAAGAGAATGGCGTGAAGGGCGGCGCCTTCGGCGAACAGGGCGGCTTCCACCACACCGTGGAGCTCTGCCCACTCGAGGGGCGCGAGCCGACCGGTCAGGATTTCGGTCGATGCGGATCCTTTGCCTATGCCAACACCCATGCGGTCACGGGCCAACTCTGGCGGAACACGGTGGTCGCAAGTTCCAGCAACGACGGCTTCGTTGTGACGACCAACAGAAATCGGACCAATGCCTTTGTGCGCGGTTCCGAGGTCAGCGTATCGCCGCTTGTTGGTCAGAATCTTGCAGGCGAAGCCAATGGCTTCACGGCCGCGGCCAGCGACAATCGCAACACGCCGGACATCGACGAGAGATGGCAGTTCGACTTTGGTCGGATGGCCGAGGGCATCTACACGGTCACAGTGCCCGATGGCTGGGCCGCCTCGACCGGCACCCGGATGAGGCTCCACGAGGCCACGAACATCGTGGTCACGCCTGCGACGGGAACCCTCTATGGACGAGTCGTCAGAGCAGACAACAAGGCTCCGGTTGGGGACGCCACGGTTGTGGTCAATGGCCAGGAGGTCACGACCGACCGGTTTGGGCGCTATATCGTGCATGGATACGGACGATTCCAATCGATTCGCAGAGGGAACACGTATCTCAATGCGACTGTGTCGGCTGACGGATTCAGGACATGGTACAACAATCCCAACGTGTCCGGTTCCACCGTCTGTGACGCTCAGGGTCTCCCCCGCGGGTGCTGGACGAACCGTCTCCCGCAGTTTGCCGCGAACAGCCCCGTAAGTCCGGCGAATGACATTGAGCTGTCTGGCGCGCCCGAGTTCACCTGGATCAACGGGACCGTAAGGACCCCGGCGGGCGATCCGGTCGCCGGAGCCGAGATTCAGGTGCGCTACGCCACAACGATTGCTGCGACTCTTACTTCTGCGGATTTCGAAGCTCCGTTGAATGCGAATTCCAGAGTCCAGAATTTCCGTCCCCGTGCTCGACGGATTAACAACGCCTGGTATGTGTTGCGCACCGGTGCAGACGGTACCTTCCGAGCACAGGTGCAGGCAGGAACGCCTACCGAGCCCCAGCCTGTTCGCATCTCGGTTCTACAGGCAGGGAGCACGCTCATCCCTTACGATGGATTCGGTCATTTGGCCATCGTCGGAACTGAAATCTCCGCGTCGTTCACTGCCTTCACCAACCCGACCATCGAAGGCACCGTCTGGGGTCCGGATGGACGTCCGCTGAAGGATGTGACGGTGACCGTAGGATCCTCACATCCCGACAGGCCCGATGGACAAGCTACGGCCTACACAACCGGTGCAACAGGCATCTTCATCGTCAACGCCTCTTCCTTTGCGGACAACATTACCGTAACGCCCGAAAGGAGAGGCTACAACATAAATCCCGCAAGCTGGACAGGGCGCGTCACGCAGGGACAGACTCTCGACCTTGATGGAACCAGCACCAATTACTTCACAGGTTCGACAAATCCGGCGTTTGCGACAAGTCTTCGTTCGGTGACAATCGTTGGAATCCGCACTATATCTATACCTAACGATGATGGCATTTGGTCAACATCGGTCGGTAGCGAAATCGAACAGGTGACGATTGAGGCAACGCCTGCGCAAGACAATGCGACTGCGAAAGTCAACGGCACAGATGCAAATGCGGGCGCTGCCGGCCACCAGGTCAACCTCCAACCTGGCACCAACACCTTTACGATCACGGTGAGGAACGGCAGCAATCAGGATACCCATACGCTCATCATCAACCGCGGTCGAGAAGTGAACCGCCCGAGCGCACCACGGAATCTGGGCGCCACTTCGCCTGGATCGGGACAGCTCAGGTTCACTTGGCAGACCCCCACCGATGGTAGCTCGCTGATCGCGGGGTATCAGTGGCGAATCAAGAATGGAAGCCGTCCGGTCAGCAATTGGGTTAAAATCCGAAACCCTACACCCGGCAATGGCGACGGTTACGTGCTTGCACTCGGCGGTGACGCTGGTGGCGAAAATGGCCTGGTGGACGGTCGGTCAAATATTATCGAGATTCGGGCATTCACTGCCGTCTCGGATACTGCAACCGTTGCTCGGGTTTTCAACAATCACATAGGGCATACTGCCAGCTTCACGGCCACTTCCTGGCCAGAGATTGCGACTGTTGAACTAACCCCTTCAGCGGCTACCGAGGGAACAACTGAATCCGTCACGCTGACCATTAGCACAGGTGCCGAGGGAGCAGCATATTCCGATTATCATGTAGTGCTCGATGTTCCCAATGCTGTCAGGCATCTAGTGAGCTTCCCCAATGCAGTTCTGATCTCGGCGAGCGAGACATCGGTTCCGGTCACAGTTCGGGTGCTCGACGACAACAGAGCTGCAACATCGGGTACCACGACGGAAGTTCGGTTTACCGTCCTTCACCAGTCGCCGGAAGCGGCTGGTCGCTCTCGCGATGATGGCACCGATCGCGCAACCCTGACCATCACCGACGACGATCTGGCGCCGGGTACACCGGCTGCTCCCACGGTTACCAACGTGAACAGTAATAACCTTAACACTGTTCTCAGAGTGAACTGGAACCCGCCGGATACTAATCCCACCGGAATCACTCATTACAACATTCGGTGGCGGACGGGCACAGCTCAATGGTCATCCGCCAAGACAAGCGACGGGGATACAACCAGCCATACCATCACAGGCCTGAGGCGCAACACGCTATATGAAGTCCAGATTCAGGCGGTAAACAAGGTCGGTGAAAGCGCTTGGTCAGACAGCGGGACCGCAACCACACAAAATAACAACTAATTACCCCCACAACCCATCGGGTTCACGAGGTTTGTGACCAGATGGCAAAGCAGTAGACGAAGGGAAGCCCCCGTCCGGTTCGCCGGGCGGGGGCGACCCGCATGGAATCGACAAACCGCATCAATCACGACCATCACAAAAATCGTTTCACAACTTTATTTGAGGGCACTGGCGCAATGAACGCGAAGACTTCCGGGCGGTCCTTCCATCTTTCCACGCTGTTGGCGCTTGCGATCGGCTGGATTCTTCCTGCGGAGCCTGTGGCGGCGCTGGACCGTTCGTCCCTGGCACCTCCGCCCTCGGCGCCCCGGTCCCTGAGCGCCGTTGCGGCGGGCCCCACCACCATCAATCTCTCGTGGCGCGCGCCTGCCTCGACCGGAGGCAGACCGATCCAAAGCTACCAGGTCGAGGTTTCGGCCAATGGCGGAAGCACATGGAGCTTCCTGACCGAGATCGGCGTGGTTCTGGGAACGTCGTACAGTCACACGGGCCTGCGCGCGGGCCAGACGCGGCACTACCGGGTGCGGGCGCGCAACGCCGACGGTCTGGGCACGGCGGCGACGGCAAACGCGACCACAACCGGGGGCGGCAACGCGCCGGGCACGCCGCGCAGCTTCAGGGCCAGCGCGAGCGGCTCCACGGCGATCAATCTCTCGTGGCGAGCGCCCTCCACGACCGGGAGCGGTCCGATCCAAAGCTACCAGGTCGAGGTCTCGGCCAATGGTGGCAGCACGTGGAGCTTTCTTGTCCGGAGGCCGGCCACGGCCACCAGCTACCGCCACGCGGGGCTGAGCGCGGGCAGTCGCCGTCACTACCGGATCCGGGCCCAAAACGCAAGCGGCGCGGGGAGCTGGGCGACGGCGAACGCGACCACGACCGGGGGCGGCGGCGAAGTTCCCGGACGCCCCCGCAGCGTGCGGGCCGAGGCGCAGGACTCGATCAGCATCAGACTGAGCTGGCAGACGCCGGCCAGCGGCGGGAGCAACGTGACGCGCTACGAGATCCGGGGGCGTCGGGCCGACGGCAACCCCCAGGACTGGCTCGATCCCTGGCGACCGGGAACCAACACGCGAAGCTTTACGCATTCGGGGCTGCGGCCCGCCGAGGCGTGGCGCTATCAGGTGCGGGCCGTGAACAGCGCGGGCGCGGCGGGTCCGTGGTCGTTCGAGGCGGGCACGGCCACGCATCCCGGAAGGCCGGGGGCACCGACGAGGCTCTCTGCGCGGGCCAACGGGGGCACCGAGGTTCGTCTGTCATGGATTGCGCCGCGCCAGACGGGGGGCTCCGGCGTCAGGATTCTGGGGTACCGGATCGAGCAGGCGCGCGACCGGAGCGGGCCGTGGCGGATCCTGCGGTCGAACACGGGGAGCGCGACGACCGGCTTTACCCACGAGGGCCTGTCGCCGGCGACGACGCGCTACTACCGGGTGCGGGCGATCAACACGGCGGGGCTGAGCGATCCCTCGAGTGTGGCATCTGCCACAACGGACTCGGAAGCGCCGGGCGCGCCGGGGAGCCTTCGAGCGACGGCGGTGGGCAGCACGGAGATCGCTTTGGAGTGGACGGCGCCGGGATACGACGGAGGCTCGGCGGTGACCGGCTACCAGATCGACATGTCGGCCGACGCGGGGAGGAACTGGCAGACGCTGACGAACAACACCGGGAGCGAGGCGACCGCATACCGTCACACGAAGCTGTCGCCTGCGACGACGCGGCACTACCGGGTGCGGGCGATCAACGCGATCGGCCGGAGCGATCCGTCGAATGTGGCGCGGGCCACGACCGATGCGGTTGTGCCGGATGCGCCGACGGGGCTGACGGCGACGGCGGTCTCACCCACGCAGATCGATCTGGCGTGGACGGCGCCGGGGTACAATGGCGGCGCGGACGTGACGGGCTACCGGATCGAGGTCTCGGAGACGGGCGAGGGTGGGTGGGGGGAGCTTGCGGCGAACACGCGCTCTCCGGTCACGGCCCATGCGCACCGGGATCTGCGCCCGGGGAGCCAGCGGTTCTACCGGGTGCGTGCCCTGAACCGGGTGGGAGCGAGCAATCCGTCGGGGATCGCGGAGGCGGCCACCGACGACCCGGTGCAGCGGGCCGAGCGTCTGAACCGGCGCGTGCTTCCGCATGTGGCGGCGGCGATGACGACAAGCGCGATCGGCGCGATCGCGGAGCGGATCGAGGCGGCGGCGCTGGGACCGAGCGGCGGCATGGAGATGGAGATGGGCAGCCTGAACGGACTCGCGGCGCGGCCTGGGAGCGTGGATGGCGCTTTCGGCAGCGACCGGTTCGGCTTCGGCGACCTCCTGAACGGCGCGTCGTTCCGGCTTTCGCGCCCGCGCGAGTCTTCCCGACAACAGGCGATCGGAGCGCCGACGGTATCGGTCTGGGGCGCGGGCGAGTACCAGTCTCTGGGGGAACCCGAAGCGACGGGGCTGGAGTGGAGTGGCGATCTCGTCAACGTGCATCTCGGCGCCGATCTGCGCATCGCGTCCGACATTCTGGGGGGCGTCGCGATCTCGCGCGCCGACGGCAGCTTCGACTTCACCGACAGGACGGGCGCGCGTCCGGCGAGCGGCGTCTACGGCACCACCCTGACGGCGGCGAACCCCTATCTGGCATGGCTTCCCGGCGGACGCGGCAACGCGCTCTGGGCGGCGGGCAGCTTCGGCTGGGGCGACGTCGAGATCAATGACTCCCGCACGGCGCTGCGCACAAGCCCGGCGCGGACGGTCACCGGCGCGATCGGCGGCTCGTATCAGGTGCTGCAAGCCGGAAGCGTCGCGCTCAAGCTCAGGGCCGAGGGCTGGTCAAGCCGCGTCACGGTCGAGGGCTCGGAGCCCGGGACCGCAGAGGACACGACCGACCCGAACGACGAGACGGGCGACGGCGCGGCGACGCAGCCCGCGGCGGCGATTGGCGAGACGATGCTGAGCCTGCAACGGGGGCGCCTGATGGTGGAGCTTGCCCAGGGCTACCGGATGGGGGCCAGCGAGGTCGGCGTCAGCGTCGAGGGGGGCGTGCGCTACGACAATGGCGACATCGCCAATGGCGCCGGGATGGAGGCGGGCGGCAGCCTGCGCTTCGCGAACCGCGCGCTGGGACTGGCGATCGAAGGCAGGGGCCGCGTTCTCGTCGCCGGCCACGAGGGCTACGAGGAGTGGGGCGTCGGCGGCACGATCCTCTTCGATCCCGAAATGCGCGGTCAGGGCTTCCCGGTGCGACTCTCGCCCAGCTACGGCGACGCGGCTTCGGGGCTGAACGCGCTCTGGGAGCGGGGCGTTGCGGGCCCGGGCCACCATCCGGGCCAGGGCGGCCCCGGCGACCGCACGGCAACCCACCCCGCCCCCACGCTCGACGGCGAGATCGCCTACGGCTTCGCCTCGCGGAGGGGGACCCCGTACAGCGCCTTCCACCTTGGCCGCGACGGTCGCCGCGCCCTCAGCTCCGGGCTCCGCTACGATCTGGGCCGGGGCTTCGGCGTTCGCGTCGAGGCCTCCCGCCACGACGGCGGCTTCGGCGCCTCCCGGCACAACCTCGGCATTCGCGGAAGGGTTGAATTGCGGTAAGAGGGAGAGGGGGCGGTGCGGGTGCGACACCCTGATTCATGCGTGCGTCCCCCCGCTGAGCTGAACAGATCTCGACACCTCCAGAGGTCATCGCCCGATATAAAGGCCACCGCTCCGCCGACCGGGACTTCGGCGGCCAGCCCAGCCAACGACGTCCCAAGGGCGAAGCGAGCGGCTTGACCTGTCCGACCCCGGCACTTGCCCGCCTCCTCGGCCCGGCCACCAATTCGGCTCCCCTGTGGCTGTGATCATTCTTGTGGGGACGGCCCGCTTGCGCATTGACGACCTTCGCCTGCATACTCAGTGACGGTGAAGGGGTTGGGCGGACGTGTGATCGATTTCCGAAATGCAAGCGAGATTCCGTCAACCGATGGCCATCAAAATTGTCGTTGCGCTAACCGACTGGGACTGGTTCACCCATCTGCGCGCCCGCAACCCGCGCGAGGTCAACTTCTGGGCACCCTCCGGCGCATCTTTCAAAGCCCTGCGGCCGGGCGAATTCTTCCTCTTCAAGCTGCACCAGAAGCATGGCGGCCAAATCGTGGGCGGCGGCTTCTTCTGTCATGCCACCGCGCTGCCCTGCTCCCTTGCCTGGGAGATCTTTGGCGAGGACAATGGCGCGGCGAACTACGGAGAGATGCGAAAACGGATTGCACAGTACCGCAGGACAACCCCCGTCGGCCCCGGCGACTTCACCATCGGCTGCCGCATTCTCGGAATGCCCTTCTTCCTCGATGAGTCCAGTTGGTTCATGCCGCCGGGCTGGAACCCCAACATCGTCGCCTACAAGGGATACGACACCGCCCAGCCCGATGGCCGCCAGCTCTGGGCCGCCCTGCACGAACGAATTGGGACCGACATCCCACTCGACGACACACCCGCCATCAGTGATCTCCACCCCGGCCTTGGCGCCTTTCGCGTGGGAATCATCGATGCTTACGACCGCCGCTGCGCAGTCACCGCCGAACAAACCCTGCCCGCTCTTGCCGCCGCCCGCATTCGCCCCTTTGCCGACACGCGCAATCACAACATCAGCAACGGTCTTCTCCTCAGGCGCGATATCCAGGGCCTCTTCGACACCGGCTATGTGACTGTAACTCCCCGGCACAACTTCGAGGTCAGCAGCCGCATCCATCACGACTACAAGAATGGGCGCGACTACTTCAAACTGCACGGCAGCTCCATTCATCTTCCGAAGGATCTGCTGATGCACCCCGACCCCGAAAGCCTGCAGTGGCACAACGAGAACCGCTACCGCGGGTAGCCGGGGGAACGTTGTCGGCTCCAGTTGCTTGCAACCCATGGAATCAATGTTCTTCGACCGGCCCCGCGACGAGGCCATTCGCAACGCCGCCTTTGCGTGGCTTGCCCACCGGCGCGACCTTCGCGGCACCGATGTGTTTCCGCACGCCGAGCTGAAACAGGGCCTGAAGTACCAGGGTCAGCAGGTAAAGTTGATTGGGCCCCAGGGAATCTTCAAGCCCCGGGTCATGGAGCTGCCGCTCTCAATCACAACCGCGCCCAAGGGGCCCTACGACGATGGCTTTGACGCCGAGAGTGGGTTCCTGCGCTACAGATATCGCCGCGCTCCGGATGCTCTCAATCACCGCGACAATGTCGGATTGCGGAATGTCATGCAACGCGGCCTTCCCCTTGTCTATCTGCACGGGGTCGTCCCCGGCAGCTATCTGGCGGTATGGCCGGCGTATGTTGTGCACGACGATCCCGGATCGCGCACCTTCTCCATCGATCTGGCAAAAACAGGCACCAATCTCCTGTCCGCAGCCGACTGGCAAGACACTGACCCCGCGCTGCGCCGACGCTACGCCCTGACCGTGGTCCAGCAACGCCTTCATCAGGGAGACTTCCGCGACCGTGTGCTCAGAGCGTACAGAAACCAGTGCGCTCTCTGCCGTCTGCGCCACGCCGAGTTGCTGGATGCGGCGCACATCGTTGCCGACTCGTCTCCCGCCGGCACGCCCGAGACCTCGAACGGCCTTGCGCTCTGCCGCCTCCATCATGCAGCCTTCGACCGCTTCTTCATCGGCATCCGCCCCGATTACATCATCGAGGTTCGCCCCCGGATCCTCCGCGAACGCGATGGTCCCACCCTTCGCCACGCCATTCAGGGACTGCACGGCAAAGAGATCGATGTGCCGCGCAAGATTGCCAATCGCCCGGCGAAGGTGCGACTGGAAGAACGCTACACCCGTTTTCGGGAGCTGGCCGAAGCCTCGTAAGGTGCCCCCTTCACCGCCACCTCTTCTGCAAATCGGCCAGCGCCTCCGCCCCCGGGCAGAGATCCTCGAAGGCGCACTCCGTCAGCGGTTCGGCCACCGTTTGCTGAATGTCGTGGAAGGCGGCAGAGCCTGCTTCGTCCTCGCCCCCGGGCTCCACATGCAGCAGTCCCGTCACCACCTCGCCCGCCCGTTGCCGCTCGCGGATATGGTTGTACACGCGGTCGCGGTCGGTGGGGTCGTAGTGCTCGGGAACCTTGCGAAAGGTGATGGCGCTGCCATCGTGCAGCTTCACCGTGCGCGCATCGCCGGCCTCGCTGGTTGTGGCAATTTCGCGGGCGGGGGGAACGAAGTCGGCATAGACAAGACGATTGTAGTGATCGCGCGTGTACCGGTAGCTCCGGGTTGATCCCTGGTGGTCGTTGAAGCTGACGCAGGGCGAGATCACATCGACCAGGGCAAATCCGCGGTGACGCAATCCGGCCTTGATGATGGGAACGAGCTGTTCGCGGTCGCCCGAAAACCCTCGCGCCACAAAGCCGGCGCCCAGATTGAGCGCCAGAAGGACCGGATCGATCGGATGCTCGCGGTTGATCTGCCCGCGCCTGGCCCGCGATCCCACATCGGCAGAGGCCGAAAACTGTCCCTTGGTGAGGCCATAGACGCCATTGTTCTCGATTATGTACAACATGTTGACATTGCGGCGAATGATATGCGCAAATTGTCCCATCCCGATCGACAGACTGTCGCCGTCGCCGGATACGCCAATGCAGATCAGGTCGCGATTGGCGGCGTGCGCTCCGGTTGTCACCGATGGCATGCGTCCGTGGACGCCATTGAAGCCGTGCGCCTCCTTTAGAAAATAGGTCGGCGTCTTGCCGCTGCACCCGATTCCCGAGGTTTTTGCCACCTGGTGGGGCGCAACCCCGAGCTCCCAGAAGGCCTCGATGATTGCCGCCGTAATCGAGTCGTGGCCGCACCCCGCGCAGAGGGTGGACATTGTGCCCTCGTAGTCGCGACGGGTCAGACCCAGGCGATTGCGCTCCAGCCCGGGATGGTGAATGCGGGGCTTTCGGATATGGCTCATCGGGCGGCCTTTCGGTTGGCGGATGGGCGAAGGGACGGTGCAGAGGACATGGCCGGTTCGGGGCGGGCACCATGGACGGCGACGGGCGGTCCGTGAGCGTCCAGCCAGGGCTCCAGCCCCTCCAGCACATGATCGCAACTCAGCGGAAGTCCGCCGTAGTAGAGGATTGACCGGAGCGACCCCGGCGCGGCCTCCGTTTCGGCCGCAAGCAGCGTGCGCAACTGCCCGTCGCGATTCTGTTCAATCACAAAATTGATCTCGTGGCGCTTGAGAAACGCCTCCACATCGGGGTGAAAGGGAAAGGCGCGAATGCGCATCCAACTGACCGCAACTCCCTGCCCGGACAGAAGATCCACTGCTTCGCGCACCGCTCCCCGGCAGCCGCCCACAGTCACCAGGGCGATCCGGGCGTCGCTTTGCGATTCGATCTCGGGCGCAGGCAAATGCACCGCCGCACTGTCGATCTTGCGCCCCACGCGCGCAAGCACCTCGGCATAGGGTTCCGCATCTTCGGTATAGTTGCCGAAGCGGTCATGCCCCGATCCGCGGTTCATATACGCCCCTGCCGCATGCACCCCGGGCAGCGATCGCCAGGGAATTGCATCGCCATCGGCATCCAGGTAGCGGTGAAAGGGGCCGGTTGCGGTCTCGAGCTCGGCCTTTGTCAGCACCTTGCCCCGGTCCGGTCGGTAGGAATCGTCCCATTCGAGCCGCGGCACAACCCAGTCATTCATGCCAATGTCCAGATCGGAAAGCACAAAGATCGGTGTCTGGAAGCGCTCGGCCAGGTCAAAGGCCGTCACGGTCAGATCGAAACATTCGCGCGGATCGGCCGGAAAGAGCACAATGTGGCGCGTGTCGCCATGCGAGGCGTAGGCGGCAAAGAGAATGTCGCCCTGCTGTGTGCGCGTAGGCATTCCGGTCGAGGGGCCGACCCTCTGCACATCGAAGAAGACCGAGGGAACTTCGGCATAGTAGGCAAAGCCGATAAATTCGGTCATGAGCGACAATCCGGCTCCACTGGTCGCGGCAAAGGCGCGCGCGCCCGCCCACGATGCGCCCAGCACAATCCCCGCCGCCGCCAGCTCGTCTTCGGCCTGAATAATGGCAAAGCGGTTGCGTCCGGTTTCGAGGTCCTTTCGGTATTTTTGACAAAACGATGCAAAGGCGTCGACCAGCGAGGTCGAGGGAGTAATCGGATACCAGGCCGCGACCGTTGCCCCCGCATAGACACAGCCCAGCGCGGCGGCAGTGTTGCCATCGATCACGATCGAGTCGCGATTTTCATCCATCGGTTCCAGATGAATCGGCAGCGGACAGTCGAAGTGCTCCATTGCATAATCGTGTCCCAGCTCGATGGCGCGCAGATTGGCGTCGAGCAGCTTGATCTTCTCTGCAAAGGTTTCGCGCAGAAGTTGTTGTACAATTCCGGGATCGATGCGCAAGAGCGCCGTCAGCACCCCCGCATAGCAGATGTTCTTCATCAGAATGCGAACGCGCGATCCCTCGAAGTGATCTACCGTCATCTTCGCCAGCGGCACCCCCAGAAGGGTAACGTCGTCGCGTTCGAGCTCGCGGGGCAGCGGCCAGGTCGAGTCATGCACAAGCCAGCCGCCGGGGGCGATCTCCGCCAGATCGCGGGCATAGGTTGCCGGATTCATCGCCACCATCAGATCGAAGCGGCAGGTGCGCGCGGTGTGTCCCCCGGCATTGACGCGAATCTCGTACCAGGTGGGCAGCCCCTGAATGTTCGAAGGAAAGAGATTCTTGCCCGAAACCGGAATCCCCATGCGAAAGATGGCGCTTCGCAGCAATCCATTTGCGCTTGCCGAACCGGTTCCATTCACCGTGCCGATCTTGAAGGCAAAATCGTTGATGCGCCCGCCCGCAGCAGGCGTCGCGGCAGGCGTCAGAGCGCTTTCGGGAAGGGTCATCGGTCGGCTCCACGCGCACCGGCAGGAGCGACTCCGGCCATTGCGAGCAGAGAGGGAACAGGGTGGGATTCGCCCGCCGCAAGGCCCGCATAGGGCACCAGCAGGTCCGACTTGCGCATGTCCCAGGCCGCCGTCGGGCAGCGTTCGGCGCAGAGGCCGCAATGAATGCAGAGATCTTCGTCCTTGACCATGATGCGTCCGGTCTGGGGCAGCTCTTCCGAAGCGAAGAGGGGCTGGTCGGGGTTGAGACGAGGAGCGGAGAGGCGCTGCACAACCGCCCTGGCGGGTCCATTGTGGGTGATTGTCAGGCAATCCAGAGGACAGATATCGATACAGGCGTCGCACTCGATGCAGAGATTGGCCTCGAAGTGGGTCTGAATATCGCAGTTCAGGCAGCGTTCGACCTCGGTCAGCGTCTGTTCGACGTCGAACCCCTCCTCCACCTCGATGTCCAGCCGCCTGAAGCGCTTTTCGAGATCCACGTGGCGCATCTTCACCCGCTCGGCCTCGTCGAAGTCGTTGGAGTAGGACCACTCGTGCAGCCCCATCTTCTGGCTGACCAGATTCATGCCGACGGGCGGCCTGTCGGTCAGCGGGCGGTCTTCGCAGTATGCATGAATCGAGATCGCCGCCTGATGTCCATGCTCGATCGCCCAGATAATGTTCTCCGGTCCCCACGCCGCGTCGCCGCCCATGAAGACCCCGGGGCGCGAGGTCATGAAGGTGTCCCGGTCGACAATCGGCACATTCCAGCGGTTGAAGTTGATTCCGATATCGCGCTCGATCCAGGGGAAGGAGTTGCCCAGCCCGATCGCCAGAATCGCCTCGTCGCACTCCATGGTGGCGCTGCCCTGGATGGTGGCCTGCAGCCGACCCTCTGCATCGGGGCTCCAGTGGACCCGGTCGAACTCCATCGCAACCAGCCGCCCCTCTTCGACGATAAAGCGTGCAGGAGAATGATTTTCGATGATCTCGACCTGCTCCTCAAGCGCATCCTCGAGCTCCCAGGGCGAGGCCTTGAACTGCGGCTCTGCCTCGCGCGCCATGACGCGCACGCTCTTCGCCCCCAGACGCTGCGCGGTGCGGCAGCAGTCCATGGCGGTATTGCCGACCCCGATCACCAGAACGCGCTCGCTGCAGCGGGTGACGTGCCCGAAGCGGATCGCGGCCAGCCAGTCGATGCCCACATGCACCTGCTCCGAATCCAGCCGCCCCGGCAGATCCAGATCCCGGCCCTTCGGTGCGCCCGACCCGACAAAGACCGCATCGAAGTTCTCCTGCAGAAGAGCGCCCAGGCTGTCGATCGGCGTGTTGAGCCGCAGATCCACCCCCATATCAACGATGTAGCCGATCTCTTCGCGGAGTACGCGGGCGGGAAGCCGGAACTCGGGAATGTTCGTCCACATCAGTCCGCCCGGTTGGGGCAGCCTCTCGAAGATGGTGACCTCGTAGCCGAGCGGCATGAGATCGTTGGCCAGGGTGAGCGAGGCCGGTCCGGCTCCGACGCAGGCAATCCGGCGGCCATTCTTGCGCCGGGGAATCGAGGGCAGATGCGGACGGATCTCGTCGCGCAGGTCGGCCGCAACCCGCTTCAGCCGGCAGATCGCCACCGGCTCGCCATCGAGTCGCCCCCTTCGACAGGCCGGTTCGCAGGGACGGTCGCAGGTGCGCCCCAGGATGCCGGGAAACACGTTCGACTTCCGGTTCAACAGATACGATTCGGTGTAGCGGCCCTGGGCGATCAGGCGAATGTATTCGGGAACGTTGGTGTGGGCGGGACAGCTCCACTGACAGTCCACGACACGGTGATAGTGCCGGGGATCGGTGGTGTCGGTCGGCTTCATTGGAGGCGGAGGCGGATTTCCTGGCAGGCGCGCTCCCGGGAGACGGGGGGCGCGGAAGGGGGGCGGGTGTGCGAAGTTGGTGACGAATAGCCATGAAGGAGGAACGCCGCAAGGGGTTTGCCGGAGGCGCCGGGACTGCCGGATTGCGAGGATCCCGCATTGGCATCTTCCGACCCCCCTTGATTCGGAATCGCCGAATTCGGTAATTTCAGGGTGTCGCGAGAGCGACGATCTCCGAAAATTCCCTCGGATCCCCGAAAATTCCTGCCCAGGATTCACTTTGACGACGCATCAGCACGACGTAATCATCATCGGCGGCGGTGGAGCCGGACTTCGGGCCGCCATCGCCATAGCGGAAGAGAATCCCTCCTTTTCGGTGGCCTGCGTGTCGAAGGTCTATCCGATGCGTAGCCATACGGTTACGGCCGAGGGGGGCGCCGCTGCGGTCATCAAGCCGAACGACAGTCTCGAACACCATATCTACGACACGATCAGCGGGGCCGACTGGCTCGCCGACCAGGATGCGGTCGAGTACTTCGTCAATCGCGCCCCGGACGAGATGATCCAGCTTGAGCACTGGGGGTGCCCCTGGAGCCGGATGGCCGACGGATCGGTCGCGGTGCGCCCCTTCGGGGGAATGAAGATCGAGCGAACCTGGTTCGCAGCCGACAAGACCGGCTTCCACATGCTTCACTCCCTCTTCCAGACCACCCTCAAGTACGGCAATGTCGTCCGCTACGACGAGCACTTCGCCACCCGCCTGCTCCTCGACGACGAGGGCCGCTGCCGGGGTTGCGCAGCGATCGAGCTTCGCACCGGGACGGTCCGCGCGATTCTGGGCAAGGCGGTGATCATCTGCACCGGGGGGGCAGGCAAGGCCTTCCCCTTCACCACCAATGGCGCAGTCAAGACGGGCGACGGCATGGCGATGGCCTACCGCGCCGGCGTCCCCCTGAAGGACATGGAGTTCATTCAGTATCACCCGACGGGGCTGCCCGGAACCGGAATCCTGATTACCGAGGCCTCGCGGGGCGAGGGCGGAATCATGGTCAACAAGGATGGCTACCGCTATCTGCAGGACTACGATCTGGGCGAGGCGCTCGATGTGAGCGATCCCCGCCACCCGCTCAAGCGCTCGATGGAGCTCGGGCCGCGCGACCGGCTCAGCCAGGCCTTCATCAAGGAGATGTGGGCAGGACGAACGATCAAGACCAAGGATGGCGATGCGGTACACCTTGATCTCCGCCACCTCGGCGAGGCCAAGATCAACAAGCGCATCCCCTTTGTGCGCGAGCTCGCGCGCAGCTACGCCGGCATCGATCCGGTCCATCAGCCGATCCCGGTCAGGCCGGTCGTCCACTATGTCATGGGCGGAATCGACACCGACGTCAATGCGGCCACGAAGATCCCGGGGCTCTATGCCGCCGGCGAGTGCGCCTGCGTCTCGATCAATGGGGCCAACCGCCTGGGGTCGAACTCGCTGACCGAGCTTCTGGTCTTCGGGGGAGAGGCAGGATTGCGCGCGGCCCGCTTCGCGATCGACAATCCCGACTACGGCGTCTCCGGCCTGGAGGCGCAGGCCGCCGACGAGCGGGAGCGGATCCGGCGCACCTATTTCTCCTCGCCCCCATCCTCGGGTGGAGAGCGGATCGCGGTGCTGCGCAACGAACTCCACGACGCAATGGAAAATGGCGCAGGCATTTATCGCGACGCCGATTCGCTGAATGCGACCTGCACCAGGATCGCCGAACTGCGCGACCGCTATGACCGGCTCGTCCTGGACGACCGTTCCAACAGCTTCAACACCGAGCTGACGGCGGCGCTCGAGCTCTCCTCGCTCCTCGATGTGGCGCAGACGATGGCGCATTCGGCCCGCGAACGCACCGAATCCCGCGGTTCGCACCAGCGTCTCGACTTCCCCGAGCGCGACGACGAGCAGTTCCTCGTCCACTCGCTGGCCCACCACCAGTCGGATGGCGATGCCCCGCGCATCGAATACCACCCGGTGACGATCACGAAGTGGCCTCCGGGGGCTCGCACCTACGGCGCCGAATCGGGGCTGAAGAACAAGTCGCCGGACGAATCCACACAGAACCGGAGCGCATCCAAGCATGCCTGATCAGGAAATCACCCTGGAGCTCTTCCGCTACCACCCCGAGACCGACTCGGAGCCGCGCTTTCAGAGCTATCAGGTTCCCTACAACGAAGACTGGGTCGTCCTCGACGCAATCAACTGGATCAAGGATCATGTCGATGGTTCGGTCACCCACCGCTGGAGCTGCCGGATGGGCGTCTGCGGAAGCTGCGGCATGATGGTGAATGGCGATCCCAAATTGACCTGTGCGGTTTTCCTCAAGGACTATCACCCGGCCGCCATTCGCGTCGAACCGCTGGTGAACTTTCCGGTCGAGCGCGATCTGGTGGTTTCGCTCGATGGCTTCATGGACAAGCTGCAGGCTGTCAAGCCGTATATCATTCGCGACGACGTGAACGAAACCTCGCAGGGCGAGTACCGGCAATCTCCCGCCGAGTTGGCGCAGTACAAGCAGTACTCGATGTGCATCAACTGCATGCTCTGCTACTCGGCCTGTCCCGTGGTGGGGCACGAAGAGGAGTTCCTGGGGCCTGCGGCGCTCGCGCTGGGGCATCGCTACAACAAGGATTCGCGCGACCGGGGCCGAAGCGAGCGGCTCGACGTCATGCTCTCGAGCGAGGCGATGTGGGGGTGCACCTTCGTGGGTGAATGCTCGGTGGTGTGCCCCAAGCATGTGGATCCCGCCGGGGCCATTCAGCAGGCAAAGGCAATGGGCGCACAGGAATACATGAAGCGTTTCGTGATGCCGAAGGGTGCCGGGGCGCGGCAGGGGGCGGGGGCATGAACAGGCCGACTACGGAGATGGGCCGGCAGTATCACCGGTCGCACCGCTGGGCGTGGTTTCTGGAGCGTCCCGGCTATATCCGCTTCATGATTCGCGAGCTGACGAGCTTCTTCGTCGTCGCCTATCTGATCGTGCTGATCGTGACTTTGGGCCGCCTGGGCGCCGGCGAGGCCGCACTGAACGACTGGATGCAGGCGCTGAGCGGACCCGGGTGGATGATCGTCCATGCCGTGGCGCTGCTCGCGGCCGTGTGGCACTCCGTGACCTGGTTCAGGGCGGTGCCGCAGGCGATGCCGATCTTTATCGGCGAACGGAAGCTGGGAGCGCCGGTCGCCTCCGTTCTGATGGGGTACGGGCCCTGGCTGACCGTCACTGCGGCGGTCGTCTGGTGGGCGGTCCGATGAGCGGCGGAGGCGGACAGGGGGGCGGTCGTCCGGCGAAGCCCTCCAGCGAGGCCTTCTGGTGGGCGCTCTTCTCGGCCGGAGGCGTGATGGCGGCGCTCTTCGTGCCCGCATTCATTTTGGCGACCGGCTTTCTGCTGCCGGGCAGCGACGACGTTGCCGAGAAGGCGGCGGCAGTGTGGTGGTGGCCGGTCCGGGTGGCGCTCTTCGGCATTGTGGCGCTCTCGCTCTTTCACTGCGCGCACCGCATTCGGCACACCCTGATGGATCTGGGGATGCGCAGGATGGGCGGCTTCCTGAAGCTGATCTGCTACGGCGGGGCCGTGGCGGGATGTGCGTGGCTGGGCATGCTTCTGGCAGGCGTTTGACCGTCCCTCCCCTCGCGCGCCATCTCGTTCTCTTTGCGGGGGTGCTCCGCGAGGCCGGAATTCCTGCCACTCCCGGCGACGAAATCGACGCCGCCACCGCACTTGCCCACATCGACATCGGCGACCGCAGCGAGTTCCGTCTGGCGCTCCGCACGGCCCTCAAGATCGAATACCGCGCCTGGCCGCTCTTCGATCACCTCTTTGAATGCTGGTGGAATGCCGCAGCGGCGGACATGCCCCCCGACTCCGCCCCGCCCCCACCCGCCTCGAAGGTTCCCCGCCGCTGGCCCGGCCAGGAAAACCCCCTTGCCGAGCTGGCCCGAACCATCGCCGAGCGGGGCCACGCCGGTCCCCCCGACCCTGCCGCCCCCGAACAGGGGCGTCCCGGCTACAGTCCGCGCGCGCTCCTGCGCCGCAAATCCTTCGAAATGTGCACCGCCGCCGAGCTTCGCGAGATGGAGAGGCTCGTGGCCGAACTCGCGCACCGGTTGGCCACCCGCCCGAGCCGGCGTCTGGTTCCCGCGCCGCGCGGCACCATTGTGGATCTGCGTCGCAGTCTGCGCCGCGCGCTGGCCCGGGGCGGCGAACCGATCGATCTCGCCCGTCGCGAACGGGCCGTCGAGCTGCCCGGACTGGTTGTTCTCTGCGATACCAGCGGCTCGATGGAGCCCCACATGCGCATCCTCCTTGCCTTTGCCATGGCGCTGGGACAGGTGGCGCCCCGCACCGAGCTCTTCGCCTTCAACACCTCGCTGACCCGGCTCACCCCCTGGATGCGCGCGGGCCAGACGGCCGCCACGCTGAGCCGCTTCGCGCGCGAGGTCGAGGACTGGTCGGGCGGCACCCGCATCGGCGACTGTCTGGCTCATTTCGTTGCCCGCTACTTGCGCCAGATCGTGCGCGGCGATACATCGGTTCTGATCTTCAGCGACGGGCTCGACCGGGGCGACACCGAGGCACTGGCTGCATCTCTGTTGCAGATTCGCCGTCGCGCCCGGCGCCTGCTCTGGCTGAATCCGCTGATGGGCGATCCGCGCTACCGGCCCGAATCCCGGGGCATGGTGGCCGCGCTTCCCCATGTGGATCATCTGGTTCCGGCCCACAGCCTGGAGGCGCTTGAAATGCTGTTGCCGCTGCTCGAACGGGCCTCTGCCGCCCTTCCTGCGCCCCCTTCCCGCTCCTGAACGCTTGCCCGGAGCCCGGAAGCGAATCACCGCAAGCCACTGAAACCGGTCGGATCGCATGAAAATACAGGAGCAGTTCACCGTTGCCGCCCCCGCCACCGAGGTCTGGAGCTTCCTCACCGATCCCGAACGGGTGGCCACTGCGCTTCCCGGCGCCGAGATCAGCGAACGGATCGACGACAACACCTGGTCGGGCGGAATGTCGGTCAAGGTCGGCCCGGTTTCGGCCGCCTACCGGGGCACCGTGGCCTTCGATCTGGACGAGGCCGCGCACACGGCGGTCGTGCGGGCGAAGGGACAGGGAAGGGCGGGAATGGGGAATGCCGACATGACGATGACGAGCCGCATCGATGCGCTTGCCCCGAGCGAGACCGAGGTGACGGTCGAGGCCGACCTGAGAGTCACCGGAATTCTGGCGCAGCTTGGGCGCGGCATGATGCAGCACGTCAGCAAGAAGATGTTCAGGGAGTTCACTCAGGCCATGGAGAAGGAGCTGGCTACGGCCACACCCGACTGACCCGACCGCGCCGGATGCGCGCACCCGCGCCGCTGTCCGGCTTCACGCCTGCCGCTGTTCACTCGCAACCAGAGAAGACAAGACGAGAAAGAGACAGATGATTCCTCCCAACTTCGATTACCACGCGCCCGCATCGCTCGCCGAGGCCCTGGCGCTGCTCGGTTCGCTCGCCGACGCCCGGATCATGTCGGGTGGCCAGAGCCTGCTGCCGATGCTGAAGCTGCGTCTGGCCGCGCCCGCCCACATCGTCGATATCGGACGGATTCCCGGGCTGGATCGCATCGAGGAGCGCGATGGTGCCCTGCACATCGGCGCACTCGTCACCGAGAATGCGCTGGAGGCGAATCCCGCCGTCCTGGCGCGCTACCCGATTCTGGTCGACACCGCCCGGGTCATTGCCGATCCGCTGGTGCGCAATCGCGCCACCATCTGCGGCAATATCGCGCATGGCGATCCCGCCAACGACCAGCCGGCGACCATGCTGGCGCTCGGGGCCGAGGTGGTTGCAACCGGACCGGGCGGCGAGCGCATCATCCCGATCGACAATTTCTTCCACGGCCTCTTCATGACCGCGCTGGCAGAGGGTGAGATCGTGACCGGGCTGCGGATTCCGGCTCCGGCAGAGCGCAGCGGGGGCGCCTACCTCAAGCTGGAGCGCAAGGTGGGAGACTACGCCGTTGCAGGTGCGGCGGTCCAGCTCGCACTCGATGCCGGCGGGACGGTGGCGCAGGCTGGAATCGGTCTGACCAATCTGGGATTCGCGCCCATCCGGGCCCGCGCGGCCGAAGCGGCCCTGATCGGCCGGACCCCCACCGAAGAGGTACTGGCCCAGGCCGCCCAGGCTGCCGCAGCCGCCACTGAGCCGATCGCCGATCGTCGCGGTTCTGAGGAATACAAGAAAAACATGGCCCGCATTCTGACCTTCCGGGCCGCACAGCGGGCGCTTGCGCGCGCCACCACTCACACCCCGGCATAGGGACCGACAATCATGGCCACACACAGCATTACAGTCAGCGTCAATGGCGAGTCCCATGCGCGCGAGGTCGATTCGCGACTGCTCCTCGTCCACCTCATTCGCGACGAACTCGACCTGACCGGCACCCACATCGGCTGCGACACCACCCACTGCGGCGCCTGCACCGTGCTGCTCGACGGCATTCCCACCAAGTCGTGCACCGTCCTGGCCGTTCAGGCCAATGGCGCAGAGATCGCTACCGTCGAGGGGCTGGCCGGTCCCGATGGCATGAGTCCGCTCCAGGAGGGGTTCCAGCAGGAACACGGCCTGCAGTGCGGATTCTGCACCCCCGGAATGCTCATGACCGGGACCGCGCTGCTCGAACGCAATCCCGACCCCGACGAAGACGAGATTCGCGAGGCGATTTCGGGGAATCTCTGCCGCTGCACCGGCTACGTGAACATCGTGAGGGCGGTGCGCCATGCCGCCGCAAAGATCGGAGAGAACAACTGATGGCCAACGGAAACGGAACCCCCGGCCCGAAAACATCCGCCAAAATCTGTGGCATGGGCCACTCCATGAAGCGCAAGGAAGATCCGCGCTTCCTGCAGGGCAAGGGCAACTACATCGACGACTTCACCCTGCCGGGAATGCTCTGGCTCGATATCGTGCGCAGCCCCATTGCCTATGGGAAGATCAAATCCATCGATACATCGAAGGCGCTCGAGGTGCCGGGGGTTCTTGCGGTGCTGACCGGAAAGGATCTGGAGGCCTACAACCTGCACTGGATGCCCACGCTGATGTCGGACACCCAGATGGTGCTGCCCACCGATACGGTCATGTATCAGGCGCAGGAGGTTGCCGGCGTGATCGCCACCTCGCGCTATGCGGCGGCCGATGGCGTGGCTGCGGTCGAGGTCGATTACGAGCCGATGACCCCGGTGGTCGATCCCTTCAGGGCGCTCGACGCCGACGCCCCCGTGCTCCGCACCGACAAGGAGGGCCAGACCGACAACCGCATCTGGCGCTGGAAGGCGGGCGACAAGGAGGCCACCGACAGGATCTTTGAAGAGGCCGATGTGGTGGTGCGCGAGCGGATGCATGTGCCGCGCATCCATGTGGCTTCGATCGAGACCTGCGGCTGCCTGGCCGACTTCAACCCGGTCGAGGGGCATCTGACCGTCTACATGACCACGCAGGCTCCGCACGCGATTCGTACCGTGCTGGCGCTGGTGGCGGGACATGTGGGGCTCTCGGAAGAGAAGATCCGCGTGGTGTCGCCCGATATTGGTGGCGGGTTCGGAGGGAAGGTTCCGGTCTATCCCGGCTATGTGATCGCAATTGCGGCGTCGGTCGTGCTGGGCAAGCCGGTCAAGTGGATCGAGGACCGCATGGAGAATCTTCAGGCCGATTCCTTCGCGCGCGACTATCACATGGACGCCGAGCTCGCTGCCGACGCCAATGGCAAAATTCGCGCCTTGCGCATCAAGACGCTTGCCGATCACGGCTACGCCGACGCGCAGGCCGCGCCCTCGAAGTTTCCTGCGGGCCTCTTCTCGATCTGCACCGGTTCCTACGACATGGAAACCGCCTATGCCGAGGTCGATGCGGTCTACACCAACAAGCCGCCCGGGGGCGTCGCGTATCGCTGTTCCTTCCGCGTGACCGAGGCCGTGCACTGTATGGAGCGCATTGTGGACAGCCTTGCGCACAGGGTGGACAAGGATCCGGCAACGCTGCGCGAAGAGAACTTCATTCCGAAGGAAGCCTTTCCCTATCACTCTCCGCTGGGCTGGGAATACGACAGCGGCGACTACCAGGCCGCGATGGACAAGGCCAAGGAGATGATCGGCTACGACGAGCTGCGTCGCGAACAGGCCGAAAAGCGCGCGCGCGGCGAACTCATGGGGATCGGCGTGTGCAGCTTCACCGAGGTGCTCGGCGCGGGTCCGTCGAAGGACTTCGACATCCTGGGCATCAAGATGTTCGATTCGGCCGAGGTGCGGGTGCATCCCACAGGCAAGGCGATCGCCCGCTTCGGCACCAAGTCGCAGGGCCAGGGCCACGAAACCACCTACGCGCAGATCATCGCCGAGGAGCTGGGACTGCCGGCCGCGCATGTACAGGTGGAGGAGGGCGACACCGACACGGCGCCCTACGGACTCGGCACCTATGCAAGCCGCTCGACCCCGACGGCAGGGGCGGCCGGAGCGCTGGCGGCGCGCAAGATCCGCGACAAGGCGGCGAAAATTGCCGCACACCTGCTCGAGGTCGGCGAAGAGGATCTGCAGTGGGAGCCCGGCGAGTTTTCGGTGAAGGGCGCGCCGGACAGATCGGTGAGCATCCAGGACTGCGCCTTTGCGGCCTACACCAACCTGCCCGAGGGCCTTGAACCCGGACTCGAGGCCACCAACTACTACGACCCGCCCAATCTTACCTTCCCCTTCGGAACCTATATCTGCGTGGTGGACATCGATCGGGGCACCGGTGAGGTCAAGGTGCGTCGCTTCGTGGCGGTGGACGACTGTGGCAACATCATCAACCCCATGATCGTCGAGGGACAGATCCACGGCGGGCTGACCCAGGGCCTGGGGCCGGCGCTCTACGAAGAGATCCCCTACGACGAGGATGGCAACAATCTCGCCGGGTCGTTCATGGACTATCTGGTGCCGACCTCGGTCGAAACCCCCGCCTGGGAGACCGGCCACACCGTCACCCCCTCGCCCCATCACCCCCTGGGCGCCAAGGGAGTGGGCGAATCGGCCACCGTGGGCGCCCCGCCCGCCATTGCCAACGCCGTGGTGGATGCGCTCGCCCACCTTGGCGTCACCCATGTGGATATCCCGATCCGCCCCGACCGGGTGTGGGAGATCCTGCACGAGAAGGGGGTGGCGGAGTGAGTGGAGGAGGAGTACTCTCCACATGCAAAGGCATTCGCCCGGCAGAGCGCGGGTGCGCCGCCGAAGGGAAGGGTTGAGGAACCGCCGCCCCGGAAATTCCGCAGGCTTTCCGCGAAGCTGTCCCCGATTCAGACAGGATGAGGATCGGTGCTCACAAGCTCCGCGATTTGCATTCGCTGGCATCGGATCCTGCTGCGCGCGGTCGGATTGTGGGGGTGCCGGAGTTGCGTTGGCTGATCCGGTCAACTGCGGCTGTGCCGGGTAAAGGACAGGGCGGAGGAGCAGGATTCCGGCGCATGTGGCCCGGCGCGATCCGCTTTTTTCAGCCAAGCGCTCCCCCAACCCGATTCCATTACCTTCAGAGCCCCGAAGCGCGGATTCCCACGGAGTTTGAGAGGGCACGATGAGCGAGAAACGCGGAGAACTCTCCGTCAATCTGAATGTCAACCTGCCGACCGTGGCGCAGGGGAGCGACGAGGCGCCGTATTCGACGGGGTTGAGTTATGGGCTGTGGTGTACCGGCCTGCTGGGTGCCTGTGGAATCCACCGCTTCTATCTGGGAAAGGTGGGCACGGGGGTTTTATGGCTGCTGACGGGCGGGCTTCTGGGGGTCGGTCAGATCATCGATCTCCTCAGAATGAAATCGCTGGTCAGGAAGGCCAACATTCGCGAGGGGCGCATTCCGCATCCGCGTCAGGTCGCGCTTGCACAGGCCGAACTCGCTGCCGGGAAGATGCCGCCGAGACTCGCCAAACCGCTGAGTCTGCGACAGCAGTTGTTGCAGGCGGCGATGGAGAATGGCGGCGAGCTCACGGTCAGTCAGGGTGTTCTGGCGACGGACAAGAGCTTTGGCGAGGTCGAGAAGGCGCTGAACGAGATGGCCGACAAGGGATATGTGGATGTGGACAACGCGCCCGGCACCGGCGTCATTGTGTATCGCTTTCCGGAGCTGTCGGGGCGCTGACGCGACGCGAACCCGCGAGTGGTGTTCCGACCGGCCGGATCGCTCGGAAGATCCTCGGCTGAATGAAAGAAAAAGATACGTCCGTTCGGAAGTTTGACCGTATCCAAATTGAAAACTGGTGAATCCGCAAGCCTCCGAACGCCCCTGTTCGCGTGATTTTCAAGGGTTGCTCCCAAGGCCCGGCCCTGACGCTTCGACTACGATCCGCCCATCCTGCCTGCCAATCCCAGCATGTGGCTGACCGGCACCGCGTAGAGACGATCGCCGAAGGGGAGAATGGCCTCGCCGTCATAGACCACGACACCGCCGGCAAATCGATCGCCCAGAGCCTCCTTCAGCGTGCGCAGACCGCGGAAATCGCCCGTGCGTACCGTTCCCGAAGCCTTGACCTCGATGCCTGCAACGGCTCCGGCGCCCCTCTCAATGACGAGATCGACTTCGATGCCGTCCTTGTCGCGGAGATGGTGGAAGGCCAGACGCGCACTGTGCCAGCCGGCCTGCCTCTGCAACTCCTGAAAGACGAAGGTTTCCATGAGCTGGCCCAGGAGCGCCCGGTCGTGCGCCAGCGCGGGACCATCCACACCGAGCAGCGCCGATGCCATTCCGGTGTCGCCGAGGTGCAGCTTCGGTCTCTTGACCAGGCGGCTGAGACGATTGTTGTGCCAGGCAGGAAGGCGCTCCAGAAGGAAGAGGCGCTCGAGGAGCGTCAGGTAATCGCGAATGGTAGGCCGACTGGCCTCGAAGGGAGCGGCCAGGTCGCTCGCATTGAAGATTCTTGCCGTCTGGGTAGATGCGCCCGCAAGGAGCCGGGGCAGGATCTCCAGTTGCCGGATCCGGGAAAGATCGCGAACGTCGCGCTGGATCAGGGCATCGGCGTGGTCGAGGTACCAGTTGGCGCGTCGGCGGCCGGGCGGTCGGGCGAGTGCAGCCGGATATCCTCCACCGGTGATCCGCTCGGCCAGCTCGCCTCCCAGGCGTGCACACTCTTCGATCGCGAAGCTGCCCGCGAAGAGCGCATCCAGAAAATCGGGGGTTCTCTCTTCCAGCTCGCACTGGGCCAGCGGATGAAGGCGCAGCATCTGCAGACGACCGGCCAGCGATTCCGACAGCCGGGGCACAAGAAGAACCTGGGCGGAGCCCGTCAGCAGAAATCTTCCCGGAATGCGGCGTCGGTCGATCTCGATCTTGAGTGCCTCGAAGAGCGCGGGCACCTTCTGCACTTCGTCCAGGATGATGCGCTCGGGCAGGTCGGCAGCGAACCCCAGCGGATCGCTCTCGGCCGCGTGGCGGGCGCCCTCGTCGTCGAAGGTGAGGTAGCCATATCCGCGTTCGGCTCCCACGATGCGGGCAAGTGTGGTCTTGCCACACTGGCGGGGACCCTGAATCAGCACGGCGGGCGAGTCGTCCAGCGCCTCCAGCAGGCGCAACTCGGCCTGGCGCGGATAGATCGTCGTATCGGTCATGGAACGAATGCGGTGGCGGCCCGCATGAATCGAAAGTCGGGCGCGGGTGGAGGATGAGGGCATGTCGGCCGAATGAAAGAAGCGGGAACGTTCACTTGAAAGATTACGTGCGTTCATTTGAAAAATCAACCTCCGTCCAAGATCAGTCCAGCTCGGACATCCTCATGTATCGTGGCGAACGTGTACGGAGTCGCAGCGGATCGCACGGAATCGGCAGCGCCTGAATGCCCGCCCGGTATGGGTTCGCAGACGTGCCGCCCGCGCAGACCGCGCATGAACCGGACGCCCCGGTGCAGAACGATGCAGAGTGTGCCGGCGCAGAATATGTTGAGGGGAGGTGCTCCGGTCGGACCCCCCGGCCCTTCCCCCCCACCCTTCGCCGATCGCCGAGAGGATTGCTCCCCCATGCAAAGACGCGATTTTATCAGGACTGCAACCGCAGGCGCCACCGCCGGGGCTCTGCCGACTCTGTCATCGCCCATTTCTCTTTCGGCCATCCCGGCTCCGGCCGTACACCCCGGTCGCGCGGGTCCGCTCCTGGTGGCGGATCTCTCTGCGATCCGGTACCGCAATGGTGGACCCGAGAGCGCGATCGAGCGGGCCTTCCGCGGCATGACCGAAGGCGAGGATACGCTGGACGCCTGTGTGGCCGGGGTAAATATTCCCGAGTTGGATCCGGAGGAGATGGGAATCGGCTATGGAGGACTTCCCAACGCCGATGGGGTGGTGCAGCTCGATTCCTGCCTGATGCACGGGCCGCGCCGGTGGGCGGGGGGCGTGGCCGGGCTGGAGGGAGTGAAGACGCCGTCGTTGGTGGCGAAGGCGGTGGCCGAGCTGACCGATCATCACCTTGTTGTGGGAAAGGGTGCGCAGGAGTTCGCGCGGTCGCTTGGGTTCGAGATCCACGACGATCTCAACACGGCTGCCTCGCGCGCCCTCTGGCTGGAGTGGCGGCGGCGGGTCGATCCCTCGCACTGGCTCGATCCCGAAGAGAGGCTGCGCGGAACAGCTCCGGCCGGCGAAGACACCGACCCCGACCGGATCCGTCGCCCTCCCGGCGCCTCGTCGCCGCGTTCGCCAGCCCCTGCGGCCGCCGCAGCGTTCCCCGATCCGGCCCACGCCGCGCGTCTTCGCCAGTTTCACGCCGCCGCGCTGGCCGCCGGTCTCTCCATGGTGGACGATGGCCTGATCGACCCCGTTTCCTTCTGGGGGACCACCAGCCTGGAGGCACTCTCGCCCGGGGGCGACATCTGCGGGGTCACCACAACCAGCGGCCTCTCCTGGAAGATTCCGGGGCGGGCGGGCGATTCCCCGATCCTGGGCGCGGGCCAGTATGTGGACAACGATGTCGGCGCGGCGGGATCGACCGGTCGGGGCGAAGCCAACCTCTACAATCTGAGCTGCTTTCTGATTGTCGAGTTCATGCGTCAGGGCATGTCGCCCATCGATGCGGGCATGTCGGCGCTGCGACGCATTCGCGACAATACGGTCGAGCCGCGGCTCCGGAATTCGCGCGGATTGCCCAACTTCGACCTGCGCTTCTTTATTCTCAACCGGGCGGGAGACTATGCAGGCGTGGCGATGTATGGCGCGGCGGAGTCAACCTTTGCGGTCTGCGATGAAAATGGCGCGCGCGAAGAGCCACTGGAGGGATTGCTCGAGGGACCTCCGCGGGATTGAGAGATCGCAATCGCTTCAATCCAGACTCACCACCCGGATATTGCGCCAGCGCACCCTGATTCCGCCTCCGTCGTGAATCTGAAGAGCAATTGAACCGGTGCCCGCGCCGATCTCCTCGTCTGCCAGATCCACCATGCGAACGCCATTGAGCCAGGTTGTGACGCGCTCGCCCACGGCGCGCACCCGCATTGTGTTCCACTCTCCCATGCGCAGTGCGTTGTCGAGCTCGGGCGGAGGTTGTGCAAGCCAGCCGCGCCCATACGACTCGTAGATGCCGCCGGTAAAGAGGCCCGGGGGCGCCACCTCGGCCTGCCAGCCGCTGACCGTTGTGCCCTCGACGCTGGAGCGGAAGAAGACGCCGCTGTTGCCATCGGCCTCCTGCCGGAAATCGAGGACAAGATCGAAGTCGCCAAAGGTTGCATCGGTGGAGAGATAGCCGTAGGCCGCGTCGGGGCCACTCTCGCAGACAAGCTCGCCGTCTCCCACATGCCAGCGCTCGGTGCCGTGCATTTGCCAACCCGTCAGGTCGCTGCCATTGAAAAGCGCAACCGGTTCAAGCGGCAAAATCCTGATATTGCGGTAGAAGACATTGCGCCCGTGATCCTGAAGACCGATTGGCCCCGCGACGGCGCGCCCGTACTGCGGAAAAGGGGCAAATTTGCTCTCGGCGACGAGCTCCTCCCACTCGGGCGAGGCGAGTTCGTATTCGACCGTCTTGACGCCATTGAGCCAGTGCTCGACCACATTGTTGACAACGCGAATGCGACCGCTGTTCCACTCCCCGGGCGGGTGCAGCGTCTTGTCGCCGGCCGCGTGCAGGTCGTAGTTGTCGCCCGTCAGGTGGGTGTTCATGTCCATCGTGCCCATTGCGATATAGGCGGGGTCGTCCAGCACCTGGTACTCGGGGGCGTTGTGCCAGATCTCGGCGCCGGGCTCTTCGATCACGCGGTACAGAACACCGCTGTTGGCCACATCCGAGAGCATGAAATCGAATCTGAGATCGAAGTCGGAGAAGGATTCGGTTGTCACGATATCGCCGCCAATTGCAACATCCGGATCGCCGGCGGTGGCGCCCACGACAAGTGCGCCGTCAATCACCGCCCAGCCGGTGTCGGGAAAGGCGTCCCGATTGTAGCCGCGCCAGCCCTCGGTGCTCTCGCCGTCGAAGAGAAGGCGCCATCCGGCCTCGCGCTCGGCCGCCGTAAGGGTGTTGGCAGGCGGGGTGGCCGACGCCTCGGGCGGGGTGGCGGATTCATCGGGGGCGCCGGTGCCATCGCCGCCGCCGGAGCAGGCAGCAACCGCAACCAGCCATGATGACAGAATCACAATATTGATTGCGCTGACCGCGCGCCCGGGAGCCGGGGCGGGTGCCTGTGCCGAAGCTTGCAGGAGCGGTGGATGATTGTGTACCGTATGCATGATCTCGGGTCCTTGTGCATCTAGAGTGTTTGCATGGATTCGGGGTCCCAGCGCACGATTCGGTCCTCGAAGTAGCTCAGATTGCAGGCCAGCGCCGGGGCCGCCGCCCGCAACCCGAAGGTGGCGTCCTCGCGCACCGGGGGGCCGCCCCGAATCGCTGCAATAAAGCTGTAGAGGTGATCGAGGTGGGCTCCCCGGTAGCCGGGTTCGACCGCATACCGGGCCTCGGCGGGGGGCAGCATGCGCACACGGCGCGGCAGAGCGTCGTCGGTTGCGGCCGCATCGGCCATCTTTTCCTGCGAGAAGGCGTCCATGGGATCAACCGTCGCATTCCTGCGCAGCACAACTTCGGTCCAGGTCACGTCCATGGAGCCCTCGCTGCCGACAAGACGCAAAAAGGTGCTGCCCGACGTTCCATCCACAAAGTTCACGCGCAGCGAAAGATTGAAGCCCGGGTGCGTATCGGTTGCGGGATAGTCGAAGACGCCCAGGAGCACATCGGGCACCTCGCGGCCATCGTTCCAGTAGCGCAGCCCCCCCGCCGCCTGAATGCGCGTGGGCCCCTTTGAGCTGACCACAAAGTGCAGGCTGGAGAAGAGGTGAACGAAGAGATCACCGGCGACCCCGGTGCCGTAGTCGCGGTAGTTGCGCCAGCGGAAGACGCGCAGGGGATCGTATGGATGGTCGGTCGCCGAACCGAGAAAGCGCGGCCAGTCCACTCTCTCGGCGGTTGCATCTGCGGGAATGGGATACTGCCAGGCGCCGATGGGATCGTTGCGCGCCCAGAACCCTTCGGCATAGTTGAGTTCGCCGATTGCGCCGGCCTCGTAGAGCTCCTTCGCCTTCTCGTTGCCGAGCGAGCTCATTCCCTGGCTGCCGACCTGAAAGACGCGCCCCGATTCCTCTTCGGCGCGGATCAGTGCCTGGCCCTCGGAGATCCGGTGCACCATCGGCTTCTCGCAATAGACCGCCTTGCCGGCCTGGAGCGCATCGATCGAGATCGGCTGGTGCCAGTGGTCGGGAGTGCCGACGATGACCGCGTCGATGTCGTCGCGGGCCAGAACTTCGCGGTAATCGCGGGTGACGAAGATCTCGCCGTAGCGTTCGCGCGCGCTCTCAAGGCGACCGTCGAAGATGTCACAGGCGGCCACGAGCTCGACGCCGGGGATGCGAAGCGCGGTCTGCACATCGGCCATTCCCATGCCGCCTGCGCCGATCACCGCAAGGCCAATCCGGTCCGAGGGGGCAACCGGTTTGCGCGCACGGGGTGGCCGGGCGAGGGGGATCGGGGCTGGGGGGGTGGCCGACGCCAGTCCGGGCAGGCCGGCGGCGAGAGCCGCAGAGGTCGCAAAGGAGCGAACGAAGCTGCGGCGGTTGGGGGCGGTTCGATCTGCGGGCGGGAATCCGGGATTCTTTTTCATGCGTGCGCCTGGCAGTGGATGAAGGGGGGATGTGCGGGCGGCGGTCTGCCGATTCGCCGCATCCGGCCGGTGGTGGACTTGTCTGATCTGCAATGCGAATGGCTCCATGAATACTATCGAGTATCGCTCGGTTCCTGTCCACCGGCGTAGAGATTTCGGCGGGAATATACGGGGAATTTCCTGTGGGGACGCCTGGGATTCCCTGTGATGACGCCGGGTTCGCACGGGTCGCTCGTCGGGGTTCGATTTGACGCTGACCTCAAAATCCTGTTATACTTGGAATTTGCCATCGGAATTCCCTGGCGGGGATTCCCGGTCGTTGCCATGCCCGCATGGCCGGCCGCCGCCATGACGAAACGTTCCAGCAGGAGCGCTGCCTGTGTCTTCTTCCTCCGCTGCCCACTTCGCCTTTGAGCGCGACATCGTGGAGATCGAGGCCCAGATTGCCCGTCTGCGCGATATGGCCGGTCGGCGCGGAATGGATGTCGCCGACGAGTTGCGCGTTCTCTCGGCCAAGCTCGATGTTCTGCGCGAGGAAACCTACCGCAATCTCGACCCGATGGAGCAGGTCCAGGTCGCGCGTCACCCACGCCGTCCCTACACACTCGACTATATCGGCGCCGTCTTCACCGACTTCATGGAGCTCAAGGGCGACCGGCGCTACCGCAATGACGAGGCCATTGTGGGGGGCTGGGCGCGGCTGGAAGAGCGTTCGGTCATGCTGATCGGTCATCAGAAGGGGCGCGACATGAAGGAAAACCTGCGCCGCAACTTCGGAATGCCCCACCCCGAGGGCTACCGCAAGGCGCTGCGCCTGATGAAGATGGCCGAAAAGTTCGGGAAACCGGTCATCACCCTGATCGACACCCCCGGCGCCTATCCCGGATTCGGGGCCGAAGAGCGCGGTCAGGCCGAGGCGATCGCCACCAATCTGCGCGAGATGGCGCGCTTGCGGGTCCCCTCGATCTCGGTCGTCATTGGCGAGGGTGGATCTGGGGGGGCGCTGGCGCTGGGCGTCACCGATCGCATTCTCCTCCTGGAGCACTCCGTCTATTCGGTGATCTCGCCAGAGGGCTGTGCCGCAATTCTCTGGCGCTCGGCCGAAAAACGCGCCGAAGCCGCGCGGGCGCTCCGTCTTACCTCTGCCGACCTGCTGCGGCTGGGGGTGGCCGACGAGGTGATTGCCGAGCCAACCGGCGGTGCGCACGCCGACACGCTGGCCACGATGCGCCGGGTGGCCAAAACGCTGGTGCGCCATCTGGGGGAGCTGGCCGGGCAGGAGATCGATGCGCTGGTGCGGCAGCGGTGGGCAAAATACGAGGCGATGGGCGCCTGGATCGAAGATCGGGCAACCAGCCAGGCATGATCGGGTTCGCGGAGGTCGGCTTCAAGGGAAGGCGCCGCGAATACTATCGCTACGATACAATTGAGCTTGCGCCGGGCGATCATGTGGTTGTGCAGGCAGAGCGGGGCGAGGATCTGGGCGAGGTGACCGCAATCGGGAACATCGCCGAGCGCAAGTGTTCGGCATCGGGCGGATGCGCCACCCCTGCGCCCACTTTGCGCGTCCTGCGCCTTGCAACCGAAGACGAAATCCGCCGTGCCGACTTCCGGACCCGCGACGAGGGCATTGCCCGCGATGAAATCCGCAAGCAGGTGGCCCAGCGCGGGTTGCGCATGAAGGTCACCGAGACCGAGTGGCAGTTCGACCGCAAGAAGCTGATCGTCTATTTCACCGCCGAGAAACGGGTCGATTTCCGGACACTGGTGCGCGATCTCGCCCGCACCTTTCGCGCGCGCATCGAGCTCAGGCACATCGGGGTGCGCGACGAGGCGGCGATGTTGGGCGGTGTGGGACGCTGCGGACGCGAACTCTGCTGCTCAACCTGGCTGCCCGAGCTTCGTCCTGTCAGTCTGCAACTTGCCAAGGACCAGCGCCTGTCGCTGAACCCGTCGCAAATCTCGGGCTGCTGTGGCCGCCTGATGTGTTGCCTCATGTATGAACACAGGAGCTACGTCGAGGCCCGCCGACGCTTTCCGCGCACAGGACGCCGCATTCGCACGCTGCGAGGCTCCGAGACGGTCCAGAGCGTCAACATCTTCAGAGAGATCATCGCGCTGCGCGACGAGACCGGCGAAGAGCGAACCGTTACCCTGGACGAATTGAAGAGCGAGATCGCCACGCGGCGCCGCAACTGATTCCCCCTTGACGGTTTGTTGTGCGGCCGTTGTCCATGCGGGGCCCTGTGCCGGAGGGAGGTGCTGTGCCGGAAAAATTTGCCTGTGCGCCCGGCATGATCCACAACCGATCTGCGAATCACGCCGGGCGGCGCCATGGCCTTGCCTGCGGACTGGTGTCTTGTGGACTGTGTCTTATCGTTCGTTCGGCCTCGAAACGCCCACCACCTGCCCATTGCGGTCCACCACAATAATCGGTTCGCGCAATACATCGCCGACCAGAGAAATCCGTTGTATATCGGCCAGGAGCGGCGCGGCGTCCTCGGGAAGTGTGTAGGGGTCGGCCAGGTTGGTGTTCACGATATAGCCAAGATCGGCCAGCGACTGAAGTGTGATTGCGCTCAGTGGATCCTGGATTCCGATCGTGGCAAAGGGCGTCATCAGCTCGGTTTTCATCACCGACTGGCGCCAGTGGGTGTCGCCCGAACCCGGACCGGCCCGGTTCTCAACCGGAACCTTGGCGGCCGGGTAGCTGTCGCCTCCGGCGGCGTTGAAGGCTTCGATGGCCAGCGGTCCCGAAAAATGGGTATCGGCGTCGGAAGCCCCTGCCAGCGAGGGGTTCTGCAGGAATCCCCTGGCCTCCCAGAGCGTTCCGATCCCGAGCACATGTCCCAGCTCGTGGAGAATGACCTCTTCGACTTCGTTGCTCATTCCCTGGCTGATCAGCCCATTCAGGTCGTCAAGATCGAATTGCACAACCCCCATGAAGGGGATCAGCGACTCCTCGCGCACGGCGCAGGGTGCGGCTCCGGCAAGGATGCCCCCGCGTCCGTCGATCTCCGGCGTTGCCACAACCACCAGCAGGTCGTCGATACTGGCCGATGTCTGATCTGTAACGATTGATCCACACCCGAGCTGACTGAGGTGGCCGGTGGGTACGGAGGGCAGGTCGTTGCCGCCGAGGATCGTCATCCACCACTCGGCCGCATCCTGGAAGATCCCTTCCAGTTCGGCGCTCATCGAATCGATCAGGATCAGCTCCAGATCGTAGGACCCGGGCACGAATCCGCGTACCAGGATGGAAAAGGAAAGGCTGGCGCTGAGACCTTCCGGATCGGTGGCGGTGACTGTGACCTCGGTGCCGCCGGGCTCGACAGCGCGGATCGCAATGTGCGCATCGGTCGCGCTGAGCGAAGCCACGCCGGGATTGGAGAGCGCGAAGCTGTATTCCAGCGGATCATCATCCAGATCCTGGAAGTGCTGGGCACCGGCAAAGGAGCGATCCGGGTTGGTCAGACGAAGCCGGTGGGTTGCAATCGGGCGCACGGCAACCGGCGCATGGTTGTCGCGTTCGCCAAAGAGGACGACCGGCTGGCCGATCACCAGATCCAGGCCGGCAAAGCCGGAAGCAATGCGCGGTCGGGGACCGGGGCTGACCTGGGTGCCCATCGCGCCCGGCTCCAGGGTGACCGTTTCCTCTTCGGAAAACTCGCTCCCTGCGCCAATCTGCAGGATTTCGGCGCTGGCGTTGCCTCCATGGATGGTCATGGGAAGCGCAAGGTCGAAGGGTGCACCCATGGGCATCCGTGCCGCAATGGTTGCCGGTCCAGGCGCCAGAGCGTTTTCGTTGTCAATGCGCGCAACCGAAAGAACCAGGGGAAAAGGCGCTCCGGGGTTGCCGGTGAAGTCGAGGTCTTCGAGTCCGGGGTGACCAAGAAAGAAGCCCTTGGGAAGCTCTTCGATCCGGTTGTCGGACAGGAGCAGCACCGCTAGCGTTTGCAACTGTGCAAGCATCTTCGTCGGCAGGGATGCGATCCGGTTTTTGGCAAAGCTGGTCGCGCGCAGCATCTTCAGATCGGCGAAGAGGTTGTCTGGAAGCGTGTTCAGATGATTGTTGGCGAACGACAGGAGCTGGAGATTGGAGAGGCCGGCGAAAATATCGGGATTGATCGCTTCGATCATGTTGGATGAAATCCACAACTGCTCCAGGCCTTTCGTTTCTGCAAAGGCTTTGCCGTCGATCGATTCGATCCGGTTTTCGTCGAGTGCCAGCCACCTGAGGCTGTCGGGTCCGGCAAGGGCGCCCTCGGGGAGTGTGTGGATCCGATTCTGCGCCAGAATCAGCACCCTGAGCCCGGTCAGGTTGGCCAATGTCCCCGGGGCGATCGATTCGATCCGGTTCTCGTAGAGATACAGGCTGGCAAGATTGGGCAGCGCGGGGAAGGATTCAGCAGAAATCGTGGCAATGTTGTTCTGATGGAGGTCGATCTCTCTGAGCCCTTTGTTGGCGGCCAGCCATCCGGTGGGAATCTCGGCAATTCCGTTTCTGCCCAGATAGAGTCCGAAAAGCCCGCTCGGGCTCTGGGCGGGAAGAGTCTGCAACCGATTCCCGATGGCCGAAAACGTGTTCAGATTCGTGAGCGTTGCAAGCCCCTCGGGAAGAGATGTCAGCCGGTTTCTGTCCAGATTCAGCTCCTCGAGCGCGCTGAGCCCATTGAAGATGTCGTCGGGCAGTTCGGTCAACCCGTTTTCCTGCATAATCAGGCTGCCCAGCGTTTCGAGATTGGCGAAGAGATTCGCAGGCAGGGTAGAGAGCGAATTTCTGATGAGAACAAGTTGATAGAGTCGATCCAGATGGGCGAAGATGTCGGCCGGAAGGCTCTCCAACCCAAGATTGACAATGAACAGCCCAAAGAGATTTCCGAATCCGCTGAAGTCGTCCGGTTGGAGTGTCGTGCCTGCCGCAGTCCCGCGTGCGCCTGCAAACATGGTGTGATTCGGGAAGGGCGAACCCGATGGGCATGTGGCCTGTTGGCCGGGCATCAGCCAGCCCGATGTCAGGCGCGGAGAATCCATGAAATCGCCCTCGCAGAATCCGGGCGGCGAAATCGGATCGGATCGCCAGGATTGCCGGTCAATCGAAGCCTGAGGGGGGGCGACCACAAGAAATTGAATCTGCTCAAGATCTTCGTCCTGAATGGCGGTACAGTCCGCCCGCTCCTCGACCGCTGCGATGATCGCGCTCTGGACCACGGGTGTCCGATCGCATACCCCCTCGGCGATTGCGCCAGTGCCCCGGATGCTTGTGCCCAGCTTGTAGCCGGCGCCTGCAGACGGGGTACTCAGGGTCAGGGTAAAGAACTCGCGCGCGGGTTCGATCTCGCTGTCATCGACAAGCTCAATGCGGATCGCCGCCTCGTTGGCTCCAGCCGCAATTTCGAGTGCGCCCGTCAGCGAACCGCCTGCGAAATCGCGCGCATCGGCGTCGGCGGTCGTTTCGTCAGTGTCGCGGCCCAGAGTGTAGCCCACGCTGATGGGCAGGGCGGGCGGAGCCGAGAGCGCAAGGGCCAGCGTAATGTCCTCGGACTCGGGGGCCTCGCTGTGGGTTGCCGCCAGCTCGATCACCGGCGCGGCCGCAACGGTGACGGCGAAGCTCTGCTCGGCCGAATTTCCACCGGGATCAGTGGCGGTGATCAGAATTGTGGCCACCCCGGGAGCCAGCGCGCTGATGGTGGCCACGCTCCCGGTTGTCGCCGCCGAGGCCACATCCAGGCTGGAGGAGCTGGCGCGGAAGGTGAGTCCCCTGCCCTCGGGATCGCGAAAGTGGGAGGAGACGTCGACCTGCTCGGTTCGCCCCTCGGTGAGCATGAGGGCCTCGATCCGACCGACCGCCTGCGGGGATTCGTCGGGATCCTGGTCGCAGCCGGCGATCGTCAGGGCCGCCAGGAGCGCGCAGCCGACGAGAGTGAAGGGTGCGGTGAGACGGCGGCGTGGGTGATAAGGTTGGGGGGACGGTGAGGGGTGCGAAGCCAGTTGTTTTGTGCAGATCATGCTCTGTTCTTTCTTGTGCGGGTCGTGCTCTGTTCGTTCTTGTGCGGGTCGTGCTCTGTTCGTTCTATCGTACTATCGCACGCCCTGTGGGTGCGGGGGGATGCGTTGCAAAATCAGTTGTTTTGCGCCCCCGCCGCGATCCAGGCGCGAATCAGGGCGATCTCCTCTTCGGGAACGGGGTCGCCCGTCTCGGGCATGCTTCCGTCCACAATCATGTCCAGGAGAAAACTGCCATCGGGGTCGCCCGCCTCGATCACGGTGCCGAACTCGGATCCTGCCATGACCCGTTCGTATTCGAGCAGGTTGAGACTGACCTCGGTGCGGATCTCGCCATCTTCATCTTCGGCCCCATGGCACTGGGCGCACCGGGCGCGAAAGATCGGCAGAATGTCTGCGGCGAAGCTCACGCTGTCCTGGCGGGTCCGGGATTCCACGGAAAGCCGGGGTGCAGTCGGCGTCGCAGCGAAGGAGGCAATGGCCGGAGCGCGATCGCCGAGGTTCGGGGCCGGGGACGACGCTGCCGGCGAAGGATCGGAGGCCGCAAAGGGAAGGGCGCCGATTATGGTCAGGGTGGAGGCCGCGGCGAGGGAGCCCCAGGCGTACCTCCGGGATGCGCACCGGGTCGCGCGTGCGCGTCGTTGTGTCAATGTCATCGTGTCATCTTCATGGGTGGTCGTTTTTTCCGAAGAGGGCCCTGGCAGCCCGCGGACAGTACCGCCTGGGGTGTGTCCACGGGCTGTATGGGGAAGAGGAAGATCAGCCCAGCCCTTCGGCCTCCTTCATCAGCCGCAGATGCGTGGCCGCCTGCATGAGACCGCCTTCGCCCTCACCCCAGGAGGTGCGGCCATCGCCATCGGCATCCATTCCGTTCATGATCGCGTCAAGCATCGTGACGATCTCTTCGGCCATGGCCATCGCTGCCATCATGTCGGTGGCATCGGCGATCGCGGCGGCCATTTCGGCGATCCCCTCGGCCCAGCCCGCAACGTTCATGCACGAGGTCCCGACATGTTCGGCGTGCATCGCGACGGCATCCGAGGCGTCGTCCGCTTCGCCGGCCATGCCGATATGCTGGGCGCATCCCATGGCGGCGCGGCCCAGCCCGTAGCCATGTCCCGGTCCCATCTCGGCGCTCGAGGGATCGACTGCGTGCAGCACATGCATGATGTGGCTCTGAATTCCCGCCAGATCTTCGGCGTTCGCAGCCAGTCCGGCGTGCTGCGCGGCGACTTCGGCCTCGGATTGGGCGGTGGCGAGGAGGCCCATTTCGTCGGGGGTTCCGCTGAATCCGTCGCCGACATGGCCGATGTGGCGGTGGGCAGCGCTCTGCGCCGAGGCGGTCTCGGCGGCGATTCCCGCGATAAGGAGGGCGCCGAGAAGGGTGATACAGTGTTTTGTGTTCGCCATGATTGAACGATGCTCCTGATGTGGTGTGAGTGTGGCGAGTCGCTCCGGGTGATTTTGTCCAGAGTGGGGAAGGGCACGTATCTTTACCTGCTGAAACCATGTGCCGCAAGAAAGTCCCCTGCGCGGGAATCTCCTGCGCACCCGCTGACGGTCGGTGGATTGATGCCGCGCGCGCACCCGAAATGCCGCGCGCTCCTTGTCCTGCGGCCGCAAATCCCTTTCCCTCGGTTCCGGAGTCTCTCATGATTCGCTCTCTCGTCTGCCGCCCCTTCGTTGTCCCTTCCCGCGCCCCTCTGCTCCTGGCGATTCCTGCTCTGGTTGCCGTGGGATGTTCCGCTCCGGACCGGCCCGACGCCTCTGCGGACAATGCCGCATCCTCCATGTCCGACGCCGCATCCCGGGTACCTGCCGCTCCCACCGACGCCACGCCCCTGATCGAGCGTCTGGTGGCCGGTCAGCCCGTCTTCGGCGCCTTTCCAGGCGAGAGCACCCGTGCCCAGGGCGCTCTGATGGGGGCAAACCGCGAACTCGATTTCGTCTTCTACTCGCTGGAATCGGGTCCCTTCGATCTGGAGACCGCAGGCGAATACATGGCCGGTATTGCCGAGGGTGCAGGCGACGCAACGCCGCATCCGCTCATTTTGCGCATTCCCTCGATTCGAGATGGCGCCGAGGCCGCGCAGGATCATGTTGCAAGAGCACTGGACGCCGAAATGGCCGCGATCGTCTTCCCCCATGTGGAGTCGCCCGAGGATGCGGCGGTGGCGGTGGCAGCGATGGGCGATGCACTCTGGCCCGCGAATCCGGAGGGGTCGCTGCTGGCCATTCTCATTATTGAGGACCGTGCGGGGGTCGAGCGGGCGGATGAGATTGTGGGAACTGCGGGCGTCAGCGTGGTCTTTGCGGGTCCGGGCGATCTGCGCCGCGCCTACGGGGGCGACATGGAGGCGGTGGAGAATGCAATCCAGCGCGTGCTGGCGGCGTGCCTTGCCCATGGAGTGCCGTGCGGCATTACCGCCGGTGCGGACGACATTGCCGGGCGAATTGCGCAGGGATTCCGTATCTTCATTGTGAACGATGTGGCGGCCGTGCGGGTGGGGCGTATGCACGAGCAGTCCCGCGGATCAGGATAGCGGGCTGCGCAACATGGAAACCGGAAACCATCGCAAATGTCGCTTGAGGAGAAGATCGGATCGCTCGCGGAGAGGATCCGGAGGTTGCGGGGAAGGACTCCCGCAAATGAAGAGAATGCCAAAAATCATGTGATTTTGCCCATTCTCAGAGAGCTGGGCTGGTCGAGCGATGACCCCGACCGTGTGGCCTTTGAGCATCGAACCGGTGGAGGACGCATCGATATTGCGCTGCACATCGGCAGACGGCTGGTGGCTTTTATCGAGGCCAAGGCGCCGGGCAAGAGGCTCGACAATCATGTGGAGCAGGTGTTGAACTATGCCTTTTACGAGGGCGTCGATCTCTGTGTGCTGACCACGGGGATCGAGTGGTGGTTCTTTCTGCCGCGCGAGAAGGGGCCGCCGATGGAGCGCCGCTTTGCTCTTCTGAAGATCGACGAGGATCGGCCGCGCGATTTTGCCGAGCGGGCCTTCAGTTTTCTGGGATACGGGGCGCTGGCCGGACCGGATGCGGTGCGAAATGCACGAAAAGCGCTTGTGGAACTGCGCGAGGAAAAGCTTCTGCGGAAGGAAATCCCACAGATATGGCGGGATATGCAGCAGGGTCCAGATGGACCCGACCCCGCGCTGGTGGAGCTGATTCGACGAAGGGTCGAGAGGACAACCGCGTTGAAGACGACGTCGGCGCAGGTGGCCGGGATTTTGGGATGGGGGGTGCCGATTGATGTGCCCCAAGCCGTCACCGCGCCCGCGCCCGGCGTGAAGCCATTGCCGAAACCGAAGGGCGAAAAACGACCGCCTCCCGCGCGACCTCAATCCTACAGCCTCTGGGGGCATGAAACTCGGGTAGTCAAGACCTGGAAGGATGTGTTGCAGGGGGTCTTCGAGGCGGTCCATGCCCGCCACCCGCATAACTTTCTGGAGGTCGTGACGCCGCTCTGGGGAAAACGCAAGCTCTGGGTGTCCACCGACCCCGGCAACTTTCACGCGTCGCGCCCGTTGGGGCAATCGGGCCTCTTCGTAGAAACCAATGCGAGCGCACAGGCCATCCAACAGCGCTGCAATCGTCTTCTTCAGGCCTTCGGCCACTCTGCCAGCGATCTCAGGATTGTGCTCGCCGCACAGGGTGGAACTCCGCCCCCGCAGCCGGTTGCACAGCCGCAGCCCGCGCCGATGCAACCCCCACCGCCGGGCGAGGACACTCCACGGATGAGCGAGGATGGGGGCAGGGAGCCGCCCGCACGAAGGAGGAGTCCCTATACGCCTCTATCTTCCTATATCCTCTGGGGACGCGAGCACGCGGTCGGAATGTGGAGGGATGTGCTCAAGGGAGTCTTCGAAGCGGTTTATGCCCGTCACTCGCATAACTTTCTGGAGGTTGTGACGCCGCTCTGGGGAAAATACAACCCATGGGTCTCCACCGACTCGGGCGACTTTCGCGCGCCATGTCAATTAGGACAATCGGGTCTCTTCGCCGAGACCGCAATGAACGCAAAAAGCATCCAGAAGCGCTGCAACCGCCTCCTCCAAGCCTTCGGCCACTCCGCCAGCGATCTCATGGTTGTGCAAGGCGCACAGGATTGAAGTCTTCCGCCATCGCTCGCCCGGCAGCATGCGCCCGCACAAGGCCGCCGAAGCGGGAATTATGGTGAAGGAATTCATGCGATCGACGATGTGCGGGGAATCAAAATCGCGTCGAACCCTTCCCCCCCTACCCAAGCAACCCCCTCAGCCCGGCCACCCCCTCGTGCGAGTTGGCCGCCAGAACCGATCCTGCCGCCACCCCGAGCGGCCCCCCTTCGATGCACTCGGCCACGCCCCCCGCCTCGGCAACCAGGAGCGCTCCGGCGGCAAAATCCCAGGGCGCCAGTTGCAGCTCCCAGAACCCATCCAGAATGCCGCTTGCCAGATAGGCCAGATCGATGGCGGCGGCTCCCGTGCGCCGTACCCCCGAAGTTGCGCGGAGCACGGCCTCGAGCTGGCGCAGATAGCGGTCCATGTGGCGAGGGGTCTTGAAGGGGAAGCCGGTGCCGACCAGGAACCCGCTCAGCGCCCGCACCCTGCTGACCCGGATCGGCCGCTCGTTCTCGCGGGCGCCGCCTCCGCGCGTGGCGGTCCAGATGCGCTCAAGGGCCGGGGCATGGACCGTGGCCGCAAGGGGACCCTGGCTGTCGTGAACCGCCACCGAGGCCGCGTGGAAGGGGTGGCCATGCATGAAGTTGGTGGTGCCATCGAGAGGATCGACGATCCAGAGATGGCGTGACCCGGATTCGGCCGGGGTGCGGCGGGCATCGCCTGCGGGTTCGGTTCCCTCGTCCTCTTCGGCCAGGATTGCATGGTGCGGGTGGCGGGCGCCAATCACCGCGAGCGCGGCCTCCTGGGCGGCCAGATCCACATCGGTCACAAAGTCGTTGCCCCATGACTTGGAGGCGGTTCGGCGATGTCCTCCATCTCTGAGCGCCTGACTGTGAATTCCGGCTGCGGCCCGGGCGGCCTCCATTGCGGTGGCGAGGAGCGCGTCGCGAGATTCGTCTGCGGCCGGTGCGGAGGAGTGGGCCGGGGTGCGGTTTGCGTCGGGCATGTGCAGGCGGCGAAGAGAGAGTGTGAACCGTAGATCTTCATGAGGGCGCGCTGCGGATTCATGCTCCCGATATCCTGAAATTCCCGCCGAACCGATCAATCCCCCGAGGCGCCCCAGGCAAATCAAATTATATTGTTACCCCCCGCGCCTGCCTGTAGTCCCCCTCCTGCCGCCCCATCCCGGCTTCGTCCTCATTCCCCATCCGCTCCGACCGCCTCTCTGCAATCCCACACTTCCTCTCATCATGACCTCGCCCTCTTCCGCCACTCCGGCGCGCGTCTATTCCGGCATCCAGCCCACCGCCGTCATGACGATCGGCAACTACTTCGGCGCGGTTCGGAACTGGGTGCGGCTTCAGGATGAGCGCGAGTGCGTGTATTGCGTCGTCGATCTGCACGCCCTGATTGCCTCCGACGATCCGGCTGAACTGCACCAGTCCTCGCGCGAGATGTTCGTCAGTCTCCTGGCTGCGGGCATTGATCCCGACCGCACTCCCCTCTATATCCAGTCCACGGTCCCCGAACAAACCGAGCTCTGCTGGCTCCTGGCCACCCTCACCTCGCTCGGCGATCTGGGCCGCATGACGCAGTTCAAGGAGAAATCGGCGCTTCCGACCGGCGATGCCGAAGAGAGCCGCACGGACGACGGCGCCTTCACCTCGGCGGGACTTCTCTTCTATCCTGTTCTGCAGGCGGCCGACATTCTGGCCTACCGCGCGGGCTGCGTTCCGGTGGGGCAGGACCAGTCGCAACACCTGGAGCTGAGCCGGGGGCTGGCGCGACGCTTCAACAACCGCTTCGGATTTCTCTTTCCCGAACCCGAAACGCTCCTCACCGAGGTTCCCCGGGTGATGTCCACCGCCGACCCGACCCGCAAGATGAGCAAGAGTCTGGGGCCCAGGCACTATATCGGGCTCTTTGAGGACGAGGCGTCGGTGCGCAAGAAGATTCGTTCGGCAGTGACCGACTCCGGGGTTGTGCAGGGGGGCGAGGTCAGCCCGGGGGTCGCCAATCTGCTGACGCTCCTGAAGGCTTGTGGACACGCGGACGAGGCGGCAACGATGCAGAGCGATTACCTTGCGGGCACGCTGCGCTATGTGGATCTGAAGGGACGAACGGCCGAGGCGCTGGTGGCGCTGACCTCTGCCATGCGCGAGCGGCGGGCCGATGTTCTGCAACGCGAAACCGATCTCGATGGACGAATCATGGATATGGCCGCGCGCGCGCGCAAACGTGCAGGCGAAACGCTGGAGCGAGCCCGCGAAATGATGGGACTCTACCCGCCGGGCCGGGGTCGGCCGCTTGCCATGGGCGCTTTCGCATCCGAAGATGCATGAGCGTCCGGAGTGCCCCCGGCAGCCTGAACGGACCCGAAAAGGTTACCAAAACCGAACCAATACCGAATTGAATTTGAAATTCGACCGAGTATAGACCGAATTCAACCGAATTCAACCTGAAATTAACCCAAAACAACGAAACGACAATGACAAATATTGTGAATGGCGTCCCCGACGCGCACAGCACAACATCTCTCGACATCGGCGGCGTCATGATTCCCGCCACAACCCCCTTCGACGCGTCACCGGCGAGGTCGATCTGGCGGCGCTCGGCGAGAACGTGAGCCGCTGGGCCGAGAGCGGCGTGCGGGGAATGGTGATCGGCGGCTCGACCGGCGAGGCCGTGTATCTGGACGAAGAGGAGCGCGATCGCTGCTGGGCCACCGCGCGCAGGGCGCTGCCCGATGACGTGCTGATGGTGGCCGGGACGGGAGCCGAATCGCTGCGAAGCACCCTGAAGCTGACGCGCATGGCGGCCGCGCAGGGATGCGACGCAGTTCTGGTTCAGCCACCGGCCTTCTACAGGGGTGCCATGACCTCCGAGGTGGTGCGGGAGCACTACGAGGCCCTAGCCGATGAATCGCCCGTTCCGGTGATCCTCTACCAGGTGCCGACCCGTTTCTCCACCCTGGACTTCCCGACCGGGCTGATTGCGCAGCTTTCGCAGCACGAAAAGATCATCGGGATCAAGGATTCGCGCGGAAAGCTCGAAAGCGTGGCCGATCTTGTGACCCATACGCGCCGCGACTTCCAGGTTCTGGTCGGGAGCGGCGCCCTGCTCTATTCATCGCTCGAGGTGGGGGCCGTGGGGGGGATCCTGGGCGTTGCCAACGTGGCGCCCCGGGAGTGCGTCGAGCTCTGCCGACGGGTTGCGGCGGGCGAGATGGCGGCTGCGGGTGCGCTGCAGAAGCCGATCGGCGCGCTGCACAATGCGCTGGTGGGCGGAATGGGGGTGGCGGGAGTGAAGGTCGCGCTGGATCTGCTCGGCTACCGGGGCGGCTCTCCCCGGCGTCCCCTCCGACCCCTGCCCCCGGAGCGTCGGGCCGAGGTCGCGGAGTGCCTGGATCGGGCCGGCATCGCCCTGCACGCGGATTCCGGGCTTCTGACGCCCGCATGAGGACCGCTCTTGATCCTGCGGCGCTTGGCGGATCGTGCACCGTTGTGGTCGGGTGCCAGTGGGGCGACGAGGGCAAGGGAAAAATTGTCGATGTCCTGGCCGATCGCGCCGATCTGATCGCCCGCTATCAGGGGGGCGCCAATGCGGGTCATACGGTCTATCTGGGCCAGGAAAAATTTGTTTTGCATCAGGTTCCCTCGGGAATCCTGCATCCCGGCAAGCGCTGCCTCCTGGGGAATGGCGTGGTCGTCGATCCCCTGCAGCTCTTTGCCGAGATCGATGGTCTGACCGAGCGCGGAGTCGAACCCGGGGGGCGGATCGGGGTCAGCACGCGCGCGCACGTCGTCTTTCCCTGGCATGTGGCGCTCGACAACGCAGCCGAGCGGGCGGCCCGGCGCCGGATCGGGACAACGGGGCGTGGAATCGGTCCCGCCTACGAAGCCAAGACGGGGCGGCGGGGGGTGCGGGTTGCCGATCTGCTTGATCCGCTGCGGGGGCCGGAGCGGGTCAGGCGGGGAATCGACTGGGCGCGGCGCCGGATCGGCGAACTGGGTGGCGACCCCGACGAGGCGGGCACGGTCGAAGAGGCGCTCACCGTCGCCGATCGACTTCCCGAGGTGGCAACCGATGCCGGCGAAGAGATCGCGGCGGCGCTGGCGGCCGGGAAGGGGGTGCTGCTCGAGGGGGCGCAGGGCACCGCACTCGACGTCGATCACGGCACCTACCCCTTTGTCACGTCGTCGAACACCACTGCCGGAGCGGCTGCGGTGGGGTCGGGAATTGGTCCGACCGCGATCGATGCGGTGGTCGGAGTGGCCAAGGCCTATACCACCCGCGTGGGGAATGGTCCGCTGCCCACCGCCTTCGACAGCGAGATGGATCTGCGCATTCGCAAGCTGGGCGGCGAATTCGGAGCCACCACCGGACGCCCCCGCCGCTGCGGCTGGTTCGATGCGCCTGTTGTGCGCTACGCCGCCCGCGTCAATGGGTTGACCGGAATCGCAATCACCAAGCTCGACGTCCTCGACACCCTCTCCGAACTCCGCATCGCCACCGGCTACCGGCTGCGCGGCCGCGAAATCGCCTTCCCGGCCTGCTCCTGGCAGCTCCAGGAGGTCGAACCGGTTTACGAAATCCTTCCCGGCTGGCAAACGCCGACCACCGAAGCCCGCACCCTCGCCGATCTGCCGTCCAGCGCGCGCGCCTACCTTCACCGAATCGAAGAGCTTGTTCGCGCCCCGATCGCCATGATCTCCGTTGGCGCCCACCGCAGCCAGGTCATCCGGCCGGGGTAGCGGGAATATGGCTGTGTGAATCCGGTCTTGAACGTCGTCGGGCGCGTGATGTCACAACGCCCTGCACAGTCCCCCGGAAATCACTCGAAGAGTTGTGCGTCGGCCATCACTTCGGCTGCGGCAGAGCTGACAGGCCGTACACCCAGCGCTGCAGACGGACGGCAAGCCGATTTGTGGTGACGCGCAGAGCTCCATTTGGGTCTTCGTGAGCCAGGACAACCCAGGAGTCCGGTCGCCCGCAGGCTGCAGCCGCAAAGTGCCGCTCGCCGACCCGGTGCAACACCAGCTCCTTTCCGGCAACCTCCACATGGCGCAGATCTCTGTCGAGGATGGCCAAGGGTTCAGAGGTGGGGGTGCACCGCTCGGTATCGAACCACCAGGTGCGCTCGATCTTGACGCACTCGCACCCGCCTGTCACCTGACAACTTACGCCCTTGCTGTCGTAGCGCTCCGTGCATGCGCTTCCCCGTTCCCGTTCGCCGCACTCTGCCTCTCCGTTGCAGGCAGTGCACTTCTTTTCGGCGTTGCAGACATAGCACTGCGCCTCGGCGGGCGCGGGGAAGGAGGCGATCGCCGCCAGGACGGTTCCCATAACCAGGGCGATGAAAAGAACGCTCCGCGTGGTGCGCCAACCAGTCCATCTCTGCATTGGATGCCTCCCTGTTTGTACTGAATGTCCGGCGCAACATGGCCACGGTCATGTCGCCCGGTACTTTATGGCAACGCTTCGCTTCGACCGAATCTCCGCATTCTGGTACACTCCCGTTCGCCATGGGTTCCCTGCTGCCGGAACCAGCGCAACCGTCAGCCTTGGCCACCGCCGGTTCGCAGTGGTCGTCATCCTGCACAGATGCAGGGGAGTGGCCTTTGGCGTGGCATTTTGTTGCATAGGCTTTGGAGTTGTTGGGCGAGTCGATGGGAAATGTCAATGGTGCAAGGCTTCACTGGGGTTTCCCAACCGCCGGGAGCGCGCCGCTGGGCAATCCCGCGCCGCTCCGATATATTGAGAGGAGCGGCACCTGTGACCCCCCTGAGCACTTCGGTGAAGGATTTCATCCCCCATGTCCGACCCTCGTCGCTTCGGCCCGCCTGTCCACCGACAGACACCGCCCGGCATGATCGCCGAACTGCTCGCCCGCACAGCGCGCCTTGCCGCGATCCTTGCGGCCGTGCCTGTCGCTGCGCTCGTCCTCGCGGCCACCCTTGCGCTCCCCCTGGCGGCCCAGCAGGCCGATGGCAGCGCCCGCAGTTGGAGGGCCGGATTCTGGCTGGGCGGCGGACAGCTCTGGTCGGCCGGACACATGGCGAAACATTCGGCCTCGGATAACCCCAATCTCGCTCTGCTCGAGGTCGTTTCCGATCTCAATCCGGCGCGCACTCTCGGCGGCGGGATCGAACTGCACTTTCCTGCGCGGGAGATCCGCGCGCGCCTCGGCATTCAGCACTCCCTCGGCGCGGAGGCCTCCGGGTCGATCGCCATCTGCGAACTCTTTTCGGGGGGGCTCTGCGAACCGATCACCGTTCCGGTGACCATGCGCGCCGCGACCGCTTCGGTGCGCCTGCTCACGGGAGCGAGCGGCCAGCGGCTCCGTCCCCTTCTTTCGGCAGGGCTCGGGGTGCGCGATTTCGAATACGAACCTCTGCGCTGCCCCCCGCTTTCGGGCTCCGATGAATCGCTGGTCTGCGAGGCCGTTGCCAACCTCTTTCGCGAACCCGCCCCCCATCTCGTTCTTCAGGTCGGAGCGGGATTCGAGGGGGGCGCAGGCCCTCTGAATGTGGCGCTGGAGGCGATCGGCACCACGGCATCCTACCAGGGAGGCGCAGACCGCACCGATGGCGCCTGGTACCACACGCTGTACCTGGGGCTGACCACCAGCCTTGCGGTCTATTAGCAGGACAAAGGGAGCCAAGAGAGGTCTACCTTCGATGATGACCGCGCCGCGCCGCCACCGCATCCCTTCCGGGCCGCTGCACGCGCTGGCTCTGGCCGCCGCACTGCCGGTTTTTTCCCCCTTCCCTGCACAAACCGCATCCCCATTAAATCTCTTTGCACAGGTCGCACAGGCCCGGGATCGGCCCGGCGACGATCTCCACGCCCGCGGCCAGGCGCTCATCGAGAACGGCGATGTGGAGGGCGCTCTTGCGCTCTGGATCGCGGCGCGCGACAGCCTGACAGAGATGGGCGAAGAGGACGCCCGCATTGCCACGGCCTTTATCGGGGCGGTGACGGAGCACGAATTGGTGCGCTACGAAGAGATTGCCAGCGTGATCTTTTTATGGGGATTTTCGGGCAACGCGGCTGCGGGACCCGCCCGCGAGGAGATCCTGGCCGAGGGGCGCCGCACCTTTGCCGTGGCCGATTCGGCGGCGGTCGCGTACTGGGATGCGATCGGGCGCGAAGATCCGGGGGCGCTGGCCCGCGCAATCAAGCAATTCTGGATCGAGCGCGACCCCACCCCGGCCACCCTTCTCAACGAACGATTGATCGAGCACTGGCGCCGCATCGCCTTCGCGCGGCGCAACTTTGTCTATAATTTCGTCTCGCCCTACCGCACCGACGATCGCGGCACCCTGTATATACGTTACGGCACCCCGGACCGGGTGACGCGCGGCGTTCTGGGGCCCAGTCAGGCCGATCTGCGCGAGCGGCGCATCACAATTGACCAAGTGGGCGGCTACGATCTGGCCCCGCAGTACGAGATCTGGCGCTATGCCAATATGCATCCGCCGGACTTTACCTATTTTCTCTTCGGCAACACCAATGGCACCGGCCCCTTTCAGCATGTCGAGGGCATTCACCGGCTTTTGCCCCCTTCGGCGCGGCTCACCGCAGGAAATATCGACGGCTTGCGCCCCCAATACTTTCTGGAGCTCTTCTACTATCAGGATCTGGCGCGCATGGGCGGTCCCTTCGGCTTGCGTTACGCCGAGCTTGAACGGCTCTGGAGTGCATCCTGGCCCCGGCCCCGGCCCAGCCCCGGAGCGTTGGAGGCAGCGTCGCGCCGCTTCGTTGCCGATGACCAGTTCGCCGCACGCCAACCGCCGCCGCCCCCGATCTCGGGGTTCGACGACCGGCCCCGGAGCGCGCTTTCGGCACAGGCGGTGCGCATTCTCGACAACGGCCTGCCCCAGCTCAGGGTGATGGCGGTCTCGTCGCCGATCTGGCTGCCCGCGACCGACCTGGAGATGGTCGGCGACAGTCTGGCGCTGGAGCCCTGGAGCGCAAGTCACACCGTCGTTGTGCGCGACCCTGCCCTGACCGAGATCGCGCGCGCCGGAATGGTGCCCGTCGATGGCCCCGGCCACCTCTCCACACTTGTGCTGCGCCACGATTCGGCCGTCCGTCATCTTTCGATCTCGGCCCGGCACGATGTCCACGACAACACAGGCGAAGAGGCGGGCGCGGCCCCTGCTCCGCAGCGTCTCCCCGGCTCCGAACACTTCCGGATTGACGACCCTCTGCGCGCGGTGGGCGACGATGCGCCCTTCGAGGCCAGCGATCTGGTGGTGGGGATCGCGCCCCGCGCCGAGTTGGATCTCGGCGAACTGCCGGTGCCGCTCCTTCCGGCCACCCGCTTCTGGCGCGCCGATCTGCTCCGCGTCTACTTCGAGCTCTACCGTCCGGGGGCGATCTCCGGGGCAGGCGCGGTGGAGGTGCGGATCCACCTCGCCCCGATCACGCGCTCAAGTCCGGCAATTCCCCTGCCCGCAGCCGAGGAGCTCAATCTGGAAACTGCGGCGATTGTGGTGTCGGTGGAATCGCCCGGGCGACGCGGCGAGCACGTCTTCGATCTGGATCTGCGGAATGAAGAGCCCGGTCTGCTGCGCGTAGTGGTCGAAATCACCGACCGGACGACAGGGGTGACGCGGGTGCGGGCCACGCAGGTGCGACTGCTCGAAAATTGAGACCGAAGGCGAAGCCCTGACAAACTCCGTGGACCGCACCGACCGGACGTGTGATGCGACGCCCGCCCGGCACGATCCGCGAAGCGTTTGTCATCAGCGAATCAGACCTGTGCGCACCTCCAGCATCAGATCCGAATAGATGGGACGAAATTTCTCGACCACTGCACCGGGAACAGGGTCGGGGTGCCACCCCTCGGTGTCGATCGAGCTGACCTCGTTTTCAAGCTCCCAGGTCACCCGATAGACTCTGTCTCTGCTCATCGTGGATTCGAGCGCGCGTCCCCGGAGCACAATTCGGTTGCGCGCATGCGTGACGCCCCGGATCTCTTCGTCGGCGACCACATCGCGGGGCATCCAGATCGTTTCGTAATAGATCTCGCGCGCAGTGCCCTCGGTCTCGGTGCGCGCGATCTGCAACCCGTGCTTGCTGACGATCTTCTCGAGACCGGTTGCCAGAGTGGCCCGGGTGACGCGGCCCATGTCCTCGCTCCAGACGTTGGACATCTGATTCAAGATTCCGCCGCTGGCGCAGGCCCCCGTCACAAGCACAAGAGCCAGCGCGGCAGGGAGGGCGAACCATCGGCCCGCCCCCCCCACATTCCTCCTTTGCACAATCACTTGCGCATTCCCGGTCTGTGAATGTCTTCGGCATTCGCCAGATCCCAGAGCTCGAAGGCGCGCGCCTTGGTGCGCAGAGCGCGCCAGCCTCCATCATCGTTGACGATATCGGGCGCGGAGCTGACTCCGCCGGGGCCGCCAAAGCTGTAGATCTCCTGCAAGAGGAGCTCGAGCTCGCTGCCCGGAACCGGCAACTGCAGGAAGGTGTACTGCACAAGATCTCCCCAGCCCCGGTCGTCGAAGTACTCGGTGGCCATTCCATAGTGGAAGAGCTCGATCCGCTTTTCGTATTTGAGCGTTTCCCAGAGATCGCCGCAGGAGCCGTCCGGGTTTTGCGGTACACAACGATCGCCCCCCGGAGCCACCCCATTGGGGTCGGTAAAGGGCGGCAGTTCGCCATTGGCGCGGTACTTGTTCACGATTTCCATCGCCTGCATCCGGTTGCCCATCCGGTAGCTTGCCTCGGCAACCAGAAAATCCAGCTCCTTGTTGGTCATGTCCGGATATTCGGCGACGAAGTTGGCTTCGCGAACGTAGGCCCAGCGCCAATCAATGTAGTTGGAGTAGTGATAGATGCCGCGGTCGGCGGGGAAGGGACTGTTGCCCATGTAGCGAATGTATTTGCCGCTGGTCCTGGGATCGCCCGCAGTAATGCGGCGGTCGTCGGTGTCGATGTCGAAGGGTCTCTTGTCGTCGGGGCCGGCGTTGATCCATGTCTCCCAGTTGCCCGAGGCGTCAGAGGGCCCGATCGTGCGATAGTCGATGCGCGCCCACCCGGTGTAGGTGGCGGTGTGCAGTTTGGAACGATGCCAGGCCCAGTTGCCGCCCTCTTCGTAGAAGCCTGCGTAGTCCCTGGAAAGTCCCGGCGATGCATCGGCCATCACCGCACCCCAGTCCACGGCATCGCGCTCGGCCGGGGTGCGAGGCACCTGCGTCCGGTAGCGGGCGCGGTAGGTACGGGCGATCTCTGCCATATAGGATGCCGACCAGTCGCCATTGAATCCGACCCATGCCGAGGGAATGGTGAAGTCGCCCACACTCGCCATCTGGATGGTCTCGGCGAATTTGGCCTCGGCTGCGGCCCAGACCTCGGGGTAGGGCGCCATCTGCAGCTCCGACTCGAAGTCGGTGGCCTCGTCCACAATGAAGGCCTGGTCGAAGAGCACGGCCAGATTGGCCAGCGACATGGCCTGAATGAACTTTCCGAAGGCGAGCGTCCGCTCGGTGTTGTCGGGGCCTTCGCCCTCCTGAATCCGTACCCCGCCCTCGATGGCCAGAAAGCCGTCGCGGACGGCGGCCAGTGAGCGATAGGATCTCGACCACGGCGTGTTCACAATGCCGCTATAGCTGTACGACGGGTCGTTGTTGAGCGCCCGGCGCGGTTCCCAGCCGGCGTCGCGCATGCCCCAGTTTCCCCACGAAGAGGAGTGGGCGTCGGCTGCGGTGCTGAGCGGCGATCCCGGATAGTTGTGATGAGCCACAACCCACCAGGACTGGAAGCCGCCCGAGATCAGCGCCTCTACGTCGCTGGCGCTCGAAATTGCCCGCTCGCGGTCGGGGTCGTTGAGGTTGGTCACCTCGAGGTCGGCGCACCCGGCCAGGAGTGCCAGGGCCGCCACCAGCAGGGCGTTCCAGCCCGTCTTCCTGAAGATGTTGTTCATTGGTGTTCTCCTTGTCTCCATATTCGCGGGCCGATCAGAAGATCAACTGGAAGCTGGCGCTGAGGGTGCGGAAGTTCGGATACTGGTAGTTGTCGATGCGCCCGATGGCGCTCGATCCGCCATTGCCTGTACCCACCTCGGGGTCGTAGCCGGTGTAGCCGGTCCAGGTATAGAGGTTGCGACCGATCAGGTTGAGCTCGACGCCGGTCACCCGCCCGCGGAAGAGCGTGTCCACAAGATCCGGGCTCAGCGCGTAGCGCACCGAGACCTCGCGCAGCTTGACGAAGCTGGTTTCTTCGACAAACCAGGAGTTGAGGGCGTTGGTGTTGTAGAGCCTCTGATAGTAGGCCACCGGCTTCTTCATGCCATCGGCCTTGCCTGCCTGATCCTGATCGCCGGAGCGGTTTTCGCGGTAGGCCCACTGGCGCGTCTGGTTGTAGATGTCTGCGCCGAACTCGCCATCGAAGAGGGTATAGACGGTGAGCCCCTTCCAGCGGAAGGTATTGACGAAGCTGAGATTGACATCGGGAGTGGAGTTGCCCAGGTAGAGGAAATCCTTGCACCCCGAGCCGCCCTGGCGACGGGCTTCGCACTCGGCGAACATGCGCACCGGCATGCCCCACTGGAAGACGTCGTCGCCGGTCTGGTCCTTGCTGTCGGTTCCCCAGAGACCCTGGGCAACGCCGTCGGTATAGTTGGCCGATCCGGTCCAGACCATGAGCCCGTCGTCGTTGAGCTGGAACTGGTTGCAGGGAGCACCCGCAGGCAGATCTTCGCAGCTTGTGGCCCACCGGGCTCCATAGAAGGCGCCGAAAATCTCGCCATCGCGGTAGTAGAAGAAGCCGCTCCGGTAGGCAGGCCGCTCCAGTGCGGTAATTTCCTGACGGGTGCGATCCAGATTGAACCGGATATCCCACCCCATATCGGCGGTGGTGATGATCGGCATCTCCAGGAAGGTTTCCCAGGTGTTGGATTCCAGCGTTCCGGCATTTTGCCACTGCGAGGAGAATCCCCCCGCCTTGGGGAGCGGCACCGAAAGGAGCTGATCCACATTTTTGGTTCTGGCGTAGGTGGCCCCGGTGCTGATGCGGTTGAAGAGAATCAGGTCCACCCCGAATTCGTTCTCGGTGGCGCGCTGCGGCTTGAGATCCTTGTTGCCCAGGGTGACCGGAGTGATGGTGCCGCCCCCGACACTGTAGGTCTCGTACTGGGCGGCGAAGCCGGGACGGCGTCCCCCGGTGCCGATCGACCAGCGCAGTTTGAACTCGTTGACATCCGCCAGCGGCCACCACGATTCCTGCGCCAGACGCCATGCCAGCGATGTGCGGTAATAGGTGTGCCAGCGCTGATTGGCGCCGAAGAGGCTCGAACCGTCGCGCCGGACCAGGGCGTCGACAATATACTTGCCCTTGTAGTCGAGCGCCGAGATGAGGAAGTAGCCCTCGGAGCGAATGTCTTGCAAAAACGATCCGGCGCCGTAGGAGTCCGGGTTCAGGTTGTTGAGGCGGGGAACGTCGACCGCAACAAAATCCGACCCGGAGGCCGAGAAGCTCTCGAAGTGCGAGCTTTCCTGCAGATAGCGAAGGCGGGTGCGGGTGGCCAGATCGCCAAAGGCCCGGTTCAGCGAAACCGTCAGCTCGGCGTTGATATTCTGCCGGTGCGACTGATACTTGCTCAGCGCGCCGCTGACAACATTGCCCTCGGCCGTTTCGCGCCCGGGGGGCGAAAGATTGGTTTCGCGGAAGGAGTTGCGGTCCATCCCGAAGAGGCCCTCGACATCCATCCAGGAGAAGGGATTCCAGCGCGCGCTGGCGCTCGCCTTCAGATCTTCCTGCCAGTCGCGGTTGTCGATCAGCTCGAAGTGATAAAGCGGGTTGTCCTGGTTGGAGAGCGGATCCGGATTCACAAAGTAGCATCCGTCTGCCGGACAGTGGCGCAGGCCGATCGTGTTGGGATCGCGGCGCAACAGATCGACATAGGGGCCCATGAAGGTCAGGTCGTAGAAGGGGGGGCTGCCCAGATCTTCCTGCTCGGATTCGGTATAGGTGGTGCTGAGCGAAACATTCAGATTGCTGCGCACCGCATGATCGAGATTGATGCGGAAGCCCTGGCGTTCGAATCCGTCATTCCAATTTGAAAGAACCCCGCGGTCGGTCTGCCACTCGAAGGAGGACCGATAGTTGGTGTCTCCGTTTCTGCCCTCGACAACCGCATAGTTGGACATGAAGGTGCCCGCTGTAAAGACCCGGTCCACATGGTTGTAGAGAGGGAGCGAGCTTGGCCATTCACCATCCTGAAAGGAGGTGAAGACATTTGCGCCATTCAGCGCCGGATTGGTCATGTCCGGGTCGGTGATGTCGGGAATGACTTGGCCGTTGACGTCGATCAGATTGCCGCTCGCGTCGGTCTGCCAGGGGTGGTTCTGCGAGAGTTGAATGTCGCCGGCGATCTCGTTCTGGCCGGTTTCGTTGCGCAGAACGAATTGGCTATAGTCGCGACCGCCGAAGCCGGTGCCGCGCTTGGTGCGAATCTGGATCACGCCATTGGCCGCGCGGGAACCGTAGAGCGAAGCGCCGGCCGCACCCTTCACCACCTCCATCGACTCGATGTCGAGCGCGACGATATCGTCCATGGCATTGGTGGTGATGACGCCATCGACGATGATGAGCGGGCCCTCGCCGCCATTGATGGAGGTCGCGCCGCGCAGCAGAATGCTGCCTGTGCTTCCGGGCTGTCCGCTGCCGCCCACCACCTTGATGCCGGGCACCTTGCCGATCAGGGCATTTTCGGCCGATACGGCGGGCACCGGAGTGTTGGCGACATCGAGCTTCTCGACGGTAAAGGGCAGCTTGACTCGGGGGGTGGCGCGCGAGACGCCGGTCACCACAAGCTCCTGAACTGCCAGCACGCCGGGGGTGAGCTCGGCGTTGAGGATTGCCGCTTCGCCGGCGGCGACGGTCACATTGAGGGTCATCGACTCGTAGCCGATGATCTCGAAGGTGACCTGGTGCGAACCCGGCGATACCCCGGTGATCAGGTAACGCCCGGCAGCGGTCGTCAGGACGCCGCCGTCTGCGTCCCCAAGCCGGGCGATCGCCGACTCAAGGGGCTGGCTGGTTGCAACGTCGGTGACCTGGCCGGTAATGCTGCCGGTCTGGGCGGTTGCGCCGGGGGCAGCAAGGGTCATGGCCAGCAGCGCTCCCACGATCCAGGAAAATACCCCCCCCCCCTGGAGTGCGGGGCCACCGGCACGCGCGCCGGTGGCGGTGGTGTCAAACGGGAATCGGTTCATGGTGCCTCCTTTGGATGACAGGATTGGGACCGATTTTGTCGGCGACATCCGAGTGGTGCCGCCTGGGTGGTGAATTCTTTATCTTCGATTCATCGTACTGAATCAAAGTCGGTTTGGCAAATTTTCGGGATTGCCCGGGGCAATCGGCTCGACCCGCGGGGCGGGCCCGGGGCGAGGGTGAGTTGCGCGATTCCGGGCTGTCAAGGGGCCGGGCGAAGGGCCCCCGCCGAGACAGCGGGGCGCGGACATGAACACAGCGTCGCGCGCGTCCATTCTGCAGGCATATTTCAGAGATCGCCGGAGACCGACCCGCAGCGATCCGGGAGCCGGTGGGGCAGCCGACGGCGCCGGGCCGGCGTTCCGCGGACGCGGACAGCCGCGCAGGCTTTGCCATGCCCGGCACCGCCGCCGCCCGTGCCACCTGCGACCCGCAGCTCGATCTGCAAGGCTCTCCCCTCCCTCCCTGACAGGGTGACCGTGCGAAGCTGTCGGCATACATTGCAGGAGACGGAGCTGCGAACGCCTCGTTGCTTTTCCCCGCTGCGAAAGGATGAAGAGGGATGAAGACGCTGAATCACACGACAAGTTGCGCGCGCCAGCTTGCGGCGCTTCTTCCGCTTGCGGTGCTGTCGGCCTGCGGAGACGGGGCGGATCAGGCGGCCACCGGCGTCGCCGGAACCCTGGAGGGCCCGGATGCAATGGTGAGCGCCGTGACCGAGGAGGTTTTCACTGTGGGGTCCGTGACGGGCGATGCCTGGGACTCCTTCGGCAGGGTGGGGGGCGTGGGGTTTGACGAAGAGGCCAGGCTGCACATCCTCGACACCCAGGCAGACCAGATCCATGTGGTCGGGCCGGATGGGGCGCTGATTCGCACGGTGGGCGGGCCGGGCGAGGGGCCCGGCGAGTTTCGCTCTGCACAGGATTTGATCGTGGCTCGCGACGGCGCCAGCACTGTGTTAGGGATGAGTCAGATTGATCTTCTGAACCCCGAAGGCGAATTCGTGCGGCGCGTCACGATGAACCCGAGTACAGGATTGGTCAGTGCCAGGCTGGCGTTGCCCGGCGGGCGTCTGGTGACCCCGAGGCTTATGCGCTTCAACGACGACGAGGAAGAGCCCTTGGAGGGGCGCCCCATTTACATCTTTTCGCTTGACAGCGCCGAAGCCGAGGTTCTCTACACCGCCTGGGATCTGAGGAGCGAGGATGCTGGAAGCGAATTCGACGTCTCGGACAACGCAGTGCGGATGCGCATGGCGGCCGGTCGCGCATTCGAGCCCCCCCTGGCGCTTGATCTGCTGACCGATGGCCGTCTCGCGCTGGTCGACACGATCGGGTATCGGATCAAGTTGATCGCTGCCGATGGCCAGGTCACCGGAATGGTGGAGCGCCCGATTGCGCCACTTCCAGTCGACGAAGCGATCATGGAGGCCGAACGGGAGCGGTATCGCGAGACCACGGCATCGTTCCAGGAGCTCAACAGCAACAGTCGGAACAACGCCCCTATGCAGTTCGAGTTTGAGCGTGAGGGCGCAGAGCATCTCACCTTCGCCGACGAGGTGCCGGTCATTGCCCGGATCAAGGTGGACTGGGAGGATCGCATCTGGGTGAAGCGCCGGGACGCGACCGGTGGCGAGGAGGGCTTGACGGACATTGTGACGCCCGCCGGGGACTACATCGGCACCCTTCCACCGGAGGGCATCGCGATACCGGACGCCTTCGGCCCGGGCGGATTGATGGCCTATATCGAAACCGACGAGTTCGACGTTCCAAGGGTGCGCGTGGTGAGGCTGGTTGCGCTGGAGCCGCAGGGGTGAACGGATTTCAAAGGTAGCGACCGGCTTCCGCCTGGCAGTCCGTGGACCATGCCAAAGCACTCCCTGGCAAAGCGCCACCCGACCGGCATTCTTCTTGCTCGGCATCCAGAGATATCCGAAAAGTCAATGCACATGTGCCTCAAATCGACACCCTCATCATTGTCATGCATGGAGCCGGTCACGTGTTGAGAACCCGAGTGGCCTTCGGTGTGGCGGTGTCCTTCGCCATGATGGGATGCGACGTGGAGGCGGTTCCCTCGACTCCAGTCAATCTGTTCGACGAAGCGGCGGCAGCGGTGGTCACGAGACGCCTGACTTTCGATACGTTGTGGGTGCACGGGGGGCCGAGCGACACAATCATGCTCAACGCCGACCGCGTGGCGGCGTTCCCGGACGGCGACGCTGCGGTCCTCGATCTGCTGGGTCGGCGAGTTCACAGGGTGGGGGCCGAAGGGGTCGTTTGGTCGTGGGGAACCAGGGGTGATGGACCCGGAGAAATCGACCATGTTCGGGATCTGGACGTAAATGTCCAGGGAGAAGTGGTGCTCGCCGATTCCGGCAACGGCAGGCTGCAATGGTTGTCGGGAGACGGACAGTGGCTCCGGGAAGCCGGACTCCCGGACGGCACGATCAACGTGGACGCTATCGCGTCGCTGGAGGGCGGGGACTACATTCTGTCCTCGCTCATGCATGCCTCGGCTCTCACTGCACTTGAGTCCGCGCCAACGGGTCCCGCAGCCAATCGGTGGGTGCGCGTGTCCGCCGAAGGGGAAGTGGACGGGCTCGTCCCGCTTCCCTGGGATGGCTTTCGTTCGATGTCCTTTTTTCAGACGGTTGGGAGTATCGCGGGTGCCCGATCTCCGTCGTCAAGCGGTGGTCGATGGTGGGTGTTCGGGTTTGGGCTGGGGAACGGCTTCTTCGTTTTCAACGACAGCGTGTCCGCACCCTACCCCTATGTTCGCCATTCCGACTTCCCGGAAGTTGAAACGGGCGGCCTGACGGGAGGAAGGACCGGCTTTCGGGTCGGCTATCGCGATCGTCCGGGTCGAGTGGCGCGTGATGTGGCGATGCGAAGCGACACCGTGTCCTTGCGGGCAACTATTGGGAGTTGGATCGCTACGAGTCAACGACCGGCCAGTACCTGGGTTCGATGCTGTTGCCCGTGCCTCTGTCCCAGCTTGCTCTGACGGCTGAAGGGTTCATCGGCATCGTTGCCGGGGGGATGTACCCGCAAGTCATCGCACTGCAGGCCAGGTAGGGGATTGGCCGCTGCTATATCTTTCTCCATGCACCAACTCAAGCTCAACCTGAACGATGCCGATTCCGCGCCCCGCCGCGAGGGCGACAATCCCGCTTCGCCCGCAGATGAGGCGCCCTCGTCGTCCGACGCTCCCTCTCCAAACCCGGCACCGGGCGAAGAGGCCCCGCTTGCGGCTCCCTCGGCCCTTCTGCGCGCACTCGCGGAACTTGTGGCCCGGGAGGGGCGCACCCGTCGGATCCTTGTAGCCCGCACCCGGGGCGAGGGTCGCGAATTGCTGCGCCAGCTTGCGCTTCGAGGTTCCTCGTGGCTCGGCTTCGAGGTCACCACACCCGGCCGCCTGGCTCTGAAGTATGCCGCCCGGCCCCTGGCTCTGAAGGGGGTGCGCGTGATCGATTCCTTCGAGGAGCGCGCCCTGCTCGAAGAGGCGATCGACCGGACAATGGCGCGTGGCGGCTTTGCTTCCTTCCGCAACCAGACCGAGCGGATGGGCTTTCGCGATGCGGTGCGCAACTCGGTTGTGGCATTGCGTCTGGCGGGCATTGGGTCCGGACCCGCAGTACGCGCAAATCGGACCGAACAACCATCAAATTCCCTGTCCCGGCGTCGCCCCTCCGAAAAGCAGCGTCTGGTGATCCATGTGCTGCACGCCTTTGCGGGTCTTCTGCGCGAACACAACTGCACCGATACCGCCGGCGTTTTGGATACGGCAATACACGAACTGCGCAGGACGGACATCGGCCCGGCCGACCCCGAAGAGGACGACTCCTCAACGCTCCGACGCGCGCATGTACAGCCGCTGGCGATGCAACCGCTTCCCTCGGATTTGCCAATTCATCTGATTCCGGGGCTGGGCAGTCGCGGCCTCGCCGGTCGCTTTCTGGGCGAGCTGCAACGGCGCGGCGCGCGTGTCCTTGCCAACGATCCTTCGCTCGGGATCGACCCGCCGGCCGGTATTCTGCAACCCGACCGGAATGCCTCCGCTCCCGAAGACGCTCCGCAGGGAGCGACCGCGGTGCAGGGATCGGGAAGCTTGCTGCATGCGGTCGCGACCCCCCTGCCCGATGGCGCAGCCAGACTTGAGATCGACCTCTTCTCGGCGGCCTCGATCAGCGACGAGTTGCGGGGCGTCTTGCGACGCGCCATCGCCATGGGTGCGCGCTGGGATCAGGTCGAGATCGTTGCCGCCGACCCGGCCGCCTACGGTTCTGCGCTCCACGCCCTGGCCGAAGCGATTGGCGTTCCGGTCACCTTTGCGGTCGGGCTCCCGGTTGAGCGCACCCGACCCGGCCGCGTGGTCGCAACCTGGTTTCGCTGGGTGCGGAGCGGCTTTCAGGAATCGATCATCCGCGCCCTCATCGAATCCGACGACATTCGTCCGCCGCGCCCTTATCAAAACGAGGGGGGGCCCTGGCTTGCGCGCACACTCAGGCGCCAGCGAATCGGCTGGGGGCGCGAACGCTACCGATTGGCGATCGACCGGGCCCTGGACGCTCTGGAGGAGAGATCGCCCGGCCGCTTCGAGAGCGAAGAGAAGTTTGCCGATCGCAGAGAGCGCGAAGGCAAGCGTCTGCGGGCGCTGCGGAAACTCCTTCATCCGGTGATCGACGCGATTCCTGCCCTTCCCAACCCGGCCGATCGCACCCACGCCGCCGATTCCTCTGCGCCCCGGCTCTCGCCCTCCGAAATCGCCACCGCCATTACGGTTCTGCTCAAGTGCATGCGCCCCGGCAACGAAACCGACGAATCGGCGCTGAGGCGTCTTCTGCACCTCCTGGAGCGCATTGCCGCCACGGGAACCCGCAAGACCGATTTCGCCTCTGCGGCCGCGATCGTCGAATCCTGTCTCGCAATTCGCGTTCCCACCCCGCGCACCGAGGGAGTGGCCCCCTGGAGCGCCGTCCCGGGTCATCTGCACCTTGCCGACCTTCGTCATGGCGGGGCCACCGGCCGGCCCTTCACCTTTCTTGTGGGGCTCGACGCCACCGCGCTCTCGGGTTCTCTCTACGAAGATCCCCTTCTGGGCGACCGCGAACGCCGCCGGTTGGCCGAAACCGCTCTTCCGCTGGCCGCCGACCGGGCGCAGGAGTCCCGCTTCAACTTTGCACAACTCTTTGCGCGCCTGCGCGGGTGGGTTTCCCTGAGCTACGCCTCGTGGAATCCCTGCGAGAGCCGCACGGTAACCCCCGCCCCCGAGATGCTGCAGGCGTTGCGGCTGCGGTCGGGGAACGCGCGCCTGGACTTTCAGGATCTGAAGCGGGAGCTGGGCGAAACCGAGTCGCGGCTTCCGCGCGCGCGTGGCCGTGTCGATCTGGATCGCAGCGACGTCTGGCTCCGCGCCCTCGCCACTCCCGAGGGCGTGCTTCTCAATGGAGTTGACGCCATTTCGCGCGAGTTTCCCCGCCTGGCTGCGGGAATTGCCATGCAGAGGGCGCTTCGTGACGATATTCCCACCCCCGCCACCGGCTTCCTGGGCACGCACGATCCCCCCCTCTCCTATCAGACGCTGATCCGCGAGAAGATCCTCTCTGCCAGCGCGCTCGAGAGCCTGGGACGCTGTCCGCGCCGCTTCCTCTTCAGTCGAATTCTCGGCGTCTTTCCCCCCGACGACCCCGAATTCGATCCCGAACGCTGGCTGAATGCACTTCAGCGCGGCCACATTTTGCACAAGGTCTTCGAGGAGACGCTGCGCAAAGCCGCACAGCAGACGCTCGGCCCCAACGACGACGCTCTTGCCGGGATTGCCCTTGAGGTGGTGGAGAGCGAGGCCCAAAGGGCGCTCCTGCACATTCCCACACCCAGCACGGCGGTGCAGAGGTGGGAGCTTGACGCGATGCGCGACGATGCCCGCTCCTTTGTCGAGATGATCCGCGAACAGGCCCCTGAATGGCTGCACCTGGAGTGGACGTTCGGGGCCGAAGAAGAGCTGCGCATTGCGGTGGGGCAGGACTCGATTGCGGTGCGAGGCGCGGTGGACCGGGTGGACCGCGCGGATGGCGGCGTCTGTGTGGTGGATTACAAGACGGGCATGGACCGGCAGGGCGGCAAATCGAAGATCTACGATGGCGGGCGACGGTTGCAACATCTTGTCTATGCGGCTGCGGTTGCAGAGGGGCTCGGGCTGCCCGTTGTCGCCATGGAGTACCACTTTCCCAGCCGCACGGGCGAAAACCGGATCCGCCGCTACGAGAGCGAGGAGCTGGAGGGGGGAGACAGACTGATTGCGACTCTGCTCGCGGGCCCGCTGCAGGGGTGGTTCCCCGCCACCAACGATCCCAAACAGGATTGCAGGTTTTGCGACTACACCGAGCTCTGCGGAGTGAAGATGGGACGCTGGAACCAGGTCGAGGGCGGCCCTTTTTCGGAGTGGACTGCGCGCAATCGCAACGACCATGCCGAGCTTGAGCCCCTGGCCCGGGTGCGTGCCTGGGAAAGCGATTCGCAGGAATGAGCTCGCCACCCCCGGGCGCGCCTCGGTTGCGCTATGCACGGCTCGCCCCTGACGCCTCCGCCACCGCTCCGCCCCCCGACGACGATGCCCGCGGCCGCATTCGCGAGGATCTGGACGCCACCCTTCTGGTTGAGGCCGGCGCCGGTTCGGGGAAGACGACCTCGCTGATCGACCGCATGGCCGCGCTCGTCGTCACCGGACGCTGCGAGGTGCGGGAAATTGCCGCCGTCACCTTTACGCGCATGGCGGCGGCCGAGCTCCGGCAGCGCTTTCAGCTTCGTCTGGAAGATCATCTGGCCAGGGCAGAGCCGTCGTCGTCTCTCGCGGGCCGGTTGGAGGCCGCGATTCAGGAGATCGATGCCGCATTCCTGGGCACCATTCACTCCTTCTGCGCCAAGCTGCTGCGCGAGAGGCCGCTGGAGGCCGATCTCGACCCCGGCTTCCGCGAGCTTCAGGAAACCGAGGCCGCCCGGGCCCAGCGCACCTTCTGGACCGACTATCTGGAGCGCCTGGCCGCCGACGAAGACCCGCGGCTGGCCGATCTGGCGCGTGCAGGCATCGCCCCCGAGCGCCTTCAGGATGCCTACAACGAACTTGTCGAGCACCCCGATGTGGAGTTTTTGACCGAAACGGCCGCGTTCCCCGACGCCGATGCCATGGAGGCGGTGCGGGCCGAGCTGAATGCCCTTCTCGACCGGGCCGATCTGTTGTTGCCCGAGCGCGAACCCGAGGGCGGATGGGACGATGTTGCCAAACGCATTCGCACCCTTCTCTACATGCGGCGCACACTCGACTGGAACGACCCGACCGTCTTCTTCGGCGCGCTGCAGCGGCTTCATGCCAAAAACCACAAACCCACCCAGAAGCGCTGGGCCGATACCGCCGCCGGGAAGGCGCAGGCAAAGGAGCTGGGACTGGATTTGACCGCATTTGCGCAGGATGGGAGCCGCGCCGACCGTCTGCTTCGTCAGTGGTGGGCGTGGCGCTATCCGGTGGCGCTCGCTGTGGCCGGGGGCGCCGCCGATGCCTATGCGACCGACCGGCGCAGGCAGGGCCAGCTCACCTTTCAGGATCTGCTGGTCTGTGCAGCCGATCTGCTCCGCAACCACCCCGGCGCTCGTCGCGATCTGGGCGAACGCTACCGCTACATTCTGGTGGACGAGTTTCAGGACACCGATCCGCTGCAGGCCGAAATTCTGTTGCTTCTGGCCAGCGACCCCGAGAGCAATGGCAACGACTGGCGCGCGGTGTTGCCTCGTCCCGGCGCCCTCTTTGTGGTGGGCGATCCCAAGCAGAGCATCTACCGCTTCCGTCGCGCCGACATTACCCTCTATGAATTTGTTAAGACGCGCTTTCGCGAATTTGGCGAAGTGCTCGAACTGGTCTCCAATTTTCGCTCACTGGGCGACTTTGGCCGCCTTGTCGAGGGCGTCTTCGATTGCGAAGAGGGTTTTCCGCGGGGCGAAGGCGCCGATATCACAATATTGTCTGACCATGACACAATACATTGTGATCACAGCGCCGATTCCGACGACAATGTCACAACGCCGCGCGAAGATCCTGTAAAAAATCGCAGCGATATCACAATATCCGGCGGCGTACAGGCCAGCTTCGCTCCGCTGCGCACCCGCAATGAGGGTCGCGGCCTTGTGGCCGTCTATCCTGTCTGCGGAAAGAAGCAGATCGAGGTGATCGCCGACGATGCAACCATCATCGCCGCAGAGATCGCCCGCCGCGTGGAATCGGGAGAACGAACGCCCGCCGACTTCATGATCCTCACCCAGCGCAGACGCCACCTGGGCAGCTACGCGCGCGCGCTCGAGGATCGCAATCTGCCCTTCGAGGTTTCGGGTGCAGGCATCGGCTTCGAGGTCGAGCTCGCCGCCTTTCTGCTGCTCTTTCGCTGCCTGGCCGACCCCGAGCACGAGGTTCATGCGCTGGGGGTTCTGACCGGCCCCTTCTTCGGCATCCCCCTCGATCGCATTGTGCGCTACCGCGACGGGAAGGGCCGTTTTGTCATCGACCGCGCGCCCGAGGGAGAGTGCGAGGTGGCCGACGCGCTGGGCACGCTGCACCGCTGGTGGGAGAGGGCGCGCCTGGAGAGCGCCGATGTGACCGCCGAACGCCTGGTGGACGAGATCGGTCTCTTTCCGCTGGCTGCCGCCGAAACGCTGGGGGCGCTGCGGGCCGGGGCCTTGAGCTATCTGCTCGATGCGGTGCGGGCGCGGGCGCTTGCGGGCGACGCCTCGCTGGCCGGAGCCGTCGATGCCATGCAGACCGCGCTCGCCTGGGATGACGCCGAGGCGCCACTGGTCCCCGACCGACCCGACTGCGTGCGCCTCATGAATCTGCATCGCGCCAAGGGACTCGAAGCCGAAGTCGTCTTTCTGGCAGCCCCGCTTCCCGTCAACAACTGGCCGGCCACGCTGCATGTTTCGCGCGAAGAGGGCGGCGCTGCCCGGGGCGCCTTTCCGATTGTGGCCAGGCAGAGCTTTGGCCGGAGCGAGGTGATTGCACAACCCCTCAACTGGAATGCTCTGGCCGCGCGCGAAGAGGAGTTTGCACAAGCCGAATTTGTGCGGTTGCTCTATGTGGCGGCCACCCGCGCCAAGCACGAACTGTGGATTGCAAGCTCGACGAAGAATCCCCAAAGGAACCAGCGCTTGCCCTGGAAGGAGATCGAGGATTGGGTTCGGAAGGAAGCCGCGCGGGTGGGACAGGAGCGGGTGTGGGTGGCCGACCCGAACGGAACCGGGCCGAATGACGATGAACCGCAAGAAGATGGCGATCGGGTGCGCGCGAATGCGTCCCGGGCCGAAGAAGGGGATGAGCTCCCCGGGCTCGCGTGCAATGCGGCCGTGCTGGCCGTTCTGCCGGGCGGGAATCCGCCTGCGGCGGCCGCGCTCGATCCGGAGCGGAATCTGGGCGAGGGGGTGGCCGCGGCCCGGAGCGCACTGGAGCAAAGCCGCGCCCGGAGCTACCGCCTGGAAACGGTGACGGCCCGGGTGAAGGGCCAGGCGGTGGCGGATGAAGGGCAACAGACGCAGCAGCAGAGAGAGATGGGTCTGCAGGGCGAATTCTTCGAGGCGACGGGGGAGCGACCGCAGACGGGGGGACTGGAGTGGGGCAATGTTGTGCACGAGGTGCTGGCCCAGGCCGAAGACCTGGGGGGCGTCGCTCTCAGGAACCTTGCCCGCGACCTTCTCGTGGAGCGCGGGCGCGACCTCGACCCGGACGGCGAACCCGTCGAGCTCGACACCCTGCTGGGGCTCGTGGCCGCAGTGCGCGGATCGGAGCTGTGGCGGCGCGCCATGGCCAGCCCCGAACGCTACACCGAGCTTCCCTTTGCGGTGACGGATATGGATGCCGATGCGCCCCTGCCCGAGCTTTTGGAGGGGGTGATTGATCTGGTCTTTCGCGACGAGAGTGGATGGGTGATCGCCGACTACAAAACCGATTCGGGCGATGATCCCCACTTCGGGGCCCGGGTGGCGCAGTACCGCAGACAGGTCGATCTCTATGCCCGCTGCTGGGAGCGCCTGACCGGCGAATCGGTATGCGAGCGCATTCTGGTCTTTACCGCACAGGGGCGCGTGGAATCCTGGTAAGATTGGGGGGCCGTACAGCCGCGTCTTCCCTTCGCGCCAGCCAGGCAGGATCTGCCCGCCGATCCGGCCCCTGCGCGGGCCGGCCCCTCTCCTGGCCGGAACAACGGGGTGCGCGCGCAACCCCCCTTCCCTATACTATTGACTCCGAACACCGACACCGCAGGAGGATTGGAATGACACCCAAACAATTGACATCGGGACTTGTGCAGCCCGTGCGCGCCGCCATCGTTTTCGCCGCAGCCCTTGTCGCGGCCACAGCCCCCGCAACTGCGGCCCAGACCGCAGAAGAGCTTCCCCTTCCCGAGGGTTGGCAGACGCGCTTCGACCGCGCGAATGCATCGGCGGAAGATCTCTATCTGGTCACAATGTCTCCGGGGATGCACATCACCACCGGGCCGGCGCTGATCGCATGGCACCCGGATTCGGTTGCGACGGGCGACTTTCGCATCGAGTCCGAGATCTTTCTCTTCGATCCGGAAGGTCGCCGCGAGGCCTTCGGCTTCTTTGTGGGCGGCGTCGATCTGCAGGGCGAGGGTCAGCGCTACAGCTACTTTCTGCTGCGCGAGGGTGGCGAATTTCTGGTCAAGACGAGGAGTGGTGCCGAAACCGAAACCGTGCAGGATTGGACTCCGCACCCGGCCATTGCATCGTTTGCGGAGCGCGCCAGGGGCGATGCCACCGCACGCAATCTTCTGGTGCTGGAGGCGGTTGGCGACGATCTCCACCTGAGTGTCAACGGCGAGCGGTTGTGGAGCGGTACAGGAGCCCGCGCCGAGCTTGCGACCGAGGGCATCTTCGGGCTTCGCGTCAACCACAATCTCAATCTGCATGTGACGACAATTATGCGGAGCGGGGACGGACCGTCATTGCCGGGATTGCGCTGACGCTGTTCTGAGCGGAACGTTTTGCACAACTGCGGATCCTGCACAGCTTCACAATTCCTGTGCAACCGCGTTCGGCGGCGGAGATAATCAGGCGATCGGACCCGTGATCCGCTCTTCCACCGCGTCGAAGGGCATGTTGAGGAGTGCGGCTGCGCGAACCGGCGAGATCAGATCTTCGCCAACTGCGCGCCAGACGAGACGCTCAAGGCGCCGGGGCCTCTCGAATGCGGCCAATCCTGCGCTGCCGACGATGGGTTCGGGCTCAATCTTGCGCCAGGGACGGGCGAAGGTTCTGAATGCACGCCGAACCGCAGTCGCAGAGAGTGCGCCGACCTGTTCCAGGCGCGTCAACAGGGTGGCCGCCGATACGCCGTACATCTGCTTGAGCTGAATGATTTCGTGCCAGGTGGTGCGGTGGCGGCGCGTCCCCGTCCCGACGCTGTCCAGCCCGACTGCCTCCCGAAGATGCTGGCGCGGGACAAGGAAAGCGCTGGCGAAGCGATCCCTGGCCTGGTTCAGTCCGATCTCCGGATTGCCGGTGGAGCCGACGATGCGCTGCGCGAGTTCATGCGCCAGAGCGATGCGTTTTTGTTCGATCGAGAGCTGATTCGACAGGAGCACCGCTTCGGCGACAACTGTGCAGCCCCGCAGGGCCCGGCAGGCCAGAACGCCGATGCGTTGGGGGAGATCGCCCTCGACCACCCGGATTCCTCTGGCTTCGAGGAGCGCGCACAGACCGGGCAAGGGACCCAGACCGAGATTCCAGGCGCTGCGGAGCGCGTCGGCCTGTGCGTCGATCTCTTCCCAGTGTGCGATGCTGCTGCACCGGTGGCTCTCGACACGACTGCAGGCGGGCAGAATGCCGAGGATACCCTCAATGGTCAGGGATCGTTCCAGGGTGTCGATCAGCACCGCTTCGGCACGAGCGCGCTCCCGGGCCGAGATGCGGGAGTGCTTCCGGAGTTCAAGGCCGTCGATCGCCTCGATCTGCGTGCTCAGGAGGAAGTCGAGCGAGACCCCCAGGGCGTTCGCGAGGCCGACCAGGACTGCCGAGGAGGGCATCATTTTGCCTGCCTCGTATCTGCTGATCGCCTGTGCGCTGACCTTCGGATCCATCTGCGCAGCCAGCGACCGCATGGAGAGACCGGCGCGCCTGCGGGCGAGGCGCAGTCGTGTTCCGAACATTGTTGGCACCCTCCGGGGGTGGCGGGTTGCGGGGGGGGCTTTGGGGGGATGTGTGTGCACGGGTGGGGGATTGGGTGTACGGGTGATCGTGCTGTGTTGACAAAATAGCTGATTGATTCGGATTTATCAATTCTGAATTGACAAACTGTCAGGTAATGTCAAAATGTAAATTCTAGATTGACATTTTTACAATAAATAATCAAAATGTAAACAACAGGAAAAAGATCGTCGGGGAGGCGGCCCGAACGAACTTCGCACCTGTGGCGGGGTCGCTGGGCAGCCCGGCTGCCGCTGCACTGGACGCGCCCGTGGCCCTCGTGTGCAGCCGGGTCCCCGTGCCCGGCAGGGGCAGATTTTCCGGTGTGCGTGGGCGCACCTTGCCCGGCCTTTCACCGTCTTCTCCGGGGGCGCATCCGGTCCTCGGGCACAAGTCCGCCAACCGCCATGAGGTCTGCGGTCGCTGACAGGCCGTTCCCGCTGGCCGGAAGAGTGGTGGCGCAGAAGATCACGAGCCCCATTCGGGGGCGCGAATGGTTTCAGCACCGACAACGAGGTGACCACGCTATACGAGGCCGCATTCAGGGGCGCACGAAACGACTCCCAGCCCCCCGCCCTCGACCCCATTCTCCTGGGGCGCACCGCCCGCACCGCAACCGAACGTGAACCCGATCCGTTCAGTCCCCTTCCGACCCGTCGCCGGATCCAAATCTTCACTTCTTTTCCGTATCGGGGACGGTAACGGTAGAAAATGCGGGGCTCTGGGGAATCGAAGTTACCCTCCGGGGCGTCTCCGAAGCCAGCACGAAGACCGACTCCGCCGGGCATTATTCCTTCACCGGTCTCCGCATGGGGAACTATTCGGTCGAGATCGCCGGCTTCCCGGGCGACGAGGTCAACTTCTCGAACTCGACCAGCGACGTGAGCGTGGCGGTCGGCGAATCGAAGATCGTCAGCTTTGACGGCACCTATCTGCGCACGGCGATCCTGAACGGCGAGGTGAGCGCCGAGGGCGACGGCCTTGAGGGCGTCCTGGTCAGCCTGAGCGGCGGCCCCGACAAAGACCGGAACCCGACCACCCGCACCAACAAGGATGGCCTGTACGCCTTCGAGAACCTGCGCGGGGGCGCGTACCAGGTCGGCATCTCGGACTACGACGACATCAACTACGGCTTCGACCGCCCGTCGCGGAACGTGACGCTGGTTCTAGGCGGGACCGCCACGGTGGACTTCGAGGGCACGCTGCTTCGCACGTCGGGGATCAGCGGCCGGGTGAGCGTCGATGGACGCGGCATCCCGGAGGCCAAGGTGACGCTTTCGGGCGGCGGCCTGGACGAGGACCGGACGGCGACGACCGACGTTGGCGGCCAGTACGCCTTTACGGGTCTGGCGGCGGGCGACTACACGGTTGCGATCTCGGATGTGGACACCGCAGCCTACGTCTTCGAGGCGACGAGCCAGGATGTGAAGCTGGGCGACGACGAGTCGAAGATCGTGAATTTCGAGGGCGCGCACGCGACGACGGCGAGCATTTCGGGACATCTCTATGTGGACGAAGCGACGAAGAACGACGCGTACGACGAGGGCGAGAACAGGCTGGAGGCCGCGGGAATCGCAGTGGTTCTGGTGGGGCCGAACAGTCTGAGCGAGCGGCTTCCGACGGCGACCGACGCCGAGGGGAACTTCTCCTTCACCGGCCTTCGCGCGGGTCCCTATCAGTTGCTGGTGGTGCCGACTCCCGAGACGACCCCGGCCAACTACGGCTACGGCGGTCTGGCGACCGGCTACGCGATCACGCTGGCGGTGGGCCAGTCGGTCACGCAGAACATTCCCTTTGACATCACGCATCAGCATGTCCACTTCCAGGTGAATCTGCGGAACGCGGACGCGGAGGGCGACGCGCTGGAGGGCGCGACGGTGACGCTCTATTCGGACGCTGCGGGCACGAGCCGCATTTCGGGAGCGCAGGCCACGACCGACGCCGAGGGCGTGGCGCGGCTGCACTTCGCGCGCGCTGGGGCGACGGGCCACACGGCCTACGCCAGCGTGACGGCGCCGGACGGCTTTGGCGTGGGCGGCGACATGCAGATGGTGCAGTGGGACGCGCAGAGCCCCGAGCACCAGGCGGAGAACAGCCAGCATGTGCTGAATCTGAACGCCACGTTCCCCTTCGAGGGCAAGACGATCACCACCGAGCTCGGCGGCGGCGTTGCCCTGGGCGAATGGGCGATCAACGTGACGCACGTGGGCGACGATGGCAAGCACGAAGCCGTTGAAGGCGACAGTGTGCCCTCGGCGCTCGACGCGGACGGCAAGGGCACGGTCGAGATGTCGGCAGCCGGCGTGGCCGACCTGCCGATGACCTATTATGTCGCCCTGGCCGACGACCAGACGGGCAAGGACGCCGACGGCAACCAGCTGGACGGCGGCGAGAAGTATGAGACCGTCGATACCATAACGGCCGTGCACGACGGGCTTTCGGTGGAAAGCACGAAGGAGACGGGCACCCTGGAGGCGCTCTACACGACCGCCACAATCAAGATGTATGTGCACCAGGAAGTGGACCAGGTTCCAGGCTACACCGGCGGCATCAGGGGCGGCGATGTGCGCACCTCGAATGTCCTTGACATCCATGTTCTCCACATTGCCAACAATGGCCGCGCGCGCGCCCTTCCGGAGAGCGCAAAGTGGAGCCGGCCGGAGGGTAACGGGGTCAACGAAGGCTTTGTGCGCTATTCCGGAACAGGCCTGGTGACCTTCCGCAACGTCCCGACCCAGTACGATATCGTCGTGTCGGCATCCAGGAGAAACAGGAACCAGAACATTGTCGTTCTCGAGCCGGAGGAAGTTCCCACCTACACGGCGCTGGAAGAGAATGGCGTGAAGGGCGGCGCCTTCGGCGAACAGGGCGGCTTCCACCACACCGTGGAGCTCTGCCCGCTCCAGGCTGTCGATCCGACGGGTCAGCACTTCGGCGAGTGCGCCTCCTTCGCCTTTGCCAACACCTATGCGGTGAGCGGTCAGGCCTGGCGGCGGTCGGTCAAGGTGAATGAGGACAACGACGGCTTCACCCCCATTGCCAATCAACATGTTCCCGGCACGACGGTTACGGTGTCGCCGGTCAAGGGCAGCAACATCGCGGGCGAAGCCAACAGCTTCACGGCCGCGGCCAGCGACAACACTGCTACGGAAGACGACGAACGGAGACAGTTCAACTTTGGCCAGATGGCCCAGGGCGTCTATACCGTAAAGTTGCCGGACGGGTGGACAGCCGATGTACTTGCGGGCGATCGCGCCAACACTCTGGAAGCCGACCAGTTCAGTCTCGTTCAGGATACAGTGATCGACGTCACGCCTTCGACGGGAACTCTCTATGGGCGGGTCGTGGATGGTGCCGGGGCTCCGGTGTCGGGCGCCACGGTAACGGTCAATAATGTTTCAGATACGACCGATATATTTGGGCGCTACATCATCGACGGCTACGGCCCGGTCAGGTCAAGCATTCCTGCTAGAGGGACAACGCACCTTCATGTAACGGTGTCTTCGACCAAGGGGTTTGATCCTTGGAGCAACAACCCCAACAATTCGAGGGCGACGCCGAGAGCTGACCTGACCTTTGCCGCCAATAACCCGAAGGCGGCGAATAATATCGTGCTGACAGGCGCCACCGAGTTCACCTGGATCAATGGGACCGTGACAACCCCGACGGGCGATCCGGTGGCCGGAGCCGAGATCCAGGTGAGCTACCAGAACACAGGCGACGGTTGGGAAGCGCCTCTGAATGCTAACGTGCGTCTTCGAGAAGCTGGGCGCAAGTATTCTTCCAACTATAAGGGCCAGCCGAGATATTTCGGCAAGGAAGTCTATAATGCCAGAAAGTCTTCCCTGGTATTGGTCACCGGCGCAGACGGAACCTTCAGAGCGCAGGTAAGAGCGGGAACGCCTGCCCAGCCTCAAAATGGCCGTCTTCGGGTCCGGCGGGAAGAATACACGATCGACACCTACGACGGAGTTACGTTCTCGGCGTTCGTTGGGAATGAAATCAGCGGATACTCCTTCATTGCCTGGAGAAATGCGGTCATCAGGGGCACGGTCCGGACTTCCGGTACTAACAGTCGGCCGCTGGCAGGCGTGGAGGTAACGGTCGAAACCGACACTCCAAGACCAGACAGACCCGACGGAAGGTACACGGCATATACGACCGGCCAGACCGGCGTGTTCTTCCTGAATGCTTCGGCGGGTGGAGGTCAGGTGACTGTAAGCGCCTCTCGCGAGGGCTATATCCTCTCCGACCCCCGGACACGGACCGTAGTTTATGGCCAGACGCACATTCTCGACGAGAATAACGCTGCTGCCTTCACGGGAACCTTGACCGGCAGCCGTACTGCGCTCAAGTCGGTGACCGTCAGCCATGGCGCCAGAGCGCATAAGGATCGAGAAGTGCCCTATGCAGCTTCATTCGGCAAGGATACCACACAGGTCACGGTTGCCGCAGAGGCTACGCATCCAGAGCATGTGAAGGAAATCGTCTTCAGCCCCGCCGACGCGAATGCGACGGCCGCCGGCCATCAGGTCAACCTCCAACTTGGCGATAACGACGTCACGATTACCGTGACTCCTAATAGTGGATCGCCCGCGATACACACGCTCAGGATTACCCGCAGGGGGACAGACCGTTCGACCGCTCCTCAGAACCTGCGTGCCAGTTCACCGGGTTCCAGGGCACTTACCTTCCACTGGGATACTCCTTCCGCGACTGGATCGGATCCAATCAGTACGTATCAGTGGAGAAGAAAGATCAAAACTGCGGAATGGCCCAAGATTGAGAAAGATGGTAGCGGCGGTGGATGGAAAAATGTGCCCGCACGCGGCACGGCTGTCAATGGCGTCACGTATAATAACGCTGCCAGTGGCCACAGCCTTGCATTCGGGACCGATGCGAATCTGATCAACGGCGAGAGCTACGATTTCGAGGTCAGGGCACGGTCTGCTTCCAATAATCCCAAAATCTACGGAGTGCCCGCATCCATAACTGCTTCTCCATGGCCAGCGATTACCGGGATTGCCTTTGAGCCTACAACGATCGCTGAAGGTGCAGATGCGGACGATGACCCGCCGAATCAAACCACGCTGACAATCACAGCCACCGAGGGCCAGACAGCCTTAGAGGATTACAAGGTGCGGCTTTCTGTTCCCGATGCTGCCCAGCGAGCTCTGGTAAGATTCGATCGTGAAGTTACAATTCACAGGGGTCGAAACACAGCTACGGTCACTGTCACGGCGCTTGAAAACTCGCGTGATGATGGTGAATCGACTGAGGTTACGTTCACCGCAAGCATTATGAAAGATGAAGCTGACGACGACGAACGTGCCCCCTTCCAGGGTCCTACGGCGTTGACAGTCAATGACAACGATACGGCTCCGGGTGCACCAATTGTTACACCTCCGACCGGTGATGACGTTGGTTCAGACTTCATTACTGTGCGCTGGAGTGCAGCGACCGCACCTACTGATGATCCCGTCACCCGCTACGAGATTCGGTGGACCAAAGATGGTGAAGCCCAGCCCACCACGTGGACTCGATATGTGGATCTGCGGATTCGTGTCTTCACAATCACCGAACTAGAATCCGCAACCACCTACGACATTGAAGTTCGGGCGGTGAATCTTGCCGGAGAGAGCGATCCGGGGACAGCTGATGATGTGACTACCTTGGCCTCCGGCAGCTAATTCCCAAACCCCACCAACCCATCGGGTTCACGAGGTTTGTGACCAGATGGCAAAGCAGTAGACGAAGGGAAGCCCCCGTCCGGTTCGCCGGGCGGGGGCGACCCGCATGGAATCGACAAACCGCATCAATCACGACCATCACAAAAATCGTTTCACAACTTCATTTGAGGGCACTGGCGCAATGAACGCGAAGACTTCCGGGCGGTCCTTCCATCTTTCCACGCTGTTGACGCTTGCGATCGGCTGGGTTCTTCCTGCGGAGCCTGTGGCGGCGCTGGACCGTTCGTCCCTGGCGCCTCCGCCCTTGGCGCCCCGGTCCCTGAGCGCCGTTGCGGCGGGCCCCACCACCATCAATCTCTCGTGGCGCGCGCCTGCCTCGACCGGAGGCAGACCGATCCAAAGCTACTAGGTCGAGGTTTCGGCCAATGGCGGAAGCACATGGAGCTTCCTGACCGAGATCGGCGTGGTTCTGGGAACGTCGTACGGTCACACGGGCCTGCGCGCGGGCCAGACGCGGCACTACCGGGTGCGGGCGCGCAACGCCGACGGTCTGGGCACGGCGGCGACGGCAAACGCGACCACAACCGGGGGCGGCAACGCGCCGGGCACGCCGCGCAGCTTCAGGGCCAGCGCGAGCGGCTCCACGGCGATCAATCTCTCGTGGCGAGCGCCCTCCACGACCGGGAGCGGTCCGATCCAAAGCTACCAGGTCGAGGTCTCGGCCAATGGTGGCAGCACGTGGAGCTTTCTTGTCCGGAGGCCGGCCACGGCCACCAGCTACCGCCACGCGGGGCTGAGCGCGGGCAGTCGCCGTCACTACCGGATCCGGGCCCAAAACGCAAGCGGCGCGGGGAGCTGGGCGACGGCGAACGCGACCACGACCGGGGGCGGCGGCGAAGTTCCCGGACGCCCCCGCAGCGTGCGGGCCGAGGCGCAGGACTCGATCAGCATCAGACTGAGCTGGCAGACGCCGGCCAGCGGCGGGAGCAACGTGACGCGCTACGAGATCCGGGGGCGTCGGGCCGACGGCAACCCCCAGGACTGGCTCGATCCCTGGCGACCGGGAACCAACACGCGAAGCTTTACGCATTCGGGGCTGCGGCCCGCCGAGGCGTGGCGCTATCAGGTGCGGGCCGTGAACAGCGCGGGCGCGGCGGGTCCGTGGTCGTTCGAGGCGGGCACGGCCACGCATCCCGGAAGGCCGGGGGCACCGACGAGGCTCTCTGCGCGGGCCGACGGGGGCACCAAGGTTCGGCTGTCGTGGATTGCGCCGCGCCAGACGGGGGGCTCCGGCGTCAGGATTCTGGGGTACCGGATCGAGCAGGCGCGCGACCGGAGCGGGCCGTGGCGGATCCTGCGGTCGAACACGGGGAGCGCGACGACCGGCTTTACCCACGAGGGCCTGTCGCCGGCGACGACGCGCTACTACCGGGTGCGGGCGATCAACACGGCGGGGCTGAGCGATCCCTCGAGTGTGGCATCTGCCACAACGGACTCGGAAGCGCCGGGCGCGCCGGGGAGCCTTCGAGCGACGGCGGCGGGCAGCACGGAGATCGAGCTGGAATGGACGGCGCCGGGATACGACGGGGGCTCGGCGGTGACCGGCTACCAGATCGACATGTCGGCCGACGCGGGGAGGAACTGGCAGACGCTGACGAACAACACCGGAAGCGAGGCGACCGCATACCGTCACACGAAGCTGTCGCCTGCGACGACGCGGCACTACCGGGTGCGGGCGATCAACGCGATCGGCCGGAGCGATCCGTCGAATGTGGCGCGGGCCACGACCGATGCGGTTGTGCCGGATGCGCCGACGGGGCTGACGGCGACGGCGGTCTCACCCACGCAGATCGATCTGGCGTGGACGGCGCCGGGGTACAATGGCGGCGCGGACGTGACGGGCTACCGGATCGAGGTGTCGGAGACGGGCGAGGGCGGGTGGGGTGAGCTTGCGGCGAACACGCGCTCTCCGGTCACGGCCCATGCGCACCGGGATCTGCGCCCGGGGAGCCAGCGGTTCTACCGGGTGCGTGCCCTGAACCGGGTGGGAGCGAGCAATCCGTCGGGGATCGCGGAGGCGGCCACCGACGACCCGGTGCAGCGGGCCGAGCGTCTGAACCGGCGCGTGCTTCCGCATGTGGCGGCGGCGATGACGACAAGCGCGATCGGCGCGATCGCGGAGCGGATCGAGGCGGCGGCGCTGGGACCGAGCGGCGGCATGGAGATGGAGATGGGCAGCCTGAACGGACTCGCGGCGCGGCCTGGGAGCGTGGATGGCGCTTTCGGCAGCGACCGGTTCGGCTTCGGCGACCTCCTGAACGGCGCGTCGTTCCGGCTTTCGCGCCCGCGCGAGTCTTCCCGACAACAGGCGATCGGAGCGCCGACGGTATCGGTCTGGGGCGCGGGCGAGTACCAGTCTCTGGGGGAACCCGAAGCGACGGGGCTGGAGTGGAGTGGCGATCTCGTCAACGTGCATCTCGGCGCCGATCTGCGCATCGCGTCCGACATTCTGGGGGGCGTCGCGATCTCGCGCGCCGACGGCAGCTTCGACTTCACCGACAGGACGGGCGCGCGTCCGGCGAGCGGCGTCTACGGCACCACCCTGACGGCGGCGAACCCCTATCTGGCATGGCTTCCCGGCGGACGCGGCAACGCGCTCTGGGCGGCGGGCAGCTTCGGCTGGGGCGACGTCGAGATCAATGACTCCCGCACGGCGCTGCGCACAAGCCCGGCGCGGACGGTCACCGGCGCGATCGGCGGCTCGTATCAGGTGCTGCAAGCCGGAAGCGTCGCGCTCAAGCTCAGGGCCGAGGGCTGGTCAAGCCGCGTTACGGTCGAGGGCTCGGAGCCCGGGACCGCAGAGGACACGACCGGCCCGAACGACGAGACGGGCGACGGCGCGGCGACGCAGCCTGCGGCGGCGATTGGCGAGACGATGCTGAGCCTGCAACGGGGGCGCCTGATGGTGGAGCTTGCCCAGGGCTACCGGATGGGGGCCAGCGAGGTCGGCGTCAGCGTCGAGGGGGGCGTGCGCTACGACAACGGCGACATCGCCAATGGCGCCGGGATGGAGGCGGGCGGCAGCCTGCGCTTCGCGAACCGCGCGCTGGGACTGGCGATCGAAGGCAGGGGCCGCGTTCTCGTCGCCGGCCACGAGGGCTACGAGGAGTGGGGCGTCGGCGGCACGATCCTCTTCGATCCCGAAATGCGCGGTCAGGGCTTCTCGGTGCGACTCTCGCCCAGCTACGGCGACGCGGCTTCGGGGCTGAACGCGCTCTGGGAGCGGGGCGTTGCGGGCCCGGGCCACCATCCGGGCCAGGGCGGCCCCGGCGACCGCACGGCAACCCACCCCGCCCCCACGCTCGACGGCGAGATCGCCTACGGCTTCGCCTCGCGGAGGGGGACCCCGTACAGCGCCTTCCACCTTGGCCGCGACGGTCGCCGCGCCCTCAGCTCCGGGCTCCGCTACGATCTGGGCCGGGGCTTCGGCGTTCGCGTCGAGGCCTCCCGCCACGACGGCGGCTTCGGCGCCTCCCGGCACAACCTCGGCATTCGCGGAAGGGTTGAATTGCGGTAAGGGGGGTGCTCTTGCAGGTGCGCGACACCCTGATTCATGCGTGCGTCCCTCGCTGAGCTGAACAGATCTCGACACCCCCAGAGGTCATCGCCTGATTAACTCGTGATCAGGTTGCTGGTCAAGTTCCCCCCGGAACTGACGACAAAGCGAACATTCGGACGGTTCGGATACCGCTTGCTGGCACCGGTGAGGTGCCTGAGGTTAATCGTGACTTCAGAATCCGAATCGTGACTTGACAAAGGAGCTGACGGTGATCGAGGCGATTCGGGCACGAACACGAAGGAAGTGCGTCGCGGCGGCATAGTGTCGCCTGTCCCCGAACCGGAATCAGATCGACCCGCTCGGCTCTGGTACATTCCTCGACGGTGCCCGGGTCCGCCTTCGATGTACAAGAATACCTTTACCGGTGGTACCCTCATGGCTTGGCTCGCGAGTAGACAGATCGTTGCAGCCACGGGCCCTGTTCTCGCAGAAACGATCGCCACACGTTGTGCACAACCCTACTCCCTCTCAGTCAACCCAAACACCGCCAGTCTCTCAACGCCCCATTCATCTTTTGTGCGCACAAGCACCCAGTCTTCGCCAAAATCAAGGGGTGACATCGTTGCCGGAATCTTCACCTGTCCAATCCACGCGCCCGATTCGTCGAATCCGTTCCATTCGGTACCTGGATGCCCCTGCAATCGCGACAGCCACCATTCCCCCTCCCAGGATTCGACCCAGGCCGTGCCTGTCGAGCTCACAATAAGTCTGGAGTACGCCGGGACGCGCGACGGCAGCAGCTCCTGCCATTCCGGCCATGATTCCCGAATATATTTTTCGCGTCTCTCATCTTCCATCCCGGAAACGATCTCTTCAAGATTCTGTTCTTCATCTTCGGGGGTTGCTGTCAAATCGCGCCCCGTCCATCTCGCGGTAGCGATCGGCGAACCGCCGTTCCATCCAATCAACTCCATCAGGTAGTCGTCGCCTGTGCCGATCCAGACCCCTTGCCCGGTCCCGCCCAATATCAACTGTCTTGACCAGGGCTGATCCATGTAAGAGGCCGTTTCACCTTCACCATCGAAAATTCTCTCATGAGCTGGCACACTGTCCCGGAGAATGTGAACGTTGAAGTTGTTTTCGGCCCAGACAACCGGAACCCGCCACCGTATCCTGCCAGGCTCGCTCGGAAATGCGCCTGCACCATGGTAGATCATTCTGCCGTCGGGTGCACATGTGGCCTGATAGGGAGGATTTCCTGAAAAGGGCAGATTCCAAGTCGTCACAAGGTTGCCCTTTTCGTCCAGTTTCGTAACCCGCCACAACGCCTCGTCATATACCGTAATCCCATCCTCGCTGGAGCAGGTCTCTAGAATCCGGGGGCGTTGAAAATCACGAGGTCCCTGGCCCGTCCGTCCAGTTGTCCATATGTGATTTCCATCCGGACCATATTTTCTGATTTCAGCAGAACCTTGCAGAGCCACCACCACGCTTCCATCTGCAAGGCGCTTCCCGCCCGCGATGCGATGCATAATCAGGTGATCCTCCACCTCACCGTCCTCCTCCTCAGCGCGGCTGCCTATCGTCAGGATCGGGGTGTCGTCCAATTTCAGCATTCGCGCAGGCCCCCTTTCCTCGTCCTCTCGTTCATATCCACAGGAAGCGAGGATGATCGACACGAGCGCAACCGCGACAGGGATTCTGCCGACAATCTTCATGCGGATGGACATCTGATGATTCCTTTCCTGTTCGGACCTTCATGCTTCGGGATCTGCGCGGAATTCGAGCGGAACAGCAGGCCTCGTCCTCTCCCGGTCCCGTTGATCGACACGCACCAGACGATGCGAAGCTGATCAAATTGGCGTTTCACCTCTGAAACATATACTGTCAATCAGCCTCTCCTTCAACCAGGTTTCCGATTTTCTCAAACATTTAATTATCCTGCAGATTCCCCGTTCCCCGTTCTGCCCCGGCCTCTCCCCTCCCCAGTCTACCAACCCCTGCCTCCTCATGCGGTCTGCAACGATACCGGTGTCCTGGGCGTTCACCACTCTCGCTCTCGCATGGCCCCTCGCCACCCACGGCCAGGAGATCATTCGCATCGACGGCCCCGACCGGCCTGTTGCGGCAGATTTCCACGAGATCTATCGCATCGGCGCGGCGCGCGGACAGCCCTGGGAGCTCTTCACACGGGTTCACCAACTGGGCTTCGATGCCGAGGGCAATCTCTTTGTCTTCGACGGAGCCGGGGGCATGGATCCCAACGCTCGCATCCTGGTTTTTGACCCTGCGGGACACTTTATGCGCGAGTTCGGAACGGCAGGCGAAGGGCCCGGAGAGTTCAGCTTTCCAATCTCTTTCGCAATCCTGCCCACCGGAGCGACTGTCGTGAGCGACCTTGGGCACCGGGGGTATCACATCTTCGACCCTTTGGGCGACACGGACAGAATGGTCACGGCGACCAGGCTGGCAGACGCGACGATTCTGGGCGGCGACCTCCACGCCGATCCCCGGGGCGGCGCCGTCTTCGCCACGCCGCGCAGCACAGGACCGCAGCTCTTCGGCGACAGCGTCTTGCTTCCCCGGTCCCGCCCCATCGTCCGCATCGCGCTTGAAGGAGCTGATCTTCAACCCGACACGATTGTTCAGGCCCGGATTCCCCCGCGAGAGCAGCGCTCGAACGAGATTCCCGACAGAATCATTCATGTGGGCGATCGCGCGATCAATCTTCAGGAAGCGGTGGGAAGCATGACCACCAGTGCCATCTTCGAACCGGAGCTCCTGGTCGGGATTCTGCCCAACGGCGGCATTGTCTATTCCGACTCTTCCGACTATGCAGTGAAGATCACCGAGCCCGGCACCGGACACGTCGTGCGCATTGTCACAAGACCGATTTCACCCGAACCGGTAACCCCGGCGATGAAGCGCGAGTACCTGAAGAATATGGAAAGGCAGACGGGCGTTCCGGGCGGCGGGAAGCTCATGGACCTTCGGTTGGGTTCGTCATCGGGTGACCGCCACTCCCCGCAACAGGGGGGCGTGACCTTTGCTCTGGAGCCCGCGCCCTTCTACCCCGAGCTCTCTGTTCTCGAGAAGCTGGGCACGACATGGAATGGCAGGATCTGGGTGCAGCGGCGGGGCAGCGAACACCGGGAGACAGGATCGATCGACATCTTCCAGGCGGATGGCGCGTATCTTGGGACTCTGCCTGCCGGAGGACACGATCTCCCCGACGCCTTCGGCCCCAACGGATTGGCCGCCTTCATCGAACTCAACGAATTTGATGTACCCACCGTTATCGTCCGGCGTCTTCCCTCCGCACTACGCTAAATCCGTCCCTGGCTCCCTCAATCTCTCAATTCGATAATCATGGTCGGAATCCGAATCACAATAAATAGAGGCACCTGCATGATGGGACTCCACCTCTGGTGGGTATTCTGCATGACAGCCTCAGCGATTCCCGGTCCGCCCGCCTACACCCAGGAGGCCAGTCAGGGCCCCTTCCTGCCTCCCCTGCGCGTGGTCACACTTCAGACAAACGACAGCGATTTTATCGGCAAGCCCGCCGGACTTCTGCCGCTGCCCGATGGGAGCTTTGTGGTCGCGGATCTCTTTTCGAACACCGCCATCCGCTTCGACAGCGCCGGCTCTCTCCTGCGTGTCTATGGACGCGATGATTCGGAACGGGCTCGCCTGGGATCGATCGGCGGAGCGATGTTCTTCACAGGCGATCTGCTGGGGATCGTGGATTTCTGGCCGCGCCAGATCCGCCTCTTCGACCTGAATGGAGGCGGTGCCCGGGGCTTCATCCCCTACGAAGGATCCATGGGCGCCGGACCCGTAACCGCCGCGCTTGGACACCACGATGGCGCCTGGGTCGCGGGGATCGGCGTTGGCACTGCGGGAAAGGGATTGGCCTGGATCGACAGAACCGCGCTGGAGGCCGCCCTGCGAGGCGCGCCATCGGCAATCGCTCTGAATCTGGTCGATGTACCCGCGATGTATCTGCGTCCGGGTCCTCTTGCAGGAATCTATGGAACCGCCACACTCGGAACAAACCCGCCCAACGGGCTTCTGGTCGCCTTTGCGGCCGATAGCACTGTGCTTCTGGTCGATTCCGATGGGCAGGTCCAGGGTGAGATCTACATACCCGAAAGGGAGCGCACAGGTGTGCCCGATGATTTTAAACGGATGATGGATCCGACCGAGCGGGAGTTTGCCGAGATGTTCGGAGCAGCCTCGGAAATTATGGCTGTTTCAGCCGACGATGCCGGCTTTATCCATGTGGCTCATCTGGATCCTTCCTGGTCGAATGGCATGATTGGCGGAAAATTGTATCTCAGTACTGTGGCCAGGGATGGTTCGCGCGCGTGCGTCGATCTGGGAGTTCAATCGTCCGGCGTCGGTCCCTCTGTCGTGGCTCTGAGCGGAGATCGAGCCTTCGTGGTGGACCAGCGTTCTCCTGTCTCCGAGGGCGCCCGACCCGAATCGGTGCTGCGCATCTTCGAGCTCGGCATGAAGAACTGCGCACAGTCACCCCCCATCCACCCCCTCCACCTTGCCACCCCGCCCCTCTCCGGCTAGCTTCTCTGACTTGCCCGGGGGTTCGCTGGACTCCCGCGCTTTCCCGACCCCGATGGAACCCCGCCAGGCACAACGAGGAGGACATGGTTACCCGCGAAGATCTTGAAGGCTATCTGCTCCGGCTGGATGCGGACTACCAGGAGGTGGACGAGGGCATGTTTCTCGTTCCTTCTGGGAATGGGGGCGCCCCGCTGGTGATTCACTACTCCGATCCGGTGGTGGTGGTGCGCATGAAGGTCATGGATCTGCCCGCAGCCCCCGGTGGGCTCGGCGAACTGTACGAGCATCTGTTGCGGCTGAATGCGACCGATGTCATTCACGGAGCCTATGGAATCGAGGGTCGCGAGTTGATCCTGAGCGACACGCTGCAGTTGATGGGGCTCGATTTCGAGGAGTTGCGCGCATCGCTCGAGAGTGTGCAGTTGGCCGCGTCGTCCCATCTGGCGCGCATTCGGGAGCTGACCCGGAGCACGGAGGACGATCAGGAATGAGCATTTTCAAGCGATTCTCGACCATGATCAAATCCAACATCAACGACCTGATCTCGCGCGCCGAAGATCCGGAGAAGATGTTGAACCAGATCATCGTGGATATGCGCGATCAGTTGGCGAAGGCCAAGCGCGAGGTGGCGGGAGCCGTCGCCGACGAACGCAGGCTGAAGCGACAGGTGGACGAGGCCACGAAGCAGGCGCGGGCGTGGGAAAAGCGGGCCGTGATGGCTGTGGAACAGGGTCGCGACGACCTGGCCAGGCAGGCGTTGACTCGCCACGAAGAGCAGAAGGAGCATGTGAACGCCTACATGCAGAGCTGGGAAGCCCAGCGCCAGGAGACCGAGAAGCTGAAGGGCTCGCTCCGCCAGCTCCACGAGAAGATCGAAGAGGCGAAGCGCAAGCGGAATCTCCTGATCGCCAAGCAGAAGCGCGCCCAGGCGCAGAAGCGCATTCACGACACCATGTCGGGTTTGTCCGACACCTCGGCCTTTGACGCATTCAACCGCATGGCCGAGCGGATCGAGGACCAGGAGCAGCGCAACCTGGCCGAGGCCGAGGTGACCGAAGCGCTCACGGGGGACAGCCTGGAGAGCGAATTCGTGCGACTCGAGGCGGGCGACAGCGCCCACGACATGGACGACAAGCTCCTTGCCCTCAAGGTCCGCATGGGAATGCTCGCCGCCGGCGAACCCGAGGCGCCCAAGCAGCTCGAGGCGGGCGATTCCGATGCCGACGCCAAAGACGCGGACTCCGCCGGGGACGAAGAACCGTCCGCGACCCCCTACTCCGGCGCATCCGATCCCCCGGTGCGCGACGCCGAGCTTCTGGAGGAGTTCGACCGCCTGGAGCGCAAGGACCGCAACGTCCACTGAACCCGGGCGCCCGGTCCTCCTCCCTCTCTGGGCCCCGGCCGACACTCCCGACGATCATGGCGGCACCGGAATGAAGATTGTTCATCTCAATGGCGAGTTTCTGCCGATCGACGAAGCCCGCGTGCCGGTCAACGACCGCGGCTATCTCTTCGCCGATGGCGTCTACGAAGTCACTCCGGCCTACCGCAGCCGCTTCTTCCGCTGGGATCGCCACCTTGATCGCATGCGCCGGGGGCTGGCCGCCATCGCCATCGACTTCGACGCGGCCACCCTGCTCGCCGTCAAGGAAGAGCTCCTGGCGCGCAACGATCTGCAAAGCGCTCCGGTCTCCTATGTTTACGTACAGGTGACGCGCGGAGTCGCGCCCCGCACCCACGCCTTCCCCAATCCCCCCGTCCGCCCTTCGGTCTACGGCTTCGCCAATCTCTACAGGCGACCCGCGCGCGCAGACTGGGAACAGGGCTGCACCGCCATCACCGTTCCCGATCAGCGCTGGGCTCGCGCCGACATCAAGGCGATCGCGCTCCTTCCCAATGTCCTTGCGCAGCAGGCGGCAGTCAGGGCCGGCGTCAGCGATGCGATCTTCGTGCGCGACGGCGTCGCTCTGGAGGGCTCCCACGCCAACCTCTTCGCGGTCTTCGACGGCGTTCTGACCACGGCCCCCCGCTCCAACCACATCCTGCACGGCGTCACCCGCGAGTTCGTGATCGAGCTGGCCGCCGAGCTTGGAATTCCGGTCGATCAGCGCTCCATTCAGCTCGACGAGCTGCGCGCGGCCGACGAGGTCTTTCTGAGCGGCACCACCACCGAGGTTCGTCCCCTGGTCGAGATCGACGGCGCCCCGGTTGGAGAGGGCAGGGTGGGCGAGCTCTCGCGGGCACTCTTCGACCGTTTCCTCGAGGTCGTTTCAGGGGAATGATGGGTGGTTGGGGAAGGGGGACCAATCCTCCGCGCCTTCCCTTATGAAAAGTTTCAGCCCGAATCTTTCATAAGATCTCCTGCCGGAGCCGTCGCGACCGCTCTTCCGCAGGTTTTGCCGCAGTTATGAAAAGTTCAGCCCATATCCTTTCATAAGAGGGACTGAAAGGCGGTTTGGGACAACGGCTTATTCGCGAGAGCGGGTCATAAATAAAAATTCAGCCCATATCTTTTCGTAAGAAATGGGGCCGCTAACGAAAAGTTCCGCCCCAAACCTTTCATAAGCCCTCTCCGGCCCATTCATCCCCCTGGACACCCTGTCCATTCAATCCCCCCAGCCCCCCGATCTTCCCGCGACCGCGCGGATCAGCGCCCCTGTCGCAGCGCCTCTCCAGCCCGCAATGTCACCGCCTGGAGCGTCGCCGGATCGCCCGCAATCGCCGGAATCGGACCCTCCCAGTCGCGCAAAATCGCGCGCAGCCGCCCCTCCGGGCCCCGTTCAGTCACCACCGTCACCCGGCGCGGATCTTCGCCCGTGACCGTTACCTGTCCCGCAGGCCCGCTCAGGGCGATGCGCTCCAGCGTCCCCGCCCATTCGGCAGCCATCGGCACCGCAAAGTGGAAGTGACCGCCCCCGTAGCCGTCCTCGCGCATGGCAAAGTCGATCGCAAAGAGGATCCGGCCATCGCCCCCGCTGCCCGCCACCCGCCAGGGCCCCGAACCGTTGGCCAGGCGTCGTTGCCCCCGCATTCGGAGTGGAGGATTGAGACGCGGCTCGCCATTCAGAACCCCCCCCCAGAGAACGAGCAGATCGGTTGGCTCGGCCTGGGCCGCCACCCCTGCGGGCCGATCCGCCGGAAGCTCTGCGCGGTAGTCGATCACCCTTCGGTGGTGATAGTCGCTCAGCCATGGCCGCTCGAGGCAGTATGACATGAGGTCGCGGCTGCGGTTCGGCGCCAGGAGGTTGCCATTCCGAAAGTCGTATCCCCAGACGCCAATGCGGCCATCGGGATAGGGAAAGGACGGGTCGATACTGCGCGGGTTGCCGCAGGGGGCGTGCCTGAGGCTCAGATTGTGCCCGATCTCGTGGGCAAGCTCGACCGGAATCGCCTTTCCCATGCTGATCCAGCCCGAGATCTGGCCCCAGCCGCGCACGAATCCATTCCTGCTCGCCGCGACCCCGTAGTAGTGTCCGGTGCCGTTGTCCATCTCGCGCAGCATCTCGAGTTCGCCCAGGAGTTCGTGCTGTCCCGCCTCGGTGGTCAGGTCGAGCGAGGTGGCGTAGGTGGGGTGGGTGGAGACCTCGAGTTCGGAGATCGGAAAGGCGTGGCGCAGCAATCCCAATGAGGGGCTGTCGCCCGTCAGGTTGCGGCTCCAGAGCACAACCGAGCTGTCGGGATTGGCGGCCTCGACCACCGGCACCAGGGTGAGCTCCAGCGGCGATGCGGTCACGACGCGCAGCGAGTCGGCGCCGGTCTCGGGCCAGCGCGTGCGACTTGCGGGGGTCAGGGGAAGGGTTCCGGCGGGATCGGCCTCGACGACCATCGTCACCCCGGGCACAATCGCCGTCGCCGGAATGACCGCGTTCCACGACTGGCCCAGCCTGCCCTCCTCCGGGGCTGCGGGAATGCGATCGTTGCTGCGGGTCATGACCGCCCGGTGCAGCGTTTGTTCCCCCTGCATGAAGGTGGCCACAACTTCGGGCTCGAAGAATCCCCGGGGCTCGTCGGCCGTCAGAAAGACGCGCAGCAGCGCTTCGCGGTTCGCCACCAGCGAGACGCGCCGCCGCGGTTCCTGCACCGATTGCACCAAATAGGCCAGCTCCAGCGCGACTGTGATCTCGTCGGGGTTGGGGCAGATCGCTCCCCGCCAGTCGGCAATGCCCGCAAGCCAGCTCTGGAAGGATCCCGCCGGCGATGCGCAGAGCCCGGTTCGGTCGATTCCGAGGGTGTCGAGAGCCGTCAACTCGCGCAGTGCAAAGGGAAGGGGACCCGTCAGGGCGTCGTTTCCCGCAAGGCGCAGCGTGACCAGCGGGGGCGGCCAGGCCACGATCGGGGCGAGCGCGCCGCTCAGGCGGTTGTCCTCCAGGTTGAGGGCCTGCAGTGCAGTCAGATTGACAAGCTCCGGCGGCAACGCCCCGGCGATCCCGTTCCCGGCCAGCGAGAGTCCGGTCACGCGCCCCTCGCGAAGGGCGACCCCATGCCGTTCGGCCAGCGCGGCCGCATCTTCCCACCCCCCCTTGCGGCTCCACCCGGGGCCCCCGGTCGCGGCGAAGAAGCGATCCAGCGCCAGCCTCTCCACTTGCCCGGCCTCGCATTCGCTGCGGTCGCCCGCCGGAATGGCGGTCAGCCACCCCTGGAATTCGCGGTCGATCTGAGCGCACAAGCCGGTTCGCGCATAGGACAGGGCCTGCAGGTGACCCAGATCCAGAAGTTCGCGCGGAAGCAGCCCCGCCAGAGCGGCATTTCCCTGCACCCGGAACGTTTCCAGCTCCTGCAGCCGACCGAGCGCGGGCGGCAGCGCTCCCTCGAAGCTGTTTTCGGCCAGAGAGAGCCGCGTCAGCGCCTGCATCTCGCCCAGCGCCTCGGGCAGCCTTCCGCTGAGCAGGTTGGTCTCGAGGCGCAGATCCTGAAGGGCGCTCAGGCGGGTCAGCGCCAATGGAATCGGTCCGCTCAGCCGGTTCTGGTGCAGCCAGAGCGTCTCCAATCGGGAAAGTTCGCCCAGTTCGACGGGAATTTCGCCGGTCAGGGCGTTGTCGTAGAGGTACAGTCCCTCCAGCTCCGCGAGTGCGCTCAGCTCCGGCGGCACCCCTCCGGTCAGGTCGTTGCGCGACAGCGAGAGCAGACCGATCGAGGCCAGCGCGCCCAGCTCGGGGGGCACCTGTCCGGTCAGCCGGTTTCGGCTCAGGCTCATGTAGCGCAGATTCGAAAGCTGTCCCAGCGCGGGCGGCACCGGTCCCGAAAGCTCGTTCCAGGCCAGGAGCAGCCTCTTCAGCGCAGTCAGGTTGCCCAGCTCTGCGGGAATCGGCCCGGTGAGGGCGTTGAAGGCGAGTTGCAGCGAATCGAGGCGCGCCAGATTGCCGAGCGCAGGCGGAATCGATCCGGTGAGACGGTTGCGGTCGAGACTGAGGAAGAGGAGCCGGTCGAGCGCCCCCAACTCCGGCGGAATCGGCCCGTTGAGGGCGTTGTCGCTCAGATCCAGGTATTGCAACTGTGCCAGGTTGCCCAGCTCTGCGGGAAGGGATCCCGAGAGTCGATTGGCAGACAGGTCGAGATCGGTGACGAAGCCCGCGCCATTGGTGCGCACGCCATGCCAGTCGCGAATGGCGGCGGCGGTGTTCCAGCCCTCGTTCTCGCGCCAGTCGGGGCCGCCGGTGGCGTGAAAGAGCGCAATCAGGGCAGCGCGGTCGGCGGCGTCGGTCTCGACCGGAGGGGGAGCGACGGGGGTGGAATCGTCGGAGCAGGCCACACCCCACATGGAGCAGAGCACAAGGACAGTCGCCCACGCGGGGCGCAGCCGACCGGGCGCGGATCGCATCATCCCTTGCATATTCCTTCTTTCAGTTCATCTCTGCGGGCGGGTAGAGCAGCCAGCGCTCCCGGCGCACGCGAAAGTCGTCCAGTCCGGCTCCCCAGTCGGCAGCCAGCTCGGCGTACGAGGCCCCCGCATCGAGCGCAATCCTGAGCGCATCGGTGCCGGCCAGCCGGTCGAAGTGCGCGCTTCGCCACTCCCAGCGGTCTCCCGCCATGCGCCGGGTCTCGACCAGGAGCGCCAGCGCCGCCAGGGTGGGATCGTACCCGGGACCGGTCGCCTCGAGCCGGATGCCCCTCACCTCGGTGTCTGCGAATTTGCCGTCGCCCGGGTTTTCTGGCACAAAGCGCACCGGCACGAAGCGCACCCCTGGCAGCTCGAGGGTGGCCAGCCTGGTTGCCAGCGCCACTTCGTCGATCCAGGGGGCGCCCACCTGCTGAAAGGCGCGTTCGGTTCCGCGTCCCACCGAGAGGGGCGTTCCCTCGAAGAGACAACTTCCCGGGTAGTGCAGCGCGCTCTCGGGCGAGGGCATGTTGGGCGAGGGCGCAATCCAGGGAATTCCCATCCGCTCCAGCGCCATGGTGCGCTCCCAGCCCTCGGCGACCACCACGCGCAGATCGACCTGCACCCCGAACTCGGCGACCGCCATGCGCGCAAACTCGCCCGCAGTCAGTCCATGCCGCATCGGAACCGGGTAGAGACCGACCAGCGACGCGAATTCGGGATCGAGGATGTTGCCCTGCACGGCCTCGCCCCCGATCGGGTTGGGGCGGTCGAGCACCACAAAGGGGATGTCGAGCTCGCCGGCGGCCTCCATCGCGAGCGCCATCGTCGAGAGGTAGGTGTAGTAGCGCGCGCCGACATCCTGGATATCGAAGAGGAGCACCTCTACGCCGGCCAGCATCTCGGGGGTCGGGGTGAAGGTTGCGCCGTAGAGCGAATGAATCGGAACCCCGGTGCGCTCGTCGGTCCCCCCCGCGACGTGCACCCCCGCCCCGGCGCTGCCCCGAATTCCATGCTCGGGCGAGTAGAGGGCGACAAGCTCGACCTCGGGGTGTCCGGCCAGCCGGTCGATCGAGGGGGTGCCGCTCCGGTCGCGGCCGGTGTGATTGGTGATGAGCCCCACCCGGCGTCCCTGCACCAAGTGGAGCGAATCGGTGAGCAGAACCTCGATTCCGGGGCGCACACTCTGCTCGGGAATCTCTGCGCGTCCCTCCTCTGCCGGGGGCGCGCATCCGGCCTGGAGCGCAAGGAGGACGGCCGGCAGAAGCGGGTGGCGGGCTCCCGGCGCGATCCCCTGCCTGCGGGCCGCCTGCGGGTTCCGCCGGGCGGCGTGCGTGCGGTCGTTCATTTCGGTATGCCCCCGGGTGTTCGTATTCTTCATCGGGTCGGTCTCCTGCTCCGGCTTGCGGCCCCCCGGCAGTGCGCGGATCGACACCGGGTGGCCCGAGACGCACGGGGACCCCGGCGCGGCGAATCCCGGCCGGAGCCGATCTTGCCGTATCTTCACAGAGAAGCCTGCATGGTGCGCACCGGGCTGGCAATGGGCTGCCCCGCGCATCTCCCCCGTCCAACAGTCTGCCACACCCCCGCCCCGCCACACCATGCCATGAGCCATTTCACCGGATCGGGTCCGCGAGCGGCGATCCTTTCGGCCGCCCTGGTCGTTGCCGGTCTGGTCGGCCCCCTTGCAGGATTTTCCGGCGGTGCCCGGGCCCAGTCCCAGTCCACCGTCGCTGCACCTGCGCCCCCCCTTTACGACGCGCGCGGCTGGGCCGAACGCACCCTCGATTCGCTCTCGCTGCCCGAGAAGGCCGGTCAGCTCATCATGCCGATCCTGATGGGCGATTTCGCTCCGGCGGCATCGTCTGCGGATCGACGCGCGCGCGCCATGATCGAGGAGCACCAGGTGGGGGGCGTCATCATCTCGGTGGGCTCGCCGGTCGAGGTGGCGGCCAAGCTGAACTGGCTGCAATCGCTCTCGCGTCTGCCGCTGCTGATCGGGTCCGATCTGGAGGCCGGCGCCGGCTTTCGCTTCGACGGCATCCTGCATGCTCCCACCGGCATCTGGCTCGGCGGCGCCACCCGCTTTCCGGCTCTGATGGCGCTCGGGGCGGTCGGCGATCCCGGACTGGCCTATGAGATGGGACGGATTACCGCCACCGAGGCGCGCGCGATCGGGGTTCATGTCCCCTTTGCCCCGGTGCTCGACGTCAACAACAACCCGGCCAATCCGGTCATCAATGTGCGTTCGCTGGGCGAGGAGCCGGAGCGCGTGGCGACTCTGGGCGCCGCCTTCGTGCGGGGAATGCAGGATCATGGCGCAATTGCCACCGCCAAGCACTTTCCCGGCCACGGCGACACCGGGATCGATTCGCACCTGGCGCTGCCGGTCATTCGGGTCAGCCGCGAACGGATGGATGCGGTCGAGCTGGTGCCCTTCCGGCGCGCGATCCAGGCCGGTCTGGGCGCCATCATGACAGCGCACATTACCGTGCCGGAGATGACCGGTGCGCGGACCCCGGCCACCGTGTCGCGCGAAATTCTGACCGGGCTGCTGCGCCGGGAGATGGAGTTCGGAGGACTGATTGTGACCGATGCCATGGATATGGCGGCCGTGGATCGCCTCTACGACCGGGGCGAGGCGGCGGTGCGGGCGCTCGAGGCCGGGGCCGATGTCATTCTCATGCCCCCCGATATCGCGGCCGCGCGCGCCGGGATCGTGGCCGCGGTCGAGTCGGGGCGCATCGCCGAGGAGCGCCTGGACCGGTCGGTGCTGCGGATTCTGCAGGCCAAGGAGAAGATGGGACTGGACCGGACGCGCACCGTCGAGATCGGCAGGGTGCGGGAAGGGGTGGGGCTCGCGGCGCACTGGGCCGTTGCCCGGAAGATCGCCGACCGCTCGATTACCGCGCTCAAGGACGAGCGCAATCTCCTTCCTCTGCGCGGCACCCCCGACGCCCGGGTGCTCTCGGTGACCTACCGCCGCCCGCGGGATCTGCGCGCAGGGGCTGCCTTCAACGCCTCGCTTCGCCGCAGCTACCGGCGCTTGCAAACCGCCTGGATCGAACCCGAAACCACCCCCGAAGAGTACGACGCGCTCCTGGAACGCACTCGCGGCACCGCACTGACGGTGGTCTCTCTGCATGTCGGGGTACGGACGGCCTCGGGCTCGGTGGCGCTCCCCGAACCGGCGCTCGAGTTCGTGCGGGCGCTGGCGCGGCAGCCGCAGCCGTCGATCGTTGTCGCCTTCGGCAATCCCTACCTCCTCTCGGAGTTCCCCGGGGTGGGAACCTACCTGGCGGCGTGGTCGGGGGTGCCGGTCTCGGAGCGGGCGGCCGGCGACGCCATCATGGGCCGCATTCCGGTTCTCGGACGCGCACCTACCCGCATTGGCGACTTTCCGGCAGGATCGGGAATGCGGATTGCGCGCAAAGAACGGGCCGGCGCTCCATGAGGGCTTGGCGGTGGGGAAGGGGCTTCCGGGCGGGTTTGCGGGCGCCGGTCATTGCGGTCGTCGCGTGGGGGGTTGCGTCGTGCGCGGCCCGGGGAGGGCCGACATGGGAAGCGGGCAGGGCAGGGGACCCCGAGGGATCCGCTGGCGCTGCGGTTGCCGCTCCGCTGGACGCCGCGGCCCGTCGCTGGGTGGACGAGACCCTGGCTTCGCTCACGCTGCGTCAGGCGGTGGCCCAGCTCGTGATTCCCTGGATTCCGGGCGGATATGCCTCCGAGAGCGACGCCGACTTCCAGGAGCTGCTCGGCTGGATCGACGAGGGGCTGGGTGGTGTGTCGATCTCGATCGGGGTTCCCGACGCCTACGTGGCCAAACTGAACCGGCTTCAGGCGCGCGCAACCATTCCGCTGATCGTCACCTCCGATTTCGAGAATGGAGGTCCGGGAATGCGCATCAATCACAGCTACGCACTACCCTCGCTCCTCGCCCAGGGGGGCGGAACCGCATTTCCCCCGACGATGGCCTTTGGCGCCGCTGCCGACCCCGATCTTGCCTTCGAATTCGGCCGCATTACGGCCACCGAGGCGCGCGCGGTCGGCGTACACTGGCTCTTTGCGCCTGTTCTTGATGTCAACAGCAATCCTGCCAACCCGGTCATCAACACACGGGCCTTCGGCGAGGATCCGACGCTGGTGGCGCGACTGGGCGCGGCCTTTATCCGGGGTGCCCGCGCAGGCGGAGCGCTCACGACGGCCAAGCACTTTCCGGGTCATGGCGACACCCGCACCGATTCGCACATCGAGTTGCCGGTGATCGCCGCCGATCGCGACCGCCTCGACAGGGTGGAGCTCGTGCCCTTCCGCGCGGCGATCGAGGCCGGGGTCGATGCCGTCATGACGGCGCACGTGGCGGTGCCGGGGGTGGCAGGAGACGATCGGCCGGCGACGCTCGCTCCCGCGCTCATGACCGGATTGCTGCGCGACGAGATGGGCTTCGACGGCATTCTCTTCACCGATGCGCTGCGCATGGGGGCCATCACCGAGGGCTACGGCGCGGGCGAGGCGGCGGTTCTGGCGCTCGAGGCCGGGTCGGATCTGATTCTGGCGCCCGCCGACATCGGCGCGACGCTCGAGGCCGTGACGGCGGCGGTCAGTGGGGGGCGGCTCAGCCGGGCGCGCATCGATCTCTCGGTGCGCCGCCTTCTCGAGGCGAAGGCCGGACTGGGGCTGCACCGGAACGCTCAGGTGGATCCGGCGGCGGTGGCGCTGCATGTGGGCACGGCCGCGCACCGGGCGCTGGCAGAGCGGGTGGCGGTGGCATCGCTGACTCTGGTGCGCGATGAGGGCGAAGCCATCCCCATCGCCCCCGGCGCCCGCACCCTGAGCATCACCTACGCCGCCCCGGACGATCTTCTGGCCGGACGCACCTTCAACGCCACCCTGAGAGCTCACTCCGCCCCTTCCTCTCCGGGTTCGGTGCAGAGTGCGCGGATCGGCCCCGAAACCCCCTGGCCCGTCTACGATTCGCTGCTCGATCTGGCCCGCCGGGCCGATGCGGTGCTGATCGGCGTCTATCTGCCGCCGCGCTCCGGATCCGGTTCGATCGGGGCGCCCTCCGCCCTCGGCGCCTTCGTCGAGGCGGTCGGTCGCGCCGGGGGGGGGGCCGCGACGGTCGTCTCCTTCGGCAACCCGTACCTGCTCTCGGATCTTCCCGGCGCCCGGAGCTATCTGGCAGCCTGGGGGGGACGCGAGGTCTCGCAGCGCGCGGCGGCGCGGGCGGTTGTGGGTGCGGTCGACGTTGCAGGGCGACTGCCCGTCTCGATTCCACCCCTCCATACCCGCGGCGACGGCCTGACGCGAAGGGCGCAGGGCCGGCGTGCGGCCGCGAATCCGGCTGCAGCGATCGACCCTCTTCGCGAGGCGGGATTCGTTCCGGGAGCCCCGGGAGAGGCCGCCGCAGCGGAGGCCGGGCAGGTGGCGCCCACAGGCGGCCCGGGCAGGTGGCAGCCGCAGGAGGAGATGGCCGCCTGTGCGGAGTATCGGCCCGCCGGGGCTCTCGAAGAGGAGGCGGCAGACGGCCTCGACCTCGCCACGGATCTGGCCGACACCTTCTGCCGCCTCGGCGCGGCTGTCGTCTCTCCCCGCGAAATCGACCCTGCGCGGGTGGCCATGCATGCAGATTCGCTCGCCGCGCTGGACGACTTCATTGTGGCCGCCCTGGCCGATTCGGCGGCCTCGGGCGCGGCTCTGGCCATCGTGCGCCGGGGCCAGATCGTGCGGCTGCGCGGCTACGGACGGCTCGACCACGACCCGGCCGCCCCCCTCGTCACCCCGGCTTCGATCTTCGACATGGCCTCGCTCACCAAGGTCGTCGGCACGACCTCGGCCGCCATCATCCTGGCTCAGCGGGGCGTTCTCTCGCTCGACGACCGCGTCACCGATCACCTGCCCTGGTGGGGAGCGGGCGATCCGGCCAAGTCCCAGGTCACGATCCGCCAGCTCCTGGTGCACAGGGGCGGTCTTCCCCCCTTCCGCCGCTTCTTCCTCGATATGGAGGGCCGCGAAGCCTACGAAGAGGCGATCGGCGCGCTGCCCCTGGACTACACGCCCGGCGACAGCACCGTCTATTCCGATATCGGCCTCATGACGGTTGCCTTTATCGTCGAGGCGGTCACCGGGCGCACCCTGGACGACTTCCTCGGTGGCGAACTCTTCAACCCGCTGGGACTTGCCGACACCGGCTTCAACCCCGACCCCTCTCTCTGGCACCGCGTCGCCACCACCGAGATCGACGCCGACTACCGCGGCTACCATGTCCACGGCGTTGCGCACGACGAAAACGCCTACGCCAGCGGCGGCGTGGCCGGACATGCCGGCCTCTTCAGCTCGGCGCGCGATCTGGCCGTTTTTACCCAGATGATGCTTGATCGCGGCGTCGCCGGGCCCTGCCGCGCCGACCGGCTCTCGGGGCTGCCCTGCCACCGGCCCCGCTTCGCCCCCGTCGCCATCTTTGCGCCCGGCCAGGTGGATCGCTTCACCCGCAGACAATCCCCTGAATCCAGTCGCGCACTCGGCTGGGACACCCCCTCGGACCGCTCCTCGTCGGGCGACTACTTCTCGGCGCGCTCCTTCGGCCATACCGGCTACACCGGAACCTCGATCTGGATCGATCCCACGCAGGAGCTGGCGGTCGCGCTCCTCACCAATCGCGTCAATCCCACCCGCGACAACCTCAGGCACATTCCGCTGCGACGCGAGGTCCACGACCGGGTTGCGCGCGCCATCCTTGATACACCGCCCCGCCTGCGCGAAGCCGAAGAGGCAGAGAGTGACTCCTCGCCCGCGTCTCCACCTCTGCCCGGCGACGCCCCGGCTCCACGCCACACCCCATGAGCAGCTTCGGTGGCCTCGATCTCGCAGTTCTGGTTCTCTATATCGCCGCCGTCACTGCATGGGGCGCCTGGCTCGGGCGCGGCAATCGCGGCGGCACCGACTACTTCCTCGGCAGCCGCAACCTTCCCTGGTGGGCCGTCATGCTCTCGGTGGTGGCGACCGAAACCTCGACCCTCACCTTTCTTTCGATCCCCGGCATCAGCTATCTCGGCACCCTCGCCTTTCTGCAACTGTCGCTGGGCTACCTTCTGGGTCGCATTGTGGTCGCGCGCGTGCTTCTGCCGGCCTACTATCGCGGCGAGCTCTCGACTGCCTATGCGCTCCTCGAGACCCGCTTCGGCACCGGTGCGCGCCGCTACGCCTCGGCCGTCTTCATGGCGACCCGCCTCCTGGCCGATTCCGTGCGGCTCTTCGCAACCGCAATCCCCCTGGCCCTGATTACCGGCTGGTCCTACCCGGCCTCGATTCTGGTCATCGGCGCGGCCACCCTCATCTACACTTACTTCGGCGGCATTCGCGCGGTGGTCTGGGTCGATGCGGTTCAGATGGCGCTCTATGTTGGGGGCGGTCTGATCGCTCTCCTTCTTCTGCAGGGCGGAGTGGAGGGCGGCTGGGGCGCGATCCTCGAGCGGACGGCGGCGGCGGGCAAGCTGGCCACCCTCGATTTCTCGACCTCGCCGGCGGTGGCCTACACCTTCTGGGCCGGACTCCTGGGGGGCGGCTTCCTCTCGATGGCCTCGCACGGCACCGATCAGCTCATCGTGCAGCGCCTTCTCACCTGTCGCGATCTGCGTCACAGCCAGCGCGCCCTGATCGGGAGCGGCGTCGCGGTGATCGTCCAGTTCGTTCTCTTTCTCTTCGTGGGACTCGGTCTCTGGGTCTTCTTCGAGGGCCGCGCCTTCTCCAGCCCCGACGAGATCTTTGCGCGCTTCATCATCGAACACATGCCCGCCGGGTTGCGCGGTCTCCTGATTGCCGGCGTCTTTGCGGCCGCCATGTCCTCGCTCTCCTCATCGATCAACTCGCTGGCCTCGGCCAGCGCCTACGACTTCTGGGCGCCCCTCGTCGGCCGCCACGACGACCGCTCGGCGATGCGCGCGGGCAGGATCTTCACCCTTCTCTGGGCGGCTCTGCTGGTTGCAGGGGCGATCGTTTTTATTCCACTCTCGCGCGGGAGCGCGGCCGTAGAGGTTGCGCTGGCCGCCGCCTCGATGGCCTACGGGGGACTTCTGGGTGCCTTTGCGCTGGGGGTGCTCACGCGGCGGGTCGGACAGGCGGGCGCGGTGACGGGCATGACCGCAGGTGTGGGAACGGTGATTGCGATCTGGGCGCTGGCGCGCAGTTGGGTCGCCTGGCCCTGGTTCGTTCTGATCGGACTGCTGGTGACGCTCGCCACGGGGTTGCTTCTGTCCTCCTTGCGGCGGCGCAGTTGAGGCGGCAGCGGCCGGCAGCGGGGAAGCGCGGGAGGCCGTTCGGGGAGAGAGCGCCGGACGCCCCCGGGCGTATCCTGATCGGTGTCGATGGCGGGGGAACGCGCTCGCGGGCGCTGGTGGCGGATGAGCAGGGACAGAGGCTGGCGGTCGCCGATGGGGGCCCCGCCCTGATCGATCCGATCGATCCGACGTGCGCGGTGCAGTCGGTGATTGCGGTGGTGGGCGAGGCGGCGGCGAAGGCCGGGGTGGCGCTACCGGTGCAGCAGCTCTGGGCCGGGCTGGCAGGGGCGAGTCAGAGCGGGGCGCGCACCCGGGTTGCGGCGGCGCTCAGGGCCGCCGGTCTGGCCGCGGAGGTGACGGTCGGCAGCGATATCGAGGCCGCGCACGCCGATGCCTTCGGCGACGGACCCGGAATTCTCTGCGTTGTGGGGACCGGATCCTCGGTGCGGGGTGTCGGGCCTTCGGGCGAACGGGTGCGGGTGGGGGGATGGGGACACCTCCTGGGCGACGAGGGCAGCGGCTACCGTATCGGGCTCGATGGCCTCTCGGCGGTGATGCGGGCCAGCGATGGACGGGGGCCGCCGACCTCTCTCGCCACTCGCCTGATCGGGGCCGCCGGGGTGACCGAACCGCCCGATCTGGTGGGGTGGGCCGCGCGGGCCTCCAAGGGCGAGATCGCCGCGCTCTCGGTGCGGGTCGCCGAGGAGGCCCGGGCCGGAGACGCGGTTGCGGTGGGCATCGTCGAGGAGGCGCTCGCTGCCATTCGCGCCCATCTGGTGGCCGCGCTGAGGCGGCTGGGGGAAGAGGGGTGGGAGGACCGTCCGGTGATTGCCTTCGTGGGCGGGCTCGCAAATCGCGCGAGCATTCTGCATGAAGCCGTGGCGACCATGGCCGCAGAGCTGGGGTGCGACCTCTACCCCGGGACGGTTGTGCCCGAGCGGGGAGCGGTCCGGCTTGCGCGAAAATTGGCGTTGAACCAGGAGGAACGCGCGAAGATGGCGGCCGCAAGGACGCCGGCTCTGCGGTCCCCGACCGCTCGTTCATAACAACCCTGCCATTTTGGCCGACTTTCTCTGGCACGCTTCCTGCTCATCCTGCGGGGCGACCCCACACAAGGGGCGTCATCCAAATCCACACCCCTCAACGTACCCAAGGAGGCACACCATGTCCCTGCACACGACCGCTCTTCGCACCCTTCCCCGGAGCGACCTCAATGCGCTCGCCAACCGCATGAACCGCATCTTTGGCGACCTCGACTACGGCGCGCGCTGGGCGCCCCCGGTCAGCGTCGAGGAGCAGGCCCACGAGATCGTTCTCGTTGCCGAGCTTCCCGGCATGAAGGAGGACCAGGTCGAGATCAACCTGGAGAACAGCGTGCTCACCATCTCCGGCGAGAAGAAGGATCTGCGCACCGAGGGCGAGCAGAGCGGAAAGTTCCATCTGGTGGAGCGCAGCTTCGGCTCCTTCCGCCGCTCCTTTACCCTGCCGCGCACCATTCGCGCCGAGGGGATCACCGCCGAGTTCGAGGACGGGCTCCTGATCGTTCAGTTGCCCAAGGCCGACGAGGCGCTCAGCCGCACGATCGAGGTCACGCGCAGAAGCTGACGTCCTCCTCCGACTCGAGCGTCTGCACAAAACCGGCGGCGGTTGCACAACCCGACGTTGGTTGCAGAGACCGGAAGGGTCCGGCCCCCGAGCGGGTCGGGCCCTTTCCACTGTTGGGGATGCATTTTTGTGAAGCCCTTCGCGCCGGCGCTCCGTGGACCATGGCGCGCTCCGGCCCCTGCGCGGGCCGGCCAGGGGGGCGGCGGCGTGAAGCGGGTGCGCGCGCAACCCCCACGCACACAAGTCAATGCGCGATCGGACAGCCCGGCGATGCATCGGGGACGGTTCCCGCGCAGGACGGTCGGTTTGTCTTAGTTGACTCGCCGCAGAAAGGTCAGCGTCTGCGCCGAAAAAGCGGCCGGGCGTTCGGATTCGTCTCCCCCGGGATCTCCGGGCTCGAAATCCACCCGAAAGCGGTCGGGGCTCTCGATCTCCACAATTCCCAGGAGGGTTCGGCCCGCGAGCGGTCCGGTGGGCCAGGAATCGATGTCGAGCCGCATGGGTTGCGTCGAACGATCCACGCGGTAGCTCAGTTCGAAGCTCTCGGCGCCCCCGGGAAAGTCGATTATCCACAGCATCCGTCCATCGCTGCCGATCTGACAGGAGATCGAGGGCGAGGTGGGCGCTGCCGAGACCCAGTCGCCCAGGAGCGGATCGGGGGCCGGGCTGCAGGCGCTCTGCAGGGTGGCCAGAACGATCGCCAGACGATGAATCGGCCGCAGTGCGCGGGCGTTGTCGCAACCGGATTCGAACAGACCCCGGGGGCGCGGCTGTCGGACTGCAGACGAAGCCGGAGTTGCGCTCTCCATAACGGCGGCCGGGCTGTGCAGTCGGCGGAGCTTGCTGGACTAGTACCGGTAGTAGCCGGGCTTGTACGGTCCCTCCACCGGCACGTTGATGTACTCCGCCTGGGCCGGTGTCAGCTCGGTCAGCCGCGCTCCCAGCGGCCCCAGATGCAGCCGCGCCACCTTTTCGTCGAGCGCCTTGGGCAGCATGTGCACCCCCGTTCCATACTCTTCGGCGCGCTGGTGCAGCTCGATCTGGGCCAGGACCTGATTGGTAAAGCTGGCCGACATCACAAAGCTGGGGTGGCCGGTGGCGCAACCCAGGTTCAGCAGGCGTCCCTCGGCAAGCACAAGAATGCTGCGGCCGTGCGCAAAGGTCCACTCGTCGAACTGCGGCTTGATGATCCGTCGCACTGCGCCCGACGACTCCAGCCCCGCCATGTCGATTTCGTTGTCGAAGTGACCGATATTGCCCACAATTGCCTTGTCCTTCATGCGACGCATGTGGTCGATCGTGATTACATCGCGATTGCCCGTGGCGGTGACGAAGATATCGGCCCGCTCCACAACATCCTCGAGGCGCGCGACCTCGAATCCCTCCATCGTCGCCTGCAGGGCGCAGATCGGATCAATCTCCGTCACAATCACCCGCGCTCCCTGTCCCCGCAGCGCCTGTGCACACCCCTTGCCCACCTCGCCATACCCCATCACCACGGCCACCTTGGCCGCAATCATGACATCGGAGGCACGCTTGATGCCGTCGATCACCGAGTGCCGGCAACCATAGATATTGTCGAACTTGGACTTGGTGACCGAGTCGTTGACATTGATCGCGGGAAAGAGCAGTTCGCCCCGCTCCATCATCTCGTAGAGGCGGTGAACTCCGGTCGTGGTTTCCTCAGCGATGCCGCGAATGTCGGCCACAATGCGCCGCCAGCGCCCGTCGTCGATCTTCTGGTGCGCGCGGAGCAGGTCGAGGATGACGCCCCACTCCTCGCTGTCGGTGGCCGGATCAAAGTCGGGCACCCGACCCAGGCGCTCGAACTCTGCGCCGCGGTGAACCAGGAGGGTGGCGTCGCCGCCATCGTCGAGGATCAGGGTGGGGCCGAAGCCGTGCGGCCAGGTCAGCGCCTGCTCGGAACACCACCAGTACTCCTCCAGCGTCTCGCCCTTCCAGGCAAAGACGGCGGGTCCGCGCGGATCGTCGGGGGTGCCGTCGCGCCCCACCACAACGGCCGCTGCGGCGTGGTCCTGGGTCGAGAATATGTTGCACGACGCCCAGCGCACCGAGGCTCCCAGATCGATCAGCGTCTCGATCAGAACTGCCGTCTGCACCGTCATGTGCAGCGATCCCATGATCCGCGCCCCGGCCAGCGGCCGACTGCCGCCCAGCTCGCGCCGCAGCGCCATCAATCCGGGCATCTCGTGTTCGGCCAGGCGAATCTCGTTGCGTCCCCACTCGGCCAGCGAGAGGTCGGCAACACGGAAGGGAGGACGTTCGATATCGGTTGCGGCCCGCTCCGGCGCGGCGATGGCGGTTTTCATCTCTCGGCAATCTCCAATGCAGATGAATCGATCAATGGGCGATGGGTGAATCGATCACAGGTATGGCTAAACTCGAATCGCTGCAATATAACGCCAATCCCCCCCAATCCGAACTTCACCCCCCGGGGCCGTGCGCGAATCGCGCCGCCGGGCGAGGTGGCGGCCCTGCTTGATCTTTCCCGCCGGATCGGTTAGGGATCGGAGCATGATGAGCTTGCCTGTCGCCTCTGCGCGCGCGCCGGTGCTCCGTCCGGCATCCTCCGGTCGGTTCAGGGCGCTCTCTGCCCTGCAGCGCCGCTGATGCTCCTGCCGGTGTGTGACACTCTCGTTCCCTTGCTCCTCCGGCAGGTGCGGATCACTCAGTCCGCGCCGATGAATATCGGGGGGGGGGGGGAGGGGAATAGTATGCGGACTCCCGGGGAGCGCTCAACCTTGTAGCTGCCGCGTCCACAGGTGGACGCCGGTCCGGTCTTCGGCTGCAAAGTCGCAGACCACAGTCGCAACACCGGATATTCCTTCGCGGCCTGGAGCTGCCTGCGCTCTCGATTCGAATGGATTGGGCGCTGACGCCATCTCCCCGCATTGCCCGAGCGGGGTGGCGCAACCGTGACGGCTCCGGTTCCGGCCTTCCGCATCGGCACGGCCACGCTTCATCTTGGCGATTGCATAGGCATTCTGGATGCGCTGCCATCAGAGAGCGTTCACATGGTGTTCGCGGATCCGCCATACGGACTTTCCAACGATGGCACGAGCATTCACAGCGGTCGGCGCGTCAGCGTCAACAAGGGGGACTGGGATCGCAGTCGCGGCGTCGGGGCCGACTACGATTTCCACTTCGACTGGATCCGGGCATGCGGCCGCGTGCTGGTTCCCGATGGCACCCTCTGGATCTCGGGCACCTACCACAGCATTCATCTCTGCGGTCACGCCCTTCAGATGCAGGGCTGGCGCATCCTCAATGACATTGTCTGGTTCAAGCCGAATGCTCCGCCCAACCTGGGGCGTCGGATGTTCACCGCGAGCCACGAGACGCTCATCTGGGCGAGCAAATCGACCTCGGCCCGGCACGTTTTTCACTACAACGCAATGCGCGAGGGATCATTCCCTGGCGACCGTCTCAAGTCGCCCGGCCGACAAATGCGCAGCGTCTGGTCGATTCCTCCGCCGGCAAAGCGGGAAAAGCGCTTCGGCAGGCACCCGACCCAGAAGCCCGAGGCCCTGCTGGATCGTGTCATTCGCGCCAGCACCGATCCCGGCTCAACCGTTCTTGATCCCTTTGCGGGTTCCGGCACCACTGGTGTCGCCGCAATTCGTCATGGCCGCGTCTTTATCGGCATCGACCGGAGCGAAGACTATCTGCAAAAGCTGTGCCTGCCGCGGCTGAACGAGGAATTTCTCAACCCCGGCCTCGATCTCTAGATCCATGGAGCGCGCTCAGGCTCTCCACAAACTTCGGGCGCTCGAAGGGCGCGATCTGCACGAGCTTCGCCGCAGACACTTTCGCGACGAGGTGACCTTCAAAACGGCCGAGGGCAGGATCAACAAGGGATGGGCAGGGCAGGTCATCGAGCGCTATCTGGGAATCCAGTTGAACTCGTCGCGGGCCCCGAACATGGGTACCTGGGAGCTGAAGGTGATCCCGCTCAAGTATTTGCTGAATGGCGAACTGCGCTTCAAGGAGACGATGGCCATTACCATGATTGATGCGCCCTACATTCGGCAGACTCCCTTTGAGCGGAGCCACCTCCTGGACAAGATGCGCAAGGCCGTGATTGTAGCCCGAATCGTGGGGTCCAGCCCCGAGGATCCGCAGATCGTCCATTCCGCAACCGCGACCGGCCTGGACGATGATCGCGATCTCTACCGACAGGTTCAGCGGGACTACAATCTCGTGCGCGAATGCATCGCCGACCCCGCCCGGGGCCCGGATGCGCTGCGGAGCGACATGGGGACGTACGTTCAGCCGCGTACAAAGGGCGCGGGCGGCAATGCGAAAAGGACTCGCGCATTTTATGCAAGGAAGGAATTTCTGGCGCGCGTGATTCACCTGGGGAATCGCGCCGCCGGGCGAGGTGGCGGTCCTGCTTGATCTTTCCCGCCGGATCGGTTAGGGATCGGAGCATGATGAGTTTGCCTGTCGCCGCACAGGACCGCCCTCGCAAGGATCGCTCCCACCGGAGATCGCCGTCGCCATGTCCCCGCCCTGGTTCAGCCCGCGCACATTTGCATTTCTCTCCGAGCTGGCCGCGCACAACGACCGGGAGTGGTTCGGGGCGAACAAGGATCGCTATCTGACCGAGGTGCGCGATCCCGCGCTGCGCTTTATCGAGGACTTTGCCGAGCCGTTGCGGTCGATCAGTTCGCGCTTTCGCGCCGATCCCCGGCCCAGTGGCGGTTCGCTCTTTCGCATCTACCGCGATACCCGCTTTGCGCGCGACAAGAGTCCCTACAAGACGCACATCGGCATCCACTTCCGGCACGAGGCGGCGAAGGATGCGCATGCGCCGGGCTTCTACCTTCATGTCGAACCGGGGCGTTCCTTTATGGGGAGCGGGGTGTGGCATCCGGCGGGTCCGGCGCTCAGGCGGATTCGCGAGGCGATCGACGAGGACCCGGAGGGCTGGAAGCGGGCTTCGCGCGGATCGGACTTTCGGACGACCTTCGAGCTGGCGGGCGATTCTCTGGTGCGCGCGCCGAAGGGATTTGCAGTCGATCATCCGCTGATCGAGGATCTGCGCCGGAAGGATTTTATTGCGGTGGCATCGCTGACCGGGGAACAGATCGTATCCGATGCGCTCCTGGATGACTTTGTTCGGCTCTGCTCTGTCGCCGCACCCTTTCAGCGGTGGCTCTGCGGAGCGCTCGGGGTGCCCTGGCGGGAAGACTGACCTCTCCCGGGCGCTGAACAGGGATCGCCTGAAGGATTTTCCGCCGCCGGACCGCGACAGTGCGTAAATCATGATGAGAGCGCAGGAGTCGCGCTCCCCGAAATGCCGTCCGACTTCTGTACTTCCGTACTTCGGCCCTGTACTTCGGCCATCGGGGGGTTATATTTCACCCAGCGGGTAGGTCGGTGCCCCCGAACCCTTTTCAGCATCGCGCCCGCACCACTTCCAAAATATCTTCCCAAGGAGGATTGGCACAATGGTTGGAATCAGACGTACTCTTGTATTTGCGCTGACGCTGCTTGTACTTCCTGCGGCAATTCAGGCGCAGCAGGGTACTATCGAGGGAACAGTCCGCAGCGGTGCGAACGGACTGGCAATCGGGAATGCCCGCGTGGAAATTCCCGCGCTCGGGCTGGTGGACTTCACCGGCGCCACCGGACAGTTCTCGATCTCCGGCGTCGCGGCCGGCACTCACACGATCGAGGTCCGGCAGGTAGGATTCGGTCTGTACACCCAGGAGGTCACGGTCGCAAGCGGCCAGTCGGTCAACCTGGAGATCGCGCTTGGCATCGCGGCCTTTGCGCTCAACGAGCTTGTGGTGGTGGGAAGCCGGACCCGGCCCCGCACCGTCACCGAGTCGATGGTGCCCGTCGATGTGATCCCGGTTCAGGAGATCGCGCAGCAGGCGGAAACCAATATCGACTTTCTGCTCCGCAATGTGGTGCCGTCGTACAATGTGAATACGCAACCAATCAGCGACGCGGCCACAATCACCCGTCCCGCGAATTTGCGCGGTCTCGCCTCCGACCACACCCTGGTGCTGGTCAATGGCAAGCGGCGTCACCGGGGCGCAGTCATCTCATGGCTGGGCGGCGGGCTGTCCGATGGCGCGCAGGGGCCCGATATCGGCTCCATTCCCGGAATTGCGCTGCGGCAGGTCGAGGTGCTGCGCGATGGCGCCTCGGCGCAGTACGGTTCCGACGCGATCGCCGGCGTGCTCAACTTTCAGCTCAAGAACGACCGTTCCGGCGGATCGGTTCAGGTCAAGCAGGGCCAGCACTACGATGGCGACGGGTTTGTCGATGGCTCCGGACAGGATTGGGGCGGGAATGGCGCCACCACCACCGTGGCGGCCAACTTCGGCGTGCCTCTGGGCGAAACCGGCTTTGCCAATCTTTCGGTCGAGTACGGAAATGCAGAGCCCACCGATCGCGCAGTCCAGCGAAGCGATGCGGCCGGACTGGTTGCGGCGGGCAACTCGGCGGTGCGGACGCCGACCGCGCAGGTGTGGGGGTCGCCCAGCGTCTCCGACGACCTCAAGGTCTGGCTCAACACCGGCTACAATTTCGATGACGACGAGCAGGCCTATGCGTTCGGCAACATCGCCTCGAAGCGGGTCGATGGTGGCTTCTTCTTCCGCAATCCGAACACCCGTGGCGGCGTCTTTTCGGGCGATGGCGGTGAAACCCTTCTGATCGGCGATGTCTTGCGGGCCAGAGGGTTGGGATCGGCGAACTGCCCGGTGGTCCCGATCACCAACAACGTTCCCCAGCAGGATTCTCTGGCGCGGGTTTTCAGCGATCCCAACTGCTTCTCCTTCCAGGAGATGTTCCCCGGCGGCTTCACTCCGCAATTCGGCGGCGAGGTCTTCGACGCCTCGGTTGTGGGTGGAATCAGGGGCCGCACCGCGGGCGGCATCAATTGGGATGCAAGCACAAGCTGGGGGCGCAATCTGGCCGACTTCTTCATCTACAACACGGTGAATGCGGCGCTCGGACCCAACACCCCCACCGACTTTGATCCCGGCTACTATCAGCAGGAAGAGATCAATCTGAATCTTGACCTTTCGTATCAGATCAGCGACGCCGTCAATCTGGCCGGCGGATTCGAGCAGCGTGAAGAGCGTTTCGAGATCGGTCAGGGCCAGGATGAATCGTGGCAGATCGGACCCTATGCGGAGCAGGGCTTCAGCTCTTCGTCGAACGGGTTCCCCGGATTCAGCCCTCTGGCCGCAGGCGACTGGAGTCGCAGCAACACCACGGTGTATGCCGATCTGAATCTGGGTCGGCCGGACGACCCCTGGTCCGTAGGCATTGCGGGCCGCTACGAGGACTTCTCGGATTTCGGTGGCAAGGCGACGGGCAAGGTATCGTTCCGCTTTGCGGCCACCGATCAATTTGCGATCAGGGCGAGCGCCAATACCGGCTTCCGGGCGCCGACGCCAGGTCAGCAGAATGCCTTCAACGTATCGACGGTCTTCGACACCGATCTGGGCGACCTGGTCAACCGCGGCACAATCCCCTCGACTTCGGCGGTGGCCGGAACCCGGGGCGGACGGCAGCTTGAACCCGAATCCTCGCTCAGCTTCGCGGGCGGAGTCATGTTTGAGCAGGGCGGATTCCGCCTGACCGCCGACTACTTCCGCATCTCGATCGCGGATCGCTTTGCGCAGACCCGAACCTTCAAGTTGAGCGACGCCGAGGTGGATCGTCTGGTTTCGGAGGGCATTACGAGCGCGTCGAATCTGGCCGAGTTCCGCTTCTTCACCAACGAGTTCGAGACGCTGACGCAGGGTGTGGACCTGGTGGCGAACTACTCTGCGGGCGAGGCCACCGACCTGAACCTGCTCTTCAACTACACCGGCACCGAGGTTACCGACCGCGATCCGGAGGTTGTGGACGATGCCCGGGTGGATCAGCTCGAGCGCGCGCTGCCGCGCTTCCGCGGCGTGTTCAGCGTGCTGCAGGAATTCGGATCGCTGGGTGCGCTCCTGCGCGCCACCTACTACGACGGTTTCTACGATTCCGAGCTCAGCGACCCCGATCAGAGATACGGCGCGCGGGTGATTGTGGATGCCGAGGTTTCGCTTCCCCTCTCCAACAACGCCTCGATTGCGATCGGCGCCAACAACCTTCTCAACACCTACCCGGATGAAAATCCCGGGGCTCTGGGTGTGGGCGCTCTCTATCCGGAATCGACTCCCTTCGGCTTCAATGGCGGCTTCTACTATCTCCGCCTGAGCTACGACTGGCTCTGGGAATCGCGGTAGGGGAAAGGAGAAGGCGCACGGTTTCTTGAAGATTCATCCCATTCACCGTCCAGGCGCGAGTCGCCGATGACGCATCCGACCCGAAATTTCGTAACCGGACGCGGGCGTTCATCGCGACGAACGTTCATCGGACGATTTGTGGGCGGGTTTCTTCGCGGGATCGCTCTTGTGCTCATAGGTCGCCCGGTCGCGGCGGCGGCGTACTACCGTCGCGACCGGGCAGCCGAGTGCAGGGACCAGTGTGAAGCAGGCAGTTGGCAGGCCCGGGGATCGGACTGTCATGAAGACCGCCAGGCATGTCCCTGGCCGGGCGGAGGGAACTGCTGGTGTGAGGGATCCCCGGGGAACTGGCAGATCTGTTGCGACTACCTTTGCGGCTCCTGCGCCGAGGAGCGCGTTGTCTGTTGCGGACGCGTTGACAGTTGCTTCGAACCGCACTGACCGGGGCTACGGCGAAGCAGTGATTCCCGGTCTCTTCGAGGGTTCCGGAAACGCGATTTTCCAGGTTCCGACACTCGTTGGCCGGGTTCGTCGCGAAAGCGAATTTCTGGACGGCGAACCGCTGGGACAGGTGGGCGGGATCGCCATTGCGACAGATGGCAGCGCGTGGGTGGTGGATCGAATGAGTGCGACCGCCTTCCTGGTTCCTCCGCAAGGCCCTGTCCTGTCCCGGATTGGAGGCGAGGGCGACGGGCCGGGCGACCTGAAGCGTCCCTGCTGTCCTGTCATCGACCGCACGGGCAGGCTATGGATTCTCGGAGGTGACCGGCTCGATGTCTTCCGGCGGCAAGAGGGGCGCATGCGCTTCGAGCGGAGAATCCAGGTCAAGGCCGACATCTCTTACCTGGACTGGAATCCTCCCATCGTTCTTGAGAGCGGCAACGTACTGGTATCTGCGGTTCGCCTGGATCCCGGTCGGGATTTCAGAAAAAACGAGTACGTCCTGCTGGAGCTCGATGGCGAAGGACGCGAAGTGCGGCAGTGGCTCAACCCGATGCGTCCATACGAGACCGATGGCGTTGTCGTGTATGGGTTCCCGCAGTCGCGCGGGGTGCGCGAGATACCCATGGATCTGCCATTCGGCGAAGCGGCGCGGCTGGCGCGAGACCGTGACGGGAGCTTTGCTACGGCTCTGACCAGCTCCTACGACATCGCGATTCACGCTCCTGGTGGAGCTGTCACGGCGCGAATCGGGCGACCGGAGGTCGATGGTCCCGCGCTCACTCGCGCGGAGGAGGCGTGGGCCGATTCAATTTTGGCGGACCGTGCGCGGCAGGTTCGTTCGGTGGGCGGAATTGTTCCCGATGTCGCCGTCCCGCAGCGGAAACCGCCGATAGACCGCATCTGGTTTGACGCCGACCGCCGCTTGTGGGTGTCGCTCAGCGTTGATGACAATGGGACCGTGGCCACGGCAGACGTCTATGAGTTCGGCGGGCAGCCGACACTCCATGCGATCTGGCCCTCGGACATCGATCTCGCTTTTGGGGCGATCCGAGGGAACAGAGCGTGGGGCGTCCGCCGAATGGCTCTGGGAGTACAGCGCTTGGTTCTCGTGGAATTCGGCATGAAACGCTGAGCGGCCCGGTTTTGTCAGACGAGAGCAAGCGAACGGATCGCATTCCCAACGACAAGGCCCAGGAGCAGTTGTTCGGTCAGTGTCAACAACCCTTTCGGGTTCGCAATGCGAAACAGTCGCGATCGGGTGCCGACATCGTTTCCGGATGGCAACACGTGTGCGGTCGGATCGATCGCGACCGCAATCATCGGAACTGAGCGAGCAAGGCCGAAGCAACCAACCAGAAATCCGCCGCGCCCGATGCCTGGCTGAGTCAGAACGCCCGCCAATACAGCGTAAATTCCCCACGATGTTACGATTGTCACTACCCCCGGCCCCACACAAAGGCCGAATACGAGCGAGAAACGAACTCTCCCTGCGTTCATCCATTCCCGCGGCACTTGCCAGTTCGTGGAAGGGGCGGCCAGACGGCTGTGCGGCGGCGGATTGGCCAGAGCCAGGCCAGCGGTGACGATCAGCAGAAGGCTGGTGAAGACATTAAAATCCGAAAAATAAGCGGAAAGGAGGGTTTCGCACAGCGCAACGATTGCGCCTGTAGCGATTGCGCCCGCAACGCTTCCGCAAAGAAAGGCAAGCGGGCCCTGTAAAAAGGAAACGATTCGTTTGTGATTGCCCCGGCCCGGGGGCGTCGCGATCATGGTGATCGAGTTGACTCCTCATGGTGAGTTGAGTCCCTTCCACCCAATTACGGCTGCGAGCGCAGCGAGAAGATGAAGCGACCATGCCGGGGCGATAAGAAATCCCAGCGGGAGAAAGAGGAGTCCGATGACAGGCCATCTCGCCATGGATGATCGTGCGAGCCGGGACCGCGATTGAGTCATTTCTCCATACCTTCGGTCAGAAGCCTGTCAATGGCCAACTGCAACTGTGCCCGCGAGATTTCGGCAACCTTTCCGCGAATTACTCCATCGGAATCGACAAGAATCACAAAGGGTGTCGAGTATACCCGCCACCTGCCGGCGTTGTCGCGGTCGGGGTCGGGAAGCACGCGGCAGCCGGCATCGATGTGGCTCGCGAATTGGGCTGCCTCCTCGCCGCTGCCTACGCAGGACACAATCGTGCGCACTCGTTGGCGAAATTCGTCGGCAATCCTTGCGATTGTCGCGCCGTGCGCACGGCATGGAAGACATCCGGCAGCCACGAACCACAGGACCGTTCCACGTTCGTCCGAGCCTATGTCGATCGGGCGAGCGGGTTCTGTCGACAAATCAAGCAGCGCCGGGGCGTGGACGCCGATCGCAGGGCCTTCGGACGCTCTTCGTTCCAGCAGAAATGCGAGAGAATCGAATGCGCGTTGGAGCTGAAGGACGGAGACGGCCAGACCGATCACAAGAATCCACAGCAGGAAATGGGAAATGTAGAAAACAGTGGGCCAGGTCATGGCTGTTGGTCACTTCTGAACGACGGGAATGGATGAAACGCGCGACCGCGTTCCGCGAAATGCAACGAGGTAAAGGAGGGCGGACACAGTGAAGAGGGCGCACCCCGCCACGAACGCTTGCGGGCTCCAGGTGGAGGACGAGATCAGTGCTTCGCGGCCCAGCACGGCCAAGGCAACGACCAGGAATACGGCTGTGCGAGGATTCGACGACCGGTGATGATCTGCCGTCGAATCGAAGATGCCGAAACACCCGCAACCGACTTTGATGCGGTCCCGCCGAACCATTTGCAGCACCAACGCACCCAGCAACATGGCCAGAGCGATGGCGGCGGCAAGCGCAACCCGGTAGGAAAGCAGCAGGGCGAAGCCGACAAGAATTTCGGCGACGGCCAAGCCGCCGACTGCCGCCTGGATGGCGCGATGGGGGAAGCGAGGGAAAACGGCCAGAAGAAACAGCCGCGCTCCGTGAGGGTAGTGGAGCTTGGCCAAGCCGGCAAAGACGAAAACCAGGCTCAGCCAAACCCGCAAGATATCCATCGTCGCCGACATGATCGTTGCCATGGTCATGACGGCCATGTCTCCTCAACGAAGTATGGCCCTTGCCCGGGCACCGCAAAATCTCCGTTTCCGATCAGACGCAAGCACGGCGCACCAAGGGAAACGGGGCCTTGATTCAGAGGGGCGATCGGCTCTTTTCGAAGGGTCATGTCGTGAATCGCTGTCAAGGTTTTGACTGGTCGTTGAGGAGCGAAGCGTGAATATCCGCAGAACGGATTGGGGAGTCCGCCACCTGGTTCTGGTGGGAAGTCGGCATGAGCCGAGGGGGTGTGGCCAGTTTTGGCGGGGGTGGGGTGGGTGAATGAGTTGGGGGAACGGGATTTCAGTTGATCAGTCGCTCTTCGCGGCGCTCTTCCGGTGCTGTTTGAGCGAGATCCCGTCTTTATCCTCCCAGACTTCGGGGCCGGAGGCTCCTCGCCCGGCGCAAACGGCGGCGGCTGCAGATGGCGAATTGAAAATGTGGTCCTGCGTGAAGCGCAAACCATCGGTATGCGGTTGAAGGATCCCCTCTTTGATCAGCGCTTTTCGCAACTTGAGATACCCGGGGTGATGTTTCTCCATTTTGTCGAAATGTTGTTTTCTGGCCAACGAGTCCTTCCTCACTGCGAATCCATTTTCGGTCTCAAATCCGATCGCATCCCAGATTATACCCTTGTAGTAGTACAGGGTCCTGTGTTCAGGGTTGGTCAAGACAGGCTCGGCGGCCTCAAATGCACTCACGCCCAATACCGGCAGTAATGCCAGAATCTCGTCCAGGAAGGATTCCATCACATGTTGGTCGGCTTCGCTCAACCTGGGTCGTTGAGGGCGATTTCCGGTTATCAGGGAACACCGCCCGTATGTGTCGGCTCGTTCCAGGAGCCGCGCTTCCAGGTACCGGACCTGCGCCTTGTTGAGCGTTGTGCCGCTCTGCGTGAAGATGATCGCCTGTTGCCAGAAATCCTTTTGAGGATCGGCATAGTGTTGCCCAATCCGGATTCCAATATTGTCAGATTCGCCGACATAGATGGCTGGCCATCCCGTACCGGCATCGCCCACCAGGATATAGACACCGCTTCGCGAGAACTCTTCGCGCTTCTTCACATGGGGATAGCGACTTCTTGGACAGACGAGAGCTTCGCCAATCCAGCCCGATTTGGTAATCAGGCGCAACCCGCCGGGCAAGCCCTCGGCAACGAAGATTTCGATCTTGAAGGGGCGTCGCCTCGGTATCACGCTACTCCCCGCCCAACCGCAACGCCACCAGAGAGCCCGGCAGATCGGGGCCATTGACGGCCATCACCACATACTGGACGCCCTCGTGCATATAGGTCATCGGGGCGGTGATGCTGGAGCCCGGCAGATCGATGGCGGCCAGCTCGCGGCCGGTCATCTTGTCGACGGCGCGGAAGATGGGCGCGGCGCCACGGCCCTCGGCGTACATCAGGAGCGTGCGGGTGACCAGCTTGGTGGCGTGCGAGCGGGCGCCGGTGTTGCCGATCTCGATTCCCTGCAACAGGGGGTGATTGCGAATCGATTCGGGGGTGTCGCCATTGGGAATCTGCCAGAGGTGGTCGCCGGTGTTGAGGTCGATGGCGGTGATCGTCGCGTAGGGTGGCTTGAAGATCGGAAGGCCGCTTGGGCCGCGGACGCCACCGGGACCCACACTCACCCACTCCACGTTGGAATCGGGATCTTCGTCGATGCCCGGAACCAGACGCGGCGCGCTGCACCCCTTGGTCGAGGCCACATAGAGAATGCCGGTTTCGGGATCGACGGCCGCGCCTCCGGGAATATTGGCGCCGCCATTTGCCCCCGGACAGTGAATTGCCACGCCATCGGGATGATCTTCGGTCGAGGGGGGATTGAAGAGCGGCCCCAGCTTGAAGTCGGCCAGGATCGCCATCGCCTCGGCGCGCAGCTCGGGGGTAAAGTCGATGATGTCGTCCTCGGTGATGCCCTGCATTTCGTAGGGAGCGGGACGGGTGACGAAGGGTTGCGTCGGCGAAAGCTGCTCGCCGGGCACCGTGGACTGCGGCACCGCGCGCTCCTCGATCGGCCACACGGGTTCGCCGGTTGCCCGGTCGAAGACATAGGCCCATCCCTGTTTTGTGGTTTGCACAAGTGCGCGAATCATGCGCCCATCCACATTGATGTCCACCAGGTTGGGGGCGGTGGGATTGTCATAGTTCCAGACATCGTGATGAACGGTCTGAAAGTGCCAGCGCCGCTCTCCGGTTTGTACATCGAGCGCCAGAATCGAGGTGGCGAAGAGATTGTCGCCGGGGTGAAAGCCGCCGAAGTAGTCGACTGTCGGCGGGTCTGTCACAACATAGACAAGTCCCAGTTCGGGATCGGCCGAGAGCGGCGCCCAGGCCGACACATTTCCGGTTCGCTTCCAGGCGTCGTTCTCCCAGGTGTCGTTGCCGAACTCGCCCTCCTGCGGAATCACATTGAAGGTCCAGAGGTGTTCGCCGGTGCCCGCGTCGTAGGCAAGCACATTCCCCGGCACATTTTCCTGACGGGTCTGATAGTATCCCTGCTCGTGCGAATTTCCGACCACAATGACGCCATTGACCACAATCGGAGGCGAAGAGTTGGTGATATAGCCGATCTCGGGGGGAAGCCCGTCTTCGGGATGATGCTCCCAGGGACCGAGGTGATCGAGGAGATCGACGGTTCCGCCATCGCCAAAGGATTCGATCGGCCGCCCGGTTTCGGGATCAAGCGCGTGCAGAAAGAAGCCCGGCGTAACGAGATAGATCATTCCGCGCCCATTCACCTCGCCATAGGCGACGCCCTTGCCATAGTTCTTGCGCATCGAGTCTTCCCAGCGCTTGGTGGGTGGCTCGCGAAAGGTCCAGAGCGTCTCGCCGGTGGCCGGATCGATTGCAACGGCGGTGCGCCGCGACCCCGCAACCGAATAGAGAGTGCCATTCACATAGATCGGGGTGGCGCGCAGGAAGGGATCGGGATCGGGGCCGAAGTTGTCGCCGCGCCACATCCACGCCATCTCGAGCCGATCGAAGTTCGATGCATCGATCTGATCCAGGGGGGAATAGCGGGTGCTGGCCGCATCGGCGCCCCAATGCCGCCATTCGCTCTCCTGGGCCGCGAGGGCGGCAGGAGCGGGGAGGGGCAGGGCCGCCGCCGCAATGAGGGCAAGCGAGGTGGCGAGGGGGGCGCGGGTGCGGGGAATCGGCTTCACGAGGGGATCTCCATGTGAATGGGCTGGTGGAATGAGAGCTGAGGGGGCGGCCGCAGAGGCGAACCCGTCCCCCGGGGCGCAGTGGCGTTGCGGGTCAGGATACAGAATACTCCGCCCGAAGCGGTTCGGCCAATTCCCGGGGATGGGCGATCTTCGACAATGGCGGAAGATGCGCCCCTGGTCCGCCGCTCTCCCGCCGCTCCCGCGTTTCCTGCACGGGCCGCCTATCCCACCTCCCCCACCTCCTGCTCGAGCAACTGGCGCCTGAGCAGCCTTGCATAGGTGCCGTCCTGCGCGATCAGCTCCTCGTGCCGTCCGCGCTCCACAACTTCGCCCTCGTCGAGCACCAGGATCTGGTCGGCGTCGCGAACCGCCGTCACCCGGTGGGAGATGATAAAGGCCGTGCGCCCCTCGAACTCGCTCTGCATTTCGCTCAGAATGCGCGCCTCGGTCGCGGTGTCCACCGCGCTCAGCACATCGTCGAGGATCAGAATCCGGGGATCGATCGCCAGCGCCCGGGCCAGCGTTGCGCGCTGCTTCTGTCCCCCCGAGAGGTTGATTCCGCGCTCGCCGAGCCGCGTGCGGTAGCCCTCGGGGAAGGCCGTCGCGGTGTCGTGCAGATCGGCGGCTGCCGCTGCGTGCACGATTCGGCTCCGCCTGTCGTCGACAGAGAGATCGGAGGGCAGACCCAGAGCGATGTTGCGGCCCAGACGGTCGGAAAAGAGGAAGCTGTCCTGGGGCGCGAAGCCGATGCGGGCCCGGATCTCGGCCGGGTCGAAGCGGTCGAGCGGGGTGCCATTCACCAGAATCGACCCGGCAGTGGGATCGTGGATGCGCGGAATGAGCGACACCAGGGTGGTTTTGCCCGATCCGGTGGGACCGACGACCGCCACCGTCTCGCCTGGGGCAGCCCGGAAGGAGATATCGCGCAGAACCGGTCGGTCGGCACCCGGATAGCGGAAGGAGACGCCGCGGAATTCGATCTCGGGGGTGGCTGCGGGTGGGGGATGGGGCGCATCGGGGGGCGTAATTGCAGGCTCTTCGGCAAAGACGCGGTTGAGACGCCCCATCGAGGCCGCCCCGCGCTGATAGAGATTCACCACCCACCCGAGCGCGATCATCGGCCAGGCGAGCAGCCAGAGGTAGAAGGAGAAGGCCACAAAGTCCCCTACGCCGATCTGCCCTGCCACCACCTCGCGGCCTCCATACCAGAGCACCACCACCATGGCCGTCCCGGTCAGCAATCCCATGATCGGATGAAATGCGCCCGAGGCGTAGGCCAGATACATGTTGCGTTGCAGATAGTCGCGGTTCAGCGCGTCGAACTCTTCGGCCTGCGCATCTTCCTGACCGTAGGCACGCACGATCCGCACCCCGGTCAGATTCTCCTGGACCATGGTCGATATGGTGGCGAACTGCTCCTGGATCCGCTCGAAACGGGTGTGAATCATGCGTCCGAACCACGCCACCAGGGGCGGCAGCACCACCATGGGCACCATCGCCGCCGCTGTCAGCCGCGGATTGATCCAGAGCATGATGACCAGCCCGACCGTAAAGCTGACCACGGTATTGGCCGTGTACATCACCGCCGGCCCCACCGCCTGCCGCACCGCCAGGGTGTCGTTGGTGGCCAGGCTCATGAGGTCGCCGGTGCGGTTGCGCGCGTAGAAGCCGGCGTCGAGACGCAGCAGGTGGCGCAGAAAATCGTCGCGCAGATCGACCTCGATGCGACGGCTGACGCCATTGAGAATCTCGCGCATTCCATAGCGGGCCGCACCCCCCAGCACGGCCGCGCCCACAATCAGCAGGGCGTAGAAGACAACGGTGTCGCGGATCGTGGCCGGGTCGGGGGTTCCCTCCTGGGTGAGCGCGTCGATCGGCAGCTTGAGGAGCCAGGGCTGCAGGAGCGCAAACCCATTGGCCAGAACGACGAGCAGCATTCCCCAGAAGAGGGGAACGCGGTAGGGGCGGCAGTAGGGAAGAACGGTCCGGAGTTCACGCATATCCCTATATTAGCCCCATGCAAGGCACAACGACGACAGGGACCGGGGGCTGGCCCCGTTGGGGGAGACCCTTTCGGAGGCGCATGGAATCTGCATAGGGGTTGCGCGCGCGCCCGGTCGCTCCGGCCTCCACCCGGGCCGGCTCGCGCAGGGGCCGGGTTGCGCGTCGCCAGCTTCATGCGGCGCGCCGTCGCGATGGCCGCGATCTGGCAATCCGCCGAAGCCACGGGACGCTCGGCGGCACGGCATGGATGTGGTCGCCCGGATAATGGACGTGCTCCTCGTTGAACTCACCCGCTCACCGGGCTCCAACGTCCGCGTGACCCTCGATCTCGAAGGACACGCCGGAAAAAGGCGGCTATCCGAAGGATATCGTCGCCAACGCGCGCGACCTGAAGATCGACGGGGAGTCGTTCGGATTCGAGCGGTGATCTTGGGAGCAAATGCGGGCTCTTGGCACGCCTTCCAACAGGTGCGTAGCGAAGTCAGTTCGACTGACCGCAGGGCAGCGGGCGCCCGCGCCTGGCGCTAGAGTGGAACTGGTACTGGCGTTCGTTGTCCGCGTCCGCGACCTTAAGGGCTTCGGCCGCGATTTCGGCTTCCTTGGTGGATACTGCAACGCGCGTTGTCTCCAGTTCCAGAGCCTTGGACACCAACTCCACGAGAACCCGAAGATCGGGGGGCTGCTCGTCTCTCTTGGCGGGGAGGTTGCCGGTCTCGTCACTCATCCAAGTACACCTCGCCGTATCCGTGATTACCGCGGACCAAGACTCTTCCGCCCGCTGTTTGCATGGCCCGCGCCACGGCTTTCGCCGCAACGCTAACGACGACGTACCCCCCGTAAGGAGACTTCCGGATCCGGGTCACGGCACCGGTCGTCGCCTCAGCCCTGCGCCGCCTCGCTTCCTTTAGGGCTGCCGCGTGCGAATCGCAATGCGTGTCTGGGACGACACGCGGCAATGCTAGCTCAGTCGCTTCGCTCATGCTCTTTCTCACTTGTCAGTGTCCCGTCGGCTTCAAGATGCGATCCGATACCGCAGTCAGGCGACAGTGGTCCGGCTTCCCGAACCTGAATCTAACGGAAATACGGCGGCCAACTCGCGCTTCATGTCAAGCCCCCTGCTGCTCCAATGCCCTCTTCTTCTTCGGTGGCCTCGCGCGATCGCCCGTCCGTGAAGTTCGCCAGCGGGTGTACATCCGCCCGTCGTCGGCCATCAATCCGTAATGTACGCGTTTCGGAGCCCTTGGCGACACTCTGGCATGTTCCGGCGACGGCGGGTTGGCCGAGCCAACCGTGGGCCGCCCGCTTCGACGGTCAGAGGTCGTCTTCCTCGCTTAAGCTCAGCGGTTCCCCTGAGGCGTCGGTCTCCATTGCCCTCGGACGGCCCGCCGTTGGGTGCCCGAAGTCCCGCCAAACAATACGGTTTGCCCGCTGTTTCGGTTCGGTGGAATCAGATTCGGTCAAACGGCAGGAAACGCAGATCGTGCAATCCTGTATGACTTTAGATGACTTACTGCTGCGATTCTGGCCCACCTCCAGCTTCGGTGGTCGGGCACTGACTTCGGGGCTGGACCACCGTCTGGCGGGCCGAGCACGACAAATCCGGCTACGAGCACATCACGCCGGTCCCCGCCGGGTGCTCGTCGCTCTGGAAGAGGTGCGGGGACGGAATCCAAATGCGGAGAACTCCCGGTGCTTCCCGTGCCCCGAAGTCCGTCGGCTTGCATGGGAGCCGCGTTGGCGCAAAGATGGTGGGACAGAGCCGAACGGCTCGCGGGACAGGAGCCGAAGCGCGGCAGGAGCGGGCACTCGCTGAGGCGGGAGTTCGTCAGCGACCTGATGGATCAGCCGCTGAAGGTGCTCTGCCAGTTCGGCGGCTGGAAGACGGCGAAGACAGCTTCGTAACGGCTCTGGAAGACCGCCGCCGGGTGCGCGGCTGAAATCGAGAACAACGGGAATCAATCAGCGGGAATCCGGGCTGCCGAACATGCAAACATATGCACTGCAACAGGATGTGAAGCTACGATCACCTGCCGGCCCGGCCCATCGACCCTCGCGGTGCGCACTCGGCCTGACCATCTGTTGCCTCTGGGGGGCCGTGGGGTGTGTGCCCGACGAAGAGGCCGGGTTCGGGGGCGCGGCCACGGATTCGGTAGAGGTGGCCGGGGCGGGGGGAAGTGAAGTGGCTCTGCCGGATTCGCTGGGGCTGCCGGATTCGCTGGATTCCTCTGCCGCAGGGGCCGGTCTTCCCGGAGATTCGCTGCCGGCAGAGGCGCCAGGGCCCGATTCGGTGGGAATGGATTCGCTTGCCGTCCCTCCGGACTCGCTGGCGCCCGACTCCCTCCCTCTGCCTCCGCCGACGCTGCTTCTGCCCCCAGGCACACGGGTCGAGCTGATCGCCCTCGAAGAGATCTCGACCGATGGCTACAGGGTGGGCGACGCCGTGGTGGCTTCAGTCGCGAACGATGTGACAGACCCCGCAGGCACGGTCCTGATCGCTGCGGGCACGCTCTTCCTGGGGCGGATTACGGCGCTGGCCGGGTCGGGCGGGATCGGCGAGGCGCCGGTTCTGGAGATCAACTTCGAGACGATCTCGACAACCGCATACGAACGCCCCATCGAGACGCTGGTCATCGAGGCCCCGCTGACGCTCGATTCGGTGGCGGAGCGCAACCGCAGCCTGGCCAGCGGCTCCGAGCGACTCGTGGAGCTTCCGGGCCGGATCGCGGCCGGGGCCATCATTGCGGTGCAGATTCGGGAACCGCTCCGGCTTCCTCTTCTGCCTCCAGATACCCTCGGCGGCGGCGATTCCACCGCAGTGACCGACACGCTTCCACCCGGCTGAGCCCGGCCTCCCGGCTCGCGGAACTGCCAAGCCCGATCCGGTTCGCGCGGTCCGCTCAGCCGGTTCCCTCCCTCACGCCTCTCCCCCTCGCGCCATTTACCGTCCCAGCGCCATCCCGCCCCGTCGCGGATCCGACCATCCGGCCAGCCCTCCACCCGGCAGCACCATAATCATCTGCAGGTCGCCCGACATGCCCCCCGCAAAGTAGGCGTCCGGCGGTCCGGGATCGCGCTGGCTCACCGTGTGCCCCAATTCCTGTAGCGCGCGCACCGTGCCCGAATCCAGTCCGCCGAATTCAAATTGCACAAGATCGGGAAGGTGTTGATGATGAACCCTTGGCGCATGAATTGCCTGTACAACATTCATGTTGTGATCCACAATATTGAAAATCGATTGCAGGACCGTTGTGATAATGGTCGAGCCGCCGGGAGTTCCGGTCAACAGAAAGAGTTCGCCATCCGCATCTTCAACAATTGTGGGCGTCATGGCCGAGAGCATGCGCTTGCCGGGCTCGACAGCATTGCGCTCTCCCTGCACAAGTCCGAATTGGTTGGGCGTTCCCGGCTTGGCCGCAAAGTCATCCATTGTGTTGTTAAGAAAGAAGCCCGCCCCCGCAACCACAACTTTCGACCCGAACCACGAATTCACGCTGGTGGTTGTGGCCACCGCATTCCCCTCGCCATCCACGACCGAATAGTGCGTTGTATGACTTTCATCCATAAAGGCCTCCACCCCGGGCGCAATCTCGCTCGAGGGCGTGGCCTGTTCCGGGCGGATCGTGGCCGCGCGCCGCTCGGCGTACTCCTCATTCAGGAAGGCATCGGCCGGCAGCTCGACAAAGTCCGGGTCGGCCAGATATTCGTTGCGGTCGGCGTAGGCGCGGCGAAAGGATTCGGTCATCAGGTGAATCGTCTCGGGAGTGTTCCAGCCCAGCGTCCCCAGATCCCACCTCTCCAGGATTCCGGCGATCGCCGCCATGGTGAGCCCGCCCGACGAGGGCGGCGGCATGGAGTGAATGGCGTGGCCGCGGTACTCGAAGACGACCGGGTCGCGCCAGATCGCGCTGTAGGAATCCATATCCTCCAGGGTGATCAGGCCGTCGCCCCGCTCCATCTCGGCCACGATCAGCCGAGCGGTCTCGCCCCTGTAGAAGTCGTCGGGACCCAGGTCGCGCAGCCGCGTCAGAACGGCCGCCAGATCGCTCTGAACCACGGTGTCGCCGAGTGCGGGCAGCGCGCCGCCGGGCAGAAAGACGCGCGCTCCCTCGGCAAAGGCCGCAATCCGCTCGCGCGCCGCCTCCAGGGTCGAGAGGTAGCGAACCGTCACCTCGAATCCCCTGGCCAGTTCGATCGCCGGCTGTACCACGTCGGCCCAGGGCAGCCTTCCGAAGCGCCGATGCGCCTCCCAGAGCCCCGCCGGCGTGCCCGGCACCCCCGCCGCCAGATGCCCCACCACCGAGCGGTCGGTCACATTCCCATCGGCACCCAGAAACATGTCGCGGGTCGCGGCCAGCGGCGCCCGTTCGCGGTGATCCTGCGCATGAACCGATCCATCGGCCAGCCGCACCATCGTGAATCCGCCCCCACCCAGGTTGCCGGCTTCGGGATTGACGACAGCCAGCGCAAAGCCGATCGCCACCGCCGCATCGATGGCATTTCCGCCCGCCGCCAGCATCTCGATTCCGACCTGCGAGGCCAGCGCGTCGGTTGTGGCCACCATTCCGTTTTCGGCCCGCACCGGCTCGGCATCGGCGGCAAAGGGCCAGCTCGCCGGAAAGACGACAGAGGCCGCTTCGCCGGAGGCAGCGCTTTCAGGGTTGGGCGCGGGCGTTCCCTGGCAGGCCGCCAGAGCCAGAGCGAGAAGGCAGGGAGCGAGCAGACGGCGAACCCTCGTGCCCGGCATGTGCATACGGGGTTGCGCGCGCACCCGGTTCATGCGGCCATCCCCCTGGCCGGCCCGCGCAGGGGCCGGGGGCTGGACATGGGCTGCGGAATGCCGGCGTGAAGGCGTTCGCATATGGGAAAGAAGCGTGCGAAGGAATGACATGAACATCGGTAAGGGCCGTCTCGCTGGCTGGGGGGAAGGGGAGGGATCGCCGGCGCCGGGCTTCCGGACCAGGGGCGGGCTTGGAGGTTGGTCAGCCCGCGTCTCCCAAGGCTAATCTACCCCTGGGGCAGTCGGTGCAGGAAGAGGGCCGATCGTTCAGGCAGAGCTCAACGCCCGATCGGGTAGACCTCAAGCAGCGTCTGATCGTGCGCGCCCACTGCCCGGACCAGAATCCGGTCCTCTGCGAGATCCAGAACATTCAGCTTCGTCGGCACTACAAGGCGCTTCTTCCGCTCCCACGCTTCCCTGAACCCGACCCAGACCACCTCGTCCTGAAAAGGGTTCGGGTACTCCCGGATCCACAGAAGGCCGTCGGCGCCGCCCCTCATGGCGGAAAAGGACGGAAGGGTGGGACGGGCCGGCAGTCCGGCATCCAACAGATCGAGGCGAAACTCTCTTATGCTCTCCATGAAGTTCCTGCCCCCGAGGACGATCTGGCCAGCCTTGATATTTTCCGTATGCGCCCGAAGGGTGTCTCTGACGAACTGTACCCAGGCTTCCTCCGCTCTCTCGCGGGGTTGTTCGAATGACACTGCTTCGGCGGTCCCGGCTTCGTCGTAGCGCGTCATCGTCATCGAGTCGGTCGTCGCCAGGTAGGCGTAATGGTCGGTGACGGCAGAGACGGCAGTTCGTCCGAAGATCACGCCTGGCCCGCCGTGCCAGAAACCGCCGGCGCCGTCACTCTCCCGCGCCGCCCACTGCTCCTCGCCGGGCAGGGTATCCTCAAAGACGTCCGCTCCGTTCGAAAGCCGAGCGATCTCATAGGCTACCGGCTGCCGGATCTCCAGCGGACCGACGAACCCGTCCCCCCGGAATCCCGTCTGCCAGATTTCGAGGAGCACGCTGTTTCCGAAGGCTCCAACGATCTCGGCCCTTACCCGGCCACGGCGTCTGAGGCTGGTCTCGCCGACGTACCCCCCGGAGGCGTCGAGCAGGGTTGCGCGGAAGTGGTTTGCGTCCCAGGTGACCAATCCATCGCCATGGCGAGCGATCCCCGCCAGATACCTGTACTCGCCCGGACCTTCGCCATGCCGACCCTGCCGTGAAATCAGCCGGCCCGCTGCGTCCAGAATCAGAACTTCATGCGATTGAAGATCCGCGACCGCGACGCCATCGCCAAAAAAGACCGCTCCCGAGATCCGGCCCAGAGGAAGAGATTCGTCCGCGCCCACGACGAGGCTCGGTTCCGCAGCAACGCGCAGCGATTCATCGCCCGGCCACGCAGAGAAGAGATCCGCAGTTGTTTCACGCCCGGCGCCCGCATCCGGGGGCCTGTCCTGGCAGGCGGCAGAGAGCGCCAGACAGGAAAGGGCAAGTCGGCAGCCGATCGGTCAGGGCCTTCATTGTCACAGAATTGGCGCGAGCGTTCGATCAGCTTAAGTCAAGCTCAAGGGATGTGTTCATCGTTCGGCGGCTGTCGTCCCGGACGATTCTTCATCGGGCGAAGGTGCGCTGACATCTCTGGCCGGGGCTCGTCGCTGCCGACGCCGTACGATCCGCTGATCTTCAGGCTGAATTTCTAATTCTAACACCATTTTGCCCTTTTGCGCAAGCAGTCGGATGCCGGAGCTCCTGTCACGCGGCACTTCTTCGCGCCACTTCTCGCCTCCTCCCTCCGCTGCCGTTGACCGCGCTCTGTTTCTCTGCGCACATTTCCGAATCGGGGGACCCCGCCCCGCCCACCTCATCCTTGCCCGCAGGAGGTGCCCTGCCATGCTCGACGACCGCCTGACGGAGCGGCAGAATCCGCGCAGTGCGGAGATTGACCGGCTCTCGACGCTGGAAATCGTGCGTGTCATCAACGACGAGGACGCCGGGGTGGCCGGGGCGGTGCGGCGCGAGGAGGAGCGGGTTGCGCAGGCGGTGGAGCTGGCGCTGACGGCCTTTCGCGCAGGGGGGCGGCTGATCTATGTCGGGGCTGGAACCTCGGGGCGGTTGGGGGTGCTCGACGCAGCCGAGATGCCGCCCACCTACGGCACCGATCCCGACTGCGTGCAGGGAGTGATTGCGGGGGGATTCAGCGCGCTGGTGCGGTCGTGCGAGGGTGCCGAAGACGATCCCGGGGCGGGTGCGGCGGCGATGGAGGAGGGATGCGTCGGGCCGCGCGACTTCGTCCTGGGGATCGCCACCTCGGGAACCACGCCCTATGTCCATGGCGCCCTGCAGAGAGCGCGCGAGCTGGGAGCCCGCACCGGATTTCTGCTCTGCACCCCGCCCCCGCCGGCGCTGAGCGCCGCGCACGATGTGGTGATTGCGCCGCTGACCGGGCCCGAGGTGGTGACCGGCTCCACCCGGATGAAGGCCGGGACGGCGACCAAGATGATTCTCAACACGATTACGACGGCGGCGATGGTGCGGCTCGGCAAGGTCGATGGCAATCTGATGGTCGATCTGCAGGTGACCTGCGCCAAGCTCCAGGATCGGGGCGAGCGCATTCTGATGACGCGGCTCGGGGTGGCGCGCGCCGAGGCGCGCTCCCTCCTTGGTCGGGCTGAGGGACAGGTGAAGACGGCGCTGGCCATGCAGCGTTGCGGACTTGAGGCGGAAGCCGCAAGGAGGGTGCTCGCGGAGGTGGGAGGCCGAGTGAGCGCGCTGGAGCCGTGCCGGACAGGGTAGCCGCGAGGAAGGGGGAGGGGCGGTGGGGGGTGGTGGCGCTGGCCGGAGCCGCCGCCGCTCTGCACCTGATCCTTGCGGTGACCTCGGCCGATCCGGGAATGCACAGCGGCGGCGACAATGCGGCCTACCTCTCGCTGGCCAACGCCCTTGCCCAGGGCGACGGCTATGTCGAAAGCTGGCAGCCGGGGTCGCCGCCGCACACCAAGTATCCGCCGCTCTACCCCGGGGTGCTCGCGATCCTGATCATGGCCGGGGTCCAGAGCTGGGCCGCCTTCAAGCTTCTGTCGGCCGCGCTGACGGCGCTTGCCGTCGCATTCTGCTTCCTTTGGGCGCGCCAGCGCGTGGGTGCGGCCGGGGCGACAGCGGTGGCGCTTCTCTTTGCAATTTCGCCCGCGCTCCTGGATTCCTCGCAGTGGGTTCTCTCCGAGGCGCTCTTTACGGCCTGCATCTTCGGCTGCCTCTGGCTTCTGGCGACCGGTCACAGATCCCCCATTCCCCTTCTCTGCGGCCTCGCCCTGGCGATTGCGGCCTGGTACACCCGCTCGGCCGGGCTGCCCCTGGTTGCGGCAGCCGCTCTCTGGCTGGCTCTGGCGCGGCGCTGGCGTTCCCTGGCTACCCTCTCGCTGCTCTTCATTCCGGTGGCGCTTCTCTGGCAGCTTCGCGCAGGGGGCGACTATGTCTCGGAGTTCCGCCTGGTCAATCCCTATGCCCCCGACCTCGGCTTCGCCGGCCCGGCCGACTTTGCGGCGCGCATCGGCGTCAACCTGACCGGCTACGCCCTTCAGCACATTCCCGCCGCGATTGCGGGTCTCCGGGGCTCTCCGGCTGCGATTGCGGGAGCTCTCCTGACCCTTGCGGCGCTGCTGGGCTGGGTGCGCGCGGTGCGCTCCGGCGGCTCCGGCGATCATCCCAATCGGTACGCGCCCGGCCCCGACCCCGCCGAACTCTTCCTGCCGCTCTACGCGGGGCTGATTCTGATCTGGCCCCAGGTCTGGTCCGGAGAACGCTTTGCGCTGCCCCTCCTTCCCCTGCTTTTCCTCTATGCGGGCGACACCCTGGCGCGTGTCGGCAGCGTTCTGGCACGAACGGGAAGGATTCCGCCGCGCCGCGCCGCGTGGATTTCCGTGGCTCTGGCCGCCCTCCCGATCGCGCTGCCCGCACTGCATCGGTGGCAGCAGAGGGCAGAGTGGGCATCGGAGTGCCGGCCGCTGGTGCTGGCGCGGGGTCCGCTGGGCTGCAACGCTCCGCGCGTGGTCGAGATGCAGGCGATCGCCCTGAGCGCGCGCGCGCTGCTTCCCGAGGGATCGGCGGTCTTCAGTCGCAAGCCGCGAATCTTTCACCTCTTCAGCGGTCTGCCCTCGGTGACCTACCCCTTTACCGAAGACCCCGACCGGCTTTTGGCCGAGGCGGATTCGCTGGGAATCGGTCACCTTGTGCTCGGCAATCTCGACGCCACCGGACAGCGCTACCTCATACCCGCGATCAGCGCCCACCCGGAGCGCTTCTGCGTCCTCTCGGGGCTGCAGCTCGGCGAGGGTCCTCCGGTTCTGCTCCTGGAAATCCGCCCACCCGCATCCGATGATTCACCCCGAGGCCTGTACCCCGTCCCCGCAGAGGAAGGCACCCTAGCCCGCTGTTCCGAAAGCGCTCCCGCGCCCCTCTCGCCCGGCGCTCTGGCCTCGCCCCGGATTCCCCTCTTTGCGAGCCCGGATTCGCCATGAGACCCCTTGCCGCACCCCGGCCTCTTCCTGCACAGACGCCGCTTCGGCGCAGGCGCGGGCCCGACCGCAGTCCCACCCGCCCGGCCTGTCGCCGCACCCCTGGCCCCCGCAGCCCTCTCCCAGGGAGGCTGACTGGCGCAGCCGCAACACTGTGCGCAACGCTTCTTCCCCTCCACCCCGGCTCCGCGTCCGGCCAGAGCATTCCGCCCGACGAGGACTGGCGCCAGTTCGCCACCGAACACTTTGTCGTCACCCACCCGGCCTCGCTGAGCGCCTTCGGTGCCCGCGCAGGCGTTCTGGCCGAGAGCGCGTGGGATCTTCTGGCCGGTCACTTTGCCGATGTGCCCTCCACCCCCGTCCACCTCCTCATCACCGATCACGCCGATATCGCCAACGGCTTCGCCACCCCCACGCCCTTCAACCGGATCACGATCTTTGCCCGGCCTCCCGTCGCGGGCGGCAGTATCTCGTACTTCGACGAATGGCTCGAACTTGTGATTGTGCACGAACTTGTGCACACCTTCCATCTCGACATGACCGGGGCGGTCGGGCGGGTGGTGCGCAGGCTCTTCGGGCGTCTGCCCACGCACTGGCCGAACTTTCCCTCGGCCGCCTCGCCGACCTGGTTTTTGGAGGGACTGGCGGTCTGGTTCGAATCGCGGTACACCGGCGCGGGACGGGTGCGCGGAAGCTGGCAGGAGATGGTGCTGCGGATGGCTGCGCTGGAGGGCGAGTTCGCCGCTGCGGAGCGGGTCGAGGGCGCCTCGCCGGTCTGGCCTGGAGGACACCGTCCCTATGTCTATGGCGCGCGCTATCTGGCGCACATGGCGGAGCAGCATGGCGAGGAGGCGCTGATCGGGATGGCCGAGGCGGTGGCCGGAGCCCCCATCCCCTACCGGATGAATGCCGCCGCGCGCACTGCCTTCGGCGTGGGTGTGGACGAGAGCTGGCAGCGCTGGGGCGATTCACTGGCCGCCGGGGCGCGCGCAGAGGCCGATGCGCTGGCCGAGCGGGTGCCGCTCACGGTGGGCGAAGAGGTCGCGGGGGCGGGAAGACAGGCCGAACAGGCCATGATCTCGCCCGATGGAGCGCGCCTGGCATGGATGCGCGCCGATGGAACGAGCACGCCCCAGATCCGCACCGCCGACCCCGATGGCGGCCGGGCCGGGAGCCTGACTCGCCTGAACACGCTCGGCGGATCGCTCTCGTGGGCCCCGGATGGCGATCTGGTCTTTACCCAGCTCGACTTTACCGATCGCTACCGGCTTCATGGCGATCTCTACCGGGTGGAGCCCGCAGGAAGGGTGCGGCGCCTGACGCGGGGCGCCCGGATCGGTCACGCCGATGTCTCGCCCGATGGGATGCGGGCGGTGGCCGTGCGCGAGGGAGGGGGAACGAATGCGCTGGTCATGATCGATCTCGAGACCGGTGCCGCGACTCCCTGGATCGAGGCCGCGGCCGACCGCCACTGGGCCTTTCCGCGCTGGTCGCCCGATGGGACGCGGGTGGCGGCCGTGCGCTGGGAGGCGCCCGCGCAGATGAATATCGTGGTGCTCGACGGGGAGCAGGGCGAGGTGGTGGCCGAGGTCACCCGCGACCGGGCGGTGGACACGACCCCATTCTGGTCGCCCGATGGCCGCTGGCTGCTCTGGTCTTCGGACCGGACGGGAATTCCGAATCTCTTCGCCGTCTCCCTGGTCGGCAGAGAGGTTGGCGAGGTGCGCCAGGTGACCAATATGCTCGGCGGCGCATCGCACCCCTCGGTCGATCCCCAACTGCGCTGGATCCACTTTTCCTCCTACCACGCCGACGGCTGGCATATCGAGCGCATTCCCTGGGATCCGGACTCCTGGTTCGCGCCGCAGCCGACCCTCCCGCGCTTCCTCGGTTCAGGGGGGCGGCCGGCCACCGCCGACCTTCTCCCGCACCCCACCCCCGGCATCGCGGACACCCTTGCCGCCGGTCCCTACCGCCCCTTCGCCACCTTGCGCCCCTGGTACTGGCGCCCCCTCTTGCGCACGGCCGAGAGGGGAACCGACCGCGCCTCCCGGCTTCACACGGTCCTCAATTCACAGGTGGGGTTCGCCCTCGCAGGCACCGATCTGGTGGGTCGTCACAGTTGGTCGCTGGCGGCTCGCATCGCTCCCGCCGGCGGCCGGTTTACGGGCAGCCTCGGCTACAGCTTTCGTGGCCTGGGCAATCCCGTTCTGGGAACTGCGCTGGCGCAAAGCTGGGACGCCTCGTCGCGCACGATCGTTCCCGGGGGCTCCACCGACGAGTTCTTCCTGGTCGAGCGGGAGCGCTCGGCCGCGCTCTCGGCATCTTTCCTGCGGCAGCGCTACCGGAGCGCGCTCTCGCTCGGCCTGCGCGGCGCCCTGGTGCAGGAGGAAATCGCCATTCAGCACCCCAACGGCGACGCGGGACCCCGGCTCCGCGATCCCTCCACCACCTTCGTCGATGCGCGCGCCACCCTTGCGGCGTCCAATACCCGACGGTACGCCTTCTCGATCTCGCGCGAAGATGGCGTGCGGGGGTGGGCGAGCGCCCGGGTGCGCCGCGAGCGCGGCGTCGCTCCGGTCGGGCGCGGTCGGGTCGGAATGGACCGCAGCTTCAGCGAGTTGACCGGCGAGGTGGCCGCCTTCGGCTCGCCGGGCCGGATCGGATTCGCCAATCATGTCCTGGCGCTGCGCATCTCGGGGGGAATTGCCTTCGGACCCGGCGCCGATCGCTTCCACTTCGATCTGGGCGATGCCGCCGGACGATCCGAGCTGGCAACCGGCCTGGGTCTCTTCGGCGGAGCGCCCCGGCTCTTCCCCCTTCGCGGCTACCGCGACAACTACCGCTCCGGCCGGATCGCCTGGAGCTCCAGCGCCGAGTATCGCTTCCCCATTGCGCTTCTGGATTCTCCCTTGCCCCTCCTGCCCCTCTCTCTCGACCGCCTGTACGGCTCCTTCTTCTTCGACGCCGGCAATGCCTGGGGCCCCACCCGCGCAGAGCCGCAGTACGACAATCCCCGGCGCGGGACGCTGACCAGCCTGGGGGGCGAATTGACGCTGATCGTCGCGCCCTTTTACCAGCGCGGCATCGATCTCCGCTTCGGAACCGGAGTCCCGCTCGCGGGCGGCGATCCGGTCCTCTACCTGCGGGTCGGCAATGCCTTCTGATCCCTCGCCCGGGTCCGCTCCCGCTCGCCACCCCGCAATTTGACCCCAAGGGATTGTGGGGGTTACTCTCCCTGTCCCCCAAATGTTGGGGCTGCTCCCTCTTCCGCTCCCACCGCCTGAACCCCCTCGCCGACCCATGAGCACATCCTCCGATCCCCGTCCGAACGCCGCCGCCACCCCCCCCTCCGATCTCCCCCCGGCTCTCCTCTCCGACAACGCCCGCATCATTCTGGGCAAGCGCTACCTGCGCAAGGACGAATCCGGCACCCCGATCGAGGAGCCCGAGACGATGTTCTGGCGGGTGGCCCGGGTCATCGCCGAAGAGGATCGCAAGTACGGCGCCTCCGAGCGGGCCATCGAAGAGGTGGCGCGCGGCTTCTACGAGCTGATGACGACCGGTCTCTTCGAGCCCAACTCGCCGACGCTCATGAATGCGGGCCGCCCTCTGGGACAGCTTTCGGCCTGCTTTGTGCTGCCGGTCGACGATGCGCTCTCCGATGGCAGAAGCGGCATCTACGACACCCTGCGGGCGATGGCGCTCGTGCACCAATCGGGGGGCGGCACCGGATTTTCCTTCTCGCGCCTCCGGCCCCAGGGCGACACCGTGCGCTCCACGATGGGGGTGGCGTCGGGTCCGGTCTCCTTCATGCGCCTCTACGATTCATCGACCGAAGTGGTCAAGCAGGGCGGCACCCGGCGCGGCGCCAACATGGGAATTCTGCGGGTGGACCACCCCGACATCCGCCACTTCATCGAGTGCAAGAACGATACCTCCCAGATCACCAACTTCAACATCTCGGTGGCGATCACCGACGCCTTCATGAAGGCGCTGGAGGCCGACGAGGAGTACGATCTGATCAGTCCCCGCACCGGCGAGGTCGTCGGCAGCGACAGCGCGCGCGAAATCTTCGACTTCATCATCGAGGGCGCATGGAAGACGGGCGAACCCGGCGTCTTCTTTATCGACCGCGCCAACGAGTACAACCCGGTCCCGGCGCTGGGGGACTACGAGGCCACCAATCCCTGCGGCGAACAGCCTCTGCTTTCCTACGATGTCTGCAATCTGGGCAGCGTGAATGTGGGCGCCTTCGCAAAGCGGAACAGCCTTGAGGATCCCGAAGACGCCATCGACTGGGACGAGATGCGCCGCGTCATTCACCTCTCCATCCACTTCCTCGACAACGTGATCGACGCCAACCGCTATCCGCTGCCCGAGATCGACTCGCTGGCGCAGCAGATCCGCCGCGTTGGGCTGGGGCTGATGGGGTGGGCCGATCTCCTGGTTCGCGTTGGGGTTCGCTACGACTCCGACGCAGGGGTGGCGCTGGGCCGCCGGGTGATGGCCTTCATCGAAGAGGAATCGCGCGTGGCTTCGGAGCGTCTGGCCGAGGTGCGCGGCGTCTTCCCCGCCTGGGAGGAATCGATCTGGGGCCCCGACGAAAGCTGTGCGCGCAACGCCGCCGGCGAGCGAATCCGTCCCGAGCGCCGGATGCGCAACTGCAACCTGACCACGGTGGCGCCCACCGGCACGATCTCCATCATTGCGGGGTGCAGCGGCGGAGTCGAGCCGCTCTTCGCGGTTGCCTTCATGCGCAACCAGGCCGGCAGCATCATGCCCGACGTCAACGAGGACTTCGTGGCCCGCGCCCGCGCCGAGGGGTGGTACGCGCAGCCGCTGATGGAGCGGATCGCCGAAGAGGGGCACATTCACTTCGACGAGGTTCCCGAGGCCGTTCAGGAGACCTTCCGCACCGCGCACGACATTACCCCGGAGTGGCATGTGCGCATGCAGGCGGCCTTCCAGGAGCATGTCGATTCGGCGATCTCGAAGACTACCAACTTCCCTCACGAGGCCAGCCGCGCCGATGTGCGCAAGATCTACGAGATGGCCTTCGCGCTGGGGTGCAAGGGGGTGACTGTGTACCGCGACGGGTGCCGCCCCATGCAGGTGCTCAGCACCGGCAAGACCGGTCAGGACGAAAGCGCCCCTCCCACCGCCGATCTCGAGAAGCTGAGTGGCGAGCTGGCCGATGCACGCGAACGGGCGCACCGGCTGGAGGCCGAGCTGAGCGATGTGCGCGAGAAGTTGCACGAACACGATCTCGAGCGGGGTTCGGCGCGGCACAAGCGTCAGCGTCCTGCAATTCTGCGCGGTCGCACCATCAAGATGGACAGCCCCCTCGGCGACCTCTACGTGACCATCAACGAAGACCGCAGGGGCAACCCCTTCGAGGTCTTCTGCACTCTGGGCAAGGCCGGCGGCGCCGCCATGGCCGACTCCGAGGCGATCGGCCGACTGATCTCGCTCTCGCTGCGCTCGGGAATCTCGATCGCCTCCATCCGCGACCAGTTGCGCGGCATCTCCTGCGATCGGGCCGTGGGTCTGGGTCCCCACAAGGTGCTCTCGGCTCCCGACGCGATCGCGCAGGCGCTCGACCACTACCTCAATGAAAAGGAGGGCGTGCAGGAAGAGCTCCCGATCGGCGCTGCGGAATCGACGAGGGGTGAAGCCAGCGCCCCCGATCGGATGATCACGCAATCGCACTCCGCCTACAGCGCCCCCTCCGACGCCGCGCTCGAATCCTGCCCGACGTGCGGCGCCAGTCAGCTTGTCTACGAAGAGGGGTGCCGAAAGTGCTATCTCTGCGGATTCTCGGAGTGCGGGTAGTCGGCGGGTAGCCCGGAAGCGGAATTCCCTGCCGGGGGCAGCGCCCGCGTGAACCCGCGTGAGACCCTTCGGTGAAGGCCGCTCAGGCGATTCCCCGGTCTCCTACGATCCCCCTGGCGCGTTCCGGTAGTCCAGGGGTGGCGGACGGTCGCCCACCAGCGCCACGTAGCGGAAGTCGGTGCCCACGCGCTCGGCGTACTCGGCTTTGGCTGCCGCAACCAGCTCCGGCTCCGAGAAGAGATCGACCATCGTCATCGCCAGGGTGCGGGCCGCGACGATCATGCCCTTCTCGCCGATCGACATGCCGCCGGCTGCGGTTGCCTGCCATGAGTGCGCAGGCGTTCCCGGCACCCAGGTGGCGGTGGTGAATCCCGCCGTGGGCACAACCCAGCTTACATCGGCCACATCGGTCGAGCCTCCGGCCGGTCGCGGCTGGTAGGGCTGCACTTCGATCGCGCTCTCCAGGGGCTGCGGATTGGCCAGTGTCTGGTGGAGAATCTCGGCGAAGGCGCGCTCGGCTTCATCGTACTCCACGCCGCCGACAGCCTTCAGATTTTCCCAGGTTCGCCGCTGCAGCGCCTCATTCGGAAGCAGGGCGTAGATGCCATGAATGACCTCGTGCTCCACGCGCGTTCCGGTTCCCAGCGCGGCCCCCTCGGATGCGCGCACCACCCAATCGAAGATCTCCCTCGCCCGCTCGGAGTCGGGATTGCGCACGTAGTAGTAGACCTCTGCAAAATCCGGCACGACATTGGGCGCCGATCCCCCCGAGGTAATCACATAGTGGATGCGCGTCTCCTGCGGGACATGTTCGCGCAGCAGATTCACCATGTGGTTCATCGCCTCGACCCCGTCCAGCGCCGACCGTCCCTGGGCGGGCGCCGCCGCCGCATGCGCCGAAAGTCCATGAAAGCGGAATTTGGCCGACTTGTTGGCGAGCGAGGCCGAGGGGCTGGCGTCGTTGGCGCTGCCGGCGTGCCAGTGCAGAACGGCATCGACATCGTCGAAGAGGCCGCCCCGCACCATGTAGACCTTCCCCGCGCCCCCCTCCTCGGCCGGTGTTCCATAGACGCGGATCTGCCCCTCAATGCCCGCGCTCTCCATCCACTCCCGCACCGCCAGCGCCGCCGCCACCGATCCGGTTCCGAAGAGGTGATGCCCGCAGGCATGACTGGCGCGCATGGTGGCGACCGTTTCCCGCTCCGGCGAGCGCGCCTGCGTAATTCCGGGCAGCGCGTCGAATTCGGCCAGGATCCCGATCACCGGCGATCCGCGGCCCCAGCGCGCCACGAAGGCGGTCGGCATTCCCGCCACGCCGGCCTCGATCTCAAATCCGCCCTCTGCAAGCTGTTCCTGAAGAAGTCCCGAACTCTCGGTCTCCTGGTATCCCACCTCGGCCAGATCCCAGATCTGCTGGGCCACGCGCCCGTACCGACTCGCATTCGCCTCGACGTGGGCCGACACCATCTCGTGCGCCGACTGCAAGGCCGCAGCTCCATGGGGAAGGGGAACAAGGGCGATTCCCATCGCAATGACCAGGGCGCAGAGCCCATGGCCGGGTCGCCGGTGAGGGGCGGGTGTGCGGCCGGTTCTCGCGAGGGCGCGCGGGGAAGGGGAAACCGAAGAGGGGTGGGGAGAGTGGGATTCGGGGGACTGGATCATCGACGAAGTTCCGCGTTCGGGTGCATGCACCGGCATGGCCGATGCAGGGTGGGTGGTGCAATTGAATGAATCCAGACAGATTGTTGACCCGCTCCCCCTGCCGCAATAGCGGATGCACTGCATCCACTCCCAGGACCCGACCTCATGGCACACCCCGATCCCGTTCGCGTGGCCGCCGTCCAGCCCCGCGGCTTCCCCTTCGATACGGCCGCCGCCCTGGACCACATCTGCGCCGCAACCGCCGAGGCCGCCGCCGCGGGGGCCTCCCTGGTCGTCTTTCCCGAGGCCTTCGTGGGCGGCTATCCCTGGGGGCTCTCCTTTGGCACTGCGGTGGGGGGGCGCAAGCCCGAGGGTCGACGCACCTTCGGTCGCTACCACGATGCCGCCATTCGCGTTCCCGGCCCCGCAACCGAACGAATCGGAGAGGCCGCCGCCCGGGCCGGCGTTTACCTCGCGGTGGGCGTCATCGAAAGAGAAGCCCCGCACTCGCCCGGTACCCTCTTCTGCACCCTGCTCTACTTCACCCCCGACGGCGCGCTCGCCGCGCGGCACCGCAAACTCAAGCCCACGGCGGCCGAACGCCTCATCTGGGGCGAGGGCGATGGCAGCACTCTTCCGGTTCTGGATACCCCTCTCGGGCGGATCGGCGGACTGATCTGCTGGGAGAACTACATGCCGCTGGCGCGCACCGCGATCTACGCCAAGGGGGTCGAGATCTATCTGGCCCCCACCGCCGATGCGCGCGACAGTTGGCAATCCACTCTTCAGCACATTGCGCGCGAAGGGCGCTGTTTCGTCATCGGCTGCAACCAGTACGTCACCCGCGAGCACTACCCCGCCGATCTCGAAACCCTGGACGACCTCGAGGACTGGCCCGCCACCCTCTCGCGGGGCGGCACCGCCATCTACAGCCCCCTGGGCGAGTGCCTGGCGGGTCCTCTGCATGGCGAGGCCGGCATTCTCTACGCCGATCTGGATCGCTCCGAGATCGCCTGCAGCAAGTTCGAGTTCGATGCAGTGGGCCACTACGCCCGCCCGGATGTCTTCCGCCTTCTCGTCAACGAGACGCCGATGGAGACGGCGGTTCCCTGGACAGTTGCGCCCGAATTCCTTCCCGGTCTCGCGCCCGGACATCTGTCCGCCGCCCGCAACGACAATCGCCACCGAAATCGGTCTTCCCGACCGGAACCCGTCACACCCAGCACAGGGAATTCCCGATGAGCACCAACACCATGGCCGTACCCCTTCGCAGCACCGAAGCCTGGCTCGACGAAGCCGAGCGCTATTCGGCGCACAACTATCACCCCCTGCCTGTCGTTCTCGAGCGGGGCGAAGGCGTCTGGGTCTGGGATGTGGAGGGACGACGATACCTCGACATGCTCAGCTCCTATTCGGCGGTCAACCAGGGGCACCGGCACCCGGCAGTCATCGCGGCGGCGCGGGCCCAGCTCGATCGCCTGACCCTCACCTCGCGCGCCTTCCACAACGACCGGATGGGCCCCTTCCTGCGCGAACTCTGCGAGGCCACCGGCTATGACGCCGCCCTTCCCATGAACACCGGGGCGGAGGCCGTCGAAACGGCCATCAAGATGGTGCGCAAGTGGGGCTACCAGGTGCGCGGAATCCCCGAAAACCGGGCCGAGATCATTGTCTGCGACGACAACTTCCACGGTCGCACCACCACCATTGTGGGCTTCTCCTCCGAAGATCAGTACCGCAGCGGCTTCGGTCCCTTCACCCCCGGGTTTCCCCGCATTCCCTACGGCGACATCGAGGCGCTGCGCTCGGCGATCGGCCCCAACACCGCCGGCTTCCTGGTTGAACCGATTCAGGGCGAGGCCGGCGTGATCGTGCCCCCCGACGGATACCTGCGGGCGGCCGCCGAGATTTGCCGCGAGGCCGGGGTGGCGCTGATCGGCGACGAGATCCAGACCGGACTGGGGCGCACCGGTCGCTTCCTCTGTAGCGAGTGGGACGGTGTGCGGGCCGATGTGCTGATCGTGGGGAAGGCGCTGGGCGGTGGAGTCTATCCGGTCTCGGCCGCGATCGCCGACAAACCCTTCATGGATGTCTTCCGTCCGGGCGACCACGGGTCAACCTTTGGCGGCAACCCCCTGGGCGCTGCGGTGGGGCTGGCCTCGCTGCGCGTGATCATCGACGAAGATCTGTCGCGACGCTCCGACGAGCTCGGAAGCTGGTTCATGGAGGAGCTGCGCCGCATCGATTCGCCGCATGTGGAAGAGGTGCGGGGCCGGGGACTCATGATCGGAGTCGTGATCCGCGAATCCTCGGGAACGGCGCGTCCCTTCTGCGAAGCGCTCGAGCGGCGTGGCATCCTGGCCAAGGAGACCCACCGACAGGTTGTGCGGTTTGCGCCCCCGCTCACAATCGAACGGGCGGTTCTGGAGGATGCGTTGCTGGAGATCGCCGCCGCCCTGAGATAGGATCGAGCCGGGTGCGGATCTGCGTCGCACATCCTGTCGCCGGGGGGATTGCCGCTCTCGCTGCGGTCATCGCCAGCCGCTCCCTGGACAGGCAGAGAGGCGAATCTCCGCTCTCCGGGCCTGGCAGCTCTTCTCAGTCGATGGTTCCCCTGAGGCGGGTGTCGATCTCGACAGCCTCTCCCTCGCCGAAGAGGACCGCCCGGATCTGGCCATAGAGAAAATCGCGCGCTTCGCGCTTGCGCGGATCCAGGCCGAAGTGGTTGATCAGCAGCGTTTGATGACGGAGCCACTCGGTCCAGCAGCGCGCGCAGATTTCGCGGTGAATGCGCTCGCCCAGCTCGCCGCGAAAGGGAGGCTGCGGCAGCGGGGGGGCAGGCTCTGCGGGGTTGCAACGACAGGCGATGAGGTCCATGAGGGTCTCGTTCGGGTGATGGGAAGCGGGCCGACAGGGCATCGCGTCGTTCATCCGGCACGCCCGGCCCGGAGACGCCTCTGCGCTGAATGTCCTTCGAGCCGCTCCGCGTCGATCCACGGACTGTTAGCTTATGGGAATCCCGACAGAGTCGGAAGGAGGAAGCAAATGTCGTCGTCCCGACAGGAAACGGAAGCGGGAGGCCCCAACGGAACGGCTTCCCTTCTCACACGAACGCAGTTGGCACACCTCGAGAATCGGCTCCTGGAAGAGCGGGCCCGGGCGCTGCGCAGCCTCGGCCTTTTCAGCGAAATTTCCAAACGTGGCCGCAGATTCGGCGACTCCGATCTCGCCGGGCACACCGATCACATGGCCGATCAGGGCACCGAAGCCATGGAGCGCGAGAAGGCCGCCGTCTTTGCCACCAAGGAGGGGCGCTACCTCTACCGGATCGAAGAGGCATTGCGGCGGCTCTACAGCGATCCCGACAACTTCGGGCGCTGCCACGGCACCGGAAAGCCGATCGGGTTCGAACGGCTCGACGCCCTTCCCCACGCGCGCTACTGCATCGAGTACAAGCGCGAACTGGAGGCGCAGGACGAGTAGAGGACGAATCAGCCGCGCCGTATCCGTGCCGGCCCGCTCCGCTCCCGGAATGTCTCGCGGCGGCTACCCCTTCGCGGCCACCGCTGCCAGGAGCTCCTCTCCCATTGCCTCCACCTGCCACCTCCGCACATCGACGACCTCTGCGAGCGCGGCCACCGTTGTCGGAGCCGCCACCGCCACCCGGCGCAGCACGTGGTTTGCCATGACCCGCCCCCTCTCCATGCCCAGCGCCTGGGCGGCCCGGTTGCGCGCATCCTTCAGCCGCTCGAATGTCGCCATCTCCTCCGGGTCCAGCCGCGCCTGTCGCCGTTCCGGTCGCGGCCAGGAAGACAGCGCGCTCTCGGGAAGCCGCGCGACCCTGGCCAGCTCGGCAAGGAGTGCCCTCCCGCGCCGCGCCGCCATCCGCTTCGGGAACCCGCGCACTGCGGCGAGTGCGCCGGAGCTTTGCGGTTGCGCCTCGATCACCCCCATCAACGCGGCATCGCTGGCCACGCGAAAGGCCGCGCGGTCGAGTTCGCGGGCCACCTGGTCGCGCCACGCAAGTGCGGCCCGCAGCGCGGTAAGCGAACGGTTGTCCAACTGGCGGGCATCGCGAATGCGCGTCACCGGATCGATGGGCGGGGCGTCGGCACCCCCGGATCCGGCCTCGGCCAGAATCCGGTACTCTTCGGCAGCCCACTGCAAACGGCCGCGCGTCCGCAGCTCCTCCTCCATGTTGTCGGTCAGGGCGTGCAGATGGCGCGTGTCATTGGCCGCATAGTCGATCATCGCCTGCGGAAGGGGTCGCTCTGCCCAGTCGGCCCGCTGGAACTTCTTCGCGAGCTGAATTCCCAGCCTTCGCTGCAGCAACGCCTGGAGCCCGAACTCGGTCTCGCCCAGAAATCCCGCTGCAATCTGGGTGTCGGCCAGTGCGGTCACCCGAATCCCCAGATCGCGCGTCAGCAGCCGCAGGTCGTAGGCGGCGCCATGCATCAGGATCCTCCGCTCGGGATCCTCGAGGGCGGGTCGCAGCAGCGGAGCCGGATCGAAGGCCAGCGGATCCAGGATGAAGGTGTCTCCTCCGGTTGAGAGCTGAATCAGGCAGATCCGGTCCGAGTAGCGGTGAAATCCGGCCGCCTCGCAGTCCAGCGCGATCGGCTCCGCGCCCCTCAGCGCCTCCTCCACCGCCGCCCCTTCCTCCTCGCAGGCGATGTAGCGAATGCTCTTCATGCGTCTCTCTCTTCCCATTCCGTCTTCCGACTCATCCTGCGATCATTTCTCTCTGAACGTCCACGGAACGTCCATAGATCGTGTTGCCGTCCGGCGTGGAATCGCCCTGCCCGGCGCTTCTCCAACAGCCTTTGCGGGGCGGGGCCGCGTCGTCCAAATGTTACAGTGCACCATACCTTCCACCCATCCTTCCCCCCGCTGCAAGCCACTTCCAGCGTCCGCCAGTGCGCCGGCACCCCTGCGGCGCTCCGTTGGCGACCCTGCCGAGGGCGTCCCCCCATGAGGCAACCGATTCCAGCAACCCCGACCCGCCGATGATCAGAACCAAGATTGTCGCCACTCTCGGACCGGCGAGCGTGCAGCCCGGAGTGATCCTCGATCTGGTTCGCGCCGGCGTCGATGTGGCGCGCATCAACATGTCGCATGGCGATCATGCCTTTCAGGAAAAAGCGATCCGCATGGTGCGCGAGGCCGCCGCCTCGAGCGGGCGTCCCATTGCGGTGCTGGTCGATCTCCAGGGTCCCAAGATACGCATTGGCCGCCTGCCGGAACCGGTGCGGCTGCATGATGGCGATGTCGTGACGATCGCTCCCGAAGGACTTCAGGGCCCCGGCGAGCTTCCCACAAGCTATACGCCCCTGGCACGCGATGTGGCACCCGGAACCCACATTCTGCTCGACGACGGACTCCTCGAGCTGGTCTGCATCGATACGGCAGAGGAACGGGCCCGTTTCGAGGTCATCCGCGGTGGAGTTCTCCATTCGCGCAAGGGAATCAACCTTCCGGGAATCGAGCTCAACACCCCGACGATCACGCGCAAGGATCTGGCCGACCTGGAGTTTGCCTACCGGATGCAGGCGGAGTACATCGGTCTCTCCTTCGTCCAGCGCGCCGAAGACGTCAAGATGCTCAAGGCCCACATGAAGGGACGGGCCTGGCTGGTTGCGAAGATTGAACGGGCGAGCGCAGTCGAGGAGCTCGACGACATCCTTAAGTTCAGCGATGCGGTCATGGTGGCGCGTGGCGATCTCGGGGTCGAGCTTCCCTTCGCCTCGGTGCCCCTGGTGCAGAAGCGGATCATCCAGTTGGCCAACGGCTACGGGTGCCCGGTCATCACCGCCACCCAGATGCTCGAATCGATGACCGCCTATCCCAGCCCCACCCGCGCCGAGACCTCCGATGTGGCGAATGCGATTCTCGATGGCACCGACGCGGTCATGCTCTCGGGAGAAACCGCCGTGGGCAAATACCCCGAACTCGCCGTCGAGGTGATGGTGCGGATTGCCTCCGAAATCGAGGGGAGCGGGGTTCTGGCCGGAGGACCTCACTATCTGCGCCAGATGGGACCGGTGCAGCGGCGTGGCGCCTCTCTGCGCGAACATGCCGTGGCCGCCTCGTCGGTGCGGTCGGCCCGCGATCTGGGCGCTCCCGCAGTCCTCGTCATCACCCGGAGCGGCTTCTCGGCGCGGCTGGTGGCGTCGTACCGGCCGGTCACCCCCATCTTCTCGGTGTGCACCGAGGCGCGTGCCTATCGTCAGCTTTGCGGCGTCTGGGGGGTGCAGCCGATCCTGGCCGAACACGACGAAATTACTTACGAGGCGCTCACCGAACTGGGCAAGCGCATCGTCCGCGAATCGGGCCGTGGCAAGGCCGGCGATCCCGTGGTGGTAACTTCAGGAATGCCCTTCCACCGTCGCGGTTCGACCAACACCATGCGGGTCGAGCGGCTGTAAATCGCGAAGAGCGAATGGGCGCCAGGGGCGGGGACGAGCGCGCCCTGCCGGAACCGAGGGCGTGGGCAGACGCCTGTACGCATCACGCAGGAGCAGGGGATTTGCGGCTGACTTTTCTGGGTACCGGGACTTCGGTTGGAGTTCCCGTCATCGGGTGTGACTGTGCGGTCTGCACCTCGAACGATCCGCGCGATCGCCGCACCCGCCACGGCGCCGTCCTCGGGCTGGATGGCGAAAACCTTCTGATCGACACCCCCCCGGAGCTGCGACTGCAGCTTCTCGCCACCGGCATCTCGCAGATCGGCGCCATCTGGTACACCCATCTTCACGCCGATCACATTCATGGCATCGACGATGTGCGCGTCTTCACCGATCGCCATCGGCAACGCGCGCTTCGGGCCTTCGTGCCCGCCGGGATGGCTCCCGAAATGGTGCGGCGCTTCCCCTATATCTTCGACGAAGAGCTGCGCCGCGCCCGCCCCGGGAATCGCCCCCGCCTAGAGCTCATTTCCTATCACGAAGGGGTGCCGCAGACGGTTTTGGGAGAAACCGTCACTCCCTTTCGCGTGCCCCACGGTCCTGTCAGCGCCTTCGGCTTGCGCGTCGGCGCCCTGGGCTACGTCACCGACGCCTCTGCGCTGCCCTCCGTCGCGCGCCGAATCCTCGCCGGGGTCGAGATTCTGGTTCTGGATGCGCTCTGGTGGGGCAAGCCGCATCCCTCCCACTTCAATATCGAAGAGGCCATTGCCGTGGCCCGCGAGATCGGACCCCGCCGGACCTTTCTCACACACCTCACGCACCGGGTTCGCCACAGCGAGCTCGTCGAGGCGCTTCCCCCCGGAATCGAACCCGCCTACGACGGGTTGACGGTCGAAATTCCATGAAGGGGTGCGCCGACCGGGCCGCCGGCAGAGACGCGCCGGGCGATCTTCGGCCATGACCATGACCGCCCCACGCGCCTTTCCCCTTGCCCTGGATCTGGGGAATGCCGTTGCCGGTTCCGCCTCTGTGGCCGGGGGTACCGCTGCAGATCCTCTGGCGGGGATACCGGAGCTGCATCTGCGGCGCGCGCATGCGGCCGTCGCATCTCTGGCCCGCGACAAAACCGGCTTCCTTGCGCTCCCCCACGACCGTACGCTGGCCGCCCGCACCCGTGCGCTGGCCGATTCGCTGGCTCCACGCGGCTTCACCGATCTGGTCGTGATCGGCATCGGCGGCTCGGCGTTGGGGGCCGCTGCTCTGCATGGGGCTCTGGGCCGGGATCGCTCCGGCAGCGCCGCCGCGCCTGCATTTCACCTCCTCGACAACCCCGATCCCGATTCGGTCCTCCCCCTCCTCGATCGGCTCGATCTTGCCCGCACCCTCGTCTGCGTCATCTCCAAGTCGGGCTCCACAGTCGAGACCCTGGCGCTCCTCGCCCTGGTCCGCGATCGCCTCATCCGTCTGCAGGGCGAAGAAGCGGTGCGCCGTCATCTGGTCGTTGTCACCGACCCCGAGCGCGGATTTCTGCGCGCCCTGGCCCGCGCGCACGATCTTCCCACCCTTCCGGTTCCCCCCGCCACCGGTGGCCGCTTCTCGGTGCTCTCGCCGGTCGGCCTCTTCCCGGCGGCCATCCTCGGCATCGACATTGAGCAGATCCTGGCGGGCGCCCGCGCCACCCTTGCCGAGTGCGCTTCGCCCTCGCCGGCCTCCAATCCCGCCCTCGCCCTGGCCGCTCTCCTTCACCGCGCCGACACCGAATGGGGACTGGGCACCCATGTTTTCATGCCCTATGCAGATCGGCTGCGCGCGCTCAACCTCTGGCTGCAACAGCTCTGGGCCGAGTCGCTGGGCAAGGCGCGCCGCACCGACGGCAGCCCGGTCGCAAGCGGTCCCACTCCTCTGCCCGCCCTCGGCGCATCGGACCAGCACTCTCTTCTGCAACTCTTCATGGAGGGTCCGCGCAACAGGATCGTCGTCCTGATCCACAGCCGCAGCCGCACCCGCGATCCTGTCATTCCTCCGCTTCCCTCCCACGAGCCCGCCGCCCCCGGCTGGCTCGCCGGCACCACCCTCTTCCAACTCCTCGACAGCGAACGGATCGCAACTGCCGAAGCGCTGCGCCGGGCAGGACGCCCCAACCTGACCCTCTCGCTGGATCGGATCGACCCCTATGCCATCGGCGCCCTGCTCATGCTCTTCCAACTGGCCGTGATCCATGCCGCCGCACTCTACGACGTCGATCCCCTGGACCAGCCCGGGGTCGAGCTGGGCAAGAAAATTCTGAACGAACTCTTTGGCTCGCGCGCCGGGGCGCGTTAGCTTGAAGCTGTGCATCCGCTGGCGCTTTCCCGCCGGGAGACAACACCGAAAATGAGCCAATCCGAATCCCAGACCCCTGTCGCTGTCGCCGCCGACCGCGATCACCGCGTCGAGGTGGGCGCCTTTCTCCTGGGCGCGCTGGTGGGGGCGGGAATTGCACTCCTCCTCGCGCCCCGCACCGGCAAGGAAACCCAGGAGGCGCTCCGCAGCGGGGCCGGCCGCCTTCGCGAGCTGACCGGCGAGCGGGTGCGCGACCTCCGCAGCGATCTGGGGGCACGCGTGGAGTCGGCGAAGGGCGCTCTCGGCCGCGGGCGCGAGCGGGTCGCCGAGGCGCGGGCCGATCTGGAAGAGAGGCTGGCGCGCTCCAAGGCCGCCTACCGCGCCGATCTGGAAGACGACTCCACCACCGGAGCAGACGAACCTTGAAGATCTACCTCGACACGGCCAACCTGCAGGAAATCCGCGATGCCGCGCGTTGGGGCATTCTCAGCGGCGTCACCACCAACCCCACCCTCATGGCGCGCGAAACGGGCGCCGACTTCGAGGAGACGATCCGCACCATCTGTGGGCTGGTCGATGGCCCCATCAGCGCCGAAACCATCTCCGAAGACGCCGACGGCATGGTCGCCGAGGGGATTGCCTACGCAGCCTGGCACCCCAATGTCATCATCAAGGTGCCGAGCACGACCGCCGGGCTTGAGGCGGTGGCGCGTCTGGGCGAGCGGGGCATCCGCTGCAACGTCACCCTCATCTTCAATGCCAATCAGGCGCTCCTGGCGGCTCTGGCGGGCGCCTTCGTGGTCTCGCCCTTTGTGGGGCGCGTGGATGACATGTCGGTTGATGGCATGGAGTTGATTCGCGAGATCGCCGCCATCTTCGATCTGGATCCCGATATTCGCACCCAGATCCTCTCGGCCTCGATTCGTCATCCGCGCCATATCACCGAATCCGCCCTTGCCGGCGCCCATATCGCCACCTGCCCCTACAAGGTTCTCGTGAAGTGCATGCAGCACCCCCTGACCGACCTCGGTCAGCAGAGCTTCCTCGCAGACTGGCGGAAGCGCGAGGCGGCGCTCTCCCAATCTTCGGCATCCGGCGACGACTGATACGGCATCGGCGCGTGCCTGCACCGGCCACGGCCTGCAGCAGGGCCGAGGCAGTGAGAGAGCGGGTGCAGTGAGCCACTCTGCCACAGGTGGAACCCGTCAGGTCGTCGTGCGCAACCGCAAGGCGCGTCACGAATACGAGGTGCTCGACAGTTGGGAGGCCGGGCTGGTGCTGGCCGGTACCGAGGTCAAGTCGATTCGCGAGGGCAAGGTCTCCTTCCTGAATGCCTTTGCCCGCCTTCAGGGGGGCGAAATCTGGCTTCACAACGTCCACATCGCTCCATACGAACCCGCCAACCGCTGGAATCACGACGAAACGCGCCCCCGCAAGCTCCTCCTGCACCGCGACCAGATCCGGCGCATCGCAGGCCGCGCCGAAGAAAAGGGCCTAGCGCTGATTCCCATGGAGATGTACTTCCGCAAGGGACGCGCCCGCATCGCCCTGGCGCTCTGCCGGGGAAAGAAACAGCGCGACCGCCGTGAAGAGCTCAGGCGTCGCACCATGCAGCGCGAGGCCGAACGCGCAATAAGGGACCGGCGATGAAGGACAGCGGGCCGATTTCCCTCTTCGGCGCCACCTTCCGTCATCGCGTTCTGGCCGCGGCGGGCACCTGCGGATTCGGTGAACCTCTGATCGAATACATGGCCCCGGAAGAGATCGGCGGCCTGGTCACGAAATCGGTCACCGCGCGGCCCCGGTGGGGCAATCCCGCTCCCCGCCTGGCCGAGTTTCCCGGGGGCATGCTCAACGCGGTGGGGCTTGCCAATCCGGGCTGGGAGGCGGTGCGCGACGAAAAGCTGCCCTGGATCCGGCGGCACCTGAAGGGATTGCCGCTCTTTATATCGGTGGCCGGCGCCCGCGCCGCAGAGTACCTCGAGGTGGTGGCCGGGCTGGATGGGGAAGGGGGATTCGCAGGCTTCGAGGTCAACCTCTCCTGCCCCAATGACAGTCACCGGACGGGCCGCCCCTTCTGCCTCGATCCCCGGGCCATGGCCGCGCTCCTCGACCGGCTTCGCCCCTGCACCGAACGCCCGCTCCTCGTCAAGCTGGCCCCCAACGACCCCGAGATCGCCGCCACGGCCTCGATCGCCGTCGCCCACGGCGCCGATGGCATCACGGCGGTCAACACCATTCCCGGCACCCTGCCCGCTGAAGAGGGCGCCCCCCGGGTCGGCGCGGGGCGGGGTGGAATCAGCGGCGAACCGCTGCTGCCTGTCGGGATCGTGGCGGTGCAACAGATCGCAGATGCGGTCGATGTCCCGATCGTTGGCGTCGGCGGCGTCATCACCGCAACCGATGCCCGCGCCTACCTCCGTGCGGGCGCCTCGCTGGTACAGATCGGAACCGGATCCTTCGCCGATCCCCGCTGTGCCGCCCGTATTGCCCGCGAGCTCTCATGATTCGCGAAGGAGCAGCCGCGGCCCGCAGACCATCCCCTACACCCGCTTCCCCCATGACCCCCACCCGGCCTCCCCCCCGGGAGCGCATCATCGTCGCTCTCGATCTTCCCTCGGCTTCCGCCGCCCTGGATCTCGCCGACCGTCTCGGCCCCACTGCCACCTTGGTCAAGGTCGGCCTCGAGCTCTATACCGCAGCGGGCCCGACGGTGGTGGCGGCTCTCCACGACCGCGGCCTGCACGTCTTCCTCGATCTCAAGCTGCACGACATTCCCAACACGGTGGCGCGCGCGGTGGCCCGGGCGGGCGATCTCGGCGTTCGCTTCCTCACCCTGCACACGGCGGGCGGGCGCGCCATGCTCGCGGCTGCAGCCAATGCGGCGCCCCCCTCGCTTGCTCTCCTGGGCGTTACGGTCCTCACCTCTCTGGAGGCCACTGAACTCGGCGAGGTCTTCGGGCGCACGATTCAGAGTACCGGCGCCGAGGTGGAGCGGCTGGCGATCCTTGCCCGGGAGGCCGGCCTGGCGGGAGTGATCTGCGCACCCACCGAGGCCGAAGAGGTGCGGGCCGGACTGGGGCCGGATGCGCTTGTGGTCACCCCGGGCATCCGTTCAGCCACCGCCGAGCGCCACGACCAGCGCCGGGTCTGCACAGTCGCCGAGGCACTTCGCAGCGGCGCGAGCCACATCGTCGTCGGCCGCCCGGTGACGCGCGCCCCCGATCCACGCCGCGCGCTGGAACAGCTCCAGGCCGAAGCCGAAGCGGCTCTGGCGGCATCGGCATCCTGAGGTTCCGCTCCCGCTCCCGGTCCATCTCTCCCCACCCCCCGGGCTGGTTTTCCCACGCGCTGCTCCGTCTCGCTCCCGGCTTTCGCAATTCGTCCTCCCGACCCTTCACGGACCGGTACTTCTCTATATTGTCGGGCCATGAAACTCCACGATTCCCTGCGGCGCGATCTCGTCGATCTCGAAATCCCCGAATCGGGTCCCCTGACCATTTACGGCTGCGGTCCCACCGTCTACGACTTCGCGCACATCGGCAACTTCCGCACCTTTGTCGTCTACGACACCCTGCACCGCCATCTCCGTGCGCAGGGCCGCGAGGTCCGCTTCGTTGTCAACTTCACCGATGTGGATGACAAGACCATCGAGGGGGCGGCCGCAGCCGGACACACCCTGGCTGAACACACGGACCGCTACATCGATGCCTTTCAGCAGGATTGCGGTCGCCTCGGACTTCTTCCCTTTACCGAACAGCCGCGCGCGACCCGCTTTATCGCCGGAATGGTGGAGTTCATCTCGGGATTGATCGCCAAGGGGGCCGCCTACCGCAGCGACGACGGCTCGGTCTACTTCGCGGTCTCTTCCTTCGCAAACTACGGACGGCTCTCGGGAATGCCCGCCGCCGAGCTCGATCAGCGTTCGCGCATCGACGCCAGCGACTACGACAAGCGCGACCCGCGCGACTTTGCCCTCTGGAAGCCCGCCCAGGCCCGCGATCGCGAGGTTGGCGCAGTGTGGGATTCTCCCTGGGGACCCGGTCGTCCGGGCTGGCACCTCGAGTGTTCGGTCATGGCCAAAACCCTCCTCGGCGAAACGATCGACATTCACCTCGGCGGCGAAGATCTCCGCTTTCCGCACCACGAGAACGAAATCGCCCAGTCCGAGTGCGCAAGCGGCGTTCCCTGCGCGCGGATCTGGCTTCATATCAGGCACCTCAAGGTTGCGGGCGGCAAGATGTCCAAGTCGCTGGGCAACTTCCACACCGTGCGCGACCTCATCTCGTGCGGCTACGACCCCGCCGCCATCCGCTGGGTTCTCCTCTCGGCCCACTATCGCAACGAACTCAACTTTACCTTTGAGGGTCTGGACGAGGCCACCGACGGAATTCAGCGCATCCTCGACTTTCGCAGGCGCGTGACCGGCTTCCCGGTGCTTCCGGCCACGGATTGCGGCCTCGAACCGCGCATCGCCGCCGGTCTGGAGGCATTTCAGGGTGCCATGGACGCCGATCTCAATGTGCCGCGCGCGGTCTCGGCACTCTGGTCGCTCATTCGCGAGATCAACGTCGTCCTGGATCGCCACCCGCAGGGAATCGGAGCCGGCGAGCGCAGCGCAATCCTCGATGCCCTTGCCGCGATCGATGCGATTCTGGGGGTGATCGAGCTGGCCGAGCGGGAGCGCAGCCTGGATGCCGACGCCGAGGCGCACATCCGCGACAGGGTGGATGCCCGCAACCGTGCGCGCCGCGCCCGCGACTTTGCCACCGCCGATCGCATCCGCCAGGAGCTGGAGGCCGAGGGCGTACGCCTCGAAGACACCCCCTCCGGAACCCGCTGGAAACGGATCCGGAACCCTCTCACCCCCGCCGGAGCCGCGCTCGCAACCGATCTCTGATCCGCACCGCACACACAGCGCTGACGTAGCTCAGTTGGTAGAGCAGCTGACTTGTAATCAGCAGGTCCGGGGTTCGAGTCCCCGCGTCAGCTCTTCGGCGCTTCGCCGTCCGGAATCTGCGTGCAGACTGCCCTGTCCACGGGGTCTGCCCAATCACGACACATTCCACGACACTTCACCCTCGCGCACGGGCAGGGACAGCCCCCCGGCAACTCCCCCATTTCTCGCCCGACAGATGTTCCCATCGCTGGCGTTGACCCCACGAAAGGAATCAATTATCATTCCAAGCTGGTTTTCATCCGGGGTTCCGCTCTGCCGGGACAGCCGCGAAAACCGGGTTTGGTGGGGTACCGAAGCGGCCAAACGGGGCAGACTGTAAATCTGCTGGCGAATGCCTACGTAGGTTCGAATCCTACCCCCACCATGGAGGGCGTCCGCGCCCTCTGGACAGTATGCGGGAGTAGCTCAGTTGGCTAGAGCATCAGCCTTCCAAGCTGAGGGTCGCCGGTTCGAATCCGGTCTCCCGCTCTGGCTCCGCGGGGAGCCGGCCCGGATGCATGCTCTGGTAGCTCAGTGGTAGAGCGCTTCCTTGGTAAGGAAGAGGTCGCGGGTTCAATCCCCGCCCAGAGCTTGGACGAGTGCGGGTCGCGATCCGCGGTTGCGGTGAGAAGCGGGAAGATATCTCGCGGAACGGACACAAGGGAACCAGAAGACAGGCGAGGAAGAAAAGAGATGGCGAAGGAGATTTTTGAGCGGACGAAGCCACATGTGAATGTGGGGACGATCGGACATGTGGACCACGGGAAGACGACGTTGACGGCGGCGATCACGGTTGCGCAGGCGAAGCGTCATGGAGGGGACGCGGTAGCGTTCGACGAGATCGACAAGGCACCGGAGGAGCGGGAGCGGGGGATCACGATCGCGACGGCGCACGTGGAGTACGAGACGGAGGGTCGTCACTATGCGCATGTGGACTGTCCGGGTCATGCGGACTATGTGAAGAACATGATCACGGGGGCGGCGCAGATGGACGGAGCGATCCTGGTGGTGAGCGCGGCGGACGGACCGATGCCCCAGACGCGGGAGCACGTGTTGCTGGCGCGTCAGGTGAATGTTCCTCACATCGTGGTGTTCATGAACAAGGTTGACATGGTTGACGACGAGGAGCTGCTGGATCTGGTGGAGTTGGAGGTTCGGGAGCTGTTGAACGAGCAGGAGTTTCCGGGGGACGATCTGCCGGTGATCCGGGGGAGCGCGCTGCGGGCGTTGGAGAGCGGAGGGGAGGGAGAAGCCGGGGAGTGCATTGAGGAGCTGATGGGAGCGATCGACAGCTACATTCCGGATCCGGAGCGGGACATCGACAAGCCGTTTCTGATGCCTGTGGAGGATGTGTTCTCGATCACGGGTCGTGGGACGGTTGCGACGGGTCGGATCGAGCGCGGAGTGGTTCACAAGGGGGACACGGTGGAGATTGTGGGGATGGGCGAGGACCGGGAGACGGTGGTGACGGGGGTGGAGATGTTCCGGAAGCTGCTGGAGCAGGGTCAGGCGGGGGACAATGCGGGGCTGCTGCTGCGTGGGATCGGGAAGGCGGAGATCCAGCGGGGTCAGGTGCTGGCGGTACCGGGGTCGATCACGCCGCATACGAAGTTCAAGGCGGAGGTGTATGTGCTGACGAAGGAGGAGGGGGGCCGGCACACGCCGTTTTTCAATGGATATCGGCCGCAGTTCTACTTCCGGACGACGGATGTGACGGGGACGGCGATGCTGCCGGAGGGGATCGAGATGGTGATGCCGGGGGACAATGTGCAGATGGAGGTGGAGCTGATCACGCCGATTGCGATGGATGCGGAGCTGCGCTTTGCGATCCGCGAGGGCGGACGCACGGTGGGCGCCGGCGTCGTCACCGAAATCATCGAATAGCGAGACCGGGGTCATGTCGAGACTTGGCAGTATCCGCACCTTCGTGGACGAATGCGTCGTCGAAATGCAGCGGGTCACCTGGCCCGACCGCGGACAGCTTCGCAACGCGACCTGGGTGGTCATCCTCTTCACGATCCTCATCTCGATCGTGATCTGGATCATGGATCAGGCCTCCAAGCTCGTTCTGGTGGATTTCATCATGGGGGTGTTCACGTCTTGAACGAGCCACACCGCTGGTATGTCCTCCAGACCCAGTCGCGACACGAAAACCGGGTGCGGAAGCTGATTCAGCAGGAGATCGACAAGCAGCCCGACGGCAGCGAGGAGATCCGCGAGATCCTTGTACCCGAGCAGGAAGTCATCGAGCTGCGCGCAGGCAAGCGGCAGACGGTCACGAAGCCGCTCTACCCGGGCTACGTCTTGGTCGAAATGGTTCTCAACGACCGCACCGAACATGCGATCAATGCCATGAAGGGCGTTCGCTTTGTCACCCAGGACGGCGATCCGCAACCCCTGCACGACCGCGACATCAAGCGCCTCCTGGGCATCGAGGATGTGGACGAATCCTCGGGCCGTCAGGAGATCCCCTTCCGCACCGGCCAGGTCGTGGAGGTCATCCAGGGACCCTTCACCGACTTCTCCGGAACCGTGCAGGATGTATTCCCCGAAAAGGGAAAGGTCAAGGTCGAGGTCTCTCTCTTTGGACGCCCGACCTCGGTCGAACTGGATTTCACCCAGCTCAAGGGATTCTGAGCCTCGCCCGACGGGGTTTTTCGACTTCAGCAGAAGGGGCCTCAGGCCTCGGGAGCACCGCACCATGGCAGCCAAAAAACCCGCCCGGAAGATTCTCGGATTCGCGAAGCTGCAGATCAATGCCGGGCAAGCCAACCCCGCACCGCCGGTAGGTCCGGCGCTGGGTCAGTACGGCGTCAACATCATGGACTTCTGCAAGCAGTTCAACGCCCAGACCCAGAAACAGGCCGGAACCCTGATCCCCGTCGAGATTACCGTCTTTGCAGATCGCAGCTTCACCTTCATCACCAAGACTCCCCCGGCCTCCTTCCTCATCAAGAAGGCCGCCGGGCTTGACAAGGCCGCCTCCAATTCGATCGAGGAAGAGGTCGCGACCCTCTCGGCCGATCAGGTCATGGAGATTGCTCGCACCAAGCTCGCCGATCTGAATACCGACGATGTCGTGGCGGCGGCCCGCATGGTTGCAGGCACGGCGCGGTCCATGGGGATCGCAGTCGAGGGCGAGCTCACCGCCTAGAAGACGCGGTCGCTCCACTCCATCACCAGGAAATTTCAGAACGATCCAGCTTTCGGAGATCAGGATGCCCAGACGCAGCAGAAATTATTCGAGCGCGCGCGAGACATATGACCGCGCTGTGCGCCATCTTCCCCGCGAGGCGCTCTCGCAGGTCAAGGAGATGGCCTTTGCCCGCTTCGATGAGAGTGTGGACGTTGCTGCACACCTCGGCGTCGATCCTCGTCGCGCCGACCAGATCGTGCGCGGCACCGTTGTGCTGCCCCACGGCTCCGGCAAGTCGGTCCGGGTTCTGGCGATCTGCCAGGGCGAGAAGGAAGACGAGGCTCGCGAGGCGGGCGCCGAGTTCGTCGGGGTCGATTACGTCGCCAAAATCAAGGAGGGCTGGCTCGACTTCGATGTCTGCGTCGCCACCCCCGACCTCATGCGCATGGTCGGTCCGCTGGGCCGCATCCTGGGTCCGCGCGGGCTGATGCCCACCCCCAAGGCCGGCACCGTAACCCCTGACATCGGGCGCGCGATCGGCGAAATCAAGGCGGGCAAGATCGAGTACCGCGTGGACAAGAGCGGCAACCTGCACGCCGCGATCGGCAAGGTTTCCTTCGACCTCGAACGGCTCGAGGACAACCTCAACGCCTTCATGGACGCCGTATTGCGGGCCAGACCGTCGGCGGCCAAGGGCACATATATCCGGAGCGTCACGGTTGCCAGCACCATGGGCCCCGGCGTTCCGATCGATCCCGGCAGCTTTGTACGGAGCGCTTGAATCATGACCAGGGAAGAGAAGCAACAGTTCGTCGTCGAGGTCAGGGAGCGCCTGGAGCGTGCCGACGCAGTCTTTCTGACCGACTTCACCGGCCTCGATGTCAAGGCGATCACCCACCTCCGGAGCGAAGTCCGCAGAGCGAAGGGCCAGTTTCTGGTCGTCAAGAACCGGCTGCTCCGGCGCGCCCTGGAAGATATGAACGGCCCCGATCTCTCGAACTGGCTGACCGGTCCGACGGGAGTCGTCTTCAGCGATGAAACCGTGGTCGATTCGGCCCGGGTGATCGTCGATTTCGCAAAGGAGAACGAGGGACGGCCCGTCTTCAAGGTCGGCCTCATGGAAACGACCGTCCTCCTCCCCGAGGACTTCGCGCGCGTCTCGAAGCTGCCCTCGCGAGACGAGCTGCTCTCGCAAGTTGCCGGTGCCCTCGAGGCGCCGCTCTCGGCGTTCGCATCGGTCATCGAAGGAAAAACCCGCGAGTTCGTCGGCCTTCTCGACGCTCTTCGCCAACAATCGGAGTCGTCGCAGAGTGGCGAATCCCGCTAAATCCCAGCGCCCGCGCAACGGTCGGGCCAACCCCTCACAGGAGCAATCGGAAGAATGGGCGTGAATCAACAGGAACTTCTCGAAACCTTCGGCAATATGACCATCATCGAGCTCTCCGAGTTCGTGGAGGCCTTCAAGGAGCGCTTCAACGTGACTGCCGCTGCCGCTCCGGTCATGGCTGCCGCCGGTGGTGCGGTGGCTGCCGACGAGGCCGAAGCCGAGCAGAGCGAATTCGAGGTCGTCCTCGAAGACTTCGGAAGCAAGAAGATCCAGGTCATCAAGGTCGTCCGCGCCATCACCAGCCTGGGCCTCAAGGAAGCCAAGGCGCTCGTCGATGGAGCCCCCAACACCCTGCGCGAGGGGGTCACGAAGGAAGAGGCCGAAGAGATCAAGAGCCAGCTTGAAGAAGTGGGCGCCACGGTCAAGCTCAAGTAGAGGCCTTCCTTCGGGTGCGCCCCAGGGCACCTCTTTCATGGCCGCCCCGCCGCGGCCGCAATCGCATTCCCCGGGCTGTGTTTTGCAGCCTGCGGGCGGGGTGCGTTCGCGCGTCACCCCTGCGGGACCCCCGCTTCTCCCATCCCGCGTATCCAGATCCCCCAGCAGATGAGAGGGAAGAAGGCCAGTGGCTGAATCGAATGGCATGATGAACCGTCGACCCGTTGTGAACTTCGGAAAGCTCGATGCCGGCATGCCGATGCCGGATCTTCTGAGCGTTCAGGTGGAATCGTTCCGCAAGCTCGTCAATACAGGCGTCGATCCGGAGCAGGAGTGGCGCTCTCTGGATCATGTCTTCCGCGAGATATTTCCCGTGACCGACGTCAATGGCGATCTGGCGCTGGAATATGTCTCGTGTTCTCTCGAAGAGCCCGAATACAGCGTCGAGGACTGTATTGAGCGCGACATGACCTATGCGCGGCGGCTCAGAGCCACATTGCGGCTGGTCGTCTACGAAAGCGCCGCCGCCGACGATGGCGCGGATGCGGATCCCGAAGCGTCGCGGCGGATCGAGCATGCGGTCGAGAAGGATGTGTATCTGGGAGAGCTGCCGGAGCTGACCGATCTGGGCACCTTTATCGTGAATGGAGCCGAGCGGGTGGTTGTCAGTCAGTTGCACCGCTCCCCCGGCGTGGTCTTCGAGGAAGAGACGCACCCGAATGGCGCCCGTCTCTTCAAGGCCCGGATCATTCCGATTCGGGGATCGTGGGTCGATTTCTCGATCGACATCAACGACATCTGCTACGTCCAGATCGACAAGAAGAAGAAGTTTCCGGTGACCGCGCTGCTGCGGGCCTTCGGCTACGGCAGCGACGAGGAGCTTTACCGCCTCTTCTTTGATGTCAGCGAGGCGGCGGTGCCCGGCGAGGACGAGGATGAGCGGGAGCTGGTCGGATTGGTCGTGGCCGGCGACATCGAGGGGGTGGTCGATACCGAGACGGGCGAGATCCTGGCACCCGAGGAAGCCGAGGTCGTGGACGAAGAGACGGGTGAGGTCGCCGGGATCGACGAGGGGACGGGCGAAATCACCGAGGCGGAGGTGGAGCGGGAAGTCCTCCTTCCCCACGGCACGGCTCTTGCCACCGAAGACATCCAGATGCTGCGCCGCGGCGGCTTCAGCACGATCCCGGTCTATCGCTCGCGCCATAGCGGCAAGGGGGGGCGTCCCGGCGAGAGCCCGGTCGTCCGGAATACGATCGCCAAGGATCCAACCGAGGACGAGGCGCATGCGCTGAGCGCGATCTACTCGCTCCTGCGTTCCGGCGAAGCGCCGAACATGGAGACCGCGCGGGCGGCGCTGGACACCCTCTTCTTCGATCCGCGTCGCTACGACCTGGGCCGGGTCGGTCGCTACAAGATCAACCAGCGTCTGGGGAACACCCTGCGCGAGCTCGAAGAGACGCTGGTGAGCCTCGGCGACCGCTACGATCCCGCCGAAGCGATGGCCGAGTCGCGCACCGTCCTCACCAAACACGATTTCGTGGCACTGCTCCGCTACCTCATCGAGCTGAACGAGGGCCGGGGCCGCATCGACGACATCGACCACCTCGGCAACCGGCGGGTGCGCACCGTGGGCGAGCTGATCGCCAATCAGTTCTCGGTGGGGCTGTCGCGAATGGCGCGGCTGGTTCGGGAGCGCATGACGATCAATACCGATCACAGGAAGATCAACATCGACGATCTGGTGAATGCGCGCACGGTATCGGCGGTGATTCAGGCGTTTTTCGGCTCGTCGCAGCTCAGTCAGTTCATGGACCAGACGAATCCGCTCTCGGAGCTGACCCACAAGCGGCGGCTCTCGGCGCTGGGGCCAGGTGGACTCACGCGCGAGCGGGCGGGCTTCGAGGTTCGCGATGTGCACTATTCGCACTATGGCCGCATGTGTCCGATCGAAACCCCCGAGGGGCCGAATATCGGGCTGATTACCTCGCTGGCAACCTATGCGCGCATCAACGCGCTCGGCTTCGTCGAGACCCCCTACCGGAAGGTGGTCGATGGACGGGTCACCGCCGACATCGAGTGGCTGGATGCGAGCCGGGAGCAGGAGGCGTCGATCGCGCAGGCCAATGCACCCCTCGATTCCGAAGGCGGCTTCCGGGGGCCCTTCGTGCTCTGTCGCCGCCGGGGCGATTTTCCGCTCCTGCGCCCCGAGGAGATCGACTTCATCGATGTGGCGCCCGATCAACTGGTCTCTGTCGCGGCCGCGCTGATCCCCTTCCTCGAGCACGACGATGCCAACCGCGCCCTGATGGGGTCGAACATGCAGCGGCAGGCGGTTCCGCTTCTGCACACCGATGCGCCGCTGGTCGGCACCGGCCTGGAATCCAAGGTTGCGCGCGACTCCGGCGCAGTGACGTTGGCCAAACGCGATGGCAAGGTGCTGCGGGTTACGGCAGACGAGATCATCGTGGATACCGGCCTGGCGGCTCGCGCCGACGCGCACTTGCCCCTTGCCAAGCTCTCGCGTTTCGATCACTACCCGCTCAAGAAGTTTCGGCGCACCAACCAGGACACGGCGATCAATCATCGTCCGCTGGTGCGGGCCGGACAGAAGATCGCCACCGGCGAGATCATCGCCGACGGCCCCTCGACCGATCTGGGCGAGCTGGCGCTGGGTCGCAATCTGCGCGTCGCCTTCATGCCCTGGTATGGCTACAACTTCGAAGACGCGATCGTTCTCTCGGAGCGTCTGGTTCGCGACGACATCTTCACCTCCATTCATATTCAGGAGTTGGAGTTGCATGTGCGCGACACCAAGCTCGGCATGGAGGAGATCACCTGCGAGATCCCGAATGTGGCCGAGGAGCACCTCAACGACCTCGATGAACGGGGCATCATTCGCATCGGCGCCCAGGTCCACAGCGGCGACATTCTTTGCGGCAAGGTCACTCCCAAGGGCGAGACCGATCTGTCGCCCGAAGAGAAGCTGCTGACGGCCATCTTCGGCGAAAAGGCCAAGGATGTGAAGGATTCGTCGCTGCGCGTTTCCCCCGGAATCGTGGGAACGGTGATCGACGTCAAGATCTTCTCGCGCCGCATCGACGATCCGCTCCTCGAGAACGAACACGGCGCCCGCATCGGCGAACTGCGGAACCGCGAACGTGAAAACATCCAGCGTGTCATCGAGGCGCGCGACGAGGAAATTCTGCGCCTCCTGCCCGATCAGGTCATCGCGCTCTGCCTCAAGAAGGGAACGGTCGAGCCCTACCTTCCCGAGGGAACGAAGCTCACCGGGCGACGCCTGGAGAAGCTGACGCTCTCGGAGATCGATCTTGCGCAGCTCAAGATCCGCAATCGGGACGTGAACGCCGAGATGCGGCGCGTCATCGAGGAGGCGGCGCGGATGATCGAACGCTTCCGGCGCGACACCGAAGATCAGATCGACAAGGTCTTCCAGCCCGACGAGCTCCCTCCCGGGGTGGTGCAATTGGTCAAGGTGTGCATCGCCGAAAAGCGCAAGATCTCGGTGGGCGACAAGATGGCCGGACGGCACGGCAACAAGGGCATCATTGCCCGGATCGTGCCGGCGGAAGATCTGCCCTGCCTGCCCGACGGCACCTCCGTGGACATCGTCCTCAATCCCCTTGGCGTTCCCTCGCGCATGAATGTGGGCCAGGTGCTGGAGGCCCATCTGGGGTGGGCGGCCGACATCCTCGGCTTCGATGCCCGCACCCCCGTTTTCCATGGCGCCAGCGAGGACGAGATCGCGCTCCTGCTCCGGCTCTCCGGGGCGAAATGGGCCGGCGAGCACCTCGCCTCTGCGGTGTCCTGGCCCTTCGACGAGGATGACTATCACGCCTTTTTACAGCTTGCCCGCAAGCATCGCGGCATCGACCCCGGCGGCCCGGCCACGAATGGAAATGGAAGCGCTCCCTCCCCCAATGGGGTGGGTGCTGTGGTTGCGATCGGCAAGAGCTTCGACGCCTATGGCGAGGCCGCACAGGCAGAGGACGATGCTCCCCGACTCTTCTCCGCCATGCGCGATTATCTGGTTGCGGCCGGAATTCAGGCGGCAGCCTCCCGGCGGCGGTCTCTCAAGCAGGCCTTCCCCACGATCGCGGCTCTCTGTGGCCGGAAGAATTCCACGCCCGGCCTGGAGGCGGCGTTGCTTGAGTTCCTGGCCGCGGCCGACATCCTGCCGAATGGCAAGGTCTGGCTCCGCGATGGCCGGAGTGGCGAACGCTTCCGCTTCCCGGTTACGGTGGGTGCCATCTACATGCTCAAGCTCTCGCACCTCGTTGACGACAAAATTCATGCGCGCAGCATCGGCCCCTACTCGCTCGTCACCCAGCAGCCGCTGGCCGGGAAAGCCCAGTTTGGCGGCCAGCGCTTCGGCGAGATGGAGGTCTGGGCGCTCGAGGCCTTCGGCGCCGCACATACGCTGCAGGAGATCCTGACCGTCAAATCGGACGACGTCAATGGTCGCTCCAAGGTGTACGAGGCCATCGTCAAGGGCGAAAACCTCCCCAACCCCGGAGTCCCCGAGTCTTTCAATGTCCTGGTCAAGGAGCTCCAGGCGCTGGGACTCGCTGTGGATTTGGGAACCTCCGAATAGAACTCAGGCAAGGAGCGGCAACGAAATGATCGAATTCCCCCGCGCACGCGAAACCGGACCGGATGATTTCGACTACATCCAGATCCGGATCGCCTCGCCCGAGAAAATTCGCGAATGGTCGCACGGCGAGGTCACCAAACCCGAAACCATCAACTACCGGTCCTACAAACCGGAGCCGCACGGGCTCTTCTGTCAGCGGATCTTCGGTCCGGCCAAGGACTGGGAGTGCGCCTGCGGCAAGTACAAGCGCATTCGCTTCCGGGGCATCACCTGCGATCGCTGCGGAGTCGAGGTGACCGTCACCCGGGTTCGTCGCGAGCGCATGGGGCACATCGAGATGGCGGTTCCGATCTGCCACATCTGGTTCCTCAAGACCCTCCCCAGCCAGCTCGGCTACCTCCTCGGCATGACTCTGAAGGATCTGGAGCAGGTCATCTACTACGGAAAGCACGTCGTAACCGACCCCGGCAACCAGGAGGTGGAGTTCCTCGAGCTCCTCGACGAGGACGACTACTACGACCTCCGCGCCAAGTCCCGGACCGAGGGCGACAACCGCTTCAAGGCCGAGATCGGGGCCGAGGGAGCGCGCACCCTGCTCAGGATGCTGGACGACCCCGAGGTGCCGATCGCGGAGCGCAACCGCGATGGCCGCGGGCTCGACCGCCTGGCGCTCTGGCTGCGCGACGAGATCAGAAACGAGACCTCGCAGCACCGCAAGAAGAAGAAGCTGCGCAGACTCGAGGTGGTGGAATCCTTCCGCAACTCGGGTGATACGCCCGACAAGCGCAACCGCCCCGAGTGGATGATTATGGATGTCATCCCGGTTCTGCCCCCCGATCTGCGCCCCCTGGTGCCGCTCGATGGGGGACGCTTCGCGACCTCCGATCTCAACGATCTCTACCGTCGCGTCATCAACCGCAACAACCGTCTCAAGAAACTCATGGAGATGCGCGCGCCCGAGGTCATTCTGCGCAACGAGAAGCGGATGCTGCAGGAATCGGTCGATGCCCTCTTCGACAACGGCAGACGCGCCAAGGCGATTCGCGGGCGGGGCAAGCGTCCCCTCAAGTCGCTCTCCGACATGCTGAAGGGCAAGCAGGGGCGCTTCCGGCTGAATCTGCTCGGCAAGCGCGTCGATTACTCGGGCCGCTCGGTGATCGTGGTGGGCCCCGAGCTCAAGCTGCACCAGTGCGGGCTGCCGAAGGCGATGGCGGTCGAGCTCTTCAAGCCCTTCATCATCCACGAGCTGGAGCGTCGCGGCGAGGCCGAGACCGTCAAGAAGGCCAAGAAGATTGTCGAAGCCGATGATCCGCGGGTCTACGAGGTCCTCGAAGATATTATCCGCGACCACCCGGTGCTCCTCAACCGGGCGCCGACGCTGCACCGCATCGGCATTCAGGCCTTCGAACCGGTTCTGGTCGAGGGGAAGGCGATCCGGATCCACCCTCTGGTCTGCACCGCCTTCAACGCCGACTTCGATGGAGACCAGATGGCGGTCCACCTGCCGCTCTCCTACGAAGCACAGCTCGAGGCGCGGGTCCTCATGCTCTCGAGCAACAACATCCTTCTGCCTTCAAATGGACGGCCGGTGGCAGCGCCCACCCAGGACATGGTCATCGGGGCCTACTACCTGACAAAGCCGCCGCTCGAGGTTGGCACCCTCGAAGGAGCGCCTGGCGACGAGTCCGCTCCTGCATTCGAGGCGATCTACCGGGATGCGCGCCGCTTCTCGACCTTCGGCGAGGTCGAGATGGCCGTTGCCAATGGTCATGTCGATTTCTCCGCCCCCTGCCATTTCCTCGTCCACCCCGCCGCCCCGGTCGACACAGTCGATCCGGCCACAGGCGAGCTCTTTGAGGAGACCCGGCCGGAGTGGATTCGCACGACCGTCGGACGGGTTCTCTTCAACTCGATCATTCCGGAGCGGATCGGCTTCCTCAACCAGACCTTCAGCAAGAAGGAGCTGGGCGATCTCGTCTTCCGCTGCTACACCGACGCCGGACTCGCCGAGACGACCCGCTTCCTCGATCACCTCAAGGATTTCGGCTTCCAGTACGCCACCCTGGGCGGCGTGTCGGTCGGGATCGACGACCTGGAAATTCCACCCGAACGCGCCACCCTGCTGGAAGAAGCCACCGCCCGGGTCACCCGCTTCAAGAACGCCTACGATGCCGGCGTGATCTCGGATGGCGAACGCTACAACAAGATCATCGACACCTGGACGCACACCAAGAACGATGTGCTCGAAAAGATGGAAGAGCACCTGCAGCGCTCCAAGGGCGGCTTCAATCCGGTCTACATGATGATGGATTCCGGTGCGCGCGGAAATCGCGACCAGATGGGGCAGTTGACAGGCATGCGGGGTCTGATGGCCAAACCGCAGAAGAAGCTCACCGGGGGAATTGGCGAGATCATCGAGAGCCCGATCCGCTCCAGCTTCCGCGACGGCCTCTCGGTTGGCGAGTACTTCATCTCCACCACCGGTGCGCGCAAGGGTCTTGCGGACACTGCCCTGAAGACCGCCGATGCCGGATACCTGACCCGGCGCCTTGTCGATGTGGCCCAGGATGTAACGATCACCGAGCACGACTGCGGCACCTTCCAGGGAATCGAGATGAGTGCGCTCAAGGAGGGCGAGGACATCGTGCAGTCGCTCGCGGATCGGATCGTGGGGAATGTCGCGCTCGACGATGTCTTCGATCCGATCGATGGCGACAGAATTCTCGAAGCCGGCCGCCTCATCGGCGAAGATGCGGCGAAGGCGATCGAGGATGCGGGAATCCAGTCGGTGAAGATTCGCTCTGTGCTCACCTGCGAGACCCGCGGGGGAATCTGCCAGATGTGCTATGGGCGCAACCTGGCCACGATGGGATTGGTGGACAAGGGCGAGGCGGTGGGAATCATCGCCGCGCAGTCGATCGGCGAACCCGGAACCCAGTTGACGCTGCGCACCTTCCATGTGGGGGGCACCGCTGCTCGCATCGCGGCCCAGAACCAGCGCAAATCCAAGATTCCGGGGATCGTGAAGCTCGACCGGATCAACGCCGTCACCGACCGCGAGGGACATCGCATCGTCATCTCGCGCGAGGGCACCATCGTTCTGAATACGCCGCAGGGACAGGTCCTGAGCACCCTTTCGGTTCCCTATGGGGCCGAGCTTCATGTTGAAGATGGCGTGGAGATCAGCGCCGGCGATCTGCTCTTCAGTTGGGATCCCTACTCCGAGCCGATCGTGGCCGACACCCGGGGCAAGCTCCGCTTCATGGACCTTGTCGAGGAGCAGACGGTGCGCGAGGAGCTCGATGAATCGACCGGTCGCCGCCAGCGGATGGTGATCGAGGATCGCGACAAGAAGCTCCACCCGACAATCCGGATCCTTGCCGGAGACGACGAAGCTTCCGCTGCGGAAGCGGTCGATCCCGAGACCGGCGAGGTTGTTCCCGGCGAGACCGGCGAGGTTGCCGCCAGCGAGTCCCGCGAGTTCATCATCCCTGTCGGTGCCCAGTTGCTCTGTGCCGATGGCGACGAGATCCAGCCCGGCGACCCCATCGCCCAGATCAGCCGCCAGAGCTACAAGACCCGCGACATCACCGGCGGACTTCCGCGCGTCGCCGAGCTCTTCGAGGCGCGGCCTCCCAAGGATCCGGCCTTCATCACCGAGATCGACGGCGTTGTTTCCTTCGGCGAGATCAGGCGCGGCAAGCGCAAGGTCATCGTCGAGCCCGAGCAGGGCGATCCGCAGAGCTACGACGTGCCGGTTGGCAAGCACATGCGGGTTCACCAGGGCGACCACGTCAAGGCGGGCGACCGTCTCTCCGAGGGTCCCGTCAATCCGCACGACATCCTCAAGATCAACGGGCCGCGAGCCGTGCAGGAATACCTCCTCAATCAGGTTCAGGAGGTCTACCGGCTCCAGGGCGTCACGATCAACGACAAGCACATCGGAGTGATCGTCCGCCAGATGCTGCGCAAGGTGAAGGTCGTCGATCCCGGCGATACCCATCTCCTGGAGGGCCACCATGTGGACCGCATCGAATTTCTTCAGATCAACGAAGAGATCCTTCAGGAGGGACTTCTGCGGGAGAATCCGCCGAAGCCGGCAATCTCCGAGCCCGTTCTCCTGGGAATCACCAAGGCCAGCCTCACCACCGAGTCCTTCATCTCGGCCGCATCCTTCCAGGAAACGACCCGGGTGTTGACCGACGCTGCGGTTCGGGGCGCGCGCGACGACCTCCAGGGCCTCAAGGAGAACATCATCATTGGCCACCTCATTCCGGCCGGGACGGGCGCCCACCGCTGGCACGAGATCCAGTTCCATGTGGGACGCGAGTATTACGACGAAGAGATCCTGCCCCTCACTGCTCCGGGCGAAGACGATCTGATCCCCGCGATGGACGATGCCGACGATCTCGACGACTCCGAGCTGGACGACGATCTCGCGATGAGCGATCTCGACTACGAGCTCGAGCCTCTGGATTACGACAGACTGCCCCAGGACTACCTCGAGAAGGGGGGACCGCTCCGCGAGGACTGATCACGAATCCATCCGGTCCATGGGGCCGGAGCGCGGCGTGAATCCCGGTGCGCATCCGCATGATCCGCGCGGGAGCCGATGCGCGCGGCATTCGAATGGCGTTTGCCCTCCGCGTCGGATCGCTGCGCTTTGCGGGGTGTTCCCGGCTCTGCGAAGGGGGCGTCCGCCCTCTGCGTCATCCGGGATCAGCATTCCGATCAATATTTGAAATTTGACACCGGATGCCTCTTCGCCTACCTTTCCCCGGCTGTCCAGGAAATGAACCCCGGGCGGTGACGACTTCCGGGAAGAGCGGCGCATCTGTCCACGATGATCTGGCGCGCTTTTTCTTGCCCCGAAGTCAGCTCCGCCCGACGATCCCGCAGGAATAGGAAACGAGCCCGAACTCAATGCCTACGCTCAACCAACTGGTCCGAAAGGGTCGTGCGCGGCTTGCCCGGAAGAACAAGTCGCCTGCGCTCCAGAAGAATCCCCAGAAGCGGGGCGTCTGTACGCGCGTCTATACCACCACCCCGAAGAAGCCGAACTCGGCACTCCGGAAGGTGGCGCGCGTACGCCTGACCAACGGCTACGAGGTCACCGCCTACATCGGCGGCGAAGGTCACAACCTTCAGGAGCACTCCATCGTCCTGATTCGCGGTGGGCGGGTGCGCGATCTGCCGGGGGTCCGCTACCACATCGTCCGGGGAACGATGGACACGTCCGGCGTGTCCGACCGCAGGCAGGGTCGGTCCAAATATGGAGCCAAGCGGCCCCGCTAGGCCGCAATCCCTGGAGCGTTCATCATGAGTCGTCGTTCGCGCGCGGTACGCCGCAAGATTCCCGGAGATCCCCGTTACGGCTCCGAAGTCGTCCAGAAATTCATCAACGGACTCATGCTGGACGGCAAGAAATCGCTTGCCGAGGCCATCTTCTACGATGCCATGGGAATCGTGCAGTCGCGGGCCGGCCAGCCCCCGATGAACATCTTCCAGCAGGCGCTCTCGAACACCAAGCCGGCTCTCGAGGTCAAGAGCCGCCGGGTGGGGGGCGCCACCTATCAGGTTCCCATCGAGGTACGGTCGGAACGGCGCCAGGCGCTCGCGATCAAGTGGCTGATCGATTTCTCGCGCCAGCGGAACGAACGCACCATGGCCCAGCGTCTGGCCGCCGAGATCCTTTCGGCGAGCCGGGGCGAGGGAGCCACAGTCAAGAAAAAGGAGGACACGCACCGGATGGCCGAGGCCAACAAGGCCTTCGCGCACTACCGCTGGTAGCCTCTGCGCGGTTCGTCGCTTCCCCACGCAGAGGGCGAGGCGGCCAACCCCCGGCAAGGGCACGCCATCGGCCGGTGTGGAACGCTGTTTGACAAGGCGGACCGAAGGAATGGATTCACAGAAGACGAGTTGACGATAGATCATGCCCAGAAAAACACCGCTTCCGAAGCTGCGGAACATCGGCATCATGGCGCACATCGATGCCGGCAAGACCACGACCACCGAGCGCATCCTCTTCTATACCGGTCGTCTCCACCGCATGGGCGAAGTCCATGAGGGCGCGGCGACGATGGACTGGATGGAGCAGGAGCAGGAGCGCGGGATCACGATCACCTCGGCGGCCACAACCGCCTCCTGGGTGCGCGACGAGTCGCAGTACCGGATCAACATCATCGATACCCCCGGCCACGTGGATTTCACGGCCGAGGTCGAGCGCTCGCTCCGGGTTCTCGATGGCGCGATCGCGGTCTTCTGCGCGGTAGGCGGGGTCGAGCCTCAGTCGGAAACGGTCTGGCGGCAGGCCGACCGCTACGGTGTGCCCCGCATTGCCTTCGTCAACAAGATGGACCGCACGGGAGCAAACTTCGAGAAGGTCGTCCGGATGATGCGCGAACGGCTCGGCGCGAATGCCTTTGCCGTGCAGTACCCGCTTGGCGAGGGCGAGCTCTTTACCGGCGTCATCGACATTGTGGCCATGAAGGCCTTTGTCTGGGACGACGAACTGGGCGCCACCATCGTCGAAGTCGAGATCCCCGATGCGCTGCGCGAAAAGGCCGCCACCCTCCGCGACGAGCTGATCGAGGCGGCGGTGGAGCACGACGACGACCTGCTCGAGCGCTACCTGGCCGGCGACGACCTCAGCGAAGACGATGTGCGCCGGGCCATCCGCGCGGCCACCACCTCGGGCACCCTCTTCCCCGTCTTCTGCGGCTCCGCCTTCAAGAACAAGGGCGTTCAGCGCCTCCTCGACGGCGTCATTGACTACCTGCCATCGCCGCTGGATGTCCCCGCGATCGAGGGCCGTCCCCCCTATGGCGAGGGCAGCACCCAGACCCGCGAGGCCTCCGACGACGCTCCCTTTTCGGCGCTGGCCTTCAAGATCATGACCGACCCCTTCGTCGGCAGGCTCACCTATCTCAGAGTCTATTCCGGATCTCTGCCCAAGGGCAGCCGGGTGCTCAATGCGACCCAGGGCTCGCGCGAGAGGGCCGGGCGCCTTCTGCAGATGCACGCCAACAAGCGCCAGGAGCGCGAAGAGGTCTTTGCGGGCGACATCGTGGCGGTGATCGGTCTCAAGAAGGTGCGTACGGGCGACACGATCTGTGTTCCCGACCACCCGATCATCCTCGAGGCGATGAGCTTCCCGGAGCCCGTCATCTCGGTCGCCATCGAGCCCAAGACCAAGGCCGACCAGGACAAGCTCGGCACCGGGCTGGGCAAACTCTCCGAAGAGGACCCCACCTTTCGGGTACACACCGACCCCGAAACCGGACAGACGATCATCAGTGGAATGGGCGAGCTCCACCTCGAAATCATCGTCGACCGTCTTCGCCGCGAGTTTTCCGTGTCGGCGAATATCGGACGCCCCCAGGTCGCCTTCCGCGAGACCATTCGAAAGGCGGCCGCGCAGGTCCATGGACGCTTCGTTCGCCAGTCCGGCGGACGCGGTCAGTATGGCCATGTCGTGATCGATCTGGAGCCCGGCGAAGCCGGTTCCGGGTTCGTCTTCGAGGACAAGGTCAAGGGCGGCGTCGTTCCCCGCGAGTACATTCCCGCCGTCGAGAACGGGCTGCGCGATGCGCTCCAGTCGGGAATCGTGGAGGGCTATCCGGTGGTCGATGTCAGGGTTGCCCTCATCGATGGTTCCTACCACGATGTGGATTCCAGCGAGATGGCCTTCCGGATCGCAGGTTCCATGGCCCTCAAGGAGGGTCTGCGCAAGGCGGATCCGGTTCTCCTCGAACCGGTCATGGAGGTCGAGATCGTCACCCCTGCGGAATACATGGGCGACCTGATCGGCGACCTTTCGGCGCGTCGCGGAAGGGTGGAGGGAATGACCGATCGCGGCGACGCCCAGGTAATCGCGGCCGCCGTGCCGCTGGGCGAGATGTTCGGATACTCTACCCGGCTGCGCTCCCTGAGCCAGGGCCGGGCGGTCTACTCAATGCAGTTCTCTCACTACGAGGAAACGGCCCGCAAGAAGGCCGAAGATGGAAACCGAACCGTGGCGGGCGTTCGCTGACGCGGTTGCGGTGAGAAGCGGGAAGATATCTCGCGGAACGGACACAAGGGAACCAGAAGACAGGCGAGGAAGAAAAGAGATGGCGAAGGAGATTTTTGAGCGGACGAAGCCACATGTGAATGTGGGGACGATCGGACATGTGGACCACGGGAAGACGACGTTGACGGCGGCGATCACGGTTGCGCAGGCGAAGCGTCATGGAGGGGACGCGGTAGCGTTCGACGAGATCGACAAGGCACCGGAGGAGCGGGAGCGGGGGATCACGATCGCGACGGCGCACGTGGAGTACGAGACGGAGGGTCGTCACTATGCGCATGTGGACTGTCCGGGTCATGCGGACTATGTGAAGAACATGATCACGGGGGCGGCGCAGATGGACGGAGCGATCCTGGTGGTGAGCGCGGCGGACGGACCGATGCCCCAGACGCGGGAGCACGTGTTGCTGGCGCGTCAGGTGAATGTTCCTCACATCGTGGTGTTCATGAACAAGGTTGACATGGTTGACGACGAGGAGCTGCTGGATCTGGTGGAGTTGGAGGTTCGGGAGCTGTTGAACGAGCAGGAGTTTCCGGGGGACGATCTGCCGGTGATCCGGGGGAGCGCGCTGCGGGCGTTGGAGAGCGGAGGGGAGGGAGAAGCCGGGGAGTGCATTGAGGAGCTGATGGGAGCGATCGACAGCTACATTCCGGATCCGGAGCGGGACATCGACAAGCCGTTTCTGATGCCTGTGGAGGATGTGTTCTCGATCACGGGTCGTGGGACGGTTGCGACGGGTCGGATCGAGCGCGGAGTGGTTCACAAGGGGGACACGGTGGAGATTGTGGGGATGGGCGAGGACCGGGAGACGGTGGTGACGGGGGTGGAGATGTTCCGGAAGCTGCTGGAGCAGGGTCAGGCGGGGGACAATGCGGGGCTGCTGCTGCGTGGGATCGGGAAGGCGGAGATCCAGCGGGGTCAGGTGCTGGCGGTACCGGGGTCGATCACGCCGCATACGAAGTTCAAGGCGGAGGTGTATGTGCTGACGAAGGAGGAGGGGGGCCGGCACACGCCGTTTTTCAATGGATATCGGCCGCAGTTCTACTTCCGGACGACGGATGTGACGGGGACGGCGATGCTGCCGGAGGGGATCGAGATGGTGATGCCGGGGGACAATGTGCAGATGGAGGTGGAGCTGATCACGCCGATTGCGATGGATGCGGAGCTGCGCTTTGCGATCCGCGAGGGCGGACGCACGGTGGGCGCCGGCGTCGTCACCGAAATCATCGAATAGCGAAAAAATCATGGTGAGAGCAACGCAAGCAGCGCCCCCGCCGGCGCGACATCAGGCAGGGGGAAAGACCCATCGGATCCGGATTCGGCTGAAGGCCTTCGACCACTGGGTCGTCGACCAGACGGCCGCCGATATTGTGCGCACGGCCCAGAAGACGGGCGCAACGATCCGTGGCCCGATCCCGCTTCCGACCCGGCGACAGCGCTGGACCGTGTTGCGCTCGCCTCATATCGACAAGAAGAGCCGCGAACAGTTCGAACTCCGAACCCACAAGCGTCTCATCGACATTGTCGAGAGTCGTCCGCAGACAATCGACGCGCTCACCAAGCTGGACCTTCCGGCGGGCGTGGACGTCGAGATTAAAGTGGACTGAACCCGAGGACTCTGAAACCCAGGTGGATTGACACGATGCCCGGACTGATCGGTAAAAAGGTGGGAATGACGCGAATCTTCAATCAGGAGGGCCGCGCCGTTCCCGTAACTGTTCTGGAGGCGGGGCCCTGCCCGGTCGTGCAGGTCAAGAGCCCGGCGACCGACGGCTATGCGGCCGTTCAGATCGGGTATGGCGCCCGCAAGCACAAGCGGAGCAGCCGGGCCGAGCTGGGTCATGCCGCGCGCGCAGGGCTGGATGCGGCGCCGCGCATCCTCCGCGAATTCCGCGCGCCCGAAGACGAGGAATACACTCCCGGTCAGGAGCTGACCGTCGAAATGTTCAACCAGGGAGAGCGCGTTCGCGTCACCGGCGTCTCTAAGGGCAGGGGATTTCAGGGTGTCGTGAAGCGGTATGGCTTCGCGGGGCGGCCGGCCTCGCACGGCCACCCCATGTCGCGCAACCCGGGGTCCATGGGACCCGGCACCGACCCCTCGCGCGTCATCAAGGGCAAGAAGCTCCCCGGTCGCATGGGGGGCAAGCGGCGCACAATACGCAACCTGGAGATCGTGCGCGTCGATTCCGAGCGCAATCTTCTCTTCGTGATGGGCGGAATCCCCGGCAGCCGCAACAGCTTCGTCCTGGTGCGCAGATAGGAGAATCCCCATGTACTCTGCACCGTATTTCAGGATCGATGGATCGAAGGGCGATGCGGTTGTCTCCCTGCCGGTGGCCCTCTTCGACGGGGTGATTCACGAAGGCGTGCTCCACCAGGCGGTGACCGCTCATCTGGCAAACCAGCGTCAGGGCACCGTTCAGAAAAAGAACCGCGGAGCCGTCTCCGGGGGCAGCCGCAAGCCCTGGCGCCAGAAGGGAACCGGACGCGCCCGTCAGGGAACGATCCGGGCCGTGCAGTGGCGTGGTGGTGGTCGGGCCTTCCCCCCGCAGCCGCGCTCCTGGCGTCAGCGCCTTCCCCGACGCATTCGCGCACTCGCCCGCTCCTCGGCCTTCAACAGCCGTGCCGCCGCCGACCGGATCGCCATCATCGAGGGCTTCGACTTCGACCTTCCCAAAACCCGGCGGCTGCGCGAGCTTCTGGCGGTGGTCGATCTCCCCGGCAAGGTGCTCATCCTGACCGATGGCGTTCGCCGCGAACTCTATCTTTCGAGCCGCAACCTGGCCGGGGTGCGCGTCCTTCCCTTCGGCCAGGAATCCTCCTTCGATGTGATCTGGTCGGGCTCGGTTCTCATTGAGAAAGGCGCCCTGGCGCGCGTTGGCGAAGCGCCGCCCGACCGCGCCGGTCCCTTCCGCCGTCCTGTTCCCACTCTTTCCGCCGATTCTGCCGAAGACGCCGAGGTGGCCTGATGCGTGAACCTTACGACGTGATCGTCACCCCTGTTGTCACGGAAAAGACGACCGAGCAGATGGAGACCAGCCTCTACACCTTCGTGGTGGCTCCGCGTGCCAACAAGCACGAGATCGCACGGGCGGTAGAGGCGCTGTGGGATGTTCGGGTCACCGATGTCCGCACCATGCGCTATCCCGGCAAGGCGAAGCGAGCTCTGCTGGGCCGCATGGCGAAGAACTGGGATCTGGGCCGCCGGGCGGCCTACAAGAAGGCGGTCGTTCAGTTGGCCGAGGGCGATCAGATCGAATTCTACGAGATGGGATAGAATCATGCCGCTCAAGAAGTTCAAGCCGGTCACGCCGGGGAGCCGCTTTCGCTCGACGACCTCGCGTGAAGCCGTCACCCGCAAGGACCCCGAGAAGTCCCTCACCGAGCCCCTCACGCGCTCGGGCGGTCGCAATCATCATGGGCGCATTACCCTGCGTCGCCGGGGGGGCGGAAGCCGTCGGCGCTATCGCCGGATCGACTTCCGTCGCGACAAGTTCGGAGTGAGCGGCCGCGTTGCCGAGATCGAATACGATCCCAACCGCTCGGCGCTGATCGCCCTGATTCACTACGAGGATGGCGAAAAGCGCTATATCCTCCATGTGCGCGGCATGCGCGTCGGCGATCCGGTGACCTCGGGGCCCGACGCCGACATCCGGCCCGGAAATGCGCTCCCCCTCGAGCACATTCCCATGGGAACGACGGTTCATAATGTTGAGATGAAGCCCGGAAAGGGAGGCCAGATGGCTCGCTCGGCCGGGGCGGGAGTGCAGATCGTCGCGCGCGAAGGCGACTATGTCACTCTTCGGCTTCCCTCCACCGAGGTGCGCCGCATCCATCGACGTTGTCTGGCCACGATCGGCCAGGTGGGCAATGTCGATCACGGGCTGCAATCGCTCGGCAAGGCCGGTGCCAACCGGTGGCGCGGACGCCGTCCGAAGGTGCGCGGCGTGGCCATGAATCCGGTCGATCACCCGCTCGGCGGCGGCGAGGGCAAAGCCTCGGGAGGACGCCCGCCGGTCACCCCGTGGGGCAAACCGGAGGGCAGGAAGACACGCAAGCGGAAGAAGCAGTCCAACCAGTTCATTGTCCGCGGTCGCAAGCGCGGCAAGGCGACGCGCTGATCGGAGCGCACCGAAGACTACGGAGGAAATTGAAGAGATGCCACGAAGCGTCAGGAAGGGCCCCTTCATCAGCGACAAGCTTTTGCGCCGGGTCCAGGAGATGAACGCGCACAACGAGCGCCGGGTGATCCGGACCTGGTCGCGTGCGTCGACCATTTCGCCGGAGTTTGTCGGGCACACCGTCGCCGTCCATAACGGCAACAAGTTCATTCCTGTGTACATCACCGAAAACATGGTTGGCCACAAGCTCGGCGAGTTCGCCCCTACCCGGCTCTTTCGCGGGCATGGCGGCAAGCTGGCAGACAGTCGTTCACGGAGGTAGAGAGTCCCTATGGAAGCACATGCGACCGCGAAGGATATCCGGATGAGTCCCCGAAAGGTTCGGCTTGTCGTCGACCTCATCCGGGGGCGTTCCGTCAACGATGCGATGACCATCCTGCGCTTCTCGCCCAAGGCGGCGGCCGTGCCGGTCGGGAAGACCCTCAGGTCCGCGATCGCCAATGCGCAGGATCTGGCAGACAGAGATGGCGACACCATCGACGTGGACGATCTCCAGGTCAGCCGCGCCTACGTCAACGAGGGCCGCACCCTCAAGCGTTGGCGGGCCGCTGCAATGAGACGAGCGATGCCGCGCCGTCGTCGCACCAGCCACATCACCGTCCAGGTCAGCGAAAGGGAGGGCTAGCGGATGGGCCAGAAAACCCACCCCCGGGGCTTCAGACTCGGGATCGTCGCGGATTGGCGTTCGCGGTGGTATGCGGAGCGCGACTTCCCTGCCATGATCAGGGAAGATCACATGATCCGCACCTACCTGGAGCGTCGTCTTGGCCATGCCGCGCTGGCCCGGGTCGAGATCGCCCGCAAGCCGTCCAAGGTGGTTGTCACCCTGCATACCGCGCGCCCCGGCGTCGTGATCGGCAAACGCGGCTCCGAGGTCGACAAGCTGCGCGACGAGCTTGCCGTGCTGACGAACAGCGAGGTCTCGGTCAATGTCGAAGAGATCAAGCGCCCCGAGTTGAGTGCGCGCCTGGTCGCTGACAACGTTGCGCACCAGATCCGCCAGCGCATCTCCTTTCGCCGGGCGATGAAGCGGGCCGTGCAATCGGCCATGCGAGCGGGCGCAGAGGGCATCCGCATTCAGTGCGCCGGACGCCTGGGGGGCGCCGAGATCGCCCGCACCGAGGGATACAATGAGGGTCGGGTGCCGCTGCACACGCTGCGCGCCGACATCGACTACTCGCGTGTCGAGGCCGCCACGACCTACGGGATCGTCGGCGTGAAGTGCTGGATCTTCAAGGGCGAAGTGATCGAAGACCGCTTTGGCCGGACCTATTCTGCCGGACCGGGCGCCTAGGCGCGCAGGGAGAGGAATCATGCTGGCACCCAAGCGAATCCGCCGCCGCAAGACTCACAAGGGCAAGATGCGGGGCAAGGCGTACCGCGGCAATCGCGTCTCCTTCGGCCAGTACGGCCTGCAGGCGACCGAGGCAAGCTGGATCACCAACCGGCAGATCGAATCGGCCCGTGTCGCGATCACCCGGCATGTCAGGAGGGGCGGCAAGGTCTGGATCCGCATATTCCCCGACAAGCCGGTCACCAGGAAACCGGCCGAAACCCGTATGGGAAAGGGAAAGGGCAACCCCGAGGAATGGGTAGCCGTGGTCAAGCCGGGCCGCATCATGTTCGAGCTCGAAGGGGTCGAGGTCGAGACCGCACGCCGGGCGATGGAGCTGGCCTCCTTCAAACTTCCCGTCAAGACGCGCTTCGTAATTCGCGAATCGCAACTGTAGTCAATCACCCACAGGAACCTGGAGCTAGAGCCGGTGAAGGCAGAAGAAATCCGTCATCTGGATAACGCAGAGCTCGACCACCGCCTGGGCGAGCTCAAGATGGAGCAGTTTCGCCTGCGCTTCCGGAGTGCGACCATGCAGCTTGAAAACCCGCGCCTGCTCCGCGAGATCCGGCGCGACATTGCACGCATCAAAACCATCCTGCACGAGCGGAGCCGGGAGCAATGAGTGAGCCGACAGTGAGTCATGACGATCGCAATCGTCGCAAGGTGCGGACGGGTGTGGTGGTGAGCGACCGGGCCGACAAAACGGTCACCGTCCTGGTGGAACGACGCTTCTCCCACCCCCTCTATGGAAAGCAGGTCAAGCGAACGCGCAGGTATCACGCGCACGACGCAGAAAATGAATACATGGTGGGAGACACCGTTTCCATCATGGAGACGCGGCCGCTCTCGAAGACGAAGCGGTGGCGCGTGGTCGAACTTATTGAGCGCCCCGCCTGAGTGGGTGCCAGAGCGGTGCTGAAACGGGCAGATTTCGATGATTCAACAGGAAAGCATGCTGACGATTGCCGACAACTCGGGGGCCCGGCGCGCGCTGTGTATCCGGGTGCTCGGGGGTTCGAGGCGACGCTACGCGCGGATCGGCGATCGGGTGATCGTCACCATCAAGGACGCTGTGCCCAACGCCGGGGTCAGCAAGGGCGAGGTCATGGAGGCGGTGGTCGTGCGTACGGCCAAGGAGATGCGTCGCCGCGACGGAAGCTATATCCGCTTCGATGACAATGCGGCCGTTCTGATCAATGCCCAGCGAGAACCACGGGGGACCCGCATCTTCGGTCCGGTCGGTCGCGAGCTTCGCGAAAAGCGCTACATGCGGATCGTTTCTCTGGCGCCGGAGGTATTGTAGAGCATGAAAAAGAAAACCAAAATCGTCAAGGGAGACCGGGTGCGCGTCATTCGAGGCAACCATCGCGACGCCGAAGGGCCCGTTCTGCGCGTCCTGCATGCTTCCAACCGGGTGGTGGTTCAGGGCGTCAACATGCGCAAGCGCCACACCCGCCCATCCCAGGCGAACCCTGAGGGTGGGATCATCAGCTTTGAGGGCCCGATTCACCTCTCCAACGTCATGCTCATCGATCCGGCGAGCGGCGAGCCCTCGCGGATTCGCATGCGCCTCGAGCCGGACGGTTTCAAGGAACGGATCGCGGTCCGGAGCGGCAATCCAATCCCCAAACCCGAATGATCGCCCGGGGTCTCCTCGCAGAAACCGGATGCATGAACCACGCATGGATGCCACGAAGATGAACGAACCCAGACTGTTGAAGCACTACCGCGAGGTGGCGCGGCCGACGCTGAAGGAGCAGTTCGGATTTGCCAATCCCCACCAGATTCCCCGCGTCGTCAAGGTGACGGTCAATGTCGGGGCTGGCGAGGGCAGCCGCGATCGCAAGCTGATCGACTCGGTCGTCGCCGAACTCGGAGTCATTACCGGCCAGAAGGCGGTCGTGACGCGCGCCCGCAAGTCGATCTCCAACTTCAAGCTGCGCGAAGGAATGCCCGTCGGGGCCTCGGTCACGCTGCGCCGCCGCAACATGTGGGAGTTTCTCGACCGGCTGGTGACCGTGGCGGTTCCCCGCATCCGCGATTTTCGCGGGCTGAAGACGCGCTCCTTCGATGGCCGCGGCAACTACACGCTGGGCATTCGCGAGCAGATCATTTTTCCGGAGGTCGATTACGACAAGGTACACAGCATCCATGGGCTGGATATCTCCGTGGTGACCTCCACCGACAAGGACGACCAGGCCTACAGCCTCCTGCGTCAGTTGGGATTCCCCTTCCGGGGCGAAATCCCGGTGATTATCGGGGCGCAGGCCTGAGCCGCAGCCAGGGAAGCAAAAGGAAGACAGCCGATCATGATGACCGATCCCGTCGCGGACATGCTCACCCGCATCCGCAATGCCGGAAGCGCCGGGCACCGCTGGGCCGACATTCCCCTCTCGAAGCTGAAGGTCGAGCTCGCCCGGCTCCTCAAGGAGGGTGCGTTCGTCTACGACTACAAGGTGCTGAACGATGGCCGCCACGGACTGGTGCGCGTCTACCTCAAGTATCACGAAGGAAAGCCGGTGATCCGGCACATCGCGCGCATCTCGCGTCCCGGCCGCCGTCGCTATGTGGGCGTATCCGCGATTCCACGGGTGCGCGGAGGATTGGGAATGGCCGTTCTCTCGACCTCGCGCGGGCTTCTCACTGATCGACAGGCGCGCGCAGCCGGTGTGGGCGGCGAGCTCCTGGCCGAGGTCTGGTAGGAAGGGAGACGATCAATGTCAAGAGTTGGCAAGCAGCCGGTCGAGATCCCCGCAGGCGTCTCCATAGCTCTGGATGGCCAGCGGGTGGCGGCCAGCGGTCCCCTGGGCGAACTGGTCCTTGAGGTCACTGACCCGATTACCATTGCCTGGGAGGGCGAACCGGGGAAGACCCTCGTCTTGCGCCGTCCCAGCGACGAACAGACGCACCGCGCGCTGCACGGGCTCAATCGCGCCCTCGTGGCGAACATCGTCGAGGGCGTCAGCAAGGGATTCAGCAAGACTCTGGAGATCGTGGGCGTGGGCTACCGCGCCCAGGCAAAGGGCAGGGAGCTGGAGCTCAGGCTGGGCTTCTCGCACATGATCGACTTTCCCGCCCCCGACGGGATTACCCTCGAAACTCCGAACCCGACCACGATTGTGGTCCGGGGCACCGACAAACAGCAAGTCGGTCATACCGCTGCCGTCATTCGCTCCTTCCGGCCTCCGGAGCCCTACAAGGGCAAGGGAATCCGGTACCAGGGCGAGCATGTCCGACGGAAGGCCGGCAAGACGGCCGGAAAGTGATAATACAATGATCAGGCGAGGCACACTCAGGAAGAGTCGCAGATTGCAGCGGCACCGGCGACACGCCCGGATCCGCAAGAAGGTGCACGGCACGAACGAACGCCCGCGCCTGGCGGTCTTCCGTTCCCTGCGCAATATCGAGGGACAGGTGATCGACGACGATGCGCGCTCCACCCTGGTGGGAATTTCCACTCTGGCCCCCGAGTTCAATGGGGAAGCCGATGCCGCAGCTTCGGGCAAGAAGGAGCTCTCGCGAAGAGCCGGGAAGCTGCTCGCCGAGCGGGCGCTGGCAAAGGGCGTCACGGCGGTGGTCTTCGATCGTGGCGGGTATCGCTATCATGGCCGCGTCCAGGCCTTTGCCGAGGGCGCGCGCGAAGGAGGGTTGAAGTTCTGATGGCCAGGGAAAGAAAGGGACCGCGCGAGAGTGTGGAGCAGGCCGAAAACCTCATTCACATCAATCGTGTGGCCAAGGTTGTGAAGGGCGGAAGACGCTTTTCCTTTACCGCTCTCGTCGCAGTGGGCGACCAGGCGGGCAGAGTCGGAATCGCGCATGCAAAAGCCAGCGAGGTCGCCGAAGCGATCCGCAAATCCTTTGAGCAGGCGCGACGCGACATGACAAACGTTCCCATCGTGAATGGCACGATCCCCCACGAGATTATCGGGCGCTGGGGTGCGGCCCGGGTTCTGTTGCGCCCGGCGGCTCCCGGTACGGGCGTCATCGCCGGCGGCCCGGTGCGCGCAGTGGTCGAGGCAGCGGGCATCACCGATCTGCTCACCAAATGCCTGGGCACCAACAATCCCATCAATGTCGTGCGGGCCACGATGGTGGGGCTCGAATCGCTCGTCACCGCGTACGACGTTGCAGCGGCCCGGGGCATCCCGGTTCAGGATCTGGAGGTGGGACACGGTGGCTAAACTGCGCATCACCCAGGTACGGAGCGCGATCGGACGCAAGAAAGTCCAGCAACGGACTCTCGATGCGCTCGGAATCCGCCGTCATCAGCAGAGTGTGATTCACCAGGATTCGCCCGCCATCCGCGGGATGATCGCCAGGCTGGATCACCTTCTCGAAGTCACGGAGCTCGACGAATCATGATTGAACTGCATAATCTTCGGCCTGCAAAGGGTTCCCGGCGCGAACGCAAGCGCATCGGCAGAGGGCCCGGGTCGGGAACGGGAAAAACTGCCGGTCGCGGCCACAAGGGGCAGAAGTCCCGCTCCGGGGGCAGGATTGCGGCGTGGTTCGAGGGTGGCCAGATGCCACTGCAGCGACGCATACCGAAGCGCGGCTTCAGGAACCGGAATCGCATCGTGTACCAGGTGGTGAATATCGGCGATCTTCGCTTCGTCGAGGGCGAGGTCACCCCGGACACGCTCAGGAAGGCCGGCCTGATCCGCACGACGCGCACCCGGGTGAAGCTCCTCGGCGATGGCCAGGTGAGCGATCCCCGCCAATGCTCCGTGCATGCAGCCAGCGCGTCGGCCCGCGACCGGATCGAAGCGGCCGGCGGGTCGGTGACGATTCTGCCCTGGCGACAGGGTGGAGAGGAGGAATAGACCGGCATGGCCAATCCGATCCCGAATCTCTTTCGGGCTCCCGAGCTGAAGAGCAAGATTCTCTTCACGCTCTTTATCATGCTGATCTACCGGGTCGGGTCGCACATTACCGTGCCCGGCGTGGATGTGCCAGCGCTCCAGCAGTTGGCGGGCCAGTTCTCGCAGACCTTCCTCGGCGTCTACGACATGTTCGTTGGCGGCGGCCTCAGCCGGGCCACGATCCTGGCGCTGGGAATCATGCCGTACATCTCGGCGAGCATCATGTTTCAGCTTATGGCGGCGGTTTTCCCCACCGTCGAAAAGCTCCAGAAGGAGGGCGAGCAAGGACGGAAGAAGCTCACACAGTGGACCCGCTATACCACGGTTCTGCTCTGCCTGATCCAGGCCTTCGCCTATGCCAACTTCCTTCAGGGACTGGGCAGCGCAGTCCCCAATCCCGGGCCCCTCTTCGTCTTCACCACTGTCGTTACCCTGACCGTCGGCGGCGTATTCGTGATGTGGCTGGGAGAGCAGATCACGGAGCACGGAGTGGGCAACGGCATGTCGCTGATGATCTTCTTCTCGATCATCCAGGGCTTTCCGGGCGCCGTTCTGCGGACCTGGGAGTCGTTGATGGCCAACGAGATCACCCTCTTTGCGCTGATTGCGCTGCTCGCGATTCTGGTCGGCATCACCGCAGGCGTGGTTGGCATGACCATGGCCGCCCGCCGGATCCCCGTTCAGATTCCGCGCAAGGTCATGGGCCGCGGGCGTATTCGCGAGGGGCAGAAGAGTCATATCCCCCTTCGGATCAACTCGGCCGGCGTCATGCCGATCATCTTCGCGCAATCCTTCATTGTCGTTCCGGGAACGCTGACGGCCTTCATCCAGATTCCGATCCTTGCCGATCTGGCGGCGATCTTCCAGCCCGGCAACTGGGCGTACTATATCACCTATGCCTTCCTGATCATCTTCTTCACCTATTTCTATACCGCGATCATCTTCAATCCGGTCGATCTGGCAGAGAACCTGAAGAAGCAGGGCGGCTTCATTCCCGGCGTCAAGCCCGGTGCGCGCACGGCCGAGTACATCGATCGCATCCTGACCCGCGTGACTCTGCCCGGGTCGATCTATCTGGCGCTCATCGCCCTGGCCCCCTTCCTGATCTTCGACGCCTTCGGAATTCAAAACTTCGCCTTCGGCGGAACAAGTCTCCTGATCGTGGTCGGGGTCGGCCTCGATACCGTGCAGCAGGCACAACAGCACCTCCTTCTTCGTCACTACGACGGCTTCATGAAGAAGGGGCGGGTGAAGATGCGCGGCCGCCAGCGCTACATGTAGCGGCAGGGAAATCGTGGCTGCATTGGCCGGACCGGTCGTGGTTCTCCTCGGTTCGCCGGGGGTTGGCAAGGGTACGCAGGGGGCGCGCCTGGGCACAACGCTCGGCTGGGCTCATCTCTCGACCGGCGATCTGCTGCGTCAGGCGCTGCGCGAAGAGACCGAACTGGGGTTGCGGGCCCGGAGCTTCATGGATCGTGGCGACCTGGTTCCCGATGATGTCATGATCGGGTTGGTGCGCAACGAGATCGTTGCGCTGGGTCGGGAGCGGGGGGTAATTCTGGATGGATTTCCGCGTACGGCGGCCCAGGCCGAGGCGCTCGACGCAATGCTTGCGGACGAGGGGCGCGCGGTTGCGGGGGTGGCGCTCCTGGAGGCCGATGCGCAGGTGCTCTTCAGGCGCATCTCGGGGCGGCGCTCCTCGCCTTCGGGGCGAATCTACAACATTCACTTCGATCCTCCGCACCGCGAGGGAATCTGCGACGACACCGGCGAACCCCTCGTACACCGCGCCGACGACCAGCCCGAGACGGTGCGCTCCCGCCTGGATGTCTATCGCAGGGCGACCGCTCCGCTGATCGGTTACTACGAAGAGCGCGGGGCTCTGGTGCGGATCGATGGCGAGGGTGCGATCGACGAGGTGCAGGCGGCTCTCCTGGCTGCAACGGAAGCGTGGGTTGCAGTCTCATGCTGAATCGGGCCGGATCGATTCACCTGAAGTCGCCGCGCGAGATTCGGGCAATGGCCCGGAGTGGGGCGATCATTGCCGAGCTCTTTCGCGCGCTGGCGCCGCTTGTGCGTCCGGGGGTTGCCACCGCCGAGCTGAACCGCTTTGTGGACGACTTCATTCGCTCGCATGCAGGTGCGGTACCGGCCTTCAAGGGGCTGTATGGCTTTCCCGGCAGCGCCTGTGTCAGCATCAACGCCGAGGTCGTCCACGGAATCCCCAAACCCGAGGCGCGGCTTCGCGAGGGCGATATCGTTTCGATCGATGTCGGGGTGAAGCAGCGCGGGTGGTGTGCCGATTCGGCCTTCACCTTTCCGGTGGGCGAGATCTCTGCCGAGGCCGCGCACCTCTTGCGCGTCACGCGCGAAGCGCTTGCCAGGGCGGTGGCGGCGGCGCGCCCCGGGGGGCATGTCGGCGATATCGGAGCGGCTGTCATGGAGTGTGTGCGCGGCACCGGGCTAGCGATTGTGCGCGATCTGGTCGGGCATGGAATCGGACGCAGAATCCACGAGGATCCCCAGGTTGCGAATGTGGGTCGGCGCGGAACCGGTGTGCCGCTGCGCGAAGGAATGGCGCTGGCAATCGAGCCGATGCTCTCGGCCGGGACCGATGCGATCGTCACTCTCCCGGACCGCTGGACCGTCACAACTGCGGACAGAGCCCTCTCGGCCCACTTCGAACACACCGTGGCGCTCACCGCGACCGGCCCCGAGATCCTGACGGGCGGCGGCATCTGGGAAGACCCGAACCCGTGGGCAGAGCCCTCGGAGCAGGGCGTTGCCGATCTGGAGGTTGAATCCGGAGCTACCGCAGCACTGCCATAGAGGTTATCTTTGTGATCTTTGCCCCATTCGAGGAAATCGAAGCTGAACCGGAGGCCGGAATCCAATGAAAGTGCGCACCAGCGTGAAGCCGCTCTGCGAACACTGCCGCGTGGTCCGTCGCAAGGGAGTCGTGCGGATCATCTGCAGCCGCAATCCCCGTTGCAAGCAGAGACAGGGCTAGCATGGCACGCATTGCCGGAGTGGACCTGCCGCGCAGCAAGCGCATCGAGATTGCCCTGACCTACATCTATGGAGTGGGGCCGGTGCGTTCCCGCGAAATCCTCGATTCAGTGGGAATCGATCCCAACCTGCGCACCCACGAGCTCAGCGACGAAGATGCGAGCCGTTTGCGCGTAGAGATCGATTCCCGCTACAAGGTCGAGGGCACGCTCCGCACCGAGGTCTCCATGAATATCAAGCGGCTTATGGATATCGGCTGCTACCGCGGTGTCCGTCATCGCCGGGGCCTGCCGGTGCGAGGCCAGCGCACCCACACCAATGCCCGCACCAAGAAGGGGCCGCGCCGGGCCATTGCGGGCAAGAAAAAGGCTCCGCAGAAGTAGAGACGCAGACGTTCCATTCCTTTGGCTTCCCGCAGAGAGGGGAGAGGTGAAAGTTTGGCCAGACCGAAAACGACCCGAAGCAGAAAATCCCGCAAGGTTGTCGCATCGGAGGGAGTCGCCCATATCAAGGCGACCTTCAACAACACCCTGATTACCATTGCCGACAAGGCGGGCGATGCGCTCGTCTGGGCCTCGGCGGGAACGGCCGGGTTCAAGGGATCGAAGAAATCGACCCCCTTCGCGGCAACCCTGGCAGCCGAGCAGGCCGGGCGGGAGGCCGTGGCCATGGGGGTGCGCGAGGTCGTTGTCCGTGTGCAGGGCCCTGGTTCCGGCCGCGAATCCGCGATCCAGGCGCTGGCCGCCGCCGGGCTCGGCATTCAGTCGATTCACGATGTGACGCCGCTGCCGCACAACGGATGCCGCCCGCCCAAGAAGCGGCGCGTCTAGCGGGGAATCGATTCATGGCACGATACACAGGTCCGGTTTGCAAGCGCTGCCGCCGCGAGGGCGAAAAGCTCTTCCTCAAGGGATTCAAGTGCTACACCGAGAAGTGCCCGGTCGAGCGCCGCCAGTATCCTCCGGGGCATCTCGGTCCGGCCGCCGCGCGCCGGCGCAAACAGTCCGACTACGCAGTGCAGTTGCGCGAGAAGCAGAAGGTGAAGCGCATCTACGGCCTGCACGAGAAGCAGTTCCGCAATCTCTTCCGCTACGCTGCCGGGCGTCCCGGAATGACCGGCGAAAATCTGATCGTCGCGCTTGAGAGCCGACTCGACAACGTGGTTTTCCGTCTCGGACTGACCGCCAATCGAAGACAGGCGCGCCAGTTGGTGCGTCACCGACATGTGGTGGTCAATGGCGCGGTGGTCAATGTGCCCAGCTACCGGCTCAGGGCGGGCGACGAGATCGCGTTGCGCGATGGATCCCGCGAGCTGGATCTGGTCGAGGCCAGCCTTGCCGCGCGTACCCGGCCGCCCCTGATGGACTGGCTGGCCCTTGACGAGAAGCAGCGCGTTGGCAGGGTCGTGCGAATTCCGGTTCGCGGCGATATCCCGCTGGCGGCGCAGGAGCAGTTGATCGTCGAGCTCTACTCGAAGTAGAGAAGGGCCGGGCCGAGGGCCCGCTTGCCCCCGACCGACCACCCCATGCAATGCTGAATATCCCAGGAGAGTAGCGACGGTGAAAGAGGCGATTGATCTGACCGGGCTCGTTCTTCCCGAGCGCGTCGAGATTACGAACGAATCCGAGGACGGCCACTCCGCGAGCTTCGTGCTGGAGCCGCTGGAGCGTGGCTTCGGACATACCCTTGGCAATTCGGTGCGGCGAGTGCTGCTCTCCTCGCTGCAGGGCGCCGCAGTCTGGGCCTTCCGCATCCAGGGAGTCGTTCACGAGCACCAGACCATTTCGGCGGTGGTCGAGGACGTGCACCAGGTCATTCAGAATCTGAAGTATCTGGTTCTGAGCCTGGACGACAATGTGGAGAGCGCCGTTCTGGAGATCCGGGTGGACCGCGCGGGACCGGTGACGGCAGCGATGATTCGCGGGCCGGCCTCGGTGACGATCCACGACCCCTCTCACCACATCCTTACCCTGGTGGACGATGTGGAGATGAATATCGAGCTCCATGTCAACAAGGGCAGGGGATTCGTTCTGGCGGATCAGCACGAAGAGCCGCGCAACGCCCCGGTGGATCTGGTTCTGATCGACGCAATCTACAACCCGGTGCTGCGCGCCAACTTTACGGTCGAGGAGACGCGCGTGGGGCAGCGCACCGACTTCGACCGCCTGACCGTTCAGGTGCGGACCGATGGCTCGATTACCCCCGAGCGCGCGATTCGCTACTCGGCGGAGCTGGTTCGCAATCATTTGGAGTACATGCTGTACTTTGCCGAGGGCGGACCGCCGGTCGAGGCGTCGCCGGATGGAGAGGTGCTCCCGGAGTCGGCCAGGGAGTCGATTTCGGTCGAGATTGCCGAGCTCCTGGAAACCGATCTGGACGACCTGGTCGAGCTGAGCCAACGTTCCCGGAACTCGTTGCAGAGGCAGGATATTACCCGCCTGGACCAGCTCGTGAGCCGAACCGAGGAAGAGGTGCGCGCGATCGACAACTTCGGGCAGAAATCGCTCGAAGAGATCTTCACCTTCCTGAATCGCCACGGACTGCGTCTGGGAATGCAGATTACCCGCGACGAAAGTGGCCGCTTCCTCGTTGCCGATGCGGATGCCGAGGGGGTCGATGCCCCGGCGGACGAAGCGCTCTGACCCGAAGAGAGACCCATCATGCGCCATAGAAAGAAGGGCCGCGGCCTTTCGCGATCGCCGTCCCACCGTCGGGCACTGCTGAGAAACCTTGCGGCGTCCCTCTTCCTCCACGAACGGATTCGCACGACCACAGCCAAGGCGCGCGAGCTGCGCCCCTACGCCGAGCGCCTGATTACCCTGGCCCGGCGCGGCGATCTCCATGCGCGCAGACTTGCGGCCCGGCGTATTGCCGACCGCGCGATCCTGGCAAAGCTCTTCGACGAGCTCGGCCCCCGCTACCGGGAGCGGCCGGGAGGATACACGCGCATTCTCAAGATGGGAACCCGCAAGGGCGACGGCGCGGATATGGCGCTGATCGAACTCGTAGATTAGTATCGTCGTTTGGCGATCGGGGCCCCGATGAGCGGTCCCTACCATGCAACAGAACCGGGAGAAACAGGGAAGACGGATGACAATGAATCTCAAGTCCCGCGCAGGCGCTGCGAAGCTGGGCATTCAGTTGATGATTCTCTCCATTCTGACCGTTGGCGGGTTTCTGTACTGGCTCTCGCGTACGGCGGAACCGACGCAGATTGTCGAGGTCGAGGAGGAACCGGCCATGGATTCCATGGTCAATGTGGTCGCCGTGGCGGATTTCTCGATGGGAACTGCGGCCTACATCGGCCAGGAGGTCACCCTCGAGGATGTCGAGATCGCCAGCGTGCTCGGGGCCCGGAGTCTGTGGATGAATCTCGACACCGGAACGCCCTTTCTCCTCTATCTTGCCGATGCCGCCCTTCCCGACTCGATGAGCTTTGTCGCGGGAGACCGGCTGACCGTGACCGGCTCCGTGATGGCAATGTCCGATTCCATCCTCGACGCCTGGGAGGCCGGGGGCGCATTTCTGCAGGACACGGACCGCATTCAGGCCGAGTTCGCCGAGGACTTCCTGGAGGTGCACACGATTTCGGGCTCCATGGCCGAAGAGGATGCCGGCACCGACGGAGAGATGGTATCCGAACCCTCTTCCTAGCCGCCGTGGACAGGCATCGGGCGGCATTGGAGCGGAGGCGCGTGTGCGCCGGATTCCCGGGAACGATCCACGGGCTGTCCCTGCGCACCCTTCGCCCGGAAGTCTGAAGAGCGGAGAGTACGGGTGGAGTCGGTGAACCGGACCGACCGCACATTCGGCGTTGTCGGCCTGGGGTATGTCGGTTTGCCTCTTGCCGTTGAGGCGGCCCGCAGCGGGATTCGCACCCTTGGCTTCGATATCGACCCCGGGGTGGTTGCGGAGGTGAATGACGGGTGCAGCCATGTGCCCGATCTGACGCCGGGCGATGTGGAGGCCGTGAGGGGAGCGGGGTTCCTGGAGGCGACCACCGCAATGGACCGGCTGAGTGCCTGCCAGGCGATCGCCATCTGTGTGCCCACCCCCCTGTCGCGGACGCGCGACCCCGATATCTCGGCCATTCTGGCTGCATCGCGCGCGGTGGCGGCGACCCTGAACCCCGGACAGTTGGTCGTTCTGGAATCGACGACCTATCCCGGCACCACCCGCGAGGTCGTGCTCCCCATTCTGGAGGCCGGAGGTCTGAGGGCCGGCCACGATTTCTTCCTCTGCTTCTCGCCGGAGCGCGTCGATCCCGGCAATGCGCGATGGAAGACGGGCAATACGCCCAGGGTGATCGGTGGAGTCACGCCGCGCTGCACCGAGGTGGGGCTCGACTTCTATTCCCGCTTTGTGGAAGAGATGGTTCCGGTCTCATCGGCAGAGGCGGCCGAGCTCGCCAAGATCCTCGAAAACGCCTTCCGCGCCGTCAATATCGGGCTGGTCAACGAGATGGCGCTGATCGCCGACCGGCTCGGGCTCGACATCTGGGAGGTGATCGATGCCGCCGCCACCAAACCCTTCGGCTTCATGAAGTTCACGCCGGGGCCGGGTCTGGGCGGACACTGCCTGCCGGTCGATCCGCACTACCTCTCCTGGAAGATGCGCTCGATGGACTACCGGACGCGCTTCATCGATGTGGCGACCGAGATCAACGCGGCCATGCCGGCCTTTGTGACGGGCAAGGTGTGCGAGGGATTGAATCGTGCCCGGAAGCCGGTGAATGGGTCGCGCATTCTTCTTCTTGGGGTTGCCTATAAGAAGGACGTGGACGATGTACGGGAATCGCCGGCGCACGCGATCCTGGAGCTTCTGGAGCGCGATGGAGCCGTGGTTTCCTATCACGACCCGCACGTTCCGCTCTGGCAGTTGCCGGAGGGGCGCACGCTGGCTTCGATCGAGTTGGATGCGGTGGCGCTCGGGGCCGCAGATGCCGTTGTGATCGTGACCGACCATACCCTCTTTGAGCCGGCCTTCATCCATGAACACGCCACCCTCCTGATCGATGCGCGCAATCTTGTGGCGCCGCTGGCGCAGGGGCGATCCGAATCCTGGATCGTGAAGGAATGAGGGTGTGCGGAGTGGCGGCGCGGTGGGGAGCGTCGCCGAATGACGAGGGCGGAGGCACAGGCCGCCCGGGATGGAGGCCGGGCCGATGAAGATTGCCGTTCTGGGCAGCGGATATGTGGGTCTGACCACCGGCGCCTGCCTGGCCGAGACCGGCAACGATGTCATCTGTGTGGATATTCTGCCGGAGAAGGTCGAAGCGCTGCGCAATGACCGGATCCCCTTCTTTGAGCCCGGTCTGAGCGAGCTCGTTGCGCAGAATGTTGCCGAGGGGCGGCTTTCCTTCACCACCGATGTGACCGCGGCGGTGCGCGCATCCGCAATCATCTTCATTGCCGTCGGAACGCCTCAGGACGAGGACGGTTCGGCCGATCTTCGCCATGTGCTCGCAGCGGCCCGCGAGATCGGGCGGGCCATGGATGGCGAGCGGGTTGTGGTGACGAAGAGCACGGTACCGGTGGGAACGGCGGTGCGGGTGCGCGAGGCGATCGAAGCCGAAACCGAACACACGGTGCGAGTCTGCTCCAATCCGGAATTTCTCAAGGAGGGCGCCGCGCTCCGCGATTTCCGGAGACCGGACCGGGTGGTGCTCGGGGTGGACGACGAGGTGGCGGCCGCGCTTCTGCGCGATCTCTACGCCCCCTTTGTACGGACCGGCAACGAGATTCTGGTCATGGACACCGCATCGGCCGAGATCACCAAGTACGCGGCCAATGCCATGCTCGCCCTGCGGATCAGCTTCATGAATGCGGTCGCGCGGCTCTGCGAGCGCACCGGCGCCGATGTGGACCAGGTGCGGCTCGGTGTGGGCTCGGATCGGCGCATCGGCCCCACCTTTCTCTTTGCCGGAATCGGCTACGGCGGCTCCTGCTTTCCCAAGGACGTCAGAGCGCTGGGCAGTATCATGAGGGAGACGGGACTGGATGCCGGCATTCTCGATGCGATCGAGGAGGTCAACGAGAGGCAGAAGCGCTTCTTGCTCGAACGATGCCTGGCCCGCTTCGGCGACGATCTGACCGGGCGGCGCTTTGCGATCTGGGGGCTGGCCTTCAAGCCCAACACCGATGACATGCGGGAAGCGCCGAGCCTGGTCACCATTCGAGGGCTGCTTGAGCGGGGGGCCCGCGTGGTTGCGCACGATCCGGTGGCGATGGAGGAGGCGCGCCGCATTCTGGGCGACCGGATCGACTTTGGCGCCCGCAACTACGATGTGCTGGAGGGCGCCGACGCACTGCTGATTCACACCGAGTGGAATCCCTATCGCCGCCCCGACTTTGCACGCATCCGCCAGCTATTGGCGCGACCGGTCATCTTCGATGGGCGCAATCTCTACTCCGACCGGACCATGCGCGAGCTGGGTTTCGAGTATCATTCGGTGGGCCGGGCTCCGACAGTCGGTGGATAGAGGCGGATGACGCCGGGCGTGCAACGGGGAACAGGCGCAGGGCGGGCAGAGCGCTTCGCGGTCCTCGGCAGTTCGTGGGTTGTGCCGGGCGGGCAGCGGGAGTGGCGATGTGCAAGGCCGGCAGCATGCGGATTCTGATTACCGGCGCGGCGGGGTTTCTCGGATCTCACCTGGTGGATCGGTTTCTGGGCGATGGTTGCCATGTAGTCGGGGTGGACAACTTTGTGACGGGGCGCAGCGACAACCTGGATCACCTGATGGGGAATCAGCGCTTCCGCCTGATCGATCACGACATCAGCCGCCCCCTCTTTGTGGACGATCGCCTGGATGGCGTTCTGCACTTCGCCTCGCCGGCCAGCCCCGTGGACTACACCGAGTTGCCGATCCAGACGCTGAAGGTGGGTGGGCTGGGAACCCACAACACGCTGGGACTGGCGCGCCGCCACGGCGCCCGCTATCTGCTGGCCTCCACCTCCGAGGTCTATGGAGATCCACAGGTGCACCCGCAACCGGAAAGCTACTGGGGGAATGTGAACCCGATTGGGCCGCGGGGCGTCTATGACGAGGCGAAGCGCTACGGCGAAGCCATGACGATGGCCTATCACCGCGCCCACGGCCTGGCCACCCGCATTGTGAGAATCTTCAACACCTATGGCAGTCGCATGCGGCCGGACGATGGGCGCGTGGTGTCGAACTTTATTGTGCAGGGGCTGCGGAGCGAACCGATGACGCTCTATGGAGACGGCTCGCAGACGCGCTCCTTCTGCCACATCGACGACGAAGTCGAGGGCATTGTCCGCCTCTTTCACTCGGAGCGCACCGACCCGGTGAATATCGGAAATCCGGCCGAGGTGTCGATCCGCGATCTGGCCAGGGTGGTGATGGAGGAGACGGGAAGCGGGACGCCGCCGGTCTTTCTGCCGTTGCCGGTCGATGATCCCGCGGTGCGCCAACCCGATATTGCGGTGGCCCGCCGTGAACTCGGCTGGTCGCCCCGCGTGGATTTGCGCGAGGGGCTCAGGCGTACCATTCCCTGGTTTCGCGAGTGCCTTCGGACAGGTGGCCGATAACACCGAACGGCATTGGGGTGGCGCCTGCATCTGCGCCGGACGCTGTGCTCCGTGGCGCTCCCTGGTTGATTGGCCAACCGGTCGAGGCAACGCCCTGCACGGTGAAACTGTTCTATATTTGAGGGTTGGAGTGTTCGCAGCGATTTCGTGCAAAGTCCGGCGGTCGCCAACCAGAGGCAAGGCAAGAGCAGAGCGGAGTGGTGCGCAGAGGAATGTTCCAGGGAGTGCGAGGCCTCCATGCAGTCGCGCTGGCATGGGCGCTGGGCGGCTGCGCAGGCGATGGCGGGGGTGAATCGTCTCTGCAGCGCGGCGACCGGGCCTTTGCGGAGGGCCAGTATGGGGACGCTCTTGCGGAGTACCGCCTTGCGATTCGCGATGGGGTCGGAGATGACGCCCTGATGCGGGCCGCACACACGCAGGTCATGCTCGGTCGGGTGGAAGAGGCGCGCGAGCTGTACGACCGGGCGGTTCTGCAGGACAGCGCCCACGCCGACCAGGCCGCCTCGGATTTCGTGGCGCGGGCGCGGCGCGCCTTTGCGGATCTGGACAGCTATGGGGGTGCATCGGCGATGGAGGCGGCGCTCCACTTCCGGCCGGGGATCGTGGTGCCCGAGCTGGTTCTGCCGATGGCCCGACATTACAGTGGAAGCGGTCGGCACGGACGGGCGCAGCCTCTGTACCTGAGGGTGCTGGGAACCCGTCCCGGCGACCCCGAGGTGATCCTTGAAGCCGCTCTGGCCCATATGGAGATCGGAGAGTGCGGCCGCACCATGGAGCTCCTGGCGGAGTTCAACGAACTTGTTCCCCGTCGCGAACCCGAGACGCGCTGGCACCTCGGAAGCTGTGCATACCGTCTGGCCCGGGAGCTGATCGATCAGGGCGCGGTGGAGGCCGCGATGCCGCCGCAGGACACGGTGGCCGGGATGCTGCTGGCGGAGGCCGGGGAGGGCGCGCAGCCGGTGCAAGAGGCCGGAGCCGGGTCGGGTGCCTCCGCAGAGAGCAGGGCAGAGCCCGATATGGGGGTCGTGGGAGCTGAGGCGGAGGCCGGGATGGATGTCGTTCAGCAGGTTCTCGACTACCTGGCTCTGGTGCTCGAGCTCGGAGAGCCGCGAGCCGTGCTTCCGGATTCGTACTTCCAGCGCGGCGAGATCCTGGCGCGGCTGGGCGACTGCGCCGCCGCCATCGAGAGCTACGACATGGTTGCCCGGGCCGATCTCTCCGGCTCGAGCGATCTTTTGCGCGACGCCCGTTCCCGCATCGATCAGATCCGCTTCGGCGAGGGGGACGGCCCGTGCTGAGGTCGCTCGCCGCAGGTGCCCTGGCGGGGCTTCTGGGGGCTGCCTGCGCATCGGCACCCCCCTACTCCGGGTGGACCGAAGAGCAGCTCTTCGAACATGCCCAGCGTGCCTTTGCGGATGGCGACTGGGACGAAGCCCGGCGCGCCTTCGAGCGCCTCCTGATTACGGCACCGGGCTTTGACCGGGCGGTGGAGGCCCGTCACTACCTGGCGCGCTCCTTCTTCTCCGAGGGCGAATACCTGAGCGCGGTTTCGGAGTACACCCGCATTGTGCAGGTCTATCCCGACGATGCGCGCACCCCGGAAGCCTGGATGGGGCTCTGTCGCTCGTATGCGGCGATGTCTCCGCACCCGCAGCGCGATCCCCAGTACACCGTTCAGGCCCGCACCACCTGTCGCAATGTGGCCGGCGACTTTCCCGGAACCCCTCAGGGCGATTCGGCGGCGGCAGTGGCGCTCGAGATGCAGAACAAGCTCGGAGAAAAGAGCTACCAGGAAGGGGCCTTCTATCTTCAGCGCAAGATTCTGGAATCGGCCGAGTATGTTTTTCTTGATCTCCTGGAGAACTTTCCCGAGACTGCGGCCGCCCCCCGCGCGGCTGCGCGCCTGATCGAGATCTACACCGAATGGGAGTGGCAGGATCAGGTTGAGGAGTTCACGGCCCGTCTCCTGGAGAGCTATCCCGATTCGCCGGAAGCGCAGGCGCTGGATCCCGCCATGGCCAGCGACACGGCCGGTGTGGTGCGCACGCGCGCTCCTCCAGCATCTGAATGGGGCCTGGCGTCGGGATCGCGCTGAGCTCTGCACGGCTCTGCACCGCCGAGGAAGGCATCCGGCGCGTGGGGGTCTTTGGAGGCACCTTCGATCCGCCGCATCTGGGGCATCTGACGGTGGCGCAGGAGGTGGCCCGCGAGGCTCGGCTCGACCGGGTACTCTGGGTACCGGCTTCTCGGCCTCCGCACAAGACCGCACATGCGCCCGCACCCGGGGCAATTCGCCTGCGGATGGTGCGCGCGGCCATTCAGGATCACCCCCTCTTTAGAGCGAGTGGAATCGAGGTGGAGCGCGGCGGCGTTTCCTACACCATCGACACTCTGCGACAGCTCCGCAGCGAATCCCCGCACTGGCGCCTGGCGCTGATCGTGGGCGCCGACCTCTTCGGCAAACTCGATGCGTGGCGCGAGGCGGCGGAGATCCGGAAGCTGGCCGAGGTGATCGTGACTTCGCGCCCCGGAGTGGATTTTCCCCCGGCGGCCGACCGCGGTCCGGGGGTGCGCACGGTCGCGGTGACACCGGTTGATCTCTCGTCTTCGCAGCTCCGCGAACGGATCGAGCGGGGACTGACCGTTTCAGACATGGTTTCGCCCGCCGTTCTGGCGATACTAGAGAACGAAGGACTTTACAGCAGCAGGAGGAAGAGGGAACGATGATCAAGGGACTCATCAAACAGATGATCGGGTCGCGCTATGCACGCGAGGTGAAACGCCTGGCGCCTCTGGTGGAGCGGATCAATGCGCACCAGGAGGAGCTTCTGGAGCTGACCGACGACGAGCTGCGCGCCCGCACCGACGATTTCCGCGCCCGCATTGCCGGGTTCACGCAGGAGACCCTCGACGAGATCGGGGAGCTGCGCGACCGGAAGCGCACCTCGACCGAGGCCGACGAGCGCGAGGAGCTCACCATTCGGATCGGAAAGCTCGAGGAGCAGTACGGAACCCTCCTGGCCGAGGCACTCGAAGAGATTCTGCCGGAGGCCTTTGCGGTGGTGAAGGATGCCTGTCGCCGTCTTGTTGGCAGAGAGGTGAAGGTGACCGGTCATCGCATGGTCTGGGACATGGTTCCCTACGATGTCCAGTTGATCGGGGCCGTGCAGCTTCATCGCGGACGGGTGGCCGAAATGGCGACCGGCGAAGGGAAGACGCTGGTGGCGACGATGCCACTCTACCTCAACGCGCTCGCGGGCCGGGGTGCGCACCTGGTGACGGTGAACTCCTACCTGGCGCAGCGCGACGCCGAGTGGATGGGCGCCATCTATACCCTGCTCGGTCTGACGGTGGACTGCGTCGATCTGCATCAGCCGGGGTCGCCCGAGCGGCAGAATGCCTACCGCGCCGACATCACCTACGGGACCAACAACGAGTTCGGCTTCGACTATCTGCGCGACAACATGGTTCACACCCTGGAGCAGCGCGTCCAGCGCGGGCACCACTACGCGATCATCGACGAGGTGGATTCGATCCTCATCGACGAAGCCAGAACGCCCCTCATCATCTCGGGTCCGGCCACCCGCGACACCTCCACCCCCTTCAAGCAGATGGCCTCGGTGGTGGGAGCGCTTCACCGGAAGCAGTCGCGCATGGTGAACCGGCTGGTGGCCGAGGCGGAACGCGATATCGAATCCGACACCGATGAATACGCGGCCGGCGAGAAGCTGCTGGCGGCCAAGCGGGGCGGTCCGAAGAACAAGCGTTTGATGAAGCTCCTGGCCGATCAGCCCGGAGTCGTCAAGCTGGTGCAGCGGGTCGAGGGCGACTACATGCGCGAGAAGCGGCTCCATGAGATCGACGAGATGCTCTTCTTTGCCATGGACGAAAAGGGCAGCAATGTCCACCTCTCGGACGCCGGCCTGGACGAGCTCTCGCCGGGAGATCCTGCCGCCTTTGTGGTGCCCGATCTTTCAGAGGTCATGGGCCGGGTCCAGGACGACGAGGAGATGTCGGTCGAGGACAAGCGCGCGCGCATGGCCGAGCTGGAGGCCGAGTATGCCGACAAGTCGCAGCGCATTCATGTCATTCACCAGCTTCTCAAGGCCTACACGCTCTTCCAGAAGGACGAGCGCTACATCATTGGCGACGATGGATCCATCGTCATTGTCGATGAATTCACCGGGCGGCAGATGCCCGGACGGCGCTGGAGCGATGGACTTCACCAGGCGGTCGAGGCCAAGGAGGGGGTCGAGATTCGCGGCGAGACCCAGACGCTGGCCACGATCACCATTCAGAACTACTTCCGCATGTATGACAAGCTGGCGGGCATGACGGGAACCGCCGAGACGGAAGAGACCGAATTTCACCAGATCTACAACCTGGATGTCTCGGTGATTCCCACCAACCGGCCGATTGTGCGCGATGACCGCGACGACCTGATCTTCAGAACCCGGCGCGAGAAGTACCAGGCGCTGATGAACGAGATCGAGCGGCTGCACCGGCTGGAGCTTCCGGTGCTGGTCGGGACGACCAACGTCGAGGTGTCGGAAACGCTTGCGCGCATGCTCAAGCGTCGCCGGGTGCCTCACAATGTGCTGAATGCGAAGCAGCACCGGCGGGAATCGGAGATCGTGACCGAGGCCGGGCGTCCGGGGGCCGTCACGATTGCGACGAACATGGCCGGCCGCGGCACCGACATCAAGCTGGGCGAGGGCGTGACCGAGCCGCGGACCGTGGGGTGGGCGCGCGCGCGGGAGCTGGATCTGGAGACGGTGGCCGCGACCGATCCGACCCGCTACGAGGAGCTCGAGGGCAAGCCCGACGATCATGTCATCGAGGTCGGAGGGCTTCATATCCTGGGATCGGAGCGCCACGAAGCGCGCAGAATCGACCGTCAGTTGCGGGGCCGGGCGGGGCGCCAGGGCGATCCGGGGGCGTCGCAGTTCTTTCTCTCTCTCGAAGACGACCTGATGCGCCTCTTCGGGGGAATGGAGCGCATTGCCAACTACATGGAGCGGATGGGTGCCGACGAGGGCGAGGTCATTACCCATCCCCTGGTCACGCGCTCGATCGGGCGGGCCCAGAAGCGTGTCGAAGGCAACAACTTCGAATCCAGAAAGCGCCTGCTCGACTACGACGATGTCATGAACCAGCAGCGCGAGGTCATCTACGACCTGCGTCTCTTTGCGCTCGAGGGCGGCGAGGATCTCAGGGGCGAACTCCGCGAGATGATCCGCCATGCGATGGCCGGCGTCTTCGAGGCCGCCCTTCCCGACGACGATCTGGAGGAGGGCTTCGAGGTCTCGGGGTTGCGGCAGCGGATGCTGCTCGATCTGCACACGGCGCTTCCCCCCCTGGAGGGCGAACGCGATGGCAGCGTCGATCGCGAAGATGCGCTGCGGGTCGCCGAAGAGGCCGTGCACGACGCCTTTGCCCGCCAGATCGAGGTCTTTGGCGAACACGCCGACCGGGTGATGAGCTTCGTCCTGCTCTCGACGATCGACGGAAAGTGGAAGGATCACCTCTACGATCTCGATCACCTCAAGGCGTCGATCGGCTTTCGCGGCTGGGGTCAGAAGGATCCCCTGGTCGAATACAAGAAGGAAGCCTACGAGATGTTTGTCAGCCTGATGGAAGACATTCGCCGTACGGTGACGCAGCAGTTTTTTCGGGTGCGACTCGAGCAGCGGCCCTCGCCGGGCGTGCAGCCTGCGGGCCGGATGCAGTACGCGGCCGCTGGCGCAGGACGCGCCGCAGCGGGGGCGGGGCAGGGGCAGCCGGTTGCCGCGAAGGCCTCCGTGGATTCCTTCGGGATGGCGGCCGGAACTCGTCGCGAGACGACGACTGCGGCAAGTGGCGCCGCAATGGCGAGCCCGGTCGGCCGGCTGGCCACCAATCGCGGCAGAGAAGAACCCCGTCGTCCGGTTGTGACCGAACGCACTCCGGGGCGCAACGATCCCTGCCCCTGCGGAAGCGGCAGAAAGTACAAGAAGTGCTGCGGGCGGGCACACTAGCGGAACACCCCCCCGAGGGACGCCCCCGCGAACGCCTGCATCGATTTGGTCCGGGGCCGCTCTCGGAGGGGGAGCTGCTGGTGTTGCTGATCGGAGCGGGGAGTTCGGCCCAGCCCGCCTCGGCGCTGGCGGATCGCGTTCTGAATCTGTCGCACGGTCAGCTCGGCGAACTTGCCCGGATCGATGTGGGACGCCTGATGGAGATCCGCGGGATCGGGATGGCCATGGCCGGCCGGATCGTGGCGGCGATCGAGTTGGGCAGACGGGTTGCGGCCGCGCGGCTGACCCGCGGGGAGCCCATCGCCGGGCCCGCCGATGTGCATTCGCTCTTCGCGCCCGCGCTGGCCCACCTCCCGCACGAGGAGTTCCATGTGCTCCTTCTGGATTCACAGAATGCACCGATCTGCCAGCGCCAGATCACCCGCGGAATCCTCGACGCCTCGCTCATTCACCCGCGCGAAGTCTTCCGCGATGCGATTGTGCTGCGCGCGGCGGCGCTGATCCTGGTCCACAATCACCCTTCGGGGAACCCGGAGCCCTCGCCCGAGGATCTGCACGTGACGGAGCAGTTGGGCACCGCCGGAGATCAGTTGGGAATTCCGGTGATCGACCACATCATTGTCGCGGGTGAATCCTTCTCTTCGCTGGCGGGTCGCGGCAATTTGCAGGGGGCCGCCGAGCTCTGAGGCGCCGGGGTGGGGGCACAGCCCCGGCTTTGCGGTGTACCGTCACCTGTTCCCTCCGGCCCGGCATCGCTCTAACTTTGTGCAGTTGTCATTCGCGCCTTCGCAACCGACCCGACACTGTAGCGAACATTCTTAAGCTCGCCGATCTCCCTTTTCCCCTCTGCAGGAGAGTCTTCTCGTGTTTTCGGCCCGCCACTCCATTCATGCCATTGTCTTCTCCGGTCTTGCGCTTGCGGCATTTGCGCTTCCGGCCGCCGCCCAGACGCAACCCGACCCCACCACCCCCATCCCCTCCGATCCTGCGGTTGTGCGAGGCACCCTCGCCAATGGCCTGACCTACTTCGTGCGCGCGAATGGGGAACCCGCGAATCGCGCCGAGCTACGATTGGTGGTCAATGCCGGCTCGATTTTGGAGGAGGACAACCAGCAGGGCCTGGCGCACTTCGTTGAGCATATGGCCTTCAATGGCACGCGCAACTTCGCCAAGCAGGAGCTGGTGGACTACCTCGAATCGATCGGCATGCGCTTCGGGCCCAACGTGAACGCCTATACAGGCTTCGACGAGACGGTCTACATGTTGCAGGTGCCGATGGACGACCCCGAGATCCTCTCGACCGCCTTCCGAATTCTGGCGGATTGGGCGGGTGGCGTTCTCTTCGAGCCCGAAGAGGTGGACAAGGAGCGCGGCGTGATCATCGAGGAGTGGCGCGGACGGCGTGGCGGCATCGCGCGGATTCAGGACCAGCAGATTCCTGCCATGCTGCACGATTCCCGCTATGCCGAACGGCTGCCGATCGGCGACCCGGATGTGGTGCGCACCGCCCCGGTCGAACGGCTCCGCAGCTTCTATGAGGACTGGTATCGCCCCGATCTGATGGCGGTTGTGGCGGTCGGCGATTTCGATGTTGCCGAAATCGAGGCAACGATCCGGGAACACTTCGGCGCGCTTGCCGGCCCTGCCGACCCCCGGCCCCGCACCGAGGCCGCGGTTCCCTTCGATCATGCGCCGCTGATTTCGGTGGCCACCGACCCCGAGATGCCCCTCTCCGATGTCGAGGTGATGTACAAGCAGTCCCCGCGCGAGTATCGCACCATTGGCGATTTTCGCGCCGCTCGCGTCCGTTCCCTCTACACCGGAATGCTGAACCGGCGGCTCAACGAGCTGACCCTGCAGGCCGATCCTCCCTTCCTCAATGCCGGCGTCGGTCTGGGGGGCGGCGTTGCGCGCAATCTGGAGGCTGCGCAGCTCCGCGTCGGCGTGGCCGAAGACGGCTTTCTCCGTGGGCTGGAGGCCGTCTTGAGCGAAGCCGAGCGGGTGTCGCGCCATGGCTTTACCGCCGGTGAGCTGGAGCGCCAGAAGGTGGCTCTGCGACGGGGCTACGAGAGCCGGCTGGCCGAGGCCGAAAATCAGGAATCGGGTGCGCTGGCGAATCGCTACATCAATGTTTTCCTGGAGGAAGCGCCCTATCCGTCGCGCGAAACCGAGATGGAGCTCGTGGATGCCCTTCTGCCCGGGATCTCCCTGGATGAGGTGAATGCCGCCGGACAGGAATGGCTGGCGGAGCGCGGGCGCGTGCTGCTGGTCAGTGGAACCGAACGCGAGGGCGTGGAGGCTCCGACCGAGGACGATCTGACCGGGGTTTTTGCGACGGTCGCCGCGAAAGAGATCGCCCCCTACGAGGATGCTGCGGTCGATGCCCCCCTGGTTGCAGCGATCCCCGAGGGGTCGCCCGTTCTGACAGAGGAATCGGTCGCCGAGGTCGGCGTGACCCTCTGGGAGCTTGCCAATGGAGTGCGCGTTGTGCTCAAGCCGACCGACTTCAAGGACGACGAGGTGCTCTTCGCGGCCATAAGCCCCGGGGGAACCTCGCTGGCCGGCGATGACAACTTCATGGATGCCGAGATCGCGACCCAGGCGGTCGGGCAGGGTGGCGTGGGCGCGTTCGACCAGGTTGCGCTGGGCAAGAAGCTGACGGGGAAGCAGGTCCGCGTCCTTCCCGCGATCTCGTCTCTCACCGAGGGGATCAATGGACAGGCTTCGCCCCAGGATCTCGAGACCGCCTTCCAACTCATCTACCTCTACTTCACGGCTCCCCGACGCGACGAGACCGCCTTCTCGGCCTACAAGGCCCAGATGGCCGCGATTGATTTCGGCGCCATGCCGCAGTTTGCGTTGATGGATACCGTCGCGACCACCCTGAGCCAGGGACATCCGCGCGCGGGCGGCAGCATTGCAGACCAGATGAGGGCCGTTCAGGAGGCGGATCTGGATGTGGCGCTGGAGTTCTACCGCGACCGCTTCGCCGATGCATCCGATTTCACCTTCTTCTTTGTGGGCGCCTTCGAGCCCGCCGCGATCCGGCCCCTGGTCGAGAGATGGCTCGGTTCGCTGCCCAACCTTGGCCGGGTGGAATCCTGGGTCGATCTCGGGATTGATCCCCCGGCGGGCGTCATCGAAAAGGTTGTGCACAAGGGTGTGGAGCCGCAGAGCCAGACCGAGATTCACTTCCGGGGCGACGCCGAATATTCGCTCGAGGAGGCCACCGCGATCGATGCCCTGGCGAGTGTGCTGCGCATTCGCCTGCGCGAGCTGCTGCGCGAGGATATGGGAGGCACCTATGGCGTTGGCGTGTCGGGTTCGCTCTCGGACCGCCCCGACGACGAGTACGCGATCGTGGTTCAATTCGGCTCCGACCCGGAGAGGGTTGACGAGCTCTCGGCGGTGGTCTTTGAGGAGATCGAACGGCTCAGGAACGAGGGCCCCGACCCCGAGATCGTGGCGAAGGTGCGCGAAACCGACCGTCGCACCCGCGAGACCAATCTCGAGGAGAATGGCTACTGGCTGAGTCGCTTGCGGGCCTTTGTGCAGGCGGAGCGCGACTTCCGCGACATTCCCCGCTACGACTGGATCGAGGGATGGACCGCAGAGCAGGTGCAGGAAGCCGCGATTCGCTACCTGCGCACCGATCAGTACGCCCGATTCGTGCTCCTGCCCGAGCCGAAGGTGCCGTAGCAGCTCCGGCCAACGACAGCCTCTGCCCATGACCGGAGCTTCGTCGGCGCGGCGACGGGAACGGATCGATGTGCGCGTCCTTCCCGACCACGACAGCATTGCGCGCGAGGTGGCCGCCCGGATCGCCACCCTGATCCGGGAGCGCGCCCGCGAGGGACGCAGTGCCGTTCTGGGGCTGGCCACCGGCTCCACCCCGCTCGGCGTCTACCGCGAGCTGATTCGCATGCACGCCGACGAGGGGCTCGACTTTGCCAATGTCGTCACCTTCAATCTCGACGAGTACTTCCCCATGCAGCCCGGGAGCATTCACAGCTACCACCGCTACATGCGCGAAAACCTCTTCGATCACATCAATGTCGCCCCCGCAAACCGGCACATCCCCCGGGGCGACCTCCCCGAGGCCGAGGTCGAGGCACACTGCGCGGAATTCGAGGACCGCATTCAGGAAGCCGGCGGCATCGATCTGCAACTTCTGGGCATTGGCCGCAGCGGCCACATCGGCTTCAATGAACCGGGGTCGGTGCGCGATTCCCGCACCCGGCTCCTCTATCTCGACTCGGTCACGCGCTCCGACGCGGCGGGCGACTTCTTCGGCAAGCGCAATGTTCCGCCGCAGGCAATCACAATGGGGGTTGCCACAATTCTGGACGCGCGCGAGGTGATCCTTCTGGCGACCGGCGAGCACAAGGCGCCGATTGTGCGGCGTTCGGTCGAGGGCGATGTCCACGCCGATGTCGCCGCCACCTTTCTGCAACAACACCCTGCGGCCACCGTCTATCTCGATCCGGCCGCGGCCGCCGACCTGACGCGCATTCGCACACCCTGGCTGGTGGACGATGTCGTCTGGACAAAACAGATGGAAACCGAGGCCGTCATCTGGCTCAGCCAGCGCGCCGAAAAGCCGATTCTGCACCTCGCCACCGACGATTATCGCCAGCACGATCTGGCCTCGCTGGTTTCGCGCCACGGATCGGCCGAACCCCTCAACGGCCAGGTCTTCACCACGCTCCTGGCCCGCATTCGTGGCAAGAGTCGCCTGCCGCGCGGCTACGATATCCTTGTCTTTTCACCCCATCCCGACGACGACGTCATCTCGATGGGGGGAATGTTGCGCAAGCTTGCCGAGAATGGCAACCGGGTGACCGTGGCCTATCAGACCTCGGGCAACATTGCGGTCTTCGACCACGAGGCATTGCGCTATCTCGACTTTATGCGCCGGGCGGCGCATATCCTGGATCGCCCCGGGGCCGAGGAGCAGGTGGCGCGCATCGCCGAGGTCGAGGCCGGGCTGGGGGCCAAGCGTCCCGGCGAGATCGATCCGGCCACAGTTCAGGATCTCAAGCGTGCAATTCGCGAGAGCGAGGCCACTGCGGCGCTCGAGGCCCTGGGATTGCCCGCATCCAGCGCCCGCTTCCTCGATCTTCCCTTCTACCGCACCGGAAAGGTGCGCAAGAATCCGATCGGAGAGGCCGACATCGAAGTTGTGACACAGCTTCTGGAAGAGCTTCGGCCCGCAATGATCTTTGCCGCAGGCGACCTCTCCGACCCGCATGGCACGCACCGCATGTGCCTGGAGGCGGTCGAGAGCGCGCTTGCCCGCTACACCGGTCCCCCGCCCTGGTTCTGGCTCTACCGCGGCGCCTGGCAGGAGTGGGGGCTCGGCGAAGCCACCGTTCTGGTGCCCCTCTCCGATGGCGAGCTGCGGCGCAAGGTTCAGGCCATCTTCCGCCACGAATCGCAAAAGGATTCGGCTCCCTTCCCCGGCTCCGATCCCCGCGAATTCTGGCAGCGGGTCGTCGATCGCAACCGCGCCACAGCCGATCTTCTCCGCACCCTCGGCCTGCCCGCCTACCGCGCCATGGAGGCCTACCGGATCCTGCGGAATGGCCGCCCGATCCGCACCGGCGACATCGACTGGAATTGATTGTGATTTATTCCCGGTCGCGAGATTTATGCACAATATTTATACACAATATTTGTGCGCAAGCTGTATGCACAAGCTATTGAAGATATTGTACAGCAATTAAAAATCAGGGGGTTGCGCGCGCCCGTCGGCTTGTGTGGCCACGCATCGGGCCGGCCCGCGCAGGGGCCGGGAGCGGGAAGCGATCACGGGAGGCTGGCGCGGATTCGGGCGGCGCTGCATCCGCGCTGAACCGCAGGGGCGTGGTCGCACTCTGTCGGGAGAGGGGCGACGGTCGAACGAGGTGAAATTCGCCGCGCCTGTCATGGAAGGCCAGCCACGCACCCTACCGGCACCCCTGCATGAAGCTGCCGGTTTCGCCGTCGCCGGGACGGAGATTCTGTCTCGCGATCCATTCGGCCAGCCTCTGCGCACACTTGTCCTCGCAGTGTTCATTACCCGGCGCGCTGTCCGGGTCGCGTTGTCCTGGCGCAGACAATTCATATCAGTCGAGCCCCTGTCGCCAGATCCCGTCCGGATCGCCTGTAGGCTCGCGCTCGACAAGCGTCACCAATGTGGATCCCGCAATGTCGAAGGCCTTCAATCGATCCCGGATCCGAACGGCGCCCGTGAACACGGTGTCGGCATAAACATGCAGCCACGCCGCCGCGATCCTGTCGCGGTTGATCGCGACCCAGAGACGATTCCAGCGGTCGTGCAAACGGGGGTCGAAAAGACTGGCAGTGCCGGTGGGCGGTGGATCATGAAGCCCCCGCCCGTCGCCGCAGCCACCCCACAACCAGCAAGAGCGCCGCCGCAAAGACGATCAGGAAGGTGGCCACTGCCAGAATTGCAGGGCTGATCTCTTCGCGGATGCCTGCCCACATCTGGCGCGGAATCGTGTTCTGCTCCACTCCGCCCAGAAAGAGCACCACCACCACCTCGTCGAAGGAGGTGGCGAAGGCAAAGAGCGCGCCCGACACCACCCCGGGCGCAATCAGCGGCAACTGCACCCGCATGAAGGTGCGCAGCGGACCCGCCCCCAGCGAAGCGGCCGCCCGGTTGAGCGTTCGGTTGTAGCCGCTGAGGGTTGCCGTCACCGTGACCACCACAAAGGGTGTGCCCAGCGCGGCATGGGCCAGGATCAATCCTGTATGCGTCTGGCCCAGCCCGATTCGCGAGTAGAAGAAGAACATGCCGGCGGCGGCAATAATGATCGGGGTGACGAGGGGCGAGACCAGGAATCCCATTGCCAGACGGCGGGCGGGCATGTGCGGACTGGAGAGCCCCAGCGCCGCCAGAGTGCCCAGAAGGGTGGCGACGACAGTGGCCGCAACCCCGATCAGCAGGCTGTTGGCCAGAGCTCCGCGCCACACCCCGCTCCCGGCGATTTCGCGGTACCAGCGCAGCGACCACGCCTCGGGATCCAGCCGCAGCATCCCCTCGGTAAAGGTGAAGTAGGGTTCGGCGTTGAAGCTGAGCGGCACAATGACCAGGATCGGCGCCATCAGAAAGACCAGCACGCCCCACGCAAAGGCGCTGTGGGCAAATCCCAGCGCTCGCTCGCCGCGGCTGTACGCCTGCATGGGTCTACGCCACCCCCACCCCTTCGGTCCCGGCCACCCGCTCATAGAGCAGATAGAGACCCAGAACGCAGCCCAGAATTATTGCGCTCAGGGCGGCGGCCAGTCCCCAGTTGAGCGAGCTCTGCATATGGTAGGCAACCATGTTGGAGATCAACTGCCCGCTGCTGCCGCCCACCAGCGCCGGAGTAATGTAGAAGCCGATCGAAAGAATAAAGACAAGCAGACACCCGGCGCCCACTCCCGGCAGGGTCTGCGGCCAGTAGACGCGCGCAAATGCCTGCGGGCGCGAAGCCCCCAGCGAGGTGGCGGCATTCATGTGCGAGGGCGGAATTGTGCGCATAACCGAATAGAGAGGCAGAACCATGAAGGGAAGAAGAACATGTGTCATGGCGACAAAGGTGCCGGTCATGTTATAGACGAGCGCCAGCCGGTTGCCATCGGAGATCAGCCCGAGCGCAACCAGCAAATCGTTGATGACGCCCTGGTTTTGCAACAGCACAACCCACGAGGTGGTGCGCACCAGAAGCGACGTCCAGAAGGGAACCAGCACCAGCGCCAGAAGCAGTCCGGCGCGGCGGGGCGGAGCATGCACAATAAAGTGTGCCAGCGGATACCCGAGCAGAAGACAGAGTCCGGTGACGGCAAGGCTGACCCAGAGGGTGCGCGCGAAGAGCCGCAGATGAATCCGGCGGTCGGCATCCTGGCGGGCGACCGACCCGTCGGGCAGGCGGCGAAGGTCGAGTGCAGCCAGATAGTGACGCGCGGTCAGGCGCTCGCCGGCGGTGCGCAGCGCATGCCAGCTCTCGATTTCGCTCCAGGCCGGATCGATCGCCGTCATGGTGGTTCTCCATGATTCGGCGGGTGCAGAGGGCAACCGGCGCGCCGTGATCGCCACCACGCTCCGCATCCCGCTCCGGACCCGGTTGATGCGGCCGGCCACCCGGCCCAGGGTGCGCTCGTCGCGGGCCTGGCCCAGCTCGCGAGCGGCGGCGGCAAAGATCTCTTCGCCGGGCAGTGCACGACCGTCCCACTCCTCCATGGCCGCCAGGGTGGCCGGAAGCGCATCGGCCACCACCCCGTCGTAGACGCTCCGGGTGAGCATTGTGGCCAGCGGCGCGGCAAAGGTCACCGCAACGAAGGCCAGGAGGGGCAGCGCAAGGCCGGCGGCGCGCAGCCGGGGACGAAGATCGCGCGCCAATTCCCCGGATGATTCGGCCAGAGGGGCGTCGCCGGGCGTGGAATCGGTGCTCACCGGGCCAGCCACGCGCTGAATCGTTCATTCATCTCGTCGGTATGATCGACCCACCACTCCCAGTCGCTGTGGAGTGCGCGGCCCATGTTTTGCGGGGCCGTCGGCATATGCGGCAGCATCTCGATTCCGGTCTCGGCATGGCGCCCCACAAGGGGCAGACCCGATGCGCGCGTAGAGCTGTACGAGATATGCCGGGTAAGTTCTGCCTGCGATTCGGGGCGCGCGATAAAGGAGACAAAGCGCCGTGCGGCCTCCAGTCTGGGGGTGCCGGCCACGATCACCGTCTGGCCAAAGCTCAGAATCTGGCCATCCCAGATGATCTCGAAGGGCTGGTTTTCCAGGATTTGCGCATTGAAGATGCGACCATTGTAGGCCGTGGTCATCACGACTTCGCCATCGGCAAGGAGTTGCGGCGGCTGGGCTCCCGCCTCCCACCAGACGATCCGGTCGCGAATGGTGTCCAGCTTGCGAAAGGCGCGCGCGACCCCTTCGGGCGTATCCAGCACGGCGTAGATCTCTCCGGGCGGAACCCCATCGGCCATCAGCGCAAGCTCGAGATTGCCCAGCGCCTTGCGGCGCATTCCGCGGCGACCCGGAAAGGCTTCCAGATCGAAGAAGTCATCGACGGTGGCGGGTGACGCTCCCTGAATGCGGTCGCGGTTCCAGGCAATGACGGTGGAGTAGAACTCGGCCCCGACTCCGCACTCGGTCAGGGTGCCCGGCAGAAAGTCCTCTTCGGGCGGGGAGCCGTCGGCGCCGGGCGTCAGGAAGGCCCGATCGATCGGTTCGAGCAGCCCCTCGTCGCAGGCCCGCACGGCGTCGGCCATCTCCATCGGAACCACGTCCCAGTGTACGTGCCCCACATCGACCTGGGCCCGGACCTCGGCCAGTCCGCCATTGTAGAGGGCGTCGCGGATTTCGATTCCGGTCTCGGCGGTGAAGGGGGTGTGGTAGGCCAGCTTGCAGGCGCGCGTGTAGGCGCCTCCCCATGCGGCGACGGTCAGGGATTCGTCTTCCTCGCCCCCGCACCCTGCCAGCATCGTCAGCAGCAGGACCAGGCCGGATGCGGCGGAGCGGGATCGCCCAGGCGGCGGGCCGGCAGGGCAGGGCGCACTCCCCGGCAGCCGGGGCCCGATCCCGCCGAACGCGCGCGCAATCGCCGTTGCGAAACGATGGCCGCGCATCATCCTTCCTCCTCCTCCAAAGGCCCTCCGTAATCGAGAACCCGGCAATCGGTTGGCGTCCACCCCACCCGGATCCGGTCGCCCTCCAGAATGCGCCCCTGGCCCACCACATTGGGAATCTTGGCAATGAAGTCGCCGCGACCGCAGCTCTCCATGCGAATGCGCAGATGGTCGCCCACGAAGGTGATCTGCTCGACGGTCGCCTCGAAGTCGTTGGTGTACAGCTCCGTCTCGGGCTGAATCCTGATGCGCTCGGGCCGAATCGAGAGCGTCACCCGATCGCCTGTCTCGCACCCGATCACCCGAAGTCCGGTCACGATCTCCGTCCCCACCTGCACCCGGCACAGCTCGTCTCTGATCTCGGTCACCCGTCCATGCAACCGGTTGTTTTCACCGATAAAGCGCGCGACAAAGGAGCGTTCGGGTTCCTCGTAGAGCGCCTCGGGCGGGGCGACCTGCTCGAGCATGCCATCGCGCAGCACCGCAATCCGGTCTGACATGACCATCGCCTCCTGCTGGTCGTGGGTGACATAGACGATGGTGACGCCCAGGGTGCGGTGAATGCGGCGAATCTCGTACTGCATCTCCTCGCGCAGATGACGATCGAGCGCGCCGAGCGGTTCGTCCATCAGAACCAGTTCGGGTTCGAAGACGAGCGCGCGGGCAATGGCAACCCGCTGGCGCTGACCGCCGGAAAGCTGCCCCGGCTTGCGCCTGCCGAAGCCCTCGAGCCGCACCAGAGCCAGCGCCCGTTCGACCAATTCGCGCTGCCGGGCAGAGTCGATGCCCCGTACCTCGAGGGGAAAGGAGAGGTTCCGGGCGACGGTCATGTGCGGAAAGAGGGCGTAGTCCTGAAAGACCATGCCGATGCCTCGCCGACGGGGCGGAAGCGCATGAACCGACCGGCCATCGATCCGGATGGAGCCGGTGCTGAGCGTCTCGAAGCCGGCGAGCATCATGAGAATGGTGGTCTTGCCGGAACCGGAGGGCCCGAGAAGACTCAGGAACTCGCCGCGGCGAACTGCCAGGTCGAAGTCGCGCACCGCGAAAACGCGGCCGTCGTAGCTCTTGGCGACGCCCCGGAAATCGACGTGGGGTGGGGGAGTGGAGGCAGGGTGCGACATGGTGCTTTCCATAAGATAACGCAATCGCCAACCCCCGGTCCAGGTACGGGGTGCCGCTCCCGAGTGCGCATCCCCAAGGGGGTGTGCCGGATTGCCTGGCGGGATTCGTGCAAGAGCTGAGCAGCGGGGCCTGACCGCAGATGCGGTGGACGCCTTGGGGCTCCGGTTCAGGCCCCGTAGTCCTTGACATTGCCGACGATCCGGCTCAACTTCCCGCCATTGATCGTAGCGAATCCCCGCTCTGGAGGCAAAAGAGATCCCATGAATTTGGTGCAGGAACTGGTTCTGCTGCTCCTTAACGAGGAGAGTGGCTACTTTCATCAGGTTCCCGGGTGGAACCTCAACTGTGCTGTCGCGAGCGCCGCTCTCGCCGAGCTGGCGCTCTCGAATCGCATCGACATGGATCTGGACTCCCTCTTCGTTGTTGACACGACCTCGACCGAAGATCCACATCTGGATTCGATCCTGAAGACGATCGCCGATGAGCCGCAGAAGCGAAACACCCAATACTGGATCGAGCACCTCTCGCCGCGTTCCGAAGCGATCATGGCCGCCACCCTCGACGGCCTCGAGAACGAGGGCGTCCTGATTCATCACTCCGGCGGATTCTGGTCTCTTGCCTATGGTGCCTGGCAGGCGGACGCCTATACCACGCCCGACGACGTGCCGAGCGATTTCGTCAAGAAGCGGATCGCCGGGGTGCTGCTCGGGGATGAAATTCCTCATCCGAAGGACGCGATTCTGGTCGCGCTCGCCAACTCGTGCCAGGTCCTTCACCTCATCTTTCCCCTGGACGAGGAGGCCACCCAGCGCATCGACCTTGTCTGCAAACTCGATGTCATCGGTCGCTCCATTGGCGAAGCCACCGCCCAGAGCATTGCCCAGCCGCGGTTTCACCGTGCCCTGAGCACGAAGCCGATTCCCTCGGCGCCGCTGCGCGACCTGCTCTTCAGCCCGATCTTCCGGACCGGCAACATTCCCGCTCTTTTTGCCGATCTCGCCCGCAAGCACGGCCCCGTCTTCCGGCTCAATGTGCCCTTCCAGAAGGGGGGAATGCTCGTTCTTGCGGGTGCCGGCGCCAACCGCTGGATGCAAACGGCCGGTCGCAGCTACGTGCGATCGAAGGACTACCTCTCGAGATTCGGGGAGGTGTACGGGGCGTCGCGCATTCTGCCCTCGATGGATGGCGCCGATCACTTCCGCATGCGCAAGGCCATTCAGGCCACCTATTCGCGCGCCGCTCTGGCCGGTCGTCTCGACGAGCTGTATCATCATGTCCGCGAACATCTGGCGACGTGGAAAGTCGGCGATGTTCTGCCTGCGGTGGAGACTTGCCAAAATTTCACCAATGCGCAGTTCTCGCAGCTCTCGGTCGGTATCGACACCCAGAAGGAATTCCAGAAGCTGCTCCAGTTCAAGGAGCGTTCGCTGGTGACGCATGTGCAGCGGGCGCTTCCGGAATTCATGCTGAAAACGCCGGCCATGAACCGGCGCAAGAAGCTGATCGCCGATCTGGTGGATCGTATTCAGGCTGCGCATACGCCGGCCCAGCGCGCCGGATGTCCCCGCGATATTGTGGACGACGTTCTGAGCCTGCACGCTGCCGATCCGCAGTTTCTGCCCGAGACCGATCTGCCCTTCTCCCTGATTTCGCCCCTGATCGTCAGCCTCTACCTGGGCAATGCGTTGAGCTTCGCCTTCTACAACCTGCTGCGTCAGCCCGATCTGTACAGGCGGATTCAGGAGGAGGCCGACAGGGTCTTTGCCAATGGCGACCCCGAAGCCGATGCCCTGAGCAGATCGGAAATCGATCTCACCTACCGCTTCTTCATGGAGTCCCAGCGCCTCTATCCGATCATCCCGATGCAGATCAGAACGGTGATGAATTCCTGCGTGGTCGAGGGGTACGAACTCAAGGTGGGTTCGAAGATCTACCTTGTTCAGGCGGCCACGCACTACATGGAAGACTTCTTCCCCGATCCCTTCGCCTTCGACATCAACCGTCACTCGACGCGCGGTGGAACCGACCGCAACTCAAGCTATGCTCCCTTCGGCCTGGGTACCCACAAATGTCTGGGCTTCCGGTGGGTGGAACTCCATCTGGCGATCAATTTGCTGATGCTCCTCCACCACTTCCGCTTCGAGCTGACGCCCACCGACTACAACTTGCGGATCAATCCCTTCCCGACGATGTCGCCGACCCGCAAGATGAAGCTGCGGATTGTAGAGCAGAGGCATGAACTGAATCCTCCGCAGAAGCGCCCGTCCCGCGCGCCCACCGCCTCGTCCGCCTCCGAAGCCGCTTCCTGCCCCGTCACCGGAGCGGGCGCCGCATGACCTCTCCGGGCAGCAATTCCGGCCCGATTGCATATATGGTTGGCAACAATGTTGCCGCCAACCTGCTCATGCTTGGCATTGTGGCGGCGGGACTCGTTTCGCTGACCGGCCTGGAGCAGGAAGCCTGGCCCACGCTGCCCTTCAACACCATCGAGGTCTCGGTGGCGCACCCCGGCGCGACCCCCGAGGAGATCGAGGAATCGATCGTCGCCCGGATCGAGGAACAGGTTTCGGCGCTCGACGATGTCAAGACCGTTCGCTCGGTGGCCGCACAGAGTCTGGCTCTGGTCAATGTGGAGATGAAGTCCGGCACCGACATCGACCGGGCCCGCAACGACGTCGAATCTGCGGTCGGGCGCATCCAGTCCTTCCCCGCCGGCGCCGAACGGCCCACCTTCCGCGAGCTGACCAACCGTCAGAGCATCATGCGGCTGATCGTTCACGGCGACGTCCCGGAGCGATCCCTCAAGGAGGTGGCGCACCAGATCGAAGAGCGGCTGGCTGCGCTCCCCGATGTGTCGGACGTCGAGACCAGCGCAGTGCGCGACTACGAGATCTCGATCGAAATCTCGCGGGCCCGGCTGCGCTCTCTGGGGCTCACGCTGCAGAATGTGGCCCAGGCGGTGCGCCGCAGCTCGCTCGACATCTCGGCCGGTGACATCGAGACCGACGAATCGCATGTGCGCGTGCGCGCGATCGGCGCCCGTTACGATCAGCAGGCCTTCGAGGATATCGTCATCCGGGCTTCGGCCGATGGCAGAATTCTGCGGCTGGGCGAGATCGCCGAGGTGCGCGACGGCTTCCAGGAATCGGCGCTGATCGTTCGCTACGACGGCCAGCCGGCCGCCTTCGTGGAGATCTTCCGGGCCGAGGGCGAGAGCGTCGCCCGGGTTGTGGAGGTCGTCAAGGCGTATCTCGAAGAAACGCTGGCTCCGCTCCTCCCCGAGGGCGTGCAGGTTGCCGTCTGGAACGACGAATCCGAGCTCTTCAACGAACGTCTCGAGCTTCTCCTCAGGAATGGGTCGCTTGGCCTGCTGCTGGTCTTCGCCGCGCTGGCCCTCTTCCTCGAGATCCGTCTGGCGCTCTGGGTTGCGGTCGGGCTGGTCGTATCGGGGATCGGCGCCCTGGCGGTGCTGCTCTATCTCGATATCGCCATCAACACGTTCTCGCTCTTTGCCTTTGTTCTTGCCATAGGAATTGTGGTTGATGACGCAATTGTGGTTGCCGAGCACATTCACCACGAACGTCTGCAGGGCACCCCGGGCAAGCTGGCCGCCATTCGGGGCGCACGGCGCATCAAGGGCCCCCTGATCTTTGCGGTCCTGACCTCGGTGGCCGCCTTTTCGCCGCTTCTCTTCCTGCCGGGGGGCATTGGCGACATCATGGCGCCGCTGCCGATCGTTCTGATCGCGGTGCTGCTGATTTCTCTGGTGGAATCGCTTCTGGTGCTGCCGAATCACCTCTCGCATCTGCCTGGTCCCGATTACAGAGCCTCCAATCTGATCCTGCGCGGCCTGCAGCGAACCCAGGAGGGCATGAATCGCAGATTGGCGGCCTTCGTGGAGGGCCCCCTGAATCGGTGGCTCGGATACGCGACCGACCGGCCCGGCGTCGTTCTCGCCGCTGCGGTGGCGCTCTTCATTCTGGTCGTGTCGCTGATCCCCGCAGGGATTGTGGGTTCGCACTTTGCCGACGAGGTGGACAGCGATTTCGTGATCGTCAGCCTCGAGATGCCCGATGGCACCCCGGCGCACAGAACGTACGAGGTCGCGCTCGAAATCGAGGCGGCGGGACACCGGGTCATTGACCGGATCGAACAGGAACGCCCCGACGATGCGCTCCCCCTTCTGACCGGCGTCACGGTTGCCGTGGGGCTCAGGCCGCGCATGCAGGGGGGCGGATTCGTGATGGAGCCCAATCTGAATCCGCAATCGAACGTTGCAATTGTCGAATTCAAGCTCCTCAGCGGACGAATTCGCCGGGTGGACACCGAATACGTGCTCGCATCCTGGCGCGACGAGATCGGCGTCCTTCCCGAAGCGGTCAGCCTGACCTATACCGGCGAGGTCATTCCCCTGGGCAACCCGGTCGAGGTCGCGCTCACCCACCCCGATCCCGAACGCCTTGTGGAGATCGCCAACACCGTGGTCAACCGCCTGCGCGAGCTGCAGGGCGTCTTCGATGTGCGCTCCGATCATGCGCGGGGCGTTCGCGAGGTCCAGTTGGCGCTGAAGCCCGAGGCCCGCACCCTGGGTTTGACCCACCAGGACATGGCGATGCAGGCCCGCGCCGCCTTCTTCGGCGAGGAGGCGCTGCGCGTGCAGAGGGGGCAGGAAGAGGTGCGCGTCAGCGTACGCCTGCCCGAAGAGGAGCGCAACACGATCGCCGACATCGAAAAGCACATGATTCGCACTCCCGGCGGGGCCGATGTGCCGCTCAGTCAGGTGGCCTCGGTCGGGATGGGAACCTCGCTCAGCGCGATTCAGCGCCGCGACGGCAACCGGGTCGCAACGGTGAGCGCCGATGTCAGCCTGGCCGTGACGACGGGCCCCGAGGTGAATGGCTACCTGGAGGAGACGGTGCTGGCGGGGATCGCCGAGGAGCACCCCGATCTGGGATTCGTCTTCGGTGGTCAGGCCCAGCAGCAGGTCGAGTCCTTCGGCGCGCTGCAGCGGGGCTTCATCCTGGCGCTGATGGCGATCTTCGCCATGCTCGCCATTCCCCTGCGGTCGTACACGAAGCCGCTGATTATCATGGCGGTCATTCCCTTCGGACTGATCGGCGCCATCTTCGGCCACCTGCTTCTGGGAGTGACCTTCACCTTTATCTCGACCATGGGATTTCTGGGCGTGAGCGGCGTGGTTGTGAACGATTCGCTGGTCATGATCGACTTTATCAACCAGAAGCTCGACGAGGGCGCCAGGGCGCGCGATGCGATCATTCAAGGCGCCAAGGAGCGCTTCCGGCCGATCATGCTGACCTCGGTCACCACCTTCCTCGGCTTCACCCCCCTGATTCTGGAGCGCGCGACCCAAGCCAAGTTCCTGGCGCGCTTCGCCGCCTCGATGGGATTCGGAATTCTGATCACCACCGCCCTGCTCATGCTGATTGTGCCCGCACTGACCGCGATTCATCTTCGCAAGCGGATCCGCGCCGAAGCCGTTGCGGTCGAGGGCTGACGATAAGGGCTGACAGCGCTCGCGCACACACGCAGCGCCCTCAGCCAGGAACCCACACCCCGGAAGAAAAGGAGATCGATCGCATATGAAGCCGGTCAAGATCAGCCGGACTGTCGCCGGAAGCGCGCAGGCCGTGTTTGCTGTCGTCGCCAATGGCCGCAACTACGGTCGGGCAATTCCCGAGATCGATACGGTGGAGTTCCTCACCGACAATGAAACCGGGGTCGGAGCGCGATTTCGCGAGACGCGCCACTTCAACGGCGTGCAGGCGTTCTTTGCGAAGGTCTTTGGCCTGTCGGCGACCGAGAGCGAGGTCACCGGCTTCGAAGACGGCCGGATGGTTCGCCTGGTCACCGAAGAGGCGGGCGCCCTCTGGCACACGATCTTTACCGTGACGCCCAACGAGAGCGATGACGAAGCCCGGCTCGACATGCTGGTCCGGGTCGAACCGATCAGCTTCATGGGCAAGCTGGTCACCCCCTTCCTCCGCCCGGCAGCCGTAAAGGGCATTACCGCCGATGTGGAGGCCGTGAAGGCCTATGTGGAGGCGGGATCGCCAGTGGATTGAGGGCGCGCCAGCACCGGCTCCCTGCTCCCTTACAGATCGACCATACGGTCTGTAGCGGCTGAACCGACGCGCATTCATGGGGTGAATCTCCGCAAGGCCATCGATCCGGCTCTGCGAGAGGACGATCAATTCGGTTTATCACAAACCCGGCCTGCGATCCCGGAGCAGGATGGGGTGATCAGCGAACCGGGGTCGCGGGAGTGGCTGGCGGCACGATCCCGATGACTGCCAGGTCGCCCTCGGCGGTCCGTGCACAGGTGCAGCTTCTGTCGGGAACGTACGCACATCGACCCGAAAGACGTGCCGGTGACCGGGAGCGGGCAAGTCTGGCAGCGCACGGAGGACAAGAGCGCGAGCGCGGATTGCCGGATGGCATGGGGCGGGTGGGGCCGGTGTGGACTGCGAAGGGGGGACGTTACATTTGTTCCTCAATGGAAACCAAGGCGGCGGCCGCACGCGTCCCCACGATTCGTGGTCTTCCCCGGCCCCTGGCCCGGGCTCTGGAGGCCTACGCCGAGCGGCTGGACGTCGATGCGATCCGAACGGCCTGGGAGTTCGCAACCGAGGCGCACACCGGCCAATTTCGCGCCTCGGGCGAGCCCTTTGTCACGCATGCGGTCGAGGTGGCCACGATCCTGGCCGAACTCCAGCTCGATACGGGAACGCTGGTGTCGGCGCTGGTCCACGATGTGGTCGAGGACACGACCGTTTCGCTGCGCGAAATCCGCGAGCGCTGCGGCGACGAGGTGGCGGTGATCGTCGATGGCGTGACGAAGATCGGCAAGGTGCGCTTCCGCTCGAATCCCGAACGCCAGGTCGAGAACTACCGCAAGCTCCTCCTCTCGATGGTCAAGGATGTGCGCGTCATTCTGGTCAAGCTCGCCGACCGTCTGCACAACATGCGCACCCTGGAGCATCTGCCATCGGGCAAGCAGCACGCGATTGCGCGCGAGACGCGGGAGATCTACGCGCCGCTGGCCCACCGGCTCGGAATGGCGGCCATCAAGTGGGAGCTGGAGGATCTGGCCTTCAAGTTTCTGGATCGCGAGGCCTACGACGATTTGCGCAGACTTGTGCAACAGCGCAGGCAGGCGCGCGAACGCGACATTCTGACCATGAGGCAGCCCCTTGAGGAGTCGCTCGCCGCCGCCGGCATTGTGGCCGAGGTCACCGGCCGACCGAAGCACCTCTGGTCCATTTCCCGCAAGATGGAGACGCAGGAGCGCAGCTACGAGGACATCTACGACCTCATGGCGCTGCGCGTGATTACCAACTCGGTTCAGAGCTGCTACGCTGCGCTGGGGATCATTCATGGGCGCTGGAATCCGATCCAGGAACGCTTTCACGACTATGTGGCGACCCCCAAGTCCAACATGTATCAGTCGATTCACACGACGGTCTATGGAACGGGCGGTCGCCGCTACGAAATCCAGATCCGCACCGAGGAGATGCACCGCACCGCCGAGTTCGGGATCGCGGCACACTGGCGCTACAAGGAGGGATCTGCAGGGAACGAGGAAGTTCACACCGCGCTGACCGACTTCCGGAGGGGAATCCTCGAATGGCAGCAGGACGCCAGCGAGCCCGAGGAGTTCATGGAGTCGCTGCGCATGGATCTCTTCCAGAACGAGATCTTCGTCTTTACCCCCAAGGGCGAGGTGAAGCAGCTTCCGGCGAAGGCGTCGCCGATCGATTTTGCCTTCTCGGTTCACACCGAGGTGGGAATGCACTGCGCCGGCGCCCGGGTGAATGGCCGCATTGCGCCGCTCTCGCACCAGTTGAAGAGCGGGGATTCGGTCGAGATCATGACCAATCCCCGCCAGTGGCCCAACCGCGACTGGCTCGGCTTCGTCAAGACCGCCCGGGCGCGGCAGCTCATCCGCCGCTGGATCCGCCGCGAGGAGTACGCGCGCGCTCTCCGTCTGGGACGCGAGCTCTTTCAGCGCGAGCTGCGCAAGGCAAAGCGCCCGAAGCCGAACGACGCCCAGATGAAGCAGGCCGCCCACAAGCTGGGGTTCGGCTCCTTCGACGATCTCCTTGCGGCGCTGGCCCAGGGAGACACCGGCCCGGCAGCGGTCATCTCTGCGCTCTACCCCGGCGAGGATCCGGCCGAGGTGGTCAGGCGCACCCCCTCGGCGCTGGAGCGGATTGCCGCCCGCATTCGCAAATCCAATCGTGGCGTGACGATCCAGGGGGTGGACAATCTGATGGTGCGCTATTCGCAGTGCTGCGAGCCCGTTCCCGGCGATTCGGTGATCGGCTACATCACGCGGGGGCGCGGGATTACAATCCACCGCGCCGACTGTCCGAATGTTCTCAACCTGGAGAACGACCCCGGCCGCCGCATCGAGATCGACTGGAAGGCCGAGCAGGCCGACCGCTTCTACGTTCACCTGGTGATGGAGGGGACCGACCGCCGCGGGCTGCTCAGCGATGTGGCCGGAATGATCAGCCGAACCGCCACCGACATCAAGCACGCCGACATGGGGCACACCGATGGCGCCATGACCGCCGAGTTCGTGGTCGAGGTGAAGGATCTGGCTCATCTGCGGCGGGTGATGCAGGCGGCGCGGCGGGTGAAGGGCGTGACGCGGGTGATTCGCCGCGCGAGCATCGCCGAGAGCGAACTCTTCCGCGAGAAGGGCCGGCGCTCCGAAAGGGCGGAAGAGAGCAGTGCCTGATTTTCGGGTTCAGGCGCCCTTCGAGCCGCATGGCGACCAGCCCGGAGCGATCCGCGAACTCGTCCGGGGCGTTCGTGCGGGCGACCGCTTCCAGACGCTCCTGGGGGCGACCGGCACCGGCAAGACGCTGACGATCGCGCATGTCATTGCCGAGGCGAACCGGCCGGCACTGGTCATGTCGCACAACAAGACGCTGGCGGCGCAGCTCTACGGCGAACTCCGCTCGCTCCTGCCCGGCAATGCGGTCGAATACTTCATCTCCTACTACGACTACTACCAGCCCGAAGCCTACGTTCCCTCCACCGACACCTATATCGAGAAGGACGCCTCGATCAACGAGGACATCGAACGGCTCCGCCTGCGCGCCACCTCGTCGCTGATCGAGCGGCGCGACGTGGTGGTCGTGGCCTCGGTTTCGTGCATCTATGGTCTGGGCAATCCCTCGGACTACCGCGAGCTGATGCTGCACCTCGAGGTCGGCCAGGAGATTCCCCGCCAGGAGATTCTGCGCGGCCTTGTGGATATCCTCTACCGCCGCAACGACATCGCCTTCGAGCGCGGCACCTTCCGGGCCCGGGGCGATACCATCGAGCTGCTGCCCGCCTACGAAGAGCAGGGCGTGCGCATCGAACTCTGGGGAGACGAGATCGAACGCATCACCCGCTTCGATCCCCTCACCGGCCGGACCATCGCCACCCTGGAGCGCACCGCGATCTACCCCGCGTCGCACTATGTCACGCGCCGTCGCACAATCGAACGCATCGAGCCGCTGATTCGCGCCGAGATGGAGGAACAGGTGGCGCACTTCCGGGCCGAGGGCCGTCTTCTGGAGGCGCAGCGGATCGAGATGCGCACCAACTTCGACCTCGAGATGATGCTCGAGATGGGAACCTGTCCGGGAATCGAGAACTACAGTCGCTACACCAGCGATCGTCTGCCCGGCGAGCGCCCGGCCTGTCTGCTCGACTTCTTTCCCGACGACTTTCTTTTCATCGTCGATGAATCCCACGTCACCCTGCCCCAGATTCATGGCATGTCGCGGGGCGACCGCGCGCGCAAGCTCACCCTGGTCGAACACGGTTTCCGTCTGCCCTCGGCAATCGACAACCGACCCCTCGCATTCGCCGAGTGGAAGGAGCTGTTGAAGCAGGCGATCTTTGTGTCGGCGACCCCCGGCGACCAGGAGCTCGAGCTCTGCGGGGGTGTGGTGACCGAACAGATCATTCGGCCCACGGGACTGGTGGATCCGCCGATCGATGTGCGTCCCGTGCGCGGTCAGGTGGACGACCTCCTGGCCGAGATTCGCACCTGCACCGGGCGCGACGAGCGCGTTCTCGTGACAACCCTGACCAAGCGCATGGCCGAGGATCTCTCGGAGTACTTTCGCTCGCTCGGGATTCGGGTGCGCTACATGCACTCCGACATCGACGCCATTGAACGGGTGGAGATTCTGCGCACGCTGCGCCTCGGCCGCATCGATGTTCTGGTGGGGATCAACCTGCTGCGCGAGGGCCTCGATCTGCCGGAGGTGTCGCTGGTGGCGATCCTGGACGCCGACAAGGAGGGATTTCTGCGCAACGCCCGCTCCCTGATTCAGACGGTGGGCCGGGCGGCGCGCAACGTCAATGGCAGGGCCATTCTCTACGCCGATCGCGTGACCGAATCCATGCGCGCCTGTATCGAGGAGACCGAACGCAGACGACAGGTGCAGATTGCGCACAACCTTGAGCACGGAATTGTGCCGAAAACGATTCGCAAAAGTGTGGAGCAAATCGAGTTGACGACGCGGGTGGCCGATGCCCGCGAAGAGCCGGTGGCGGCAAAGGTGGCGGAACCGGCCTCCGGGTATGCCGACGAGGTGGACCGGGAGCAGTTGATGCGAATTGTGCGCGAGGAGATGGAGAAGGCGGCCGAGGCGCTCGATTTCGAGAAGGCGGCGGTGCTGCGCGACCAGTTGCTCGAACTGGAGGCGGCCGCCCGATGACCCCGGGGAACGGGGCAGAGGACGGGGCAGGCGGCATGAAGCTGACCGAGGCCGAGCTGAGGAGGTGGGGATGCAGGATTGGACGCGAGCTGCGGACGGCGGTCTTCATCGGGATGCGGGGACCGATCGGCGCGGGCAAGTCGGTCCTGGCCAGAGCGATCGGAGAGGGCGCCGGGGTCTGCGAAGCGATGCCCTCGCCCACCTTCAACCTGATCTTCCGCTATCCGCTTCCGCAGCGATCGGCGGCCGGGGGTGAGGTGGGCGCCGCGACCCTGGTGCACGCCGATCTCTACCGCATCGAGACCGCAGAGGAGCTGGCGGCGCTCGCCTGGGAAGAGATCATCGCCGACGACGGGGCCATTGTCCTGGTGGAATGGCCGGAGCGCGCAGCCGGCGATCTGCCGGAGGATCGCTGGGAGGTTGCGCTCTGCCCGGATCCGCTCCAGAGCGACCTGCGCCTGATTGCGGTCGAGCAGAGAGGGTGCCCCGCACCCCTTCCCCCTTTTCCCCTGGCTACCCGTAACCCGTGTTGAGGCGTGAGGTGGGAGCGGTGCAGCGCCGGGTTTGCGCCGGGCGACGGAGAGGGCAGCGGGATGGGGCGGGCGTTGGGTCGCGCGCAGGCCGCGCGGGCATGGGCTGCGGACTGTTGGCCGCGCCGTGAACGCCGGGGTCCCGCAGGGGGCGATCCTTGCAATCGAAAGCTCGGGCGACATCGGTTCCGTAGCGCTGGCCACCGGGGGAAAGATCGTGGCGCAATCCCGGCTGAAGGAGACGCGTGGCCACGCGGCCGCGCTGATTCCCGCAATCGGGGCGCTCCTGGAGCGGCACCGGACCCCGGTCGCCCGGTTGGCGGGCATCGCGGTCGGCGCCGGACCGGGCTCCTTTACCGGGGTGCGCATCGCCGCCGCCACCGCCAAGGCGCTTGCTGCCACCCTTCGTCTTCCCCTCTTTCCCGTATCCTCGCTCCGCGCGGCCGCGCTGGCGAGCCCCGCAGGCCAGGGTCGCCCCACCGCCGATTCGATTCCGTCCCGCGACCGCTACGTTCTCTTCGATGCGCGCCGCGGCCGCGTCTATGCCGCCTGCTACCGGATCGTGGCCGGGTCGGTGACCGAAGTGGTCGCTCCCTGCGCGGCCACGGTTGTGGATGTGCTGAGCGGGCGGCCGCGCCAAAGCACGATCTTCGCGGGCAGCGGAGCGATTGCGCACACCCGCTTGCTGCACGCCGCCGGCTATGCGGTCGCGCCACTGCCGCAGGGCGTTCCCGATGCCCATGCGGTGATCCGCGCCTGCACCTGGAGCGAGGCGGACCCCGCCACCTGGGAGCCCGACTACCTTCGGGAGTGGAGGCCGGGGTAGGGGGGGAGACGATCCCCGAGTGTTGAGGCGTGATTGTCCCTGCACAGATGGCGAAACTGGGAGATTTCACGTTTATTGGCAGGGTTGTCCTCTGTAGGGAACGCCCTGTCATGACAACACCAGGCCCCAAACCGCTTGCAGCACCTGGAAGGGGCTCCACGACCTGGCCTCACAACCCCATCCCCATAAAGAGGTGCGGAGCCTCTTCTTCCTCTTCCTCCCGGCGCAGCCGTTGCAGCAGCCGCGTCTGCGATTTGGCAAGCCGCCACAGACTGCGCGGATTCAGCGGCAGCGCCTTCCCGGAATCGGTTCCACCCACAGCTTCGACCTCATCGCCTCTGACCCTGAACCAGGGCCGCATCTCGCGGGCGGCGGCCTCGGCGAGCACCTCGCGGATCCGCGCCTCCAGCCTTCGCCTTCCCCGTGCGGTGGCGAGTTGCCAGAGCACATGACCCTGCGCCAGCCGCAGGATTTCGATTCGCATGGCGCCGTGCAGAAATCGACCGACGATCTCGGGGAGCACGGCTTCGATCACGAAGGCCGCCGGCGAGTCGTGCGCAAAGGCGATCCAGCAGCGCGAAGCCGCCTCCCAGTCCACCCGGAGACCCGGTCGAAAGATCCTGGTCAGCGCTCCCTGCGGAAAGGGATCTCCCGCGATCGTCACACCTGCGGCGTGCAGAGGAGGAGTGTGGGCCGACACCCGATCCCGGCCATGGACGCGCACAGCGTATCGCGGTGTTCTGCGCGGCCTGCCACCGCCACACCCCAGCTTCGGGTCTGGTCGCGCGCCAGCGGGGTTTGGGCGATCAGATCGGCTGTGGTCATGCGTTCGTAGCCGCTGAAGCGGGCGGCGTTGAGGCGGGGACCGTCGGCGATCTCTACGAAGAGGGTGTGTCGCATCTTTGCCGAAGCGAGTGCCGGAAGCGCATACAGGCGGTCGTCGCCGCACTCCGGAAGGCCATCTGCGAGCCAGAGATCGCGGTAGCCGAGCGCGCGCAGGGGATTCGGCAGTCCCGGTGCGCCCCGGCACAATCCGATCAGCAGGTTGAGGACTCTAGCGGTGAATGTCGATGACATCGCGTCCCTCCGCGTCGAGCAGACGCGCCTGCGCATCGAGGTGGCGCTGTACATTCGCATAGAAGCGCAGAACCACACCCCCGCTGGTCGCTTGCGGAAGACCGATGCGAATGAAATCCCGCCCGATTCCGAGGTCGAGGACGCCGGTGGTATCGAGATCGAGTGCCCGCACCTGCGCGACCGAAGAAAATTCGGAGATCGACGCCACCCAGAGGCGAAAGGGCGCCGACCCCGAGAGGAGAGTTTTGCAGAGGCGACCGGGATCGTCGATAGGACGCGCCATTTGCACTGTCAGCAATTCGCCCGGGATTCGTCCCGCCATCCGCCTGGCCCGCATGGCGTGCCGAGCTTCGATCGCATCGATCTGCATCCGGCAGGCCCGCCGCAGCGTCTCCACCAGGTGAAAGTGCGCCGCCACCGAGCTTCCGCGCGCCTCCAGGCGCCCTTCGCGGTCGATGTCGTCGAGGATAAAGGCCTCCGGGTCGGCCGGATCGGGCTGGTAGCGGATCTGAACGCGCGAGAGCGAGATGCACTCCTCCAGCCGCCGCTCTGCGCGCAGCGCGCTCAGGGCATGCGATGAGCGGTCGCCCCAGATCTGCATCGACATGAATCCGCGTCCCTCTTCCTGCTCCGGGTCTTCGGCAAAGGGCCGCCGGTCGTGCGCCAGCGCCGCGCTCCGGAGCTCTCCGAGACCGATCGCCATCTCCAGAAGCTGCTCGGGAAAGGTGATGCGGGTGACGCCGCTTCCCACGCGCGCCATGCGTCCGACCACCCAGTCGGCGGTGTGGCTGCGAGCGGCCGTGTGAATGACCCAAAGCCGTTCGTCGCGACAATCGACATGGAACGATTCCGCTTCCTGTCCGCGCATGGGCCCCCGAATCGTGAGCAGATCCGGCAGCTGGCTTTCGTAGGCCTCGCCCGCAAACTGCCTTTGCAGCCGCCGTTCCGAGAGGACCCTGCCGAGCAGCCGCCGGGGATCTCCACCGCTGCCCCCGTAGCGCCCCCGGGCCTCGACCAGGTAGCTCTTGATCGGGGTCGCCTCGCTCCTTGCCGCAGACCGGTCGCGCCCCTCCGCCGGGCCGGAGCCGATCAGCCGGCTTTCCAGAAACGCGGCCAACTGGCTTCGATCCTCGACAATCATCGCATGCCTCTTCACTCCCCAGCCCATATTGAACCGCGAAGAAGATAGAGCGGAGTCGGATACCCGCCAACTCTCCGATCCTCGCCCTGCCCTGCGGACAATGCCGTATCATGTGTTACCATAAGGACACCCGTCACAGCGATGCCCGTGCGAACGGGATTTGCGCCAGCGCTCAAGAGTGGGCCTGACGCAGGTGGCGGACAGAGGCCCGTGCAAGGCGGGCGGGAGCGGCAATGGCCACAGCGATCAGGGCGGACCCGATTCCGGCCGGAGGGCGCAGAGCGCGCAGGGTGCTGGTCACCGGGGGCGCCGGATTCGTGGGCAGCCATGTCGCCGAAGCGCACCTCGCCCGGGGCGATCGTGTCGCGGTTCTGGATGACCTCTCCCGGGGGCGTCGCGAGAATGTGCCCGCTGCCGCCGACTTCATCCGCATGGACGTGGCCGACCCTGCCACCCGCGACTTCATTCGCGAAGGCTGCTTCGAGATCGTCAATCATCACGCGGCCCAGATTGATGTGCGCGTCTCGGTGGCCGATCCCGCCGCCGATGCCCGCACCAATCTCCTCGGGCTTCTGCACGTGCTCGAGGGCGCGCGTCTCGGCGGCACCGATCGGGTCGTCTTCGTCTCGAGCGGGGGGGTCGTCTATGGCGAGAGCGCCCATTCCTCCACCCCCGAAGATGCGCCCAAGCGTCCGCTCTCTCCCTACGGCGTCTCCAAGCTGGCCAGCGAGCTCTATCTCGACGTCTATCGCCGGATTCACGGCCTCGACTGCATTGCGCTCCGCTACGGAAACATCTACGGACCGCGCCAGGACCCCGGGGGCGAAGCCGGCGTTGTGGCGATCTTCGCCCGGCGCCTTCTACAGGGAAAACCGCTCATGATTCATGGCGATGGCGGCCAGCTTCGCGACTACCTTTACGTCGAGGATGCCGCCCGCGCCAATCTGCTTGCGGCCGAGGCCCCCATTCCTGGGGGAGCCGGCATCGACGCGCACGCCTGCAATGTGGGAACCGGACACGGCACCTCGGTGACCGCGCTGGCCGATCTCATGGAGGAGGTGGCCGGCAGAAAGACCGGACGGCGTCATCTGGCCGCGCGGCCGGGCGAGGTGCAACGCAACGTTCTCGATCCAGGCCGGATCCGACGAGAGTGGGGCTGGGCTCCGCAACTCACCCTGCGCGAAGGACTTGCCGCCACCTTTGCTCACATCGCCGCGCTTCACCGCTCCGGCCGCCGCGCCGCCGAGGTCTCCGCATGAATGCGACGCTCCTTCCGCTGGCTTCCTCCCTGTCGCAGACGGCCGGCGCGCCCCGCAGCCTGATCGACATGATCGTCGGGGCCAGCCCGCCCACCCACATCGTGCTTGTCGTCCTCCTCCTCTTTTCGGTGCTGTCGCTCTGGGTGATTGTGGCCAAGAGCCGCCACTTCCGCGCGGTTCGGCAGGAGGGCGACGCCTTCGGCGCACACCTCGAATCGGTGACGAATCTGGGCGATGCCCATGCGGCTGCGCGTCGCCTTGCCGATTCGCCCTACACGCGGATCTTTCGCAGCGGATTCGGCTTCTTCGACGATCTGCGACCCGGCGCGCTCACCGGCGAAGGTCCGGCCCAGGGGCTCACGCTGACCCAGCTCGAGGCGCTTCGCATGGTGATTGACAAGGTCGAGGCCGAGGAGATCGACGATCTGGCGCGCGGGCTCAACTGGCTTGCCGTCATCGGGTCGGTCTCACCCCTGCTCGGGCTGATGGGAACGGTGATCGGGGTCATGAATACCTTCATCGGAATCGCCCAGTTCGGATCGACCAACATTGCGGCGGTGGCGCCCGGGGTGGCCGAAGCGCTGATCACAACGGTGGCGGGGTTGGCGGTCGCGATTCCCTCCGTGCTGGCCTACAATCACTTCGCCTCGCGTCTGGCGCTGATCCAGGGCGAGTTCGAAGGATTCACCCGCGAATTCATCGGCACCCTGGCGCGGGACGGTCACGTATGAGCAGGGGCGGAGCTGCGGGCCGGAGGCGCAATCCCCTCCCGATCCAGGCCGAGATCAATGTCACCAGCCTGGTCGATGTCGCCTTCACCCTCCTGGTCATCTTCATCATCACGGCTCCGGTTTTGCAGGGCGGGGTCGAGGTTGATCTTCCGCAGGGGCGCGTCGGTCAGGTCGAGGTCACCGAGGATCTGATTGTCGTGACTCTGCAGCGCGACGGATCGACCTTTCTGGGCGACACGCCGGTCGGCACCCCCGACGAGGCGAGCGGGATCCTTTCGCAGATGCTCGCTGCGAACCCGGAACAGAAGATGGTCTATCTCAAGGGCGATTCGGCCGCGATCTGGGGCTGGATGGCCACCATTGTCAGCGCCGTGGCCGCGCACGAAGGCGTGGGACTGTCGCTCATCATGGAGGGAGAGGTGGAGCGGTGACCGACCCTCGCCCCTCGCGGCCCCCCATGGCTCCGCCGCGGGATTTCCTCGATCGGCGCGCGCTCCTGCTCTCGCTGGGGCTGCACCTGGGGCTGCTGGTGGTGATCTTCGGGGTGCTTCCGAGGCTCCATTCCGAGCCGGTGATCTACCAGACGGTGCAACTGGAGATTGTCTCGGCGCCTCCGGCGACCGCGCCCGACCACCGCCCCGAGGAGATGCCCGTCGCACCCGAGGAGGAGCTGGTCGTCGAGACGCCGGTCGAAGCTGTCGCAGAGGACGAAGAGCCGACCCCGGTTCCCGAGGAGGTGGCCGCCGATCCCGAAGATTCCCCCGCCCCCGAGGAAGAGATCGCCGAGACGCCACCGCCGGAGCCGCCGGATTCCACCCCGCCCGATCCTGTCCCCCCGGCCGCGCCCGCCGAGGAGGAGAACGAAGAGGGGGGCGAAGACATCGTGGTGCGCACGCAGGGGGTCCGCCGCGACCACCCCGCCTACTGGGAGAATATCGTGCGCCAGATGACGCGCTGCTTCCGTCTGCCCCCCTCGCTGCGCACAGCCGGGCTCTCGGGAGCCATCGATTTCGTGATCCACACCGATGGCAGCGTGACCGACGTGGATGTGGGGGTCGCCTCCGGGAGCTTTCTCTTCGACAACGAGGCCATTACCGCCGCCGAAAATTGCCTGGATGGTCGCCTGGGCCAGCTTCCCGATGGCTATCCGTACGATGTCATGCCGATTCGCTTCTTCCTGCGGCCCTCGGGTACCGGAAGCAGCGAGGCAGAGGCGCCTGCCGACCGGTTGTTGCCCCTTCAGGCACCCGGCGCGCCAGGCGAAGCCGAACCCGAAGGGGGAGCGCCATGAACCCGCCGACGATACCGCAGAGAGGGGGCAGCGCCCCGCAGGCCCGGTGGATTCGGATTGCCCTCCTGGCCGCGCCCGCCCTGATTCCCATGGAACTCGGTGCCCAGAGCGCCGTTCCGGGGGTCGAACTGGGGCTGACCTACGAGAATGTCTATCTGCCGCCGATCGCCATTCTGCCCTTCCGCGCCGACGGGGTCAACCCCGCTCTGGCCGTCACCGTCCAGGAGACGATTGCGCGCGACCTCGACTACAGCGACCGCTTCGTGGTGATCGATTCACTGCCCGAGGGGCTGGCCGAGACCGGGGTGCAGTATGCGCTCTGGGACCAGTACGGGGCCGACTGGGTGCTGACGGGCCAGATCGAGGAGGGAGTCGGCAGCCGCCACCTTGCGCTTGAGCTGCACGATATCGTCTTCGCGAGCGTTGAACGCGAACGATTTCCCCTTCCGCCCCCCGACGCTCCCGGATTCCGCATGGCGGTTCACCGCATTGCCGACACTGTGGTGGAGTGGGTGACCGGAGAGCCGGGAATCGCCGCCACCCGGATCGCCTTTGCCATGCAGCCCTTCGGGAACGACACGGCGAAGGAGATCTATGTCGTCGATTTCGATGGCGAGGGGTTGCAGCGCATGACCTGGGACGACGATATCGCCATCTCGCCCACCTGGGCGCCCGATGGCCAGCGCATCGCCTATGTTTCGTACAAATCCGGCCTGCCGCGCATCTACGAACTCGATCTGGCCACCGGCAGCGAGCGCACCCTCGATTTCGGTCGCGAGGGACAGCACCTGACCCCGGCCTACAGCCCCGATGGCTCGGCGTTGGCCTTCACGATCCTGACCGAGGGAATTTTCACCGGGAATCTGCGCGACAACTGTTGCGCGGAGCGGCTTGTGGGGGGGCCGGCCAACAATATCCAGCCCTCCTGGTCGCACGACGGCAACCGCATCGTCTTTGTCTCCAATCGTCTGGGCGTCACGACCCCGCAGGTCTATACGATTCCGTCGCAGGGCGGCGACGCCACACTGCTTTCGCCCTACCGCTTCGGACAGGGCGGCTACTTTGCCGATCCCGACTGGTCGCCCGGCCAGGGACGGGTGGCCTTTGCCGGAGGGGTCGCGGATCGTCGCACCCTGGCGCGGTACCACATCTTCGTGGCCGATATGGCGACCGGCGACCGGCGCCTCATTCAGCTCACCCGCGCGGGCAACAACGAAGACCCGAGCTGGGCTCCCGACGGGCGGCACATCGTCTTTACCGGGGAACGAAGCAACGGATTCGGTGTCTTTATTGTGGATTCGGCCACCGGTCGCGAGCGACGGCTGGTGGCGAGCGTGCGGGCCGCCGATACCGACTGGTCGCCTCTGCTGCGCGAATAGCATCTGTCCCCATTGTTGACCATCATTGTTGACGATGGGCGTGCGGGTGTGTACATTTTGGCCGATATGGCAAGAGCGGCCCGGCGCGGGCGGGTCGCGACTCCCGCTAGCGCTCCCACCCGCATTCCAACTCAACCGGAGAACTCAGGCCGATGTCGAACCGTCGTTTCATCCTGACTGCCACTGTGGCAACGCTGATCGTGAGTGCATGTGGCGGCCAGCAGGAGGTGCAGACCGATCCGCAGCCCACCGGACCCACCCCCGAAGAGATCGAGGCGGCACGGCAGGATTCGATCCGCAGAGCCGAGGAGGCCGAAGCGGCCCGCATGCGCGCCGAAGAAGAGGCACGAGCCCGCGATATGGCCCGCCGCGCCGAGGATGCCCGTCAGACGCTGCGCGAAGCGGTCTACTTCGACTACGATGAGTCAGCCCTGCGCTCCGACACCGAATCCCGCCTGCGCGCCAAGCTGGAGGTTCTGCGGGCCAACCCCGGCGTTCGCCTGCGCATGGAGGGACATGCCGACGAACGCGGCACCTCGGAGTACAACATTGCGCTGGGCAATGAGCGCGCCGATGCCGTAGTCCGCTTCCTGACCGGATTCGGACTGGACGCAGAGCGATTCTCGACCGTCTCCTTCGGCGAGGAACGCCCTGCCATGCAGGGATCGAACGAACGGGCGTGGGCCGAGAACCGGCGCGTCGAGTTCGTGATCACGATGGGCAGTGACGGAATCGTCGGGTCGTAGGCGCAGCCCGCTCCCCGCTTCGGCGAGGCGTTGCCGGGGAGGGGGAGTGGTGGCGGTTGCAGCCGGCATCGCGGTTCTCCTCTCGGCGTCGGCGTGCGCGACCCGTGGCGACCTGCGCGAGCTTCATCAGGAGATGCGCTACCTCTCCGCCCGCCAGGATTCCGCCTTCCGGGCCATGCTGCGTGTCGTGGAGCGGGTTAATGGCCAGGCAATGGATTCGGTGAGCGCTCTTGCGGAAACGCTCTTTGAGCTCCGCGGCGATGTCACCAACCGTCTGCACGACATCCAGAAACAGCAGCTTGTCATTGGCGAGCTCGTGGGGCAGAGCCAGCGCAGCCTCGCTCTCATGTCCGAAGAGCTCGAGCAGCAGAGTCGGCAGATCGAGCGCGCATCTCTGGGCATGGCCGCCGCCGACACCCTGGATCCGGCCTCTGCGGACGACAGCGCCAACGACGATCCCGCAGTGGGTCGCGACACCGCCGGCGATCTCTACGAACAGGCCCGCGAGATGTTCCTGGAGCGCGGTTCGCCCACCGGCGCCCGGCGCGCCCTGCAGCGGCTTCTGAGCGAATTCCCGGACAGCGAGGTCGCCCCTGCCGCCTATCTTCTGTTGGCCGAGGTGCTCTCGGTGGACGATCAGGCCGAAGAGGCGATCGAGACCTACCTCATGATCCCCGACCTCTTCCCCGATGCGGACGAGGTTCCGCGCGCACTCTTCGGCGCCGGTCTGCTCTGCGTCTCCCTCGACCGCAATGACGAGGCCCGCGAGTACCTGCGCTGGATGCTCGATTCCTACCCCGATCACCCGCTCGCCCCGCAGGCGCAGGAGCGTCTCGCGCAGATTCCCTGACCGGCGCGAGCTCCTGGCAGCACTGGAACCGGGTCCATGCGATGTCCCGCCTGTGTACACGAATCGACCCGGGTGGTGGACAGCCGGCCCGCGCGCTCAGGGCATGCCGTGCGGCGACGGCGCGAGTGTCTCGAGTGTGGCCAACGCTTCACGACCTGGGAGGCGGTGGAGCGGCGGCCTCTGCAGGTGCTCAAGCGCGATGGCAGCGCCGAGGAGTTCTGTCGCGACAAGATTCGCGAAAGCATCGCTCTGGCCTGCACCCGGCGTCCAATCTCGCCCGCGACGATTGATGAACTGGTCGACCGGATCGAGGACGATCTCTCGGCCTCCGCCCGCGCCGAGCTTCCCTCGACGGCGATCGGCAGGGCGGTCATGGAGAGCCTGGAGCCGGTCGATCGGGTGGCCTACATCCGCTTCGCCTCGGTCTATCGCAACTTTCAGCATATCGACGACTTCCAGGAAGCGGTGGACGCGCTGAATGTGCGGGCCGAAACGGCACAGAACCGCGATCAGGGAGAGCTGGATCTGATGAAAGCGCCTCCGGCCGGGAGCCCCTCATGAAACGACTCTACGACGGCCTTCTGGCCCGGGGCGACAATCCCCGCGCGGAGATGCCCTTCCTGGATCATCTCGAGGAGCTGCGCTGGAGGCTTCTCTGGAGCCTTCTGGCGGTCGTGATCGGGGCGCTGGCCGGTCTCTTTCTGGTTCTCTACTTCGATGTGGCGCACCTTCTTCTGCAACCGGCCCGCGAGATCTTCGGACCCGACTTCCAGCTCGACACCCTCTCGCCCCAATCCTCCTTCTTCGTCCTCCTGCAGTTGACACTGGTCGTCGGCGTGGTGCTCGCCTCGCCGCTGGTCTTCTATCAGGCCTGGGGATTCTTCTCGCCCGCCCTCGAGCCGCGCGAAAAGCGCGCCCTGATTCCCGCGCTCGTCATGGGGCTGGTGCTCTTTGTGCTCGGTGTGGCGATGGGCTACTTCGTGGCGCTCCCCATCACCCTGGAGTTCTTCATCGGGCTGCTTGCAGATATCCTGGAACCGGCCTGGACGGCCAACTATTACTTCCCCTTTGTCGTCCAACTTCTGCTGGTCTTCGGCGTGATCTTCGAGCTCCCGGTCGTGGTCCTGCTGCTGAGCGTTCTGGGTCTGATTACCCCCGCCTTCCTGCGCAGCAAGCGGCGCCATGCGATCGTCGGCATCCTGGTCCTGGCCAGCATCCTCTCGCCCGGCGATTTCATCCTTCTCTCGATCCTCATGACTGTGCCTCTCATTCTCCTCTATGAATTCGGCATCCTGCTCAGTGTGCTGAGCTGGCGGAAGCGCGACCGCGACGACTCCGACGACAGCCTTGCAGGCCCCGAGGATTCGGTGGAGAACGCAGTCGACGATTCCGCCTCCCCGCCCGAACCGACTCCCTACACCCATGGCGACCCGGCGCGTGGCGACTCCGATCCCGAATAGGGCAGCGCGGCGCAGGGAGCGTGGAGATCCTCTCTGCCGGATGATGCGCCCGCTCCTGGCTGCGACGGCGCTGGCTGCGGCCATTCTTCCGGCGGGGACGAAGGAACTGACCGCACAGGAGATGCGCGATTCGCTGCAGCAGGTAGTGCGGGAACGGCTCGAGCGCCTCACCCGGCGACTGGGCGACACGACCGGCCTCCTTCCCCTCGATTCCACCGCCAACAATCTGGCAGCGGCGCCCACCCGCGATTCGGCGCTCTCGCAGATCCTGGCCCTGCCCGGCTACGATCTCGTTCAGTACCGGGGGAACGCGGCCAGCTTCGAGACCCGGTCGCGTCAACTGACCCTTCTGGGCGCCGACGAAAGCGAGGCGGTCATGAACCGCGAGGGGGTGGAGCTGGCAGCCGATTCGGCGCTGATCTTCAATGAAACGACCGGCCGTCTCTTTACCCTGGGAAAGCAGGCGAAGTACCGTCCCGAGCAGGGCGACGAGGTTCTGGCGCGGCGAATCATCTTCGATCTGAACCAGGATCGCGGCACGGCCTCGGAGGTTGACACCAGGATGGATGCGGGCCTGGGAAGCTGGATCGTGCGCGGAGATTTCCCCGGAGTGGCGCCCGATGTCCAGTTCGGCCACGATGTTCTCTTCACAAGCTGCGACCACGACGAACCTCACTATCACTTCGTCGCCCGCGACCTGAAGCTCACCGAGGGCGGCACCATTGTAGCGCGCAATGTTCTTCTCTACTTCAGCGATGTCGGAGTCTTCTGGCTTCCCTTCATTGCGCAGAACACCGAGCAAGGGCGCCGCTCCGGTCTGCTGCCGATTCGCTTCTCGGTGAATGACATTGTGCGCACCTCGGGCGGCTATTCGCGCCGGATCTCCAACCTGGGCTTCTACTGGGCGATCAACGACTACCTCGACGCGCAGGTCGGAGCCGACTGGTGGAGCGGCAACTACGCCGCCCTCACCGGCCGGATGCAGTTCAACTGGCTGCGGCAGTTCATGGATTCCGATATCAGCTTCCGCCAGTTCTGGAGGAACGAGGGGGGATCCGAGCTGGCATTCGATGCGAATTACAACTGGGAGATCTCGGAGCGAACGCGGCTGCGTCTCTCGGGCCGCTACGCCTCCAGCGCCGCCTTTGTGCGCCGCAACTCCTTCGATCCGCGCGAGATCACCCAGTCGATCGATTCCGAGGGCGGACTCAATCACCGCTTCGACTGGGGCACGCTCTCGCTGAGCGCCAACCGCCGCCAGTTCCTCTCGGACGATCGCGTCGAGATGACCCTTCCCACCGCCAATCTGTCGCTCTCCACCATTACGCTCTTCCCGGCCGCCCCCAACCGCTCGCGCTTCTACAACAACGCCACCGTCTCGGCCTCGGCCCGCCTCTCTCGCGCGGTGCGCGACCAGCCCGTCCCCGACCCGGCCTCCGACCAGCCCTTTACGCTGAGTCTGGCCGACAGCGAAAATCTGCGCTTCGGGCTCTCGGGCACCCTCTCGGCCGGCGCCTTCTCGATTCGTCAGAGTGTGGATCTGAACCGCGACACCCACTTCTCCATTCCCGCCACCTTCTTCGACCCACAGATGCCTGCCCAGCGCGCGGGAATCTGGAGCGTGGCCGATCTGCAGCGCTCGGTCGTCTATCCGCACGCCGCCGCCACCGACGAAGCGGTGGATTTCGCCGCCGAAAATTTGACCTGGACGACTGCGGTCAACTATCAGCAGACCCTCATCGGCTCGACCACCATTACGCCGCAGCTCGCGCTCTCGGGGCGCTCGATCCGCTCCGACACCTCGTCCGTCGCGGGGGGCGGATTTGTTTCTGCGCCGAGCCGGGTCTCGCTGGGCGTGCAGCTCAAGTCCGACATCTACGGCTTCTACGGCGGCGGGCGGCTGCGTCACAAGCTCTCGCCGAGCATCGACTTTGCCTACACCCCCGAGGTCACCCCCACGCCCCAACAGGTCGCCACCTTCGGCAATCGCGCCATTCAGCCCCGCAACGAGCTCCGGATCGGCCTCACCCAGACCTTCGAGATGAAGGTCGAGGACGAAAACGCCGATTCGACCACCGCTCAGACCGTTGCCGCCCCCACCGACGGTCCCCGCCGGCTGCCACAGGCGCGCACAGTCACAATTCTGGCGCTGCGCTCAAGCGCGGTCACCTACGACTTTGAAGAGGCGACCCGGCTGGGCCACTTCACCCGCGGATTCGCCGACAACCTCCGCATCTCGCACCAGATCAGCTCCGATTACCTGCGCGGCCTCACCCTCTCGCTCGAGCACTTTCTCTTCGACGACGCCGGGCTCAATCCGGCGGGCGGCGCGCGGCCCTTCTCGCTCTATGTCTCGAATGTGAATCTGGGATTCTCGATGGGAAGCGAGACCACCCTCTTTCGCTGGCTGCGCAGCCTTGCCGGGGGCGAGGCCGGGGAGGCGGATTCGGAGACGGGCCCATCCACGCAGGCGGGCGCCGGGAACCCCGTCGATGCCGATTTGCGCGACCCGGCCGGCTTTGCGGACGAAGATCTGGGCGAATCCACGATTGTCCCCGGTGGAGGACGGGGCCGTGCCGGAGGCGGACAGTCGAGGGGGGCGGGCCGGGTAGGGAGCTGGGACGCTTCGGTCTCCTATTCGGTGGCGCGCAACCGGGGCGCCGGGGCGTCCGACAACAGCATGCTCCAGGGAACGCTGAACTTCCAGCCCACCGAGAGCTGGTCGGTGCGGTGGCGGACCTCCTACGATGTGGCTGCCTCCGCCTTCAACGATCACATCATCAGTCTGCGGCGCAATCTCCATCGCTGGGAGGCCGACTTCTCCTTCCGGCAGACCGCGACCGGCAACTGGACCTTCCTCTTCGAGGTGGCGCTCTCCGACAACCGCGATCTGCACTTCGACTACGAACAGCGCGCCGGCGGACTGGAGGGCCGACAAAACGGATTTCTGCCGCAGCGCTGACTGGTTCGCCTCCGCCGTCTTCGTCCGGGATGGTACGACATATGCATCGGGAGCTGTCTGCACGGTGCGCCCGGGGTCGTCCGCAACCGCCTTTGCCGCCCGAAAATCCGCCCCGACCCCCCGCGCCACTGTCCCATCACCGACGAAAACGAGGAAGGAGACAGGACCATGAAGCGGACACTGATCGGCCCGTTCATCGCCTGCGCGCTCCTGGCAGGGTGTGACGAGGATTTCCTCTTCTTCGAGGATCCCGACGCCCCCCGCGACCTGGCCGGCTGGTACTACAACCGCGGAATCGACCTCTCCTGGAGGCTGGGCCCGCAGTGGAACGACGAGATCTTCCGGGTCTATGGCAAGCGTGTGCGCGACGCCGATTATTTCCTGATCGCCGAGGTCACAAGCTGTATCGACGGCGGCTGCATCTACCGCGACATCAATGTCGAGAGCCGCACAACCTACGAGTACTATGTGGCCGCAGTCGATCTTGCCAGCGGCACCGAGACGCCCAGTGAACGCGCTGTCGAAATTCGCGTGCCGGAGCCCATTCCGCCCCCCGTTCCCGAGGCCGTTGCCGCCATCGCCCTCGACCATGCGGTCTATCTGCACTGGGACGATTCGCCCGCCCGCGAAGACGATTTCTCCGTCTACCGCGTGCATGCGGTCACCGACGACGATGTCTTCGTTCTGGGCGAAACCGATTCCCCCGCCTTCCTCGATGCGCTTGCCGACAATGGCGTCACCCAGACCTATCTGGTCACTGCGGTGGACGATCAGGGCCACGAGAGCGAGGACAGCCGCAGAGTGAGCGCCACCCCGCGCGTTGACTACACCGGCGAGGTGATTTACAGCCACCAGGATCTTGCCGCGCAGTCGGGATTCCGCTTTCAGAGGGTCGAGAGTGCGACCGCGATCGCTGCGGGCGATGCCGCCGACCGCCATCTGCGCTTCGAGCACGACCGCCAGGGGCCGCGCCTGGTCCCGGGTCCGCTCGCCCGCATTCACCCCGAATTCCGGGCCACATCGGCGCTCAAGTGCGGTCCGGGAGCCGATGCCGACTGCACATCGTGGGAGCGCGCACCGCTCTCGGGGTACTCCTCCGCGCCGGTGCCGCTCTCGCCGGGCTACACCTACATGGTGCGATTGACGGGCGAAGATGGCGCGACCCGCTTCGGAGCGCTGCGCCCCGTGCTTCTGGGAACCGACCAGCGCGGACACCGCCTGGCGGTCTTCGATTGGGCCTTCCAGCCACAGCCCGACAACCCGGCCCTGGATGCTGTCGGCGATTGATTTCGGTCGTCGAAGCGGTACCCAATTTCAGCGAGGGCCGCGACCCCCGCTTTGCGGATCGCGTCGCTGCGCTCTATGAGCGGTCCGGCTGCGAGGTGCTCGACCGGACGCGCGACCCCGATCATCACCGCGCGGTCGTCACCGCGATCGGATCGCCCGGGGCGGTGGAGGAGGGTTCGGTGGCGGTGGCCGGGCTGGCGCTGCGGTCGATCGATCTGCGCAGCCACTCCGGTATTCACCCGCGCGTCGGCGCCCTCGATGTCCTGCCCTTCATTCCGCTGCACCGGATCGGCATGGACGAGACGGTTGTCCTGGCGAGACGCGCGGCCGCGCGCATTGCCGCGCTGGGGGTACCCGCCATTCTCTACGGCGCAGCTTCGGTCCCCCCGGGGCGCTCGCTGGCCCGCATTCGCCGCCGTTTCCGCGCGCCGGAACCGGATGAGGCCGATCTGCCCGGCCTGGATGCAGAGGGGCGACCGCTGTACCCATTGCGTCACCCCACCGCCGGAGCCGTGTGCGTAGGCGCGCGCCCGGTTCTGCTTGCCTGGAATGTCGATCTGACCGGGATCTCTCTTGCGGAGGCAAAGGAAATCGCGGGCCGGATCCGGGAACGGAATGGCGGCTTTCGGGGGGTGCGCGCGCTGGGCCTTCACCTGCCGCGCCAGGGGCGTCTGCAGATCTCCATGAATCTCGAAGACCCCCGGGCGACCCATCCTCTGACCGTCTTTCGCGCGATTCGGGCGGCGGTGGAGGCGTTGGGTGGGGAGGTGGCCGGGACCGAGATCATCGGAATGGCTCCCGACCCGGTGGCAACCCCCGCAGCGGTTCGCGAGCTGCAGATTCGCCAGTGGAGCGAGGAGCGTTCGCTGAGCCGACGGCTGGCGCGCTATCTGGTCCGGCATGATGAGATTCGCCGTCGGCGCTATCTTTGATGCCGGGTGCATCTTGCGCAATTCGGAGCGACCGGGTTGGGGGAGTTGCACGGAATCCGAATCGAATGAGATTCTCTTCAGATGATAGATCGCAGCATGCTCCTGGGAGCCCCCCCTCACTCTCGGGCCGAGATCCGGGCGCCGGTTCGCGACCGTCTTCAGGAGGTCATGGGCGAGTTGCGCCGCATTGCCGTGGCCGACTACGCCATGATCGACGAGGTGAACGCCTACCTCATGCAGGTGCCGGGAAAGATGTTCCGTCCCACCCTGGTTCTGCTCTGCAGCGAGATCGAGGCCGTTCCCGCGCGCGACGCGATTACCCTTGCCGCCGTGGTCGAGCTTGTTCATATCGCCACCTTGGTTCACGACGACGCGGTCGATCACTCCGTCCTGCGGCGTGGCATGCCCACCGTGAATTCGGTGTGGACGCATCAGATCGCCATCATCATGGGCGACTACCTCTACAGTCGCTCGGTCACGGAGCTGGCCCGGATCGGCAACCTGGGGGCGATGCAGGTTCTGGCCACCGCCGCCAACACCATGAGCATCGGCGAGATGCGGCAGCTTCTTTCGTACGACGATCTCAGCTATTCGGAGAGCGAATACGACCGCCTGATCGCCGCCAAGACCGCCTCGCTGATGTCGGCGGCCTGCGAGCTCGGTGCGCTGGCCGGGAATCCCGCGCGCCGCGACGTGCTGCGCGACTATGGCCATGCCCTTGGAATGGCCTTTCAGATCACCGACGACATGCTGGACTATGTGGGCGACGAGGAGGTGACCGGAAAGCCTCCGGGACTCGATCTGCGCGGTCACAAGGTCACCCTTCCCCTCGTCGGTGCGCTGCGCGAGATGTCGCCTGCCGAGGTCGAAGAGGTCCGCCATCTCTTCGCTCTCCCGGATCCCGGCGACGACGCAATCGAGCGGATCGTGGCTCTGGTGCGGCGCAATGGCGGAATCGAATATGCCAGAGCGCGGGCGGTTGCCTTTACGAAAAAAGCCGAACGGGCTCTTCACGGCCTCCGTCCGAGCCCCGCGCTCGATGCCCTGCAGGGCGCGGTTCACTACGTTACCGATCGATCTCTGTAGACCCGGTACGTTTCATGCACTGCCAGCAGTCCGGCCCCATGACCCATGCCCGAATCCAATAACCGACGCAGCCGACTTCTGAAGCGCGGGCTGGTTGCGGTTGCCGCCGGCCTGGTGGTGGGGGGCGTCTTCAGCCGATTGGCCGAGATTTTTCTGCCGGAGAGCGCCGCGCGCCTCTTCCTGACCACCTCGGCATCGATGTCGGTTGGCCCCATCTACCTCGATCTGGTCGCGGTAAGCTTCACCCTGGGGCCTCTCAACATTGCAGTCAATGTCATGACCCTGGTGGGAATCGCGGTCGTCGCTCTGGTCCTGCGCGCCTGGATCTGATTAGATTTCACCCATTCGGCTTGTGCCCCTCCGGTCGCCCGGGGTACATTCCCCCGTACGCTACGGCCGCAGAGCAACCCGCCATACAGGAGACAACACAGATGCCATTCAGTCTCGGTCCATTGGAAATGGTCTCCATCTTCATGCTTGTCCTGCTTCTCTTTGGGGCCAAGCGACTGCCGGAGATCGGAACCTCGCTGGGGAAGGGAATCCGCGAGTTCAAGTCCTCGGTGCGCGAAGTTCGCACATCGGTGACAACCCCGCCCCCCGAGAGAGAGCTCCCCGCCGCGCGCGAAGACGCCGAGAGCCAGAACGACGAGGGTGCCCCCCGGCGGTTGACGACAGGGTAGGATGGGTGTGAAGCCGGAAGCCCCGGATACAAGGGGAACCGGCTTTTACAGGAAAACCGGCCTGGGCGGGGCGCACAGGGAAGGCGGGAAGGGCCAGATCGTCACGGAGCGGCGCCTGCCGACCTGTCTGACGAGATCTGCAAGACACAAAGCGTGTGGACTCCCAGATCGTCCATTTGGCGGCCAGCAACCCTGTTGCCCGCTGCGACCATCGGTTGAAACTCATTCGGGAAGTCGATCAGTCCGGTCTTGCCTTCATCGGGATTGAAGCGCAGCCAGCGGTTCCCGAAGCCTGCCTGCCGAAGAATCAGTTCGCCGGACTCCGACGGCACCACCTCATGGATCGGCGTGAAGTGGTCGGGAAGAAACACCCTGTCACGAAGCTGGGCCACCGTGAATACAGATTGGGAATAGAGCTTCGGATAGCCGATCCCGGCCACGCCAGTCAGGGTGTCTGCGACCGTTTCTGCCGGGATTGCGACCCGTTCGAAGCTGATGGACGACACGCCGAGATCTCGGCCTCCGGAGTCCCACCGCGAAATGGCGACGGTGGCCATCGGGGTGGTTCTCGATGGGGGCGGGCCGTTCAACCATCCAGATGCCGCCATCGGCGAATATGCCGAAGAGATCCCAGTCCCCGAATGGTTGTCGCATGTGAAAGCGCCCCCTGTGAGAGCCATCCGGGTGATCCAGAGTCAGATCTCTATGTTCCCAATCGAGTTCGGCGAGCGTATGCGTGTGGGAAAATCCGGGCAACCCCAGAATCGTCAGACTCCTAGAATCGCCCACGGCAGTCATGGCCAGCACCGTAGAATCGGTCAGCACGGCGTAGGGCGTCACCCCCTCCGGCCATCCTAACTCCGTGCTGATGATCTGCCAATTCGGGTCGAAGAACGTGATCCTTCGCAATCCGTAGTCGATGACCCCAAAGCTCTCCTTCGTCCATGACCCCGAAGGCGCTCGCCGACCTGAACTCGCCGGGGCCTTCGCCCTCTCGCCCGAATTCCCCTATGGGCTCGCCATGCGCGCTGATCTCCACCAGTCGGGATTCCCTGCGGTCCAGTACGATCAGGGTATCTCCGCGCACAACGATGTCAGTCACCTCGGTGAACTGCGTCCGGTCTCCCGGGCCGCCAACGCAAAAGACTTCCCGGACCTGGAGGGTGGCGTCCGTTTGAGCCCGGAGTGGGAAGATGGAAGCGCATAACGCGACGAGGACGACAAGGCAGTTTTGCGGGCGCACCAGGTTCCTCCCGGAGAGGTCGGTGAATCCATCAGCGACACTGGTTCGACACCTCCGGTGGGCGGCGTATCGAATCACCAGCCGTCGATTTGAACCGTCCCTCGGTTAGGGGGTGCCCGGCCCCGGCTCGTGCAGAAGGCCGTCGCACCACTTCTCGATGAACCGCCGCCTCCACTTGCCTGCTAGAAGACCGGCGGCAGCGGCAGTCCCGGGTTTTCGTCGGGTGCGCTCAGCACCTCTTCGCGACGGTCCACGATGCGCGCATTGGCCCGCAGCGCCTCGATCCAGAGTACGATGCGTTCCTGCCGGATCAGGCCGGCGATCTGCTGGCGCTGCTGATCGCGCTGTTCCAGCCAGGCGGTGCTGTCGGCGGCTTCAAAGCCTGTGCGTTCGATGACATAGGCGTTGCCATTGGCCTCAACGCCATCGGAGACCTCGCCGATCTCCAGCCCGAAGGCGGTTCCCACGGCGGCGTTTTGGCGCCCCAATCCGGGAACGAAGTCGTTGCGGGTAAAGGATGCGGCCTCGCGCAACTCCAATCCGAACTCCTGCGCGACCTCGGCCAGCGTGCGCCCGCCGACCACCGCGGCCGCGATTTCGCGCGCCTCTTCCAGCGCCAGCGCGCTCTTTTTCTGTACCCCGATCGTGGTGCGGATCGTCGCTTCAGCCTCTGCAACGTCCATGGTGCGTTCGGGGTCCAGGGAGACGACCTCGAGTGCGTAGAAGGTGGTGGCGTTCTCGAAGACCGGGCTGACGTCGCCAATCATCGTCTCGGGTTCGAAGACCCACTCGCCCCCCTCGGCGATTGGGCCGGCTCCGGGAACCATCATCAGGGTGGAGATGATTTCGGTGGTGTCGGGTTCGAGACCGAGACGCGCGGCTGCGTCCGCCAGAGGCATGGCCTCGCCCAGCTCCTCGAGCGAATCGGCCAGCGCCAAAAGATCGATCTCGGATTCGTCGGTGCGTTCGAAGGGCAGAAGGATGTGCCGCGCCTGGGCCGAGTCCTGTCCCCAACGCTCGATGACCTCGATGAGATGCACCCCGAAGGAGGTCCGCACCGGTTCGGTGACTCTGCCGATCCGGGCGGCGAAGGTGGCCGAATCGAAGGCGGCCACCATCTGGTTGCGGCCAAAGACCCCAAGATCGCCCCCGAGGGGCGCCGTTCCCTCGTCGGAGCTCTCGCGCTCGGCCACCTCGGCAAAATCGGCTCCACCCTGAATTTCCTCGCGCAGCGTCGCGGCGTGCTCCAGAACGGCCGCCGTGTCGGCTGCGGTGGGGGCTTTCGGCAGGGTGACATAGACCAGCTCGGCGCTTGCCGGAACCAGAAAATCCTCGCGATTGCGGTCGTAGTAGCGCTCAATCTCGGCCGGGGTCACCTCGATCCGGTCGTCGGAGATGCGGCTCTGGGCCTCGATCAGCAGAAAGCTGACGCTGGAGCGCTCGTTCATGTCGCGCCATGCCCGCCAGAGCTCTGCATCGGAGGGGTAGATGCCGGTTGCGAGCTGCCGCATGAGCTTGCCGCGCGGGATCAGATCGCGATAGTAAGCCTCGAGCTGGAGCTGCGTCAGGTCGTCGGCGGTGGCGATGAACTGCTGGTAGAGGGAGATGTCGAAGTTGCCGTCGGTCTGGAAGGCGGGATTGGACATGAGGTCGGGCGGAGGGGTCAGAAGCGCTGCGCTCCGCACCTCCTCGTCGGTCACCACGATCTGCCGCCGCCTCAGCTCCTGCTGAATCAGGATGCTGTTGACGACCTCGTCCCACGCCTGGTCCTCAAGATCGGAGTTTTGCGCGTTGGTGATCGGCTCTTCCTGAAGCTGCTGTTGCCGATCGTAGAGATTGCGGTAGGAGGCCATGTACTGGTCGTAGTTGACCGGCGTGCCGTTCACGCGGCCGATCTCGCCGAAGGATCCCGACGTCTGGCCGGTAATGTCCATTCCCCACTCGAAGAACAGCAGTCCGCCGAAGGCAATGGCCACGGCGATCATGATCCACTTCGTACTTCTTCTCAGTTGTTCCATCATGGCGGTTGCCACCTCCAGCGTTGCCTCGGGACGACGGGCAGGGACCAGCGGCCCCTTACACACTTCCCCGGGGATGCCCGGTTGTACGGGGCGGGCACCCGGATTCGGAAGGTCGATATTGAGGAATCTAACCCCGTCACCGGCCGGGTCTCAACCGCAACAGCTCCCTCCATGCGCTGTCGCGCCGCGCTCGCCTTTGACAGACCGCCCCCGCAGATCCAGCTTCATGGGTTCGCAGAGCAGGATATTGCCCCCAGCCCCCCGCTGCCGGGGAGCGACAGTGTTCACCGACCGCCCGTTCCCCCAGCCGGAGTTTGTCGACTTGATCAGGATCGCCGTCGTCCACGGCCCCAACCTCAATCTGCTTGGCGTTCGCGAGCCCGGCATCTATGGCACGGCCACCCTTGCCGAGATTGATCGCGCGCTCGCCCGCGAGGCAGCCGCACTGACGGCGACGGTCGAGTGCTTCCAGTCCAATTCCGAGGGGAAAATCCTGGACTTTCTCGGCGAGGTGCGCGAGCGCGCCGATGGAATCGTCATCAATCCGGCCGCTCTGGGGCACACCTCGGTGGCGCTGCTGGATGGGCTCCTGGCCACCGGCCTTCCCTTCGTCGAGGTTCATCTCTCCAATCCCTGCCGGCGCGAAGAGTTCCGCCGTCACTCCTTCCTGGCACCGGCTGCCGCGGGACTGGTCGCCGGATTCGGGATCGACAGCTACATTTCGGGCTTTCGCTGTCTCTGCGGTCTCCTGGATCGCGATTCGGGCGCTGCTTCCTGAGAGCCACTTCCTGTACACGAGGAGCCGATGGCCAGCACTGCGGATTTTCGCAATGGAATGGTTCTGGAGATCGAGGGCGTTCTCTGGACCATCACCTACTTTCAGCACGTCAAACCCGGCAAGGGTGGGGCCTTCGTGCGCACCAAGCTCAAGAATGTCCTGACCGGAGCGGTCGTGGATCGCACCTTCCGCGCCGGCGAGCGGGTGACGAGCGTGCGCCTGGAGCGGCGTCCGGTCAACTATTCATACAGCGACGGCGAGTTCTACCACTTCATGGACCAAGAGACCTACGATCTGATTCCGATCGGCGGCGAGATGTTGGGCTCGAACCAGCTTCAGTACCTGAAGGAGAACATGGAGTGTCATGGCCTGGTGCACGATGGGACGGTGATCAGTGTGGAGCTTCCGGATTTTGTCGAGCTGGAGGTGACCGACACCGACCCCGGCTTCCGCGGCGACACCGCCCAGGGAGCCACCAAGCCTGCCACCCTGGAGACGGGAGCGGTCGTGCAGGTGCCGCTCTTTATTGAGGTCGGCGACCGGTTGCGGATCGACCGGCGCGAGGACAAGTACCTGACCCGGGTGACCGGATGATCGACATCGAACTCTTGCGGGCGCTGGTCGAGCTGATGGACGAGTCGTCGCTGGATTCCCTGGAGATCGAGCGCGGCCCGACCCGCATCCGGATGGCGAAGTCCCCCTCCGGAAGCGCTGTCGCGCATGCCCCGGCCACCGCTTCGCCCGTCCTCCCTGCGGCTGCACCCCTGCCGCCCCCGGCCGCCGAGGCCGCCCCCGGGACGCCGTCCTCTTCCGCCGCGTCCCCCTCCAACCTGGTCGAGGTGACCTCGCCGATGGTGGGCACCTTCTACCGGGCTCCCTCGCCCGACGCCGATCCCTATGTCGAAGTCGGAGCGCGGGTGGGCGCCGGCGATGTGCTCTGCGTGATCGAGGCGATGAAGCTCATGAACGAGCTCGAGTGCGAGGTCAGTGGCAGGATCGCCGAGATCTGCGTCGATAACGCCGAGCCGGTGGACTACGGACAGGTCCTCTTCCGGGTCGAGCCCTAGCAGTCGTTCCCGGTGCACGCCCGACATTTTCCACGAACTGCCGAGCAGCCGCTCGCGGGCGATCGCAGGGGCTCCACCAGTCCCGCGGCGCACAGGAGAAGATGTTCAGAAAGCTGCTGATTGCGAATCGGGGCGAGATCGCGCTCCGGATCATGCGCGCCTGCCGCGAGCTCGGGATCCGCACGGTGGCGGTCTATTCGGAGGCCGACCGCGAATCGCTCCACATGCGCTTTGCCGACGAGGCCGTCTGTATCGGACCGGCCCTGGCTGCGCACTCCTACCTGAAGGCCTCGCGGATCATTGCCGCAGCCGAGATCACAGGGGCCGAAGCGGTGCATCCGGGCTACGGCTTCCTGGCCGAGAATGCCGATTTCGCCGAGATCTGCCGCCGCTCCGATCTGGTCTTTGTGGGACCGACCCCGGACCAGATCCGCACCATGGGCGACAAGGCGGTGGCGCGCCAGACGATGCGCGCGGCGGATGTGCCGGTCGTGCCGGGATCGGATGGGCTGGTCGAGAATGAAGAGGAGGCGCTGGCCGTGGCGCACCGCATCGGATTCCCGGTGATGATCAAGGCGGCGGCCGGGGGCGGGGGCAAGGGAATGCGGATTGCGGACTCCGAGGAGAGCTTTGCGCGAACCTTCGCCACAGCTCGGGCCGAGGCGGAGGCCGGCTTCGGCGATGGCGCCATGTACCTGGAGCGCTGCATTGTGAAGCCGCGTCACATCGAGTTTCAGGTCTTTGGCGACAGCTTCGGGCGGGTGGTTCACCTGGGCGAGCGCGACTGCTCGATTCAGCGCCGTCATCAGAAGCTGGTGGAAGAGGCGCCCTCGCCGGCGCTGAACTCCGCCCTGCGCGCCCGCATGGGAGATGCGGCGGTGCGGGCCGCCGAGGCGATCGGCTACGTGGGCGCGGGCACGGTCGAATTTCTCCTGGATCAATCGGGCGAATTCTTCTTCATCGAGATGAACACCCGGATTCAGGTCGAGCACCCGGTCACCGAAGCCACCACCGGACTGGATCTGGTCAAGGAGCAGATTCGGGTCGCCGCCGGCGAGGCCCTCTCCTTTCCGGCGGGTGTGCAGCGTCAGCATGGCCACGCAATCGAGTTCCGGGTCAACGCCGAGGATCCCGCGCGCGCCTTTGCTCCCTCTCCGGGGCTGATTACCACCGTTCATCCCCCGGGCGGTCCGGGGGTGCGGGTCGATACCCACATCTACTCCGGATATCGGGTGCCGCCCTTCTACGATTCGCTTCTGGCCAAGCTGATTGTGTGGGGGAATACCCGCGATGAGGCCGTGGTGCGGGGGCGCGAGGCGCTGGAGTCCTTTGTCGTAGAGGGAGTTGCGACGACGATCGACTACCTGGCCGCGATTACGCGCGACGAAGACTTCCGCAAGGGTGATGTGGATACGGGATTCGTGGAGAGATTCGGGGGAATGAAATCGTGAAGATTCGCGTCTGCTTTACCCCCGCCGAGATCGATGCCGCCGAGCTCGGCGACGCCACGGCAATCGTGATCGATGCAGTGCGCGCGACCGCGTGCATGGTCGAGGCGATGGCCAATGGAGCCGCCTGTATCCGGCCTGCGGTATCGGTGGATCAGGCGCGTCGCGTGCAGTGGCCGGATGGGCTGCTCTGCGGCGAGCGCGAAGGAATCCGCATTGCGGGATTCGATCTGGGGAACTCGCCGGCCGAGTTCAGCGCCGACCGGGTTGCGGGGCGCTCGCTGGTGATGACGACCACGAATGGAACCCGGGCGCTGGTGGCGGCGAAGGGGGCGCGCCGGGTGATTGTGGCGTCCTTCATGAATGTCGGCGCGGTGGCGCGCGCAGTGCAGGACGACTCCTCGGTGGTGATTGTCTGTGCAGGCAGAAAGGACCGCTTCGCCCTGGACGACACCCTCTGCGCCGGCGAGATCGTGCGGCGTATCTGCGAAGAGGGCGCACCGGGCGCGATCCTGGCCGAGGATGCGGCCGCCGCCGCCGATCTGGCGCGACTGCACCGGGTTTCGGCCGAGTGGCTGGCGGGGACTGCGGCCGGCCGGGCTCTGGTGAATGTGGGGCTTGGGCGCGATCTGCACCTGTGCGCAGCCATGGATCGCCATAAGATTGTTCCCATGATGCAGGACGAGATCATTACCGTAGCGGCCCGTTAGGGCCCCCGGCTCGGCGATGCTGCCCTGGCGCCGCAAGGATCGAGGCGATCGCCCCGAATCCGACCGCCCCGAGGGCGCCGATGCCCCCACCTCCCCTGGCGCGAACGACGCTCCCACCGGTCTGAGTGCCACTCTGGCGCTGGTGATTGCGGTCGCAGCCTTCCTGGTGGCGGCCGCACTCTTTCCGATCGGGATTCTGGGTGCGCGCGTCGCCGAACTCTTTCCGACCGGCAACCCGGTGGGCCCCGCCGGCGGAGCGCTGCAGCGCGCTCTGACCGCTCTTCTGGGTCTGGGAAGCGCGGCGGTCGCCCTGGGGTTGCTGACCACCGCGGCCACGATCGGCAGGTGGGGATCGGCGGCGCTTCGGCGCAGCCTGCTGGTGCTGACGATCGCTCTTCTGTTTCTGCTGCCCCTCGGCGCCGAACTTGCAGGCGGAGGCGACTCGCTGACCGGAATGGCGGGTCGTCTCATGGGCGAACCCCTGCGCGCCTGGGTCGGAGGCTTTGCGGCCTGGGTGCTCTATCTGACGGCGGCGGTGGTGGCTGCAGTGATCGCTTTTCGCTTCGACCCGACGCGGCCGCCCTCATTCGTGGCCGCGCTGATGATGCGGGGTGTGCGGTGGGGAGGCCGGGAGACGCGCGCAGCCGCCGGCGACTGGGTTGCGCGGGGCCGATTGCGGCGGGCGACGCGCCGGGAAGAGGCGGCCCTGAGGCACGAGGCGGATGCGGTTGCGGCCAGCGACGCAGAGCCCGGGTTCGGTGGCCGCGCAGGGGGTGGCGAGGGTGCCGCGCCGGAACAGGGTTCTGCGGCGCAGATGGGGGCCGGGCCGGGGGAAGTCGCTGTGTCCGGCGCCTCGCCTGAACCCGCTCCCGCCCCGCCCGCTCCCTTGGCGCTCCCGCAGCGCTCCCGCTCCATCGCTCGGGCCGGAGCCGGGATCGATCCGTCGTGGCGTCCGCCCTCCACCCTTCTCACCCCCCCCACTCCCGGCAGCGCGATCGGCATGGAGGATGCGCTCGATCAGCTTGGCCGCGTTCTGGTCAAGACGCTGCACACCTTCAATGTCGGCTGCACAATCGCCGGTCGCACCACCGGTCCGGTCATTACCCAGTACGAGGTCGTTCCCGATGCGGGGGTGAAGGTCAACCGGATTGCCAGCCTGGACGCCGATCTGGCGCTGGCCATGCGGGCCCGCAGCGTTCGCATCGTGGCGCCGATTCCGGGAAAGGGGGCCGTGGGTGTCGAAATCCCGAACCCGCAACCCGAAATGGTGCGACTCCGCGAAGTTCTCGAGGCTCCCGACTACGCCGCGTCTCAGGCCGCGCTTCCCTTGGCGCTGGGGCGCGATCTGGGGGGCGATCCCTGCGTCACCGATCTGGCGCAGATGCCGCATGCGCTCATCGCCGGCGCGACCGGCGCGGGCAAGTCGGTCTGCCTCAACACCATCGTCACCAGTCTTGTCTATCGGCACGGTCCCGATCACCTGCGCCTTCTCCTGATCGACCCCAAGATGGTCGAGCTCTCGGCCTACGCCGACCTTCCCCACCTTCGCCACCCGGTCGTGACCGATCCGAAGGAGGCCGCCGGGGTCTTGCGGTGGGCGGTTCTGGAGATGGAGCGGCGCTATACCCTGCTCAGCGTCAATGGCGTGCGGTCGCTCCGCGAGTTCAATGCCCGGGTGGATCGCGGCGTGTCGCTCCGAGCCGCCGAACCCGACGGACCCGAGGAGGATCCGGCGCGGTGGGTCTATCGGGGGGGGCGGCTGCCCTGGATTGTGGTGGTTGTGGACGAGCTCGCCGACCTGATGATGACGGTGCAGGCCGAAGTCGAGAAGCCGCTGACGCAGCTTGCCCAGAAGGCGCGCGCAATCGGAATCCATCTCCTGGTGGCGACCCAGCGTCCGAGCGTGAATGTGATTACCGGGCTCATCAAGGCCAACTTTCCCTGCCGAATCGCCTTTCGCGTCGCATCGAAGACCGATTCGCGCACGATCCTCGACCAGAATGGCGCCGATTCGCTCCTGGGGGCGGGCGACATGCTCTTCCTGCCTCCGGGGCGCAGTGAGCCGGTGCGGGTTCAGTGCGCCTATCTCTCGACCGACGAAACCGAGGCCCTGATGACATGGTACCGCGACCGCGCGAGCTCCGTCGAGGGGTTGCGACATGCGCGGGAGATGCGCGGCGAGGTCGATATCCTGGAAGAGCTGCGGCAGTTGGAGGGCGAGACCGAAGAGGGAGAGGGAAGGGGAGGAGGGGGCGAGTGGGATGAACTCTTTCGCGAGGCGGCCGATCTCTGTATTCGGAATGGCGGCGGCTCGACCTCGCTCCTGCAGCGGCGACTCCGGATTGGGTACGGACGCGCGGCCCGCGTGGTCGATCAGCTTCATGAGGCCGGGGTACTGGGTCCGCCCGACGGGTCGAAGCCGCGCGAGGTTCTGATCGGCCCCGATTCCCTAGACGACATATGTCCATCCTGACCCGATCGACCACCCGCGTCCGGACGCCCGGTCGGAGTGCGCCGTCATGCGAATGCCGCAAGGGGTGGCCTGCGGGCTGCCGACAGTTCCTGGGCCATGCCGGGCACGCCTTCCTTTTCCTGACCGCCCTTGCCGCCCCGGCTGCGGGAGATGCACAGCAGAGTGCGTCGCCCCTGGCGCAGGCGGCGCGCGTCCACCGCGAACTGCCGGCGATCTGCGCCGACTTCGAGCAGATCATTCAGGTGCGCCTGGCGCGAAGACGGATTGCCAGCGCGGGCCGGGTCTGTCAGCAGCAGCCCAACTTCTTCTCCATGCGCTTTGCCGACCCCGATGGATCTCCAAATGGCGATCTCGTGGTCTCCGATGGCGCGCATCTCTGGGTGTACTACCCGACCCTCGATGCAGAGCAGGTCATGCGCTATCCGGCGGCGGCTGCACCCGGGGGACGGAACTTCTTTCGCGAGCTTTTGGAAAATTCCGGATCCCGCTACGATGCCACAGATGAGGGCCGCGAGACCATCGAGGGCCGCGACTGCCTGATCGTTGCCCTGACTCCGCGCGGCAGGGCCGCCTACCGGGGCGCGCGTCTTTGGCTGGACGCCGCTTCGCACCTGATCTGCCGTCTGGAGATCCGCGAAGAGAGCGGAAATGTGCGCACCGTCACGCTGCGCAATCTCGATCCGGATCCGACCATCGACCCTCTGATCTTTACCTTCGAGCCTCCGGCGGGTGCCCGCATTCGCGGGGAGATGAACGATGGAGAGAGCAGCCGATGAGACTTCACACCCGCGATCTGCCGGTCTTTCCGGGCGGGTCGGGTCCGGTGCGTCCGGGGACCGGGGCGGAGGTCCGCGCGACCGACTCCCACGCGCTCTCGATGGACTCTGCCACAGGGCCGCGCCTGGGTCTGGTCACCCTGGGATGCGACAAGAACACCGTCGATTCCGAGCACATGATGGCGGCGCTGGTTGCGGCGGGTGCGCGTGTCACCGGCGACCTCGAGAGCGCCGAGGTCGTGGTCGTCAACACCTGCGGATTCATCGATGCGGCCCGGGAACAGTCGGTCGATACGATTCTGGAGGCCTGCGCGCTCAAGGAACGGGGCGATGTGCAGGCGGTTGTCGCCGTGGGATGCATGGTCCAGCGCTACCGCGACGAGCTGGCGCGCGAAATCCCCGAGGTCGATCTCTTCCTTGGAATCGCCGAGATGGGGCGCCTGATTCCCGAGCTGCGCGCCCGGGGCCTCGTGGGCGATCCCCCGCCACAGATGCACAATATGGAGCAGCCGCTCAGGATTCTCTCCTCGGCAACGCCCCACACCTCCTTCCTCAAGATCAGCGAGGGCTGCGATCACCGCTGCGCCTTCTGCGCGATTCCCCACATGCGGGGGCTGCACCGCTCGGCCGCGCTGGACGCCCTTGTAGCCGAGGCCCGCGCGCTGGGGCGGCAGGGGGTGCGCGAGCTCAATATCGTGTCACAGGACACCACCTGGTACGGCCGCGATCTCCGCCACCGGGATCGCTCCGCGCCTCTTTTGGCCGAACTCCTCGAGGCGCTGATCGCGGGCACCGGGGTGGAGTGGTACCGACTGCTCTACATGTATCCCTCGGGGATTACGCCGGCGATGATCGATCTGATTGCGCGCGAACCCCGCATCCTTCCCTACCTGGACATGCCCCTGCAGCATGGCAGCGACCGCGTTCTGGAGCGCATGCGGCGCCCCGAGCGGCAAAGGACGATTCGCGACCGGGTGCGGAGGCTCCGTAGCGAGATCGACGACCTGACGCTGCGCACAACCGTGATTGTGGGATTTCCCGGCGAGACCGAAGACGATCTTGCAACGATGCTCGACTTTCTGGAGGAGATGCGCTTCGACCGCGTGGGTGCCTTTGCCTACTCGATCGAAGAGGGAACCGCCGCCGCGCGCATGCCCGCCCAGGTGCCCGAAGAGGTGAAGGCCGAGCGGCTCGAGCGGGTCATGGAGCACCAGCGCACCCTGTCGTGGGAATCGAATCTGCGGTGGGTGGGACGCCGGGTTCCGCTTCTGGTCGATGAAACCGCCCCCGAACGACCGGAGTGCGAGGCGGCAGGCCGGATCGGGAGCCAGATGTTGGAGGTCGATGGCGAGACCCTGCTGACGGAGGCGCGGGGAGCGCGGCCGGGCGAGATCGTTGAGGTGGAGATTGTCGAGGCGGAGGACTACGACCTGATCGGTCGGGTGGTCGGCCGCCCGGAGCGGAGGATCGAATGACTGCCGAACGCGGCCCGCGCCCACCCCGCCAGGTGGCATTCCCGCGGCAGTCCCCGGAGGATTCATGACCGACAAAGACCGGAGAGTGCGCATTGGAGTCATGGGGGCGGGGGCGACCGGCCAGCTCCTGCACTTGCCGATCCTGGCCGAGCGCCGCGATGTGGAGCTGGTGGCGCTCTCGGATCTGGATGTGCACAAGGCGCAAACGGTCGCCGATCGCTTCGGCGTGGCCCGGGTTCTGGACGATGACGACCTCGTGGCCGACCCCGAAATCGACGGGGTGGTGATCTGTGCCCCCAGCTTTCTGCACGAGCGCTTTGCTGCGGCCTGTCTGGAGGCGAAAAAGCATGTTCTGGTCGAGCGACCGCTCGGCCTGTCCCCCGGGGGCGTGCGCCAGCTTCTCGCCACTGCACAGACCATGAAGAGGGGCGTGGTGCTGGGAATGTCGCACCGCTACCAGGCGAATGTGCGCGCGTTGCGTTCGGCAGTCGCCGAGGGCGCGCTGGGCGAGGTGAGCGCGATACGGATCGACTGGCTGGACCGGGTGGTGCGGCGGCCGCGCACCGGGTGGCGGCGGCGGGCTCTGGAGTCCGGCGGGGGTGCCCTGATGGATCTCGGGGTTCCCGCCCTGGATCTGGCCCTCTGGATTTTGGGAATGCCGCCGGTGGCGCGGGTGACGGCCACGACCTCAGGCGATGGCTTCGATGTCGAGGAGGAGGCGCATATCCAGGCGGTGACGCGCACCGGAACGGTCCTTTCGCTCACTCTGAGCTGGCGCTTTCATGGCCTCGAAGACCGACGCACACTCCGGATTCTGGGCTCCGAGGGGGGTGCGCGGCTGGCGCCCCTGGCGATCTACCGGATGGTGGGCGGGCGCACAGTCGATGAAACGCCGCGACAGCCGATCCCACGGGGCGGCGAAGACCACTTCACGAATGGGTACCGGCGTCTTCTCGACACCTTTGTGCGGGTGATCGGGGGCGCCGCGGCACCCCACCCCGCCGATGATCAGGTTGCGCTCATGCGGCTCATCGAGGCCGCCTACGATTCTGCGCGCGAGGGTCGCGAAATCCAGCTCGACGAATGATGCGGGAGCGGGGAATGCGCAGGACGGCCGGGCGATGCGCTCTTCGTCCGGCCCTGCCAACCCGGCAGAACGTTTCAGGATTGACTCCGCTTGCCCCGTTTGAAGTTACACGATTTGGCGGCGCGGATCCCGCCAATTGACTCCCGCTAACTGGGGGAGTGGTAGACCCGCCGCTCCGCGAGCGCCTTCTTGAGTCGGTCCTCGTCGGGTCTCTGGTAACACTGGAGCACCGTCTGTGCCGTCCTCCAGCCTCCCAGTCCAGTCCGGCGAGCGCCTCGGCCCTACTCCACCAGTCGCGCGCCGTGCCGTGGCTCACGCTCCTCGCGGAGTCCCTCCGGGCAGGCAACACGGAAGCGTCGCCGTTCCCAGGGTTCGCCTTCCGCGCTTCTTCCAGTACCCTTAGGGCCTCGTTGGTCACGGGTGTCCGATGCTCGAACCTTGTCTTATCGTGCTCCGCACGCCACCAAATGACCCCGGCTCCCGTGTCGATGTCGCACCACCTCAGGTGACGGATTGCGCCGATTCGGTGACCCGTTTCGTGCGCGAGCACGAGTGCAACGCGAAAGCGCCAATCCATCTGGGCGGATACTCGTAGCAGCGCTTCGTACTCCGCCTGAGAGAGAATCACCCGGATTGGGTTCTTCTCCTTAGGCACCCCCTCAAGCCCTTCAGGGGGTTGGAGTCAAGGAGAAGTCCTCCCGCCTCGTTCCGCGACCGCGCGGCCCAGTTGAGGACCGCGAGCAGAAACCGCAAGTCCCGTTCGACCGTCCTGTCAGAAACAGGTTCCCCGCTCGGCCCGACCCTGCCCGTCTCGCCCGGATGAACCGGTCCCAGTCGCGCTGCGAAAGCGTTACGGGCTTCCGGTCCTTCCCGAAGAACCGGAGGAACATCGCCAATGCACCCCGGTCGTACTTCCGGGAGCACTCGCCCTTTGGTGGGCGTCACCTCCTCACTGTAGATGCCAAAGAGCCTCTCCAGCGTGAGCGGCCCAGGCTCGGGCTTGCCAGTGGGCTCGTGGACCGCGAGGCCAGCGGCAACCTCGTCCGCCTGCCTCTTCGCTCTCGCCCAGTCGCGGTGTCCGAGCGACCGACTCAGCCTGCGACCGCTCTCGCGCCACTCGATCTGGAAGTTGCCGGTCTTCGGGTCCGGGAAGATCCTGACCCGGTTCCGGCCCCATTCGCCAGCGCCGTAGCTGCGCCAACTTCGTTTCGTGCGTGCCATCGTTCGATTCCTTTCGATTGGAGATTATACCGCTGACTTGACAACCGGGTTACCTTCGGCCCCGTGACAGACCGGCCCGCTTGACAGTCCGGTTATCTTTGCCGCAAAGTCAACGCTACCCCCACAGGAGATCCCCCATGCCCGAGACGAAGAAGAGGCGCCGCCCGTTGCGGACCGCCACGCCGGAAGCGCTCGCGAAAGCGCTGCTCCGCCCGATTGACCCGCCACAGCCACCGAAGCCCCAGGCGGAGAAGTGAATTCTCTGTACTTCGGGGATTGTCTCGATGTCATGCGGCAGGATATCCCCGAAGCATCCGTCGATTTGATTTATCTCGACCCGCCCTTCAACTCGAAACGCATTTATAACGCAAACATGGGGGGGGGGCGCAATGGGTGGCGTTCGATGATACGTGGCGGTGGTCGGAGGCTGTCGATGACTTCCATGACGTCGCGGGCGACAACCGCCTTGCTGACACGATGGAAGGGTTGCGGCTTATGCTGGGCGAGGGGCCGAAGCTGGCTTATCTGGCCTACATGGCGAACCGCCTCCGGGAATGTTGGCGGGTGCTGAAACCGACGGGGTCGATCTACCTGCATTGCGATCCCACGATGAATTACCTGCTTCGGGCAGTCCTGGACGCGGTGTTTGAGCCCAAGCGGTTTCGCAATGAAATTGTGTGGTGTTATTCGGGCGGGGGGGTGCCTCGCAAAGATTTTCCGCGCAAACATGACACGATTTTCCGATACTGCAAGGGTGCAGACTGGTGTTTTCAGGTAGAGAGAAAGCCCTACAAAGAAAACACGCAGCAGGTCGGGCGTCATTCAACCTATTCAGGGGGGCATCGGATCGATTTAGCGCGAGGCACTCCCGTAACCGATTGGTGGACTGACATCAAGACGGCAACTGGCTGGTCGCGAGAACGCTTGGGCTACCCGACACAAAAGCCTGTAAACTTACTGCGACGCATTATCGAAGCGTCTAGCCGTCCCGGCGATGTGGTCATGGATCCCTTTTGCGGATGTGGCACGACGATTGAAGCGGCCCATGGATTAGGCCGGTCATGGATCGGCATTGATATCTGCGTCAAGGCTTGCCAGGTCATTCAGGAGAGGCTGGAACGCAGTTTCGATGTTGGCTGGTCTGACATAGAATTCAGAGGATTGCCGAAGACACAGGATCAAGCGTCGCAGCTAGCCAAAGCTGATCCATTCCAGTTCGAGCGTTGGGCTGCATCGCTCACGCCTTGGATGGAGTGGAACAAACGCCCGGTAGCCGATAAGGGCATAGATGGCGAAGGTCGATACCCTCTGCGCCGCGGCAAGTTCGCAAAGCTGGTCGCGCAGGTGAAGGGCGGCAAGACGCAGCCCCGAGATATTCAAGCGTTCAACGGAGCGCGACAGGATGCGCGGGCCGACATGGGCATATTCACCTGCTTCGAGAATCGAGTAACGCAAGGGATGCGCGACGCGGCGGCAAGCACGGGGCGGTTCCATGGCGCGCCAGTAATACAGATATTCACGGTCGAGGATTACTTCGCCGGACGATTGCCCCAGCTCCCACAGGCGGCCTAACGGGCGAGTGGCGATCTCTCCGTAGGCGCGATCAGGTCGGAGTACATGAGCCGCTTCCCAACCAGACCGGCGACGATGGCGTTCATCTGGTTGATTGTGTCGCTGTTGCGGATGTTGTGGCGGCCCGCGAACTCGTTGACATAGCGTTGCAGGTGCTTCGGGGAAAGCCGGTGGAAGGTGCCGGTGTGAGCTCTCTTCAACATCGACCAAAAGGACTCCATGCCGTTCGTATGCGCCATGCCGCGCACATACTCCCCGACGCTGTGGCGAACGGCTTCATGGTTCGAGCGGCCCCGGTAGGCGGTAGAACCATCGGTGTAGACCGTCGCGGATTCGCCCGCGTTGCCGTCCACGAATCCGTTCAGCGTCTCTCCGTCCACCTGATCGATCACCTGCGCGACCACCCGGTTCGTGGCCCGGTCCTTCATGCCGACAATGGCGACCTTTCCGACCGGACCCCGGCCAGCTTTGAGCTTCTTGCGCTGATGCTTGTTCCGCTCTTTCCCGCCGACGTAGGTTTCGTCCACCTCTACGGGGCCGTCGAAGTTTCCAGCTTCATCGCGCGCCCATGCTTCCCGGAGCCGGTGAAGCATGAACCAGGCGGTCTTCTGAGTAACGCCCAGGTCGCGATGGAGCTTCATGCTCGATACGCTTTTCAGGCTGGTGGAAACGAGATAGATAGCGATGGCCCATTTCCGCAGAGGCACCCTTGAGCGCTCGATAGCGGTTCCGGTGCGAACCGAGAAGTACTTCCGGCAATCGGAACACCAATAAGGCATCGGCTTGGCGTTCGGCACCGGCTTTGTGGCGACGCTTCCGCACCGAGGGCAGCACCGCTCCACCGGCCACAGTTGCTTCTCGAACCATGCGGTTGCGGCTTCCTCGTTGGGGAACATCTCGGCCAGCTCTAACAGGCTGATTCCCTTGCGGTGCGGTTTACCGGGTGCCTTCTTTGACATTTGCGAGACTCCGTTCAGGCGGTTATTCTTCATGCATGAACGATAACTGAATTCTCTCCCTCTGTCAAGTTATAGATATAATCCCCTTTCGATTCGATGGACTGCACGATCTGCGCGAACCAAAGCTCGCATGTGGAAGCCTCGTTCACCAGTCGTCGGGACTCGGCTTGCCCGGAGCCGTAACTTGGAGGCGGTTGGACGCTCTCGGTGCCGATCCAGACCTGTCCGGCTCACCTTGGGGGTGGCCGGACACGGAATCGCCGTTCGACCGGACAATGGACAAGATGCTACAAGCCGCTGGCGCGCCGGCGGTTGCGTCAGGACCAGCGGTAGTGTGGCCGCCGATCCGCGCTTCTTGGCCGTGGCTGGGAGCGACCCCCCATCTCGGCATGCCTCAATCGGCATCGGGACGGTTCGGCTTGTACAAAGCCCGTACCGCCCGCCCAGGGTCGCTCCCAGCCAGCAGTCCGTACCGGAAGGGTGCGAGCGCCGCTCCGACGAGGCTGCGGACCTTTGAGCCAACCGCTTGGCCGCCGGTCCTTTCGGTCTTGCCGCGCAAGGGCAGGATGCACCCGTCCGGGGCGTCCGATGCCTTCCTGGCAAGAATCGCTGGCCCGGAGCGACCTCCCCGCGAAGTCGGCTGGAACGCCATGTCGAGAAGCCGGAGACCGAGACCCGCATACCGGATCCGACTCTTCAGTTCGGCGATCCTCGACGAGCAGATCTGGAACCCGCCGAGCCTCTCGACCTCCGCGTCGTCCATGCCGAGGATCGCCTGTTCAATCCGCGCGATCTCCCGGCGGGCCGGATCGACGGTATTCGCCGACGAGGTTCGCGTCGTCGGACGCGCCGTCTGGGTACCCAGACGGCTGTGAGCGACGCTGGGAGAGTAAGCCATCGCGGGGCAGCTCGTCCGATAACGCTGGCCGTAGGTCGTATCACCCTTCGCGATTGTCATTCTACTGACCGAGCTGGATTTCGTCTCACGAGTCGCAGGTAGAGTCGAACCTGGAGCCATGCTTGGGCCCTGAAAAATCTATGCCTTGTGCGACGCCGTTTACTGGGCTTCTGACCGGATCTAAGCCGGCCCTCCAGTTACAGACGTACTGTCCGCCTGCTCCATCTCGCCCAGCACCGATCGCTGCGAACGTCGGCCACGGTGTCTGTGTGCTAAGCTTCTGTTTCAAACACCTCCGACATCCACCGCTGTAGCGTGTTTGGGCCTCACCTGCGGGGCAAAGCCCCTCGCCAAATGCTCTACCAAGCAGCAAACGGCCTAACCTTCATGTTGCGCCGAAGACCGCAGGATGTTAAAATGCATTTTCATATGTACCCGTATCCCAGCCAGATTTTCCTCTCACGGGCGAAGCGGGACTACCCCTACACTTCACAAGGATAAGGAAATGGATATCAACTCTAGGATTTAGAAAATGGCACTGGCGATAACAATCGCCATACTTGTGCTTTTTAGTGGCCCGGTAGTGCGTAGTGATCGTGGCTCTTCGGTGGGCGCACAGAGTGGTCTCTACGTGAAAAACTTCATGTCGAGGTGCGAATACCGATGTCCGTTCTACGATCCCGTGAGCGGATGCTGGTGTATGAAGCTCCCTCCCATCGTGGTGCGGTAGCTCGATCAGAGCAGTAGTTGGTCGTGTCGGTATCGTTACTCTACTACGTAGAACTTCAGAACCCCCTTGATGGGGGAAACACACCTCATGGCGAATCACCGTACTAGAACAGTGCCGGAGATCGACGATGGACAACGGGAAGAGCGGGAACGCTGGCGGTGGCGGCCCACGACCGGGCAGACCTTTGCGATGCGGGCGCGGATCGCCTGCATCGGCCGAGGGATAGAGCGACATGGGCGTAGCGGCCCGGTTGGGCACCACGCGCGAGATGGTTTGGCAGGTGGCTGCGGCGGTTCATTGAGAAGAGGTACGACGGCCTGCTTAACGAACCGAGGCCGGGTACCCCGCGGAGGGTCAGTGATGCGGACGTGGAACGGGTTGTGACGATGACACTCGATACGATGCATCGGGATGCCACGCAGTGGAGCACGCGCTCAATGGCGAAGGCGTGCGGCATGAGTTCCGCGCCGGTGAGCCGGATATGGCGAGCTTTCGGCCTGCAGCCGCACCGCGTGGAAACCTTCAAGCTCTCGGCAGACCCCCTTTCATTGAGAAGGTGCGCGACGTCGTCGGCCTGTACATGGACCCGCCGGAGCGGGCGGTGGTGCTCTGCGTGGATGAGAAGTCGCAGACTCAGGCGTTCGACCGCACCCAGCCAATGCTTCCGCTGCGTACGGGAACCCCGGCCCGCCAGACTCGCGACTACAAACGCAACGGCACCACCTCGCTCTTCGCCGCCCTCGACGCCGCCACGGGGGGAAGTCATCGGAAGGTCTTATCCGCGCCACCGGTCGATCGAGTTCAGAAGGTTCCTCGCGGTCATTGAGCGTACGGTGCCGAAGGATCTGGACATCCACATGGTCCTCGACAACTACGGGACCCACAGAACCGCGATGATTCACCAGTGGCTTCTCAAACACCCCCGATTCCATCTGCACTTCACCTCGACCAGCGTACCTTGGCTCAACCAGATCGAACGCTGGTTAGCCGAGATCACGAACAGACAGATCCGGCGCGGAAGCTATCGCAGCACCCCGGGACTCGCGCAGGCCATCGAGGACTACCTGGAAGTCTACAACCAGGACCCCAAGCCCTTCATCTGGACGAAATCCGCAGACGACATCCTGAGATCACTCAAACATTACTAGCTATCAGTACTTTATTGTCATGGCGTTCTGTCAGAAATTCCGAATGGATTTGGGAGTTCTTGTTCCAATCTCCAATTTAGGTTCGGTTTTATCCGTCATCCCCGCAGACGCAATCCACCGATTCGGAATCCTTGCCATTGCTGGGCTGGGTTTCGCCTGTTCCCCGAAACCGGCGGACCGCCTTGCCGGAGACTCTAGCCACAGAGGTCCGGATGTCGTTGCGCTCGAGCCGATTCTGTTGCAGGGGAGCAACAGCTACTACTTGGGGAACCCATCGTCTCTGAGCGTGGACACGACCGACGGGAGCTTTCTCGTTGCCGACTACTTTTCTGGACGGATATTCCGCTTCGGACGCGATGGATCGGTTGTTCGAACTTATGGGCGCCCCGGTTCGGGACCCGGGGAGTTTGAGAGTCTCGGGCCTGCCTTCCTGCTCAACGACTCCGTGGTTGTCGGCGCAGATACAGATCGGCGCCAGCTATCCCGGTTTCTTGCCGCGACAGGCGAGCATCTTGGCCTCGTTCGCCATCCTGGCAGCGCTGGCGTTTCAGCGGCGGTTGTTGACGGCGTGATCCTGATTCCATCCATTGATCTTGACAGCATGAAGTCGGTAGTGATCTGGGATGCTACATCCGAAAGTGTCCATCATGTAATCGATCTGCCCGCCACCTACCGCCGGTCGGCTCGCGGGTCGGCAATGTTCCTCGGGATGTTCGGGCTTGGCACGGTTGCTGCGTGGCCGGATACGATGCTTTTCGGCATGGGTGGAACCAACGAGGTCCTCCTCGCAACATGGGAAGGCGAGGCAATCGACACCGTGCACCTGCCAAACGTCCGTCGTAGGGGCGTGCCACGCGACGCTCAGGAGCGCGTCGATAATCGTACCGACGGGCTGACATTCAGGGATCGCATGGAGATGCTGTCCGTGCTTCACGGCCTATACACACTGTCCGACGGCGGCACGGTTTTCATCCATCACGACATCGATGTTGCAGGGGAGCCGCCTATGGTGGAGTTTCCGGCCACCGTGTATGCTAGCATACTATCCCGGGATCGCGACGTCGCGTGTGTGGACGGGACCGTCGAGTTTGCCAATGACTTGCGGGTGGTCCACACCATCTCGCGCGACACGCTTTACCTGTTGGATCGTATCCTTGACGAAGCCGAAAACACAATGTCAACTTGGATCCGGCGGTACAAAATCGATACGGAGGCGTGCGATTGGCTGCCGGTCGGCTGATACATGATAGTCGGATGAAATCGTTAGCGACCAGACATCTTGGTTCAGTGATCGCCGTAGCTGCTACATTTCAGTTGGTGAGCTGTTGGCCTGCCGAGAATCGCTCGACAGATTGGAAGATGGTTGGTGGAGGGACCTTGGGCGAATTGGTTCATGAAGCGGACTTTGCCACTGTGCTGGTGTTGGATCCCGCACAGTCTTTTAGCTGTGCTAATCTGCTGGCTGTCTGGCTGGATTGGCGAAGAGAAAACCCTGGGAAGTTTGATCTGGTACTGTCAAGGGAACCCGACCCATGGGAGCGTCGTCTCTTGGTTGCACTACCAGTATCTGGAATTCTATCCCGGCCAACTCCGAACAGCACCAGCACACCCATGGAATTAGTGTTCTCGGAAGGCGTTGAGGTATATCGTTCGACTGGGCTGCCTGGTGTCTCTGTGAGTCCTCTCCTTAAGAGGTTGAGGGAAGTCTCGATCAAAGAAGCCCTGATTGATCTTGGCGTGGCCGATAGCATTCCGTCGGCCGGAGTAGTGTCACCGGAGTCACCCGTATCCACCTTTGACCTTTGAAGAAGGGTAGCGACCACCAGCGCTCACAACATGCCACCGGAGACCTGGATACAGGCGCTGCTTCGTCGGCCGGAGACCGGAACGAACCTGCTCCCGCCATTCAGGTCCGTTTTTACCCGCTATCTTGGTACGATCCAGAACGATTCAGTCCAATGGCAGGAAACGCAGATCATGCAGCCCTGTAATAGGTTAGATGATTTCCTGCCGTGATTCGGACTCTTGGCGTTCCGCCAACCCGGCAGAACGCCCCTCCCGGCGCACCCTCCATATGATTCGTGCGGTGCCGGCACTTCTGGCCATCGCTTCGGGCATTGCGCTCGGTCTGACCTTTTCGCCGCACGGCGGGGCGGTCCTTCCCTTTCTGGCGCTGGCTCCGCTGGGTGCGGCGCTGACGGCGGGCGGATTGCGGCGCAGGGCAGCCGGGCCTGAGCCCCACCCCCGGCCTCCACCCTCGCCCGTCGTCCTGGGGATCCTGACGGCCACGATCGCCTACGGCATCGGTCTGCTCTGGATGATTCCCGCGCTCTCCTGGCGCAGTGCGCTGGCGTTTCCGGCCTGGATTCTGATCTCTCTCATCGGCGGTCTGGCTGTGGGCGCGGGGTGCGGCGCGGCCTCGTTGCTCAGCCGACGGCTGCCCCTGCCCCTCGCGCTGGCGGCCTGCTGGACCGGGGTCGAGTGGGCGCTGGCGCATCTGCCGGGGATGCGGCTGGCCTGGCTGACCACCGGTGCGTCGCTGGCGTGGGAGCCTGTCCTCGCAGCCGGAGTCGAGCTTTCGGGTGGGCGCCTGCTGACGCTGTGGACGGTGGCGGTCGGGGTCTGGATCGGTGGTGTGGCGACGAAGCGCGGGGCCGGGATCGCATCCTGGCGAACCCTTGCCGGAGTGGCGGTGGCGCTGGCGCCTCTGGCATGGGGACTTGTGCGCCAGGAGGGGCCGGGCGAGGCGGGGGACGAGATCCTGACGCGGGTGGCGGCTGTGCAGCCGGGGCGGGAGATCGGCGATCCGTTACGCTGGCTGGAGGCGCTGCGCGACCGTGCCCGCCGCGAACCCTTCGACCTGGTCGTCTTTCCCGAGGGATTTGTGCAACACCCTGCCGAGGGGGTGGCCGAGCTGGCGCGCACCCTTGACCGCCCCGTGGTGACAGGCATTCTCGACCGCGAGGTTGTCGGCGCTGCGGGCCTGCGCGATACACTCTGGTACAACGCCGCGATCGTGCAGCCCGCCGCAGCTCCCCGGTCTCCCTCCTACCGCAAGATGCGACTGGTTCCGGGGATGGAGGCGGCAGGTCCCTGGCCTTCGCAGCCAGGTGGAGTCGGCTACCGGGCGGGGAGCGAGGCGCGACCGCTGCCGGTGGGCGGGCGTCCGGTCGGAGTCATGATCTGCTATGATTCGGCCTTTCCCGAGGTTGCCCGCGCCCTGGTGCAGGCCGGCGCCGATTGGCTATTGGTTCTCTCGGACGACGACTGGTTCGATCCCGCGCGTCCCTTTCGCACAAGCTGGGCCTACTGGCAACACGCAACCCACGGCCGTCTGCGCGCGCAGGAGCACCGGATCGGGCTGCTGCAGGCCGGCGCCACCGGATTCACCTTTGCGGTCACGCCCGAGGGGCGGGGCGACGCCTTTGCACTAGATCCCGGAGAGGCGGGCGTGCGGGTTCTGGCTCTGGCGCGAGGGCGTGGTCCCACCCTCTTTACCCGAATCGGAGATCTGACCGGCATGTTGTGCTTTGCATTCCTGGCGACAGGAGTCGTTCTGGCGGTGTGGCGCAGGCGTTTTGCATAAAATCATTGCAATATTATGCAAATCTTTGCAATATTATGCAATACTGTATTCTGCACAACCGCACAATCGCAAATTGCATAACCAAAATCATATCATCAAAAATCCACACAATCACAAATTATATAATCACAACATTGCACAAACATACATCCGACAATCACAATTCCATATTCTGTTTGTACAAACGGAAACTGTGGCAATCACAATATTCGTAAAACGCGCATCGCAGCTCTCCATGCCCATGCCAACGAATCACAATTTGCAACCGGCCGTGGATATCCGCACCCGGCAGAGCGACCCCTGTCAAAACCGGAGATTGGAGGTCGCGGAACTGTTGTCGGCTCATGGCGGGACACGATTGACCCGGGCGCAAGCCCGAGCGGACGGAACCGGGGCCAACCCCCTCACCCGGCTGCGCGCTCATTTCCCTCTGCGCGACTCTGCCACGGCTCCCGCGTCCACAGCAGGTCTCTCGGGGCCCTTTGCGCCGCCGATCCTGCAGGGCAGAAGATCCTTCCCCGCGCCCCTGGCGGGTTACCTTCAGGTCTGCCCATGCCCTCCGCAGTTGCAGGTTCTTCAATCCCCCCTACCTATCCAATCCCCCTCGCCCCGGAGCCCCCTCGCCGTGGATTCCCGCCTTGCCCACCGTCTCGAAGAAGTGCGGAAGCGCCTCGGCGAGGTGGAAACCGGACTCTCCGATCCCGAGGTGGTGCGCAACCCGGCCCGACTTCGCGAGCTGGGGCAGGAGCGTGCCGGACTGGAGACGGCGGTCACGGCCGGAGGCAGGGTGGAGCGGATCGAGACCGAGCTGGCCGGTGCGCGCGATATCCTGGCCGACGCCGACGACCTCGAGATGCAGGCGCTGGCCGAAGAGGAGATCGCAACCCTCGAGGGCGAGCTCGCAGCCGCTCTGGCCGCGCTTCAGATGGCGCTGTCGCCGCCGGACCCGCTCGATGACCGCCCCGCCGTGGTCGAGCTGCGGGCCGGGACGGGGGGAGACGAGGCCGGGCTCTTCAGTGCGGAGCTGATGCGCATGTATCATCGCCTTGCCGAGCGCCAGGGGTGGACGGTCGATCTGGCGGGCGTCTCCGAGGGAATTCCCGGATCGATCCGCGAAGCGATCTTCACGGTGCGGGGCCGGGGGGCCTACGGTCTGCTGCGCTTTGAATCGGGAGTCCACCGGGTGCAGCGCGTTCCCGACACCGAGAGCCAGGGACGCATCCACACCTCGGCGGCCTCGGTGGCGGTTCTGCCCGAAGCCGAAGAGGTCGATATCGCGATCGATCCCGGCGACCTGCGCATCGATGTCTTCCGGTCGTCGGGGCCGGGCGGACAATCGGTCAACACCACCGATTCGGCTGTGCGCATTACCCATATTCCCACCGACCTGGTTGTGACCTGCCAGGACGAAAAATCCCAGCACAAGAACAAGACAAAGGCGATGAAGGTTCTGCGTTCCCGTCTCCTCGATCGCGAAATCGCTGCCCGCGAAGCCGAACGCGCCGCCGAACGCCGCTCGCAGATCGGGTCGGGCGACCGATCCGCCAAGATTCGCACCTACAACTTTCCCCAGAACCGGGTGACCGATCACCGGATCGGGCTGAGTCTCTACCGGCTGGGCGATATCCTCGACGGCGATCTCGAGGAGATCGTGGCCGCGCTGCGCATGGCGCGCGACGAAGAGCGTCTGGCCGGAGACTCCGGGCGCCGATGACGGTGCGCGAGATCGTCCGCCGGAGCGGCGAATACCTGCGGGGCAAGGGTGTGGAGGGGGGACGCATGAATGCCGAGTATCTGCTGGCGCATGTGCTCGAGGTCGATCGTCTCGATCTCTATCTGGATCTGGACCGGCCCCTGGGCGACCGCGAGCTCGCCCCGCTGCGCGATCTGCTGAGACGGCGCGGCGCCCGCGAACCCCTCCAGTACGTGCTGGGCACGGCGCCCTTCCGCGCTCTCGAGCTGAGGGTCGATCCGCGGGTGGCGATCCCCCGCCCCGAGACCGAATACCTGATCGACGTTCTGCTTCGCCTCTCGAGTCTCTCTGTCCGGGCCGGGCCGGAGGAACGCTTTGCGGCGGCTCTGGATGTGGGAACCGGATCGGGCGCGATCGCGATCTCGCTGGCGGCCGAGGGTCTGGCCTCTGCGGTGACCGCCACCGACCGCTCGGCTGCCGCTCTCGAGCTGGCGCGCGCCAATGCCGCCGCGCATGGCCAGGGTGGGGTCCGCTTTCTGGAGGGCTGGCTCCTCGAGCCGGTTCGCGACCGGAACTTCGATCTGATCCTCTCGAATCCCCCCTACCTGAGCTCTGCCGAATGGAATCGGACCGAACCCGAGGTTCGGCGCTGGGAGCCCGACATGGCCATGGTTGCCGAAGAGCAGGGTTTGGCGCTCATTTTCGGGTTGATCGACGCGCTGGCGCCTGTGCTTCGCCCGGCTGGCCGGTTCGGCGTCGAGATCGGCAGTGCGCAGGGCAGGGCGGTTGCGGAGCGGCTGCAGCAGGCGGGAATCTTCGCAGAGATCGGGATCCATGAGGATCTGTGCGGCCGTCCGCGCTATGTTTTTGCAAGGAGGTTGACCGATGACGGATTTTGAATCGACGGAGATGGACCGGCTCGCCGCATCGCTGGGCCAGGCCTTGGGACGAACCGGCGAGTACCGCGCCCTGGCGGATGCCCGCAAGCGTGCCAACGACGATCGCGAGGTGGTCGAGCTGACCAACGAGATTGCCAAACTCGAAGAGCGGCTGCAGCGGGCGGTTGTCGAGGGCAGGGAACCCGATGCCGACGAACTCGCGCGCTACGAGTCCGCGCTCGGGCACCTTCAGGCCTCGCCGGTGTATCAGGGACTGGTGGCGGCGCAGGCCAACTTCGACAAGGTCATGTCCCGCATCGACGCTGCCATCCGGAAGGGAATGGAGGAAGGCGCGACATCCCGAATCATCCTTCCCTCGTGAATTGCCCGTGACACGCAGCCAGGAATCCGCTTCCTCCGGGTCATCGTCGGCCCCGCGCGGGGTCAGCGCCCTGCGCGCTCCGACCTACCGCATCATCGACCCCCTCGCCCATCTTCTGGTGCGCATGCGCATCCACCCCAACGCCATTACGGTCGTGGGGTTCCTGGTCACCCTTGTCGGCGCGCTTCTCTACTCGCAGGACCACGTCCGCACGGCCGGCTTCATGATCCTCCTCGGCGGCCTCTGCGATGTCTTCGACGGACGGGTGGCGCGCCTCTCGGGGCTGGCTTCGCGCTTCGGCAGCTTCTTCGATTCCACCCTCGACCGCGTCTCCGAGATCGCCATGTACATCGGCCTGATGACGCTCTACAACACCTACCAGCTCGAGTTTATCGACATCTGGATGATCTATCTTCTGGCGCTGGCGCTCGGCGGCTCGCTCATGGTCAGCTACACGCGGGCCAAGGCCGAATCGCTCGGCTTCGACTGTTCGGTCGGGCTCATGCAGCGCGGCGAACGCATCCTTCTCATCGGCTTCGGTTCGCTTGCCTTCGGACTGGCCTGGAATGGACAGGTGCTGAGCGGGATTATCGTTCTTGTCGCCCTGCTGACCAACTTCACCGCCTTTCACCGGATCGTGTGGGTGTACCGGCACGGCAGAGGCGTTCCCTCCGACAATGGCGGTGTGGCCGCCGACAAAGGTTAGAAAATCACAGTGGACCAGCCTACCCATATTGCGAAGCCCGACGGGCGCGTCGGCGTTCTTCTTCCCGGACTCGGAGCGGTGGCGACGACCGCCGTGGCCGGAGTCGAGGCCGTGCGCCGCGGACTTGCCCTTCCGATCGGCAGCCTTGCCTGCATGAACACGATCCGCCTGGGCAAGCGCACCGAGGAGCGCGCACCCCTCATTCGCGATCTCCTTCCCCTGGCCGATCTGGAGCAACTCGTCTTCGGGGCCTGGGATCCGATCCCCGACGACGCCTACGACAGCGCCCTCCACGCCGGCGTTCTGGATCGCACCCGCCACCTCGATCCCATCCGCGATTTCCTGCGCAGCGTGAAGCCGATGCCTGCCGTCTTCGACACCGCCTATGTCAAACGGCTCGACGGACCGAATCGCAAAGGGAGTGCCAACCGCATGGAGCTGGCCGAGGCGCTGCGCGAGGACATTCGCTGCTTCAAGGCCGAACACGACTGCACGCGCGCGGTCATGATCTGGTGCGGATCCACCGAGGTCTTTACCCGGGCCGGGCCGGCGCACGCGACCCCCGCGGCCTTCCTGCAGGCCATGCGCGACAACGATCCCGCCATTGCCCCCAGCATGATCTACGCCTGGGCGGCGATCATGGAAGGGGTTCCCTATGCCAATGGCGCCCCCAACCTCTCGGTCGATGTGCCCGCGCTGGAAGCTCTGGCCCGCGAGCGCGGCGTTCCGGTCGCCGGCAAGGACTTCAAGACCGGCCAGACGCTGATGAAAACCATCCTGGCGCCCGGCCTCAAGGCCCGCATGCTCGGGGTGCGCGGGTGGTTCAGCACGAATATCCTCGGCAACCGCGACGGCGAGGTTCTGGACGACCCCGAGTCCTTCCGCACCAAGGAGGAATCCAAGCTCGGCGTTCTCGACTATATCCTGCAGCCGCAGATGTACCCGGAGCTCTACGGCGATCTCTATCACAAGGTCCGCATCAACTACTACCCTCCGCGCGGCGACGACAAGGAGGGATGGGATAATCTTGACATTTTTGGTTGGATGGGCTATCCTATGCAACTCAAGGTGGACTTCCTCTGCCGCGACTCGATTCTGGCCGCCCCGATCGTTCTCGACCTGGTGCTCTTCCTGGATCTGGCCGGTCGCGCCGGAATGGCGGGAATCCAGGAGTGGCTTTCCTTCTACTTCAAGAGCCCGCACACCCCCGAGGGACTGCACCCCGAGCACGATCTCTTCATTCAGCACAAGAAGCTCAAGAACACCCTGCGCTGGCTGGCCGGCGAAGAGCAGATCACCCACCTGGGACGCGAGTACTACGAGTAGCGGACAGCCCGGACGAGAGGGGAGACGGTTCGGTGGAGCGCGGCCGCTTTATTGTGATCGAGGGTGCCGAGGGCGTGGGCAAGACGACCCAGGCCGAAGCACTGCACGCCTTCCTGGTCTCGCGGGACGTGGACGTGCTTCCAGTTCGCGAACCCGGCGGAACCGCCGTGGGAGAACGGATCCGCGCACTGCTGCTGGAGAAGGGCGATACCGTCATTGCCCCCGAAAGCGAGCTGCTTCTGATGCTGGCCTCGCGGGCGGCGCTGGTACAGGGCGTGGTGCACCCCGCGCTGGCGGCCGGCCGGTGGGTTCTGGCAGACCGCTTCGATCTGAGCTCGGTGGCCTATCAGGGCTATGGCCGCGGCATCGATCCCGGGCGCGTGGCTGAGCTGAACGCCTTCGCCACCGGAGGACTGCGCCCCGATCTCTGCCTCCTTCTCGATCTTCCGCCCGGAGAGGGATCGGCCCGCCAGCGACGCTCCGAACGCCCCCTCGACCGCTTCGAATCCGAGAGCGCCGCCTTCCTCGAGAGGGTTCGCCGCGGATATCTTGAGAGTGTCCGCTCTCTGTCCGAGGCCGTGGCGATCGATGCCCGCGGCAGCGTCGGCGAGGTTCGGGAGCGTGTGCTTGCAGAGGTGCGCGCACGACTGTTTGCGAGGGATCGGCCCGCAGGGGGCCGGTCGCAACCGGAGGGATCGAGATGAAGCAAGGCCGCCCGGTGCTGGTTCCGGCGCTGATCGCCCTGCTGGCGGTGGCCAGTGGGGGCTGGCTGCTGCAGCGCGGGGTCGAGCGACGCGACAATGTCTATCTCAAGGCGCGCATCTTCGACGAGATCGTGGAGCGCATTCGTGAAGAGTACGTTGGCGACGTAGAGGTGGAGGAGCTCTACGAGGCCGCAATCACTGGCGTGGTGGATCGGCTCGAGGATCCCAACTCGCAGTTTCTGCCTGCGGCGCTCTGGGAAGACGAGCGCATCCGCACCCAGGGGGATTACGGCGGGGTCGGGCTCGAGGTCGAGGATCGCGAGGGCTTCATTACCGTGGTGGCGCCGATTCCGGGAACGCCGGGGGCGCGGGCGGGAATCAGGCCGGGCGACCGGATCGTCGAGGTTGATGGCGAATCGGTCGAGGGCCAGGTCACCGATCAGGCGGTCGATCTGCTGCGTGGCGCGCCCGGAACCGCGGTCCGCATGGGGATCCGCCGTCCCGGAACCCCGGAAATCGTTCACTTCGAGGTCGTGCGCGAGCGCATTCATCTGCCCTCGGTTCCCTTTGCGGCAATGCTCGAGGACGGGGTCGGCTATGTGCCGCTCCTGGTCTTCAACCGCACCACCACCGAAGAGGTGCGCGCCGCGATCGATTCGCTCGTGGCCGAGGGGATGACCTCGATGGTTCTGGATCTGCGCCGCAACCGGGGCGGACTCCTCACCGAGGGGGTGGCCCTCACCGATCTCTTCCTTGATCCCGGCCAGGCGATCGTGGAGATTCGCAGCCGGTCGCTTCCCTCCGAGGAGTACCGGGCCCGCGACGAACAGCGCTACCCCGATCTGCCCGTCGCCGTCCTGATCTCGCATGGGAGCGCCTCGGCGGCCGAGATCGTGGCCGGGTCGCTCCAGGATCATGACCGCGCCCTTCTCATCGGCTCCACAAGCTATGGCAAGGGGTCGGTCCAGACGCTCTTTCCCCTTGCGGGCGGCAATGTGCTCAAGCTCACAACCGCGCGCTGGTTCACCCCCTCGGGTCGCTCCATCCAGATGCCCGCCGAGGAACAGCTCGCGCGCCTTGAGCGCGGGGTCCTGACGGTGCAGGGCGATATGGCCGCGCGCGCAGATCCCGGGGAGAGGCCGGAGTTCAGCTCTGCGGGGGGGCGGCGTCTGCGCGGCGGGGGTGGGATCGTTCCCGATCTCCGGATTTTGCCCGACACCCTGACCGTGGCCGAGCGCGAAGCCCTGCGCGGGATCCTGGGGGCCGGCGGAAGTTTCTGGAGCGTGCTGAGGAACTGGGTGGTGGACTATCTGCTGGCGAATCCCGATCTGAAGAGGGAATTCCAGATCGATGAGGCCGAGCTGGCCGATTTTCATGCCGCCCTGCTGGAACGCGAGGTCGATCTGCCCCTCGAGACGCTGCTCCGGGCAGGTCGTTCGGTGCGCTTCTTTATCGAGGGCGAGATCGCCGAACAGGCCTGGGGAGACCGGGGTCGATTCGAGCGCGTCGCCGCGATCGATCTGCAGCTCGCCCGGGCGGTGGCGCTCCTGGGGGCAGCCCGCGACCGGCAACACCTCTTTGAGCTGGCGGGTTCGGCGCCCGGTGCCGAAGAACCGCCGCCGAACCGGAGCTCCCGAAGCGCGGCATCGTCCAACTGAAGGGGCCCTGGCCTTTGCCGCCTGCATGGGGGCGTCGCGGGTTAGGGGGACCGACTCTGGCCGATCTCGCTATTCGGATGCCCGGTCGCTGCGTGCACCTTATCTGAATGCCGATTGCGGCGCGGCTCCCCTGCGAAGGGTGCGGGGTGGAACAATCCCGGGCCGCGCAACCGGAAGAGGAGAGAATCGCCAGGTGTTCATCGATACGGTCACGATCGAGGTTCGCGCGGGGAGCGGGGGGGCCGGCGCCGAGGCCTTCCGGCGCGAGAAGGGGGTGCCGCGCGGGGGGCCTGCGGGTGGAGATGGGGGGAAGGGGGGCGATGTGCGGTTGCGGGTGGACCCCGGGTTGACGACGCTCAGCGACTACCGCTACCGCCGGCATCACCGGGCCGAACGGGGCCGGCATGGCGAGGGGTCGAACCGGACCGGTCGCAGCGGGGCCGATCTGGAGCTGCGGGTGCCGCCCGGCACGATCGCGATCGACGACGGCACAGGTGCGGTGCTGGGCGAACTTCTCGGCGCGGGCGATCTCCTGGTGGTGGCGCGGGGGGGGCGGGGGGGGCGGGGGAATGCCCGCTTCGCATCGGCGACCCGGCAAACGCCCAGGCGCTGGGAGAGCGGCGAAGAGGGAGAAGAGCGCGTGGTGCGGCTCGAGCTCAAGCTTCTGGCCGACATCGGACTGGTGGGCGAACCGAATGCGGGCAAATCCACCCTGCTGGCGCGGATCAGCCGGGCCACCCCGAAGATCGCGGCCTATCCCTTCACCACTCTCGCCCCGAATCTGGGCGTGGTCGAACTCCCCGGCTACCGCTCCTTCGTAGTGGCCGACATTCCCGGCCTGATCGAGGGCGCCCACACCGGCAAGGGTCTCGGTCATCGCTTTTTGCGCCACATCGAGCGCACCCGCGCCCTGGCGGTGCTGCTGCCGCTCGACGACGAGGACCCGAACGCCACCCTCGCCCGGCTGCGCCGCGAACTGAACGCCTACTCTCCGGCGCTGGCGGCTCTGCCCTGGGCGGTGGTCTTCTCGAAGTCCGATCTTCATCCAACCGACCGGCCGCTTCCCGACGTTGCCGACTCCGGAGCCTGGGGGCGCTGGTGCCTCAGCGCAGCGACCGGGGCAGGGCTGGACGACTTCCTGGAGGGCTGCTGGATGGCGCTGCGCGAAGCGGAAGCGACCGAACAGATCGAACCGCCCGAAGACGGCGACCCATGAGAGGCGAACGACCGGCGCTCCCGGCGCTGACTCTGGCGGCCCTGCCGGGGATTGGAGCCGGACGATTCCGCGCCCTCGTCGATCGCTTCGGCAGCCCCGATTCCGTGCTTGGCGCCTCCGGGCGGGCCTTTGCAGCGGCTGCGGGGATCGCCACCGGCCCCTCTGCGGAGGATCGTCGCGGGGCGGCCCGGCGGGCGGCCCGGATTACCGAGCGCTCTGCCGAACTCGGAGCGCATCTTCTTGTGTATGGCGCCCCCGGGTACCCCCCGGCCCTGAACGACCTTCGCAATCCACCCCCCGTGCTCTTCGTGCTCGGCCGCGCCGACCTCCTGCTGCACCGTTGCGTCGCCATTGTGGGGTCGCGGCAGGCCACCGCCTATGGACGGCGAATCGCGCGGGGACTCGGCGCCTCGCTGGCCGGGGCGGGACGGTGCGTGGTTTCGGGGATGGCCATGGGCATCGATGCCGAAGCCCATCGCGGCGCGCTGCCGGGCCCGACCGTCGCGGTCCTCGGATCGGGGGTCGATGTGCCCTCGCCCCCGCGCAACCGCGCGCTCTACGGTCGGATCGTGGAGGCCGGCGCCATCGTTTCGGAATTTCCACCCGGAAGCTTTGCCGAGCCGCACCACTTTCCCCTGCGCAACCGGATCATTGCCGCGCTGGTCCGCGATGTCATCGTTGTCGAGGCCTCGACGCGCAGCGGGGCGCTGATCACCGCCGAGATCGCCCTTGATCTGGGTCGCGAGGTTCACGCAGTCCCCGGTCCGATCGATCACGCAACCGCCGCTGGCACCAACCGCCTGATCGCCGATGGCGCCGGAGTCATTCTGGAGATCGGCGGCCCCCTGGACGACTCTGCCGATCCGGCTGCACGGCTTCCCGCCGAACCCGAGCTGCGCGAACTCCTCCTGGCGATTTCCGCCGCGCCGGTTGGGGTCGAGGAGGTTGCCGCCCGGATCGATCGCGCGCCCGAGGCGGTGGCCCCCCTCCTGACCATTCTCGAGATCCGCGGCTTTCTGACTCCCACCCGCGATGGCCGGGTGATGCGCACCCCGGGCCGGATCGGTTCCCTCCTGCCCGAAGCGTTTCCGTGCCCGGCGTCGGCAGGTGGATCTCCTGCGCCCGACGCCTTGCCTGGCGGGTCCGATGCGCCGAAGAGCCGATGAGGGAGAGTTCTGTCTCGGATCTTGCCCGGCCGTCCGTCGCTGCCCCCACCCCCGCAATTCGGCACCTCTATCTGCATGCGCCCTTCTGTGCCCGGCGCTGCTGCTACTGCGACTTTGCGGTTACAGTCGATCGCCGACCGGACAGCGCGCGGTGGCTGCGCCTCCTTGCGGCCGAGCTGGCAATCCTCGAAGAGAGCCAGGAGGTGCGCCTCGGGTCTCTCGAGACGCTCTATCTGGGTGGCGGAACGCCCTCGCTCCTGAATCCGGAGGCAGTTGCGGGGCTGCGGGCGCTGCCGGGCGCGAAGAGCCCGGAGGGGATTCCCGAATGGACCGCCGAGGCCAATCCCGAATCGTTCACCGCCGAAGTTGCGCGTCTCTGGGCCGCTGCGGGGGTGAATCGCATCTCGCTGGGAGTGCAGAGCTTCGCTGCCGGTGCGCTCCGCTGGATGGGACGCCTTCATGACGCTGCCGATGCCGCCGCCGCGGTTGCGCGGGCACGCGCGACCGGAATCGCCAACCTGTCTCTGGATCTGATCTTCGGATTGCCCGCCGAGGTGCAGCGGAGCTGGCCGGACGACCTGGATGTGGCGCTGGCGCTCGATCTTCCGCACATCTCGCTTTACGGCCTGACGATTGAAGAGGGCACCCCCCTGGCCCGCATGTTCCAGGAAGGGCGCATTCGTCCGGCAGACGAGGAGCGCTACCGCAGCGAATACCTCATGGCCGCCGAGCGCCTTGCCGCCGAGGGATACGATCACTACGAGCTCTCGAACTTTGCGCGGCCGGGCTTTGCATCGCGGCACAATTTGGCCTGCTGGCGCGGCGAACCCTATCTGGGTCTGGGCAGTGGCGCCCACAGCTTCCATGGTGGCCAGCGATCATGGAATCATCGCGACTGGAGCGCATACGCCGCCCGGATCGAGGCCGGAGAGCCTGCGCGGAGCGGCTCCGAGATCCCCAACTCCGAAGAACGCCGTCTCGAAGAGCTCTGGCTGGCGCTCCGCACCGCCCGGGGAGTGGATCCCGCTCCTCTTCTTCCCGCCGCGCGCTCCCTGCTCGAAGACTGGTGTACACGCGGTCTTGCGGTCGCCCGGGGCCGCCGCATCGGTCTCACGCCCCGTGGCTGGCTCCTCCTCGACACCCTTGTCGTGGAGCTGGACGGTGCAGGCCGCGAATCCCTTCCCCCCTGCGAACCCCCCCTGGGGCCCTGCGATCGTGTCGCGCCACAGCGTTTCGCGCACTGCCGGCCATCCCCCGATTGACGCGCGCACACCGCTGGCGATTATCATTCATTGATCATTGACCCCGTCTCTCAATCCGCACAATCCGCCGGAGAAGGCAACGCATGACGGTTGTGGAGCGCCGCTCCGCCGAAGACCAGGGATCTCTCTCGGAGCGCGAAAGAAAAATCCTGGAGGCTGTGGTCCGCAGCTACGTCGAGACCGCCGAACCCGCCGGCAGCCGCGCCCTGGCCCGTCGCTACGATCTGGGCGTGTCGCCGGCGACGATTCGGAACACCATGGCCGATCTGGAGGAAGAGGGCTATCTGAGCCATCCCCACACCTCGGCGGGGCGGGTTCCCACCGATCTTGCCTACCGCTTCTTCGTGGACCGGCTGGTGCAGCCCGAAGCGCTGACCCCCGAAGACCGGCTGCGCATCGAGGAAGAGATCCTGGCCGGCGCGGGCACCCTGGAGCGGATGCTCAGGAATGCGGCCCGGGCGCTGGGACTCCTCGTCAATGAGCTGGGTGTGGGATCGGTGCCGCCCCTGGACGATGCGCGCCTTCACAAGATTGATCTGATCCCGGTCTCGTCGCGCCGGGTGCTGATGGTGGTCACCATTCACTCGGGCATGGTGCGGAGCGTCTATGTCGATCTGCCCGGCGAGGCCCCCGGCAAGGGATTGGATGGAATCGAGCGGGTCCTGAACGAGCGTCTGGCGGGGCTGACCTTCGCCGAGATTCGCAGCTCCTTCGGCGACCGTCTGCGCGACGCGGTTGAGGATCCGGTGGGACAGGATATTCTCAATATCTTCCTGGAATCGAGCGAAGAGCTCTTTGCCGCCGGCGCACCGCGCCCCGAAGAGGTTGTGCTGGGACGCACATCGGCGATCGCCACCCAGCCCGAGTTCGCCTCCAATGAGCGTCTGCGCGAGCTGATCGAACTCACCGAGCGCAAGGAGCTGCTGGCCCGGGTTCTGGGCGACCGCGCCGTCACCGACGGCCCCTGCGTAACGATCGGCGGCGAACATGGGCCGGAACTCGCGGGCTTCACACTGGTCACCTCGGGCTACCGGCTGGGCAGTCTGCGCGGCGTTCTCGGGGTGATCGGACCGACGCGAATGCCCTACGAAAAGGTGATCGCGATCGTCGATTATACTTCGGTTCTGGTGACCCGCATGCTCAAACCCTAGGAGTGTGTGGATCATGTCGGGTGCGACGCAGACTCGCCAGACAGATGACCACGGAGGAACCGGCTGCGGCTCCGGCCCGTTTCGTTCTCCCTGCGACGGTTCCGCACTCTCCCTCGGACAAGATACGATGGCTGACTACTATTCCCTTCTCGGGGTGGCGCGCGACGCAACCCAGGACGAGATCAAGAAGGCGTACCGCAAGGTGGCGCTGCGAGACCACCCCGACCGCAACCGCGGCTCGAAGGAGGCCGAGGAGCGCTTCAAGAAGGCGACCGAGGCCTGGGAGGTGCTGCGCGACCCCGACCGACGCGCCCGCTACGACCGCTACGGCCCCGAGGGCGCCCGCTCCCAGGGGGGCGGCTTTCAGGGCGGCATGAACTTCAACGACGCGCTTGAGATCTTCATGCGCGACTTCGGTGGATTCGGCGACCTCTTCGGCGCGCAGAGCGGCGGTTCCCGGCGGCCCGCTCGCGGCAAATCGCTGCGTCTCACCCTGCCGCTCACCCTGCGCGATGTGCGCAATGGAGCCACGAAGACGCTGCGCGTGGCGGTGCTTGATCTCTGCCAGAGCTGCGATGGAAGCGGTCATGCGCCCGGGGTCGAGCCCCGACGCTGCGAACCCTGTCAGGGAACCGGAGAGCAGCGCGTCGTGCAGCAAACGCTGATCGGACGCATGGTAACGGTGGGCCGGTGTACCGTCTGCGACGGCCAGGGACGGGTCGTCACGGAGCGCTGCAGCCCCTGTCGCGGCGAGGGCCGGATTCGGGTTACCCGCGAGGTCCAGGTCGATGTGCCGCCGGGAGTCTCCTCGCAGAACTTTATCACAATGCGGAGCGAGGGAAATGTGGGGCCGCAGGGAGGGCCGCGGGGCGACATTCTGGTGCAGTTGGAGGTGGCCGAGGACCCGCGCTTCACCCGCGATGGCAACGATCTGATCGTCAGTCTTCCCATTACCTTCGGCCAGGCCGTTCTCGGCGACCGCGTCACGGTTCCCACCCTCGAGGGCCAGGGCTCGATCGAAATCCCGCCCGGCACCCAGAATGGCGATGTCGTCCGCCTGGCTGGCGAGGGCGTTCCTCCCCTGCACGGCCGCCGCCCCGGCGATCTCCTGGTCCAGCTCTCGGTCTGGGTGCCGACACACCTGACCGCCGAGCAGCGCCGCGTCATGACCGAACTGCGCGATCTGGAGGACAATCCCCCTGAGCGGATCGATCCCGCGCGCAAACAGGGATTCTGGTCGCGTGTGAAGGAGGCGCTGGGCTGAAGAGGGGGCATGGTGGTGTGAGGCGCTGCCAGGGTTGACCGGATTGCCGCGGTCATGCAGGTCGTCCGATGTTATTCGTTCCCCAGGTCGCGGCCCGCCCCCCATACGCCGGCAACAAAGATCCACCCATGAACCCCCACCTCACCCCGGCTCCGTCCTCACACGGCTCTGTCCTGCTCGACGACTTTGCGCAGATCTGTTTTGAGGAAGAGATCCGCGCGGGCAACAACGCACAGGCCAGGCGCATCTCGCCGATGGGGTGGGGGTGTCTGACGGTTGTCCTCCTTGCCGGCATTCTGATCCTGGAGGGGGCGGAGAGGGGACTGGGATGGTTCTTCGGCTTTCTTTGTGCATTCCTGGGGGGTGGGGGGATTGTCGGGTGGCGGATCGTCAGATCTGTCGGAACACGATCCCGCCTGGCGAAGAAGTTCCGGAGCTTTCGCGCGGGGGACCCCGAAACCGTTCTGCAGGTTCATCAATTTGCCGTTGTCTGGTTTCGCGAACAGATCAGCGCCCACCGGAGCCGTACCCTGGGCGAGGAATCCGAATGGCATGGCGCGCGTTCCTCGTTGGCGGCTGCGATGGACGAGGCTCGTCAGCAGGAAGCGTACTGGAAGGCACGCGCCCGCGACGAGAGGGAGAACGAAATGGTGGCGGGGCAGCACAAGCGGGCCCGCCTTCTGATGGACAAGTTGAAAGGTGCCCTGGACAGGCTCGACGCCCGCGCCGATGTGTTGCTCAATTTTTATGCGGAGTGCGAGGCGCGCATCGATCTGCTGGATCGGCACAACCAGGACATTGTCAGGACCCGGGAGCTGGAATCGCTGTCGGATCGCGCCGATCTCGTGATTGCCGAGGCCGAGGGAACGCTGACGGGAATTGCGCGCAGCTTTACAGCGGAGATCGAGACGATGTGGCAGGTCATGGCAAATCTGGGCGAGATGCAGACGCTCGGATTGGCGGGTGAAGCCTCGCTCGACAACATGGACTTTCTGGTCGATCGGGTGATCGAGCAATCGGAGCAGGACGAAAAAACAATCGCCGCCCTGGAGCGATCCCTGCGCCAATCGGAGAGCCAGTCATAATTGCTCACCCGGACGCACGCTGGCGTCGATCTCCGGCAGCGGGTCGGCCATTCCCTGCCTCCGCCGTTTCCCATAGCGCAAGTCCGGCTCCGCGAGGCCGAAGCGCGAGGCCGTCATCAGGAGCCGTCCCGCCCGTTCAGCGTGGCCGATCCAGCGGGCCACATCTGTGCGCGAATCCGGATTCACCTCCTCGGCCATCGCCGCCAAGCTGCGCCAGAGCATCGTTGCCAGCCAGGGGCGGGTGGGGCCATCGTCGGGGTCCATCAGCACAATCCAACTGTCCAGGATCATCTCGCCGGCGTCGTCGGCTGTGATCTCGAGCCGTGCAAGTCTGCCCTCGGAGTCCTTCAGGATCCGATCCAGCTCCCCCGCGGTCAGGCGGATCGGAGGGCTGCAGCGGAGCAGTTCGCCGGCCAGATGCCTCTCGGAAAGCGCTCCCGGCCCGGTCCGCCGCAGCACCTCGACAACCCTGTCCACCGTGCGATTCATCTCTTCCTCCACTCTTTGCCTTTGGCCTCCGCGCATTTCCGGGATTCATCGCGTCTCCGGCGCGTGACCGTCACCTGCGCCGAAGAGCTGCACCTTGCCACCACTCGCTTCATCGATTCACCTCTCCTGACGATGTTGATCGCTTCCTCTGTTCGCGCATCCGGCCCGCGCGCACCGAAGGTCATATTCGCTCTGCCCATCAGCATGGCAATCAGAATCCGGCGGCGACCCCGCTGAAAGGGCAATCGCAGGAGAGGACGGCAGACCTCGTGTCTCCCCCATATCCACATCTCCACCTCCCATGGGCGCGCGCGCCCATCCCCCGGCCCGGCCCGGTTCGATGACGGCCACCCCGGAGCCCCAATCCCGCCGGGCCACCCGGCGTGCGCTCGCCGTTCTGGAGTTCGAGCGGGTTCTGGAGCGAATCGCGGAGGAGGCCGCCACGGCGCCGGGACAGAGAGAGGTGCGGGCGCTCCGGCCCGGCCACGACCCCGAACGCATTCGCCGCCGCCTGGCTGCGGTCGCGGATGCGCGCGGCTTCCTGGACGATCATCCGCACTGGTCTTTTCCGGAGCTCCCCGAGGTCGGCGAGTCGCTGCGCCGCCTGAACGTGCCCGGTTCGGTCCTGACTGCGGCGGAGCTGGCCGCGCTGGGCGTTCTTCTGGCCACTGGCCGCAGCGTGCGTGCAATCCTCGCCCCGTCTTCTCCGGAGAGTGCGCTGGGCGTCCTTGCCGGGCGGATTCTGCAGGATCGGGGACTCGAATCCATCCTGGAGCGCAGCGTCGATCGCCAGGGCCGGATCCTGGATCGGGCCAGCCCCGAACTGGCGCGATTGCGCGTGCAGCTTGCCGGCGCCCACAACCGGGTCGTCGCCCATCTGGAGTCGGTTCTGACCGGAATCGATGACCGTCACCGCGTGGCCGGCGCCTCGGTCACCATTCGCGAGGGCCGCTATGTGATTCCCCTCCGCCGCGAGGGACGGCGAACGCTGGGCGGCTACATCCACGACGAGTCGGCCTCGGGCGCCACCGTCTTTATCGAACCCCCGTCGGCGATTGCCATGATGAACCAGGTGCGGGCCCTGGAGCGCGCCGAGAGTCGTGAATGTGAACGGATTCTGCGCGCCCTCAGCGACCGCTGCCGCCACCTGATTCTATCGCTTCGGGATTCGTTCGGTTTCCTGGCCCGCTTCGACCTCCTTCTGGCCCTGGCCCGGACCGCCCGCCGCTGGAAGGCCACCGCCCCCGAGCTCACCGGGGGAGATCTGGTCATTCGCAGAGGTCGCCATCCGCTGCTCCTGATGGCCGGAGGTCCGGTGGTGCCCTTCGACCTTGCCCTGGACTCCGGCGAGCGGACGCTGGTGGTGACTGGCCCCAACACCGGCGGCAAGACCGTCTTCCTCAAATCGGTCGGGCTGATTGCCGCACTGGCCCAGTCGGGGATCATTCCTCCTGTGGCCCGGGGCACCCGCCTGCCGCTCTTCGATGGCTTCTTCGCCGATGTGGGCGACGATCAGTCGATTGCCGATTCGCTCTCGACCTTTTCGGCGCACTTGCGCAATCTGCAGGCGATTCTGGAGGATGCGGGTCCGAATGCGCTGGTCCTGATCGACGAACCCGGGGGCGGCACCGATCCGGCCGAGGGCGAAGCGCTGGCGCGCGCGGTGGTCGAGACGCTGACCGAACGCGGCACCCTGGCGATCGTCACCTCGCACCTGGGGGGGATGCGTCGGCTGGCCCGGCCCGGAAGCGGGATCGTGAACGCCTCGCTGCGCTTTGATGCCCGGCGGATGCAGCCCACCTACCACTTCGTCGCCGGTCGCCCCGGACGCAGCTACGGTCTGGCGATTGCCCGCGGACTCGGATTTCCGACCGGGGTGCTCGATCGTGCCGACGAGCTGCGCGACGATCGCGAGACCGGAATCGACGATCTCCTTGCCAGCCTGGAAGCCAGTGAAGAAACCGTGCAGCGGCGACTGACCGCGCTGGATGCGGCGCAGGCCCGGGTGGAGGCGCTCCGTGGCGAACTCGAGGTGCGCACCCGGGCTCTGGCAGAGCGAGAGGATGAGCTGGCGCGGCGGGCGCGTCGGGAGGCCCGGACGCTGCTCCTTGATGCGCGGCGCGAGGTCGAGGAGGTGATTGCGGCGCTGCGCGAGGGGGCCCACCAGAGGGTAGAGGAAGACGAGCTGGCGCGGCGGGCGCGTCGCCGGATGGAGGGGGCGGCGCGGGCGCTGATGGCAGACCCGTCCGCGAACGACAGCAACGGGGGCGATTCCCGGGCCAGGGACCGTGCAGGGGATCCGGCCGAGGACGTCTCCGAACCCCTCGCCCCGGGCAGCGCCGTGCGGGTCACCGACCTGGGAGTGCGGGGCACGGTGGTTGGCGCGCAGGAGAATGCCCTGGTGGTGGAGATCGGCGGCGGAATGCGGCTCAGGGTGGACCGGGCGCGGATCGAGATCGAGAGTGCGGGCGACGGGGCCGGTGGCGAAGGTGGCGCCGGGCGCGAAGAGGAGGCGGAGGGAATGGGGGGGTGGACCCTTCCCGATCCCCGCACCGAGATCGACCTGCGGGGACAGCGCGCAGACGAGGCCGAGCGGTCGCTCCAGTTGGCGCTTGATGGGGCGGCAGTGGCCGATCTGCGCGAAATTCGCATCATTCATGGCAAGGGAACCGGGGCACTTCGCGCGCGAGCCGAGGCAGTTCTGAGCGCCGACCCCCGCGTGACCTCATTTCGCCCCGGCAAGCCCGCCGAGGGCGGCTACGGCGTCACCGTTGTCGAACTCGGAGTCCCTCAATGACGCAGGCATCGGCATGATTCAGGGCCCGCTGCGCGCACCGATCGGAGGCCGGGGTTGATCCGCGACAGCGTCGTCGAGGAGGTGCGGGCTCGCGCCGACATCGTGGCCATCATTGGCGAGTTCGTGTCGCTCAAGAAGGCCGGCAAGGACTACGTTGGGCTCAGCCCCTTCAAGGAAGAACGCACGCCCTCGTTCTTCGTGGTGCCCGCAAAGAACTTCTTCCACGACTTCTCCTCGGGCGAATCCGGCGATGTCTTCCGCTTCCTCATGAAGCATCAGGGAATGGGCTTCGTCGATGCCGTCAGGTATGTCGGCGCGCGCTGCGGAGTCGATGTGCGCGACGAGCGGGGCCGCAAGGGGACCGACGACCCCGGGCGTCCCTGGTACGAGGCCTCCGCCTTTGCCAACGCCTTTTTCATGGAGCGGCTCTGGGAGTGGGAGGGGGGCGAGGGCGCGCGCCGCTACCTCCGGGAGCGGGGAATCGGGCGCGACGAGGGCGAACGCTTTCGCATCGGCTACGCCCCCGACTCCTGGGACGCCTTTCGCACCGCCGCCGCCCGCCACGAAATCGACGAAGCGATTCTGCGCGAGCTGGGTCTGCTCAAGGTCGGCGAGACGGGCGATCGCATCTACGACGCCTTTCGCAATCGCATCACCTTTGCCATCGAATCGCCTGCCGGACGGGTGCTTGCCTTCGGGGGACGGATCCTCGAGGGCGGCAGGGGCCCCAAGTATATCAACTCGCCCGAAAATCCCATCTTCCACAAGGGTTCGGTGCTCTACGGGCTCCGCTGGGCGCGCAACGAGATCCGCAAGGAGAAGGCCGCCCTCCTCGTCGAGGGCTTCATGGACGCCATCTCGCTGGCGGTGGCGGGAGTGGCCAACGCCGTCGCCCCGCTCGGCACCGCGCTGACCCCCGAGCACGCCACCCTGCTGCGCCAGTACACCGAGCACGCCCGCATTCTCTTCGACAGCGACCCGGCCGGCGCGCGCGCCACCTTCCGCGCCGCAGACATCCTCCTGGCGCATGGGCTCCAGGTCTCGGTGGTGACCCTGCCCGAGGGCGAGGATCCCGATTCGGTGGCCCGCGCGGAGGGCGCCCGGGCGGTGCAGAGCTATATCGGCCAGGCGGTCGATGTTCTGGATCGCAAGCTGGCTCTCCTGGAGGAGCGCGACGCCTTTCGCTCGATCGAGCACACGCGCGATGCCCTGGACCGGCTTCTTCCCACCCTCAGGGCGGTGCGCGACCCGGGGCTGCGCGACATCTACATTGCGCGGGTCGCAGAGCGGACCGGTGTGCGGCGCAGCACCCTCGAGGCCGAGCTGGCCGCGACTCCCGCCCCGCCGCCGCCAGACACGTCTCCCCGGCGGCCGAGAGTGCCCGGACCGCGCATCTCCGGTCTCGGACCCGAGCGTCTCCTCCTCCTTCTCCTTCTCAGGCATCGCGCCTGGGTGGAGCGTGCCGGCGAGCGTCTGGGACCGTCGGACTTGGAGGACCGCGCCTACCGTGCCATCTTCGAGGAGCTTCTCGACAATCCGGAACTCGAAGCCCTGCCCGAGGGAACGATGCCCGAAGCGGTTGCAAAGTTCGAGCGCCTCATGCGAGATCCCGAGGATCCGTCTCCGGTCGAAGACGTCTTTGCGGATACTGTTGGCCAGATCGAAGACACGGCTCTGAACCGCCGGCTGGATGCGCTCGACGCGGCCCTGGCAGCGGCCAGCGAACCGGAGAAGACGAAGCTGCTGACGGAAAAGCGGGAGCTGATCGGCCAGAGACAATCCCGCTCCACGGACTGGCGCAGGACTGTGCGCCACGTGGCGGGCAAAGCGAACCCATGACGGAGAGGGAGAACGAGTGACGGCGGACATGGATCAGATATCCGGCCGGTTGCTGGAGCTTCAGACCATCGATGAGCGGATTCGGGCAACCAGGGAGCGGGTCGAGTCCTACAGCCCCATGATCGCTGCGGTGGAAGAGCCGGTGCGCCGGCTGGAGAAGGAGGTCGAGGTGACGACCGAGCGGGTGCGCGACCTTCACCTTGAAGAGAGGCGAATGCGCCTCTCGGCCGAGGAAAAGCGTCTGCGCGTGCAGCGCCTGAAGGATCGCGAGGTGCGGACCCTGCGCCAGGAGGCGGCGGTGCAGGCCGAGCTGGGACTGGTCAACCGGGCGCTGGAACGCGAGGAGCTCGATGTTCTGAGCCTCCTCGATCAGGTTGCCAAATTCGAGGATCGCCTGGAGACGCACCGGCTGGAGCTGGACGAGGCCCGCGCTGCGGTGGAATCGGAGCGGACCTCGATCGCAAGACAGGAGGAAGAGGCGCGTGCGGAGCTGGCCGCGCTGGAGGAGTCGCGCGAACGCTTTGCCGCCGAGATCAATCCCCCGGTCCTTGCGATCTACAATTCCCTGGCCCGCAGTGGCCGCCCCGTTGTGGTGACCCGCATGACCGAAAACGGGGCCTGTGGCGCCTGCTTTTCGCGGATTCCTCTCCAGCTTCAGAACGAGATTCGTACCAAGTCGCCGCTGGTGCGCTGCGAGGCCTGCGGGGTGATCGTCACAGTGCCGCTCTCGCTGACGGACCCCTCACCGGAGGAATCGGCGGAAGTCTCATGAGCGCGGCCCCGCGCGAGGGTCCGGGACCGCCGCCGCGTCCCCTCTGGACGGTGGCGCCCGCCCCCGACGGCGCTGCGGTTCGGCGCCTCGGCGAAGAGTTGAAACTCCCCCCTCCGCTCTGCCGCCTCCTCGCCACGCGCGGCCATGCCGATCCCGCGGCTGCGCGCTCCTTTCTGCGTCCCCTCCTGGCCGATCTCCACGATCCTTCCCTGCTGAAGGGGATTGCGGCGACGGCCCGGCGCATCGAGCAGGCCGTCCGGGATGGCGAAGTCATTGTGGTGCACGGCGACTACGATGTCGATGGCATCGCTGCCAACGCCCTCCTCACCCGCTGGATTCGCGATCTGGGCGGTCGCGCCGAGGCAATCGTCCCCAGCCGGATTCGCGATGGCTACGATCTCTCGGCCACCGGCGTGAAGCGGGCGGCCAAACGGGGCGCAGGCCTCCTGGTGACCGTCGATTGCGGGATCGTGGCCCACGAGGCGGTCGAGCAGGCGCAGGCGCAGGGAATGACCGTCATCGTCACCGACCATCATCAGCCCGGCTCCACCCTGCCCCCCGCCTTCGCCGTGGTCAACCCGATGCAGCCGGGGTGCTCCTACCCCAACCGGCACCTCTGCGGTGCGGGGGTCGCCTGGCGGATCGGTCAGGAGCTGGCGCGCCTCTGCGAGCGGCCCGAAGAGGAGTCGTGGCGCTATCTGGATCTGGTGGCGCTGGCCACGATCGCCGATCAGGTGCCCCTGGTGGGCGAAAACCGGATTTTGGCGCGCTACGGGTTGCGGGTGGCGCAACACACCGAGCATGTCGGGCTGCGGGCGCTGCTGCGGAAGGCGGGAATCGAGGATGGCCAGCCGCTCGATTCGCAGGCCGTGGCCTTTCGCATCGCGCCGCGGATCAATGCGGCAGGGCGGGTGGGCGATGCGACCGCTGCGCTGCAGCTCCTCCTGACCGACGATGCCGACGAGGCCGCGCGACTGGCCGACATCCTGGAGGACAACAATGTGAATCGTCGCGAGGAGGAGGCGCGGGTCGCCGAAGAGGCCTTTGCAACGCTGGCCGCCGACGAGGGGCAGGATCCGGTGGCGGTGGTGGCCGGGGAGGGGTGGCACCCGGGGGTGATCGGGATCGTGGCGTCGCGTCTGGTCGAACGGTTGGGCCGACCAGTGGTGGTGGTGGCGCTCGACGGGGAGAGGGGAAGGGGAAGTGCGCGCTCGGTGCCGGCGCTCGACATTCATGCAGCCATCGGCCGCTGCCGCAAACATCTGCTGCGCTTCGGCGGACACCACCAGGCGGCGGGGCTGGATATCGCACGCACCTGTCTGCCCGCCTTTCGCTCTGCGCTGACCCGTTCGGTGCGCGATCTCCTGGGCGGCGCCGACCCCGGCCCCGAGCTGCACATCGACATCGAGATCGACCTTGCCGAGGCCGACTCAAGCCTCCATGCACTCCTCCGCTATTTCGGTCCCTGCGGTCGCGGCAACCCCGAAGCGATCTTCCTTGCGCGCGGCGTCGAACTCGCCAATACCCGCACCGTTGGCGAGCGCCATCTCCGCCTTTCCCTGGTTCAGGAGAAGACCTTGCTGCCGGGGATTGCCTTTGGCCTTGCAGAAGCACTGACGCCCGAGGCGCTGGGGGGAGACCCGGCCCCGCAGGGCGCCGATCCCTGGAGAAGTGCGCGCCTTCCTCCCCTGGACGCTGCCTTTCGGCTGGTCGAAAATCACTTTCAGGGCAAGACCACCCTTGAGGCCAGGGTGCTTGATCTCAGACCCTCCGGCTGACCTCCCCTCCCGATTCAACCCCCGAGTCCTCCGTGCGCATCATCGCAGGCCACTGGAAGAGCCGCAGACTGAAGGCCATCTCCGGGCGGGGCGCGCGTCCCACGACCGACCGCATTCGCGAAGCCTGGATGTCGATTCTGAGCCCGCGTCTGCCCGGCGCCCGCATCGCCGACCTCTTCGCCGGGTCGGGGGCGCTGGGTCTGGAGGCGCTCAGCCGGGGCGCCCTTCACGCCACCTTCGTCGAACGCAGCCGCCGTTCTCTCCGCATCCTCGAGCACAACATTGCCATCCTTGGGGCGGCTTCCCGCGTCACCGTCATCGCCGCCGACGCCCTTGCCTGGCTGCGGGGCGCGCCTGCAACCCCTTCCTGCGATATTGCTCTGGCGGACCCCCCGTACCTGCGCGGCTTCGCGGTGCGCATGGCCGCCATTCACAGGCAGAGGCCCCTTGCCCGCGAGCTCTGGATCGAGCACGACCGCCGAGAGGAGCTTCCCGCAGAGTTTGTCGGCGAACAGCGGCGCTACGGCGACACCCTCCTGACCCGGATCGTCCCCAGAGGAGGCGATGCATGACCCGATTCCACCCGATTGTGGCTGTCTACCCCGGTTCCTTCGACCCCGTCACCCTCGGACACGAAGATGTGGCCCGGCGCACGCTGCGGGTTTGCGATCGTCTGATCGTGGCCGTCGCCCATTCGTCGTCGCACTCCCGGCGTCACCTCTTCGATGTGGCCGAACGCCTGGAGATGCTGCGCGCGGTCTTCGCCGACGAATCCCGCATCGAATGCGTCTCCTTCGACGGTCTCCTGGTGGACTTCGCGCGCGAAAAGGGGGCCCGCTTTGTCGTGCGGGGTCTGCGCGCCGTCTCGGACTTCGAGTACGAGTTCCAGATGGCCCAGATGAACCGCGGACTCTCGCAGGATGTCGAGACGGTCTTCCTGGCTCCCGACGTCTCCTTCTCCTTCCTCTCGGCCTCGCTCGTGCGCGAGGTGGCGTCGCTCGGCGGAGAGGTCGGGAAGTTCGTGTCGCCGGAGGTGCGCGCGCGGCTGCGGAAGCGCTTCGGCTGACGGCCCGTGGATTGGAGCGAGCGCGGACCGGGCGGTGAGCGCCGGGCGGACAGTATGCGCCGAAGGACAGGACCGTCCATGGAAGATTCCGGACGCAGCGTCCAGCGCCGGTGCGGCGCCGACCTCGGGGGTTCAGGGTGCGCGCGACGGTCGTGATCGCGGTTGAGGGACCGGTCCTGGTCGGCAGTCGCGGCGACCTGGAGCGACGTGTGGCGAAGAGCGGGCCGGGGCCGGTGGTGATCGATCTGACCCACGCCGAATACATCGATGCAGTGGGCGTTGCCACCCTTGTCGATCTGGCCGGGCGTCTGCACACCGAGGGTCGCGCCCTGGCTCTGGCTGCGCCGGGACGGGCACTGCGCCGTCTCCTTGCGCTGACCCGGCTCGATGCGCGGCTCGCGGCCTTCGCCACAGTCGCAGAGGCGATCGCTGCGGTGGAAGTGGGGAAGGGGGAAGATGATCCATGACGCGGCGCCTCCGCCCCCGGATGGCGAAGCGGTCGCTCGGGCAGAACTTCCTGGTCGATCCCGCTCTGCAGCGCCGCATTGTGGCGGCGGTGGGAGCCGGTCCCGGCGACAGCATCCTCGAGATCGGTCCCGGGCGAGGCGCGCTCACCGATCACCTGGTTGCCACCGGAGCCCACATCACCGCAATCGAGCTCGACGACGCCCTGGCGGCGGCGCTGACCGTGCGCTACGCCGACACTCCCCGTGTCGCCATCGCGCAGGGCGACATCCTGGCCACCGAGCTCCCCGCGCTCATCCCCGCCTGGTCGCGCACCCGGGTGGTGGGCAATATCCCCTACAACATCACCACCCCCATCCTCTTCCACCTTCTGCGCCCCCCCCTGCCGGCCGATATCGTGCTGACCCTCCAGGCCGAGGTCGCCGATCGCATCCTGGCCGAACCCGGCAATCGCAGCTACGGGGCGCTCTCGGTCGGCGTCAGGGTTCATGCATGCGCCACGCGCCTCTTTGGGATCCCCCGCACCGCCTTTCGTCCGGTGCCCCGGGTCGAATCGGTCACACTCCGAATCACTCCCCACGCGCCGCCCCCCCTCACGGCTGCCGAGGCCACGCGCATCCGCACCCTGACCCGGGCCGCCTTCGGTTGGCGCCGCAAGCAGTTGGGCACAATCGTGCGCCGCCATCCCGATCTTCGCAGTGTGGCCCGACCGGTTCTGGCCGCCCTCGCCGCGCGCGGCCTCTCGCATTCCCTGCGGCCGGAGCAGCTTTCGGTGCAGGACTTTGTGGCGCTCGCCCGGGCTGCGGCAAGCGATGGCGACTGACGGCTCCCGGAACCCTTCCGGGCGGCATGCGCCACCGACCGCGACCATGACCGCCACGGCACCTGGCGCACGCATCCCCGAGGCCACGATCCGGCGCTTCTCGCTCTACCTGAGCCACCTCGAGACGCTGCCGCCCGCCAGGGGCGGCCATGTTCCGAGCGGCCTCCTGGCTGCGGGCGTCGGCACCACCGCTGCACAGGTGCGCAAGGATCTCTCCCACCTGGGGTCGTTCGGCAAGCGCGGGCTCGGCTACTCGGTACCCGCCCTGACGGTCGTTCTGCGCCGCACCCTGGGGCTGGAGAGCCGTTGGCGGGTGGCGCTCCTGGGCGCGGGCCGCATCGGGACGGCTCTCTTTCGCTACGAACCCTTCCGCCAGCGCGGCTTCCGCATCACTACCGTGCTCGACGCCGATCCCGGCAAGATCGGACAGCGCCTGGGCGACGTGCTCATCTGCAGTGAGGAGAGGCTGGAAGACGCCCTGATCGCCGACCGCACCGATCTGGCGATTCTGGCGGTTCCGGCCGGGGTGGCGCAGCGTCTGGTGGAGCGGGTCGTGGCGGCCGGGGTGCGCGCGGTGCTCAACTATGCGCCCGTTCCGTTGCGCGTGCCCGCGGGGGTGGCGCTCCGCAACGTCTCCATGCTGGCAGAGCTCGAAAGCCTTTCGCACGCCCTGGCCAAGGATCGCCTGCCCCTGCGCGGCGCGCGGCGCCCCACAGCCGAAGATGGGCCCGGGGCGTAGGTGGGTGGCAAAGGCCGCAGTGGCGCGGTGACTCTGCCCCCCGAGGATCGCTCCCTTCTGCAGGAGGCGTGGAGGCGGCTGAAGCGGGGGCCGTTGCCGGCGGTGGAGCTGGCGCGCCGACTTTTGGGGCTGGAGGGGAATCCGGCGGCGGCCGCGGCGGCGATCTCTGCACTTCTGGGCGGCGATCCGCGCTTTCAGGTGGATGGTGAAGGAGTTTGGCGAGTGCAGGGTGGATCGCGTCTCCCAGGCACGTCTCTGTCGCGTCTGGTCTATGCGGTCGTCGATGTCGAGACTACGGGCGGCGCGCGCGAAGGGGGCCACCGCATGACCGAGATTGCCGTGGTGGAGGTGCGCGGAGGGCAGGTGACCGACACCTTCCAGACGCTGCTGAATCCGGGGCGACGCCTGCACCTCGCGACGGCACGCCTGACCGGGATCAGCGACGCGATGCTGGCCGAAGCGCCGACCTTCGACGAGGTGGCAGAGGAGCTCCTCGACCGCCTGACGGGCCGGGTCTTTGTCGCGCACAACGCAGCCTTCGACTGGGAGTGGGTGCGGGCCGAACTCGGCGATGCACTTGGAGAGATTCCCCCACTTCCGCGCCTCTGCACGGTCAGTCTGGCCCGTCGCCTGGTTCCCGAGCTGCGCTACCGCAACCTGGATGCCGTTGCCGACCACTTCGACATTCCGATTCATGCGCGTCACCGGGCTGCCGGCGATGCGCTGGCCACCGCCCGGGTTCTGCTGCGTCTGATCGATCGCGCCGAAGCCCTTGGAATCGCCGATCTGCACGCCCTCAGGCGCTACCGTCCCCCGCGCCGGGCCGTCCCTTCGGTCCGCAGGTAATGCCGCACGCCTCCCGCCCACACCCCTCCCCGGCGCCGGAGGCGGAGATCTCCAGCCCGGATGGAACCGCACATCTCCACTACGGTACGACAGCTTCGTTCCCCCAAGGCTACCCCCGAACTCGCGCTCTTCGGTATAATTCCCCTGCGGTGCGCGACGCGGCGGCTCCGCACATCCGATTTCTCACCCCGCACTCTACCGATCATCCCCTGATATGGAGACGCCCGTGGGCAAGGCGGCCACAACCCCGGTCATCCTCAACAGCGCGCGTACTCCGATTGGACGCTTTCGGGGCGGATTGGCTCCACTCTCCGGCCCCGATCTGGGCGCCGTGGCGATCCGCGAAGCGGTGGCGCGCAGTGGAATCGACGCTGCGGCCGTGGATGAAGTCATCATGGGAAATGTGGTCAGCGCGGGCTCCGGGCAGGCTCCGGCCCGGCAGGCGGCCATTCGCGGCGGCGTTCCCCCCTCGGTCCCGGCCCTCACCATCAACAAGGTCTGCGGATCGGGTCTAAAGGCGGTCATGCTTGCGGCCCAGGCGATCCGCGCGGGCGAGGCCCGTCTGGTGGTTGCCGGCGGCTTCGAATCGATGTCCAATGTCCCCTATTACATGCGCGGACTGCGGGGCGGCGTAAAGTTCGGCGATCGTACCCTGCAGGACGGCCTGATCCACGATGGACTCTGGTGCTCCTTCGGGCAGTGTCATATGGGGGGACATGCAGAGTACACGGCGGCGCGTGCCGGGGTGACGCGCGCAGCGGCCGACGCCTTTGCCCTCGATTCGCATCGCAAGGCGGTTGTGGCGGCCTCAGCAGGGCGCTTCGCTGCCGAGATCGTGCCGGTTCCGATCGAATCCCGGCGTGGTCCGCAGGTGGTGGTCCGTTCCGACGAAAGCCCTCGTCCCGAAACCTCTCTGGAGCTTCTGGGACGCCTGCGGCCGGCCTTTGTCAGCGATGCTCCCCCCGAAATCGACACCCACGTGGTCACTGCGGGAAATGCGCCGGGTCTCAACGATGGGGCGGCGGCGGTCGTGGTGGCCAGCCAGGAATACGCCGAGGCCCACGGGCTGGCGTGGCAGGCCACGATCGGAGCCTCGGCAGCGGGTGGAACAGAGCCGCGCGACCTCTTCTTTGCACCTGTGGTTGCGGTGCGCAGACTCATGGAGCGGGCGGGAACCGCAATCGACGACTACGATCTCTGCGAGGTGAATGAAGCCTTTGCGGTCCAGGTCATCGCAGACATGCGCGAACTCGATATCAATCCTGATCGCGTAAATGTCAATGGCGGAGCGGTGGCACTCGGTCACCCGATCGGCGCCTCGGGCGCCCGCATCCTCGTCACTCTTCTGGCTGCCATGGAACAGCGCGACGCCGCCTCCGGCCTGGCCACCCTCTGTCTGGGCGGCGGCAATGCAGTCGCCATGAGCATTCACCGCAACTAGCTCCGGAGTTCCTGCCCGAACGCCCCCCCGCCGACACCCACAGCCTTACGCCCAGGAAAAACAAACCGATGCTGATACAACTGGACGCTCCGACCGCAGGATTCATCGCATCTTCGACCGGGAGACGCGCGCTCGCCACCACCCTCGGGGTCGCGCTCCTGGCGCTGCTGACGGCGTTGGGCGCACAGATTGCGGTGCCGCTGGGCTTCACTCCGGTCCCGATGACTCTGCAGACCCTCTTCGTGCTCCTGGCGGGCGGACTTCTCGGTCCGGTGGCGGGTGCATCCTCGCAGCTCCTCTATCTGGGGCTCGGCATCGCGGGTGTTCCCATCTTCGCAGCCGGTGCCGCCGGATTTCCCTGGCTTCTGGGGCCCACGGGCGGCTATCTGATGGCCTTCCCGCTGGCGGCGGCGCTCGCAGGGGGGATCGCCGGCCGGCAGGGCGGATTGGTGCGCCTCTCTCTGGCCATGACGATCGCAACCACGGTCATCTTCCTGATGGGTGCGGGATGGCTCTCGGTGGTGACCGATCTCTCAGGGGGCGCGCTCTTCGCAGGGGCGGTGCAACCCTTCCTGGCGGGCGCTGCGGCCAAGGCCGCCATTGCCGTGGTGGTGGTGCGGCAGGTGCGGAAGCGGGCCAGGGACAAGAGACTGTCGGAAGCGGAATGACTCTTCCGGATTCCGGTTTCGCACAGAGCTCCGAATCCGTGCACACCCGGTCGCAGATTGGGGCCGTTGCCGTGGTGGGGGCAGGCACCATGGGCAATGGGATCGCTCATGTCAGCGCTCTGGCTGGGCTGAAGGTCACCCTGATCGACGCCAGCCCCGAAGCTCTCGAAGGGGCGCTCGCGCGGATCGACGGCAACATGGCGCGCCAGGTCGCCCGGGGCAGACTCAAGGACGAAGAACGCAAAGGGGCGCTCGCGCGGATCCAGGGTGCCGGGTCGCTTGCTGCCGCTGCCGCTGCGGATCTGGCGATCGAGGCGGTTCCCGAACGGGCGGAGCTGAAGGAAACGATCTTCCGCGAGCTCGATACCCTCTGCGCTCCCCACGCAATCCTCGCCTCCAACACCTCCTCCATCTCGATTACCACACTCGCCGCCCACACCGCGCGCCCGGGGCAGGTGATCGGCATGCACTTCATGAATCCGGTTCCGGTCATGCGGCTCGTCGAGGTCATCTGCGGCCTCCGCACCGCGCCCGCCACCGTCGCAGCGATCGTCGAACTCGCGCGCAGCATGGACAAGACCCCGGTCGAGGTCCGCGACTTCCCCGGTTTCGTCTCCAACCGGGTTCTGATGCCGATGATCAACGAGGCCATCTTCGCTCTCATGGAGGGGGTGGCCGATGCGTCCGCGATCGATTCCGTCATGACCCTGGGAATGAATCATCCCATGGGTCCGCTGGCCCTGGCCGACCTGATCGGGCTCGATACCTGTCTCAACATCCTCGAGGTGCTCCACCGCGACCTCGGCGACGACCGCTACCGGCCCTGCCCCCTCCTGCGGCAGCATGTCGCGGCGGGCTGGCTCGGCCGCAAGACCGGCCGCGGCTTCCACCCCTACCCCGCGCGGAGCGCCTGAGCGGTGTCTGCCACCGCCATCGAGACGACAGCCCCTTCCGAGGAGCTTCTGGTCCGCGACCTTGCGCGCGCCGTCGCCCGCCGGGAGATCGCCCCGCACGCTGCCCTCCGGGACCGCGAAGGATCGTGGCCGCCCGAAGCGATCGCCACCCTTGCGGAGCTGGGATTCATGGGCATGCTCACCCCGGAGCGCCATGGGGGACTGGGATTGCCCTTTACCGCCGTGGTTGGGGTTCTCGAGGAGCTGGCCCGCGCCGATGCCTCTCTGGCCCTCGCCGTGGCGATCCAGAATGGGCCCGTTCCCGACCTGCTGCTCCGCCATGGCAGCGAAGAGCAGAGGTCGCGCTGGCTGCCCCCGCTGGCGGCGGGCGAATGTCTGGCCGGGCTCTCTCTTCCCGAAACCGGGGCCGGGGACGATCCCGCAGCGGCCACCCTTGTGGCGCGCCCCGCCGGCGAGGACTGGATTCTCTCGGGACGCAGGAAGTGGGTCATGAATGGGGGCCGCGCCGATCTCATGCTTGTCTTTGCGAAGACAGGCGAAGACGATCGGGGCCGGAGCCGCCTTGGCGCCTTCCTGGTCGAGACCGCGGCGCCGGGCTACCGCACGGGTTCGCGTGCGCGCACCATGGGGCTCTGTGCAGCAGAGATGATCGAGGTGCATCTGGATGACCTGCGCGTCGGTGCGGATGCCCTGATCGGCGATCCCTCGGGCGGACTGCACTATGCCCGGGACGCCCTCGATTCGGGACGCATCGGGGTCGGAGCCCAGGCCGTGGGAATTGCCGCCGCCGCGCTCGCCCATACGATTCGCCATGCCCGTGAACGCCATCAGTTCGGCCGCCCCATCGCCCAATTCGGCGCGATTCGTGGCCGGATTGCCACCATGGCTGCGCGCATCGCCGCCGCCCGGGCGCTGGTGGGCGAAAGTGCGCGCATCTGGCAGAGCGAGCGCGGCGACCAGCTTCACGAAGACGCCCCCCTTACTGGTCCGCCCATCCTGCATCCATCTTCCGAGCCGGACACCGACCCGGCCCCCTCCCTGGCCGCGCAGGCCGCGATGGCCAAGCTGGTTGCAAGCGAAACGGCCATGGAGACGACCGAAGAGGCCGTGCGCATCTTCGGCGGCTACGGCTTCATGCGCGAATACCCGGTCGAGCGGCTCATGCGCGATGCCAAGGCGACCGAGCTGTATCAGGGAACCAGCGAAACTCTCAGAATGACGATCGGGCGCTCTCTCGCCCCCTGACCGTGAAGATGCAGCCGATCCCCACCTCTGTCCTTCCCCTGCAGGACACCGATGGAGAAGCACGATGACTCATCTGGAGAAGGCCGACCCCCGGGTTCACCGCGCCGTTCTCGGCGAGGAGGCCCGCCAGCTTGGTCAGCTTGAGATGATTGCAAGCGAAAACTTCGTTTCGGAGGCAGTCCGCGAGACTGCGGGCACCGTCCTCACCCACAAATACGCCGAGGGCGTTCCCGGACGGCGCTACTACGCCGGGTGCGAATTCGTCGATGCGGTCGAGGAGCTGGCCCGCACGCGCGCCATGCGCCTCTTCGCCGCGGACCACGCCAATGTCCAGCCCCACTCCGGCGCCCAGGCCAACATGGCGACCTTCTTCGGCTTTCTCAGACCGGGCGACGCGATCGTCGGCATGGATCTCAGCCACGGCGGCCACCTCACCCATGGCTCGCCGGCCAACTTCAGCGGACGCATCTTTCGCGCGGCCTCCTACGGGGTGCGCACCTCCGATGGCCTCGTCGATTTCGACCTCGTGCGCGACACCGTTCGCCGCACCCGCCCCAAACTCATCGTCACCGGCGCATCGGCCTATCCGCGCACCCTCGATTTTGCCACCTTCGGCGAGATCGCACGGGAGGCCGACGCCGTACACGTCGTCGATATGGCGCATATCGCGGGCCTGGTGGCGGCGGGCATTCACCCATCCCCCATTCCCCATGCCAACATCGTCACCACCACCACGCACAAGACGCTACGCGGCCCCCGGGGCGGCCTCATCCTCTGCCGCGCCGAACACAGCGCCCTCGTCGATCGCATGGTCTTCCCCTTCACCCAGGGAGGCCCGCTCATGCACATCATCGCGGCCAAGGCGGTCGCACTGGGCGAAGCGCTCTCGCCCGCCTTCGGGGACTATGGGCGCGCGGTCGTGGAGAATGCCCGCACCCTGGCCGACACGCTTCTCGAGCGCGGATTGAAGCTGGTTTCGGGCGGTACCGACAACCACCTTCTCCTGGTGGATCTCCGCGACCGCGATCTGACCGGCAAGGACGCCGAGCAGGCGCTGGAGCGCGCGGGCATCACGGTTAACAAGAATACGGTGCCGGGCGAAACCCGGTCGCCCTTTGTCACCTCGGGATTGCGGATCGGAACGCCGGCCCTGACCACCCGGGGCATGGGAACGGCCGAGATGCGACAGATCGGCGGGTGGATCGCCGATATTCTCGAACAGCCGCAGAACGACACCCTGATCGAAACCATCGGCCACCGGGTAACCGATCTCTGCAGGAGCTTTCCCCTCTTTGCGGCGACCGCCGAGGCTGCGTCTCCCGCCTGAATCATTCCCCTTGCGCTGGACATCCCGCAGAAAATTTCATACCATTGTATCCATATCCACACCGGCGACCCGGTGTCGCCATGAACGATGTCCGCACCACAGCTCCATCCGCATGGAGACAGCATATTCCTCTCTGCTGTACCCTGACAGATCCTGTATTTTCTCTCCATCTGTCGCTACACCCTGTCAACCCACCCTCTACGGAAGCCGGATCGTCCGTGACCGGTTGAAGATCGTTCATGTATTGCATATCAGTAGGGGACTGGAAGCGCGATAGGCGACAGCCTCGCAAGATAATCACAGCAACAGATACAAAGCACAGTGACAGACGCAATGGAGAAGGACGGATTTCCGGTTTGCCAAAAATGTGGCGGCGGAGTCCTGCTGCCCATGTCCGACTACGGCCGCGATGGAGCTCCGATTCGCTACAAGGCCTGGGTCTGTTCGAATCCCGACTGCGGTTTCAACATCCGAATCGACAACGGCGAGATCACCTTCGGTCGGTCGATCGGCCAGAGTTTCAAGTAGCGGGATGACACCGGACGGCCCGGGGATGCTCCCTGGTGCCCTCGGGTGCCTCGCGCCCACCGCGACCCAGGCTGCTCTGCAGGACCGGGTCGCAATTGAGCACCGTGGCGTGCCCGGGTCCGTCCTCATGGAGAATGCGGGGCGGCAGGCGGCCCAGCTCATCCACCATCTCTACCCCGAGGGGCCGGTTCTGGCTCTTGTGGGGCCGGGCAACAATGGGGGCGATGCCCTGGTGTGCCTGCGCTCGCTCATCTCATGGGGCCGGAGCGCGGTGGGACTGATTGTGGGCGATCGGGACGCGCCCTCGTCCCCTTTGCATGGCTGGGAGCCGCCTCTCGTTCGCTGGCAGGAGCCCGGCGATCTGGCCGCCACCCTGCACGAACGCGGCATCCATGCGATCGGAGTGCTCGTTGATGGGTTGCTCGGAACCGGGATTCGTGGCGCTCCCCGTCCCCCCTTCGCGGCGGCCATCGCCGAAGCCAATGCTCTCGGGGTTCCGATTGTGGCCATGGATGCGCCCTCGGGCGTGGATGGCGACAGCGGCCGGGTGGAGGGCGCCGCGATCCGGGCCGACCTCACCGTGGCCTTCGGCTGGCCCAAACTGGGCACCCTCCTCGGCCCGGGCCGCACCCTTGCCGGGCGGATCGTGGCGGTCGAGATCGGATTTCCGCCCCCCGCCGCAGACGAGTCCGGGTGGGCACGTCTGGCCACCCCCGCCTGGGCCTCTCGTCATCTGCCGCGCCGACCGCCGGCGACCCACAAGAATGCGGTCGGAGCACTCACCCTGGTGGCCGGCTCGGCCATGCCCGGAGCGGCCATTCTGGCGGCGCGGGCGGCCTTTCGCTGCGGGGCGGGTCTGGTGCGGCTCTGCGCCGGAGATGCAGCGCGCGATCTCCTCGGCGAGATCCCCGAGCTGATCCACGTCGACGCCTCCGACTCCGACGCCCTCAGGATTGCGGTGCGGGCCGGCCGGGCGATCGCGGTGGGGCCCGGCCTCGGCACCGATGCGGCGGCGGCCCGGCAGATTCGGACAGTCCTCGAAGCCCGCGAGGATCGTCCCCTTGTCCTCGATGCCGACGCCCTCTCGCTGATCGCCCGGGACGACTGCCGCACGCTTCCCGCCGACGATCGCATTGTCCTCACGCCGCATCCGGGCGAGATGGCCAGCCTCATGGCAACTTCGGTCGCGCAGGTCGAGGAAGACCGGGTCGGGGCAGCCACGAACCTTGCCCGCACCTGCGGGGTCGTCGTTCTTCTTAAGGGAACGCCCTCGCTCGTCGCCGATCCGGGGGGCGGCCTCCTGATCAGCGCCACCGAGGCGGCCTCGGATCTGGCCGTCGCGGGAATGGGCGACATTCTGACCGGTGCGGTCGGAGCCTTCCTCGCCCAGGGGGTCGATGCGCATCGTGCCTGCGGTCTGGCGCTTCACACCACCGGCCGCGCCGCCGCAGAGGCCGGGCTCGGTGCCTCGCTCATGCCCTCCGACCTCATCGCCGGACTCCCGCCCGCGCTCGCCACCCCTGTCCCCGTCACTACTCTGCCCTTCCCCTTCGTGACCCTCGATCAGGCGCCGCCGCGGTAGCCACCCCGCGCACCCGTCCCCATGGCCATGCCCCTCTGCGCTTTGCCGAACTCTGCCTCGGCATTCGGCCGCCCATGAACGAAGCGTGCCTCCTGGAACGCCTGATCGCCACCGGTTGGCGCGGACATCGTTCGGTGCTCCTGGGCCCGGGCGACGATGGCGCGGTGCTGCGGGGCGGATGGGTTCTGGCGACCGACCTCTCGGTCGAAGAGGTCCACTTCCGCTTCGACTGGATCGCCCCCGAAGAGGCGGGGTTCCGGGCCGCCGCGGCCGCCCTGAGCGATCTGGCCGCGATGGGAGCCGAGCCTGTGGCGCTCCTGGTTTCGCTGGCGGTGCCCAACGATTCGCCGCAGTGCGAGGCGCTGCAGCGGGGAATCCGCGATGCCGGCGATCGTGTGGGCGCGGCAATTGCAGGAGGCGATCTGAGCCGCTCGCCAGGGCCGGTCATGATCGATGTGGTGGTCGTCGGACGAACGCAGACACCCCTGACCAGGTCCGGCGCGATGCCGGGCGATGCGCTCTGGGTCTCGGGCAGCCTGGGTGGGGCCCGGGCGGCTGTGGCGGCCTGGTCGGCGGGCAGTGGGCCCCCGGCCGGAGCGCGTCGCCGCTTCGTGCGCCCCCCCGACCGCACTGGATTGGGAATGGCTCTGGCGAAGCCGGGGCTTGCGACCTCCGCCATCGATCTTTCCGACGGGCTCGCGCGCGATGCGGCCCACCTGGCGCGCAGCTCCGGCACCGCTCTCGTTCTCGAGTCCGAACATCTTCCCCTGGACGCCGCCGCCGGAGACTTGAGGGGCGCTCTTGCGGGGGGCGAAGATTACGAATTGCTCTTCACGGCTCCTCCCACCGCAACCGACCGCCTCGCAGAGCTCGGGCGCGCGCTGGACGTGCCGCTGACCAGGATTGGCACGGTAGAGAAAGGCGAGGGCGTGATTCTGCAGAAGCTGAACGGGGAGCGCACACCGGCACCCACATGCGGATACGATCACTTTGCCGCCTCAGGAGATCTCCCGGGGTGCGCATAGTCCGCATTGGCTGGATCTACACGAAGATGGTGGCCGCCACCCTCTTCACCGGCGGTCGAGTCTTTCTCTATCCCTACCTGATGCCCGGCCGCTTTCGCCGTCTCGCCAACCACTTTACCGGCGAGTGGGGACGCCTTGTGATTCGCGGCTCGGGTGTCGAGGTGGTGGTGCGCAACGGCGAACGCCTGCACCCGCCGGGGGGAAGCATTCTGGTCGCCAATCACCGAAGCTGGTTCGACATCTTTGCCCTGAGCGCGGCGCTCGATCACTCCTTTGTCTTTATCGGCAAGAAGGAGATCTCGAGCATCCCCCTGGTGGGCATGGTCTGGCAGAAGGTGGGACACATCGCCATCGACCGCTCCGACCGCCAGGCCGCGGTCGCCTCGCTCGAACGGGCCGACCGGTTGCTGCGCGAAGGCCGCACAATCGTCATCTTTCCCGAGGGAACGCGCTCGCCCGATGGCAGACTGGGCCGTTTCAAGAAGGGTGCCTTCGTCATTGCAATCCGATCGCAGGTGCCGATCATTCCGGTTGCGATCCGGGGCACGGGCCGCATCATGAAGAAGGGAAGCTGGGAAATCGAACCGGGCCGCGCCACGATCAGCGTCGGGAAACCGATTGCGACCCGGGGACTGACACTCGCCGATCGCGATGCTCTCTCGCGTCGGTGCCGCGAAGAGGTGGCCAGGAGGCTCAAGGAGGAGGCAGAGGATGATTGCTGATGTGCGCGGCCGCGAGATCCTGGATTCGCGGGGCAATCCCACCGTCGAGGCCGAGGTGGTGCTCGATACCGGAATCCGGGGCCGGGCGTCGGTGCCGAGCGGAGCTTCGACCGGCCGTCACGAGGCGGTGGAGCTGCGCGATGGCGATCCGGAGCGCTACCTGGGCCGGGGCGTCCGTCGCGCGGTGGCCCACGTAGAGACCGAGATCCGCGACGCCGTGCGGGGCCACGACCCCGATGCGCAGCGCGAACTGGACCAGCTCCTCGTTGCCCTCGATGGGACCCCGAATCGGTCGCGGCTGGGCGCCAATGCAATTCTTGCGGTCTCGCTGGCGGTGGCGCGTGCGGCTGCGGCCCGGGCAGAGCTCCCCCTCTACCGGCATCTGGGGGGCGAAACGGCCACCCTGCTTCCCGTTCCCATGATGAACATCGTGAATGGCGGCGCTCATGCCTCGAACAATGTGGATATTCAGGAGTTCATGGTGCTGCCCTCCGGGGCCGCCACCTTCGCCGAGGGATTGCGCATGGCCACCGAGGTCTTTCATGCGTTGCGGGCCCTGTTGAGCGCTGAGGGACGGAGCACCGCAGTGGGCGACGAAGGTGGATTCGCTCCCGATCTGGGTTCCGACCGCGAAGCTGCCGAACTCGTCGTTCAGGCCATCGATGCGGCCGGTTACCGCCCCGGCGAAGATCTGGCGCTCGCCATCGATGCCGCCGCCTCCGAGCTGCACGACGGTCATTCCTATACCTTCGGTTCTCCCCGCCAGGAGCTCGCCACCGACGAAATGATCGCCTTCTGGGAATCGATGATCGACAGCTTCCCCCTGGTCAGCCTGGAGGATCCGCTGGACGAGGACGATTGGGATGGGTGGACGGCGCTGACCCGGAGGGTTGGCGGGCGGTGCCGGATCGTGGGCGACGATCTCTTCGCCACCAACGCCGGGCGCCTGCAGCGGGGCATCGCGACCGGCGCGGCCAACGCGATCCTGGTGAAGGTCAATCAGATCGGAACGCTGACCGAGGCGCTGGACGCGATTGCCGCCGCCCGCAAGGCCGGATTTGCGGCCATCGTCTCGCACCGCTCCGGCGAAACCGAAGACGCCTTCATCGCCGATCTGGCGGTGGCGTCGGGAGCGGGTCTGATCAAGGCGGGCGCCCCCAGCAGGAGCGACCGGGTTGCGAAGTACAACCGGCTTCTGCGCATAGAGGACGACCTGGGCGAATGCGCGCGCTACGGCGGCCGCGAGGCGATTCTTCCATGAAGAGCCCGCTTCTGATCCGCCTGCTTTTGGTCGCCGTCGTTCCGGTGGCCCTCTACTTCCTTCTGCTGGGCGGCGAATACTCGCTCTTCGATCTGCGCCGCGCCGAGGCTGAACTGGAGCTGCGTCGCGACGAAATGCGCCAGCTCCATCAGAGCATCGATTCGCTCAACGCCCGCATCCACGCCCTCGACAGCAACGACGAAACGCTGGAACGAATCGCCCGCGAACGCTACGGCTTCATCCGCGACGGCGAGACTCTCTACCGGATCGTAGAGCCCGATTCCGTGTCGCGCTGATCCGACCTTCGCGCCCAGGCGGGCCGGAAGCTATCGGACACAGCTACACACTGCGGGAGCGGTACGGCGTTTCATCCACAACGGCCATCAACTCTGCCGTGACCAAGGAACCGGATTGCCGCGCCACTCCCGCAAAACAAGTACGTATGCAGGCGGAAACCGTCACCGGCAGTTGCCGATCGACGACTCCGCGAAGTTTTCCTCACTCACTCACGAATCCGCTCGGGGGCCTTGTCGCCTCAGGTGTGCTTCCGGGCATGAATCCGCATTCAGCATTCAGCGGGCGAGGCGTGCTTCCTTCAATTGCAGATCGCATGCCAGGCGACCGATTCCTCCGACCAGTCGCTCGGTTCGCCCAGCCAGCGAAGATCCCAGGGTAGCGATTGGCCGTTCCGCACCAGTTTTTTGTCGGCAAGAGAATCCCACCAGTACACGTGCGCCTGCACGCGCAAGGAGTCGGATGCGGGCGTGCCTTCGCACAGCTCCTCGTTGGTAATCCCGAACCAGGTGTGACTGGTCGCGAGGCCGCCCTCTGCGGGCACCACGCGAAGGTACTCGAGATCGTTGCTGTACCAGCGGTTGTTGGGGAACTGCAGGGTAAATCCGTCGATCTCGTGCAGCCGGGCGGATTCAACCCCCCAGACCGCGCCCCCTCCCTCAACATGGGGCACGACCACAACCGGAATGGGCAGTTCCGGCCTCTCTTCGATCTCCGGAAGGGTGGCGTCGCAGGCGGCAAGCGCAACGACGAGGACAATGGCGGTGGGTGCGACGGCGACGTTCATGGCATTTCCCATGCAAAGTGTGGCAGTGTCCCGACTTCCGGACATGGAGCCGGGCCATTGTCACCGTCGCGCAGGTGCTGCGAGTAAGCCCTGCCTGTTTACCCGCCGATCCGGGGAGCTACCCACGAAATCGGTCGATGAATGACCCCGGGAGCTACCCTGGACCAATCACGAACAAATAGGCTGTTGTATTCGGCAGGTAGCCCGACATGGGCACCTGCAACGGTGACGCCTCAACGATACACCGGGCTCAGTTGCGCCGCAAGTATTCTGCCCTGCAACTGTCCCCGTGCGGGATCACTGTCCCCGTACGGGATTCCCGGCCCGCAGCCCGCCCCGGGCGGCATCCCATATCGCTCCGGGACCCAACACTGCGTCTCGCCTCATCGCTGTGGTCAGCGCGCGCCAATGACTATACTCTGCGGCAGGTGCCAACCGGTCTACCTCGACCGCATTCCCCCGGTTCCTGACGGCTTGTACCCGGCACCCGTCCCAACCTGCGGATTCCGCTATTCGCCCATCCCCAACGCCCTCTTCGCCTCGGCCAGCACCCTGTCGGCATCGCCGGCCCCGAGCGCCTCCCGCGTCCCCTCCGACCCGGCTCCCAGGGCCTCGAGGGCGGCCGCTGCCAGCCTTGCGGCCTCCTCCTTGCCGATGGCCGTCTCTTCGCCGCCCCCCTCCAGCGCCGCACTATCCGTCTCTGCCACCGGAAAACCGCCTCCCCGCACGCCGGTGGCCCGCTCCACGAAGGGTGCGAAGAGATCGACCGGAATCGGGAAGAGCGTCGTCGAGTTGTTTTCGGCGGCCACCTCCACCACCGTCTGCAGAAAGCGCAACTGCAACGCCACCGGATGCCGCGAGATGATTTCGGCGGCCTCGGAGAGCTTCCGCGAAGCCTGGTATTCCCCCTCGGCGGCGATCACCTTGCCGCGCCGCTCACGTTCGGCCTCGGCCTGCTTGGCCATGGCGCGCTTCATCTCCTTCGGCAGATCGATGTCCTTGATCTCGACCGAGGTCACCTCGATTCCCCAGGGATCGGTCTCCATGTCGATAATGCGCCGCACGATCTCGTTGATGCGCTCGCGCTCGGCCAGCAGCTCGTCCAGCTCCGACTGGCCCACCACGCTCCTGAGCGTCGTCTGCGCAATCTGGCTGGTGGCGAAGTAATAGTCCTCCACCTCGACCACGGCCCGCGACGGGTCCACCACCCGGAAATAGACGACCGCATTGACGGTGCAGCTCACATTGTCCTTGGTGATCGTGTCCTGCGGGGCAATGTCCAGGGCGATGATCCGCAGATCCATCTTCCGCATGCGCTCCACCCCGAAGGGAACCAGAAAGACCAGACCGGGGCCCTTGGCGCGGGTGAGCTTGCCGAGCCGGAAGACGACGCCGCGTTCGTACTCCCAGAGCACGCGCAGCGAAGAGAGCAGCCCCATGACGCCGAATGCGGCGAGACCGGGAATGAGAAGGAATCCGAGGTCCATTGCATGTCTCCTGGTGTCCGGGTAGAGAAGGAGGAAGAAATCCTGCGGAAGGCAGGTCCGGCAAGTCCGTGGATCGCGTCGCCCGGATGCCGTTCGGGTGGGGTCCGCGGATGCGTGGATTGACACGCGCCCTCCGCTTCCATATTCTTCCATGCTACACTGTATATCGCCATGATTTCCAGTGGCCGCTCCGGGCGGCGCGCTCCCCGCAGTAGAGACCTTCGTGGCGTTCGGGGGGAATGCGCAAGCCTGCAGCGGACAGATTTCCAGGCCGCGTCCGGCGCTTGGCTGTCCGGGGGCGGCTTCATTACGCCCGCAGAAAGAGCCGAGGAAGACATCCAGTGACCCGATACACAGCCCGCAGCGGCGGAACCGTAGTCCCGCGCCCCGACCAGATTCACCGCGAGTGGTGGGTTGTGGACGCCGCCGACAAGCCGCTCGGTCGTCTCGCCTCCGAAATTGCCCGCATTCTGCGCGGAAAGCACAAGCCGATCTACACGCCGCACCTTGACACCGGCGATCATGTGGTCGTCGTGAACTCCTCCCGGGTCCGCCTGACCGGCCGCAAGGCGGAGCAGAAAAGCTACTTCCGTCACTCCGGCTACATGGGGGGCGACAGGCACATTCCCTTTGCCGACATGATCGAGCGCTTCCCCGAGCGGGTGATTGAACTGGCGGTGCGGGGCATGCTTCCCAAGAACCGGCTCGGACGGCAGATGCGGCGCAAGCTCCGCGTCTATCCCGACGCCAGCCACCCCCATCAGGGCCAGCGTCCGCGGCCCCTCGAACTCGAACTCTGATTGCCGGAGCGGTCATGTCCCTACCTCATCCCACGCAAACCGTCGGACGCCGCAAGACCAGCGTCGCCCGCGTCATCCTTCGACCCGGCAGCGGGCGCTTCTCCGTCAATGGCCGCACCCTGGAGGACTACTTCCCCCGGCCGGCGCACCGGGTCCGGATCGAGGATCCGCTGCGCATTACCGATTCCGAGCACGGCTACGATGTGCAGGTCAGGGTGCGCGGTGGCGGACTGACCGGACAGGCCGACGCTATCCGGCTGGGTCTGTCGCGGGCGCTCTCGGCGCACGACCCCGATCTCCGGCCCCCTCTGCGCGAGAGTGGCATGCTCACCCGCGACGCCCGCAAGGTCGAGCGCAAGAAGCCCGGCCGTCCCAAGGCGCGCAAGCGCTTCCAGTTCAGCAAGAGATAGAAGTCCTTCCATGAATCAGGCGACAAACGGCAACCAGGGGACGAATGGCGGCGTCGGGCTGCAGGAGCTCCTCGACGCGGGCGTACACTTCGGACACCAGACGCGACGATGGAACCCGCGCATGCGGCCCTTCATCTTTGGCGAGCGTCATGGCGTCCACATTATCGATCTGCGCAAGACCCTTGATCGGCTCAACCGGGCCTGCGAGGCGATCCGCAGGGTGGTCCTGAAGGGCGATGACATCCTCTTCCTCTCCACCAAGCGGCAGTTGCGCAGCGTCATCGAGGAAGAGGCCGCCCGTTGCGGCGCCCACTTCGTCACCGAGCGCTGGCTCGGCGGCATGCTCACCAACTTCCAGACGATCAGCCGCCAGATCCGCCGGCTCAAGGAGCTCGAGCGGGGCCAGGAAGAGAACGCCTTCGAGTTCTACACCAAGAAGGAGCGACTCCTCCTGGACCGGGAGCGCGAAAAGCTCCTCAAATACTTCGACGGGGTGCGCAACATGACCCGGCTCCCCGGCGCGGTCTTCGTGGTCGATGCGAAGCGCGAGGTCATCGGAGTGCGCGAAGCCCACCGCCTCGGCATTCCGGTGATCGCGATCGCCGACACCAATGTCGATCCCTCGCTGATCGACCACGCCATTCCCGGCAACGACGACGCCATCCGTTCGGTCAGCCTCATTACCGGCCAGATCGCCGAGGCAATCGCCACGGCCCGCCGCGAGGTCCCCGACGACCAGCGCAGGCGGCAGGCCGAGATGGAAGCCATCACCTACTCAACCGAAACCGGCGAAAAATCGGCCGACACCCGTCCCGCCCGCCCGCGGCCGCGCAAGCGGAAGCCGGTTCCCGAGGCGATCGCACAGGTGCGCAAGGGGAGCGAGGGTGACGATGCTCCGGTCACAGAGAGCGAAGGGCAGGGATAGATGAGCATCAGTGCAGGGCAGGTCAAGGAGCTCCGCGAACGCACCGGCGCGGGCATGATGGACTGCAAGAAGGCGCTGCAGGAAACCGGCGGCGACGTCGAGGCCGCCATCGACCTTCTGCGCAGCCGCGGAGAGGCCCGGGCCGCCAAGCGCGCCGGTCGCTCCGCCAACGAGGGCGCGGTCATCAGCTATATCCACCACGGAGGGCGCATCGGCGTTCTTTTGGAGCTCAACTGCGAGACCGACTTCGTGGCCAACACCGACGACTTCAGGGACCTGGCCCGCGATGTGGCCATGCATGTGGCCGCCGCCGATCCGATCGCAGTGTCGACCGACGACGTCGATTCCGATCTGGTTGAGCGCGAACGGGCGATCTTTGCCGAACAGGTGGCGCGCGAGGGCAAGCCCGAACATATCCGCGACCGCATTGTCGAGGGAAAGCTGGCCAAGTTCTTCCGCGAGCGGGTGCTCCTCGAGCAGGCCTACATCCGCGACCCCGACCAGTCGGTCGGCCAGTTAATCACATCGGTCGCGGCCCGCACCGGCGAAAAGATCCAGGTGGCGCGCTTTGCCCGCTTCCAGGTGGGAGGCTGACGAAGAGCTCGTGGATGGGCAGCGGAGCGCCGGCTACGGCCGGATCCTCCTCAAGCTGTCCGGGGAGGCGCTGGCCGGCGAAAAGGGCTACGGAATCGACCCCCGGATCGTCGATCGCATGACCGAAGAGCTGAAGACGATCCACAGCCTTGGCGTGTCGCTCGGACTCGTCATCGGAGGGGGGAATATCGTGCGCGGCTCCATTGCCAGCCGCAAGGGAATGGATCGGGTCGCGGCCGACTACATGGGCATGCTGGCCACGATCATGAATGGACTGGCAATCCAGGATCTGCTGGAGCGCAAGGGAATCGAAACCCGCGTCATGACGGCAATCCGCATGCCGCAGCTCGCCGAACCCTATATTCGCCGCCGGGCCGTGCGCCACATGGAGAAGGGCAGAATCGTGATCTTCGCGGGCGGAACCGGCAATCCCTACTTCTCGACCGATACCGCCGCCGCCCTGCGCGCCATCGAGGTCGGCGCCGATGTGGTCATCAAGGCCACCCGGGTCCGGGGCATCTTCAGCGCCGATCCGGAGCGCGACCCCTCGGCCGAGTTCATTCCCGCCATCTCCTTCCAGGAGGTGGTGGCCCGCGACCTGCGGGTGATGGATGGAGCCGCAGTGTCTCTTTGCCGCGACAACCATCTTCCCATTATCGTCCTTGATCTTGAGGACCGGGGCGCCCTGCGCCGGGCCATTCGCGGAGAGCGGGTGGGAACGCTTGTTTCCTGACTTGCGCGCGGCGAGAAGCGACCGCGCCGGGAATCCCTGATCGGAGGATGCCGTGTCAATCCCTGACGATACCAGACTGAGAATGGAAGAATCGCTGGAGGCGGTCCAGCGCGAGTTTGCGACCGTGCGCACCGGCAAGGCAACCCCTGCGATCCTGGAGGGCGTTCGGGTCGAGGCCTACGGAAGCCAGATGCCCCTCAATCAACTGGCGGCGCTCTCGGTGCCCGACCCCGGTCTCCTGGCGGTGCAGCCCTTCGATCCCTCGATGATCGAGGCCATCGAGCGCGCGATCCTGGCTGCGGGGCTGGGGCTCAACCCCTCGAATGACGGCGCCGTGGTGCGGGTTCCCATTCCGCCGCTGAGCGAGGATCGCCGAAAGGAGTATGTGCGACTGCTGAATCGCATGGCCGAAGAGGGGCGCGTCTCGGTGCGCCGAGCCCGGCAGGCGGGCAACGACGAGGTCAAGCAGCGCCTGAAGGATCACGAGATCGGCGAGGACGACGGCCATCGCATCTTGGCCGAGATCCAGAAAATTACAGTGGAATACGGACAGCGCATCGATCGGCTCCTGGCGGAAAAGGAAGCGGAGGTGATGGCGATCTGACCGAGCGACTGGAACGGATCAGGGTGAATGGGGCGCCGCCGCGCCATGTGGCCGTTATCATGGATGGGAATGGTCGCTGGGCGCGGGAACGCGGTCTTCCCCGCAAGGCTGGACACCTTGAGGGAATGAAGGCGGTGCGCGAAAGCGTAGAGGGGGCGGCCGAGGCGGGTGTGGGAATCCTGACCCTCTTTGCCTTCTCGACCGAGAACTGGAAGCGCCCAGCCAACGAGGTTCGAGCGCTCATGGATGTGCTGCGCTCCTTTGCCGCCAGCGAGTGCGAGACCCTGGTCCGCGAGCGCGTCGAGGTCAGGGTGCTGGGCGAGCTCGACCGCCTCGATGTCCGGTCTCTGGGGGCGGTGCGCGATATCGTCGAGCGAACGCAGGGCGGCGACCGTCTGCGCCTCAACCTCCTCATCTCCTACGGTGCCCGCGAAGAGATCGCCCGCGCGGCGCGCGCCCTTGCCGAGCAGGTGCGCGAGGGCCTGATCGATCCCCGCGAAATCGATGTTCGCCACTTCGGCAGCGCTCTCTACACCCGCGATCTGCCCGATCCCGATCTCCTCATCCGCACCTCGGGCGAGTACCGCCTCAGCAACTTCATGCTCTGGCAGATTGCCTATGCCGAGCTGTACGTCACGCCGGTCTACTGGCCCGACTTCACGCGGCAGGATCTCTACGAGGCCATCCTCGATTACCAGCGCCGCGAACGCCGCTTCGGCCGGGTTCCGACGCTGTGAACTCCGAGCTGCGGGCCCGGGTGACCGTTGCGGGAGCGCTGATTCCCGTCGGTCTCTTCGTCATCTGGCTGGGTGGCTGGGCGCTGGGGGGGCTTCTGGGCATCTTTGCGGCCCTGGCCGCGCGCGAGTTCTACAATCTGGCCGCCGACCGCGCGGCGCGCCCCTTCCCCTGGATCGGGATTGCGGGCTCGGTGCTTCTGGTGGGCCTCGCGATCTGGAATCCCAACTACTCCATCTGGGCGCCCCATGCCTACATGCTCCTTCTGCTCCTCGGGCTGACCAGCTTCGCGGCCGCCCTCTTCGACCGCTCGATCGAGCGCGCGCTGCTCTCGGCCGCAGTGACCGTTTCGGGGGCACTCTATACCGGCGGAACCCTCGCCTTCGGTCTCTTTATCCGGGCGTTGCCCGAAATTCAGGGTGCCCCTCTGCCCCCATCGTTTCCCCCCGAGGGCGCGCTCCTGCTGATGTTGCCCCTCTGTGCAACCTGGGCGGGCGACACGGCCGCCTACTTTGCGGGCCGCCGCTTCGGCAAACGCCGGCTGGCGCCCCATATCAGCCCCGGCAAGACGGTCGAGGGCGCGGTGGCTGGCCTGGCGGGTGCGCTGGGTGCGGGCTTTGCGCTCGGCTTTGCGCTCGACGGCGAACGGCTCTATCCGGTGCCCCCGGCGGCGGCGGCGACGATTGCCCTGGTGCTGGGCGTTGCCGGGCAGTTGGGCGATCTGGCCGAATCGCGACTGAAGCGCGAGGCCGGCGTCAAGGATTCGGGGCGGATTCTGCCCGGGCATGGTGGCGTTCTCGATCGCTTCGACGGTCTCTTCCTTACAATTCCGCTCGCCTACGGGTTGATTGTGCTCTGGGCCGGCCTGTCATGAATCACTCCGTCCTGCCATCGACGTGCGGAGGGCGAACCATACCGGGCGAGATGCGGGTGGCGCTGCGAATCTGTGCAGCCGACCGGATCGGGTGAAGCTGAATCGATGAAAAAACGGATTGTTGTGCTGGGAGTGACGGGCTCGGTGGGCCGCTCTGCCCTGGAGGTTGTGCGGCGCCATGCGGACCGCTTCGAGATCGTGGGCGTATCGGCCTTTCGTTCGGTGGCCGCGCTTCGCGAGATTGCGCACGAATTCGGGGTGGCGCGCGTGGCTGTGGCCGATCCTGCCGCCCTGGCCGATCACCCCGAGCTGGAGCGGGCCGGCTGGCAGGCGGGTGCAGAGAGCGTGGCCGCCCTGGCCGCGATCGAAGAGGCCGATACCGTGGTCAACGCGGTTGTGGGCGCCGCCGGTCTGCCCCCGACGCTGGCCGCGCTCGAGGCGGGAAAGCGCTGCGCGCTCGCCAACAAGGAATCGCTGGTCGCGGGTGGCGAGCTGGTCATGGCGGCGGTCGCGCGCGGGGGCGGCGAGCTGGTTCCGGTAGACAGCGAGCACTCGGCGCTCCTTCAGTGCATGGCCGGATCCAGGCGCAGCGAGGTCGCGCGGCTGATCCTGACCGCCAGCGGGGGCCCCTTCCGCACAACCGACCCCGCCACCCTCCGCACCGCCACGGCCGCCATGGCGCTGCGTCACCCCACCTGGGACATGGGCGCCAAGATCTCGATCGATTCGGCCACCCTCGCCAACAAGGCGCTGGAGGTGATCGAGGCCCACTTCCTCTATGGAATCGACTACGGAGCGATCGATGTCGTGGTGCATCCCAGCTCGATCGTGCACTCCCTTGTCGAGTTCGTCGACGGCTCGGTCCTGGCCCAGCTCAGCGAACCCTCGATGGAGCTGCCGATTCTGCATGCCCTGGCCTGGCCCGAACGCCCCGATGACCGGGCGCTGCGCACCTTCGATCCCCTGCGCGTCTCTCCGCTGGTCTTTGAGGCGATCGAGCACGAGCGCTTCCCGGTCTTTGGAATCGGGGTCGAGGCGGGGCGGGTGGGGGGGTGCGCCCCGGCGGTCTTCAATGCCGCCAACGAGATCGCCGTGACCGCCTTCCTGAGGGGAGAGGTTAGCTTCCCCGGAATGGCGACGGTGATCGAGGCGGTCCTGGGCCGTCTGCACGGTGCCCGCGCCGATACCCTGGCCGATCTGCTGGAGGTGGACCGCGAAGCCCGAAGACTGGCCCGCGCCGCGGTGGATGGGCGCCGGGAGTCGCGGGCCGGGGCCGACGAAGAGGGCTAGACAAAGGGACAACTGCGAGGGGGACTGGACGAATGGATCCGGCGGCAATACTTGCGACGATCATACTGCTCGGCGTGCTGATTCTGGTGCACGAATTGGGACATTTCTGGGCCGCAAAGTCGGTCGGCATTGTGGTGGAGCGCTTTTCGATCGGTCTGGGGCCACGACTCTGGGGATTCGAGCGCAATGGCACCGAGTATGTGCTGGCCGCAATTCCCCTGGGCGGGTATGTCAAGATGCAGGGCATGGATGACGAGGTCATGGAGCAGATCGAGGGCGGACCCTCCGATCGTCCCCGCGGGCCCCGCTCTGGCGACTTCGACAGCAAGCCGATCTGGGCGCGCGCCTTTGTAATCTCGGCGGGGGTCATCATGAACATGCTCTTCGCCTTCCTCCTCTTTGCCCTCGTGCCCGCCGCCTGGGGCCGCGCCGATCTGGCCACGACCCGGGTGGCCGCAGTCGATGCGGCCGATCTGCCCGAGGGAACCGAAGCGCTGGCCCGAATCGAGGCCGGGAGCGAGATCGTGCGGATTGGCGACCGCTCCACCGCAAGCTGGGGATTCCTGCAGAGAACTCTCCTTGAGACGCCGGCGGGGCCGCTGACGGTCGAGACGCGCGCGCCGGTGCAACGCCTCGAGATCGTTGCGCCCCAGGAGCGGGGAGACCGGATCGCGATGGTGGCCGCGCTGAGCCCCTGGGCCGACGCCGTGATCGGAGCGGTGGAGCCCGGGAGTCCGGCGGCCGCAGCGCTGCTCGAAGAAGGCGACCGGGTGGTGGCGGTGGCGGGCACGACAGTGGCGAGCTGGGACGAGATGGTGCGCGAGGTCGGCGCCCGCCCCGGCGAACGGGTGGAGATCGCCCTGCTGCGCGACGGAGTGCGCCTGGTGCGCGCCGTGGTTCTGGATTCGGTCGGGAGCGGCGAAGAGTTGCGCGGTCGGCTCGGCGTCTATCCCGAGCCCTTCCCCGAGGTGAGAATTCCAATTCCGCCGGGCGAGGCGGTTCAGGCCGGCTGGTCGGAAACGACCTTCTACACGCTGACCATCCTGAACTTCCTGGGCGACCTCTTTACCGGTGACCAATCCCCCCGCGATGTCGGATCGATCGGCACGATCGCCGTTGAATCGGGGCGCGCGGTGGAATCCGGGATCGACACCTTTCTCCGCTTCATGGCGATCTTCAGCATCAATCTGGCCATTCTGAACATGCTGCCGATCCCGGTCCTCGACGGCGGCCACATGGTCTTTCTGGGAATCGAGCTGGTGCGCGGCCAGAAGCTCTCGGTCAAGCAGCGGCTGCGGTGGAGCCAGATCGGGCTGTGGGTGGTGCTCGCGATCATGGTCTGGGCCCTGGGCAACGACCTCCTGCGCTTCTTGGGGATTTAGCCGAGCCTCCCGGCGCGCCTGGCCCAGTCCGGCTCTGCCACCGAGTCAACAACCGCGACCGGTACAAAGCTCGCGACAGGCCGGGGTGCCATCCCCCCGGGCGGACGCTTTTTCCGGCGCGCCATTCGCCCGCTGCGAGTATGGCCGCCGCCGGCACGGGGAAGGAGCGCCAAGGGAGCGTCGGCCACCCTCCGATTTGCGGCGCTGCATCCTTTTCCGTACTCTGACCGTAGGTAGTGACGGTCGGGCCTCCCCGCCGGGGGCCTGCAGCCCCGATGGTTTAGCACATTTACCAAGGGAGGTGCTCATGATGTTCCCAGAATCAGAAACCCGTTCCCTGCTCCGAAGCTCGCCAGGCGCACTCGTCGCACTCTTGTCGGCGCTTCTCGCCGCCCCCCTCTCGGCCCAGACAGCTTCGGTCACCGGCGTCGTCATCAATGGCGACACAGGCGAGCCGCTCGCAAGCGTCCAGGTCGCTCTCGAAGGGACCGGGCGTGGCGAGATCACCAACTCCGAAGGCCGCTACCTCATTCTGAACGTGCCGGCCGGCGAGACGGAGATGGTCGTTTCGCTGATCGGCTACCGCGAGGTGCGGCGCACCCTCTCAATCGGCGCTGGCGCCTCGGAGGTGGTGGACATCTCGCTCTTCCCGCGCGCGGTCGAGCTGGAGGGCGTTGTGGTGACCGGGACGGCGATCGCGGCCCAGCAGCGGGAAATCGGCAACAGCATCTCGCTGGTGACCTCCGAGGAGCTTGCCTATGCGGGCGCCATCAATCTGGAGGATGCGCTCCGCGGCCGCGCGCTGGGAGTGAGCGTCACCGGATCGTCGGGCACTGCCGGAGCCGGCTCCGACATCCTTCTGAGGGGCACGAACTCGGTCAATGGACGCAACAGGCCGCTCATCTACGTCGATGGTGTGCGGATGCCCACGGGAACCCTTGAAGACGCCACCGGCGCCTCGCAGGAACACGCCACCTTCATGGGCAGCATCCGCGAAGAGGACATCGAGCGGATCGAGGTCATCAAGGGGCCCGCGGCCTCCAGCCTCTACGGGACCGACGCCAGCGCCGGGGTGATCCAGATCTTCACCAAAAAGGGTGCGCCGGGCGCGCCGCGCTGGACCATGAACATGCAGCAGAGCCTCCAGCGAATCGGCCATGTGGGTCCCAGCATCGACCCCACCGGATTGCGGGTCAACGACTGCACACGCCAGTTCAACCACTCGCTCACAGAGGGCTACTTCTTCAATCGCGACGAGCAGGGACAACTGATCGCCGATCCCGGCTGTCCGGCCAGCGGATCCTGGTTGCGCGACGCCCACATTCAGGATTATTCGGTTTCGGTGCGCGGCGGCAGCCAGGAGGTGACCTACTTTGCTTCGGCGGGCTACGGAATCACTCAGGGCGTCATTGATCCCAACCAGTCCGAAGATGTCAATGTCCGCGCAAACTTCACCTTTGCCGGATTCGAGGATTTTCAGGTCAACCTCAACAGCTTCTACACCCGCCGCGACATCGACTGGATTCCCAATGGCGACAACGCCGAGGGACTCCTCTTCAATGTTTCGCGGGGCGCAGAGGGCGAGACGCCCGACAACAACGACGCCGCAGTGCTGGACCTGACCCAGGATCAGGTCATCAATCACTTCAACACCAGCGCCAACATCGACTGGTCGCCGATGGACAACATGCGGCACCGCCTGACCTTCGGCCTCGACTACTCGAACTCCCACTTCATTACGCAGCGGCCCTGGCTCTTCTGGAACAATCCACTGGGCACCCGCACCGTGGATATCGAAAACCGGCGCGTCATCACGCTCGACTACGCGGCAACCTGGCTGCACAACCTGCCGGGCGATTTTACGTCCACTACCTCTGCGGGAGCGCAATACAATCAATTTGAACATCTTGGCAACCGCACCGATGTGGAGGGCTTTATCGGGCCGGGGGCGAAGGTGCTCGAAAACGCCGAAGAGGTGACCAACTACAACGAGGATCGCAACGCCACCGAGGGGGGAGGCTTCTTTATTCAGGAGCAGATCGGCTGGCGGAACCGGCTCTTTGTCACCGGCGGTCTCCGCGCCGACACCCATAGCGCATTCGGCGAGGAATACACCCGCGACGTCCGCTTCACGATCTATCCGAAGGCGCAGGCCACCTACACCCTCTCCGATCACAACTTCTGGCCCGATTGGTGGGAGACGTTCAGAGTCCGGGCCGCCTATGGCGAGTCGGGCGAGGCGCCGCCGGCGAATGGTTCGGTGACCGTCTTCGAGGCGTCCTCGCTGGCCGACGAAAACAACCTCGGCTTCATTATCCAGAATCTGGCCAACCGGGCGCTGGGCCCCGAACGCGCCAGGGAGTACGAGACCGGGTTCGATGCGTCGCTCTTCAATGGAATCCTTGCGCTCAACGGCACCTGGTACAATCGCCGCACCTACGACGGCCTGATCTATGTCGCGCCGCCGCCCTCGAATGGGGTGGCCGAATCGATTCCGCAGAATGTGGGCATCTGGGAGAGCACGGGCTACGAACTTGGCGTGGACTTTCTGGTTTTCGAAGGATTCAGCAGCCGCGTCAGCGTCAATGCCAACTATCAGTACAACCAGACCGAGATGGTCGATCTGGGCGATCCGCAATTCGAGGAGTTCACCTTCAACTACCTCAACCGCTATCGCACCGGCCGACCGATTCCATCGCTCTATGGCAAGAAGATCTGCAATCCCGACGAGATGGGCGCGCTTCCCATCTACACCGACGACTCGAATTGCGTTCTGAATGGCGTCGAGATCGATACGCACCCGGACACATTCTTCTATGCGCCGAGCCGGCCGCCGCACGAAGCGTCCGCAGGCATCCGCGCCACCCTCTTCGACAATTTTATTCTGGATGTCTTCGGAGTTGCGCAGATGGGACACTGGCTTTACGACGACATGGCCCAGGAGCTGGCTGCCGACGGATTGTGGCCGGACTGCTGGCCGATCAACAATGCGGTCAATGCGGGGGTGCAGAACGAAGATCCGACGCTGTATTCGCAGTACACGGCCAGTGAGATCGGGCGTTGCTGGGACTCCGAATCCGACAATGAGGACTGGATGGAGCCGGCCGACTACTTCCGTCTTCAATCCGCAAGCCTGTCCTACCGGCTGCCGCAGGATTATCTGCCCGGAGGATTCACCGGGGCAACAATCCGGTTGCGCGCAACCAACCTCTTCACCCTCACCAACTTCTCGGGATTGTATCCCGATGCGCTGCTCAGACCCGCACAGCAGACGGCGCGGGGCAATGGCTATATCCTGCCGCCCGCCAGGCAGTTTTCCCTGAATCTGCGGCTCAACTTCTGACCGAGGAGTTTTTTGCGATGAGAAAGATGACAATGAACGTTGTGCGCGCGCCCGCAAGGACGAACCCGATTTCTGTCCTGGCGCTGCTCGCGACAACCGTTGCGACGAGTGCATGCGTGGACACCCAGATTACCGGCGTGATCGTCGAGGAAGATGTGGAAGATCCCAACCTGATGGTTGCCTTCGTGCGGGGGATCAACTCCGAGTTGCACGACAACATGCGTGACTTCAGCGGGGTCTGGTGGTTTACGGGATCCGCGACCGACGACTTCAACAACGATGGCGTCAGCACCAATGGCGAAGAGATTCTGGAGTACCGCAACTACTCCGATCGCCCCGGCAACTTTCCGTGGGCGCAGCTTCATGAAGCCGCCTGGGCAGGCTACTACGGCGTCGACGTAACGTCGCGGGTCTTTGCCGACGAATCCACCTCGCACCCCCTGATCGCGCGTTCGTGGCTGGTTTCGGGATGGGCGGAGCGGATGCTGGGCGAGATCTTCTGCGAATCCATCTACAACTACGAACCCGGCGCGGGTGCGCTGATGGGACCCAACGATCACTTGGATCCTTCGCAGATCGTACCGGTGGATTCGATCATGAGACGGTCGGTGAATGCAATGCAGAACGCGCTGGCGATTGCTGAAGCCGCTGTGGCGAATGGGGCTCCCACCCCCGATGGCGATGCGCGCATTTTCGATCCGATGAAGATCATGTACGCGGCCCACGGCGGCATTGCGCAGGCGGCGATGCTGATGGGGGACTGGGATCTGGCGGTGTCGCATGCGGCGCAGGTCCCCGACGACTTTATCCTGTACAGTCATTCGCATCCTGCGGTGGAGCAGAACGGGTGGTTCGACGTTTCCTTCCAGAACGACGACTTCACCCTCTGGAACACGCCGCTGCATCGGGTCTTCCCCGACGATCCGCGCGCGCCGTGGGTGAAGTGCGGCGAATGGCGAACCGACAGCCTGCGAACAACCCATGGATCGGGGCGCGACATTGGCGACACCGGGCGGTGCGACTTTGCGGCCGGCTATGGCGGCGAATTTCGGGCCGAGAGCAACCGGATGCCCCTCTACTCGTCGCTCAAGTCCGAAGCGGCGGGGCTGCTCACCCGACCGGATGGCCAGACGGGCGAAGATGCCGATTTTCCCATGGTCAGGGGAACCGAAATGCTCCTGATTCGGGCGGAAAAGGCACTGATGGACGGCAACCTTTCGCTCTTTGCCAATCTCGTCAACCAGGGGAGAGCCGTCTATGGAATGGATCCGATCGAGACGCCCTCCACCGCAGGCGCGCTCGAGTATCCCAACGCGCTTGACGATGGCTGGTCGATCCTGGACGGAGAGCGCTATACGCTGATGCATCTGGAGGGCCGACGCTTTGCCGACATGAGGCGCTGGCAACACCCGTACATCGGCGAAGGGCATTTCGTCAATCCGCGGGTGCGCGCCGAAAACGGGCCGTCGCGGGTGGCGTGGTGCATGCCGATTGCCGACATCGAGTGCGACTCGAACAGCGATATCAGTTGTCCGGGCGTTGGGTAGGCCGGTCCGCACGTTGCGCAACCGATCCGTACAGGAGGAAGGAATCAGATGAGACATCGTCGCGCAGGTCTCGCCCTGCTCTCACTCGTTTTGCTGCTGGGCGCATGCTACCCGGGACGGGCGGGATCCGGATCGGGCGCGAATCCGGACCTGATTGGCAATTGGGAGCTCGCCGAGCTGGCCGATTACAATGCCCTGGAGGCAATCCGGCGTCTGCGTCCCAACTGGTTGCGGGCCGGATCGCGGCCCACTGTCGCCATGGGAGAAAGCTCCACCTTTCCCAGAATTCACCTGAATGGCGTGCCGCTCGGGAACGTCAGCGAGCTGGAGCAGATTCCGGCCCGCGATGTGCGCGAAATGCGCTTCCTCAATGGTCCCGACGCCTCTACCCGTTTCGGTACGGGCTACACGAATGGAGCCATTCTGGTCACCCTGGAGCGGTGAGGGTGTGCGGGCGACCGGGGTTCTGCAAGCGAGCACCCTAGAACAGCGATAGCTGGGGTGCGGCTGCGGCTGCCAGGGTGCGCAGATCCAGGAGGGGCGTCGGCGCATCGGGTTTCGCAGCCAGGATGGGGCCTCTGAACCCCGCCGGCCGCAGAATCCGCTTCATCACCGAGCGGGCGCGTTCGGGGGTATTGCTCTCTTCGGAGAGGTGCGCAAGGACGATCACGGCGAGCCCGGGGTGGAGGAGTTCGCGTGCAAAGCGGCTGGCCGCCTGGTTCGAGAGGTGGCCGTGGCTAGAGGCGATGCGGGCCTTGACCGAGGCGGGATAGCGGCTTGACCAGAGCATGATTTCGTCGTGATTGGATTCGAGGACCAGGCCGGTGCAGTGGCCGAGCGCATGCCGAAGCTGAAGGGTGGGTCGACCGAGATCGGTGGCAATGCCGAGACGGTCGCCCTGCCCGGGTTCGACCACGGCGACGCCGATCGGATCGACCGCATCGTGTACCGTGGCGAAGGGCTCAACGCGCAGCTCGCCGATCGTGAATGGATATCCGGGCCGAATGGTCCGCACCGTCTCCTGGCCGCGCAGAAGCGAGCGGCAGGCGCCCCGGGTGGCGGCCGTCATGTACAGCGGAGTGCCGTGCAGGCGCGCGAAGATGCCTGCGCCCCCGGCATGGTCCCTGTGCTCGTGGGTCAGGACAATGGCGGCGATCTCTGCGGGCGAGACCCCGATCGTTGCAAGGCGTCGCGTCAGCTCGCGCCCGCTGAAGCCGGCATCGACCAGGATATGGGTGGAGTCGGTGCCGACCAGGATCGCATTCCCGCCGCTTCCGCTCCCCAGGACCGAGAATCGCAAACCGATCAATCCCTTGCAAGTGGATGCGCGGTTCGGCGCTGCACCCTTTTGCCCTTTGCACCTGTCAGGGTTCATGGGCTCGGGGCTTCCCTGTGCGAATCTCTTCGCTCCGAGGCCGAGAGCGCATGTGCACGCCGGAAGAGCGCGCGCATCGAGTCCGGAAGGGCGACGCCCCGCCGCGCCATCGCCCGCTCCGCCGTAACCAGGAAGCGCTCGATCTCGTGGGTGGCCGCCCCCTCGCCGGCGAGCCAGGAAAAGGGGGGAATTGTCTGCGGAGCCATGCCCCCGCCCGCAATGCTGGACCCGGCTCCGACGATGGCGCCGCCCTCCAGGAGGGTGCCGATCCCGGTGCGTACATGATCGCCCAGGAAGCAGCCGAGCTTGAGGAGGCCGGTCTCGATGGACCCGGCGGAGCCGTTGCCGGACCGAATTCGCCCGGTCGCCAGGCTGTGGCGGAGATCGGAGTTGGTGGTCAGTGCGCCCAGATTCACCCACCGCCCCACCACTGCATGTCCCAGATATCCCTCGTGCGCCTTGTTGACAAATCCCGCAAGGATTGATCCCTGCACCTCGCCGCGCACCCGGCAGGCGGGACCGATGCTGCTTCTGCCCACTGCGCCTCCGACCACCACCGCTTCCGCCCCGATCCAGAGAGGGCCCGTCAGCCGCGCAGGTCCCTGTACGCGCGCCCCGGCACCGAGCAGAATCGGCCCGGCGGTTGTGTCCAGCATCACACCCGGCTCGATCCTTGCCCCCGCGGCCAGGTGAACCCCTTCCGCTCCGATCCGGTGAACCCCCGGCGGAGGCGGTTGCGGCGAAAAGTGCCTGCCATCGTTGCAGATCCGCTCCGGATTGGCTGCCATCAGCTCCCAGGGCGTCGCCAAGAGCCGACCCGCAAGCGGGCGCCCGGTCCACCTCTCCACCCCCGGCCGCCCGGCTTCGTCCCCGGCTCCCGTCTTCCTCGCCCTGAGGTGCGGGGCGGAGTGCGCCGATGTCGGTGCGGGGGCGCCGAGGGTCCCTGGCAGCCATGCGGGCGCCTCGACGCCATCCGGAAGACCGAATCCCACCACGCGGCCTTCCCAGGTCAGCGTCACCCCCTCGCTCCGGCCCTGAAGCTCTGCGGTCAGTCGTCTTGCCGCATTGCGCTGCTCTTCTGGCTGTCCCTCTCCTGCCCGGTGACCCCCTTGCACAGGCGGTGGCGTTTTTGCGTCGTGGGCAGGCGCGGTGCCCTCTGCGGGAAGCGCTCCGTCGATTGCGAAGCACCCGCTCAGCACAATGCGCACCCCATCCGATCCCAAATTGGCGGGGGTCAGGCAGGGCGGAGCCCCCGCCTCGGCGAATCCCTGCAGCTCCGGCCCCGTCAGATGTCCCGCCGCGTGGATTCCCAGAACCCGCTCGGCGCGCGCCCGCAGCGTCTCGGTCCCGAAGAGCATCTCGCCGATCGGCCGCGTCGGCGCAAAGGGGCGCCAGTGCCGCGCCAGCCCATCGTTCCAGAGATAGAGACGGGGTGCGGTCATGGGCGAACCCTCAGCGCGCCTCGGCCGGCAGTCGCGCCAGATACTCCTTCAGACGGTGCGATTCGGCGCGCGGCATGACCAGGGTGGTCTCTTCGGTCTGCACAACGAGAAGGTCATCGACGCCGAAGAGAACAAGCCGTCTGCCCTCGGAAATCGCGAGATTGCCGGCGGAATCGAGCTGCTCGACCTGGCCTTCGGCAATGTTCCCCGCTTCGTCGCCGCTGCGGTGCCGGGCCAGCGACTCCCAGCTTCCAATATCATCCCAACGGAAGGTGGCGTCGATCGCGCCCACCCGCGCACTCCGTTCCAGGACCGCTTCATCGACGCTGATCGGTTCGGTTTCATCCAGGAATCCCTCGACATCGCCCTCCTCCAGCCTGGGCAGGGCGCGTGCAACCTCGGGGGCGTGGGCGCGAATTTCGGAGAGGAAGAGCGCGGTCGGCCACACGAAGATCCCCGAATTCCAGCGGTAGCCCTCGGCAATGAAGGCGGCGGCGCGCGCGGCAGAGGGCTTTTCGACAAAGGCGGCGACGCGGCAGGCGCGGTGGCCGATGGGGGCGGGCAGGGGAGAGCCGGGCCGGATGTAGCCGAAGCCGATCTCGGGGCGGTCGGGGGGAATGGCGACCGTCATGAGGAGCGATTCGCGGCGGGCGATCGCGGCGGCCGCGCCGAGGACTTCGCGAAGGCGCGCGGCCGGAGCGATCAGGTGGTCGGCGTGGAGCGAGACCATGACCGCGTCGGGATCGGTGCAGTGCAGCTCCCAGGCCATCCGCGCCAGGACGGGGGCCGTGTCGCGGGGCCGCGTCTCAAGAAGGAAGAGGTCGGCAGGAAGACCGGTGGCCGCGCGGATCGGCGCCACCAGATCGGCCCGGGTCAGAATCCTCATGCGGTCTTCGGGGACGAAGCCGCGCAGACGGTCCACCGTCTGGGCGATCAGCGGTTTCTCGCCGGCGAGCGCCAGGAGCTGCTTGGGTCGCTTGGGAGTGCTGAGCGGCCAGAAGCGATTCCCCGCTCCCCCTGCGAGGATGGCAACCCAGATCCGCTTCCGGTCGCAGCCTGGCATGGCCTCTCCCATTCCAATGGACATGACGGTTCCGGTCAGTGAATGACAGCGTCCGCAGAGCTTCGCCGTACAGGCAGAGTTGGCCTGCGGAGGGGGCTGCGGTACGGCTCCGACCGCGCTCCCGGGAGATCGGTCTCGTACAGCCGCCAAATTGAACGGGACCCGCAGCGCAAGTCAACGCAACCGCACCCGTTGACGATTCCCGGCCCGGCCGGGTAGCTTCTTTAGATGATGCCGATGCCGAATCCCCCGTCAGGCTCTCTCTGGACCCGCCTTGCAGTCCCGGCGCTGGCTACGGCCCTGATCATGGCGGGCGCCGCCTGCGACGACGACCCCTTTGCGGTGAACTGGACCGCCGATCCCGACACGGTGCATCTCTACGCCCTGTCGCGCCCCGAGCCCAACCTGGTCTCCGGCTACGATTTCTACGCCCGCCGCGCGGTGCGCATCGAGGCTCCCACCACCGGCGACGACTGGGATCTGGCGCTCGACTTCCAGGGGGACGAGTTCGTCTTCCTTCCCCCTGCGGCTCTGGGAATCCCTTCGCGCGCGGGGCTTGCGGTCCTCGAGGGCGCGACCTTCGAGTCCGCCACCGAGGCCCCATCCGACACGACCGCCTACACGACCGACGCCCCGGTTCCGATTCATCCGGGGCAGATCTACGTCATTCGCACGCGTCGCCAGACCGGCTTCTGGGGGACTCTCTGTCACTACTACGGCAAGATTGAGCTTCTGGCAAGCGATCAGAGCTCGGGGTCGGTCTACTTCCAGTTTGATCTGAGCCAGGCCTGTAACGACCTGAGTCTGATTCCCCCCGACTGACCCGGCCCCTGACGACGGACTGCTGACAGATGCTGGATCTCGGATTGTTGCGGCGCGACCCGGATGGGGTGGCGCGTGCCCTGGCGCGGCGCGGCATGGAGGACACCGATGCGCAGGTGGGCGAAATTCGCGAACTGGACCGCATCCGGCGGCATGGACTGGCGCGCGCCAACGAGCTGAAGGCCTTGCGGAACCGGGTCTCGAAGGAGATCGGCGAGGCGCGGCGCAGTGGCGAGAGCGCACAGGGACGGATCGAGCGGATGCGTGCGGTAGGGGCCGAGGTCGACGAGATCGACCAGAGGGTGGCCACCGCCGAGGCGAAGATCGCGGATCGGCTTCCGGGAATTCCGAATCTTCCCGATGCGGAGGTGCCCGATGGCGGCGTGGAGGCCAACCGGGTCGTGCGAAGCTGGGGCGAACCCGTCTCCTTCGACTTCACGCCTCGGCCCCACTGGGAGCTGGGCCAGTCGCTCGGCATCCTCGATATGGCGGCGGGCAGCCGGGTATCGGGATCGGGATTCATCGTTCTGCGGGGACCGGGCGCCACCCTTCAGCGCAGACTCATCAACTGGATGGTCGATCTGCACGTCGCCCGGCACGGCTACTCCGAGCTCCGGGTTCCCTATCTGGTGACGGAGCGCACCATGACCGGAACCGGGCAGTTGCCCAAATTCGCCGAGGAATCCTACCTCACCGAGCGCGATGGCCTCTGGCTCATTCCCACCGCCGAGGTCCCGGTCACGAATCTGCACCGCGACCAGATCTTCGATGGCGCCGCCCTGCCAATCAAGTCGGTCGCCTATTCCCCCTGCTTCCGGCGCGAGGCGGGGGCAGCGGGGCGGGACACGCGCGGGATGCTGCGGGTTCACCAGTTCGACAAGGTCGAGCTTGTGCGCATCGAGCGGCCCGAATCCTCGCGCGCCGCCCTCGATGAACTCGTGGGCGAGGCGGCCCATATTCTCGAGCTGCTGGGCCTTGCCTATCGGGTCGTCATGCTTGCGGCCGGCGATCTCGGCTTTGCGGCGTCGCTGACCTACGATCTGGAGGTCTGGTCGCCGGGGGTGGGCCGCTGGCTGGAGGTTTCGAGCTGCTCCACCTTCACCGACTTTCAGGCCCGGCGGGCGCAAATCCGCCACCGCCCCGCTCCGGGCGAACGCAATGCCCTTGTGCATACCCTCAACGGGTCGGCGCTGGCGTTGCCGCGGCTGATGGTTGCGCTCCTCGAGAATGGTCAGCGCGAAGACGGATCGGTACGGTTGCCGGCGGTTCTGGGTCCTGTCCTCGGATTTACCGAGATCCCGGCGGGCGGGTGAGGATCCGCGCAGGGGGTCGCAGCCCCTTCCTGCGGCGTCCCGGCAGAAGATCGGAGAGGAGCAGGACCGGGCGCGCACGCGCTGCGGTGGATTCGCGCACCTGGCCGATTACCCTGGCCATTCTCTTCGCCACCCTCCTGGTCTGGTACCTGGTCTATACCGCCGAGATCGTCCGTTCGCGCGAGGCCGACGCCGAGACCTTTACCCGCATCTACGCACAGGTTCAGGCCGGCCTGACGAGCGCCGAGCGCGGAGCCGAACTGGCCGCCCTCACCAATCTTCAGGGTCTCCTCGTCGAGCTGGGCGTTCCCTTTGTGGTGACCACCGAGCCCGATGGCGCCTACTACACCTCGGTCAACCTTCCCTTCGAAGTCTCCAATCCCCCGACTCCGGAACAGATCGACCGCATCCTTGCCTACGCCGACGAACTCGATACCCGCAACGAGCCGGTTGGCGATCCCGGCAGTCAGCTTGTGCACTATGGGGTGACTCCGCAGGTGGCCCGGCTGCGCTGGATGCCCGTGTTGTGGGCGACCGGGCTGGTTCTGACGATTCTTCTGGCCACGACCTTTCTGCGCTATCAGAAGCGGACCGCCGCCGAACAGGCCTGGACGGCCATGGCGCGCGAGCTGGCGCATCAGTTGGGTACCCCGATCAGTTCGCTGCAGGGGTGGGTGGAGCTTCTGGGTCTGGCGCCGGACGAACGGCCCGAGGGAATGCGACGCCTCGAGATCTCCGAGGCGATCGGTCAGGATCTGGAACGCCTCGAACGGGTCAGCCGCCGCTTTGAGCTCATCGGTCGCGAACCCGAACTGACACAGGTGTCGCTGGGCGAGGTCGTGGCCGAGCTGCGCTCCTACATGGAGGTGCGGTTGCCGCGGCTCGGGCCCGGCATCGCGCTGCATGTCGATGTGGATCCGTCACTGCCCGATGTCAGGGGAAATCGGGTTCTCCTGGCCTGGGCGCTCGAGAATGTCGTCAAGAACGCACTCGATGCGATGGCGGGAACGGGGGGCTCGATCTCGATCTCGGCAAAGCCGGCCGATGGCAGATGGGTGCGTCTTCGGATTCGCGACACCGGACCGGGGGTGCCGTCCGAGATCCGGGATTCCCTCTTTGATCCCGGCGTCACCACCAAGCCGGGGGGGTGGGGGGTCGGGCTGGCTCTGACCAGGCGTATCATCGAGAGAGTGCATGGCGGCAGGGTGGAGCTTCTCGAGGGGGCGGGCCGGGGCGTTACCTTCCAGGCCATGCTGCCGCGGGTTCGCACTTCCTGAAAGTCCGGTCGCCCCTTCGCCCGACGCTCTTCCGCACACCCGCGCCGACCCGGAGATCCCGTCATTCGCGACCCCCACCGCCCCCACTCGCCCCCAGTCCCCCGCGAAGACGCCCTTCTGCGCACCCTCAACCCCGAGCAGCGCGCGGCCGTCGAGCACTTCGAGGGACCGGGGCTCGTGCTGGCAGGCGCCGGATCGGGCAAGACGCGCGTCCTCACCACCCGCATCTGGCACCTGGTGACCCATCATGGGGTCTCTCCCGAACGCATCCTGGCGGTCACCTTCACCAACAAGGCCGCCGGCGAGATGCGCGAACGGGTGGCGACGATGCTCGGCGGCGATCCCCGCAGCATCTGGATGGGAACCTTTCACGCGGTTGGCGCCCGCCTTCTGCGCCGCCACGCCCCCGAGCTCGGATGGACCCGCTCCTTCGCCATCCGCGACGCCGAGCAGTCTCTGCGCGAGGTCAAACGGGCACAGACCGAGGCTCGGATCGATGTCAAGCGATGGTCGCCCAAGGCCGTGCGGGCTTGCATCTCCGACGCCAAGAACCGCCTGATCGGCCCCGGCGGCTTCGAGGAGGAACACGCAGACGGCCCCGATCTGCTGCTGCGCCGCGTGGCCCGGGTCTATCCGCTCTACCAGGCGGCGCTCCGCACCCAGGATGCCATGGACTTCGACGACCTGCTCCTTCGGCCGGTCCAGCTCCTGGAGGCGCACCAGGGTCTTCTTGCGCACTACCGCGAGCGCTTCGCCTTCATTCTGGTCGATGAATACCAGGACACGAACCGGGCCCAGTTCCGGTTCCTGGAGCTTCTGGCCGGCGAACACCGCAACCTCATGGTCGTGGGCGACGACGATCAGAGCATCTATGGCTGGCGCGGGGCCGATATCGGCAACATTCTCGACTTCGAGGACAGCTTTCCGGGTGCCAGCGTGGTGCGGCTGGAGCAGAACTACCGCTCGACCCCGGTCATCCTCGACGCCGCCAACCGGGTGATTCGCGAAAATCGCTTCCGCAAGGAAAAGACCATGCGCACCGAGCGGAGGGGGGGGACGCCGATCTCCCTTCTGGAGGCCGCCGACGAGAACGACGAGGCGCGCTGGATCGTGGAAGAGGTGGAGCGGAAGACCCTCGAACGGCCAGAGCTCGATTACCGGGATTTTGCGGTCCTCTACCGGACCAATGCCCAGGCGCGGGCCCTTGAGGACCGCTTCATGCGGCGGGGCGTTCCCTATCAGGTCGTGGGCGGAGTGCGCTTCTACGAGCGGCGCGAGATCCAGGATGTGGTGGCCTACCTGAGGCTGATCGCCAACCCGCGCGACATCGACGCCTTCAACCGGGTGGTCAACTATCCACGCCGTGGGGTGGGGAAGGTCTCGCTGGAGCGGTTGGCCGCCTTTGCGGCGACGGAGCAGGTGGGGCTTTTGGAGGCTGCGGCCGAGGCCGGTCGGATCGGTGGACTGTCGGCGGGCGCACGCAACGGATTGAGGGGTCTTGCGGAGCTGATTCGTCGCCACGCGCAGCTTGCCATGGCGCAACCGGCGGGCGAGGTCCTGGAATCGCTGATCGCAGAGCTGGATCTGGTGCGCACCCTGATGGACGAGGGGCCCGAGGGCGCCGACCGGGCCGGGAATGTGGGCGAGCTGGTGGCCGCTGCGCACGACTTCGAGGCCGGGCTCCTTGATCTCGACGAGGGCGATCGCGACGCCTTCACCGATCTGGGGCTCTTCCTGCAGCACATTGCCCTGGTTGCCGACATCGATGCGCACGACGCCGGGGCCGATGCGGTGACCCTCATGACCGTCCACAGCGCCAAGGGACTCGAGTTTCCGGTCGTCTTCATCGGCGGACTCGAGGAGGGACTCTTTCCGCTGATGCGCGCCTACGACGAAGAGGAGCAGCTCGAAGAGGAGCGCCGTCTCCTCTATGTGGCCATGACGCGCGCCCGCGAGGAGCTCTGTCTGACGCATGCGCAATCGCGGCGGCGTGCGGGCGAGGTGCTGCGGGGCGAACGCTCCAGCTTCCTGGAGGTTCTCGGGGGACAGTTGCGGGAGCGCCGCACCGATCGGGTTCGCGCCGCGCGGAGGTGGTCGGGTGGGGCAGGGCGGGGGGGACGGATGGGTGGAGACGGGGGATCGTCGCGCTGGCGACGCCGTGCGGACTCCGGCGAGAGCTTCAACCAGGACCGGCCCAGCTTCGCGAAGGGCGAACGGGTGGTCCACAAGACCTTCGGCTCGGGCGTCATCGTCGAGCTTTCGGGCTTTGGTGCCGATCTGAAGGTGACGGTCGATTTCACCGAGGCGGGGCGCAAGAAGCTCCTGGTACGCTACGCCTCGCTGGAGCGTGATTCCTGGTAGGATCGGCGCCTCGTTCCCTTCGTGCTGCCTGCCGGGCATCCTCCCGGCTGGCGGTGTGTGGATCGTGCCGACGATGCCCCGCGCGGGACCCGTCCACCGGGCCGGGTCGAACGATTCAGATCCTGGTGCCGATCGCTCGGAAAAATTTGCGCTTTGCGCACTCCGATCAGGAGCGCTCCTCGCCCTCGTCCCCATCCCCCTCCGACGGTTCGCCGCTCGCCGCCCCGGCCTCCTCCCCGGTCCCGGCATCCCTCTCTGCGGCTCGCTGGTCCTCTTCCCGGCCACCCCCCCGCGCACGCTGCGCCAGAAAGAGCCCGGCCGCGCCCTCCCGCAGCGCCCTCAGCCGCGAAGCCGTCTCCAGCACGGCTCCCTCGGCTTCGGACTGCGCCAGATCCAGGAGCGCAAGGAGATCGCGCGCGCGCCTCCTGATCTCGTTCGCTGCTTCCTCCAGCGTTCCTGCCACCCCCCCGACCGATCCTCCCAGCCGCTCGATCTCGTTTCTGACGGTGTGCGTCATCCGGTCAAGGTTGCGCGCAGCATTCCCGGCATGATCCACAAGTGCGGCCGAGCGCGCGCGCGTCGTTGTCAGGAAGTCCTCCCACGCGGCCGTGTGGCGGCGCAACTGCACCAGGAGCCGCAGCCCCACCGCCAGAACGGCCAGCAGCACCAACACCAGGGCAACCAGCGTCCAGGCCGAGAGCACGGCTAGGGGATCGCGCGCCACCACGACCACCGTGGTGTCCTGAAGCGAACCCGGCAGCGCGGAGGCAAGGGCAGGGAGAAGTGGAATCATGAAGCTGTGCGGGTGGAGGCGAACCGGTCCGGCACGCAAAGTTGCGGGCCGACAATATCCCCGTTTCCCGGCGGCGCGGCAACAGCGTCCGCGCCCGAATCGTTCCCGCGCCATTTCGCCCAATCATCCTTCGGGACTATATTTCGTGCATGTCTTCCTTCCTGGTGTCCGGCGGACATGAGCTCTCGGGCAGCATTCGTCCTGCCGGAAACAAGAACGCCGCCCTCCCCGCACTCGCCGCCACCCTGATGTCCACCGGGACGGTGCGGCTGGGCAACATTCCCCGCATCCGCGACGTAACGACCCTCCTGGAGATCATGGAATCGCTGGGAGCCGCCATCCGGTGGGTTGGTCCCTCTACTGTCGAGATCGATGGCGCCGGCGTCGCCTCCGCACGCCTGGACCCCGAACTTTCCCGTCGGATCCGGGCCTCGATCCTCCTGGCCGGTCCCCTCCTTGCGCGCTTCGGGTCGCTCTTTCTGCCCCCGCCGGGAGGCGATGTCATCGGCCGCCGCCGCCTCGACACCCATCTTCTCGCCTTTCGCGCACTCGGGGCGCGCATTGCCACCACGCACGGCCTCGACATCGACGCCCGCTCGCTCATGGGCGCATCGATGTTCCTCGACGAACCCTCGGTGACCGCCACCGAAAACGCAGTCATGGCCGCCTCGCTGGCCCCCGGCGAAAGCGAGATCCGCAATGCCGCCTGCGAGCCCCACGTCCAGGATCTCTGCCACCTCCTCAATCGCATGGGCGCCCGGATCGAGGGGATCGGCAGCTCCACCATACGCATCCAGGGCGTCTCGTCGCTGGGCGACGCCGAGTACGAGATCGGCGCCGATCACATCGAGACCGGCTCCTTCATCGGACTGGCGGCGGTGACCGGCAGCCGGCTCGTCATCGAAGACGCCCCCATCGAGCACCTCGACTCGACCCTCATCGGATTTCGCCGCCTCGGCATCGAATGCCGCATTGACGAGCGCAACCTGATTGTCGATGGCCGGGCCGAAGCCAGGATCCACATGGACGCCTTCGGTCACACTCCCAAGGTGGACGACGGGCCCTGGCCCGCATTTCCCGCCGACCTGACATCGATCGCCGTGGTCGCCGCAACCCGCTCGACCGGCTCGGTCCTCATCCACGAAAAGATGTTCGAATCGCGGATGTTCTTCACCGACAAACTCGTCGCCATGGGGGCGCGCATCGTCCTCTGCGATCCGCACCGGGTTGTGGTGATCGGTCCCTCGCGCCTGCACGGAGCCCGCATGGAGAGCCCCGACATTCGCGCCGGCATGGCCCTCCTGATCGCGGCGCTCGGAGCCAGCGGCACCAGCGAGATCCGCAACGCCGGCCAGATCGAGCGCGGGTACGAACGAATCGACGCTCGCCTCGCGGTTCTCGGAGCCCGAATCCGGCGCACCGATTGACCGATTTGCCCTGCCGCGACTACATTCATTATCATGGCAGGTTGCCGCAGGCGACCTTTTCTGGAGTGGAGGATGATGTCCTCCGCTCTTTTTTGTCCATTTGGCATAGGGAGGCGTCGTGAAAACGGACCGACTGGCACTCCGCGCGGAGCTCGAGGCGCAGCTCCGGCGTCTGGGGTTCGAGATCGTGCAGATCGAGTGGGCGGGTCATTCCCGGCGACCGATCATTCGCCTCCGGATCGAGCACGCCGACCCGGCCCTTCCCCTGACCCTGGACGACTGCGCGCGCGCGAGCCGCAGCCTGGAGCCCTGGCTGGATCGTCAGGAATCCCTCTCCGACCACTACCTCCTCGAAGTCTCCTCGCCCGGGCTGGAACGCCCCCTCACCCGCGACCGCGATTTCGATCGCTTCCGGGGACGGCGGGTGGCGGTGCAGGGAAGCAGTGCGCTGCATGGCGAAGCAACCCGGATCGAGGGCGAGCTGCTGGGTCTTGAGGCGGCTGCCGACGGAACCCCGACGGTGGCATTGCGCCTCTCTGCGGGCGAAGAGCTTCGGCTTCCCCGCGAACGCATCACCGGCGCGCGGCTGGTGCCGGACTGGGGGCGGAAATCATGAATACCGAGCTGATTATCAAGGCCTTTCGCGACATCGCGAGCTCGCGCAATCTGCAGCCCGATGCCGTCAACGATCTCATCCGCGAAGCGCTGCACGCGGGTCTGGCGCGGATCTACGGCGCCAATATCGATAGCGAAATCGTGATCGACGACCTCTCGGGCGAGATCGACATGCTCGTCCTCAAGCGGGTTGTGGACAATGTCGAGGATCCATCGGCCGAGGTCTCCGTCGAGGAGGCGCGGTGGGACGATCCCTCGTACGAGGTCGGCGACGTCATGGAGATTCCGGTCGATTTCTCCGACTTCGGGCACAACGCCGTCATGGCCGCCAAGCGCAGGATCATGGATCTGGTGCAGGAGGGAGAGCGCCAGCGCATCCGCGACGAGTACGGCGGACGCGTGGGTGAGCTCCTCTCGGGCGAGGTTCAGCAGATCGAGCGTGGCAAGCTGGTTCTCATGCTCAACCGCTCCCGCGAAGCCGAGGCAATCATTCCCTGGAAGGAGCAGAATTCGCGCGAACGCTTCCGCCAGGGCGAATCCATTCGGGCGGTGCTCAAGCGCGTCGAAGAGACCCCCAAGGGCCCCAAGCTCATCTTCTCCCGCGCCGATCCGCTCTTCGTGGCGGCGCTCTTCAGGCTCGAGGTCCCCGAGATCTACCAGGGAATCGTCGAGATCAAGGAGCTGACGCGCGAAGTGGGAGGGCGCACCAAGATCGCCGTCCACAGCCGCGACGAGTCGATCGATCCGGTGGGAGCGTGCGTGGGGCTGAAGGGATCGCGCGTGCAGGCGGTCGTCTCGGAGCTGGGCGGAGAGCGTATCGATATCGTTCCCTGGCACCCCGACCCCGAGGTCTTTGCCCGTCGCGCCCTGGCACCGGCCCGCGTGGCCACCGTCATCTCCGACCCGGAGCGACAGGTCATTACCGCAATCGTCGATGAAGACCAGCTTTCGCTTGCGATCGGCAGAAATGGTCAGAATGTTCGCCTCGCCTCGCAGCTCATCGGCTGGCAGATTGATCTGTACGGCTCGCGCGAGTGGCTGGACCGCGGTTCGGATATGTCTGTGCTGGTGGAAGAGGAGCAGGACAACTACGAAACCGCCGACTTCCCGCTGCGCGAACTCGCCCTCGAGTCGGAGACGCTCAGCGCGCTTGAGGGCGCGGGGTACCGGACCTTTCTCAACATCATCGACCTCGAGAGGCGCCACTTCCTGGCGGTAGAGGGAATTACCGAGGAGGCGGCCGACGCCCTGGTGGGCCTGATCGACAACCTGACCGTGGTGGACCAGGATGGGAGCCGGGTGGGAGTCGCCGAGGACGAGACTGCCGAGGTGGGAGGCGGCTCCGACTGATGCGTGTCCGTGAGCTGGCCGCCGACATTCGGGTGGAGCCCGAACTGATGGTGCGCTACCTGCGCCAGGCGGGGGTGTCCGTGGGGAGCCCCAATGCCCGTGTACCCGAGGCGGCCGTGGCGCAGCTCAGAATCCGCCTGGAGCGCGAACGGCGCGCGGGACATGACAGTGCGGCCAGCGTCATTCGCGCGGCTCTTAAACAGAGCGCTCCAAAGGGGCGTCGCAGGTCCGCGCGGAGGGTTTCGCGCCGCGCTGCCGAGCGCGCGCCCGCCCCCGCCGAAGCCACCCCGGAGGTCGCAACCCCCTCTGCCGAAGTCGCCCCCCCGGCGGAGCCGGAGGCCGTCCCGCCGACCGCAGAGGTTGCGGATGCAGCCGCATCCGATCGCCCCGCGCGCAGACGGCGGCGCGCGCCCGCAGAGCCGGCAGAGACGGTCACGCCCACCCCGCAGGAGATCGCAGCCTCTGATCCCGCCGCTGCGGAGACGCCGGCAGCCTCCGGGGCCGAGATCCCTCTTGCGGATGTCCCTCCCGACGCTGCGCCGACCGCCCCTCCGACCGAGACTCCCGCAGCAGCCCCTCCGACCGCTCCCCCGCCCCCTCCGGAGGCCGAAGCTCCGCAGCCCGAGGACGCCATCGCCGCCCATGCGCCCTCCGCGCCCGGCTCGTCCCCATCCGAAGCCGCCGACCGGGACACGGCCCCGCCCACCCCCATCCGCGCAGTCCTGCCCTCGGCCCGCCTGGAGGGCCCTGATCCCGCTCAGCCCGAGGGCAGTCGGCGCCGGTCGCTCTCGCCGGCAGCCAGCGCCGGTCCTGGCGGCACCATCCGGATCCAGGCCGAGGGCTACACCGCCGATGGTCGCCGCAAGAGATCGAATCGCAAGAAGAAGCGCCGGCGCGGGGGGAACACCGAGGAAGCCGCGAAGAACATTCAGCGGGTCCTGGCCCAGATCAATACCGGCAGCCGCAAGAAGCGTCGCAAGGGGAAGGCCGCGGTCGCCGCCCACCGCGAGGAGCGCGAGGCCGCCCAGGCCGATGCCACTCTCAGGAGCGAGGCCGAGGCGCGCACCGTGCGGGTCAACGAGTTCCTGACGGTTGCCGAACTGGCTGAACTGATCGACATGAGCCCGACCGAAATCATTGGCGCGGCCTTCCGCAACATGTCTCTGCTGGTGACGATCAATCAGCGCCTCGATTTCGATCAGATCGAGCTGCTCCTCGATGAATTCGGCTTCAGGGCCGAGCGCGAAGCCGATTACCTGCCCGCCGAGGAGGTCGCGGTCGAGGACGATCCCGCCGCGCTGCGCCCCCGCCCACCGGTCGTCACCGTCATGGGCCATGTCGATCACGGCAAGACGCTGCTCCTCGACCGGATTCGCGACAGCAATGTCGTGGCTGGCGAGTCCGGCGGCATCACGCAGCATATCGGCGCCTATCACGTCAACCTCGACGACGGCCGCAAGATCTCCTTTCTCGACACCCCCGGCCACGCCGCCTTCACCGCCATGCGCGCCCGCGGCGCCGATGTGACCGACATCGTGGTGCTGGTCGTGGCGGCCGACGATGCGGTCATGCCGCAGACGATCGAGGCGATCAGTCATGCGCGCAACGCCGGTGTGCCGATGATCGTGGCGATCAACAAGATCGACCTTCCCGCCGCCAACCCCGACCGGGTCCGTCAGGATCTGCTTCAGCACGAGGTCACGGTCGAGGATTACGGGGGCGATGTCCTGGTGGCCGAGGTCTCGGCGAAGACCGGCGCGGGCATGGACGATCTCCTGGAAAAGATCCTCCTCCAGGCCGAGCTTCTCGAGCTTTCCGCCAACCCCTCGCGCACCGCCACGGGTACGGTGGTCGAGGCCGAGCTCGATATCGGCAAGGGGCCGGTGGCGACGGTTCTGGTTCAGCAGGGCACCCTCGGGGTTGGCGACGACTATGTCGTGGGATTGCACGCCGGCAAGGTGCGCGCCCTCCTCGACGAGCGCGGTCGCAGGGTCGAGAGCGTCACCCCGGGCATTCCGGTGCAGATCGTCGGGATCGGGGGGGTTCCCCAGGCGGGCGATATTTTGCAGGTGATGGAGTCGGCCCGGGCCTCGTCGATTGCCGCCAGCCGCCAGCGCCTCGATCGCGAAAAACAGCTCCGAATCCGCGCGCACGGCATCAAGCTGGGCGACTTCTCCCAGCTCCTCGCCGAGGGGCAGGTCAGTACCCTTCGCCTGCTGGTGAAGGGCGACGCCGACGGCTCCGTGCAGGCGATCTGTGACGAGATGGAGCAGCTCTCCAGCGCCGAAGTCCGCGTCGAGATCATTCATCGCGGGGTCGGCGCCATCAACGAATCCGACGTCATGCTGGCGGTGACTGCCGAAGCGATCGTCATCGGCTTCCGGGTGCGCCCCGACATCGGCGCCCGCGAGGCCGCGCGTCGCGAAGCGGTCGAGATCCAGACCTTCGACGTCATCTACGAGGTGGTCGACAATGTGCGGGCTGCCCTCGAGGGACTGCTTTCGCCGGAGCGCCGCGAACAGATTGTGGGGGTGGCCGAGGTGCGCGAGATCTTCCGCATCCGCAGGGTGGGGGTCATTGCCGGCAGCTATGTGGCCGAGGGGCGGGTTGAGCGCGGCAGCCAGGCTCGCGTCATCCGCGAGGGCGTCGTGGTGTACGACAGCGAGGTCAGTTCGCTGCGGCGCTTCAAGGAAGATGTGCGCGAGGTCCGCGACGGCTTTGAGTGCGGCATCGGCATTGCCAACTTCAACGATCTCAAGGTGGGAGACCAGATTGAGATCTACAGCGTTGAAGAGGTGGCGCGCACCCTGGCCAGTGTGGCCGAGGCCTGATCCGGCGGGCCGGGCGCGGATCGGGCCGGCGATGGTGGTCAATGTCTCGACCTGGGAGTTGTCGATCCCCGGATCCCGCTCGCTCAAGGAAAAGCGTGCAGTGTTGCGTTCGCTCAGGGATCGCCTGGGACGAATGAATGTATCGGTGATGGAATCGGGGGCCCGCGATCTGTGGAATCGGAGCCGGATTTCGGTGGCCTTCCTCGCGCCCCATGCGGCCCGGGCCGACGCCATCCTGGAATCGGTGGACCGGGTGGTGGCGGCCACCCGCGACGCCGTCATCGTCGATGCCTTCACGGAGCGCCACTGAGTGTCGGCGCACCGGCGAGCCAGGCTGGGCGAGCAGCTTCGACGCGAACTCGCCCTCGGAATTCAGAGTGCGGTGCGCGACCCCGGAGTCGGCCCCCACGCGGTCACCGGCGTCGATGTGACCCCCGATCTGTGGCTGGCGCGCGTTCATGTCGAGCTCTACGGGTCGCCCGCCGAGAAGGACGAAACGATCGCCGCGCTGCGTCGCGCCGCCCCCTTCCTGCGTACCCTCGTGGGCCGCGAGCTGCACATTCGCCGCATGCCAGAGCTGCGTTTTCTGCGCGATCGTTCGAGCGAGGCCGGTCGGCGCATCGACGAAGTTCTCAGGCGCGCCGCGCCGTCTCCGGAAGACTGACCGGTTCTGCAGGGACGGCTCCCGCAATGCGCATTCTTCTTCTGGACAAGGCTGCCGGCTGGACCTCGCACGATCTGGTGTCGCTGGCGCGCGGCGCGCTACAGGAGCGGAAGATCGGCCATGCGGGCACCCTCGATCCCTTCGCCACGGGGCTCATGGTGCTGGGGGTGGGCCGGGCCACGCGCCTGCTCGAATATCTGGTGGGGCTGGACAAGGAATACGCCGCGACTCTGAGGCTCGGAATCGGCACCGACACGCACGACCCCGAGGGCGAGCAGACTGCGGCCGACACCCACTGGCAGAAACTCGATGGACCTGAAATCCTGAAGACGGTGGCGGCCATGAAGGGAACGCAGTTGCAACGGCCGCCCCGCTACTCGGCCATCAAGATCGGGGGCGTTCCCGCCCACCGGCGAACCCGGCGCGGCGAAGATGTGCGGCTTTCCCCCCGCACGGTGACCATCCACGCCATCGAGGTCACCGCGATTGCGCTGCCGACACTCGAGATCAGGGTTCGCTGCTCGAGCGGAACCTACATTCGCAGATTGGCGGCCGACCTGGGACGCTCTCTCGGCACGGTTGCCCACCTGACCGACCTTCGCCGCCTCCGCGTCGGCAGCCTCCACGCGGATCGCGCGGCCTCCATCGCCGCTCTCCGCGCCTGCACACTTCCGGCCACCGCCTGGGTCAAGCCGGCAGAGGCCCTCTCGCACCTCGACCGCCTTGTGCTCAGCTCGCAGTCGGAGACGCTCGTTGCGGCGGGGCGCCCCGTTCCCGCCTCCGGCCCCGATGCGAATCCGGTGGCCGCCCTTACGGCCGCCGATCGCCTGGTTGCGGTGGGAGCGGTGCGCGGTGGCGTCTTTCGCCCGGCCAAGGTCTTTTCAATGCCGGAACCCTCTCATGCCTGACGATCGTTCGCCCCCTCTGCCCGCAGGATCGTGCCTGCCGCGCGACAGTCGCCCCACGCTGGTCACGGTGGGTACCTTCGATGGCGTGCACTGTGGTCACTGGCAGGTTCTGGACGAGATCGGCGCCCGCGCCCGCGCCTGCAATGGCCGCAGCGTGCTCGTCACCTTCGATCCTCACCCGCTGCGTATCGTTCGCCCCGAGATTGCGCCCCCTCTGCTCACCACCATCGAAGAGAAGAAGGCGGTCCTGGCCGAAAGTCCCCTCGATTACGTTGTCATCGTTTCCTTCACCCCCGAGCTCAGCCGCTATTCGCCCCGCCGCTTCGTCACCCGCTTTCTTTTGGAGCGCGTGGGCATGAACCGGCTGGTGATCGGGTACGACCACGGCTTCGGACGCGGCCGTTCCGGCGATGCCGCCACCCTGAAGGGGATCGCCGCCGAGCACGGCTTCGGACTCGATGTCGTCGATGCGGTGAATGCGGGCGATGCGGCCATCTCTTCGACCGCCATCCGTCGCGCCCTCCAGGAGGGACGGCTGGACGACGCAAACCGGGGGCTGGGCCGGCCCTATCCACTGACGGGGCTGGTTGTGCGGGGAACGGGAATGGGCCACCGGCTCGGCTTCCCGACCGCCAATCTCCTGGTCGCAACCGAAGAGAAGCTGATCCCGGCGGCCGGCATCTACGCCTGCCGGGCGACCGTCGCGGGCCGCTGCCACATGGGGGCGCTGCACATCGGCCCCCGCCCCACCTTCCCCGGCTCGACGCCCACTATCGAAGTTCATCTCCTCGACTTTGCGGGCGACCTCTACGGTACGCGCGTGCAGCTCGAGCTGATTGCCCGGCTGCGTCCGGTCGAGGCCTTCGCTTCGGCAGCAGCGCTGCAAGGGGCGATCGCGCGCGATGTCGAAGAGACCCGCATTCGCCTTCGCGGATGGATGTAGGGGACCAGCCCGGATACAGCATCACGCGAATGCCACTCGGCATGATCCACGGACTGCGGGGAGATCAGGCCCCCGGTCATCCCGCTGGAAACCCGCCTCGCGTGCAGGCTCATTTGCCGTTGGATAAGACGAATCCTTGCGTTCCGCTCCAAAATCGGCAATATTTCAAGGCTGTACGCCTGACGGCCCGAATGCCGTACAGGCACCAAACGCATCCCCAGTGGCCGGATCCCCCGCTCATGGAGGGCAACGCGGCCTGGCCTGGCGCGATCCCGCGCGATCGCCCACGGTCGCCTGCTCCCCCCCGAGAGGGGACGACGAAGAAGACGAAATGGGAATCGACAAACAGGAAATCGTCAGAAAGTACCAGCCCCACGAGAATGGCGCCGGTAGCGTGCAGGTCCAGATCGCCCTCCTCACGGCGCGAATCAATCATCTGCGCGACCACTTCAACGCCCATCGTCACGACCATCACAGCCGGCGCGGGCTTCTGCGCATGGTGGGTCGCAGGCGCCGTCTCCTCAAGTATCTGCGGCGCACCGACGTCGAGGGATACAGAACCCTGATCCAGGATCTCGGGCTGCGTCACTGATCCCCCTTAAGAGATTGACATGACACAGAGAATAGAACGCGAATTCGCGGGCCGTCCGCTCATCCTCGAGGTGGGCCGCATGGCCCGGCTTGCTCAGGGCGCCTGTCTGGTCCAGTACGGCGAGACGGTTGTCCTTGTAACCGCAACGGTGCAGAATCGGCCCACCCACCTTCCCTTCTTCCCCCTGACTGTGGAGTACCGCGAGAAGACCTACGCCGCCGGCAAGATCCCGGGGGGCTTCTTCAAGCGCGAGGGAGCGCCCCAGGAAAAGGAGATCCTCTCGGCGCGGCTGGTTGACCGCACGCTCCGCCCCCTCTTCCCGAACGGCTTTCTGCACGAAACGCAGATCCATGCCCAGGTGCTCAGCACCGACCAGGAAAACGACGCCGACGTCCTGACGCTGATCGGGGCCTCGGTGGCTCTCAATACTTCGGTCATTCCCTTCCGCACCCCGGTCGCCTCGGTGCGCATCGGGCGCATTCAGGGCAATTGGGTCGTGAATCCGACCTTCCGCCAGCTTGAATACGCCGATGTGGACATTGTGGTGGGCGGAACCGCGCAGGCGATCGTCATGGTCGAGGGCGGCGCGCTACAGGTGCCCGAAGCCGATATCCTCGAGGGACTGGTGGCTGCGCACAAGGCCATTCGCGAGCTGATCGATTTTCAGGAAGAGCTGATCGCGCCGCGCCGGAAGCCCGAGATGGAGTGGGAGCCGCGTGCCGTGCCCGAGGAGCTGCGCGACCGGGTGCACGAGCTGGCGGCCGCCCGGGTCGAGACGGCGGTCCGGATCGCCGACAAGACCGATCGGGTGGCCGCGCTCGACAGCCTGCGCACCGAGGTGGAGGAGACGCTGATCGCCGAGGCTGCCGACGAAGGCCCCAATCCGGGCGACATCGGCGACCTCCTGCGGGCGCTGGAAAAGAAGAGTGTGCGGGCGCGCATCCTCAACGAAGGGGTCAGGGCCGATGGCCGGAGCGCCGACGACATTCGCCCGATCTCCTGCGAAACCGGAGTTCTGCCCCGCACGCATGGTTCGGCGCTCTTTACCCGCGGCGAAACGCAGTCGCTGGGGGTCGTCACCCTCGGAACCTCGAGGGACGAGCAGCGCATCGACTCGATCGACAGCCCCGAGCAGATCACCAAGTCATTCATGCTGCACTACAACTTCCCGCCCTTCTCGGTGGGCGAGGCCCGCCCCATCCGCTCCACCTCGCGCCGCGAAAAGGGGCACGGGGCGCTGGCCGAACGCGCCATCCACCCCCTCCTGCCCGCCTACGACGACTTCCCCTACACGATCCGCATCGTCTCCGACATCCTGGAATCGAACGGATCCTCGTCGATGGCCTCGGTCTGCTCGGCCTCGCTCTCGCTGATGGATGCGGGGGTACCGGTGCAGGCAAGTTGCGCAGGAGTGGCGATGGGATTGGTCAAGGAAGGCGACCAGGTGGTCGTTCTCACCGATATCCTGGGGCTGGAAGACGCCCTTGGCGACATGGACTTCAAGGTGGCGGGCACACGCCGCGGGGTGACCTCGATCCAGATGGACATCAAGATCGAGGGCCTGACGGTCGAGATCCTCAGCGAGGCGCTGGAGCGGGCCTGCAAGGGGCGCATGCATATCCTGGACTGCATGGATGAAGCGCTCTCCACTCCCCGCGACGATCTCTCTCCCCACGCGCCCCGCATTGTTTCGGTGCGGATCAACCCCGAGAAGATCGGTGAGATCATCGGGCCGAAGGGGAAGACGATCCGCGCCATCCAGGAGGAATCGGGGGCGACGATCGAGGTGGACGACGACGGTATCGTGAAGATCGCCGCCATCTCGGGCGAGGCCGGCAACCGGGCCCGCGAGATGATCGAGGCGATCGTGCAGGAGCCCGAGGTGGGCCGGATCTACGAGGGACCGGTGCGAAATACCACCACCTTCGGCGCCTTTGTCGAGATCATGCCCGGCGTGGAGGGGCTCTGCCACATCTCGCAGCTCGCCGACCGTAGGGTGGAGAAGACCGAAGAGGTGGTGAATCGCGGCGATATCGTGCGGGTCAAGCTCCTCTCGATCGACGAGCGCGGGCGCATGCGTCTCTCGCTCAAGGCTGCGACAGCCGAAGAGAACTCCGACGCCGGTGGGCAGCGCCGGCAGAATCACTGACCGCGACGGTCGCGGGCGGACATCGCTGCATGAGTGGCGCTGCGATTGCCTCTGCGGATGCAACGCGCGTGTCCGGCGAGTACAAGACGTCCCGCCTTGCCAATGGCGTGCGGGTGGTCACCGAACGCATGACCGGAACCCGGTCGGTTGCGACAGGGGTCTGGGTGGCAAGTGGGTCGGTTCACGAACCCGAGCATCTTGCCGGCGCCAGTCACATGCTCGAGCACATGGTCTTTTGCGGCACCCGCAACCGGAGCCGTCGCGAGATCGCCATGGCGCTCGAGGGCGTCGGAGGCTGGCTGAATGCCTACACCGCGCGCGAACACACTTCGTACGAGGCCCGCGTCCTGGATCGCCACCTGCCGATGGCGCTCGAGGTTCTGGCCGACCTGATCTGCGCCCCTCTTCTCCGCGCCGAAGATCTGGAGCGTGAACGCGAGGTCGTTCTCGAGGAGATCGCCGCAGTTCAGGACACCCCCGACGATCTGGCCTTCGAGCTGCATTCGGAGCGCATGTGGCGCGGGCATCGCCATGGCCGCTCCATTCTGGGGAGCGCCGATTCGGTCGGCCGCATGACCCGCGACGATCTGGTGGCGCTGCACCGCGGGAGCAGCGTCGGGAGCAATCTGGTGGTCGGTGCCGTCGGCAACATCGACCACAACGCATTTGTGGCGCTCGCCGAGCGCTGCTTCGGAGCGCTGGAGCCCGGCCTTGCGATCCCGCACCCCGAGCCGCCGGGTCCGCCCCGTCGCGGGGTCGAGGAGGTCGTCCGCGATTCGGCGCAGAGTCACATGATCTTCGCCGCTCCCGCCCCTGGCGCTTCCAGCCCCGACCGCTACCCCCTTCTGATCCTCTCCACGGCGCTGGGCGGCGGCATGAGCTCGCGCCTTTTTCAGCGCATTCGCGAGGACCTCGCCCTGGCCTATGCGGTCTACTCCTTTCAGGAGATGCGTCTCTGCACAGGCACCTTCGGCATCTATCTCGGCACCCGGCCCGCCCATGCAGCCGAAGCTCTTGGCGCCGTATGGGAGATCTGCGAAGACCTGGTCGCCCATGGGCTGAAGCCCGACGAGCTCGCCCGCGTTCGCGAACAGGTCAAGGGCGAGATGGTACTGGCGCTGGAATCGCCCCTGGCCCGGATGCGCCGGCTCGCGGCATTTGTCCTCTCTGGCGAGCCCTTTGTCTCTGTGGACCGAACCCTGCGCCGGATCGACGAGGTGTCCGAGGGCGCTCTGGCGCGCGTGGCCGCGGAGGTTGCCTCGCCCGCATCCCAATTCGTCTGTTGTGTGGGACCCGAGACCGGTGCTCTCGCACATGCGTCGATTCTCCCCTCTCCCTCCCCCCAATCCCCGAATGGACGTCCCCCTTCGGATTGACCGGAGCCGCTGCGAATGATTGTTGGCATTCCCTCAGAGGTGAAGCAGAACGAGTACCGGGTGGCACTTACGCCGGCCGGAGCGGAGGTATTGAGCGGCGCCGGGATCGAGGTTCTGGTCCAGGCGGGCGCCGGGCGCCACAGCGGATTCGCCGACGAGAGCTACGAGCAGGCCGGGGCCCGGATGATCGCAACCGCAAATGAGCTCTGGGAGCGCGCCAATCTGATTGTGAAGGTGAAGGAACCGATTGCCTCGGAGTGGCCGCTGATCCGCGAAGACCATATCCTCTTCGGGTACTTCCACTTCGCCGCCTCGGAGGCGCTCACCCGGGCCATCGTCGAGACGGGAGCGGTGGCGATTGCCTACGAAACGGTCGGCCCGGACGACGGCACGCTTCCCCTTCTGACGCCGATGAGCGAGGTCGCCGGGAGGATGTCGATTCAGCAGGGCGCCAGGCACCTCGAGACTCCCGTGGGCGGATCGGGGGTGCTCCTCGGGGGCGTCCCCGGAGTTCTGCCGGCGAAGGTTCTCATTCTCGGCGGTGGCGTGGTGGGCGCAAATGCGGCGCTGATGGCTGCGGGGTTGGGGGCGCGGGTGACGATCATGGACATCTCCCTGCCCAGGCTGCGCGATCTCTCCGAGGTGATGCCGGCCAATGTGGACGTGCTTTTCTCGACCCGCCATGCGATTCGCAAAGAGCTCTGCGACGCCGATCTGGTGGTGGGCGCGGTGCTGGTACCGGGCGCCACCGCCCCGATGCTGGTCGAACGCCAGGATCTGGCGACGATGCAACCGGGATCGGTCATTGTCGATGTGGCGATCGATCAGGGCGGCTGCATCGAAACCATCCGTCCGACCACCCACGAAGACCCGGTCTATGAGCTCGATGGCGTCATTCACTACGGCGTGACCAATATTCCCGGCGCGGTGCCGCGCACCTCCACCCTGGCGCTGGCCAACGCCACCCTTCCCTTTGCCCTGAAGCTCGCGCGGCATGGCTGGGAGGAGGCCTGCCGGATGGATCCGGATCTGGCGCGGGGAGTCAATGTGGTCGGAGGAGCGATTGCCCATCATGGTGTGGCCGAAGCCTTTCCCGCGCTTCCGGTCAGGCCCTTGGCGCGAACGGCCGCGTCGGCTGGTGTGGATGTGCGCTTTCGGCGCCTGCCCGCCAATCCCGATCTGCCCCTTCCGGCCTGCGCGACCGAAGATGCCGCCGGTTACGATATCCGGAGTTGCGAGAGTTTCCGGCTGGAACCGGGCGAAATCCGGTCCGCACGGACAGGGCTGACGATGGAGCTGCCTGTCGGCGTCGAGTGTCAGGTGCGTCCGCGTTCGGGGCTGGCCAGAGAGGGACTGACTCTGCCGAACAGTCCCGGAACGATCGACCCCGACTACCGCGGCGAGCTGTGCATTCTGGTGCAGAATTGCGGAGCGAAGGCGCTGGATATCAAGCGCGGCGAGCGTATCGCGCAGCTCATCTTCGGTCGCTTCCTGACGCCCGTCATCGAAGAGGCCCACGACCTCTCCACGACTGCGCGGGGCGAAGCGGGCTTTGGCAGCACCGGCTTGAATTGACTCGCTGTGCGGACCGGATTACTTTCCTCAATGGCAAAGATGCAGAATCTGTTCACCCCGATTTTCATTCGCTCCGACAGCCCCTGAATCATGCCTGGCAGCCCCTGGAAGATCTCGAGCGCCCACCGGGCGCGGCGCGGCGCCGGGTGGGCAGGGCAGGGCGAAGCCGCGATTGCCCGATTGTGGGAGCAGGGGGTATCGGGGAGTTCGGCGTTTCCGCACGAATGTGACGCCACGCGAAGGCCGACCGGGGCGGGTTCCCGAGCTGTCGGGCCGGACCCCGGGAGTTGGTCGTGAGTCCCTTTGCCGGCTGGATCAAGAACAAGCGGCTGGTTCCGGTCAATGACATCGGGGTCGATCTGGGGACCGCCAATACGCTGATCTCTGTGCCGGGCGATGGGGTCGTCCTCAACGAACCCTCGGTGGTGGCGGTCGAGCGCGACACCAGGCAAGTCAAGGCGGTCGGACTCGAGGCCCAACGGATGCTGGGACGCGCCCACGGCGCCATCGAGGCCATTCGTCCCCTGCGCGACGGGGTCATCGCCGATGTGGATGTCAGCGAGCTCATGCTGCGCAGCTTCCTCAAGCAGGTCATGTCCACGCGGGTTCTGCGCATCAAGCCCCGCGTTGTGATGGGCGTCCCTTCGGGAATTACCGAGCTTGAGCGGCGCGCAGTCCGCACCTCGGCGCAGGCGGCGGGGGCCAACGAGGTCTACATGGTTCCCGAACCGATGGCGGCGGCGATCGGGGTCGGGTTGCCGGTCGATACGCCCCGCGGGTCGATGGTGGTCGATATCGGCGGAGGCACGACCGAAATCGCGGTGATTGCGCTGGCCGGAATTGTTGCCGACAACTCGATTCGCATCGGGGGAGACGAGCTCGACCAGTGCATCGTTGCCTTCCTGCGCAGCGCCCACAACCTTCTGGTGGGCGAGCCGACGGCCGAGGCCATCAAGATGCAGATCGGTTCGGCGGTGGATACGGGCGATGACCTCGAGATGGAGGTCAAGGGCCGCGATCTGGTTTCGGGAATGCCGAAGATGGTCGTCATTCAATCCCGCGAAATTCGCGAATGCATCGAGGAACCCCTCCGCGCGATCGTGCAGGCGGTGCGCGACGCCCTCAATGTCACCCCTCCCGAGCTTGCCTCCGATATTGTGGACGACGGCATTGTTCTGACCGGCGGCGGTGCCAAGATCCACGGCCTGGACAAGCTGATCTCACTCGAAACCAACCTGAAGATCAAGGTGGACGAAGATCCCCTGACCTGTGTTGTACGCGGCACCGACGCAATTCTCAAAAACTTCGCAAAGTACGAAATGGTGTTGTCCGAGTGACCTCTGCCGCACGGAGGATGCGGACGAGTCGCCCCCCTCGCGACAGCGTTTTCGTGGGCGGCCAGCGGTTCAGGGCCGATGCGTTGCTGCACGAACGCCGCTCGGCAGGGTCTGCAGACAGCCAGGAGTTCTGAACGGGTGGTCGCGCGCGCCTCGCGTTCACGCCGGCATCCCCGCCGACGTTCCCGCGGGCGAGGTGTCCTTGGCTGGCTGACTCCGCCGCTTCCACTTCTTGCCTCGCTGGCGGCGATTCACATTTTGCCGCCCGCATCGCAGCAGATGGCGGCGAATGCGGTCCGCTCCACCATCCTGTTGCCCTTTATCGAGATGCGCACAGTTCTGGGGCAGGTGCAGGGCCGGATCCGCGACCTCGACGCTGTGCAGGCACGCATCGATTCGGCCATGGCCATTGCCGAATTCCACCGTACGCTGGCGGTCGAGAACAAGGAGTTGCGGGGACTTCTGGCGCTCGGTGAACGCCCCTGGACCCAGTACATTCCTGCTGCCGTCATGCGCTCGCCGCTGGCCGGTTCGGCGAGTTCGTTCAGATTCGGAGCGGGGACGCAGCGGGGAATTCGCCCCTTTACCGCCGTGGTCGTTGACGCAGGGCTTCTCGGCCAGATCCTCGAGGTGCACTCCGGCTACGCGCTGGGAATCGATTGGTCGCACCCCGATTTCCGGGTCGGCGCCATGACGCCCGATGGTCTTCATCATGGTCTGATCGAGGCCGAGCGCGGCGACTACCGGGCCCAGGACCGGCTGGTGATGCACGGCGTTCCCTTTCTCTCGGAGCTCGCCGCCGGGACCGAGATCGTGACCTCGGGGCGGGGGGGCGTCTTTCCGCGTGGGATCCCGATCGGCAGCGTCACCGGGCTGGCCGAGGAGCGCGCGGGGTGGAGCCGGAGCTATTACATCGACGCATGGGTGGAGCCGGGCGCCGTGACCCATGGCGCAGCCGCGATCGGCGATGCCTGGTCGCGCGCCGACAGCGCCGGAGCCGGGTCATGAGGTCGCGCGCGCGGATGTGGCTGGCAATCATCGGTCTGGTCGGGGCGCATCTGCTGCTGCAGGTGACCCTTGGGCTGGGCGATCGGGCGCCGGATCTGCTTCTGGTGGCGGTGCTTGCCGGAAGCCGTCACCAGAGCTTCGGAGTGGCGGCGCTCCTGGGCATGTTCGTCGGCCTGATCGACGATACCTTTGCCATGACCTCCTTCGGCGCATCGATGGTGGCGCTGTCGGCGACGGCTGTCCTGGGTTCGCAGTCCATGAGGTATTTCATGGGCCGAGCCTGGTACTTTCCCCTCTGCTACTTCGGAATCAGCAAGGTCCTGCGCGATCAGTTGGGCTGGCTCTTCTCCGATTCCGGGGTGCGGCCTCCCTACGGCGAAGCGCTGGCGACCGGGTTTGCCCTTGCCGCGCTCTATGCCGCCCTGGCGGGGCTGGTCGTTTCCCGGCTCCTTATTCCCCTGAAACAGGCCCCCGTCCGGTAGAAGATGATGAAAAGCAATCATCCCCATGCACGCAGATCGCGGGCAGCCCAGGCCCGGGTCATCGTCGGCGCCCTCCTCTGCGCTCTCCTGGCCGTCTTCTTCCGCACCCAGATTACGCGCGCCTCGGACTGGCTTCTGCAGTCGGATTCCAACCGGATTCGCCCCCTGACCCTGCCCGCGCCCCGCGGCGTCATCCGCGACCGCATCGGGCGTCCGATCGCCGACAATGTGCCGGGCTATTCGGTGTCGATCCTGTCGGCGACCCGCGACTCGATGAATGCCACCCTGGAGCGTCTTCGCCAGCACCTCAGGATCGGTCCCTCTGCGCTCGAGCGCGTACAGGAGCAGATTCGGGCCGGCAGCGCGCGCCCCATCCTGGTCGCGGTCGACACCCCCTTCGACGCCGTGGCGGCGATCGAGGAGCGGCGCGCGATCTTTCCCCGCGTTCTGATCGATGCCCGTCCCAAGCGGCGTTATCCCTCGGGTCTGATCGGTGCGCATATCGTGGGGAGCGTGGGCGAGATCAATCGACAGGAGCTGGATTCGCCTGCATTCGAGGGGGCTGAACCGGGGCTGATCGTCGGTCGTTCGGGGCTTGAAAAGCAGTACGATGCGGAGCTGCGCGGCCAGACCGGCGTTCGCTACGTGGAGGTCGATGCGGTGGGGCGCATTGTGGGATCGCACCGCGGCTTTCGGCGGGTGGCCGAGGAGCCCGGGGCGGATCTTCCCACCTTCCTGGATATCGATCTGATGCACTGGATCGATCGCATCTTTCCCGAGGGGATGAATGGGGCGGTGGTTGCGCTGGAGGTCGGGACCGGCGGCGTGCTGGCCCTCTATTCGACCCCGAGCTACGACCCCAATGTTTTTGCGGGCGATCTGGACCAGGGCGAATGGGAGCGCCTCAACCAGGATCCCCGCAGCCCACTCTTCAATCGCGCTCTCTCGGCCAAATACCCCCCCGGTTCGCCGATGAAGCTGGTTACCGCGCTGGTGGCGCTGGAGCTCAATGTGGTTTCGCCCGGCGACCGGATGCCGGTTGCGTGCAATGGAGGCTATCGCTATGGCGAGCGCACCTGGGGCTGCTGGAACGAGAATGGTCACGGTTCGCTCGATCTGACTGATGCGATCAAGCACTCCTGCAATGTCTATTTCTACCAGCTCGGACAGCGCATCGGCCTTGCGCGCATGCTCGAATCGGTCACGCGGCTCGGCTTCGGCGGCCAGTGCGGCATCGATCTTCCCAACGAGGTGGCCGGCACCTATCCGGCGAGCCCCCAGCAGTGGATGGATCGTCACGGCTACTATCCGCAGCAGGGACAGGTTCTGAATCTTTCGATTGGCCAGGGCCCGATCGAGCAGACGCCGCTGATGGTGGCGTCGTACTTTCTGGCGATTGCGCGCGACGGGGCGGGGGTGGCGCCGCGCATTCACCGCCAGGCGCCCGAGATCGAGGGATTTCAGTGGCAGGTGCTGCCCCAGCACCTCGAGACGCTGCGCGAAGGGTTGCGGCGGGTGACGCAACCGCGTGGAACTGCGCACATGTCCTCGCTCGAGCACTTCGATGTCATGGGCAAGACCGGAACCGCGCAGAGCGTTCCGGGGCGTCCCGATCATGCATGGTTCGGCGCGATCGTAGGGCCGCGCGGCGGGGCCCCCGAGATTGTGGTGGTGGCGATGGTGGAGTACGGGGGCGGAGGATCGGCGGTGGCGGCGCCGCTGGTGGCGAAGGTGGCCGATTTCCACCTGCGCGGGGTGCATGGCATTGCGCGCGACACGATCCAGACGCTGGGCGAGCATCTGCGCACCGGTACACCCGCGCCCTGGGGATTTCGAATGCCCGCTGGCGGCGGGGATCGCTGAGGTGCTGGCCACTCTGCCCTGGGTTCGCCACTGGCGATTCACCGGCGCCATTCTGCTGCTTTCTCTCTTCGGCGTCGCGATGATCTACTCGGCGGGGATCCAGAACGATCCCAACCCCGTCACCCGGAATATCTGGATTCGCCAGGCGGTTGTGCTGGCCGGATCGATTCTGCTCCTGATCACGGCTTCGCAGATCCGCCCGAAGTGGTTCGAGATGAGCGCTTACGCCCTTTATCTGATCTCGGTCGCGATTCTGGGGATGACGCTCTTCTTCGGCACCGGCTCGGGAACCGCAGCGGGAACATCGACCTATCTGGTCGTCGGCGGCTTCCAGTTTCAACCCTCCGAGATCGCCAAGGTGGGGACTGCGCTGGCTCTGGCCCGACTCCTTGCCGGGCGCAGGAACATTGAGCATGTCCACGACCTCATCTACCCGGCCGCACTCGTCGGTCTTCCCCTGGGACTGGTGGTTCTGCAGCCCGATCTGGGAACCGCGCTTGCCTTTGTCGGCATCTTCTTCGCCGCCATCTTCTGGGCCGGAGCCTCGTGGCCGCTGATTCTCTTTACGGCCTCGCCGGCGCTCTCGCTGATCTTCTCCTTCCAGATCTGGATCTGGTCGGGGCTGGTGATCCTCATCGTCTTCGGGCTGTACCTTCAGCGCCACCGCATCTCCTTTGTCGAATCGCTCGGCGTGGTCCTGGCCAATCTGGCGGCGGGAACGATCGCGCAGCCGCTCTGGAATTCGCTGGCCACCTATCAGCGCAACCGGATCCTGGTCTTCCTGGACCCCGATATCGATCCGCAGGGGGCCGGGTGGCAGATTGTGCAGTCGAAGGTGGCGGTGGGAAGCGGGGGATTGCTGGGCAAGGGCTTCACCGAGGGCACGCAGAAGCGCCTCGCCTTCCTGCCCGAACAGCACACCGACTTCATCTTCAGCGTGGTGGGCGAAGAGCTGGGATTTGTAGGCGTTGCCCTGACGCTGCTCGTCTTCGGCTGGCTCTTCTTCTGGATGATCCGCCTGGCCCAGGCGACCGATCGGCCCTTTGCCGGGATCTTTGTCTTTGCTATGATTGGGGCCTGGCTGACCCATGTGGTCATTAATGTGGGAATGACGGTCGGAGTGGTTCCGATCACGGGGATTCCCCTTCCCTTTATCAGCTATGGCGGCTCCTTTCTGCTGATGTCCTGGGCGGCGGCGGCGATTGTTCTGACGCTTGCCCGCGATGTGTCGCCCGGCGGCTGATCATTCCCCCTCCTCCGACCCGAGAGCTACACCCTGTCCTGGTTCAGAAGGCAGAAACCGCGCCTCTCGCCCGGCGACCGTCGCGATCTCCCGTCCGATGTCTTTCGCAAGTGCGACGGATGCGGCGAGATCCTCTATCGGGAGCGACTGGAGCGCAATCTGGGCGTCTGTACGGAGTGCGGGCATCACTTCCGGATTCCGGCTGCGCGCTATGTCGAACTCCTGGCCGACACCGAGTCCTTCGACGAGCTCGATACCGCCATGACCAGTGGCGACCCGCTGGATTTTCGCGATCTGAAGGCGTATCCCGACCGGTTGGAGGCGGCGCGCAGGCGCACGCAGCGCAACGAGGCGGTGATCACGGGGCGGGCCCGGATCGAGGGGCTGCCGGTGGTGCTGGCGGTCATGGATTTTGCCTTTATCGGGGGATCGATGGGCTCGGTGGTGGGCGAGAAGATCGCGCGGGCCGGGCGCGAGGCGCTGAAGGGAAGCGCGGCGTTGATCGTGGTGAGCGCATCGGGGGGCGCGCGCATGATGGAGGGGATCTTTTCGCTGATGCAGATGGCGAAGACCGCTGCGGTTCTGGCCCGCCTGCACGAACAATCCATTCCCTACATCTCGGTTCTGACCGATCCCACGACCGGGGGCGTCACCGCCTCCTACGCCATGCTCGGCGACATCAACCTTGCCGAACCGGGGGCGCTCATCGGCTTTGCCGGCCCGCGCGTCATCGGCGAGACGATCAAGCAGGAGCTGCCCCCCGGATTCCAGAGCGCCGAGTTTCTCGAGGAGCACGGCATGGTGGACCGGGTTGTGGATCGGCGCGAGCTCCGCGACTGGATCGCCCTCTTCCTGCGGCATACCGGCACGGGGTGGCGGCCCTGGGGGTGAATCCCGCTCCCGATCCGCTCGCCGCCGCCCTCTTCCCGGAGGCCGAGAGCGTTGTGGACTGGGGACTGGAGCGGATGCGGTCGGCGCTCTCCGCGCTCGGCGATCCCCACCGCGACTACCGCTGCCTGCACGTGGGCGGAACCAACGGCAAGGGCTCGGTCGCCTCGTCCTGGGCCTCGATTCTGCGCGCGGAGGGTGCGCGTACCGGACTCTACACCTCGCCCCACCTCTGCTCCTTCCGCGAGCGCATTCTCGTTGCGGGCGCCCCCCTGACCGATGCGCGGCTGCAGGCCACCGCCCGGCGGCTGCGTCCTCTGACCCGCTCTTTGGGCATGTCCTTCTTCGAGGCCACCACCCTCCTGGCGCTGACAATCTTTGCCGAGGAGGAGGTCGAGATCGCCTGTATCGAGGTGGGGCTCGGCGGCCGCCTCGACGCCACCAATGTGATCGAACCCGAGGTGGCGGCGATCACCAATGTGGCGCTCGATCACCAGGAGTACCTTGGCGATTCGGCCGTAGCGATTGCGCGCGAAAAAGCCGGCATTGTCAAGGCGGGCGTTCCGGTGGTGACAGCCGCGACCGACCCTGCCGTATTGGAGGTGCTGCGCGCCCGGGCCGAGGAGGTGGGAGCGCCCCTGCACATCGTCGATCCCGCGCGCGACATACTGCATCCCCGTCTCGAAACGACCGGAACCCGCTTCGGCTTCGCGACCCGGCGCGGCGGCGTCATGGAGCTGGCCACCCCCCTTCCCGGCGCCCACCAGGCAATCAATGCCGCCCTTGCGGTGCGCGCCCTGGAGCTGCTTCCACATCCGCCTGCCCCCGCAGCGATCAGACGCGGGCTTGCCGATGTCGTATGGCCGGGCCGGGTGGACATTCATCGTCTGGACGATCTTCTGCTGGTTCTCGATGTTGCGCACAATGTGGCGGGATCGCGCGCGCTGGTGCGGGTTCTCTCCGATCTGGCGCCCCCCCGACCGATCGTGCTTCTGGCCGGAATCCTGGGCGACAAGGACTGGCTGCAGATGCTCCCGCCCCTCCTCGATCTGGCCGACCGGGCGATCTTTACAATCCCCTCTTCGGCGCCGGCCGGGAGGGCCTGGGATCCCGAAGAGGTGGCGGGCCGGGTGGGGGCGGGCCGGAGCGCCCTGGAGGTGCGGCCCGAGATGTCTGCGGCGCTGGCTCGCGGGCAGGAGCTGGCCCGCTCCGGAACGCTTCTGATTACCGGATCGTGCCACACGGTGGGCGACGCGCTGACGCTTCTCGATCTGGATCCCTTTCCGGCATGACCGCCAACCCTTGCAGCCCGTGAAAACGATCGGATAGATTCGCGGCCATGTCCTCTGCTTCGACCTTTGCCCGGCTCCCGGGTTTCCGCGACTTCGCGCCCGACGATTTCGCTCTCCGCACCCACATCTTCTCGAGCTGGCGCCGGGTCGCGCGCGCACACGGCTTTCATCAGTACGACGGCCCCCCCCTGGAGCCTCTCGCGCTCTATGTGGAGAAGAGTGGCGAGGAGATCGCCGACCAGCTCTATCGCTTTGCGGACAGAGGAGGCCGCGAAGTCGCGCTGCGCCCCGAGATGACGCCATCGCTCGCCCGCATTCTGGCAGGCCGCAGCCGGGGCATGGCCAAGCCGATCCGCTGGTTCTCGATTCCGCAGCTCTTTCGCTACGAACGCAGTCAGCGCGGGCGTCTGCGCGAGCACTTTCAGCTCAATGTCGATATTGTGGGCGAGGCCGGGGTGGCCGCCGACGCCGAGGTGCTGGCGGTGGCGATCGAGGCCGTGCGGGGTCTGGGGCTGGACGAGAGCGATGTGGTGGCCCGGGTGAACGACCGCAGGCTGGTGACGGCGGTCTTCCGGGCGCTGAACATTCCCGCCGGACTGCATCTCTCCTGCCTGGCGGTGATCGACAAGGCGGGGCGGGCGGGCGAGGAGCGCACCCGCGCGGGGCTGGATGAGCTTGGACTGGGGACCGAGGCGGCCCGAACGCTCCTGGAGCTGATGGGCGACGACCCCCTGGAGCGTCTTCGCCGACGCTTTGCGGACGCCCCCGAGGTGATCCGGGCGCTGGAGCCGCTGGCAGAGCACAGTCGGCTTCTCGAAGAGATGGGACTGGGCGATTTTCCGGTCTTCGACTTTACCATTGTGCGGGGACTGGCCTACTACACCGGCATCGTCTTCGAGCTCTTCGACCGGGCCGGCACGCTGCGCGCGATCTGTGGCGGAGGCCGCTACGACCGGCTCCTGGAGCTGGTGGGCGGGGAATCGCTTCCGGCGGTGGGCTTCGGAATGGGCGATGTGGTGCTGACCGAGCTTCTGCGGGAGCGCGCTCTGATCCCTGCGGCCGCTCCGGCCTGCGACGACTTCATGATCTGGGTGCTTCCGGCGCAGCGTCCCCTTGCCCTGGAGATTGCCCGGTGCCTGCGCGCGGCAGGCCGTTCGGTGACCTATGCGCTCCGTCCCCTTGCGACCGGCAAACAACTGCGCATGGCGGCGCGCTCGGGGGCGGGGCGGGCCATCATCGTCGGACCCGACGAAGCCGCCTCCCGATCAGCGACGGTGCGCGATCTTGCGACCGGCGAGCAGACACTCTGTACAATCGACGCTCTCCTTGCGGGAGCACCCGACACTGCAGGGCCGGAGACGCGAGTCCGGCCGGAGACGGACTGAGACAAAATGGGCCAGAGAGGGAAGAAGGGCGTCACGCCGCGCGCAGAGGACTTCAGCGCCTGGTACAACGAGGTTGTGCAGCAGGCCGAGCTTGCCGACTACTCGCCGGTGCGGGGCAGCATGGTCATCCGTCCCTGGGGCTATGGCATCTGGGAGCGAATGCAGCGGGCGCTGGATGACATGTTCCGCGAAACCGGCCACGAGAACGCATACTTTCCTCTGCTGATTCCGATGTCGTTCATTGAGCGCGAACAGCAGCATGTCGAGGGATTCAAGCCCGAACTGGCGGTTGTCACCCATGCGGGGGGACGCGAACTCGAGGAGCCGTATGTGGTGCGGCCCACCTCCGAGACGATCATCTATGCCATGTATGCCAAGTGGGTGCAGAGCTACCGCGATCTGCCCATTCTGCTGAACCAGTGGGGCAATGTCATGCGCTGGGAGCTGCGTACACGTCTCTTCCTGCGCACCGCCGAATTCCTCTGGCAGGAGGGCCACACCGCCCACGCCACCGAGGCCGAGGCCGAGGCCGAGGCGCGTCTGATCCTGGATCTCTACCGGCGCTTCATGGAGGAGTGGATTGCGATGCCCCCGCTGACCGGCCTCAAGAGTGACGCGGAGAAGTTTGCGGGCGCGGTGCGGAGCTACGCCTGCGAGGCGCTCATGCAGGATGGCAAGGCTCTGCAGGCGGGCACCTCGCACATGCTGGGCCAGAACTTCGCGCGCCAGTTCGAGCTAACCTTCCAGAGCGAGGAGGGGCGCGAGGAATACGCCTGGAATACCTCGTGGGGGGTTTCGACCCGTCTGGTGGGGGGAATGGTCATGACCCACGGCGACGATCTGGGGGTGGTGGTGCCGCCGCGACTGGCCCCCACCCAGGTTGTGGTGGTGCCGATTGCACGCGGAGATGCGCAGGCGGCCTCAGTGCTGGAGCAGGCCGATGCGGTGGCCGCCGAACTCGGAGAGGCGGGGGTGCGGACACGGGTGGACCGGCGCATGCACCTCTCGCCGGGCGCGAAGTTCTTCGAGTGGGAGCGGAAGGGGGTCCCTGTGCGTCTCGAGCTCGGCCCGCGCGATGTGGAGCGGGGCGAGGTGGTGGTGGCCGAGAGGGTGGTGGCCGCAGGGGCGGCGCGCAAGGAATCGCTCCCCGGGGCAGAGGCGGTGGCCCAAATGCCCGCGCGGCTCGAGGCGTTGCAGGATCGGCTCCTCGAGGCGGCCCGCACCGCGCGCGAGGCGGCAAGCTGGCGGGGCGAGGTGTCGTCGGTCGCGGAGCTGGGCGAGATCCTCGATAGCGGGATCGGCTTCGTCTATTCGGGATGGAGCGGCGATGCCGGGGTCGAGACCCAGGTCAAGGAGGCCACCCGGGCCACCATCCGGGTCATTCCCGGCGAGGAGTTCCGTTCGGCCACGCAACCCGGGCGCTGTCCCGGCGGCGGACAGGCGCGCATGGAAGTGGTGTGGGCGCGGGCGTACTGAGCGGTCTTCCCGGCCCCGTGCGCAGCAAGGGCGTTCTGCAGTGGGGCGCCCATTCGGTCGAGGCGCTTGCCGAGCGGCATGGCACTCCCCTCTACATCTACGATGGCGACCGGATTCTGGAGCGGCTGCGCGCCGTTCGCGAAGCCTTTGCCGGGGTCGATCTGCTGATTGCCTATTCGGTGAAGGCCAATGCCAATCTGGCGCTGCTGCGTCTTTTGGCCGACGCCGGGTGCGGTGCCGATATTGTGAGCGGCGGAGAGCTCTACCGGGTCCGGAGAGCCGGCTTTGCGGGCGAATGCGTGGTCTTTGCCGGAGTGGGAAAGAGCACGACCGAGATGCGCGAGGGCCTTGAGGCGGGAATTCGCGCCTTTCACATCGAAAGCGCCGGCGAGCTCGAGGCCCTGGGGCGGGTGGCGGCCGCCATGGAGCGCAGCGCGCCGGTCGCGGTCCGCGTCAATCCCGATGTCGAGACCGAGACCCACGAATTCACCCGCACCGGACACGCCGCCGCCAAGTTCGGGGTCGCGCCGCAGGAGGCCGTCGCGCTCTACCGCCGGATCGCCGCGCACCCCCATCTGCACCCGGTGGGAATCGATGTTCATATCGGTTCGCAGTTGCGTACGGCCGGTCCCTTTCTGCGCGCGCTCGATATCGTGCTCGATGTGGCCGATGCGGCCCGTAGCGACTCCGGCGCCGAGATCGGCTATATCGACCTGGGCGGCGGCTTTGGAATCGCGGGTCCGGTTGCCGACGATCTGGATCTGGCCACCCTGGGCCCGACGGTGGCCGCGCGGCTCCGCGACCGCGGCCTCGCGCTGGTCGTCGAGCCGGGTCGCTTCCTGGTGGGCGACGCCGGCGCACTCGTCATCCGGGTGCTGCACCTCAAGGAGAGCGGGGGCACCACCTTTGTCATCACCGATACCGGCATGACCGAGCTGCTGCGTCCCAGCCACTATGGCAGCCGACATGCAATTGTGCCGGTGCGCGACGAGGGCAGCCGGGTGGCGCGGGTCGATGTGGTGGGGCCGGTGTGTGAGCAGGGTGACTTTCTGGCGCGCGACCTCGATCTTCCCCTGCCGGCGCCGGGCGACCTTCTCTGCGTCCTGCAGGCCGGTGCCTACGGTTTCGCCATGGCATCCAACTACAACTCGCGTCTCCGCCCCGCCGAGGTACTTCTGCGGGGTGAGCGGGCCGAACGGATTCGCCGTCGCGAGAGCTACGCCGACCTTATTCGCAACGAGCTGCCATGAAGCCGCCAAACTCTCCGGCCGACACGCCCCCGCCTCCGCGCCCCGATGCGCACAGCCGCATTCTGATTGTCGATTACGGCTCGCAGTTTACCCAACTGATCGCGCGCCGGATTCGCGAGGCCCGCGTCTATTGCGAGATCCATCCTCCCGGCCGCTCCGACGCGTGGCTGGAGCGCTGGGCCCCCGATGGCATTGTGCTCTCGGGCGGTCCCTCGTCGGTGTACGACCCCGATGTGCCCGGCCTTGACGCCGGCGTGCTCGATGCGGGCGTTCCGGTGCTGGGAATCTGCTACGGCATGCAGCTTCTGGCGCAGCGGAAGGGCGCCGCCGTGGTCCCGGGAAGGCGCGAATACGGCCGGGCCCGCATGCAGATTGCCGCTCCCTCCGAGGAGGATCTCTTTCACGGCTTCGATCCCGACACCGAGCTCACCGTCTGGTGCTCGCACGGCGACCATGTCGATGAACCGCCCCCCGGCTTTGAGACGATCGCCGCCACCCGCGATCTTCCGGTGGCCGCATTCCGCTCAAAGTCCCGCAGGCTCTACGGCGTTCAATTCCACCCCGAGGTTGCGCACACCCCGCAGGGCGCCGAGATCATCGCCAACTTCCTCTTTCGCATCTGCCGGTGTCGCCCCGACTGGACCCCCTCGGCCTTCGTGGACGATACCGTGCGCCGCATTCGTGCAAAGGTCGGCGCGCGCTCGGTCATCTGCGGGCTTTCGGGTGGTGTGGATTCCTCGGTGGCGGCTGCGCTGGTTCACCGGGCCGTGGGCGATGCGCTGACCTGCATCTTCGTCGATACCGGACTCCTGCGCTCCGACGAACGCGAACGGGTCGAGAGCGCCTTTCGCGAACACATGCGGACCCGGCTGGTCGTGATCGATGCCGCCACCGAGTTTCTGGATGCGCTGCAGGGGGTCTCCGATCCCGAGCGCAAGAGGCGCATCATTGGCGAACTTTTCATTCGCATCTTCGAGCGCACAACCCGTCAGCTCGGAACCGATGCGGCTTTTCTTGTCCAGGGCACCCTCTACCCCGATGTCATTGAATCGCATTCGGTGCAGGGGCCCTCGGCGACAATCAAGACGCATCACAATGTAGGCGGATTGCCCGATGACATGTCCTTTGCGCTGATCGAGCCGCTGCGCGAGCTCTTCAAGGACGAGGTGCGCGGGGTGGGGCGCACCCTGGGCCTCGACGAGACGCTCATTCGCCGGCATCCCTTTCCGGGTCCCGGGCTGGCAATCCGGGTGCTGGGTGAGGTGACTGCCGACAGGCTTGCAATTTTGCGCCGCGCCGACAGAATCTTTATTGACGAGATCCGGGCGGCGGGGCTCTACGACGAGATCTGGCAGGCGCTTGCGGTGCTGCTCCCGGTGCGCTCGGTCGGGGTCATGGGCGATGGCCGCAGCTACGAAAATGTTGTGGCGCTCCGCGCCGTAACCTCGCGCGATGGCATGACCGCAGATTGGTATCCCTTCGAGCCTCAATTTCTGGCCCGCCTCTCGACGCGCATCATCAACGAGGTGGCCGGGGTCAATCGGGTCACCTACGACATCAGCTCGAAGCCGCCCGCCACGATTGAGTGGGAGTAGGGGGGGGCTACCATCGGTAGGTCCTCAGGATCAGAGAATCCAGCTCATCGTCGCCATCCATCGCGAAGAGTCTGTCGGGGGGATGTGTCACTTGTCATGGCATGTGCTCCCGGATTGTGGGCTCAGGAACGGATCCCGTGCGCTGCAGTCATCATGAACGGACCGTCGATCTGCAAGATCCGAGCCCATGTCTGCTGCCCTGTCTGCACATTGTGAACGACCGGCGCTCGGCACTCCATGCGCGGGTGAGTCGCCTGTCCCTCGCCCCTGCTTACCGCTCCGTCTGGCTGGTGGCCTCCACAACCCGGTCCTGCACCTCGGTCCAGAGTGCCTCCATGAAGGCGGCGTCGCGTCCATGGGCGACCGCAAAGGTGCGCAACCCGGCTTCGTCCACCCCATGCTCCGCCAGGACGCTGTCGCGCACGGCCTCCGGAATGACCACATCTCCGGAGCGCAGCTCGGCGAGCCTGAGCGCAACGTAGACCTCGACAAAGCTTTCGCGCGAGAGCTGCGGCATCTCCGGGGCGGTGCTGCAGGCGAAGAGGGGGAGCGCAAGAGCCGGCGCCAGGAGAGCCAGTCGCAAGGCGTATCCAATCCCCCGCCTTCCTGCCTTGCCGAGTCCATATGGAGAGTATTTGCACAGAAGCGCTCTGTTCATGTTGTGATGCATGATCTTTCCATGCTTATGTACAAGTTTTGTCAATTGTCATCATCCTCTGCCTTCATCTTCGGAATCGATCCCATGTCTGCATGGCCCTTCGCAACCGAAAACCAGGATGATTGCGAGCGCGGTCAACATCAATTTGTATTCACCCGGCTGCGCGCCCGAACAAGTCGCCGCCGAGCGCCACCGCTGCCATCGTTCGCCTCAATGTAACGAATGGTTCGTCCCGCGTTCCCGGCGCCCGAGCGCGCTCCGCCCCGATTCTGGCCGGGCTCCTTCACCGAACGGCCCGCACCTTGCATGAATTCCCCCTGCAAGACGACGGATCTGCGGACCGAGGCGCCCGCTGCGGCCATAGTGGCAGCTCCGTTCCGCCCGCACGACATTTTTGCAGCCCCGGAGAGATGGATCATGCTGAATGCCGACCGACTGACAGTCAGGGCCACCGAGGCCATCGCCCAGGCCACCCGCGTCGCCCGCCAGGCCCGGCACCCCGAGGTCGGGGGGCTTCACCTTCTGCAGGCGCTTCTGCAGCAGGAGGAGGGGGTGGTTGCGCCCGTTCTGCACAAGATGGAATCCTCGCCCGAGAGGATTGGCAACGAGGTCGAGGCCGAGCTGGCGCGCCGCGCACGCGTCACCGGCGGAGCCGAACCGGGGGCCTCGCGTCATCTGCGCATGGCGCTCGAGCACGCCGAGGAGGCGGCCCGCACCCTGGACGACAGCTATCTCTCGACCGAACACCTGCTCCTGGGGCTGGCCGAGGCGAAGGGCGATGCGGCCCGGATCCTGAAGCGGAATGGGGTAAGCCCGGACCGGCTGGCGACGGCTCTCGAGGCCATTCGCGGCTCGCACCGGGCCACGGACCGCAATCCCGAAGAGAAATACCAGGCGCTGAAGCGCTTTTCGCACGATCTGACTGCGCGGGCCCGCCGGGGGAGGATCGATCCAGTGATCGGGCGCGACGACGAGATCCGCCGCATGATGAAGGTTCTGGGTCGTCGCACCAAGAACAATCCCGTGCTGATCGGAGAGCCGGGCGTGGGGAAGACCGCGCTCGCCGAGGGCCTGGCGCAACGCATTGTGGCGGGCGATGTTCCGCACTCGCTGAGTGATCGGCAGTTGATGTCGCTCGACATTCCGGCCATGCTCGCCGGCGCCAAATACCGGGGCGACTTCGAGGAGCGCATGAAGGCCGTTCTCCAGGAGGTCACCGAGGCCGGGGGGCGCTACATCCTCTTTATCGACGAGCTTCACGCCATCGTCGGGGCGGGTGCGGCCGCGGGCGCGGTCGATGCCGGCAACATGCTCAAGCCCGCCCTGGCGCGGGGCGATCTCCGCATGATCGGTGCCACCACGCTCGGCGAGTATCGCAAGCACATCGAGAAGGACCCCGCCCTGGAGCGCCGCTTTCAGCCCATCTTCGTGGCGCCCGCCTCGGTCGAGGACACCATCGCCATCCTGCGCGGCATCAAGGAGCGCTACGAGGTGCACCACGGAGTTCGCATTACTGATGATGCGCTGATCGCGGCGGCGAGATTGTCGGATCGCTATGTGGGCGGCCGCTTCCTTCCCGACAAGGCCATTGATCTCATGGACGAGGCGGGGAGCCGGCTGCGCATCGAGATTGAATCGCTGCCGGAGGAGATCGACGAGGTGGAACGCAAGATCATTCAGCTTGAGATCGAGAGACAGGCGCTGGTGAACGAACGGGAACGGGGTGCCCGCGACCGTCTGGGCGCGATCGACGCCGAGCTCTCGGAGCTGCGCGAGGCGAGTCAGGCGCTGAAGGCGCGGTGGCAGGCCGAAAAGAGCCAGATTGCACGCATCCAGGAGCTCACCGAACGGGTCGATGCGCTGCGGACCGAGGCCGAGCAGGCCGGACGCGATGGCGAGCTGGGGCGGGCTGCCGAGATCCAGTACGCCGAAATTCCCCAGGCCCGCAAGGAGATAGCCGAGGCCGAAGAGCGGCTCGCGGAGCTGCAGGCGCATGGCAAGTTCCTGAAGGAAGAGGTCAACGCCGACGATATCGCCGAGGTCGTGGCTGAGTGGACCGGAATCCCGGTGGCCCGGCTCATGGAGTCGGAGCGCGCGCGGCTGGTGCAACTGGAGGAGCTGCTGGGGCGGAGGGTGATCGGGCAGGAGCGGGCGCTCGGCGCGGTGGCGCGGGCGGTGCGGCGGTCGCGGGCCGGCGTGCAGGATCCGAACCGTCCTGCAGGCTCCTTCCTCTTCCTGGGTCCGACCGGCGTAGGAAAGACCGAAACCGCGCGCGCCCTGGCCGAGTTTCTCTTCAACGACGAACGCGCCATGGTGCGCATCGACATGTCCGAATACATGGAGGCGCACTCCGTCGCGCGGCTGGTGGGGGCGCCCCCGGGCTACGTGGGCTACGACGAGGGCGGCCATCTCACCGAAGCGGTCCGCCGCCGTCCGCACGCGGTCGTGCTCCTGGACGAGATCGAGAAGGCGCATCCCAGGGTCGTCGATCTCTTCCTCCAGATCCTCGACGACGGCCGCCTCACCGATGGCCAGGGCCGCACCGTCGATCTCCGCAACACCGTCATCATCATGACCTCCAACATTGCCGGACCCGAGATCCTGGAGCGCGCCGACCACGAACCCTGGAGCGCGCTCGAAGCGCTGGTAACGCGCCGCCTGAAGGAATACTTCCGCCCCGAGTTCCTCAACCGGGTGGACGAGACCATCGTTTTCAACCCCCTCTCCGAAGAAGATCTGCTGAAGATCGTGAGGTTGCGGCTCGACTGGGTGGCGAAGCGGGCTGGCGAGCACTCCTGCGCGATCGAGGTCTCGGAAGAGGCCGAGAGGCTGATTGCGCGCCTCTCGTACGACCCCGCCTTTGGCGCCCGCCCCCTCAAGCGCACCGTGCAGTGCCTGGTACAGGACCCGCTGGCCCTGGAGATTTTGCAGCGGCGCGTGCAGCCCGGCCAGACCATGCAGATCGACGTGGGCGCCGACGACGCGCTCGCCTTCAGGGTTGAGGGGGTTCCATGGGAATAGCGTTCGGCATGATCCGCGGATTGCGGGCAGGCTGTGGGGACACACCCGGTGGCATGCGCGTGGCGATCCTGGTCCTCCTGACGGCAGGATGCGGAACGGTGCCCGACCGCTCCGGCGCCGTGGCGTCCGCTCCGGCGCCGCCCGCAGCAGAGAGCGCCGAGGGTGCCAGTGGGGCCGACGCTCGCGCTGCCGTGGCCGATTTCCTCAATGCGGTGGCGCGCAACGATCCCGGCGCGATGGCGCACCACTTCGGAACCTCTGCCGGGCCGCTGGCGACCGGGGGTGGTGGCGTGGGGTGTGCGCTGCGCCGCATGGGGTCCTGGGTGGGACTCGGCGCGCGCTGTGCGACCACGGCCGAGATCGAGCTGCGAATGGCACTCCTGGCCCGTCTCCTGGTACATGATTCGTACCGGATCGGGGGCAGTGCGGGGGTGGTGGGGCGCGGTTCCGAAGCCCGCCGGATCGAGGTGGAGCTTTCCCGCGCAGGAGGGAGCAGGGCGCGGATGCCCTTTGTGGTGGTGCGGGCGGACGGGGGGCGGTGGCTGGTCGAGGAGGTGGGATTGGATCGCGCGCAGCGGGGGCGCAGCCGATGACCGCAACCAGCGCCGTTCCCTTCACCCTCAAGCGCAGCTCCGACCTTCATACGGCGAGGGGCGGGTACGAATCCACCACCGAGACCGCAGAGGGACTTGTGCGTCTGGAACCGGACCGCCTGGTGATTCAGTGGCGGCTGGCCGTCCGCACCGAAGCCGTGAAGGGCGCCGCCTACGAAACGCGCGAGCAGATCGAACCGGTCCGCGAAATCGTGATTCCCCTGAACCGGGTTGCAGGCGCCTTTGTCACCGAGGGCTGGTGGACAAGGCTGGCCGGGCCGAAGCTCGTCATCACCGCCGCCGACCTCCTGGCCTTTGAGGAAATCGCGGGTCCGCACGGCCTGCGCCTCAGACATCCATCCAAACTGGTTCTGCGCCTCAAGCGGGCCGACCGCCTGATCGCCGAAGAGTTCACGGCCGAACTGGCGCTGGCGGTGGCACGGTTGCCCGAGGGTGAAGTGCTGCACGCGCTCCCCGCCGGCGAGGAATAAATCCACACGTCTTGCAGGTGTCGATGAATGGGGAAGCGCAATGTCGAGCTGGATCCGGCGCCGTGCGAACTGACGCCGAGGCGTGCGATTGACTGCCGGTGGGCATACCATGCCACAATGCGCACCACAGTCTCCACTCTCCTTACTCTTCCGGCTCTGGCCCTTGCGGGATGCGACCGGGAGAGCGGTGGAGCGGCAGAGTCCGAACTTTCCATCAGCGCCGACAGCGCCGGGGTGGGGGTGGTGGAGAGCGTGCGGCCGGCATGGGCGGATCGTCCGGGATGGACTGTGAGCCAGGAACCCGAGCTGTCCATCGGAGGGCGAAATCCGACTGTCACTGCGAGTGGAGACACCGTGCTCTTCGGCTCCATCGGATCCGTGAATGTGTTGCAGAGCGGTCGCGTGGCGGTGGCGGATCGGCAAATTGCGGTGGTGTCGGTCTTTGATGCGGGCGGCGAACCGGTTCATCGCTTCGGCGGGCGGGGCGAGGGTCCGGGCGAGCTGCGCGGGATCTGGGATCTACGGGGTACACACGGGAGAATCGGGCGCAGAAAGCGTCCGCGCGTACCGGATCGACGGCGTGGACGCGGGGGCGGAGGGGTGTTGAGGACGGAAGGACCTCACCTACGCGCGTCCCGACAGCGGATGGGCATATCGAGCTCCGGGGTTGCAGGGAATGTCTCTTGATCGTGGTGGGACAGTCGCGGGTTCTCCATCGTGCCGGCCGGGATGGCTTGCTCTTGTCGCTCTGATCTGTGCCTGCTCCCCGGAATCGGTCGTTCCGCCTCAACCCAGAGGGCCCGATGTCGTCGCGCTTGAGCCTATTCTGGAGGAGACCGACAACGATTTTCTGGGGAGTCCGTCGTCGCTCACTGTGGATGTTCGCGACGGGAGTTTTCTGGTATCCGATCATTTTTCAGGGCGGATCTTTCGCTATGGACGCGACGGATCGCTTGCCCTCACCTACGGGCGCCCCGGATCGGGTCCTGGCGAGTTCGAGAGTATCGGACCGGCTTTCGCGCTCAACGATTCGGTGGTTGTCGGCACCGATGTGGGGCGTCGTCGGCTCTCGCTCTTCCATTCCCTGACCGGAGAGCATCTGGGTCTCGTCCCCTACCCTGGAAGCGCCGGCCTCTCGGCGGCGGTTGTCGATGGGGTCGCTCTGATTCCATCCGTCGATCCAGGCGGCCTGATGTCGGTCGTTGTCTGGGATCCGGATGTCGAAGAAATCAGCCATGTCATCCCCCTCTTCGATTCCTACCGTCGCTCGCTGCGCGGTTCGGGCGTCTTTTTCGGGATCTTCGGGATCGGCATGGTCGCCGCCTGGCCGGACACGATGCTGGTTGGCATGACTCTCCCGCGACCGCGACAGAGCCTGCGTCGATGGACGGGTCGAATTCGCCAACGAGACGCGGGTGGTTCACACACTCCTCCGCGACACGCTCTACCTCCTGGATCGCGCTCTCAATGAACGGGGAGACGCAATGTCGAGTTGGATCCGGCGCTATGCGATTGACGACGAGGCATGCGATTGGCTGCCGGTGGGCGAATGAAGGGAGCAAGGTGGTATCATTCAGGCCGACCGGCGCGCACGGGGTTCACCCGCCAGCGAGGACGCCGCGCAGGGAGGATCACCGCTCACACAGAGTAAGGGGCGAACAGGCATGGCGTCAGCAGCGAAGGATCGGCAGGAGGCCTCCCCCACCCGGCCTCCTCTTCGGCGCCGCGAGATCGGCCTTCTCTCGGTTTCGATCGACCTGGGAGCGGGTCGGCGCGGGGTCGATATGGGGCCCTCGGCGCTTCGGATTGCGGGGATCTCGGATGAGATTGCAAGGATTGGGCATGGCGTGACCGAGCTCGGCACGATCACCGCCGGGGGGCTCGAGCTTTCGCGCGCCGACGACGATGCGTTTCCCTTTCTGCACGAGATCGCGCGCTGCACCGAAGAGACTGCGGCGACGGTGACGAATGCGCTCGAGGAGAGCTGCACCCCCCTGATCCTGGGCGGCGATCACTCGCTCTCGATCGGTTCGGTGGCCGCCGTCGCGCGGCACTGTCACGCCCGGGGCAACCGGCTCGGCCTGATCTGGGTCGATGCGCACACCGACATGAACCGGCCGCACACATCGCCCAGCGGAAATATCCACGGCATGTCGCTGGCGGTCCTCCTGGGCCATGGCGATCCGCGCCTGGTCGGCGACCGTCCCAGCGTGCACCCCGAAAATGTGAGCGTGCTGGGGGCGCGCTCGATCGACCCGGGAGAGAGAGACCTCATCCGTCGGCTCGGGGTGCGGATCTTCACCATCTCCGAGATCGACGAGAGGGGCGTTGCGGCCTGCATGGACGAGGCGCTGGCCCGGGCCAATGCGGGGACTGCCGGCTTTCACCTTTCGCTCGACCTCGATGCGCTCGATCCGCGGATCGCTCCCGGGGTCGGAACCCCTGTGCGCGGGGGACTGACCTACCGCGAGGGCCATCTGGTCTGCGAGAAGGCGTCGCGCTCGGAGAGGCTCCTCAGCCTGGAGATCGTCGAGCTCAACCCGGTCCTCGACGACCGCAACCAGACCGCCCTCCTCGGTGTGGGATTGGTGGCTTCGGCGCTGGGTGCAACAATATTGTGACAATGTGAGGGTGGATTGCGCCAATTCTGCACAGGAAGTCAGGATGGTGTCCGGGTGCGGCGTTGTCGCGGGCTGACGGGGGCGCAAGACGACTCCGAAGGCGTGGCCGGGGTGGTGAAATCGGTAGACACAGGGGACTTAAAATCCCCCGGGAAAGACTTCCCATGCGGGTTCGAGTCCCGCCCCCGGCACTTTAGACAGGATTCCCCCCGCGCAACCTGCGAAATCAGGCGGAGCGCAAAGGGGCGCGTCAGCGCCGAACAGGGCGAGCGCACATGCCCGCGCAACCTGCGCCGACCGGCCCGGCCCCCTCCTGTCTACAGGATTGCGTCCAGGTGCAGCTCCATGCGGAATCCCGCCTGCGGACCCTTCAGGCCCCGCGCCAGATCGAGCCGGATCAGCCCATCCAGGATGCTGCCGCCCACCCCGATCCCGTAGAGCACATCGTCGCCATCGAAGTCGTCGCGCGTGCCGGCCCAGCCCGCATCGCCGAAGAGGCTGATCCCGGTGCCGTGATAGGCGCGGTTGAACTCGATCCGCGCCCGCCCGAAGGAGAGCCCCGAGAGAGCCGAAGCCGGGTAGCCGCGCAGGGTGCGGGCCGACCCCAGGAACCAGGATCGCTGCACCGGCGCATCGCCCCAACTCGTTCCGGCCCCGGCCTCGATTCCCACCCGCCACGATTCCCATCCATCGCCCGCCACCGGAATGATCGCGCGCAGGGTTGCCGCGCCCTGGCCATAGGCAGAGACGTCGTCGTCGCCCCGCCCCCGCCACCCGGCCACCCGCCCATCGATTTCCATGCCCAGTTGCGCACGCAGCGGATCGCGCCCCCACCACGGCGTCAGACGCAGCTCGGCGCCCGCCTCGGCGCCCGCCTCGGCGGCCAGATTCGGACGGAAGGACCAATCGCCGTCAAAGACGCGAAAGAGCGCAAAGTCGGTCTCGTTCGCCACTGCCTCGTGACGCTCCAGGTAGAGGCGAAGCTGCCTGGATTCGCGCTGTCCCGCAGGCGGCCGCCAGAGCAAATCGATTCCCGTTGCGCGGTAGTACTCGCCGTCGTCGCTCCCGAAGAGGAGCGCTCCCACCGAGTTGCCGGTGGTCAGATGTCCGGCGCGTTCATCGGTGGCCCGCAGCTCGTGGTAGGCCCCCAGCGCAATCCGGCGCAGGACGTTCGAACGCTCCAGGTCGATGCGCGCCTTGGGGTGCAGATCGGCCAGCCCGAAGAAGGCTGTGGTGCGCATCTCCAGGCGGTGGCCCGGCTCCCACGCCAGTGCGCCTCCGATCGCCGGACCCTCGACCCGGTTGTAGCGGAGCATGTCCCGTCCGGCCCACCCCCAGTCGAAGCGCCAGGGGATCGCCTCCACCGGGGGCGCGGACAGACCGGCAAGGGTCTCCATGTCGCTCCGGAGCTCCTCGATCGTGGCGAAGCCGGCCGCATTGTCCCAGATCGGGGCAGGCAGATGGGGACTCTCGGCCACCCGGCTGCGTTCCTGCGGCACAATCAGCAGCGCGTCGCGATCCCGGGCCGCCGTCTCCTCTTCGGGCATCAGTTCGTAGGGGAAGGCGTCGCCCTCCGAGAGCACGCTGGCCACAAAGGCGAGCGCCTCGGCGCGGGTGGCAAAGTGCCTGTGAGTTCGCTCTTCGTCCGCGCCCACTCCCGCACTCTGCGCGGCAGCGGCGGTCGCGGCGGCGTCCCCCGTCTCCGTCCCCGCAGCGACCACATCGTCTGCAAGCACCACCGCTTCCAGGGTGTAGGCCATGTCCAGCGACACCGGTAGACGCACAACCCCGGCGCGCACCTCCCCCTCGATGCGGCGACTGCGCGGCAGCCAGGTCCGGAACTCCCAGAGCGCATAATCCACCGTCACCACATTCAGATCGAAGGTCCAGGGCTTGAGAAATCCCGGCACAAAGCGGAAGGTGCCCTCCTCCTCTTCCTCGCGCAGCTCGGGCAGATCGCGCATGGCGTCGAACGCGCGGCTCAGGCGGTAGGTGGCGCGGACCAGCGCCCCGCTCCCGGGTTCGATCCAGAGAACTCCGGCAATGCGGCGGGCGGCGGCCTCGCGGGGCAGCACCTGCAGCTCGACAGCCAACAGGCGGCGTCCATCGGGAAAGGAGAGGGCAAGGGTGTCGCCGCTCTGGAAGCGGTAGATCGAATCGGCGCCCTCGGCCAGGGGGTGAATCAGCGAGAATTCGTCTGGCTCCGGGTCGTCGTCCAGGGCGTTGCGGCTGTCGTCGAAGCCCAGAAAGAGACGGTCGCCGCCAGGCTCGAAGGGCTCGTCGAAGGGAAGATCCTCCAGCCAGTCCAGATCGCCGTCGCGCAGCGCAAGCGCTCGTCCGGGATATTCGGAGCGGCTGCCCAGAACCTGCACGATCGATTCGAAATCGCGTTCCCAGAAGGCGCGGAGCGAGGATTCGCTGTGATAGAGGACGCGGTCGCGGAGCGGTGTGCGGATGGCGGCGGCGATGCGCTGATCGATGCGGGCCGTGTAGCGAAGCACGCTTTCGTCGAGGGCGCGCCACCCCTCGTAGGCGGCCGCATAGAGCTGCCGGGCGACCGGATCGGCAAAGGCGTCGGGCGCAAAGGAGGCAGCCGCGGAGGGATCGCTCCGGCTTTGGGCGGCGAGGGGGGCAGGGAGGGGGGGCAGGGCGCCGGAGATGGGTGGAAGCAGGAGAAGAAGGAGCCCGGACAGGGTGGGGAAGGGGGACGGGGTCCCGGTGCGGCGGCCTGGGCGCCGTGAATCGCTCATCGTTCGTCTCCGGCGGGGGGTGAGCCGCTGCGGGTGGGCGACGAGAAACGCACACGGGCGATCTCTTCCCAGGCGATATGTTGCCAGGGGCCGTCGGCGCGGCTCTCTGCCGGTCGCACGAAGATGCCCAGGTTCCCCCGATCCAGGTCGGTTGTCCCCGCAAGCTCCAAGCGGCGTCCGTCGTCGAGAGTCACCACCGCGCCCCCCTCCTCCCTTCGCTCCACCCCTCGAATCCTCGCCAGCTCGAGCGCAAAGGCCACCCCCCCGCCGACTCCCTCCAGGTGCTCCCGGCGATGCTCACGGCTCGCATTCCACCGGATCTCCCCGGCCACCACCTCGCCCGACTGCATGGTGACGCTGCCCTGCATCCTACCTGCTGCTGCCAGCGCGCCCCCGGCGGCGAAATCCGCGCGACTGCCGCGTCCACTGTGCGCCTCGATGCGAAGAAGGCGAAACTCGTCCCATGGAACCTCCACCATGCCCAGCCCCGGATCGGCGATCTGCAGCGCCCGCCGGTGCCAGCGAATCAGGGGGGCTTCCTGCCCGCTGTGGCGGGTGAGCGGTGCCCGGCGCTCGAAATCGACCCTCTCGCCCCCCCTCAGAACGAGGCGCGCTCCATCCAGGAGGGGCTCAACGCTCGCGATCTCGTCCAGCGCCACCCCCCGCGTCTCGCCGTCGCTGTCCCGCCCCCGAATCCGGCTCGAATGCATGAGCGGAACGCCATTCCAGCTTATGAATCCGGTAAAGGTGCGCCCGAAGCGGTCCTCGACCGAGCCATGAATGCGCGTCATGGCGGAGCGGGCCTCTGCGGGGGCCGTCGCAAAGTCGATGCGCTCGATCTCGCGGCCGCGCAGGCGGATCTTCTCTCTCTCCGTCTCCACCGTCACCCGCGCCGCGTGCCAGTCCCGCACCCGCAGCGCGAAGGGCGCGCCAACGCGCGGAAAGAGCTCGATTTGGTTGTCGGACAGCGTTGCCAGCGCATCGAGCCGCCCGAAGGGGATGCGCACCGGGCTCTCGGCCGGAAAATCGCGGTGGCGCTCCTCCCAGGTCACCCGGTAGCTCTTCACCTCGACGCTGCGCAGAACGGGAACGCCATCGTGCACGGCATTGAGCCAGTCGTGGTAGAGAGTGTCGGAGACCCTCTGCACGCCCGCCAGGAGATCGACCCAGGCGGTTGCCGCGGTGGCCGAAAGAATCCGCTCTTCGCGCCGGTTTTCCTCGGGGTCTGCGGTTCCTTCTTCGTCCGTCTCCGGGCTCATCGAGGTGCGCACGCTTCGCCCCGACAGAGTCAGAAATCCCTCGTGGACGACCCCTTCGGTTGTGGTGACGCGCCCCCGGATCGTGAAGGCGTCCTGGGCGGTGAGCGAACCGGCCAGAGCCGTGCCAACGAGGGCGGCGAAGGCGAGGGCGGCGGCGAAGCGGGGGGCTGGCCGAACGGATGTGGGCCGAAGGCGGACGGGGGAAGGATATTCCAGCCCTGCACGGGAAGGACAAACACGGAAAAACCAAACAAATGTTTCCCGAAACAAATGTTTCCCATCTGAATACCTCCCGAATCCGCAGCTCCGAAGGGTCTGTCGCCGGAATGGAGCTGTCGGCGCCGACGAATGGCTGCGCATCGCCCACCCTGCCGGATTGAGCCCTGCGGTCGGTGCGCGCCAGCGGGGCAGGGGGAGTCGGAATCGGGTCATGAGCCTGAAGAGAGCAGTCCGCAGGGGTGTCGAAATGCCGCTTGGGGGTGGATCTGCATATCCACGCCCGATTGGGCCGGAGAGGGGAATATGCGCGCAATTCACTGTCACCGGAGATCTACGCGAAAAGTGGCCCCGAGGTTTCCATTGCGGCAGGCTGCCACTTTCACTCGGCGTTGGCTGCTGATCGCCCCTGAAATTGAGACGCTCAGGAATGCGGCCTCAAGCGAACGACTGACCCCGGAAGCAGCGAAAGATCATCGCGATTCGGAGCCCCTCAAGCCAACCGTTCCGTCAATCGGGGCAACTTCGGGACGCTTCCCCGGCGGGCTTCGCTGCCACCTCGAACGCATCGGGCCAGCCGCCGTGATGTTCGATGGCCTGATCAATCCTGGCCATGATGTCGATGGTTTCCCTCAGAGCGGTCACGATCTTCTGGTAGTGTGCGAGATCTTGATCGGATAGCCTGCGACCTTTCCGGTCCTTGAGCCACTTGTGGCAGACCTGGTATCCCCCAACGCGGAAGTCCCATACCTCCTCGGGCACGCCCCGAAAGCCAACAGTGCCGGGATTGGTCGCGCGGTGTCCCTCGCGGACGATGGTCCTGGCGGCGTTGAGCCAGACGGTGCCGTCCGACCAGCCGGCGCGACCGACTTCCGGATTCCTGGGACCGGTGTAGGTGGTGACCGGGTGGTCGAGCTTCGGGGATTCGAGGGTGTGAAGCGCCAGCAGCGAATGGCCGAACTCTGCCAGATCGCGAAACAGGTCAACATTTGCGCAGGGCGGCACACGGGGGAAATCGAGTTTGAGGTGGGCCTCGTAGCGCTCGCGGTAACATGGGCTATGGAAAATGGCGTAGACCCAGGCGAAGAGGTCTTCGGGGCCGAAGGTGGCGTGAAGGTCACCGCAGCCGTCGGAAATGAATTGGAGACCGTTGGCTTGAGCAAACCGCTCGACGAAGACCTGATCCAGATTGGGATGGCGACCGTTCTTTCCCTTTGGCCATGAATTGGGGACCAGGTCGCCGGATCTATCGATCCCGGGGTAAAGGTAGAGGGGAGCGAAGCTCATGATCCCCTTGTTGCTGTAGAACGCACGGGCATCGACAGGCTGGCGACTGGCGCCGAAGTGGGTATAGGCGTCGCCCATCGCGACCTGCCGCATGAAGATAAGCCCTATGTTTGACAGATTCTCATATTCCAACATATGCCCCATGACATCAGCACGGGGATAACAAAGGAACCCGCGTGAGTTGCCGGTATAGTATGTATAGCGAGTGTCGAAAGGGCGGTAGAGGATCGGCACGATCTTTTCGTCCGACGGACCGGATTGGCGTAGATCCCGCTGTGCCCACGCGACCTTCCAATCGCGCACGTCTGATGGAAGTTGATATTTGGCTCTGACATAGTCTTCATCACCCTCCGCCATTTCACGCACAACTCCCCAGATCTCCGGTTTGGACCAGCAAACAGTCAGTGCGTCGCGGGCCGTAACGATCCCCACCGAGTTGACTGGAAAAATCTCGATCACCGAGATCCATGCGTTGTACTCCGCAGCATCGCTGCCCGCGAATGGCTTGAGCAGAAAGAAGCGCGGTTCCGGATCGATTTCCGTCCAGGCGGGATATGGTTGTCCTGTCAGCAACTTGTCATACTTGTCCTTGCGGGCGCCCCAAAGATCTGCATGACGTACCCGCGAGGCAGTCATCCTGTCCCCGTCCATCGCCGGATTTTTCACAAAGAGTCCGATCGCAACGCCCTGCTCGATGTCGAACACGTTTTTGTCCTGGCCCCCATCGGGCGCGATCTCCTTCTTCTTCAGGTTGCCATGAAGATCCATCACGGATAGTCGATTGAAATCCGCCAGCAGCGCCCACCGCATTCCCCGAAAGGTCGGGTTGTCGATATAGCTGTGGTTGGTGATGAACCCGTGCACTCCGGCACCCGAACGCTCGATCAGGTGCTGCGACAGCCGTGTGAAGCGCACGTACAGGTCATTGAGCCACTTGGGATTCTTTTCGCCGAGCGGCTTGCCGTCCACCTCGAAGTAGCTCATGGTCTTCCGCGTGGATGGGAGCTCCACGCCGCGCATGAGAGACGCGATCCACTCTCCGCCTCGTCCGGCTTCTCCCAAATATGGCGGATTCCCGATCACCACGGTGAATCGCTGCCGCCGCTTGATCTCATTGACCGATGCGGCCTCTTTGGCCAGCGCCGGAAGCAGGTCGAGGGTGAACTGCTTGTCGTCGCGCGGCGGCTCCAGCGCATTGGTCAGGTACACCCGCGCCCGCTCGTCGCTTTCGAATCGATAGCCGGTTTCGTAGAGCTTGAGACCGATTTTGAGGTGCGCGATGGCATACGGGGCCATCAGCAGTTCGTAGCCGTGCAGTCGGGGGAGGAGGTGTTTCGGGACGTACTCGTTCCAGAGCGCCCGGATCGCCTGCTCACCGTGGCCCTGCGATTCCCACTTGGCCGACATCGTACTGTGAATCAGCTCGATGACCTCGACCAGGAAGGTGCCAGTGCCGGTGGCCGGGTCGAGGATCTGCACGAAAGCCTGCTCCGGCGAGACCCCTTTGGGGTTTTCAATGCCATCATGGCGTTTCGACATGTCTCCCCATGTCGTGATGTCGGCCAGGCCATCCGCGAGACCGAACTCGCTCTGGAGCAGCTCGTGCACCGAGCGCACGATGTAGGACACCACGGGGCGTGGCGTATAGAAGACGCCTCTGCTCAGCTTCTGCTGCTTGTCGTAGGCGGCGAGGAAGTGTTCGTAGAAGTGGATGACCGGATCTTCCCTGGGATTGCGGTCGCCGAAGTCGCGGACGACGGCCTCCATCTTGGCGCGGTCGAGAAGATCCACCACCTCGGAGACACCCAGCTCGTCGAAGTCGATGTTCGGGCCCGCCCGCTCCGCCGCTCCTGCTGCGCGGAGGGAAGCCACCTGCGCACTTCTCCCCCCCCCCTAATTGTGCCGCGTCCTCCTGCGCGGAGGAAAGCTTCCATCAACTTTCGCAGGAATGGATTCGTCCGCATGTGCGTGGCGAGGTCGTCGGCCCGGCGTCGGGTGGGGTCGGTGATCCGGGCCGACAGCAACCCGTAGGCGATGGTTTGGGCGTACATGTCGGCGAATTTGACCTCGTCCAGGTCGTGGACGAGGGTGGTCTGGAACGCCTTCAGGAGCTTGGTGAGCGCCCCGGATTCGTTCTCGATGGCCAGCGCCGCCAATGTGCGGTCGCGGATCGCGCGGGCCAGTTCGGCCAGATGCTCGGAAAGCTGTTTCGAGGTGGTGATGACCTCGCGGTGTCGCAACCCGAAGGCCGAACGCCAGCGCTCGCGCCACGAATCGATGTCGGTCTCGTCATCGGGCCAGGCAAGGTGCGTGGTCAGTTCGTGGACCACGGCGTCGAGGTGTAGAGACGTGTCGAGGTTATCCCAACCGAGCACCCTGAGCGCGGGCAAATCATTGCTTGTCCTGGGTTTCGAGAAGTGCGCGAATGCGATTTGACGCCTGTCGCCCTCGCCGAAGTTGGACACAAAGAGCAGGTCGTCGGCAGCCCACGCCTGGCGCTCGGCGGAGTTGGCGGAAGCGCGTTTCTTGTCCGTCACCCGGCTGAGGATGCGACGGAGCGCCACCACGGGCAGGCGCTTGGGTTCGAACTTGACGAAGAAGATCCCCCAGGGCTGCTCCGGTACGAGTGGACGCAGACGCTTGATCTCTTCGATTTTGGCGGCGTTCTGTGCGTCGATTCCGAGTTCTTCTGGCGTATAATCGAACGTCAGATCTTCGAAATCGTGGGAACCGATCGGCCAATCAAGCTCGTCGCGGAGGTAGGCGACGAGCTGGTCGAAGCGGCGGATGCCGGCGAGGCGGGTGCGGTGGTTGGTCGGTGAAGTCAATCGTCCGCTTGGAACGCGGGCAATCGGTGCGCCGGATCAGTGGGGTGCGGGTGCACTAGCGGTATTGGATGAATCGGACGTTCCATTCGCTTCATCACTCTGCGAACGTACTCCTCCGTCTTCGCGCGTCGTTTCTCTAGAATCTCCTTCTGGATCTTTCGGTAGTCCTTCATCCGTCTCCTCTGCGTTAAGGTTGGGTTGAACTGGGGCAGCATCCAGATTCGTCAGACGAGTCACGAAATCCCGACCAGCGCTTGCGAGATATGTTCTCGCTATAGCACTCTCGAGAATTCGCTCAGATTCTTTCAGTTCTCTGGCGTGGTTCAGAAATTGCTTGGCTTCGGTCAGGTCGATGACGAATCCATGATCGGGATAATCGGTCGTCAGGCGAGCGATCGCTTGAGGCGAGACATCCAATCGCTCGGCATATGCGCTCGCAATTTCCATCGCGCGTTTCTCGCGACCGAGCCGAATGGGGTCAATCTGTCTCAATATTGGGGCGACCAGACCCACGGTCAGGTTTGTGGCTATCTCAGCCGCCGTCTTCGTGGAAATCTGGCCACCACTCCGTCGAACAGTGGTAATCAGGTAGCGCTCGAACGAGGCAAACGCCGTCTCGGTCAGAACATTCAAGTGACGTAACGATCTCAAGGCCGGACCCAAAACGGGCCAGTTCATCCTTCTCGGAAACCTGAACATCGAGTGGACCGAGTTCCCCTCGCAACCCCATAGCGATCTCATGGCAACCGAGGGCCAACAAGGTTCCAGCGCTCTTGCAATAACCGAACACACAGACGGTGACGTTCTCGTATACCTCGCGCAGGAAACGCGCTATGAGGTAGGCCGCATCCGCATCGCCACCAGTAGTCGTGAGGATCAACACGCATCGATTTTGTCGGTTCGGGATGTCAGCTATCTCTCTGAGACGGCTGTCTGTGACACGGCTGAGGGTTCCCGAAATACAGTACACATCGGCATCCAACGCTTCAGCCGCGCTTCTAATCGCAGCCCCCTGCTCATCGGTCATCCGCTGACTTCCTTTTCGGTTCAAGAGTTTCGAGAACGGTACTGGTTGATTCCAGCTCATCGAGTGGATCAGAATATAGAAGGAAGTCGAAAATCGTGAATCATTTCGCTCACCCCCACTGGCCGGAATGTCGGCCAACGGAGTCGGTCATCACCAGCTCAGGCCTCGTTCAGCTCCATCCAACAGCGCAACTGCGGCCTGACTCCAATGGGAGCATCCACCCGCTTCAAATAACTGTTCTTGATATGCTTCTCGATCCGAGTGCGGATCGTGACGAGCGACTGTTCGCCCATGATGCACCGGCGCGGGGTTCCGGGCTTCGAGCGGATGCTTGCGACGATCTCGCCCGGATCTTCCAGGATGGTAGCGCGGTCGAGGTCGTAGAGAAACCAGCGAGTGATCCCCGCCTCCTCGGTGAATTCGTTCCGCGTCTTGTCGAGCGCGGGCAGCGCGTAGCAGAAGAAAACGCCGCGCACCCCCTTGGCAAGGCGCTTGCGACCGCTGAAAATAGAGCCGGGGAACCGGTCCAGGCGCGCCTCCAGTTCCGGATCGGCCTCGATCAACGCCTGCCATTCGAGATGCATCTCCTCAATGGCGGTTCGCGTCCCCTCGTAGGCATGGTTGAACTCCTTCAGCGCCGCGAAGTCGTCGTCCGGCGTGAGGAGCTTCCTGCCCTCGATGCCGAGCGTCTTGGAGATCAGCAGCGTCTTCTGCGTGACCTTGGCGTAGAGCGAAAGGATGTCGTTCAGCTCTTCGGGCGGGAGAAAGTTCCAGAACCAGACCTTGCCGCGCGAGGCGGCTGCCTCGGGATGATCGGCTACGAGCCGCTTCTCAATTGCAGGATTCATTCGGCGATCGACACGACCGATACGCTGCATGAGGCGCACCGGATTCCAGTGGATGTCGTAGTTGATCATCCGCGAAGCGTCCTGAAGGTTGAGACCTTCGGAGAGGACATCGGTTGAGATCAGGACGCGTATCTCGTCGCGGCCCTCCTCGCCAAGCTCCGGACTCGACAGGCCGTTGTAGTAGGGCGCAAAGCGCTGGATCACGTCGGCACGGTTCTTCTTCGTGGCGCTGTCGACCTGCTCGACACCTTCGATTCCGGCATTGACCAGGCTGCGCTTGACGTAGCGGGCCGTGTCGGCGAATTCGCTGAAGATCAGCACCTTGTGGCCTGCGAGCGCCTTCGACTGGAGCAGTCGGATCAGCTTGCGGAGCTTGTCATCGTGCTTCGCTTCAAACCTCCGGGCCTCGTCCAGGAACTTCACAATCTGGTCGAGATCGAGGTACGTCTCGGCCATCATCTCCTCTACGTCGTACTCTGTCCGGTCGAGACGCACCACCGCATCAAGCATTTCCTGGGGCACGACGTCTTCGTCGTCGGGCTCGTCGCCTTCATCGCCCCACAGAGCGAGGTGAAGCTGGACGGCGTAGCTCAGAACCTCGGGGTTTTGTGCCTTCCAGCGTCCCAGGCGCTTCCTCTCGTTGTCGCTTTCGCTATGGACCTCGATAAAGGCCAGCAATTTCTTGAGGAGCCGGTTGCAGGAAAGTTCGAATGCCGCCACGGAACTCTCGAAGCGCTTGAGAAAGTTGGTGCGAATCAGCCCGACCACCTCCTTCTGACGGTTCTCCTCGAACGGGTCGATGTCCTTGTCCGGCCCCCTGTACCAATGCAGCGGGTAGTACATCGGCAGGGTGAAGAGCGGCCGTTCCCTGGCAAACGCCTTCTCGACCAGGTCGAGCATTCGCCCGTAGGTCTTGCGGATCGAGTATCCGGCCACCTGCGGAGCCCGCCGGTCGGGAAAGGCGGCAGCCGTGCCGTGTTCGCGCACCTGACTTTCGCGAGCATAGGCGCGGCTGCGCTGGACGACGATCTGGCTGAAGACCGTGTCGCCGAACAGGACCTCCTGAGCTTCGGGGAAGAGAACTTCCTGTACGTCCACCATGCGCCCTTGGGAATCCGCATCCTCCCGCCCCATGCGGCTGCGAAGAACCTGCTCCATCTGGTTGAAGTGCGCCCGCAGGTTGTTCACGCCAATCGTACGCGCGAAGTGAGCTTCGTCGCGTCGCGTGAAAAGTTCCGTCATGTGGCGGAAATCGCTCAGGCGGTTGTTGATGGGCGTGGCCGTCAGCATGAACACGGTCTTGGGGCGCTCCGCGTTGTCGAGCAGATCGAAGAGGCGGTAGTAGCGCGACGGTTCGATTTCCTTCTCCGGATCTCCGCGCCGACCCGGATTCCTGAAGTGGTGGGCCTCGTCGATGAGGACGACATCGGCCAGTTCCGTGATGCGCCGAAACCGATCTGGAAAGTCCCCCTTCCGCCCCAGGTCCGTGTGGCTGAAGACGGCGAGGTTGCTAAAATCGGCACCGCCGCTGACGCCGCCAATGTGCGGTAGCCACTGGCGCAGGTGGGGTTCCCACACGCCCTCCCTGGCGCCCTTCGGTGCAAAGAGCGCGACACGCTTTCCCTCGTGGAGGATGAGCCGCTCGATCAGCATCAGCCCGACGAAAGTCTTGCCGAGGCCCACGCCGTCACACAGGAACGCTCCGCCGTGCCGCCGGGCGATCTTCATGAGCGCACGGTACGCCTCCTTCTGGTAGCGGTCGAGCTGCGGGAAGATGCGCGAATGGGTCTCGTCCCACTCGGTCGCGGTCAGCTCGTGCCCTCGGAAAAACTGCTGCAACGCCTTCGCGTAGACTTCAAAGGGCGAATAGAGACGGGTGTGGCGCGTGATCGTCTCGATAACGGCGTCGGTGATCTCTCTCGCTTCCGCCCAGTGAGTCTCGAACCAATTCTGAAGCTGCGCGACTTCGCGCGCGCTTTGGATCTGGACGTTCAGTTCGATGTTCTCCGTCAGTCCCGGACGCGTGAAGTTGCTGGAGCCCACGAGTGCCTGCGAACCCACGACCTCCAGCCTGGAATGGGTGATGTAGCTCTTGGCGTGGAACTTGTCCCTGTCGTAGACCCGGCATTCGATCTGGCCGGAGCGCTTCGAGTATCGCGGGCACCCCCCTCAGGAAGGGGTTGGGCTGCTTGGATTCTTCCATGCTCTCGTCGAGCCTGCCGAGCGCCTTCTTCCGGACCGCTTCCAGAATCGCCTTTCGCGTTCGGTGGGTGGTTTCCGCGCCCATCAGGATCCGGATTTTGTCGAGTCTCTGCCATTTGCCATCGAGCGCAAGCAGGGCTCCGATCTCGAAGTACCCCGTCGCAATGTCGAACGACTTCGCGATTCCGCACCATTCCTCTAGGTACCGGAGCCCTGTCCAGCCGGAGACGCTGTTGTCGACGATGAAGAGTTCGCGGCCCTTGGAGTGAACGGTCATGGCACTTCAGTCCTTGCGCTTCTCGGCTTCGGGAGACATCGCGACGGTCGCGGCTACAGAGAAGCCGCGCTCACGGACTACAAATTCCACGGAGCGCGCGGGATCGTGATGCCCTGGCTGTGGTGGCTGATCGAGGTGGATTGAGCGCGGTCATGGAAGGATCGTGATTGCGTTCGGGAAAATTCCCGACGGATCGCACGGGAACCTCTGGATAACGTACCGGCCACGGGACGACTTTGGTAGCACCGCGACCGCGAATGCCACCTGCGAGTCCGTCGCCGGAATCCTTCCCTCGCCTTGGCCTCGGTATCCGGGGGCCTTTCGTCCCTTCGGCCCTGGCGGACACCCCTGAACAGGGATCCGAAACAGGAGCACAACTTTCCCACAGCTTGAGGCGATTCCCACGCCATGTCAGGGATACGGGCAGCCGATGATCTTCGGGGGAAGGAGGCGCAGATCCGAGCGGTCCCTGCATGACCTCGGATGATTGGCTGCTCTGATTCCGGCGTTCAGCCCGCTGACTTCAGTCGAGCGACCCCGAGAAGCCCTGCATTCCCGCAATTGGCGCGCCGGAGCCGCAGGGGCTACCCTTGCAGCGCGGATGGCTCCACCGACGTCCAGGCCGCGTGGGCCGACCCCGCAGAATTCCCACTTTCCCCCAACAGGAGCATCTCTTTATCATGCGCACCTCACTCCGCCTTGCTCTCTTCGCCCTGCCGGCGCTCGCATTTACCGCAGCCTGCGCGGGGGGCGATTCCTCCGACGGCTCCATGCTCGATGCCGAGATGGCCGCTGACGCCGGAATGTCGGATGCCGGAATGTCGGATGCCGGCGAACCCATGACCCCGGACGGCGCGATGTCCGACGAGATGTCGATGGGCGGCGAAATGTCCGACGCGATGGGCGACGACATGCCCGCCAACCCCCGCTTCGGCGTCTGGGAGATGGAGACCGACCGGCAGCCCCCCTACCGCAATGTCATGACCTACGAGCCCTGGGGCGAGGGCGGAATGCGCATTACGGTCGCCACCACAAACGACGAGGGCGAAACCGGCGAGTGGAGCTACGAAACCCTCTTCGATGGCGAGTTCCGCCCGGTCGCGGGCCAGGAGGGCGCCACCACCGCAGTCGAGGTTGTGGACGAACGCACAAACCGCATCCACAACGCACGCGACGGCCGCGTCTACCAGATCATCATGAATGTGCTTTCGGAGGACGGCAACACGATCAACAACGAATACCGCCGCATCAACGAGGATGGCACCGAAGAGGATCCCACCTACGTCGTCTACAGGCGGATCGGATAGGGGGGCGCCGGCGCTCCTTGCTTCCCAACCGTGTGCGGGGCGTCTGGCAGCCCGGTGCCGACAGAGCGGTGTGGGCGGGTGTGGCCGGGAACCGACAGGTCCTTCCTCAGGCTTCGATCGTCGGTTCCGGGGCGGGCGAGCCGCGACGGGGGCCGCGCAGGTCGAAGCGGGGAATCGGGGCGCGGAAGGCCGAGCCGTCGGAGCGGCGGAAGTGGTAGAAGCCCTCCATGTGGCCGCGCGGTCCCTCGAGAATGCAGAAGCTGTTGTATTCGTGGATCTCGCCCGGGCGAAGAACCGGCGATTCGCCCACCACGCCCTCGCCCTCGACCTCCTGATCGCCGGCGTGCGCGTCGTGGATCTTCCAGTGGCGCCAGAAGAGCTGGGCAGCGTGATCGCCGACATTCTCGATGCGAATGAAGTAGGCGAAGACGAAACGGTGCGGCGGCTCCGACGCTCCATGCGCATAGACGGTGCGGACGTCGATCTCCATCTGGTCGTGCAGAATCGGAGGGCGTCCGTGGCGTCCTCCGGCAGCTCCGTCTTCGCTGTGCATGATCGGTCCTGATCTCTCTCCGGGTGGGGGTTCGCACTTTCGCAGCGGGCAGTGAAGGGCAATCCAAGATAAGATAGTAGAGTGTCGCACGAAGTCGGCACCCCCCGAAGCCCTGGTCGCCGACCGGCTCCCTGCCGACTCTCCCGCTTCTCCCCCAGCCAAAGACCCCTCCATGCCCAGCATTCGCCCGCCTGTCCCCCGGGTCGCCCGCAGATCCCGCCGAATGGCCTTCGCGCGGCGCTGTAGCGGCGCTGGCCCGCTCCTCTCCGCCCTCCTCCTCGCGGCCTCCATCCTCGCCCTGGCCGCCCCCCCGGCCCCGGCCACCGCCCAATCCCCTGCGGTGGAGCGCATTGTCGAACGCCTCGAGCCCGAGATCCGGAGCGCCCTCGCCGAGGGCAGGATTCCCTCGCTTACAGTGGCGCTCACCGACCGGCAGGGCGAGCTCTGGAGCGGCGCCTATGGCCAGTCGAATCTCTGGGCGGGCACCCCGGCCACCACCGAGACCGTCTATCTGATCGGATCGACCTTCAAAGCCCAATCCACGGTGGCGCTTCTGCAGCAGATGGAGGCGGGCCACTTCGCGCTCGACGACCCGGTCGGCGATTACCTGGGCGACCTGGTCATTCGCGGCGAAGACCCCGAGCGGCCGGTCACCTTCCGGAACCTCCTGACCCACACCTCGGGCATGCCGGTGGATTTCGGCCGTCATCCGGTCTGGGGCCCCACCGCGCCGCTGCCTCTGGGCGAGTATCTGCGCGATTCGCTGCGCGTCGATGCGCCGCCCCTGACGCGGGTGATCTATTCCAACATGGCCTACTCGCTCGTGGGGCACCTGGTCGAGAGCATGTCGGAAATTCCCTACCGGGACTACATCCGCGAGCGCATCTGGGGTCCGCTGGGCATGAGCTCCACCGTCTTCGAACCCACGCCCGAGCTGGCCGAACGGCTGCCGGTGCCCTACGCCCCCGATCCCGAGAGCGGGCGGAACCGGCCTGCGGAGCGCGTGAAGGCGAATGTGTGGCCTGCGGGAATCGTCTATGGAACGGTTCACGATCAAGCCAACTGGGTGCGCTTCAATCTGGGCGACGGACGCTGGCGAAACGACCGGCTTCTGGCCGCCGCCACCATGGACGAGATGCACACTTTGCAGTACGAACAGTTCGCAGGCGACCCGATGGGGGGCGACTGGGGATACGACGATCCCGGCTACGGCCTCACCTGGTGGGTCTCGACGCAGGGTGACGAGCGCTTCTTCGCGCACTCCGGCAGCGTCTCCGGCTATACCGCCTTTGCCTCGGGCAACCGGAGCCGCGGCTTCGGAATCGCGCTGCTGACCAATGGCAACCGCGCCCACCCGCACCTGGTTCGCCTGACGCGGCTGGCGCTCGATCTCATGGCCGAAGAGCTCGGCGAATCCCGATGATCCTCCTCTCCCCGGCTACAGTCATGCAATTTCCGCTCTCTGCCGACGGCTGGCTTTCCGAGGGCTGGACCGGTCTCCTTCTGCGTCTGGGGGCTCTGCTTCTGGTCGCCTGGATTCTCGACCGGGTGGCCTCGCGCTATCTGCAGCGCATCCTGGAGCGAATCGCGTCGCGCACCCGCGCCCGCTGGGACGATCACATCGCATCGCGCAAGGTGATTCACCGGCTTGCGCATGTGGTGCCGGCGCTGGTTGTCTATCTGGGAATCGGACCCGCGCTCGGGGTGACCGAGGCCATGGCAGCGGCGGCCTCCGACGAATCTCTCCTTGCAGCCTGGACGGCGGTGCGCAGACTCGCAGCCTCCTGGATTGCGCTGGCGCTGGCTCTGGCGCTCTCGGCCTTTCTCGAATCCGTCAACGACATTTACAGGGAGATCTACCCCGACGCGCGCTCGCGGCCCATCAAGGGCTATCTGCAGGTTGTGAGCCTGATCGGATGGATTGCGGCGCTGGTTGTGGTGGCCTCGGTGCTGGCCGGGCGCTCGCCGGTTGTCTTTCTCTCGGGGCTGGGCGCTCTGGCCGCCGTTCTCATGCTGGTCTTCCGCGACACGATTCTGTCGCTTGTGGCAAGCATTCAGATTGCATCGAACGACATGGTGCGAATCGGCGACTGGGTGAGCATGCCCCAGGCGAACTGTGATGGCGATGTGATCGATATCGCGCTGCACACGGTCAAGGTCCAGAATTGGGACAAGACAATTTCAACAATTCCCACCTCGCGCTTCATCACCGAATCCTTCAAGAACTGGCGCGGCATGAGCGAATCGGGAGGACGGCGCATCAAGCGGTCGCTGGCGATCGACATGAACTCGGTGCGCTTCCTGAGCGACGGCGACATCGTGCAGCTTTCGCGCCGCGAGCTGATTCACGGCTACATGCAAGGGGCGGTGGAGGCCCTTGCGCGTCACAACACCGAACGCAGCGAGGGAAATCCCGATAAAATCCCCGAAATCCGGCGCCTCACCAACCTGGGCACCTTTCGCATCTATGTGCAGAAGTATCTGGAGTCGCATCCGCGCACCCACAAGGAGATGACGCTGCTTGTGCGCCAGCTTGCGCCCGGTCCGCAGGGCGTCGCGATCGAGGTCTACTGCTTCTCGAACGATACGGCATGGGCCCGCTACGAGGATTTTCAGGCCGACATCTTCGACCACCTCATTGCGATTCTGCCCGAATTCGGGCTCAAGGCCTATCAGGCGCCCGCAGGAACCGACTTTGCGCGCGCGCTGGCTGCGTCGCCGCCGGTCTTGGCGCAACCGGCAACCCCGCCGTCCGGAGACCTGTAACGGCTTTCGCGCAGATCGGGGCCTCCCTTAACCAGGGCGGTCAGGCCGTCGGCAACCCGTGCCGGATTGCCCACTCCATGGCTTCGGCAAAGCGGTCCAGCTCCTCGAGCGTCGTATATACGCTCGGCGAGATCCTGAGCCCGGCGCATTCCTCGTGCCCGATCGCCACATTCACAATGCGGTGTTCGCGCCAGAGCCAGTCGCTCAGCGCGGCGACGTCCAGTCCCTCGACATGAACATTCGCGATTCCGCAGGAGAAGTCCGGCTTCAGACTTGTATTGAGCGTGACGCGGTCGTTCTCCAGGAGACGATTGGCCCAGTAGTCGCGCAGATAGCGCAGCCGCTCCGCCTTGCGTTCGGCCCCGATCCCCTGATGAAAGGTCAGCGCCTCGCCGATCGCCAGGTAGTTGGCCGCGGGGTGGGTTCCGATCTCTTCGTACTTGCGAATGTCGTCGTTCATGCGATCGGGCGCCGCCATCAGGGGCCAGATCCCGGCGATTTCGCTCCGCCGCACAAAGAGCAGCCCGGTGCCATGAGGCGCAAAGAGCCACTTGTGCAGACTGGTTGAATAGTTGTCGCAGCCCAGCTCGGGAATGTGGAAGGGAAAGTGCGCCAGCGCATGCGCCCCATCCACAATCACCGGAATATTGTGCCGGCGCGCCATCTCCACAACTTCGCGCACAGGCAGAATCTGACCGGTCAGATTGATCATGTGACACATCAGAATGAGTCGGGTTCTGGGGGTGATGCCCTCCTCGAAGCGCCGCACCACCTCGGCGGGATCCTCGGCGGGAACGGGGATGCGAATCTGGCGCATGACAATTCCCTCGCGGCGTTCGCGCTGACGGAACGTTGTGAGCATGCGGCCATAGTCCTGGGTGGTGGTGAGTACCTCGTCGCCCGGCTGCAGATCGTATCCGAACTGGCAGGTCTGCAACCCCTCGGAAGCATTGCGGGTGAAGGCAACCTCCTCGGGATCGACCCCCCACTCGCGCGCCATCCGGTCGCGAACCCCTTCGCGCTGGGGCCCCAGAATGCGCCACATCGTGTAGGTGGGCGCCTGGTTGGAGAAGGCAAGGTGGCGCGTCATGGCGTCCTGCACAAAGGAGGGCGAGGGGCTGACCCCGCCATTGTTGAGGTTGACCAGGGTGCGATCGACCGTAAAGGCCCGCGCGACCTCGCCCCAGAAGGCCTCGTCGGTGGCCGTTTCCCGGGGAAGTCCCGGGTGACGCGAGAGATCCCGCGCGATTTCGGTGGCGCTGGCCGAGAAGGCGGGCAGGGTGGCGGCCCCGAGCGCGGCGGTGGCCGATCCGAGGAAGGTGCGGCGGGTGGGGAAGGGCAGGGCGGGGGCGGATCGGGTGGCGGGGGTCGGTTGGGTGCGCTTCATCGATATTCCTGGCAGAGGGGCGGGGGTCGATTTTCAATTTCCAGTCAGAATAGGGCGGATGTGGCGCGGGGGCAAGGGGCGGGGGCAAGGGAATGGCGTGCGCGACAGGCATGCATGAATGGGGTTCGTGTCACAAAATCCATCCCAAATCACAATATATTGTGATAGACATTGACAATGTCATAAGCCTTCATCTCTCATCTTCTCTCCCCACCCATCTTCATTCTCCGCGTCCGTCGTTCCTGTCTGAATTTCGTCCGACTCGCTCCCCGGTCCACCACAGTCAGTCCCTGTTTGGCCGCCGCCGGAATGCAACAACGCACAGCCCGGTCATCGATTCCCTGTGCATGAAGGGCAACCGCGCCGATCGGTGCCAATCTCCAGCCCGGCCAGCGGAAAGACGCCGAGCACCCGCGATAGCCTCTTTCACAAAGACCCCTTTCCGCGACAGCGCGCAGGGCGGCGACCCCTCATGCTATCTTCCCCACCCCCACCGCCCGTCCTCTTCCTCCCGGACCCTGCCTCCGCATGATCCGCGTCACCTTTCTCGGCACTGCCGCCGCCTGTCCCACGGCCGGGCGCAATGTTTCGGCGATCTCCGTGCACCGGGGCGGCGATTCCCTGCGGGGCAGCGATTCCATTCTCCTGGATTGCGGCGAAGGGACCCAGCGGCAGATCATGCGCTTTGGCACCGGCTTTTCCTTTGCGCACATCTTTGTCACCCACGGACACACCGATCACTTTCTTGGCCTGCCCGGGCTGCTGCGCACGATGGGACTTCAGGGGCGAAGCGACCCCATGACCATTCATGCGCCGCACAAGATGGTCGATCTCCTCAATACGGCAGTTGGTCTGGGCATCGACCGGCTGGCCTTCCCCTGCCGGATTCGCGGACTCGGTCCCGGCGAACGCGTCTCCTTTGCGGGATGGGCCATTCATGCCTTCGAGGTCGATCATGGCATTGCGGCGCTGGGCTATGCGCTGATCGAGGAACCGCGTCCGGGCAGATTCGATGTGGCGACGGCGCGGCGGCTGGGCATTCCCGAGGGGCCGCTCTTCGGCCAGCTTCACCGCGGCGAGCCGGTCGAGGTCGAGGGCAGGGTGATTCGGCCCGAAGAGGTTGTGGGGCCTCCCCGTCCAGGGCGCAAGATCGTCTATACCGGCGATACCCGGCCCGCCCGCACAACCGGCGACATTGCGCGCGGCGCCGACCTCCTTGTCCACGACGCCACCTTTGCCGGCAACGAACGCAAGCGCGCCCGCGAAACCCGTCACTCCACCGTGATCGAGGCGGCGCAACTGGCACAGCGGTCCCGGGTGCGTCGGCTGGCCCTGACCCACATCTCCGCCCGGTACGCCGACCGTCCGCGGGAGCTCGAAGATGCGGCGCGCGGGATATTTCCCGGTGCAGTGGTCGCGCATGACGGCATGCGCATCGAGATCGGGCTTGATGGCTGACGAAAACGGGTGCGGCGCCGTGCAGGGAGATCGCCGGGGCGCGTCCGGGTCCGGCAGCGCCCCCGAGGGCGCAGGCGCAGAGCGGAAATTTGTGCCGCGTTCGGTGACCGTGGTCGGATTGGGGGCGATTGGCGGCTCGGTTGCCCGTGCGGCGCGCGCGCGACTTCCCGGGGTGCCGGTGAATGGCATCGACCCCGACGCACGCTCGGCCCGCCGGGCGGCCGGGGAGGGGGTGCGGATCCTTGCCGGACTGGACCATGCCGATCTCGTCGCGGGCGCGATCGTCTTTGCGACTCCCCTGGACACAACCCTCCGCCTCATTCGCCAGAGCGCGCCTCTCTGGGCACGGGCCGCCCTGGTCACCGACACGGCCAGCCTCAAGGCGCCAGTCCTGGATGCGGTGCGCGCGGCGTGGGCCGGAGATCGCCGCCTCTCCCGGCACCCCGTTCCCTTTGTCGGCGCCCACCCGATGTGCGGCACCGAGCGCTCCGGCTACGAAGCCGCCCGCGCCGACCTCTTCCACAAAGCCGAACTCTGGCTCTGCGCGGATTCCGATGAACGCGACCGCAGCGCCCCCCGCACCGCATACGAAAGGCGCGCCGAAGAGCTCTGGTCGGCTCTGGGTGCCCGGCCCCGCTGGATCTCGCCTGCGGACCACGATCGGCAGATGGCCTGGGCCAGTCATCTTCCGCAGCTTCTGGCCAGCACCCTGGCGGCGACCCTGGCCGGTGCGGGGCTCAAGCGCTGCGATCTGGGCCCCGGCGGTCGCGACATGACCCGCCTTGCGGCCTCCAGCCCGACCATGTGGACGCCCCTGATTGCGGCGGCGGCTCGCGACGATGCACAGGCCCTTCGCATCCTAGAGAACCGGCTGGCGCGCCTGCGCACGGCGATCGCGGAGGGGCGGTCGGACGATCTTGCCGGATTGCTGAACGAGGGAAGAGAATGGACCGCAGAGACCGATTGAGGATTGGCGTTCCCGGCGACAAGTCAGTCGCCCAGCGCGCCCTGATCCTGGCGGCGATGGCCTCTGGCGAGAGCCGGATTGCCGATTTTCCACGGGGTGCCGACCCCCTGGCCACGGCGGCGGCGCTGCGGGGGCTCGGAGTCTCGATTGGGGGACTGGATGCCCCCGACGCTCCCGAATTTCGCATTGCGGGGCGCGGTCTTGGCGGCTGGCTTCAGCCCCCGGCGGCGCTGGATCTGCGCAACAGCGGCACCGGAGCCCGACTCCTTGCGGGCGCTCTTGCGGCGCAGCCCCTGGACACCCTCCTCACCGGCGACGCATCGCTCTCGGCCCGCCCCATGAACCGCATCGCCGAACCTCTGAGACGCATGGGGGCGCAGATCGACTTTCCCGGTCGGCCCGGCTGCCTCCCCATGAGAGTCCGGGGGGGCGCTCTGCGATCGATTCAACACCGGGGGCGGGTGGCCAGCGCACAGGTCAAGAGCGCCATTCTGCTCGCTGCGGTCGGGGCCGGGGTGCCGGTCGAGATTCACGAACGCGCCCGCTCGCGCGATCACACCGAACGGATGCTCCGGGCCATGGGGGCCGTGGTCGAGGAGGAATGGGATGACGACCTCTGGGCGGTCCGTCTGGGAGCTCCACCCGATCGGCTCCTCCCCCTCGCGACCACCATCCCCGGCGATTTCTCCTCGGCGGCCTTCCTCCTGGCCTGGGCGGCGCTGACGAATCCGGGGGAGCCCCTCGAGATCCACTCCGTCGGACTGAACCCGACCCGCACGGGGCTGCTTCCCCTGCTCGAGCGCATGGGAGTGCGCGTCGAGGTTGAGCCGTACGCCGGGAACGGCGCCGCAGGAGAGCCGGTCGGGACGATCCGGGTTCTGCCGAGCTCGTCCCGGGAGCTCCTGGCGGTGGAGGTAACTGCCGAGGAGCTTCCCGGCCTGATCGACGAGGTGCCGGTGCTGGCCGTTCTGGCCGCACGCGCCCACGGCGTGACGCGCATTGCCGGCGCAGCCGAGTTGCGGGTCAAGGAGTCCGACCGCCTGGCTGCGCTGACCCTCAATCTGCGCGCCATCGGGGTCGAGGTGGAGGAGTTTCCCGATGGGCTGGCAATCCGGGGAACGCCGGATGCGCTGGCCGGGCAGGTTCAATCCTTTCACGATCACCGCATGGCGATGGCCTTCGGGGTGCTCGGCGCGACCCCCGGCTGCCGGATCGCGATCGACGATCCTTCGCTCTCCGATGTCAGCTTTCCCGGCTTCCATGCACTGCTGGCGCGGGTGCAGAGCCGTCTTGCCTCGCCGCCACAGCACCTTCCCTCGCCGCCCGGGTCCCGCTGCCTTGTTGTGGCCATCGACGGTTCGGCCGGCGCCGGAAAATCCACCACCGCCGCCGCGGTTGCCGCCCGGCTCGGCTTTCGTCACCTCGATTCGGGGGCGCTCTACCGCGCGGTGACGCTGGCGCTGCTGCGCTCGCCCTGCGGGCTTGCCGATATCGAGACCATCACCGCTGCCGAGCTGGACGCGTTCGGTTTTGCGGCCTCCTGGAGCGGCGTCGCCATGGAGCTTTGCATCGGTGGCGAGGCGATTGCAGACGCCGATCTGCGCAGCGATGCGGTGACGGCTGCGGTTTCGCGGGTTGCGGCGGTTCCGGCAGTGCGCAGGCATCTTCTGGGGCTGCAGCGCGAGGCGGCGACTCCCCCCGGACTCGTCGCCGAGGGGCGCGACATGGCCACCGTCATCTTTCCCGACGCCCGGCTCGGAATTTACCTGGACGCCAGCCCGACCGAACGCGCCCGGCGCAGGCTTTTGCAGCGGGGAGCCGCCACCGACGACGACGCGATTGAGCGCGAGGCCGAACGGTTGCAGGAGCGCGACCGGCTCGATTCCACCCGCGCCACCGCCCCTCTCAGCCGCGCGCCGGATTCCATCACGATCGACACCACCGATCTCGACCCCGGGGAACAAATTGAGGCCGTCGTACGTATGGTACTCCCGTTGACCGAATACTGAAGTTATCTTTCAAAGCTATCCCTCTGATTCCGGGCCGTTGTGCGGGGCGGTCCGCAATTCACGCACAATTCCACCGGCTCCAGCAGAGTCCCCACAGGTTGTGACGCTGGATCAGCAGGAGCGTCGGCCCACCGCGCCGGCGAGCAACACATGAGCGACATACAGAACAATCCGGCGGTTGCCGACGGAACCGACGCCGATCCCGGCCCGGCCCCGGCCGCCGATCAGGAAATCTCGCCCGAACTTCTTCACGACTCCTACGGCGAGGAAGAGCTCAGTGTAAGTCGCGAAGACTTCGAGCTGATGCTCTCCGATTATCAGAGCGCACGCGGCCCGGTCCGCGAAGGCGAGATCGTTCAGGCGCGCGTCCTGCGCGTCACCGACAGCTCGGCCATCCTCGAGTGCGGCTTTAAGAGCGAGGGCGAGGTCCCCCTCAGCGAGTTCAAGTCCCCCGAAGAGATCGTGCCTGGCCAGGAGGTCGAGGTTCTTCTCGAGCGCCTGGAGGACGAAGAGGGCGTCGTCGTTCTCTCCAAGAAGAAGGCCGACTTTCTGCGCGTCTGGGAGAAGATCCGCGAGGCGTACGACAACGAAGAGCCCGTTCGCGGACTTCTTACCCGCAAGATCAAGGGCGGCGTGACGGTCGATATCATGGGGGTGGACGCCTTCCTCCCCGGATCGCAGATCGCGCTCAGGCGGGTTCCGAACATCGAGGATCTGATCGGTCACCGCTACGCATTCAGAATCATCAAGCTGAACAAGCGACGTCGCAATATTGTGGTCTCGCGGCGCGTCATTCTCGAGGGCGAACGCCAGCGTCAGCGCACGACCCTGGTCAAGGAACTCATCAATGGCCAGGTGCGCGAGGGCGTGGTCAAGAACATCACCGAGTTCGGCGCCTTCATCGATCTGGGCGGCCTCGACGGTCTCCTCCACATCACCGACATGTCGTGGGGGCGCGTCGGCCACCCCTCGGAGGTCGTCGCCGTGGGCCAGCACATGGATGTCAAGGTTCTCGACATCGACTGGAGCCGCGAGCGGATCTCCCTGGGGCTCAAGCAGTTGCTGCCCTACCCCTGGACCGACATCGAGGAGCGCTATCCGGTGGGTGCGCGGGTGCGCGGGCGCGTGGTGTCGATCACCAACTACGGCGCCTTCGTCGAGCTGCAGAAGGGGGTCGAGGGACTGGTTCACATCTCGGAGATGTCCTGGACGCGCAGCGTAAAGCATCCGTCGCGACTGGTGACGATCGGCGACGAGATCGAGACCGTCATCCTCAAGGTCGATCCGCGCAACGAGAAGATCTCTCTCGGAATGAAGCAGATCGAGGAGGATCCCTGGCTCTCGCTGCCCCTTAAGTACCCGGCCGACACCCGTGTCAGCGGAACCGTCCGCAACCTTACGACCTTCGGCGCCTTCGTCGAGATCGAACCCGGGATCGACGGGCTGGTCCACGTGTCCGACATGAGCTGGACCAAGAGGGTCGAGCACCCGTCGGAGGTGGTACAGAAGGGCGAGCCGATCGAGGTCAAGGTTCTGCATGTCGATGGCGACAACAAGCGGATTTCGCTGGGGCTGAAGCAGCTTTACGACGATCCCTGGCCGGTTCTGGTGGTTCGCTACAGCCGCGGTCACGAGCAGGAGGCCGAGGTTGTGCGGGTGCAGGAAAAGGGGCTGGTCGTGGATCTGGACGAGGGCGTGGAGGGCTATGTGCCGGCCGCGCACAGCGGGGTGCCGCCCACCGCCCTGGATGAGTACTATCTGGTCGGCATGACGATTCCGGTCCGGGTGGTCAACGCCGATCAGGAGGATCGACGCATCGTCCTCGAGGTGCTCGAGGCGCCCGAGCGCAGAGACGACATCGAGGCGGAGGATGATGCGCAGGCCGCCGAGGTTGAGGCCGCTGCCGAAGAGGGGGGTGAAGCCGTCGGGGATGACGAGGTGGCCGAAGAAGCGGACGAGGCGGAGGCCGTTGCCGAAGCCGATGGCGGTGACGGGGATGCCGAAGATGCCGAGGATGCCGCCGGAGGTGAGGAGGAAGCTGAGGTGGCGGAGGACGCGACTGCGGAAGACTCCGAGGCAGAGGCCGAAGAGGGGGGTGAAGCCGCTGGGGACGCTGCCGAAGCCGATGACGGTGACGGAGCAGCCGAAGATGCCGCCGGAGATGACGAAGAAGCCGAAGCTGCCGGAGATAACGAGGTGGACGGAGGCGAGGAGGCAGCCGAGGTGATGGAGGACGCGGCCGTGGAAGACTCCGAGGCAGAGGCCGTAGAGGATGCCGCCGACGATGAGGAGGAAGCCGATGGCTGATGCGCGAAGACCGGAGGGCCATTCCGGCGTCTCGGGAGACGCATAGCCTGCCTGGGCGACGCCCAAGGCCGCGAACCATGTGGACTCTGGTGATGCGAATCCCGACCGGACCGACTCCGACAGACCGGAACGCCATGCTTCTCTGCATTCTCCTTGCGCTCGCGGGGTGCGCCCCCGGCGTTCCGCGCACTGCCGGAACAGGAGAGGCAATCCCTGCCCCTGCAACCGACAGCACTCTGCGCGCCCGGGCGTCCACGGTCGATTCCACCGCTGCCCCGGTCCGGCTCGCCGATGCAGCCCAGGAGGCCGCCGTCTCCGATCCCCTGGTCGTCGGCGCCATTCTTCCGGTGACCGGTTCGCCCTCCAGCCGCGAATACGCGCGCCTCTTCCTGGAGGGGGTCGAGGTTGCGCTTGCAGAGGCCCGCCGCGATGGCTTTGCGGTCGAGCTGATCGTTGAAGACAATCTCGGGACCCCCTCGGGAAGTGTGCGCAGCCTGTCGGCGCTGGTGGCGCGCGGCGCGTCCGTGATTCTGGGACCGCTGACCGTGGATGCACTCGACGCGGTTGCGCGCGCGGCCCCCGCCGACATCGCCTTCCTTTCGCCCACCGCAGCGCGGCTGCCCACCGGGCGCACCGGAGTGTACAGCATGGGAATGGGCGATCCGGGTGCGGGACGCGCACTGGCCCGGGCCCTGATCGCAACCGGACACACCCACGCAGTCACAATCCACCCCGCCCGCTCTGCGCAGATCATCGAGGCCGACGCCTTCGCCGAGAGCTTTCGCGCCGCCGGGGGAATCGTTCCCCGCCAGATCGTCTATTCCCCGGGCACAACCACCTTCGAGGCCCAGCTCGATACGGTGCGCACGCTGCATCCCGGCGTCCTGGTGGTGATCGCGCCCCCCGAGGACATCGAGCTGCTCGCGCCGCAGATCTCCTTCTACGAGCTCGACGATCTGGGGCTTCAGGTGGCCGGCACCGCCGGGTGGACCGCATCGTCGGTGCTGGAATCGGTCGCGGCCCGTCATACCGATTCGGTGATCGCGGTCAGCACCCTGCAACCTGGCGACGCACCCGGCTTTGTGGCCGCCTACGAACAGTACTTCCGGCGCACCCTGCGGAGCCCGGTTCCCGCCGCCGGCTTTGATCTCTTTCGCCTTGCCGTGGATGCCTGGCAGCGCCGCGCGCCGCGCCCGGGCGGGATCATTGCGGCCATGGCCGCGACCGAGCGCTTCGCCGGGGCCACCGGCACCTGGTCCTTCGGAAGCGGCCGCCTGGTGCGCGAGTTCCACCCGGTGCGCATCCGCAACCGCGCGCTTCACCCCCTCTTCGTCACCGACCCCCCATCCCCCGCCGCTCCCGACACGGTCCGGCTTCACCCCGATCGTGCCGATCGCGCTCCCGGAGCGCCGGATTACCACTTCCCCGGGTGGGTCGAACCGGCTCCGACATCCTTCTCTGTGCCCGAACGCGAAGGCCGCCCGCAATGAAGCACCGCACCGCCCTGGAGCGACTTGCGGAGCGCAGCCGCGAGGCGCGCCGAGGTGGAGGCGAAGCCCGCCTGAAGGCCCAGCACGCCCGCGGCAAGCTCTCGGCGCGCGAACGCATCGATCTGCTCCTGGACCCCGACTCCTTTGTCGAGCTCGACCGCTTCGTCACGCACCGCTCCTCCGACTTCGGGCTGGCCGACCGCAAAATCCCCGGCGATGGCGTCGTGACCGGCTATGGCACCATTCACGGCCGGCCGATCTATCTCTTTTCGCAGGACTTTACCGTCTTCGGCGGATCGCTCAGCGAGACCCACGCCGAAAAGATCGTCAAGATCCAGGAGCTGGCGCTGAAGAATGGAACGCCTGTCGTGGGACTCAACGATTCCGGGGGCGCGCGCATCCAGGAGGGAGTGGTTTCGCTCGGGGGCTATGCCGACATCTTCCTTCGCAATACCTTGGCCTCGGGGGTCATTCCGCAGATCAGCGTGATTCTGGGGCCCTGCGCGGGCGGCGCCGTCTATTCTCCTGCAATTACCGATCTGGTCTACATGGTGCGGGGCACGAGCTTCATGTTCGTGACCGGACCCGATGTGGTGAAAACCGTCACCCACGAGGACGTGGACAAGGAGGGGCTGGGGGGTGCAGATGTCCATGCAGAGGTCTCCGGCGTGGCCCACTTTGCGCACGACAGCGAGGCCGAATCGCTGGCTTCGGTACGGCAGCTCTTCCGCTATGTCCCATCGAACAACGAGGAGCGCCCGCCACGCGGCGGGAACGCCGACCCGCACGACCGGCGGAGCGAGCGCCTCCTTGAGATCGTTCCCGAGAGCCCCAACCGCCCCTACGACATCCTGGATGTGATTCGCGAGGTGGTGGACGACCGCGACTTCTACGAGGTCCACGCCGCCTTTGCCCGCAATCTGGTGACCGGATTCGCACATTTGGGGGGGCACGCGGTGGGGATCGTCGCCAATCAGCCTGCGGTTCTGGCGGGTGTGCTCGATATCGACAGCTCCGACAAGGGCGCCCGCTTTGTCCGCTTCTGCGATGCCTTCAACATTCCCCTGGTGGTCTTCGAGGATGTACCGGGCTTTCTTCCCGGGGTCGGCCAGGAGCACGGAGGAATCATCCGCCACGGCGCCAAGCTCCTCTACGCCTTCTGCGAAGCCACCGTTCCCCGGCTCACCGTCATTGTCCGCAAGGCCTACGGGGGTGCCTACGATGTCATGAATTCGAAACATGTGCGGGGCGACCTCAACCTTGCCTGGCCCTGGGCCGAAATCGCCGTCATGGGCCCCGAGGGCGCCGTCGAGATCCTCTTCCGCAAGGAGATTGCCGCCGCCGAAGATCCCGAAGCCGCCACCGCCGCCCGCATCGCCGAGTATCGGGAACGCTTTGCCCACCCCTTTGTCGCGGCTGCCCGCGGCTTCGTCGATGATGTCATCGATCCGCGCGACACCCGCCCCCACCTGATCAACGCCCTGGACATGCTGGCCTGCAAGCGCGACGCGAATCCGCCGAAGAAGCACGGCAACATTCCCCTCTGAGCCTGATCCCGTCCATGGGTTCTCCTTCTCCTTCCACTCCATTGCCGAAATGCAACCCCTCCGGGAGCCGCGCGCGTCAGAGGGCGCATGCAGCTTCGGGCCGGGGGGTCCGGCCGGTATCCGCGCCGGCATGGCTGACGCAATCCGCAGATGGAGAGGAATCGCGATGAAGACGAGAGCAACGAGGACGAGGAGCGTGGGTGACGGGGTTCGCCGGATCCGGCAATCCGGATGGGCGCTGCCGGTCGTGGCCCTTCTGGCCGGAGTGCCCCAGGGCGCCGCCGCGAGTGCGCAGGAGGGGCGCGTCTGCGACGGAAACCGGTGCGTGATCGTGCAGACCGGGGAACTCTTCGACATGAGACCCCGACTGGGCGTCTACCTGTCCGCATCGCCGGACCGCGAGGACGGGGTACGGATCAGGGACGTCACCGAGGGTGGACCGGCCGAGCGTGCGGGGATCGAGACGGGCGACGTCATCGTTCGCTTTGCGGGACACGCTCTGGCGGAACCGTTGCCGGAGGAGGCGCAGCGCCGGGCCTGGTCGGCCGAGAGACGGCTGCGCGCACTTCTTGCAGAGACCGGGGAGGGCGACACGGTCGAGGTCGAGGTGGAGCGCCACGGCGAGACGCTGACCTTCATGGTGAGTCCGGAGAGGCTTCCCTGGTCCGCCTGGCCCTCCCTCAGCGCGTTGACGATCGATTCCCTTGCGCTGGATTCGCTGCAGCACCGCATGCGCCGCATGACCGAACGCATTCGCATGGATGCCGGAGACATGCGCGACCTGACCGGGAACGTTCGCGAGATCATCGACCGGACTGCAGACGTCCGCCGCCCCGATGCGTGGGTCGGTGTTTTCGGCTCCTTTCCGGGGCTGGATCTGGTCGATCTGAACCCCGGGCTTGGCGCCTACTTCGGAACCGACGAGGGGGTTCTGGTGGCCGATATCGCCGCCGATTCGCCGCTGGGACTGCGCCCGGGCGATGTGGTGGTCGATGTCGAGGGACGCAGGGTGGACGATGCCGCCGAGCTGCGCCGCATCCTGGCGTCGTACCGGATCGAGGAAGAGATTGTCTTCGCCATCTGGCGCGATGGCGAGTCCCTGACCGTCACCGGTCGCCGCGAGGCCCCGCCCCCATCTCCCTCCCGCGCCCGTCGGCGGCCATGATCGAGTCTGTCCTTGTCGCGAACCGGGGCGAGATCGCCCTTCGGGTCATTCGCACGGCGCGCGACCTGGGCATTCGCACAGTTGCGGTCTTCTCCGAGGCCGATCGAACCGCGCCCCACGTTTTGGCCGCCGACGAGGCGCACTGCATCGGTCCCGCGCGGGCGGCCGACAGCTACCTCAACGCAGAGCGGATCCTCGCGGCGGCGGCGCGATCGGGTGCGCAGGCGATCCATCCCGGCTACGGATTCCTCTCGGAACGGGGTGACTTCGCCGAGGCGGTGGAGCGGGCGGGGCTCGTCTTCGTGGGCCCTGCCGCCGCCACCATCCGCGCCATGGGCGACAAGACCGAGGCACGGCAGCGCATGGCGGCCGCAGGCGTGCCGGTCGTTCCGGGAACGAGCACACCCCTGAAGTCGGCCCGCGAAGCCCGCGAGGCCGCAGCAGAGATCGGTTTCCCGGTGCTGCTCAAGGCGGCGGCCGGGGGCGGCGGCAAGGGAATGCGGGTCGTGCGGCGCCTCGACGAGGTTGAAGATGCCCTGGCGGCAGCTGCGCGCGAGGCGGAGGCGGCCTTCGGCGATGGCAGCGTCTATATCGAACGCTTTCTCGAGGGCCCTCGCCATATCGAGATCCAGCTCTTCGGCGACCGCCAGGGCAATGTGGTGCATCTCATGGAGCGCGAGTGCTCAATTCAGCGCCGTCACCAGAAGCTGATCGAAGAGGCGCCCTCGCCCCTCCTGGACCCGGCTGCGCGCGCGGAGATGGGGCGGGCGGCGGTGCGCGCGGCCCGGGCCGTTCACTATGTCGGGGCCGGCACGGTCGAGTTCCTGCATGCCGGCGGCGAGTTCTTCTTCCTGGAGATGAATACCCGCCTGCAGGTTGAGCACCCGGTTACCGAGATGGTGACCGGAACCGATCTGGTGGAGTGGCAGCTCCGGATTGCGGGAGGCGAACCGCTGCCGCTGCGCCAGGACGACGTTCCGCTCGCCGGCCACGCCATCGAGTGCCGCATCACCAGCGAATCGCCCTTCGACGGCTTCCTGCCCGCGACCGGCGTCGTCTCGGCCCTGGAGCTGCCTGGCGGGCCGGGAGTGCGGTGGGATGGGGGCATTGCCCCGGGTTCGCGCATCGGACTGCACTACGATCCCCTCCTCGGCAAGCTCATCAGTTGGGGACCCGACCGACCGGCGGCGATCCGACGCATGGCCCGCGCCCTGGACGAGCTGCTCATCGGCGGCGTGGCCACCTGCGCTCCCCTCCTGAGGCGCATCATGGACGAAGAGGATTTTCGCGCCGGCCGCCTCACCACCGCCTACCTCGACGACCACCCCGATCTCCTGGCCGACGATCTCCCTCCCCATGCGCGCGATGCGCTCCTCGCGGCCGCCGTCCTTCTCGAGGACCGCCATCGCAGCAGCGTCGCGTCCCCCCGGATCGTGCGCACCGGCAGGCCGCTCTCGTCCTGGCAACGCTCTCTCCAGGTCCCACCGGGCAGACCCGATCCCCGCCCGACACCGAATGCCGACCGGGAGCCGCCCTCATGAGCCCTCTCGCCGGGCAGCCGTCGGCGCGCTACCGAATCTCGCTGGCCGGTCGCACCCACGAGGTCGCGATCGACGCCGCTGGCCGGGTCACGATCGATGGCCATCCGCGCGCGGCCACCCTTGTTCCGACAGGGGCGCCCGACGGCTTCGCGCTGACCCTGGATACGGCCACCCTTCCGCTTCGGGCCCACCGCCGCGCACCCGGTCGCTGGGAGATCGCGCTCGGCGGACGCGCCATCGCGGCCGAGGTCCTGGACGAGCGGCAGGCCCGGATTCGCGCTCTCTCGGGCGGGCAGGGCGGCGAAGACCGGGTGAAGCCGCTTCTGGCTCCGATGCCGGGGCTGGTGGTGCAGGTGGCCGTGCAGGAGGGCGATGATGTTGCCGCCGGCGACACCGTGCTGATTGTCGAGGCCATGAAGATGGAGAACGAACTGCGCGCGGCGGCGGCGGCCAGGGTGACCCGGGTCAGGGTCGCCCCGGGAGAGGCGGTCGAGAAGGGACAGCTCCTCATCGAGTTCGAGGCAGTGAATCCGGCGTGAGCTCCCCCCGACCCGACCCCCTTCCGCCCGCCCCCGCTTCGTCTCCTCCCGGCTTCGACCCGGCCACCGATCTGGGCGATCCCGGCTCCTTCCCCTACACCCGGGGCATCTACCCCACCATGTACCGCGGTCGGCGCTGGACGATGCGGCAGTATGCGGGTTTCGGAACCGCCGAAGAGACCAATCGCCGCTACCACTTTCTGCTCGGGCGCGGCACCACCGGCCTCTCGGTCGCCTTCGATCTGCCCACCCAGATGGGCTATGACTCCGACGCGCCGATGGCCGAGGGCGAGGTCGGCCGGGTGGGCGTCGCGATCGATTCTCTGGCCGACATGCGCCTTCTTCTGCGCGGAATCGATCTGGGCGCGATCTCCTGCTCAATGACGATCAATGCCACCGCTCCCATCCTCCTGGCTCTCTACACCGCCGTTGCGGACGAAACCGGAGTTCCCCGCGACCGGCTTCGCGGCACCGTCCAGAACGACATCCTCAAGGAATACATTGCGCGCGGCACCTACATCTACCCGGTGGAGCCCTCGCTGCGCCTGGTCAGCGATCTGATGGCCTTCTGCGCCGCCGAGCTCCCGCGCTGGAATACGATCTCGGTCTCGGGCTACCACATTCGCGAGGCGGGCTCGACCGCCGCCCAGGAGATCGCCTTCACCCTGGCCAACGGGCTCGAGTACGTTCGCCGGGCGCTGGGTCGCGGCATCGCCCTCGAGGACTTTGCGCCGCGCATCTCCTTCTTCTTCGCCGCCCATAACGATCTTCTCGAAGAGGTCGCCAAGTTTCGCGCTGCCCGCCGTCTCTGGGCGCGTCTCATGCGCGAACGCTTCGACGCCTCGGACCGCTCCTGCCGACTTCGCTTTCATACCCAGACCGGCGGCTCCACCCTGACCGCCCAGCAGCCCCTCAACAATGTGGTGCGGGTCGCCATTCAGGCGCTGGCGGGGGTTCTGGGGGGAACCCAGTCGCTGCACACCAATGGCTACGACGAAGCGCTCTCGCTGCCCACTCCCGAGGCCGCCGCCCTGGCGCTCCGTACCCAGCAGATCCTGGCCGAGGAATCGGGCGTAGCCGCGTGGGCCGATCCCCTGGGGGGCAGCTTCCTGATCGAACGCCTGACCCACCGCCTGGAGACCGAAGCGCGCGCCCTGATCGAGCGCATCGACGCCCTGGGCGGGTCTCCGGGAGCGATCGAGTTCATGCAAGAGAGCGTGCACCGCGCGGCCTACCGCCATCAGCTCGAGGTCGAGGCCGGCAACCGCACTGTGGTGGGGGTGAATCGCTACACTGACGAAAGCGCCCACGAACCCGCGTCCGCACCCGATTTCCGGGCAATGGCCGAACGGCAGCGGTCTGCGCTGGCCGCCTTCCGGGCCGAACGCAACGCCGACGATGTGACCGCCGCACTGCGCGCCCTGGCCACAGTGGCCCCGACCGACGCAAATCTTCTCCCGCCGATGATCGCGGCCATCCGGGCAGGCGCCACCCTGGGCGAGATCAGCGATACCCTGCGGGAGGTGTGGGGAAGCTGGAAGGCGCCGGCCTGAGTTTCTGCGGGGGCGGGATCGCGGAAACCAGGGTGATGGGTGTGTTCGCGCGCGCACGCGGTCCTTGCAGCCCCGTTCCCGGCCGGCCCGCGCAGGGGCCGGGTCAGGGGTGGTGGGGCATGGCGAACCGGCGCGCCGCTGCGGTTCCCTATCGCACCCAATGATGGGTCGGAAAGTGGGAAATTCCAGAGACCTTCATGGCTTCCCGCGCACGCGGCTCTGCATGAAACCCGGCCCGCGCACAAGTCCCGCATTCCGCTCCCCGGGCAGCGCGATGTGTTAGCTTTCCCCGCCATGCCTACCTACGAGTATCGATGCGGCGGCTGCAACCGCGAGTTCGAGACCTTTCAGCGGATGAGCGATCCGCCGGTTGCACCTTGTCCCTATTGCGACGAGACGGCCGAACGGCTGATCTCGGGGGGTGCCGGTCTGCTCTTTCGCGGCGAGGGCTTCTATATCACCGACTACCGCTCCGAGGAGTACCGCAAGAAGGCCAGCGAGGAGCGGGGTGCGGGCGGGTCGGCGAAGGGCGACAGCGGTAGCAAGGGCGGCTCCGGCGCGGAAGCGGGCAGCAATGGGGCTGCGCAGACGAAGGGCGGCGCGAAGTCGGATGCCGGGCCGAAGAGCAGGAAAAGCGCTGCCGCAGAGGCGAAGGGCGCGAAGGGCGCGAAGGGGAAGGGTGGCCGGACGAAGGCCCGGGACGCGAGCTGAGCTGCAATGGCAGAGGCGGCGCACAATCGCAATGACGACCGCAGAGAGGTTGTCGTTGCCGATCGGGTGACCGGCGCGCTCCGCGAGGCCGCCGCCGCGCTGGGGGTTCCCGACGCGAACTTCCGCCTGGAGCGACCGCGCGATCCGGGGCATGGCGATCTGGCCTCGAACCTTGCCCTGGTGCTGGCTTCGCGGCTCGGGCGCTCTCCGCGCGAAATCGCCGAATCGCTGGTCGCGCCGCTGGAACGAACGGCGGGGGTGCGCGCAGTCGAGGTGGCCGGGCCGGGGTTTCTCAACGTTCGGCTGGATGCCGAAGTGGTCGGCGGCACCGTGCAGACGGTCCTTGCGGCGGGAGAGAGCTACGGTCGCAGCGCCGAGGGAGAGGGGCGCCGGATCATGGTCGAGTTCGTCTCGGCCAACCCGACCGGGCCGCTGCACCTGGGTCATGGCCGCCAGGCGGCGCTCGGCGATGCAATCGCCTCGCTCCTGGAGTGGTCGGGCTGGCAGCTTCACCGCGAGTTCTACTTCAACGACGCCGGTGCGCAGATCGAACGGCTCGCGACCAGTCTGCGGGTGCGCTGTCTGCAGCGCCTGGGGCACGCGGTCGAGATCCCCGAGGGCGGCTACCATGGCGACTACATCGCCGCTCTGGCCGCCGCATTCCTCGAAGCGCACCCCCCTCCGCAGCCGGGCGATCCGTCGGTGGAAGAGCTCGAGCGCTTTCGCGAATTCGCGGTGCGGATCCTGCGCGACGCCCAGAAGCGCGACCTTGCCGCCTTCGGCGTCCACTTCGACGAATTCTACCCCGAGACCCGGCTGTACAGCGAGGGCCGCGTGGCCGCGACGATCGAGGCGCTCGACAACACCGGCCTGACCCGGATGGAAGATGGCGCCAAGTGGCTGGCGACGACCCGCTTCGGCGACCAGAAGGACCGGGTGATGGTCAAGAGCGATGGTTCGCCCACCTACTTTCTGCCCGATGTGGCCTACCACATGAGCAAGTGGGAGCGCGGCTTCCGCCATGTTGTCAATGTGCAGGGAGCCGATCATCACAGCACGGTGGATCGGGTGCGCGCGGGGTTGCAGGCGCTGGGCCGTCCCGCAGGCTACCCCGAATACGTGCTGCACCAGATGGTGACGGTGGTGCGCGGGGGCGAAGAGGTTCGCCTCTCCAAGCGCGCAGGGTCCTACACCACCCTGGCCGATCTGGTGGCCGAGGTAGGGGTCGATGTCGCGCGCTACTTCTTTCTGATGCGGCGCCCGGAGGCCCACCTCACCTTCGATCTCGATCTGGCGCTCGATCAGTCCGACCGCAACCCGGTCTACAAGATCCAGTATGCCCATGCCCGCCTCTGCCGCATTCAGCAGCAGGCCGTTCGCCACTACGGCGACGACTCCCGCACCGCCGCCGACCCCTCTCTCCTCTGCACCTCCATGGAGCGCGAAGTCATCAATCGGCTCGGCGAGTTTCCCGGGTATCTTCGCCGCGCCACCGCCGCCCGCGCCCCCCACCTGGTCTGCGACTACCTGGAGCGCACCGCCGGTCTGGTCAACTCCTGGTATCAGGCCGGCCATCCGCTGCGCGATCCTGCCCTGCGCGCCCTGGTTGCAGACGATTCCCTGCGCAGAGCCCGTCTGGCGCTGGTCGGCGCGGCCCGCACCGTCCTTGCCAATGGCCTGGCTCTGCTGGGCATCTCCGCCCCCGAACGAATGGAACGCAGTGTCGATTCTGGCGATCGGTAGCGTAGCGCTCGACACGATCGAGACTCCCGCCGCCCGCGCAGAGCGGGTGATCGGCGGCTCGGCCACCTTCTTCAGCGCCGCAGCCTCGCTTCTGGCTCCGGTGCGCGTGGTGGCGGTTGTGGGCGAGGACTATCCGCTGGAGCGCCTGGAGTTTCTCGCCCGCTCCGACCGGGCGGCCGCGGCGCCGATGGTGGATCTGGGCGGGATTGAGCAGCGCCCCGGCGAGAGCTTCTTCTGGGCGGGCCGCTACCACGACGACTTCCGCACCCGCGAAACCCTCGAGACCCGGCTGGGCGTCTTTGCCGACTTCAATCCGGTGATCCCGGTCGCCTTCCGCGATTCCGCGATGATCTTTTTGGGCAACATCGATCCCATCCTCCAGAACCGCGTCCTCGACCAGTTCGCCAACCCGGGTCTGGTGGCCGCCGACACCATGAACTTCTGGATCGAGGGATCGCGCGCCGAGCTGCTGCGGCTCCTGAAGCGCATCGATCTGCTCTTCGTGAACGATGAAGAGGCCATGCAGCTCTCGGGTCAGGCAACGCTCGACGACGCGGCCCGCTGGATTCGCGCGCGCGGTCCCCGCCTTGTCGTCATCAAGCGGGGTGCCGAGGGCGCTCTGGGCTTCGGCCCCGACTGGAGGGTGTCCTCTCCCGCCTATCCGGTCTCCGGGGTCGTCGATCCCACCGGTGCAGGCGACGCCTTTGCCGGGGGATTGCTCGGATCTCTGCACCGCCTTCGCCTGCGCGGGGCCCGCACGCCCTCCACACCTGGCGATCTTCAGCGGTCGCTGGAAAACCCGGATCTGATCCGGAGCCTTCTTGTGCATGGAGCGGTCATGGGATCCTTTGCCGTGGAGGACTTCTCGGTCGATCGCTTCCGCGAGCTGGAGATCGGGGAGTGGAGCGACCGGGCGGAGACGCTGCATCACAGCGCCGGGGCGGAATCGTAATGGCTGGCAGCGGCGATTCCCTCACCTACCGCGCCGCCGGCGTCGATCTGGATGCGGCCGAGCGGACCAAGCGCGCCTTCGCCGGTCTCCTGGACGCAACGGGCGATGCGCACACCCTGAGCGGCCTGGGTGCATTCGGCGGACTCTACAGCGTGCCCGACACTCTCGACCGTCCGGTTCTGGCGGCGAGCGCCGATGGCGTCGGCACCAAGCTCAGGATCGCCTTCCTCTCGGGTCGGCACGACACCATCGGTCAGGATCTGGTCAACCACTGCGTGAACGACATCCTGGTGCAGGGTGCCCGCCCCCTCTTCTTTCTCGACTATCTGGCCGCTGGCCGGCTCGATGAAGGGATTGCGACGGCAGTTGTGGGCGGGGTTGCAAAGGCGTGCCGCGCGAATGGCTGCGCCCTTCTCGGGGGCGAGACGGCCGAGATGCCCGACCTCTACGCCGAGGGCGAATACGATCTGGCCGGCTTTGTGGTGGGGGTGGTCGAGCGCGACCGCATTGTCGATGGCAGGCGCATTCGTCCCGGCGACCGCCTCATCGGGCTGCGCTCCTCTGGTCTCCACACCAATGGCTACACCCTGGCCCGCGCGATTGTCTTCGATCGCATGGGGCTGGGCGTGAACGATCCCTTTCCCGGCGAAGGCGGAGCCACGGTGGCCGACGCCATGATGCGCATCCACCGCTCCTTCCAGAATACGATCGCGCCCCTGCTCGAGCGGGATCTGGTGCGGGGAATGGCGCATGTCACCGGTGGCGGCATCGAGGGCAATCTGCCGCGTACACTGCCCGCCGGAACCGGAGCCAGGATTGACTGTGCCGCATGGCGGCCGCCGAATCTCTTTCGGCAACTGGCCCGGGCGGGGAATGTGGCCGCGCCCGAGATGTACCGGGTCTTCAACATGGGGGTCGGCATGATTCTGGTGGTGGCCCCCGCCGACGAAGATGCCGTGCTCGAGGCGGTGGGGGACGAGGGGTGGCCGCTGGGCGAGGTCGTGGCCGGGGAGGGGGTGGAGCTGGTGGGGATCGAGGCCGCGATGAGTGGATCGGGTGGGTAGCGGCGTGAGCAGGGCGCGCGCTTTCCGGTCCGGCCCGCGACAGCCTCTGCGGAGGGTATGGGGGGGATTGCTGGCGATTCTGGTGGCCGGACTGGCGAACGAGCGTCCCCGCGCGGCATCGGCACAGAGCCTGAATGAGAGCTACGATCACATCAGGGGGGTGGCCGAGCTGGCGGTTCTCTGCGAGGAGGCCGGGGGTGTGCGCGCGGCCTGCCGGGAGCTGTCGCTCGCTGCGATGGCCGTGCAACGCGGTGCGGGTCTGAGCAGCGCGCCGGGAAGCGATATTCCCGGCACCTCGAGCACCCATGGTCGCCGCCTGGGGCTGACTCCGCGCATCGGGATCTCGCTTTCGGGGTCGGCGCTTCGCTTCGATCTCCCCACGCTCTCCGGAACGACCGCCGCACTCGCCGAACGCGACAGAGCCACCCTGGCCGGCCTCAGGGTCACCGCAGTCGCCGGCCTCCTCAATGGCGTCGGCTTCGGCCCCGGCGTCGGCGGGGTCGGGTCCCTCGATCTGATCGCATCGTGGTCGATGACGCGCTTCCCGGAAGAGAAAGCTCTCTCCGCCTCGCGCACCTTCCTGGGGGGCAGCGCGCTGGGAGCGGGTGTGCGGGTCGGGATTCTGCGCGAATCCTTCACCCTGCCGGGAATTTCCGTGGCCGCCACCCGCCAGTGGCACGCCGGGATCGGGTTCGGAAATGACCAGACGCCGGGCGGCGGCGCCACCGAGCTGATCGTCTCGTCGCTTCGCGCAACGGCCGGCAAGAACTGGTTCGTGATCGGCTTCATGGGCGGCATCGGCTGGGATCGCTACGAAGGTCTGGCCAGCCTTCGTCTCGCCCCCGGCATCGACGTCTCGGGCAATGTGGCTTCGGAGCGGCTTCTCTACTTCGCCAGCGGCTGGTTCAACTTCCTGGTTACCCGGCTGTCGGTCGAGGTGGGCTGGGCCGAGGGCAACCGGGATCCCTTCCAGGGCCGCAGCGCCGCCTTCGACCCGGGGGAGCGCACCTGGTTCGGATCGGCAATTCTGCGGGTGACGCTCTGACCGGCACGCTGCGATGAACGGCCAGGTGGACGCCTTCGACCGCCGCTGTCTGCAGCGGGCCATCGAGATCGGCCGCCGGGGCTGGGGGCGCGTTCATCCGAACCCGATGGTGGGTGCGGTCATTGCCCGCGACGGGCGCATTCTGGCCGAGGGCTGGCACGAGGAATACGGATCTCCGCACGCCGAAATCGTCGCCCTTGCGCGCGTGCCCGACGCAGCCGGAGCGACTCTTTATGCAAGTCTGGAGCCCTGTGCGCACCGTGGCAAGACGCCCCCCTGCACCGAGGCGATTGCGCGGGCCGGGATCGCGCGGGTGGTGTACTGGGCGGCCGAACCGGGGAGCTGCGAAGGAGGCGGTGGAGAATGGTTGCGGCGCCAGGGGTTGAGGGTGATGGGTCCGGTCGGGAGCGAAGCCGCCTGGCGGGCCGAGAATCCCTTCTTCTTTCATGCCGTTCCGTCGTTCCCGGCGCAGGAGAAGAGCGCCTCGGTGAACGAGGAGCGCGCCTGGCGACCCTACCTGGCGCTTAAGCTGGCCATGAGTCTCGATGGCTGCATTGCGCCGCCGAAGGGAAGGAATGTCCGGTTGACCGGCCCTGCCGCACACGCCGAGGTGCATCGTCTGCGCGCCGGCTTCGACGCCCTGCTCGTGGGGAGTCGAACCTGGGAAGCCGACGATCCGCAGCTCACGGTGCGGGGGGCTGTGACGCCGCGCACGCCTCCCCGAAGGATCATCCTGGATCGCCGGGGCCGCGCGCACCCGGAGCTTCGGGTTTTCCGCAGCAAGGGCGGTCCCCGTCCCGTGGTGGCGACCGCGCCTGCCCGCGCCGCCATGCTCCGCCGGCGTCTCGGCGCGCAGGTTCGCATCGTTGCCGTCGCAGAGGAGCACGGGCGCCTGAATCTTCGCGCCCTCCTGCAGGCGCTCCTTCCGCTGGGCATGCGAACCCTGCTCTGCGAAGGGGGCGGAATTCTGGCGGGGGCGCTCCTGGCCGCCGGGTTGGTCGATCGGCTGTATCTCTTTACGGCCCCCCTGCTGATCGGCGCAGGCGGCGTTCCGGCCTTTCCCGCGGGGACTCCCCTCGGCGAAGGGTGGCGACCCCGCCTCGATCCGGTGAAATTCGAAGACGACACCCTTGTGGTCCTTGACCGCGACCGCGCCGCCCCTCTCCGTTGACGCCCACCGAACCGCGTCGCCGGAGGGAATGCGGATTGATCCGGCACCCCTGCACACTCGCCCGGAGGAAAGCCCCGCAGCAGCGGAATCACCCATGTTCAGCGGAATCGTCGAAGCGATGGGGAAGGTCGTCTCGGTTGCAGGAGGCGAGCGGGGCCGTACAGTCGTCATCGGCGCCCCCTTTGCCGGCGAGCTGCACCCGGGTCAGTCGGTCGCGGTGGATGGCGCCTGTCTGACCGCGACGGAGTTCGACGCCGATTGCTTCACCGTCGAGATCGGATCCTCGACCCTGGAGCGCACCACAGCCGCAGAGTGGAGCCCGGGAAGGCGGGTCAACCTGGAGCGCGCCGCACGCATCGGCGATCGCCTGGACGGTCATCTCGTCCAGGGACATGTCGATGGCACCGGCACCCTCGCGGCGCATCGGCAGACCGAAAAAACCCGGCTTCTGGACTTCACCCTCCCCCCCGAGATATTCTCGATCACGATTCTGCACGGCTCGATCGCCATCAACGGCATCAGTCTGACCGTCAACGAACTGAGCGCTCCGGCGCGCATTCAGGTGGCGATCATTCCCCATACCTGGGAGCACACCAATCTGGCGCGCCTGGACCCCGGAGAGCGCGTCAACGTGGAAGCCGACCTGATCGGCAAGTATATCCGTCGCATTCTGGAGACCCATGCCCCTTGATTCCCTGCCCGACGCAATCCGGGATATCGCCGAGGGAAAGCTGGTCATCGTGGCCGACGACGAAGATCGCGAAAACGAAGGCGATCTCGTCTGCGCCGCCGACCGCATTACCCCCGAGCTCATCAACTTCATGACCAAGTTCGGGCGCGGCCTGATCTGCGTCGCGCTGACCCCCGAACGCGCCGACGCCCTCGAACTGCCTCTCATGACCGCGCGCAACACCGATCCGCAGGGCACCGCCTTTACGGTTTCGGTCGATGCGCACCGGCGCTTTGGCGTCACCACCGGAATTTCGGCTCACGACCGCGCACGCACCGTGCAGCTCCTGGCCGACCCCGAATCGGCTCCCGCAGATCTGCGGCGACCCGGTCACATCTTTCCCCTGCGCGCCCGTCGGGGCGGGGTGTTGCGGCGTGTGGGCCAAACCGAAGCGGCGGTCGATCTGGCGCGTCTGGCGGGATTGTTGCCGGCTGGCGTGATCTGCGAGATCCTCAACGAGGACGGTACCATGGCCCGGCGTTCCGAGCTCGAGGTCATGGCGCGCGAACACGATCTGCGGCTGATCACGGTCGAGCAACTGGTGGCATGGCGGCTGGCGCGGGAACGTCTCGTGCGACGGGTGACCGAGGCGCCCCTGCAGACCAGGCACGGCGAGTTCAGGGCGATTGGCTACCGCACCGAGATCGACGACCGCGTACACCTGGCGCTGGTGCGGGGACAGATCGAAGGCCGGGACGATGTGCTGGTGCGCATGCACGCCGAGGATCCTCTGGCCGATCTCTTCGGGGCGCTTGGCGAGTCCGCAGAGGGTCTTCTGAGGCGTGCCATGGAGCGGATTGCGGCCGAGGGCGAGGGGGTGGTCGTCTATCTGCGTTCGGGCGAAAGTCTGCTGCGACGCCTGGAGGGGGCGGCGCCGGGGACGACGGCCCACCCTGTCGAAACCGTTCCCCCCGAGACCCGCGACCAGTCGCCCGGACAGGTTCTGCGCGACTACGGAATCGGCGCCCAGATCCTCCTCGACCTGGGGCTCGGCACGGTTCGTCTCCTGACCAACAGCCAACGCCACATCGTGGGGCTTGATGCCTACGCGCTGCGGGTGACCGGGCGGGTACCGATCGATGCAATCCCGGCGGGGGTGGGGAAGGAGGACCGGGATGTCTGATTCGGGGGTAGCGCGCGGACCGGCCATCGCCCTTCTGACGGCAGACTTCAACAACATGGTCACCGGCCAGCTCCTGGAGGGCGCGCGGAGTCGGCTTCTGGCCCGGGGCGTGACCGAGGACAGGATTACGGTGTTGCGCGTGCCCGGCGCCTGGGATCTTCCGCAGGCCGCCCACTGGATCTGGCGCTCGGGGCGCTTCGATGCGATCATCGCGATCGGATGCGTGATCCGGGGCGAGACCGCGCACTTCGATTACGTCGCCGGAAATGCCAGCGAGGGACTCGGCCAGGTGGCGCGCGCAGCCGACATTCCCGTTGTCTTCGGCGTCCTCACCACCGATACCGCCGAGCAGGCCCTGGCGCGCTCCGACCCGCGGGCGGGAAACCGCGGCGGCGAATTCGCCGAGGCCGCCCTGACCCTCCTCGCTCTCCGCGCCGACCTGGCATGATCCTGACCCCCCGCGAGCGCCGCGACCGCAGCCGCTCAAGAGCCTGGTTCCTGCAGGTTCACTATCGCTGGGAATCAGAGGGCGGCGAGGGCGACTTCCTCGATGCGCTGCGCGAAACCTGTGCCCGCAGACGGGTCGCACCCGCCCGGATCCCCTACCTGCGCCATCTGGCCACCACCTTTGCCGCGAACCGCGCCCGGGTCGAGGAGGCGATCGCAGCCTCGCTCGACAACTGGCGCATGGACAGGCTTTCGGTCATCGATCGCGGAATCCTGCGCCTGGGCGTCACCGAGATTCTCTGCATCGAGGAGCTCCCGGGAAAGGTCGCGATCCAGGAGTCGGTGCGGTTGGCGGAGCAGTATGGAGGCAGCGAATCCCCCCGCTTCGTCAATGGCGTTCTCGATGCCGTCTTCCACGATGCCCAGGCCGGGGTCCACTGACCATACCCGGCTTCCCCGGCCGCAGATCCTCGCACTTTGCTGCAGCCGCTTTTCCCCGGGGCGGTGCCGCGCGCTCATTCGCATGGGCTTCGGCGATCCGGGCGCGGCCGGGATCGATCGCTGCGTTCCGTCCGCAGAGAGCCCTGGCCGCCGCCGGCCACTACCTTCAGAACAGATCTGACCGGAGACCGGCGACCGGTCCCCACCCTTTCCCCATCCCATCTCCCCCGACCCATGGAGGCGCGACTTGATTCCAATCCGCATCACCGTTCAGGGCTGCGACGTTTCGCAGACGCTCCGCGACCGGGCCCAGGCCCAGGCCGTCCGCTGGCCCCGCTTCGATCCGGCGGTCATGGATGCAACCCTCGTCTTCCGGCAGGAGGGGCGCGGATACACCGTTGAGGCCGTTGTCGCACGGCGGCGGCGTCAGGTCGCCGTGGCGCAGGGGCAGGGCTCCGATTTCCGAAGCGCGCTCGATCGGCTCGACCAGCACATGAGCCGGATCCTGCGGCGCGACCGGACCCGTCGCAAGGATTTCCGTTCTTCCTGACCCGAACCATTGTCCGACAGGCCCGGGAGAGGGCACCGGCAGGCATCTCGAGCGACGCTTGCATCCGGGGGGCGCCATCCAATCCCGCGCGACCACAAACGAGTGAGCGTCTGTCCCCCATCGCCGGACCGGGCTGCTCTCCCCGGCCGCTTGCGATTCCGCCGGGGATGACGCGCGCTGGCCTCGCCGGTTATTGTAGTATCCCTGCATACCCTTCAATTCCGGTCGCCTGGCACAGCCGCCAACGCCCGGCCGGATCCCGACCGGCGCGTTCCGTAACGGGTTGCCACTCCCGGCCGCCGGGCCTGACACCGCAAACGCGGCCTGCCCTGTTTCCTCCAATCCCTATGCCCAGTCAACCACTCCCCCGTCTCTTTACATCCGAATCGGTCACCGAGGGTCACCCCGACAAACTCGCCGACCAGATCTCCGACGCCGTCGTCGATGCCATCCTTGCGCGTCACCCCGAAGAGGGCCACGTCGCCTGCGAAACGCTTCTCACCAACGATCTCGTCATTGTCGCGGGCGAGGTGCGCGATCCCACACCCGCCGCCGCCCCGGGCCGCCTTGACAACGCCGCAGTCGAGGAGATCGTGCGCCGAACTCTCCTTGCCGTCGGCTACGACCGCGCCGAGTACGGAATCGATGGCGCGCGCTGCCGCGTCGAGGTGCTGCTGCACGAGCAGGCGAGCGAGATCGCGCAGGCCGTCGATGGCACGCAGACCGGCGCCGGCGATCAGGGAATGATGTTCGGCTATGCCTGCGACGACATTCCCGGGGCCCTCATACCTGCCCCCATCGCCGTGGCGCACGCGCTGGTGAGGCAGTTGGCCCAGGCCCGCAAGGCCAGGACAATCCCCTGGCTGCGGCCCGACGGCAAATCCCAGGTCACCTTTGCGTACGACACCGAATGGCGACCGCAGACGATCCGCACCATCGTGCTCAGTACGCAGCACGATCCGGGAATCGACAGCGCCGAAATCGCAGCCGGCATCGAGCAGCATGTGATTCGTCCCGTTCTCGCCAACCCGGACTTCGCGCGCTTCGACAATGGCAGAATCAACTTTCGCATCAACACCAGCGGCAGCTTCATCGAGGGCGGCCCCCACGCCGACGCAGGGCTCACCGGTCGCAAAATCATCGTCGATACCTACGGCGGAATGGGACGGCATGGCGGGGGCGCCTTCTCGGGCAAGGATCCCACCAAGGTGGACCGTTCCGGAGCCTATGCGGCCCGCTGGGCGGCCAAGAACATTGTGGCGGCGGGGCTTGCGCGACGCTGCGAGGTGCAGCTTGCCTATGCGATCGGCAGGGCCGAACCGGTGCAGGTTTGGGTGGATTCCTTCGGAACCGCAGCCAGCGGCCTCACCGATCAGGCCATCAACGAAGCCGTGGCGGATATCTTCGACTTCACTCCCGATGGCATCTGCGCTGCGCTCGGCCTCAACGCCCCGATCTACGGCCCCACGGCGGTCCACGGACACTTCGGCCGCGAGCCGCAGCGGATGGACCGGGGGGGAAGAGAGTTCCAGCTCTTCGCCTGGGAGCGCACCGACCGGGCAGAGGAGCTGAAGGAGGCGCTGGGCAGAGGCTGACGCGCCGTCGTACATTCCCCATCCATGTCGCACCGTTCCGGCAAGTTTGACTTGCAGCCGAACCGGGGCACACCCCGGAGAGAAGATTCGTGATTGAGGTCAGGGTTCAGCACCTCGCCTTCGACAGGAAGGCCAACTCGCCGGTTGTGATCCTGCGCGATCAGGACAGCGAGCGGATCCTTCCCATATGGATCGGTCCGGGCGAGGCCAACGCGATCGCCATGCAACTGGGGGGAATCCCCTGTCAGCGCCCCCTCACCCACGATCTTCTGATCTCCGTTCTCGGGGGACTCGGCGGCACTCTGCAGCGGGTCCTCATTACCCGCGTCGAGGAGAGCACCTACTTCGCCGAGCTCATCATTGACCGTGCAGACGAGATGATCGCCATCGATGCGCGCCCCTCCGATTCGATCGCGGTGGCGCTCCGGGCCGAGGTGCAGATCTTCGCCGACGAGGCGCTCCTCGTTGCGGCGGTGCAGGGGTCCGCGCCATCCGAACCGCCCCCCGAAGAAGAGGGCAGGGGTGTGCGTGGCCCGGCGCTCGAGGAACGGCTCCGGCGCATGCACCCCGAGGATCTGGGACGATTCGAGCGCTGAAGCCGAGTCGCCGGGCAGCCCGCAGATCGCCCCGGGCGGCATCTGAGCGGCGCTGCATCTGCGCGGGGCCGCTGCACTCCGCATCTCCCCTCCCGGCCGCCACTGTCAGGCCCACCCCCCGGCACCCGCCTCGGCGCGTCGGCCTCCTCCTCGGCGCGGCTCTCGCCTCACTCCCTGCGGCTCCCCTCTTCGCCCAGGAAAGAGGCCCCCTCAACATCGTCGGCGAGGTGCGCATCGGCGACCTTCCCGCCGATACCGGCACGGTTGTGGTGCACCGCGTCTCGGCGCTCTCCTCCGGCGCAATCGACAGCGTGCCGATCGGTCCCGCAGGGGGATTTTCCTTCACGATTCCGTCCGGCGCGACCGAAGACGTCTTCTTCGCCTCGGTGCGCGTGCAGGGAATCCTCTATCTGGGAGGACCGGTGACCGATGCAGCCGACACCGTGGGGTCCTATATCATCCAGAGTTGGCCGGCCGAGGGGGTGCGCGCCGACACCCGCCCCACGATCCGCGTGCGGAACACCTTCCTGGAACGCACCGAAGAGCTCCCCGGCTGGAGCGTCACCGACTACTTCGAGATCACCAATCCCACCCGCACCACCCTGATTGCGAGCGAGGAGGGAGAGACCTGGTCGCACGAGCTCCCTCCCGGGGCAACCGACTTTCGCGTGGGCGAGAGCGATCTGTCTCCCGATGGCGCCTCCTTCAGCGGGGGCAGGGTGTACGTCTCCACTCCGGTGCAGCCCGGCGAAACGCTCTATCAACTTCGCTACCGGCTTCCCACCGACGACTTCACCCTTCCGATCTCCGGGGGAACCGCCTCGATGGAGCTGCTCGTGCGCGATCCGCGAGGCCCTCTTGAGGTCGAGGGTCTGGCGGCGGTGGGGCAGGTGGAGATGGAAAGCGGCGCCTGGCAGCGCTTTGCCGGACGCGAGCTGGCGGCCTCGGCGGTGACGATCGGACCCGCAGGCAATCCCGCCCGGCTGATTCCCCTGGTGGCGAGCGTGCTGCTGTTGGTCTTCGCCGCGATCGGCGCTCTTCTGCTCCTGAGGAGCGACCGCGCCCGGAGCGTGAAGATGCAGGACCGGCAGGCGCTTCTTCTCGAGATCGCGCGCATCGACGAGCGCCGGAAGCGGAACGGGATCGGGAAGGCCGAGTACGAACGCCGTCGCCGTCGCCTGCTGGCGGCGCTTGCGGATCTGCCCGGATCCGGGCCCGGGCCATCTCCGCCATGACCCGGGTCACCACGGTGGCGATTCTTCTGCGCAGAAGCCCCTGGTCCGAGAGCAGCCACGTCCTTCGCCTCTACGCGCGCGAACTGGGGCTGGTGGCCACCATGGCAAGGGGAGTGCGGCGGAGTGCGTCGAAGGGAAGGGGTGCGCTCGGCGTCTTCACCGAGGGGACGGCGGTCGTTGCGGTGCGTCCGAATCGCGACATGCAGACTCTCTGCGAATTCGCCCCCACCGATGCGCACCTGGGGCTGGCGCGCGATTTTCGTCGGCTGGCGGGTGCGTCGGTCGCTGCCGAGCTGGTCTTGCGCCATGCCGGCCAGGAGCCGCACGCCCTCCTCTACGACACCCTGGTGCAGCGGCTCGGGCGGTTAGAGGAGACCGATCCCGAATGCATCGTTGGCGAGGTGCTGGCGCTGGGCTGGCAGATCGTCGATCTGCTGGGATTTGCTCCCGAACTTGATCGCTGCACCGCTTGCGGCGCCGAGGTCCCCTCCGATGCAGAGGGGGCCGCCATGGCCCGCTTCGATGTGGAGGCGGGCGGAATTCGTGGCCCCGAGTGCTGCGCCCCCACAGAGTCGCGGCGGATCGGACCGGTGGCGCGCGCTCAGTTGGCCGATCTTCTGCGCGGCGCAGCTCCCGCAGATCTCCTCCTCCCGGCCGCCCACCTCGCTCTCCTGGACGACTTCGTCACGGCGCACATGCTCGGCGGCGTCCGTCTCGAATCCTTCCGCTTTCTCGACCCCGGCCGCGTCCGTGCCCCCGCCCCCGCCTCCGCCGGCCCTCGTCGCTGATGGCTGAATCCCCCCAGGTCTCCACCTCCCTGATCCTCGGCACCGCCGGTCACATCGATCATGGCAAGAGTTCGCTTGTGCGCGCCCTCACCGGCGTCGACACCGACCGCCTTGCCGAAGAGAAGGCCCGCGGCATTACCATCGAGCTGGGATTTGCGCCCTGGACCCCCACCCCCGCATGCGCTTTCGGGATCGTCGATGTGCCCGGCCACGAGGGATTCGTGCGCACGATGGTTGCCGGGGCCACCGGAATGGATCTCGTTCTGCTGGTGGTTGCGGCCGACGAGGGGGTCATGCCCCAGACCCGCGAACACCTTGCGATCGTGAAGCTCCTGGGGGTCGGGGCGATGGTGGTTGCAATCACGAAATCCGACCTGATCGACGACCCCGAGTGGCTCGAACTCGTTGGCGAAGACGTACGGAGCCTTCTGCGCGAAACCCCCTACGCTGACTCCGCAGTCGTTCCGGTCTCGATCCACGACCCTGCCAGCCTCGCAGCTCTTGCCGACGCCCTTGTACAGTGCGGCACCCGGGCCCGCAAACGGCGGCGCGACGATCTCTTTCGGCTCCCCGTGGATCGCGTCTTTGCCCGCGAGGGCGCCGGCACGGTCGTCACCGGAACGCTCTGGTCGGGGCGGGTGGCGCGCGGCGACACGGTGCGCATCCTGCCCGGCGGCGGCGAAGCCCGGGTGCGCGCGCTTCAGCTTCATGGCCACCCGGTCGGCGAGGCGCGCGCGGGCCAGCGAACGGCTCTGGCATTAACCGGAACCTCGGTGCGCAGGGGTCAGCTCTCTCGCGGCGATGTTCTGGTCGCCGATCCCGCATGGACTCCCTCCATGATGCTGACCGTACAGATCACCGCCCTCGCCGAGACCGGCTGGCGCCTGGAAACGGGGCAGCGGGTGCGCATTCATCTGGGTACGGTCGAGGTCATGGCGCGCCTGGTCCTCTTCAATCTCCACGAGGCCGCACCGGGGGTGCCCGCGCTGGGACAGTTGCGCCTTGAGGGGCAGGTGATTGCCCGCGCAGGCGATCGCTTCGTGATCCGCTCCTGGTCGCCGATGACCACGATTGCGGGGGGGGTGGTGCTCGAACCCTCTCCGAACAAGCGCAAGCGCATTCGGGCGGAGGAAGGGGATGCGCTGATGGCGCTGGCGGGGGGCGGCGAAGAGGCGGTGAGGGGTGGGGTGGCGCTGGCCGCATGGCAGGGTCTGGCAGCGGTCAGCGCCGGGGTGCAGACAGGCTGGACCAAACCGGCGACCGCGCTTCCGGGGGTCTCCGACGCCATGGGCGGGCGTCTCTTCGATCCGGCGATCGTGGCCCGGGCCGAAGAGCGGATCCTCTCCGCCACAGAGCGCTACCACCGCGCGCATTCGCTTCACCCCGGGGTTCCGCTCGCCACACTGCGCAGCGCCCTGCCGGCCCGTGCGCACCCGGCGCTGGCCGATGGAATCGTGGCCCGGCTGGTTGCCGCAGAGACGCTCGTCGTCGAGGGCAGAGTCGCCCGCCTTCCCGGTTTTCAGGCTGTGCTCTCGGCCGCAGAAGAGGAGGTGGCCGGGCGCATTGAGGAGGTTCTGGGCCGGGCCGGACTCCAGGGCCCCTCGACCGAAGAGATCGTTGCCGCAGTGGTCAGTTCGCCGGATACGGTGCTGGCGGTGCTGAGTTTTCTGGCCGGGCGGGGCCGCATCCGGCTGCTGAGCGATGCCTTCTGGGTTGCCACCGACGAGCTCGAAGCTGCCGCCGCGCGGGTTGTGGCCGCTCTGGGTGGGCGCGAGGGAATGGGTCCGGCCGAATTCCGCGAAGTCCTTCCCCTGACCCGGAAACATCTGATTCCCCTCCTGGCCCACCTCGATGGACGCGGGATTACCGAACGCGGCCCCGATGGACGCCGGGTCGCCGAATCCCTCGAATCGTGAGGGCGATTCCACCCGGCCTCCGCTCCGGCCCGCTCTGCAACCTTTCGGTGCGCCCCCGCGTCCTACACAGTTCACAGACGCAGCTCCGGCAGTTTGATCGTCACCCCCCAACGCCGCGACGTGGCCCCGCGGCGCATCTGCGGGCGCTTCCGGCTTGACTTCGCTGCCCACTCGCCCCTATAGTCCACACTGAGCGGCACGGTCGAACTCTGCCCGGGCCCCTGCGGATCCCATCACCATGCACCGATTCCGGAGGGACATTCTTACCATCGCTACCAAACGCAAGCCAAAGCGCCTTGCCAGCCCGGCCCCTCGCAATTTCCGGCGCATTCCCGACGCGATCCGCGCACGGGGCAATCCGCTGCCACTGCTGCTCCTCCTCGCGGTCGCAACGCTGGTTCCGACTGCCGCCGGAATGCCCCAGGAGCCGCCGGATACCGGCGCCGCTGCCGTCGGCTTCCGCCTCGAGCAGAACTACCCGAACCCCTTCAATCCCGAAACGCGCATCCCCTTCGAGCTCACGGAGGCGCTCTTCGACGAGAGCGGAGAGGCGACGGTGTCGATCCGCATCTTCAATATTCTGCAGCAGTTCGTTGCCGCTCCTGTCGCGCTCGGCTACAGCGGTGGCGAGGGGTTGCCGCTCCTTCAGCTCGAATTCACCGCGCCGGGGCGCTATGAAGCCTGGTGGGACGGCCGCGACCGCAATGGCAACCAGGTCGCCTCCGGGGTCTACTTTGTTCAGATGATTGTGAACGATCGCGCCGGCGCGTGGCGAAAGATGTTCGTCACCAAGTAGGGGCGCGCGCACACCCCGGCGCCGTGGTCCCTCTGGTGGGTCGTGCACCCGATCTCCCCCGCTCTGATCGGCCCCGCAATGAAGACGCTCCCGCCCAGTCTGGCTCGCAGGACTGTCGCAGGTCTCCCGGACAGCGCCGATCCGGTGGCCGCGCTGTCGGCGAATCCTTCGCGTCTTCCCTTCCGCATTCCCGGCAATCCCGCCACTCCTCTCCTCCTCGCACCCCAGGCCGGCGTCTCCGAATCTCCCTTCCGGCGACTCTGCCGCCGCTTCGGCGCCGATGTGGTGCTGACCGAATTCGTGAGCGCCGAGGGGATCGTGCGAGGCAATCCGCGCACCTCGCACTACCTCCACTTCGACGAAGCCGAGCGCCCGATCGGCATCCAGATCTTCGGAGCCAATCCCTCTGCAATGAACGAGGCGGCGACGCTGGTCACCGAGATCTACGCCCCGGACTTCGTTGACATCAACTTCGGCTGTCCGGTCAAGAAGGTCGTAAAGCGCAATGGCGGATCCGGGTGCCTGCGCGATCTGGGGCTGGTGGCGCAGATCGTCGAGGCGGTGGTGCGCGCGACCCCTCTGCCGGTCACCGCCAAGATCCGCTCCGGCTTTGACGAGGCGACTCGCGATCCAGTTGCGATCGGGCAGGTCTGCGAAGGGGCCGGGGCGCGCATGGTCACCCTGCACCCGCGCACCCGCGCCGACATGTACGGAGGACACGCCCGCTGGGAGGAAATCGCGGCGCTGACCGACGCGCTCCGCATTCCGGTGATCGGCAATGGCGATGTGCGTTCGGGTGAAGACACCCTGCGCATGAAGCGCGAAACCGGGTGCGCCGGGGTCATGATCGCGCGAGGATCGCATGGAGCCCCCTGGCTCTTCCTGCAGTCGCGGGCCGCTCTGAATGGCCGGCCGCCGCCCCCCGAACCCGATCTGCAGACCCGCTTTGCGATCTGCCTGGAACATGCCCTCAGCGCGGTGACCTGGGAGCGGGACCGGCAGAAGGGCGTGCGTGATTTTCGGAAGCATCTGGGCTGGTACACGCGCGGCATCCCCGACGGGCGGACTCTCCGCCAGCGCCTCTTCCAGGTCGAGAAGCTCGAAGAGGTGGAGGAGATCCTGAACGACTACCTGGCGCGCATGGATGTCGGCGAACCGGGCCGGTCCAGCCTGTGCCGGTCCAGCCCATGACTTGCACTCTGGCGCGGAAGCGTATATCGTTGGTTCTGCCCTGGGGGCGAAACGGCTTCGACGTGTCTGGCAATCCCGAGGCTGCGTGCCGAGGTCCGGGAACCTCGTAAAAAATCCGGAATACAACACAACTGCCAATCCTGATCTGGCTCTGGCTGCCTAGCTTCTAGCTCAGCCCGCTTTCCGGTCTGCCCGCCCGAGGCGAACCGAAAAGCGTCGTCAATTCGGGCTGGTTCTTCGGTCCACGCCGCCGGAATCCGAAGAACGAGAATGGCGGCGGCTAGCGCGGGCAAGGAATCGTTCACTGCTCCTTCCCGAAGCGAATCCCTGCGGTGATCTACGCACGTAGACGTCTTTGGTGAACCATTCGCGGACGCGGGTTCGACTCCCGCCGCCTCCACTTTCCGACCCGGTGCCATCGGGCGCCGCCCGGGCCGATGCCCGCAGAGGTTTCCAAGTGAACCGAAAGTTTGCGATTCCGGGTGCGCTCCTGGCGCTCATCCTGGTGGCCGACGTCATCACCAAACGGTGGGCGGTCAGCGCGCTCCGCGATTCCTCCATGCCCGACTTCCTGGGCGGCTATGTGCCCCTCACCCTGCACTACAATCGCGGGGCCGCCTTCGGCCTCTCCATCGGCGACGATCCGCGCTGGTTCTTCATTTCGGTCGCCTTCCTTGCGCTGGGACTGATGTGCATGCTCCTGGTGCGCGCAGAGCGGAGCGACACCCTGCGCATCGTCTCGCTCTCGCTGGTCGTCGCGGGGGCTGTCGGCAATCTCGTTGACCGCATCCGGTGGCACCGCGGAGTGGTGGATTTCATTGGCCCGATCGATCTGGGCTTCACGCACTGGCCGATCTTCAATGTGGCCGACATGGCGATCTCCTGCGGCGCGGTTCTCCTGGCCATCTCCTTCTGGAACGAAGACCGCCGCCTGAGTCGCGCACGCAAGGCCGAAGAGGGGCAGTAGGCGCCCGGAGCGTCGAGGTTGAGGTCGGTGGGGTGCAGCGCTCGCTGCGGGCGTTCCGGGCAGGGACGGAGGGCGTGGGACAACAAGGGGGAAAACCGAATCCGGCGCAGCGTCGGTGCCATGCAATTCGCGAATACGCATTTGCAATTGTACAATCGTAGTTGTTGTGATTGATCGCACACAAATTCATTCATGCATACTCATATGCATATTCCTACAATTGATTCATGAATATGTACATGCGCGCGCCACACAGATGTTGATTTCCCGCATATGGCGTCATGCACAAACTATTGTGATTTTCGGGTGCCCTGTTGGCTCTTCGGCACAAAGAGCAGCGACTGGATTCGGCGGCGACGGTTGACCTCCAGAACCCGGAATTCTCCGGCCCGGGTCCGCACTGAATCTCCCCGGCGACCGATTCGGCCCAGTTCGCCCAGAACGTAGCCTGCAATGGTATCGAAGTCGTCGCCGATCTCCACCCCCAGACGCTGCTCGACATCGCGCACCGGCGTTCCTCCGCGAATGACCACGCCGCCCCCCCCGACCTCGCGAAATTCGCGCGGGTTGGTTTCGTGCTCCTCCTGGAAGGTGCCGACGATCTCCTCGATCAGATCCTCCAGGGTCACCAGACCCGCCGTTCCCCCGAATTCATCGAGAACAATCGTCATGCGGTTGCGCTCCTGACGCATTCTGCGAATCAGATCCTCAACCGGCGTCGTGGCCGGCGCAAAGTGGGCGGAGCGGGTGATTTCGGCGATCGTCGCAACCCCCTCGCGCGCCGCGCGCCACAGATCCCGCGCAACCACGATCCCGACCATGCGGTCCAGGTCGCCCTCATAGACCGGCAGCCGCAGCTTTCCGCGATCAAGCATCAGATCCATCGCTTCGTCGATCCCGGCGCCCGCCGGCACGGCCACAATGTCGATCCGGGGCGTCATGATCTCGCTCACGGCAATGTCGTCAAGCTGCATGACATTGGACATGACCTTGAACTCGTCCTCGTCGAGCGTTCCCTCGCGCCGCCCCAGTTCGGCCAGCGCCTCGATCTCGGCCCGGCTGATCGTCTCGCGGGCTTCGTTTCGCCCCCGGCTCCAGCGACTCAGATAGCCCAGGGGGATCAGCGCCGGCTTCATCGCGATCACCATCACCTGCAGAATGAAGGCCGCAGGTCGCGCCAGCGCATTGCAGAAGGTGGCGCCCAGCGTCTTGGGAATGATCTCCGAGAAGACCAGCACCGCAAAGGTGAGCGCCCCGGCGAAGATCGCAACCGCCAGCCCGCCGCCAAAGACCCGCTCGGCCATGGCGCCGCCCACCGTGGCTCCGATCGTGTGCGCAATCGTGTTCAGGGTGAGGATCGCCGCAATCGGCTCCTCGATCCGCTCCTTCATGCCCGCCAGAATCCGCCCGGCGCGATCGCCGCGACCCTGCAGCACCGCCACATAGGAATGCCCGACCGAAAGGAGCACCGCCTCGAGCACCGAGCAGAGAAAGGAGACCGCCAGACTGACCCCCACGACGACAAGAAGCTGGGTAATCAAGGTCTGGTCCTTCTTGTGTCCTTCCTCTTCGCTTCAGTCTTTTTTGGAAGAGTCCCCTTTGAGGGGGTGTGGATGGATAGCGAAATTGGGGCGTCGGCGTTGATCACGCAAGGTGCTGGGGCGAGAGGACGGGTTGATCCCTGCGCGTTCCTGATCGCATTGCAATCATGCGGCACCCTCTACCCACGCTCCCCACCACGAGGAGGTCGGCCAAGTAGCGTGTATCACGAGTCACAACCTGGACCACGATCTGAAGACGCGCCTCCGCTTGCGCGCCGCCAGGCATCATCGTTCGATAGAGGAAGAAGCGCAGGTCATCTTGCGCCCCCGCCGTGACCGGCCATAGCTCTGGTCCCCGGAATCTTGCGACGTTCACGCGGCAGTGCTTCGCGTCTCCTTGGCGGCGTCGAACTCGAACTTCCCCCGCGCGGCCCGATGCGCGAGTCTCCAGATTTCTCCCGCGCAGCTTCATGTTCATCATGGATACGAACGTCGCATCCGAACGCATGCGCCCTGAACCGACGGCTGCGGTAGCGGCGTGGATCGGCGAAGGCGATGCGCAGGCTGCAATGACAAGGTGACTGAATCTCGGCTTCAGAGAACATGTCCTTCCATTCGACAGCGCGGCGGCCCGAGCCTTATGCGGAGATTGCTGCCGACCCGTCGTCATGAGAGAAACCAGCACTCCCGAGGATCTTTGCGAGTATGCCCAGCGCGGCTCGAATGCCGCTCTGCCTACCCTACCGCCATGGTGGCGCTGTCCTCGTCCCAGGAGAAGAACCAGCTTCGTTCGCTGCCGCTGCGGGTCCTGAGATGGAAGAGGTTGCGCTGGTCCTCGAAGAGATTGAAGAGCAGCCGGTTGCGTACGGAGATCCTCTCGGTTGCCGGATCAAGTCGGTAGCGCAGAGTGTACCACCACATCACCTCGTCGGGGCGGCGCGCGCCCTCGACGCCGCGTGCCACGACCATGCCCTGCAGCGCCGTGCCCGCCGCCTGAATTGTCAGCATTTCGTTGATGTAGCGCTCGATCCGGGCATCGACCCGCGCCGTCTCCTCCAGCCGGAACTCCATATCGGATGCGTATTCCATCATGGCCAGTTGCAGATCATCCCAGAAGAAGCGAATCCGGATCTCGAGCCCCTCCTCGACGATCGCGGCGTCGGCAACCGAAACCCGGAAGGGGTGGGGCAGGGGTGCAACCTCATAAGGCGCAGCTCCGTGATGCACAACTCCGGGAGCCGCCGCCCCCAATCCCGGCAGGAGGAGCGCCGCCAGAAATCCTGCCGCGGCAGATGCTCCTCCATGCAGGTGAAGTCCCCTGCGCCGGGCGCATTCACCGATTCCCGCGACCCGATTTTGATACATTCCAGAGTCCTCTTCCATCCTGAACGGCGGTTGACCCCGGGAAATTTGGCAACCTCCGATCCATGCCAGCAACCCCGCAAGGCCCGTGCGCAACTCCGATCTCCAGAAATCGCTCGCCGCCCCCCTGGTGTCGGCGGCCCTTCTCCTGCTCGCTCTGCCGGCGGCGAATCTGCACGCACAGCTCCGCGTCGGCGGCCAGGGAACCTACCAGTCGCAGCTCTTCGGCGGAGCCTTCGGCGCCGGCGCCCGCCTCGAGGTCGATCTTCCCTTCCTCTTCTCGGGGCTGATGGTGAGCGGCACCTGGGACCGCTTCTTCCCCGACTGCGAAGAGTGTACCTTCACCGATATCGGAGGCGAAGTGCTGATGGCCCCGCAGGGACTTCTCTACCTGGGGCTGGGCGTCGGTCACCGGGACTTCGAGAGCGCCGAGGCCGCCACCCGCGCCTCCGAAGAGGCCGAGACCGATGCCGATGCCGAGCTCTCCGAGTGGAGCTACTTCTTCGTTGCGGGAATCCGCCTCAACAGCATTCCGGTCGTCATGCCCTTCCTCGAGTTCCGCCAGGAGTTCGGTTCCGATGCGCTCAATGAACAGATCTTCTCGCTGGGCCTGATGCTCAATCCCGTGGGTCGTCGCACTGCTCCCCGGGCGCCGGGCTTCCCCTGAGTACCGCTTCGACCGGATTTCCAATCCCCATGCGCCAGCCTCCGCTGATCCACACGCCCATCCGCCTGATCGGACGCTGGTGGATGCTCTGGGCCGAACATGCAGGCCAGCTCGGACTCCTGGTCTGGAACACCCTGGTGGCTCTCGTGCGGCTCCGTCTCTCGTGGAGCGAATTCGTGCGGCAGCTCTATGTCATGGGGGTCCAGAGCATTCCGATCGTGGCTGTGACCGCAGTTCTCTCGGGGATCGTCACCTCGCAGCAGGGCGGCTACCAGATTACCGCCACCGTACCCCTCTACCTCCTGGGCAGCATTGTGGCAACCAGCGTCGTGCTCGAACTGGGGCCGGTGCTCACGGCGGTGGTGCTGGTGGGCAGGGTTGGGGCGCGCATCACGGCGGAGCTGGGCACCATGGTGGTCTCCGAGCAGATCGACGCCTATCGCTCCCTGGGGCGCGATCCGCAGATCATGCTGGGGGCTCCGCGCATTCTGGCCGGTCTCTTCGTCATGCCCCTGCTGGTCGGGATTGCCAATCTGGTGGGGATTTTTGCGGGCATGCTGGCCGCCCAGATCAGCATGGGCCTCGGCTTCGACAGCTTTCTCTACGGCGCGCGCGTTCTCTGGCATTCGTGGGATCTGGTCTATTCGCTGCTCAAGGCCATCGTCTTCGGCTTCGCCATTCCCCTGATCGCCATTCACATGGGACTTCGCACCCGGGGAGGCGCCGAGGGAGTCGGACGCACAACCACCGCTTCGGTCATGTTTCAGACATTGACCGTCTTTATCCTCGACGCCGCCTTCCCGCCACTCTTCCTCAACTGATTCTTCTCTTGCCCCCGTCCCCTGTCGCACCCGCTTCCTCGCCATGAAGAGCCACGCCATCATTCGCTACCGCAACACGCACAAGGCCTTCAAGCGCCCCGTGCTCGAGGGTGTGTGGCTGGACATTCGCGAAGGCGAGATGTTCGCGCTCTTCGGACCCTCGGGAACGGGCAAGAGCGTTCTCCTCAAGACCACGATCGGCCTCATCGTCCCCGACCTGGGCGATGTCGAAGTTGGGGGGCGTTCGGTCCATTTCGGGGGCCGCGAGGCGCTGGTGGAGGTGCGCAGAGAGGTCGGTTACGTCTTTCAGCAGGCGGCGCTCTTCGATTCGCTGAATGTCTATCGCAATGTGGCGACCGGGCTGCCGGCCGACCGGCTTCGCACCATGAAGACGATCGAGACGGCCCGGGCGGTCTGGCGGGCGCTCGAGCTGGTCAATCTCGAACCGGCCGAGGTACTGCCGATTCTACCGGCCGAGCTCTCGGGGGGAATGAAGAAGCGGGTGGGGATTGCGCGCGCGATTGTGGGACGGCCCCGGATTCTGCTCTGGGATGAGCCGACCACCGGCCTCGACCCGATCAATACCGCCGCAGTCGAACGCCTCATCAAGAGATTGGCCGAAGAGTTGCGCGTGACCTCGGTTCTGGTTACCCACGATGTCGAGGGCGCGCTCTGGATGTGCGATCGGGTGGGCATGCTGGAAGGCGGTCGCATCCGCTTCTGTGGAACGCCATCGGAATTCCAGTCCGGAACCGATCCGGTGGTCAGAGCTTTCGTGGATCGGGCGGCCGCCGAAGCCGCCCTCGACGCTGTGGAGATGACATGAACGATACGACTTCCCCGTCCGGGCGCCGGCTCTCGGACGCCGACGTGCTGCGCGCCGTTCCGCCCCTGGCCGGGGCGCGCGAATTCCGGGTGGGAATCTTTGTGATTCTGGGGGTGACCGCCTTCCTGGCCGTCCTCTACCTGATGACCAGCCCCGCGCTCTTTCGGGGACGCTACATGGTGACCACCCACGTGCCGAATGCGCAGGGAATCCGCGGCGGCGACCCGGTTCGCATGCGCGGCATCAATATCGGACGGGTGTACGGCTTTGCTCTGGCCCCCGATGGCGGGGTTCACCTCACCCTGGAGATCGAGGGCGAATACCGGATCCCGGCGCCGGCCCGCGCCGAGCTGAGCGCCGAGGGCGTGCTCGGGGGAATGGTCGTGGCCGTGATCCCCGGACCCGGGCCGGAGACGGTCGCTCCCGGGTCTCTGATTCCAGGTGAATCGATCGCGGGGGTCTTCGAGGCGGCCGGCGGAATGGCCGAGAATGCCGCCGATGTTGTCGACCGGATTCGGGCGCTTCTGGCGGACTCGACCATTACGAATGCAGGTGAATCGATCTCCGTCCTGCGCGATCTGCTCGTTGAGTTCCAGGCGATTGCCGATGGCCAGGCCGAGGGTCTGCGGGATCTGACCGCCACCCTGGGGCGCGCGGCGGCCAATGTCGAGGGAATCACCGAATCGGAGGACTGGGCGACTGTCCTGGCGTCCACCCGGACCACACTGGCCACCCTGGAGCGCACCACCATCACGACCGAAGCCGCGATCGGGTCACTCAACACGATCCTCGACCGTCTGGCGCGGGGCGAGGGCACCCTGGGCCAGCTTCTGACCAGCGACGCCCTCTACCACAACCTGGACGCCACCGTTGTCAGCCTGAACGAACTCCTGATCGATCTGCGCGAAAACCCCGACCGCTACGTGCGCATCGAAATCTTCTGACGCTGTCGAACCCGGACCTTCCCTTCGCTCTCCCTACCAGCCCGGTCCGACGTGGAATCCCCAGTGCCACCCCTTCAGCGGCCGCTGCCAGGGATAGGCAACGTAGGTTTCGAAGATCAGCATGCCCAGCAGATTCATCCGCGCCGAGAAGCCGCTCGACACCAGGGGAATCCGATCCAGAGAATCGCGCGACCAGACAAACTTCGCGGGCCGCTCGCTGTCCCACGCCAACCCGACGTCGGTAAAGGCGGTCAGCTCGACCGGGATATAGGGAAAGTTGATCAGCCCGAACTCCTCGATCCCGGTGAAGGGAAAGCGGAATTCGACATTGACGACCGCCAGGCGGTGCCCGTAGAGCCGGTCGATCAGCGGACAGGTTGATCCGGTCAGGGCGATCTCGGTGCTCCGGGGGCACTCGTTGCTCTCCTCGAAGGAGTTCCAGTCGTACCCGCGAATGAAGGAGCCGAACCCCAGGAAGTAGGTGCCGAGCTGCTGTTCGTCGAGCCCCCGAATGTTGCCGTAGCGCCCCAGGTACAGCCCGCGCGTCGCCAGCGTCAGGGTGCCGCCATTGTTGAAGTAGCGCCGGTAGTCGGCCGTGACGGTGTTGAAGTTGACCGTTCCGTAGGAGAGCTCGGACCCGAAGCGGAAGCGCTCGCCGCGCACCGGGCTGGTGAAGGCCGAGTAGGAGTTGTCGCCCACGAATGAAAGCGATGCGGTCGCGAAGTTCAGAGGTGAACGCGATTCCTCCTCGACCCGCTCGAAGTCCACGATCTGGTTGAAGATGTTGGTGTAGTAGATGTCGCGTTCGAGATCGAAGCCGTAGCGCGTCACCCCCAGCCCTCCCTCGATCCGGCGGGTGCCCGAGAGGGGATAGGCGAGCAGCCCCTGGATCGCATCGACGAAGATCCGTTCGCGCACAATCTGATACTGGTCTCTGCCGAGGAGGAATCCCTGCCGGAGCAGGGGAATGTGCTGCACGCTGGCACCCCAATTCCAGCGATTCCTCTGATTGAGGTAGGTGACCTGGCCGCCGATGTCCTTGATCGTGCCATTGGCCGTCAGCGAGAGACCGAGGAAGCGGTCGCCCAGCATGTCCGAGAAGATCGCGTAGGTGCTCCCGGAGAAGTACGATCCGTAGGGATCGGCACCCACCCCCACGGTCGGCTGTCCGATATAGTCGAGCTCGAGTGAAGGCTCGTAGGCCTCCGCCTGTTCGCTGGTATAGACCTCGTCCGAAACCAGTCCGGTCAGCGGGTCGGTCAGGTAGCCCGCAATGCGGCTGCGAATTCCCGGTATGCCCGGGGGCAGCTTCCGACCGGGGTGGCCGCTCCGGTCCGCAACCACATCGACCAGGGTGGAGATCTCGTCGGGGCGGGCCGTATTGACGATGTAGCCGCGCTCGTGGAAGACCGAGAAGGCAAGCAGATCCTGCGCCGCCGAATAGGAGAAGGCGGGCGAAAGCGCGGTAATGCCGCTGACTCCGGTCGCGGTGCGGGTGATTCGCCGCATCTCGCCACTCGCCAGATTGAGGTGGAAGATGTCGGAGAAGCCGTCGGGGTCGGAGATGAAGAAGATCCCCTCGCCGGTGCGGTCGAAGATGGGATTGATGTGTTTGGACCCGGCGAAGACGGTCATGGGTTCGACCGTGCGCTCCTCGATGTCCATGAAGGCCAGAACATAGTTGCCGAAGACGAGCTGATCGTAGTCGGTGTCGGGTCCACGATCCGACACGAAGGCCAGCCTCCGCCCATCGGGCGACCAGGCCGCATGAAGATCGGCGTTGCGGTCATTGGTGAGCTGCTGCACGCTCCCGGCGTTCAGGTCGTAGAGATAGAGATCGCTGATCCCGCCCCGGAGCCCGGTGAAGGCGATGCGCTGCCCATCGGGCGACCAGGCCGGATTCTGAATCGCGCCCAGACCATCGATCGAGATGCGGTCCTCGATGTTTCCACTCTGTACATCGAGGATGGCCAACTGGTTGTTGCCCCCGGAGAAGATGACGAAGGCGAGCTTGCGGCTGTCCGGCGACCACGCCCCGCTGCTGTCGATATAGCGAATGCCATCGATGTAGGGGGTTTCGTTGCGCTGCAGCGGCCGCAGAATCCGCCCGGTCTCCACCTCGGCCAGGAAGAGATCCATCGAGAAGAGATCCTTCTCGGACTGGAAGACGATGTAGCGGCCATCGGGGCTCAGCGAGGGCGCCACATTGGTGCGTCCGCCACCGCACTCGACGCAGAGCAGCACATCGCCGGTCTCGTAGGGAATCGTCTTGCCCGCCATCAGCGGCCTGTACTCGGCCTCGACCGCATCCCACCACTGCATGGCGATCGTGTCCTCGGGCATCGCGAAGACCTGCCCGATCGCCGGCTCCCATCCCCTCTGCAGAGCGGTCCGGAAGAGATCCTGCACGGCGTCGTCGCCATAGGTTCCGCCCAGATAGGCAATGAAACCCTGCCCGAAGCGGTAGGCGAAGTATTTGGGATCGCGGGTGATCTCCTTCAGGGTGGGCTTGTCGTCGCGCAGAATGTGGTCGCGCAGCCACATCGCCGTATGGGGGTGTTCGCGCCCCATCGACATGTATTCCGCCATTCCCTCGACAATCCAGAGGGGCAGCGCCGCCAGCCGCATGATCCCGCCACCGCTCCGGCTCTGCGAGATGTTGTACTGGAAGGCGTGCACCAGCTCGTGCCCCAGAATCCGGTCGGTCTCGCGGTACGAGGCATTCAGCGGCATGATGACCCGGTTCTTGAGCGATTCGGTCACCCCGCCCGTTCCCTGTCCGATCGCCCCCTGCAGCGTGTTGGTCTGTTGAAAGTCCGGGTGGTCGGCGTAGATGATCAGCGGCTTGGTGGTGTCGAAGTCGTGCTGAAAGGAGCGCGAGAGACGTTCGTACCACCGCTCCGCCAGCCGGGCAATGTCCTCGATCGCGGTCTCGGCTTCGGGGTAATAGTGGATCTCCCAGTTCTGCGTGGTGAGAACCTTGAAATCGAATCCCCCCTCGTACTGGACCTTGTTGCGCCCGAAGTACTGGCCCGAGGCGGGCAGCACCCCGGCAAGCAGAAGGATCCCGGTGGCGAATGCCGCGCGCGCGCCGCCCGCCAGGAGCCGAATCGTCCGAAGAGAGCCCCTCCGCGTCGTCGTCGCACTCTTTCGCGGTGCAGCTCTGCCATTCCCTGCAGCCATGACAACCTCTCTTCCCCTGAATGAATGGTCGATGCCAGATTCCTCCGACACCGCCCCCTCTAAATCTATAAGGTCGCCGCATGATCATGACCACGGCAATCCGTCGCGCACCCCCCGGCCTCCTCGTTCCCCTTCTCCTGACCGGGTGCACTTCGGACACCCCGCCGGCCCCCGGTGTTCGCGACCTCGCGCTTCCGGTCGCCCCCGGATCGGCCTACCCCCACCTCGAAGCCGCTGCCGACGGGATCTGGATGAGCTGGACCGAGCCCTCGTCCGGGGGACACCGCATTCGGATTGCCCGTTTGGATCCGGATGCGCTCGCTTCCGTTGCCGCCGCCGGGGGCGCTGCCGATGCACGACCACCGGGCGAAGACGCCGCAGATGGATCCATCGGAGCCGCAAGCCCGCCTTCGGCCAGCCTCTGGAGCGTGCCCGCAACGGTCACCGAAGCCGACAACCTCTTCGTCAACTGGGCCGATTTCCCCTCGGTGCGAGCCTTCGACGACCGCATCTTCGTGCACTGGCTGCAGCGCGGCGGCGACGCCAGCTACGACTACGGCGTGCGAATCGCCTGGTCGGACGACGGGGGCGCACACTGGTCGCCGCCCCTGATTCCCCACGACGACGGCACGCCGACCGAACACGGATTCGTCTCCTTCTTCGAGGAAGAGAGCGCACTCTGGGCCGCCTGGCTCGATGGCCGGGCGATGATCGAACCGGAAGGGCCGATGTCGCTCCGGGCTCGACCGGTTGCCTTTGCCTCGCCGCCGTCCCCGCACGGCTCCGCGACCGCTCCGCCTCCGCCCGGATCGCCGGACGCGCAGGGAATGGGGCCGGAACGCGTGGTGGACGACATGACCTGCGAGTGCTGCCAGACCGATGCCGCCGTGGCCGAGGGCGTTCCCCTGATCGTCTACCGCGACCGCGCCGAGGGCGAAATCCGCGACATCTTCCTCAGCCGCCGCAGCGATGGCCGCTGGCTTCCCGGCCACCCGGTCTACACCGACGGCTGGGTGATCGGCGGCTGCCCCGTCAATGGCCCCGCCATCTCGGCCCGCAACGCCCTTGTCGCGGTAGCCTGGTTCACCGCCCCCGACGACCGCCCCCGCGTCCAGGTCTCCCTCTCGCACGATGGCGCCCGCACCTTTGCCGCTCCGGTGCGCATTGACGAGGGCCACCCCATCGGACGGGTCGATGTCGTTTTCCTCGACGATGGCGCGGCCTTCGTCACCTGGCTGGAAGACGACCCTGCGGCCTCTGCCGGCACCCCCGCCACCATCTTCGGTCGGCGCATCCCCATCGACGGCCCCCCGGGTCCCGCCCTGGCGCTGGCTTCCTCGTCGTCGCTCCGCGCCTCGGGATTCCCTCGCATCGCTTCCCTGGACCCGGACCGCATCATCCTCGCCTGGACCGATCCCGCCACCGGCGTTCGCGCCCGCATCGTACGCATTCCATGACCGGCCTCTCCTCCGGCGGCCCCTGCCCGGATGCCCCCCGCGCCCCATGACCGGTCCGGCCCGACAACGCGCCCTCGCCTCCGTCCCGCCTCTTGGCTCCGAGCGCTTCGCCCGCATCGCCGCGCGCTTCTCCGGGCTTCGCATCGTGGTCCTGGGCGACATCATGCTGGATCGCTACCTCGCCGGCCCCGCCGACCGCGTCTCGCCCGAGGCGCCTGTCCCTGTCGTCCGGGTTGCGCGCGAGTGGGAGGCTCCCGGGGGTGCGGCGAACGTGGCCGCCAATGTCCTCTCGCTGGGTGCGCGCTGCGATCTGATCGGGGTGGGGGGAGATGACGCCCCGGGCCGCGCGGTTCGGCGCATCCTCCTGGATCGGGGCGCCCTCTGTCACATTGAGCCGGCAGAGGATCGCGGCACCACCGTCAAAACGAGGATCCTTGCGCGCGGTCAGCAGTTGCTGCGCATCGATCGCGAAGAAACCGCCCCCGTCTCGGCCCCGGTGCGGACCGCCCTGGAGACGCACCTTGGCGAATGCCTGCCCGGCGCCGATGCACTCATCCTGGCCGACTACGACAAGGGCGCTCTCTCGCCCGGGCTGATCGCCCTCGCCATTCGCACCGCCCGCGCGCTGGATCTGCCGGTCTTCGCCGACCCGAAGGCGCGCCACTTCCTCGATTTCGGCGCCGCAACGCTCCTCAAGCCGAACCGGGCCGAGATCGAGGCCGCGCTGGGCGAGTCCGCCGAGCCCACCGATCCGCGCTGGATGGAGTCCGCGCGCCGCCGCACCGGAGCCGCGCACCTCCTCCTCACCCTGGGTGCCAAGGGCATGGCGCTGGCCTCGCCCGGGGGCGACGTGCGGTCCTTCCGGGTGGATGCGCGACCGGTCTTCGATGTCTCGGGCGCTGGCGACACCGTCATTGCGGCGGTGGCGGTGGCGTGGGCGGGGGGCGCCCGCCCCGAAGAGGCGGTTGCGATTGCGGCCCACGCGGCGGCCATCGGGGTGGGGCGGGTCGGGGTGGCGACGGTGACGCCGGCCGAGATCCGGGCGGGGCTGGATTCCACCTGACCGAGGCGATCTCGCGCCTCTTCCACTTCCCGGGCCGACCTGGCATCTGCCCACCCTTTTCCGCTCTTGCATAATTGAAGCGTATTCCTCACACTGCGGGTCCCCGCCGGCGTCGCGCTCTCCGGCCCCGGCTCCCCGCTTCACACGCTCAGCTCCCCGAAGGAGATCTCCCCCTCAGATGCCTCACCTCACCGCCATTCACACCGACGACGCTCCCGGCGCGCTGGGCCCCTATTCACAGGCCATCTCCTGCGACGGCTGGGTCTTCGCCTCGGGGCAGATTCCCATCGATCCCGCCACCGAAGCGCTGATCGAGGGAGGTGTGCAGGCGCAGACCCACCGCGTGCTCCTCAATCTGGCCGCCGTTCTGGATGCGGCCGGCGCCAGCCTGCAGACGATCGTCAAGACCACGGTCTTCCTCTCGGACATGACGCACTTTGCCGCCATGAACGAGATCTACGCGCAGCACTTCGGCGATCACCGTCCCGCGCGGGCCACGGTGGCGGTGGCGGGGCTGCCGAAGGGGGTCGACGTCGAAATCGAGGTGGTGGCGCGAACGGGAGGGTAGGGGAGGCAGGAGGGCGGACAGTCAGGAGGCGGACAGGGGATACGGACTTGCCGGAGATTCCTTCCCCATATTATTCTTATCATGTGGTAATCCCCTTGGAGCATCGCACCGGTGTTCCGATTGCCTCGCACATTGACCCAGGCCGGGAAATACCCGGAGAACGCATAGCCAAAGCTGGGTACGCACGTATCTCGACGAACACTCAAAAATTGGAGGAGACGCACATGATACGTCGATTGTTTACCAAAGGACGCCGCAAAGGTTCGGCAAGCCTCCTGGCTCTTGCAGCCGGGCTGGTGCTCGCCTCGAATCTTTCGGCCCAGGCCACCGGCACCGTGACCGGTCGCGTCACCGACGCCGCGTCCTCGCGTCCGCTCGAGGCGGTCCAGGTGTCGATTCCGGGAACCGCATTCGGGACGCTCACCAACGCCTCGGGAGGCTTCATCTTCCTGGGGGTTCCGGCTGCCGAGTACACCATTCGCGTTACCCGTGTGGGCTACCGCGAGGCAGAGCAGACCGTCACGGTCACAGCCGGAGGAACCGCGCAGGCGGATTTCGCGATCGAGCAGACAGCCATCGCGCTGGATGAGATCGTGGTCACCGGCGCAGGAATCGCGACCGAGAAGCGCAAGCTTGGAAACACGATCGCAACGATCGACACCGACGCGCTCGAGAACGCTCCCGTTACCGACTTCAGCCAGCTCATCGCGGGCCGCGAAGCCGGCGTGGTGGCGTTGCCCTCGTCCGGGTACACCGGCGAAGGCGCGCGCATCCGGGTGCGCGGATCGGCCTCGCTCACGCAGCTCAACGAACCGATCGTTTATGTCGATGGCGTCCGCATCGACCGTGGCGCCGTCGAGAACTTCAATGGCCAGGGCAACCCCTCCCGCCTCGACGACATTCCCCCGGAATCGATCGAGCGGATCGAGATCCTCAAGGGTGCGGCGGCGGCCACCCTCTACGGCACCGAAGCCTCGAACGGGGTCATTCAGATCTTCACCAAGCGCGGATCGGCGGGCGCTCCCCGCCACCGCCTGGGGGTTGACTTTACCGGCATCGCCGCGCCAACCGACCGCATTCTGCCGGTTGCAGACTATGCCGGGCGCGTCTGCGCAGTCGACGATCCCCAGTGTTCGGGATTGGCCGACGCGCTCTCGCGGATGCAGGCGCGCTGGGGCGAGTCGGTCGGGCCCTACGATGTGCTGGAGCGCGACATCATTCCCGAGCTCCTCACCACCGGCTTCGGACAGATCTATTCCGGGTCGGCTTCGGGCGGTTCGCAGTCCTTCACCTACCATGTCTCCGGGCGCTTTGCCCACGAGGACGGGCCCTACGACGCGGCACAGAACTTCGAGGTGCTCGAGAACTTCCAACCCGAGGTGGATGTCAACCGGCGCGCGACCCTGACCAGCAACTTCACGGTGGTTCCGCACGACCAGATCCGCATCGGAATCACCAGCCTCTACACCGATATGGAGCACCACACCCCCGACAACTCGAACAACATCTACGGGGTCTTTTCGTCCGCCCTCATGAGCCAGTTGCGTCTGGCGAACGAGAGCAACTACTACGGGCAGCCCGCCTTTGCGACGCTGCGCGAGAACATGTACCAATTGAATGTCACCAACTCGCAGCACTTTGTTGGTACAACGAATGTCGAGTACACCCCGCTGGATGATTTTCGCCTCTCGGGCACCTTCGGCATCGACTTCACCTCCGACGACGCCGTAGCCTTCCGCCCCTACCGCTGGAATGTGGACAGCTTCTCGGGGGCTACTCCCGACGGCAACCGCACCGTGCGGGCCAACCGCAGCCGGACGATCAGCACCGAGATCAAGGGATCCTGGATCTTCAACACCGATCGCTTCGAGAGCACACTCCTCTTCGGCGGCCAGGGCTTCCTCTCGCAGAGTCAGTCCACCGGCGGCGGCGGTCGCGACTTCCCCGGCCCGGGTCTGGAGACTCTTTCCGCTCTGGGCAGCGAGAGTTCGACCGAGTTCTGGGCGCGAAACACGCAGATTGGCGGCTACATTCAGGATCAGCTCGGCTTTGACGACTGGGCCTTCCTGACCGTCGGCGGCCGCTGGGATGCCAACTCCGCCTTCGGCGCCGACTTCAGCACCGCCTTCTACCCGAAGGCTTCCATCTCGCTCCTGCCGATGCAGGGGCTCGACATGTCGATGGGGCCCTTCTCCACCTTCCGGCTCCGCGCCGCAATCGGCCAGTCGGGTCTGCAGCCCGGCGCCTTTGACAAGTTCACCACCTTCTCCTCGCAGGGAACCGAGGTCGGTCCCGGGGTGCGGCCCTCCAATCTGGGCAACGATGCGCTCAAGCCCGAGGTCTCGACCGAGTGGGAGGTCGGTGCCGAGATGGGCTTCATGGAAGACACCTGGTCTCTGGACGCGACCTACTGGAACCGGACCGGAACCGATGTCATGGTTGCCCGCCAGTTCCCGGTCACCGGCGGCTTCACCGCAACCCAGCTGGACAATATCGGCGGCATGGAGGCTTATGGCGTCGAGGTCAGCGTGCGCGGTTCTGTGGTGCAGAGCGAGAGCTTCTCTCTGAACATCTTTGCCAACACCGCCTACGAGCATCAGGAGATCACCGATATGGGTGGCGCTCCGCCGCTGAAGACGGGTGGATCCTATCCGCGCTACCGCAACTATCTGGTTGAAGGCTTTACCCCGGCTGCCTTCTTCGGGGCCAAAATCGCCGATGTGCCCATTCCACTGAACATTCTGGAGCCGGTGGGTGACGAGTGCGTTGTGCCTACCCGCGAACAGGCGCTGGACTACTTCAGTCAGCCGCGCGACCCGAGCGAGTTCAAGCCGCTCGCCATTGGCAACTCCGGCTTCGGTACCGCCGACTATATGGAAAACACCGGCATTGCCTCGAACAACTGTGGCGACGGTCTGCTTGGCACATATCTGGGCAAGCCTACGCCGGACTTCGCCGGATCAACCGGCTTCACCATGGCCTTTGCGGGCAACTTCGAGCTGAGCACCCTCTTCGAGTACAAGTTCGGACATCAGGCGCAGGACCTCTCTGGCATGTTCCGTCGCGCCAACGCCGTCATTGGCCGCAACACCCCGCGCTCGGCCGAGCTGGGCGCGATCCTTCGCAACCCGGCCTCCTCTGCCGAGCAGCGTCTTGATGCGGCGATCGCCTGGGCCATGGAGGTCGAGGGTCTGGCGCCGATGAGTGGCATGAATGGCATCTACGACGCCGACTGGATTCAGCTCCGCGAGCTTTCGCTCACCTACCGGGTGCCGACCAGCGCAGTGGAAGGCCTTGGCCTTTCGACCGCCACCCTCAATCTGGGTGCGCGCAACCTGAAGCTCTTCATGCTGGGCGACTATCCGGGCATGGACCCCGAGGGGAATGTGCTCGGGCGCTGCAATGGCGGACTCAACTGCAACTTCCTCGATTCCACCGAGGGATGGGGCATTCCGGTTCCGCGGCGAATCACCCTCAGCACCCGCGTCACCTTCTAGCCGGGGACAAGGAGATATAAAGATGAAAAGCACAAGAAACGTTGCTTTCTGCAATCGCCTGTCCCTTCTGGCGACGCTCGTTGCCGCCTTCTCGATGGCGGCCTGCGACGACCTGCTGGATGTGGACAACCCCAACGCCCTGGTTGAGGAAGACATTCGCCAGGAAGCCGCCTCTGCGGCGGTGGTGAATGGAAGCCTCTCGCGGGTTGCGCGCTCGATTTCGGAATCCTGGCAGCCCTACCTGGTTGCCTCCGACGAGATGTACTGGATCGGATCGCGCGATGCCTGGTTCGCTCTGGATCAGGGTTTCGTTGACGATCCGCTCAACGAATTCATCGACGGCCCCTTCCCCTCCATGGGCGAAGGGCGGTGGCTTTCGGATCAGGCGATCGAAATTCTCACCGGGCATGTCGGCGAGAACCCTTCCGAGGCCAACAGGTACAATCTGGCACGCGCCAATCTGTACTCGGGCATCATGTACATGGTCATCGGCGAGATTCAAGAGGACTTTGCCTTCTCGCACAAAACCGAGGCGGCGATGCCTGTCGGCGGCGCCAATATGCACCAGGTGCTCGACGCAGCGATTGCGCGCTTCAGCACAGCGATCGCCGGCTTCCGGGAGACCGGCAACGACGACGATGCCAGAGATGCCATGGCGTTGCGGGCGCGTGCCCGGCAGTCCCGCGCGATCTGGGATGCCATCAACCCGTCGGCCACCGCTGGCGGAGCTCTCAACGCAAGCGAAGCCGGCGCCGATGCCACGCAGGCACTGGCGATGATTGGCGATGGCGACTGGCTCTACAACCTGAACTATTCAAGCGCCAGCGTGACCAACGATATGGCGAGCTGGGTCAATGACCGCAAGGAGAACCAGATTGATCTCTCGATCGTCACGGTCAACGCTGCCAACGATATCGATGGCATTGCGCTGCAGGATCCGATCGACATGGTTGACGATCCCGCAGTCATCAAGTGGCTCAATCAGTGGAAGGGCGGAAGCTACCTGGACAAGGGTGGCGTCTATCCGCCGCTGACCCTGTCGTCGAGCCGGATGATGCATCTGATCCTGGCGGAAAACGCCTTGGCCACTGGCGACGAAACCACCTTTACCGAACATGTCAACATGATTCGCGCCTTTGATGGTCTGACGCCCTACAGCGGTCAGATTCCGGCGGTGGAGATGCTTCAGCACACCCGTCGCGTCAATGTCATGCTGCAGGGTCTGCGCCTGGCCGACATGTATCGCTGGGGAATCACAGCCCCGCTCTGGCAGATGCCGTCACACGCAGTCAGGTGTCCCGGCGTCATGCTCCCGATCTCGATCATCGAGCGGCGAGCCAACGAGAACATTGCCAACGATGCTTCGGCCTGCTAGGCAGCGGTTTCGTTCTCTGTAATCGTGGCCCCGGGGCGGTCGGCAACGATCGTCCCGGGGCCTTCGCGCACACGCAAAGTGCCAAATCGCGCATGCACGCCAATGCCAAAGAGGGAAGGAGATTCGTGAACTTCACCGAAATGAAGGGGATGGCAGTGCAGCATGGTATCCGCAGGCGTGCCCTTCGCCCAGGGGCGCGGCCAGGGCGGCTGTCAGTCATCCTGATCGTTGGCGTTCTCCTCGGCGGCTGCGATCTCTTCAATGATCTGACCCCCGAGAACGTCGCCTTTCGCATGAGCGGCGCTGCGGGGGCTTCGACGCGGGTTATCTATTCCACCGATTTCATCGCCGGTGTGGATACCGATGGCGTCACGCATGTTCAGGTCTTCAGCTCCGACACCGTCTTCCATACACTGCCCATCGATACCGTCATGAGCATCGAGCGCGACCAGCGCTGGTTTGTGCATGTCGAAACTCTCAATCACGACACCCTCGATGTTTCGGTGGTTGTCAACATTGACGAACGCACCCTGGTGTCGAAGGGCGGGGGCATCTTCCCCACCATTCCCTGGCAGTACGTGTATGTCTTCAACGAGCAGCTTACCGGCGAGCTGGATGTGATCTTCTGATGAATGATTCTCCGATCCGCGGCCCTGTGTCGAAGCGGTCGCCGGTCGCAGGGAGCCCTGCGGCTTCGTCCAGTCGGTCGGATTGCTCGCTCGTGGCGGAAGCGGGCCGGAGACTTCTGAATGCGGGTCGGCATGCCGTCCTGCTTCTGGGCGTGACGGCGCTTTCGGGGTGCTTTACCTACTTTCCGGTCGAATCTCCTATGCCGGGCGAGATCGCGCGCCTTCATGTTCCGGTCAGCTCGGCGGTTGCCGATCCGGGCGCTCCACCCGAGACGACCACGGTCGAGGGAACGGTCCTGGAGACCGGCGACACCATTGTCGTTGAGGTGCAGACGCGGCGCGAGATCGGCGCCTACCGCGAATTCGTCCAGGAAAACACCTACCGCATTCCGCGGAGCGAGCTGGTCGGCATCGAGATGCGCGAACTGTCGCGGGGCCGATCGGTCGGTCTGGGCGCGGCGATCTTCGTGGGCGCCGGAGTGCTGGCCTGGCTGGCGGTGCGCGATGGGTCGGCCAGGGGCGGCGAGCTGGGCGATTCCGACAACACCCCCGCCGGATTCACGATTCGCATTCCGATCGGATAAACCGATCCGGCAGACCGGGGCAGGCCCGTGGGTGATGTTGCCCCGGTGCCGACACTGATCCGCGAGCTGTCGGATCAACGATTCTCGCTGTAACCGGCGGTACGTTGTGGGGAGCAGGGTCGTTGCGCCTGCGGCCTGGATTCAGGAGCCGCAACCGCTTGGAATCCGCCTGGTTGCGTAACCCTTGCCTTCGCCTCTCCATCGAACGCAAAGTTTCTTCCACAGAGCCTTTGGCGAATCTGGCATCCCGTTTCTATATGTGGTTTGACAGGCATCCCACAATTCGGGCCTGAAGAGGATCATTGTGCCTGCGAATGACGGTCGAGGGCCGTCTGGAGGACATGGGAACCGAATCCCGGATCCTGGCGCCGGGAGCGACACCGGGGGACCTGGGGTGGTTCGGTAGAGCGCCCCGCCTTGGCGGACCGAGGCGAATTCCGGTACAATCAGTCCGTGGTTCATGTCGATCTGTGCCCTCAGACAGCCAAATCATCCAGGAGGACTCATCTTCCCATGCGATACCAGCCTTTTCCTTGCGGGATTTTCGCCCTTGCGGTCGCCCTCGCTCTCCCCGCCCTGGCGCCCCTGCCCGGCCATGCGCAGGAAGCCGAAGCCTATTCCGAAGCCCTCTGGGGTTCGCTTGCCTGGCGCAACGTCGGTCCGCCCCGCGGTGGACGCTCGATCGCGGCTGCCGGCTCGGGAGCGCGCCCCTTCGAGTACTTCATGGGAACGACCGGAGGCGGTCTCTGGAAGACCACCGATGGCGGCCTGAACTGGCGCCCCGTGACCGACGGCCAGATCGGCAGCGCCTCGATCGGGGCCGTGCAGGTCTGCGAATCCAATCCCGATATCGTCTATATGGGAACCGGCGAGACGCAGATTCGCGGCAATATCCAGCAGGGCGACGGCGCCTACAGATCCACCGACGGCGGCGAAAGCTGGGAGCACATCGGGTTGCGCGAAACCCAGAACATTTCCCGCATTCGGATTCACCCCGAAAACTGCGACGTTGCCTGGGTGGCAGCCTTCGGTAAACACTCGGCCAACAATCCCGAACGCGGCGTGTACAAGACCACGGACGGGGGCGCGAACTGGCGCAAGGTTCTTTACAGGAGCGACGGCGCCGGAGCGGTGGATATCAGTGTGGACGCAACCAACCCGGATATCATCTATGCCTCGATCTGGGAGGCCTGGCGCCGTTCGTGGGGAATGTCGTCGGGCGGGCCGGACAGCGGCCTCTGGAAATCGCTTGACGGTGGCGAGAGCTGGACCGAGATCACCGCCAATATCGGCCTTGCGCCGGGGCCTGTCGGGAAGATTGGGGTTGCGGTGTCGCCCGCCGATCCGAACCGGGTCTGGGCGCTGATCGAGCACGAACCCGATGGCGGCGTCTGGCGCTCCGACGATGCGGGCGCGAGCTGGGAGCGGGTCAATGACGAGCGCAAGCTGCGCCAGCGCGCCTTCTACTATACCCGCATCTATGCCGATCCCAACGATCGCAACGTCATGTATGCCCTCAACACCGGGCTCTATCGGTCGCGCGATGGCGGCGAGACCTTCCCCCGCGGGATTCCGGTGCCGCACGGCGACAACCACGATCTCTGGATTGCGCCCGACGATTCCGACCGGATGATCAACGCAAATGATGGCGGCGCCAATGTCACCATGAATGGCGGTCAGAGCTGGACCGATCAGGATTACTCCACGGCGCAGTTCTACAGGGTGGTGACCACCCGCCACACCCCCTACCACATCTGCGGCGGCCAGCAGGACAACTCGACCGCCTGCATTCCGGTGCGCGGCTGGAACCAGATGGCGGCGCGCGGACCGGGCAACCGGAGCTGGTACTATGCGGTTGGCGGCTGCGAGAGCGGCTATGTGGCCCCCAACCCGATCGATCTCGACGTCTTCTACGCCGGCTGCTATGGCGGAAGTCTCTCGCGCTTCGACATGGCGACCGGACAGACGCGCGCCGTGAATGTCTGGCCCGAAAATCCGATGGGGCAATCGTCCGAGGATCTGATTCAGCGGGTGCAGTGGACCTTTCCGATCGTCTTTTCACACCACGACCCCGAGGTTCTCTATACCGGCACCCAGCATGTATGGAAGACAACGACCGAGGGGCAGAGCTGGGAGCAGATCAGCCCTGATCTGACGCGTGGCGACCCGATGACGATGGGCCCCTCGGGAGGACCGATCACGAAGGACCAGACCGGGGTGGAGACCTATGCCACCGTCTTTGCGATCGCGCCCTCCTATCACGACCCCGAGACGATCTGGGCCGGTTCCGACGACGGCCTTGTGCACATCACCCGCGACGGGGGCATGAACTGGATGGAGGTGACTCCGCCGGACGCGCCGGAATTTGTTCGCATCAACACCATTGAGGCGTCGCCCAACACTCCGGGCACTGCCTATGTCTCGGGGATTCGCTATCTGGTCGATGACGATCGCGCCCCCTATATCTGGAAAAGCTCCGATTACGGGCAGTCCTGGACGAAGATCGTCGATGGGATTCCCGCAGATGACTTCATTCGCGCCACCCGCGAGGACCCGACGCGGCCGGGGCTCCTCTATGCGGCCTCGGAGCGCACGGTGTACGTTTCCTTCGACGATGGCGCGCGCTGGCAGCCTCTCTCGCTCAATCTCCCGGTCGTGCAGGTCTCCGATCTGGTTGTCGCAGAGGACGATCTGGTGATCGCGACGCACGGTCGCTCCTTCTGGGTGCTGGAAGACATTGGCCCGCTGCGCCAGATCTCGGGTGAGGTCGCCACGGCGTCCTCGTGGCTCTTTGAGCCCGCCGACCCGATTCGCGGCCTCGACCGGGGGGCGCAGTTCCAGTACTACCTGGCCGATGACGCCGAGAGCGTTGCCTTCGAGGTGATGAATGACGCCGGCGAGGTGATTCGAAGCTGGGAAGCCCGCGCCGGAGCCGAGGAGGAAGAGGAAGAGGACGATCCCTTTGCGGCCTTCTTTGGCGGAGGGGGAGGCGGGCGCCCCTCGCTGGAGGCGGGAGCGCACGAGTTCCGCTGGGATATGCGCTACCCGGCCTGGACCGACTTCGAGGGACGGATCATGTGGGCGGCGCGGCCGATGGGTCCGACCGCCGTTCCGGGTCGGTACTCGGTTCGGATGACCGTGAATGGAGGCGAGCCTCAGGAGAGAGAGTTCCGGATTGGCATCAACCCGAATCTGGAGGGTGTCACGGTGGCCGATCTGCGCGAGCGCTTCGAGCTGGCCATCCAGATCCGCGACCGCGTTTCGGAGGCGAATGAGGCCGTCATCAAGGTGCGCGACATCAATGGACAGATCCAGGATCGCCTGGAGCAGACCGATGACAGCGAGGTCGAGGCCCAAGCCGAGGTCGTGGAGGAAAATCTGGCGGTTGTCGAGGCCGAGATCTACCAGGTGAAGAATCAGAGCAATCAGGATCCGCTCAACTATCCGATCAAGCTGAACAACAAGCTGGCCGCGCTGATGGGGGTGGTGGAGGGAGCCGAAGACCGGCCGACCAACCAGGCCTACGAGGTTTTTCAGCACCTTGCGGCGCTTCTGGACGAGGAGCTGGCCGAGATGCAGGTCGTGATTCAGCGCGATCTGGGCCGATTGAATGACCTGCTGATTCGCGAGGGACTTGAACCGATCGAGGACCGGCGACTTGTGAGCTGATCCGCGCCTCCTGGAGGACGATCCTGCCGAATGCCCGGGTGGCTGCGCCGCATGTGCGGACGTGCTGCCCGGGCGGAGGGAGATTCAGGGCAGGCTGGTCGGGCGCTGCAGGCGTCGGTGATTGATCGAAGGAAGGGAAAATGAAGCGATGAACCGTCGTGCGAGGCTTTGGCGGGCGCTCCTGCCGGGTGCGCTCCTCTCGATCCTGCTGGTTGCGGGGTGCGGAGGTTCGCGGACCCCCGACAATCCCTTTGAGGGAAGAACGGGTTCGGCCCGGAGCATCCGCATCAATGTCGAGAACAACAACTTCAACGAGGCCACGCTGCGCGCGGTGGCGCGTGGGGAGCGGCGTCTGGGCGTGGTGCAGGGAAACAGCCGCGCATCCTTCGAGTTGAGCTGGGCCACGGTCGATGATCTGAGGATTCGCATCGATATCCTGGCCGGCGAGGACTTTACCACCAACCGGGTGTCGGTGGGGCCGGGCGAAACCGTCTATCTCGCGGTTCAGAACCCGCTTTACCGCTCGTTGCTGCGCCGGTAGCGGAAATCCGGCCGGCGGATCCCCTCTGCCGGGTGTGCGCGGATGGGTTCCACAGTCAGGCGCCGGGCGGACCGTGGGTGAGATCGTTGCCTGTCCGCGAACTCGGTGCCGAGCGCGGGCCGGGGTCTCTGCGGGCGCCTGCCGACGGCGTGGGGCGCAGGCTCGTCAGCTCCCGTAGGGCACCCAGATATTCTTGACCTGAACGCCGTGGGCCAGAAGCGCATCGATCGCCGGAGCCGTGAGCGCTCTCCAGTCCACCACCCCCTCGCGATCGACCCAGGTGCGCTTGAGATTGCCTGCCGAGGCCTCTTCCGCCTCGCCGGAGAGAGCGTCGCCGACGAAATCCCAGAGCTGCTCCACATCGTCGTGGGCGGCCATGGTGGGGAGCACTTCGCGGTGCAATCCCGAAACGATGTTGACCGTTCCGGGCGGGATATCCGACGCCTCCAGGATCTGGACAAGCTCAAGAGCGGGCAGGGGGGCCTCTTCGCAGGGCGCAGCCACCACCACATTTCCCCCGGCCAGTGCGGCTGCGACGGGACCGACGATCCCGGCCAGCGGCGCATCCGCTCCGCAGCGAATCCCCACCACTCCCACCGGCTCGTGCATGGCGAAGGTCACATTGCGGAAGGGGGTCGCATGGACCCGCCCATCGTGCTTGTCTGCCAGGGCCGCGAAGGTGAAGAGCGACCTCAGCGCGGCCTCCACCTCGGCAGTGGCGGCCTTCTTCGTTGCGCCGGTCGAGCGAGAGATCAGTTCGGCGAACTCTTCGGCGCGCGCACTCAGATTTTCGGCGACAAAGTAGAGGATCTGCGCGCGCAGGTAGGCGGTCGCAGCGGCCCAGCCGGCGCGTGCCCGGCCCGCGGCCTCGACCGCATCGCGCACATCCTTGCGGCCGCCACGCGGGATATCGGCGATCGCCACGCCCCCGGCGTCGCGCACCGTCAGTGAATGTCCCCCATCGGGACGGCGCCCCCGTCCTCCGATCCAGAGCTTGCGGGTCCGGTCGATGGCGTCGCCCGGCTGTGCTCCCGGCGCTTCGCTGCGTGCGTTCCCGGCGTGATCTGGCTGCGGCTTCGGCGCCCGCGCCACCGGTTTCAGGTATTCGCGCATTCCCTCGCGACCGCCTTCGCGCCCGAATCCCGATTCGCGGTACCCCCCGAACCCGGCCGCCGCATCGAAGCGATTCGTGCAGTTGATCCACACCGTTCCGGCCCGAATTTGCGGCGCCACCTCCATGGCCAGGCTCAGATCCTCGGTCCACAGGCTGGCGGCAAGTCCGTAGCGGGTGTCGTTGGCCAGCGCGACCGCCTCGGCCGGGGTGCGGAAGCTCTGGCTGACCAGAACCGGCCCGAAAATCTCATCGGTGACGATGCGGCTCGAGGGCGGCGCACCGGCGCAGAGCGTTGGCGGAACAAAGCAGCCGCCACTCGGAAGAGTTCGTGCGGGTTGCAGCACCCTGGCCCCATCTGCGATTGCGCTCTGCAGATAGCTGTCGATGCGCTCGACCTGACTTTGATCGACGATCGCTCCCATGTCGGTGCCCTTGTCGAGCGGGTGTCCGACCCGAATCCGCTCCATCCGCGCCCGCAGCCGCTCGTGAAGGCGCTCTGCGATGCTCTCGTCGGCCAGGAGTCGCGAGCCTGCGCAGCAAACCTCGCCCTGATTGAGCCACACCCCATCGACCACGCCCTCGACCGCTGCATCGAGATCGGCGCTTGCGAAGACGACAAAGGGGGATTTCCCCCCCAGCTCCAGCGACAGATGAATGCTGCGGCCTGCGGTGGCGCGACGGATCTCGCGACCGACCTCGGTGGAGCCGGTAAAGGCGATCTTCGCCAGCCCGGGATGGCGCACCAGCGCGGCTCCGGTCGCTCCATCGCCGGTGACGACATTCAGCACCCCCGGGGGAAGCCCCGCATCGTGGGCGATTTCGGCAAAGAGCAGCGCAGTCAGGGGCGTGTATTCGGCCGGCTTGAGCACCACCGTGTTCCCGGCAGCCAGAGCGGGCGCCACCTTCCAGGCCAGCATGAGGAGGGGAAAGTTCCAAGGGATGATCTGGCCGACGACCCCCAGCGCCTCGTAGTCCGAAAACTCGGTGGACAGCAGCTCGGCCCACCCCGCATGGTGCTGAAAGTGCCGCACCGCCAGGGGAATGTCGAGATCGCGCGCTTCACGGATGGGCTTGCCATTGTCCAGCGCTTCGAGGACGGCAAAGAGGCGGGCATGCCTGTGCAGTCGCCGCGAAAGGCGGTAGAGGTGACGCGCGCGGCCATGTGCGCCCAGCCCCTGCCAGAGCGGCAGCGCGACCTGGGCGGCATTCACCGCGCGCTCCACGTCGGAGCGGTCGCCGTAGCGGAATCTTCCCAGGGGGCGGCCATCGGCGGGGCAGCGGGTTTCGTGCACCGACCCGGCTCCCTCCTCTTCCACTCCCCCGATCCAGTGGCCGAAGGTGCGTTCGCCCCCCTGCAGCCACTCCAGGGCCAGGGTGGGGTCTTCGGGAGCAGGACCATATCCCGGAGCATGAAAGATGTCGTTCATTGGCAATCTACCCCAGCGGATGACGGTGGAAGGCGGAATAGCGACCGGTTGCATGGTGTTCAAGCTGCCGTTCGATGTCGGCCAGCAGCGAACTCGCACCAAAGCGGAAGCGTTCGGGGTGCATCCAGTGGGGGCCAAGCTCCTCGCGCAGCAGAATCAGCCAGGCGAGGGCGTCGCGGGCGGTGGCGATTCCCCCGGCTGCCTTGAGTCCGACCGCAATGCCAGTCGTTCTGCGGTATTCGCGGATTGCGCGAGCCAGAACCAGTCCGACCGGAAGGGTGGCATTCACGCGCTCCTTGCCCGTTGAGGTCTTGACAAAATCTGCACCCGCCATCATTGCCACCATGGCCGCCCGCTGTACATTGGCCAGCGTTCCCAGCTCTCCGGTTCCCAGAATTACCTTGAGATGGGCCTCGCCGCAGGCTTCGCGAAAGGCGGCGATCTCGCTGTACAATTCCTCCCATTCTCCTCGCAGCACCAGTCCCCGCGTGATGACGACATCGATCTCGTCGGCTCCCGCAGCCACCGATTCGCGAATCTCGGCCAGCCGGAGCTTCAGACTCGAGAGACCGGCCGGAAAGCCGGTGGAGACCGCTGCAACCGCAATTCCGCTTCCGGCCAACGCTTCGCGGGCCGTCGCAATCAGATCATGGTAGACGCATACGGCCCCAACCCTCACCGCACTGGCGTCGATCTCGAGCGCGTGCAGAATTTCGGGGCGCACCGGACGGCGAGCCTTGCCGCAGAGACGGCGGACGCGCCCGGGGGTGTCGTCGCCGGCCAGGGTCGTCAGATCCATCATGGCGATACAGCGCAGAAGCCAGTTGATCTGCCAGGCCCCCTTCAGCGAACGCCGTCGGACCAGGGTCGCGGCCCGCTGGTCGGCTGCGGCGCGGTTGACCCGAATGCGATGCACCTCGGCGGGATCGAAGGGCATTCCGGGGTTGCGCGTGCCGGCAGAGACGGTCGCGGCTGCGGGGCCGGTCGCTGAGGGGGCGGTGATCGTCATGGATGGCGGTGGGTGGACCTCGGAACGCAGGGCGCAGGGGAGCGCGCTGAGGAGTGGGGAGCGAAGCGTGAGGGAACCGGTCAAGATAGCGCCGGCGGACCGCAGGGAAATGCCGAACGCCGGGGAGACCGCGAGGCCGGGTGAGGGGGCGTCCTCCCCGAATACCTCGGGAAGGGGCGGCTCCAGCGGGCGGCTTCCCACCATTCTGACCCGGGCGGCGGGACGAATTGCATCGCTCTACTACCGCGTCGATCGCTGCGGCCCCCCGGTGCCTCCCGGGCCGCTTCTGCTCGCTGTCAATCACCCCAACAGCCTTCTCGATCCGGTTCTGGTCTATCGGTGCAGCGAACGGATCGCCCGTCCCCTTGCGCGCGCGCCCCTCTTCGATCGCCTCCTTCTGGGCCCGGTTCTGCGCGTGCTGGGGGGAATCCCGATCTACCGCAGAGAGGACGACCCCGATTCCATGCACCGCAACGAGGAGATGTTTGATTCGGCGGTGGCGGTGCTGCATCGGGGCGGCGCAATCCAAATCTACCCCGAGGGGAAGAGCCATTCCGGGGCGCGGCTGGCCGAATTTCGCACCGGCGCGGCCCGCATTGCGCTCCTGGCCGAGGCCCGCATGCAGTGGAGACTGGACCTTGCAATTGTTCCGGTGGGGATGACCTATTCGCGCAAGGAGCGGGCCCGCACCCATGTGGCGGTGCGCTTTGGCGAACCTTTTGGCTGCCGGGATCTGCAGGAGCTCTGGGTAGATGACCCCGTAGCGGCGGCGCGCGCGCTGACGGCCCGGATCGAGCGGGGAATTCGCAGGCAGACGCTGAACTTCGAGCGCCACCGCGACCGCATTCTGGTTGAGGTGGCGGAACAGCTCTACATGCAGGAATGGCGACGACTTCCTGTCCGCCCGCACGAACCGCTCGGCGTCCGCTTTCCGCGTCTGCAGCGCTTTGCGCGGGGGATGGCATGGCTGCGTCGCCGTCACCCACAGGAGTACGATGCCCTGGTGAAGGCGCTGGAGGAATACATGGCCCTGAGTGCCGAGTTGGGCGTTGCCGAGGCGAATGTGCTCCCTCGCCCGTCGGTCGGCTCGGCGCTGCGATACCTTCTGGCGCGCGGTCCGGCGCTGCTCTTCGGGCTGCCCCTCGCGATTGCGGGGATTGCGCTTTGGGCTCCCGCGACCCGTCTGCCCGGTCTGGTCATTCGTCGTCGGCGCCCCGAACTGGAGCTGACCGCGACGATGGCCCTGGCGGCGCTGATGGCCGGTTCGGCGCTGGCCTGGCTGGCGTGGACGGTGGCCGCCTACCTGGCGGCCGGGCCGGGCGTGGCTCTCGGGGCGGCGCTGCTGGCTCCTCTGTTGGGCCTTGTGGCGATCCGGTGGCGCGATCTGGCGCGCGAACTCCACGATGATGCGGTGCTCATCTTCCGTCTGTGGCGCCATCCCGGGCAGCGGCGGCGCGTTGCCCTGCTTCGCTCCGGGATCGTCGGTGCCATCGAGCGCCTGGAGCGGCTGTGGCAGCGCGAGGAGAGGGCGGGGGACGAGGGGCTGGCACGGCGACGCGATCGCTAAAGAAGGGTTCACACTCGTGCGGCTCCGATCTGTACAGCGCGGGAAGAAACGTTTGTTTCGCCAGCGAGAGAACAACACGCGGCATCGCGTTCACGGATTGCCGGGGGTGGCATTCGGCTGCGGATCCTGCAAATTGCGGGGTGCGGATGATCGCTGTCCGGCTTTTGTTGCACAGGGCGTGACTGTCGATGCGCGCGATGTGCGCGAATCCGGCAGGTTGCGGACCACGGCGGGCGATGTGGCGAGCGCCGCCGGATCACTGTGCGCTGCGCTGTCAGGGGGAGGCGGATCGGGGCTGGTGTCCCGTCTGGTCTTCAAAACCAGTGTGCCCGGCTGAAACCCGGGTGGGTGGGTTCGATTCCCACACGCCTCCGCCACCGCAGAGAGGAGGTCCCCCCCGGGCTTCCCCTCCGGCAAGAGTGCGCCCGCCCTGGCGATCGTCCCATTCCATACCCCCCATACCGGTGCAGGAGCGGCCAGTCCTCCCTTCCCACATGCCATGAACCGCATCCGCGCCATCGTCAATCCCGCAGCATCCGGGGGCCGGGGCAGGAGGGCTGCCTCGAGGCTCTTCAGCGCTCTGAACGCGCAGGGCATCGCCGTCGAGCCACGCTTCACCGAGGCTCCGGGTCATGGATCGCATCTGGCGCGGGCAGCGATTGCCGACCGCATCGACCGCCTGATTGTGGTGGGTGGCGATGGCAGCATTCACGAGGTTGCGCAGGGGCTGGTTGGTGTCGAGGCCGGACCCATCCCTCCGCTTCTTCTGTATCCGGTGGGCACCGGCAACGATTTTTTCCGCATGATCGATCGGAGTTCCGGGATCCAGGGCGTGGTGGCGACCCTTCTGACCGGCAGGGTCGAGCGCTTCGATGTGGGACGGGTGCGGTGGGAGGGCGGCGAACGGATCTTTGTCAATCTTCTGGGAACGGGAATCGATGTGGACATTCTGAACTGTCGCAGCCGCTTTCGGCGCTTTCCGGGTCTGCTGCAATACCTGGCCGCGCTGGTGAGCGCGATGATCTCCTTTCGGCCGCAGGCATTGGCGATCGAGATCGATGCCGACAGCGATGAGGGGTGGAGCGTGCAGGGGCCGACGATGATTGCGGTGATCACTGTGGGTCCATCGATTGGAGGGGGATTCCGGATCAACCCGCAGGCCAGCGCGACCGATGGCCGCCTCGACCTCTGTCATGTCGGGTCGCTCGGGTGGATTCGCTTCCTGGATCTGGTCCCGAAAGTCATTCGGGGACGCCACGGCGATTCGTCGCCAGTCTCGACCGGGCGGTTGCAGCGTGCGATCGTGCGGCGTCCGCATGGCGATCCATTTCACTTCGAGGTCGATGGCGAGATCGTCCCCGATCCGGTTCGCGAGCTGCGCGTGGAGGTGGTGCCGGCCGCGCTTCCGGTGATGGTGCCGAACTTGGGCGGCGAGGGCCGGTAGGGCATGAAGATGAGACGATGCACGGACATGGGGGCCGCCACCGCGCTCCGGACGGGGGGGCTTTTGCTGGCGGGCGCGCTCTTTTCTTCGGCGGTCGCCGCGCAGGAAACCCCCGACACGCTGCCGAGCCCGGCTGCGACTCTTGCGCCGGATTCGGCTGCCCTCTCCCCGATCAGTCCCGCCGGCGCCTTTCTGCGCGGTTCGCTGATTCCGGGATGGGGCCATGCAAGTACCGGTTCGCGGACCCGTGGCGCCTTCTACTTCGGAGCCGAGGCGCTGGCCGGGTGGATGGTCTTCAAGACGCAGAGGCGGTTGCGGGCCGCGCGCGACCGGGTGACGCTCCAGGAGGATCGGATCACCTCCGGGCTGGCTGTCCAGGGAGTGGATGACCCCGAGGTGATCGAGGCCGCCCTTGCCGACAATGAAGAGATCGTGCGCCTGCGCGGTCTGGCCGATGCCCGCGCGGAGCAGCGCGAAGACTGGCTGGCGGTTGCCATCTTCACCCTTCTGCTGTCCGGGGTCGACGCCTTCGTCTCCACCCACCTGAGAGATTTCCCTGAACCGCTGACGATTGAGGGCGATCCGGTCACCGGCGCGGTCGAGATGGCGGTGCGGGTTTCTCTTCCGTAAACCGCTCCATGGACCGCCCGGGTCGCCCCGAGGGCCCGAAGGGAAAAGCTCTGGTCGCGCGCGCCTGCGCCCTACCGGCTCCACTCGTGCAGCACCGGCCATCCCCTCTCGTCCAGGGTGACGTAGCTGCGGTGCACCACCCAGTCCCCCGAATTCACATAGTAGCGTCCCGCCTCCACCTCGACGATCGCCGGGGTGTGACTGTGCCCGGTCAGGACGATCTCGAGCGATCGGTCGCGGGCGAGCTCGTTTTGGGCCCAGGCCACAAGGTGGGCGAGCCGGCCCTCGCCTTCGCTGCCGGTCCCTTCGGAAGCAAGCTCTGCCGGAACCGGTGCGTCCGTCCCCTGGCCGGAGCCGCTCCGGGTCGCCGGGTTGTCCCCCACATCCGTTCCTCCTTCCGTCCGGGCATCCCGAACCCCCGTTCCCACTGCGGCATGCGTTCCCGACAACCGATCGGCCAGCCCGATCGCCAGATCCGGATGAAGCCAGCGAAAGATCGCGCGCGCCCAGCCGCTGCGGACAATCCTGCGCAGCAGACGATAGCCGGAATCGCCGGTCCCGAGTCCATCGCCATGGGCCAGAAGCAGCGCCCGCCCACAGAGCTTCAGGCGGACCGGTTCGCGATGAAAGTCGATGCCGATGCGGTCGCGCAGATAGCGTCCGCCCCACCAGTCGTGATTGCCGCCCAGCATCAGTACGGGCACGCCGGCATCGACCAGATCGGCCAGAAGCGCCAGCACGCGCACATGGTCGCCCGGCACCACGCGCCGGTACTCGAACCAGAAGTCGAAGAGGTCGCCATTGATGATCAGACGGCTGGCCGATTCCTTTACATGAAGGAGCCAGCGCCGGAAGGCGGCCTCCCCCTCGGGGGGGATGGCGCCGAGGTGAACATCTGAAACGATGAAGACCGGTTTGGAGACCATGACCTGCGAATCTATCGACAGGGGGGCAGCCGCGCCGGGGTGGAAGCCATGGCATCGCCAGCGGCAACCATTGAAGCGCGAAGCTGTTTTGGGGATTGTCGCCGCGACGGGAATCTGTACGGGACTGCTTTCGGGGTGTGTCGGGCCCGAACGCGCCGCTCCCGGGGGCACTCCCCTGCCGGCTGCGGAGCTGTCGTCCTGGGTGGCCGCGCTGGAAGCGGCCGCAGCGCCATCGGATCCGGCACAGCTCACTTTCGCCTGGCGCGCGCGCGAACCCGACTTTCGCGGATCCGGCCTGGGGGTCGCCCGCGTCGAGCCTCCGTACCGGGCCCGGCTCGATCTCTTCCTGGAAAATGGCGAAACTGCCGCGGTTGCCGCCCTGGTCGATCACGATCTGCGAATTCCACCGGGCCTCTCTGCCACCCTTGTCCCCCCGCCCCCCCTCCTCTGGGCCGCACTGGGCGTTGTTCGCCCCGGCCGGGACGCCCGCCTCGCCCGCGCCACCCGAAATCCGGATGGACACCGGCTCGACTACACGCTGGAGTCGGGCCTGGAGCTGCGTTTCGAGATCGGTCCCGGCCCCGACCCCGCCACACCCGGCCACCTTCGCCGGGCGGCACTGTTGCACGGCGGCGCAGTCCGCGAAGAGGTTACCCTTGATCGTCCGGTGTCTGCAGGCCGCTATCCCGGCCGCGCCACCTATCGCAATCGGGCCGAATACCGCGAACTCGTCCTCACCCTGGAGATGGTGGAAGATGCCGACCCCTTTCCATCCGCAATCTGGAGTCCCTACGCTCTGCGCCCGGCTCCGTAGACGCCCGCAGACCGTGCCGGGAGCGAACCGGGAGCGGCAGAGCGCCCGGCGGGCAGGGCAGGGTGGCGAGTGCAGTCTGCGGCCGCCCCGGAATCGCAGCGGCTTCATTCGCCTCGCGCTGCCGCTTGCGCTTGGGGGATTCCTGGCGAGCTGCAACTATTCCTTTATCTCCGGCGCGGGATTGCCCGAGCATGTTCGTACCCTCGCCGTCCTTCCCTTCGAGAACGAAACCAACCGCTTCGAGCTCACTCAGGAGCTTCACGAAGCCCTTCTGCGCCAGCTTCCGCGCGCGCTCGGACTCACGCAGGCGGGCGAGGAGAGCGCCGACGCCGTGGTGTCGGGAACAATTCTGCGCTACGAACTCACTGCACCCCTCTATCGTCGCGGGCAGCAGGCCGAGAGCGTTCAGGTGCTCCAGCGCGAGGTGGTGCTGGTGGTTCAGGTTGAGCTTCTGGACCGCGAAGCCTATACCATTCTCTGGGATCAGCAGCAGTTGCGGGTGGTGGGGCAGTACCTCGATGCAAGCGAGACCGAAGAAGTGGGACGCATCGAGGCGATCGAGCTTCTGGTACAGGAAATAGTGGACGGTGCCCAGTCCAACTGGTAGATTCGCTGGCGGATTCTGCGGGTTCCGGCTGTCCCGGGCGCAGGGAGGGGCGGCCCGTGGAGCTGTCGAGCGCGCACCGGGAGCGGCGAGGCGCCGGGCCGACAGGGCCGGGCCATCAGAACTTCCGGGGAATGCGGCAACGTTACCGGCTGCGAGGAGCGAAAACGACGAGATGCGAGCTTTCTGGCTCTGGGGAATCCTCCTTGCGCTCTGGATGGTGCTTTCGGGTCCGCTGAGCATCGACCACGGGCTCCTGCTGGGTCTCGGGCTGGTCACCTGCACCCTGGCGGTTTGGATTGTGGTGCGCATGGGCATCCTTGACCGCGAATCCCTTCCCCTGCACCTGCTCGGACGGGGCCCCGGCTATCTCCTCTGGCTGATCTGGGAGATCTTTCGCTCGAATCTCAGGGTGGCGAGCATCATTCTCTCGCCCCGGCTGCGCCTCGATGCGCGCGTCGTCCACTTTCAGGCCTCCCAGCGCACCGATCTGGGGCGCTTCATCTATGCCAACTCGATCACCCTCACCCCCGGCACCGTCACCACGGGAATCGTCGGCGACGACCTCGAGGTTCACGCCCTGGTCGGCTCCGAGGTCGATGGCTCGGAGGAGAACGACATGAACCGGCGGGTGGCCGCGCTCGAGGGCGCATCCGACCGTCACGGAGAGGCTGCAGGGTGATCGCGGCGACTGCGGCGGCGTTGCTGGTGGCGATGGCGCTCGTTCTGTGCCGGGCGCTCCTGGGCCCGACCGCCTACGATCGCGTGCTCGCTCTCAACAACTTCGGCACCAAGACCGTGCTTCTGATTGCGGTGATCGGGTTCCTCAATGGGCGGCCCGAGTTCCTGGATCTGGCGCTCGTCTATGCGCTGATCAACTTCATTGGCACAATTGCGGTGCTGAAGTACATCGAATACGGCGATCTGGGGGGGCGCTCGCGACCGGCTCCCTCCGCCTCGGCACCGGATCGGGCGCGCTCGCGGTGACGATTCTGACCAACTGGCTCGCCGGCGCCCTCCTCGCCGGGGGTGCCTTCTTTCTGCTGACCGGTGCGCTGGGCATGGTGCGCCTGCCCGACGTCTTTACGCGGATGCACGCCGGCGGCATGACCGAAACGATGGGCGCCGGAATGATCCTGGGGGGCTTTGCCCTGTACAGCCTCGCCGATGGCTGGGGCGTGACGGCGCGACTGCTTCTGATCCTGATCTTTCTCTGGTTCACCAGCCCGATCGCCTCTCATGCAGTGGCCAGAGCCGCGCTCTCCGGCGGAATCCGCCCTCTGACGGCCGACGGCAGCGGCGACGCCATGCAGACGGATGGCGGCGGAGTCGCAGGCGATTCCTTGCCGGCCCCGAAGGGAGACGCATCATCGTAACCGTCGTCACCATTGTCCTGCTGACCCTTCTGGCGGTGACCGCCCTAGCCCTTGTCCGGGTTCGCAACCTCTTCGCCGTGGTCATGCTGGCGGGGGTCTATTCGCTCCTCTCGGCCGGCGTCTTCACCGTCATGGACGCCGTCGACGTCGCCTTTACCGAGGCCGCCGTTGGTGCGGGAATTTCGACCATTCTCTTCCTGGGAACGCTGGCGCTCTGCGGAACGCGCGAACGCAAACCGTCCCACACCCCCATCCTTCCTCTCTTTGTGGTTTGCCTCACCGGAATCGCCCTGATCTACGGCACGATGGATCTGCCGCCCTTCGGCGACGCCTCCAATCCCGTCCACCGCCATGTGGCCGACCACTACATCGAAGAGAGCGGACACGAGATCGGGATTCCGAATGTGGTCACCTCCGTGCTGGCCTCCTATCGCAGCTACGACACCATGGGCGAGACCACGGTCGTATTTGCGGCGGCGGTGGGGGTCATGATTCTCCTGGCGGGACGACGGCGCTCTCGCCCCGGCAGCGGAGATGCCGACGAAGGGAAGGCCGCATCGCCATGAGAGAGGAGATCATCATTCGGGTGGGCGCAAAGATCCTCACCCCCTTCATCATCACCTTTGCCCTCTATGTGCACTTTCATGGGGATTACAGCCCCGGCGGCGGCTTCCAGGCCGGTGTCATTCTGGCGGCAGCCTTCGCGCTCCTGGCGCTGGTGTACGGGCTGGACGAGGTGCAGCGCGTTCTGCCCCCCGCCTTCGCGAATGGCTGCGCGGCGCTGGGCGTACTGATCTACGCGGGGGTCGGGGTGGTGACGATGATGCGCGGGCACGGCTACCTGGCCTTCAACGCCTTCGCCTACGATCCCGCCCACCCCGAGGGCGGACAGCACTACGGCATCCTCCTGGTGGAGCTGGGGGTTCTGGTCACGGTCTTCGGGGTCATGGTCTCGGTCTTCTATCTCTTTGCGGGCAGAGGCAGGGCAGAGGAGGGCGCCGAGTGAATCCGGGTTTCGTCTCGCACTACACCTACTGGATCGTCATCGTTCTGATGATGACGGGCTTCTACATCCTGATCGCGCGCGGCAATCTGATCCGCAAGATTGTGGGGCTGAACATCTTTCAGACCTCGGTTTTCATGCTCTACATCAGTCTGGGCAAGATCGCGGCCGGCACCCCGCCGATTCTGATCGAGTACGGCGGCTATGGCGAGTCGGAGGGGTACGGGGCGGATGGCGCAGCCGCGGGTGCAGAGGTGGCAGTCGAAGCGCTCTACTCGAACCCGCTTCCGCATGTGCTGATCCTGACCGCAATTGTGGTGGGAGTCGCAACCACCTCGGTCGGGCTGGCGCTGGCGATCCGGATTCGCGAGGCCTACGGAACCATCGAGGAAGACGAGATCAATCGCATCGAGGGCGGAATGAGCGCATGATCCTGGAACACCTTCCCGTCCTGCAGGTCGTGATTCCACTGATCGCGGCGCCGCTCTGCATCTTTCTGCCGGGGCGGGCGGCGTGGGGAGTGGCAGTGCTGGCAAGCTGGTCGGCGCTGGCCATCTCTCTGAACCTCCTGGGACAGGTTCTCTCTGCGGGAACGATTTCCTACGCACTCGGCGACTGGGCGCCCCCGATCGGCATCGAGTACCGCATCGACATGGTGAATGCCTGGGTGCTGGCGATCGTTTCCACGATCGGCGCCCTGGTCAGTCCCTACGCACTCCGCAGCGTGGAGCGCGAGATCGACCCCGACCGTGTCCGCCTCTTCCACGCGGCCTGGCTCCTCTGCCTCGCCGGCCTCCTGGGCATGGCGGCGACCGGCGACGTCTTCAATGTCTTCGTCTTCCTCGAAATCTCCTCGCTCTCGGCCTACGCCCTGATTGCCCTGGGCCGCGACCGACGCGCCCTCACTTCGGCCTTCCGCTATCTGGTCATGGGTTCGGTGGGGGCCACCTTTATTGTGATCGGAATCGGGCTTCTCTACTCCATGACGGGCTCGCTCAACATGGCCGATCTGGCCATGCTGCTGCCGGGGGTGTGGGATTCGCGCACCGTGAAGGTGGCGTACGGATTCCTTGCCGTGGGCTTCTGCCTCAAGCTGGCGCTCTTCCCCCTGCATCTGTGGCTGCCGAATGCCTACACCTACGCCCCCTCGGCAGTGACGGCCTTCATGGCCTCGACGGCCACCAAGGTGGCGGTCTACATGATGCTGCGCTTCTTCCTGACCGTCTTCGGCGCGCCCTTCTCCTTCGGTGCCATGAGGCTGGATCTTGTGCTGCTGCCCCTGGCGCTGACGGCGATCGTGAGCATGTCGCTGGTGGCGATCTTCCAGGAGAACGTGAAGCGCCTCCTTGCCTATTCGTCGGTGGCCCAGATCGGCTACATGATTCTCGGGCTTTCCCTTGCGACCGTCACCGGCCTGACCGCCACCCTTCTGCATCTCTTCAATCATGCGCTCATGAAGGGGGCGCTCTTCATGGCGATGGGCTGCGTCATGTACAGAATCGGATCAGTGAACATTGCGTCGATGGCCGGGCTGGGCCGGCGCATGCCCTGGACGATGGCGGCCTTCGTGGCAGGCGGACTGAGTCTGGTGGGCATCCCCCTTACGGTGGGGTTTGTCAGCAAGTGGTATCTGATTGCAGGCGCACTGGAGCGGGGCTGGTGGCCTGTCGCGGTTCTGGTCCTGCTGACCTCGGTGATGGCGCTGGTCTATATCTGGCGGGTGGTCGAGGCGGCCTACTTCCGCACGCCGGACGCCGCCGCTGCCGATTCCCCCCGCAAAGAGGCCCCCCTGGGACTTCTGGCGCCGACCTGGGCGCTGGTCCTCCTCAATCTGTACTTCGGAATTGACGCCGCGCGCACCGCCCGGATCGCCGAGGGCGCAGCCGAACTTCTTCTGAACGGCTTCGGGCGATGACCACGCCACTGATCCTGGCGCTCCTCCTGCCGATCCTGGGGTCGGGATTCGTGCTGCTTCTGCGTCGCAATCCCAATGCGCGCGAGGCGGCCAGCCTGATCACCGCCGGGGCGCTCTTCGCCGTGGTTCTGACGATCTACCGGGCGGTCGAGGGCGGCGCGCAACCCCGGATTGTCCTGGCGGAACCCTTCCCCGGCATTCCGATTGTGCTTCAGGCCGAACCGCTCGGCATCCTCTTCGCGCTCATCGCATCCTTCCTCTGGATCGTCACCACCGCCTATGCGATCGGGTACATGCGCGGGCACCACGAAGAGAACCAGACCCGCTTCTACACCTTCTTTGCCTTCGCCATCGCATCGACGATGGGGGTGGCCTTCGCCGGTAATCTCTTCACCCTCTTTGTCTTCTACGAGGTGCTCTCGCTCACCACCTTCCCCCTGGTGACGCACGCGGGCACCGAGGCGGCCCGGCGCGCGGGGCGGATCTACCTGGGAATTCTCTTCTCGACCTCGATCGTCTTCCAGCTTCTGGCAATTCTCTGGGTCCATACCCTTGCGGGAACGCTCGATTTTGCGCCGGGGGGAATTCTCGAGGGGCGGGTGAGCCCCGCTCTGGTGCCGGTCCTGCTGGGACTCTTTGTCTTCGGGATCGGAAAGGCGGCAGTGATGCCCTTCCATCGCTGGCTGCCCGCAGCCATGGTGGCCCCGACTCCGGTGAGCGCCCTGCTGCACGCGGTGGCAGTGGTGAAGGCCGGGGTCTTCGCGGTCCTGAAGGTGACGGTGTACATCTTCGGCACCGACTTCATCACTGCAACGGCGGGATCGGTTTGGCTGATGTGGGTCGCGGCCGCCACAATCATCCTGGGTTCGCTGGTGGCCTTCGGCAAGGACAATCTGAAGGCGCGCCTGGCCTATTCCACCATCAGCCAGCTTTCCTACGTGGTGCTGGGCGCAATGCTCGCCAACCGCATGGGGGTCATCGGCAGCGGAATGCACATCGCCATGCACGCCTTCGGCAAGATTACCCTCTTCTTCTGCGCCGGGGCGATCATGGTGGCCACGCACCGCACCGAGGTCAGTCAGCTCGATGGGCTGGGTCGCCGTATGCCCATCACCTTTGCAGCGTTTCTGATCGGGGCGCTCTCCATTGCGGGCCTTCCTCCTGCGGGCGGAGTCTGGAGCAAGTGGTTCCTCGGTCTGGGGGCGCTCGACGCCGGACAGATCGGACTGGTTGCGGTGCTCATGCTGAGCGCACTCCTCTCGCTGGCCTACCTCCTGGAAATTCCATTGCGGGGATTCTTCGGCAAGGCCACCAAAGAAGAGTCATCCCCACCCGGCCACGACGATCACGCGCACCACCATCAGGGCCCGGGCGGCGCTCCCCTCTGGTCGGTGGCGGCGATTGTCGTCACGGCTACGGTCTGCATTGCGCTCTTCATCCACCCCGACCCCCTCTACCGTCTCATGACAATGGTGGCCGGCCCATGAGCGAACACAAACCCAACAGCGTCCCGGCGCATTGGGTCCGCTGGATCCTGCGGAGCTTCTTCGCGCTCTCCGCCATCGTCCTCCTCCTGGATTTCGTCATCGAGCGCGACCATCGCCATCCGATCGAGGAGTTGCACATCATCTATCCCTTCTTCGGGTTCTTCGGGATCGCGCTCCTGATTTTGCTCTCGAAGGGGTTGCGCCGTCTGGTCATGCGCTCGGAGGACTACTACGATGACAAGCGCTAGCAGGAAGGTGACAAGCGCCAGCAGGGAGATGACAGGCGCCAGCAGGGGAATGACAGGCGCCGGCAACCCGGCGCTTCGTCGCGCATCCGGCACTCTCCACGCATCGTCTGCGGAACTCTGGCGCGCGCCCGGCTGCCTCCCGGAAGAATGGCCGCTTCATGCAGGGGCTCCCGTTGCATGCGCCCCTCTCCTGCCTCTGCCTGCCTGCGGGGTGCACGATGTGGGCTAATCCCATTCCTCCCTTCCTGATCTTCTTTGCGGGCGCGCTCCTCGTCCCTCTCCTGCGCGGTGCGCCCCGGCTGCGCACGGTCTGGCTGATCCTCGTTCCTCTCCTGGGGATCGCCAATGTCTGGTGGGGAATCGACGACAACACCCTCATCCAGGCCGGCTTCCTCGACTACACCCTCACCCTGGTTCACGCCGATCGCCTGAGCCTCCTCTTCGGCTACATCTTCCACCTGGCCGCCCTCCTCGCGGTCATCTACTCGCTGCACATCGGGAAGGGCGAGGGCGCCACCCTGCAGCACACCGCCGCCCTGATCTATGCCGGGAGCGGGTTGGGGGCGGTCTTCGCCGGAGACTTCATTAGCCTCTTCATCTTCTGGGAGCTCCTGGCGGTCAGCTCGGTCTTCCTCATATGGGCGCGCCGCACCCCCGAAGCAATCCGTTCAGGAATGCGCTACCTCCTGGTCCATGTCGTCTCGGGGGTGACGCTACTGGCCGGTGCGCTGGTGCACGCCTCCGCCACCGGCAGTCTGGAGATCGGCGAGATGGGCCTGGCCAGCCTAGCCGCCTGGCTCGTCTTCTTTGCGGTGGGAATCAAGGCCGCCTTTCCCCTGCTCCACGGCTGGCTGATCGACGCCTACCCCGAGGGCACCCCGACCGGCACCGTCTTCCTCAGCGCCTTTACCACCAAGGTGGCGGTCTATGCCCTGGCGCGCTTCTTCCCCGGCGAGGATCTGCTCATCTACGTCGGCGCGGCCATGGCCTGCTTCCCGATCTTCTACGCCGTCATCGAGAACGACCTGCGCCGCACCCTCTGCTATTCGATGATGAACCAGGTCGGCTTCATGGTTTGCGGGATCGGGGTCGGTTCGACGCTGGCGATCAATGGAGTTCTGGCCCAGGTCTTCAATCACGTCATCTTCAAGCAGTTGCTCTTCATGTCGATGGGCGCAGTCATGTACATCACGGGCAAGACCAGGGCCTCCGATCTGGGGGGGCTCTGGCGCTCGATGCCCTGGACGACAGCCTTCTGCATTGTGGGCGCCGCCGCGATCTCGGCCGTGCCGCTCTTCAACGGATTCGTCTCGAAGAGCATGATCATGTCATCGCTCCTCTACGAGGGCCACAACTGGATCTGGCCCTTTATGCTCTTTGCCTCGGCGGGGGTGGTGGAGCACGCCGGCGTCAAGATTCCCTTCTTCGCCTTCTTTGCACACGATTCGGGAATCCGCACCCGCGAAGCTCCGCGCAACATGCTGGTCGCCATGGGAATTGCGGCCGCCCTCTGCCTGGCGATCGGCATCTACCCCGAGATGCTCTATCGGCTTCTGCCCTACGACTACGACTACAATCCCTACACCATCTCCAATGTCCTCACCCAGATTCAGATCCTCTGCTTCGCGATCGGAGCGATCGTCGCCTTCCAGCTCTGGAAGATCTACCCGGCCGAGATTCCCTCGCTGAACCTCGATGTCGACTGGGTCTACCGGCGCGGCGCGGTCCGGGTTGTGCGGGCCACCGGCAGGGTTGTGCGCTCTGCCGACACCACTCTGCGGGCCGCCGTTCTGGGCGTTGTGGACAGAACCATGCGGGGCGCCTTCCGGGCGCATGGACCCCAGGGCGTTCTGGCGCGCACCTGGCCATCGGGCAGCATGGTGCTCTGGGTTTCGATTCTGCTGGCCGGCTTCCTCATCTTCCAGCTCTTCTGAACGCCATGCGTCCGCCTGCGGCGAAGATCCTCTCCCGCACCGAACTGGTGGAGCGGGCAGGACCCGGACGATCCTTCCGGCTGGTCTTTACCAATGGCTGCTTCGATCTGCTGCACGCCGGGCACGTGCAATGCCTGAATGAGGCGCGCTCTCTGGGCGATCGGCTGGTTGTGGCGCTCAATACCGATGCATCAATGCGGCGGCTGGAGAAGGGGCCCGAGCGCCCGCTGGTGGACGAGGGGAGCCGCGCCGGGGTGGTGGCGGCGCTGGAGTGTGTGGATTTCGTCACGCTCTTCGACGAGGATACGCCCCGGGCGCTCATCGCCGCCCTTCTTCCCGATGTTCTGGTCAAGGGGGGCGATTACAGCGCCGACAGGGTGGCCGGGGCAGGGGTTGTCGAGAGGGCCGGGGGGCGTGTCGCGATCGTGCCGCTCCTGCCCGGGCACTCGACGCGGGCCCTGATCGCAAAAATCCGCCGCGCGACCGCATGAACGCCTCATGAACCGGTGGCGGTGGGCGCATCTGTTCCGGCGCCCCGTTCCCGGAAGGGTGGAGGGTAGCTGAAGACCGTGCTGCTCCTGGCTACGCGAAATGCGCACAAGGCGGGCGAGGTGATCGAAATCCTCAAGGAATGCAGGGGACCACAGATCCTGACCCTGGACGATGCCGGCGTTCCCTGGTCGCGCGCCGAAGAGGAGCTCGAACCCTGGCAGAGCTTCGCGGAAAATGCCGCGGCGAAGGCGCGTTATTTCGCGCACCTGACCGGTTTGCCGACCGTTGCGGAGGATTCCGGCCTTGTGGTCGATGCGCTGGATGGGCGCCCCGGGGTCAGGAGCCGTCGCTTTGCCCCGCTGGAGCGCTACCCCGGGCTTGCGCAGGACGAGGCCAACAATGCATGGCTGCTCGAATCGCTGCGCACGGTGCCCGAAGCCGGACGGGGGGCCCGCTATCTGTGCGTGGCCGCCTTTGCCGAGGCGGGAGCCGCGCCCCCGGAGAGAAGCCTCCGGACCGCCGTCGGGCTCTGTGGAGAAGGCGTGCGCTGCTTCAGGGGCGAGGCGCAAGGGCAGATTCTGCGACAGAGGCGGGGGCAGGGGGGATTCGGATACGATCCGCTCTTCCTCAATCCGGAGCTGGGCCGCACCTTTGCCGAGCTCACTCCCGGCGAAAAGAATGCACGCAGCCACCGCGGCCACGCCTTCCGCGCCTTCACATCCTGCTACCGGGAACTCTGAGCCGCCTCAAATCGCCGACGGACGGGGCTTCTTTTGCGATCCCGGACGCAGCTACCTTGCAGGTGGTAAGCGTCGGCGTTCCGTCGCTCCGCTTCACCCGCTCTCTTCGGCGCACACCTCGCAATCGTCGGCCCGGCAGAGGCGGGCGCTCCTGAAGAGGGCCGCGGCAACGATCAGGCTGCCGGTCGCCGAGGTCACGGCTTCGGGGATCGGTTCGAACCAGCCGGCCAGCGATGCCGCCCAGAGGACTCCGCCGGTCGCAAAGGCGACGATCACCGCTATTCTTCTGCGCGCCGGACCCAGCGCCAGCATGAGCATTCCGAGGAGGATGGTGACGGCCCAGGCCGCGCGCTCGATCCCCTCCGAGAGCGCCAGCGCCGGCGCCGCCAGAATCAGAAGGGGCGTCAGCGCACAGTGGACCCCGCACCAGGTGGCCGCGCAGGCGACAATGCGCGATCCCGAGCTCAGCCAGAGTCCCTGCGGAGCAGTTGTCGCCACAGTGGAATTCTTCATGTTTGGAGTATAATCAATCGCACAAGATTCCAGGGCGCGTGTGACCGATGAAGGCGATCGGGCCGCCCCGGGAATTCCGCTCTCTCATTCCGGCATCTCCGCACTCTCTGTCGCAGGCCATCCCGTGATGCGCAACACCGCCAGGTGAATGGGCAGGGCAAAGGCGATCGTCATCAGATTCTCCTGGCGCGTCCAGGGAATCAGGTAGAGCGCCAGCGCCAGAAGCGTCAGCCCGACCGACCACAGCGCCATTCCCCTCGCCGCCCGGCTGCGGCTGCCCCGAATCAGCGCCACCGCCACTCCAATTCCCAGAGGACTGAAGACCAGAGCGTTGCGATTCCAGTACATGAACTCGTGATCGGTCAGATGCATGAGCAGCAAGACCGTTCCCACCCCAAAACAGAGCACCCCCCAGAGTCCCCCCAGGGTGCGCACCCCGGCTCCGCATCCGCGCACCCCTCGTCGTGACAGCGCGTCCAGCCCCGCCAGGAGAAGCGCCAGAAGAATCCCCCCGACCAGAAAGACCCCCTCAGGGTTCGGCGCCGTTGTTCGCTCGGGCGCCCGCTCCGATTCCAGCCACACCTCTTCGGAGCGCACCAGACGCCCCCGGCTGCCATCGTTATGCGCAATGGTCAGCGCGCCCACCCGGTCGCGCAGCTTCATCGGCACCCACATCTCGAGCCAGCGGTCGGTCGGATTGTCGCCACGCGGCCCCAGAAGCAGATCGATCCCGACAAGAAAGTGCGGCAGAGCGGCGGTAAGGCGCCGGGTGTGGTATCGCCAGGTCGTGCCCTCGCTGACAACCGAATCGGTCGCCGCGCGAAGCTGTCCATCGAGCACAGTGTCGAGGATGTCGCGAATCCGGGTCGAACAGTTGTTCAGAAAATATTCGTAGCGGTAGCTGCTGTTGGCGGGCAGGACCGTTCTCTGCAGAAGCTCCAGGAGATGCGCGCGCCGGGCGGGCTCCAGATCCAGCTCCTGCGCCCACACCTTTCGGCGGCTGGCTCCATACGAGGCAAGCATGCCGTCGAGCGGCAGCGGGGCAACGCGGTAGATCATCCGACCGCGCAGAAAGTTGAGGAGGAATCCTTCGGCGCCCAGGTCAAAGAGCCCGAAGTTGTAGGCGGCCTCGAAGCCCGAGAGCGTGTCGCGCACCAGAATGGCGTTATGACCGAAGAGCTCCTCTACACGATCGCCGGGCCCCACGGTCAGGAGGTGAATGGTCAGCGTTTCGCCCGTAGTCGAAGCTGCAGCCACCGCCGGGCTCTGTCCGACGCCGACCCCGAATCGTCCGGGAATGGGAAGCGCAGCCAGGAGCAGCAAAGTCGCGAGGGGTACCGTACGGGCCGGGAATGGGCGAAGTTGGAATCGCACGTTGGCTACGCTGTGGAAGGTTGGCGACGGGGCGTGGCGCAGCCCGGTAGCGCGCCTGCTTTGGGAGCAGGAGGTCCCCGGTTCGAATCCGGGCGCCCCGATTGGACTTACGCGACTTGATGAGTTCGATTCTCGCTAATTATGCCCGCTAATTGGATGCGGAGCCAACCCCCCGGTACTCCTCGATGGCTTTTCTGAGCCGCTCCTCGTCGGGGCGCTGATAGCACTGAAGAACCGTCTCGGCAGTCTTCCAGCCGCCGAGGTCGCAGAGCACCTTCAGTGGCAGGTCCATGAGGTCGGAGGCGAACTTCCGCCTGAGCGAGTGCCATCCGCGACCGCGCCTGGGCTCCAGTCCCGCAAGTTGCTCTGCCTTCTCCCGCCAGTCCCTTGGTCGAGTCTCCCGAGGCCGTGGTGCTCGAAGCGGACCAGCATGCGATGCACGAAGGCGTGGTTGACCTTGGCACGCCAACATGGTACGTTGCGTGTCGCAGGTGCGACACAATGGCGACAGCGGAGACGGTCAGATGAAGACGCACAGCTCGATGCTCCACGTTCGAATGGACACGGAGATGAAACAAAAGGCGACGGCGGCGCTCGCGGCCATGGGGATGACGGCCTCGGAGGCCGTGCGGCTGTTCTTCCACCGAATCGCGGTCGATCAGGCATTCCCTCTTGAACTCAAGGTGCCAAATGCCCGAACCCGAAGGGCGATGGCCGAGTCGGAAGAGATGATGAGACGGGGGACGGCACGATTCGCCAGCGCTGACGAGGTGTTCACGGAGCTTGACGAAGCCTGCCGCCAGTAAGCGGACGCGCCCGCCACGGCGCGCGGATTTCACCAGAGGCTTTCTAAAGGACTGGGAGCGCCTTTCGCGGTCGGGCCGGTACGACATGAATCGGCTCAAGGCGATCATGATCCGCCTCATCGCCAACGAGGCCCCGCTCGGTCCCGAACGGAGGGATCACGCGCTGAGAGGAGCGTGGGCGAATCACCGCGAATGTCATGTCGGCGGGGATTTCCTTTTGATCTACCAAGTCGATGATTCGCCGAAGCCGAGCGGCTCCATCAACTTCGTCCGCGCTGGCACCCACGCCGAGTTGTTCGAATGACCTCCGCCAAAGGGATCCCGTCCGTCTCTGTATGTTACGTCCAGACGGGACGCGCCCCCCGAGACAACGAGTTCGGGATGCGCCCAATGCAGGCAGGAGCGAGCGTGGGAAAAGCGGGGAGAGCTACCAACTTCGGCGTCGCCGTGACGGGGGCCGGAACGCTCCGGCTGTTGCAGTACGGTCATCACCTGACAGTAGGCCAGAAGAAAGGACGGCGGTCAGATCGGCGGATCGCATACATTCGTTGTCGCCGAATCCGCCTGCTCAGCCATCGTCCGCAACAATCGTCGGATGCATGCCTACAACACATTCGGCGATCATGTCCCCCACCAATGCCGCTTCGTCCGAGTCGCCGGGCGGCAGACCCGTCATCTCCGCATGCGACGGGTCGGCATCGAATCCATCTGCCGCATTGAGCGGATCATGGAGCATTCGCAAGGTATCCAGTTCCTCGGATACCCTGCGCAGTGTTGCCCCGACATCAAGCTCTGCGAATCGACCGGTGCGCCGCACGCTGAGGCGGAACAATCGCCGAACCTCGCTCAGCTGGTGAGTCTTCGGCGCCTCAAAGGCTTCGAGCCAATTGACAGACAGCCCCGCCTCGTCCGGTCTGTGAGGACGCAGACGAAAATCGAAGCCGTCAGGGGTGCCATCTTCCAGGATCAGGCTCGGCTTGACATAGCGGACGACATGGTCACCTGCCGGCAGGTCGTCGCCCTTCATTCGGCAAGAAGCGAATGTAGATCGAAGGCATCGATCTGGCGGGCGACCCCCTCTAGAGAGTCCCGTCCCGCGACCCTGGAAACCCCTCGAACGGCCTGTCGGCGTCTGAAAATGACATACTGCACCATATCGCCTCCCAGAAACTGCAAGCCCAGGTGTCCGCTTTGTTGGTCTTTCCAGACCGCCCTCAAGTTGCCGTTATCCAGCAGCACCAGGTCGCCTTTGCGGATAGAGGGTTTCGACCGTATGAACTGCCTGAAATCGCGCTCGGAGTAGGCGTTGAGTCCGTAGCCGTCCTGGGTCGCTTCATCCCTCAGGTATTCGATCCGCGAGCTGTAGACATCCAACTCCGAGTCGACTGCGCGAGGCGGCGCACCCACCTCCGCGAGTAGCCGGTCGATTGGCCACCCACCGGCTTCGTGCGCTTTCGTGGATCGCCGCCGTTCGGTGCCTTCGCGTGGCCGCAAAATCCGGATCACCTGCCGCAGAGCATCGCCTGAATCGATCCCGGTGTATTCATCTCGGTCAACGCAAAAGTCCGCCTCTGCGAGACCTTCCAGGACACCTGCATCGCCCGCACGCCCTGCCTTTGCCCTCGCAACCGATGCCATCAGTCATCCTCCTTGTCGCCCGCAAGCAGTGGGACGAAAACCACCCACCCATCTGGTCCGCCGATGCCTGCCGTTCCTTCCTTGAATCCATCTCCACCTGCACCGCCGCCGCCACCGCTTCCAATCCCGATCTCAAATTGATCGCCAATGGAGAGGTCGTCCAGATGGACGATTACCGTCTCTCCCGGGAACCCCCGGCCACCGTCGCCTCCATTCGATGCGATTCGATCGTCCGAGGGTGGTACGATCCCCCCGCAACCACCTCCACCGCCATCGCCATGCTGGCAACCTGTGCCTGACTTGCCTGCGACCGGCCTTCCCTCGCGAATTCCGCCGCCTCCACCGCCAGCTCCACCATCACCACCTGCCGCCCGATAGGTCATTCGGTCGTGCGTGACTTGGGTTTGGCCGCCGCCACCGCCACCGCCGCCGCCACCTGCTCCGTAGAGATTCAATCCTTCGAGGCAGAAGCCGCCGCCTCCACCGCCACCGCCGCCTGCGGCGCCGCGAATCACCAGGAGCCCATGCCTGGAAGTCCAGCGCCATTCGAAGAGCCCCGACTCGGCCAACCGGACGAATCCCATTTCCGACATTCAGCATCTCCTCTGGCGCATGTTCATGATTCGACCTCGAAACCATAGGTATTCTCGTTGATCTTGAGGTCGCGGGCGTTGGCCTTCACAACTTCGACGCCATCGCTCGGATAGCCGTTGTCCCCGGCGCGTCCTTCGAGATCGAGGGTTACGCGGGCGTTGGAGCTCGGTGAACGGGTGAGTTCGACGATTAACGCGTCCATGATCCGGGCTACCGCGAATCCGGCCCGGTCCGGCTCGACCGGAATGCTGGCGGAGAACCGGGTCGGCGGCGACTCGGTTCGCTCTTCAGCGGATTCCAGCCTTTTCGGTCCGACAGACCCTGACGCTCTCTGACGGCAAGAAACGCAGATCGTGCAGTCCCAGTTGGACGTACAGTGATTTCTTGCCGTGATTTCGCGGCGCGTTTGGGGGATTTGGGAGCAGGAGGTCCCCGGTTCGAATCAGGGCGCCCCGATCCTTCCCTTACGGCGACAGGCTCATTCCCATCACCAGATAGGCGCGGTCCTGCTCGGGGTTGTAGATCCAGGCCGCGCTGAGGGGGATGGCGAAGGAGTCGCTGATCTCGAGGTCGCGACTGGCGTTGATCCCCAGATTCACGACACTTGCGCCGTCGGTGCCGTAGAAATCGCTGGTGCCGGTCACCATTCCCGCCACAAGCCCCACATCGGCGTCGCCGATCAGGGTAATCGGCACGCTGGCCTCCAGGTAGATCGAGTCGTCGGGGTCGTTTCTGACCAGCATGCCTCCATAGAGCGTGACCGGCAGAGCTTCGGGGCCGGTCACGGAGAGCGCCACCTCGAGGGTGTGGGCGTCCGAGTAGGAGAAGCCCGTCGCGCCGGGCCCCGGGAAGTAGTAATCGGTGACGGTGGCCGTGACCGAAGACCCGCTCGGACCTGCAAGGGTGAGGCTGGCCCAGAGGTCGTTTTCATTGGCGTCGGCTCCATCGGCTGAAACCGAGTACGAACCCCAGGCGCCGATCTCGAAGCCGCTGTAGCCGAAGCTGAGCGCGGGCTGAATCGAGAGCGATTCGCCAAAATCGACGCCGCGCCAGACATAGCGGCTGACCACATCTGCGCCGACCGAGACCGATTGTGCCCGGGCGGGCGTCGAAGAGAGCGAGAGAGCGAGTACGGCGGCAAGTGCCGTCAGCGTTGCAGAGAGCGAAGAGATGAAGCGGGGGAGTGACATTGAGTGGGAGGCCTCGTTGCGGGGTTCGGAAGTGTGTGAAGTGTGGATGACGAAACAGACAACAAGATAACGAGAGGGCCAAGGGGCTACCTGTCCGGGTCCGGAATCACCTGCACCTCGGCGCTGAGGTCGGAGGTCGCGTCTCCGCGAAATGTGCCGCGAACCGGGGGAACATCAAGATAGTCGCGCCCGACAGCGACCCGGATATGGCGCTCGTCGCACTCGCAGTTGTTGGCCGGATCGAAGCCGTGCCAGCCGAAGCCGGGAATCCAGATCTCGACCCAGGCATGACTCTGTCCATCTTCGGGGTCGTCCTCCCGCGCGCCAAGGTAGCCGGAGACATACCGGGCCGGGAGCCGCCATTGCCGCGCGATCGCAATCATGACATGGGCGTAGTCCTGACAAACGCCGCGACCGGTTTCCAGGATATGCTCGATCGGCGAGCGGGCGTCCGTAGTGCCGGGCGCATAGACGAAAACCCGGGCCAGGGTAGCGCAAAGTTCGCGTACGCCATCGACAATTCCATCGTTTGGAGGGCGCTCGATCCCCTGTCGGGCGATAAAATCTTCCAGCGCCGGCGAGCTGCGGGCGAATCTGCTGGGGAGCAACATCAACTGCCGCTCGGGGGTGTCGGGACCGGCGCGGTCGGGCCGGATCGGCGGAGTGGGGGGAAGGGGAGCGGGGCGCGTGATCTCCACACGCGACCGAATGCGAATTTCCAGGCTCTGGTGCGACGCATGGCGGTCGAAGAAGTGTCCGCGATTGCCAAAGGGGTCGTCGAACTCGAAGACCGGTCCGGCGGGCGTGGTTTCGATCTTGAGTTCGTGCAGCGCCTGGTTCAGGGTGCGGCCGGGGGTCACAAAAAGCTTCATGATCGATTCCCGGACCGGCGCGTCGTAGAGGAAAGAAAGGGTGTGGTCGATCCTGTAGCGGTAGCTCATGTGGGCAGTCCCTCCTCGACGGGGTAGCGCACATAGGCGGCCATAATCAGCTCGTGCAGCGTCCTGCTGTCGCGGTGAAGGGCTGCGAAGGAATCGGTCCCCACATCATCTTCGCCTGCGGATTCGGAGACGGAATCCATCTCGACCGCAGCTCCCAGCCGGATCGCCATCCGCTGTGGAGCCACCACGGGATAGCGCGCTCCGCGCGGGTCGATTCCCCCCAGAAGCGTCCGGATCCGGTGGACGGCAAAGCGCAGCGAATAGGGCAGTTCGGGATTGCGCACCAGGAAGGTCAGGGGCGATTCCCGTCGTCTGAGAACGGCCCGCCGGCGCCGATAGAGGGCATAGGCCCGCGAAATGCGCAGAAGATCCGACCACGGCAACCGCACCGGCGCATCGGCTGCGCGCCCCACCCGGGTCCACCTGTCCAGCAGAACCGTCTGGCTCTGCAATCGCTCCACGAAGCGGCCCAGTTGCAGAAAGCGCCAGGCGTCGTCGCGGGGCATGCGGCCATTCACCACGCCGGCCAGAAGCCGCAGCCGGTCGATTGCCTCCAGAATCAGCTCGGCCGGACTCTCGCGCCAGGCCGCCGCAAAATCGGCTTCGCGAATCCAAAGAAAGCCGCGATTGAGCGAGGTCCACACCCCCAGCGGCAGCCAGGGCCGCAGTTGCCGCGCATTCTCCCGCGCCATTGACCAGCACGAGAGAATCGAACCGGGGTTGGTATCGTTCTCCACCAGGTGCCCCGCCAGGGTGTAGGCGTCGGCGATCAGAAAGCTCTCGGCCTCGTCGGCGTCGGCGGGGATCTCGGGGACGCTGTGTCCCAGCGACGCATAGATCACCCGCCATCCATGCGCGAGCTCCTCGACCGGGGTGTCGACCAGGCGCGTAAGCTGGTACTCCAGGAGGCGGGCCGTGTGTTCGGCGCGCTCCAGGTTGCGTCCGGTCCAGTAGAAGTCGGCGGCGGCTCGTGCCAGCATCGGATCCTCAGCCGTCCCCGGACGGCGCCGGGCCTGTACCGCAGGCAGCGAAGCGTTGGGCTGAGGGGGTCCGCCAAAGCCCCGATTCCCCGTCAACCGGGGTGAAGAACAACCCGGAGGTCAGCAGTCCGGCGCAGATGCCGCGCCGCTCGCATGCCGTTCGGCGTCCGTGCATGACGGTCAGTCCTCCAGGCCACGCAGAATCCACAGATCCTTGCAGCCCCCTCCCTGGCTGGAGTTCACCACAAGGCTCCCCTTGCGCAGCGCAACCCGGCAGAGTCCGCCCGGCGCGATCCAGATTCCGTCCTGCCCGGCGAGCACAAAGGGGCGCACATCCACATGGCGGGGCTCGAGGCGGCCGTCCACAAAGCACCCCGAGCGCGAAATATCGAGGGTGGGCTGCGCAATGAAGTTGTCGGGGTTGGCCCGCACTCTGGCGGCATAGCTCTCGCGTTCGGCGGCTGTGCTGTGCGGCCCCACCAGCATTCCGTAGCCCCCCGATCCCCCCACCTCCTTCACCACCAGCGTCTCCAGATTGGCCAGGGTGTAGTCCAGCCCTTCCTTCTCGCGACAACGCCAGGTCTGAACATTGGCAAGGATCGGCTCTTCGTCGAGGAAGTAGCGGATCAACTGCGGCACATAGGAGTAGACCGCCTTGTCGTCGGCCACCCCCGTTCCCGGCGCATTGGCGATCACCACATTGCCGGCCCGGTAGGCATTGAAGAGACCGGGCACCCCCAGCACCGAATCCTCGCGGAAGGTGACCGGATCGAGAAAGTCGTCGTCGACGCGGCGATAGATCACATCGATCCGCCGGAGCCCCAGGGCCGTGCGCGCATAGACCACGGCGTCGTGAACCACCAGATCGCGCCCCTCTACGAGTTCGGCGCCCATTTCGCCGGCCAGGAATGCATGTTCGTAGTAGGCGGAGTTGTAGTGGCCGGGGGTCAGCACCACCACCCGGGGCTCGCTTTCGCGGGCGGACAGCGAGGCCAGCGTCCGGTAGAGCCGCTCGGGGTACTGCGAGATCTCGCGCACCCCCTGCCGCCTGTAGAGCTCCGGAAAGGTCTTCTTGATCGCCGACCGGCAGGCCAGCATGTACGATACGCCCGACGGCACGCGCAGATTGTCCTCCAGAACCGCAAATCCGTCGTGCGTGCGCACAATGTCGGTGCCGCAGACCGATACGTAGATGTCGTGCGGAACCTTCATGCCGCGCATCTCGACCCGGTACTGCGGGCCTCCCAGAACCAGCTCCGGGGGCACTATGCCATCGCGCAGCGATTTTCCCTCGTGGTAGATGTCGCGCAAAAAGAGATTCAGCGCAGTCAGACGCTGTCGCAGCCCCCGGTCGATCCGCTCCCACTCGGCAACGGTGAGAATGCGCGGAACACAGTCGATGGGAATGATGTGCTCCGACATCTTCGTTGCGCCGAGGACGGTGAAGGTGATCCCTTCGTGCACAAAGCGGCGCGCCACCCCCTCCTGCAGCTTTGCCAGCTCTGCGGAAGAGGCCTTCGCAAGGGTATCGACCAGCCCCAGACACGCCTCGCGCGGCCTGCCGTCTTCCAGGAAGATTTCGTCGTGAAACCTCGCCTGAAGGGCATAGTCGGCGAAGGGACCGGAGCCGCTGCGGATCGCCAGGGAGCCGTCGGGGCCCCGGTCCACATTCGCGTCGCCCTGCACCTGCATTATGGCCCGCAGATCATGCTGAATCCTGCGGAAAGCGCCGGACGCACATCGGGATCGGCAGCCATGCGCCACCGCGTGCGCGCTTGTCGTGGTTATTCATGAACGCAGGGCCGTCGGGCATGTGGTCGCTCAATCGAGGTCGCGGTAGTCGTTGTCGTCATCGGGATCGACCATGAGCACGAATTCCGGATAGGCGTCGATGCCCAGCTCGGCCGCGTCCTGGCCGATCTGCTCGACCGTGCGCGAGACGCGGGCGCCGATCGTCAGATCCAGAACCTTCCAGAGGATGAAGGAGATGGTGAAGACAAAGGCTCCGACACTCACAACCCCGATCAACTGCGTCATCAGATTGCCGCCCGCCGCAATGCTGACAGCCAGGGTGCCCCAGATTCCCGCGAGCAGGTGCGCGGGCACGGCGCCGACCACATCGTCGATCCGCATCTTCTCGAGCATCTTCAGCCCCAGGGTGCAGATCAGCGCGCCGACGGCTCCGATCAGGATCGCAAAGCGCGCATCGGTGATATCGGGTCCGGCGGTAATGGCGACCAGCCCCGAGATCGCTCCATTGAGCCCGGCAAAGAGGTCCATGCGACCCAGGATCGGCTTCGAGACGAGGATGGCGGTCATCACGCCGGCCGCCGCCGCCAGATTGGTGTTGACAAGCACATTGCTCATCAGAACCGCATTGGCTGCGCTGTCGAGCGCCAGAACCGAGCCGCCATTGAAGCCGAACCAGCCGAGCCAGAGGATGAAGACCCCCAGGGTAACGCCCGGAATGTTGGAGGGCGGGGTGGACTTGACGCTGCCATCCTTGCGGAACTTGCCCCAGCGCGGCCCCACCACGAGCATGCCGGCGAGCGCGGCCCAGCCCCCCGTCGAGTGAACGATCGTGGAGCCCGCAAAGTCCTGGAATCCCATCTCGCTGAGCCAGCCGCCGCCCCAGGTCCAGGCGCCCACCACCGGATAGATGAAGGCGGTGAGGATCGCGGTAAAGCCGAAGAAGGCCCAGAGGTTGACCCGCTCGGCCAGCGCCCCCGAGATGATCGAGGCAGTGGTGGCCACGAAGACCATCTGGAAGAACCAGTCGGAGGTCACGGCGTAGCCATTTTCGATCACGGCCGCCGCCGCCATTTCATCGCCATCCAGGAGCGCGATCTCATCGGCCGAGGGACCATAGAAGAGGTCCAGGCTGCCGATGAAGCCGCTCACGTCGGTGTACATCAGCCCGTAGCCGATGGTGTAATAGGCGAGGCCGCCGATTGCATAGACCCCGATGTTCTTCAGGCAGATCATCGATGCATTCTTGGAGCGCACCGATCCCGATTCCAGCATGGTGAAGCCGGCGCACATCCACATGACGAGCGCACCCCAGATCAGGAACGAAAAGGTGTTGAGGACGAAGCCGGTGTCGTCCATCGACTGGCCCAGGAGCGTGTGGGGCGCCGCCGCAAGGAGGCCGAAGCCAAGGAGGGCGACCGTCGCAGTGCGGAGATGGCGGGAGAGTGTGGAAGAGTTGGAGAGGCGGTTCATGGAATCTCCGGGCCCGGGCCTGCCGGTGCCGGGCGGTTCGAGGAATGGGGATTGCAACCGGACAAAATCAACTATGGCCGGGTGCGCTGCGCAAGGGGAGTCGCAGGGCAGGAGCGGTGCGAGATTCCGGCTGGCCCCCTGGGCGGGTTGCGGTCGCGGTCGCGGGGCGGGCAGGTCAGCTCTTGCCGCAACCGCCCGCAAGGCGCATCCTCTCTCCGGTCGGCAGAGCTCGGCCCGCTGTCGCCGTCCGATCATTCCACCCCCTCCTGCCCCCCCGCCTCATGTCCCTCGTCACCTGGCGCCGCCTGGCCTGGAGCTACCACATCGCCTTTGCCCTGGCCGTGACCTGGCCAGTGCAGACACTCGTTCGCAATCCGCTGCCCCTAGTGCTCGGCCTTCCTCTGCCGATGGCCTGGTGCGCGGCCTGGGTCCTGGGCAGCCTCATCGTCCTCTGGCGCCTCGATGCGGCGCGCCGGCGAGCGCTCCATGGGTAGTAATCGCACGGCATTCGCGCGGCGCTGCATCCGCCCCGGACTGCTGCGCTCCGGATTTCTCCCTGTCCTCATGGCCGGGGCCATGCGATCGATTCGCCACTCTCGGTGCACGCCCGGCGTTTTCCGGGGACTGTGGCCAGTTCCGGATCCGCGCTGATGGATCGCTCAACCCTCATCGCCGGCATCATCCTCGCCTACCTTGCGACAACCCTCGGGATCGGTTTGGCGGCGGGGCGGCGCGCTTCGCGGAGCGTGCAGGGCTATGTGGCCGGCGACCGCGGCTTCGGGCTTGTCGTGATGTACTTCATTGCCGGCGCGACCGTCTTTTCGGCCTTCGCCTTCCTCGGCGGACCCGGCTGGGCCTATTCGCGGGGCGCCGCTGCCTTCTACATCCTCTCCTATGCGGCGCTGGGCATGGCCCCCTGGTATGCCATGGGGCCGCGGGCGGCGGCGCTCGGGCGGCGGCATGGATTCGTGACGCAGGCACAGCTTTTGACCGGGCGCTTCCCCTCGCGCTGGCTCTCGCTGCTGATGGCTGCGCTGACGATCGCGGCCTTCATTCCCTATGTGACGATTCAGATGCGCGGCGCGGGCATCGTGATCGAGGCGGTGACCGATGGCGCAATCCCGCTCTGGTTCGGGGCAGCCCTCGCCTATGGAATTGTCATGATCTATGTGCTAAGGAGCGGCGTCGCGGCCGTCGGCTGGACCAACACCTTTCAGGGCATCTTCATGGTCACGATCGCCTGGGCGCTGGGAATCTATCTGCCACATGCGCTCTATGGCGGGATCGGGCCCATGTTCGAGCGGATCCTCGCCGAGCGTCCCGAACTTCTGACTCTGCCGGGGCTCGCCGCCGATGGGCAGCCGTGGAGTTGGGGCGAGTACTCGACCGCAATTCTGGTGAGCGCGATCGGGCTCACGATGTGGCCGCACCTCTTCATGAAGGCCTTCGCGGCCCGCGACGACACCACCATGCGTCGCACCGTCATTCTCTTTCCCACCTTTCAGCTCTTCCTGATTCCCGTCTTTCTGATCGGATTCGCCGGCGTTCTCTTCCCCGAAGCGCCCGATCAGGCGGACTTCATTCTGCCCTTCCTGATTCTGCGCTCCGAGCTGCCCGCGCTGGTGGTGGGGCTCTTCTGCGCCGGCGCCCTCTCGGCCTCGATGTCCACGGGCGACGCACTCCTGCATGGAGCCGCCTCGGTTGCGGTCGAAGATGGCGTTCACCCCTTCCTCAGCCTCTCGGATGGGGCCCAGCGCACCCTGATGCAGGTGCTGGTGGTCGTGGTGGGAGGGATCGCCTATCTCTTCGCCCTGGCCGAGGGGGTCTCGCTGGTCGATATCCTCCTGGCCTCCTACGGAATCATCTGCCAGTTCATGCCGGCGCTGATTGCGGCCATGTACTGGCGGCGGGCCACGACGGCGGGGGTGCTGGCGGGATTGCTGGCCGGCGCCGCCGTGTCGATCTTCTTCTTTATCCTTCCCGAGCTTCGGCCCCTGAAGATGCATGAAGGAATTCTGGGGCTGATCGTCCACATCCCGGTTCTGGCGGGAGTCAGTCTGATGGGACGCGCCCAACCCGACGATCATGTCGATGCCTACACCCGAATCCGATGACCGCGAAGCCGGGCAGGTGCGGCTGCGGGCGCTTCGCGAGCGGATTACGACCTGCGACCGCGAACTGATCGAGGTTCTGCACCAGCGCCTGGAGCTGGCGCGCGAAATCGGCGACGTGAAGGAGCGGCTGGGGCTGCCGGTCACCGATCCGAAGCGCGAAGCGGCGGTGGTGCGGCGGGCAGCCGAACGCGCACGCGAGGCCGGACTGGACGAAGAGCTGATTCGAACCGTGCTCTGGCAGGTGATCTCGACCGCGCGGTCGCACCAGCACGATTCCGGAGAGAGCTGACCGCGCCGAGAGGATGGCCCGAACGGAATTCAGGTCAATTCGGGCAGAAAATCTCCGTTGGCCCGGGGTGCGTTTTCTGCGCTGCGGTGTGCGCAATGTTGCGTGACCTGACGCTGGCGCTGCGGGCCGTGGCCGCAAAATCGCCCCAAAGGGAGCGGGGGGGTCAATCCCGAGGATGAGTCCCCGGCGGTTCAGCCTTGCGGATAGACCGAAACGACCTTCCGGCGGCGCAGATTCTCGAAACGCACCACGCCATCGGCGGTGGCGAAGAGGGTGTCGTCGCGCCCGCGCCCCACATTGTTGCCGGGATGCAGCCGCGTTCCCCGCTGACGCACCAGAATGTTGCCGGAGCGTACATGCTGTCCCGCGAAGCGCTTGACTCCGAGCCGCTGCGGGTTGCTGTCGCGCCCATTGCGAGACGACCCTACGCCCTTTTTATGAGCCATTCGACTGCTCCTCTTCCTGCCCGAGGACGATCTCGCCCACGCGCACCACGGTGAATCCCTGGCGGTGGCCCTGCTTGCGCCGATAGCCCTTCCGCCGCTTCCGCTTGAAGACGATGATCTTCTTCGTGCGATCGTGCGCAACGACCTCGGCAGTCACGCGCGCGCCCTCAATGGTGGGAGTGCCCACCTGCGTCTCGCCCTCGGTAGCCGACGCGAGCAGAACATCGTCGAAGGTGACGGTTGCCCCCGGTTCGGCATCGATCGTGGGAACAAGAAGCGTGGCCCCCGGTTCGGCCCGGTATTGCTTTCCGCCCGTCCTGATTACCGCAAACATGGTGGCCGCCATTCCTGTAGAGGGGATGATGTGAGGGGGTTCGGCGCTCCGAAACGCGAAGCCGCACCCGGTCGAGGGACTTGGTCGGGGGGGAATTTCACCCGCAAAGACCATAGCAGTTAACAATAGCCGAATGCGCGGCAGAGGTCAAGCGATCCGATATTTTGCGGTCACATCGACATGGGAGCGGCCGGCGAGGATCCGGAACTCGTCGCGGCGCATCAGCGGGTCGTCGCGCAGATCGATGCGAAGGCGGGTGCGGCGCGCGAGGGTGCGCAGGAATCCCGGTTCGGACTCCATGACCTGCAGAGCGACTTCAGGGTGGACGCGAATCAGAAGGTCGGCGTCATCGCCGGTCGCAGCCGCGCGGTGGACGCAGCGTTCGATCTCGCGCACCAGGGTGGGCGGGGTGCGAATGTGACCGGAACCGCCGCACTCACTGCAGGGTTGGGTCAGCGACTGCAGCAGAGAGGGGCGGACGCGCTGGCGGCTCATCTCGATCAGGCCCAGCTCGGAGACTGCCCAGGTGCGGGTGCGGGCGCGGTCGCGGCCCAGTCGGGAACGCAGCTCCTGGAGGACGCGGTCGCGGTTCGCCTGCGATTCCATGTCGATGAAGTCGATCACGATAATGCCGCCGATGTCGCGCAGCCGGAGCTGCAGGGCGATCTCGCGGGCGGCGTCGAGATTTGTTCTGAGGATCGTGTCCTCGGGATCCTTCTTCCGTCTGCCGGTAAAGCGGCCGGTGTTGACGTCGATCGAAACGAGCGCCTCGGTCTGCTCAATAATCACATGACCGCCCGATGCAAGGGGCACTTCGCGCCGGAAGGATCGCTGAATCGCGTCCTCGATCCCCGCATGATCGAAGAGGGGCGCCGGGCCGCCATGAAAGTGAATGCGATCCAGGAGCTCGGGGTCGAAGGTGCGCACATACGCGACGATCTCTTCGTGGACCTTGCGGTTGTCGGTCGTGATGGCCTCGAAGCGGTTCGTGAAGAGGTCGCGAATGACGCCCGACACGAGTCGCGCCTCGCGGTGAATCAGCGTTGGCGGTTTGGCCTTCCGGGCGCGGGCCTCGATCCGGCTCCACTGCTCGCGCAGATGCCGGTACTCGCGCACCAGCTTCTTCTGGGTCAGCTCTTCGCCGGCAGTGCGGACAATCACGCCGCCCCCGCCCTCGCCCACGACCTCGGCCGCCATGGCGCGCAGGCGGGCTCGTTCGCCGCGGTCGCCAATCTTGCGGCTCACCCCCACATTGACCGAATCGGGGATATAGACCAGGAAGCGCCCCGGGAGCGAGAGCTGCATCGTGACGCGCGGCCCCTTGGTCGAGATTGCCTCCTTGGTCACCTTGACGACGACCTTCTGGCCCCGGCTGAGCACCTCCTGGATGGGAGGAGCGTCGCGGCTGCCGCCCTCCGATCCATTGCCGCGGCCGCCCTCGGGGTTGTCTGTGGCCAGATCGGAGACATGCAGAAAGCCCGCCTTCTCTTCGCCGATATCCACAAAGGCAGCCTGGATTCCCGGCAGGACCGCCTCGACGCGACCGACGTAGATGTCGCCGACAAGGCGGTGCCGGTCCGGGCGGTCGAACATCAGCTCGGTGAGTGTGCCGTCTTCCTTGAGCGCAACCCAGGATTCGGCGTCCGAGGCGCTGATCAGAATTTCTCTCTTCAGAGTGTCTCCCGGGCCAGATGGCGGCCAATGACGAGCTTCTGAATTTCGGGGGCGCCCTCGCCGATCTCGCAGGCCTTGGCATCGCGCATCATGCGCTCGACCGGGTACTCCGAGGTGTAGCCGTCGGTGCCCAGATACTGTACGGCGGCGCGGGCAGAGCGGGCGGCGAGTCCAGCCGCAACCAGCTTGGCCATCGACGCCTCCTTGCCGAAGGGACGACCGCGTTCCCTGAGCCAGACGGCGGCGTAGGTCAGGTGGCGCGCGGCTTCGATCTCGGCGGCGAGGTCGGCCAGTCCGAAGCGGATCTCCTGGACATCCCAGAGCGGACGCCTGAATTGGCGGCGGCGGGTGGTGTAGGCGAGCGCGACGTCGAAGGCTCCCTGCGCGATTCCCAGCGAGAGGGCGGCGACCCCGATGCGGCCGGCGTCGAGCGTCTTCATGAAGTTGGCAAAGCCCTCGCCCTCGTCCCCCAGGCGCTGCTCTGCGGAGATCCGGACATCTTCGAGGAAGACCGCGCGCGTATCGGAGGCGCGCCAGCCGAGCTTGTCTTCGGGAGCGCCCACGACAACGCCCTCGGAGTAGGGGAGCGAGGGAAGGTGTCCCACCCCGGCGTGCGCGGCCGCCTCGTGATCGACGGTCGGTTTGCAGACGATAAAGCTGCTGATGCCGCGGGCGCCGATCCCGGGGGTGGTGACTGCGGTCACGACGAGGATTTCGCCCACACCCGCATTGGTGATGAAGATCTTGTTGCCGCGGATGCGATAGCCCTCTTCGGTGCGCAGCGCGCGGGTGCGGGTTCCCGATGCGTCGGATCCGGCATCCGGCTCGGTCAGCCCGAAGGCACCCAGCACCCGGCCCGCCGCCAGGGGGGGCACAAAGCGCGCCCTCTGCTCCTCGGTGCCGAATTCGACAATGGGGCTGGTGGCCAGGGTGGTGTGCGCCGAGACCGTAATGGCATGACTGGCATCGTGTCGGGCGAGCTCCTCGATCAGAAGGATATAGCTGAGGGTATCGAGGCCCATTCCTCCGAGATCGGCGGGAACGGGCATGCCGAACCAGCCGCGCTCGGCCATGGCCCCGACATTTTCCCAGGGGAAGCGCCCGCTTTCGTCGGCTTCGCGGGCCACCGGAGCGATGGTTTCGAGTCCGAACTGCCGAACCTCGCGCTGTAGATCGGTGTGTTCACGCTGAAGGAGTGGATGCATGCGCCGAAGCGGCCCAACGTAGGTGGAGGGGGGGGCGGCGAGCTCGGAGGGGCTCACCGGCCCGGCGCGCGGCCTCGCTCGCAACGATCGCAGGAGCCGCAGGAGCGCCAGTCGGGGGTTTCACCAAGATAATGCAGGAGAGCCCTTCTCCGGCATTTGCGCGGGCGGCAGTACTGCTGCATGGCGCGCAGACGCCCCAGCGCCTGACCCCGCGCCGATTGTAGCGGGGCAAGGTCGGGGGGACGACCCGTGAGCCGCGCCGCCGGGCCCGAAAGCGTCGGGGGGCCCTCCTCTTCGCCATCGGGCCAGCTCTCGATCCAGCGACCGAAGGCGGGATTGAGCTCCAGAGCCCCTGAACGCATCAGCCACTTCAGATGCGGGGGCTGCACCGAGGCGGGACCGAGCAGCGTCTGCGGGGTGTTGCCGGCGGGGAGCCGGATCGCCGCGCGCAGGCGGTCGAGCGATTTCCGAAGGGCGCGCGGATCCGGATAGGCCCGCTCCACGAATCCCTCGGGCACCGTCCAGTCGTTGCGGTGAACGAATCCCAGCGCCAGCGACAACTCGCCATCGCGTCCGGCGCGGCCCGCCTCCTGATAGTAGCTCTCGAGCGAACCGGGAAAGGCGTAGTGAAAGACCGCCCAGACATCGCCGCGATCGATTCCCATGCCGAAGGCGCACGTTGCCACCACGGCATTGGATTCCCCCGACATGAAGCGCTGCTGCACCGCCTGGCGCTCTTCGCGGGGCAGAGCGGCGTGGTAGGCGTCGCCGACGATTCCCCTGCTGGCGAGCGCCCTTCGCACCGCGACCACCTGGCGCCGGGTGGGCGCATAGACGATCAGGGCGCGATCGACGACCGAGGAGGGTGCGTGGCGGATCGTGCGAACCATGGCGCGAATCCGCTCGGGACCGGGGTGCGCCCGCGCCACCAGCCAGCGAATATTGGGACGATCGAAGGAGGTGACCACCCGCACCGGATCGGTCATGCCGAGAAGCTGGACAATGTCGTCGCGGACTGCGGGCGTTGCAGTCGCGGTGACGGCCAGGACGGGAGCGCCGAGGAGGGTGCGCAATCCGTTCAGCCGGCGGAAGGCGGGGCGGAATTCGTGCCCCCATTCGGAGATGCAGTGGGCCTCGTCGATGGTGAGGAGCGACACGCGGCACCGCGTCAGAAGCTGCTTCAGCTTCGTCGATTCAAGACGCTCCGGGGAGCAGAAGAGGAGATCGAGCTGCCCCCGGGCCAGTGCGCGCTTTCCCTCATTTTGCATCTCGGGGGCATCCTGCGAGGTCAGCGAGGCCGCCCGCAGCCCAAGGCGACGCGCACGGTCAACCTGGTCCTGCATCAGTGAGATCAGAGGGCTCACCACCACAATGACGCCCTTCAGAAGGAAGGCGGGCAGTTGGTAGCAGAGGGTCTTGCCGCCTCCGGTCGGCAGAACGCCCAGGGTGTCGCGACCACAGAGCACCCCCTCGACCAGGGTCTCCTGGCCCGGGCGAAAGGAATCGAATCCGAATCGTTTCCGCAGGGTCTCGCGCGCCGCGCTCCGGGCGGCCTCGGCGGTGAAGGAGGGGGCGTCGTTCTGCATGGAAGACAGAAACGGCGGTTTTGCGGGGCGAAGCCATGGCCAGATGAGACAGGGCCGGGAGGAGGACCAGGCGGGACCGATGTCAGGTGTGATTGTCGTGACCTGTACGGGGGACACTCGCTGAACACCTGTGCTGCCGTTCACGGAACGGCTCACTCGGGGCAATTCGTTCGGTGGCTCCGGCCCTACTTGCAGGGAGGCCATATGCAGTGGAAATCCATTGCCCTCCCCACTGTACAACAATTATTGTTGCTGTCGCACAAATATTGCTGTCATACATACTAAAGTCGGCACTGGAGCGATTCGTTGACACACCCACCGGCTGACCATTGCGACCGGGAAAAGTGCAGGATGCGGTTCCGAGTCATCAGCATCACCACCCCGTCGCCACCGCAGCATGGCACAGATGGGTGTGGCGATTTTGGCGGCGGCGGGCGGTGTCCTCGCGTTGCCCATTGAAGCTCAGTGGAGCGTGGGCCCGCCCGAGCTTGTGGTGAGAGGAGATTCCTCAACGCCCTTTGTGGAGATCGCAGACATATTCATCCGCGGTGACCGCATTTATGTCGCCGATGGGGGATTAAGCCAGCTCCAGGCATTCTCCCTGGCAACAGGGCGCAGCGTTGCCACGGCCGGACGGGAGGGGGAGGCCCCGGGCGAGTTCCGGAACCTGGAGTAGGTTGGCGGTTGTGGCGGCGACAGCATCTTCGTGTCCGACGGCATTCTGAATCGGGTATCGGTGTACTCGCCGGGGCTTGATCATCTGCGGACAGTTCAACTCGCTTCGCCTCCGGGGAATCTCTCGGAGATTCGCTGTGCCGGTTCAGACGGGTTCATCGGGGTTGTCCGCCACAGGGATCCCCTGCTGAGTCAGCGTGGCGGAGAGCTTCCGCCGATGGATACCCCGTACCGTTCGACCTTCGATGTGGCGCTTTTCGCTCAGGACGGGAGCCACCGGAGATCCATGGGCCCCTTCCCGGGAAGGCAACGATATCGCAGCCCCGGCCGAACCCCGGGCCGATACAACGACCTGCCCCTCCTGTGGGGTATGGGCCCGGTTCTCGGATCCGCGCAGTGGGGATTCGTGATGGGCACGAACGACGCGTGGTCGCTGGTCAGGTACGACCAAGAGGGAAATCCCCTGGACACCCTCGCGCTGGAGGAGAGCCGCCAACCCGTGTCCGAATCGCACCGGGCCGCCTACGTTCAGCGAAGAGTCCGCAGATCCGAGGAGGCGGGCCGACCCGCTGCGGAGACGCGGCGATACTGGCAGAGATACCCTTATCCGACGCACTTTCCGGCATATTCCGGGGTTGTGGCTCAGGACAACGGATTGGTCTGGGTTGAGGAATTCCAGGTGTCATACCTGGAACAGCGACTGCCCCACTGGAAGATCTTTGCCGCCGACGGCACACTCGCTGCCACCGCAACCTTGCCGGAGCGCTTTCAGCTTCTCTGGGCTTCCGGTACGCACGTTGCCGGGATCATCCTGGACGCTTTCGACGTTCAGGCCGTGGAGGTGCGCCCGATTCTGAAGGAATAGCCTGCAGATGAAGGAATAGCTCGCAGGAATGGCGACGAGTTCCGATCACAATCATTCGGTTCAGTCACAACAATCAACCTGCCACCGGCGGTGATCCGCCAACCCTACCCCTGCACCCCCCGCTTCCCCACGAAACGGAGCGCCAGGCCGGTGCCGAGAAGCGCCAGCGCCACCCAGATTGGCCACCGCAGCGAGAGTGCCATCCCCCCCAGGGCCAGCGCGGCTCCCAGAGCGAAGAGGCGCACCTTCCAGGCAACCAGGCGGTCGCTCTCTGGCGGCTCCCGGCGCCCTGTGTCCTCGCGGTCGGTCATTTCGGTTTCCTGTCCATCGCGGTTCGTGCTCTCTGGCCGAAGGGGGAACCCGCCCACCCCACCCGGCTACCCCCCGGGTTTCGGATGGCTTCCTCGCTGCGCCAGGAATTTCCCCACCCCCTGCCTGCACTCCCCGGTGAGGCGCGCAATGGCGTTGATCTCGGCGGCGCGCGCCAGGGTGCCATGCAGCGCTGCCTCCGTCTGGCCATGGAAGAGGCGCTTGGTGAGGATCGCCGCCGCTGCCGGAACCGCCCTCAGATCATTCAGGTAGCGACCGCTCTCGCTCTCGAAATCTGCCGAGGCGATCACGCGGTTCGCCAGCCCGATCCGATCGGCTTCGGTCGCGTCGATCGTGCGCCCCAGAATCAGCAGCTCGAGGGCGTTGGCTTCGCCCACCCGGCCCCGCAGAAAGGACATGACCAGCGCCGGAACGAAGCCAAGGTGGACCTCGGGGTAGCCGAAGCGGGCATCGTCGCGGGCGAGAACGAGATCGCAGGCCGTTGCCAGTCCGCATCCGCCCCCCAGAGCGCGACCGGTGACCAGCGCAACCACAGGCTGGCGCAGATGCCGGATGCCGAGAAAGAGGGCAGCGAGCCGATCGGCGTCGGCCAGTCCATGCAGGGGATCCCGGGTCTGCGATTCGGCGATCTCGCCCAGATCGGCGCCGGCGCAGAAATCCTCTCCCGCCCCTTGCAGCACCACCACCCGCACCGCCGGGTCGGCGTCAATCCCGGCCAGAATTTCGGTCAGCGTCTCCACCATGCTGCCATTGAGCGCATTGCGGCGGCGCGGACGGTTGAGTGTCAGCCTGACCACGCCGGCAACCGGTTCGTCGCGCACCACCACATCGCCCCCGTCTCCAGACCCGGCTTCGTCAACCGGCGCAAGGCCCCGTCCCCGCACGCGGCGCGCCACCTCGGGCGAGGCCGCGATCTCCATGCGCAGCAGGGCGTTGGCCAGAACCTTGCCCTGGGCGTCGGTACGGAGCGAGATCGTGCCGCCCCCACCCAGCGCATCATGCAGCACAAAGTTGAGAGCGTGAAGGTTGGGCAGCTCAAAGCGCTCCACCCGGCCCGCCACCAGCTCTTCCAGGTGAGAGCGGACCCGGTCTGCGGTCACTTCGGCACAGAGAAGCGGATAATCCTGAGCTTCGTAGGCAATCAGCCCGATATTGGCGCCGGATCCCTTGTCGCCCGAACGCGCGTGCGCCAGCGCCCGCAGCGGAACCCCCGTGGAGGACGCCGGCGCCGTCATGCGTCGATCCACTCCACGCGAACGTGGGGCTCCACGGCGGCGCGATCGATCAGCGCGGGCCAGTAGGCCACCACCTCCTGGACGCGCGGACGCCCCCCGGCAAACCCGGTCGCCGAGGGAGGGCCGGTCAGCACCAGCGGCGCGACTTCGCGACTAAAGCGCTCAACGGCCGCCCGATCCGGTCCCCGCACCCCCACCCGCAACTGCACCTCGGGAAGATCCGGCGGCGGCGCTCCGGCCAGAGCTCCCAGGGTGGAATTCCAGCCCACCAGCTCGGTGCGCACCTCGTCGAATTCAAGCCCCAGGCGGTCCAGGCGCTCTCGCAGAACCCGATTCGCCGCCCGCGCCTTGGCGGCTGCATCGGGCCAGGCATAGACGAGCGTGCCCACTGCGCGGAACCCGGCTCTGTAGCTCGCCGAGACCTTCAGGAAGTCGGTGCGGGGCGCACCCCTGACGCCGCTCACGCGCACCCGGTCGCTTCCGGCCCCGGACAGTTGAATCGTGGTGAAGTCGGCCACGACGTCGGGGGTTGCGTAGGCCGCAGGGTCGCCAATCTCGTAGATGATCTGTTCCTTGACGGTGGCGCGCGAAACCCGGCCCCCCAGCGCAGAGTGCCGCGTGACCACGAAGGTGCCATCGGGGCTGGCCTCGACGATCGGAAAGCCGACCTGCGCAAGATCGGGAATCGTCCACCATTCGGCCATGCAGTTGCCGCCGCTTGCCTGGGCGCCGCACTCGTTGATATGACCGGCGACCACGCCGCTGGCGAGCAGATCCCACTCCTGCCAGCCCCACCCGAAGGTGGCCACCATCGGCGCCAGGGTCAGAGCCGCATCGGCGCACCGTCCGGTCACCACCACCCCCGCGCCGCCCTCGAGCGCCTCGACAATGGGCGCGGCCCCGAGATAGGCGTTGGCGCTCAGCACGCGGTCGCGGATCCCGGCCAGAGGGGCACCCGTCTCCAGGTTGCAGAGCGCATGTCCGGAGTCCAGGAGCTCGTCGAGCCGGTCCATCAGATCGTCGCCCTGCACGACCCCGATGCGCACCCGCCCCTTCACCCCGGCCCCCATCGCCGCCGCGGCCACCGCCTCGGCGCATCCTGCCACATTCACCCCGCCGGCATTGCTGATCACCCGAACGTTGCGGCGCGCGCACTCGCCGAAGATCCGCTCCATCAGGGCGGGGAAGTCGCGTGCGTATCCGGCGGCGCTGTCGCGCGCGCGCTGCTTGCGCAGGATCGACATCGTGACCTCGGCCAGGTAGTCAAGGACGAGAACGTCGATCGGACCGCCCTCAAGCTGGCGCACCGGGGCCTCCAGGTCGTCGCCCCAGAAGCCCTGGCCGCTCGCAATCCGAAGGGGTGCGTCGCTCACGAGCCACTGGCCTCCGGGGGTGCGGAAGCGGGGGATGGCGGGGGGTGGCGATCGGCGTATCCCGCCCCGGGCGGAAGCTGAAAGGGCCCGATATGCGGCCCGGGGTTGTTCAGGGCGGCCCGCAGCAGCAGCGTCAGGCGGTCGCGCACCTCTTCCGGCAGAACCACGGCGTCGACAAAGCCGCGCGCGGCTGCCGACGTCGCCTCGAGCTGATGGTCGTACTCGGCCCGCACCGCCTCCATGCGGGTGCGCAACTCTTCCTCCACCTCGCGTCCCTCGGCCTGAAGCCGATCCAGCTCGCGCCCGAAGAGCGCTGCCACCGCGCTCTCGCCCTCCATCACTCCCATGCGCCCGGTCGGAAGCGACAGGATGAAATCGGGATCGAACCCCTGGCCCGCCATGGCATAGTAGCCCGCCCCCGAGGCGTGATTGAGGGTGAGAACGATCTTCGGAACTGCGGCGGTGGCCATCGCCTCGACGAAGCGGGCGCCCGCGCGGATAATGCCGCCGTGTTCGGCCTCGGGTCCCACCATGAAGCCCGAAACATCCTGAATGAAGAGGAGGGGCGTTCCCCGCCGGTTCATGGAGTCGATGAACCAGGCCGCCTTTTCGGCCGATTCGGTGTAGATGATTCCCCCGAAGCGGGGTGGTCCCGGGCGATCGTCGCTCACGATGCGGCGCCGGTTGGCAATTACTCCAACCGGAATCCCCGCAACCCGGCCGGTGGCGCAGACGAGCTCGGCGGCGTAGTCGGGCTGGAACTCGACCCGGCCATCGCCATCCAGAATGGCGTCCAGCACATCTTCGATTCCATAGGGCAGGCGGTGATCGTCGGGAATCAGCTCGTAGAGATCGCAGGCGGCGCGGAGCGGAGGCGCAAAGGAAGGCGATTCGGCTGCGGAAGCGCGGCCGGGCTCCCGGCGAAGATCGGCCACCATCCGGCGCAATCTGCGTATGCACTCCTCGTCGTCTTCGGCGATGTAGTGCGCGACCCCGCTGACCCGGGTGTGAACTTCGGCGCCCCCCAGCGCTTCGCGATCCACTCTGCGACCTGTGGCGCCCCGCACCAGGTTGGGTCCCCCGAGTCCCATGAAGCTCGTTCCCCGCACCATGACGATCACGTCGGAGAGGGCGGGCAGATAGGCGCCCCCCGCAATGCACGGTCCCATGACCGCCGCGAACTGGGGAATCATGAGGTAGCGCCGCATGAGCGCATTGTAGTAGAAGATGCGGGCCGCGCCGTATTGGCCGGGGAAGACGCCCTCCTGATAGGGAAGATTGACCCCGGCCGAATCGACCAAGTAGAGAATCGGGATCCGGCAGCGCATGGCGATCTCCTGCGCACGCAGGATCTTGGGCGTCGTCTCGGGCCACCACGCCCCCGCCTTGACCGTCGCATCGTTCGCAACGATCACCACCTCCCGCCCCTCCACCACTCCCACCCCCGTCACCACTCCGGCTGCGGGCGCCGCTCCCTCGTAGCGATCATGGGCGACCAGTTGCCCGATCTCGGCCCAGTCGTTTCCGCTGTCGAGGAGGAGGGCGATGCGCTCGCGAACGGGAAGCTTGCCCCGGTCGCGCTCCCGTTGCAGCCGTTCCTCGCCCCCGCCCATCCGGATTCGTTGGCGCAGCCTGACCAGATCGTCGGCCAGCTCCTGCATCCGGCCGGAGAGGCGCGCGGGTTGATTCATGGTTCAGGCGGGCTGCCCGTAGGGGTCCCTGCGTCCGGCGAACCACTCGCGGATATAGTCCACCGCCTCGGTGGTCGTCGTGCCGGGGCCGAAGATCCTTCCCACCCCCAGCCCGGCAAGGGTGTCGGCGTCGTCGCGGGGAATGATTCCCCCGCCGGTCAGCAGAATGTGATCCAGGCCCTCGCTGTCGAGGAGGGTGCGCACCCGCGGAAAGAGGGTCATGTGGGCACCCGAAAGGACCGACAGCGCCACCACATCGACATCCTCCTGGACGGCGGCCGCAACGATCATCTCGGGGGTCTGGTGCAGCCCTGTGTAGATGACCTCGAAGCCGGCGTCGCGAAAGGCGGCCGCAATGACCTTGGCTCCCCGGTCGTGGCCATCGAGTCCCGGTTTTGCGACGAGTATGCGGATTCTTCGGTCGGACACGGGGGGATCAGTGCCTCCTGAGAGGGGCCGGGAAGGAGTTCGGAAGTCGGTGGAAGCTATAAAGCTAACCCGGATCCCCCGCCGCCGGGTGCACAGCGGAACCGGCTTCCGCCCGCGCGTCCGGCCAGGCCGTCACCCCGCGCTCCCCTCTGCATCTTCGCAGATCAGACCGTCGAATAGATGCAGCCGTCTGCCGGCCGCCGTCGCGTACCCCGGATCGTGCGTCACCATGCAGACCGTCGTACCTTCGCGGTGAAGCTCGCCCAAGAGCGCGAAGACCGCCGCCCCATTCTCCGAATCCAGATTTCCGGTCGGCTCATCGGCCAGAAGAACCAGCGGGTCTCCGACAATGGCGCGCGCCAGCGCCACCCGTTGCTGCTGCCCCCCCGAGAGCTGCGATGGATAGTGACCGGAGCGGTCGGCGATTCCAACCCGTTCCAGCGCCGCCGCCGCCCTCTGCCGCCGCTCCCGCGCCCCGATTCCCCGGTAGGCCAGGGGCAGTCCCACATTTTCGAGCGCTGTCCGGTGCCCGATCAGATTGAAGCTCTGAAAGACGAAGCCGAGCGAGCGGTTGCGGAGCTCCGCCTTGCGCGCCGGGGACAGCTCGGTCACCACCCGGCCACCCAGCCGGTACTCGCCCGCAGTGGGCGAATCCAGCAGCCCCAGAATCGACAGCAGGGTCGTCTTGCCACACCCCGAGGGCCCCGCAATGGCGACGAATTCGCCGCGCTTGATCGTCAGCGAAATCCCCGCAAGGGCGTGCGTTTCGGTCTCGTCGGCGCGAAAGACGCGGCTCACCTCGTTGAGTCGAATCAGCGTTTCGGCCATAATGCAGTATCACCGTGGCTGGGGCCGACAGGGGAATCATCTGCGGTGCAGAAAGAAGTGCTCGCTCTCTCACTGATCGTCGCTCCGATCCAGCCCGGAAATCAAGCCCTGTGGACGCGCATCTCTCACACCACGACCGGCGCACCCGCATTTCGGCGGCGACGCTGGACCGGTATGTGCAGCGGGTCGGCAGCGAACGCGTTCGGCGCAATGTGCCGCTGGCGCCACTGACCTCCTTCCGCATCGGCGGGCCGGCCGACCTCTTCGTTCGCGCTCATACCCCCACCGCGTTGCAGAGCGCCGTGGGGGCGGCCCGCGATCTGGAGATCCCCTTCTTCGTCCTGGGCCGGGGCGCCAATATCCTCGTCGGCGACCGGGGATTTCGCGGCGTCGTGATCCGCCCCGAGATCCGCACCCTGGAGTTTCTGCCCGAGGGGCGCGTGCGCGTCGGCGCCGGACTCGATACCTGGCCGGATCTGATTGTGGACTCGGTGGCGCGCGGTCTGGGGGGACTGCATCACTTTGTGGGAATCCCCAGCACCGTGGGGGGCGCGGTCTGGCAGAATCTTCACTTTCTGGCTCCCGCGCCGGCCCGCGAACGCACCATCTTCTGGGAAGAGTTCATGGAGGGCGCCCGCATTCTGACCCCGCAGGGCGACATTCGCGAGGTCAATGCCGCCTACTTCCGCTTCGGTTACGACTACAGCATCATCCACGACAGCGGCGATCTTGTGCTCGATGTGTCGCTGAAGCTCGAACCGACCCCCATCTGCGAGCTCCGCCGCATTATGCGCGAAAATCTGGCCTGGCGCAGCGAGCGGCACCCCGATCTCTGGCTCTACCCCAGCGCGGGCTCGATCTTCAGAAAGATCGACGGGGTCGGGGCCGGGCGCCTGATCGACGAATGCGGCCTGAAGGGACATGTCCATGGCGCAGCCGCCATCTTCCACCGGCACGCCAACATTGTGGTCAATCTCGGAGGCGCCACCGCCACCGAGGTCATGACCCTGATCGAGCTTGCCCGCACCACCGTCGCCCGCCAGACCGGCTACGAGCTCGAACCCGAGATCTCCTTCATCGGCGAGTTCGCATAGCGCATCCTCAGCGCCCTTCGCCAGCCTGGTCCGGTTGCCGGGCCACAAAGCGGGCCAGGGGGCCGTGAAAGCGCGTCCACACCCTTCCCATCAGCAGAATGGCGACGGCGCTCAGCCCCGCGGCCAGCCCCCACCAGAGGCCCACCGGTCCCCATCCGGCGGCAAAGCCGAGCCCCAGGCTGATCGGAAGGCCGAAGAGCCAGAAGCCGAGCACATTGTAGACCATCGGCCGCAGGGTGTCGGCAACGCCGCGCAGGGCTCCCGCGCATACAACCTGAAGCCCGTCCACAAGCTGAAACACCCCCGCAATCGGCAACAGCGCCGCCGCCGCCATCGCAATTCCGGGATCGGTGCTGAAGAGTTCAGCCAGCCACTCCGGCAGCGTCAGAAAGACGACCGCCGTCACTGCCATCACCAGGCAGCAGAGAACGATTGCGCCACCCGCCGAACGCCTTGCGCGCACAGGGTTCCTCTCGCCGACGGCCCGTCCCACAAGCACGGCGGCGGCCTGCGAAATGCCCAGGGGAATCATGAAGGCGAAGGCGGCCAGATTCACTGCAATCTGATGACCGGACATGGCGGTCGCGCCCAGCCAGCCCATGGCAATGCCAATCGTGCCGAAGGCGCCGAACTCCAGAAAGAGATGAAGTCCGATCGGCGCGCCCAGTCGGACCATGCCCAGCAGGGGCTCGCGCTCGAAGACTTCGGCGTGAAGACGGCGAAGGTAGGGGCTCAGCTGCGGCCACGCCACCAGCAGAAGGCCGATGCACATGAACCAGCGCGAGATCGCGGTGGCCCAGCCCGAACCTGCGGCGCCCAGTGCGGGCGCGCCCAGATTGCCGAAGATCAGAATCCAGTTCGCGAGAAGATTCAGCGCATTGGCGGCGACGATCGTCCATACAATGGGGGCCACCCGACCGAGCGACTGCAGAACCTGGCGAAAGACCACGAAGCCGTAGAAGGGCCACATTCCCGCGGCCAGGGTGTGCGCGTAGCCGGCGGCCACCGGGATGACCTCTGCGGGTTGACGCAGGAGTGCGAAGACCGGTCCCGCCATGAGCATCGGCACCGCCATCGCCACACCCAGAATGAGACTCAGAAGGAGGCCCCGCTGGACTGCGCGCCGGATGCCGTCGTGATCGCCTGCCCCGAAGGCCTGCGAAACCAGGGGATCGAGCGCCAGCAGAAGCCCCATCCCGAAGACCGAGATCCCGAAGAAGTAGAGATTGCCGAGGGTGACCGCAGCCAGATCGATCGCATCGACCCGTCCGACCATGGCGGTGTCCACCAATCCCTGCGACACCAGACCCATCTGCACAATCGCAACCGGCAGCGCCAGCCGCACCAGATCCCGCATCTCCCGCCGCCGCGGACGGAAGGCGGCCACGAAGCCCGGCGTCGTCGCCGGCATGGTCGAATCGGTCAGGCGCCGATGCCGGTCGAGAGGGGACCCTTGCGCGGCAGGGTAATCGTGAACTCGGTGAACTCGCCGGGCTCGCTGTTCACCTCAAGCTTCCCGCCGTGCTCCTCGATAATCTCATTGGAGATCGACAACCCCAGCCCGGTGCCGCCGGTTCCCGCCTTGGTCGTGAAGAAGGGATCGAAGATGCGGTTGACGATATCGGGGGGAATGCCGGTGCCGTTGTCGTGGATCTGCACCCTGACGGACTCTTCGTCGCCGCTGGTGCGCACCGTCACCGTCGGAAAGTACTCCTCGTCCTCGCCCATCTTCTGCTTGCGCGCCTGGGTGGCATGGCAAGCATTGGTCACAACGTTGAGAAAGACCCGGCTCAGATCGCGGGCGATCGCCTCGACCTCGCCCACCGTCGGGTCGAACTCCTTGACCATATCGACATTGAAGGTGGAATCGGCGCCGCGCATTCCATGGTAGGCGAGCTTGGTGTATTCGGCGACCATCAGATTCAGATCCACCGCTTCGACCTGCCCCGCCTCGTCGCGCGAGTGCGAGAGCATGCCATCGACGATTCGATTGGCGCGTTCCCCGTGCTCGTTGACCTTCTTTACGTTGGTGTCGAGGTCGGTCAGGATCTCCTCGATGTACTCCCGGTCCATCTCCTCGGGTGGATCGTCGGCGCCCTCTTCGCCATGGATCTCCTCGCGCAACTCCGTAATCAGCTCCCGCGAGAGCGCGGCGAAGTTGTTGACAAAGTTCAGGGGATTGCGGATTTCGTGTGCAATGCCCGCAGTCAGCGCACCGAGCGAGGCCAGCTTTTCCTGCTTGATGACCTGCTGCTGGGTGCGGCGAAGGTTGTCGAGAGTCTCCTCCAGGGTGTCGTTCTTGGCCTGCACCTCGGCGGCCAGATTCTCGACCAGATTCAGGCGCTGCACCTCGACCGCGTGCTGGCGAAAGACCTCGAGCGCTCCCGCCATGTCGGTCACCTCGTCGTCGCCCTCGATGCGCACCTTGACATCCAGATCGCCCTTGGACATGCGGTGCGTGGCGCGCGCCAGACTGCCCACCCGCACAACCAGGCGCTCGCCGACAAAGCGCCATGTGAACCAGGCAAAGGCGACCGTGACGATCGCCATGAGCATCATCGTCCAGAATCCCAGGCTCACCACCCGGCTGGAATCGCCGGTGGCGGCCTCGGCCGACGAGGAAGCTTCTGCGACAAGCCCCTCCACGCGGATCTCCAGCTCGGCGGTGATCTCGTTGCTGAGCCCCACCAGCTCCTCGGCCAGCGCCAACTGGGTCAGCTCGCCGCGCCGGGTCTCCTGGATTCCCCCATTCGAGGAGTTCAGGTCCCTGAGACGGTTGACCAGCGCCTCCAGACGCAGCCGCGGAGCCTGACGAATCCGGGCCATCGAGCTCTCGACGTCGCTCAGCGCCGTCACCGTCCGTTCTCCGGTTGCCTGCAGCACGCCCAGGTCGGTTTCGGCGATCGCCTGCGCCATCTGGGCGGTGGCCTCGTTCTGATAGGCCTTGAAGTTCAGCAGACCCGCATAGTGATCGATCTCGGCTTCGGTGCGCCGCAATCCCACCGCAGTGGCGCTGCCATTGAGCTCGCGGTAGCCGGTGTACATGAAGAAGTGCTGATCGTCGATCTCCTGCTCCACCTGCAACTGCAGCTCCAGGCCCACCCCGGCCAGCTCCTCGTCGAGCTCGCGGATCCGGGCGCTGTAGGCCATCCGGCGATCCACCGATTCGCGAATCTCGTAGAGGACGGTCACCAGGCTGTCCACCAGGGGAAGGATCTGCGCCCCCAGACCCCGCTGCGCCGCGACATCGTCCATCGATTCGGCGCCGGTAATCCGGGCCAGGGCGGTGCGCAACACATTCTCGGTGCCCAGAACGCCGAAGGCGACCGACTCCAGCGCGTCCGAATCGGCGGCCGAGACCATCTGGGGGGTGGCGCGCACAAGCTCGGCGCTCTGGCGCACAACATCGAAGGCGCTTACCAGATCGGGCATGTACTGCTCCGCGATCTCGGTCTGGCGCTGGTCGATAATTCCCATCAACCCCATGGCAACCACGACCACCGCAACCGTCAGCAGCACCCCTCCGCCCAGCCCGACGATAATCTGGGTTCCGATTCCGAACCGGCCCCCCGTCCACCGCCGCACACGGCGCTCGACCGAGCGCGGAAGGCGGGTCAGAAGCCAGGCGAAAGCCTCGTGAAGATGCTGGTCGATGGTGCGGGTTGCGGGTTCGGTCATCGGCTGAACCGGTTGATGGGAACGAAGCGGCCATCCCTGATCGTGGTCAGAAAGACGGCGTCGGAGCCCTGGTTGTCGCCCGGTCCATAGGCAACGGTAAATCCGCCCAGATCGATTGGGCCCGCCGCGTGCAGGGTCTCAAGGAAGGCTTCGCGCGTCGGCGGCGGACCATCCGGTTCGGTTGAACGGCGCAGAACCTCTACCACAAGGCGGCCGGTCAGATACCCCTCCAGGGAAACGAACCCCGGCTGGGCCGAGGGCGCCACTGCGCGCAGGGCATCGTGGTAGCGGGCGACCACGGGCACCGATTCGTCGAGGGGGAAGGGAACCACCTGCGTCACCACGACGCCGTCGCCGCCCCGGTTCAGCTCGTTCAGCAGCGCATTGCTTCCCACAAAGGAGATGTTCACGAAGAGCGCATTCATGCCGAGCTTGCGCGCCCAGAGGATGAAGTGGGCGGCTGCGCGGTAGGCGCCGATTATGACCACCGCCTCCGGATTGGCTTCGCGGATTTCGAGCAGAGCCCGCTTGACTGCGGTGGTGTTGCGCACGTAGGTGCCCTGACCGACCAGCGACAGGTTGCGACTGGTGAGCGCCTGCCGGATTCCGTTCCAGCCGGCACGACCGTAGCTGTCATCCTGATAGAGAATGGCGATTCGCCGATATCCGAGATCGGTGGTCAGGCGCTCCACGATCTCTTCGGTTTCCTGATTGTACGAAGCCCGCAGATTGACGACATAGCGCTGATCGCTGCCGCGCAGGAGCGAGGCTCCCGTAAAGGCGCCGATATAGGGCACTCCGGCCGCGCTGGCAATCGGCTCGGCCACCTGCGAGGTCGGCGTTCCCACTGCGCCGATCAGGCCGAAGACGCCGTGCGCGATCAGCTCCCTCGTGTTGACGACCGCGGGTTCGCCCTCGTAGCGGTCGTCGCGCAACTGTAGGCGGAGCATCCGTCCATGGATCCCGTTCTCGCGATTTGCCTCCTCAAAGGCGGCGCGAATCCCCAGGTTCATGCCCTGGCCCAGCTCGCGCGCATTGCCGCTCTGCGCCGCCGACTGCCCGAAGACAATCGAATCCGGAAAGACGCCATTCCGCTCTTCCACCTCGACCTGGGCGTGCGCCGACTCCCCGAAGATCGCCCCGGATGCCAGCGCCGCCACGATGAAGAGAGATCGGAGATGCATGGTTCAGGCACCTCCCGGGCCGATGTAGCGCAGGCAGAGGCAGGTGATGTCATCGGACTGGTCGGCCTTGCCCGCATGGACGCGCACCGCGTCGGTCACCCGATCGATCATCACCCTTGCGTCGGCACCTGCGGCCGATGCCAGCACCTCGGCCAGCGCCGCATCGCCGAACTCCTCGCCGACCTCGTTCATCGCCTCGTTGACGCCATCGGTGTAGAAGAAAACGGAGTCGCCTGGCTGCAGGGTGATCGATCCGCCCGGAAAGCTGAAGTCGGGGAGAATGCCCAGCACGATTCCGGGATCGCTTTCGATCTGCTGCACCTCGCCATTGCCGCGCACCAGGAAGGGAAGATTGTGGCCGGCGTTGGCGAAGTTGAGGAGTCCGGATGCGGGATTGAAGCTTGCGTAGAAGACGGTCACGAACATCGCCTCTTCGTTGGACTCGAAGAGAAGCTGGTTCACCTCGCCCAGGGCATGCTGCGGGTCGGGTTCGCCGATTGCGGTTCCCTTCATCAGCGTCCGGCTCACCATCATGAAGAGCGCCGCCGGCACCCCCTTGCCCGAGACATCGGCGATCACCGTGCCCAGGCGTCCTCCGTCCAGGCTGAAGAAGTCGTAGAAGTCGCCGCCCACCTCCAGCGCCGGGGTCATCGAGGCGAACATCTCGTAGCGCTCGTCGCGCGGAAAGGCGGTTGGCAGGATCGACTCCTGCATGCGCGCGGCAACCCCCAGCTCGCGGCGAATGGCCACCAACTGGTCGCGGGAACGGAGCGCGTCGCGCAGAACCTGAAGGTGCGCCAGCGTCTTGGCGATCGTGGCTTCGAGATCGTCGAAGTCGATCGGCTTGGTAATGAAGTCGAAGGCGCCGCGGTTCATCGCGGTGCGGATATTCTTCATATCCCCGTAGGCCGTGACGATGACGGCCCGCAGGTCGCGCCCCAGTTCGTTCAATTGACGCAACAGGGTGAGTCCGTCCATCTGGGGCATGTTGATGTCGGACAGAACCATGTCCACATCATCGTGCTCCTTGAGCCGCTCGAGCGCTTCGACCCCATTCTGGGCGAAGATCAGCGTCAGCTCCTTCTTGCGGATCCGCTTGCGGAACTTTTGCTTGAGTAGCAGTTCGAGATCGGGCTCGTCGTCGACCACCAGAATCTTGGCCACGGTGGGGGGTCTCCAGGGAGTAGGTAGCAGGTGGATAGATGTGGATTGCGGACCGGATCTCCGGTCGCAGTGGAAGCTATTGTAGCCCCCTCGCCCCGAAAAGGCTACCATGACGCCAAAAGGAGCGCGGCCGGGAATGTGCGCGCGCCATCCGGGAACGGCGCTGCCTCTGGACTTGCGAAGGAATACGGGTTAGCTTTACGGGAATACCCGGATTCCGCTGGGCGCTTCGCATCCCGAGGGGGCCATCCCCCCAGGGAGCGGACGGATACAGACAGGCAACATCATATGGAGTCGGCTGCGCCGGTTCCCGATTGCGGTTCGGCAGCGTCTCCGGTACGCTGGCGGGCAGGAGGAGACAGGATGGAGGTCACGCACAAGTGGGAGGTCGCGGTCAACAGCACCGAGCCCCGACGTGTGGCCGAGCAGTTTGAGGAAACCGCCATGGAGCAGGGGGTTCCCATGGAAACGGTCTTCAAGTTCCAGTTGGCGCTCGACGAGATCCTCACCAACGTAGTCTCCTATGCATTTCCCGAAACGCCGGTCGATGATGCTTCGGTTCGCGTCCACGCCCACTTCGGTCCAACTGCCATCTCTGCGGTCATCGAAGACAATGGCAAGCCCTTCAATCCTCTCGAAGATGCCCCATCCCCGGATTTGGAACTCTCGGCCGAAGACCGTCAGATCGGCGGTCTCGGCATTCACCTCACCAGATCGTTCGTTGACAGCATCGCCTATGAGCGGACGAACGGATGGAACCGCCTCATTCTCAAGCAGCCGATCAAGGCGCACACGGAGAAAGAACCAGAATGAACGTTGAAGCCAGCTATTCCGGAAATACCGCAGTCGCGTCAGTCAGCGGCCGGGTGGACTCCGCCAACGCCAAGGATTTCGATCAGGCACTCCGCGACATCATAGATCGCGGTTCGACGAGTCTTGTGGTGGATTGCAACGACCTGAAATACATGAGCTCCGCAGGATTGCGAGTTCTCCTCATTGCGATCCGGAAGACCAACGCCGCCGGGGGCGGGCTCGCACTGTGCCGGATTCCCGAACACATCCGCGAGGTGCTCGAGGTCAGCGGATTCGTGCGCCTGACCAGCATTCACGACAGCGCCGAGGCGGCCGCAGCCAGCTTCTCGGACTAGCGGGCCGGCAGTCCAGGGAGACCGTCCGAACCTCGTGCGTGTCGGTGCGGCGCGCGCGGGTTGGCGTTCAGGAGGCCGGCAACACGAGCCTGTTCCCTGAGTCCCTGTGATCCAGATCCGCGCCGGAGAACGCTCCTCGTCTCCGTCGCCCGCCTCTCCGTACCCATCCCGTCCCCTTGTGGCCAATGCGTCATGGGGGGACGGGATTTTCTTATTTGAACGTTCCGGGGACCGATCGCCCGAGCGACATTTCGGCCGGCGCGCATCCTTCGCGCCAAACCGCTTCCTCCCGGGGCGTCATGCCCTTCCCGGCCTGTGTTCCGGCGGGTGTGGCCGGGGCTTCCCGCCGGGCGGCCTTCTCTAGAAGAAGGTGAAGGCCTGGATCTTCAGCGACCAATGACTCTGATCGTCGGATCTGCGGTAGAGATCGAGGTTGGCCGAAATCCCGTTCCTCGCGGTTGCGTAGACCATCAGGCCCGGCGTGATCACTGTTCCGGTGCCCCGATGCGATCCGGGATCGGCCCAGCTTACGCGCAGCATCGGTTCCCACCCTGCCATCGTCGAGCCCTCGGGGAAGGGCCTGTACCAGAGTCCCATGAGCTGGAAGGCCGAAAAGCTGGCGTCATCGCTCAACCGCCAGTTGCGCCCGCGCAATCCGTTGACCAGGAGGTGCGGACCGTCGCGCCAGGTTCCGATCTCAAGTTCGGCGCCGTAGGCCGGCACGCCGATCGTTTCGCCGTGCGAATCCAGCGTTTCATCCATGGCCAGATACGCTGAAATCCGCGATCTGTCTCCGAAGAAGGTCGAGAGGCGCCCCGAGATCGACTTGCGCGTGTTGAGATCGCGCCCTCCCGGACCCTCGCCATTGGTGACGGTTATGCGGTAGCCCAGTCGGCGATCGGCGAAGCGACCGGTCATCAGGATTCCCGGTTCATAGGTGTCCAGCCCGAGCCGGCTGGTCAGGCGGCCATACGAGCAGACGCCCCCGACGCCGGGACAGTGATCGACCCCGGTAACGCGGCCATCGCGCTCAATCAGCGGCAGATCGAAGTTGGGAGCGAGCCAGAAGTAGGAGACCCCGCGCTTGAACTGGCCGATCTGAACCCGGAAGGCATCCGATGCGATCAGCTCGAGATAGGCCTCCAGAACCGCCGAACCCTTTGCGTCGAACTGGATGCGTCCCCGGACATGCTCATTCAGCGAGCCATCCATTGTGACCCAGGCCCGGCGGACGAAAAAGGTTCCGGGCACATTTTCTTCGCTTGATGCTTCGTACTGGAATTGGCCCCGCGCTCCCAGAACCAGTGTGGATCCGGTTCGCGCACGAATCTCCTGGGCCGTCGCCGGCTGGACGACCGCCAGCGCAACGCCGGCAAGAACTGCTCCCAGCCAAACTCTATTTTTGTTCATTGCCACTTTCCTTCGCATTGGTGGATATCCGGGGTGATTGTGCGAAGTCCGAACGGGATCCGGATCCCGGAGCATCCGCACCCTCCACAGGCAAAGTGAAGCCCTGTCGGGCGCATTCGTCAAGTCGCCGCGCCGCGCCTGCCTGCCAAAATCTGTGGAGATTCGGGCCCGGGTGCGCACCGGGAGCGGCGAAGCGCCGAGCTAATCCCCCAGATACTGGCGCAGCTTTCTGATCTGGTGATCTTCGCCCAGCGCAATGACCTGGTCGCCCGCCTGCAGCTCGGTTTCGGCGCCGGGGTTGAAGTCGATCTCGTCGGAGGAGCTGCCGCGACGCTGAATGGCGAGAACCACCAGACCCGTGTGATGGGGAAGCCGGGCTTCGGCCAGCGTTTTGCCTGCCAGCCGCGAACCCTCGCCGACGGTGGCGTGATCGAGGCGGCGCTTGCGCTCTCTGCCGGGGGTGGCCACGTCGAGGAGGGCGGCAACCGAGGGGCGAACCAGGACGGTGGCGACCCACATCGCTCCCGTCACATTCGGGCTGACCACATGATCGGCGCCGGCGCGGTACATCTTCTCGATCGCGGCCGAGCCCTCGGCGCGCACCACCACGGCGACCTTCGCGTTGAGGTGGTGGGCCGAGAGGCAGACGTAGAGGTTGTCGGCGTCGTCCGAGAGGCAGGCGACCAGTCCGCTGGCGCGCTCCACTCCGGCCATTGTCAGGGCGCGGTCGTTGGTGGCGTCCTCGTCGAGAACGATGATTTCGGACGAGAGTGCGCGGAGCTCCTCGAGGGCCTCCGGATCGCGCTCGATCACAACGAACTCCTGTCCCGCCGAATGGAGCTCCTGCGCGACCTGCAGTCCCATCTTGCCGCCCCCGCAGACAATCACATGATCTTTCATTCGTTTCAGCCTCTTCAGGGTTCGGATCTGGCCATATTCGCCCAGATCCATGCGGACCAGCGCCGCCGTGACGATCGCAAACCACATTCCCAGTCCCGTCAGCCCGCAGGCCAGGACGAAGGTGGTCCAGTAGCGGCCGGCGTCGCTGAGGGGGTGAACCTCGTGATAGCCGACCGCAGTGACGGTAATGACCGCCATGTACATCGCGTCCTTCCAGCTCCACCCCTCGATCCAGAGGTAGCCGAGCGCGCCGACGACGGTGATGATGGCGAGGTAGGCGCCGACAAAGATGAGCTGCGAGCGTCGAAGGATCACGGCGGTGAGTCTGCAGAGGGTGCCGGGTGAGCGTCGGGAGTGGCTGGGCGCCTTGCGAATGCCCTGTGGTGTTGCTCCGCGAGCCGTCGGAAGGACGGGGGAAGGGAAGGGGGAAAGGGAATCCGGGCTGCCCTTGATTTCGATCCGGATCGGAGGTAGCGTATCGGTCCTTCGGGCCCGAGGCAAATCACGGGGAGATCCATGTACACCACCTGCATGTTCTGTCGAAAGCCGCTCGGCGCCAATGAGGTGATCGAATCCTTTCCGGTGGGACGGCGGCTGGCCTTCGATGCTGCGAAGGGGCGTCTCTGGGTGGTGTGCCGCCGGTGCGAACGCTGGAATCTTACACCTCTGGAGGAGCGCTGGGAGGCGGTGGAGGAGTGCGAGAAGATCTTTCGCGACACCCGGCTGCGCGTCTCGACCGAACAGATCGGTCTGGCGCGGCACCCCGAGGGACTGACTCTGGTGCGGGTGGGCAAGCCGCTGCGGCCGGAGTTTGCCGCCTGGCGCTATGGCGACCAGTTCGGGCGGCGGAGACGGCGTACCATAGCCTATGGAGCGGCTGCGGCGATCGCCGTCGGGGGGGTGGTGCTGGGGGGCGTGGCGACCGGAGTGATCAGTGGCGGTCTGATTGCCCAGAGCGGAAATTTTGTGAACCTCTGGATGAATGGACGCACGCTCATCAGGCTTGACCCCGAAGAGGGCCGGACGATCAAGCTCAAGCGGAGAGATCTGCTGGGAACCCGAATCCGCTCCGACGAGGGCGATCCGGGCTTTCTGGTCGAGCTTCGCAAGGGTCGGAAGACGAGTCGGCACCATGGCAGGGAGGCGCGTCGCTTTGCGGGAGCGATTCTGCCCCGGATGAATTCCATGGGGGGAACGCGCAAGGTGGTGCAGCAGGCCGTGGACGAGATCGAGGTGGTGGGGCACCCCGAGCGCTTTCTGGTCGATGTTTCGGCGGGCGACCGCTACCGCGACAAAAAGGGCATACCGGGTTATATCAACAAGATGCCGCACCCTACCCGCCTCGCCCTGGAGATGGCGCTGCACGAAGAGCAGGAACGGCGCGCCCTGGAGGGCGAACTGTGGCTTCTGGAACGCGCCTGGGAAGAGGCCGAGGAGATCGCCGCCATCTCCGATACCCTGCTGCTTCCCGAGGGTACGGACGACTTCATGCGCGCGCATCGCAGCGCCGAAAGCAGGGAGAGCGCCTGAGGGAAACCGACCTCGCCGAGCCCTGCAGGAGAACCACCAGTGAACACGATCGAATGGTCTGCGCCCCCTCTGTGCAAGGTCCGGCGCCGGACCGATTGCCGCCGCCGCTTCCGGGTGTATCCGCTGGCCGCGTGCCTCCTCTTTGCGCTGCTGCCGGGTGCGGCGGCCGGCCAGGGAACGCTTGCGGGAACGGTTCGCTCCGCCGCCACGGGCCTGCCCCTGGACGGGGTCCGGATCTCGGTCATGACATCGGTGCCCGACGGGGTGACCGACGCGAGTGGCCGCTTCGAGATTGGCGGCATCCCGGCGGGAACCCACAGGGTGCAGATCAGCCTGATCGGCTACGCAACCGCGACTCGCGAGATTGCGGTGGCCGCCGCCGGAGGGCGGGTGCTTCTTGATGTGGCGCTGGACGAGAGCGCCATCGCACTGGAGGGATTGGTGGCCGTGGGGAGCCGGGCCCGGCCGCGCACCGTGACGCAGTCGGCGGTTCCGATCGATGCGGTGCCCGCGCGGGAGTTTGTCGAGCAGGGCGACAGCGATCTCAACGACCTGCTGCGCACGGTGGTTCCCTCGTTCAATGTCAACCCGCAAGCGACCGGCGACGCGGCCCGGATCATACGGCCTGCCAGTCTGCGCGGCCTGGCTCCCGATCACACCCTGGTGCTGGTCAATGGCAAGCGGCGCCACCGGGCGGCGGTCATCACCTGGATCGGGGGCGGCTTTGCCGATGGAGCCCAGGGGCCCGATCTCTCGTCGATTCCCGCGATTGTTCTTCGCCAGGTGGAGGTTCTGCGCGACGGGGCGTCGGCCCAGTACGGCTCCGACGCCATTGCCGGGGTGATCAATCTCGATCTCCTGGATGCGCCCTCTGGCGGACGGCTCGAGGTCAGGAGCGGCCTCTTCGGCGAGGGCGACGGCGAATCGTACACGATTGCGGGCAATGTCGGGTTGCCGCTGGGCGAAGACGGTTTTCTCAATCTGAGCGCCGAGTATGGGGCCTCGAATCCTACGAGTCGCAGCATTCAGAGAGACGATGCGGCGGCGCTGATCGCGGCGGGCAATGTGCACGTGCGCGATCCGGCCCAGATCTGGGGCGCTCCCGATGTGGACAGCGACCTCAAGCTCTGGGCGAACTTCGGCCATCTCTTCGGCGACAATCTGCAGCTCCATGGTCATGCCAACCTTGCAGGCGAGCGGGTGGCGGGGGGATTCTTCTTTCGCAATCCCAACACGCGGGCGGGCGTCTTCAGCCTTGATGGCGGCCAGACGCTCCTGGTGGGCGATCTGCTCGATGCGCAGGATGGCGTGCTGGACGGTTCGGCGGGCTGCCCGGTGGTTCCGATCGCCGACCATGCCCCCGATCCGGATTCGCTGGCGCGGGTCTTTGCGGACCCGAACTGCTTCACCTTCCAGGAGCTCTTTCCGGGCGGATTCACCCCCCAATTCGGTGGCGATGCGCTCGATGCATCGGTGGTGGCGGGACTTCGGGGCCAGACGCGCCGGGGACTTCTCTGGGACGTCAGCGTCGGCTACGGTCGCAATGCAATCGACTTCTTCATCGACAATACCGTGAATGCCTCTCTGGGCCCCGAATCGCCATCTTCGTTCGATCCCGGGATTTACGAGCAGGCAGAGTTGAATCTCAACGCCGACGTCACGCATGCCGTGAACGATCTGGTGACTCTGGCCGGCGGCGCCGAGCTGCGCAACGAACACTTTCGCATAGGGATCGGCGAGCGCGACTCATGGCGGATCGGCCCCCTGGCTGCGCAGGGCTTCAGCGCCGGATCGAATGGCTTTCCGGGATTCAGCGACATTGCGGCCGGGGACTGGCACCGGTTGAACCTTGCCGCCTATGGCGATGTGGAGGCAAGGGCGCGCGACGATCGCTGGACGCTGGCTGCGGCTCTGCGCGCGGAGCGCTTTGCGGACTTCGGCACCACCGTCAACTGGAAGCTGGCCGCCCGCTACGCCCTTTCGCAGCTCCTGTCGGTGCGGGGCAGCGCCAGCACCGGGTTTCGGGCCCCCACCCCGGGCCAGCAGAACGCCTTCAACGTGTCGACGCAGTTTGACCGCGATCTGCGCGAACTTGTCAACAACGGCACCATTCCCTCGACCTCGGCGGTGGCCGCGACCCGGGGCGGCGAGGCGCTGGATGCCGAGAGATCGCTCAATGCAAGTTCGGGTTTTGTGATCGAAGCGGGTGCGTTCACCGCTTCGGTGGACTATTTCCGGATTGCCCTCTCGAACCGGATCGCGCTCAGCCAGGTCTTCCGACTGGATCCCGCCGAGGCCGAACGACTGATTGCAGAGGGAATTACAAGCGCCCGCAATCTTGCCAACTTCCGCTTCTTCACCAATGAATTTGACACGCGCACGCAGGGAGTGGATCTGGTGGCATCGCTTGCGCCCCCATGGATCCATGAAACCGTCTTCACCCTGGCGCTCAACCACACCAGCACCCGGGTCACCCGCTACAACCCCGCCGTTCTGGACGAAGTGCGCATTCATCAGCTCGAAGACGCACTGCCCGCCACGCGCTGGACTCTGGGCGCCAGGCACAACCGGAACGCCCTGAGCCTTCTGGTCCGACTATACCATTATGCGGGCTGGTTCGATTCGCAGGACGACTGGTCCTATCCCGGCGTGCACCTTGTCGATGCCGAGCTGGGTTACCGCCTGACCGATGCGCTTGACTTCACCGCCGGGGGACAGAATCTTCTCAACCGCTACCCCGAGAGAAATCCGGCGGCCGGCGCCATCGCAGGCAATCTCTACAGCTCGCGCGCGCCCTTCGGAGCCAGCGGCGGATTCTTTTATGTCAGAGCGGATTGGGTGTGGTAGGGGGGCAGGCCGCGCCGAGCGCCCGTCGGCTTCCCGTGGCCTGCATGGCGACAGGCAATCTCCTTGTTGTCGATCGGCTGACCGTGGTGTAAACGGTCCCTCGCCTTCGGCAACGAAACCAGGACTATTCCGGTTGCGGTTTTCCCCCGAATGGTCGTCCTCGCTGGGCGCCGGCGGGCGGTCAACGCGCCATGGAGAGAGGGAATCCGCACCCGCGGCGGCCGGCGCCGCACCGGCAGGGCCGGGTTGGGCGATGTGGGCGGCCGGATGGCATTGGCATGCCTTTCATCACAATATATTGTTTCTTTACAGGTGCATTGTGCAGGATGCGCGCCATTGCCGACGCTTTCATCACAATATTGGGGATCTGTGTCCGGCGCCGATTATGACGCCCGGCCTTCGGCCTGGATTTGTGCAGCGACCGCCTGCACTTCGTCGAATACCCGCAGCAGGTTGCCGCCCCAGATCATGGCGATTTCCTCTTCGGAGTAGCCGCGGCGCACAAGTTCAAGGGTGACATTGAAGGTTTCGGAGGCGTCGTCCCATCCGGCAACGCCGCCCCCGCCGTCGAAGTCGGAGCTGATGCCGACATGCTCCAGGCCGATCAGGTTGACCATGTAATCGATGTGGTCCACGAAATCGGCCACGCTCACATCGGGGGGAAGGTCCGCCCGGGATGCGCGCTCCGCGACGGCGTCGTTGAGGTCCTGCAGCTCGGCCATGTAGCGCTCCCGCTCCTCGTCCGAGAGCATGTACAGGCCATTGCGCGCGATCAGTTCGAACCCCCTCTCGGCCGCCATCTCGCTCCGCAGTGCGTCGATAGCCTCGCTGTGCGCCCGGCTCTTGATTGCGTGAACGAAGCTGCGCAGCGCCACCGTTTGCACAACGCCGCCATTGGCTGCCACCGCCCGCAACGCCTCGTCGTCCAGGTTGCGGCTGACGTCGCTCAGTGCGCGGGCCGCCGAGTGCGATGCGATCACCGGCGCCCGGGTCAGCTCGATCATCTGCAGAATTGAGGCCTTGGAGGGGTGCGAGATGTCGATCATGATTCCCAGGCGATTCATCTCGGCCACCGCCTGCCGGCCCAGTTCGCTCAGTCCGTCGTGCAGGTAGTCGCCATCGTTTTCGCCCGAATGCGCATCGGAGAATTGGCTGGGCCCGGTGTGGGCCAGCGAGATATAGCGGGCTCCCCGGTTGTAGAACTCCTCGATGCGGGCAATGTCCTCGCCGACCGGATAGGCATTTTCGACTCCGATCAGGGCGACCCTCTTGCCAGTGGCCGCAATGCGCCGCACATCGTCCGTGTTCAGCGCAAGCTCGATTCGGTCGGGGGCGTATTCATTCACCATGCGGTGGATTGCGTCGAACTTGTCCACTGCATTCGCATAGGCGTCGGCAAATCCCTCTTCATTGAGCAGGCCCTGCGCCGTATACACAATAAACCAGCCCGCATCGAGCTGGCCCGCCTCCATCTTGGGCAGCGTGACCTGGGTGGGAAGGTCGCCTGTGTAGTTGCGCTCGTCGGTAAAGTTGGCCGTGTTGATGTCGATGTGCGTGTCCAGGGTGAGGACGCGGTCGTGGATTTCGCGGGCGCGCGCCACAAGTTCGTCCTCGGATTCGGCCGGGGACGAGGACATTCCGTTGCCGGCGGGTGCGCAGGCCGGGACAAGGAGAGAGAGCCAGAGCGGAAGGAGCGCGGGGAGGGTGCGGGGACGGGAGAGGGTCATGGAGGGGCGGGGCTCCGGAGGTGAAATGAATGCGGAATGCGTTGGAGGGGGGAGTGGGGGCCGGACGGGATCCCTGCAATTTCGAACCATCCGGCGATCTGCGCGACCCCTCATCGGAACGCGCTGCGGCTCTCGACCCTCTGCACAGCCTCGGCGAGGACCTCCAGCGCCAGCTCGATCGTGTCGAGATGCGTGCGGAAGGCGAGCGCCACCATGCGCAGAACGAAGCGTCCGTCGATCGTTGTCGAGGAGATGAAGACGCGCCCGTCGCGCTGGACCTCCTCGATGATCGCGCGGTTGAAGGCGTTGGCGTCGCCGCGGGCCGGAATCCGGCGAAAGGGAACCACGGTGAGCTGCGGCGGGGGACCGACCTCGAAGCCGAGCGCTCCGACCCGGCGGTGGAAGTGGCGGGCCAGCGCCAGCTTTTCGCGCAGGGCGGCCCGGAAGGCGTCCTCGCCGTGCAGCATCAGGGGCAGCCAGAGGCGAAGCGCGCGGAAGTGGCGGGTCAGCTCGGGCGAAACTGCGGCAGGGGACCGTCCCTCGGCCTCGGCCCGGGCGCCATCCTGCAGGTAGGCTCCATCGCCGGCGTGGGCCCGTTGCAGCGCGCCGGCGTCGCGCACCAGCACCGTCCCTGTTCCATAGGGCAGAAACATCCCCTTGTGCGGGTCGAGAACCAGCGAATCGGCCCTCTCCATTCCGGCCAGCGCCGGCCGAATCTCGTCCAGCATGGCAAAGAATCCTCCGTAGGCTCCATCGACGTGGAACCAGAGATCCTCGCGGGCGGCGACCCGGGCAATTTCGTCGAGGGGATCGATCGCTCCGGTGTCCGCCGTTCCCGCCGAGCCCACCACCAGCCAGGGCCGCAATCCCTCGGCGCGATCCGCTGCAATCTGCCTGGCCAGCGCCCCGGGACGCATCCGCAGCCGCTCGTCCACCCCGATCTCGCGCTGCACGGCCTCGCCCATTCCCGCCACCCTGATCGCCTTGTTCACGCAGTGATGCATGTGCCGCGTTGCATAGACCACGGCCCGTTCGTAGTCGCGCGCCCGCAAGCCGGACGCATCCCGCGCCGTGACAACCGCCACCAGACTCGCCACCGATCCCCCCGAGGTCAGCGTCCCGTCGGCGCTCTCGGGGTAGCCCGTCGCCCGGGCCATCCATTCGAGCACCAGGTCTTCCATGATGACCGCGCCCGGTCCCACAAAGCGGATGCCCGCATACTCGTTCGTGATCGCGGCCAGATAGTCGGCCAGCGCCGAGGCAAAGAGACCACCGCCGGGGATGTAGCCCAGATGTCCCGGATGCGAAGGCAGCAGCCCGGGCTGCACAACCGAGGCGTCGAAGCGCTCGATGAGGGCGGGGAAGGGGTGGGGAGCGTCGCCGGGCGTCAGGGTGCGCAGCAGCGGCGCGGCCGAGATGTCGGGGTTGAAGGCCGGCCGGGCAGGGGGGCGCAGGGAGGCCGCCGGGCGCGGGGAATCCGGCGCGGTGGGGGCGGGGGGCGATGCGGGGATCGGCGTGGGGGCCAGATCGTCAAGGAGCTGCCGCGCATAGGCGTGGGTCAGCGCCATGAGGCGGTCGCGCTCGGCGGGACCGGGGTCCAGGGTGCGGGCGATGCGTTCGAGTTGGGCGATGGTGGGCATGAGGGGGTGGGGTGTGGGATGGGGGGTGGCGGTCTATCTTCGCATGGGGTGGCGGCTTTTCCAAGAGGGGGGGATCCAACGACAACACCTTGCACAAGGAGCCAGGCGATGAACCCGCAGCATCTCCCCTGGGGAAAGCATGATTTCGACGGAAAAACCCATCACCTCGCGCATCACTGTGCGGATGTGGCGGCGTGCTTCGAAACACTCGTTTCGGAGCCGATCGTTCGGGAGCGATTGGACCGCTCCGTGGAGAGTGGCCATCTTGGCGAAGCTACGCTTGCCAGACTCACAGTCCTCGCATTTCTTCACGATTTCGGCAAGATCTGTTCCGGATTCCAGTTCAAGGTTGGCTCTCGCACAGGGAACAGCCCCCCAGCCGCCAACCATCTCAACGCGGCGTTCTGGGCCTGCAACCGCCCCGAAGTCCGGCGGGGAATCGATCTGGAGAGTCTGGGCGATTGGGGGATTGGGGTGGATCAGCTTTTGCGAGCTGCGCTGGCTCATCATGGTCGTCCCATGACGGGTCCGGAGTTGGCAGGCAAAGGGCCCAATGCAATCTGGAAGTCATTTGACGGGTATGATCCAATTGCGGCGGGCCGCGACCTGCTGAGGCAGGCTCGGATGTGGTTCCCTCAGGCGTTTGAGCAGGGTCCGCCACTGCCGGAAGATCCTGCTCTTGCGCACCTGTTTGCCGGAATGCTGGCGATCGCTGACCAGATCGGATCCAACGAGGAATTGTTCCACAGGGTTTCCGAAATGGATCCAGACTATATCACGAAAGCCAGGGCGCGAGCTACTGTGGCAGTGCGCAAACTCCTGCTGTCCCGTGCCGGCTGGAACGCCCAATCGGGATCGGTCGAATTCGATGACCTCTTCGACAGGTCATGGACGCCGCGTCCATTGCAGACCACTGTGGCCGAAGCGCCGCTGGATGGTCGGCTTCTGGTTCTGGAGAGCGAGACCGGTTCGGGCAAAACCGAAGCTGCAATCTGGCGCTTCGCGAAGCTCTGGAAGGCCGGGCGTGTCGATGGCCTGTATTTTGCTCTTCCTACAAGAGCGGCGGCAGATCAACTGCACGAGCGCGTCGATAAGGCGCTCGCTTGCATATTCCCCGCAGATGCGCAACCGGGAACCGTGCTTGCCGTTCCCGGTTATCTTCGCTTCGGCAAAGAGGAGGGAAAACAGGCCGCCGGCTGGAAGGTGGATTGGGCGGATCACCCGGAGGATGCGGCGCGGTTGGCCCGGTGGTCGGCCGAGAGTCCGCGGAAGTTCCTCAGCGCTTTCGCGGCGGTGGGCACGGTCGATCAGGCGCTCCTGTCCGCACTTCAGGTGAAGTGGGCGCACTTTCGCGGGTCGGCGCTATCCCGCAGCCTTCTCGTAGTTGACGAAGTGCATGCCAGCGACGCGTACATGACCGAGGTGCTGGAAGCCGTTCTCCGGGGACACCTGGCGGTCGGGGGACACGCGCTTCTGATGTCGGCCACGCTGGGTTCGGAAGCGCGAGACGGATTGATTGCTCCCTGGCTCAATCCCCGCCGAAGGAGAAGGACCAGTCTTTCCGAAGCCAGGTGCCTTCCATATCCGGTTCTGACTGTCGCCAGCCCGGGTGGTCAAAAGGACGAAATCACAATCGGGAAAGGCGAATACTCGCGCAACGTTGTCATGACCGCCGAACCAATCCTCAGGGATCCGTCTCGAATCGCCGGGATGGCAATCCGCGAAGCGGAGCGGGGCGGGAGGATCCTCGTGATCCGCAACACCGTCAAACAGGCCCAGGCGGTGTATCGTGAAGTGTGCAACCTGAACAGGTCGGGTCTGCTTCTATCGCTCGCCGATGGCCCCGCTCTTCATCACAGCCGTTTTGCAGCCGAGGACCGCAAACTTCTGGATGAGGCCGTGACAAACGCCTTGGGGAAGGGAAGCAAGACCGCCGGCACGATCGTGATCGGCACCCAGACGCTCGAACAGTCGCTGGACATTGATGCGGATCTTCTCATCACCGATCTATGTCCGGTCGATGTTCTCCTGCAACGGATCGGGCGTATACACCGCCACAGGGGGCCCGCCGACCGACCTGCCGGGTTCGAGCAGACGCGCTGTCATGTGCTGGTTCCCGATGGATCCCTGGCGGGGGGCGGATTGTTGCAATATGGACTGGGAATGTCCAGGAGCGGAGGAATTTACCGGGATCTGCGAGTGCTTGAGCTGACGAGACGGCTGATTGAGGAGAAACCAGAGTGGGAAATTCCCAAAATGAACCGAATGCTGGTCGAGGAAGGGACGCATCGGGAGAGGCTGGATGCGCTCAATGCGGAAGAAGGCGCCTGGCAGGATCGTGCGCATGATGTCAACGGTACAATCGCGGCGGAGCGGCAGATCGCTCGGGGACATATTCTGGATCGAGCGAAGGATTTCGCAGAGATCAGCTTTCCGGCGGCAGAGGAGAGTGTTCGCACGCGTCTCGGCGATGATGGCCCGCGCATCGTGCTGAAGAAGCAGATCATGGGGCCATTCGGCAATCCGGTCACAACCTTTAGCCTGCCTGCCCATCTCTTCCGTGGTCGGGATGGACTTCCGTCGCGTGAGGAGATCGAAGGTGCGCGGGCCGAAACCATCGAAGGGGGCCTGGTTCTGAAAGTCGGTGGCTATCGGTTCCGGTATGACCGGGAAGGAATTTCGACATGGAGCTGATACGGCTCTCTCAGGCTCCCCGAATTTGCATCGGGAGAGCAGATGGGTCATATTCCCGATAGCACGACCGTGGCACTTGCGATGCCATCAGCTCAATCCCCGCGTTTCGATGAAAAATTTGTTATCCGATTCTGTCATCCGCGCCGACTATACCGACAATTCCCGGCGCTGGCTCTCTCTTCCGGAAGTCTACGAGGCCATGCTGGCGGACCGGATCATCGGTTTTCCGGCTCTGCGTTCCCATCAACGGCACGCCTGGCACGCCTTTCTGGCGCAGCTTGCAGTGATTGCGCTGGTGCGCTCCGGGCGCGATAAGCCGCCTGCCCGGGCCGCCGAATGGCAGAATCTGATCCGGGCTCTGACACCGGAATTTCGCAACGATGAACCATGGCGTCTCGTTGTGGAGGATTCATCGAAGCCGGCTTTCATGCAATGCCCGGCGCCGAACGGCCTGGTGAAATACAAAAGGGAGGTGCGCGCGCCCGACGACCTGGATCTGCTGGTGACCTCCAAGAACCACGATATGAAGTCGTCCATCGGCATCGCGAGCGGGATTGACGATTGGATCTTTGCGTTGATCAACTGTCAAACCATGAACGGTTACTCCGGTCTAGGCAACCATGGCATTGCTCGCATGAGTGGCGGATTCGGTTCGCGGCCCTGCATCGGACTTGCCCCGGCGGCGGGAGGCATGGGTGCGTATCTTGCGCACGATATTCGTACCATGGTGGCGAACCGAAATCATTTGCTGGATTTGTATTCCGACTATTTTTCCGCCGATGCGGGCATTGCTCTCCTTTGGACAGAGCCGTGGGATGGCACCACATCGCTCAGCCTTGAGCATTTGGATCCGTACTTTATTGAGATATGCCGGCGCATCCGTCTTCTGGCGATCCCGGAAGGGATTCTGGGCAAGGTCGCGAATTCCGATACGGCGCGCATCGCGGCCAGGCACGCCAAGGGGAACGTAGGCGATCATTGGGCGCCTGTATCGACCGAGGGCAAGGTGCTCACGCTCTCGCGTGCGGGTTTCCGCTACGACCGGTTGGCTCAATTGATTCTGGATGAGGAGAGTTATCGATTGCCGGCAGCCATGCGAGTGGATTCCGGAAGCGGGAAGCGTTGGCGGCTCGTGGCGCGTGGCATGGTTCGAGGTAAGGGCAAGACCGAGGGCTATCACGAACGATCCGATATCGTCATCGGAGGCCCGATGGCGCGTTCCCTGCTCGGTGTCGGCCCTCAGCGCGACGACCTTGAACAGCTCTCTCGCGACCAGCTCGCCGAGGTGGGAGCAGTGGCCAAGGCTCTGCGATTCGCAATTGCGGTCGCGGCGAGTGGAGGCAAGGATGCGTCCGATATCAGCAAGGCTGATCGTGAAAAGGCCTACCCGTATCTGCGCCGATTCGAACACACAGTCGATATCCATTTCTTCGCCTCGCTTCAGGATCGCTTCAACGCCGCTGAATCCGATCGTTCGGATGCTGCGAGAAAATTTGTCACTTTGATGATTGACCGAGCCAAAAGCCTCCTTCGGGAAGCTTCCTGGAGTGTTCCTTGTGCACAGATTCAGCGGTATCGGGCGCGAGCGCGGGCCCGGAGCGCATTCTGGGGAAGTCTCGCGAAGTCCGGTGTGATTGATCTGGATGAGATATTCACTATGCAGAGCCGGGAGGACAAACATGACGATTGATTCGATGGCCTCGCCACCACCCGCGACGCAGGATATTGCCGTTGTTGTCCTGCGAATGGCTGGCCTGATTGCGACGCTGGATCCGGGTTCGGCCGCCTCCTTGCGCCGTGACCCACTTTCAGGATCGGGAGCGGCACCCTTCTGGAATTTGCTGGCGCGCAACCGGATTGAGGCCAGCGGCGAATCCCTCAAGCGGTGGGCCACCGTGATTCAGGCGATCGCGATCCTTACACCCAAGGGCCGCGATTCCGCAAAGGCGTCAGCCCACAACGGATCCATACCGATGGGAGGCGCACTTCACAGAGCCGGAATCACCCATCTGCGCCTGGCCCGTCTGCTCTCGGCGAGGGGACAGATGCGCCGTGATCTTCTGATTCGCGCCTGCCGAAGACTGGCTGTCCGCGAACCAATCCGCTTCGATCTTCGCACCCTGGCCAAGTTTGTTCTCTACGAAGATGAATCCCAGGCGCAATTCATCGCGCGCAAATATTACACCGCCGCTGCACAGGTGGCCCAATCCCAGCCGGAGTAAAATCCCATGACCGAAGCACGCTTCCTTCAGATTCACAGCCTGCATGGCTATCCCGCGGTTCTTCTCAACCGCGACGACTCGGGTCTTGCCAAACGAATTATGTATGGGGGACACATGCGAACCCGCATCTCGTCGCAATGTCTGAAGAGGCACTGGCGAATGGCCGACAGTGCTGATTCGCTCCTTGGGATCGAGGGTGTCACCGCTGCAATTCGTTCCCGCGAAACCGTCACGCTCCGAGTCATTGAACCACTGCGGAATCGTGGCCACGACGAGGATCTGGTGGCCAAAATCAACGAAAAAATTCAGATGGCGGTGTACGGCGACAAGGGTGACAGGAAGAGCAATCGCCAGCCGCTTTTGCTGGGCGAACCGGAGATCGAACACCTGGCCAAAGAGGCTGCCCGGTTGGCACGCGAGCTCTCCGGGGAACCCCTCAAAGAAGCGGAAGAGGCTCTCGACGAATGGAAGAAGTCGTCCAACACCAACATGAAAGCGCTGCGGGAGGCCAACAAACTTCCCGGGGGGCTCGCATCGGCGCTCTTCGGGCGCATGGTGACCGCCGATGTCGAAGCCAATATCGACGCGGCGCTGCATGTGGCACACGCCTTCACGGTTCATGCCGAGGAGAGCGAGAGCGACTACTTCACGGTCGTGGACGATTTGAGGCGGCTGGAAGACGATCCCGGCGCCGATCATATCGGTGAGACCGAACTCACCTCGGGACTCTTTTATGGCTACGTGGTCGTCGATCGCCAGACGCTGCTCAAGAACCTGGGTGAAGACGCGAAGATGGCAGGCGAGGTCTGTCGCAGGCTGGTTCACCTGATTGCAACGGTTTCGCCCGGTGCCAAGCTGGGATCGACTGCACCCTACGGCTATGCGAGCTGGATGTTGATTGAGGCGGGCGACCGTCAGCCTCGCAGCCTGGGAGAGGCTTTCCGCCAACCGTGCCAGCAGGGATCGCCGGCGTTAGCCGAAGAGGCGGTCTGTGATTTCCTGAAAAGGTTTGACGAGAGTTATGGAGCGGAAGAGCTCCGGCGTGTCATGAGTCTCAGCGGCGGAGTCGCGCCGGGCGCCGAACGGCTATCGCTTCCCAGGCTCGCAGAATGGGCGGGTCGGACTCTGTGCGAGGGCGTGACCTGATGCGTTGGATGCACCTTCGACTCGAAGCCCCCCTGGCATCCTTTGGCGGAGAAGCCATAGATGCCTTTGGTGTGACACGGGATTTCCCAAGCCAGTCGATGCTGACCGGTCTTCTTGCGAATGCGCTGGGTTGGACTCGGGCGATGCGCGAGGAGCATCAGAACCTTCAGGAGCGCATCTTCTTCGGCGCTGTCCACGATTCCGATCCTGCAATGCGCAAGCTGACGGATTATCAAACCGCAAAACTCGGTAGCGCCGACAAGGCGTGGAGCACTCGTGGATACCCCATCGGGCGAAGCGGTGGGCCAGCAACCTTTAAGGGATCGCATCAGCGTTGGCGCGATTTTCACGCCGACCTGCGCCTCTCGGTGGTTCTCCGGCTCGTGCTTGACGACACGGCGCCACTTCTGGATACACTTGAAGCGGCTCTGTCTCGACCTGCCCGCCCTCTTTTCATCGGGCGTAAACCCTGCCTGCCGACGGCACCGATTTTTCACGGTTGGATTGAGGATCGGAGTTTGGTCAATGCCTTGTGCCGGGTCGCGCCTGAAGGTGTCGAGTGCGAAGCCCTCTGGCCCCGTTCGGCCGGCACGGAGAAGGCAGACGCCGTTTTTTCGATGACTGACGAGCGCAACTGGATCAGTGGCTTGCATGGGGGAATGCGGCAGGTATGTCGCGGTCGCCTGAGAGGAAGGGGGACGGACCAATGACAACCATGATGGTTTTCATTCCCGTTGACTGGACTGCATTCGGACGGTGGGTTGGGCACCGCGGGTTCGGTCGTGGCGAGGTCTTTGACGAAGGTTACGCTCTCCACATTCTTTTGTCCGCCATCTTCGGAAAGCGCATTGTACAGCCATTCCGCGTGATCAAACCCGCGCGTTCGGCTCGGGCGACGCTCTATGCCTACAGTGACGAGAATGCACAACGTCTCCTGGATATTGCACACGATGTGGCTCCACCAGACTGCCTGAGCGTTCTCGATCTTGACCAGATCGCTACCAAGGCGATGCCCCGAAGGCTAAAGCGCGGACAACGACTGGGGTTTGATGTGCGGATTCGTCCGGTGCGCAGACTTGGCGATGATCTTCTCGATTCCCAGTCGGGACGAACGCTGCACAAGGGAAGCGAGATCGACGCTTTCCGTTTGGAATTGTTGAGAAGATCCGACAGCGGTTGGCGCGATTCCGCCTCAATTCGTGAGCGGCATGGAATTACGAGGCAATCCGTCTATGCAAATTGGCTGGCGGAACGTTTTGCCGGAGCTGCCTCGATTGAGTGTGGTCATTGTCGCTTGGCGGATTTTCGGCGAAACAAGGTTCTGCGCGGAAGAGGTCGCTCAACCGAAGGACCCGATGCGACCCTGCACGGCTCATGCGTGGTTGAAGATCCTGACAAGTTTGCCTCTAGACTCCGAACGGGCGTGGGGAGACATCGTGCCTACGGATACGGCATGATTTTGCTGCGTCCCGCCGACAGTTCACAGATTTTATCATCGTGACAGATTTCACTGATGCTGCTTGGACGACTTGGACTTGACACGGCCAGGGTTCCCCATGCTGATCGCTACGGCCTTCTCTGGCTTTCGCGGGGCAAGCTGACGGCCAGGGATGGAACGCTGTCCTTTGAGCGGAAGGTTGAGGAATCCAGTCGCAATGACCCACTCAGGCAGGGACGCTATGCGATTCCGTTTCAGGGCGTTTCGATGATCCTGCTTGGCCCCGGTTCAATGGTCAGTCACGACGCGCTCCGACTTATGGCCCGCCATGGCACTGCCCTTGTGGCAGTTGGAGTCGATGGCGTTCGACTTTACACCGCTCCCCCGCTGATGTCCGGTCGTTCGGGGCTGGCGCGAATTCAGGCCCGATGTTGGGCAGATCCCGAAAAACGCCTGATGATCGTTCGGCGAATGTATGCCTGGCGATTGGGCGAAGTCCTCCCGAATCGTGACATCTCGGCTCTGCGGGGAATTGAAGGAGCACGCATGAGGGAGACGTATCGGTTGGTTGCGAGGACAGTTGGCATTGACTGGAATGGGCGGAGGTACGATCGGATGAATCCGGCCAGGGCAGATCTTCCCAATCAGGCGCTTAACCACGCGTCCAGTGCGGTTGAGGCTGCTGCCGCAATTGCAGTTTGCGCGACTGCCACAATTCCTCAATTGGGCTTTATACACGAAGAGGCAAGTCAGGCATTTGTTCTTGACATTTCCGATCTTTTTCGGGACACGGTCCTGATTCCATCAGCATTTCGGGCGGCAAAACATGTTGTCGAGCGAAATCTGTCCGATATCGAACGCGTGACACGCCGCGAGGTCGGCAGTACGCTGAGCAAACAACGAATTATTCCCAAAATGATTCAGAAAATCAAGAATCTGTTTGACAATTCAGGGTATTGAAATGGCCGCCACTGTCATCGTTACACGCAATGTGGAAGGTCGATACCGAGGATTTCTGGCCTCGATCATGCTGGAAGTCGCCCCTGGCATCTACATCTCGCCTCAGCTCTCGAAGGGGGTTCGTGAGCGTGTCTGGAATGTTGTCTGCAAGTGGCATGCACACCTCGGGACCGGTTCTGTCACACTGATATTTGCAGACCCCACTGCTACCGGAGGCCTTCGGATTACTTCGCTGGGAGAGCCCGCCAGGGATATCTGGGATGCCGATGGTCTTTACCTTGTCCGAAGCGCGGTCGAGGGAATGGAAGTCGCCGAGGACTTGTCGTTCTGAAGAAAATCGGTTATACATTCCATGCCGATCATAGCGAATCCCTCTTGTGAATGCAAGAGGCTTCCCCGTGTGTGCGGGGATAGACCGGGTCGCCCATGCCTCAGGCTCGCCGCCCGGAAGGCTTCCCCGTGTGTGCGGGGATAGACCTCATTCAGCAGCCTGGCCTCAACGAAGGCGCGAGGCTTCCCCGTGTGTGCGGGGATAGACCGCGTCCAAAAGCATCGATAAACGTCCAACTCTTGGCTTCCCCGTGTGTGCGGGGATAGACCCACTCAGTTTCAACAGATTTCCACACCGATGAGGGCTTCCCCGTGTGTGCGGGGATAGACCGGCATGATCCTGAACGTCGGTTACCAGCGTCTGGGCTTCCCCGTGTGTGCGGGGATAGACCCGTCTCGGATGTGGCGGGCCTCAACGAAGGCGAGGCTTCCCCGTGTGTGCGGGGATAGACCAGAGAGCTTTTATCGTTGCGGAGAGGGGCAGATGGCTTCCCCGTGTGTGCGGGGATAGACCTACGACGTACTCCGATCTCCTTCAGGCTGGAGCGGCTTCCCCGTGTGTGCGGGGATAGACCTTGAGCGAATGAGCCGAAACACTTCCGACATTTGGCTTCCCCGTGTGTGCGGGGATAGACCTTCCGCCACCGCCTCCAGACGGCGTTATTCCCAGGCTTCCCCGTGTGTGCGGGGATAGACCTGTTTGTTAGAGCTCCAGTCTGATTGTTTCTTAGGCTTCCCCGTGTGTGCGGGGATAGACCTTACGCAGGGACACTTCAACGCGGTTCAATCGCGGCTTCCCCGTGTGTGCGGGGATAGACCTCTGAATGATCTGCTCAACCGTAATACCCTGATGGCTTCCCCGTGTGTGCGGGGATAGACCGGTAGCGAAGTGATCACGTGTACGGTGGCATTCGGCTTCCCCGTGTGTGCGGGGATAGACCGCTTTTCGAGCCCGTCTAAATTCGCTCATTGGTGGCTTCCCCGTGTGTGCGGGGATAGACCCCCGCCTGGCCGGGCGCAAGACCGGCCCTTCCGGGCTTCCCCGTGTGTGCGGGGATAGACCTGGCCGGAAGGACCGACGCTGGAGGCCGTTCGGGGCTTCCCCGTGTGTGCGGGGATAGACCGCCTTCATCGTTGCGGAACGGGGCAGATCGGGAGGCTTCCCCGTGTGTGCGGGGATAGACCGGCCGGGCGATCATGAAAGGGTACACTGCAGCGGGCTTCCCCGTGTGTGCGGGGATAGACCCTGAAATCATCACCGGTTCCACTCCTTGCGCCGGGCTTCCCCGTGTGTGCGGGGATAGACCGCATCCTGTCGAGGTGATCCACCAATGGACAGGGGCTTCCCCGTGTGTGCGGGGATAGACCGTGGCCGCAGGGACCGACGCTGGAGGCCGTTCGGGCTTCCCCGTGTGTGCGGGGATAGACCCATCGAGCGTCAGCGTTCCCGGATTTACCAGACGGCTTCCCCGTGTGTGCGGGGATAGACCCTCGCTGGCGGATACCCTCGGATGCACCCGACCGGCTTCCCCGTGTGTGCGGGGATAGACCCCTGAAGCATGGGCGACCCTTCCGGCCAATACGGGCTTCCCCGTGTGTGCGGGGATAGACCTCAGCGCCGAATCCCAGTAGCGCCAGACCGTCGGGCTTCCCCGTGTGTGCGGGGATAGACCATCAGGGTATTACGGTTGAGCAGATCATTCAGAGGCTTCCCCGTGTGTGCGGGGATAGACCTTGTGGTTAATCTCGAAACCCTTTTAGGTATCCGGCTTCCCCGTGTGTGCGGGGATAGACCTTCCACGCTTCGGGCTGGGAACTTTGATTTTGCGGCTTCCCCGTGTGTGCGGGGATAGACCACCGGCCACCACCTCCGAATAGCGTCATCCGACGGCTTCCCCGTGTGTGCGGGGATAGACCGGCGTTCCGGTGGAGGTTATCGACGCATGGATGGGCTTCCCCGTGTGTGCGGGGATAGACCGTGGCCATTCGTTAACGTTGCATCCACAGATCGGGCTTCCCCGTGTGTGCGGGGATAGACCGAGCAGCGGACCGTGATGCAAGAGCTCCGCAAAGGCTTCCCCGTGTGTGCGGGGATAGACCTTTGACGGCATCGAGGACGCGGCGGTCACCGCGGGCTTCCCCGTGTGTGCGGGGATAGACCGCCGATTGTCGGCGAGCCGGAACGCGCGCGCTTGGCTTCCCCGTGTGTGCGGGGATAGACCCGCCTGCCGCCCCTCCAAGACCGCCTGCATCCGGGCTTCCCCGTGTGTGCGGGGATAGACCCGCGCTGGCAGCCCGGCTCGGCGCGGCGGTTGTGGCTTCCCCGTGTGTGCGGGGATAGACCCCACCCAGCCATGATCAGGGGCCGCTCAAAACGGGCTTCCCCGTGTGTGCGGGGATAGACCGGCCACAACCTTCGCCGCGATCTCCGCATCGGTGGCTTCCCCGTGTGTGCGGGGATAGACCCGGCAACTCATGGACCGTCGTCGTCACCGCGCCGGCTTCCCCGTGTGTGCGGGGATAGACCCAGCATTTTCCGCAAAGTCAACACCCGGAATTCGGCTTCCCCGTGTGTGCGGGGATAGACCCATCGGGCATAGGATCGTTTTTGATTGCCAGCCGGCTTCCCCGTGTGTGCGGGGATAGACCCAAAGTATGGGTTCAACCCCTGTCGGCCGCCAGGGCTTCCCCGTGTGTGCGGGGATAGACCTTTGCGCCTACGCGATCGCATGGCCCAGGGACGGGCTTCCCCGTGTGTGCGGGGATAGACCTAAGGGGCGTCCCGCGCAACTCGAGATTCAGGCGGCTTCCCCGTGTGTGCGGGGATAGACCGCGCGGGCTCGGCGCCCTGTGGGGGCCGCAAGAGGCTTCCCCGTGTGTGCGGGGATAGACCCGCCATTCCGAGGAAAATCAAATGACCAAGATTGGCTTCCCCGTGTGTGCGGGGATAGACCTCCGGCGCGTCGTCTATGCCGACCTGGGTGAGCGGCTTCCCCGTGTGTGCGGGGATAGACCTAAGGGGCGTCCCGCGCAACTCGAGATTCAGGCGGCTTCCCCGTGTGTGCGGGGATAGACCTCTATCGGCTGACCTTCAGCTGCGGGAATCAGTGGCTTCCCCGTGTGTGCGGGGATAGACCTGTATCGGCGATGGAGTCCGCCATGGCGATGTAGGCTTCCCCGTGTGTGCGGGGATAGACCGCAACACGGTGCCGGGTTCCGCCCCTGCAAGCTGGCTTCCCCGTGTGTGCGGGGATAGACCTTCTTCGGCGCTTCGGGAGTCTATTTCGGTGCAGGCTTCCCCGTGTGTGCGGGGATAGACCGACGACGGAACCGCCTGCGGGCTCGGAGTCCGAGGCTTCCCCGTGTGTGCGGGGATAGACCCCGCCTGCGGGCTCGATGGGCAGGGCCGCGCCTGGCTTCCCCGTGTGTGCGGGGATAGACCGGGGCGGCTGCTCGAGCTGGGCATCGAGATCCAGGCTTCCCCGTGTGTGCGGGGATAGACCCTTTAGCGCTGGGTGGTTTTGGGTGGTTTTGGGGGCTTCCCCGTGTGTGCGGGGATAGACCGACCAGCTTCCCGGCGATGGCCAGAAAGACGGCGGCTTCCCCGTGTGTGCGGGGATAGACCATGGGGATTATAAAGATTGCTAGACGGGCTGCGGGCTTCCCCGTGTGTGCGGGGATAGACCGGCCCGTAGCGTGCTCCGCAGCCCGTCATTTTTGGCTTCCCCGTGTGTGCGGGGATAGACCCGTTCATGGGAGAAGACTACCAGCCTCAACGGAGGCTTCCCCGTGTGTGCGGGGATAGACCGCTATACCGGGGGTACAACACAATTCCGCAACTGGCTTCCCCGTGTGTGCGGGGATAGACCCGACTCTGGCCGATCTAGGAACCGGCACTCGGGGGCTTCCCCGTGTGTGCGGGGATAGACCCGACTCTGGCCGATCTAGGAACCGGCACTCGGGGGCTTCCCCGTGTGTGCGGGGATAGACCGGTAGGGAGAATGACGTCGCTCGTCAATCGCTGGGCTTCCCCGTGTGTGCGGGGATAGACCCCACTATCCGACGATGACTCTGGATGAGATCAAGGCTTCCCCGTGTGTGCGGGGATAGTCCCGGCTCTGCATCCTCGCAGCCCTGGTCCTGCTCCCGCTGCCTCTACCGGCGGCCGCCCAGGAGTGCCCCCCCGCCCTCGAGGTGCTCGTCGAGCGTCCCTATGCCGATGCTGCCCACCTGACCGTCGGGTCCGCCCTCTCCATACGCGCCACGGTCGAATCCGACCCCTGTCCGGCAGTGGTTGCCGGCATCTTCGAGCCTCCCCCCGATCCTGCGTCCATCAACGCCACCCGGCCGCGGCTGCTCTTTCACCTGCCGCAGCTCCAGGCGCTGACCGATCGCCGCAACGAGGTCGATTACTTCACCCTGCAGGCCCGGCCCGGCACCGATCTCGATGCCCTTGCCGCCGCCCTCGAGCCACTCCTGCCCGGCGCCCGGGTCCTCCGGGTCAGCGAGGTGGCCGAGCAATCGTCCACGACCTTTCGCGTCGTCAACCGCTTTCACACCGCAATCGCGGCGATCACCCTCATTGCCGGGGGCGTCTTCCTGGCCTGCATCATGGTTCTGAAAATTCAGGAACGGCGCATGCCGATCGCCGCAGCGCGCCTGACCGGAATTCCGCGGCGCCTCCTCTTCGGCTGGACGGTGGCCGAGGCCGCGCTCCTCTCCACTCTGGGCGGTGTTGTCGGGTTCGGCTTCGGACTCGCGACCTCTGTAGTGGTCAACGCCTACTACCAGCGTTACTACGACACCACCCTGATCTTTTCGCAGGTGACGGCCACCGTCGTGGCCGAGGCGCTGGCGCTGGCGGTGATTCTGGGAATGGCGGCCGGCGTCTTCGCGGCTCTCCGGCTCCTGGCCACCGATCCCCTCGAAGAGATGAGACGATAGCCGCCCTCAATCATGCTCGCACTCAACTCCATCCGCGAATTCCGCACGCGTCGGCTCCGCTCCCTCCTCACCCTGGCCGGGGTCGCGGTCACCACGGCCATGCTTGCCGACATGCTCATGCTGGGCCGCGGAATCACGCAGAGCTTCAGCGACCTGCTCGAATCGCGCAGCTACGAGCTCCGCCTCACCCCGCCGGGCACCCTTCCCTTCGACACCGAGGCAACGATCGCCGGCTTCGCCACCCTGCGCGACAGCGTCGAGAGCGTAGCGGGAATCGATCGGGTCGCGCCCGTCCTCGCGGCCTCCATCACGGTGCGGCCGGCCGAGGGTTCGGAGCGGTCCGTCGAGGCGCTGGCGCTCGGCATGGATCCCGACGACCGGAGTCTCTATCGGCTCACCGAGGGCCGCACTCCCCGCCCGGGCGAGCTCCTCATCGACCCCGAGCTGGGCGATTCTCTGGGACTGGCGCCGGGAAGCGCGGTGCAGCTTCGTCCTGCAGGCGCAACCGGTGCGTGGGGACTCAGCGCTCCGGCCCGGGTTTCCGGGGTGGGCGAGTTTGCCATTGCCTCGCGCGGCGATCTTCAGGTCGTCGTGCCTCTGAACGATCTGCAGGCTCTCTCTTCGCAGGAGGACCGGATCTCCTTTGCCATGATCCGCCTGGACGAGAGGGTGGATCCCGATTCGGCGCGAGCCGCGATCCTGGAGCGGATCGACCGCGCCGACGTGGTCACCCTGGCAGGAATCTCGGAGCGCATCGACGCACGCCTCTCCTACTTTCGCCAGACGGCGCTGGTTCTGGCCACCGTCAGCCTTTTCGTCGCCACCCTTCTCGTGGGCACCCTCACCGCCGTCTCGGTCAGCGAACGCCTGGGGCTGATTGCCGCGCTTGGCGCCATTGGCGTCTCGCGGCGCCGTATCGTGGGGGGATTTGTTGCCGAGAGCGTGGCGCTCTGCGTCATCGGCGGGGGCATCGGCATTGCGCTTTCGGTGGCGGTGGCGGGCTATCTGGAATCGATCCTCTCCGATTTTCCCGGGTTGCCGGTGGCAGTGCGCTTCTTTGTGGTGACCGCCGACAGCCTGGTCACCGCCTTCATACTGCTCCTGGTCGCCGGAACGGTCGCGGGCCTGCTTCCGGCTCTCCATGCGACCCGCCTCGAGGTGGCGTCCATCTTGCACAGAGAGGCTCCATGAGCGGGATTGTCGTCTCGGCCCGCGACCTGACGCTCGATTACGACAGGGGCCGTTCGCGGGTTCGCGCCCTGCGCGGCGTCTCGATCTCCATTCCCCGGGGCGATTTCGTTGCCGTCACCGGCCCCAGCGGCTCCGGAAAATCCACCCTGCTGCACCTTCTGGGCGGGGTCGATACCCCAACCTCGGGCGATGTGGTCTTCCTGGGCCGCAATCTGTCCCGCATGTCGGTCGAGGGTCGCGCCGCCCTGCGCCTCAAGGAGGTCGGACTCGTATTCCAGAGATTCCACCTTCTGCCCATGCTCACCGCGCTCGAAAATGTCGAGCTTCCCCTGGCCGCGGCCCGCATCCCGCGCAAAGCCCGCCGGCAGAGGGCCACCGAGGTGCTGGAACGGGTCGGTCTTGCCGACAGATTGAGCCATCGTCCGGGCGAACTCTCCGGCGGTCAGTGTCAGCGCGTGGCGATCGCCCGCGCCCTGGCCAACCGTCCTGCGCTGATCCTGGCCGACGAGCCCACCGGCGAGCTGGATCGCGGCACTTCGCAGGGGGTGCTCGCTCTCTTTCAGTCGCTGAATGCCGAGGGAACCACCCTGGTTGTCGCCACCCACGATCCCGAGCTGGCGGCCGGGGCAGGGCGCAGCCTCGCAATTCTGGATGGCCGGGTCGTTTCATGATCGTTCGCCTCGTGTGGGCGTCGTTTCGGCAACGATCCGGGCGCAGCGCGCTCCTCCTCGGCGGCTACGCGCTCGGCGTCGGGGTCACGATCGTCCTTCTCTCGGTGGGCCAGGCCATGGTCGATCAGGCGCGCGACCGCAGCCTTCTGGGGGGCGGCGATCTGATTGTGCTGCCCCGGGGGATCGATCTGGAGACGCTCCGCACCGGCGGCGCAAGCTCAATGTACTTCTCCATCGATCAGGCCCCCCTCCTCTACCGCGAGGTTCTGGCCGGCAGCCGCTTCTCCGACCGCATCGCCACGGCCGCCCCCTGGATCGACGACGAGCTCCTCTACATTGAGACCGGGACCGGCCCGGTTCCGATCTCGGCCGGCGCCACCCTCCCGGATCCGGCTGCCGCTCTCGGCGCCGCCCCCACCCTGGTGGCGGGTCGCTGGAACGATCTTCCGGCCGACCGGCGCTGGCAGAATCCCACGGCAGCCGAACTCTACCGCTCCATCGACGGTCTGCACCTTCCCCGGGGCGCGGCCGCCCGCGACACCACCTGGGCGGAGTGGCACTACTTCAACGTTCTGCTCCCCGATTCGGGCTGGCTCTACCTGACCTACATGATCGCCGGCGACCTTCCCGACGGGCGCTGGGAGGGTCGCATGCTGGCCACCCGGGTCGCCCCCGCCCCCGGGCCCGAGAGGATTTATGCAACGACGGTTCCCGCTGCAGAGGTCGTCTTTGTCGAGGGAGATCCCGACCTGGTCATCGGCCTGTCCAGCGTCTCCCTCGAATCCGACGGATCCTACACCCTGCAGGCCCGCATTCCCCCCGAGAGCCCACCCGGAAGCCCGGTCCGGGGCGATTCCCTCACCCTGGAGCTCTCCATCGCCGAGCGGAAGCGCCGCTATCTGCCGCCGGTCGATATCGGCAACAGCGACTTCGTCTCGGGCTACACCGTTCCGCTCCTCGACGCCCGGGCCAGCGGCCGGATCTGCGAGGGGTCGCGCTGCGAAGACATCGAGGATGCGCGCGCCTACCACGATCACAACTGGGGCACATGGTCCAGGGTTGTCTGGGATTGGGGACAGGCGCAGGCAGGAGACTACGCGGTTCTCTACGGCGGGGTCGAGCAGAGCGGCGGCGGAGCGGGTGGCCGCTTCCTCTATCTGACCGACGCGCACGGCTTTGCGGGCGTCTTTTCGATCCGCGAACTTGTCACCCGATGGCCGGGTGAGCCGGGGCAGGGGATTCCCGAGTCGATCTCGATTCACGCCGAAAATGGAGCCGATTCCCTGGCGCTGCGCGTCACCGTGGGCCACGCCCGCACCACGCAGATTCCGGTTTCGCCCGACGAACCCGATGCCCGCTTCCATCAGATGCGGGGAAGCCTCGTGCTTTCCGGCCGCCTCTTCGGCGCCGGCATTCGCGAGAGCGGCGACGGCTTCTTCGAGACCTGGACGCGCGCAGGCGGATAGCCCGGAAGGCCCCGGCTTTTCCGGGATCCGGCCTGTCGCCAATTGACACTCCGCCCGGCCCGCGCGACCTTTCCGATCGTTCGCGATCTCCGGCGGCTCCCCTCCACGGGCTGCCAGGCGGGGCAGAGGCGTGCGAAGCGGCGACACTGAACAGAGGAATACAGGACGCAATATGCTGAAGTCATTTCGGGTGCGACTGATCGTGATTCTGGCGGCGCTCGGGATCTCCGCCTGGTACTTCACAACCCGGGGGCTCAAGCTGGGACTCGATCTGCAGGGGGGAATTCACCTCGTGCTCGAGATCGACGACCCTGAGGGAACGCTCACCCCCGAGAGACGCGCCGACGCGATCGACCGGGCCGAGCGCATCATCCGCACGCGCGTGGACGAGTTCGGGGTCGAGGAGCCGCTGATCCAGAAGGTCGGATCGGACCGGATCATCGTGGAGCTTGCCGGCGTGGACGACGAATCCCGGGCCAAGGAGATCATCAACCAGCAGGCCTATCTCGAATGGAAGCTGGTTCTGCCGACCACCGAGGTTGATCAGGCGCTGGAGCGTCTCGACCGGGCGGTGGTGGTGGCGATCGGAGCCGAGGGTCTGCGCGCAATGGGGCGGGCCACGACCGCCAGCCCGAATTCGTCGATCGAAAGCCTTCTCTTCGGAAGTTCCGACAGCGCGACGGCGATCGACAGCGCCACGACCGAAATGGCAGACGCCATGGCCGACTCCGCCACCGGGACCGGCAGCGACGAAGAGGCGGCCGGGGTCGAAGAGGAGGAAGCCGAACTCGATCTGCGTCCCTTTACCAACCTTCTCAACACCGGCGATGTGGGCACCTATCTGGTGGACGCCACCGACGTCGAGGCGGCCGAGCAGTTCATGGCGCTGCCGGATTTCCAGCGGGCGCTTCCCCGCGGCGTCAGCCTGCAGTGGGGGTGGGATTCGATCCCGCGCGCGGGCCGCTTCTACCGCGAACTCTACGTTCTCGAGGAAGATCCCTTCCTGACCGGCGATCAGCTCGAGGATGCGAGCGCCAACCGCGATCAGCAGTTCAATCAGCCCCAGGTGCTCTTCGAGCTGAACCGGCGGGGCGGCCGCGACTTTCAGCGCCTCACCGCAGCCAATATCGGAAACCGGATCGCGATCGTTCTCGACAACGAGGTCGTGAGCGCACCGGTGGTCCGCGACCGCATCGGCGCGCGCGGAACGATCGATCTGGGTGCCTCGGACTTCTCGGAGGCCACCGATCTGGCGCTCGTGCTGCGAGCCGGTGCGCTGCCGGCGCCGCTGGCGATCATGGAAGAGCGGACGGTGGGACCCTCGCTCGGGGCCGATTCGGTTGAACAGGGACAGATTGCGGGGATCGTCGGCGTGGTGGCGGTCATCCTCATCATGCTTGTCTACTACCGCGTGGCGGGACTGCTTGCGGTCGTGGCTCTCGCCTTCTACCTCATGCTGGTCCTGGGCGGACTCTCGGCGCTGAACGCCACCCTCACCCTGCCCGGCATCGCGGGTCTGATCCTCTCGATCGGAATGGCGGTCGACGCCAACGTTCTGATCTTCGAGCGCGTGCGCGAGGAGCTGGAGCGAAAACGGGCCCCGCGCACGGCCGTCGAGGAGGGCTTCGGCAATGCGGTGTCGGCGATCGTCGACGCCAATATCACAACCCTCATCACCGGCCTGATCCTCTTTCAGTTCGGAACGGGTCCGGTGCGCGGATTCGCGGTCACGCTCTGCATCGGGATCGTGGCGTCCTTCTTTTCGGCCCTCTATGTCACGCGGACGCTCTTCCTCCTCTATCTGACGAGGAAGCGGGGTTCGGACCCGATCAGCATCTAGGGGGTCTCAGGACGCCCGCAACCGGCAGGGAGAATCGTTGGCCATGTGGCTTTTTCACGGAGCGAAATACCGCTTCATCAATATGCGCCGCAAGGCGTACGTGGTCTCCGCCCTGGTTCTGGCGGTCGGCGTCGGGGCGATGGTCTTCAATCTGGTCACCCTCGGATCGTGGCAGAATTTCGGGGTGGATTTCACCGGTGGCGCGCTCATCCAGGTCCGCTTCAACGAGGCTGCGGCCGCAACCGAGCTGCGCGACGCCCTGGGTGGGGCGCAGGCGCCTCCGATCACCCGCTTCGGCGAGGAAAACGAGTTCGTGGTCCGCGCGCCCGTCCAGGAAGAGATGCAGGTGGACGAGGTGGCGGCCGGAATCGCGGCCCAGCTTGAGGCGGCCTTCGGAAGCGGCGCCTTCGAGGTGGTTCGCCAGGAGCTGGTCGGACCCAAGATCGGCGAGGAGCTCCAGGGAAAGGCGGCGCTGGCCATCCTCTTTTCGCTGCTTCTGACCCTTCTCTACATCGCCTTCCGCTTCGAGATGCGCTTCGGAATCGCTTCGGTCATTGCCACCATTCACGATGTCATGGTCGTCCTCGGACTGCTTGCGCTCTTTCGGGTCGAGATCTCCCTCCCCACAGTGGCGGCGATTCTCACCATCCTCGGGTATTCGCTGAATGACACGATCGTCGTCTTCGACCGCATCCGCGAGAATTTGAATGCGCGGGGGGGCCGCCGCGAAGACCCCTACCGGCTGGTCAATCGCTCAATCAATGAAACGCTGCCGCGCACGGTTCTCACCTCGGGCACGACGCTGGGCGTTCTCCTGGCGCTCCTGGTGCTGGGCGGCGCCGTGATTCGCGACTTCACCTTCGTGCTGATCCTCGGCGTCCTGATCGGAACCTACTCCTCGATCTTCATCGCCGCGCCCGCGCTCCTCGAAATCCAGAAGCGCTTCGGAACCGGAGACTCCCGCGATTCCGAAAAGAAGGCCCGGAGCCGGAGGATGGCCGCAGTTTGAGACTTGCCGATTCGCACTGCCACCTCACCGATCCCGCCTTCGCCGCCGATGGCGACGCAGTCTTCGCGCGCGCAGGCGCCGCCTCGGTGCGCTGCATGATCTCGGTCGCCTCCGATGCAGAGGATTCCCGCAGTGCGCTGAAGCTTGCCAGTTGCCGCAACGACCTCTGGTGTTCGGCTGGGGTGCATCCGCATGCGGTCGGTTCGGCCGCGCAGGTGCCCGATCTGGAGCCGATTCGCGAGGTGGCCGCAGCTCCGGAATGCGTCGCCATCGGCGAGACCGGGCTCGACTACCACTACGGGAATGCGCACGCCGCAATTCAGCGCCGCAGCTTCATGCGCCACGCCGAGCTGGCCGCCGAGCTCGGCCTCCCCCTGATCGTGCATTCGCGCAAGGCCGCCCGCGACACCGCCGCCGTCATCGACGACTGCGCCGGACGGGTGCGCGGCGTTCTGCACTGCTTCACCGGACCCCTCTGGCTTCTCGAGACGGCGCTGGAGGCTGATTGGTATCTCTCCTTTACCGGAATCGTCACCTTCCGCGGCTTCGACCCCGAGCTGGTCCGCAGGGTGCGCGCCGACCGCTACATGATCGAAACCGATGCGCCCTATCTCGCCCCCGTGCCCAGGCGCGGCCGTCGCAACGAGCCCGCCTGGCTGGTTCCGATCGCCGAGGAGCTGGCCGCGCAGCGGGGTGAATCGGTCGAGGAGGTGGCCCGCGACAGTTGGCGCAACACCATGCGCTTCTTCGGGCTCCCGGAATCCGGCCACCGGTCGTAGGCACAGCCCATGAAGAGGATCCGCTCCCTGTCATCCCGGCGCATCGCCGCCCCCGGCGCGCGCCCGACACCCTTCCCAGGCTGCTAATCCCTCATGCGCCGCCCGCAGATCCGGATTCTTCCCGACCATGTGGCCAACCAGATTGCGGCGGGCGAGGTCGTGGAGCACCCCGCTTCGGTCGTCAAGGAGCTGGTGGAGAATGCGCTCGACGCCGGCGCGAGGCTGGTGCGCATCCTCATGGAGAGGGGGGGGAAGGGGCTCATTCGCGTCGAGGACGATGGCGCCGGAATGGTCCGCGAAGATGCGCTCTGCTGCCTCGACCGGCATGCCACCAGCAAGATCCGTCAGGCCGAGGATCTCCGCGAGATCGGTACCCTGGGCTTTCGCGGCGAGGCGCTGCCCTCGATCGCGGCCGTCTCGCGCATGACGATCGAGACCGCCGCCGAGGGTGAAGAGGTCGGAAGCCGGCTGCGCGTCCTCGCGGGGCGACTGCAGGGAATCGAAGACGTCGCTCGTCGGCGCGGCACCACCATCGAGGTTCGCAATCTCTTTCTGAACACTCCGGTGCGGGCGCGCTTCCTGCGCAGCGTTCAGGCCGAAACGCGCGCGGCGACCGAGGTGATTCACAGCCTGGCTCTGGCCCATCTGAATGTGCGCTTCATCCTTCAGGTGGGTGCGCGCACGGCGCTTGACCTTCCTGCCGGCCGCTCGCTCCGCTCGCGGATTGCGGCGATCTGGGGCGACGCCGGCCAGGATGGGTTCGTCGATCTGGAGATCGCGCGGGGCGACCTGCGGCTCACCGGCGCCATTCAGCGCCCCGATCTGGCGCGTCCGGGCTTTCGCCGCACGCATCTGCACATCAACGGGCGTCCCTTTCGCAACCCCGCTCTTGTTGCGGCGGCCGATCGCGGCTACCGGACCACCATCGCCCAGGGCGTGCGTCCCTGGCTCTTTCTCTTTTTGCAGACGCCGCATCCGGATGTGGATGTGAATGTGCATCCGGGCAAGGCCGAGGTTCGCTTTCGCGACTCCCGCGCCATTGAATCCTTCGTGGAAGAGGCGGTGCGCGAGGCGCTCGGCGGCCGCGATTCGGCGGCGGCGCTCTGGCAGGGTGGCGTCGCGGCGGACCGGAAGGGCAAATCCGTACGCGAAGGAACGGGCAGCGGAAATTCCGATGGCGTTCGCCCCGATGACGCCGACAGCCAGCCCAGGCTCTTCCTGACCGATCCCCCGACCGGGGTCGCCGGCACCATCGCCCGTGCAATCGCGGGCGACAGCGGCGAACTCTCCCGCCCCGACCGCGCCGGGAGCGAAGCCGGCGGCATGAATCCGGAAGTCCTCCGGCCCGCGCTTCTCCAGATTCACAACAGCTTTATCCTGGCCGAGACGCGCGAAGGGGTCATTATCGTCGATCAGCACGCGGCCCACGAACGCATCCTCTTCGAGCGCATCATGGCCGACTTCGACCTCGCCCGGGAACATGGCCAGCGCCTTCTCTTCCCCTTCGCCATCGACCTCACCGAATCCGAGCTCGAGGTCATGGAATCGCTGCGCGAACCGATGATGCAACTGGGCTTCGGCTTCGATCGCCAGGGCGACTGCCTGCATGTGCACACCGTTCCCAGTCCGCACCCCTGGTTCGACGCCGAGCGCTGCCTGCGCGAGATGATCGACGACTTCGTGCATGGGTCGGAGCTGACCAGCGCCGCCCGCAACCAGAACGAACGGGTGGCCATGACCTTCGCCTGCAAGGCCGCGATCAGGGCTGGCCAGAAGCTCTCGGACGAGGAGAAGCACCAGCTCTTCGACAGCCTCTTTGCAACCGAGCTTCCCTACCACGACATTCATGGGCGTCCGACCACCGTGTGCCTCACCCTCGATGCGCTTCGCCGCAGCTTCGGACGCACATGAGCAGCGGGGCCCGGGCCCCGATTTTCTGGCCATCGTCGGCCCGACGGCCGCCGGCAAGACGGCCCTCTCGATCGCGGTGGCCCGGCGCCTGGGTGGAGAGATCGTCTCCATGGATTCGCGTCAGATCTATCGCGGCATGGATATCGGCACCGCAAAGGCGAACGCAGCCGAACGCCGGGCGGTTCCCCACCACGGCCTCGATCTGCGCGCACCCGGCGAGCGTTACAGCGCAGGCGAGTTCGCCCGGGACGCGCGTCGTTGGATCGGCGAGATCCGCGCCCGGGGCCGCGTCGCGATCCTCGCCGGGGGCACCGGCTTCTTTCTGCGCGCGCTCATGCGGCCTCTCTTCCATGAACCTCCCCTGGACCCGAAGCGCCGCGCCGCCCTCGAGGCCCACCTTGCGCACCCCGACCGCTCCGAGCTCGCGCGCTGGGTTCGCCGCCTCGATCCGCAGGGCGCCGCGCAGGCCATCGCCGGAGGCCGCCAGCGCATGGTCCGCGCTCTAGTGGTTGCGCTTCTTTCAGGACGCTCCCTCCCCGAATGGCAGCGCCACCGCCCGGCCGAGGCCGAGCCGCTGCAGGGTCCGGTCTTTCTGATGGAGCTGCCCATGGAGGTGCTCGACCGGCGCATTGCCCGGCGGGTTCGCAGAATGATGGCGGCCGGGCTGGCCGACGAGGTGACCGCCCTCCTCGCAGCAGGGGTCCGACCCGACGATCCCGGCATGAAAGGGGTGGGCTACCGCGAAGTGATCGACGCCCTGGAGGGGCGCTGCACGATGGCGGCAGCCGCCGAGCGCATTCGCATCGCCACCCGCCAGTATGCGCGCCGCCAGCGCACCTGGTTCCGGCATCAGCTTCCGCCGGAGCGGATCTCCATCGATGGCGAGGCGCCCCTGGCCGCACAGGCGGAGGCGGTGACGAGGGCGTGGACCTCCGGATTCGGGGCGGTCGGGGCGCGACAATCATGAAGATCGGCATCACCTGCTACCCCACCTATGGGGGGTCCGGGGCGGTGGCCACCGAGCTCGGGATCGGCCTCGCCGCCCGCGGCCACGAGATCCACTTCATCTCGTACGCGCAGCCCTTTCGCCTCTCCGGCTTCCGCGAGCGCATCTACTTTCACGAGGTCGAGATCGAGCGCTATCCTCTCTTCGAACACTCGCACTACGCCCTGGCGCTGGCGGCCACAATTCACGACACCGCTCTGAGCGAGGGACTCGACATCGTCCATGTTCACTACGCCATTCCCCACGCGACCTCGGCCTGGATCGCGCGCGAGATGCTGGCCGATTCCGCTCCGCCCCTCGTCACCACCCTGCACGGCACCGATGTCACACTCGTCGGCACCCTGCCCACCTTTCACGCCATCACCCGCTTCTCGATTCTGCGCTCCCAGGCGGTCACCGCCGTCTCCGGCTTTCTCCGCGACACGACCGTGCGCGACTTCGGGATCCCCGCCGAGCGGATCCGCGTCATTCCCAACTTCGTCGATACAGGCCAGTTTCGCCCCCGCCTCAATGCGCACCGCCGCCGCATCCTGGCGTCCGACGACCAGAAGATCGTCATGCACGTCTCCAACTTCCGCCCGGTCAAGCGCGTTCGCGATGTGATCGAGGTCTTCGCCGGAATTCGGCGGCGTCTTCCGGCCCGTCTGGTCATGGTGGGCGATGGACCCGATCGTTCGCGCGCCGCCGCCCATGCCCGCGCACTGGGAATCGAATCCGATGTGATCTTCCTCGGCAAGCACGCATCGGTTGAGGAGATCCTCGGGTGCGCCGATCTCTTTGTGCTCACAAGCGAGAGCGAATCGTTCGGTCTGGCCGCGCTCGAGGCGATGGCCTGCGGCGTTCCGGTGGTGGCCTACCGTGCCGGGGGAATGCCCGAGGTGGTGACCCCGGGCGAAAACGGTCTCCTGGTGGAGCCGGGCGCGGTGGCCGAGGCGGTCGAGGCAGGGGCGCAGCTCCTCTCCGATCCCGCGCTCTGGCAGCGCTTCAGCGAGGCGGGGAGACGCGCGGCGGTGGAACGCTTTGCGACCGACCGGGTTCTTCCCCGCTACGAAGCCCTCTACCGCGAATTGCGATGAACCGGATCGAGGCAATTTTCCTGGGATTCCTGCAGGGCGCCACCGAGTTTCTGCCAGTGTCGTCGTCGGGGCATCTGGTGCTTGGGCAGGCGGCGCTCGGAGTGCAGGCGCCGGGTGTGGAGCTTGAAATCGCGCTCCATGGGGCCACCCTCCTCTCGGTCGTGATTGTCTATCGCAGGCGGATCGGGTCTCTGATCGGCGGGGTTGTGCGCAGAGATGCGGATGCGTTGCGCTACGCGGGACTGCTGGTTCTTGCGTCGGTGCCGGCGGCCGCAGCGGGACTCGGCCTGGGAAGCCTTCTGGAGACGCTCTTCGATCGTCCGGCCGTGGCTGCCGCCGGACTGCTGGTCAGTGGCCTGATCGTCGGGTCGGCACGCGCTGCGCTGCGCCGCGATCCGGTGGCTCCCCTGGGCTGGCAGACGGCGCTGGCGATGGGTCTGGCGCAGGCGGCGGCGATCGTTCCGGGCATCTCGCGCTCGGGCAGCACGGTGGTGACGGCGCTCTGGCGCGGCGTCGATCCGGCCGAAGCCGCAGCCTTCTCCTTCCTGATGTCGATTCCCGCGATCGGGGGCGCGGCTCTTCTGCAGCTCCCGGGGGGCGTGGCGGCCGCAGGGCAGGGGGGCGATCCGGTGGCTCTCGGCCTTGCCGCCGTCACCGCCTGCGCGACCGGGGTGGCCGCGATCCGGGTCTTTCGGGCCACCCTCCGCCACCGCGCCTTTCATCGCTTCGCTCCCTATCTGTGGGTGCTCGGCGCGCTCTCGCTCGCGATCCTGTGGCCATGGTGAGCGCGCGCCCCACCCTTGGCGAACTCGGCTGGGCCACCATCGAGTTCCATGAGCGGATTGCCTCGACGAGCGACCGCGCGCGCGAGCTGTTGCACGAAGGAGCCGCGCTTCCGGCGATCGTGGCGGCGTCGCGGCAGAGCCGGGGACGGGGGCGGCGGGGGCGGCGCTGGGAATCCGATACCGATCAGGGTCTATGGTTCACCCTGGTCCGAAGCGACCTGCCCGCTGCGGCCGATCCCATCCTTCCTCTGCGCACGGGGCTGGCTCTTGTGCGCGCCCTGGAGGCCCTTCTGCACGGCGCAGCCACCCGGCCACCTCCCCACGCATTCCCTCCCCTTCAGATCAAGTGGCCGAACGATATCCTTGCAGATGGCGCCAAGCTGGCCGGAATTCTCTGCGAGCGGACAGGTGGGGCCGCGCTGATCGGAATCGGAGTGAATCTGAATCAGTGCGCATCCACGCTTCCTGCCGCTCCGGTTCCCCCCGCCACCTCGCTCCGTCTTCTGGCCGGCCACCGGTTCGGGCGCGGCGCTGCCCTGACAACGATTGTGCACAGCCTGCAGACACTCTCAGGCGGCTTCCCTTCCATCCCGCCTTCCCAACCCCACATTCCCCCCTCCGAGCTGGCCGAACTGAATGCCCGTTCGGCACTTGGCAGGGCTCCCCTGACTGTAACGGGCGCGCTCCGCAACCCCGGCGACGGCACTCTGCGCGAAGTCACCCGCGCGGTTGTCACCGCCGGCCCCATTCACCCCGACGGCACCCTCGAGGTGCTCGACGCATCCGGAACCGCCCTGCATCTGGTTGCAGGGTCGGCCACCCCCTCCCCCGTCTCCCCTTCGCCCGAACCCGCCTCCCTGCCGCAATGAACTCTCCCGGTCCGGTCGACCGTCCCCCCGCCGCTCCCGTCGTCTGTCAGCTTGTTGCCGATGTGGGCAACACCGATACCGCTGTCGGACTCCTCGATCCCGCCGGCGAGCGGGTCCTTGCCTCGTGGCGGGTTGGCAGCCATGAATCGCGCAGTGCGGCCGAGTACCGCATTCTCCTCTCCGCCCTCATGAATGGCGTCATCGGGACCGGGGGGGCGTTGGCCGACGCCGAGATCCGCCGCGGGGTCATCGTCTCGGTGGTACCGCGCCTTACGCCGGCCCTCCGCGACGCCTTTGCCGGACTGGTTCGCGGCCCGGTCCACGAGATCACCGGCGAATCCCCCCTGGCGATCACCGTAGCCGTCGACAATCCGGCAGCCGTGGGCCCCGACCGCGTGGTCAATGCGCTGGCAGCCTGGACGCGCTTCGGGCGCAATGCCATTGCCGTCGATATGGGAACCGCCATCACCTACGACTGCGTCACCGCCGAGGGCGTCTTCACCGGCGGCGTGATCGCGCCCGGACCCTACGCCGGCCCCGAATGGCTCGTCCGCGGCACCGCCCAGCTTCCGCGGATCGACCTCGCTCCTCCGGGGACCGTCATCGGCCGGCACACCGCAGCCTCTCTGCGAAGCGGCGTCTTTCACGCGGTCATCGATGCGCTCGATGGCATGGTGGCGCGGATTCGCGAGGCCTGGGACGCCGAGGATCCCCTGGTTGTGGCCACCGGCGGATTCGCTCCCCTCCTGGCCCCGCACGCCAAATCCTTCGACTGCATCGAGCCTCATCTGACGCTTCTCGGCGGCGGCATCGCAGGGGCCCATCTCGACCGCGACCGGAGCTGAATCCCCGCCAGCGACCCCCCTCATCCACGACTCCGCACCGGGGACCTTGACACTCGCCGCAAAGTTTGCGAGACTTTCCTTCGCAATCGTTAGCACTCGCAAACAACGAGTGCTAACAACGCCGCAGGGGGGAATCCGGGGCAGCGCCCGGCGGCCATCAATTCAACATACCTGCCCCGATGGAGAGGCGTGCATGTCTGCCGCAAAGAAGATCCTTCCGCTGGCGGATCGCGTGGTGGTGAGAGCTCTCGAAGAAACAGAGCAGATGCGGGGAGGGCTGTATATCCCCGACACCGCCAAGGAGAAGCCCCAGGAGGGCGAGATCGTGGCTGTGGGCCCCGGAAAAATGAACGACGACGGAGACCGGATTCCTATGGAGGTCAAGGCCGGCAATCGCGTTCTTTACGGGAAGTACAGCGGCACCGAGGTGAAGGTCGACGGAGACGACTATCTGATTCTCCGCGAGTCCGACATCCTCGCCATCGTCAACTAGCACATCACCGGCAGGCGTCCACATGGGGCGCCGACCGCATGACCAAGGAGAACGAAGGAAATGGCAGCGAAGGAACTGGATTTCGACATTGAGGCGCGCGCGCGCCTCAAGACGGGCGTTGACAAGCTGACCCGCGCGGTCAAGGTCACTCTCGGGCCGAAGGGCCGCAATGTGGTGATCGACCGCAAGTTCGGATCGCCCACAGTCACCAAGGACGGCGTCTCGGTGGCCAAGGAGATCGAGCTCGAGGATCCCGTCGAGAACATGGGTGCGCAGATGGTGAAGGAGGTCGCCACCAAGACCTCCGACGTGGCCGGCGACGGCACCACCACCGCCACCGTGCTCGCACACGCGATCTTCGGCGAAGGTCTGAAGAATGTGACCGCCGGCACCAACCCGATGGGGATTCGTCGCGGAATCGACCGGGCCGTCGACGCGGTCGTCGGTGCGCTGCGCGAAGCCTCCACCGAGACCAAGGGCAAGCACGAAATCGCCCAGGTGGGCGCCATCTCGGCCAACAACAACATGGAGATCGGCAAACTCATCGCCTCGGCCATGGAGAAGGTCGGCAAGGATGGGGTCATCACCGTTGAAGAGGCGCGCGGCCTCAAAACCGATCTCGATTCGGTCGAGGGCATGCAGTTCGACCGCGGGTATCTCTCTCCCTACTTCGTCACCGACCCGGAGCGGATGGAGGCCGTCCTGGACGAGCCGATGATCCTCATCCACGACAAGAAGGTCTCCTCGATGAAGGATCTTCTGCCGGTGCTCGAGAAGGTGGCCCAGATGGGCAAGCCCCTGATGATTATCGCCGAGGATGTAGAGGGCGAGGCGCTGGCGACGCTGGTCGTCAACAGGCTGCGCGGCACCCTCAAGGTGGCGGCGGTCAAGGCGCCCGGCTTCGGCGATCGGCGCAAGGCCATGCTGCAGGACATCGCGGTGCTGAGCGGCGGCCAGGTGATCTCGGAAGAGGTCGGCTTCAAGCTCGAGAACGCCGTCCTGAGCGATCTGGGAAGCGCCAAGCGCGTGGTGATCGACAAGGACAACACCACGATCATCGACGGTGCCGGCGCCGTGGACAAGATCCAGAGCCGGATCGAGGAGATCAAGGTCGCGATCGACAAATCGACCTCCGACTACGACCGCGAGAAGCTCCAGGAGCGGCTGGCGAAGCTGGCCGGGGGCGTGGCGGTCATCAATGTGGGTGCCGCGACCGAGACCGAGATGAAGGAAAAGAAGGCTCTTGTGGAAGACGCCCTGCACGCGACGCGGGCGGCGGTAGAAGAGGGGATCGTGCCGGGTGGCGGCGTGGCGCTCTTGCGGGCCCAGGCTGCGCTCGACGGACTCTCCTTCGATCGCGAGGACGAACAGATCGGCGCAAGCATCCTCCGTCGCGCTCTCGAGGCCCCGATCCGGCAGATCGCCGGCAATGCGGGCGCCGAATCCTCGATCGTGGTGGCGAAGGTCGTCGAGGGCGAGGGCGGCTTTGGCTACAACGCGCAGACCGACAGCTACGAGGATCTGGTGAAGGCCGGAGTCATCGACCCCACCAAGGTCGTGCGGAGCGCGCTCCAGAACGCGGCCTCGATCGCCAGCCTCCTCCTCACCACCGAGGCCGTGGTGGTCGAGCGTCCCGAGGAAGAGAAGCCGGCCCCCGCGCCGGGCGCGGGCGACATGGGCGGCATGTACTAGCGACCTGCGGATAACACCAAACGACATTCGAGCAGCGTTGCATCCGGGCTGGATTGCTGTGCTCTGCGTTGCTCCCTGCCCGCATGACTGAAGCCATTCGAGCTGCGAAGCGCCCTGCCAGCCCGGCGCTTCGCGGCTCCCGGCGCGCGCTCGGCGCTGTCTGCCGACTGCGGGTCGCTCAGGTCGATTTCGGGAAAACCGGCATCTTCTCTCTCCACTCCACGCCCACAGATCCGGCGATCGGTTATCCTTGATAACATCCCGCTTCCGACCCGAACCCTCTGCACGCTTCATGGACGCCATGCACGCTTCCGCCCGCGCGCTCCTGCGCTTTCTCCTTGTCGCTGCAATCGCCGGTCCTGCCGGGCATTCGGCGCTCCCGGGCCAGCAGGTCGGTCCGGCCAGCGGCTCGCTCATTGTTGCCGGCGGTGCGCTCACCGACCCCGCCGTCTTTGCCCGCTTCGTGGAGTTGGCTGGCGGTCCCTCGGCTCCGATCGTCATCATTCCCACTGCGGGCGGCGCCGAGAGCTACGACCGCTTCTTTCCGGGGCGGCGTCCCTTTGAGCGCGCCGGCGCCACCAATATCACAGTCCTGCATACCTACGACCCCGAGGTGGCCGATACCGAGGCCTTTGCGGCTCCCCTGGCCGAGGCGCGCGGCGTCTGGTTCACCGGCGGGCGCCAGTGGCGGCTGGCCGACGCCTACCTCAACACGCGCGTCCACGACATGCTGCGGGCGCTCCTCGACCGCGGTGGCGTGATCGGCGGCTCTTCGGCGGGGGCGTCGATTCAGGGATCGTATCTGGTCCGGGGCGACACCCGCACCAACACCGTCATGATGGGCGACCACGAGGTCGGGCTGGGGTTCCTGAAGGGCGTCGGCATCGACCAGCATCTGCTGCGCCGCAACCGCCACTTCGACCTGATCGAAGTCATTCGCGCCCGTCCGGAGCTCCTGGGGATCGGGATCGACGAAAACACCGCGATCCTGGTGCGAGGCGACCGCTTCGAGGTCATCGGGCAGAGCTACGCGGTGATCTACGATGCCAATGCAACCCTCGATGGCGGCGGTCTCTTCTACTTTCTGGCGCCCGGCGACCAGTATGACATGGCTGCGCGCGAGGCCTTTCGCCCAACACGGGGACAGAACCGGCTGGAGCGCGTGACGGGAACGCCATGGCCGCCGCCGGACGCCCAGTGACGATGGAACCCGGATCGATCCGATGAAGATTCACCTGCCCGACGGACAGGAACGCCGCCTCCCCGAGGGAGCGAGTGCCGCCGATCTGGCTGCGGATATCGGACCGGGGCTGGCACGCGCGGCGCTGGCTGCGGTCGTCAATGATGAAATCGTCGATCTGGGCCGTTCCCTGAGCGATGGCGACGCCGTGCGGCTCCTCACCGACCGCGATCCCGAGGCGCTGGCGGTATTGCGCCACTCGGCCGCGCATGTGCTGGCCACGGCGGTGCGCGAGCTGATTCCCGAGGCCGGGATCGGCTTCGGCCCGGCCATCGACGATGGCTTCTACTATGACTTCGACGTTCCCGAGCCCTTCACCCCCGAACAGCTCGAGGCGATCGAGGAACGCATGCAGGCGGTGATCGAGGCCGACCACCCCTTCGAGCGCAGCGTGGTCACCCGCGAGGAGGCGCGCGAGCTCTTTGCCGACGACGCCCTCAAGCTGGAACGTCTCGATGAGTTCGACGAGGACGAGGTCATCACCGTCTATCGCGACGGCCCCTTCCTGGATCTCTGCCGCGGACCCCATATTCCCGCCACCGGACGCCTTCGCCACTTCAGGCTGCTCAGCGCGGCGGGGGCCTACTGGCGCGGCGACGAACGCCGCCGGATGCTGCAGCGCATCTATGGCACGGCATTCCTTCACGCAAAGGATCTGCGCGCCCACCTGCACCGCCTGGAAGAGGCGAAGAAGCGCGACCATCGGGTTCTCGGCAAGAAGCTGGATCTCTTCTCCATTCAGGAGGAGGTCGGCGCGGGACTGGTGCTCTGGCACCCCCATGGCGGCCGTCTGCGGCGCACCGTCGAGGACTTTCTGCGCGAAACCCTGGTGGCGCACGGCTACGAAATCGTCTATACGCCCCACCTGGCCAGCGAGGAGCTCTATCGCATCTCGGGACACCTCGATGTCTTCTCCGACGACATGTTTCCGGCGATGGACGACGAGGGGCTGCGCTTCCGCATGAAGCCGATGAACTGCCCGCACCACTTCATGATCTATCGCTCGCAGGTTCGCTCCTGGCGCGATCTGCCGCTCCGCTTCGCCGAGCTCGGCACCTGCTATCGCTACGAACGCTCCGGCGCGCTGCACGGAATGCTGCGGGTGCGCTCCTTTACCCAGGACGATGCGCACATCTTCATTCGCGAAGATCAGATTGAAGAGGAATACCGGCGGCTGCTGGATCTGGGCGATTATCTGCTGAAGGTCTTCGGCTACGACTATCGCGTCGCGCTCTCGACCCGCCCCGAAAAGGCGATCGGCGATCCGGCCGTCTACGATGCCGCCTCGGAGCGGCTGGCGGGCGTTCTCGGCGACCGCGGACTCGACTTCGAGATCGACGAGGGGGGCGGCGCCTTCTACGGCCCCAAGGTCGATATCCTGGTCACCGACGCGCTGGGCCGGGAGTGGCAGGGCGGAACCTTCCAGCTCGATTTCCTCATGCCCGAACGCTTCGGTCTGGAGTATGTCGGCGCCGACAATCGCAGGCACCAGGCGGTTGTGATTCACCGTACCCTGCTCGGCTCGATGGAGCGTTTCATCGGTGGCCTGATCGAGCACTACGGGGGCGCCTTTCCGCTCTGGCTGGCGCCGGTGCAGGTGCGGGTTCTGCCGGTCTCGGAGCAGTGGGCGGATTCGGCCCGCGCCCTGACGACACAGCTTCAGAGTGCGGGATTGCGCGCCGAGCTCGATGAGCGCGAGACGCTGGGCTACCGTATCCGCAACGCCGAAACGATGAAAGTTCCCTATATGGCGATCATCGGCCAGCGCGAAGCCGAAGCCGACACGGTTTCGGTGCGAAGGCGGGGAGCGGGGCGCAAGCAGCTCGCCATGAACCGGCCCGATTTCGTGGCGCGGCTGCGCGCCGAGGCCGATGCGCGCACGATCGACGATCCGGTCTGAACCATTCCCGCATGAGAGGTCGCATCCCCCTGCACCTGCGCTTCTCCCCGGCGGTCGGCTCCATCGCCCGGGCGGATCTGTGACCGGGCCGGGGTCGGGGGCTTGACCTGTTCCCTCGGATGGCCCATTATTGGCGTCCGCTTTTTCAGTTCCCGTCTCCGGCGTTCCGCAACCCCGCATCGCAGCGGGTTTCCGGCCCGGGGTCGTGGTGCCCCTTCCGCCTCCCCGTCGGCGCTCCCCGGCGTCGCCAGCCCGAATTGCCCGGCCTGTCCGGGTTGACAAGAGATCACCGCGCGCTCCGACCCGGTCTCGCGCCCCGCAGTTGAAGGAGAACGTCAAGATCGCAGAAAAACGTGTCCGCGTAAATGAACAGATTCGGATCAGTCCCGTTCGTCTGATCGACGAAAACGGGGGACAGGTCGGAATCGTCTCGGTCGATAATGCACGCGCCCGGGCTGCGCAAAAGGGGCTGGATCTGGTGGAGGTTGCACCGGATTCGAGGCCGCCGGTGGTTCGTCTGATGGACTACGGCAAGTATAAGTACCGTGCCGCGCGCGCTGCGCGGGAGGCGCGCAAGAAGCAGCATACCGTCCAGCTCAAGGAGGTCAAGTTCCGGCCTGGAATCGAAGACCACGACTACGAGTTCAAGCTCCGCCATGCCCGGCGTTTCCTTCGCGAAGGGAACAAGGTCAAGCTGACAATGATGTTCCGCGGTCGTCAGGTGACCCACCCGGAGCTCGGTCGCGAGGTGCTTCTGCGCGCCACCGACGATCTGGAGCCCTACGCGAAGGTGGAGCAGTCCCCCAACTTCGAGCGCAATCAGATGACGATGATTCTGAGTCCGCTCCGCAGCCAGCAGGCAGGTCAGTAGTACGGATCGCCAGTCACAGAGAGAGAGTTACAGAGAGCAAGGAATGATTCGATGCCGAAGATGAAATCGAACCGCGGCGCCGCAAAGCGTTTCCGCCGGACCGGCTCCGGCAAACTCATGCGCATGCGGGCCTACAAGTCGCATATTCTGACCAAGAAGAAACGGAAGCGGAAGCGTCGGCTTCGCACCACCACCACGGTCTCGTCGGCCGATCTGAAGCGGGTGCGCCGGATGCTGCCCGGCACCTGACCCCTACACGCATTCGTCCCCGACCGGACGATCCGCCCAGAAGAAAGAGTCAACGATGTCGCGTACCCGGCACGCGGTCGCACGCAACAGGCGCAAGAAGAAGATCCTCAGGGAAGCCCGCGGCTACTTCGGAGGACGCAAGAATCTCTATCGCACCGCCAAGGATGCGGTCGAGAAGGGATGGGAGCACGCCTACCGCGATCGTCGCAAAAAGAAGCGCAACTTCCGCAGGTTGTGGATTGCCCGAATCAATGCGGCGGCTCGCCAGCACGACCTCTCCTACTCGCGCTTCATCCACGGATTGCAGCGGGCAGGGGTGGAGATCGACCGCAAGGCGCTGGCCGATCTTGCAGTGCGCAGTCCCGACGCCTTCACGGCGCTGGCCCGGCGCGCAAAAGCCGCCCTGGGGTGAGGCGTCCCGGTGTGCAGCCGGCATGGACTACGGACTGCGGCAGCCCGGGCGACGCTGTAGTTTCGCCGAACTGCGGGCGCTCTTCCGGACAGCTGCCGGTTGAATCGTGACTGAGGAAGCGGAGACGAAGGCCGCCGCTGCGAAGCCGGGTGCGGAGGCAGGAGCCGCCGCCGATCCCGAGGGGGTGGCCCAGGCCCTCGAGGAGGCTCTGGCTGCCATGGAGGCGGCAGCGGACGAGGCCGGCCTGGAGCGTGTCCGGGTGCGTTATCTGGGCCGCCGCGAGGGGATCGTCCCGACAATTCTGCGCCGGCTGCCCGAACTCGATCCGGCCGATCGTCCCCGTGCGGGGGCGGCCGCCAATCGGGCGCGCAAGGAGATTGCGGCCGCCCTCGAGAGGCGTCGTGCAGAGATCGTGGCCCGGGCGGCCCGGGCCGCCCGCCCCCCCGATCTGACGCTTCCCCCGCGACGGCGCTGGCAGGGCACGATCCATCCGGTCAGCCGTGCCATCGACGATATCTGGCAGATCTTCCGCAGCCTGGGATTCGCGCGCGTGCGCGGTCCCGAGGTCGAGACCGAGTGGTACAACTTCGTCGCCCTCAACACGCCGCTCGACCACCCGGCCGCCGATGAGCAGGATACCCTCTATCTGGCCCCCGGTCTGCTCCTGCGAAGCCACACCTCGCCGGTCCAGATCCGCACCATGGAGCAACACCGGCCGCCGATTCGCATTGTGGCCCCGGGCATGGTCTACCGGCGCGACAGCTACGATGCCACGCACACGCCCGCCTTCCTTCAGATCGAGGGGCTGGTGGTCGACGAGGGGGTGACCTTTGTCGATTTCAAGGCGACGCTGGCCGAGTTCGCGCGTCGCTTCTGGGGCCCGGAGACGCAGGTGCGCTTTCGTCCCTCCTTCTTTCCCTTCACCGAGCCCTCGGCCGAGGTTGATGTGAAGCGGGTGATCGTGCGCGAGGACGGCCGCAGCGAGGAGACCGACTGGATCGAGGTCATGGGCGCGGGCATGGTCGATCCGGCGGTGCTCGACAATGTGGGCTACGACCCGGAGCGCTACACCGGCTGGGCCTTCGGCATGGGGCCGGGCCGCGTGGCCATGCTGCGCCACGGCGTGCGCGATCTCAGGCTCTTCTACGAGAACGACATGCGCTTCCTGGGCCAGTTCCGCTGATGCGGCGCGCCGGTCGCAGAGGGTCGCCCACCGCAGGCATGGGTCGCGGAGGAGCGCGGTGAGGGTATCCTGGAGCTGGCTTCACGAATTGGCGCCTGGAATTCCGGGCACGCCCGCCGATGCCATGGAGCGTCTGGCTGGGCGGGGCGCTCCGGTCGAGGCGGTCGAGGATCCGGCCGACGGGCTCCGCGACATTGTGGTGGGGCGGGTGCTCGAAGCGCACCCCCATCCGAATGCCGACCGGCTCACCCTCTGCCGGGTTCTGGGTGCCGCAGGCGAGGTGCAGGTCATCTGCGGTGCTCCGAATGTCCGTGCCGGGGCCCTCTATCCCTTTGCGCCGGTGGGGGCCGTGCTGCCCGGCGATTTTCGCATCGGGAAGCGCAAGATTCGCGGCGAGCTCAGCCAGGGAATGCTCTGCTCGGAGCGCGAACTGGGGCTGGGCGAAGACCACGACGGCATTATGCGTCTGCCGGACGCGCACGAGGTCGGTGCCCCCTTCGCGGCTGCGGTGGGACTCGACGATCTGTGCCTCGACATCGAGGTCACCCCCAATCGCGGTGACCTGCTCTCGCATCTGGGGGTTGCGCGCGAGCTGCATCCCGAAGGCCAGGGGGCGCTCCGGCTGCCCCCGCCGGGTGGAATTGCCGTAGCGACGCCCGACTTTGCGCGGGGCGAAGAGGAGGCGCAGGCGGGCGGAGTGCGCATCTGCATCGAGGACGCCGATCTCTGCACGCGCTATCTGGGCATGGCGATCCGCGGCGTGACGGTGGCCCCTTCGCCGCTCTGGCTTGCCAACCGGCTGCGCGCCGTCGGTGTACGTCCGATCAACAACATCGTCGATGCCACCAATCATGTCATGCTCGAGCTGGGGCAGCCACTGCACGCCTTCGATCTGGGCCGGCTGGCCGATGCCACGGTGATTGTGGGACCGGCGCGTCCAGGCGAAGGGCTGCGGACGCTGGATGGCCAGGAGCGGACCCTGGCGCCCGCCATGCTGACGATTCGCGACGCCCGGGGTCCGGTTGCGATTGCGGGCGTCATGGGAGGGGAAAATTCCGAGGTGACGGCGGCCACCCGCGACGTTCTTCTGGAGTGTGCGCTCTTCGAACCGAAGCAGGTGCGCGCCACCCGCCGCTCTCTCGCTCTCTCGACCGACGCATCCTACCGCTTCGAGCGCGGGGTCGATCCGACGCTGATGGAGACCGCGCTGGCCCGGGCTGCCGCCCTGATCGCCGAGCTGGGCGGGGGCGCCCCGGATGCGCAGGCGATCGATGTTCATCCTGCGCCATGGCGCGCTCCCGTGGTGGCGCTGCGGCCCGCGCGGGTGGAGCGGGTGCTGGGGGTGCCGCTGTCCGCCGCGGCCATTGTCGATCTGCTCGCGCCCCTTGGCTACGAGGTCGTGCGCAGGGAAGAGAGCGCGATTCACTTTGCCATTCCCGGCCACCGCAGCCATGACACCCTGCGCGAGGTCGATCTGATCGAGGAGGTTGCGCGCGCGCATGGCTACGATGCCTTTCCGGCCACACTCGCCCCCTTCCGTCCCGGCACCGTGGCCGACGACCCCCTCTTCGCACTCGAGGACCGGTTGCGCGCGCGTCTCGCGGCCGACGGCCTCAGCGAGGCCCAGACCCCGGCACTTGGCCCGGCGTCCTCGGGCGATGTGGCGCTCCTGAATCCGATGTCGGTCGAGGAGGGCCATCTGCGCCGCGACCGCCTGACCGGGCTCATCTCCCACCTGGAGCGCAATCTGGCGCGCGGTGTCCCCGATGTGCGCCTCTTCGAGCTCGGCACCGCATTCGCCCCTGCCCCGGATCCCTCGCAGCCGCCACTGGAATCGGCGCGTCTTGCGGTGGTGCTGCACGGACGGCGGGCACCGCTGCAGTGGGCCGAAGAGCCCGGTTGCTTCGATCTCTACGACATTGCGCATACCCTAGAGCGGATCGCCGAGGTGGCCTGGCCCGGGGGCGGGGTGGCGATGGCGGCCGCACCGATCACCATGCCGGATGACGACGCTGCGGGGCCGGGCGAAACCGGCACGGAACCCTACCTGCCGGGGCGCTTCTTCGAGCTGCGCGACCGCAGGGGAAGGGTGGTGGGGCGGGGAGGCGAAATTTGCCCCGCGCAGATGGACCTTCCCCCCTGGGCGGGAGCGGTGGTAGGGGCCGAGGTCACTTTGCCCTCCGCACCCGGGGACCCCGCGCCGGTGACCGCCCGCGATCTTCCCGATCAGCCCGCCTCGGAGCGCGATATCGCCTTCCTGCTCTCTTCCGAGACGGCGGCCGGCAATCTGCTGCAGGCCGTGCGCCGGGGGGGCGGCCACCTCCTCGAAGAGGCCACCATCTTCGATCTCTACCGGGGCAGTGATCTTCCCGAGGCGATGCGCTCTGTCACGATTCGCTTGCGTTTTCGCGCACGTGGGCGAACTCTGACCGACAGGGAGGTGGACAAGTCCCTGCAGAAGCTTCTCAGGAAGGTGAAGGAGGCAACCGGTGTCGAACCCAGACACTGATTCCACGCAGACTCCGGTGCCGGAGTTCGATCGCCTCGAGCGCGCGCTTGAGCGTCTGGTCGGTGCACTCGCCGGCGCGCGCAGCGAGACGGCCGAGGTCCGGGCCGACAAGGAGCGCTGCGACGCCCTCCTGCGGGAGCTCTCCGCCGAAGGTCACGATCCGGCGGCTCTCTCGGCGCGCGTGGCTCACCTGGAGGCCGAAAACGCCCGGCTGCGCCGTCGTCTGGATCGTGGCAACCAGCGCATTGACCGGATCCTGACCATCATTCGCTTCATGGAGGACAACCAGTGACCGCACCGCGCACCTCGATCGAGGTGGAGATCGCCGGCGAGCAATACGCCCTCTCGTCCGAGGTGGACGAGGACTACGCCCGCCGCTGCGCCCGCATTGTCGATGAGCGAATGAGCGCTCTCGCCAGCAATCGTTCCATCAGCGCCAAGAATGCCGCCATCCTGACCGCGCTGGCCCTGACCGACGAGCTGCTCCGCGAACGCGAGGCGGTTGGTCGGCGTCTGGGCGAACTGACGCAGTCGATCGAAAATGCTCTGGATGCCCGTGGTGCCGACTCTCTGGCAGATCATGGCTAGGGAATCCACGAAGACGACTTCCTCGCTGTCGCGCCGGTCGTGGATTGCCGCGGCGTCGGGAGGAGCCGCCTCGGGTCTGGTTCTGACGCGCCTGGACGCACTTCAGGGGTTCGCCCAGGAGCCGCCACCCCCCGATCCCACGCGACTTCCCGGCCGCTTTGTCTCGGAGATCGGCAGCCGGGCTCCCGGCGAGCAGCCGCGCCGTCTGGTTCGCAGCCTGGCGCTCTCCAGCTCTTCGCGCACGCCGCTGCACGAGCTTGAGGGCATCATCACCCCTTCCGATCTGCACTTCGAGCGCCACCACGCCGGCATTCCCGAAATTCGCGCCACCGATCACGAGCTTCTGGTTCATGGCATGGTCGAGCACCCCATGGTCTTTCGCATGCCCGATCTGCGCCGCTATCCGCGCCTGTCGCGCATCTGCTTTATCGAGTGCTCCGGCAATGGCGGCGGCGCCTACAACCGCAACCGCATGCCCACCGAAATCTCGGCCCAGCAGCTTGACGGACTCCTCAGCACCAGCGAGTGGACGGGCATTCCCCTGGCGACGATCCTGCGCGAAGTCGGCGTCCGCACCGGCGCGCGCTGGATCCTGGCCGAAGGAAGCGATGCCGCAGTGATGGGACGCAGCATTCCCCTGGCCAAGGCCATGGACGACGCCATCCTTGCATTCGGTCAGAATGGCGAGGCGATTCGTCCCGAACAGGGCTATCCGCTGCGCCTCGTGCTGCCCGGCTGGGAGGGCAACGCCCAGGTCAAGTGGCTGCGCCGCATCGAGGTGAGCGATCGCCCCACCATGACCCGCGACGAAACCTCGCGCTATACCGATCCCCTAAAGGATGGCACCGCGCGCCAGTTCAGCTTCGTCATGGACGCCAAGTCGCTGATCACCTTCCCCTCCTTTCCGCATACGCTGCCTGAACGCGGATGGTGGGAGATCGAGGGACTGGCCTGGACGGGGCGGGGGCGCATCGCGCGGGTCGAGGTCAGTACAGACGGCGGCCGCACCTGGACCGATGCCACTCTGCAGCCGCCGGTGCTGCCGATGTCAACGGTGCGCTTTCGCCACCTCTGGCGCTGGAATGGCGAGGAGACGATCCTCCTCAGCCGCGCCACCGACGAAACCGGGTACCGGCAGCCCACCGTGCAGCAGCTCTGGGAGGCGCGGGGCGAGAGAACGGCGTATCACCACAATCACCAGCGGGCGTGGAAGGTGGCCTCCGATGGACGCGTCACCTTCGGTCTGGGGGATCTGATCTGATGCGCATCCCATCCACACGCAGCACCGGCAGGATGTGGTGCGCGGGGGCCGTGCGCCCACTTCCGGGCGCTCTGCTGACGGTGGCGCTCGTGGCCTGCAGTCCCCAGAATCCGCCCGCCGCCGAAACCGCACCCACTGCCGCCGCGAACGGTTCCGGGGATTTCGCCGCTCACCCTCTGCCGGGAACTCCCGATCGCTTCGGATTCGGCAGCCCGGCCAGCGAAGAGCGGATCGCGCGCTGGGATATCGACATCAAGCCCGATGGCGAAGGCCTTCCCCCCGGCAGCGGTTCGGTCGCCGCGGGGCGAACGCTCTACGAACTCTCCTGCGTGCAGTGCCACGGCCCGAGCGGCACCGAGGGTCCCAACGACCCCCTGGTGGCAACTGCGGATTGGGACGACTGGCCCGCCAACCGCGCGATCGGTTCCTACTGGCCCTGGGCGACGACCATCTTCGACTATACCCGGCGCGCCATGCCGCAGCTCGAGCCCGGGTCGCTGACTGACAGCGAGACCTATGCGGTGGTGGCTTACATTCTGCATCTGAATGGCCTTCTGGCCGCCGACGCCGTCCTCGACGCCACCGCCCTGGCTGCCATCGAGATGCCTGCGCGCGACCGCTTCGTTCCCGACGATCGCACCGGGGGGGCCAGGATCCGCGAATAGCCTTCGGATCGGATGTCGAGCCTCTGCCGGACCTTGCGGATTCCCGTCCGCGTGTTCCATTATTGTCGGAATGATCCGGGAGTCGCCCCGCATTTGTCAGGAGAGGGGAGCTTCCTCCGTTGAGTTGCAGGGCCGGACGGAGTCCGGTTCGGAGAGAAATACATGAGTCCGCTGGGCATTATCCCGGCGGTCGTCGTGGCGGTCATCGCCGCCATCGTGGCATACTTCCTGGGCAGAAGACAGGAGCGTGCGCGGCAGCGCAGAGAGATAGAGGCGGCGCGCGACAGTGCATCGCGCATACGCATTGAGGCGGAGTCGGCGGCCGCCCATCTGCGCCGGACGGCCGAGCTGGAGGCAAAGGAATCCACCCTGGCGCTCCGCGAGGCGTGGAAAGAGGAAGAAAATCGGCGCCGCACCGAGGTTGAACGCGGCGAGGGCCGACTGCTTGAGCGGCTGAAGGCCGCTGATCGCAAGTCAGACCAGCTCGATCTGCGGCAGGATGCCCTGGATCGCCGTACCCGCGAGCTTGAGGAGCGTTCCGGAGCGCTCAAGGAGGACGAGTTCCGGATCGTGGAGCTCGAGGCCAGTGCGCGGAAGACCCTCGAGCGGGAGCGGGCCGAGACCGAAGAGGAGCTGGCGGAGCGGCGCGCCGGAGTGGAAGCCGAGCTGGCCACGCAGCGCCACGAGGTGCAGGAGACGCTCGAAAGGGCCCGGAGCGCGCTGGAGGAGTTGGCCGGGCTGAGCGCCGAAGAGGCCCGGGCCCGAATCGTGATCGAGGTGACCGAGGAGGCCCGCGCAGAGGCGGCCAACCGGATCCGCGAGGTGCGGGAAGAGGCCGAGCGCACGGCCGAGAGGGAAGCCCGCAAGATTGTGGCGACGGCAATTCAGCGCATGGCCGCCGACGAGACCGCCCAGCTCACCGTATCGGTCGTGCAACTTCCCTCGGACGAGATGAAGGGCCGAATCATCGGGCGCGAGGGGCGCAATATTCGTGCCTTCGAGCAGGCGACCGGCATTGATGTGATTGTCGACGACACTCCCGAGGCGGTCGTTCTCTCGGGCTACAACCCGATTCGGCGCGAAATCGCCCGGATGGCCCTCTCGCGCCTCATCGAGGATGGTCGCATTCATCCGGCGCGGATTGAGGAGGCGGTGGCGAAGGCGAGCGACGACCTGGCTGTCGAGATGCGCGAGGCGGCAGAGGAAACCCTCTACGGGCTCGGCATCCATGGTGTGCACTCCGAGATCGTAAAGGTGCTGGGCAATCTCAAGTTCCGAACCTCGTTCGGGCAGAACCAGTTGGCGCACGCCCGCGAGGTGGCCCTGCTGGCCGGCAACATGGCCGCCGAGATGGGGCTCGATGTTCAGCTTGCGCGTCGGGCCGGGGTGCTGCACGATGTCGGCAAGGGACTGACCCACGAGCAGGAGCTCTCGCATGTCGAGCTGGGCCACCGGCTCTGCAAGCGTCACAAGGAGCACGACCTGGTCCTCAACGCGATCCTGGCCCACCACGACGAGGAACCCCACCGCTACCCCGAGGCCTGGCTGGTGACCGCCGCCGATGCGATCAGCGGATCCCGCCCCGGCGCCCGCCGCGAGATGTTCGATGGCTATGTGAAGCGGCTCGAGAAGCTGGAGGAGATCGCCACGGCCGAATCGGGGGTGGAGCGCTGCTACGCGATTCAGGCCGGGCGCGAGCTGCGCGTCCTGGTGCGCCCCAGCCGCGTGTCCGACGCGGGCATGGCCCGGATCTCCGAGGCGGTGGCGCGCCGCATCGAGAGCGAGCTTCAGTACCCGGGTCAGATCAAGGTTGTCGTCATTCGCGAAACGCGCGCCATAGATTTCGCGCGCTGACCCGAATCCGGGGGCAATGCCCCCAATCCTCCAACCCACAGACGAACGACACGATGTCCGCAACGATCATCTCAGGGAGCGAGATCGCGCGCACCATCCGCGATGAACTCAATGCGCAGGTGGCCGCGCTGGCTGCCGAGGGGCTGGTTCCCGGTCTGGCGACCGTTCTGGTCGGCGAGAATCCGGCCAGCCGCCTCTATGTCGGCATGAAGAATCGGGCCGCCGCCGAGGCAGGAATCCACTCGCGCCAGATCACCCTCCCCGAATCCACCACCGAGAGCGAACTCCTTGCCGGGATCGACGCGCTGAACCGCGATTCAGCCATTCATGGAATTCTGGTCCAGCTTCCGCTCCCGAAGGGGATTGACGAGGCGAAGGTTCTCCTGGCAATCGATCCCGCAAAGGATGTCGATGGCTTCCACCCCGTGAATGTGGGGCGACTGGCCACCGGCGACCCCGATGTCCTGGCGCCCTGCACCCCGCGCGGCGTGATCGAGATGCTGCTGCGCAGCGATGCCGACCCGGCGGGCAGACATGTCGTGGTGGTGGGAAGATCGAACATCGTGGGCAAACCCATGGCGATGCTGCTGCTGCGGAAGGCGCCCGGCGGCAACGCCACGGTGACGGTTGCGCATAGCCGCACCCCCGATCTGGGCCGCATCACCCGCACCGCCGACATTCTGGTGGTGGCGGTCGGATGGCCCGGAACGGTCACCCGCGAGATGGTGAAGCCCGGTGCCGTCGTGATTGATGTGGGTACCAACCGCGTGGACGACCCCAGGCGCGAGCGGGGCTACCGCGTGGTGGGCGATGTGGAGTTCGAGGAGGTGCGCGAGGTGGCCTCGGCGATCACTCCGGTTCCCGGGGGCGTCGGCCCGATGACGATCGCAATGCTGCTGACCAATACGGTCGAGGCTGCGGTGCGGAGGGGGCGGGGGTGAGCCAGAGCGGCCCCGATCTCTTTTCGTCGTCTCCGAGCCAGGATTCGGGCTCGTTTTCGGAGGCCCGCTCGGTCAGTCAGCTCAACCGCGAGTTGCGCTTCTGCCTTGAGGGGCAGTTCAGGGATATCCAGGTCGTCGGCGAGGTCGCCAACTTTCGCAGATACCCTTCGGGGCACTGCTACTTTACGCTCCGGGACCGGCGCGCGCAGTTGAGCTGCGTGATGTTTCGTCGCGAGGCCCGCTCTCTTCCCACCGATCCGGAAGAGGGCATGACGCTCCGTCTCTTCGGCGACGTCACGCTGTACGAGGTGCGCGGTCGCTGTCAGTTCGTGGTGCAGCGGCTCGAGGCCGATCGCACCGAGGGCATGTGGAAGCTGGCCTTCGACAGGCTGCGCGCTCGCCTCGATGCAGAGGGGCTGACCGATCCGGCGCGCAAACGCCCCATTCCGGAGTTCCCGCGCACCGTTGGAGTGGTGACTTCCCCCTCGGGCGCGGTTCTGCGCGACATTGTTTCGGTCACCCGGCGGCGAGCGCCCTGGCTGCGGCTTCTGGTGCGCGGCACGGGGGTTCAGGGTCCCGGCTCCGGCGATGACATTGCCGCAGCGATCACAACGCTCTCGCGGAGCAGGGTGGATCTGGTGATCGTTGCCCGGGGCGGCGGCTCGATCGAGGATCTCTGGGGATTCAATGTGGAGGCGGTGGCCCGGGCCGTGGCGCAATCACCGGTGCCGGTGATCTCGGGTGTTGGCCATGCAGCCGACATCACGATTTGTGACCTGGTTGCCGATTTGCGCGCGGCCACGCCCTCTGCTGCAGCCGAGGCGGCAGCGCCCGATGGCGAGGCCCTTTTGCAGAGGATTGCGCTTCTGGGGCAGCGTTTGGGAAGGGCGCTCTCGCAGCAGGCGCGTATCAGACGCTGGAGCCTGGAGCGGGGTCGCGACGATCTTCTCCGGGGGGTTCGCGGTCGGGTGGCCGGGTATGCAGACCGGGTGGAGCGCGGCCGGGTTGCCGTGTCGGGGACCATGCAGAGCCGCATGGCGGTGCGCCGGGCGCGACTCGAGAGGGCGGCAGCCGGACTGGAGGCGCGTTCGCCCCTCTCGACTCTGGCGCGCGGATACGCCCTTCCGCTCGACCGCACGGGCACACTTCTGCGGACCATCGACGCCTTTAGCCCGGGACGCTCCTTTCGCCTGCGGGTTTTGGATGGCACTGTGCCCTGTCAGGTTGCTGGAAAGGCACTGAAGCCGGGCAATCCGGCGACGAAATTCGGTCGCCTTGCCCAGGAATCCCCAACCCATGACTGAAAAGGACGATCCGGTGACCGAAGAGGGCGGCCTCGATCGCAGGCTGGAGCGAATTGAGGAAATTGCACGGGTTCTCGATTCCGACATGATTGGTCTGGACGAAGCCCTGGCGCTCTTTGAGGAGGGTGTGGAGCACCTTCGTCATGCCGAGCGCATCCTGTCGCGCACCGAACTCCGAATCCGGGAGTTGGTCGGAGAGGAAGATGGCGGCCTGCGCGAGGCCGAGATGAAAGACCCCGAGGAGGATGAATGACGCTCCCCGATCCCCCCAACACCGATCCCTGGGCGCGAATCGCCCGGCGGCGCGGCCGTGTCGAGGAGGCGCTGGAGCGCAGCGTGGAGGCGCTTGCCGAGGTGGCGCCGGCGGAGCTGCACCGTGCAGTGCGCAATGGAGTTCTGAATGGAGGCAAGGGTCTGCGGCCCCTTTTGACCGTTGCCGCCTACGAGGAGTTGGGCGGAGCGGTCGAGGGCGGCCTTCCCGATGCCCTCTTCGATCTGGGCGCCGCGGTCGAGACGATACACGCCTATTCGCTCGTGCACGACGACCTGCCCTGCATGGACGACGCCCCTCTGCGCCGCGGTCGGCCCACCGTACATGCAACCCACGGGGTTCGGCGGGCCACCATCGCCGGGGCGGTTCTCATTCCCTGGTCTGCGGCGTGCGCGCACCGGGCCGCCCTCGAGCTGGGGCGCACCCCCGCAGAGGCGCGACACATTGTTGATACGCTGCTGACGGCGGCCGGGGCCCGGGGCATGATCGGCGGGCAGGCTCTGGATCTGGCAGCCGAGGGACGCGCCCTCTCCGAGCCCGAGCTGGAGCATCTGCACGGCCTCAAGACAGGCGCGCTCCTGACGGTGGCCCTCGAGGTGGGGGCGCTGGCTGCTGCCGCCTCGTCCGCGCGCCGCCGCGCAGTCGTTCTCTTCGGGCAACGGCTGGGGCTGGCCTTCCAGGTGATGGACGATCTGCTGGACGCGACCGGATCGGCCGAGACGCTCGGCAAGGAGCCCTCCGATGCGGCGCTCTCCAAGTCCACCTATGTCCTGCTCCTTGGAATCGAGGGGGCGCGGAAGCGGGCCACCGCCCTCGCCCGGGACGCGGTTCACGCCCTCGCCCAGGCCGGTCTAGCGGCTCCCGGCTTGCGGGCCCTGGCGCGCTTCGTGGTCGAGCGCGAGCGGTAATCGCGGCATGACCGATCCGAATGAGGCGTCAGGCGCGTCCCCCGGTCCCGCCTTTGAACGCATTGCGATCGTGGGGCAGGTGGGCCCGGATAGATCCGGCGGCCCCATCGCCGAAGCCTGCGGCGAGGTCGTGGTCCTGGCGCGCGAATTCGGTTCGACGGTCGCGATCGAGCCCGGCCTCACTCCTGCCGCCCCCCATCTTTCCACCACCGATCCGGCCACCGATCCTCTCGATCTCGTGATCTCGCTCGGCGGCGACGGCACCCTTCTGCGCGCGGCCCGTCTGGTCTTCGGACGATCGATTCCCCTCCTCGGAATCAATCTGGGCAACCTCGGCTTCCTCACCTCGATTGCGCGCGCCGGCATCGGCGAGGGTCTGCGCACCGTTCTGGGGGGCCGCTTCGCCCTCGAAAGGCGCCGCACTCTGCGCGCCCAGGTGCTCAATGCCGATGGTCATCTTCGCGACGACTTCGCGGCCCTCAACGATGTGGTGGTCCACAAGGAGGGAGCGGTGCAGGTTGTGCGCCTCGATCTGCAGGTCGGGCCGCAGGACCGCCTCGAGGAGATGGGCAGCTTCTCGGGCGATGGCGTGATCGTGAGCACGCCCACCGGATCCACCGCCTATTCGCTCTCGGCCGGCGGGCCGGTGATCGTTCCCCAGCTCAACTGTCTCCTGGTCACCCCGATCCTTCCCCACACCCTCGCGCTGCGTCCGGTGGTGGTGCCCGGCGACGACCAGATCACCGTCAGCGCGCTCGACCGTCGCGAACCGCTCTTCCTGACCGTCGATGGCCAGGCGGCCGGCCCGGTGCGTCCCGACGAGAGGGTGGTGGTGGGAATGGGCGAGGTCGATGTGTCGCTGGTGCGGCTTCCGGGTCATTCCTTCTTTGCCACCCTGCGGCAGAAGCTGAGCTGGGCGGCGAGCCCGCTGCCGGGCGGCTGATGCGGGCCCGACCCGATTGGCTCCGGATTCGTTCCCGGCGTCCGCCACCGGTCCTGCCGCCATGCTGACCACACTCCGCATCCGCAATCTGGCCGTGCTGCGCGATGCGACGCTGTCCCTGACCTCCGGACTCAATGTGATCTCGGGCGAAACGGGAGCCGGGAAGTCGCTGGTGACCGGGGCGCTCGAGCTGCTCCTGGGAGGGCGCGCGACCGGTCGCATGGTGCGAGCCGGCGAGGAGAAGGGGGTCGTGGAGGGAGTGGCGCGGGTGGAGGGGCTGGCCGATCTGGTGCGTGCGCTCGACGGAATGGGTCTCGAGGCGGAGGACAACCATCTTCTGATTCGGCGCGAGATTCGGCGCAGGGGAAACAGCCGCGCCTGGGTGAATGGCTCTCCGGCGACGATGGCGATGCTGCGCACGATCGGGCGCCATCTGATCGATATTCATGGTCAGAACGAACACCAGCGCCTCCTCTCGACGAACGATCAGCAGAGGGTGCTCGACGCCTTCGGGCAGTGTACTTCGCTGGCGGCGCAGGTGGCCGCCCACGCCCGGCGGATCGGGGAGCTCGAAGAAAGGCTCCGCACACTCTCCGGCCGCCGCCGCGAACTCGAGAGTCGCGCCGACTTCATTCGCTTTCGCCTGGCAGAGATCCAGGATGCGAAGCCTGGCGCCGGCGAAGACGACGCGCTCGAGGCCGAGGCCGCGCGCCTGATGCACGCCGACCGGTTTCTGCGCGAGACCGGCGAACTGGTTGCGCTCCTGCACGAGCGTCAGGACTCGGTGAACGACCAGTTGGCCGCCGCCGCCGACCGGTTGCGTCGCATGGCCGCGATTGATGCCGGGCTGCTGCCCTCGGCGGCCGCCCTCGAAGATGTCTGGCACCGGGTGACCGACGTGTCCTCCGAGCTGCGCGCCTACCGCGACGCCATCGACCACGACCCCCGCCGCCTCGAGGAGATCCAGGCCCGGCAGGCTCTTCTGCAGCGCCTTCGGCGCAAGTACGGTCCCACCCTGGACGAGGTGATCGAGACGGGTGCAGCGCTGGCCCGCGAGCTCGACGAGCTGGAGGGCTCCGGGCTCGACGCGAGAGGATTGGAGGGCGATCTGGAAGGTGCGCGCGCCGCCTGGAAAAAGAGCGCGACCGGGCTGTCGGTGCGCCGCCGCGAGGCTGCGAACCAGCTGGAGCGCGAGGTGGAGGCCGCGATGCCCGCTCTGGGGCTGAGAGGGGGGCGTTTCCGGGTGGAGTTCGAGGAGATGGCGGTGGGCTCCGCCCGTGGAATGGAACGGGTCCGCTTTCTGGCGACGATGAATCCGGGATTTCCTCCGGCCCCCCTGGCCGACATTGCCTCGGGGGGTGAGCTCGCGCGCATGATGCTGGCGCTGAAATCGATCCTGGCCGGGATCGACGACCTTCCTACCCTGGTCTTCGACGAGATCGACGCCGGAATCGGAGGAGGGGTGGCCGGGCGGGTGGGTGCGCGGCTGGAAGATGTGGCGCGGAGCCGCCAGGTTGTGGCGATTACCCATCTGGCCCGGATCGCGGCCCGGGCCGTCAATCACATCGCCGTGCGCAAGGGAATGTCAGGTGGAGTGGCCGAGACGACCCTCGTTCCCCTGGACGAAGCGGAGCGGGTGCGGGAGATCGCGCGCATGCTGGGGGGCGATCCGGATTCGCAGTCGTCGCTGGAACACGCGCGGGAGCTGCTGGAGAGTCGGTCTGCCGATCACCAGAGCTGAGCATGAAAGCGGAATCCGACCTCGAGCGATCCGCCCGCCGGCGTGGCCCCGCTTCCCCCCAGAGCTCTTCTGTAGATGACGCGGATTTCGAGAGGCCGCCCCCCCTCTTCGCCGTGGGCCGCCGCGCCACCCTGCCTGTAGATCATCCCGAAGAGGAGCTCGCTCAACGAGGCCGCGCTTCCCGGCACAAGGATCGAGGGATCCGATTCCTGGCGGGTTCGGGAGGCGGTCGTCGCCCCTCCGCCTCCCTCGGTCGCCTCCGCCTGGCCTGACATCGAAATGGAAAAGGTGTCTTCGCCCTTGCTCAGGAAGCGGTATCCGCCCACGATCGCCAGCGGTTCGGCCAGCCGGTACCAGGGTGCAAGCTCTACGGCCAGATAGTTGCCCGGGGTCCAGTCGAGGGTCGTTTCGGTGGCGCGCGGGGCGAAGGTGGCCGCCGGATCAAAGACCCGTCGCACCGTCGATCCGGTCATCTGCAGGCCGTAGAGGGCCTCGGCCCAGATTCCGAGTGAGCCCGGCCCGCGACCATGGACCCATCCGCGCACCTCGATATCGGGTTGGCGGTCGCCGCTGCCCGCATCCAGAGGATTTCCCGGGTCATCCTGCGTTCCGGTGGGCAGGCGCGCCAGAGCTCCGACCCCCGCCGCCCACTGACGATTGCCCGCCGGGTTCCCCCCCTCGATCAGCCGGGCCTGGGCGCGTACCGCCACGTCGCCGAGCCGCCAGAGGGAACGCCAGCTTTCCAGGCCGTGGGTGGCCTGCACCCCGAAGCGTGGATCGCCGATCAGCATGGCAAGCTCGTCGGCCGTGATCGGTGCGCCCGCAAGGGGAAGCGTGCCTGGGGAGAGGGGAATGCCGGCCATCTGCAGGGCCGTGGCCAGCTCCTGCATTCGCTCCTCGAGTGCGGTAGCGGCCGCCGAACCCTGGAGCGGCACGAAGAAGCCGCCGTACATCGCCGCCAGATGCCTCTGGAAGTCACGCGCATCCGCCAGGCGCGCAGTTGCGTCGCGGCAGCCCTGCGAGTTCGGATCCAGGGCGCAGCGGCCACTGCGAAATCCGTCGTAGGCGCCGATCGCACTCTCCAATCCCCCCAGAAATCCGGTCACGATCGCCGGGTCGTCCACCCCCGGACTGAATCCAGCATTGGCCGCAGCGCCCGCCGCCGCGAATGTCGCTCCGAATTCGGTCTCGTTCTGCACCAGCGGCACGACGACGCCAACCGTCAGCCAATCCAGAACGCCGGCGTCAAGGGCAAGGGGAACAACAAGATCGCTCCGCTCCACGACCGCAGTCATCTCGCCCAGACTCAGCTCCAAATCCGGATCGCCGACCGCCTCGCGCACCACCCTCTCGACCGGGCTCAGAAGGGGAAGAATGCGGCGGTTCACCGCCCCGGAGAAGCGATCTGCGAGTGGGGCCGGACGCAGCTCCAACCCGGGCAGTTCGTGCACCTTGCCAAAGGATCTGTACTCTCCCAGCAGAGTCAGGCGCAGGTGTCCGCGGGGGACAAGGGGCGACCAGGGTTCCTGGGTTCCGGCCGGTGCAGCGCAAAGGCCACCGAGCAGAAAGACGAGGACAAAGATTGGCGCGCGGCTGGAGAGCACGGCACATCCTGGGCAGGAGGGGTACGAAGCCTGGAAGGGCGGGGGACCCGCCGGATCGGAAAGATAGCACTGTTGACATGCGGCCTCGTCTGGCCTACCCTTGTTGCCCCCTGCGAAGGAGTCCGGGTGTGCGGGGATGACCTCAATGCGGGAATAGCTCAGTTGGTAGAGCACCACCTTGCCAAGGTGGGGGTCGCCGGTTCGAGTCCGGTTTCCCGCTCTTTTGTCAGGCAGGCAGATTCCGATGCCGGTCGCCTCTTCCGGTCCTTGATCGGAGGGAAGGGCGCGTATCGGGATGGGGCAGCGGAGCCGCGCCCCCGCATTTTGTCGGCGCCGTAGCCAAGTGGTAAGGCAGAGGTCTGCAAAACCTCCATTCGGCGGTTCGAATCCGCCCGGCGCCTCTGGCGGTTCAGGGAATCAACGGACGCGGGCGGGGCCGAAGCAGGAAGACCCCCTCGTAGATGCTGGTCACCACCACCGTTCCGCTCTCGAAGTAGGGGAAGGCCGTCCAGGCGCCCACGAACCCCGGCGGGTTGGTCTCGTAGGGGGTGGTGTCGAAGAAGCCGATCTCGACCGGCGCCTCCGGGTCGCCGATATCGAAGAGACGGAATCCCGCCTGGTAGTTGGCCTGATACATGCGGTCGCCACGGATGTAGAGGTTGTGATCGGTGGCGGCGTTCGGTCCATCCACGCTTCCCACCTGAATCGGGTCGTCGAGCTCGGCCACATCGTAGATAAAGGTGCGCGTTGCGGACGTGGTGCCCACAATCTCGTCGAGTTCGTCGTCCAGGTAGTAGTAGCGGTGATCGTCGGTGAGCCAGCCCTGGTGAATGTACGCGACCCCGGGGTGACTGGCGGCACCGATCGGGACAGGGTTCTCCTTGTCGGTGACATCGACAATGCGAAGCAGGGTCTCGTTGGAGATGAAGCAGATCTGCCGCCCCTGAAAGCGCTCGTCGGGTCCGCGGTAGACCACGCACTGTGCGTCGTGGGTGCGCCCCGGTGCAATGAGCCCGACGGTGTCGGTAAAGCAGCCGGCGAAGACGGGGGACTTCGGGGTGCGCACGTCCACCATGTGAAGCCCGCCGCCGCAGCTCTCGCCGCCACCGCTGGCGCCAACCGGAAAGGCGAACCCGCTCTCGGTGTCCATGACCAGGTTGTGGGCGCTGGCGATTCCGCGGTAGATGGCGTCGGGTTCGAATTCGGTCGGGCCGGGGGGCGCGCCGCGCAGCCGGGCGAGGTCGAAGATGACCAGCCCGTGATCGCCTGCCCCGTCGCCGGTAAAGAAGAGGTGATCGGCATGGACCTTGAGGTCGCGCGCATTGCTCGGGTTGGCCGGCACAAGTCCCATGTAGAGGGGGACAGCCGGGTCGGTCACATCGATGATCGCCGCGCCGCCGGTGCGTCCCACCAGCGCGTACTCGCGCCCGCTCGCGGGATCGGTCCAGCCCCATACATCGCTGACGCGCTCGTGCGCTTCGGCGCCGATCGCCGACAGGGACAGGAAGGCCAGGAGATCGACGCCCTCGCAGGAAAATCCTGCCGCCACGCCATCTTCGCAGCGCACCTCGCCCCCGGTGACGGCAACCGGATTCCCTTCGGGCCGCAACCAGACGGGATCTTCCCAGGCACCCCCCGCTTCACGCGCGAAAACCAGCGCCGCTCCATGGCCGCCATCGCTTCCCGGGGCGCCCACAACGGCCAGGGTCGCTCCCAGCGCGAGCGCCGCTCCGAAGCCGGCAGCGGGCGAAGGAGGCCGGTCTGCGGGGGGCAGGGGGGCGCTCTCCCAGCGGCCGTCGCGCAGAAGGAAGCGGTAGACCGCTCCCGAGCCGCCCTCTGCAGCGGGTGCGCCGACCCAGAGCTCGTCGCCCAGCAGCGCCAGGGTCTGGCCGAAACCGGTTCCCCCGGAGTTCACATCGTCTGCCCCGGTGGAGGATGTTGAAGGGGTGGAGTCCGCTGCGGCTGCATCTGCGGAGGCCGTGCGGTTCGCCGAATCCGGATTTCCGGCACTCTCGTTGTGGGGCTCTGCCGGAGCGGTGGCGGCGAGCACCTGTTGCAGCGTCCACTCTCCATCGAAGCGGCGGTACGAGAAGACCTGTCCCTGTCCCGCCCGCGCCCCCGGAGCCCCGATCAGAAGATGACTCCCCTCGGTGGCGATCGCCGCACCGAAGCGCGATCCCGCCGACGCCGAAGCCCGGTCCGAAGCCGGGTTCGCCGTGCTGCCGGGGGTCAGGGTGACATTCCCGAGCTCGCTCTCGGCGGGGCGGTAGATGTGCACCTCGCCCTCTGCACCCGCCCCCGGAGCTCCGATCAGCACTTCGTTGCGGCGGAGCGCCATGGCGGCGCCGAAATCCCGGTACTCCGAGAGCGGACCCGGGAGAGGGAGCGTCTGCGGCGGTCCCCAGCGGTCATTCCGGCTCTGGTAGAGGTGAACCCCGCCCCCGGCCACCCCGACCGCCACCCGGTTGCGATCCATGGCGACGGTGCGCACCGGCGGCGAGAGGATGCGCAGCACGGTGGCGAAATCGGCCGCCGCCCCGCCCGGTCCCGCCACGCGCTCGCGGCTTCCCGTTCCGCCGGGCAGCGGCAACTGCGTTTCATGGAGAAGCTCGCTCCCTGCATCGCGGAAGATATGGGCCCCGATCGCGACCTCGGGGTCGGCCGACGCCATCGCCAGCCGTTCTCCCACACTCTGCAGCGAGGGTCCGATCCCGAATCCGCGCGCAGCCGTCTCCGGCGGCGAGACGGTTCCCGTCAGGATCCAGGCGCCGCTGCGGTCACGCGCAAAGCGGTAGAGTGCAGCCGGTCCCCGGGCCGGGCCGGCCTTGCCCACGACGACCTCACCCCCCACGATCGCCACCATCCGTCCGAAGTCGTCCTGCGCGCGCGCCTCGGCCGCGAATCCCCCCGCCGATCCCGCCACGACCAGGGCTGCGGCCATGCTGCGGCCTCCTCTGTACGCTATTCTTCCGGCTCCTGACATCGAATGGCTCCTCTGAATCGTTTTCCTTCTTCCGGGAACACCTCATGGCCCACATACGATACATCCCGGCCGCCGAAGCGGAACCCTCGCTCTCCCGCCTCTACACCCGCCTGGGCGGCGATACCGGCCAACCCGACAACATTCTGCGCATCCATTCCCTCAATCCACCCTCGATGCGCCATCACTACGACCTCTACCGCCACCTGATGGCAGGCCCTTCCCCCCTGACACGGTTGCAGCGCGAGATGATTGCCGTCGCGGTTTCGGCTGCAAACGACTGCTTCTACTGAATCAATCATCACGGAGCGGGTCTCCGCAGGCTTTCGGGATCGCGGGCACTGGGCGATGCGTTGGCGCGGGGAGAATGGCCTCCCTCGCTGACCGGGGCGGATCGGGCCATGTTGCGCTATGCGACAAGGCTGACCCGGGATCCGGGCGGAATGGACGAGAGCGATGTGCAGGATCTTCGCCGGACCGGATTCGACGATCACGCCATCCTCGACATCTGCCAGGTGGCCGCCTACTACAACTATGTCAACCGTCTGGCCGACGGCCTCGGGGTGGAGCTGGAGGAGAGCTGGACCGACGGGGAGTGCACCCTGACACGGGCCGAGTTCGAACGTTTGCGGGCAGCTCGCAAACCCCGCCGAACGGCATTCGAGCGGCGCTGAATTCAACGCTGAACGCTGCGCTCTGCGCTTCTCTCCGTCTCCATGGTGCAAGGCTGCGCGATCTCCAAAGCTGCCTTGCCAGTCCGGCGCTTCGCCGCCCCCGATCCATGCATGTCCCGGCCCGTTCCGCGAATTGCGAGCGGCACAGCGCGACCCATGCGGTATCCGTCCTTCCCCTGTCGCAGGTCGGGCAGGGCGCGAAGCTTTTCCGACCGTTTCCTTACCAGAGACCGGGAGGTGGCCGACGCGGTGGCCGTCGCGTGGGTGGCTTCGGCGGCGATGTGCCCCTGGAGCGCGGCGCCGGGCGCACGACCGGCCTGGATGGAGATTTCGGGCGTGAGCGGGCCTGCGGCTTTGTGGCGGGCGTTGAGCGGGCTCCAGGGGTCGCCGGACGCACCTTCGGGGCCGCGCGGCGCGTGGGGGTGGCCGGGCGGGCTGCGGGTGGGCGTGAGGGAACAGGACGAGCCTCCGGGGTTGCGCCTCGGCGCGAGGGAGTCCGGCGTACAGGTGGCGTTGCGGGTTTTGGCGCGGGCGCGGGGCGCACAGTCGGTGGGGTGGGCCGCCCCGGTGCCGGTTTCGCACTCGGTGGGGTGCGGGTTCGCTCGGGTCGGCGACCTGCCTGGGCCGGTTCGTTGCGCGGCCGGGCCCGCACCCGCGGGGGATCTGCCGTGCGCGTGTCCTCGGCGCCACGCGGTCGGGCCGTCCGTGTGGGTGGCCGGGTCGGAGGCGCAGTTGCCGCTCCGGATCCGCCACGCGGCCTCGCGCTGCGCACTCCCCGCACCGAGGCGCTTCCGTCGTCCGTTCTGCCGGCATCGGCGGTTCCGCGGGGTTGCGCGCTTCGGGGAACTGCCCGCGAAACGGGACGTTCGGGACCATTGTCGGTTACGTAGATCGGCGCCGGGTATTCCTTGAAGCGCGGTCCGTAGAGGGGGCTGCGCCGAACCACCCGGTCCCGGCTGCGGTATCCGCCCTGGTAGGGGTGCCATCCGTAATAGCCACGGTCGTAGGGATGGTACGCATGGCGGTGGCGGTATTCCCACCCCCAGCCTCGTCCCCAGCCCCAGTCCCGGCTGTGGAACCCGATCCCGAAGGTCGCATACCGGAAGTGCGAGCGGATATGGCGGCGCAGGGACCAGCCCGGGAAGCCGAAGCCGAAGCGCGCCGGGCCGAACCATCCGTGTCCGTAGGGGGCCCAGCCGTATCCGTAAGGAGCATAGGCGGGAAAGCCGACCGCGATGTAATGGTGGCAGTTTGCGAAGAGGGATCCGTGGCCGAAGAGGGGACCGGGGAAGGGATCGTGATAGAGAGTGCCGCTTCCGTAGCCGGGGTCGAAGGGGTCGTCCAGGAGAAACGATTCCTGGCAGTGCAGGGGGGTGGCGAAGAGAGGCTGATGGTATCCGCCGCCGCCGAACCCGAATCCTGCCGAGAAATGCAGGGAGATCTGGGCAGAGGCGGGGGCAGCGAAGATCGGCGCCACAGCCGCAAGGAGGAGGGCGGTTGTCGCAAACGGAGTTCCGGGTCGGTTCTGTCTTCTCATCGATCCTGCCTCTTTCTCTCTGAAGCGATTGCCTGCAGTGCGACGCGGAGAAGTGGATGCACGCCGCGTGCCATTCGCCGGAATCGCCGGCACTCTGTCAATTCCGGCACCTGGATGCCACGCCACTCGTCCGCCTTGCAGGACACGCTGCCCTCGGGCAGGGACACCCCGCAGTCTCCTCCGCCCTGATCGCGGCGTTCGGCGCCGATACAGCCGTTGCGCGCATCTACGCCAGGCATGTCTCAATGTATGTCTACGCATTGCCGCCGCGCGCGGATTCATTCCCCCGGCCCGGCCCCCTTTGCGGTCGCACTCCGGCAGGGAGTCCCCTTCGGCAGCGATCGGAAGATCGGTCTACTGCGCAATCCACCGCCCCGCCACAAAGAAGATCGCGAGCAGCAGAAAGGGCGTCAGCACCAGCAGCACCCGGGCGACGCTCTCCCGGCTCACCGCCCGCATGGGCCGCGCTCCGGGGGACGTTTCATCCCCTGTCCACATGCGATCCTGCGCTTTCGCACTCTCTTTCCCATCCCCGATAACTTGACGCGCCCGGCTCATTCCGCAAGGATCAAGGCGTCAGGTCGCACGCGCCATCTCTACTCCACAGCGCTCCTGCACCGCGTTCGCGTATCGCTTTTTGCCGCAGGGGAATCTGTCGAGGGCGCATCGCAGGCTCTTCCTTCGCATGACCCCAGCTCGGGAGCGTCCCGGGCCACCCCCCTCCTTCCGAGGTACCCACAGGTGAACGATCAGGACCCGCCCGCCCCGCAACAGAAGCAAGGTGCGCCCGCCCGGCGCGGCCCGCCCCGCAAACAGGGGTACGCCCTTGCCGACCCCAACCGCCCCCCCGGCGACGTTCTCGGCGTCCTGGAGGTGCTTCCGACCGGATCCGGCTTCGTGCGCCGCTCCGAGGTCGGCTATGTGCCCGGCAAGGACGATGTCTATGTGGGTTCGCGCCTGATCAATCGCTTCGGACTGCGCACCGGCGACGAGCTGGCGGGAATTGTGGGGAAGCGCCCCCGCAATGGAAAGAGTCCCCCGCTCCGGTTCCTCGATCTGGTGAATGGCCAGCGTCCGGACAGCAGCGGGAGCCGCCCCGACTTCAATCGTCTGAGCGCGCTTCATCCGCGGGATCAGCTCAAGCTGGAGTGTGGCCGCGTCTTTGCCGGCGAAGACGACCTGACCAACCGCGTGATCGACCTCTTTGCACCGCTGGGGAAGGGACAGCGCGCTCTGATCGTGGCTCCGGCCAAGGCGGGCAAGACGACTGTGCTGCAAGCCATTGCAGAGGGGGTGGCGAAGAACCATCCGGAGTGCGAGCTGGTGATTCTCCTGGTGGACGAGCGCCCCGAGGAGGTGACCGAGATGGAGGCGTGCGGCTTCGGCGAGGTGATCGCATCGACCTTCGACCTGACCGCCGAGCGCCACTGCCAGGTTGCCGAGATGACCCTCGAGCGCTGTCGCCGCCGCGTCGAGGCGGGCCGCCATGTGGTCATCATCCTGGATTCGATTACCCGGCTGGCGCGCGCGCACAATACCGTCGAGGCGGGAACCGGTCGCACCCTTTCGGGGGGACTGGACGCGAGTTCGCTCGAGAAGCCCAAGCGCTTTCTGGGAAGCGCGCGTCTGATCAAGGAGGATCAGGGGGGCGGGTCGCTGACGATTATCGCCACGGCTCTGGTGGACACCGGATCGCGGATGGATCAGGTGATCTTTGAGGAGTTCAAGGGAACCGGGAACAGCGAAATCGTCCTCAGCCGCGAACTCGCCGACCGCCGGATCTACCCGGCGATCGATCTCAAGGCCTCGGCGACGCGCAAGGAAGAGCTGCTCCTCTCGCCCGACGCCATGCGCCTGTCGCGGGCCATGCGCCGCCAGCTTTCGGGTTCGCTGCCCTCGCAGGCGATGGAGGAGTTGCTCCGGGTGATGCGTCAGACGCGCTCCAACGACGAGCTGATCCAGGTCGCCCTTGAGCGGTTGCAGAGCTGACAGTCCGACAGACCGGGATTGTCCCCCGGCCCGCCGGGAGGTGGTGAAGCGCCGGCTCGGGGCAGGCGTGACGAAGACCGCATATGCCTGGATGCGCCATTCCCGCGTCGCTGCGGGGTCAGCGAGCCCGGGGTGAACCCTGCTCGGCCTCCTCCCGGAGCCGCTCGAGACTCTCTTCCAACTGCTCCCCCTGGGATTCCTCCATGCTTCGCGCACTCCATCCCAGGAGCGGGTTCCACCCCAGATCGGCGCTCTCGGTCCAGCGCACCCGCGTTCCCCCGCCACCGGCGCAATCTCGAAGATGCCCTCGAAGCGGAGCGCCCCTCCCTCGACCTCGACCCGGTAGCGCAGCAGGGAGGGCGGCGACGAGGCCGTAATGGTCAGCGATCCCTTGCCCATCTGCGGGTCGTCCCAGGTGCGGATCGCCCCGCTTCCGGTCGCGGGCCCCTCCAGGCGCGAATCGATCTCGCCCCAGGGGGTCCACCGATCCCATGCCGAGAGATCGTCCAGGAGCGGAAAGAGCTCTGCGGGCGAAGCTCGGATCTCGATCTCGCGATGGACCTCGAAGCGCCCCGGCATGAAGACGCCGGCGAGCACGAGCACGAGCATGAGGGCGGCCAGGCTCCCGGCCACCAGGAGGCCGCGGCGGGCCACGCGCTTCGGAATGCGAGCGGGCAGGGAGGTCATGAGGAGGAGTGGGCGCGCCGTCAGCCCCGGGCGACGAAGGCGCGCAGCCGCTCGACAGCCGCGCGAAGGGTATTGATCCGCTTGCAGAAGGCGAAGCGCACCAGATGGCTCCCCTCTTCGGGACGGTGGTGGAAGGACGACCCCGGAACCGGCGCCACGCCCCCGGCGCGCGTCAGCAGATGGCTGAACTCCACATCGTCGAGCGCGCTGAGTTCCGAAAAGTCGGCCATGATGTAGTAGGCGCCCTGGGGAGGCTCGCAGATGAAGCCGCATTCGCGCAGCCCGTCCGCAAGGAGATCGCGGCGCTCGCGGTAATCCTGCTTCAGCGAGGCGTAGTAGTCCGCGCCGAGGCCGTCGAGTCCCGCCGCGCAGGCCTCCTGCAGGGGAGCGGGGGCGCCGACGGTGAGGAAATCGTGGACTTTGCGGATCGCCTCGGTGAGGGGCGGCGGCGCGACGACCGTTCCGATCCGCCACCCGGTGATGCTGAAGGTCTTGGAGAGCCCCGAGACGACAATGGTGCGGTCGCGCATTCCCGGGAGGGTGGCCATGGCGATGTGCTCGCCCTCGTAGACGAGGTGTTCGTAGATCTCGTCGGTGATGGCCAGGATGTCGCGTTCGCGGCAGAGATCGGCGACGGCATTCATCTCTTCGGCGTCGAAGACGCGCCCCGAGGGATTGTTCGGCGTATTGAGAACGATGGCGCGGGTGCGCGGCGTCACCAAGCTCCGGAGGTGGTCGGGGTCCAGCCGGAACGCAGGCGCCCGCAACGGCAGAAAAACCGGAACGGCGTCGCAGAGAACCGCGTCGGGGCCGTAATTCTCGTAGAAGGGTTCGAGGACGATGACCTCGTCGCCCGGATCGATCACCGCCAGCATGACGGCGGCCATGGCCTCGGTGGCTCCGCAGGCAACGGTGATTTCGCGCTCGGGATCGAGCTCCATGCCGTAGCGTTCGTGGTAGCGGCGGGCAAGAGCGGCGCGCAGGGCCGTGGTTCCCCAGGTGATCGCGTACTGATTGACGTCGGCGCGAATGGCGCGGCAGGCCGCCTCCTTCAGAAGCTCCGGAGCGGGAAAGTCGGGGAAGCCCTGCGCGAGATTGATCGCGTCGTGGCGGCGGGCGACGCGCGTCATCGCCCGAATCACGGACTCGGTGAAGGTATGGGTACGAAGAGCGGTGCGGTGAATCATGGCATCCGATGCTATCCACGATCTGTCGCCGGGGCAAGGCCGGGGGCGCCCGCTGCCGGCGCCGCGCCGCCCCCGAATTCGCAGGCCCCGGATTGGTGCGACACCGCCGGGCAGATCCGGGGTTGACGCGCCGGCCCGAAACGGGAATCTTTATTGGTCATGTCCAATGATTCGCAAGGCGGATATTCGCCCGATTCCAGAGAGGCAACCGCCCGCCTGCTCGGCTCGATTGCCGACGGTCTCCCGCTTCCGGAAGTCGTCGAAGCGCTGCGCTCCGAGCTGGCCATGGGAGCCGACTTTGCGCGCGCGCTCAGATCCCAGGATCCGCGTCGCCAGACGATCGCCCTGAAGCGCACCTGGTCGCATGCGCCCGCCCGGCTCCAGGCGCTGGGAGACGAGTTCGGGGTCAGCCGCGAACGGGCCCGCCAACTGGAGGTCCGGCTGCGCGAGACGGTGGATCGCGATGTGGGGCGCCAGGTGCGCGAGGCGGCACAGTGGCTGATGGGTGCGATCGGATCGGCGGCCTGTACCGATCGCTTCCGGGCGGTGCTCGACGTGCTGGTGGGCGACGCCCCCGCGAAGTGGCGGCCGGCGGCCGAGGTTGCGGTCATGAATGCGGCCGGCTACGCCTTCCTCGAGGGGGTGGTGGGCGATCACGAATTCCGCGACCGGCTCGAAGATGCGCGGCTGTGCGCTTCGGAGTTTGCCAACGATGCCGGAGTGATCGACGAGCCCGCCCTGCGCGCCGCGATCGGCACCATGGACGATACCGCGTGGGAGCACCTGACGCGCAATGCCGGACTGGCCCGCTTCGGGTGCCACCTCCTGGTTCGCGATACCCGGCGCTCGCGCGTCTTCCTTGCCCTGGACGAAGCCGGAGAGCCGATGGTGCGCAGCGTCATCAGCGTGCAGGCCGACCTCCCCGACAACTCTTCGCTCTCCAGTCTGCTCTCGTCCGATCCCCTCTTTGTGCGCTTCACCAAGGACAAGTGGGGTCTGGCCAACTGGACCGACGAGCCCTATCACGGGGTGGTGGAGGCGCTGCTGCGGCGGATCAGGGAGGCAGGGGGACGGGCCCGCATCGAGGAGCTGGTCGAGGAGATCTCGGCGCGCTACGAGGTATTGCCGGCGACGGTGCGCAACTACCTGAGCACCCGCAAGTTCCGCACTGTGGACGACGAGGTGGAGATCGTGGCGCATCCGGTTGCGGCAGAGCGTTCGCTGGATGGCGCGCGCGACGTTCTGTGGACGAAGAGGCGGCAGCCCGTGCTGCGCCTGCTGGTCGGAGCGCACCATCTGCGCGGAAACAGCCAGAAGATCGCGACTGCAGTGGCGCAGCACCTGGGGTTGAACCCCGACGACTCGATCAAGGTGCCCTTTGTCCAGCCCCGCGGCGTGGATGCCGCCTCGGTGATCTGGCGCTCCTACGATCCCAATGGCCCCGAGCTCGGACGGCTGCGCCAGGCGCTGGAGCGGCACAATGCGCAGGCAGGAGACGAGGTCTATATCAGGCTGGACCGGAGCGGGCTGCGCATGTTCACCGACGGGAGCGGCCTGCAGGAGCGCAGGCCCGGGTGAATCGCGAGCGGGATCCGCGTCGCTGGCGGGTCCTCGCGCTCCTTGCGGTGGCCGAACTCCTCGGCATGTCGCTCTGGTTCACCGCCACCGCGGTCTCCGGGGATCTGGGCGCGCGGTGGTCGCTCTCGCCCTCCCAGGTCGGGTGGCTGGCCACGGCCGTCAATCTGGGATTTGTGGCGGGAACCGCGCTCTCGGCGCTCCTCAACCTGGCCGATATTGTGCAGTCGCGCCTCCACTTTGCCGTCGCGGCCACCCTCGCTGCGCTGGCCAATGCCGCAGTCCTTGCGGTTCCCGGTTTTGCGGCGGCGGTCACTCTGCGCTTCGCGACCGGATTTCTCCTGGCCGGGGTCTATCCGACGGCCATGAAGATGGCTGCAACCTGGTTCCGCTCCGGGCGCGGCCTGGCCATCGGAACCATTGTGGGCGCGCTGACCGTCGGCAAGGCGACCCCGTATCTGATCGATGCGCTTCCCGGGGTGGGAGCCGAAGCCGTGATTGCGATCGCCTCGGTGGGGGCGGGCGCGGCGGCGCTCCTTGTGCTTCTCCTCTACCGCGACGGACCGCACCCCTTTGCGCGGGCCCCCTTTTCGTGGGGGCTGGTCGCGCGGGTCGTGCGCCATCGCCCGACCCGGCTCGCCATTGCGGGCTACCTGGGCCACATGTGGGAGCTCTATGCCATGTGGGCGTGGGCGCCTGCCTTCCTGGCTGCCTCGGCGATCGCCGCCGGAACGCCCGATGCGCCGGTCGGGCTGGCCGGCTTCGCCACCCTGGCGGTCGGAGCATTGGGGTGTCTCTGGGGGGGCTGGGCGGCAGATCGAATCGGACGGCGACCGATCGTCAACCGCGCACTGGCAATCAGCGGCGCCTGCTGCCTGCTCGTCGGCCTTCTGTATGGAGCGCCCTTTCCGCTGGTGGTGGCGGCCACCTTGGTCTGGGGCTTCTTTGTGGTGGCCGACTCGGCCCAGTTCAGCGCCATGGTCACCGAACGCGCCCCCCGCGAAGCCGCCGGCACTGCCCTCACCCTTCAGACCTGCGCCGGATTCCTCCTGGCTGCCATCACCGTGCAGATCATGCCCCTGGCTGTCGAGGCGGTGGGGTGGCGGTGGGCCTTTGCCCTTCTGGCCCTGGGTCCTCTGGCGGGAATCCGGGCGACCCGCCGACTGTCGGCCCGGGGAAAATCGGTCGTTGCCATCGCGGCGGTCCCGCTCGCACTTGTTGCGCACCACCTCGGGCCCGCGTCTTCGGCAGGCGGGTGTGAAAATCCTCCAAAACTCAATATTGTGATCACAACCAATCATTCAACAATATTGTGACAACAACCAACATATTGTGACAATCATCGGGCCACCCGGCAGCATCGCAACAAGATTTGTTCAACAATAATTGATTCAACAACAATTTGTTCAACAACAATAGGACAGAATCCGTGTAATCATGGCGACAGTCAAATTCACCCGTCCCCGCGAAGCTCCAGGCGGTGCGCGCCGCGAATCAGCACGACGCCCCGGGTCAGGAGCGGCAGAACGAAGATCAGCAGAAAGCCCCAGGTGATTGTGCCATAGCCCAGGCCCACCAGGTCGGTCAGGCCGAGCTGCGCGATCAATCCGCCGAGCACAAGTCCGCCGAGCGCAATCCACAGCCGCCCGCCTCGCGCAAGGTGACGACCGCGCTCCCGCATGGCCTGCGTGACTCGTTCATTGACTGCATGAATCAGACCCGCGCCGGTCTCGACCAGCGTACCAAGGAGCATGATCTGGAAGATGATCTGGAAGGCGCGCGATTCGAGCAGCACCAACATGTGGTTGGTCGGAATGGTGGCCGCAACGATGACCGGGTACTCTCCGACAACGGCAATAAAGAAGAAGAGGGCCGGCAGCATCGCCAGGGGACCGGTGAGCAGCCCTGCGATCAGGGTGTCGCGACGGGTTTTGTGATGGCGCAGGGTGGCGAGCACCGCCGGCAGCACGCCCAGGTTGTAACCCGCATATTCGAGCCCGCCCACGATCCAGCTCCCCTCGATGGTGCCGGTGGCGAAGGCCGCCCGGATATCGTCGCCGAAGACCTGCAGGCAAGCCAGGAAGAATCCGGCATAGACCGCATAGAGCACAATCGACCACCAGGCGAAGACCCGCTCGATCGCCGCATTTCCACCAAAGACCAGCGCCCCCGCCAGCAGTACGATCATCGCCATCCCCACGATCTCGGGAATGCCGAAGGTCGCCTGCAGAATGGCCCCGGCGGCAGCCGCGATCACCGCCGTCGCAATCACGATCAGTCCCAGGTAGAGAAGCTCGAGGCTCCACCAGAAGGGACCAAGGAGCCGCCGGAAGAAGCTGTGGTAGTCGAAGCTGCGAAATACGCGCGCAAACTCGTAGGTCACAACGCAGACGGCGCTCCAGACCGCCGTGGAGAGCCCCATGGCGAGCATCCCGCCCAGCGGTCCGCGCGAAAGGAAGAACTCGGCCAGCTCGCGGCCGGTGCCATACCCGCCGGCAATGACGACCGACTGAAAGACGAAGCCGGGAAGGAGGTAGCGACGGAGTGCATTCACGTGTGGGGGTGTCCTCCGGTGGGTGCCGGGAAGGGCGGGAGTGGAAGAGGGGAAAGAAGCGCGGCCCGTGCGCACGACGGAACCGAAGTCTGGCGCGGATCCGACCCCTTCGCCACTGTGCGTGGGGTGCGCATCGGCCAGGCAGCCCATGCGCCGCCCACCCGGCCTGCCGGTCGGATGCCTTGCCGCCTGCGCGTCACATGCGGGTCCGGGCCCGGAGCTGCCAGTCCGGAATGCTGACCGGCCGGGTCTCTGCACGAACTGCGGCCCGCCTGCTGCGCCCGGCTCCGGCCTCCCGCCGCCTCAGCGACCGTCCAGGGCGCGCGCCAGGATTGCCGGATCGGCATTGGCGCCGGTCACCACGGCCACCACCCGCTCCCCCGGCTTCAGGGGAATGCGCCCGGTCATGATCGCCGCCGCGGCTGCCGCCCCCGAGGGCTCGGCCACCACTCCGGCCCGGGTCATCAGGAGCCGCATCGCGGCCAGAATTTCGTCGTCGCTCACCAGGACCACATCCTCGACAAGGCGCTCGACGATCCGGTAGGTCAGCGATCCGGCCATCGGGGCCGCAAGACCGTCTGCGATCGTCTTCACTGTCTCGAGTTGGAGTGCGCGTCCGGTCTCCAGGCTGCGTCGCATGGCCGGGGCACCGACGGGCTCGACCCCGAAGACGCGCCAGCGGGCGTGTGCGTCTGCCGGTTGCCGGGGAGCGGCTTCGCGAGCGGGCGTCTTCCGCCCGTCTCGGTCAGGGCTGCGCAGAGGAGCCGCCAGCCGGCCGGTCGCCGCCAGCGCTCCCGCAATTCCGGCAATCTGTCCGCCCCCGCCCACCGGAACCACGATCGTGCCGGGTCCGGACAGCTCCTCGACGATCTCCAGGCCGGTCGAGCCATGGCCGGCAATGACCTCGGGCGCGTCAAAGGGGTGCAGGAAGACCAGTCCCTCGGCCTCGGCGCGGCGGTGGGCTTCGGCAAAGGCTTCGTGTGCGGTGCCATGCAGAACCACCTCGGCCCCGTACCCCCGCGCGGCGGCCACCTTGGTGCGCGCGGCGCCCTCCGGCATCACCACGACCGCGCGCATTCCGGCCCGTGCGGCCGCCCACCCGATCGCCTGCGCGTGGTTGCCGGCCGAGATCGTGATCACGCCCCCCGCCCGATTTCCCCGTCCTCCGCTGTCGTCTTCGCACAGCGCCGCGACCGCATTCAGTCCCCCGCGCACCTTGAACGATCCCGTTTTTTGCAAATTTTCGCACTTCAGCCAGCTTTCGGCGCCCAGAGGCGCTCCCAGGGTGCGAAAGGAGAGGAGCGGCGTGCGGTGCAGGTGGGGCGCGATCCGCCGGCGCGCGCGCTCGAAGTCGGAGGGCGCCAGTGGCAGCGATCTGAGCAGCCGGGCGGCCCTCTCGGCGCTTCTCCCGCCGGGGCTCTGCACGCGATCGGAGCGGTTCTTCATGACAGGGAGTATTGCCATGAATCCTCCTGAAACACAGATTTGCCTTGCGTGGCCGGCTGCCTGCGGATGCACGCCGAACGGCATGCGAGCGGCAATGCATTCTCCCGGGCGCTGTGCTTCTGCGCCGCTCCCTGTCCCAAATCCACGCCACGGCCAGCCATCAATCCCCATCCGCTCCACCCGGCTTCCCCGGAGAACACGAACCATGCAGCCGTCCCGCTCCACCTCCCCGACCCACTCCCGCATTGGCGCGCTGCCTCTGCTCTTCGCGCTCCTCCTCCCGGCCGCCGCCACCACCCAGGAGGCGACGCTCCAGGGCACGGTCACCGATGCCGAAAGCGGCCAGCCCCTTGAAGAGGCCCTCGTCGAGGTGCTCGGCACCGATCTCGCGGTGGGGACCAATGCCGAGGGGCGCTTCCGGATCGGGGTCGAGCCGGGAAGCTATTCGATCGTCGTCTCCCTGATCGGCTACGAGACCGCGCGCCTCGATGGGGTGCGTGCGGAGACGGACGCCCAGGACGGACCCACGATTGCGATGCGTTCCCGCGCCCTGGTGCTGAATCCGGTGGTTGTCACCGCCTCGCGCCGCCAGGAGAAGGCTCTGGACGCTCCGGCCTCAATCTCCACCGTCTCGGCTGCCGAGGTGGCGCGCACCGCCGCCACAACCGTGGCCGATCATCTGCGCCATCTGCCGGGAATCGACGCGGCCCAGACCGGAATCAGCCAGGGAACGGTGGTCGCGCGCGGCTTCAACGGGGTCTTCTCGGGGACGCTCCTCACCATTATCGACAACCGCTACGCCCGCATTCCCTCGCTCCGCTTCAACGCCTACTCCCTCTTTCCCACCAACGACCTCGACATCGACCGGATCGAGGTCTCGCTCGGGCCGGGGGCCGCGCTCTACGGACCCAACGCCTCGACCGGGGTCATGCACATCGTGACCGCCTCGCCGATCGACAGCCCGGGGTCGTCGATCTCGCTGGCCGGGGGCGAACGGTCGCTCTTTCATGGACAGCTCCGCAGCGCGCACCGCCTCTCGGAGAGCGTCGGCTTCAAGATCTCGGGGCAGTACCAGCGGGGAACCGACTGGGAGTACGTCGACCCAAGCGAGCGATTATTCATGCGCGACTACGAAAACGAGCGTTACACCGTCGATGCCCGCCTGGACGTTCGTTTCGCCACAGATGGCAACCTGATCCTGAGCGGGGGCAACTCGACGCTTCTGAAAGCCCTGGAGATGACGGGGGTCGGCGCGGCGCAGGCCGAGGGCTGGGGGTACAGCTACGGTCAGGCGCGGTTCTCGCTGGGACGCCTCTTCGTGCAGGGCTTCTACAATCAGACCAACTCGGGCCAGGACGATCCCGCCTGCCGCGGCCCCGAATGCAGCACCTTCCTCCTTCGCAGCGGCGATCCGGTGGTGGATCAGTCCAATACGGCGGCGGTGCAGCTTCAGCACGGCTTCAATGTGGCACCGTGGCAGAGCTTCACCTATGGGGTGGACTGGCAGCGCACCGAACCGAAGAGTGGCGGCACGATCTTTGGGCGCAACGAGGACGACGACGTCATTTCCGAGGCGGGCGTCTACCTGCACTCCGAGACCTCGCTGGGCGACCGGGTGGACCTGGTTACCGCCATTCGCATCGACGACCACAGCCGCCTCTCCGATCGCAATGTTTCGCCGCGCGCGGCGCTGGTCTTCCGCCCGGCCGAGGCCCAGAATCTGCGGCTCTCCTTCAATCGCGCCTTCAGTACCCCGACCTCGAACAATCTCTTCCTCGACCTCAGGGTTCAGCCCCTCAACGATATGCTGCCCCTGGGCGACATCCGGGCACTGGGCGTTCCCGAGGGCGGCCTTACCTTCTCGCGCGGCTGCGAGGCCACCGGCGGGCTGCATGGCTTGTGCATGCGGGCGGTGCCGCTTTTCGAAAATTTCGCCAAAGCTCTCGCCCCGGAGGGGGAATTGCCGCCGGCCAATGCTGCAGCCTTCTGGCCCGCCCTCCTGGGTCTGCTGCCGGAGCTGGGCATACCTCCGGCACAGGCGAAGGTGCTCCAAGATTTCCTGAAGAACCCCGGCCCCAACGATCCGGCGATCAAAACGCTCTTCGGGGTTCTCAATCCGGAAGCGGCATCCGATACGACAGCGCCGCCCTTTTTGCCCGGAGGTCAACCGACCGATATCGCCGAGCTGACCTCGACCACCTACAACACCTTCGAGATCGGCTACAAGGGGCTCCTGAATGATCGCATTGTCCTGGCGGCCGACCTCTACTATTCGCAGGTCAAGAACTTTCTGGGGCCGCTGACCCCGATCACGCAGACGGTCTTCCTCGATCCGGGCAGCGTCAAGGAGTTTCTTCTGCATCGTCTGCAGCCGCTTCTCCAGTTGGGCCTCGTCTCGAATGCACAACTTGATACGATCGTCGCCGGCGCCGCGGCTATCCCCCTGGGCATGGTGAATCCCGATCAGCTCGACACCCCCGATGTCTTCCTCACCTACCGCAACTTCGGCGATGTGGACTATATCGGCGCCGATCTGGCCGCGCAGATCCTGCTCTCGGATCGCTTGCGCATCAATGCCAACTATTCATATGTGAGCAAGGAGTGCTTCGACTTCAACAACGACGAAAGCTGTGCAAGCAACCAGGACATTGCCCTCAATGCGCCCGGCCACAAGGGTGCGCTCGGGGTCACCTGGGACGATCGAAGCTCGGGGTTGACCGCCCAGGCGCGCGTCCGCGCCACCGATGGCTTCCCCATGAACTCGGGGGTCTATATCGGTGACGTCGATGGGTACGCCGTGGTCGATGCCTCGGTCGGGTATCGCCTTCCGATGCTGCCCGCGGCCCGAGTCGCGCTGCATGCAAGCAATCTGCTCAACAACCTGCACCGCGAGTTTGTGGGGGCTCCCGAGATCGGGCGCCTGCTCGTCACGCGTCTGCGCTACGATTTCTAGCGGCGCGGCGGGCGACAGCTTCATGAGCTCTTCGGGGCGCACGGCGCAGGGGTCAAGGCGTCGGGGTGCAGCTCTCCGGCCCGGTTCCCGGCCATGATCTCCGATCCCGGATCTGCGGGTGCCAAGCGACGGCGGCAGGGCGCCATTCTGCGGCTGGTGCGCCAGGGTGCGGTGCCCCACCTGAAGGCGTTGCGCACCCTCCTGGCCAGGGCCGGCTTTCCGGTCACCCAATCCACCCTGTCGCGCGATGTCCGCGATCTGGGTCTGGTCAAGATCACCGGCGACGAGGGGCCCCGCTACACCCTTCCCGAGGAGTGGGATCATGTGCCGCCCCTCGAGGCCGTGCTTCCCACGCTTCTGGTGGAGGTCGAGGTCGTGGGAAATCTTGCGGTGGTGCATACCCTCAGCGGGGCCGCGCAGGCTGTTGCCTCCGCGATCGACCGCGAGGAGTACGAGGGGCTGGCGGGCACCATTGCCGGCGACGACACCGTGCTGATCATTTTGCGGTGTCCCCAAACGGCAGAGAGGGTTGCCGGGAAGCTGCGCGCGGCATCGGGCTGACGGGGGCTTTCGACGGTCGGGGGCGACCTGAAGGGCGGATGCCTGCGGAGATCCGCTTGACGTGCATCTTTTTCTGCATATAATTGCATTTTCTTGCAAAATATTGCAAAAATTTATCACAACGGACCCAATTCGGCACAGAATGAGCATCACAATGAATCATGCAAGGGATCGCGAAGGGACGCCCCGCCCGACGACCGCGCCCATCTTCGGTGTGCGCGCATCCGCATTCGGGGGAGATCTCCAGAGTACGGGAGTGCAATCATGAAGATCGTTCTCGGCTACTCCGGCGGCCTCGACACCTCGGTCATCGTCTCCTGGCTGCGGGAGCGCTACGGGGCCGAAGTCATCTGCATGGCGGCCGACGTCGGCCAGCGCGGCGGGGTGGAATCTCTGGCCGCCAAGGCGCTCGCGACCGGCGCATCGGCCTTTCACGGCGAGGATCTCCGCGACGAGTTCCTGGCGGACTTCGCTCTGCCGGTGCTGCGCGCAGGTGCTGTCCATAGCCGCAAGTACCTGCTCGGCACCGCAATGGCGCGCCCGCTGATCTCGCGGCGAATGGTCGAGGTGGCCCGCAAAACCGGCGCCCACGCCCTGGCGCACGGCTGCACGGGGAAGGGCAACGACCAGCTTCGCTTCGAGCTCTCCTTTGCTGCGCTCGCCCCCGATCTGCGGGTGATCGCCCCCTGGCGCGAATGGGAGATCTCTTCGCGCGAGGACGCCTTCGCCTATGCCCGCGCCCGCGGCATCGACCTCGAGGGAATCGATCGCGAGAAGCTCTATTCCCGCGACGAGAATCTCTGGCATATCAGCCACGAGGGAGGGCCGCTCGAAGATCCGGCCAATCCCCCAGGCTCCGACGTCTTTGTCTGGACGACCGACCCCGCCGAGGCCCCTGGCGAGCCCTGCGAGATCGAGCTGGCCTTCGAGGCCGGCGCTCCGGTGGCCATCGATGGCCGCCCCCTGGCGCTGCGCCCCCTGGTGTCCGAGCTGAACCGGCTGGGATCCGCCCACGGAGTCGGACGCGCCGACGTGATCGAGGATCGCGTTGTGGGCATCAAGTCGCGAGGCGTCTACGAGACTCCGGGAGGGACGATTCTCCTGATTGCGCTCCAGGAGCTGGAGCAGTTGGTGCTCTCGCGCAGCGCCCTTGCGCTGAAGGATCAGATTGCGCCCCGCTACGCGGATCTGGTCTACGAGGGACGCTGGTGGACGCCGGAGCGCGAGGCGCTGGACGCCCTTGTCGATACCCTGATGGCCTCTGTGACCGGGTCGGTGCGCATGCGGCTCTTCAGGGGAATGGCCTCGGTGCTCTCGCGGCGCGCGCCCTCGTCGCTCTACGCTCTCGACCTGGCTTCGTTCGGGGCCAGCGAGGGATACGCGCACGCCGATTCGACCGGTTTCGTCAAGCTCTTCAGTCTGCCGCAGAGAGCTCTGGCCGCCCAGCGCGCGCTCAGCCTCGGCCGCAGTGCGCAGCGATCGGGGCCGGGCGAGGGCGGCGTGCGGAGTGTGGCGGCCTCGTCGCCGGCCGGGTCCGAATGATGCGCTCCGGGGAGATCCGGAGTGTGCCGCGCGCATGCCCGCCGATAATCTGTCGGCTTCCCGGCGTTCGGTGAGCGCCGATCCCGAAAGGGGCGGGGGCCACGCGCTCTGGGGAGGACGCTTTACGGGCGCTCTCGCGGGCGAGATGGAGGCGCTGAACCGCTCGCTGGATGTCGATTGTCGGCTCTGGCGGCACGATATCCGGGGGAGCCGCGCCTGGGCCCGGGCGCTGGAGAGGGCGGGACTCCTGACGACCGCAGAGGCGGCCGCGATCGTGCAGGGACTCGGTGCGGTCGGGGCGCAGTTGGCGGAGTGGAGCGCCGAAGACTTTGCCGCGGTGGCGGACGAGGACATTCACACGCTGGTGGAGCGTCTGCTGACCGAGACGATCGGCCCGGTCGGGGGCAAGCTCCACACCGGACGCTCGCGCAACGATCAGGTCGCCACCGATTTTCGTCTCTGGGGGCTGGAAGCGATTGCCCACCAGCGCGCAGAGCTCGGTCGCCTGGTGCGAGCGCTGGCCGAGCGCGCCCGCGCAACGATCGGCATGGTGATGCCCGGATACACCCATCTGCAGCAGGCCCAGCCGGTTCCGGTCGCCCACTGGCTGCTCTCGCGCGCCTGGCCCCTGGTGCGCGATCTGGAGCAGTTGCAGGCGACCCGCCGCGCATGCGATGTGCTGCCTCTCGGAGCGGGCGCGCTCGCCGGGTGTCCCTTTCCGGTGGATCGCCATGCCCTGGCCGCCGATCTCGGCTTTGCGCGCATCTCCCGGAACTCGATCGACATCGTTGCCGACCGCGACTGGTGCGCGCGCCTCGTCTTCGGTGCCGCTCTGACAGGGGTTCACCTCTCGCAGTTCGCCGAGGATCTGATCCTCTTCTCGAGTTCCGAGTTCGGCTTTGTGCGCCTGGGCGACGGCTTTGCCACCGGCTCGTCGCTCATGCCGCAAAAGCGCAACCCCGATGTGGCCGAGCTGGTGCGGGGCAAGGCGGGGCGGCTGGCCGGCAACCTGACCGCGCTCCTGACCCTTCTGAAGGGACTTCCGACCGGCTACAACCGCGATCTCCAGGAGGACAAGGAGATGGTCTTCGATTCGATCGATACCCTGGCGCTGGTTCTGCCGGCTCTGACGGGAACGGTGCAGACGCTGGCCGTGGCCGAAGAGCGGACGCGCGCCGCCCTGGGTGCGGGGATGCTGGCCACCGATCTGGCCGATTCCCTGGTTCGGCGCGGCGTTCCCTTTCGCGAAAGCCATCATGTGGTGGGCGCTCTGGTTCGCCTGGCCGAGGAATCGGGGCGCTCTCTCGACGCTCTGGCGATCGAGGAGATTCAGGGGGTCGATTCCCGCTTTGGCGACGATACCCGCGAACTCTTCGACCCGGATCGCTCGGTGGCGTCGCGCGATGTGGAGGGCGGCACCTCGGCCCGGGCGCTCGCCGCTCAACTCGATGCGCTCGCTGCGGCGCTCGCGGAGTTGGCGCCACCGGAACGGGCCGCCCCCTGAGGTTCGGTCCCCCCCCCTTTTCCTACAGGCTTCGTCCCGCCGCCTCGGCGAAGGCTCCCAGATCGCGCATCAGCGCAGAGAAGTCGTCGAAGGCAAGCGACTGATCGCCGTCGGAGAGCGCGTTTTCGGGATCGGGGTGAACCTCGACGATCAGCCCGTCGGCCCCGGCCGCCACCGCCGCAAAGCTGAGCGGCGCAACGAGGTCGCGGCGTCCCCCGGCGTGCGAAGGATCGGCCACCACCGGCAGGTGCGTCTCGGCCTTCAGCCAGGGAATTGCGGCCAGATCGAAGGTGTTGCGCATCTCCGAGCCGAAGGTGCGAATGCCGCGCTCGCAGAGAACGATCTGCATATTGCCCCGGCTCATGACATACTCTGCGGCCAGGAGCAGATCCTTGAGGGTGGCCGACATGCCGCGCTTCAGCAGAACCGGCCTCTGCAACTGTCCGACCTCGCGCAGAAGAGCGAAGTTCTGCATGTTGCGGGTTCCGATCTGAAACATGTCCACATAGCCCGCGATCAGCTCGGCGTCGCGTGGATCGAGCACCTCGGTCACCACCGGCAGTCCCGTCTCTTCGCGCACGCGCGCCAGGATCTGCAGCCCCTCTTCCTTGAGGCCGTCGAAGGAGTAGGGCGATGTGCGCGGCTTGAAGGCCCCCCCGCGCAGGAGTGCGGCCCCCTCGGTTGCCACCGCTCTGCCGGTCTTCATCATCATCTCTTCGCCCTCGACCGAGCAGGGGCCGGCGGCCACCAGGCAGGCCCGGCCGCCGAAGACGCGATCGCCCACCTGGACGCGGGTGGCGGGATCGGCGGCGAATTCGCGCCCGGCGAGCTTCCAGGGACGCATGACCGGATGCACCGAATGAACCCCGGGAATCGAGAGGAGGGGGACATTCCGCAGCCGCGCCTCTTCGCCGATGCACCCGATAATGGTGCGACTTTCGCCGACCGAAAGGTGGGTGCGGAAGCCCAGCCGCTCGACCCGTTCGCGGATGTAATCCAGCTCCTGGGCGGTGACGCCCTTGCGCGCGACGATAATCATGCGGCCAAAGATGGTAGATTTTGCCTGTCTGTAAACCGCCTCGTCCCTCTGGATGCGGTTTCCCTCGCCCCGACCGATCCCGGATCCCGCAGTCCTGCCGCGCCCTCAATGCCCTCTGACCTCTCGACCCCTGCCGCCGCCATGTCCCCGAAGGGCGCCGCCGACGATCTCAGGCGCGCCGTCGGCGAGGAGGCAGCGGCCATGGTGCGTTCGGGGATGCGGCTGGGGCTCGGCACCGGCTCCACGGCGGGGCACTTTCTGCGTGCGCTGGCCGCGCGTCTTGCCGCGGGCGATCTTGAGGACGTGATCGGGGTTCCCACCTCGGTGCGCACCGAGAGGGAGGCCGCCCGGCTCGGAATTCCCCTGGGAACGCTCTCTGCGCTGGCGCCGCTGGATCTGACGGTCGATGGCGCCGACGAGATTGATCCCGCCCTGAATCTGATCAAGGGGCTGGGCGGCGCGCTGCTGCGCGAAAAGATGGTGGCGCAGGCGTCGCGCAGGGTGGTGGCGATTGTGGACGAGACGAAGGAGGTGGCGCGGCTGGGCGCGCGAGCGCCGGTGCCGGTCGAGGTGGTGCCCTTCGCCTTCGAGAGCCATCTGGAGTGGATGACCGCCGCGCTGGGCTGTACGCCGCGGCTGCGCATGGATCCGGCGGGTGCCGAAGATGGACCGCGACCGTTCTGCACCGACAACCGCAACCACATGATCGACTGCTTCTTCGAGGGGGGCATTCCCGATCCGGCGGCGCTCGCCGAGGCGCTTCGCAGCCGCGCCGGGGTGGTGGAGTCGGGGCTCTTTCTGGGCGTGGCCACCGGCGCGCTGGTGGCGGGGCAGGGGGGAGTGCGGCGGCGATGATCCGGATTGCGCCCTCGCTTCTGAGCTGCGACTTCACGGTGCTGGGCCGCGAGGTGCGGGCGGTGGACGAGGCCGGGGCGGAGTGGATTCATCTGGATGTGATGGATGGCCACTTCGTGCCGAATCTCACCTTCGGGCCGCCTCTCGCCGAGAGTGTGCGGCGCGTCACCGACCGCACCCTGGACGTTCACCTGATGATCGACCGCCCCGAGCGCTACATCGACGCCTTCGCCGCGGCCGGCGCCGATCTGATCACCATTCATGTCGAGGCCACCCCCCACCCGCACCGCGCCCTGCAGATGATCCGGGCCGCCGGCAAGCGCGCCGGGGTTGCGCTCAACCCGGCCACCCCCCTGGGTGCCATTCAGGAGCTCCTCGACGAGATCGACCTGCTCCTGATCATGACGGTGAATCCCGGATTTGGCGGCCAGGCCTTCATTCCCCAATCGCTGGACAAGGTGGCGCGCGCCCGCAGTCTGATCGAATCCCGCCACTCCGGCCGGATCGCCCTTGAGGTTGACGGCGGAGTCGGCACGGCCACCGCCCCTGCGCTGGTCGAGGCCGGCGCCACCATTCTCGTTGCCGGATCGGCGATCTACGGTCACCCGCAGGGTGCGGCCGCAGGCGTCGCGGCGATCCGGAGCGCCATCGCGGATTCCGCATGGAGCGGCGACGGCGCGCACCCGCAGATTCAATCGTAGAGGATTCAGGCCCGATGCCCAATGTTGTCCATGAGGCCGTCATTCCCTTTCCCACCGATGAAGTCTTTGCCTGGCACATGCGGCCCGGCGCACTCGAACGGCTCCTGCCCCCCTGGGAAGATGTACGGGTGATCTCGCGCGAGGGCGGGATCGACGATGGCGGAGTGGTTCGCATTCGCGGCCGCCGGGGCCCGATCAAGGCCGATCTGACGGTGCGCCACACCACTTTCCGCAAGGACCGGCTCTTTCGCGACGAACAGATTTCGGGTCCGCTCCAGTCCTGGGTCCACGACCACGAATTCGAGCCCGGGGGCGAGGGCGGCACGATTGTGCGCGATCGCATTGCCTGGGAGCCGCCGCTGGGAGCCGCAGCCAACATCTTTACGCGCACGGCGATCGAGGCCGAGCTGAAGCGGTTCTTCGCCTTTCGCGGTCGCAGGATTGCGCAGGACATGGCGCGTCATGCGCTGTATCGGGGAAAGCGGCTGCGCGTGGCGGTGACGGGGTCGGGGGGATTGATCGGGTCGGCGCTCTGCCACTTCCTGACCACCGGCGGGCACGAGGTGCTGCGCATTGTGCGGCGCAAGCCCGACCGGGAAGCGGGCGAGATCTACTGGGATCCGGCTGAACGCAAGATCGAGGGACACCGGCTCGAGGGGGTCGATGCGATCGTGCATCTGGCGGGCGAGAGCATCGCAGGCGGCAAGTGGACCCCGGCGCGCAAGGAGGAGATTCGCCAGAGCCGCCTGACCGGCACCCGTCTTCTGGTGGCCGCCATCAACCGGATGCGCACGCCGCCCGAGGTTCTGGTCTCGGCGTCGGCGGTCGGGTACTACGGAGATCGGGGAACGGAGCCGCTCCGCGAGGCGAATCGTCCCGGGCGGGGATTCCTGGCCGATCTCTGCCGCGAGTGGGAGACCGAGGCCGCCCGCGCATCGCGTTCGGGGGTGCGGGTGGTGCAGCTTCGGATCGGACTTGTGCTCAGCCCGGCCGGGGGGGCGCTCGGCACCATGCTCCTTCCCTTCAAGATGGGAATCGGGGGTCGTCTCGGCACCGGGCGCCAGTATGTGAGCTGGATCGATCACGACGATCTCGTCGCCCTTGTCTTCCATGCCCTCACAACCCCTTCGCTGCGCGGTCCGGTGAATGCCACCGCCCCCTATCCGGTGCCCAACGCCACCTTCACCAGCGTTCTCGGGCGCGTTCTGCGCCGGCCCACCCTGCTGCCCGTTCCCTCGCTGGCGGTGCGCGGTCTCTTTGGCGAGATGGGAACCGCGCTTCTCCTCGAGGGGGCGCGCGTGATTCCCGATGCCGCCCGGCAGAGCGACTTCCGCTTCGATTTCGAGGGCCTGGAGGAATCGCTGCGGCATCAGCTCGGGGCTGCGGGGAGGGAAGGGGAGGGAGACGCCCGATGAGCGATCCGCAGGATTCGGCGCCGCGCAGGGATTCCCCCAATGCCGCCCGGCAGCGCCCGGCTCCGGTTGGACTTCGTCGCCGCGACCTTGCGCGCGATCCGATCGAGCAGTTCGGCCGCTGGTTCGCCGAAGCCGAAGCCGACGAGCGCATTGTCTTTGCCGAAGCGGTCTGCCTCTCTACCCTGGGAGCGGACGCGACCCCGGAGGGCCGCATGGTTCTGCTCAAGGACTTCGATGTCCGGGGATTCGTCTTCTACACCAACCTGGGCTCGGCCAAGGGATCGGCGCTTCGCATCCACACCCGCGCAGGGATGACCTTCTACTGGCAGCCGCTCGACCGCCAGGTGCGGATTCGGGGTGCAGTCGAGCGGGTCGCGGATGCCGAAGCCGATGCCTACTTTGCGAGCCGCCCCCGCCAGAGCCGCATCGGAGCCTGGGCGTCGGAGCAGAGTCGCACACTCGACCGTCGCCGCACCCTGGAGGAGCGGGTAAAGGAGCTCGAGGAGCGCTTCCGGGATCGCGAGGTGCCCCGGCCGCCCCACTGGTCGGGATTCCGGATCGTGCCCGAGGCGATTGAGTTCTGGCAGGAAGGCCCCGCGCGCCTGCACGACCGCTTCCTCTACGAACGCCGGGAAGACGCCTGGGAGCGGCGGCGGCTGTATCCCTGAGCCGGGGCCGGATTACCCTGCCCGTGACGCCCCCGGCGGCGGAATTTCTCGCAGCACCCGGTCCAGCGTCTGCACAAGCAGGGCTGCGTCGTCCTCGCTGAAGACCATGGGCGGCTTGATCTTGATGACATTGTGATCGGGGCCGTCGACGCCGAGCAGGACGCCCATCCTGCGCGCGCGGTTGATGAGATGGCTGCACGCCTCTGGGAAGGGTTCCCGGCTCTGGCGATTCCGCACCAGCTCGATTCCCAAAAAGAGGCCGCGGCCCCGCACATCGCCCACGATCGGGTGGCGCTCGGCCAGCGCGCGCAGACTGTCCACAAGATCGTTGCCGATCCGCCGGGCGTGGTCCTGAAGATCGCGGTCGCGCAGCTCGGCCAGAACGGCCCGCGCCGCCGCGCATGAAACCGGATTTCCCCCAAAGGTGCTGAAGTACTCCATGCCATTGGCGAATGAATCGGCAATGCTGCGCGTGGTGGCGACTGCGGCGACAGGGTGGCCGTTTCCCATCGGCTTGCCCATCGTGACGATGTCGGGCACAACGCCCTGCAGCGCGAACCCCCAGAAGGCGTCGCCCACGCGCCCGAATCCGACCTGAACCTCGTCGGCAATGCAGACGCCTCCGGCCGCGCGGATCTGTGCAAAGGCGCGGGCCAGGTAGCCGGGGGGCGGTTCGATCTGTCCGCCGCAACTCAGAATCGGTTCGACGATAAAGGCTGCGACTCCCGGCCCCTTCCGTTCCTCCAGAGCCGCGGCCGCGCGCGCCACCTCGTCGGCATAGAGATCGGCCACGTCGCGCCCGCCCGCTGGTCCCTCTTCTGCACGGAACCTTCCACGGTACGTATCCGGCAGCGCCGCCACCGCCACCCCCGGTCCCGCCCCGTGTTCCCCCGGCCCATCGAACTTGTAGGGGCTGATGCTCACCAGTCCGGCGGTGTTGCCATGATACCCGCCCTCGACGCACACCACCCCCTCGCGACCGGTATGAGAGCGCGCCATGCGGAGCGCGAGTTCGTTGGCCTCGCTGCCCGAACAGACCAGAAAGACGACCTCGAGCGGATCCGGGAGGTGCGCGAGCAGCTCGTCGGCCAGCGTCAGAATCTCTTCATGCAAGTAGCGGGTGTTGGTGTTGAGGATGCGGGATTGATGCGCAATTGCCTCGGCGACGCGCCGGTTGGCGTGACCCACATGTGGAACGTTGTTGACGGTATCGAGATAGCTGCGCCCCGCATCGTCATAAAGCCGGCTTCCGCTGCCGCGCACAATGTGCAGGGGATCGCGGTAGGAGAGGCTGAGCGAGGGACCCAGATGCGCGCGCCGGCGCCGAGCCAGATCGACCTTGCGGGCGTCGGGGCGGTCGGCGGGGTCCAGGGCGGTTGCGTTTGCAGCGTCGAGTCCGGCCAGCGGCGAGGGATCGGGCAGCACCGACTCCCAGACCGGACGCAGCCGCTCCAGCGCCACCCCGGGAAAGTTGACGGGCGCGGGCGCGTTCTCTTGGCCGTCGTCGGTCAGCGCGGCGAGCGCAACGACCTGGAGGTGAAGGTGCGGAGGCCAGCCGCCATTGACCGCGGCGTCGCCGAGCCACCCGATCGTCTCGCCAGCCTTGACGCGCCTTCCCGGGGCGAGGTGGTCGAGGGTGGCCCGGGCGAGGTGGCCGTAGAGGGTATGAAAGACGGGAGCGCCATTCCCTGTGGTCTCGCCACCCGGCCCGCGATCGTCTGCAGCGTCCGACCGGTGCCGCAGAATCACCGTCGGTCCGTAGTCGCGCGGCGCATTGTTGTCGGCCACCGCCACGACCTCGCCGGCGAGCGGCGCCAGAATCGGGGTCCCCGCAGGCGCAAAGAGATCGAGACCGAGATGAATCGTGCGCGCCTCTTCGCCATGGTTGCCGAGCTCGCGAAATCCGGGCGCATCGTAGAGGAGGCGCGCCTCGCCCCAGCGCCCGATCCCGACAGTGGCTCCGGCGGCGGCCATGCGTTCTTCGACCCACCGGGACAGGGTGGGATCCTCTGCCGGAGGCGGCCAGGGAAGCCGCGCATTTCCGACCGACAGATCGAGGGTCAGAGGTCGCTCCAGAAGGGCGGGCGGCATGACCGGCGATCGCTCCGGCGCCCCCCGCATCTCTTCCGCGACTGCCTGTGCAGCCGGGTTCGGCGGCAATCCGCACGCCTCGCGAATCCGGAATTCGCCCAGCCGCCAGTCGCTCCGGGCAAGCTGCCGCAGCAGCCTCCACGCGCCCTTCTGACTGACCGCCAGGTAGTCGTTGCCGGGCTGCCTCGCCATCTCGCGGGCCTGAACGCAGACCGACAGAGAGAGGCGCAGGGCGATGAGGGGAATCAGCGCGCGACACTCGGTGGCGGTGAGGGGGGCGACGCCGCTGTAGCCGCGCACCACCGCACAGGCGGCCTCAAGGGGATCGGCGAGATCGAGCATGGCATAGGTGGCCGCGATCGCCACCTCGCTGGCCCGCCAGCCGCGCGCCAGGTCACCGAAATCGATCAGCCCCGCCAGCCGCGCCCCCCCAGGCACCGGCTCCACAATGACATTGTAGTCGTTGGCATCGTTGTGAATCACGCAGCGGGCGAGCTCGGACCGCACCGGATCCAGGCGGCGCAGCGCGCGCTCCAGGGTGGCTGCAACGAGGGTGCGCCCCCGGGCCAGAGCGGGCAGACAGGCGCGGATCGTTGCAGGGGCGGTCTCCATGCGCCAGGGAAAGTCGCGGTCGAGCTCCGGGTGGTCGAAATCGGCCAGCGCCCGGTTGAGCTCGGCCAGAAGCCGCCCCAGCTCCCCGAGGACCGTCAGTGAGGGACGCGCGGCGATGTGGGCCAGGGGGACGCCCGCGACCCAGCTCACCGCCGAGGCCACAAGGGGAGCGCCGCCCAGACGAGCGGGCACGCAGAGATCGTTGCCGCTCGGGTCGGGGGCCGGATCGGTGGGGTGGGAGCCGGGCCGGGGTTGGGGGCGTTCGGGGTGGAGGGGAGAGACAGCGCGGGGAATCTGTGCAGAGAGCGAGGCCGGCTCGAGGTGCCGCAGGGCAGAGAGCGCAAGGGCGGCAACCGGTCGGCGTGCGGCCGGACTCAGCTTGAGGACGATGCCGTCGGTGCGGTTGGGGGTGGCCGCGTCGGGTTCGCCTGCCGGTTCGGAGGCGCGCGGGCGAATGCGGAAGTTGCGGTCGAACTCGCCGGGAAGGGGAGTGGCGTCTCCCTCTGATCCGAAGAGCGTCCGCGCAAGGGCCGCCGCCTCTCGGCACGCTTCGTGGCCGTGGACCGCGTGTTCGGCCCGGGGCTGTGTTTTTTCTGCGCTCACGGTGTGGGGAGGCTCCGTGGGTGGGGGGTGGCACACAGGGGCGATAGTCTTCAGGATGTTGGAGATCGGCTCCGGCAGTGCGTATCTTCGGGACGGCTACACGTCTCTCCGGCCTGGCCGGAGTTCATTTCCTGACTCCCTGCGGCGATCGCATATATCCTCTCTTTGTGTTTTCCTTTCGCAGTCCCGAGAGGGTAAACGTGTTGCTCTTGAGGCGATTGCACGGGCTACACAGGAGGATGCGATTCGATATGTGATTCAGACCGCCATCGGATCGTGGCGTGTTATGGTCAAGCTCAAGGTAGCGCGGATCGTCGAAGACCCGATCGCACCCCATGCAGCGCGGACCATGCTGATCGAGAAGATAATCGTACATATCTTTGCGCGTCCATTTCGGACCTTCCGGTTCCCTGACACGCTCTCGGACTCGCAAAAACGGCACGACCGTTTCGCCATCGTCGGTGCGTGCCGGAGGCTTGTCGGTGAAATTAACTTTACCAAACAAGCCTGTTGTGTCTTTTAGTCGCTGTTCTACGAGGCGGTGTGCGCCTTTCCATATATCTATGCCCACCCATCGGCGTCCCAAATGTTCAGCAGCGACCAGGGTCGTCGCGCATCCTGCAAAGGGATCGAGTACGATATCGTTTTCGTTTGAGCTTGCACGAATCATTCTCTCATAAAGAGCAACAGGCTTTTGAGTAGGGTACCCTACCTGTTCCGGTTGATTCCCTCGTAATGCCGGAATATCCCAGTAATCGCGCATCCCAACCATTGTGTAATGTCCAATTTCATCTTGTAAAATCTTGACATTTGTAAAACCATATTTGTGCGCCAGATAAGATTTTTCCTTCAATGGGTTGAATATGTACTCTCGACTTTTGGCGTACAGCAAAATGTTGTCATGTTTCCGACCGAACCATCTTTTGCTCATGCCCCCCGTTTTATAAAGCCACAGTATTTCATTCACAAAATTCTTCCACCCGAAGATCGCATCCATGACTGCCTTGAGGTAGTGACTCGCAGTGGGATCGCAGTGCAGGTAAATGCTCCCCGTCGCTTTGAGTACGCGGTGCATGGCCAGAAGCCGCACAGCCATGAAGCACAGGTACGCGCCCATGCCGTCGCTGTGCGCATTCCTTGCGCTGTTGATCGCCTCCATCAGGCGCGGATGGTCGTCCGTTATCTGGTCAACCCATGACTCGTGAACATCTTTTTCCCAGGACCATCGATCCTGAAATTTGGCTCCCGCTGCCAGGCTGTCAGGGGTAGCGTGAAAATCCCGTCCCTTGTTGAAGGGCGGATCGGTAGCGATCAAATCCACGGACTCGGAATTCATGGCCCGCAGGAATACCAGGTTGTCGCCATGGAACAAGGTCCGGTTTTGCCAGTTGGCAGACATTCAGAGGGCCTTTCGCTGTACGGGACGGTTCATCATGTCAATCGGTGACAAATTCCATTCTTCCCGGCAAGTCCCCCCTCACAACCCCGCCCCCGGCCCCGACATCGCATCCAGATTCGCCATGATCGACTCGGTGCGCCTCTTCTCGCGGGCCGCGTCGGGCATTGCCTCTTCGGGGTTGGTGGCGAAGGGGGGGAAGGGGAAGCGCAGCGGGATCGGCTCGGGCACAATCGGCTGCGAGAGGACCATCGTTCCCGGCATGAAGCGCGAGGCCCGTTCGCGCAGCGCCCGCGAGAGGAAGCGGTAGGCGTCGGCTTCGTTGGCGTCCAGGCGGCCGGCCACCTTGAGCGATGCATTGCGGGGAAGCGCAGGCGCCACAGCCGAGGCGGCCTGTTGAGCGCCGATCAACAACACGCCCAGCGAGCGGCCCCGCTCGGCAATGTCCACAAGGAGCTCCTTCAGCGGCGAAAAGCCCTGGGCCGGGGCGTACTTGTTGAGCTCGTCCAGGACCACGAACCGGAGCGGCGTGCGTCCCGCTCCCTGCTTCTCGCGCCACACCCGGTCGAGCAGCGAACCCACGACAAAGCGCTGGGCGTCGTCGTGCAGCGTCGAGATGTCCACCACGTGCAGTCGCGCATTTTCGGCCGAGACGGGCTCCAGTCCGCATCCGATCAGCGGGCCGATATGCTTGCGCAGGCGCAGAAGTCGTCGCACATAGGCCTGACGGGTGCCGGTTGTGGTGCGCCCGAACCACTTCCTGAGGGTTTCGTCGTCGTCGCGGTTGGCCATCTTTTCGGTGAACTCCACAAAGCCGCCAAAATCGCATATGGCATGGCCGGCGCCCGCCTTCGCCGCCTCGGGCTCCCGGGCCGCCAGCCGCTCGGGGTCGTAGCTCACATCGTCGCTCACCTCGGGCAGAATCACAACGGCTCCCGCTTCGCCCCCCTCCAGCCGCCGCAGATGGCGCAGAAGCTGAATGCGGAATTGCTGTTCGATAAAGCCCACCTGGGTGGTGCGGTCGTCGTCCGAGGTAAAGCAGAACTGAAGAAGCTCTTCGCGAATGAACTGTTCGGGGGTCCAGCCGTAGGCATTCACATCGGCGGTGTCGCGTGACCGGACTCCAGGCACCGCGCCCGCTCCCTCGCTGCGCCGGGGCGCATGAAGCCGCACCGATCGGAAGGCCCCGGGATCGTCGACCCCGAGGGTGCGCCACTGCGTACGGGCGTCGGGCCGGCCGGCGAACTCGGCGTTGGGGCGGTCGAGATGCAGCAGATCCTCGCCCTTGGTATTGAAGACCAGCGCGCGCACCCCTTCGCGTTCGGCGCGGCCGCCCAGAAGCGCCATCCCCCTGTCGGTCTCAAGGAGTTGATAGAGGATAAAGAGCGCATATGAAGTCTTGGTCGCCACCCCCGAGATTCCCGAGATCGAAAGGTGCCCCCCGGAGCGGCCATCGACAAAGCGCATGTCGGCATGAACGGGCTGTCCGCTCATATCCAGACCGACCGGAAGCACTCCCTTCTTCATCTCGTCCTCGAAGAGCGCAATTTTGCGGTCGCTGCCCCTTGCCTTCAGCGCCTCGGCACCCGCGCCCGGCGCCACGAAGAGCTCGGGAATCACGCGCAGCACCCGCGCCTCGGCGATCCGGATATGCTCGGCGGGCATGGTGCGATCCACGACCCGGGCGGTGTCCGAGGGAAGGTCGGCGCCCTCGAAGCTGCTGCTGAGCTCGGTGACGATTCCATAGTGGGTGACCTGTCCCCGGGCGGAATCGGCCCCGGCGGGGAGTGCGGTGCGGACGGCGACAAGCTCGTCGAGCTGGATATGCGCCTCTGCATCGAGAACGATCCGGAAATCGCGCGAGTTGCTGCCCCGCGATCCATCGACGAGACCGATGCGCGCCGTGGCGAGGGGGGCCGCAGGGGGTGGACGTTGGGATTCGGTCGCGGCTGCGACGGCGGATTCGCGGTCCGCCTGGCCGGGTGTGCCTGATTCGCGGTCGTTCATGCGTGAGTCTCGCGGTTTTGCTGCAGGACGGCTTCGCGAACGGCTCTCAGCGCCAGCCGCGAATCCCCCAGAAGATGATGAAGGTGGGTCTCGAGTCGCGCCACCGGAGCCAGATTCACCGGCGCGCGGGCGTCGCGGTGCGGAGCCGAGGCAAAGAAGGGAAGCCAGCGCGCAGCCCGGTCCATCGAACGCATCGCCGACGCGGTCCCGGCCCCGGCGGGAACCTCGATCCGCGCAATCCCCGCCCAGGGACTCGCCCAGGGACCGGGGTCGCCCACGCGAATGTAGCAGGCGTAGCGTTCGTCCTGCATGACAAAGATGCTGGTGCGCTCGCCGACCCTGAGCTGCGGCACCCGCGTCCAGTGTTCGGCGGCCAGGGTGCGGCGGTGGTGCGTCTTCACATAGCCCACGACAGGAGTGGCGCGGCTGCGGCGGATATTGTGCAGGGGGCCATCGAAGACAACCAGCCAAGCGCGCGCCGCGAGACGATCGGCGATCTCGGCCTCGGCGTCGCGCATCAGACGCTGAAGCTGCTGCGAGGCCGCCAGGGGTTCATCGCTCTCGACCGCGAGGCTCAGCCAGCGCCACCCCCCCGGATGGGGATTCAGGCGCACCCGCTGCCCCCCGCCGAAGATGATGGCGCGCCCGGTCTCCACATCGGCGATCCGGGCCGGTCCCTCGGGACCGATCCGCACCGCGCCCGCTCCCCATGCGCCCGCCAGTCCGCTCAGGGTGACGCCCCCGGAATCGGTGCGGGTCAGGTAGGCCTCGGTGCGGCGCACTCCATCGACAAAGGCCAGCCGCGTCGGCGGTCCCGCGTCGGGAGGTGCGTGAATGCGAAAGTCGCCGCCATCCTCCACCACCCGGCATTCGATGGTGTGCGGATCCTCTTCGCTTGCAAGAAATCCGCTGCCATGCGAGACATCGAAGGGCTCCACCCCGAGATGGGGGCGTTGGGGTGCAGGGGGCATGGAGAGGGTGGGGCGGGAAAGCGCAAAGGCGGACGACCGAAGACTGCACAGGGAATCTGATTGTACAGGACGAACGCCGGCAGGGCCAGCGCGGCGGAGCCCGGAAGTCTGCGGCGATCTGCCAATTGGGGAATGTCGCCCGGCTCCCGCTCTGGCAGATCCGGGTTCGGTATCGTTTTGTATTATTGTATAATAATATTTATTATTTGTCAAGCGATCCCCAAAACCAGCCCCGGATTCCGAGGGTGGGACAGGCGAGTCGGGGAAGAGTCGTCCGGCCGTGCTGCTACAATTGACTCCATCCTGCGGCGGACGATCCCGCGCTCTGTCGCGCAGGCGAACCCGACCCGGGGCCTCCACCCCCACCGCCAAAATCCCCCCTCGCCCCCAATCCGAAGATCTCTTTCCCCCTATCCAGGAATCCCCAGTCATGAAGACGATTGCCATTACCGGCGCCAACCGCGGCATCGGGCTCGCGACGGCGCAGCATCTGGCGCGGGACGGCCACCGCGTCGTTCTGCTCTGCCGCGACGAAGAGCGGGGACGCTCTGCGCTGGCCACCCTGGCCGCCCCTGCCGACGACGGCGCGCGCCACCACCTCGTTCTCTGCGACCTGGCCTCGCTCGAGAGCGTTCGCGAGGGCGCCGGGGCAGTCCTTGCGCTCGATCATCCGCTTGATGCGCTCCTCAACAACGCCGCCGCCCTGCCCGCCGAGCACACGCGCAGCCGCGATGGATTCGAGCTCCAGTTGGCGGTCACCCACCTGGGCCACTTCCTCCTCACCCACCACCTCCTGCCCCTTCTTCGCCGCGCCGCCGCCGCCCGGGGCAAGAGCCGCGTCATTACGGTGTCGTCGGTCGCGCACACGGGGCCCGCCTTCCACTTCGACGATCCCAACTGCGAGAAGCGCCGCTACAACCGCACCCAGGTCTATCAGCAGAGCAAGCTCGCCAACGTTCTCTTCACGGCGGCGCTGGCCCGGCGCGTGGCCGACGACGGAATCGAACCGCTGGCTCTGCACCCGGGAGTCTACGACACAGAGATTTTGCGCGACTTCATGGGCCGCTTTCCGGGGGGCGGGGTGGTGCGAAGCATCGCCGCGAGCGATCCCCAGGAGGCGGGACCGATCCTGGCGGGACTGGCGGCCGACCGGCGCGACGAGGCGCTCGCCGGGGCGTATCTGGACCGGGGCACCGAGACGGAGCCGTCCAGGGCAGCGCGCGACCACAGCGCCCAGGAACGTCTCTGGGAGTGGAGCCTGAAGGCGGTAGGGCTGGCAGCGGAACAAGGCTTCTGAGCGGTCGCGCCCCTGCCGGTTCGCAGCCGGACGCCGGATGGTCGTCATTTCGCGCAAAGCGACTCGCCGGGCCGGGGGCGCCGCCCTCCAATCCCCAAACCAACACAATTTGCAGCGCACGAAGAGGCACAAGTCATGGACACAATGGAGAGGATCGTATCGCTGGCCAAGCGCAAGGGATTCGTCTTTCAGTCGTCGGAGATCTATGGCGGCGCGGCCTCGGTCTGGGACTACGGGCCGCTGGGGGTCGAGCTCAGGCGCAATGTGGCCGATTCGTGGTGGTCGGCGATGGTGCACGCGCGCGACGACATCGAGGGGCTCGACGCCGGCATTCTCATGCATCCGCGGGTGTGGGAGGCCTCGGGGCATGTGGCCGGCTTCACCGATCCGCTGGTGGAGTGCAAGCTCTGCAAGAAGCGCTGGCGGGCCGATCATCTGCCGGAGTCCTCCTGTCCGCGCAAGCCCTCGCTCTCGCCCGGCGCTCACGACGATTGCGATCTGGGCGAACCGCGCCTCTTCAATCTCATGTTCAAGACGTTCATGGGGCCGGTCGAGGAAGATGCTTCGGTTGTGTATCTGCGCCCCGAGACCGCACAGGGTTCGTACGTCAACTTCCTCAATGTGCAAAAGACTGCGCGCCAGCGCGTGCCCTTCGGCATTGCCCAGATCGGCAAGGCGTTTCGCAACGAGATCACCCCGGGCAACTTCATCTTCCGCACCCGCGAATTCGAGCAGGCCGAGATGCAGTTCTTCGTCAGCCCCGGCAGCGACGACGAGTGGTTTGCATATTGGCGCGACCGGCGCATGGAGTGGCACGGCGAGCTGGGAATTCGTGCCGAAAATTTGCGCTTTCACGAACATGGACCCAACGAACTTGCGCACTATGCCAAAAGCGCGCTCGACATCGAGTACAACTTTCCCTTTGGCTGGCAGGAGCTCGAGGGCGTGCACAACCGCACCGACTTCGATCTTGCGCGCCACGAGGAATATTCGGGCAAGCGCCTCGTCTATATCGATCCGGCGGGGGGCGAGCGCTATCTGCCCTATGTGATCGAGACGGCGATGGGAGTGGGGCGCGCGGCGCTGGTGGCGCTTGTGGACGGCTACCGCGAAGAGGTGGTCGAGGGGCAGCCGCGGGTGGTGCTGGGGCTGAGCCCGAAGCTGGCTCCCATCAAGGCGGCCGTCTTTCCGTTGATGAAGAAGCAGGGAATGCCCGAGATCGCCACGCGCCTGCAGGCCGAGCTGAGGCGGGCCCGGATTCCGGCCGCGTACGACCACGCCGGATCGATCGGGCGGCGTTACCGGAGGCAGGACGAGGCCGGGACGCCGTGGTGCATTACGATCGATGGGCAGACCAGCGAAGACGCCAGCGTGACGATTCGCGATCGCGACAGCCTGGAGCAGGTGCGGGTGGGACTGGGAGCGGTGACAGGATGGATTCAGGAGAGATTGTAGTCGCTGCCCGGGGTGGCGCCGGCGGCGTGCGCAGGGTAGCCTGATTCGACCACGACAGATTTCCCCCTCCACCTCCACCAGGAGTTCCGCACCGATGCCCACCCGATCCGAAGTCTTTACCTCGCGCTGGGGAATGCTCCTTGCGATGCTCGGCATGGCGGTCGGCACCGGAAACATCTGGCGCTTTCCCCGGATTGCGGCTTCGAATGGCGGCGGATCGTTCCTGGTGGCCTGGGCCGTCTTTCTGCTTCTCTGGTCGGTGCCGCTCCTGATTCTGGAGTTCGGCATGGGCAAGGCGACGCGCCGGGGCTCGGTCGGGGCGTTCATCAAAACGATCGGGCCCAAATTCGCCTGGATGGGGGGATGGATCGCCTGGGTCGCCATCGCCATCCTCTTCTACTACTCGGTGGTGATGGGGTGGACGATCCGCTTCTTCTTCGCCACGCTCACCGGCGAGATCCCCACCGCCGTGCCCGGCTGCTTCTGGGACGCCTTCAACTCGACCCCGCAGGCGCTTCTCTTCCATGCGGTTGCCGTCGGACTCGGCATCTTCGTGGTCTCGCGCGGCGTTCGCGGAATCGAGCGCGCGGCCCGCATCCTGATCCCCGCGCTGGTGATTCTGGTGGTGGTGCTGGCGATCAAGGCGCTCACCCTGCCGGGGGCCTCCGAGGGTCTGGCCTTCCTCTTTACGCCCGACTTCGGCGAACTTGCCAATGTGCGCATCTGGCTCGAGGCGCTCACCCAGAATGCCTGGGACACCGGCGCCGGCTGGGGATTGGTTCTCTCCTATGCAATCTACATGCGCTCGCGCGAGGACACGGCGCTCAACGGTTTCGTCATCGGCTTCGGCAACAACTCCATGTCGCTCCTTGCGGGAATCATGGTGATGTGCACAATATTTTCGGTCATGCCCGAGGCGGCCGGCGACATTGTTGGCGCGGGCAACGAGGGGCTGACCTTTATCTGGGTTCCGCAGCTCTTTGCGCAGATTCCGGGGGGCCGCTTCTTCATGGCGCTCTTCTTTCTGGCGCTGGTTTTTGCAGCCTGGTCCAGCCTGGTGGCGATGATCGAGCTTGCCGTGCGCATCTTGATCGATCTCGGCATGACCCGCCGGCGCGCGATTATTGTGGTCGGTTCGGCGGGCTTCCTCTGCGGCATTCCCTCGGCGCTGCGCCTGGGCTTCTTCCAGAATCAGGACTGGGTGTGGGGGGTCGGGCTTATGCTTTCGGGATTCTTCTTCGCCTTTGCGGTGGTCAGGTACGGGGTGACGAAGTGGCGCGAAACTTTTATCAACACCGGCGACTCCGATGTGCGCATAGGGAAGTGGTGGGACTGGGCGATGCGACTTGTGCTTGTGCAGGCCGTTGTGCTCATGATCTGGTGGCTTGTGCAGGCGGCCGGCGGCAACTTCGCCTCGCCCGAGAGCTGGACGCTCTTCTCTTCCTACAATGTCGGCTCGGTGCTAATCCAGTTCGGGGTGGTTCTGGTGGTGCTGCGCGCGCTGAATGGCTGGCTGGCGCGGCGCATGGAGGCTGCGCATGAATAGTTTTGCCCCTTTCCCTCCCTTCGGGGCCGACTGAGGCAGAAAGCCCGCACCGATGGCCATCCACGACGCCTGGCCGCGGCTCACCCCCTACGAGCTCCTTCTGCCCGCGCCCGACTTTGCCGAGCGCCGCTTTCCCGCCATCGCCGACGAGGCCGAGGTGCAGGGCGTGGACCCCTCCAACCCGGCTGCCTTTCTCATGCTGGTGGCCGCGCAGGGGGTTCTGGCCGAGCTCAGACCCAACCAGAGCGACCCCGGATCGGCCCAGGACCATGGCGTGGCGCTCTTCTTCGCCTGGCAGCTCTGGCGGGCGGCTCCCGGGGTCTGTCTGGTGCGCACCGAGGTGCTGCGCGAACTCCTGGATGGCACCCCCGATCCTGCTCTTGCCGCAGGTGGCTGGACGACTGCGCTCCGCGAACGCGCCGGGTACCTGCAGCTTCCGCAACACCTGCTCTGGCTCGAGGAAGAGAGCGACGCCCCCGGCTCCCCCTCCGGGTCATCGCCGGAGAGCGCTCAATCCGGCGCCTCCACAGAGGCGGCTTCGGCGGCTGCACCGTCGGCTCCCCCCGAATCGATCGACGGCTTCTTCTGGTTCGCCGACCGCGCGGGCGCCCTTCATCTGGCTCTGGTCGCCGGAATGCGCACAGGCCGCCCCGGCTTTGCGATCGTCCCGCTGCCGCCCCAGCCCCTGGACGCCCTTCCCGACTGGGCCTCCGGGCCCGGCCGCGAGGATGGCCCCGACTTTGCCTCGTCGCTCCCCGGCGCCGAGCTCGAGGGTCTCGCTGCGGTGCGCACCCCGGCCGAGGCCTTCAAGCTGGCTGCGCGGCTCCTGCACCGCCTTGTGCAGCGCGGCCCCGGTGCAGCTCGGAGTCCGGTCCCGACGCCCGCATCTCCTTCCGACGCCGACGCTGCCTCGCCCCCGTCCGTTTCCCCGGCCCCCTCCGCCCTTTCCTTTGTCATTCTGTAGCAGGCAGGCCTCCCGAACGGCTGCCCGCATCTGCCCCCCGAATCCCCCGCACCCGACGCCTCCTCCATGAGCCCCCGCGAATCGAAAAAGGCCCGCACGGCCCGCGCGGCCGCGATCCACAGGATCCTCGTCGCCGAATACCCCGACGCCCACTGCGCGCTCCACCACGCATCGCCCTTCGAGCTGGCCGTCGCCACCATCCTCTCGGCCCAGTGCACCGACGCGCGCGTCAATATGGTCACCCCCGAACTCTTTCGCCGCTACCCCGACGCCCGGGCGCTTGCCGCCGCCGATCCCGGCGCTCTCGAAGAGGTCATTCACTCTACGGGATTCTTCCGCAACAAGGCGCGCAACCTTGTGGGCATGGCGGGTGCGCTGATCGACAATCACAATGGCGAGCTTCCCCGCACCATGAAGGAGCTCGCGGCGCTTCCCGGAATCGGGCGCAAGACCGCCAATGTCATTTTGGGCAATGCCTTCGGAATCGACGAAGGAGTTGTGGTCGATACGCATGTCAAGCGGCTCTCGCAGCGCATGCGCCTCACCCTGAACAGGACCCCCGAAACGATCGAGCGCGATCTGATGGAGCTCTTTCCGCGCCGCCTCTGGACCATGCTCGCCCATCTCCTCATCGAGCACGGCCGCCGGATCTGCACGGCGCGCAAACCCCGCTGCCACCGCTGCGCCATCTCGCACCTCTGCCCGTCGAGCGCGGTCTGACATTCCCGGTCTGCACACGCTCCGCACAGATCCCCACGCATCACATACACCGTATCGCGCCTGCGACCCGCCCCAAGGAGAATTTCCCCATGCACACCCGCACCGACGCCATTCAGCTTCTCGAGGAATGGGTTGCGAGCCCGGCGCTCAGAAAGCACATGTACGCCGTCGAGGCCGCCGTTCGCCACTACGCCCGCCTCATGAACGAAGACGAGGATCTCTGGGGACTGGCCGGCCTCCTCCACGATCTGGACTGGGAGCGCCACCCCGACGATCACCCCCACATCGGCGTTGCGCGGCTGCGCGAGCTGGGCTACCCCGAAGAGGTTGTGCATGCCATCGAGGCGCACGCCTGGCCCGACCGCACCGACGTGGAACCCCAATCGCGGCTCGACCGCGTTCTGTATGCCTGCGACGAGCTCAGCGGCCTGGTCTATGCCTGCTGCCTGGTCCGCCCCAATGGAATCGACGACCTGAAGCCGAAATCGGTCGCAAAGAAGATGAAGGACAAGGCCTTCGCCCGCGGCGTCCACCGCGACGCCCTTCTGCGCGGCATCGAGCTGATCGGTCTGCCGCGCGCCGAACACATTCAGAATGTGATCGATGGCCTCGGCAGCGTGGCCGAGCTCCTGGAGGTGCGCGGGGCGGACCGGGCCGGGAAGGGGTGATCCCCACCTTGCCCCGCTCCCGCCCCTTCGGCACCTTACTCCTGCCCTCGCTCTGCCGCCCCCGCTCTCCCCGCACCCCCGGAGCCGCTCCATGACCACCGCAACCTGGGTCACGATGATCCTCATCATGGTCTTTGTCTGGGGGGGACTGGCGCTCGCGCTGCGCACCGCCATCCGCAGGGAATCCACCAAGAGCGATTCGGCGGGCGACGCCTCCTGACCCGCGCACCCGGCGCACCCTTCCCGCCCTTCCGCACCCGCACTGCTCTCACCCCCACCCTCCTCCCCCTTGCCCAAACGCACCGATATCGACTCGATCCTCATCCTGGGGTCGGGTCCCATCGTGATCGGCCAGGCCTGCGAGTTCGACTACTCGGGCACCCAGGCCGTACGCGCCCTCAGGGAAGAGGGTTACCGGGTCATTCTGGTCAACTCCAATCCGGCCACGATCATGACCGATCCGGATCTGGCCGACCGCACCTATATCGAGCCGCTGACCCCGGAGTGGGTTGAACGGGTCATTGTGCGCGAATCCCCCGATGCGCTTCTGCCCACGATGGGGGGACAGACCGCGCTCAATATCGCCATGGAGCTGCACCGCTCGGGGGTGCTCGCCGAACGCGGCGTCGAGCTGATCGGCGCCGATGAACGCTCGATCGTCATGGCCGAGGACCGCGAGCAGTTCGCCGACGCCATGCAGCGCATCGGCCTCGCCGTTCCCCACGGCGGCTTTGCGAAGAGCCTCGACGAAGCGCTCGAGATCGTTCGCGACACCCGCTACCCGGCGATCATCCGTCCCTCCTTCACCCTGGGCGGAACGGGGGGCGGCACCGCCTACAATCCCGCAGAGTTCGAGCAGCAGGTGCGCAGGGGACTGGACGCCAGCCCGATCGGCGAGGTCCTCGTCGACCGGGCCGTGATCGGCTGGAAGGAGTACGAACTCGAGGTGGTGCGCGACGGCCTCGACAACGTCATCGTCGTCTGTTCGATCGAGAACTTCGACCCGATGGGGGTGCACACCGGCGACTCGATTACGGTGGCGCCCGCGCAGACCCTCTCCGACGTCGAGTACCAGCGCATGCGCGACGCGGCCATTGCGATCATTCGCGAGATCGGGGTCGAGGCGGGCGGCTGCAATATCCAGTTTGCCATCAACCCCGCCGATGGCGAGATGCTGGTCGTCGAGATGAATCCGCGGGTTTCGCGCTCCTCGGCGCTGGCCTCCAAGGCGACCGGCTTTCCGATTGCGCGCGTCGGGGCCAAGCTGGCGGTGGGCTATCACCTCTACGAGCTCCCCAACGACATCACCCGCACCACCCCCGCCTCCTTCGAGCCTGCGCTGGATTATGTCGTGGTCAAGTTTCCGCGCTTCGCCTTCGAGAAGTTCCCCCGCGCCGACGACACCCTGGGCGTGCAGATGAAGGCCGTGGGCGAAACGATGGCGATCGGGCGCACCTTCCGCTCCGCCTGGCAGAAGGGACTCAGGGGACTGGAGGTGGGGCGCGCCGGCTGGGTGGCGGGCGCAACCCCCGCCGCCGACGGGCTCGAGACCGCCGACGCCGAAACGATCCTGGCCGCCATCCGCAGGCCCACCACCCTGCGCAAGTATCAGCTCAAGCGCGCGCTCGAGGCGGGCATTCCGGTCGAACGGATTCACCGCGCCACCGGAATCGATCCCTGGTTCCTCGATCAGCTTGTGCAGATCGTCGAGACAGAGAGCTGGTTCGCCGCTCTGCCCGATCTCGACGCCGATGCGCTCCGCCGCATGAAGCGCGAGGGTTTTTCCGATTCCCAGCTCGCCGCCCTGCGCGGGGTGGAGGAATCCCGCATCCGCGCGCTGCGCCGCGAATGGCAGATTCGCCCCACCTACAATGTCGTGGACACCTGCGCCGGCGAGTTCCCCGCAGCGACCCCCTACTACTACTCCTCCTACGAAAGCGAGGACGAGTCCGACCCCACCGATGCGCGCAAGGTCGTGATTCTGGGGAGCGGTCCCAACCGGATCGGACAGGGCATCGAGTTCGACTACTGCTGCGTTCAGGCGGTGCTGGCGCTCAGGGAGCGGGGATTCGAGACGATCATGGTCAACTCGAACCCCGAAACCGTCTCGACCGACTTCGATGTCAGCGACAAGCTCTACTTCGAGCCGCTGACGCTCGAGGATGTGGTCGAGATCGTCGAGCGCGAACGGCCCGAGGGGGTGATCGTGCAGCTCGGCGGACAGACGCCGCTGAATCTGGCGCGCGCGCTGCAGGAGTTGAGGGTTCCGATCCTGGGGACCTCGGTCGACGCCATCGACCGGGCCGAGGACCGGCGCCGCTTCGAGGAGGTCTGTCGCCGGATCGGGGCGCGGGTGCCGGCCAACGGAACCGCCCTCAGCGAGGACGAGGCCGTCGGGATCGCCCGCGAGATCGGCTTCCCGGTCCTGGTGCGCCCCTCCTATGTGCTCGGCGGACGCGCCATGGAGATCGTCTATGACGAGGATTCGCTGCGGGATTACTTTGCGCGCGCGGTTCGGGCCTCGCCCGATCGTCCGGTCCTGATCGACCGCTTCCTGGAAGACGCCTTCGAGGCCGATGTCGATGCGCTCTCCGATGGGCGCGAGGTGATGATCGGGGGCATCATGCAGCATATCGAGGATGCGGGGGTCCACTCGGGGGATTCGGCCTGCGTGCTGCCTCCCTACCTCCTGGCGTCCCCCCAGCTCGAGGAGATGCGGCGGCTGACGCGGCGCTTCGCGCTGGAACTGGGCGTGGTCGGGCTGCTGAATGTGCAGTACGCGGTGAAGGACGGGCAGGTGTACGTGCTCGAGGTCAATCCGCGCGCGTCGCGCACCGTGCCCTTCGTGGGGAAGGCGACCGGGGTGCCGCTGGCGCGGCTGGCGGCGCGACTGATGGCGGGCGAAACGCTGGCCGATCTCGGAGCGGGGGCCGAGCCTGTGGTCCACGGGGTGGCGGTCAAGGAGGCGGTCTTCCCCTTCAACCGCTTCGACGTGGACACCCTTCTGGGCCCCGAGATGCGCTCGACCGGCGAGGCCATGGGCGTGGACGATTCCTTCGGCATGGCCTTTGCCAAGGCGCAGATCTCGGCCGGCAACCGCCTGCCCGAGGGCGAGGACGATCTGACCGTGATCGTGACGGTCAACGATTCCGACAAACCCACGGTCACGCCCCTGGTGCGCCGCCTGGCCGATCTGGGCTTTCGCATTCTGGCCACCGCCGGAACGCAGGCGCACCTGCGGCAGCTCGGCATTCGCTGCGACCGGGTGCAGAAGGTGGGCGAGGGGCGGCCCAATATCGTTGACCGCATGGTGAGCGGGCAGGTGGCGCTGCTCATCAACACCCCGCTGGGCAAGAAGTCGCAGTACGACGACTACGATCTGCGCCGCGCCGCGATCGCATGCAAGGTGCCCTACCTGACCACCATGTCGGCCACCCGGGCGGCGGTCGATGCCGTGACGGCGATGCGCACCCGCCAACCCGAGATCCTGAGCATCCAGGAGAGGATTGCGCGCACTCCCGCGCCCGACCCGGCGCCATGACCGGTTTCTTCATGCACCCCGAGGCGGTTCTGCACGACACCGGCTGGGCTCACCCCGAGCACCAGGGGCGTCTGCGCGCCATCGCCTCTGCGCTCAAGGACGATCTGCCCGCGCTGCATGGCCGGGTTGAGCAGGTGGCGCCCCCGGCTGCCTCCGAAGAGGATCTGACCCTCCTGCACACCGAGGCGCTGGTGACGCGCGTCCGCCGTGCCGTGGCCAGGGCGCACCGCGAGGGTCAGCCGACCGATCTCGACGCCGACACCCGGGTCTCGGCCGCCTCCTGGGGGGCCGCGCTCGGAACGGTGGGGGCGGGTCTGGAGGCGGTGCGCAGCGTTGCCCGGGGGCGCTTTCGCAATGCATTCGTGGCGGCCCGCCCACCCGGCCACCATGCCACTCCGGATCGCGCCATGGGCTTTTGCCTCTTCAACAGCGTGGCTCTCGCGGCGGCAAGTTTGCGGGCGCAGCGCGCGGCCGAACGCATTCTGATCGTCGATTGGGACGTCCATCACGGCAATGGCACCCAGCAGGCCTTCTACGGGAGCTCCGAGATCTTCTTCCTCTCGCTCCACCAATTTCCGCACTTTCCGGGCACCGGGGCCGCCAACGAAACGGGGCAGGGCAGCGGCGAAGGCTTCACCCTGAATGTGCCACTGGCGCCGGCCACTCCTCGCGATCACTATCTGCGCGTCTTCCAGAAGGCGCTGAACGCCGCCGTGGAGCGCGCGCGCCCCGACTTCATCCTGATCTCGTCGGGATTCGATGTGCTCGCCGGCGATCCCCTGGGCGACCAGCTCCTCGAGCCCGCCGATCTGCACGCCACCACCCGCATGGTCATGGAGGCTGCCGGCCATTGCTGCGAGGGCCGCATCGCGGTATTCCTGGAGGGAGGCTACGATCCGGCCCGGCTGGGGCAGGGGTGCGTGGCGGTCATCCGGGCGCTGGCCGGAGTGGAGATGGATGCCTGAGCAAACGAGCGATCGAGCGACGCCCCTCTGCGGTCCCCTCTGGCGCACATCCCCGGGCGCTTCTCTGCCGGTTCCCTTTTCGACCCCCGCCTGGCGCGCGCCGCATCCACGCCGCCTCTCCCGCAGCTCCCGTCCCCCTTTCCACGGGCCATTCCCTCTTGGCGCGCTTCTTCTTCTCCTCGCCGCCGCCTGCTCTCCCTCCTCTCCCGCCGATCCCCCCGCACCGGCCTTCCGTGAGGCCCAATCCGAACCCGAAGCGCTCCACCCCGAGGCCGCCGAAGCCATCTCCCGGCTCCGCTCCCCCTTCTGTCCCGGCTTCATGCTCGAAGTCTGCACCACGAGCGAGTCCGATGCGCTGCGCGACAGCATTCAGGCGGGCGCCCTGGCAGGTCTTGACGCCGACAGCCTCATGGAGCGCATGATCGCCGTCTATGGCGAGGAATACCGGGCCTTCCCCAAACGCACTGGAGCCGGACTCCTGGCCTGGGCGATGCCCCCGGTCGCGCTTCTGGCCGGACTCGGGCTCGTTGTGGTCGCCCTCAGGCGCATGCGCCGGGGTGGTCCCGTCCCCGCTTCCGAAGCGCTCAGCGACGAGGAGCAGGCCCGGCTCGACGAGGCGCTGGCCGCCTTCGAGTCCCGGGAGCAGGATTAGGCAGTTGGAGTGCGCGCGCGCCCCCTCCCCACCGCCACCTCCCGGGCCGGGCCGCGCAGGGCCCGGAGGCTTCCCGGCGAATCACCCGAAGCGGGCCTGGCGCGCGCCGCAGGCGGCAATGCGCCGCAGGGCAGGAAAGAGGGCACGGCATTTCGGCCCGAATCCGGCTCCGCCCGCATCCCCCCGGCCTCTCTTCACTCACCGCTGAACCCACTGGAACGTTGGCAATGACCCGTCTTCAGACAGATTCCTCCGGAGTGCTCCTTGCAAGCGACGACGGAGTCCGCCGAGTTCAGGCGGCGCTCCGCGAACGCAACCTCGATGGCTGGCTCATCTACGACTTCAAGGACCGCAATCCGATCGGGCGCTCGCTCCTCGGGCTCGAGTGGACCACCCGGCGCGGCTTCGCGCTCATTCCGGCCCGGGGTCGGCCCCGCCTCCTGATTCACGCGATCGAGCACTCCTCCTGGCGTCACCTCGACTGGCCCCGTTCCAGCTACTCCAGCCGCCAGGAGATGGAGAGGGAGCTGGGAGTTCTCCTTGAGGGGTGCCGGCGGGTGGCCGCCGAGAGCTCGGCGCGGAGCGATGTTCCCTACCTTGATCTTCTTCCGGCCGGCATGCGCGACATCATTCTCGAGCAGGGCGTCGAGCTCCACAGCTCCGGCGATCTGGTCTCGACCTTCTACGCCGTCTGGACCGGCCGTCAGCACAGCGAACACCTCCGCGCCTCGCAGATCGTGCGCTCCCTGGCGCGCGACGCCTTCGAGCGAGTGGCCGACCGGCTGCGGCGTGGCGAAACGATCTCCGAAGGGGAGCTGGCAGGCTGGATCCGCTCCGAGCTTGCCCGCCGCGGCGCCCCCGACCAGGCCGACTGCATCGTGGCCATCGGACCCATGGCCGCCGACCCGCACTACGACCCCGGCGCGACCGGCGAGCCCATTCGCGCCGGCGATCTCCTCCTGATCGATCTCTGGGGCGCTCTTCATGAGGGCTCCGTCCCCGCCGACCAGACCTGGATGGGCTACCTGGGCAGCGAACTCCCCCCCCGCTACGCCCAGCTCTGGTCGGCAATCCGGGACGCGCGCGACGGAGTGGTGGCCTTTCTCGGCGAACGCCATGCGCGCGGCGAAGTCATCCGCGGCTTCGAGGCCGACGACATTGCACGCAACATCATTGCCGCCGCCGGCCACGGCGAGCACTTCATTCACCGCACCGGTCACTCGATCGACCGCGACATCCACGGCCGCGGCCCCAACCTCGACAACCTGGAGACGCGCGACGACCGCATCCTGGTGCCCGGCGTGGGCTTCTCGATCGAACCCGGCATCTACATCGCCGGCGACGTAGGCATGCGCACCGAAATCAATGTCCACATGGGCGCCGACGGCCCCGAAGTCACCGTGGACGACCCCCAGGAGGAAATCTTCCTGTTGAGGGTGTAGGGTTGGGCCTGCGGGACTCCCGCGTGGGCCGAGCCGCAAGGCAATCGGCAAATCCGACTTGACGCTTCACACCCTGTGCGCGTAGCCTTGCCCTCATGAACTCTGCGACCTCCCTGGCGTCCATGGCCCGTGGGCCGAACTGGCCGAGCTGGCGGCAGATCATGCCGACGCCCGTTGCCGTCGCGAACGATCGCCGGGCTCTTCGGAAAGACATGCAGAACCTTCGTGCTGCAGGATTCGCGAACCCGCGTGCGCTCCGGCTGCTCACCGGGCTTCCGCCGGACCGGTCCTGAACTCCATGCCGGGCGAATGAGCCGGTGCGGCCCCCGGATCGCTGTCCCCCGCACGGCACAGGAGAGCTCTGCCACACCAGGGGTGCCGCTCTGCGGTGCGGTGGCCGTGCGAAGCGCGAGAGAACGGCGATGATCACGGGCAGGATCGTCTCCGGGGGGCCCCAGGAATAACCCGTTCCCCCGTGCCGAAGCCGTCCCGTGCCCTGATCGAGGTTGCGGTGCCCGTGCCGCTCCGCCGTCTCTTCAGCTATGCGGTGCCGGGGCCGCCGCCGCCGCCCGGAAGTGCGGTGCGCGTGCCCTTCGGGGGGCGCGTGCTGACGGGCTGGGTCATGGGGAGGGGGAAGCAGGTGCGGGGGCTGCGCGATGTGCATGCCGTGCTGGATGACTCGGCGCGCATCCCCGCAGAGCTTCTGGAGCTGGCCCGCTGGATGGCCGACTACTACCTGGCGCCCCCCGGTCTGGTGCTGCGCGCCATGATGCCGGCACCGCACGCAGCGAAGCCCAGGCTGCGCCTGGTGGCCCGGGTGGTGCGCCAGATCGGCACCCTGGCCGAGCTCGACGAGATCTTTGGCAGGGCCGAGCGTCAGCGGGCGGCATTCGAGCGTCTCGTCACCACCGGGGGCGTGCAGCCGATCGTCGCCCTCGAGGAAAACGGCTTCTCGCGGGAGGTGGTGCGGGGGCTGGCCCGCAAGGGGCTGGTCGAGATCGAGCGGGCGGTTGTGCTCCGCGATCCCTTCGCCAAGATCCCCTGCCCAGAGGAAACGCTTCATGTGCCCACCCCTGCGCAGCGGGCGGTCATGGAGCGGCTGGGCGCGGCGCTCGACTCCGGCGGTGGTGCCTTCCTTCTGCACGGCGTCACCTCTTCGGGTAAGACGCTGGTCTATATCGAGCTGATCCGGAGCGCCCTGAGGCGAGGTTCGGGCGCCATCGTCCTGGTTCCCGAAATTGCGCTGACCCCGCAAACGGTTGCGCGCTTCCGCTCGGCCTTCGGCGATCTGGTGGCGGTGCTGCACTCGGGTCTTTCGCAGGGAGAGCGCTTCGACGCCTGGCGCGAGGTGCGCAAAGGGCGGAAACGAATTGTGATCGGTGCGCGGTCGGCGGTCTTCGCGCCGCTGCCCCGGCTTGGAGCGATCGTGGTCGACGAGGAGCACGATCACAGCTACAAGCAATCGACCACACCCCGCTACCAGGGCCGCGATGTGGCGGTGGTGCGCGCGCGACGGGCCGGTGCCGTCTGTCTGCTCGGATCGGCCACCCCCTCGCTAGAGAGCTGGAGCAATGCCCGCTCCGGCAAGTACGCCCTCCTCGAATTGCCCGACCGCGTCGGCGGCGGCGTCCTTCCCGAGGTGCATGTCGTCGATCTGCGCAAAAGGGGGGCGGCCGGCGCTCTCTCTTCGGCCTCCGCACCCTCCTCTCTACCGAATCCGGTCGCCAATCCCCCCGATCCTCCTCCCCACATCGTCTCGCCCCGCCTCTTTGCGCTCCTGCGCCAGCGGATCGACCGCGGCGAACAGACAATCCTTCTGCTCAACCGGCGCGGCTACGCCAGCTTCGCCCTCTGCCAGAGCTGCGGCGAGGTGCGGGAATGCCCGCACTGCTCGGTCTCGATGACGCTGCACCGCTCCCGCAAGCGCATGATCTGTCATCACTGCGGCCACGAGGAATCCCCTTCCGAACGTTGCGGCCGCTGCGGCGAACCCACCCTGGCGTGGCGGGGAATCGGCACCGAACAGGTCGAGCGAATCCTTCATCAGAGCATGCCCGGCGCGCGCATTGCACGCATGGATATCGACACCACCGGCGGAAAGTGGTCGCATCACGACATCCTGGAGCGGGTCCGCGAGGGTGCGGTCGATATTCTTCTCGGCACCCAGATGATCGCCAAAGGGCTGGATTTTCCGCAGGTGACGCTGGTGGGGGTCATCAACGCCGACATCGGCCTCCATCTGCCGGACTTCCGCAGCGGCGAACGCACCTTTCAGCTTCTCTCGCAGGTTGCGGGCCGGGCGGGGCGCGGCCGTCCCGGCGGCGAGGTGGTCATTCAGAGCTACATGCCCGATCACTATGCGATTCGCGCGGCGGTCGGGCACGACTATGCGGCCTTCGTGAAGCGCGAGGTCGCGGCGCGCACCGATCCCCCCTATCCGCCCTTCGTGCGCATGGCGCGCATCCTGTTGAGCGGCTCCGATCAGCGCTCGACCATGACCGCGGCCGAGATGCTCGGCGCATGGCTGAATGCCCATCCCGGCCCCGGCCCCGAGTTCCTGGGCCCGGCCCCCGCCCCCTTCGAACGTCTTCAGGGGCGCTATCGCTGGCACCTGATTCTGCGGGGCGGAGCGTCGGCACTGGGCCGCGCGCTCGAGGCTGTGGCCAATGAGTTCGAGCCGCCGGGAGGGATCCATCTTGCCATCGACCGCGACCCCTCCGATCTGATGTAACACTTCCCCCTTCCTGCAGACGTACGGTTCCCCGATTCGCTACTCTTCAGGAGCAAGCGCCTGCAAGGGACACCGACCGACCGGAGAGAAGCCGCGCGTGAACTGTCTGGCCCTGAACGCATCGTACGAACCGCTGATGGTCGTCCCTGCACGACGCGCAATTCGCCTGGTGCTGGACGACAAGGCCGAAATTCTCGAGCACGACGACGCCCGCGCCTTCCGCTCGGTCCGCACGGAGCATCCCTTCCCGCTGGTCATCCGCCTGGTCCGCTTCGTGCATGTGCCGCGCCGCTTTCGCCGCCAGGTCACCAACACCTTTCTCTTTGCGCGCGACAACTACACCTGTCAGTACTGCGGACGGGCAAAGCGTGATCTGCGCCCGCGCGAATTCCTGACCCGCGACCACATACTTCCCCTCTCGCGAGGCGGAAGCAATGGCTGGGAAAACGTTGTCACGGCCTGCTCGACCTGCAATCACCGCAAGGGCGACCGGCTTCCGCACGAGGCCGGAATGGCGCTGCCCGCACAACCGGTCGAGCCCGATCATGTGCGTCTGGTCTGGGCGGTGCGCAGGATCACCCCCATTCAGGCAAAGTACATTCGCATGTTTTTCGGCGAGGATGCGGTGGCGCTCGAGGAGAGTTCCTGAACCGAACGCGGGGGGGAGCCGCAGGGGGGACCGGCGAACGCTCTGCGTGGCAGAGGCGGGAGCGCGCCCGTTATCGTTGTCGGTCGCCGGCAGGGCAGGCGGGGGGGGGGGGACGGTGTCCCGGATTCCGCCGGGGTTCGCCGCAGCACGAAACCAGGGGAGAAGGGAAGACTCGATGCCTCGACGGAACCGCAAAGGGTACAGCCGCTCGCGCCGATCGTCCCGCCCGGCCGCAACCCGCGATACGACGACCGGAAGCGCTCCCGGGCGGCCTCCCCTGCAATCGGTACGCAGCGGTGCCCTGCCGGCGGGCGTCTCCCATCCCACCCGCGAGGTCGTGGTCGACGACACTGCCTGGACCATTCACCAGAGGGGCGCATCGCGCATCGGCCTTCAGGGCGCGGGGCCGGTGGCCATCCTGAGCCTGGGCGTCGAGCCGGTCGGCGAATCCGCTTCCCCTCCCGGCGACCTCCCCACCCGCTACTTCGTTGCCCGCTCTCTCGACGAGGTTCCCGAAGAGGAGCTCGTCGCCTTCATTCGCGCCTGCGCGCCCCGCACCGATCCGTAAATCATGCCGGACGGGGCGGGTTTGCGCGTTGCCGGAAGGGCCGCTCAACACGACGGCTCCGGCGCGTGTCTGATAGGGGAAATGAGGGAACGGTCCGACGCACAGCTTGTGATCCTGGCGCGTTCCGGCGATGCGGATGGGTTCAGCGAACTCGTTCGGCGCTACCAGAGAGCTGCCTACGCGGTGGCGCTGGGAGTCACCGGAAGACGGCAGGATGCCGAGGATGCCGTGCAGGAATCGTTTCTCGTCGCGCTCGAGCAGATTGAGGATTGTCGCAATCCGGCCAAATTTGCGGGCTGGCTCCTGACCATTGTCAGGAACCGGTCCAGAAATCTGGTTCGGCGCGAGAATTTGCGCGGCGGAGAGCAGATTCCGGTCGGCGCGCGCAGCTCCGAACCCGCCCCCGACAAAGTGGCGCAACGGATGGCGCTCAGAGAGCGTCTGACCGAAGCGCTCAACGAACTGTCCGAAGTTCAGAGAGAGATCGTGCTGCTGCACGATCTGGAAGGATGGAAGCACAGCGAAATCGCGGAGCGGCTGGGAATCCCGTCGGGAACAGTTCGCTCGCATCTGCACTTTGCCAGGAAGGCGCTGCGCGTCGAGCTGGCCGACTGGAAGAGCAATCCATGACCTCGCCGACCCGGCAGGGGAAGTCTCCAGGGAATCAGGAAATGCAAATTCAGGCAAAACACAGCGGGTCCATCCGCAACGAAGATCGGATCGACGCCCTGACGGTACTCGACCCCGGTCGCGACAACCCCGGCTACTGGAACCGCATCGGCGCCCGCATCATGGACCGGGTGGCCTTCGAGCTCGCCCGGCGGCGTGCGGCGGCGCGCGCATCGGTCGCGCAGACTCTCTGTCGCTGGTCGCGCAGCCTGATTCCTGCGGCGGTGGCGGCGGCGGTGATCGCGGCTCTCTGGGCGGCCTCCAACTCCTGGCGCACCCCCACGCCTCCCGAAGCGCGGCTGGTTCTGCAGGACATGCTGGGCGAAACGGCCGACGAATCCGGCTTCGAGGCTCTCCTGGTCAACGACCGCACCGGCAGCGCGGGCGCCTTCATGGCGCTGGTCGAGGGAGCGGCTCCGTAAATGGTCGTCATGCGCGAACGACGGGCCCGCATTCTCTCGGTCCTTCTGCTTGCCTCCACCCTGGCTGCGGGCATCATGCTTGGGCTGGCGTGGTCGGCGCGCACCCCTCCGGCGGCGCTTCCGGAGCCGGGCGATCCTCCGGATCCGGCCGAAGTGGCGGCGTCCGACACGGCATCGGCCCGCACCGGGGGCGATGAGCGTCGCTTCCGCGCTCCCGTGATCCATCAGGTGGGGCTGAACGCCGATCAGCGCACGCATGTGGACCGGATCATCGCCCACTTCCGCGCAGCGGCGCGCACACTCAACCGCGAGATGCGCGCACGCTACGATCGCGAACAGTCGGCGCTCCTCGAGGCCACGCGCGATTCGCTGAGAGCCGTGCTGAGGGAGGAGCAGATCGTTCGCTACGATTCTCTTCTGGCGGTGCACTACGGCGGCGCCCGCGATAGCGACCGTCACCGTCAGCGTCGTCGCGAATAGCATAGAGAAACCGCACAGAAAATAGAGGGGCAATGCACATGCAGAAGAGAATGACGGGGGTGGCGGCGTGCCTTGTCGCGCTGGCGGTGGGCGTGGGTGAGGCGGGGGCTGAACAACAGACAATCCCTGCCCCCGAAAGCATCACCCTGGAGGAGGCGCTGGAGCGGGCGCTGATTCACAGCCCGCAGTTGGCGCAGAGTCAGGCCACGGTCAACAACGCGAGCGGAGTCCGGCGCCGCGCCTGGGGAGCCTTCCTTCCCAATGTCAGCATGGGTTCGGGGGCCTCGGTGCAGAGCCAGAACCGCTTCGATCCCACCACCCAGCGCCTTGTTTCGGGGAGCAGCGATTCCTACAACGCCTCGCTCAACGCCAACTACCAGATCTTTCAGGGGGGGCGCAAGTTTTCCGAGCTCAATCGCACCGAGTCGGCTCAGCTCGAGGCCGAGGCTCGCTTCAGCACCCAGCGCTTTGCCGTCCTTCTGCAGACCCGCACTCTCTTTCTGAATGCGCTTCGCCAGGCCGAGCTGGTCGAGGTCGCCGTTGCCAGCGTGGTGCGCGCCGAGGAAAGCCTCGGGATTACGCGCACCCGGGTGCAACTGGGAACCGGCACCCGCTCCGACAGTCTGCGCACGCGACTCGAGCTTGCCAATGCCCGCCAGAGTCTTCTGCAATCGCAGAACCAGCTTCGCGCCGCGCGCTTCACCCTGGGGCGGCAGGTGGGGGCGCGCGGCCCCGTGGTACCGGTGCTGCCCGCCGATGCCGAACCGCGTCCCCTGGCGCTGAGCGAGGCCGAGATCATTTCCCTGGCCGAATCGGTCTCGCCCGCCGTGCGCGCCGCCGCCGCCGCCTCGTCCGTGGCCGTAGCCAGCGAGAGCAGCGCCCGGAGCTCCTATCTGCCCACGCTGTCGCTCTCTTCGGGCTACACCTGGGCGAATCAGAACCGCTCCCTTACCGGCGGCAATACAAGCTGGAACTTCCGTATTTCCGGCAGCTACCAGCTCTTCGACGGCTTTCAGCGGGAGCAGAATGTGTCGCAGGCCGCCGAATCGAGGCGGGTCGCGCGGCTGACCGAAGACGATGCGCGGCGCGGGGTGCGCCAGGAGGTGGATGCGGCGCTGCGCACCCTGGAAACGCAGGAACAGGCGATTGCCATCGCCGCCGAGGCTCTCTTTGTGGCCGAAGAGGATCTGCGGCTGATCCGCGAACGTTACGAAGTGCAGATGGCCACGATTCTCGATGTGATCACCAGTCAGGTGGCACTCGACCAGGCTGAAGCAAATCTCGTCTCTGCCCGGTACGATTACATGGTCGCAAAGGCGGAGCTTGAATCCATCGTGGGGAGAGAGCTGTGATACAATCCGGGGAGACCCGCCCAGGCGCGGGCAATGGAGTGGCGAATGGATCGGGGGGGGGCTCCAATGGCGCCGTCATCCTGACCGAGGAGCTGAAGAAGTACTACTTTCTGGGGGCCGAGACGGTGCAGGCCGTGCGGGGGGTTGATCTGGTCGTCCGGCGCGGCGAGTTCGTCGCGATCATGGGGCCGTCGGGGAGCGGCAAATCCACCTTCATGAATCTGATCGGGTGCCTGGACACCCCGACCGGCGGCGATTACTGGCTGAATGGGCAGAAGGTCTCCGAGCTGAGCGACGATCAACTGGCCAGGGTTCGCAATCGCGATATCGGATTCGTCTTCCAGACCTTCAACCTCCTGCCGCGCGCCAGCTCTCTGCACAATGTCGAGCTGCCTCTGATCTATGCCGGGGTTTCGGCGCGCGAACGGCGTCAGCGGGCATCCGACAAGCTCAGCCTGGTCGGTCTGAAGGACCGCATGGACCACAAGCCGCCGGAGCTCTCCGGGGGACAGCGCCAGCGCGTCGCCATTGCCCGCGCTCTGGTCAACGATCCCGCTCTTCTCCTGGCCGACGAACCGACCGGGAATCTTGATTCGGTGACATCGCGGGAGATCGTTGCGATCCTCACCGAGCTCAACCGGGCCGGGCAGACGATTGTGCTGGTCACGCACGAACCCGACATCGCAGCAGCAGCCTCGCGCCAGATCCACCTGAACGACGGCCTGATCGAGCGCGATTTCATGAATCCCGAAGAGGCAGTACAATGATTCGCATTCATCTCCGCTCCCCTAGCGCGACCGCCGTCTCGCTCCTCGCTGCCGCCACCCTGGCCGGGTGCGACGTTGCGCAGGAGGACTCCGGCGAGATCGCCATCCAGACCGCTCCCGCCGAGGTGCGCGATCTTCGCATCACCGCCGAGGCCACCGGCGAGCTCGAACCTGTGCTCAGGGTCGAAGTCAAATCCAAGGCGTCGGGCGAGATCCTGGATCTCTACGTCGATTCCGGCGACGAGGTGGAGCCCGGCACCCTCCTGGCGCGCGTCGATCCCCGCGATGTCCAGAATGCCCATGATCAGGCGCAGGCCGATCTGGATGTCGCCCGCGCTCGTATCGAGATCGCCGAGGCGCAGTTGACCCGTTCCCGCGATCTGCTCGCATCCGAGGTCATCACGGCGCAGGAGTTCGAGAGCCGCCAGCTCGAGTTTGCCAATGCCCAGGCCGCTCTGGTGCGCGCCGAAACCAATCTGGAGCTGGCCACCCTGCGGCTGACCGACGTAACGATCCGGGCGCCGATGGCGGGCACGATCCTCGAGAAACAGGTGGAGTACGGACAGGTCATCCAGTCGGCCACCCAGAATGTGTCGGGGGGCACGACGCTCTTCGTGATGGCCAACCTGGACGACATGCGCGTCCGCACCCTGGTCGACGAGACCGATGTGGGGCAGCTCACGGCGGGGATGGTCGCCACGGTCACGGTCGAAGCCTTCCCCGATCGCAGCTTTCGCGGCGCCATCGAGAAGATTGAGCCGCAGGCGGTGGTGCAGCAAAATGTGACGATGTTTCCGGTGATTGTTCTCCTCGACAATCGCGCCGGGCTCCTCAGACCGGGCATGAATGCCGAGGTGGAGGTGCTCGTGGATGAACGAATCGCCACGCTGACGGTGCCCAACAATGCGGTGGTGCAACCGCAGGAGCTGGCGCCTGCCGCCGAGGTTCTGGGATTGGATCCGCAGATGGTTGCGATTGATCGCGCCACCTGGGGAACGCTCATGGCCGAGGTGGCGGCCCGCCCCGCCGCCGCCGAGTCCGCCGCCGGATCAATGAGCGGGCAAGGCAGAGCGATGAGGGGCGGGAATGGAGCGGGTCCGGGTGCCATGGCCGGAATCCGGGCTGCGGTTGCGGCGGGCGAGATCTCTCGCGATTCGGCGGCCGCGATGGTGGTGGCGCTTCGCGAGGGCCGGGCCGGTGGCGCAGAAGAGGGGGCCGCGCAGAGTTCTTCGCCTGACTCCGCGCCGGATTCAATGCGCTCCGAGGGGCAGATGGAGGAGGCCGGGAGAGACGGGGCGACCGGTGGAGGAGCGGCGAATCGCTTCGGTCAGGGAAGGGCTGGGGGGCAGGGGGGCGCCGGACGGTTCGGCGGGGGTGCGGGGATGAGTGGAATGATGGCGGCGATGGGCGGGGCAAGCGGCGACCCGTCCTTCCGGCCCGCGGTGGCCTTCGTCGTGGATGCCACCGGCAATGTCGAGGCGCGCCCGGTGGTGATGGGGGTCAGCGACTGGGACTATGCCGAGATCCTTGCAGGGCTGGAAGAGGGCGAGGAGCTCGCGCTCATCGGGGCGGCCCAGCTTCAGGCTCGCCAGCAGCAGCGACTCGAGCAGATGCGCGGCCGCTTCCGCCCCTTCTGATCCTCCTCCTCGGGAAACGCCTCTCGCACACGCACATGCCCTCGGGATGTCACACTTCATTCAGATTGAGGATGCCGGATGTTCATTCTTCGTGAGATCGTTTTGGTTGCGCTCGCCTCGATCCGCGCCAATGTCCTGCGTTCGGGACTGACCACTCTGGGCATTGTGATCGGAACCGCGGCTGTGATTACCATGGTGGCGCTTGGCGAAGGGGCCCAGCGGCGGGTGCAGCAGCAGATCGAAACGATGGGCACCAACATTTTGACCGTGCGACCCGGGCAGGGATTCTCGCAGGGGGTGGCCACCGGAAACCGGCGTCTCGAGGAGAACGATGCCCTCGCACTCCGCAACCAGGTCGGCGACATCTACGAGATCGCCCCCGAGATCGAGGGCCGCTACCAGGTGACCTACGCGCGCTGGAACTCTTCGAACTCGATTGTGGGGACCTGGCCCTCCTTCTTTTCGCTCTACAGTCATGAACTCGCCTACGGCCGTTTCTTCGACGAGGGCGAAGAGCAGGGACGACGGCGGGTTGCGGTTCTGGGGTCGAATGTGCCCGAAGACCTCGGCACTCCCGGAGGACTGCTGGTCGGTCGCACCATCCAGATCCGCGGAATTCCCTTCGAGGTGGTCGGAATCCTGCAGGAGAAGGGCGGCGCGATGTGGATGCAGCCCGACGATCAGATCTTCATTCCACTCTCGACGGCAATGTACCGCGTCATGGGGGGGCGCGACCGCTTGCGCTCGATCTACGTGGCGGCGGCCTCGCCCGAGGATCTGGATCCGGCCTGGGCCGAGATTGATCGCATCATTCGTCGCGAGCACCGCATTCCCCCGACCGAAGACGCCGATTTCAGCATTCAGCAGAGCTCCGATATCCTGGCCACCTTCAATGAAACCACTCAGACCTTTTCATTTCTGCTGGCGGGGATTGCCGGGGTGAGTCTGCTGGTGGGAGGAATCGGGATCATGAATATCATGCTGGTGAGCGTGACCGAGAGAACACGCGAGATCGGAATACGCAAAGCGTTGGGCGCCACAAGGATGACAATCCTTTCGCAATTCCTGATCGAGGCGCTGGTTCTCTGCACTCTGGGGGGACTGCTGGGCGTTGCAGCGGGATTTGGAGGCGCGCAGTTGATTACGCAACTGTACGGATCGGCAACGGCGGTTGCCCCCGAGGCCATTGCCGTTGCGCTCGGGTTCTCGGCGCTGATCGGCATCTTCTTCGGGATCTGGCCTGCGCGTCGCGCCTCCATCCTGGATCCGATCGAGGCATTGCGCTACGAGTAATCCCTCGTCCCTGGCGGGGGTTTTGGGATGTGCGGATGGGTTTTGTGGGTTTGCGGTGCGGGTTGGCATCCGCAGACAGCTACCAAAGCGGCATCCGGCCCGCGCCTCCTCTTCCGATGCAGCCCCAATGGAATGTGGAGGCAATAGGGAGGAGGCGCCTCAGCGCTCCTGAGCCGGCGGATAGATCAGCTCAATCGTTTCGTTGCGGCGCACGACTGTAATGCGAATCGGCAGGGTGGCCGCAGCCAGCGCTATCCGGAGATCGCGGACCGATTCAACCGGCTGTCCGGCAACGCCCGCAATGACATCGCCCGGGTGAAACCCCGTTCGCCAGGCCGGGGTGGTCGGGGGCACATCGGTGACCAGGGCGCCGGTCGCGACTCCGAAGTAGCGTCCGAGAGCATCGGTCAGATCGCGCACCACAACCCCCCCCAGCAGAACCGGCGTTCCCCGGATCAGGTTGAAGGGCTCGGAGAGGGACCGGTTGTCGGCATCGTCGTCCGGAGCGGCGGCGGCTCCCTGGATATCTCCCCGGACCCCGCGATTCTCCTGCCGCAGCATGGACAGCTCCATCCGGGCCCGCCCGGCCACGCTGTCGGTCTCGGTCTGCATTACCACACTCAACGTTGCAGAGAGCCCGCCGGAGTCGCCCGTGCGCCGCTCCCAGCCGATCTGCACCCGAGTTTCGGCGGCGCGCAGACGCAAACGCGGGTTCAGCGCCGTCAGAAAAACCGAATCGTTCGCCCGCCCCTCGCCCATCCGTTCATAAATCGAATCGAATCTCTGCCAGACCCGCGACTGAATCGAGGCGAGCTCCGCAGGGTCAATTGCCGCACGCAGTCCGGGCCTGAGGTCGGCAACGATCCAGGTATCCCGAGTCGCCCCGGCGCGCACAACCGTCAACGCCAGCGAATCGCCGGCTTCGAGCCCCGCCAACACCCGCAACCATTGCTCAAAGTCGGCAAGCGGTCGTCCATTCACCGCCACCAGAAGATCTCCGGGCACGACCCCACTCCGGTACGCCGGCCCGGTCCGGTACACATCGCGCACCCGAATTGCAAATCCCCCCTCCACCCCCTCTCCCGCCTCGGCCAGAATGCCAACCCAGGCCCGCACATCACCGCTCTGGGCCTGCACTGCCCCCATCTCCCCCCCGGCGGCAAGCACACACGCAACCATCGCGACCGGGCACAGCGCATGCAGAGAGCGCTTCATGGCCGCAGCGGTCCGTGTCCGATACGGGGTGCGCACCGAGAGTGGCGATGCACCGGACCGGCAAGGCGCTTCGCCGCCCGCATGGCCCCGGCTATGGGAGCAGTGAGCGCCGCAGAGTGGAGCGGTCCAGCAGCGGATGCATCGCCACGCGAATGCCGCCCCGTGTCAGCCGCAAGCCTCGGCGGTTGGTGGTTGATACGGGGTGCGCACCGAGAGTGACGAGGGGCCGGACTGGCAAGGCGCTTCGCCGCCCGCATAGCCCAGCTATGGGGGCAAGGAGCGCCGCAGAGCGGAGCGGTCCAGTACGGATGCATCGCCACGCGAATGCCGCCCCGTGTCAGCCACCAACTGCTAATGCCAGCTCTCCAGGCTGATCTGGCGCAGAGTGTTCTGGCGTTCCCAGAGGGTCTGCATCAGGAATGAGTTGAAGAATTCGTCCGCAGGCGATTCCTGCACCGCCGCCTCGCTCGCGGCCACCATGGCCTCGATGCCGGCGAGTCGCGCCACGGGGTCGTTTGTGGGGCTTCGGCCATTCAGGGCGTGAAAGAGCTCCTGGTGAACGCGGTAAGCGCGCAGCCATTCCTCCTCGGCCTCGACCACCGCAAGCCGGGCCTCCTCCAGAGTTGCGGGCCGGAGATCGGTCGCGCCCGTCGCCGAAGTGCCGCTCGCCACTGGCAGAAATTCGGACTCCATATCGGGATCCGGCGCCGAATTCGAAGGGGCAGCCGGGCTGCGCACAGTCCAGCCGAATGCGGTGCCGCCGATGAAGAGCACGATCATCGCGGCCGCCTGCATCCACTTGCGCCATACCCCGAAGGGCGAGAGGGGACCCTGAATGAGGCCGTTTCCAACCAGCTCTTCCTCCAGGTGGCGCCAACCGCCGGCCGGCGGCAGGATTGCGGGAAGATTGCCCAGGGCGCGCTTCTGGCTGCGGAGCGCCTCCAGCTCGCGCCGCTGTCCGGGATCGCTCTCCAGCGCCGCCCGTTCCTTCTCGTTGGGGCGCTCATCGACCAGCCGCGCCAGCTCCTCGAGTTTCAGACGCTCCATGCTTCCACCTTCTTCGGAGTGGGTTCAAGTCCGCGCAGCATGCGCCGCATCTTGGCCCGGGCCTTGAAAAGTTGTGATTTGGATGTCCCGGCGGTCACGCCCAGCGCCTCGCCGATCTCTTCGTGCGTGTAGCCCTCCACATCGTGAAGAACCAGAACCCGCCGCATTCCCTCGGGCAGATTGTCCAGCGCAGCGTCCAGCCTGCGTTCAAGGAGAACGTCGCCCATGCGCTGCACCGCAGGCACATCGTCCGGCAGGGCGGTCTCGCGGCTTCGGTGTCTCTTCGCCTTGCGGACGGCCTGCAGCGCCGAGTTGACGGCGATCCGATGCAGCCAGGTCGAGAAGCGGGCTTCGCCGCGAAAGGTTGGGAGTGCGCGAATAGCCCGGATCCACGCCTCCTGCGCGTAGTCCTCGGCCAGATCGTCGTCGCCGGCGATCCTGCGCACCACTGCATAGACGCGGGACGAATAACGGTCGTAGAGTGCCCTGACGGCTCTGCCATCGCCCTCGCAGGCTCTGCGGATGAGTTGTGCTTCCATATCTGGCGTTCCTGTTGGGGGGCTCGACGGATTCACCGATGGACTTCTCCGGTTGGCCCCACGCGAATCGTGGCGCATTACCTTTCTTGCGGTCTCGCAGTCCGCAGACTGCAGAATCTATGATCGCTTCCGTGGCGGGAAGGTTGCCCGATCCCGTCGCATTCCTCAACCCCCGACCCCCGATCGACCTCTTCCCGGCATGTCATCTTCGCAATCGCTGCTCCCTGGCGCGGCCTTCCTGGAGTGTACCGGCACGGGCCTGACCTTTCCCTCCGAGCAGCTCATCGGGCTCTCGCCTGCGGGCAAGCCCCTCTTCGCCCGGTACGATCTCGACGCGCTCCGCGACCGCTTCACCCCTGCGGCCATTGCCGGTCGCGCTCCTTCGCTCTGGCGCTACGAAGAGGTTCTGCCGGTGCGCAATCGCGCCTTTCGCGTGACTCTGGGCGAGGGCTTCACTCCCCTGGTCGATGCCCCGCGCATGGCCCGGATGCTGGGCGTGCGCCGGCTCCGGATCAAGGACGAGGGACAGAACCCGACCGGATCCTTCAAGGATCGGGGGCTCTGCATGGCGGTGTCGCGCGCCTTCGAGCTGGGCGCGCGCGAGCTGGCGATTCCGTCGGCGGGGAATGCGGCCGGATCCACTGCCGCCTATGGAGCTGCCGCAGGGTTGCCGGTGCATGTGGTGGTTCCCGACGACACGCCGCTCCCGATTCTGGCCGAGATCAGGGCGCTGGGCGCCGATCTGCAGCTTCTGCAGGGTCTGATCAGCGACTGTGGGCGGGTGGTGCGCGAGCGCTGCGACCGCGATGGCTGGTGGGATCTCTCCACGCTGAAGGAGCCCTACCGGGTCGAGGGCAAGAAGACGATGGGGTACGAACTTTTCGAGCAGTTGGACGGTCGTCTGCCCGATGCAATCGTCTATCCGACGGGGGGAGGCACGGGACTGATCGGCATGTGGAAGGCCTTTGCCGAGATGGAGGCGCTGGGGTGGATCGGAAGCGAGCGGCCGAAGATGTTCGTGGCGCAATCCGATGGCTGTGCGCCGATGGTGCGCGCGTGGGAAGCCGGACTCGAGGCGGCGCCGCTGTGGGAAGATGCCCGCACCTATGCGGCCGGGCTGCGCGTGCCGGGGGCCGTGGGCGATTTTCTGATTCTGCGCGCGGTGCGGGAATCGGGTGGGGGGGCGGTGGCCGTCTCCGATGCCGCGATGGAGCGCTGGGTGAAAAGGATCGGTGCTGCGACAGGGATCTTTGCCGCCCCCGAGGGCGGAGCGACCGCCGCCGCCGTCTCCGCCTTCATGGATATGGGTCTGATCGGCCGCGAAGACGAGGTGGTGCTCTTCAACACCGGGAGCGGCCTCAAGTATGTGGGCATGACGCCCGCCGATGGAGAGCGTACACCGGGTAAAGAAGAACCGGGATGACAATCCGCCGCCTGCTGTTCCTGCTCCTGCCTATTTTGGCCGCTTGCGAAGAGGTGATCGAGCCCACCGCGCCCCCGTTGCCGGTCGCTGCGGTTTCGGCCGCTGCGAATGCGGATCGTGCGGTGCTGGTCGCGCTGTACGAAGCGATGGACGGCCCGAACTGGAAAGACAACACGAACTGGCTGACCGATGCGCCCCTGGGAGAGTGGTATGGGGTTTCGGTGAATGCGGATGGGCGGGTGGTGGGGCTTGAGCTTGGGGGGTACCTAGATTGGGAAAGCGGGTACCGGATACTCCATGGGCTTTCGGGCTCGATTCCCCCGGAGTTGGGGAATCTGTCGGCTCTGGCAACCCTTAACCTGCACTATAATGCCCTATCGGGTCCGATCCCGCCAGAGCTGGGGAAGCTGTCCGCGCTGGAAAAACTCCAGCTGTTCGGCAACGCCCTATCAGGCTCGATTCCCCCAGAGTTGGGGAATCTGTCCGAGTTGCGAAGCCTCTACCTGTACTCCAATAACCTATCGGGTTCGATCCCCTCGGAGCTGGGGAATCTGTCCGCGCTGGAAGGTCTAGATCTGAGTTGGAACGATCTATCGGGTTCGATTCCCTCGGAGTTGGGGAATCTGTCGGCTCTGGCAACCCTTAACCTGCACTATAATGCCCTATCGGGTCCGATCCCGCCAGAGCTGGGGAAGCTGTCCGCGCTGCAAAGCCTCTACCTGTCCTCCAACGCCCTATCGGGTTCGATTCCGCCGGAGTTGGGAAATCTGTCCGAGTTGCAAGGCCTCTACCTGTCCTCCAACGCCCTATCGGGTTCGATTCCGCCGGAGTTGGGAAATCTGTCCGAGTTGCAAGGCCTCTACCTGTCCTCCAACGCCCTATCGGGTTCGATTCCGCCGGAGTTGGGAAATCTGTCCGAGTTGCAAGGCCTCTACCTGTCCTCCAACGCCTTATCGGGTTCGATTCCGCCGGAGTTGGGGAAGCTGTCCGCGCTGCAAAGCCTCTACCTGTCCTCCAACGCCCTATCGGGTTCGATTCCGCCGGAGTTGGGAAATCTGTCCGAGTTGCGAAGACTCTACCTGTCCTCCAACGCCCTATCGGGTTCGATTCCGCCGGAGTTGGGGAAGCTGTCCGCGCTGCAAAGCCTCTACCTGTCCAACAACGCCCTATCGGGTTCGATTCCGCCGGAGCTGGGAAAGCTGTCCGCGCTGCAAAGCCTCTACCTGTCCAACAACGATCTATCGGGACCGCTCCCTGAGTCGTTTCTCAACCTTTCCGCTAGGCTGGAGATGTACAATACCGATCTGTGTGTGCCGGGCACGGACGCCTTTGATCAGTGGTGGAGACAGGTACAAAAATCACCGGTACCCCTCTGTGGCTATGCTGACAGGGCAGTTCTGGAGAAGATGTACAAGACCATGGATGGAACGCAGTGGAGTCGGTCCGATGGCTGGCTAAGCGACGTGGCATCTTCAGGGTGGTATGGGATCACCACCGATTCCCTGGAACAGGTCGTGGGCATTGAACTTCCGGCGAACAACCTGAAAGGGCACTTTCCCTGGTTTATTGCCGATCTGTCGAAGTTGAAGGTGCTGGATATCTCGGACAATCCAGGCATTCAGGGGCGATTGCCGTGGGCATTGACGAAAGCATCGCTGGAGGTGTTTCGGTTTGCGGGCACCGGGTTGTGCAATCCCGAAGAATTACAGGATTGGCTTGCAGCGATCCCCGTCGTAGAAGGAACGGATGGAGTATGCCCACACCGTGCGGCGCTGACAGCGCTGTACGAGGCGACGGACGGGTCGAACTGGACAATCAACGCGAACTGGATGACCGATGCGCCGCTGGGGGAGTGGTATGGGGTGTCGGTGAATGAATGGGGGCGGGTGGTAGGGCTCGACCTGTACTCCAATAACCTATCGGGCTCGATCCCGCCAGAGCTGGGGAATCTGTCCGAGTTGCGAAGATTCTGGCTGAACTCCAACAACCTATCGGGCTCGATCCCGCTAGAACTGGGGAATATGTCCGAGTTGCAAAGCCTCTACCTATCGGGCAACGATCTATCGGGACCGATCCCTGAATTATTTCTGGAACTTGGCGCCCTAACGCATTTGAAAATTTCCAATACGGATCTATGTGTTCCTCAAACGGACGCCTTTGATCGGTGGCGGACACAGCTATCATCACCTGTACCCCTCTGCGTCGATGACAGGGAAGTTCTGGAGGAGATGTACAAGGCCATGGATGGAACTCAGTGGACTCGGTTCGATGGCTGGCTGGGCGACGTGGCTCTTTCAGAGTGGCATGGGATTACCACCAATTCCTTGGAACAGGTCGTGAGCATTGAACTTCCGGCGAACAACCTGAAAGGGCATTTCCCCCGGTCTATTACCGACCTGACAGAGTTGAAGGTGCTTGATATTTCGCATAACCCGAGCCTTCAAGGGCGCTTGCCTCTAAAGCTGAACGGTCATGAGTTGGAGGTATTGCGGTTTGCGGGTACCAGGCTGTGCAGCCCCGAAGAGCTGCGGGAGTGGATTGCGGCGATCCCGGTAGCGGAGGGGACTAGCGAAAACTGCCCGCCGCTTACCGATCGGGAAATCCTTGTAGCGCTGTACGAGACGACGGGCGGGCCAAACTGGAAAGACAACACGAACTGGCTGACCGATGCCCCGCTGGGGGAGTGGTCTGATGTGTCGGTGAATGCGGAGGGGCGGGTTGTAGCTCTCTACCTGTCCGACAACGACCTTACGGGACCGCTCCCGCCGGAGCTGGGGAATCTATCCGCGCTGCAAAGCCTCTACCTGTCCGACAACGACCTATCGGGACCGATCCCTTCAGAGTTGGGGAATCTGTCCGCGCTGCAAAGCCTCTACCTGTCCGACAACGACCTATCGGGACCGATCCCTCCAGAGTTGGGGAATCTGTCCGCGCTGCAAAGCCTCTACCTGTCCGACAACGACCTATCGGGACCGATCCCTCCAGAGTTGGGGAATCTGTCCGCGCTGCAAAGCCTCTACCTGTCCGACAACGACCTATCGGGACCGATCCCGCCGGAGCTGGGGAATCTGTCCGCGTTGCAAAGCCTCTACCTGTCCGACAACGACCTATCGGGACCGATCCCTTCAGAGTTGGGGAATCTGTCCGCGCTACAAAGCCTCTACCTGTCCGACAACGACCTATCGGGACCGATCCCTCCAGAGTTGGGGCAGCTGTTCTGGTTGAGAACGCTTGGTTTGTCCCACAATGAGGATCTTTCGGGTGCTCTTCCCATGACGCTGGCCCAACTTAGGCTGCTGCCTGAGTTGATTCTCTCGAATACCGGACTATGCGCCTCGACCGATCCGGCATTCATCCGCTGGACGAAAACGCTGCTACGCTACCGAGTTCGTTCGTGTTCCGCTACGACCAGCATGGCCTATTTGGTGCAAGCCTCGCAAAGTCTCAAGTATCCGGTACCACTGATCGCCGGGCGCGAAGCTCTGCTCCGGGTTTTCCCCACCGCGCCGGCCGGAAATTCCGTTCCCATTCCTCCGGTGCGGGCATCGTTCTACGCTTCGGGAAGCGCCACCGCCTCGCATACGGTAAAGATTCCCGGAAAGCCTGGGCCACTACCGACGGAGATTTACGAAAGCGACCTTGGAATTTCCGCCAATGTCCGAATACCGGGCGAACTGTTGCAGCCCGGCTTGGAGATGGTGATCGAAATCGATCCCGACGGCACGCTCGATCCTGCGCTTGGCATTGCCAGCCGCCTTCCCGCCGAGGGACGCACAGCGCTTGAGGTTGAAGCGCTGCCGACGATGGAGCTAACCCTGATTCCTTTCCTCTGGACCGAAAACCCGGATTTATCGCTTGTAACCACGGTCAACGCGATGGCTGCCGATCCGTATGGCCATCATCTCTTGCGCTTTCCACAAGCGATTCTGCCTGCCCACGAATGGTCGGTTGCAGTACACGAACCCGTTTGGACTGACATTCGTCCTGATTTCGCTAACTCTTCTGCAATCCTTGGTCAAACATCGGTTATTCGCTTTACGGAAGGAGGGAGTGGCTACTGGATGGGCACGCTTGAAGGTGGTGGTGGGATGGCTTATGTAGGAAAGTGGCTAAGTGTTTCGAGCCTTGATCCATGGACGATTGCCCACGAGCTGGGCCACAACCTGTCGCTTATGCATGCGCCGTGTGGCCTACCTGCGGGGGTTGATCCTGGTTTTCCCTATTGGGGGGGACAGAGCGGTGCCTGGGGCTACGACTTCACAAATGACACCCTGACGGTCCCCGATCAACCGGAAGTGATGAGTTATTGTGGTGGCGAGAAATGGATCAGCGACTACCACTTCACCAACGCTCTTCGCCACCGCCGCCGCGCCGAACCCCCTCCATCGTCTCCCACCTCTGCTCTCCTTCTCTGGGGCGGCGTCGATTCTACCGGAACGCCCCACCTCGAGCCCGCCTTTGTCGTCGATGCCCCGCCCACCCTGCCCGAGACGGGTGGCCCCTGGACGATCGAGGGCACAACCGCCACCGGGCAGACCCTCTTCACCCTCCCCTTTGCCATGCCCGAGATCGCCGATGGCGGGGGCGGGGAAGGCGGCTTCGTCTACGCGCTTCCCACTCGACCCGGCTGGGAAGCTCTGGCCAGCATCACCCTTTCCGGCCCCGACAACGCCACGGCCACCCTGGACGGCTCCACCGATCTCCCCATGTCGATCTATCGGGACCAAACCGGAAGGGTGCGCGCCATTCTGCGGGGCGATCCCATGCAGGCCGACGCCATGCCCGGCTCCCTCGCCGGACTCGCCCTCGATATCATGACAAGCCGGGGGATTCCGGCGGTTGCCACCTACCGGCGCCCATAACGAGTTGCGATCCCGCCGACGCCCCCCCCGATGTCATCCCTCATGCGCCCGCAAAGTCCAGTCAAACGGCAGGAAATGCAGATCATGCAGTCCTGGTTGACCTTACATGACTTCCTGCCGGGATTCGGATATCAGATGCTCTGCCGGATCCACACAGCGCTGGACGCCCCCGGCGATGGCGAACGAAGGTCGCGCGAAGCGCAGCGGTTCCCCACGGGTGCCCCCGCGCCCGAATGCACCTCGGAGCCGTCTGCGGATTGCCACCCCAGGGCATCGCCGGGGCTCTCTGCAAGATGCGCGCCACTCGTCGCCCTGATCCTCTGCCTGCTGGGGTGCGAGGTCCCCGAGGGGAGGGTGGAGAGCGCTTCGCATCTGCCCTCGGCGCTCCTGGCCGAGATCACGCCGGACACGGTGCGCGAGCGCGAGCTGGGCGAGGGGGTGCGCTATCACTTCCTCTGGTCGGCCGAGGGTCCCTGGGCGATTCATCTGGTCTCGGCCGACATTGCCCACTGCAGCCTCGATCTGCAGGTGGTTCCGGCTGTGGGCGGCCCCGACGGGACGATGCGTCTGCGCCTTCCGGTCTCGGTCATGGCGCCCACCTCTTCGGGGCAGCCCCTGGCGGGGATCAATGGCGACTTCTTCCGGCTCGACAACGGCATTCCCCTGGGACCCGAGGTCACCAGCGGCACCTGGCGCCTGGCCGCGCGTCCGGCGTTTCTCTGGCAGGAGGGCGCCCGGGAGCCCTGGATCGGAACGCCGGTTGCCGTAGGAGGGGGCGACCTTGGCTTCGGTTCCGACACCCTTGTCCATGAGCGCGGATCCCCGGGCATGCAGGTGGTCGGAGGCTATCCGGAGCTCCTGGCCGAGGGTCGCGTTGCCAGCGATCTCGGGGTGCGCGACCGCCCCGCCTTTGCGCTCAATCGGCATCCGCGGACCGCAGTCGGCTTCGACGTCGATACCGGGCGGCTCTGGATGGTGGTCGTGGATGGACGGCAGGAGCCTCGCTCGGCGGGAATGTCTCTGATTGAGCTGGCGAATCTCCTTCTCTGGCTTGGCGCCGAGGAAGCCCTGAATCTGGATGGCGGCGGATCGTCCACGATGATTGTCGAGGGTGCGGTCGCGAACTCCCCCTCCGATGCCGAGGGCGAGCGACCGGTGGGGAACAGCCTCTGGCTGCTGCACGATCCGGAGGCCTGTTCGCTCCTGTAGGGGTCGCTGGCCTACCTGTCCCCGGCACCCCAGGCGATCGACACCCCCGCATAGCCGCCGCGATCGGGACCGGGCTCGAAGTAGCGTCCGCCAAAAGCATTCACCACCACCGACGACGCATGGCGCACATTGGTCAGGTTGGTGATTCCCGCAAAGAGGGAGAGGCGCGTGGACCCGACCCGCAGCCCCGATCCCCCCAAGCGCAGGTCAAGGAGGGTGAAGCCGGCGGCCTCGGCGTCGTTGGCGTCGTTGACCGGCACCGCTCCCCGCATCTCGCTGCGAATCTCGCCGAACCAGGGCCCCGCCGCAGCGCGCAGGGCGGCCTCCAGGCGATGGGGCGCCGTTCCCGGGATCCTGTTGTCGGCAAAGTCTTCGCCATCAACCGCAAATTCGGTGAAGCGCGCATCGATGTAGCCATAGCTCAGGCGGCCGGTCAGCGCTGCGGTCAGAGCGGCCCGCACCGAACCCTCGATCCCCTGAATGCGCGACTTGCCTGCATTGCGAAAGAAGCTGCGACCGGGAGCGGCCGGTACCTCGAAGGCCACGAGCTGACCCTGCAGGCGCGAGGCGAAGGCAGTCAGATCCCAGGCGGCTCTGCCCCTCAGGGTGCCGCGCAGGCCGCTCTCGAGAGTCCAGCCGGTCTGCGGTTCGAGTTCGGGGTTGAAGCCGCCCGCGCGGTCGGGCCGGTTGGCCAGCTCGGTTGTGGTGGGGGTCTCGAAGGAACGCGCAGCCGACCCGTAGAGGCTGGCGCTCCCCAGATCGAGGTGGAAGCCGAGCGAGGGACTCAGTCCCCCCATGGTGCGCGTTCCCGAATCGTCGGGATTGTCGGCGGCAACGAAGCGGTCGCTGGCCTCGAAGCGGAAGCGATCCAGCCGCAGCGCCGCCACCGCATCGAGGCGCCGGGCCAGGGGCAGGCGAAGCTGTCCGAAGAGGGCGCCGGCCCGCACATCCTCCTGCTGCGAGAGAGCGAGCGCGCCGGGTTCGCCATTCAGATTCTCGAAGTTCTTCCGGTTGTCGCTCTGCAGCTCGCCCTCGAGCCCGAAATCCATCCGCGCCGGGCCATTCGTCATCTGCCACTCGCGAACGAGCGCCGCCCGCACCCCGCCACCCCTCCGGTCCAGATCGATCACCGTATTGGGGATCGGGTTGTCGAGCTCGCGCCATACGCCATAGCTCGAGAATTCGGCCGCCAGACCGCCTCCCACCGGACCTCGCCAACTGACCCCGGCCTGTCCCTGTCGCACCTGTTTCTGCGTTCCCCGGCGCACATTGAACCCCCAGGCCTGATTGCTGCCCTCGTCGAAGAGCGCAGCCGGGAGCGAACCCGCATTCAGGGCGTCCAGGTCGAGCCCGCTCAGTCGGATTGCCAGCCTTCCACCCGCCAGATCTGCGGAAAATCCCGCACTGAGGGTGTTGCGTTCGGCGCGACTGTAGGGATCGGCCCCGGAATCGGTGGGGTTGTCGCGAAAGCCGTCAAAGCGATGTCCGGCCACGCTGGCCCGGTAGGCAATGCCGCCCGCTCGCCCCGAAACCGTGGTCTGCACGCGCAGAAGTCCGTCGGAGCCGGCGACCGCGGTGAGATCCTGATTGTAGGCACCCGGCAACGAGGGCGCGCTCTCGAAGAGGAGAACGCCACCGGCGCCATTTCCGTAGATCGCCGCCGCCGGGCCGCGCAGCGCCTCGACCCGCCCCAGCGAACCGATATCCAGGTGGTCGAGGGTGGTCTGGCCATCGGGAAGGGTGGCGGGAATGCCATCGACCAGAACCTTGATGCCGCGCACTCCGAACTGCGCCCGCGCACCGAAGCCGCGAATGGAGATGCGTTCCCCCACGGCGGGGTTGTAGCGGTTCTGCACGCGCACTCCCGGAAGCCCGTGCAGCGCCTCTTCGAGAAAGAGACCGGAATTGGCCTCGCGGAGCGCAGCTCCGGCCAGCACCGAAGCCGCAAAGGGCAGGCGGTTCAACTGTACCGGCGAGCGCAACACCTGGACCACGATCGAATCGAGCGCGATGGGGTCGGCAGGTGGCGTCTGGGCTGCAGCCGGGGGCACCGCCGCGAGCAGCGCCGGCAGGAGCGGAAGCAGGATCGCCGGAAGAGAGATCCCGGTGCCGGGCCGACGCGAAGCCGCAGGGTTGGGCGAGAGCGAATTGCGCACGACGGGTCCTTCCGGTTGGGAGATGGAGGGGGTGCCGGGTCGATGGGGGGATCAGCGGGAACCGATCCGCAGATCCAGCCTCTGAATGTAGCTGTCGGGGGGGGATCGCGATCCGCTCGGCGGGAAGATCGCCGTCCTCGATGCCGCGTCTGGCGCCGGTCTCGTCTGCGGGCGCCACATCGACATCCAGCCAGACCTCGAGGGGAACCCAGCAGGCGCGGTAGTGGCCCGTGGCGCTGGTCGGCACCATCCAGCCGCTGTGTCCTTCGTGAAGGGAGCGGACCAGGAGCGCCGACTCCGAAACGACCTCGCGCAGATCGAAATCGCGCGCAAGGATCCGCACCATGACCCCCGGCACGCCCGCGCCGGTGCTGTCGGTGACCTGGCCCACCAGAATTCCATCGTTGCGCAGCGCGCCGCCGGCCGGCAGGTTCGCCGCATTGCCTGGATGCTCCACATCGCGGCAGAGTCGATTGAGGATGGTGCCGGTGGTGGGTGCGGCAAAGTTGATCTGCACCGGATCCGCGGCGTCTTCGGGGATTTCGACCTGAAAGGGTTCGGGGGTGAAGGCGAAGCTCTCGATATAGGGGTGCGACCAGGTCACCGCGTACGTCCCCGCTTCCAGCCCCGCCAGCTCGAAGCGGCCATCGGAGCCGGTCAGGGCCTCGAGCGGGGTTCCCGGAATGTGGACGCGCGCGCCCGGCAGCCCCGCCTGTAGAGTATCGAAGACGACGCCCAGGATCCGTCCTCCCCGGTCGGCTGTCAGCACGACTCCCTCTTCGCCGTGCACCCGCAGCACATCGCCGCCCTGCACGGTCAGCCCCTCCAGCACCGATTCGACCCGTCCGGTCAGGGGATTGGCGGCCGTCCCTGCGCGCGGCATGCGAATTCGCCAGGAGCGAACGATCCAGGTTCCATTGGGCAACTCCTCGAACTCGACCCGCCCCCCCACCGGCGCCGATGCGAGCGCGTCGGGCAGATCCAGATTCCGGTACTGGAAGTCGAGCCACTCCAGGCGCGAGCTTGCGGGATCGATCCAGAGGGTGCCCGCGATATCGGGCTGGCGGCGCCGACGCAGGGGTTCGAAGGCGAGACCGATGAGCCCCGGAGCCCGGTCGGGGTCGTCGCGCAGACGGAAGCAGTGGGTGTCCAGGAAGGGATCGGAGAGAAGGACGGCGGCATCGGGCGCCCAGTACAGCGATTCGGTGGGATGCAACCGCGCAAATCCCTCTTCGACAAGCTGCTCGGCGGGGAGCGCAACGTAGGGCGACCGGCGGTAGCCCCGCTCGTAGCTCCGATCCTCCGAGATCACCGCGCGGTTTTCGCGGTCCATCTGGCGCCGGATTCCCATCATTTCGTAGCGGTAGTAGCCGCGATCCTGCGTCCACGCCGCCGCGGCCAGCGCCTTGCGCGCCTCATCCCAGACCCGGGTCACCGCCAATCCCTCTTCGGGGCGCACGCGGCAGCGCCGATCGGCCCCGGCCTCGATTCCGGCCAGCGAGATCGGCTGGATCCGGGCGACCAGCTCCAGCGTCAGGGTGTCGCCGGCAGAGAGCTCGAAGCGTTCCGAGAGGGTGGTGGCATAGCCGATCCGGTCGGCGCGCACCCGGTAGCGCCCCGGGGTGGGGGCGTCGAGCTGAAAGCGGCCATTGGCGCGGGTCAGGTCCTGACCGAACTCGCTCTGACGCTCATCGACCAGCACGACCATGGCGCCACCGATCGCGGTCCTGCCAGCGGCGTCCAGGAGCTGTCCGCGCACGACCTGCGCCCGGCTCCCCTGCGAAAGAGCCGCCAAAATCGCCATGAAAAGAAGGCCAAAGAGGAGATGTGATGCATAATTTTGCAATAATTTGCAATTTATTGCAGTCAACATAACCTTCCAAGAGCCCTGCACCATCCGCCTCCAGCGTCTAAGGTCTCTGCGAACCCCAGGGCGACCACAGCGAACCCAAAGGCTACCGCGGCTTCCCCCCCGGGGCAAGACTGGTCGGATTCGGCGGATGGCTCGGCGAATGGCGGATGGCTGGCCCGGAGCTTCGAGCACCGTCGGTGGTGGCGGGCGTGACGTGCTCGTGTCCCGACTTGTCGTGTTCGGTGCGCCAGAGCATGGCCCGGCCCACGAAGTCGATCTCAGGCCACCGAAGCTGGCGGATGGCTCCGATCCGGTGGCCGCTTCTCAGTGGGCGAGCGCGAACCGCTTCACCTCGATGACCGGCACATCGAACTCGTCTCGTTCGATGAAGACGACGAGGCCATCGGGACCGAACTCGTCCGGCATCCGCATCCGTCCGTCAAGGGTGCCCAGATAGCGGCCGGCCGGCGTGAGCACGTCGATCGGTCCAAGGTCCACGGCGGGCTCCTCTCCGCGTCGCTGAACCCACAGATTTCCCTCCCAGGTGGTGCGAAGCGCGTACAGAACCGGCACTTCCGGAAGGAACTGCATCTCCTCGATCGCCTGCGCCTGGCCCGAACGGAACCCCGCCAGCATCGCCCGGGAGGTCAGGGGAAGCTCGCCGCCCGGGTCGTTGGCCCGGCTCAGCTCTGCCAGTTGGCGGTCGATCTCCGCCCGCTTGAGACGATCCGTGACCGGTTGTGGGACGATGGGACGGCGCAGGATCCGCAACGTCTGGCCGGCCGACCCGGTGACCTTGACCGCATAGGTGGACGAATCGGAATACGCGATGCCACCGCCCGGCAACGCATCGAAAACAAGAGGCGGCACGAATCCCCACACCCTGCCGCCTGTTACCTGCGCCAGACTCCCGAACTTCTCTTCGGTGCCCGGGGGCGCCCATGCCTCCACGAACGGCTCAATCCGCGCCTCGTCCGACGACAGGTCGGTGCGCATGACCTTGCGGATGCCGTCGGAAAAGATCGCCACGCCCTCGCGGGCCGGACGCGCTCCGAACACTGCGGTCCTTCCCCAATAGAGGGCGTTTTGCAGCAGGAGATCGAGGTCCGGCATGTCGAGCGCCATTCTCACACCTCGCTCGAAGGTGCCCTCGGGATCAAAGACATGAAAGGTCCGGCGCTTCATGTCCGTGACGACAATTCGCCCGCCCGGCAAGACATCCAACTGGCGCGGATTTCCCGAATTCGCCGGGACCTTCGCCGGCGCGGCCGAACTGACCAAGGACACGGCCATCCGGACCGATGGCGACCACGTGCCAGGGCGAGTTGAGGAGATACAGCTTTCCGGCCTCGTCGAAGCCTGCGCCCCCAATCGCGTTCAGAAGCTCCTGATCGGCGACTGCGCTGGCCGACCCGATGTGATAGACATCCGAGAGTTCGAAGGCCAGAGGTTGGTCCTTTCCCGGAAGCTCAATGAGCTCCTGGGCATGACCATCTGCCGTCATGAGCAGTGTCGCGAGGGACGCCGGAAGGAGTGTGCGGATCATTCGATTCGAGCTTCGCGTTGGTGGGAATGGCGGAACGTAGCCCCGTCGCGACGGACGTGGAAAGCACGCCCTCTGCATGGGCGAAGTCCACATCCAGGGACGCGACTTTGCCGGTCCCGGTGATCGAGCGAGCGAGTCGGCAAACCGGAGTCGGGGACCGACCATCTTTCGGCATATGGGACAACAGGCAAGACTGGTTGCCTCTTTCGGAGCGCGAGGAACGCATTCCGTCGCCCTTGCCGCAGCCGCCCCGCCCTTGAGAGGCTCGCGCGGGCGCTCTAGTTTGGGCCCTCCGGCAAAGGGACACGAAGGCGTTCCCGGCCTGCCGGGCGAGTGGCACATCTCCACCGGAATCCGGAGTCGGGAATGACAAAAGACGGCAGCACTCTTCAAGGGACCTCACCGGGCGGCATCGTTCCCGGGCTGCAGGCACTGCGCCGACCTCGCCGAAGGGCGCGCTCCCAACGCTGCATCGGCACCCTGCCCCCTGCGCTGGTCATGATCGGCGCGCTTTTTCTTCCGGGCGCTGCCCTCCTGGGCGCACAGCAGGGGTATACCCCCGCGCACTACTACGATCTGGTGGGGGTGGGCGAGGTGGCGATCTCGCCCCGGGGTGACCATGTGGCCTTTACCGTCACGACGGTCGTCGAGAGCGAGAACCGCCGCCAGCGAGCGATCTGGCTGCAGCCCCTGGACAATGGCCGTCCCCAGGGCGCTCCCCTTCGCGTTACGGCACCGAACGAGAGTGCGGAGCGGCCCCGCTGGTCGCCCGATGGATCGCTGCTCGCCTTTACCTCGGCGCGTGCCGGGGATCCGAATCCGATCTGGTTCCTGCGGGTGCGCGGCCCTGGCGAGGCCTTTCACATCGAGGGGGTGGATGGCGCTCCGGTCTGGTCGCCCGATGGGTCGCGGATTGCCTTTCTGCGCGAGATCGACCCCGAAGAGATCGACGCCCCCGGTCCCGAAGCGCGCCGGGGCTGGATTGCGCCCGATGCAGTCAGCCGCACCCTCGACGCCGAACGCTTCGATGGCCGGGTCGTCACCTCGATCCGCTACAAGCAGGATGGCCGACTCGCCCTGCGCCCCCACTTCCTGACCCGCCCCACCCGGCAGATCATGGTGGTGGAGGCCGATGGAGGCGAGCCCCGGCAGTTGACCCGGCTGGACTTCAATGCGGGCGAACCGATCTGGTCCGCAGATGGGCGCGTGCTCTTCTTTACCGGCGACGAGGCCCAGGACGACGAGCTGATGACCGAACCGACCGGCGATCTCTGGGCGGTGGATGCGCGCGGGGGAACGGTGCGACGCCTGACCTCCGATCCGGGCAGCGAGAGTGCGCCGGCGCTCTCTCCCGATGGGCGCACCCTGGCCTTTCTCGCGACCGCAGCTCGCGGGGCGCAGACCGAGCTGATGGTGGCCGCGATCGGCTCCGACGGCCACCTTCGCGGAGAGCCCGAAAGCCTGACCGGAGATTGGGATCTGCGCCCCGGCAATCCGGTCTGGAGCGCCGATGGCAGCAGGGTCCGCTTTGCCGCCGGGATCGGGGGCGACAGTCACCTCTTCGAGGTCGCTCCCGGGGGGAGCGTGGAGCAGGTCACGCGCGGCGCACGTCGGCTGTCGTCCTTCTCCTTCTCGGTCACGGGCGACTTCATGGCCTTCACCGCCACCGACGCCGTCACCCCGACCGAGCTCTATCTGGGCGCGGTCGACGGATCGACCGAGCAGAAGGCGACCCGCTTCAACGACGAGTGGCTGAACGCCGTCACGCTGATGCCCGCCGAGGAGCTGCGCTGGACCGTTGCCGACGGCACCGAAATCCAGGGCTGGATCGTGCCGCCGGTCGGATTTCACGAGGGCGGCTCCTGGCCGATGGTGCTCAAGATTCATGGGGGACCACACTCCGCCTATGGAAACACCTTCTTTCCGACCTTCCATGTGCTGTCGGCAGCAGGGTTCTTTGTCCTCTACACCAACCCGCGGGGGTCGTCGGGCTATGGGCACGACTTCCAGTACGCCACCCGCGGCGAATGGGGAATTGTGGACCGCGAGGATTATCTGGCGGGGGTCGATGCAGCGCTGGCAGCCTACCCCGAGATCGATGCCGGGCGACTGGGGGTTTCGGGCGGCAGCTATGGCGGCTTCATGACGAACTGGCTGACCGCGACCACCGATCGCTTCCACGCGGCCGCGACCTCGCGCTCGATCGTCAACTGGGAAAGCTGGTGGGGGACCTCTGATGCGCAGGGGCTGACCGAATTCGAGTTCTTCGGGCCACCCTGGGAACAGCGTGATCTCTATCGCCGCCTCTCGCCGATCTCGTATGTCGAGAATGTGACCGCGCCGACGCTGATCATTCACAGCGAGAACGACTACCGCACCCCGATCGGCGATGGCGAGCAGTGGTTCGTGTCGCTAAGGAAGCTGGGCGTCCCGACCGAGCTGATTCGCTATCCACGCTCGTCGCACGGACTTTCCCGCACGGGCGAACCATGGTTGCTGGTCGATCGCCTGGAGCGGCTGCGCAGTTGGTTCGACCACTTCCTGATCCGCAATCCCCCGGATGCGCGCGCCCTCTCCGGCCCGGGATGACATATCCCCCCCACCCCTTCGGCGCTCGCCGCGAAACCGTTCTGCGCCAGCTTGGCCCGGACGCCATGATGCTGCCGGCAGCGCCGGTTCGGGGCCTCGGCGGCGATTCCGAGGCGCGCTACCGCCCCGATTCCGAGCTCTTCTACCTGACCGGCTGGCAGGGCGACAACAGCGTGCTCATCCTCTGCGGCGGCGATGCCGAACACCCCTTCGCGCTCTTCGTTCCCGAACGCGACCCTGAGGCCGAGCGCTGGACGGGTCCGCGGCCCGATCTGCACGAGGTCAGGGAGCGGGTGGGCGTCGATGCGGTCTTTCCGATCGCCGAATTTCCGACGCGCGCGCCATCGCTCCTGGCGCCGGCCGAGCGGATCCATTACCGGCTGGGGGCTTCGCGGCGTGGAGACAATGCGGTGCGAAGAGCGCTCGCAGAGGGGCGGCGACTGCATGCGCGCCAGGGCCGGGGGGCGATGGCGATCGTCGATCCGGGCCAGATTCTGGACCCGATGCGCCGCGTCAAGGACAGCGCCGAGATCGCCCGCATGAGAGAAGCCGCCCGCATTGCGGCGGCTGCCGTGCGGGAGGGGATCGGGGCCGTGCGGGAGGGGGCGGGCGAGTGGCAGGTGGAGGCTGCGGTGGAGGGGGGAATGCGGAGCCGGGGCGCCGACGGACCCGCCTTTGCCACGATCGTGGCCGCCGGGGCCAACGCCTGCACTCTGCACTATGTGGCCAACAGCGCGCGGATCGGCCGGAACGATCTGGTTCTGATCGATGCCGGGTGCGCCTTCGATTGCTACGCCGCCGACATCAGTCGCACGGTCCCCGCCGCCGGGACCCTGGAGGGGGTGCGGCGCGAGATCTATCAGGTGGTGCAGGAGGCGCACCGGGCCGCGGTCGCACAGTGCGTGCCGGGCGCGACCCCCGACGATGTGCACAGGGAGGCGTGCCGCGCGCTGGCAGAGGGGCTGGCGGCAGTGGGGGTGCTGGCAGGAGTGGCCGACGACCTCCTCGAACAGGGGGAGTATCGCCGCTTCTTTCCGCATCGGACGTCGCATTGGCTGGGGCTGGATATCCACGATGCAGGCAGCTACCGCGATCGGCGCGGAGCTGTCCGGCTGGAGCCGGGCATGGTTCTGACTGTGGAGCCGGGGCTCTACTTTCCGCCGGGAAGCTGTCCGGAGCATCCCGGGCTGGAGGGCTGCGGCGTGCGCATCGAAGACGATCTGCTGCTGACGCCGAGTGGCCACGAGGTGCTTACGGGGGATTTGCCTGTGGCGCCGGAGGCCCTCTTCGAGATCGTGGGAACGCACGCGCGGCCATCGCCCGCAAGCGCATGACCAGACAACCGGATCGGACCGGGCCGCCCGCGCGCGAACCGGCGGCGGCGCCTCTGCCCGGAGGCCCGCCTGTGTCCTCGGGACCACCGGCGCTCCTGGAGCGACTCGCCCAGCCCGGTCCGATGATCGCCGTCGAGCTGAGGCCACCCCGCCTCGGCATCGATTCGGAGCGCAGCATGAGCCTCTGGATCGACATGCACCACGCTGTGCGGCGGCTGGCGCGCACCGGCACCTTTGTCTTCCTCACCGACGACGCTGCGGGCGATCCGGAAGAGGAAAGCCTGGCGCATCTGGCCGCCAACTTCGGCGCAGACACGGATTTCGGCACCGTCATCCCCTTCCTGACCTGCAAGCATCCCCTCGCCTACTGCCAGCTCTTCGCGCGGCGCGCCTCGGGGCTGGGGGTGGCTGCGGTGGCGGTCGTGGGGGGTGATCACGAGGTCGGGCCTCCGCGCTGCGTCCCCCACAGCCGCGATCTGCGCCGCATTTTGCGCACCGAGCAGCCCGCCTTGCCCCTGGGCGGATGGGCCAATCCGCACCGCGATCCGGTCCTCCAGGCCCGCTTCGTCGCCGACAGCGGGTACGCCGCCGATTTCGTCCTGACGCAGATCGTCTCGCACCATTCGCTCGCGGTGGTCGAGCGCTTTCATGCCGAGCTGATTCGCCTGGGAATCGATCTTCCGGTGGTTCATGGCGTCTTTCATTATCACAGCGCCAACCCCCGCACTCTGACGCAACTGGGCCGCTACTTTCCGGTGCCGGCGCGCCGGATCACCCGCGAATTCGAGGCGGGCGACAGCGCCGAAGCCCTCTGCCGCCGCACGATCCAGGCGCTCGGCGAGGTGGGTGCCGAGAAGATCTACCTCTGCAACCTGCCGCTGCGCGATCTGGCCCGGCGTCTGGCGCGCATTACGGACCCGTAAGGCATCTCTCCTTCCCCCGGAAACGCCCCGATGCCCCCAGGGATCAGCCCGCGCCGATCTCCTCCAGCACCGCCGCCGCCGCCGCCACCCCCGGATCGCGGTGCGCCCCGATCTCCAGCCCGGCGACCTCGCCCCTCAGCGCGGCTGCCACCTCGTGCGCAATCGCAATTCCCTCGGCGGCGGCGTGTGCTTCGCTGCGGGACGTTGCTTCTCGCATCCGCTCCATGATCGCATTTGGCATCACCACGCCCGGCACCTCATTGCGCAGAAATTCGGCGTGGCGCAACGAGCCGAGTGGCTGAATTGCGGCCAGGACCGGAATCGGTGCGCCATGCGGCCCCATGCGCGCCAGGAATTCGAGGAGGTGAGCGGGGTCGAAGACGGGGTGCGTGACCGCAAAGTGGGCTCCTGCATCGACCTTCCAGTGAAAGCGGCGCAGCTCGGCATCCGGGTCGCGGGCGCCCTGGCGAAGCGCGACGCCCATCACGAATCCGGGGGGTGGACCGATCGCATTGCCCGATGGATCGAGGCCGCGGTTCATGGCGGCCACCACATTGGCTAGACCGATCGAATCCACATCCACAACCGAGCGAAAGTCGGGGTAGGGGGCGCCGCCGACGGGATCTCCGGTCAGGAGCAGCAGGTTGTGCACGCCGGTGGCGGCCGCGCCCAGCAGGTCGGCGATCATGGCGGTCAGGGGGCGGTCGCGGCAGGTGTAGTGGACGATTGCTTCGACCGGGCCGGAGCGCGCGATGCAGGTGGCCGTGGCGAGGGCGCTCAGGCGGGCGGTGTGCCGGTCTTCGTGGACGCCGATGAACCGGGCCCCGGCGCGCGCCAAGGTATGACAGGCATCCAGGGTCGGGGCGGGGTCCCAGCCGCGGGGGGGCAAGATGCGGGCTGCGCAGATGAACTCGCCGGCGGCGAGGCTGCCTCCCAGCGCCGAGCGGCGGGCAAGGGGCGGGGCGGGGGTCTGTGCCGAGGACTCGCCGGGTTCGCGGATGACCCGCACCGAGCTGCGCCGGGGTTGAAGGGTCTCGACGGTTTCGGCAATGCGGCGAACGTGTTCGGGGGTGGTGCCGCAACAGCCCCCGACGAGCCTGGCCCCGGTCTGGATTGCGCGCCGGGCGTATTGGGCCATGTACCCGGGGCCGGTGACGTAAATGCTCCGGTCGCCGATTGCGCGCGGCAACCCGGCATTCGGCTTGGAGGAGAGGGGCAGGCGGGTCACCTCGGCCATGCGCTCCAGGCCATCGAGAATGACCGCCGGTCCCACCGAGCAGTTGAGCCCCACCGCATCGGCGCCCCACCGTTCAGCCGCGCGCGCCGCCTCCTCCACCGTGCTTCCATAGGCCGTGCGACCATCTTCATTGACGGTCACCTGTGCAATCACCGGCAGATCCGAACGGCTCGCCACCGCGCGCAGCGCCTGCTCCAGCTCGGCCAGATCCGAGAAGGTTTCGAGCATGAATCCATCCACGCCTCCGGCGAGCAGCCCATCGACCTGGCGCGCAAAGTAGTCCTGCGCCTCGACAAGCGAGGTCGGTCCCAGCGGCTCGATCCGGATTCCCAGAGGTCCCAGCGCACCCACCACCGCCACCCTCCCGGCCGCCGCCTTTACGGCAATCCGCGCCGCGCATTCATTCAGCTCCGCGGTGCGCGCCTCGAGTCCGAAGGAAGAGAGCTTGACCGGGTTCGCTCCGAAGGTATTGGTCTCGATAATCTCGGCTCCGGCCCGGATGTACTGTTCATGAACCTCCTCCACCAGCTCGGGGTGGGTGGCGTTCAGCTCGTCGTAGCAGACATTCAAAAAGACGCCGCGCGCATAGAGCATCGTCCCCATGGCGCCATCGAGCAGGTGGACCCGTTCGTCCGAGAGCATTTCGCGCAGATCAGGCATCCGGGTCCTCCGCCAGATTCGGCCGCAGCCAGCTTTCGGCCTCGGGAACGGTCATCTGCCGTCGGGCTGCGTAGTCCTCCACCTGATCGCCTCCGATGCGGCCCACCCCGAAGTAGAAGCTGGCCGGGTGACCGATATAGAGGCCCGAAACCGAAGCCGCGGGGGTCATGGCGCAGCTTTCGGTCAGCTCCAGCCCGATCCGGTCGGCATCCAGGATTGCGAAGAGGGTGCGCTTCAGAGAGTGGTCGGGCAGGGCAGGGTAGCCGGGCGCCGGGCGAATGCCCGCGTATTCCTCGGCGATCAGTTGCCGGTTGGTCAGCGCTTCGGTGTCAGCGTAGCCCCAGAGCGTGCGCCGGATCTCTTCGTGCAGCTTCTCGGCAAAGGCCTCGGCCAGCCGATCCGCGAGCGCCTTGACCAGAATGCTCTGATAGTCGTCGCCCTCGGCGGCAAGGTCGGCCGCAAAGGCCTCGGCCCCATGCCCGGCGGTCACGGCGAAGGCGCCTGCGTAGTCGGCCACCCCCGATTCCAGCGGTGCCACAAAGTCGGCCAGGGAGAGGTTGGGACGCCCCGACGACTTGGCGAACTGCTGCCGCAGCGCAGGAAAGACGGCCAGAACCCGGTCGCGCCCCTCGTCGGTCCAGAAGACGATATCGTCGCCGACGGAGTTGGCCGGGTGGAGGGCACAGACGCCCTGCGCCTGCAGCAGTCCTTCGCGCCGAATCCGCCCGAGCAGCGCCCGCGCATCGTCGTACAGCGAACGCGCCTGTTCGCCCACGACCGCATCGTCCAGAATGTCGGGAAAGACGCCCGCCATATCCCAGACCCGAAAGAAGGGAGTCCAGTCGATCCGGGGCACGAGCTCATCCAGCGGAAAGGAGTGCGCACGGTCCTCTGGGGCTTGGGCCGGAAGAAATTGCCGCCCGATCCTCTTCGGGGGCGTCGGCCGATAGGCGCTCCAGTCGATCTGCATCCGCTCCGCGCGCCCCTCGTCCAGCGTCAGCAGCCTTGCTTTTCGCGTCTTCGCTCCGCGCCGCCTGCGGATCTCGCCGTAGCTCTCGCGCACCTCGGCCGCATACGACGCCCCCCGTCCGGCATCCAGAAGACCGCTCGCCACCCCGACCGCCCGCGATGCATCGGCCACATGCACGGTGGCGCCCCCGTAGCGCGGCTCGATCCGGACCGCCGTATGCACCCGCGAGGTTGTCGCGCCCCCGATCAGGAGCGGCTGCCGCATTCCGGTGCGCTCCATCTCGGCCGCCACATGCACCATCTGGTCCAGGCTCGGGGTAATCAGCCCCGAGAGACCGATCAGATCGGCCTCCACCTCGCGCGCCTTCGCCAGAATCGTCTCGGCGGCCACCATCACCCCCAGATCGTGGACCTCGTAGCCATTGCACTCCAGAACCACGCCGACAATGTTCTTGCCGATGTCATGGACGTCGCCCTTGACGGTGGCCATCACCACCCGTCCGGCCGAACGCTGCGCCTCGCCCGCCGCCTTCTCCTCTTCCAGGAAGGGCACCAGATAGGCGACTGCGCGCTTCATGACCCGGGCGCTCTTCACGACCTGCGGCAGAAACATCTTTCCTGCGCCGAAGAGGTCGCCCACCGCATTCATGCCCGCCATCAGCGGCCCCTCGATCACCTGCAGCGCCCGCCCGGCAGCCTGGCGCGCCTCTTCCGTGTCGTCCTCGATGTGGGCGGTGATTCCATGGATGAGTGCATGCCGAAGGCGTGCGGCGGCATCTCCGTTGCGCCACGAAAGATCCTCGTCCGTCCCCCCCGGTCCGCTCTCGCGGTAGCGTTCGGCCAGGGCGGTCAACCGGTCGGTGGCGCGCGGGTCGCGATTGAAGAGCACATCCTCGACCCCCTCGAGCAACTCGGGCGGAATCTCGTCGTAGACCGCAATTTTGCCCGCATTCACGATCCCCATATCCATTCCCGCCCGGCCGGCATGATAGAGAAAGGCTGCGTGCATGGCCTCGCGCACCCCGTCGCTGCCCCGGAAGGAGAACGAGACATTGCTCACCCCGCCGCTGACGAGTGCGTGCGGGCAGCCGGACTTGATTCGGCGCACCGCCTCGAAGTAGGCCATCGCATAGTCGTCGTGTTCGGGAATCCCGGTGGCGACGGCGAAGATGTTGGGATCCAGAACCACGTCCTCGGGCGGAAACCCCTCTTCCTCGACCAGGATGCGGTAGGCGCGCCGCGAGATTGCGACCTTGGCGTCGGCGTCGGCCGCCTGTCCCTCTTCGTCGAAGGCCATCACGATCAGCGCCGCACCGTAGCGCCGGGCCAGACGCGCCTGTCGGCGAAACTCCTCCTCGCCATCCTTCAGACTGATCGAGTTCACCACCGGCTTGCCCTGCACGCACCTCAGCGCGGCCTCGATCACCTCCCAGCGCGAGGAATCGATCATCAGGGGGACGCGCGCAATGTCCGGCTCCGAGGCCAGCAGATTCACGAAGCGCACCATTGCGGCCCTGGAATCCAGCAGCCCCTCGTCCATATTCACATCGACGATCTGGGCGCCCCCCTCCACCTGCTGGCGGGCCACCTCGAGCGCGGTTTCGTAGCGGTCCTCGCGGATCAGGCGGGCGAAGTGGCGCGAACCGGTCACATTGGTGCGCTCGCCCACATTCACAAAGAGCGAATCGGGTCCGATCGTGAGCGGTTCGAGGCCGGCCAGGCGGGTGTGCCGGGGAATGCGGGGAAGCGGGCGTGGGGCAACGCCGTCGAGCTCGGCCGCGATCGCCGCAATGTGGTCGGGCACGGTGCCGCAGCAGCCGCCGGCAATGTTGAGGTAGCCCGCCCGCGCGAACTCGCCCATCGAGGCGGCCATCTCTTCAGGCGTCAGGTCGTAGCCCCCGAACTCGTTGGGAAGACCTGCATTGGGGTGGCAGCTCACCGCCACTTCGCAGACGCCGGACAGCTCGTGCAGCCAGGGACGCATGGCCTCGGGGCCCAGCGCGCAGTTGAAGCCGAAGGCCAGGGGTTCGGCGTGGCGCAGCGAGTTGTAGAAGGCCTCGGGGGTTTGGCCGGTGAGGGTGCGTCCGCTCTGATCGGTAATGGTGCCGCAGATGATCAGCGGAGGAGGAGTCGGCAGCGTGTCGAAGAGCTCCAGGATGGCGAAGATCGCCGCCTTTGCATTCAGGGTGTCGAAGATCGTCTCGACCATCAGAATGTCGGCGCCCCCCTCGACGAGCGCCGCGGCCTGCTCGGCATAGCTGATGCGCAGCTCCTCGAAGGTGACCTGGCGCGCCCCGGGATCGTTCACATCGGAGGAGATCGAGGCGGTGCGGTTGGTGGGCCCCAGAACCCCGGCTACGTAGCGGGGCCGTTCGGGGGTGCGGGCCGTGAAGGCGTCGGCGGCTGCGCGGGCGATCCGGGCGGCCGCGCGATTGATCTCGGCCACCGCATCGCCGACCCCGTACTCCTCCATGGCGATCCGGGTGGCGCTGAAGGTGTTGGTTTCGACGATGTCCGCCCCCGCCGCCAGAAAGGAGCTGTGGATCTCGCCGATCAGGTCGGGGCGAGTCAGGCTGAGGATGTCGGCCGCGCCCAGGAGCGGGCGGTCGTGCGCGCGGAAGAGGTCGCCGCGGTAGTCGTCCTCAGTCAGGTTGTGGCGCTGGAGCATGGTGCCCATTGCGCCGTCCAGCACGGGAATGCGGCTCTCTAGAAGGGTGGCGAAAGCGGGTTTGGCGGGGCCGGGCTGTGCCGGGTGGGGAGTGGCGCCATTGGATGCGGACGCCGGGTGCGCCGTTCGCAAGAGAGGGTCGCCGCCGGAAGCGGTGCGGTGCGATTCGGATTTCCCCCTCCGGGTGGAGTCGGAGGTGGGGGAAGAAGCCGGTCGCGAAGAGACGGAGCACGAAGGGCCCGGGTGTGCAGGAGAGCTGCACGAACAGATCCTGGTGCCGGGTTTCTGGGGTGGATCGGGACTGCCAGCCGGGGAAGGGCCGCGCTCTGCGCCGGGGCGGGCGCTCCGCAGAGCCTGCGCGGGGGCGGGCGATTCCGGGTCGAATCTGGAGGGATTCACTGATCCTTGCGCTTCCCGCCACACCATCTGCCACCGGAGAGCGACTCCGCAGCAGGTTCGGGAATCGGTTCTCCAAGGGCAGAACGTGGCTTTTTAGCTGTTGCCGGCCGCAATATGCCACAAATCGCCTTGATGACCGTCCGGTGTGGTCTGACCCCTGGCCCGGAAGAACCCTTGCCTGGTTACCAGCGCTGCGTGGGATTCCGAGTCGCCGGAGCGGACGCCGGATTCAGGCAGCGGCCAGAAGAGAAGACGCACCGTCGGAAAGGAATATGATAACCGAAAGGCGGGCATGAGGGAAGGGCGGCGCGAAAAGCGGCAGTCAACCCCTGCGGAAATCAGCCGGACGAACGGGAGCCGCGCCGCGATCCGCCCTCGACCAGCTCGATCAGCACTCCCCCTGTCGTGCCCGGGTGCAGAAAGGCAATTCTGTGGCCCTTCGCTCCGATCGCCGGCTCCTCTGCGGTAAAGCGGTACCCCGCGGCCTTCAGCTCGGCCATGCGCCCGTCCAGATCCTCCACCTGGCAGGCGACATGATGCAGGCCGGTTCCCCGCGCGTCCACGAAGCGCGCAACCCCGCTCCCCGGGGCCAGCGGCCGGATCAGCTCAATCCTCTCGCCGACGAAGGAGACCTCCACCCCCTGGGATTCGACGCGCACCGGGGCGGTCGCCCGCTCTCCCGTCAGCGTCTCCAGAAGGGGCAGAATCCGGTCGAACGACCGGGCCGCGATTGCCACATGATCGAAGATCGCCTCCGCACCCGGCCCGCCCTCGGCACGCTCTTCCCGCCCACTTCCAGCCGTCCCGGCATCTCTTCGCATCGATCCCTCCCTCCCGCTTCGGGGAAATCTGTATACAATTGAGCGAGTACGTCCAAACTCCGAACGGCAACCGATTCTTCGGCGCGTGTCCGGCAGCCATCCGGTCCGGCACAGATCCGGCGGGGCTGCTCCGGCATGGCCGGGTGCTTGCCGTGCGGACGACACTCTTCCTCCGACCGGACAACGTTACACTCAAGGAACATTTCATCATGGCCGACAGTGCAAATCTCGTCACCCTTACCGACGACAACTTCCAGGAGCAGATCGAGGAGTTCGACGGCCTTGCCATGGTCGATTTCTGGGCCGAATGGTGCGGTCCCTGCCGGGTGATCGCTCCGCAGGTAGCCGAGCTGGCCGACGAGTACGCCGGGCGCGTGCGGGTAGGAAAGCTTGATGTGGATGCGAACATGTCCACCTCGATGCGCTTCGGCGTGCGCTCAATCCCCACCATCCTCTTCTTCCGGAATGGAGAACTTGTGGATACGGTGGTCGGCGCGGTGCCGAAGGCGCAACTGGAAGAGAAGATCGCCGCACGGCTGTAGCAGTCCAAGGCCTGTGGATGCCGGCTCAAGCCTTTGTCCCGGCGGGGCGTCCCGATGACGACAGGGGGTGACCGCGCGGCGCGGGGCGAGGGCCTGACGGGCGCAGGGCGGCTCTTCGTGGTGGCGACGCCGATCGGCAATCTGGCCGATCTCTCGGAGCGTGCGCGCGAAACGCTGGCGGGGGTGGATCGCATTCTGGCCGAGGATACCCGTCGAGCGCGGACTCTCCTGACGCGGATCGGGGTGTCCGGGCGGCCCCTCTCGCTGCATGCCCACAACGAGGCCGAGCGGATTTCGCGGGTGCGGGGCTGGCTTGCGCGCGGCGAAGAGGTGGCGCTGATCTCCGATGCGGGCACGCCGCTCCTCTCCGATCCGGGCGAACGACTTGTGGCCGCAGCGATTGCAGAGGGCATCGGCGTCGTTCCGATCCCGGGGCCATCGGCGATCCTCGCGGCCCTCACCGCCTCGGGGCTTCCGTGCGTCCCCTTCACCTTTCTCGGATTTGCTCCGCGCAAGGCGAGAGCGCGGGCCCGGATGGTGGAGCGCATCGTCGCGGCGACCGAAACCACGCTTCTCTTCGAGGCGCCGGGGCGGCTGACGGCTCTGCTGGGTGCGCTCGCGGAGGGATTGCAGGCGCACCCGGGGGGAGATGCGCGCAGGGTGGCGATCTGCCGCGAGTTGACCAAACTTCATGAGGAGATCGTTCGCGGCACGGTCGCCGAGGCAGGGCGGCACTTCGCTGCGAACCCGCCCCGCGGCGAGGTGACGGTGGTGGTGGAGGGGTGTGGAGAACGGTCCCCGCCGTCCGCCGCCACCCTTGAGGCGCTGGCCCGCGAGGCGCTCATGACCGGACTGGCGCCCACGGCGGCGGCGCGTGCAGTGGCGGCGCGCTCGGGTGTGACGCGCAGCGCGGCCTACGATGCTGTGCGCAGCGCGGGACAACCCCCGCAGGAAGAGAGCTGAGATGGACTGCCGAAGACTTCCGGCCCGGCCTTGCGAAGCCGGGACCGACCACGGCACTTGGTGGAGGACTGGCGCATGGCGTGCGAGCGCCGCTGCATTCCCGCTTCTCGTCGTCGTTTTCCTCGTCGATCCCCTTTTCCGGCCCGCTCTCGTGGCCCAGGCCAATGGTCCCGTCACCATTGCGCGTCTCCAGTACGACGGCGGCGGCGACTGGTATGCCAATCCCTCGTCTCTTCCCAACCTTCTGGCCGAGGTGCGCGCCCGAACCGGCATTCCCACCGCCGAGCGCGAAGTTGTGGTGCGCCTCACCGACCCGGCGCTGCGCGATTTTCCCCTTCTCTACATGACCGGTCACGGCAATATCCGCTTCTCTCCCCAGGAACGCCTGGCGCTTCGGCGCTATCTGCTCGAGGGAGGATTTCTGCACGTTGACGACAACTACGGCCTCAACGCCTCCTTCCGCGAAGAGATCGCGCAGGTCTTCCCCGATCGCGCACTCGTCGAGCTGCCCCCCGATCATCCCGTCTTCCACGCCCCCTACCAATTTCCCGAGGGACTTCCCAAGATCCATGAGCACGATGGCAATCCTCCGCAGGCCTTCGGGATCTTTCATCAGGGGCGGCTGGCTCTGATCTACAGCTATGAATCCGATCTCGGCGATGGCTGGGAAGACCCCGATGTACACGAGGATCCCCCGGAGGTCAGAGAGGATGCGCTGCGCATGGGAATCAACATCTTCGTTCATGCACTGACGCAGGCGGTTCGGTGACGCCGGCTGCCCGCATTCCCGCTGCAGTCCGCAGTGTGCGCCAATATCTGCTGCGCACCCTGGCGCGGACCGTTGCGGTCTGGTGTGCGGTCGCCATTCTCTTGCTTCTCGCGCTGGCGCCGCTGCTGGCCGGCGGAGAGGGATGGCAGGCGGGAAGCCCCGCTCCGCTCCTGATCGTGACGCTGATCCTGGCGCTCTTGCCGGTCGGGCTGCGGATCTGGCGAACCCTGGGAAGGCGCTGGTACAACGATCTGCGCGTGACCCGGGCCATGGATGGAACCGCAGGGCTGGATCCGGGGGCGGTTCTGGGGGGACTGGAACTCTCTCGCCTTGCTCCGCCGGGCACCTCGCCGGGGTTGCGCACGCTGGCGCTGACCGAGGTGGGAGACCGGCTCCGGGGCGATGCCCGCACCCTCAGCGGCACCCTGGGCGGACGCCTGGCCGGGGCCCTGCGCAGAAGCGTTCTGGCTCTTGCGGCAGCCATTCCGATCCTCCTTCTCGTTCTTCTGCTGGCGCCGGCGCGCACCCTGGGCGCCTGGGGGGGACTGCTGCGCCCCATTGCGGTGCTGGTCGAGCCCGCGCTGCCTCCCCTTGGCGTCGAGCCGGGAGATGCCGAGGTCGCGCGCGACGCCGTGGTCGAGATCGTCGTCCATGCCCCGCTCCGCGACAGCGTATGGCTGCGTTGGGACAGAACGGGACAGGTGACGGCCTCGGTTCCGATCGCGCTGCACGAGGGCAGGGGAAGCGCGTCGCTGCCCCCTCTCCGCTCCGAGATCCGCTACTGGATCGAAGCTCCCGATGGCGCCCGCACGCCGGTCCACACCCTGGTGCCGATCGACCCGCTCTTCGTGGGTACCCTCGCCGTCGAAGTCACGCATCCTCCACATACCCACCTGCCCCCGACCGAATACCGCAACGAAATCCCCCCTCTGATCGTGCCTGCGGGCACCCATCTGCGCATTCGCGGCGAGGGCAGCCGCAGCGTTGGCCAGGGCGAGCTGCTCGATGAAGAGGGCAATGCGGCGATGGCGCTGGAGGTCCAGGGGACGCGCTTTGAGGGGAGCTGGGTTCCCGGCCGGAGCGGCAGCTACCGATGGCGCTTTACAGATGAAGCGGGAGCGCCGGCGGCCACCCTCCCCGAGCCTTTGAGCGTGGAGCTGGTCGCCGACCGTCCGCCCGAGGTGGAGATCGTCTATCCGGGGGTCGATACGGTCATGCCGATCGATCTGCGCCAGCCCCTGATCGTTCAGACCCGCGACGATTACGGAATCGCGCGCATCGAGATCGTGGTGCGCCGGGTCAGCGCGCTGGGCGAGGCCGGCGAACCGGTGGTGCAGGGGATCGATCTGGGGGGATCGGGGGGGGCGGTTGCGCGTCCGGTGCTGGATCTCTCGGGTTGGCGTCTTTCGCCGGGCGACACGATTCGCTACCGGGTGCGCGCGGTGGACAATCATCCTGCAGCCCAGACGACTGCGAGCACCGAGTTTGCGCTCTGGCTGGGAGGGGCGGCCGAGCTCGAAAGGGCGGTGCAGGAAGAGATCGGGCAGGCGGCCGAAGAGGTGGCGGAGCTGGCCGGAGAGGCGCGCGAGGCCGAACGCGAAATGCGCGATCTGCAGACCCGCGCCGAGGCCGAGGAGAGCCGCAACCGGGGAGCGGAGCGTCAGGCCGACTTTGCCGATCGCGAAGAGATTGCGCAGGCGCTCGAACGGCAGGAAGAGCTGATTGCGGCGGTCGATTCGCTGCAGCGCAAGCTGGCCGAACTGCGCCGGGATCTGGGCGATGCGGGGATCTCCGACCCCGACACCGAAGCCGCGCTGGGCGAGCTGGAGGAGCTCCTGGAGCAGATCTCTCCCGAAGATGCCCGCGAGATGGCCACCCCCGAAGACGATCTGGCGGCGATGGACCCCGAGGCGCTCCTGGAGACGCTAGAGGAGATGGCGGCCGATCAGGAGCGGATGCGCGAGCGTCTGGAGGACTCCCTGGAGGAGTTCCGCGACGCCGCCATTGAGCAGGATTTTCGCGCAACCGGACTCGAGGCGCGCGAGTTGGCCGAGGAACAGGAGATTCTGGCCCGGGCGCTGGCCGAGGGCGGAAACGAAGAGCTGAGAAGCGAGCAGCAGGCCGCGCTGGAGATGGAGGCCGGAGCTCTGCAGGAGCGACTCGAGCATCTGCAGGAGATGCTGGCCGAGGCCGGCGAGGCCCAGGCCGGAGCGGGGGTGCAGGAGGCGCGTCACCAGCTTTCCCAGGCGCGTCAGCAGATGCAACAGGCCGCGCAGATGGCGCAGCAGGGACAGCAGCAGCAGGCGGCCGAACAGGCCCAGGCGGCTGCGGGCGACCTCTCGGAGCTCTCGCAACAGATCGACCAGGCGCAGATGCAGATGCAGCAAGAGCAGATGCAGCAGTTGCAGGCGGCTCTGGGACGGACTGCGGCCGATGCGCTTGCCCTTGCACGCCGGCAAACGGGGTTGCAGAGCACAATGCAGGGCGCCAATGCGGCCGAGCTGGCGGCGATGCGGAGCGACGAGGCGGCCATTGCCCAGGGAGTGCGCAACCTTGCCGAAAACTATGCCGGCGAAACCGAGATGATGGCGCCCGGAGCCCGCGACCTCCTGGCCACCCTGGGCCAGGCCATGACCCGGATCGACGCCACCCTGGCGGCGATGGAGAATCCGCGCTCGCGCGGCTCTGCGGCGGCGGCCGAGGCCGAGCAGGTCGTGCAGTCGTTGAATGAGGTGGCGCGCATGGCCATGACCTCGGGACAGCAATCGCAGTCGCAGGGAGCGGCGTCGGCCTCGCAGCAGATGATGCAACAGCTTCAGCAGCTTGCGCAGCAGCAGGGCGAGATCATGCAGGACGCCGCCTCGCTGACTCCCATGCGTCTGGGGCAGGAAACGCTGCAGGAGCAGATGCAGGAGATGGCCGGCCGCCAGGAGGAGGTGGCCGAGGAGCTGGGCGAGATCTCCGAGGCGGAAGAGCGGGGAAGCGCAGAGGGCGATCCATTGGGCGATCTGTCTGCTTTTGCCGAAGAGGCCGAGCGGCTGGCCGAGGCGCTGGCCCAGGGACGCCTCGATCCCGAAGTGCTGCGGCGTCAGGAGCGGCTCTTTCACCGCCTCCTCGATGCGGGCCGAACCCTGGAGCGCGACGAGGAATCCGAAGAAAGGGAGTCGGAGGCGGTCAGCGGCTTTGAGCGATCCGGCGTCGAGGCCCTCAGCGGCGATGCGCTCGACATGGTGCGCTTCGAGATCCCCAACGCGACCCTGCTGCGCGCCCTTCCCCCCGCTCAGCGCGCCCTGGTCCTGCGCTACTTCGAGCGTCTCAACCGCAGCAACGTCCCGGCAAATCCCCCCCCGGCCACCCCCCTGCGATGATCGGCTTCCCCCCCGGCTCCGGCCGCGCATTTCCCCCCCGCCCGGCTGTCTCCTCCGGCCGCTTGCTCCTTCTTCTTGCGGTCGCCTCCCTGCTGCCCCACCCCTTGGCGGATCCTCTCTCTGCGCAGGCGCGCCCCAATCCCCGCACCGAGAACCGGATGTTGCGCGAGGCTTCGGCGCTCGAGGCACAGGGAGATCTCGACCGGGCCGAGTCGGTCCTGCGCGAGCTTCTGGTGCTTTCTCCCCAATCCTCCACGGCGCTGATCGCCCTGGAGCGGATTCTGCGCGCCGACGATCGTGTGGCCGACCTTCTGCCCGCGCTGGACGCCTTCCTGGTCGATGGCAACGCCAATCGGCGCATCCGGGCCCTTCATCTGAATGTTCTGGCCGAGCTGACCGCCGCCGCGGCGCTGGCGGAAGCGATCGCCGCTTGGATTGCGACCGACCCCGAATCGCTCGAACCCTGGGTGACCGGTGCCCGGAGCTGGCGTACCCTGGGCGACCCCCTGCGCGGAGCCGCTCTCCTCGATGAGGCCCTGGAGGAGCGCGGCGAGCATCCCTCGCTCCTGATCGAGCTGGGCGATCTTCGCCGCGAGGCCGGGCAGATCGATCAGGCCGCCGCAAGCTGGGCGCGCGCACTGGCTCGCGACCGGGCGAGCCGGGCCGCGATCTTTCGCCGGGTGGAGACTCTGGGCGCAGAGCGTACGGGGGCTGCGCGGCAGATGGTGGCTGCGCTGATTGCCGGTTCCCCCTCTGTCTCGCGTCTTGAGATTGCAGCAGAACTCGCACTGCAAGAAGAGCTTGACGACGATCTTGTCACGTTGTTTGACAAGGTTCGGGAAGAGCTGAACGATGTCGATGCGCGCGCCCTTCTGATGGCCTTTGCCCGTCGCGCCGAAGAGCTGGAGCGCGCCGAAAGCGCACTTCATGCATGGACCCTTCTGCGTACGGTCATCGATGACCCGGCCGAGGCGCGGAGCGCCGACGAACGACTGGCCGAGGTCGCGCTTGCGACCGGAGACAGCGCCGCCGCCCTGATCGCCCTGGCTCGGGTGACCGCATCGCATCCGGTCGAATCCACTTGGCGGCAGCGCGCCTGGAGCACCGAGCTGCACCTGCGGATCGCTCTTTCGGCGAGCGAGGAAACGCTGGCCGCGCTCAATGCATTTCGCGCCGAATTCCCCGAGGCCCCCGAACTGAACAGCCTCTCGTCGGCGCTGGCCGGTCGCCTTCTCGGCCAGGGGCAGCGCGCCGCTGCGATGGAGCTTCTCGATGGCATCGAGGGGCCGGTGGCCGCTCTGGAGCGCGCCTTCCTCCTGCTTGAGGCCGGGGCGCTGACAGAGGGAGCGGTGGCCCTGCAGGCCGCGCTTCCCGACCTGGATGCGGCGATGGTCACCGAGGTTCTTGCGCTTGTCCTGGCGCTGAACGAACTCACCCCGGCCGGTGGAGCTCTGGTTGCCGACGTTGCCCTTGCGCTTCACCGGGACCGCCCCGCCGAAGGAGTTCGGGCCGTGCGGATCCGGGCCGATTCGGTGCCCGCAACCGACCGCGCGGCGGTTCTGGCGATCGGGGCCCGGGCCGCCGACGAATCCGGTCTGACAGAGGACGCCATGGCCTTCCGGCGCCGGATCGTGACCGACCATGCGGATGCGCGCGAATTCCCCGAGGCCGCCCTGGGGCTGGCGCGCGCGATTGCCCGCGCCGACGCCGATGGAGACCGGAGCGAGGCGGTGCATATCCTTGAAGAGTTGATCGTACAGTGGCCCGCGAGCCCGGTCGCGCCGAGTGCGCGCGTCGAGCTGGAACGAATTCGCAAGGGAGGCTCATAAAGATGGTCCGAAAACATGTCCTATTCGAAGAGAGGCGCAGCCGGCGGGCGTGGTCGCTGCCCTTGCTGCCGCAAATCCTCGGGGCGCTGGCGCTGATTCTGTGGTTGGGGATGGGGGGCCGTGGAGATGCCGCCGCCGCCCAGTCGCTGCTCGTTCCCATGGACCGCAGCCAGGCCAATCACCTCAAGGCCTACGGACTGACCTACGCCGTGCTCGAGGGGGGAGGCCGCGCCGAGTGGCTTCTCAACTTCCAGGGCGGATCCTTCCTCCTGCCCGACACCGAGGGCACGCGCCGCCGCGCCGCTCTCTTCGGCGTCACCATCCAGCCGGTCGGGCCCGCCGAGGAGGCGCGTATCCGGGGCATCATCGCCCAGTCCAACATGGAATCGGTGGTTCTCGAGAAGGCAACCCGGATTGCGATCTACACCCCCCCCAACAGCGCCCCCTGGGACGATGCCGTCACCATGGCGCTCGAGTACGCCGAAATTCCCTACGAGAAGATCTGGGACAACGAGGTTCTGGCCGGCGGCCTGGCCGATTTCGAATGGCTTCATCTGCATCACGAGGACTTTACCGGCCAGTATTCCAAGTTCTACATCACCTACGCCGGAGCCCCCTGGCTGGAAGAGGAGATCGCGCGCAACGAAGAGGCGGCCCGGGCGCTGGGGTTCGCCAATGTGCCCGATCTGAAGAAGGCCGTCAGCCGCGCGATTCGCAGCTATGTCGAGAGTGGCGGCTTCCTCTTCGCCATGTGTTCGGCCCCCGAGACCCTGGAGCTGGCGCTGGCGGCGGAATCGGTTGACATCGCGGCCGCCTACGCCGATGGCTCTCCTCCCGACCCCGATGCAGGCGCAAAGGTGGATTGGGGGGTCGCGATGGCTTTCGAGAATGCCGAGATCCAGAGCTCCCCCTCGGTCAACGCCTTCTCGGATATCGACGGCCATCAGGTCAACACCGCCTGGAAGCAGCGCCTGGGCGCCTTCACCCTCTTCGATTTCTCTGCCAAGTTCGACCCCGTTCCGGCGATGTTGACGCAGAATCACGAATCGGTGCTGCCCGACTTCTATGGTCTCACGACCTCCTTTGCCATCGACCGCCTGAAGCCCGGCGTGGTCAAGCTCGGCGTCGAAGGGGAGTGGGCCAAGTACATCCACGGCAATCTCGGCGAGGGAAGCTGGACCTATTACGGGGGACACGATCCCGAAGACCCGGAGCACCAGATCGGCGATCCCCCGACCGATCTTTCGCTGCACCCCAACTCGCCCGGCTACCGCCTCATCCTCAACAACGTTCTCTTTCCGGCGGCCCGCAAGAAGAAGCTGAAGACGTGATCCGGTCCGGGACGCTGCGGATCCTGTCCCTGTCGGCAGAGCCATGCGCGGGGACCGTCCCGAGATTCGCATGACTACAGGGCCGCTGCACCTTGCTCCCGAGGCGGCCCGCATCATTCGCGACGAGGTGGACCGGGCCGGGGGCCGCGAGGTCTCCTTTCTGGCCGGGATCGCGCCGGACCGCGCCATCGTCGAGCCGCGCGCCGTAGCCCGGGGGAATCGCTCTGCGGTGCTGGCCGTGGCAGAGGGAGCCGCCCGGGGCGAGGTGATGATCCACAACCATCCCTCCGGCAATCTCGAGCCCTCGGCTGCGGATCTGGCCGTGGCCGCCCGCATTCATGAAGAGGGCCTTGGAACGGTCATCGTCAACAATGCGGCCGATCGTCTCTACGTGGTCGTCGAACCCCCCGCGCCCGAGCGGATCGAGGCGCTCGATGTGGATGATCTGGAGGAGATCCTTGGCCCCGAGGGCCCCTTTGCCGCAACCCCCGGCTACGAAGACAGAGAGGGGCAGCGGGCCATGCTCCGCTTCGTGGCCGAGCTCTTCAACCGGGGCGGGACGGGGATGGTCGAGGCGGGAACCGGAACCGGAAAGTCGCTTGCCTACCTGCTCCCGGCGGCGCGCTGGGCGGTGCGCAACCGACAGCGCACAATCGTCTCCACCAACACCATTCATCTTCAGGAACAGCTTGTCCGCAAGGATCTGAAGACAGTCGGCGCGCTGCTTGGCGAACGCTTCTCGTGGGCGCTGGCCAAGGGCAGAGGAAACTATGTCTCGATTCGCCGTGCGCGTCTGGTTGCCGAATCCGCCCCCACCCTCTTTCCCGAAGACCGCTCCGAAGAGCTTCGAACGCTGGTGGAGTGGGCCGACCGCACCGACGACGGCTCGCGCTCCGATCTGCCCTTTGTCCCGAGCGCCGAGCTCTGGGAAGAGGTCAGGAGCGACACCGACGTCTGCATGCGCACCGAGTGTCCGCACTTTCAGCAGTGTCACTATCAGCGGGCGCGCCGGCGGGCTGCGGCGGCCGACCTGATCGTCGTCAACCACGCCCTCTTCTTCTCCGATCTCGATATCCGGATCGCCTCCGACAACTTTGCGGACGCCGCCGTCCTGCCGCCGGCCAACCGGGTGATCTTCGACGAGGCGCACCACCTCGAAGATGTCGCGACCGCGCGTCTCGGCGCCGAAATTTCGCGCATGGGGGCGCTACGCGCACTCGCCCGGCTGGATCGGGGCAGGAAGGGACTCCTGGCGGTCGTCGAGGGGCTTCTGGCCGGCTCCGGCGAGAGTGCGCAGGCCGATGGGATTCGGGGGCGCATCGGCGAGAGGATCCGTCCCGCAGTGGGGCGTCTGCGACAGGCGCTGACCGAGCTCTTCGATGGCCTGGCGGAGTGGACCGGGGTCCGGGTCGAGGGTCGCGAGACGCTGCTGCGCCTGGGAAAATCCGAGGGCGCCATTCAGCGCGCGTCCCGGAGCGGTGCCGCCAGGGAGTCCCCCGAAAGCCTGGAACCCGCCGATGATCCCATGGTGCTCGCCGCTCTCGAACGGGCGCTGATCCTGCTGGGCGAGCTGCAACGCGATCTCGACCGCCTCGTCGACAGCCTTGGCGAGGACGACGCTCTTCCGGCCGCGCTGCAGGAACGCATTCTCGATCTCCGCTCCGCCCGCAATCGTCTGGGATCGATCGAACAGGCCCTCCGGCGCTGCCTCCACCCCACCCGGGACGGCAACACCCAGGTACGGTGGATCGAAGTGCGCCGCTCCGGCCGCCGCGGCGCCGCGCAACTCTCCCTCGCTGCGGCTCCCGTAGAACCGGGAGCGATTCTCGCAGAGCACCTCTTCGGCAAACGCGAAACCGTCGTCCTCACCTCGGCGACCCTGGCACCGGGGGGCGATTTTTCCTACATGCGGCGACGCCTGGGGCTGGCTTCCTCCGATCCTGCCCCTGGCCCGGTCGCCTTCGCCGACCCGATCCTGCCTCCTTCCGATCTGGCCCCTGCCTCTACGGCCATCTTCGCCTCTCCCTTCGATCACGCGGCCCGGAGCGCGCTGATCGTTCCCACGGACCTTCCCGGTCCCCGCTCCGGTTCGCGCCTCTACAACGAAGCCACCGCCCGGGTCATCGGCGATTTCGCCGCCATTGCCGATGGCGGGCTCTTCGCGCTCTTCACCTCGCACGCCGCCTTGGGCGCGGTTGCCTCTTTGCTGCGGCGCATGGGCCTCGAGGCGCGCTGGCCACTCTTCATCCAGGGCGAGGACGACCGCTTCGCGCTTCTGCAGGGATTTCGCGCGGCCGGCTCGGGGCTCCTCCTGGGAACGTCTTCCTTCTGGGAGGGGGTCGATGTTCCCGGCAGCGCCCTGCGGGGCATGGTCATTCAGAAGCTCCCCTTCCGGGTTCCCACCGAGCCGCTGACCGAGGCCCGCAGCGAAGCGATGACCGCCCGCGGCGAGGATCCCTTTGCAGCTCTGATGGTGCCCGACGCAGCCATGCGTCTCAAGCAGGGAATCGGACGCCTGCTCCGGACCCGCACCGACCGGGGCGCCGTCGTTCTCCTGGATGACCGGCTCCTGACCCGGCGCTACGGCCGCACGATCCGAAAAGCGCTGCCGCCGCTGCCCCTTCTGCAGGGTCCGTGGCGGCGCATGCGCGAGCACCTCGTCCGCTTTCATGCCGCGCCCGCCTTGCCCGAACGCCCGCCCCCGGTAAATTCCCGGTAGTCCTCCCTGTCGATGCTCCAATCGCACATCCAATCCTGCACCCTGAACAGAGAACCCCAACCATGAAGAAGGCTCTGGGAGTCCTGGCCGGTTTCGTTCTTCTCGCTCTGGCCGCGCGCGCCTTTCAGACCGCCTGGACCGGCTGGTCGGGCGGACATGGCGATGTCGCTTTCTGGTGGGCCGTCATTACCTGCTTCCTGGCCGCTGCGGGCCTTGGTGCCGTGGTCGGCACCCTGATTCACTCGCGCGAGGCGGGCTGACGAGCTGTGCGCCCTCCCGGCAAGATTGTCTGCGTGGGCCGCAACTACGCCGACCATGCTGCAGAGCTCGGGAATGGCGTTCCACCTGATCCGCTCACCTTCCTGAAGCCTCCCTCGGCGGTGATTCCCGCGGGCGAAGAGGTGCAAATTCCCCCCGACGCGGGCCGCATCGACTTCGAGGGCGAGATCGGACTGGTCATCGGGGCGCGCTGCCGTCGCGTCTCCGAAGCCGGGGCCTGGGAGCGGGTGGCGGGGGTGGTTGCGGTCAACGATGTCACCGCGCGCGACATTCAGCGACAGGACAGCCAGTGGACCCGGGCCAAGGGGCTGGACACCTTCTGTCCGGTGGGCAACGCTGTCGCCGCGCACAGCGTCGAATGGGAATCGCTGGAGATCGTGACCCGACTGAATGGCGAAGTGCGGCAGCAGGCGTCGGCCAGCGCGATGGTCTTTTCGATTCCCTTCCTGATCAGTCATATCTCGCACCTGATGACCTTGGAAGAGGGCGATCTGATTGCCACCGGAACCCCTGCGGGCGTCGGGCCGCTCGCGGTCGGCGATCTCGTCGAGGTGGAGCTCTCCTGCGGCTCGCGGGTGCACAATCCGGTGCAGGAAGCGCTGCCGCTGGGTGTAGCCCGCCCGGCGCTCTGAAGTCCCGCCCGATGAGCTTCGCAAGGAAGAGAGGAGGGAGTGTCGCATGGCGCTGAATGGCCCATCTGCAGAGGACCGCTCCGCCTCTCCGATCGCACCCTCCGGCCCCGCGCGCAGATCTTCGGGCCGATTTCCTCTCGCCGCCGGCCTGAGCATCTCGGCGCTGGCGCATCTGCTCCTTCTTCTCCTCTATCCCCTCTTCGCGCCCCCCCGTCCCGAGACGCCGGGCGTTCTGGTACGGCCCGCAATCCGCGAACCCGGGGGAATGCGGTCGCTCAGGATCGTCGAGATCTCGCTCCCCGAGAGCGGCGATCCCGAAGACCCGGAGGATCTGATCGATCCCGAAGACCCCGAGGTCGAGGTCGAAGTGGACGTGGGGCAGGAGGAGTTCGAGTTTCATATGCCGGGCCGGATCCGCACCCCGGGCGAGCGCCTGCTCCTGGGCCAGGGCGATCCGCGCCTCTGGCTGCCGCTCGACCCCGAACTGGTGGCCCCGACGCCCGAAGAGATCATGCGGCTGCGCGTGTACGCCGCGATCGAGGCCGCCAACGACTCCGCCCTTGCCGAGGCCGAACGCCTGGCCGCCTCTCTCGACTGGACCCGCACCGACGACGAGGGTCGCAGATGGGGCGTCTCTCCCGGCAAGATCCATCTGGGCGATGTCGAGATTCCGCTTCCCTTCGGCTTCGGACCGCCCCCCGACTACAATGGCGACCAGGCCGAGTGGGCATTTCGCATGGCCGATATCGACCGGGCCGCGGGCACCCTGGCTGCGCGCATGAGCTGGAAGGAGCGAATCGAGATCATGCGCAGACGCCGCGAGGCGCGCCGGGCGGAAGAGGACGCCGCCACAACCGGATCTCCCCCGGTGGTTCGGCCCGACACCTCGATCACCCGCAACCGGAACCGCTAGTGACCCGTGGATATGGATGCCGACAGCGCCGGGACCCGCATGAGCGATAGCGCCGCGCCGGGAGGCACAGCCGCTTCCGCACTGCCCACGGTCTTCGATCCGCGCGCCGTGGAGCCCCGCATCCTCGAGCTGTGGGAGCGCGCGGGGGGGATCGGCGCCGAGGCCGCCGCCGTGGAAGAAGGGGGGGATCCCTATGTGATCGTGATTCCGCCGCCCAATGTGACCGCCGTCCTGCACATGGGGCACGGTCTCAACAACACCATCCAGGATGTGCTGATCCGCTGGCGGCGCATGCAGGGGCGCGTCGCGCTCTGGATTCCCGGAACCGATCACGCGGGCATTGCCACCCAGAATGTCGTCGAGCGCCAGCTTGCGCGCGAAGGGCTGACCCGCTACGACCTGGGTCGCGACGCCTTTGTCGAACGGGTCTGGGAGCATGTGGACGACACCGGCGACCGCATTCTCGGACAGCTCAGGGCGATCGGGTGCAGTTGCGACTGGACGCGGGCCCGCTTCACCCTGGATGAGGGACTGTCGCGCGCCGTCCGCGAGATTTTTGTGCGGCTTTACGACGACGGCCTCATCTACCGTGGCGAATACATCATCAACTGGTGTCCCCGCTGCCTGACCGCGCTCTCCAACGAGGAAGCCGAGGGCGCCGAGGCGCAGGGATCGCTCTGGCATTTGCGCTATCCGCTGCTCCCCGGGAGCGAAGAGGCGGCTGCGGCTGCGCAGGAGGCCGGGGCCGCGGCGATCGGGCGCCTTGCCGATGGCCGCTGGCACCTGACCGTTTCGACCACCCGCCCCGAGACGATGCTGGGCGATACCGGGGTGGCGGTGAATCCCTCCGATCCCCGCTACGCTCCCCTCGTCGGCGCGCAGGCCGAGCTCCCCCTGACCGGGCGCGCCATTCCGATCGTTGCCGATGCCCACGTAGACGCCGAATTCGGCACCGGAATGGTCAAGGTGACACCGGCCCACGACCCCAGCGACTTCGAGATCGCCGCGCGCGCCGGCCTCGAGATCCGCAATGTCATGACCGAGCGGGCCACCATGACCGACGACACGCCCGCCCCCTTCCGCGGTCTGACCCGCGAGGACGCCCGCAAGGCCGTAATCGCGGCGCTGGAGGGCGAGGATCTTCTGGCGGGCCGCGACGATCACACGCACGCGGTTCCGCGCTGCTACCGCTGCGACACGGTCGTCGAGCCCCGATTAAGCGAACAGTGGTTCGTGCGCATGGAGCCCCTGGCCCGGCAGGCGCTGCAGGCTTCGCGCGACGGCACCATCACCTTCGCTCCCGGCCGCTGGACGCGCGTCTACGAGCAGTGGATGGAGAATATTCGCGACTGGTGCATCTCGCGCCAGCTCTGGTGGGGGCACCGGATTCCGGTCTGGAGCTGCGCGGATTGCGACGTCGAGATGGCCTGCCGGGAAGACCCCGATCGCTGTACCGAGTGCGGAAGCGCCGACATCGAACAGGACCCCGATGTGCTCGACACCTGGTTCTCTTCCTGGCTTTGGCCCTTTTCCGTCTTCGGCTGGCCCGACCGGACCCGCGATCTGGCCGCCTTCTACCCGGGTCACACCCTCTCCACCGCCCCCGAAATTCTCTTCTTCTGGGTGGCCCGCATGATTATGGCGGGCTATCACGCCATGGGAGCCGAACCCTTCCGGCGCGTCTATCTGCATGGCACCGTGCGCGACATCCAGGGTCGCAAGATGTCGAAGTCGCTGGGCAATGGCATCGACCCGCTGGAGGTCGTCGAGCTCTTCGGTGCCGATGCGCTGCGCTTCACCCTGATTGCGAGCGCCGGGGTAGGGGCCGACATCCGCCTGGATCACGAAGACCTCGAGGCGACCTTCGCCCCGGGGCGCAACTTCGTCAACAAGCTCTGGAATGTCGGGCGCTTTGCCCTCCTGGGTCTCGGCGAGGATTCTGTGCAGACTCTGGAAGAGGTGCGGGACAGCCTTGCCCTCGAGGATCGCTGGATTCTGTCGCGGCTACAGCACGCCATCCGGCGCACCGGCGAGGAGCTCTCCGAATTCCGCATTCATGGGGCTGCGGAGGTGCTGCGCGACTTCTTCCGCGGCGAATTTGCGGACTGGTATCTGGAGTGCGTCAAGGATCGGTTGCGCCCCGGGGGCGACCGGCGCGAGGCGGCGCGTGCGGTTCTGCTGCACACCCTTGCATCGTCCTGCCGGCTGCTGCACCCCATGATTCCCTTTGTAACCGAGGAGCTGCACGGTCGGCTGCCCACCCCGAAATCCGCAGAAGAGCGGGGGCCGTGCATGACGGCGGCCTGGCCCGAGTCTGCGGCCGATCTCGTTGATCGCGAGGCCGAGCGGGGGTTCGGCTGGATTCGCGAGCTGGTGGCGCGGGTACGGGCGATGCGCAAGGAGTACCGCGTGCCCGAGGGACGCCTGGTGACGGTGCGGCTGCGGCGCGAGGGCGAGGGGGTTTCCCTGGCCGGCCGCGAGGCCATGCTGCGGCAACTTGCGCGGATCGGCGCGGTCGAGGAGGGGGCCCCCGGTGAGGGGGTGGCGGGGGCAAGCGCAGTGATGCACGATGGCACCGGGCTCTTCATGCCGCTGGCCGGGCTGGTCGATCTGAAGAGGGAGCGTGCGCGGCTCGCGGGCGATGCGAAGCGGCTGGAGGGACGGCTGCGCGGTATCGAGGCCAAGCTCGCCAATGACCGTTTTCTGACGCGCGCTCCGCCCCCCGTGGTCGAGCGCGAACGCGAAAAGCTCGTCTCCGCACAGCTTCAGTTTGCCAAGCTTCGGGAGAGGCTGACTGCGCTGATGGAGGGGGCGCCCTCGGAAGAGCAGACGTGACCCGGACTCCCCTTCGGCTGGCACTCCTCCTTGCGGCCACCGCCTGCGCGCAGCCGGAGCGTCCCCCGGGCGGCCCCGAGGACCGGCTGCCTCCGGTGGTCGTCGAGACCATCCCCGACACCTTTGCGCTCGTCGAACCCGGAATCGACGAGTTCTTCTTCCGCTTCAGCGAACGCATCAGCGAGCGCCCCGCGGCGGGCCAGCTCGACAACGCGGTGGTGATCTCGCCCTCGCTCGGCGCGGTGCGCGTTCGCCATGCCCGCGACGGCATTCGCGTACGGGTCCAGGAGGGGGTGGCCGCAGATCGCCTCTACCGCGTCACGCTTCTGCCCGTCATCAACGACATGTTCCAGAACCGGCTGCGCGATCCCTTCGATCTGGTCTTCTCGAGTGGCCCCGAATTTGTGCCCAATGTGGTGGCCGGCATGATCGAGGACCGCGTCACGGGGGCGGGGGTGGCCGAGGCGCGGGTCGAGGCGCGCTTCTTTCTGGAGGACGACACCCTGGTGCACTGGAATCTCACCGATGCCGATGGCGTCTTTTCGCTCCGCTACGTTCCGGGGGCCGCCTTCGAGCTGAGCGCCTGGCAGGACCGCAACCGCGATGGCGAGGTGGACGAGAGCGAACCCCGGTCGGCGGCGTCGGCGGGCGAGCTGGGCGCTGCGGTCGACACCTCCTTTACCGTTCTCACCCTGATCGAGCCCGACACCACTCCTCCCCGGCTGGCGCGCGCCGATGTGCAGGATTCGGTCACCCTGGAGCTCGAGTTCGACGATTACCTGGAACCGGCCATGCCCGGCATCGTCTTCAGCGGCCAACTGATTCTGGCCCGCCTGATCGACACCGCCTCGGTGGCCGATCTCCCCCCAGGTACGGAGCCCGATACGACCGCGGCCGGGGTCGAGGCCGGGGCCGCAGCAGAGGAGCAGAGCGCAGCCGCAGAGGACGAGGACGCCGCGGATGAGGAGGCGGCAGGGCAGGAGCGGGGGGATTCGATCCTGGCCGACACGACCGGGATCGCTCTGGCCGACACCCTGACCGTGCCTCCGGGCAAAGACACGATCGGCATACGCTTCTTTCACAGCCACGAGTTCGAGCTGCGCACCCGCGCAGTGCAGGATTCGATTGCCATGGCCGAGTGGGAGGCGCTGGTCGATTCGCTGGCCGCCCTGGGCGAGCTTCCCTCTCCCGATGCCGCTCCGCAGATGGACACGACCCGAACCCCTCCGGGCAGCTTCGGCCTCTCGGGACTTCGCCTGCCGGCGCAGACGCTGATCGGAATCCTGGACGAGGCGATGGTGCGCGGCGTTCCCTACGAACTGAGCGTCAGCGGCACCGTCAATGTCGCCGAGGTTGGGGGCGGGGGCGGACGTACCGTCGTGATCTGGGAGCTGCCGTCCGATACCGCTGCGGCCGATTCGCTCGCTGCGGATTCTCTTCAGGCCGACTCTGCACAGGTTGCGGATTCTGCACAGGTTGCCGATTCCATACAGGGTGATTCTGTACAGGTCGATACCGTCCAGGTTGTGGACAGCGCGCAGATCGACACCCTGCAAATCGACACTCTGCGGGTCGCAAATTCCGCAGAAATCACAATTTGTGCGCCATCCCGAAATATCCCGATTGTCAATCCTGTACAATCCCGAAATCCTGTACAATTTGCGAACCCCGCACAACCCGCAGGCGCGTCAACCGCAATCAATGCACAGGTTGGCCACTGTGCGCCGATCAACCCCGTCCCATGACCGACCCGCGCCGCGCAATCCCGAGCGTCGATCGCCTCCTTGCGCGTCCCTGGTGCCGCGCGCTGATCGCTGTACACGGTCGCCCCCACCTCGCCGGAACGCTGCGGGCTCTTCTGCAGGACATTCGCCGCGGACAGACGCCCCTCCCCGATTCCGACGACGCCTTCGCCCGCCTCCTGCACCGGCGCATCGCCGAGAGGAGCCGTCCCTCGCTGGGGCCGGTCGTGAATGCCACCGGAGTCGTTCTGCACACCAATCTGGGACGCGCTCCCCTCGCAGCCGAGGCACGGAAGGCCATGGCCGCCGCCGCCGGATACGGAAATCTCGAGTTCGATCTCGAAAGTGGCCGCCGCGGGTCGCGCTACGATCATTGTGTGGCTCTGGTGCGCGAACTGACCGGCGCCTCCGATGCCCTGATCGTCAACAACAATGCGGGCGCGGTGGCGCTGGCGCTGGCTGCGCTGGCCGGGAAGCGGGGAGTGGCGGTTTCGCATGGAGAGATGGTCGAGATCGGCGGCGGCTTCCGCATTCCGGAAGTCATCGAGGCGGCGGGCGCACGCATTGTGGCGGTGGGCACCACCAACCGCACCCGCATGGCCGACTATGCAGGCGCGGTGGCCGCAGGCGGGATCGGCACCATTTTGAAGGTGCACCGCTCCAACTTCTCGATCTCGGGATTTGCCAGCGAAGCCGCGCTCGCCGACCTGGTTGCATTGGGAGCCGGAGCGGAGATTTCCGTCATTCACGATCTCGGTTCGGGGCTCCTGCTGCGAGGCGTGCTTCCTCCTCCGGACGACGAACCCACACCGGCGGAGAGCATCGCGGCCGGCGCCACCCTGGTGGTCTTTTCGGGCGACAAGCTCCTCGGCGGTCCACAGGCGGGAATCCTGGCCGGCACGCCGGAGGGGGTGGCACGCGCAAAGGCACATCCGCTCTGCCGCGCACTTCGCTGCGACAAGGTGACGCTGGCCGGGCTCGAGGCCACCCTGGCGCTCTACCGCGACCCCGAACGCGCCCGCACGCGAATTCCCGTTCTGGGCATGATCGCCGCACCGGCCGATGCGCTGGAGCGCCGCGCACATGCCGTGTTGCAGGCTCTGGGCGACGAGGTGGCCGGCAGGGAAGGACTGTGCGCCGAAGTTGTGGCCGGCGAATCGCTGATCGGAGGTGGTACCTGCCCCGATCTGGGAATTCCCGGGCCAGTGATCGCGCTCGGGGCCGCCGGAAGGGGAGATGAATGGCTGACCCGGCTCCGCGCCCACAGCCCCCCCGTCATCGCCCGGCAGCGGGATGGGCGCGTCCTCCTGGATTTGCGCACGGTTGCTCCCGCAGAGGACGAGATCGTGACTGCAGCTCTTCGCCATCTGGCAGTCCGTCGCTGACCGATGCAGAATGCCGTTCGCCGGTTCCGCCGCGCGCTGTGGACCGAATCGCCCGCCCGCGCATCTCCCGCAGTTCGATGAGCTTTCCCCGCGCCGCCGACCCCGCATCCGCCCCCTCCCCTCCGACCGTGTCCCGCCGCGCCGTTTTCCTAGATCGCGACGGCACCATCATCGAGGATCGCCACCATATCTCCGATCCCGCCCAGGTCGCGCTCATCGCCGGGGCCGCTCCCGCCCTGCAGCGTTTGCAGAGAGCGGGGCTCGCGCTGGTTGTGGTCACCAATCAATCGGGCATCGGGCGCGGCCTCTACACCCTGGCCGACTACCACCGGGTTGCGGCCGAAACCGAACGCCAGCTTCGCGACTGCGGCGTTGTCCTCGACGCCACCCGCTTCTGCGCCGACGCCCCCGGGGGCGATCCCGCCCTGACCTGCCGCAAGCCGAGTCCTCATATGCACCTGGACGCTGCGCGCGCACTGAATCTCTCCACGCGCGGCTCCTACTTTGTGGGCGACAAGTCAGACGACCTGCTGCCGGCGCGCGCACTCGGCGGAACCGGAATCCTGGTACGCACCGGTCATGGCCGCAATCACGAGCCAGGCCTGGCCGAAGATTTTCATGTCGCCGCCGATCTGGCCGCCGCCGCCGCCCTGATCCTTGGTCTGGAAGAGGGCCGGTAGCCCGCACGGCAATTTCGATCCGGTTCTGCTCCTTCCCGTCCGTCCGACTCCCCATCCGCCCGACCCGTTGACCCCCGGAAGCGCCTCGGATAGATTCACGCGCGGAGATGAAATGTTCCCTCACATGCGCAGGCGAACCGGAGTTTCATGGAGCTCACACTGACAACCGAAGCGGCGCGCAAGGTCCAGGGTTTTCTCGAAGAGATGGCCGAGGGGCCCGGTGCGGGTCTCCGCGTGGCGGTGCTGCCCGGAGGGTGCTCGGGATTCCAGTATGGAGTCGATATCGAGCAGAAGCCCGAAGAGGACGACGAGGTCTTCGAGCGCTCGGGCATTCGCATCTTTGTGGACCCCTTCAGCGCCCAGTACCTCGAGGGAATCGAGATCGACTACGTAACCTCGATGATGGGATCCGGCTTCTCCTTCAGGAACCCGCAGGCCACGGGCGGTTGCGGCTGCGGCAGTTCCTTCACGGTGTAGCCCTCCCTCGGGAAGTCAGCGCGCGCCCTCGAAGTATCGTCCCGAAACGGACAGGAAGAGCCGACTGATCGACATCCTCTCCTTTGCCGGCGGCGCTTTTGCCCAGAACACCATCCTGGCGATCTGTGCCGACCGTCGCACCGGGCTCGTCATCGATCCGGGGGCCGCAACCGCTGCCGCGCTGGCCGAGGCGAAGCGTCGCAACCTCCGGATTGCCGCCATCCTCCTTACCCACGCCCACCTCGACCACATCGAGGGCGTGGCGCTGGCCCGGGAGGAAACCGCCGCCCCGATTCATCTTCACCCCGACGACCGCATCCTCTACGACAACGCCCATGCGCAGGCGCTCTCCTACGGTCTCTCCTTCACGCCCCCACCCCCGCCCGACCACGACCTCGTTCCCGGCGACCTCCTCGAGTTCGGCGGCTCCGGCCTGAAGGTTCTGCACGCTCCCGGCCACGCCCCGGGGCATGTCATCTTCCTCTCGACCGATGCGCCCCTGGCCATTGTCGGCGATGTCATCTTCCAGGGTTCGATCGGCCGCACCGATCTGCCCGGCGGCGACTACCACACTCTGATCGCTTCGATCGAGCGCACCATCCTGACCCTTCCCCCCGCCACGCGGCTGCACCCCGGCCATGGCCCGGACACGACCGTCGGAGACGAGCGGCGCGCCAATCCCTTCCTCGCGCCGGCGCCGGGCGATGTGCGCGTGTGAGGGCGGCCGTCCTTGCATCGGGTTCGGGCAGCAACTTCCAGGCCCTCGTCGACCGCCAGGAGGACTTCGACAGCTACCGGGTCGCGCTCCTTGTCACCGATCGGAGCTGTGGGGCCGAGGCGCGGGCCGACGCTCACCGCATTGTCCGCTCCCGCATCGATTTCGGCGCCTCTTCCGAAGAGGTGGGGGATGGGATACTGGTGCTGCTCAACCGCCACCGCATCGAGGGCATTCTTCTGGCGGGCTTCCTGCGGTTGCTGCCGGCCTCTCTCTGTCGCGCCTTCGGGAAGCGGATTCTGAATATTCACCCTGCGCTGCTCCCCTCCTTCGGGGGCCGGGGAATGTACGGTCTGCATGTGCACGAGGCCGTTCTGCGCTCAGGCGCGGCGCTTTCGGGGCCCACGGTCCACTTCGTCGACGAGCGCTACGACGAGGGGACGATCCTGGCGCAGTGGCCGGTTCCGGTCTGGGCGGGGGATTCGCCGACCGATCTGGCGGAGCGGGTTCTCGCCGTCGAGCACCAACTCTATCCGGCGGCCGCCGATGCGCTGGCCCGCGCCCTGGCCCGGGGCTGGCCGGAGCAGGGCAGGGGGCCTTCCTTTCGCTGGCCCGGCGACCGCGCCGCAGATGCCGACGACCGGCGCAACCGGGCCATCTCCGGGGCCTTCGCAGACGATCCGTGAGCGCATCTCCATGCCGGGCGCCTCTCTTCCCGGGCCGAAATCCCCCTGGAGGAATTAGGTGAAGAGACGCAGAGCGCTGCTGAGCGTCTCCGACAAGCGGGGGATTGTGGAGTTCGCGCGGGGACTGGCCGCCCATGGATGGGAGATCCTCTCGACCGGGGGAACGGCGCAGATCCTCGTGGACGCAGAGGTTCAGGTGACCGAGGTCGCCCGCGTCACGGCACACCCCGAGATGATGGAGGGGCGCGTCAAGACGCTGCACCCGGCGATCCACGCAGGAATCCTTGCCCGCAGAGCGCACCCGGGCGACATGGAGGAGCTGGCCCGGCAGGGCTACCGGCCGATCGATCTGGTGGCGGTCAATCTCTATCCCTTCCAGGAGACCACGCGGCGCTCCGGGGTCGGCATGGAGGAGGCGATGGAGCAGGTCGATATCGGCGGGCCCGCCCTGATCCGTGCGGCGGCCAAGAACCACCGCAATCTCTGGGTCGTCGTCGATCCTGCAGACTACGGAAGCGTGCTCCGGGCGCTGACGGAGAGGAAGGGGGCGACCGAAGAGGCGCGGGCGCTCCGGCGGCGGCTGGCGGCCAGGGTCTTTCGCACCATCGCCGACTACGACCGGGCGATTGCCGACTGGCTGGACCGGCACGACGCCCCGGATCCAAGCGCGTCCGCCAGAGAAGACGCCCCGGAGCCGAGCGACTGGCCCGATCGCCTCACCCTGCATCTGCAGATGAAGGAACGGCTCCGCTACGGAGAAAATCCCGACCAGATGGCGGCCCTCTACACTCTGGAGGGCGGGTCTTCACAGCTTGAACAAATTCATGGTCAGGCGCTCTCCTACAACAATCTCCTCGATCTGGACGGTGCCCTCGTCACCCTGTCGCCCTTTGCCTTTGCACCCGTTCCCGCCGCGGCCATCGTGAAGCACGCCACCCCCTGCGGGCTCGCCGTGCGCCCCGATCTCTCCCAGGCCTTCCGCCGCGCGCGCGCCACCGATCCCGTCTCGGCCTTCGGTTCGGTGGTTGCGCTCAATCGCCCGGTCGATGCTGCAACCGCCGCCGAGCTCGGCAAACTCTTTATTGAGTGCATTGCGGCTCCCGACTTCGACGACGACGCCCTCGCACTCCTCGCCGCCCGCCCGAAGCTCCGGCTTCTGCGCTTCGGACACTCCCGGCATTCCCACCCCGCCGAGCCCGCCCACATGCCCTGGTGGAGCGACCGGGAGGAGACGCTGCGCGCTGCGGCCCGCTTCCTGGCCCGCTGCGGCGGCCATGCGGGGGCGCGTTCATGGCGGTCGGTCGAGGGCGGCATCCTGGCTCAGACCCGCCCCGGCCCACCCCTCTACGGCACCCCTCCTCGAAGCTGGAGGATCGTCACTGAACAAATCCCGAATCCCGATCAACAGCGCGATCTCTCCTTCGCCTGGGCGGCAGTGGCAGCGGTCCGGTCGAATGCAATTCTTCTGGCCCGAAACGAAGCGACAGTCGGAATCGGTGCCGGTCAGATGAGCCGGGTGGATTCGTCGCGCCTGGCGGTGGCCAAGTCCATCGATGCAGGCCTGGAGACCGAAGTGCAGGGATGCGCCCTGGCCTCCGACGCCTTCTTCCCCTTTCGCGATGGCGTGGACGCCGCCGCCGAAGCGGGCGTGTGCGCGATTGTGCAACCAGGCGGATCCATCCGCGACGAGGAAGTCATCGCCGCCGCCAACGAACACGGCATCGCCATGGTCTTCACCGGAAGACGCCTTTTCCGCCACTGACCCTTGAACCCACCCCCTCTCTACCCCATCTTGCAGCCACAAGGAGGGGTGGCAGAGCGGTTCAATGCACCGGTCTTGAAAACCGGCGTCCACAAGGACTCGTGGGTTCGAATCCCACCCCCTCCGTTGAGCGAAAGCGATTGGAGGGATGGGAGGCGAACGGAGGTTCGAGCCGGAGAGGGAGCGGCTCGGGAGAGACGATCGCTCGGAGACGACCGGATGGGGCAGGTTCGCGAGGCGTCAACGCAAAGGTGAGGCAGTGCCGGGTTGCGATTGGACCTGATTGAGGAGGCGAAGCCGCATGCGGGTAATCCCCCCTCCGTTTTTCGGTTCTGTCTAATTCGTTGTTATACAGTGGTTTATGAAAATATAAATTATTTGTGTCCCACAATATGTCCCTCGTTTTGGGTGAGAAGGTCCGGGACGGAAATGGGGCGTATGGGATACAGGATGAGGTGGTCTCGGTTTTTTGGACAGGTTGCTAAGGTGGATTCCCTGATGGCAAAGGAGGCACCGAGATGGCGAGGAGGCGACGATTCAGGGCGGAGTTCAAGGCGCGCGTGGCGGTGGAGGCGCTTCGGGAGCGGGAGAGCGTGCAGGCGATCGCGATGCGGCATGATCTACATCCGAACCAGGTGAGCGCGTGGAAGCGGCAGCTGCTGGACGGCGTTCGCGAGGTGTTCGCCAAGGGGGGGAGAGGGAAGCTCGCGAAGGAGCATGACGCGAAGCTCCGGGATCTGCACGCCAAGATCGGAGAGCTGACGGTGGAGCGGGATTTTTTTCGGCGCGGATTGAAGCGCTGAGCCGGGCGGAGCGGATGGGGATGATTGAGCCGGAGGGGCCACTGAGCCTGTCGAGGCAGAGCGCGTTGCTGGGGGTGAGCCGCCCTGCGCTCTACGACCGGCCGAAGCGGGAGAGCGCGGAGAAGCTGGCGTTGATGCGCCGGATCGACGAACTCCACATGGACGTTCCGTTCTACGGGAGTCGGCAGAATGATGCGACATTCTGGCGCCTGGAGGCGGAAGGAGCGGTGTCCCGCCATGAAACGATCGGTGCGCTGATCGACGCATTTCTCAACTCCATCCCCGAGGGGGACCCTGAGAGGAAATCGGCCATGAATGCCGACCACCGGAACAGGATAAGGAGGCGCAGGATGTGTCAGCGCAGGCGGAATCTGCCCATTCGACGGGTTGCGATGCTGGCCGGCTGGGTTGCTGCGGGATTGATTCCCGGCGCCTCCGCCTCCGGGCAGGGGATTTCACCCGATGCCCGCCTGACCGTGACCGAGCTTTGGGTGGCCGCTGGGTACACGCGCCTGGATGCACTGGCAGGGGTGACCGGCGTTGCCGAAAATCCATTGGGCAAGGTGTGGATCGCCAGCGCCAACCCGGGAACGACCCTGGCTGTCGATCCGGCAACCGACGGCGAGAACGATGTCGTCATTGCCAGGGAAGGCGATGGGCCCGGCGAACTCAGGGGATCGACGTTGCTGGACGTCATGCCGGATGGCAACATGGCGATTTTCGATACCAGCCGCGGCGCCGTGGAGATCTACGGTGCAGATGGGAAGCCTGTGCGTCGGGTCATGTTGACGGCTCCCGGTGTTTCATGGGTCAAGGGCTTCGTCGCCCTGGCGTCCGGTGGCTTCGTTCTGAGCGGTGGCGTGCAGAACGGACGGCCACATCTACGAACCGTGGTTTCTCGCTGCCGATGGCGATATTCTGGCCACGCGACGCGACGACCTGGGTGTGGTCAGTGTTGTGCGGCTGAGGCTTGCGCTCGAGGAATCAACATCCATCAGTTGACATCCCGCGCCCGAATTGCCGATACTGTGCGGACCGGTCGGCGGTGGGAACGCACCCGGCGCCGACAATACTTCAAGGAGCAGGGATAAGGGGGGAGCGAGAGCATGGATTGGCCGCTGTGGAACGATGTGGGACCGTTGCTCATTCTGACTGCGGGGGTGGCGCTTGTCTGGTGGGCCTGCCTGCGGTGGCTTCTCTCTTCGGTCGATGTGCTGGTTGAAGCGTTCCGGCCGGTTCTGCGGCAGGTGGCGCGCGAGACGGCCCGCGATCTCTACACCGAAATCAAGAAGGATCTGGATGCGCTGGAGGCGAACTTGCAGCAGAGCCTGGATGCGCTCGGACAGCAGATTGACGGCAAGGTTCCGGTCAGGAAGGCCGACCGCGATCGGTCTCGGGAATCGGCTTCGGGGTGGAGCCTTGCGCGCGGATCGCTGCTCAGACGGGCGTGGGGAAGGGGATCGGGGAAGCGCTGACCCCGTCGGAATCGCCGGATTTGGGTGCGGTCAGGCACGCTTTCCAAGTTTCGATTCCGCAGCAACCGGATCATATGCGGCGTTTGTTCGAGCCGGTGACGATTGTTCGGTGCAGCCTGATCGTTCAGTGCAGAATGTTGGCGGCCCGCAGGTGGGATGCGACCTCGCCGATCATGAAGGAACGAATCCGGTAGCGCGTTCCGGTCCCGGCGACGGCACTGACCGCATTCCCCACACCCGCCGCAGGCGCGGCCTTGTCCTCGCTTGCCCTCGCCGCATCCCCTCCGACGGCGTCCCCCTCGCCGGAAGCTTCGATCAGGTTGAGCTCCTGGAGGGTGCGGAAGCGGTGACGGATCTCGCTCTCCTCGCGGCGCGCGATGGCCGCATACTCGGAAATGTTGAGCGCGCCATGGTCCAGAAGCGCCTTGAGCGCGAATCGGTGATCGGTGTTCAGCCCCGCCAGCGAGATTGCGGGCGGATCCAGCGGATGCACAAGCAGGGTGCCTTCGATGCTGCGAAAATCGGCCGAATGGAGCCAGTGAAGGAGCGCGTTGCGGACCGATCCGTGCGATGTTCTGTGCAACCTCTGGAAGTAGGCCGATTCGGCAGCGAGTCTGCCCTGGCGCCGATTCACAAGCCGCCTGAGTTTGCGCATCAGGCGCTGCCGACGACCTCCGGCCTCGATGTACTGAAGGGGAATGCCGCTCAGCCGGTGCCTCGCCAGAATCGCCTGCCGCAGATCGTCGGCGCCGAGCTCGGCCAGCTCAATGGGCTCCAGCTCTGCAACGCACGCGGGGGAACGCTTGCCGATCAACTGCCAGGCCGAAGCGGTCATCGAAAGCACCCAGAAGAGACGCGAACGGGTGCGGGCGGCGAACTCCATCGTCCGCTCGAAGAGATGGGCGCCGCCGGCGACCCGCAGATGCAGCTGTTCGAGTCCTTCGACGATCGCGAAATCGGGCAACCGCCCCTTCTCCGTGGCCAGAAGCGCATCCGCCAGCGCATCCAGATCGGCAGCGTCCCCGATGTCGAACCAGCCTCCGAAGATGCGTGCCAGCTCTGCCTCTTCGCGACAGGGTGCCTCGATCGCCCTCCGAATTCCGCGCGCCGGAGTTCGCCCCAGTGCATCGGCCGCGATGTTCAGAAAGCTGGTCGTGCCCGCCCCCGGCTGCCCCACGATCATCATCGAGCCACTCCGCTCTTCGCGCCACCGCTCGCCGTTCGCCACCAGCATCTGCAGCGCCGGGTCGCGTCCGGCAAGAAGGCGCGGATCCGTGACCGGATTGAAGGAGAAGAGACGCCTGTAGAGAACGGGAAGACTGGCCAGGGCTGCCTCGGGCTCTCTCAGGGAGCGATCGCGCAGCGCTGTGCGGCTCGTACGTGCGGACCCGATTCCGAGGATTTGGCGCACAGGCCACAGCCGCCGCCTGACCCCCTTTCCCATCCCCGCCCCCAGCCCGGCCACCCCCCGGATCCGATCCCGCAGCCATCTGCGGCCACGCGCGGCGCGGGCCCCCGTCCCCGAACGCAGAGCAAGCCAGCGCGCATGGAGCGGATCAGCCGTGGCGCGCGCCTCGATTGCGGCCACCGCAGTCGCGAACTCCCTGCGCACCGCAGCGGTTGCCCCTCGCAGCGCCTCGTCCAGAATTGTGCGGGCCCGCACCGCCAGCACACCGGCGCGGTCAAGACCATCGCTCGCCATTCCGGCCGAAGGCCCCGTCCCATTCACCTCGGCGATCTCCTCAAGCGCGGCCTCGTACCCATAGGCGGCGATCTCGCGCAGCTCGGCCACAATGGTCAGGATCCGGCGCATCGATTCCGGAACCAGGGCGGCGATCTCCTCAAGGCGGCTGCGCCAGAGCGGGTCGAAGGCCCCGGTGGCGATCTCGCCGAGCGGCACGGCTTCGCCTGCGCGGCCCGGACGACGAGGCGCGCGCCCCGGATCGGGCACCCGGTGCAACACGAGCGTCCCGGGGAGCTGTACACAGGCCTCTTCGGTGCGGTGGAGCGCCGATTCGATCCCTTTCCGGAAGCGCTCCAGAAGTTGTGCGGGGTCGCCCAGGGCCTCCTCCAGGGCGCGGATCTCGCCGCTCATGCGGACCCCTTCGGCCGCAATACGTCCCCCGGGATCGTCGCTGCGGTCGTCCTCCTCTGCCAGACGCGCCTGCCCCGCGCGCAGGGCGGCTCCGATGTCGTCCAGATCCCCGAGGATTTCGCCGGCCGCCTCCTCCCAGAGCTCTCCGAGCGTTTGCGCTGCGCCCAGGGCGGCGATTTCAAGCCTCAGAAGCGCCAGGCAGAGCTCCAGCCGCGCTCCGCTCTCCCTGGCCAGGCGGTCCCAGCGCATCGCCTCTGCGCCTTGGCGTCGCCACGGGGTCCCGTCTGCGGAAGCGCGAGCTCCGATCCAGCTTCCCGCCACCGCGACCTCGGCGCCGAGACGCTTCCGGAGCGCGTCGAAGTGCAGATGCGGTTCCGGGTCGCCGATTCTTGCGCTCTCTGCCTCCAGGGTGGCGAGCATGCGCTGCAATCGCCGGCCGGCCTCGACGATCCCACCCTCCGCTTCCGCTCCTGCGGTCAGCGCCGCGACGCTCCACTCGGCCCAGGCCCGCTCCAGGTCGTGCAGCCATGCAATCCGCAGTCGCTGCAGGGCGCGAAAGGAGTCCTGCTGATGCGGCTGCACCGCTCGCGCCAGATGCCGCCACGCCAGAGCGCGCACCGGAAGCGTGCGGGATCCGCGCGGTCGCAGCGCAGGGGGGAGCGCCCGTGCAACGAAAGCCCGTGCCGCCACGGCCCGGCTGCCATCCCGGGCCCGAAGCGGGGCGTCATCCTCCAGCGGCGCCTCCATCAGCCGGGGAAGCCTCCCGATCCGCTCGGCGGCCTCATCCGCTGCCGTCGCCAGCGCCTCCTCCAGCTCCGTGGCGATCTTGGCCGCGCGCAGCGTTCCGGTCAGGGGCTCCAGCACAGCGGCCACCACCCTGCGGCGGTAGCGCTCTGTCGGGTTGGCCTCCACGATCGTGTCTGCAGGGTCTTCGTCGGTGCCCATCGGTTCGGCTTCGGCCCGATTCAGGGGCGGTTGTCCTGCGCGCAACGTTTTGAGCGCCTCTGCATGTGCGCGTGCGGCGTCCCCAAACACGCCTCGAATCTCGCGCCACGCCTCTTCCCGCCACCGGGTCCAGAGCGCGCGAAAGGGATCGTGGACCGCGCGGTCGATCCGAAGAACGATCTCTGCGCGACTCCCCTCGGCGGCGCCCGCCCCCTCCGCATCCTGCGGCCCGTTTCTCATGCGCTGTCCTCTTCCGCCCCCGGTCCCCACGGCCGCCAGTCGGAATCGACCATCAGCCCGGCTGTGCGGAAGCCCTCGCGCGCGCGCTCCGTGACATCGCTCTGGAAGACAAACTCGAAGCGCGGATCCAGCACATAGGCGCGCACCGTGATCCGCGTCAGGAAGGTTGTGCGGAAGTCGTCCTGCACGAGCACGGCAATCGGTTTCTCAAGGAAGAGGTAGGGCGAGGTGATCGCCGCCTCGAAGGCGATCCGCTTTGCCAGGCGTTCGTCGACCTGTCCGGGGAGGTGCAGGCGCGTCACGACCTGGCAGTTGAGCTGGCCCGCATTGGCATTGGCAACCTGTTCCTCGACCACCTGCGAGTTCGGAATCGAGACCAGATTGTCGTCGGCGGTGACGATTCGCGTCGAGCGCAGTCCGATCGACACGACCTCGCCATAGGTGCCCCCGACCGAGATCTTGTCGCCCACCTGAAAGGGCTGATCGAAGACGACGGTCAGGCCGCCGAGCACATTCTTGAGCATATCCTGGGCGGCGATTCCGATCGCGACCCCCAGCGCCGCGCTGGCCGCCAGAATCCCCTGCGCGTCGATGCGAAAGACATTCAGAACGATCAGATAGGCGGCGATCGCCCACAGCGCCATGCGCGCAATCGGGATCATCCACTTGAAGCTCAGGCGCCGGGCCACGCTGCGCTCCGCGAGCGTCTCCAGGATCCAGATCAGGGTGCGGATCAGGAAGTGGAAGGCAATCAGGATCACCAGCGACCAGAAGATCTTGACGCCCAGGTCGCGCACATCGCTGGTCGTCTCCTCCAGCATGGCCACACCGCCAGGGGCGACGCCGTCGGGCGGGGCCACAGCCGCAGAATCGCCCTCGAGCGAATCCAGCCGCGCCAGAATCAGACGCTGGGTTGCGGCGATCCCGGACAGCGCCGCAGTCAGCGAATCGGGAGGAATCTGATTGAGAGGGATCTCTTCGGCAGTCAGCGAATCGGGTGCCGCAGGTGCCGCGTCGTTCGCGAGAGGAGGGGGCAGGGTGGGGGATGATTCTCTCTCCGGCCCGGCGGCGTTCCCGGCGCCCCCGGCACCGTTCGTGTCGAGAGCGGTTGTGGCGGAGGGCAGTGCGTCGTCCTTTGCCTCCGACCGGAACTCGCCGCACGCCGGGATCGCCAGAAGGAGAAGCGCCACTCCCTGTCCCCGCAGCGCACGCATGGAGAGTCGGGCATGCGGCTCGGGGCCGGGCGTGCGCTCGGAGGTGGGTCCGGAATGGATCATGGCGTTCGGCAGGGGAGAGATGTTCGGCCCGGCGGCATCGTCGCCCTCTGGCGAGAGCTCTGTTCATGGGACGAGCGGGCGGCTGTACAGTAGAATATCTCCTTGCGAGGTGCGGGTCGCCATATCCGCCCTGCCGCCTCGCCCGCCCGCATTCATTTCCCACCCCGGGAGATTGCCGCTGCCATGGTGTCTGCCCCGCTCCCCGTTGCCCACCTCTCCTCCGATCTCGGTGTTGCCCTTGTCACCGATCGTTTTCCGGACCCGGACGCCCATGCGCGCCTGCACGACCATCTGCAGAGAGCGCGCGAGGAGGGCGCTGGCCTTGCAATTCTGCCCGAGTTGCCCCTCGACCGGTGGATTCCCCGCACGCCCGAGCCCCGCGACGCCGAGCCCCCGGACGGCCCGCGCCACCGCGCTCTGGCCGAAGCCGCGCGCCGAGCCGGAATTGCCCTGCTGGGAGGCGCGATTGTTCACGATCCCGCCAGCGGTCATCGCCACAACACGGCCCTTCTTTTCGATGCGAGCGGCGCCTGCATTCTGCGCTACCGCAAGATCCACCTTCCCGACGAGCCCGGTTTCTACGAGACCGCGCACTACCGGCCCGGCGACCGCATTGTGGCCCCGGCCCGGCTTGGCGAATGGTCGGTCGGCGTGCAGATCTGCTCCGATGCGAATCGTCCCCAGGCCCTCTCTGCCCTTGCCGCGCTCGGCGCCGAAGCGATCCTGATTCCGCGGGCCACCGAAGCCGAAAGCTGGGAGCGGTGGCGGCTGGTTCTGCGCGCGGCGGCGGTCACGAGCTGCGCCTTTGTACTCTCGGTCAATCGGCCCGGAAAACAGTTCGGCGGCGCACTCGCCAGCCCCTCGGCGGCGATCGCCCCGGATGGCGAGCTTCTGCTCGAGACAACCGATCCCGTTGCCGTGGTCCGGCTGCAACGCCCGGCGCTGGCGTCCGCGCGGCGCGACTATCCCGGTTACCTGGATGTGCGCGCCAATCTCTATGCCGAGGCCTGGGCGCGGGCTGGGGAGAGCAGGAAGGATGTTTGATCCCTGATACTGTCCGGGCTACACTGCATCCATGGCGATCGCCCTGTTTGTCGCCACCGCCCAGATCCTCCCCAATGCAGCCTGATGAAACGCTTCACCCGACGCATTTCCGTCGTCCTGATGGTGGCGGCACTTGGCTCTTCCTGCGACGACCCGGTTCAGCCCGGTGGTTCAGTGGCCTCTGTGCCGACGATTGTCGGGAATCCGATCCGTCCGCACACGCTGGGCGTTGGCGGATCGGTTTCAGTGGATCTCTCGACATATTTTGAAGTTCTCGGTGACGACTCGCTGTCCTATGCGGTCGCGTCTGGTTCCGGCGATATTGTAGCGGCTGAAATCGCAAGGTCCAGGCTGCAGGTCACTGGGGTTGCCGAAGGGACGGACACCCTGACGATCACTGCGACGCTTCCTGGTCAGGGAATGGTGTCGCAAATCCTCGTGGTCTCCGTAAAGACGAATCCGGATCGTGACATTCTTGTTGCGCTCTACCATGCCACCGACGGGCCGAACTGGAGAATCAAGACCAACTGGTTGACCGATGCGCCCCTGGGTACCTGGTACGGCGTTGCAACTGACTCCACCGGCCGAGTTGTCAGGCTTGATCTGGGATGGAATCAATGGCTCAGATTCCGCACTCCCGGACTTCGAGGAGCGATTCCCGCCGAGATTGGCGGGTTGGCCCATCTGACCTACCTTGACCTTTCTTCCAATTGGAACATCACCGCAATCCCGCCGGAGATCGGGAATCTGTCTCAACTGACCCGTTTGTATCTCTCGAGGAACAAGATCGCCGTAATCCCTTCCGAGTTGGGAAAGCTGTCGCGACTGAAGCACTTGGGACTGGGGTTCAATCTCATTTCGGCACTTCCGCCAGAGATCGGAAACCTCTCCAGTCTGACGTGGCTTGACATGACGAAGACCACTCTCGCCAGATTGCCTCCGACGATTGGAAATCTCCATTCACTAACCAATCTGTCGTTTCCTGCAAATTCCGTTGACGCGCTTCCGTCGAGCATCGGAAATCTGCGAAACCTTGAGATTCTCAATGCCCACAACAATGCCATTGCGGCGATTCCTCCCGAAATAGGCGCTTTGCGGAAACTCAGGGAATTCATGGTCGGTCGGAACCCGCTTACGGAAATTCCTCCGGAAATCGGCAACCTGACCTCTCTGGAATTTCTCAATCTCAGCGAGACTCTCCTCACGGAAGTGCCTGAAGAGCTTGGGAGGTTGACCAAGGCTAAAATATGGCTCCACGAAAGTCGGTTGATCTCCATCCCATCCAGTCTGGGCAGGGTTCCGATCGTTTCCCTGCGCTCCAATCAGATCGCTGTTCTTCCACCGGACTTTGAAGCAATCTGGGAAGGTGTCTACATGGACTACAACCAGCTTGTCTCGATCCCGAAGAATGCATTCATGTCGAGTGACAAAATCAAATTGCGGGGCAACAGGCTGACCAGCGTACCGTCGGGGCTCGGGAGCGCCACACGCATAGATCTTGCGGGAAATCAACTGACCACGATCCCCCCCGAGCTGGGAAACGCCGCTCACCTGGACTTGAGCTACAACAATTTGATCGCGATCCCGCCCGAAATTGCCAATGCAGATACGCTGCTTCTGGATGGCAATCAATTGGAAGACCTGCCACCGGGTGCGCCGATGCGCGTCCGAGTCCTGTCTCTTCGCAGCAACAAGCTCGTCCACATTCCCGCTGCACTCGCCAGCGCTCACAATCTCGAAGTCCTGGACTTGTCGTACAATCCCATGGCGGGTCCGATTCCGCCCGAACTGGCAAAGTTGACGCGCCTCCGGAAGTTGACCGTTGAAGGAGCTTCGCTCACGGGCTCCATCCCCCTGGAGTTCCTGAAGTTGACCAGTCTGCAATCCTTGACTCTGCGAAACAATGCCCTGACCGGCGACATTCCAATGGGACTTCGCGAGATGAATCCGCTGGCGCTCGATCTGCGTTCGAACGGGTTTACGGGCGTTCTTCCATTTCGGCCCGCTGGTGCAGCCTGGATATACGACAACGCCGGATTGTGTGCCGGACCGGACTGGCGTTGGTCAGGAGCTCTGAGGAATGAATCCGGTTCGCTCAACTCAGGCGACAGTTACTGCGACAACGAGGATCGCAATATCCTGATTTCGCTGTACGACAGGGCCGGCGGGAGTGACTGGGACAAGAGTTGGTCGAGCGAGATCAACAATCTCCTGAACGGACCGTCCAGCACAATTTCTCTGCATGGCCTCCATGGCGTTTCCATAGATTCGGTATCGGGACATGTGGTCTCCCTGTCCCTTTCGGACAACGGCCTCAAGGGCACCCTCTCCGAGGCGTTGGGAGAGCTGAATGCGCTGAGAAGTCTGGACGTTTCCGACAATCCCGAGCTCGTGGGCCGACTTCCGAATGCGCTGGCCGGCGCACCGCTGGACAGCCTGAATTATGGCGGAACCGGACTGTGCACCCCACCCGAGCCGGCGTTCCGGGCATGGCTGGATTCCCTGAGCTTCGTGGCAGGCACGTCCACAGTGTGTGAGCCCTACGATGACCGGGAGGTTGTCGCGGCAATCTGTGACCGGACGCCTGGAACGGGCCTGTGTACCAGGATTGGGGAAGAAGACGGAGACATCGTTGAACTCGAGATAACGGCGATGAAGGGCGCGATCCCGAGCGAGCTTGGCGATTTGCGGAACCTCCGAAAACTTCGTCTCGCGGGAGAGTTTTCCGGCGACCTGCCCTCGCGTATCAGGGAGTTGCGCGCACTCGAATCGTTGGAGGTGATGGGGCCGGTGGCATCGGGCACCCTCGGAATCGTTGCACCGCGGTGGATTGGCGAACTGCAACGGCTCAGGGAGCTGAAGCTTGTCCGGACCAACTACAAGGGGGCCATTCCGAGCGAGTGGAGCAACCTTGACTCGCTGATGGTTTTGGATCTGCACGCGAATCGCCTCACGGGAAGGCTTCCGAGCTGGCTACCGCGCCTTGAGTATCTTCGCTTGTCCTCAAACGACTTCCGGGGTTCGATCCACTCAGTGTCCGGCACCGGTCGGATTCAAAGCCTCATCCTCTCGGACAACAAGTTATCCGGTGACATCGGTGTGTTCCAATTCGGTCACCATCTCAGGGAGATTGATCTGGAGAACAATCGATTTACGGGATCGGTTCCGCCGAGCCTGGGCCGGCTTCCCGAATTGGCGGTCCTGAATCTCGCAGCCAATGACCTGAGCGGCCTGCTCCCCGCGACTTTCGGATCGAGTGACGCATTGCGGAGATTGAACCTGCGCGAAAACAGGCGACTTTTCGGCCCACTGCCCCACACGATGACCAGGCTGCCAAGGCTCGGTTACCTGAACACCAGCGACACCGATCTTTGTGCCCCGACTGATGCCGGCTTTAAAGCGTGGCTTGAAGGACGGATCCAAGTCATCGTTCAGTACTGTCAGGCGAGTGCCTATCTGACACAGGGCGTACAGGACCTTGAGATGTCCGTGCCTCTGGTCGCCGGTCGAGATGCGCTTCTTCGGGTGTTCCCACAAGCTCACATGCCTTCGCATACGACGATTCCCGGTGCCCGGGCGACGTTCTTTCTTGCCGGGAGTCCGGTCTTCGAGACCGATATGCCGGGCAATGGAAATCCGATTCCCACGAGAATCGACGAAGGATGGAAAGATGGCTCTCTCAATGTGCGCATTCCGGGGAAGTTTATTCAACCGGGGCTTGAAATGGTTGTCGAAATCGATCCAGACGGCACTCTCGACCCCGCGCTCGGCGTTTCGACCCGGGTTCCGGCCGAGGGCCGTCAGGAACTCGATGTCTCGGAGCTCCCTCCCCTGAATCTTGTTCTTGTTCCGTGCTGCGGAGCAGAGGAACCGCAGGTCGTGGCTACGATCGCCGAGATGGCCAGGGATCCGGCTGGACACCCCGGCCTTGCGGAGGTGCGCACGCTTCTCCCGATCGGCGAGCTCAATGTGGCAACACATGAACCCATAACCTGTCCCTATGGCGAAGAGATACACTGCATCGCGGCCGTTCGTGCATCCGAGGGTCACGATGCGCGTTCCGGCCCCTATTACATGGCTGTGTATTCCCAGGGAAGGTACGGCATCGCAAGGCAGGCCGGCCGGATCAGCTATGCACCACTCGGAAATCCCATGATCATGGCTCACGAGCTTGGCCACAACCTGAATCTCTCGCATGCGCCTTGCGGCGTATATGTCAATCTTGATCCCAACTATCCCTACGAAGGTGGTGTAACGAATACATGGGGCTTCGATTTTGCCGACGACAACGTCATCCCTCCGTACAGCACCGATGTCATGGGCTACTGCAGTGAGAGACGCTGGATCAGCGATTATCACTTCAGGCGGGCCTTCCGGTTCCGCGCGTCGCAACCGGATATGCTACAGGCAACAGCTCCGCCACCATCGCTCCTCCTCTGGGGCGGCGTGAGCTCTGACGGACACCCCTTTCTCAAGCCCGCTTTCGGGATGGACGTCGCGGCCACTTCCCCGGTCGACTTCGGTCCCCACCGGATCGCTGGCCATGACGGAGGTGGTCAAGAGCTCTTTAACGTGAGTTTTGACATGGCCGAGATCGCTGACGGGGAAGATATTCCGGCCTGGCATTTTGCCTTCATGCTCCCCGTTCATGCGGATGTGTTCGGGAAGCTTGCGAGCATCACGCTCACGACCCCCGGCGGGACCGCCATCCTCGACGAATCCATCCACACCCCCATGACCATCCTGAAGAACGTCGATTCCGGACAAATCCGGGCCATACTGGATGGTCCGTTCAATCAGGCGGATGCATCGGAGATCGCTCCCGGCATCCGCCTGGAAGCGATCACATCCCGCGGGCTTCCCGTCTGGCCACCTTCGTGATATCGCTCCTGTTTCATCTCGGCGCATCGTCATTCAAGATGCACACCGGCGGGGGCTGTTGCCTTCGTACGGGCAATCGGCGAGCGCGTCGCGGGCGATTCTGATTCGCGGGACTGCTCACCTCGTTCCCGTCATCCCGCATCATCTCGCGATCCTCGGTGCCACACCCACCGCGAAGGGCCCCTCGCCCGTCAGGGAACCGGTCGCCTCCCCTGCTTCAGTCCGTTCTGCTGCTCCAGGTAGGGCAACCCCTTCGTGATCCAGTCGGGCGCCTCTTCTCCCTTCAGGTAGTGGGCGAACCACTGCATGATGCGGTCGCGGTAGTCGCGCTGGTTGGCCTCCTTGGCCAGGCCATGATTTTCGCCTTCATAGACAAGCAGAACCATGTTCTTGCCCAGGCGGCGCGCGGCGTTGTAGAACTCGACGCCCTGATTGAATTCGACTGCGCCGTCGTCTGATCCGAACATCATGAGGAGCGGGGTTGTCATCTCCTGAATATGGTGCAGCGGCGAGTTCGCCTCGTAGGAAGCGTAGTCTTCCCACCAGGGAACCTGCATGCGGCCCTGGCTGATCTCGAAGATGCGCGCGTCGGTGCCGCCCGAATTCCAGTAGAAGGAGAGGTACATGCTCATCAGGTTGGTGAGCGGAGCGCCCGCCACCGCGCTGGCGAAGAGGTCGTCCTGGGTGACGAAGAAGGTGGTCTGGTAGCCGCCCCATGAATGGCCGATCAGCCCCACCCGCTCGGGGTCGATCATTCCGCTTTCCAGGACTGCCGCCACCGCCGGACGCAGCGTCTCCACATTCGACTGGCCCGGTCTGCGGTCCCGGTACACGATGTCGGGCTGGAAGACGAAGTAACCCTCCTGACTCCAGGCTTGCGCGTTGTAGTAGTTGGTGGCGTCGGGCGCCACGTAGCGGTGAAGGTTCTGCGAGAGCAGCTCATAATGATAGACGATCATCGGGTAGAGGGTGCCCGGCTCGTAGTTGGCCGGGTAGATGAGCGCTCCCTGCAGCGGCCGTCCCCACTCGTTCTCGTAGTCGATCAGCTCCGTGCGCCCCCAGGCGTAGTCGCTCTGGAAGGGATTGGTGCGGGTGACCTGGCGCGCATTGTCCAGATCGGGGCCGGCCACAAAAAAGTCGGGGGAATCGTTGAAGCGCTCGCGCCGGAAGAGATAGCGGTCGGCATCGTCGGCCTTCGCCAGACTGGCAAAGAAGGATCCGTAGGCGGCGTTGTCGCGAATCAGCGTTTCCAGTTCGCGGCCAGGGTTGCCGCGCGCAAATCCCGCCTCCTTGGTCCACTCCCCGTAGAGGGAGTAGTAGATCGGAGAATCGGCAGCGAAGGCGTCGGCGTCCCGATCCACGCGCACCGCCCGGTGCTGGATCCGCTCCGTGGCCCCCTGCGTCAGCCGCCGTCCCCCCGATCCATCGGGATTGATCTCCCAGACGTCCCACTGGTCGTTGATCAGCACCGACCGATCGTCCTCCATCCACCCGGCCACCCCGAAGGAGGGCATCTGCTCGCGGGTCGGCGTCACATCGAGATTCACGAAGACGCCATCCAGGTCGCCGGTCAGATTGTGCGTCTCGCCGCTCGCCAGATCGTGGGCCCAGTAGTCTTCGCCCTCGAACCAGAGGATATAGCGTCCTCCGGGGCTGCCGCCATAATCCTGGGCAACCCGTTCGCGAACCAGTGTGCGCTGGGCGGTGGCGGTCTCCACGGCGTAGATGTCGTAGAACTGCTGGCGGAACATCGCCTCCACATCGTAGGGCGTTTCGTCGCGGGCCAGCAGGTGGCGACCGCCCTCCAGAACCGTGGCGCGATCGGCATGATCGCCGCCGAGCTGCAGAAAATCCCCTCGCTCGGGATTCCAGCCCCCGATATGGTGCATGCGGCGCAGAGCGCGTTCCCGCACCCGCTGCTGCGGCACCGGATCGACATCGAGCGCGTGCCAGATCTCGACCCCGGCCACCTCCCCGTCATCGTTGTCGCCGCGTCCGGACCCGGCCCCGTTCCCTCCGGCTGCCTCGTCGCCCTCTTCCGCTTCTCCCTCTTCGGCTCCCTCCGCCTCGGCCACCGGTTCGACCGGAGTGCGGTCCTGGATGCCCAGGAAGATCATGCTGCCATCGTCCGACCACGAGGGAGTCCGGTACTCGACGATGCGCGTTCCCGCCGGCAACAGATCTTCGTCCTGCTGCGGATCGAGCGCGAAGGCCTCGGGCGTGTCGCCATCCAGGCCCAGCCAGGCCAGCGCCACATGTGCGGTGTCTTCGTGGGCGTCGTCGGTGAAGGTGCGCAGAACCGCCAGATCGGCCGATTCCTCGCGCCAGGAGAGCCCCCGGTAGGTTGCATCGCGGGTGTCGAGCGAGCGCAGCCGTCCGGTTGCGGGGTCGTAGAGGCGCACGCCATTCCCCACGCGGTCGTCGGCGTCGATCGTCATGGCCAGAAGCGTTCCCTCGTCCTGCCAGGCCAGCGCCGCCACATTCCCGAAGCTCAGCGATGACGAGGTGGCCAGCTCGCGCACCACCACATCGACGCCGCGGCTCTCCTTGTCCTCGGGGCGGTAGCGCCGGATCGCCAGGAAGCGGCCGTCGTCCGACAGCGAGAAGGACTCGACCTCTTCGATCACCTCCGGGACGCCGCTGTTCAGATCGAGCAGCCCCAGATCATTCCGGATCGGCTGGCGCGACTTCTGCGCCCGCTCGCGTTCAGCGGCCGAAACCCCGATCGCATACGCCAGCCAACGGCTGTCGGCGCTGAAAACGGGGCGCGAACCGTAGGGCACGACCACGACCGAATCCGAGTCGGTGGCGTGAATGCGCAGTTCGTTCTCTTCGTTGACGCGCGCGATCGCTGCGGCCAGCCAGCGGCCATCGGGCGAGAGGATGCCGGCCCCCAGTCGCTCCCACTGGCCGTAGTCGTCGGGAACGAGCGTCGGCTTCTCCTGGGCGAAGAGAGCGGTCGGGGACAGAATGAGGACAGAGAGAGAGAGGGCGAGAGAGGCAGAGATCCTGTTCATGGAGGGGCGCCTTGCCTTGACAGGTGGATGGTGCGAAGGGTGCAGGGAAGAGAGGACCGGTTCGGCGATTCCGTGACGCGCATGTGACAACCGGTGTACTATCTTTCACCGGAGTTTCCGGTGGCCGAAGGGAGAGCGATCGGCCCAGCCTGCAATATGGAACAAATCTAAGGATGGAGAGGGCTCCATGACCAGAGGAACCCGTCAGGTCGAGATCGGCGGCGTGCGGATCGGTGGCGAAAATCCCGTTGTTGTGCAGTCGATGACAAACACCGATACCGCCGATGCGGCCGCCACCGCCGTCCAGGTCGCCTCCCTTGCCACCGCAGGCAGCGAAATGGTGCGCGTCACGGTGAACACCCGCGAGGCCGCCGCCGCAATTCCCGAGCTCTGCGAGCGCCTGGCCGACCTGGGGTGCACGGTTCCGATCGTCGGCGACTTCCACTACAACGGTCACATTCTGCTGCGCGACTACCCCCGCGCGGCTGCCCTCCTCTCCAAGTACCGCATCAATCCCGGCAATGTCGGCACCACGCGCCGCGACGAGAACTTTCAGGCGATCGTGCGCATCGCGATGGAGAATGGCAAGGCGGTGCGGATCGGGGTGAACTGGGGCTCACTCGATCAGCGCCTCCTGACGCAGTTCATGGACGAGAACTCCCGTCGCGCCAATCCCAGGGATGCGGGGCAGGTCATGCGCGACTGCATCGTCGAGAGCGCCACCCGCTCGGCCGAGCTGGCCGAGGAGACCGGGCTGGCCGGCAATCGCATCGTGTTGAGCGCCAAGGTTTCGGGGGTGCGCGACCTGATTCGGGTCTATCGCCAGCTTGCGCCGCTCACCCGCTATCCGCTGCACCTGGGGCTCACCGAGGCGGGAATGGGGGCCAAGGGAATCGTGGCCACCTCGGTGGCTCTCTCTCCTCTTCTGCTGGATGGCATCGGCGACACCATCCGCGTATCGCTCACGCCGCGGCCGGGGGGCGATCGCACAGAGGAGGTGCGCGTGGCGCAGCAGGTTCTGCAATCGCTCGAGCTGCGCAGCTTCGAGCCGCAGGTCACCGCCTGTCCCGGGTGCGGTCGCACCACCAGCACCTTCTTCCAGGAGATGACCGAAGAGATCCAGGGCCATATCCGCGAGCGCATGCCCGAATGGCGGGTCAGCTATCCGGGCGTCGAAGACCTCAAGGTTGCGGTGATGGGGTGCGTGGTGAACGGCCCGGGCGAGTCGCGCCATGCCGATCTGGGAATCTCGCTGCCGGGGAACAACGAGTCGCCCCGGGCGCCGGTCTATGTCGATGGCGCGCATCTGCGGACCCTGCAGGGATCCGGGATCGTGGCCGAATTCAAGGAGATCCTGTGCGAGTACGTGGAGCGCCGCTACGGGGGCGCGACAGAGGGCGAAGCGGGGGGCGACGCCGGGTAGCTCCGTCTCGGCAACGTCCGCCTGCACTTGCCCTGCGGAGCCGCGCGGGCAACCTTACAGCACCTGAGGGGTACCCCTTCAGCAAAGGCCCGGAAATCAGGTCGGGCGCCGACCGGTCCTGATCTGCGGGCTGCCAGGGAAAAACAGGGCGATGCCGGGGGCGCGGGGTGAGGGCCACCTTGCCTAACCCCCCTGGACGCGCTCCGCGAGCGGCAACCCGCATTCAACAGAGGGGAGGCCAGGAATGGCGCAATCGCGATCCACACTGGGAGTTCTCACCGTCCTCATCATCCTTGCCGTCTTTGCCGGCGGGATCTGGTGGCGCCTCCGTCCGCCGCCCGAAGAGGAAGAGGCGAGCGAGCTCGACAACCTCTCCGAAGAAGCGGGTGCGGTAGTGGAGTCGGTCCGCGATCAATTCAACACCGAGCTGCCGCAGCCGGTCACGGGGGTGGAGGCGATTCAGGACACCCTCTGGATCTCGGTCACCGCCAAGGGACGCGCCGAGGCATTTCGCGAAACCCGTCTCACGGCGCGGGTCGGGGGCATTGTCTCGGCGGTGCGCGTGCGCGAAAACCAGGCCGTCGGGGGCAACGAGATGGTGATCCGGATCGACACCACCGAATATGCCCTCGAGGTCGCCAACCGCGAAGCCGCGCTCCGCAAGGCCGAAGCCGATTACAGAACCCGCGTCCTCTTCGACGAAGAGCTCGAGGATCCGGCAGTACGCGAGCAGCGGGCCATCCTGGCGCGGGCGCAGATGGGGCTCGATCAGGCCGAGGTGGAGTATCGGCGGGCGCGGATCCAGCTCGACAAGACGGCCGTGCGCGCACCCTTTGGCGGCCGGGTTGCAAATCTGAAGGTCGTTGCGGGACAGTTTGTGCGCGAGAGCGAAGAGCTTCTCACCGTGGTGGATATCGATCCGATCCGGGTGGCGGTCGAGGTGCTGGCCACCGAGGTCGTTCACCTCGCCGAGGGGAGGGCGGCCTCGCTCGTCTTCACCGCCTTCCCCGGTCAGAGCTTCACCGGCCGCATCGAAACCATCAATCCGGTCGTGGATCCGCAGACCAACACCGCGCGCGTCACCGTGCACATCGCCAACCCCGACGGGCGGATCAAGCCGGGCATGTACGCCGAGGCGGATCTGGAGGCGCGGCAGTTCCCGGATCGCATCCTGGTTCCCCGAACGGCGATCCGCGAGACCGACGATCGCCGCTACTTCCTCTTCGTGGTCGAGGATGGGCGGGCCAAGTGGCGCTACGTGACTCCGGGCATGGAGAACGCCTACTACGTCGAGCTCGTGGAGAATCAGGAGACCGAAATGGTGGCGCCCGGCGAGACCGTTCTGATCGATGGTCACCAGATGCTTCCGCACGACGCCGCAGTCGAGCTTGTGGACGATCCCGAGGCCGCCGGAGGGAGGCCCACCCGATGAAGAGCGCCAGGAACGCCCGTGGAGCGGCTCAGGGGCGAATGCCCGCGGGCCCGTGGAACCCCTGGAGGGCGCCCGGCGTCTCCGGTGGACCGCGTTTGCCCCGCCCCGCGCCGCTGATCCTCCTCTGCGCCCTTGCGGGTGCGGCTTCGCAGATGCGCGCACAGACGACAGAGGGGGGCGTGCTCACCCTGCACGATGCCCTGGAGCTTGCCATTGCGCACAATCCCCAATACCGCCAGGCGCTCAATCGCATGGAGCTCGAGGGGGTCCGCCTTCGCGAGGCTCTGGGGGCCTTTCTGCCGGATCTGCGCCTCAGTTACGGCACCAGTCAGAGCTTCTATCAGGAATCGACCGCCTTCGACTTCTTCGGCAACCCGATCGCGAATCCCGAAGTCCGCACGATCGTCAACTCCAACTCGAGCCAGAGCGTCAATGCAAGCCTCACGCTCTTTCAGGGCGGTCGCCGCTTCCACGCCTACAACCAGGCCCATGCACAGGCGCGCGTCGATCGTCTGAGCGCAGAGAACGATCTCAACAGGATCCTGGCCGAGGTGCAGCGCCACTTTCTCGTGGCCCAGCGCCAGAAGGCCCGTCTTGCGGTCGAAGAGCGTCTCCTCGCGGCGCGGGAACGCGATTTCGAGCTTGCGGAGCGGCGTTTCGAGCTGGCAACGGTCGGTCGCTCCGATCTTCTGGGCGCCACCCTGGAGCTCCGGAGCCAGCGCGTGACGGTCACCGAAGCCCGGGGTCAGATGCTGAAGAGCACACTCGCGCTCAGGCGGGCGATCGGCGACCCCGAACCCTTCACCGCCGAGGTCGAGCAGCAGCTTCCCGAACCCTTCGACCCGGCCACCCTCGATCTGGAGGCGCTCGTGGCCGAGGGTCTGAGCGCAAGCCCCGCCGTTGCCGCCGCCGCCGCCGGGCGCCTGGTGCGGCAGTCGATGCTGAGCGTCGCTCGGGCACAGCGCTGGCCGACCCTCTCGCTGAGTTCGGGGGTCAATCGCTCGACGCGCGGACCCGATCAGGACGCCCTCTTCAATCTCAATCCCGACGACTTCTACGGAAGCGTCAGCCTCAGCGTATCGATTCCCCTCTTTAGCCGCTTCCAGACCTCGCAGCAGATTGCCTCGGCCCGGGTGGAGCTGCGCAATGCCGGAGAGCAGCTTCGCCTGACCGAACTCGAGCTTGAGCAGCAGGTGCGCTCGGCCTTTGTGGATCTGGAGACCGCGTGGGCCAACGTCGAGCAGCGCACCACGGCTGCAGAGGTGGCCGGCGAACGTCTGCGCATTGTGCAGGAAGAATACATGCTGGCGGCGAAGAGCATCGAGGAGCTCCGTGCAGCGATTCGCGAGGAGGCCGCCGCCCAGCGCGACCTGGTCGATCAGCGCTTCGAGTTTGCGGTTGCCCTTCTGGGGCTCTACGAGGCTGCGGGAGTGGTGGCGGACCGGACCGGACTGGACGCAAGGGGCGACCCCGGCTCCCGGCAAGAGGACTGACCCCGCCATGTCGATTCCCCGCACCTCGACGCGCCGCCCGGTCGCGGTGGCGATGCTGGTTCTGGCGGTGGTCATGCTGGGAATCATCTCCTATGCGCGACTGCCGATCGATCTTCTGCCCGAGGTCAGCTTTCCGCGTCTGGTTGTCCACACCAGCTATCCGAATGTGGCGCCCGCCGAGATCGAGCGCCTGGTCACCGAGCCGATCGAACAGCAGGCCGCAGCCGTGCCTCGCGTCGAGAAGGTCACCTCGGTCTCGCAGGAAGGGGTCAGCCTGGTCACCCTCCGCTTTGCGTGGGGCACCGACATGGATTTCGCCACCCTCAATGTGCGCGAACGGCTCGACAACATTCGCGAGTCGCTTCCGGAGACCGCCGAGCGTCCCACGATCCTGCGCGTCGATCCGCAGGCCGAACCGATCCTGACGATCTCCCTGACCGGGGGCGCCAACCTTCTTCAGAACAAGGAAATTGCCGATCGCGTCTTCCGCCGTCGCCTGGAGCAGCTCGACGGGGTGGCGCAGGCGTCGGTCACCGGCGGCCTCGACCGCGAGATTCAGATTGATGTGGACCCGGCGCTCCTCGAGTCGAATGGGATTACCCTGGCCGAGGTCTCGCGCGCGCTCGACAACGCCAACTATTCGGCCCGCGGCGGAACCATTCTGCGCGGACGCTACCGCTACCCGCTCCGCACCCTGGGCGAGTTTCAGACCGTCGATGAGATCGGCGATGTGGTGGTGGCGCGGCAGGGAATCGGCGGTGCAGGGGAAGCGTCGGCACAGGAGGACGCCGACCCCGAGGATGATGCCGCATTCCGGCTGGTGCAGCTCCGCGATATTGCAACCGTGGTGGACGGCTTTGCCGAACGCGAGGAAATTGCGCGCTACAACGGCCTCGAGGCGGTCGGGATTCTGGTGTACAAGGAATCCGGCGCCAATACCGTTGCCGTATCGGCCGACGTGCAGCAGACGCTGGATCTGCTCAAGGAACAATACCCAGAATTCATCGCCGAGATCGCCTCCGACCAGGCCACCTTCATCGACGAATCGATCAGCAATGTTGTGCAGGCGCTGATCCTCGGAGGCCTTCTCGCCTTCATCATCCTCTTCTTCTTTCTGCGCGACCCCCGCTATCCGATCGCCATTGCCCTGGCCATTCCGATCTCGGTCATCGGCACCTTCTCGCTCATGGACGCATTTGGCGTTTCGCTCAACATCATGAGCCTGGGGGGACTTGCGCTTGGCGTGGGCATGCTGGTGGACAACTCGATCATCGTCCTCGAGAACATCTTCCGTCACCGGCAGAGGGGCGTGGGCGCGCTCGAGGCGGCGGCCCGCGGAGCCGAAGAGGTGCAGGGCGCCATTACCGCATCCACCCTGACCACAATTTCGGTCTTCGGCCCCATCATCTATGTACAGGGGGTGGCCGGCGAGCTCTTCGGCGCACTCTCGCTTGCGGTTGCCTTCTCGCTCCTGGCCAGCCTCGCCGTTGCCGTCACCCTTCTTCCCGCCATGGCAGGCCACTTTCGCGGCGGCGAGGACGCCTCCTCCGACGATTCCGGGGCCCCGGCCCCGCGTGGCGATTCGTCCAACGCCTCCGGGGCGCGCAGCGTGGGCAGAGCCGGGGGATTGGTCCTCCTTCCCCTGACCCTGCTCCGGGGGAGCGTCTCTCTCCTGGGCCAGCTTGTGCGCTACTGGGCCGAGATCTCAACCTCCTTCCTCTCGACCTTCTTCGGTCCCTTCTTTCGCGTCTTCGACCGGGGTTTCGGGGTCTTTGCCGGCGCCTATCATCGCCTTCTCGCCACCGCTCTCGACCGGCGGGGCACGGTGCTCGCGATCTCCGGAGCCACCCTTGCGGCCATCCTCTACCTGGCCTCGACGCTGGAGCGCGACCTGCTGCCCAATGTGGATCAGGGCGCCTTCGACATGCGTCTGGAGCTGGCCGAGGGAACCCGTCTGGAGACGACGGCGGGGGTGGTCGAGGCGCTCGAGGGCGGTCTGCAGGGCGATTCGCAGGTGGTCGCGGTCTTCAGTCATGTCGGGCGCGACATCAGCGCCCAGGGAGCCGAGGGCGAGGCGTCGGGGCTGCACACGGCGCAGATTCAGATCCGGCTCGACGATGCCGCAGAGACCGAAGTGGTGGTCAACCGGCTGCAGGGGATCGGCGGCGCGATCGACGCCGGCGCCCTCTCCTTCGAGACCGGTCAGGCCACGGCGCTGGGGCGGATTCTGGGGGGAGACGAGGCCGACATCGCCATCCGGCTGCGCGGCGAGGATCTGGAAGAGAGCTACCCCTTCGCCGAAGAGGTGCGCAGCCGCCTGGCCACGGTGCCCGAAATTCGCAATGTGCGGATCGGAACCGAGCGCGGACAGCCGCAGTACCAGATCTCGATCGACAACGACGCGGCCGCCGGCTATGGAATCGAGCCGCGCACGATCGCCCGGACGATCCAGTCGGCCATGCTCGGCGACCGTGCCACCGAGTTTGTGGACTTCGACCGCAAGATCGCCATCATGGTGCGCCTCCCCGATTTCCTGCGCCACGATGCCGCCACTCTCGACATGCTGCGCGTCGAGGGCATTCCGCTGCGCGAGCTGGTGACGGTGGAAGAGACCCTGGGCCCGGCCGAGATCCGGCGCGAAGACCAGGGCCGGGTCGTGACCGTCCACGCCGATGTGGCCGCAGGGGGACTGGGAGCGGCGATCGACGCCGTGGAGGAGGCGCTTGCAGAGCTGCGCATACCCCGGGATACAGGGGTTGAGGTCGGCGGCGAAAACGAGGAAATGCGGCGCTCCTTTCGCGATCTTTCCTTTGCCTTCGGGCTGGCCGTTCTCCTCGTCTACATGATTCTGGCGGCGCAGTTCGAATCCTTTGCGCACCCCTTCACCATTCTGGTGGCGGTGCCGCTGGCTCTGGTGGGCGCGGTTCTGGCGCTGGTGCTGACCGGACAGGGGCTCAACACAATGAGCCTGATCGGAGTGGTCATTCTTGTGGGAATTGTGGTGAACGACGCCATTGTCAAGGTGGACTTCATCAATCAGGCGCGGGCGCGCGGAGTGCCGCTGCGCGAAGCCATCCTCGAGGCGGGCGAGGTGCGTCTGCGGCCGATTGTCATGACCACCATCACCACGGTTCTGGGATTGCTGCCGATGGCGCTCGGAATCGGACGCGGCGCCGACCTGCGCGCGCCCATGGCGATCTCGGTCATCGGGGGGCTGATCGTCGCCACCGCTCTCACCCTGATCGTGGTTCCGGTCGTCTATTCGGTCGTGGAGAGCATTCGCAGCCACCTCGGCGCGGCCCGATCCAGGGCTTCTTCGCCCTCCCGAAAGGCCCTTCAGTCATGATTCGTCTTGCGTTGCAGCGACCGGTTGCGATTGCCATGGCCTATCTGGCGATCGCCTCGCTCGGGATCTTTGCCTGGCGCAACATTCCCATTGCGCTCTACCCCGACGCCTCTCTGCCCCGTCTGACCGTCACCGGAATCTGGCCGGGAGCTTCGCCCGAGACCGTCGAAGCCTTCCTGACCTCGCCCCTCGAGGCCACCATCCAGCTTGTGCAGGGGGTCGAGAAGGTCGTGTCGATCTCCCGCGAAGAGAGCACCCGCATCGAGGTCGAGTTTGCACGCAATGTCGATATGGACTTTGCGCGCCTGGATCTCTCCGAACGCCTGGCCACCGTGGAAGAAAGCCGACTGCCTCCCGGAGTGCGCTCGGTTGCGGTGAGCCCCTATGTGCCCGAGGAGTTCCGGCGGCAGGGTCGCGGCCTCCTGGAGTACACCTTCACCGGCGCCCGTACGCGCGAGGCGCTGCGCGAACACCTCAACGATATTGTGGTTCCCGAGTTGACCCGGATCGAGGGGGTGGCGCTGGTCACTGCCTATGGCGGCCGCGAGCGTCTCCTCGAGATCGAGCTGGACCGCGAACTGATGGCCGCAATGGGGGTCTCGGCAACCGAGGTCAGCCAGCGCATCGCCGATCTGGATCTGATGGGCGAGGCCGGCGTGGTGCGCGACGAGGATCGCCAGTGGACGCTCACCATCCGCAATCGCCCGAACTCGGCCGCCGACATCGCCAGTACCGTTGTCAAGAGCGATGGCGGCCGCCTTGTGCGCGTCTCCGACGTCGCCACCGTCCGCGACACCTGGGAAGATCCGCGCAGCTACTACCGCGTCAATGCGCGCGATGCCGTTCAGCTTGTGGTGACCCGCGAGGTCGGCGCCAATTCGGTGCGCGTGGCCGACCGGGTCAGGGAGCGCATGGCAGAGGTCGAGCCCCGCAATCCGCCCAATACCCGCTTTATTCTCAACCACGACGAAAGTCGCGAAATTCGTCGCGTGCTCTCCGATCTGAGCAGCCGCGCCATCATTTCGGTCTTTGTCATTCTGGGCGTTCTGCTGGTTTTCCTGGGGTCGGTGCGCACCGCCTTTGTGGTCTTCGCCTCGATTGCCTTCTCGATCCTCATCACCCTGAATGTCATCCACTTTTCGGGCCTCACCCTGAATGTGCTGACCCTCATGGGGCTGGCGCTGGCATTCGGACTGATTGTCGATAATGCAATTGTTGTGCTTGAAAATGTCTATCGCCGCTGGCAGGAGGGCGACGCCCGCATCGCTGCCGTGCGCAAGGGAGCATCCGATGTTGTGCTGCCTGTCATTGCATCGACCGCAACCACCCTGATCGTCTTTGCGCCCTTCGTCTATCTGCAGGGCGAGTTGCGCGTCTATTATCTGCCCCTTGCCATTGTGGTTGTGCTCACCCTGATCGCATCTCTCTTCGTTGCCTTTTCCTTCATTCCGGCCCTTGTCGGGCGCATCCTGCCCGCACGCGAAGATGTCGGAGCCCATAGCCGCCAACCGCTCTATATCCGCTTCTACGAACGCCTTCTCGGGCTGACCCTTATGCGTCCCTGGCTGGTGATCGCGATCGGAATTTCGGTGCTGGGAGGCTCGACCTGGCTCTTCCAGAACTATGTGCGCAGCGGCGTGCTCTGGGGCGGCGGCAGGGGCGGCGACACCTATATCATGATTCAGATCGGCTTTCGCAGCGGATCGGGAATCGAGCGCACCGACGAACTTACGCGCTTCTTCGAGGAGCGCCTGCGCCAGATGCCCGAGGTGAAGGAGTTCGTCACCCAGGTCCGGGAAACGTCGAGCAACATCCGCGTCACCTTCCCCCGCGAACTTGAACACACAAGCATTCCCCCCTCGATCAAGGATCAGCTCTTTGCCTTTTCCCTTGGATTTTCGGGGGTCGATGTGCGGGTATACGGCTTCGGTCCCTCCTTCTATGGGGGCGGCAGCAGCCCACCCAACTACAGCATACAGGTTCTGGGCTACAACTACGAAAAGGTACGCGATATCGCCCAGGATCTGGGGCGCAGACTGGAGCGTTATCCGCGCATCCGCGATGTCAACACCAATGCATCCTACAGCTACTGGAGCCGCGACCGCGCCGCGCAATTTGTGGTCGATATCCGGCGCGATGTGGTGGCGCAGCACGATCTTCCGGTTTCGTCGCTTGTGCAGCAGATTTCGGCGGCTGTGCGGGGACAGGTCAGCAGCACCGAGATCAAGATCGGGGGCGACGAGGTGCGCTACGATGTCAAGCTGGAGGGGAACCGCGAGGTCGATCTGCACCGCCTGCGCCAGACGCTGATCCTGACCCCGGCCGGCGACCCGGTCCGCCTGGGCGAGCTTGTCGAGATTACATCGCAGGAGGTGCTGGCTCAGATCCGGCGCGAGAATCAGCAGTACGAACGCACCGTGGCCTACGAGTTCAGAGGGCCTTACAAGCTAGGCGACCTCTACCACAGCACAATTGTCAATGGAACCGAAGTTCCCCCCGGCTATACCGTCAAGAAGGCCGACCGCTGGCGCTGGTCCAGCGAGGAGCGCTCGCAGCTTCTCCTTGTGCTGGGAGTGGCGCTCCTTCTTGTCTATATGGTTACGGCGGCGCTCTTCGAATCCGTCAGGCAGCCTCTCTGCGTGGTTCTCACGGTGCCGATGGCGCTGATCGGCGTCTTCCTGCTCTTCTTCTTCATCGATGCGCAGTTCACCCGCGAAGCCTGGATGGGAGTCATCATGATGTGCGGAATTGTGGTCAACAATTCAATTCTGCTCGTCGATCACATCAATCGGCTGCGCCGCGAACGGGGCCTGGATCTCGAGGCGGCGATTGTGCGGGGAACGCGCGAACGGGTTCGCCCCATCCTCATGACCACCACAACCACGGTGCTGGGACTCCTTCCTCTGGTCATCTTCAGCCAGACTGCCGATTCCAATATCTGGAATGCCCTGGCCTATTCGCTGATCGGGGGGCTTCTCTCTTCGACCTTCCTTGTGCTGACCGCAACGCCCGCGCTCTACTTTCTCTTCGAAAGTCCGGCAGCCCGCGCCACAATTTCCGAACACTTCGGCGCTTCGGGGCGAGTGGGTTGGGCCGACTGGGGAATCCAGATCGTGCTCTATCTTACCGTTCTCGTTGGCTTCGTCTTCGGTGCCCTGGCGCTCTGGGAATTTATTGAACGGTTGCGCGGCGATGTAGAGATGGTGGAGAGCGTGTTCAGCCTTGCCGCCCAGATTCCCCGGGCGCTGCACCAGCCTCTCATTGTGGCGGGCGTCCTCTGGGTGGGATTGATGGCAAGCTGGCCCTTTGTCGCGATCACAATTCGCCGCATACGGGGCATGCGAAGGCGACGCGCGCCCTGAATCGCATGCGACTTCGCTTCGCTCCCTCGCCCACCGGGTCTCTGCATGTCGGTGGCGCCCGCACCGCGCTCTTCAACTGGCTTCTGGCGCGTGGCCAGGGCGGGGCCTTTCTGCTGCGCATCGAGGACACCGACCGGGGCCGCAGCCGCTCCGAGCACGTCGCCCAGCTCCTGAATGGACTGCGCTGGCTGGGACTGGACTGGGACGAGGAACCGGTCTTCCAGGCGCATGGCTCCGAACGTCATCGGCAGAGCGCGCTGCAGCTTCTGGAGCGGGGATTTGCCTACCGCGACTTCACCACCCAGGCCGAATTCGCGCGCGCCCGCGATGCAGCGATCGCCAGCGGAGGAGAGAGCGTGGCCCGCCTTGCGCGCGACCTTGCCGCCCAACTGCCGCCCGCCGAGGAGCGTCGCCGCATCGAGGCCGGCGATCCCTTTGCTCTCCGCTTCCGGGTTCCCGAGGGCCAAACGGTCTGGGACGATCTTGTGCATGGACCTATCCGCTTCGAGAACGACCGCATCGACGACTTCGTCATTCTGCGCAGCGATGGCTCTCCCACCTACAACCTTGCAGTGGTCTCCGACGACATCGCCATGGAGATCACCCATGTGCTGCGCGGCGACGATCACATCTCCAACACGCCCAAGCAGATTCTCCTCTACCACGCCCTGGGCGGTGCCCTCCCCTCCTTCGGCCACCTTCCCATGATTCTGGGCCCCGACGGCAAGCGGCTCTCGAAGCGCCATGGGGCGCAGGCGGTGGAGGCGTGGGCCGCCCAGGGAATTCTGCCTGCGGCGATGGCCAACTTTCTGGCGCTCCTGGGGTGGTCGCCCGGCGACGACGAGGAGATCCTGACCCGCGCCGAGCTGGTCGACCGCTTTTCGCTCGACCGGGTCTTGCGCAAGAGCGCGGTCTTCGATCGCGAAAAGCTGCTGTGGATGAATGGACGCTACATGGCCCGCATGGAAGGCGCCGAGCTGGCCCGGGCGCTGCGGACGCGACTGGCGGAAGAGGGAATCGGGGCCGACGGGATCGCCCTCACAGACGAAGCTCTTCTCCACCTGGCGATCGCGCTGGCGCCGCGGAGCCGCACCCTGGGAGAGATGGCCCGGCAGGCGCGCCCCTATATCGGGCCCGTGCAGCAATACGAGGCCAAAGCGGTGCGCAAGGCATGGATGCGCGACCCCGAGGTTGCGATCGCAACGCTCACGGCAGCGGCCGAAGCGCTGGCTACCGCCGCGTGGGAGGCCGAAGCGCTCGAGGAAGAGCTGCGTGCGCTGGCCGCCGCGCGCGGAATCGGGGCCGGCAAACTCTTTCAACCGCTGCGGGTGGCGCTCACCGGGGTCGCCGCCTCGCCCGGAATCTTCGATGTGCTTCTGATTCTGGGGCGCAAGCGCTCTCTGGACCGGGTGCACCGGGCGGTCGCCCATATTCGCGCAGAGGCCACCGATTTGCCTTCTGCCTAGAGGCCGCCTATTCTTTGCAGCCCCATTTCGGTTCCGCCCAACCCGCTGCATTCCCCCGCCATGTCAATGCCGACCGATCTGCGACCTGCGACGTCCCCTTCCGCCACGCCCTCCGCGCGCACCCTCCCGGGTCTGAGCGAGATCGAGGCGCAGATCCTCGAGTTCATGGTTCTCTATCTGCAGCGCAATACCTTCCAGCCCTCGATCCGCGAGATCGGAGAGCGCTTCGGACTCCGCAGCACCCGCACCGTCACCGAGCATCTCAAGGCGCTGGCCGGGAAGGGGTATATCGAACGCGACCCGTCCCGCTCGCGGGGAATCCGGATCCTGGGGCTGGATCTGAATGCACGCACCGTCGCGCTGCCCCACTTCGCCACCCTGGCCGAGGCTGTGGCCGCCACCGTGCAGGAGGCCCATCCCGAAACGCACCTCTCTCTCGATGCGCGCCTGGTCGATCGCCGCAGCGGCTTCCTGGTCGGCGCCCCCGGCAAGCGCCTCGAGATGGCGGGAATCCGTGCCGGCGACACCCTGATCGTGCAACCGGCCCGGAGCGACGACCTGACAGCAGGCGAAATCGTCGTGGCGCAGATCGGCAGAATCACCGACTACTGTCAGCTTCGCAAAGTCGGCCCGCGCCTGCAGGTCTATCCGATCGGGGGCGGTCCCGGTCTTCCCCGCGGCGCCGCGGCCCGCCAGCCGGTCATTGTCGGCAGAGTGACGGGGCTCTTCCGCACGATGGGTGCCCAGCCCGTCAGGATGCCTCTCACGCCGCACTAGATTCCGGCGCCGCTCCGTTGCACGATACCGCGTGGATGGCGCGCGCCCTGGAGATGGCCCGGCTGGGAGCGCTGCAGAGCGAGGTGCCGGTCGGGGTGGTGATCGTGCGCAGGGGGGCGCTCCTTGCCGAAGCCCACAACCGGACAGCGGCCTGGACCGATCCGACCGCCCACGCCGAGGTGGTGGCCATTCGCGCCGCCGCGCGCGCCATCGGCGACTGGCGCCTCACCGGCTGCACCCTCTACAGCACCTTGGAGCCCTGCGCCCACTGCGCCGGCGCCATCGTCCTGGCCCGCATTGAGCGCCTGGTCTTTGCCGCGCGCGACCCCAGGGCCGGCATGGCGGGCAGTTTGCACAACCTTGTGCAGGATTCGCGACTGAATCACCGCGCCCGCATCACCCGCGGCGTTCTCGAGGATGCGTCGGCGACTCTGCTGCGCGATTTTTTCCGCGCGCGCCGGCAGAACCGGTAGCGGCAGAATCCCCCACAGGGGTCTCCGATCCCCACAGTCGCAGCACCGCCGCCAGCAGCGCAATCCCCAGCGCCAGCGCAATCCAGGGCGAAAGTCCCAGCGCGGTTCCCACACTGCCCAGCCCGAGGCCCACCACACCCACCAACAGGGCATAGGGAAGCTGGGTCCGCACATGGTCCAGGTGATCGCAGGCGGCCGCCGTGGACGAGAGCACCGTCGTATCGGAGATCGGCGAGCAGTGATCGCCCCAGATCGCCCCGGCCAGCACCGAGCTGGTTGCGGCCAGGAGCACCCCGTACGCCGAGCCGTCGGCAAAGCCGCTTCCGCCGGCGAGCGACACCGTCAGCGGAATCACCAGGGGAATCAGGATTGCCATCGTCGTCCATGATGTGCCGGTCGCGAAGGCCATGGCGCCCGAGGTTACGAAGACCAGGGCGGGAAGCAGGAAGAGGGGAAGATTGCCGCTCAGAAGCTGCGCCAGATACGAGGCGGTGCCGAGATCGCGCGTCACCGCGCCCAGCGACCAGGCCAGCGTAAGGATCACCATCGCGATCATCATGGCCTTCACGCCGCCGATCCAGGCGTCCACGCACTCGCGCATCGTCAGCAGGCGCTGCACAAGCGACAGCGCCGCTGCCGTCGCACACCCCGCCAGCGACCCCCAGAGCAGCGTGGCAAAGGGATCGGCCGCACCAAAGATGTCGCGCAGCGGAGCGCCGGCACCGACCTCGGCCCGCCCCGTGGCATAGAGCCCCGTCAGCACCACCAGCACAACTGCGGCAACGGGCAGCGCCGCATTCCACCAGCGCTCCGGCACCCCCTCGCGCGGCTCCACGAAGCTCTCCGAGATCTCGGTTGCCGGACTCGACCCCGGCCGCAGCAACCCGCCCCCTCCGGCCGCCCGCGCCTCGGCCCGCGCCATGGCCCCGAAATCCCGGTTCATCAGCGATGTCATAAAGACGAAGGCCAGCGCCAGGAGCGGGTAGAAGAGAAAGGGAATCGTCTCGATAAAGACCGTGTAGGGGCTCAGTCCCTCCAGGAATGCCGCATCGGCCGCCGTTGCGCTCTCGGCCGCCGCCGCGAGTCCGCCCCCGATCAGCGAAACCTCGTATCCCACCCAGGTGGAGACCGGCACTAGCGCCGCCACCGGAGCCGCCGTCGAATCCACCAGGTAGGCCAGCTTTTCGCGCGAAATGCGAAGACGGTCGGTCACGGGGCGCATCGTGTTGCCCACCACCAGGGTATTGGCGTAGTCGTCGAAGAAGATCGCCAGCCCGGCCAGCGCGGTTGCCACCTTGCCCCGCCGGGGTGTGCGCGCCAGCGGCGAGACCGCCCCCACAATGCCGCGCGTTCCTCCATTGCGGCTGATGATTCCCACCATGCCTCCCAGCAACAGACTGAAGACGACGATCTGCGTATGTCCGCGGTCGGTGTCGCCCAGAGCCGGCACCACATACTCGTCGATCAGTCGCCAGCTTGCCTGCAGGGGATTGTACCCCGCAACGGCAAGGGCGCCGAGCCAGATTCCGGCCAGCAGCGCACTGATGACCTCCTTGAAGATCAGCGCCAGCAGAATGGCGACCAGGGGTGGCAGAAGCGAAAACCATCCCGGTGCAAAGGGAGGCGAAAACTCCTCCACCCGGTCGCCCGCCCGCACCTGTAGCGGCAACATCTCGCCCGCCGCCAGCGCGATCCCCCGGAATTCGCGGCTCTCGCCCGCCGCAACCGCCCCCGAGGCCAGGAGCGCGCCCCCGGCGGTGCGAATCTCGACCAGGGTGGAATATTCGCTCGCCCCCTGAATCGTCAGCGGAAAGGGAACATCCGACAGAATGACGCGGGGGCCGTCGGCGACAAGCTCCTGCGCCGCTGCCGCACCCGGTCCTGCCAGGACCGCGACGACAACCAGAGCCCAAAGTCGGAGAAGAGCGCAGAGGGGGCGTCCCGGGTGGGGAGGCAGCCGACGGGGAAGGCCATGGGGGCAGTGGTCGGATCGCAAGGGGTTTGCCTTGGGCAGGAAATTTGCTTTGCTGACAGGGACAGAGATGCCGTTGACCGAAGGAATTGAATCTCTGCGCTGCGCCCAGAATACGCGATCAGGCGGGGCGAAGGCAAATGGCTCCGATCCGCTCTCCCCCATCCGGACGCGGGGCGCTCTGCGGCGCACCCTTGCCTGTACACCTCCCTCCCACCCGGGCTTCCAGGCCGGGCCTCTGCATGGTCTCGGCGGTCCCTCCGGCCGGGTGCGCCGAACGAAGTGGCGAGGCATCCGTCCCGGCGGGCGACGCCCCACCTCCGATCCCGCCGCTGGCCGTGCTTCGCAACAGCGATTACCTTGGACTTCCCGGCCCCCTCCTTCGCCCCCAACCGTCCTCCCGGAGCGCCCTCGCAACGCACGGTGACCACCTCGGCCCCCACGATCCTCATGGACGATGCGGCTGTGCGGCGTGCCATCGACCGCATGGCGCACGAGATCCTCGAAAAGCTCGGAGGCACCGACCATCTGGCGCTCATGGGCATCCAGCGCCGCGGCGTCGATCTGGCCAGGCTCATCCAACGCCGCATTGCCGAGGCCGAGGGAGACGAGGTCGCCGTCGGAACCCTCGACATCACCCTCTACCGCGACGATCTGCGCGCGCTCGGCCCCCGCCCCGTCGTTGGCGAAACCCGGCTTCCGCCCGGCGGCGTCGAGGGAATGGCGGTCGTCATCGTTGACGATGTTCTCTACACCGGCCGCACCGCGCGCGCCGCCCTGAACGAGCTCATGGACTGGGGACGCCCGGCGCGCATCCTCCTCTGCGTTCTCGTCGATCGCGGCAACCGCGAACTGCCGATCCAGCCCGATATCGTGGGGCGCGAATTCACCGCCCTCGCCCGGCAGCGCATCGATGTGCTGGTTCCCGAACGCGACGGCGAGCTGGCCGTGGTGCTCAACCCCCGCATGGCCTCGTGACCGCGTCGGCCACGAGGCTCGGCAAGGATCTGACCGGTCTGGAATCGCTCTCGCGCGCCCAGATCGAGGCTGTGCTCGACACCGCCGAACCCTTCAAGGAGATCTCCGAGCGCAGGCTGCGCCAGGTTCCGGTGCTGCGTGGCCAGACGATCGTCAACCTCTTCTTCGAGCCCTCCACGCGCACGCGCATCTCCTTCGAGTTTGCAGAGAAGCGTCTCGCGGCCGACACCGTCAATATCGGGGCGCTGCGCTCGTCGGTCTCCAAGGGCGAAACGCTGGTCGACACGGCGCGCAACCTCGAGGCCATGCGCATCGACATGGTCGTCATCCGGCACTGGTCGGCGGGGGCGGCGGCCTTCCTGGCGGCGCGCATTCCCTCGAATGTCATCAACGCCGGCGATGGCGCGCACGAGCACCCTACCCAGGGGCTCCTCGACATGCTCACCCTGCGCGACCACTTCGGGCGTCTCGCCGGACTAAAGATCTGCATTGTCGGCGACGTGCTGCACTCGCGGGTGGCGCGGTCGAATATCTTCGGGCTGATCCGCGTCGGGGCCCGGGTTGCGGTCTGCGCGCCCGGCACCCTGTTGCCCGCCGAGGTCGAAGCGCTGGGCGTGCGCGTCTTCAATCGGGTCGAAGAGGCCATCGAGTGGGCCGACGCGCTCAATGTTCTCCGCCTGCAGATGGAGCGCATGCAGGATGGCTTCATCCCCTCGTTGCGCGAATACAACCGCGTCTTCGGCGTCACCCGCAAGCGCCTGGCGGCGGCGCCGCGCGATCTGCTGATTCTGCATCCCGGGCCCATGAACCGGGGCGTGGAGATCGATTCCGATGTCGCCGATGGGCCGCATTCGGTCATTCTGCGGCAGGTCACCAATGGCGTGGCCATCCGCATGGCCGTCCTCTATCTCCTCTCCGGGGGCGCGCCGGAGCAGGCCGAGGCCGCCAAGGCCGGGGCGCGGGGCCGCACACAGTGAAGCGACGCACCCTGATCTGCGGGGGACGCGCCCTCGACCCGGCCACCTCTCTCGATCGTATCGCCGACATCCTCGTCGAAGATGGACGCATTGTGCAGATCGCCCCCGATCCGGTCCCCGAACACGCCGAGGTCATCGACGCAGAGGGGCTGGTGGTCGCGCCGGGGTTCATCGATCCGCATGCGCACCTCTGCGAACCGGGCTGGGAACACCGCGAAACGATCGCCAGCGGGGCGCAGGCGGGCGCGGCGGGGGGCTACACCGCACTCTGCGCCATGCCCGACACCGATCCGGTCGTGGACGATCCCGCATCGGTCGGATTCGTGGCCGCCGCCGGAAGACGCGCCCGCGGCGCCCGCATTTTTCCGGCTGCAGCCGTCTCGGTCGGCAGAGAGGGAACTCAGCTCACCGAGTTTGGCGAGCTCGCCGAGGCTGGCGCCATCGCCCTCACCGACGCCGGCCGACCGGTGCGCTCGGCGATGTTCATGAAGCTGGCGCTCTCCTACGCCCAATCTTTCGATCTTCCCATCCTCTCGCACCCCGAAGATCCCACCCTGGTCCACGAAGGGGTCATGCACGAGGGGGTCGTCTCGACCCGGCTGGGGCTGCGCGGCAAACCGGCCGTTGCCGAAGAGATCGGCGCTCTGCGCGATCTGGCGCTCGCCCGGGCCACCGGAGGGCGCCTGCATCTGCAGCGCATATCGACCGCAGCCGCAGTGGACTGCGTGCGCCGCGCCCGCGCCGAGGGTGTGCGCGTCACCGCCGAAGCCACGCCGCATCATCTTCTCCTTGAGCACGAGGCCGTACAGGGGTACGGAACCGAATACAAGGTCGATCCGCCCCTGCGCACCCCCGCAGATCTCGATGCCCTGGTGGCGGCCCTGGCCGATGGCACCATCGACTGCATCGCCACCGATCATGCGCCCTACACCTACGACGAAAAGGAGCAGGCCTTCGAGGATGCGCCCTTCGGGGTGGTCGGTCTGGAGACCGCCTTTGCCATTCTGCACACCCGGCTGGTCTGTACGGGGCGGCTTCCCCTCGCCACCCTCCTTGCCCGCATGTCGGCCGGGCCGGCGCAGGCTCTGGCTCTGCCGGGGGGGCGGCTCTCTGCGGGCGAGGTCGCCGATCTGGTGCTGATCGACCCCGCACTGCGCTGGCGCATCGAACCAAAGCGCTTTCAGTCGCGGTGTCGCAACACGCCCTTCGGCGGCGAAGTCGTGCAGGGAAGGGTAGTGCGGACGCTGAGGGCCGGCGAAACGGTCTGGCAGGCCTCCCCGGGCGACCCCGCAGAAGAGATCTGAGAGAGCCGGTCGCATACCCCGCCCGACGCTTCGTCACAAACAGCCAAAGGCCGACCTTCTGCTCCGGTGTGACGTGTCATCCCCGGTTTGCAATTCGTCCGATCTGCACGTCGACGCCACTCCGCCGATCCTTCAGGTGATGGCGGCCCCCACTCGGGGGGTAAAACGCGAATCCCCACCCGGCATCTGCGCACGCAAAATGCGCCCTGACCGGGACCCGGGGGTTGGAATCAGCTCTCGGCGGCCTCGCGCACCATGCGATCCAACTGCGCCTTCATCCGTCCGGCCTTGTTGGGGTGGAAGACTCTGCGGGTCGCCGCCCGGTCCACCAGAGCCACCGCCACGCGCCGACGCTCCTCGGCCTCTGCGGGCGATTCGGCTTCGCGCACTCTGCGGATTGCAGTGCGGATCCCCGATCGTGTCGTCCGGTTCCGGCTTCGCTGACTGCGGCTGAGCTGCATCCGCTTCTTTGCACTCTTGATATTCGGCATCTCTTCGGTTCCTTGTATCATTCCGGCTGATCATCCGCCGGCACTGGTCTCTGCACACTGCAACCAACAATGTACGGGATCACTCATCTCCGAGCAAGCTCATGTCCGGTCATCCCGTCCGGTCAGGGCGCTCCCGGGCGCAATCCGCAACCCGGCCGCGCCCGGGACCATCCATCCCCCCTTCTGCCCTTCGCCCTGTCGCACATCCGGCGCACCTGTCATACTCCTTCGGCATTATCGTAGTGGACTGCCCGGTTTCCCTCGACGTTTTCCTGCGGCGGCACCCGGCACTCTCCCCGCGCTCCACTTCGATCAGGCCCCCATTCCGATCAGGCATCCATGGAATTCCTTCTCATCCTTCCGGTTCTGCTCTTCTCGGTGGTTGCCCACGAGGTGGCGCACGCATGGCAGGCGAACCGCGAAGGCGACCCCACGGCGCGCATGCTGGGGCGCATTACACTCAATCCGATCCCTCACCTCGACCTGATCGGGTCGCTCCTCGTTCCCCTCCTGCTCCACTTTTTCGGGGGTGGAATCCTCTTCGGCTGGGCCAAACCCGTTCCGGTCAATCCGCACAACTACCGCGACTACCGGGCCGGCGACATTCGCGTCTCGCTGGCGGGCATCGTCGTCAATCTGGCGCTGGTCGGCTTCTGCATGGCCACCCTCCTTGCGCTTCGCCTTGCCGGGGCGGTTTCCGGAATCGACCTCATGGCGAGTGCGCCCGCCGCGATGCTCACCTACGGCATCTTCATCAACCTGATCCTAGCCTGGTTCAATCTCATTCCGATCCCCCCGCTCGACGGTTCGCACGTTCTCAAGCACGCTCTTCCGCCGCAGATGGCGCGCCGCTACAGCGAATTCGGCCGCTATGGCGTGACCCTCCTCTTTTTGGGCATGCTCCTCTTTCCGGGTGCGCCGCGCGTTGTGCTGGCTCCGGTGCAGATCGTCTTCCAGTGGATTCTGGGACTGGTCGCAGGATGATCCGCCTGCCCGCCCCGCGCCTTGCCGCGCAATCGGCACATTCGGCATGACCCGCACCCTGCCTCCCGAGAGCGCCGAGGGCCTCCTCGTTGTCGAGATCGACCCCTATCAGGGGCCGCTGGATCTGCTTCTGCACCTGATCCACACCCAGGACATCGACATCTTCGACATTCCGGTCGCATCGATCACCTCCCAGTTCCTGACCGCGATCACTGCGCTGCCCGCCACCGATATCGACGAGGCCGGATCCTTCCTCGAGATCGCGGCCCTGCTGATCCGGATCAAGGCGCGCATGCTGCTGCCGGCGCCCGCCGACGAGACCGATCACGACCCCCGGACCGAGCTGGTGCACAGGCTGCTCGAGTACGAACAGGTACGCGAGGTGGCGCTGCGTCTGCAGAGTTCAGAGGCCGACCGGTTGCGCCGCTTCGGCAGGGGATTCGTGGAGTCGCGCCCTCGGTCGCGGCCCGCCGACCTCCCCCTGGAAACCACCCTGGACGACCTCATGGCTGCGGCGCTGGCGCTGGAGCCGGCGCCGGACGATCCCCCCCGCGAGCACCGCGTTGTTGCGCGCCTGGTGTCGATGCGCGAAAAGGTCAACCTGATCCGCACCCGCATGAAGCAGGCCGACCGGATCGAGTTCGCCGCCCTGATTGCCCCCTGGCGGGACCGTGCGCACGGGGTCATGACCCTTCTGGCCGGACTGGAGCTGGGCAGACGGCAGCTCCTCTCGCTCCGCCAGCGCGAGCCCTTTGCGCCCCTCTGGCTCTATCGCCGCAGCGACGCTCCCGATGTGCCCTCTTCGGAGACCTCCGCATGAACGATTCCCGGATCGTCGAAGCGATTCTCTTTGCCAGCGACGCTCCCCTTGTGCCGGCCGACATTGCCCGCGCCGACAGCACCCTCAGCGAGGAGCGGGTCCGGGAGGCGCTCGATCTGCTCCGCACCGAGTACGACCGGTCGGAACGCGCCTTCGAGCTGCGCGAGATCGCGGGCGGGGTGCAGATCCTGACCCGTCCCGAATACGCTCCCTACCTGGAGCGCTTCGACACCGTGCCGCAGAGCGCGCGACTCTCGCGTCCGGCGCTCGAGGTGCTGGCCATCGTCTGCTACCGCCAGCCAATCGCCCGCATCCAGGTTGATCATATCCGGGGGGTGAACTCCTCGGGGGCGCTGCGCACCCTGCTTGACCGCGAACTGATCGTTGCGGCGGGGCGGGGCGAAGGGGTGGGGCGGCCCATTCTCTACGGCACGACCGACCGCTTCCTCGAGCACTTCGGGTTTGCTTCGCTCGACGATCTGCCGCGCCCCGAGGAGCTTCCGGTGGTCCTCGGCGGGCGGGAGGCGGAAGCGGAGGCCGATTCCGAGGCGAAGCCGCCGGAGACCGGGGCGGAATCGGAACCCGAGCCTGATCCTGAGGCGGAGCCGGAGTCGGATCGCGAGCCTGGGGGGGCCATTTCCGACCCCAACCCGGATTCGGAAGAGTGACCCCCGGGCGCCATGCAGACAGGGAGCCGATGCGCCTCCAGAAGTACATCTCGCGCACCGGAGCGGCGTCGCGTCGCGAGGCCGAAGCGCTCATGCGCCAGGGTCGCGTTGAGGTCAATGGCAAGCCCGCCCGCACCATGGGCGTCCGCATCGTTCCCGGGGTGGACAGGGTCGCGCTCGATGGCAGGCGTTTGGAGCTGGCTCCCCGCCGCTGGATCGTCTTTCACAAGCCTGTGGGGTCGCTCTGTACGCGCGCCGATCCGCATGGCGGCCACACGATCTACGATCTGCTGCCCCGCTGGGCCGGGGGACTCCGTTACGTGGGGCGCCTCGATCTGGATACCTGCGGGCTGATCCTTCTGACCAATGATGGCGATCGGGCAGCCGAGCTGGCCCACCCGCGCACCCGCGCCGAGCGTGAATATCTGGTGCAGGTCGAGAATCCCCCGACCGCCGCCACCATCCGCGCACTGCGCCGCGGGATCGAGCTGGACGACGGACTCGCCCGGCCCCGGATGGTGCGCCGCGTCGTCGAAGAGGAGTCCGACTGGAATCTGAAGCTGACCCTGCTCGAGGGGCGCAAACGTCAGGTCCGCCGCATGCTCCGGGCCGCCGGCCATCCGGTTCGCGCGCTGATGCGCACGCGCTTCGGTCCCTTCCGTCTGGGTTCTCTCGGTTCCGGAACCTTTCGGCCCGCCCACGGCGCCGAGATCGCCGCCCTTCACGATCTGCTCCGCCGTCGCCGCCGGACATCCCCCGCTGCCCGCTCCTCGCTCGCCGCGCGGCGCCGACGCTGAACCCTCCGCCCGCACACCAGACTCTGGTCCCCTCCTTCTGAAGCCCCACATGGCCGCTCCCCCGACCCTTCATCTTCTTCGCCATCCCCTGGCCGAGCACAAGATCTCCCTGGTGCGCGACCGCTCCACGCCCTCCGATCGGATCCGGACGCTCGTTGAGGAGCTTGGAGTTCTCCTTGCCCTCGAAGCCACCCGCGATCTTCCGGCGAACGAGGTCGCCTTCGAGACTCCGCTCGAGGAAATGCGGGCGCGACGGGTGCGCGAGGACGATGTGGTGGTGGTGCCGATTCTGCGCGCCGGGCTCGGAATGATGGGGGGTGTGCTGCGCATGATTCCCGGTGCGCGCGTGGGCTTCCTGGGCTACGAACGCAACGAAGAGACGCTCATGCCACACGCCTACTACCGGAAACTCCCGCCCGAATCCACCCGGTCGCTGCACCTCGTGCTCGACCCGATGGTGGGAACCGGGGGGACCGCCGGGGCGGCGCTTGCCGATCTGCAGGCGCAGGGCGTGAAGCGCATTGTCCTGCTTTCTCTGATCGTATCGAGGAGTGGAGCCATGCGCATGGGCACCGAATACCCCGGGGTGCCGATTCATGCCGCAGCCTTCGACGAACGGCTTGATGAGCGTGGCTATATCCGTCCGGGATTGGGCGACGCCGGCGACCGGATCTTTTCCACCGCAGAGGAATAGCCGCTCTCCTTGCCCACGGATTCGCGCATCGGGCGTTACCTTATACTTATGCAGGCAGGGCCCATAGCTCAGTTGGTCAGAGCAGCGGACTCATAATCCGACGGTCGGGGGTTCAAGTCCCTCTGGGCCCATCGCGGCGGCGGGCGCCCCGAACATGCACCAATCCTCTGCACATTTTGTTGTACATTTAACCTTGGGTTCCACAAATCCTGGTCTCCGGGAGGGTACAGGGGTGTTCCTGTTGGACAGGAGGGCAAATCGGGTGGCGCTGCGACGGTCTGGCGCGCTCGCCATGACTGCACTGCAGTTGGTGGCCACCGCTCTGCTGCCTGCTGCCGACGCCATTCTGGATGTCGATCTCTACGGCCCGCCCCATCTCGATTCGCCGCACGGCTCCGATTGCGCCGACCACGGCCACCACCTCTGCCGGATTCTGCAGTCCCTCATGGCGGCCGGCCCCACGCCCCCGGCTGCCCTCGCGCACCCGGCTCTGCCTCCACACCCGCACCCCGACGATCCGGCGTGCGCAGTCGAGCGCGCGGCAGCCGCGCCGATTCTCACCGGATCGATCGTCCCGAGGGCTCCGCCGGCCCGCTGATCCCCCTCTTCCGGGGACGTTCCTTACCTCTTCTCTGCCCTCGCGCCATATTCGCAGACCCGATCACGCCGCCGACAGATTTCGGCGCGGTTCGGCGGGCACCCATTTCCCGTTTTCATGTCGGTCGGTTGCACGACCGCCGGTCTCCCGGGTTTGTAGGTGACGACTCTCCGGCGCCGACTTTGCGCGCCGCCGGACGGGAAGGGGAGAAGAGGATTTCAGCCCCCTGTCGCCCTGACAGCCCCGGCATCTCAGATGCATGAATTTCCATATGGGTTCACATCTTCTATGGAGTTTCGATTCATGGACAGATCGGCATTCCGTCCTGAACGCAAAACAAAAAGGAGGCCCCGGTCGCCCGGCCCCGGCTGCCGTGCGCTCATCGCGCTCCCGGGTCTGCTTGCCCTCCTCTCTCTGCCTTTCCCCCTCTCTCTTGGGGCCCAGGATGAGCAGCATCGGATCGGGATCGAGGGCGAAGTGCGCGACGCCGAAAGTGGCGATCCCCTGGCTGGAGCCATTGTGTCGATCGTCGGCCCGGGCACGATGGCCACCACCCGCGGCGACGGCACCTTTCACCTGATCGGGGTCGCGCCGGGTCGCTACCATCTCCATGTCGAGCGGCTGGGATACCGTGGCGCCACCGCAGCCGTTCAGCTTGTGGGCACCCACGCAGTGGTCGATTTCGAGCTTGCGGCCTCGCCGATCCCGCTGCACGAGATGGTGGTGACTGCCACCCTCAGCGAACGGGGGGCGCTCGAGGCGCTCAGGCCGGTCAGCGTCATGGCCGGCGACGAGCTGCAGCGGCAGATGGCAGAAACGGTCGGAGAGACCCTGATGTCCCTGCCGGGTCTCTCGGCTGCCACCATGGGCCCAGCGGTTGCGCAACCCATGATTCGCGGTCTGGGGGGCGATCGAGTCATGCTCCTCGAGGACGGCGTCGGCGTCAGCGACGCCCTCAGCTCGGGAAGCGATCACATTACGGCTCTCGACCCCTCTGCGGCGCGGCGGATCGAGGTGGTGCGGGGCGCGGCGTCGCTTCTCTATGGGGGCAATGCGCTGGGTGGCGTGGTGAATGTGATTCGCGACGAAATCCCGACCTCTGTGCCCCGGCGCCTGACCGGGTCGGCCACACTGCAGAGCCAGACCGCAACCGGCGCGATCGGCGGAAGCGCTGTGGCGGTCTTCGGGCTCGGCGAAGCGGCGCCGCTGCGGATCGAGCTGGGCGCACGTACCCATGGCGATCTCAAAACCCCGCTGGGCAGCCTGCAGGGCACCGACGGGCGGCGGCTGAGCGGTTCGGTCGGGTCGTCATGGAGCGCTGGCTGGGGACATGTCGGCGCATCCGTGCGCGGCTACCTGAATCACTATGGCATTCCCGGCGGCTTTGTGGGCGGACACCAGAGCGGCGTGCGCATCGAGGCGGGGCGCCTTGCCACAAAGCTCCAGGCTGTGATCAGGGAGCCCTTCGGTCCGCTGGACGAGCTGCGAATCGATGCAACCCACAGTTGGTACGAACACCGCGAGATGGAGGCCGCCAATATCCTGGGCACGCTGTACCGGCGACAGATCGTCGGTGGAGATCTTCTGGGCCGGCACGGAGAATGGGGGCCCTTCGCCGCAGGTGCGATCGGCGCCCGTCTTTCGTGGGAAAATCTGGGCTATGGCGGCAACATCGACACGCCGGACAGCGACCGGGGCAAGGCTGCGCTCTACTTCATGCAGGAGATGAATGCAGGTCCATTTCGCTTCGAGTGGGGGCTGCGCTATGACTGGACCGGGCTCGACCCGCTCTACGAGAATCCGAATTCCGATATTGGCCAGGTGCGCGACCGCAGTTTTCACGGTCTCTCGGGATCGCTGGGGGCGCTCATGCGCACAGGCGCGGGATTCTCCGTCGGGGCCAGTCTGGTTCAGGCATTCCGGGTGCCCGATGTCGTCGAACTCTATTCCGAGGGTCCCCATCTGGCGGCCTACGTCTTCGAGGTCGGCAATCCGTCGCTCGAGGGCGAGGTGGGGCGGGGAGCGGATCTTTTTCTCCGTTACGAATCCGAACGGCTGCGGGGGGAACTGACCGGCTTCTACAACGATGTCCGCAACTATGTCTATGGCGAGGAAACCGGTCGTCTGAGCCGCGTTCTCCTTCCCGTCTATCAATTCCGGGGCAACGATGCCCGCTTCCGGGGCTTCGAGGCGGCGATCGATGCCGATCTCGGGGGCGGACTGGCGCTCGATGCGGTGGCCTCGACGGTGCGGGGCAGCCTGAGGGACAATGGCGACCCGCTGCCGCTGATTCCTCCGCTCCGGGGAAGCTTCGCACTCAAATACGAGCGACCACTCTGGTTTGTGCGCGGCGAGGCCGAGATGGCCGCCCCCCAGGAACGCATCGGCGAGTTCGAGACCGCCACCAATGGATACGAGGTGCTGAACCTCTCGACCGGATTGCGCCTGACCCTCGGCGGACGGCTGCACCTGATCACGCTGAGCCTGGAAAACGCTCTCGACACCGCGTACCGCAACCACCTGTCCCGCGTCAAGGAAATCATGCCCGAGGCGGGCAGGGGACTGAATATCAACTGGCGCGTCGTATATTAGCGTGCGCCGTACCACCCGCGGGCGGCAGATGGCCTCCGCAACAACCCCACGAAAGGGAAGACACGAATCATGGAACCCAATTCCACAACCCGAAACACCCACCCCTGGATGCGCCTGAGCGCGGTGACCGGCATGGCCACCCTTCTGGTGCTTGGGGCATGCGAATCCTCGACCGATGCCGACGATGACGACCACGCCGACCACGTCGAGGGCGTCCAACTGGTTCTGGGCGACAGTGTGCTCGCATCCTACGATGGCGACACCAGCACCTGGAGCGGCGAGCTTGAGGTCGAGCCCGGCGAGGAGACCGGACACATCAGCGTCCATTTCCTCGATCACGATGGCGACCGGGTCACTCTCGGAAGCGACTTCTACCTTGAGGTCAACATCGACGACGAAACGGTCGCCGAGTTCGAGCAGGACACGCCGGGCGAGTTCGGCGGCCACCTGCACGGCGGCATGGAGGGCCACACCGACGCCACCTTCATGCTCATGCATGGCAATGTCGGCTCCGGACACGCAGATTTCGTGACTGCGGACGTTGAAATTCACGTTCACCAGCACGACCCCAGCTAGCCGATTCATGAGCGAATTCTGATCGGCGTCGCTAACGTCCAGCGCCATCAGCGCTCCCATCGCCCCTGCCCGGCGCAGGGAATCCCTCTTCACCAGCAAGAGACAATCGGAATCATGAGAAACCCCTCCGTTCCCGGCCTCCTCGCGGCATTTTTCGGCATTCTGGCCATTCTGCCGAGTCCCGCCCGTGGGCAGCAGCTTCCCACCACTGCCTTTGCCCCCATGCAGTACAGGCACATCGGTCCGCTTGGCAATCGCGTGACTGCGGTGGCGGGCGTACCCGGCGATCGCTTCACCTACTACGCAGGCGCGGCGTCGGGCGGACTCTGGAAGACCGGGGACGGAGGGGTCAACTGGCGGCCTGTCTTCGACGATCAGCCGGTTCACTCGGTGGGCGAGGTCGCGGTGGCGCCCTCCGATCCCAATGTCGTCTGGGCCGGAACCGGCGAACCCTTTATCCGCTCCAATGTGTCGATCGGCAATGGCGTCTGGAAATCCACCGATGCGGGCGAGAGCTGGACCCACATGGGGCTCGAGGGAACCGGTCGTATCAGCCGCATCATCGTTCATCCCACCGACCCCGACATCGTCTATGCGGCGGCGATCGGACACGGCTACTCCCCCCAGAGCGAACGGGGCATCTACCGCACCCTCGATGGCGGCGCCACGTGGGAGCACATCCTCTTCGTGGACGAGGAAACCGGCACCAGCGACCTCGTCATGGACCCCAACAACCCACGCATCCTCTTTGCCGGAAGCTGGCAGATCGCGATCCGCACCTGGACGCGCACCTCGGGTGGCCCCGGCAGCGCCATTCACATGTCGCGCGACGGCGGCACCACCTGGACCCGACTTGCCGGCAATGGCCTTCCGACCCGCGAGATCGGCAAGATTGCGCTGTGCATGAGCCGGGCCGATTCCCACCGCATCTACGCCCTGATCGAGACCGGCGACGGCGTTCCCTGGGAGGGCGGCGACACCGACGGCGGCGAGCTCTGGCGCTCCGACGATGGCGGGCAGCAGTGGAATCTGGTCAGCTACGACCGCGATCTCGCCGGACGCACCGCCTACTACACCCGTTGCGAGGTCAACCCCGACGACGCCGACGAGGCCTACTTCATGGCGGCGGCCTACAGCACCACCCTGGACGGCGGCGTCAGCTCGACGGCGGCGGGCTTCCTCGATGGACCCACCTGGGATTCGCACGACATGTGGATCGATCCGCTCGATGGCGACCGCCAGGTGGTGGGCGGCGATGGCGGCCTGGCCATTTCGGGCAATCGCGGCCGGAGCTGGTATCGTGTCCAGCTTCCGATTGCGCAGATGTATCACGTCACCGTCGATAACGCGGTGCCCTACAACGTCATGGGGAACCGGCAGGACGGTCCCTCGGCGCGCGGTCCGAGCAACAGCCGCATGGGCGGATTCTTCGGGGTCGCCATTCCGCGCTCGCTCTGGCACTCGGTGGGCGGGGGAGAATCGGGCTTTGCCACCCCCGATCCAACCGATCCCGACATTGTGTGGTCGAGCGCCTCGGGAGTTGGGGCCGGTGGGGGAATCGTCTCGCGCTGGGACGCCCGCACCGGCCAGCACCGCGAGGTCGAGGTGTGGCCCGAATCCACCACCGGTCACCCGGCCGATTCGCTGCGCTACCGCTTCCAGTGGACCTTCCCCCTGCTGATCTCGCCGCACGACAACAACACCATCTATGTCACCAGCCAGCATGTTCACCGCACCACCAACCGCGGTCAGAGCTGGGAGGTCATCAGCCCCGACCTCAGCACCAACAACCGCAGCCGCATGGGGATCAGCGGCGGCCTCACCCCCGACAACATCGGGGTCGAGTACTGCTGCGTCATCTACGCCTTCGACGAATCTCCCCTCGAACGCGGGGTGCTCTGGGCCGGAACCAACGACGGCCTCATGCACGTGAGCCGCGACGGGGGCGCCAACTGGGTCAATGTGACCGACAACATTCCCAATCTGCCGCCCGATGGGGTGGTGCGGGGCATTGACGCCTCGCGCCACATGCCCGGCAAGGCGTACATGGTGATCGAACATCATCAGGTGGGCGACTTCGAGGCGCGCGCCTACCGCACCGACGACTACGGAGCCACCTGGACGCAGATCACGGCAGGCATCGACGACGGCGTGCTCAGCTACACCCGCAGCATTCACGAGGACCCGGTTCGGCCCGGGCTGCTCTATCTCGGCACCGAGGCTTCGGTCTACGTTTCCTTCGACGACGGCGACAACTGGCAGCGCTTCCACACCAATCTGCCCCCCGCGCCGATGTACGGACTGGTGGTTCAGGAGCACTTCAACGATCTGGTGGTGGGCACCTACGGCCGCGGCTTCTGGATCCTCGACGATGTAACGCCGCTGCAGCAGCTTACCCCCGAGGTCGCTGCCCGCGCCGCACATCTCTTCGCGCCCCGTCCCGCCTACCGCTTCCGGCCCATCTCGGCGCCCTTCACCATGTTCGACGACCAGTCCGACGGCGAAAATCCTCCCTACGGCGCTTCGCTCAATTACTGGCTGGCCGAAGATACCGACGAAAGCGTCACGATCGAGATTGCGAATATGGCGGGCGAGGTCGTGCGCACCCTCGAGGGAACGCGCACTGCGGGTGTGAACCGGGTCTGGTGGGATCTTCTGAATGAATCGGTCGCGCCGGTGCGTCTGCGGACAAAGCCGCTTTACGCCGACGATATCTCGCTGGGCGAAGAGCGCTGGCGGCCGCTGCCGGGGGGTCCGCTGGGGGGCGTGAGCACCGGAAGCTGGCTGCAGCCACCCGGGCGCTACATGGTGACGCTGCGCATTGGCGACGAGAGCTTCGAACAGCCCCTGGAGATCATCAAGGATCCGCACTCAGAGGGCACAATGGCCGATATCGGCCTGCAACTGGACGCCCTCGCCGGGATCCGGGCCGACATCGAGGCCACCGGCGAACTGATCAACCGCATCGAGTGGGTGCGGCGGCAGCTTCTCGATACGCGCGCCGTGCTCGAAAGCCAGGGCGACGCGGCCGAACTCGTGGCTGCGGCCGATTCGCTCAACGCGCGCCTGATCGAAGTCGAAGACGGTCTCTTCCAGATGCGCGCCACCGGCACCGGACAGGATGTGATTCGCTACCCGGTGCGCCTGATCGAACGCCTCGGCTACCTCTTCACGACCGTCTCGGTGGGCGATTTCCGTCCCACCGATCAGCAGGACGAGGTCCACCTCATGCTCCGGGAACGCCTCCGCCGGATCCAGGAGATGGCCGAAGAGGTGCTGGGCGATGATCTGGCCGAGTTCAACCGCCGAATCCAGGCAATGGGCATGGGCGTGATCTCCTGAACTCCGCTGCCGGATCGCGCACTTCGGTGACCGCAGACGCGGGTGCCGGATCTGCTACGCCGCCGCACCGCGAGATTCTGCACCGCGTCTTCGGCTACTCCACCTTCCGGGGGCGGCAGGAAGAGATCATTGAACACACCGTGGCCGGGGGCGACAGCCTGGTGCTGATGCCCACCGGCGGCGGCAAATCGCTCTGCTTCCAGATTCCCGCCATGGTGCGCGAGGGGGTCGGCGTTGTGGTGTCGCCGCTGATCGCTCTCATGCACGACCAGGTGCAGGCGTTGCGGCAGAACGGCGTCCGCGCGGCCTCTCTCAATTCGTCGCTCCCGCCCCGCGAAGCCGCCCGGGTCAGAGCCTGTCTGCGCAGGGGCGAACTCGATCTTCTCCACCTCGCACCCGAACGACTCTTCGCCGACGCAACCCTGGAGCTCTTGAAGGAGACCCGGATCTCGCTCTTCGCGATCGACGAGGCACACTGCGTTTCTCAGTGGGGTCATGACTTTCGCCCCGAGTACCTTCAACTCTCGGCGCTCTCCGGTCTCTTTCCCGAGGTGCCGCGCATCGCCCTGACCGCCACCGCCGACGAACCCACCCGCCGCGAGATCATCTCCCGGCTGGGTCTGCAGAATGCGCCCCTCTTCGTCAGCGGATTCGACCGGCCCAACATTCGCTACACCGTGGTTTCCCGCGACAATGCGCGCGCGCAGCTCAAGCGTTTCCTCGATGACCGGCACCGGGGACACTCCGGAATCGTCTATTGTCTGTCGCGCAAACGGGTGGATGCCACCGCTCAGTGGATGCGCGAAGCGGGATTGCGGGCGCTGCCCTACCATGCGGGTCTGGGAAAGACGATTCGTCAGCGCAACCAGGATCGCTTTCTGCACGAAGACGGTCTGATCATGGTGGCCACGATCGCCTTCGGCATGGGTGTCGACAAGCCCGATGTACGCTTTGTGGCGCATCTGGATCTGCCGCGCAGCATCGAATCCTACTATCAGGAAACGGGCCGGGCCGGGCGCGATGGTCTGGCAGCCGATGCGTGGATGGTGTACGGGCTTCAGGAGGTGGTCACCCTTCGCCACATGGTCGAGGGATCGCGGGCGGGAAGGGATCGCAAGCGGCTCGAGGTGCGCAAGCTCGACGCCATGCTCGGTTACTGCGAGCTGGCCGCCTGCCGGCGACAGACGCTCCTGGCCTACTTTGGCGAGACCCTGGCGGAACCCTGTGAAAATTGCGACAACTGCCTCGCTCCAGTCGATCTCTGGAATGCCACCGTGGCCTCGCAGAAGGCGCTGTCATGCGTTCGGCGCACAGGAGAGCGCTTTGGCGTTGCCTACCTGATCGATGTTCTGCGGGGATCGGAGAGCGAGCGCATCCGGCGCTTCGGACACGACCGGCTTCCCACCTTTGGCGTCGGCGCCGATCTCGACCCCTGGCAGTGGCGCTCGGTCTTTCGGCAGCTCGTGGCGCGCGGCTTCCTCGATGTCGATATGGAGGGGTTCGGGTCGCTGTGCCTCACCGCTACAAGCTGGGATGTGTTGCGCGGTCATCTCGAGGTTCACATGCGGCGCGATCTGCGCGCCCGTTCCGTCCGCCGCACAACGACCCGCAAAAAGTCGGCCCCGACCCGCTCCGAAGACCCCGGTAACGCCGCCCTGCGCGCTTCCCTGCGCAGATGGCGCACCGAGCGGGCCCGCGCCCAGGGCGTTCCTCCCTATGTCATCATCACCGACGCCACCCTGCAGGAGCTGATCCGGGAACGCCCCCGCACCGACGAAGAGCTCCTGGCAATTACCGGCATTGGCGAAACCCGTCTGCGCCGTTACGGTCAGGAACTGCTCGCCGTCCTTGCCGAATCCGACAGCTCGCCCCCCGGAGAATCCCCATGATCGTCCCGACCGACCCCATCCGCCCCCTTTCTGGCTGTCATCCTCCGACCACTCCGGGGAGCGGCGTTTGGAGTGCGCGCCGCGGTTCGCAAGCGGTCGATGGGTCTTCTCTGGCCAACGCCGCTCGCACAACGCTCGCCTCCTGCCCGCGAGCCGGGATCGCCCTCCTCGCGCTGGCCCTCCTTGCCGGTTGCCTGCCCGCCGCCGATCGCTCTGCCGCCGACCTGCCGGTCGATTCCACAGAGGCCACGCCCTTCGCCTGGCCCGCCGCCGAGTGGCCGCGCTCGACTCCCGAGGCCGAGGGCATCGACCCGGCTGCCATCGCCGCGCTGATCGCCGACATCAATGCGGGTCGCTACGGGTTCATCGATCACTTCCTCCTGATCCGCAACGGCCGCGTCATCGCCGATCACCGTCTCGATCACAGTGCCGCCTACGCACGGCTCCTGACAGAACAGGCCGACACCGCCCCGCATCCGTACAACTACGATCATCCCTCCTGGCACCCCTATTACCAGGGTACCGATCTCCACTCCCTGCAGTCGGTCACCAAGAGCGTCCTCTCGGTAGCCTTTGGAATCGCCATCGACCGGGGACTGATTCCCGGCGTCGCCACACCCGCCTGGCCATGGTTCGAGAGTTACGGCATCGATCCCGGGGAACCCCGCCGGGCTGCGGCCACCATCGAAGATTTCCTTACCATGCGCAGCGGCATCGAATGGGCCGGCCGCAATCAGGGGTACGACGACGAGACGCACCCCACGGTCGTTCTGGAGGCCAGCGAAGACTGGATCGGGTATATCCTTTCGCGGCCCCTGACGACCGATCCGGGCGAGCGTTTCGACTACAACGACGGCGTCAGCGTTCTCCTGGGGAAGATCGTGCGCGAGGCGACCGGAGAGCGCCTGGACCGGTGGGCCGCCGAAGAGCTCTTTCGTCCCATCGGGATCGAAGACTTTCACTGGAAGCTCACCCCCACCGGCGAGGTCGATTCAGAGGGCGGACTCTACCTTGCCACCCACGATCTGGCGCGCATTGGCTACCTCATGCTGCGCGGCGGCGAATGGAATGGACGGCAGGTCGTGTCGCGGGACTGGGTGCAGGCCTCAACCGCTCCCGTCGTGCAGGAGACGGGCTACGGCTATCAGTGGTGGGTGCCTCTTCACGAAGAGGGCCGGACCCGCATCTTCGCCGGCAATGGCTACGGAGGACAGTTCCTCCATGTGGTGCCCGAGCACGATCTGATCTCGGTCTTCAATGGGTGGACGCTGCACGAACAGCCGGAGCTGTCAAGCTGGATGGCGCTCCAGGAGCGGATCCTGCCGGCGGTCCTGCACTGACGTTCGCACCCCTTCCGGATTCGACCTGCAGTCACTCCCGCGCACTTGGCGCGTTCATTGAACAGCCAGGGGCGCTTGTTGTGCTGTGCTCCTGCGAGGAAGGCGGCGATCAGGGGCGCTTGCGCGTCAGCCCCGCTTCAGCGCGACGACCCCTCGGCTTCGGCATTCGCGGTGGCAAAGGCTTCGGCGAAGATGGTCAGGTGGCGACGTAGCTCGTCATTCAGAGCCGCAGCGGCATTCCCCGCCTCGGCAACCCCCACACCGCTGGTCCACCAGGTGACCGCCTCGGCAAGGGTAATCTGATTGTCCCGGATCATCTGCGTGGCCTGCTGTACCCGAACCGAAATGGAATAGCCGACGATTCCCGCGACTCCGCCTCCGCACTCCACCGTGACCCGCACCTCGGGCAATCCCGGACTGGCAAGCATCTCCTCTTCGGTCAGGAGCGGCACCCCGGCCTCCTCCAGCAGGGCGGCAGCATCGGTGCGCACCGATTCCGCGACGACCCCGGCCCCTGCGCACCCCTCGTTGGCTTCGGCCCGCACAAAGACCCCCTCCAGATCCTCGAGCGTGTAGCGATTCCACTCCGTGTCCTGGGCCGCCATGGGGGCTGTGGCCGGAAAGGCGAGAAGGAGAAGGGGAAAAATCCACCGGGCGCATATCCCGGCGGCAGAGACGGTGCCCGGGCAGCCCCATTCGGCTGCACTTCCGCTCTGTTGCCCGCGCGCCATCAGTTTCCTCCGCACGATCGACACTGGTGACTGTTGGCCGAGCCCAGCTTTTCGAGGAGCGCCACCGTGGCCGGAAGGGGTTGCGCGCGCTGCTCGGGGCTGTTGGCCAGATCTGCGGTCGTCTGTCCCCGGCGGCTGATGGCGCCGATGTCGGCCCCGCGGCTCACCAGGAAGAGGATCGTCTCGTTGTCGCCCCGGGCGGCCGAGTGGTGAATGGCGGTGTAGCCATCGTGGTCGCGCAGATTCGGATCGATCCCGAGTTCATCGACTAGGTAGCGCACCGCCGGCAGCCAGCCATTCGGAACGCTGCGGTGCTGCTGCGCCACTCTGGAGGTGCCGAAGCCAACCCCCGATGCCGCATGCAGCGGATGCACCGCAGGCCCCCCCACAGGGATCGGCGGCAACCCGGATGGGTCGGCTGGCGCTTCTTCGGGGCGGGTATCGGGAAAGTTGGGATCGAAGAAGCGGCGGCGGCTGGGCAGCTTCAGCGTCCAGATATTCGGATCGGCGCCATGCTCGACCAAAAGGCGCATGGCCTGCACATCGGCGGCATAGGCTGCTCGCCAGAATGGGGTCGCGCCGGTGAAATCGACGCCCATGCGCCCGGCGTTGTAGGCAGCGTACCAGATATGGGTTCCGGTGCGCTGGTTGGGGTCGGCGCCCGCATCGAGGAGCAGCTTCATCAACTGCAAATAATCGGTTTCCTGTTGACGGAACGCCTGGGGTTGCGGGTACCAGGTGCGCAGCGACCACTCGATGTTGAGGGTGGCAAAGAGCGGTCCGGCGCCGTCGTCGCTGACCAGGTTGGGATCGGCGCCGCGCTCCAGGAGGTCGCGGCCCAGGTCGTAGTTGCCATTGATGATCGCAACCAGAATCGGGGTTGTGAGATCGCCCCCGGTCGGCTGGTTCAGATCGGCTCCGCCATCGAGCAGGAGCGCCGCCGTCGAGCGGTGGCCTTCGCGCGCCGCAAAGTGGAGTGCCGCAAAGCCGCCCTGCCTGCCGATCTGCTGCGCCGAGGAGAGCGCACGGACCGGAGGCTCTTCGGGCTCGACCTTCTCTGCGGGCTCTTCGGCCGTCCCGGCCTGAGCGGGCGGCGTCTGCCCGGCTGTCGCGGCCGGCTGCGGCTGTACAGGACCGGGGGAGCGGGGCGGGGCAGGGGGAGCCTCTGCGACGGCCTCCTCCTCCTCTTCCTCTTCCGGCTCTTCGGCGGCGGCGCGAATCCGAGCCCGCTGCTGCCGCTCCATCCGATTCGTCTGGTCAATGACCTCGTAATCCTTCACGCGCGTCACCAGCGCGGCGTCGGCCCCGGCCACAAGGAGAGCGCCCAGCGCAGCGTCGGCTCCACGCACGGCCGCGAACATCAGCGGGGTCCGCTCGGCGAAGTGATCCTGCGCATTCACATCCGCGCCGTATTCGATCAGTGCCCGCACCAGCTCGGCGGCATCGGCGTCGGCGGCAAAGTGGAGCGCCGTCACCCCCGTCTTCGTAAAGAGATCCGGATCTGCGCCCGCTTCCAGAATCAGGCGCGCGACCGCCACGCTTCCGCCGCGGCTGGCGAGGTGCAGCGGCGCATAGCCGCCCAGGCGGGTGGTGGCGCGCACCGTCGCCCCGGCGTAGAGAAGGGTGCGGGCCAGATCGGCGTCGTCATGGACCGCGGCCCAGTGCAACGCCGTCATGCCATCGCTCTGCGCGGTATTGACGTCGGCTCCCTGGCGCAGGAGCTCCCGAATGGCCTCGAGGTCGCCACGTTCGGCGGCGTCGGCCACCGGCGCTTCCACCGTCATGCGCGGCGTGCTTCCCGATATCGCAATCGCTGTCGTCAGCGTCAGCAGAATCAGGGCGCCCTGTCGCACGCGCCGCTGAGTTCCGCCGCCGAGGGCGGAGTTGGCGAAGATGCCGATCATCGTGCTACACCTTTCTTTCCATGGCGATCATTCCCGCGCCCCGGACCCCTCGTCACCGGTGGCGCGCTGGCCATCCGTGAGTTGTGCCGAAGTCGGGCCCGACGGCCGGTTGGCGGTCGTCCACAGGGGTGGCTGGCTACACCTCGAAGTGGCCCGTGCTGTTGCCGAAGCTCTCGATGTCGGTGGCCCCGAGCTTGTGCAGAAGGCTCAGCATGACATTCGCCATCGGCGTGCCCGGCTGCGCCCGAATATGCTGCTCGCCCTCCAGGATGCCATTCGCGCCCCCGGCCAGGAAGAGCGGACAGCGCATGTGATTGTGCAGATTGCTGTCCGCCATCGCGGAGCCGTACATGATGAGCGTCTTGTCGAGGAGCGTGCCATTGTCCTCGGTCGCGGCCTGCAGCTTCTCGAGGAAGTATGGCATCATCGAGATGTGGTACTCGTTGATTTTGGCGAACTGGAGAACCCGATCCTCGCGGCCGCCGTGGTGCGAGGCGGCGTGGAAGGGGGTCTCGACCCCGGATTCCGGATAGACCCGCGGCGAGGCGTCGCGCCCCATCTTGAAGGAGAAGACGCGCGTGGTGTCCGAGAGGAAGGCAAGCACCTGCAGGTCGAACATCAGCTTGACATGCTCCTCGAAGGAATCGGGAACGCCCACCGGCGCCTCGGGAATCTGGCGCTCTTCGCCACTCGAGTTTTGCGCTTCGATGCGCTGAATCCGCTGTTCCAGCTCGCGGATGTTCTGCGCGTACTGGTCGAGCCGGTGCATGTCCGATGTGTCGAGCGTCCGTCGCACGGCCGCGATTTCGCCCATGACCCAGTCCAGGATGCTGCGGTCGGTCTTCAGCCGTTCGGCGCGCTGTTCGGGGGTTCCACCCGCCCCGAAGAGCTGCTCGAAGACGGCGCGGGGATCGCGGATCATTGGCAGCGGGTCGGTCGGCGAAGACCAACTGATCGTGTCGGTGTAGACGCAGGCGTACCCGTAGGCGCAGCCCCCAGCCTGATCCACGTTCTCGATCGAGAGCTGCAGCGAGGGGATCGGCGTATCCTGTCCGAAGCGCTGGACATAGAGCTGATCGAAGGATGTGCCCACGCGGACATCGGAGCCCTCGGTCTGCTTCGGGTGGGATTGGGTGAGGAAGACCGCGCTGGTGCGGAAGTGGTCGCCCCCGATCTCGGAGGGGGCATAGGCGTCAGCCATGCGCGCGTCGGTGTCGCTGATGATCGTGAGGTGCTTCCGGAATGGCTCCAGCGGCCTGAGGCTGCTCGGCGAGAGGTCGAAGTTTTTTCCGGTCTCGGCCGGCGACCAGAGGTTCTGCGACGCGCCCCAGTCGTTGCACCCGGCGGCGCCATGGACCTGTTCGATGCAGACCAGGCGGGTCTTGGCCGCAGCCTTGCCCGCCTCGGTCTTGGACCAGAGTCGTCCGGCCGGAATCATGGCGTCGAGGAGGGGGAGGCCGATCGCGGCCCCCGTTCCCTTTAGAAGCGCACGCCGGGAGATGTGTTTTCCAGTCAGATACTGCATCGGTCAGGGCCTTTCCTTGTAAGGAGGGGTGGACACCGGATGGGCCGGGGGGAATCCGGGGCTGGGGGAATCAGTGGAGAGGTGGGGATTCGGCGGTCTCCGCGACTGCGCTGCCGGCACGGGCCATGCGGAAGGAATCGCTCTTCACCACACCCAGAATGAATGCGGAGATGCGGTGATCGTTGGCGGCGGCCTCGTGCGTGATCGCCCGGATCGTGGGCATGTCGTAATACTCGACGCGACGCCCGAGCGCATAGGCCATCAGGTTTTCGGCGAAGGTGCTCAGGAAGACATCGGGCACATTCAGCAGCGCCGCGCGCAGATCGTCGGGGTTGCCGATCTCGGTGCCGTCGTACATGACGCCCGAGGGATCGACCGGATTGCCCTCGTCGCGGATCCGCCAGGCGCCGGTGACATCGAAGTTCTCGAGGGCCAGGCCGAGTGGGTCGATCACGTTGTGGCAGGAGCTGCACGCGGGGTTTGCGCGGTGCTCCTCCATGCGCTCGCGCACCGTCAGAAGGCGCCCCTCTTCGGCGGCGGCGGTCTCCTCGAATGCCGGAATATCGGGTGGGGGCGGGGGCGGCGGTGCGCCCAGAAGAACTTCCAGCACCCACTTGCCCCGCAACACCGGCGAGGTGCGATCAGGATGCGAAGTGAGCGTGAGGACGCTGCCGTGGCCCAGAAGCCCGCGGCGGTGCGCAGTCGGATAGGAGACCTTTCGGAACTCCGGTCCCACGACTCCCGTGATGCCGTAATGGCGCGCAAGGCGCTCGTTTACGTAGGTGTAGTCGGCCGTCAGCAGCTCCAGCGCCGGGCGGTCCTCCTCGACCAGGTGGACGAAGAAGGTCTCGGTCTCGCGGATCATTGCGTCTGCGAGGGTCTGATCGAAGTAGGGATAGGTGAGTGCATCGGGGTGGATGTCCTCCAGATCCTGAAGCCGGAGCCACTGCGCCGCGAAGCGGGTTGCGAGCGCCTCCGCGCGCGGATCGGCCAGCATGCGCCGGGTCTGCGCTGCGAGCGCTTCCGCGCTGCCGAGCGTGCGTGCCCGCGCTGCCGCCAGAAGCTCTTCGTCGGGGGGGGCGCCCCAGAGGAAGAAGGAGAGCCGCGAGGCAAGATCCAGATCGTCAATGGGGTAGATCTCGCTGCCGGCCTCGCTGTCGGGGCCGCGCTCGAAGCGGAAGAGGAAATGGGGGCTGGCCAGAACGGCCTGCAGAGCGGTGCGGATGCCCTTCTCGAATCCGCCATCTGCGGCCCCCTGACGATAGAAGGCGAGAATGCCGTCAATGTCGTCTCCGCTGGCCGGTCGCCGGTATGCCTGCGAGGCCAGTCGTTCGACAATGGCGCGCGCGCAGGGCTCTTCCTCGTCCGGCGCCGTGGGGCGGCAGGAGAAGACGCGCTTGCGGGCCGGGGTATCCGAGACGCCGGTCACCTGGAAGGGACCGAGGATCGTCATGCGCTGCAGGTGCTGCTGCGTCGTGACGCCAAGCCCGATCCCGATCTGCCCATCGGCGAGCGTATGATCGATGGGACGGATCAGATCGTCCACCACCCCTTCGAACTGGCGGATAAAGGCGGCCGTGACGCGCTTCTGGCCGGCTGTGACGTAGATGGAATCGGTGCGAATATTGAGTCCGGTGGGCTCCGATTCGGACATCCAGCGATCCACGGTGAGGAGTGCCACCCGGGCGCCATCGATCGAGACCTCGATCTGCTCGGTGCCGAAGGTGCGCCCGAAGACCTCGCCCTCGACCGCATTGTAGGGCATGATATGGAAGACGTACTTGCCGTCGGCGGGGAAGTTGTGCAGCACCGAGAGCCCGCCCCGGGTTCCGACCGGCGCTCCCTCCACGCGATCCTTCTGCGAGGCCACCCGCGGGACGCGGTAGATGGTCGATGCGACCTCGGCCTCGGGATCGCCCAGCGCAATGCGACTGATCTGCCCGGCCGCCCGCAGATATCCCTCCATGACTGTGGCCGAGGGCATCTGCACATCGGCGATGTTGTCGAAGTTGGCGCTCTTGGTGTCCAGGGGGAGGAAGGGACTCACATCGACCTTCACCCCGAGCAGATCCTCGACGGCGCGGGCGTACTCTGCCCGGTTGAGGCGCTGGAAGGTGCGCTTGCCCGGGTTCGGATCGCGGCGGGAGATCTCGTCCATCGCCTCTTCGAGCTCAGCCGCCATGGCGTCGATCGTCTCGGGTTCGGGGCGCGGCACCCCATGCGGGGGCATCATTCCGGCGCGGAGCTTGCGAATCATCTTCTCGACGGTGGGGCGCCGACTGCCGGCCTCGGCGATGTCGAATCCCTCGAGAACCAGGTTGCCGATCTGGCGGCGCTCGCTGTGGCAGCGCACGCAGTACCGGGCAACGATCTCGTTGGCCACCGCAACGGGATGATTCTCCGTGAGGGTTTCGGCGGAGTAGGGATGCCCGGAGCGAATCGTGGAGTCGGCAGAGACCTGGTCGCCATCGGGCGCGGGCACTCCCAGTCCGAACGCCCCGGCGGTCGCCATTGTCAGTGCGAGTTTTTTCATGAACCTCCGCAATTCGGTTGCGGGCAGCGGTCTGCCGTGTGACAGGATCTTCCGGCTTTGCGCTTCATCATGCCGTCTTGCGCGCACCGAAAGTGTCGGGAGCCTATACTGTTATTCAGTGTGAATTCGTTTCTCCACGCAGGATGGATCTGCTCTCCATACAGGATACCCGATACTTCCATGACACGCAATGGCCCCGGAGTGTTGACAGCGATCTGGATTGGTGTTCTGACGCTCGCGTCGGCCTCGGCGACTGCGCAGGAACGAGCCGATTCGGAACAGGTTCGCATCCAGGCGCGCATTCTGGACGCCGACTCGAACGAGGGGCTGGCCGATGCGGTGATCGAGCTCTCGGGAATCACCCGCAGGTACGTGACCGATGCGGAGGGCGCGACGACGCTCGAGGCCCCGCTGGGAAGCTACACCCTCACGGTTCGGCGCAGCGGCTACGTCACCCTGAGCGGCGGCTTCCGGGTTTTGCGCCCAGGGGAATTCACCCTCACCATGCGCACCCTGGATGAAGACGACCCCGGGGGAGCGGCCCGCCTTCTGGTGCGCGTCATTGATGCCGCCCAGGGAAGCCCTGTGGTCGGCGCCGCAGTTTCGCTCGGAGAGGGGAGGCAGGCCATCACCAATGCCGATGGCAGAGTCGTGTTCGACAATCTCGGATCCAATCTGGCTCGCCTGACCATTGAACGGATCGGCTATGCCGCCCGCACCGAGCCGGTGGCGCTGCACCCCGATCGCACCACTGCGGTCGAGGTCGCCATGACGGTCGAGGCGGTGGCGCTCCGGCCCATCCGGGTCGAGGTCAGGTCTCCCTATCTGGAGAGTCGCGGCTACTACCGCCGTCTCGACCGGGGGGTCGTCATGCGGCTTCTGACGCGGCAGACGATCGAGGCCAGGCAGTCGCACCTCATCTCCGACGCCTTTGCCCACATTCCCGGCATTCGCATCGACCGCACGTCGCCTGAGCGCGCGGTGCTGCGGGCCCGCGACTGCGAGCTGGCGATCTTTGTGGATGGGGTCGAGTGGGGCGTCGATATCGAGGGGTCGGTCAATATCGACCAGATTCCGCCGCACTGGGTCGAGGTGGCCGAGGTCTACTGGGGGCCCCGCACCCCTTTGCAGTACCAGGGGCGAAGCAATGGCGGCTGCGGATCGGCCGTGATCTGGACCCGGCAGGCAACGCGCGGGAACTGATCCCGAGGGTTCGCTGTTAGCTTGCACAGGCGCAGATGCAGAACCCGGCTCGATGCACGGCTCCCTGTCGCAGGGCCACACCCCCAACCCCGGCTCCGCGATCTGCCCCGAACCATCACTCAATAACGCACGCACCCGTTCCCCCAGCCTCATGGCGGAGGAGAGATCACCGTGACCCATCTGCAACCTGGAACCCAGGCGCCGGACTTCACCCTTCCGGCCGCCATCGGCAGCGATCCCATCACCCTCTCCGATCACCAGGGCAGTCCGGTGGTGCTCATGTTCGTGCCTCTCGCCTTCAGCTCGACCTGCACCGAAGAGCTGTGCCATGTAGGCGAACACTGGGGCGAATGGGGATCGCTCGACGCAACCGTCTACGGGATCAGCATCGATTCGCCCTTTGCCAACCAGCGCTGGCGCAGGGAGATGAATCTTCCCTTTCAACTTCTCTCCGACTTCAACCGCGAGGCCTCGGCCGCCTTCGGCGTTCTCCAGGAGAATTTCTTCGGGCTGCGGGGCGTGGCCATGCGCTCGGTCTTCGTTGTCGATGGCGCGGGTGTCATCCGCTATTCCTGGGCCAGCGAGGACGCCTCGGTCCTGCCGCCCTTCGACGAGGTCTTGCAGGCGGTGCTGGCGGCGGCATGACCCAGGGACTGCGCGGGCGGCCCACGGATAGACGCCGGGCGACATGCGAGCGACGGTCTCCTTGCGCCGGGCCGCTGGCGTGAAGGCGTCGCTGCCCACGGGTCGCTGCCTCTCGGCGACGCCGATGCTTCTGTCTCTGCTCGCCGGGATGGGGAACGCGACGGCGCAGGGGGCGGAGGGGGTTGTCTTTGCCGGACGGGTCATCGACAACTGGTGGGGCAATCCGGTCGAGGGGGCCGTTGTGCGCCTCGAAGAGACCCGACGGCCCGATGGCTCGCAGATCTTCGGGATTACCGATGCCGGGGGCGACTTCCGGATTCCGCGGGTTCCGCTAGGTCCCAGCCGGGTGTCGGTCTCGCGGCTGGGTTACGCCGATCTCTTTCAGGTGCTGGACATCCAGGCGGATCAGTTCATCGATGTGGTGATGATTCCGAAGCCGGTGGTGCTCGAGGGGATCGATGTCTACGTGGATCGCCTGGAGAGTCGGCTGCGCGGCGTTCCCTACCTGACAGACCGCTATGTCGAGACCGAGCTGCGCTCTTCGCCCGATCTGAATCTGGCCGAATTCCTCGACAGCCGGGCGGGATTCGAGTTCGTTCCCTGCTTCGAGGACAACTCGGGTGCCGGACTCTTCCGTCAGGCCCGCAACTGTCTGCGCCTGCGCGGAGCCATGCCCCGGCGCCCCTCGATCTATATTGACGACGCGCCGGCCTTTGGCGGGGTTCCCGAGCTGGCCGGCTTTCCGGCGACGCAGATCTACCGGGTCGAGGTCATTCGCGGGTGCGGCCAGATTCGGGTCTACACGCGCGCCTATGTGGAGGGCGTCGTGACAACTCCGCGCCCCCTGATCCCCATCCTCTGCTGAGCGCGTGAGCAAGATGGCTCCCCTCCTCGATCATGCCGACCAGAACACCGGTCTGCGCGTTCTTGTCACCCTGGCCGCGACCTGTATTCTGATCCAGGGGTTGCGCTTTGCCCAGCCGATCCTGCTGCCGATGGCGCTGGCGGTCTTCCTGGCGGTGATCTGTCTGCCGCTGGTGGTGTGGCTGTCGCGGAAGCGGGTGCCGATGCCGGCGGCCATCTTCATGACCGTTCTCGGCGTTGCGGGCATCTTTGCGCTCTTTGTGCTGATCGGCAGTCAGCAGATGCGATCGCTCCAGGCGCTGATTCTTTTGCAGATCGATGCCATTACGCCGCAGCTCGACAGTTGGCTGCTGACAATCGAGGAGCGGGTGCCGCTCCTGGAGGAGGGAGCGCTCAGGCGGACCTTCCTGGAGCTTCTGAATGTGACGACGCTGGCGACGCTGGCGACGGGCGCGACGACCTGGGTCTTTTCGCTGGTGACGAGCGCCTTCATTGTCAGTCTGATCCTGATCTTCGCCCTGGGCGAGGCCGTGAGGCTGCCCGAGAAGCTGCGCTTTCTCTCGGTCGAGGCCGCCGACCGGCGCTACCGCAAGATGATCGACGAGGTTCAGGGGTACCTTCTGATCAAGACCGTGGTCAGCCTCTGCACCGGCGTGCTCCTGGGCACCTTTAGCTGGATCATGGGCCTTGAGCTTCCGATCCTCCTGGGCCTGATCGCCTTTGCGCTCAACTATGTTCCCACGATCGGGTCGATTATCGCCTCGATTCCGGCGGTGTTGATTGCACTTCTCGATGTGGATCCGGTCTCGACCACCCTGGTGGGGATCGATCTGGACCGCTCGCTGATCGTGGGCCTTGGCTATCTGGCGGTGAATGTGGTCTTCGGCAATTGGATCGAACCGATGCTGATGGGCCGCCGCTTCGGGATCTCCACCCTGATCGTCATTCTCTCGCTGCTCTTCTGGGGGTGGCTCTGGGGGCCGGTGGGCGCGCTCCTCTCGGTGCCGCTGACGATGATCCTGAAGATCATGCTGGAGAATACGAAGGATCTGCGCTGGATCGCCATTCTGATCGACAAGAATCCCGCCCCTGTGGCCGAAGGGGCAGAGCAGGGCGGGGGCCCGGTTGCCGCATGAACGCCTGCCCCCCTGCACTGCAGGATTATCCGGACGAGGCCCGGATCTGGATCTGCGGGGCCGGCTGCGCGCTGGACCCGGCAGCCCGCGACCACCTGCTGGCCCGCGTGGATGACTTTCTGGTCGGCTGGGCTGCGCACGGGGTGCCGCTGCGCGCGACGCGAAGCTGGGTTTACGACCGCTTTCTGATTGTCTGTGCCGATAGCCGCGCGACAGATCCGTCGGGGTGCTCGATCGATGCGCTCGTGCGCATGCTGGCCGGAATGGAGGCCGAGCTGGGGACGCGCTTTCTGGGCCATGAAGCCGTCTGGTACCGCGATGCCGACGGGAAGATTGCCGAGAGCTCCAGAGCCGGATTTCGCGAACTTGCCCGCACCGGTGAGGTCGGGCCGGAGACGGTGGTCTTCGACAACGCGATTACCGCTCTGGGCGAGCTGCGGTCGGGCCGGTGGGAGGGACCGGCCGCGGAGCGCTGGCAGCGAGCGCTGCTGCCGCGGGAACCTCTGTCACCGTAAGGAGCGCAGAGGGGTGGAATTGCCGAAGCCGCCGGAAAGTTCATCTCCGACGGCTTCGGCTGGTTCGAGCCAACGGATCGCCCGCCGGCCTGGCCTCGGACGGCTATGCCATCCCGCCGACGCGCACCACCTTCTCGGCTGCGGGCCCTTTCGGCCCCTCGACCATGTCGAACTCGACCTGATCACCCTCGGCAAGGCTCCGGAAGCCCTCGCCCTCGATGGCGGAGTAGTGGACAAAACAGTCCCTGTCCCCCGCCTCGGGGCTGATGAATCCGAAACCCTTGGCGTCGTTGAACCACTTTACGGTTCCCGTGGTTCGCATCCTTGCAACTCCTGATTACAAACCTGATTTACCTATCCCGGCCATGGTGAACCGGGCGCTAACACAATGAGGCTATCGGAAAGGAGAATGTCCGTCAACCCCCGGGAGGCTCCGAGCGGTGTGTGCAGCCGGGTCGCACGAATCGCGAGGCCGGGACAGGGAGGCCGAAAAACCGTACGCCGGGCCGGTGCGCATCGCATGTCAGCGAGCCGGGGTTCGGCACCGGTGGATCGTCGCGCGAAGGCCGCCAGGGAATCTTCTCCGATCCCCATGGAGCCCGCAGCGGGCAAAGTACGCTATCTTTGACGGTTGCCCTTCGGCAGCGTCGGCGCCTGTGCGGAGCGTGCGCTCCGGCGGCGCATGCGGTCAGCAGGAAAGACCAAAGACGGAGTTTTCGAATGTCTGAAGTGACCCGGCTCCGGGGAGGAAAGGACGTGTGCACCGGTCTTCTTCGGAGAAACAATCCCCCTCCGGCTGGAGCAGGATGGGGAGTTGGCGCGCTCGGAGTCGCGGCAGTCCTTGCGGGGCTGCTCTCTGCTCCGGCGATCGCCCAGGAACGATCCATCCCCCCCGCAGAGCTCGACGATCCGGTTCTGCTGAGTGCGCTGGCGCAGATGGCGATCGAGCGCAGCCTCGACCTCGACAATGCCCGCTTCCAGCTTGGAGTCGCCCAGGGCCAGGTCTCGGAGGCATGGTCCGAAGCCTGGCCGAGCCTGAGCCTGAACAGCAACTACACCCGCAACATCGTGCCGCAGGTGAGCTTTCTGCCGGCCCGGATCTTCGATCCCACCGCATCCGACGGCGACTTCATTCCCATCCAGTTCGGCGCAGACAACCTCTGGAACCTGGGAGTGAATGTAGAGCAGAAGATCGTCGATCCCGGCGTCTTTGTGGGGCTGAGGGCCGTGTCGCGCGTTCGCGTTCTACAGGAGGAGGCGCTGCGGGGCCGCACCCAGCAGGTTGTCACCCGGGTCCGGATTGCCGTGTACGATCTGCTTCTCGCGCAGGAAGAGGTGCGCCTGACGCGCAATTCGCTGCGACGGGTTCGGCAGGCACTCGATGAAACCCGCGCGATGGCCGAATCCGGAATGGCGGAGCTCTACGATGTGCTGCGCCTCGAGGTGGAGCTGGCGAATCTGGAACCCACTCTGCGACGGGCGGAAAATCGCCACAGCGCTGCACGGAGGGCGATTGCGACCGAGCTGGCGCTGGATCCCGAGACGCCGATCGATGTCGCCGGAGAGCTCGCCGAGATGGATCTGGAGCGCCCCGAGGCGAACTCGCCCGCCAATCTCGACATTCTTGGGTTTCGCGGGATCGAAGAGGGTCATGTCGGTGACCTGGCGGAGATCGTGCGCGGGATCGCGCAGGAGCGCCCCGATGTTCGCCAGGCGGTGGTGACCGAGGAGCTCCGGGGAATCGAGGTTCGGCTGGAACAGGTCGAGAACCTTCCCCGGGTGACGGCATTCGGCAGCTATGGTCTGGCGGCGCAGCAGAATGGCGGCCCCGATTTCTTCGGAACCAGCCGCCAGAGGGGATCTTCGCGTCAGGTGGGGGTCAATGTCACGATCCCCCTCTTCTCTGCGGTCGGTCGTCAGGCCAGGATCCGCCAGCGGCGCATGACTCACGAACAGGCGCGCACCCAGGCCCGCCTCGCGCGGGATCAGGCCGAGATCCAGGTGCGGAACTTCATGGACCAGATCCAGGAAGCCCGTCAGCGCGTTGACGCCCAGCGTCTGGCGGTGACGCAGGCGGGTCGCGGATACGAAATTGCCAGCGCCCAGTACCGCGAGGGGCTGGCCGGACGCCTGGAGCTGACCGACGCCGAGGTGGCGCTGCGACAGAGCGAATTCAACTACGCGCAGGCGGTCTATGATTACCTGGCCGCAGGTGCGCGGCTGGATGAGGCGGCAGGGCGCGTGCCCCTGGTTGGCCGCCGGCAGGATGGGTGAGGGACAGGGTGGGGAAGCACATGAGATCGGGAATTGAACCCTTGATGGAGAGGTCCATTTTGATGACAGGAGCCGGAATTGCAGAACCGAAGGGCGGAGTGCCGGACAGTCCGCGGGCAGAGGCGGGCGCGCACCGGGAGCAGCCGGAAGCTGCGATGGCGCGGAGCTGCGTCGCCGTGATCCTTGTCGCAGCTCTTGCTGTGGCGGGGTGCGGGGGTGGAAGCGGAGAGGCCGCGCAGCTCGATCAGGCCGGGGCCGCGCCTGCAGAGAGCTTTGTTCGCCTGGTCAATGTCGAGGTGCAGACGCTGGCGCCGCGCGCATTCACCCGCATGGTGCAGGTGACCGGAGTGGCGATCGCAATGCGGGATGTGACGGTGTCGGCCGAGGAGGCGGGAGTGGTGCGCCGGGTGGTGCGCGACCGGGGAGATGTCGTGGATGAGGGACAGGCGATCGTTCACCTCGACGACGCCATCCTGGCTGCACAGGTTCGTGCGGCGTCGGCGCAGGCCCGTTACGCGGAAGATGTCTGGGATCGTCGGCGCGCCCTCTACGAGGAAGACGGAGTCGGGTCGGAGCTAACCTACCTGCAGGCGCAGAATGATCTGGAGCAGAGTCGCAGCACCCTCGAGGCTCTGCGCGAGCGAATTGCCCGCACGACGGTGGCGGCACCGATCCGCGGCGTTCTGAACGACCGCTTCGTGGAGATCGGTTCGCTGGTTGCGCCCGGCACCCCGGTGGCGCGCATCGTTCAGACCGACACCATTCGCATGACCGCCGGTGCGCCCGAGCGCTTCGCTGCCGGCATCGGTGTGGGATCCATGGCCACGGTGACCTTCGATGTCCTGGGCGCGCGGCGCTTCGAGGCCGAGGTCAGCTTTGTCGGCGCGGTTGTCGATCCCGAAAACCGGACCTTCCCCCTGGAGCTGACCCTTCCCAACCCCGATCGCCTGATCAAGCCCGGCATGATCGCCTCGGTCGAGATCGTTCGCGAAGAGATTCCCGACGCTCTGGTGGTGCCGCGCCAGGCGCTGGTGGCGGTGGAGCGGGGCGAGGTCGTCTTTGTGATTCAGGGAACCGGCGCAGAGGCGCGTGCAGCCGCGAATGAGGTTGAGGTTCTGGCTGCGCAGGGAAATGAGGTCGTGATCGGATCGGGGCTGGCGGCGGGCGACCGCATTGTGGTGGTCGGCCAGCAGAGCGTGACCGCCGGCGACCGGGTGCGCATTGTTGCGAATATGGAAGACGCCCCTGAAAGGAGTGAACGATAGAGATGGCCACAGAGCGCAGAGACGATCCTCCCGGGCGCAGGGAGAAGCCGTACAAGGAGTTCTTTCTGACCAGTCTGGCGGTCGATCATGCAACCTCGGTGATGGTGCTCTTTGCCTTCATTGTGATTGCGGGGCTGGTCTCCTATCGGGCGATTCCCAAGGAATCCTTCCCCGAGACGGAGATCCCCATGATCGCGGTCAACACCCTCTATCCGGGGGTGTCGCCGGCCGATGTCGAGAGCCTGGTTACCCGCCGCATCGAGGAGGAGCTCAACACAATTTCCGATGTGCGCGAGCTCACCTCCACCTCGGTTGAGGGCTACTCCAGCGTGGTTGTCGAGTTCGAGACCTCCACCGATCTCAACGAGGCGCTGCAGAAGGTTCGCGAACGGGTCGATCTGGCGCGCTCCGAGCTTCCCTCCGACGCCGAAGATCCCGCCATCATGGAGTTTTCGACGGCGGAGGTGCCGGTCATGCAGATCAACATATCGGGCGGATATGGCCTTGTGCGCCTCAAGGAGGTGGGAGAGGACCTGCAGGAGCGCATCGAATCGATTCCCGCGGTACTGCGCGTTGCGCTGCGCGGAGGACTTGAGCGCGAAGTGAGGGTGGATCTGGATCTTTCACGGCTTCAGTACTACAACATCTCCATCGACGATGTGCTGAGCACAATTCGCAATGAAAATGTGAATGTCCCCGGTGGCTCAATCGATGTCAACGGGGTTCGCTATCTGGTGCGGGTCGATGGGGAATTCGAGGATCCCGCCGTCATTCGCGACCTGGTTGTGACCACCCTGAACGACCGTCCCATCTATCTTCGCGATCTTGCCGAGGTGGAGTTCGCCTTTGCCGACCGCGAAAGCTATGCGCGACTTGGCGACAGTCCCGTCGTCACTCTGGATGTCATCAAGCGCTCCGGCGAAAACATTATTGCGACCTCCGAGGCGGTGCGCGCCGAGATCGAGGCGATGCGTCCCCTTCTGCCCCCCTCCACCGAGGTGCGGGTGACCTCCGATTCATCGGACGATATCGGCGAGATGGTCAGCAGCCTTCAGAACAACATTATCTCGGGACTGCTCCTGATCGTTGGCGTTCTTCTCTTTGTGCTCGGACTGCGCACCTCGATTTTTGTTGCGCTCTCGATTCCGACCTCGATGTTTCTCTCCTTTGTTGTGATCGGCCTGCTGGGCATATCCATGAACATGGTTGTGCTCTTTGCGCTGATCCTTGCGCTGGGAATGCTTGTCGATAACGCAATTGTGATTGTCGAAAACATCTATCGCTTCATGGAGGAGGGCTGGGATCGGAGATCGGCGTGCAAGAAGGCCACCGGCGAGGTTGCGATTCCCGTAATCGCGGCCACGGCCACCACCCTGGCCGCCTTTACCCCGCTGCTCTTCTGGCCGGGCCTCGCGGGCGATTTCATGAGCTATCTGCCGCTGACGCTGATTATCAGTCTGACCAGTTCGCTCTTTGTGGCTCTGGTGATTATCCCCACCCTCTGCTCAATTTTTCTGGTGTGCGAAAGCGCTCCCCGGCGGCGGCTCAATCGCAATGCGCGCTTCCTGTTCATGGTTCTCGGAGTTGTGGCGCTGGGATTGATCGCGCTTGCCAATCCGCTGACCGCCGGTTTGGTGGTTCTGACCGCCGGGATTCTCTGGGCGCTGCACGCCCTTCTCCTCGCCCGGTTGACCCGTTTCTTCATGGAGGGCGGGTTGCCGCGGCTGACCGACTGGTACGAGCGAAGACTGCGCACGGCGCTCTCGCATCGAGTGCGAACCATTGCGCTCTCGGGCGTGGCCTTTGTGGGGACGATCTTCATCTATGGACAATTCGCGCCGCCCGTTGAGTACTTTCCCGAGGGCGTGCCCCCCGGAACCGTATATGTGTCGATCGAGGCGCCGGTCGGAACCTCTGCAGAGGTTACCAACGACTATGCGCTGCGCATGATCGAGGAGGTTCGGGGCGTGGACGGGATCGCCGATGCCGAAACCATTGTAACGACGGTGGGTTCGACAGGGGGCGGGGGAGGTCCGATGGGGGGCGGCGGACCTTCCGGACCCGAGGCGGCCCGGGTGACGGTCTCGATGGTCGATTACCAGGAGCGCCGGTTCGACGTCTTCCGCACCCTTGCGCAGATGCAGGAGCGGGTCGGACGCGATCTGGCGGGCGCCGAGGTTCGGGTGGACCGTGTCAGCGAGGGTCCTCCATCGGGTCCCCCGGTCAATGTCGAGATCACCGGCGAGGATTCGGATCTGCTCAAGACCCTCTCGGCGGAGGCGCTGGATCTGATCGAGGCCTCGCCCGTGTATCCCCGACTGGTCGGGCTCGAGAGCGATCTGGACGATGCCCGGCCCGAGCTGCGCGTCGATGTGGATCGCGAAAAGGCCAGCCTGTATGGGCTCTCCACCAACGATGTCGCCTTTCTGGTGCGCGGCGCAATCAATGGCATCGAGGCCGCAAAGTACCGCACCGGCAACGATGAGTACGACATTATTGTGCGCCTTCGCGAAGAGGATCGGCGCGAGCTGACATCGCTTCGCCAATTGACCGTCTTTTCGGATGGGCGCCAGGTGCCGCTGCCCGCCGTGGCCGAGTGGTCGGTGGATCGGGGCGATGGGTCGATTCGGCGCAAGGACATGAATCGGGTGGCGACGATCAGCGCCGAGGTGGCAGCCGGATACAATGGCAATGCGGTGCGGATGGAGGTGGAGGAGGTTCTGGAGGAGTTCGCGGCGGCACTGCCCGCTGGCTATACGATGTCCTTCACCGGCGAACAGCAGGATCAGGAAGAGGCGATGGCCTTCCTGACAGGCGCCTTCCTGGCCGCGCTCATGCTGATTGCGCTGATTCTGGTGACGCAGTTCAACTCGGTGGTCAAGCCGATCATCATTCTGTCCTCGGTCATCATGTCCACCACGGGTGTGCTGATCGGCCTGATGGTCTTCCAGATGCCCTTTGTCATTATCATGACCGGCGTGGGAGTCATTTCGCTGGCGGGAATTGTGGTGAACAACGCAATTGTGCTGATCGACTATATTGATGTGTTGCGCAACCGCGATGGCATGGAGCGGCGCGAGGCGATCGTGCAGGGCGGAAAGACGCGGCTGCGGCCGGTGCTCCTGACCGCCGTGACCACGGCCCTGGGACTGGTTCCGCTGGCGGTCGGGCTCAACTTCGACTTTTTCGGTCTCTTCTCTAATCTCTCGCCTCAACTGTACTGGGGCGGAGAACAGGCGGCCTGGTGGGGACCCATGGCGGTGGCCGTGATCGTGGGAATCATCTTTGCCACCTTCCTCACCCTGGTGCTGGTGCCGGTGCTGTACAGTCTGGCCGACGATCTGGCGCGTCTCTTCCAGCGGAGCGAATCAGAGGTTGCACCCGCCGACTCACCCCGCAATGTGCCGGGACCGGTCATGGTTCCACCGCTGACTGCCCCCGATGTCGATGGCGAGGCACCGGCGGTCGCTCGCGGTTAGCCGGACGCGCACGCCAATCCTTCTTCCTTCCCCCTCTGCCCATCCACCTCAGAATCCCTGCTCGAATCATGCAGACATTCCCTCTTCGCCTCTTCTCTCTGCACATGCGCCCCGTCGCCACGCGGCTCGGCCTGCGGGTGGGCGTGCTTGCGCTTGCCCTGCTCGCCGCCTGCACCACCGATACGCAATCCCCGCCACCGGCTGCGGCAACGCGCGGGGTTCTCGAGACCGAAGCCGGGATGGTGGTCTCGGCCTACCCGGAGGCCAGCGAGGCCGGGGCAGTTGTGCTCCGGGCCGGGGGAAATGCAGTCGATGCGGCGATTGCAACCGGATTTGCGCTGGCGGTCACCCACCCCACGGCCGGCAATATCGGTGGCGGCGGCTTCATGATCATCCGCTTCCCCGATGGCCGCGCGACGGCGATCGACTTTCGCGAGAAGGCGCCGCTCCGGGCGCACCCCGAGATGTTCGTGGACGAGACCGGCGAATATTCCTTCCAACTCCACCACCGCAGTCACCTGGCGGTTGGGGTGCCGGGAACGGTGGCCGGATTCGCCCTTGCGCATGAGAGCTACGGAAGTGCCCCCTGGGCCGGTCTGGTAGAGCCGGCCGTGACGCTGGCTCGCGACGGATTTGTGGTCAGCGAACGTCTCGCGGCCTCGCTCGCCGGACGCCTGGAGGCCTTTCAGGACTATCCTGCCACCCTTGCCCAGTTTTTCCGCGACGGGGTGCCCTACGAACCCGGCGAGATTCTTGCCCAGCCCGATCTGGCCGGAAGCCTGGAGCGCATTCGCGACGAAGGCCGCGACGGTTTCTACCGGGGCGCCACGGCGCGCCTCATTGCCGAAGAGATGGAGCGGGGCGGCGGCTGGATCACCGAAGAGGATCTGGCCCGCTATGAAGCCCGGGAGCGGGAACCGGTTCGGGGCAGCTACCGCGGCTACGACATCATATCGATGCCCCCGCCATCGTCGGGGGGGACGGCGCTGGTCCAGATGCTGAACATTCTCGAGGGGGTCGATGTGGCGGGGCTCGGTGCGGACACCCCTGAATATGCGCACCACCTGATCGAGGCCATGCGCCACGCCTTCCGCGACCGCGCTCTGCATCTGGCCGACCCCGATTTTGCCGATGTGCCCCTTGCGCGCCTTCTGAGCAAGGAATACGCGGATGAGCTCCGGGCTGGAATCGACGCCACCGCCGCCGGAGTCTCCGATCCCGCCGATGTGGACGAGCCGCTACCCGCCGAGAGCATGGAGACGACGCACTACTCGGTTGTGGACGCCGCCGGAATGGCCGTTTCGGTGACCTACACCCTCGAGGGCGGCTACGGATCGTATATCACGGTGCCGGGCGCAGGGTTTCTGCTCAACAATGAGATGGGCGACTTCAACGCGCGTCCGGGGCTGACCGACGAACGCGGCCTCATTGGCACCACCCCCAATCTGGCGCGCCCCGAACAGCGCATGCTCTCGTCGATGACACCGACGATCGTGGCCCGCGATGGCGAGCTGGTGGCCGTGATCGGGAGCCCGGGCGGCCGTACCATTATCAACACCGTCCTCCAACTGGTGGTCAATCTGGTGGATTTCGAGGCCGCCCCGGCGGAGATCGTGGCTGCCCGGCGCCTCCATCATCAGTGGCTGCCCGACGCAGTCCGTCTGGAAGAGGGATTCATGACCGAGGCCGATGCGGAGCGATTGTCCGCCATGGGCCACACCCTGAGCTGGGGGCGGAGCCAGGGAATCGCGCACTCGATCTTCGTTGCCCCCGGAACGGGAATGCTGGTGGGAGTGCCGGACTCCCGGGACAGCGACGGCGCAGCAGCCGGTCACTGACGACCGGTCAGCGCGCCGGGTGGGACTGCCAACAGTCTGCGGATGATGCCGGTTGCGCACCGAGCGCGGCGAGGCGTCGGGCTGGCAGCGCGCTTGGAAGACCCGCCAACTTTTGCGCGCCAGGCTGACAGGATCCAACCCCCTGGATCCAGCGCCGGCTTAGTAGATGCCGTTCGGCCTCATTCACGGACCGCCAGCAACCCGGCTGCCACCTCACTCGCCTTGCGCGGATCGGCGCGGCCACCGGTCTGCCGCATCACCTCTCCGACGAAGAAGCCGAGAAGTCCGCGCTGCCCCGCACGGAAGGCCGCCGCCTTCGCGGGGTAGTCCCGGATGAGCTCTTCGATCAGAGAGGCAAGCACTGCCGCATCTCCGATTTCTTCGAGCTCCGGGGTGGCGCGAAGCTCGCCATAGCGGCCGCCCCGGGTGAGGATCGTCTCCAGGATCCGGCGTCCCTGCCGGTGCGAAAGCCGCTTCTCCTCCACCGCCCGCGCCAGATCGGCCAGATCCTCGGGTGCAAGCCGCGCCAGATCGCTCTCGGCATGGCTGCCCAGGATGCGTGCCACATCGTTGGCCAGCCACCCGGCGATCGCGGCTGCGCCCGGCGGATAGTGCGGCTGTGCAGCCAGGAATGCCCCGCGCAACTCCGAAGAGCGAGCCAGGGTGATTGCAGTCGCTGCTGCGGCACCCAACTCGATCAGGGCGTCGTAGTGCAGTCGCGCTTCGCCCTCAGGCGGCTCCGAACCCATGAGACCGCCTCCCTGCGCTCCCGTCCCGGAGGTGGATGCGAACCTCTGCGTCTCCCCGACCTTCTCTCCATGGGCTGCCGCCCTGTCTGCGCCTGTCAGGCTTCCCTTCGGATCGTCACGGTTGCGACCGCCCTCGCTCCACCCCTCGCGCAGCGTCACCGTGCGATTGAAGACGAGGCGTTCCTTGCGTGAATCTTCGGGGTCCACGAAGAAGTAGCCCAACCGCTCGAATTGGTAGTGCTCGCCCGGCCGGGCATCGCGCAGACTGCTCTCGATGAGCGCATGTTCGATCACGGTTTCCGATTGCGGAGTCAGAGAGCCGATCAGATCGTCGGGCGGGGGATCGGGCACGGCAAAGAGTCGATCGTAGAGGCGCACCTCGGCCTGCGTCGTGCCCAGATCTCCCAGCCAGTGAATCGCGGCCCGCCCCCGCGCGCGCTTCTTCGATCCTTCCTCCTCTGCGATCCTGCCGGTCAGTTGGCACCACAGCTCGACCACGCGACCCTCATCGTCCCGGATCACGTCATCGCAACGGATCACCCCCGCATACTTCAGGCGCACCTCTCCGCCCGGAACCAGGCGGCGAAACCCAGGGGGCGGATCCTCGCGGAAATCGCTGCGCTCGATGTGGATGACCCGTCCGATCTGCAGGGTCCGTTCCCCGGTTCCCTCAGGGCTCCCTGCGGACGTTTTGAGGGGAAAGCGCGGTGCGCGCCTTGTCATGTGCTGACCCTCGGGCACATTCAGCAACACGACCCGCAGCGGGTCCAGGATGCAGAAGGCGCGGGGCGCCCGTTCATTCAGATCGTTCCGGATTGCGAAATCCAGCTTTGTCGTCTCGATTCGCGAGCGGCTGCGCGCCAGCCCCACCATCTCGCAGAAGGCCCGAATCGCCCGGGGGGTCACACCGCGACGGCGCAGCCCCGCCAGCGTCGGCATGCGCGGATCGTCCCAGTTGCGCACATGTCCGCCCTCGACCAGAGATCGCAACTTGCGCTTGCTGGTGATCACATGATCGATCACGAGGGGCGCGAACTCGGTCTGTTCGGGCCGGGGCCGGGGCGCATCGACCTTTTCCAGGAGCCAGTCGTAGATCTCGCGATTGTTGTCGAACTCCAGGGTGCAGAGGGAATGGGTCACCCCCTCGATGGAATCCGAGAGGCAGTGGGCGAAGTCGTACATCGGGTAGATCGGCCAGGCGTCGCCCTGGCGGTAGTGGGTGGCGTGGCGGATCCGGTAGAGAATCGGGTCGCGCATGACCATGTTGCTGTGCGCCATGTCGATCCGGGCGCGCAGAACGTGACTGCCATCGGGAAACTCGCCGGCGCGCATCCGGCAGAAGAGATCGCGGTTCTCCTCGATCGATCGATCCCGCCAGGGGCTGTCGATTCCAGGTTCGGTCAGAGAGCCGCGCCGTTCCCGGATCTCGTCTCCGGTCGATGAATCCACGTAGGCCAGTCCCTTCTCGACCAGCCGCAGAGCGTAGCGGTAGAGCTGCTTGAAGTAGTCCGAGGCATGATAAAGGTGTTCGCCCCAGTCGAAGCCCAGCCAGCGAATGTCACGCTTCATGGCCTCGACGAACTCGGCCTTCTCGGTGTCGGGATTGGTGTCGTCGAGACGCAGATGGCAGCGTCCGCCCGCGTGCTCGTCGGCGATTCCGAAGTTGAGACAGAGCGACTTGGCGTGCCCGATGTGCAGAAATCCGTTCGGTTCCGGCGGAAATCGGGTCACCACGCGCCCGCCGTACTTTCCGCTCTCCAGGTCGCGGTGCACCATGCTTCGTATGAAGTCCATCGCTGTCCTTGCTTTCCGATCCTTCGGGGGAACGTCTTGCGGGCAGAGAGCGCTGCCGGGGGTGGAGGTCTCCGCACCTGCACGCCTTCGCTGTCGCCGGGGGGATTTCGTCCATCCGCAAAGGGACGGCGAGCGGGGCAGTTGCAAATCTGGCGCGACAGGCGGGTCGCTGGTAGCCTTTGAATGATCGGATCGCCCCTCTTCACCCTCCGCCCGAAGCCTCCTGGCCCCCCTGTACAAAGGAGCAATGTCCGGAATGTCTCTTCCTTCGACCCGGAATCCGGGTAGCGCAAGAACACCCCTCTTTGCCGGATCGCCACACCCCGGAGTCGCCCTCTGCAGAAGATTGCCCCGATCGGGAAGCGGCGCCCGCGCGCTCTTCCTCTGCGCCTTCCTGGCCGCCGCCCTTCTGCCGGTCGCAGACGCCGCCGCACAGCGCACCCAGAAGCCGGTTCTGCATGGCAAGGACTGGATGGCGATCACGGGGAAGCCGCTCGGAGCGACCGCCGGCGCCATGATGTTCATGAAGGGGGGCAATGCGGTCGATGCCGCCGCCGCCATGCTCGGCGCAACCGCCACGATGTGGGATGTGCTGGGCTGGGGAGGCGAGACGCAGGCGCTGATCTACAATCCCGCGACCGGCAAGGTCATCGGCATCAACGCGCTCGGAGCCGCTCCCACCGGCGCCACACCCGAATTTTTTCGCGACCGGGGCATGGACATCCCGCCCGCCTACGGCCCTCTGGCCGCCGTCACTCCGGGAACGCCCGGCGGCCTGATGGTGATGATGGCCGAGTTCGGACGCCTGCGTCTGGCCGATGTGCTGGCACCGGCCATCGAGATGGCAAAGGGGTACCCGATCGAGGAACAGGCCGCCAACGCAATCGAGAACGAGAAGGATCGCCTCGCGGAGTGGCCCTACTCGAAGGAGGTCTTTCTGCCCCACCCTGGTGAGGAGCGGGCCGCGCCGGTCGCCGGCGAGATCTTTGTGCAGGAAGATCTGGCCCGTACTCTGGAGAAGCTCGTCGAGGCCGAGGCCGAGGCGCTGGCGGCAGGGGCGTCGCGCAGCGATGCGATCATGGCTGCCTACGACCGCTTCTACCGGGGCGACATCGCCGAGGAGTTCGTGCGCGGCTCGCAGGAACAGGGCGGACTGCACACCCTCGACGATCTCGCCAACTGGACGGTCCATCTCGAGGAGCCCGTTCATACCACCTACCGGGGAATCGAGGTCTACAAGCTCACCACCTGGGTGCAGGGGCCCGTTCTTCTGCAGGCTCTCAATATCCTGGAGGGACTGGATGTGGGCTCCATGGGCTACAACTCGACCCGCTACATCCACACCCTCTATCAGGCCATGAATCTGGCCTTTGCCGATCGCGACTTCTACTACGGCGATCCCTACTATCCCCCCGAGGAGCCGATCGCGGGGCTGCTCTCGAAGGAGTACGCGGCCGCGCGCGCCGCCGAAATCGACTGGAAGCGGAATGACCCGCATGTCCTTCCCGGCAACCCCTATCCCTACCAGGGGGGCGTCAATCCCTTTCCGCACCTCATCGAGGGATGGAATGCAGATCCGATCGCCACTCCCGACGAGCCTGCGCTCGATCCCGACGAGGCCTTCTACGCCGGCACCACCTCCATCCAGGCCGCCGATGCCGAGGGCTGGGTCGTCTCGATCACTCCCTCGGGAGGCTGGATTCCCGCCGTCATCGCCGGGCGCACCGGAATCGGCATGAGTCAGCGCATGCAGAGCTTCGTTCTCGACGAGCGCTCCGGGCCCTACAATGTCGTCGAACCGGGAAAGCGACCGCGCGCAACCCTCACTCCCTCGCTCGCGCTGCGCGATGGCAGGCCCTTCCTCTCCTTTGCGGTGCAGGGAGGCGACGGGCAGGATCAGAATCTGCTTCAGTTCTTTCTGAATGTGGTCGAGTTCGGAATGAACGTTCAGCAGGCGGCCGAGGCAGCCAACTTCAACAGCTACCAGATGCGAAGTTCATTCGGCGCGCACGAGTCCCGACCCGGCCGGATTCTCCTCAACGACAGGGTGCCCGACTGGATTCGCGCCGAGCTCGCCGCCATGGGCTACGATACCACCTTCGCGCCCCGCACCTCGGGGCCGATCAATGCGATCTTCTTCGACGCGGCAACCGGCACCATGTGGGGCGGATCGAGCAACCATGGCGAAGACTATGGAATTGCGTGGTGACCTGCGGTCATGAAGTCATCGTCGAATCCGCTTCTGGAGCACGGGTTTCCGATTCCCTTTGATCGGATCACCCCCGAGACGATCGCTCCGGCCATGGCCGAGACGCTGGCGGCGGCCCGACGGCGCATCGACGATCTGGCCGCGGGAGAGGGAGGCGGCTACGACGATGTGGTCGGCGCGCTCGATGGCATCTCCGAATCGGTGGCGCGCACCTGGGCTCCGGTTTCGCACCTCAACAATGTGGCTTCGACCCCGGAGCTGCGCGAAGCCTACGGTGCGGCGTTGCCCGAGATCACCCGCTTTACCAGCCGACTGCATCACCACGAGGGCCTCTTTCGCCGCTTGCGCAGCTTCGCGAAGTCGCCTGCCGGGGTTGAGCTGAAGGGAATTCGCCGCCGCAACCTGGATCACGCACTGCGGGACTTCCGGCGCGCAGGGGCGGAGCTCGATCAAGGGACGAAGGAGAAGCTGGAAGCTCTGCGCATTGAGCTCTCCGAGCTGGGACGGCGCTTCGAGGAAAACCTGCTCGACGAGACGGCGGCCTTCCGCAGGATCGTGCGCGATCCCGCGCGCCTCGAGGGATTTCCCGAAACGGCGCTGGAGCGTGCGGCCCAGATGGCGGCCGCAGCCAATGAAGAGGGCTGGCTCCTGACCCTGGACATGCCAAGCGTGCAGGCGGTTCTGCAACACGCCGCCGACCGCGAACTCCGCCGCGAGATTCACACCGCCTATCTCGATCGCTGCACCGAGGGCGACCGCGACAACGCCCCCCTCATCGAGCGCATCCTCGCAATCCGGCGGCGGCTGGCCGGGATCCTGGGCTACCGCGACTTCCCCGATTACCGTCTCGAGACGCTGATGGCCGGAAAGGGCGACCGGGTGCGCGCCTTCATCGACGACCTTGCCGATCGCACCCGGCCCTTTCACCAGCGCGATGTGGCCGAGCTTGAACAATGCGCTACCGAGATCGGATTGGGCGCCCTTGAGCCCTGGGATGTCTCCTGGCTCATGGAGAAGCTGCGGCGCGAGCGCTTTGCGATCGACGACGAGGCGCTACGGCCCTGGTTCCCTCTGAACGAGGTCCAGGCGGGTCTCTTCGAGATCGCCGGACGGCTCTTCGGACTGCAGATCGAAGAGGTTGCGAACGATGCCGTTTGGCACCCCGAGGTAAGCTTCTTCGAGGTCAGAAACGAGGCCGGCGCGCATATCGGATCCTTTTACACCGACTGGTTTCCCCGCGAAAGCAAGCGCCAGGGAGCCTGGATGGACAGCCTGATCACCGGCGGCCCGTCCCCCCGGGGCGGCTTCGACCCCCATCTCGGCTTCATTGGCGGCAACTTCACCCCGCCCACCGCCACCCGTCCCGCTCTGCTCACCCACCGCGAGGTCCTCACCCTCTTCCACGAGTTCGGGCATCTGTTGCACCACATCTGCTCCACCGTCGAGATCCGCGCCCTTGGCGGAGTGAATGTGGCCTGGGACTGGGTCGAGGTTCCCTCGCAGATCATGGAAAACTGGTGCTGGGAGGGCGAGGCGCTCGATCTCTTCGCGCGTCACTACCAGACTGGCGAAGCGCTCCCGGACCGGCTCCTGGAACGCCTGCGGGCAGCCCGGCGCTTCATGGCGGGCTGGCTCCAGATGCGCCAACTGTCTCTGGCCCACCTGGATCTGTCCCTGCACCGGGATTACGACGGCAACACTCCGGTCATCGAGCATGCGCGCGCACTGCTGCGCCCCTTCGTCCCCTCCGACCGTTTCGTCAAACGCCATATTCTGCCCTCATTCGCCCACATCTTCGCGGGCGGCTACGCATCGGCCTACTACTCCTACCTCTGGTCCGAGACGCTCGAGGCGGATGCCTTCTCGCACTTCCGCAGAGCCGGCGTCCTGAACCCGCAGGCAGGGCGAGACTTCCGGGATCGGATCCTGGCCCGGGGCGACAGCCGCGACGCCGACGCCCTCTTCCGCGACTTCATGGGCCGTGAGGTGGATCCGGAGGCGCTGATTCGGCGGAATCTGGGAGAGGCGGGATCCGCCGGGGAAGAGGGGGGTTGATGATGAGTGTGCGTGATTCCACCTGGCGGCGACACTGGCCGGTTGTCTGTGGGTGGATTGCCGCTGCTGCGGGCTGGGCAGGGGAGGCAGATGCACAGAGCGGACGAATCGTGTACCAGAGGACGGTGACGGTTGACGTTGAGCTGCCGGGGGAGACGGTCTTCATTCCCGATCGGTTGCGGGCTCGCGATGGCACCATGTTTTCAATGTTCTTTACGCCGTCGTCCTCCCTGATGGTGCCGGAGAACGAGGGGCGCGGCGAGAATTTGGGGTGGACGGTCTTTCCGCTTATGCCGATGTACACGAATGCATTCCTGACCCTTCTGACGGAGTGGCATGACCGTGAAGAAAACGTCATGCAGCAGGCGTTTTCCGGTGCAGATGGCCAATCCAGGGTCAGGGTGCTCCGGTCCACGCGGGGAACGCCGCTGCGGATGGTGGAAGATGCCGGAGAGGACAATTCCATTGAATGGGAAGTCGCCGACGAACATCGGGAACATCTGGGATTTGACGTGGTCAGGGCCACGGCGGGATCGGGCGATGATCTGATCGAGGCGTGGTTTGCGCCGGATATTCCGGTTTCGGGTGGCCCGGCTCTCTACGGAGGATTGCCCGGAATGATCCTGTCGCTGTCGGTCGCGGGCGGACGGACAAGATACGACGCGACGGAGATCGATCTGGGCGGAGTTGCTGAAGGGGTGATTGCGCCTCCGGATGAGGGCGATGTGGTATCGGAAGACGAATACCATTCGCTCATCGAACGGGAAACCGCCAGCGGAGACGGTCATTTCAGCAAGCACGATCAGATTTCAGTGGACGGCCACAACCGCAGTGCTCCATCCGCAACGAGAGATTTCGACTTGTCATAAATTGTTTCTATCGGCCATTATCGAGGTGGTAGGCAACCCTCCACCTCACACCAGCCCCCGCAGCCGCGCCAGGCTCCCCGGCAGATCGGGACAGAGTTCCAGCACCGGCCGCGTCGGATCGCCCAGGGCGGCCACCCGTTCGCAGGCGGTGGCGATGGTGAAGTCGCCGATCGCCACCCCGGCCTCCACCTCGCGCCACCGGAGCGGCATCGACACCGGGGCGCCGGGCAGAGGCCGCACACTGAAGGGTGCCACGATCAGGCGGCCGTGGCCATTCTGGAGGTAATCCAGATACACCTTTTCCTCGCGCTGGTCCGGGCGACGCGCCACCGTGGCAATTCCGTCGAGTTCGCGAACCGTCATCAGCGCCAGAAGGTGGCCCAGCGTTCGCGATTGTTCGTAGCTCGCCCCGCCCCCCAGTGGAATCAGCAGGTGAAGTCCCGTCGAACCGCTCGTCTTGACGAAGGCAGGCAGCTCGATCTGTCGGCAGAGATCCCGCAAAAAGAGGGCGATCTGCACAGCATGCGCAAAGGGAGCGTTCCCGGGGTCCAGATCGAGCACGCAGAAATCGGGTCTGGCCAGATTCGCCATCCGGCTCTGCCAGATATGCAGCGGAATGCTGGCGCTGTTGGCAAGGTAGAGGAGCGCAGCCGGGCAGTCGGCAACAAAGTAGTCCAGCTCGCGCTCCGTCCCCTCGCCGTAGAGACGGGCGCGCCGAATCCAGTCGGGGGCGAATTCGGGCGCATTCTTCTGGAAGAAGGATTTTCCATGAATGCCGTCGGGGTAGCGGGTCAGCACCACCGGCCGGTCCCTCAGCCAGGGCAGAATCCAGGGACCGATGCGGCGGTAGTAGTCGATCAGATCCTCTTTGCGGTAGCCCTCTTCGGGCCAGAAGATCTTCCCGGGATTGGTGATGTGAACGATTCGCTCCCCGGCCATGTCCGCATCCGCGCCGGAGTCCGGAGGATCGGCTTTGCGCAGAATCGCCTCCCCGTCGCCCACACACTCTTCCGGGCGCTTGTCGTCGCGCAGGCGCAGAAAGGAAGGATGACGGAGCAGACCGCCTTCGGTCACCTCTCGGTAGCGCACCTCGGCCACCAGCTCCGGCTCTACCCAGATGTGCCGTCCCGGTCCGGCCAGCTCGGCGCTCCGCGGGGGCGCCCCCGCAGGCAGGGCGCGCAGGCGGCCGCCCAAGTCGCGCTGCATCTGCGCGTTGAATCCGGTCCCCACCCGACCCGCATAGAGAAAGCTGTCCCCATCCCGGCGGGCCAGATGGAGCGCGCCGAATCCGCTCCCGTCCACCGCAGCTTCGGTGAATCCATGAATGACAAAGTCGTCGCTCTTCACCACCCGCACCCTGACCCACGACCGGCTGCGGCCCTCTGCGTAGACCGAATCGGCCCGCTTGGCGACGATTCCCTCGAGCTCCATCGCTACGGCGCTTCTGAACATGGCCTCGCCCCGGCCCCGAATATGATCCGCATAGCGCAGCGGACCGGTGGTGGGCAGCACCTCGCGCAGAATCGCCTTGCGCTCAATGAGGGGAAGCCGGCAGAGATCCAATCCCTCGAAGGCGAGCAGGTCGAAGAGATACCAGGTGGCGGGAAGGGCCGCCGCCGCGCGTGCAATATCGCTCCCGCGCCGCAGCCGCCCGCGCCTCTGGATCAGCCCGAAGCGGGGAATTCCACCCTTGTCGTTCACCACCACCTCGCCATCCACAACAAGCCCCCGGTAGGGAAGGTGCGCCAGCGCCGCCGCCACCTCCGGGAAGGTGCGCGTCAGATCGTTGCCTGCGCGCGAAACCAGATGCGCCCGCCCCCTGCCTGCCCCTCTTCCCTCCAGCCGCCCCATCATGCGGTACCCGTCGTACTTGATCTCGAAGATCCATTCCGGGTCCGAAAAAGCCTCCTCGCGCGTATCGGTCAGCATCGGTTTCGGCATCGCTGCACCCTCCGCCAGCGGCACTGCCCCCGCCGCGCGGCACCGCTCGCGCAGCGCCCGCCCGAAATCGCCGCCCCGACCCAGAGCATCCACTGTCAGTCCCGAGAGAATCGAATCGTCCGGATAGCCTTCCGTTCCCCCCTCGGGGTTCATGTAGCGGTCGCGCTCCTTGATCAGAAGCCAGTGGTTGTCGGCGCCGCCCTTCGTCTTCACCAGCGTCCAGCGTCCGCGCAGCTTGTAGCCGTGCAGATCGAAGAGGAGCTTCCCACTGCGCATTCCCTCGTCGGGGTCGCCCACCGGCGTCCAGCGTCCGCGGTCCCAGACGATCGAGGGCCCCGCACCGTAGCTCCCCTCCGGAATCACCCCCTCGAAATCGGCATACTCCAGCGGATGATCCTCGACGTGCACGGCGAGCCGCTTGTCGGCCTGATTGGGCGAAGGCCCCCGCGGGACCGCCCACGACACCAGCACCCCCTCCATCTCGAGCCGCAGATCCCAATGGAGCGAAGAGGCGTGGTGTTTCTGAACCACAAAGAGGCCTCCCGCCGCCCCTCCCGGTCTCTCCACCTTCGGGTTTTCTGCCGGCGCTTCTCCCCCGAAGGGCTCGCTCGTGCGCGCAGCCGACCGCCTGGCCCGGTAGCGCTCCAGGCGATCCGGTCCTCCTCCACGCTCCTCAGTCGCCATTGAACACGACCGCGACAACGATATAGATTGCCCCCATGAGTGTGCGCCCCATCTCTACCTCGACGATCTCCTTCGGGCTGGTCTCGCTGCCTGTCAAGCTCTACTCGACAGGCGAGTCCTCTGCGCGCGTCCGCTTCAACTGGATCAACCGCGCGACCGGTGCCCGCATAAAGTACCAGTATGTGGACAGCAAGAGTGGCGAGGCGGTCGAGCGCCAGGAAATGGTCAGGGGCTACCAGTTCGCCAAGGAGCGCTTCGTCACCTTCGACGAAGACGAGCTCAAGGCGATCGAGGCCCAGTCCAACGACGAGATCGAGATCACTGAGTTCGTGCCGGCCGGCGACATCGAGCGGGTCTACCTGGAGAAGGCCTACTATCTGGGTCCGGCGCAGGGCGGAGGGCGTGCCTACCGTCTCCTCTCGGCGGCGCTGCGCGCGACCGAACGGGTGGCAATTGCGCGCTATGCCGCGCGGGGGCGGCAGCGACTGGTCATGATTCGTCCCATGGAAGACGGACTGATCCTCGAACAGCTCCTCTATCCCGACGAGGTGCGCTCCTTCGATCAGGTGCCCCGCGAGGAAGGCCCGGTCAGCGAGGCCGAGCTGGCCCTTGCCCGGCAGGTCATCGACCAGGCCGCGAGCGAATCCTTCGATCCCGCGCGCTACCGCGACGAGGTGCGCGAGCGAATTCTCGAGCTGATCGAACGCAAGATCGAGGGCGAACAGATCACTCTGGCGCCACGCGAAGAGTCGGAACCGCAGATCATCGATATCATGGAGGCGCTGAAGGCAAGCCTCGAAGGGAACGCCGGGACGGAGCAGGGAAGGAGCGGCGAAAGATCCGGGGAAGCGGACTCCTCCTCCGACGCCTCGGCAGCCTGAGGGGAATCAAACCCCGAACCGGCCACAGCCCCGACGCTTCGCCGCTTGCGGTGTGCGCATTCGGCACAGTCCACCGGCAGGCAACCATGGATTCCACCGGGCCGGTGTGCCAGAGGCGCCTGCATGCCATTTCGGACCCGCGCCCCGGGGAGCGCACGGACGGAGACCCGAGTCCACGGTTGCTTTGGCCCCGGGCAGAGGAACCTCAGCGCCCCCGTTCGCGAAAGAGCCAGACCCGGATCAGCACCGCGCCCCAGATCAGCCCGACGCCCCCCCAGACGACCTTGGCCTGGGCCGGCGGCAGATCCAGACCTGCCTGGATGACGAGCCCACCCCCTGCGGTCAGCAGGAGGGTGCCGATAAAGAAGGCAGTGTCTTCCCACTGGGACTTGCCCTGTTTCGTCACCTTAGGAAACCTTCCGGGGTTGCAGAGGTGAGTGACCCGATCCGGACGCGGGTGCCGATTCCGACGGCGAAGGCGATAAGGTAGCCCGCATTCGGCGCGCCACAATACGCCGGCACGGTGCGGGCTGTTCTCCCAATGGCCATGCAGGCGGCGCCATCCCCCGCACCGGCTCCCCCCTCCCGGCCTCCATCCTGCAACGGCCGCCGCCCTCCTCACACGGGAGACCGCTCCGGGAAAGAGAGCGTCTCCGCCGGCACCCCTGACGCGCCCGGCGGCCCTTTGGGGTTATCTTGGCGAACCGTTGGGAGGGGCGCACCGCCTGTCCTCTCCCGCTACACCATCTGCGCCCGTAGCTCAGCTGGATAGAGCATCGGCCTTCTAAGCCGAGGGTCCCAGGTTCGAATCCTGGCGGGCGCATTCTTCCACCGCACCTCTTCGCGCGCCCTTCCATCTACCGCTCCGGAACCGCCTCCATCAGGAGCTCGAAGGCGCGTCGCAGCGCCTGCCCCCCCGGTCCGGCTCCGCTGTAGTGACCCAGTCGGACCACCACCAGATCATGCGACGGAATGATGGTCGTGCTCTGTCCCCCCGCGCCCGCCATGCGCATTGCGGTCTCCGGCACCGGAAGCCCGCCATCGCCATTCACCCAGAAGAAGGAACCGCCATAGATGGGCCGCCCATCGGCCACCCAGGCCGGGGCCAGCGTTGCGGCGTACTCCACATATCCCTCGGGCAGCAGACGCTCG
>OZ244063.1:0-600000 GCA_965215535.1 Longimicrobiales bacterium | reverse complement strand
GCGCGATCGTTCCGGTGCAGCGAATCGGAACCTTCGGGCTCTCCTACATGCTTCTGGATATTGGCGATCAGGATCTGCGCGACGACTTTGGCTCGGTGCTGGGGTCGATCTCGATTCGCAATCATCTGGCCATCGCCAGCTATGCCACCTCGCTGCCGGGTCGGATCGATGCGGGAATCAACCTCAAGCTGGTGCAGTTCCGGATCGCCTGCCGGGGAACGTGTCCCGATCTGGAAACCACCAGCTCCGCCTATGCGCTCGATGCGGGCGTTCAGCTTCGGCCTCTGGCCGGAGTGCCGCTGCGGCTCGGGGCGATGCTGGCTCATGCGGGCACCGAGTTTCAGGTCATCAATCAGGAGCAGTCCGATCCGCTGCCGACCCGTATTCGCCTTGCGGCCGCCTGGGAGCTCCTGGACCGTGTCGAGAACGATGTGCCGATGTCGCTCTGGCTGGCCGCCGAGGTCGAGGAACGGTGGCGCAATCCGGGATCGCCCTCGCTCTACACGGGAATCAACTACGAGGTGGCGAATCTGGCCTCGATCCGGGCCGGGTATGTGGCCGGGCGCTACGATCAGACGAATGGGGCGGCGGTGGGTCTGGGATTCGCGCTCGAACGCTTCCGCCTGAGCCTTGCCAAGTCGCTGACCCGCTCGGTGGTGACCGGAGAGACCGAACCGATTCACATCACGCTCTCGGCCGCCTTCTGAATGAGTTTGGCCGGAGTGAATTGCGGGCGGCGGCTTCGCGTTGCGGCCATCCTCCTCGCCGCCGGAGGGTTCGCTCTTGCGGCGGTCCCCTCGCGGGCGGCGGCCCAGCTCCCCCTCGCGGCCACCTCCGCGCTCCGGCCTTCGCCCTCGCCCCTCTTTGCGGCTGCCGATCCGGGGCCGGCCGCCTCCTTTGCGACCTCGCTCGCCCTTCCGGGGCTGGGCCAGTACCGGCAGGGACAACGGCGCTGGATCGTCTACGCCGCTCTAGAGGCGGCCACCCTGGCTCTCTTTGCGCATGCGCGCTCGGAGGCGGCCGGGCTGCGCCGCGACTACCGCAACCTTGCCTGGAGCGCGGCCCGCTCCCCTCTGGGCGCACAGATGCGCGTCGATGGCGATTTCGACTACTACGAGCGTCTCTCGCACTGGCAGGCGTCGGGCCTCTGGGACACCGATCCCGCCCGGGCCGGTCTTCAGCCCGAAACCGACCCCGCCACCTGGAATGGATCGATCTGGAGGCTCGCGCTCGAGATCTACAATGTCGATGCCGCACACCACGAGGGATCGCCGCGCTACGACCGCGCCCTGGATTATTACCGGGAACGGGGCTATGGCCCGCTCTTTCTCTGGGCGTGGAGCTCGCCCGCCGATCGGGAGCGCTACCGCGCGCTGATCGCCGGGAGCGACAGCCGCTTTCGCGATGCCCGTCTGGCGATCGGGCTGCTGGCCGCCAATCACATTGTCAGCGCCCTCGATTCCTTTATCTCCGCCCGCCTCAGCGCACTTCCCGAAAACGATGGCGTCGCTCTGGCTCTGGAGATCGCGCTTCCCTGAATTCGGAGCTGCGGGGCAGCGTTATCTTTGGAGCGATTCCGCGCCTGCGGCGACCTCCCTTCACCCCTTGTCCTTTGGCGCAACCGTTCCCTTTGCCCGCAACTCCCATGACGCCACTCCCGGAACAGCTTCAGCGTCTCGACGACATCCGCCGCCGCATCAACGATCTCGGGAGGTACCTTTGACCTTGCCTCCCGCAGCGATCGTCTTGCAGCTCTGGAGGAGGAGATGGCCGCCCAGGATTTCTGGGACGACCCCGAGAATGCGCGCGCGCGCATTGCCGAGGCCAACGAACTGAAGGAATGGGTGCGGCCCTGGACCGCACTGGATGCGAAGAGGGCCGAGTTGCACGAAATCGCCGAGCTCCTTGCCGAGGTGGACGATACGGAGATGGAGGCGGAGTGGAGCGCCGAGGTTCCCCTCCTGGAGAATTCCGTTGCGCAGTTGGAGCTGCGGGGCATGCTGGGGGGCGAGGACGACCATCGCGACGCCATGCTGACCATTCATCCGGGCGCGGGCGGACTCGAATCGCAGGACTGGGCCGAGATGCTTTCGCGCATGTACCGGCGCTGGGCCGAACGCCGGGGTTGCGAGATCCGGGTGCTCGACCTGCAGGCCGCAGAGGAGGCCGGAATCAAGAGCGTCACCCTGGAGATTCGCGGCGACCATGCCTACGGCTATCTTCGCGCCGAGAAGGGGGTGCATCGCCTGGTGCGAATTTCGCCCTTCGATTCGCAGGCGCGCCGCCACACATCCTTTGCATCGGTCTTCGTGTATCCGGTTGTGGATGACGAGATCGAGATCGCAATCGACGAATCCGAGCTGCGGGTGGACACCTTCCGGGCATCCGGGGCGGGGGGACAGCACGTCAACAAGACCGACTCGGCCATCCGCATTACGCATCTGCCGACCGGCATTGTGGTCTCCTGTCAACAGGAACGCTCGCAGCACAAGAACCGCTCGACCGCCATGAAGATGCTCAAGGCCGCCCTCTACGAACGGGCCCGCGAAGAGAAGGATCGGGAACGCCAGGAGCTGGAATCGTCGAAGACCGGAATTTCGTGGGGGAATCAGATTCGTTCCTATGTGCTGGCCCCCTATACCATGGTGAACGACCACCGCACCGACCTCAAGAAGGGAGATGTGAATGCCGTCATGGACGGAGCTCTGGATCCATTTATCGAGGCGTGGCTGAAGCGCTTCGGGCGAACGGCGGGCGCATGACCGGCGAGCGCAGGGACGCGGTGTCGCGCGTGGAGAGGGTGCGGCGCGAAAAGCTGGATGCGCTGCGAGAAGAGGGGATCGAACCCTTTGCCTGGTCGTTCGCGGTTACGCAGCAGGCCGCGCCGTCCACGGCCCGCTTCGAAGAGGCGGAGGCCGCGGGCGAGCTGGTCGAGGGTCAGGGCCGGGAGGGACGCTGGGGAGGGCGGCTGGTCGGCTTTCGCTCGCACGGCAAGAGCGCCTTCGGAGACCTGGAGGACCACACCGGCCGCATTCAGTGTCACTTTCGCAAACATGTGCTGCCGGCCGCAGCCTGGGCGCTCCTGGAGCGTCTGGATCTGGGCGACTGGATCGGGATCGAGGGAAGGACGTTCCGCACCCGCGCGGGTCAGGTCACGGTGCGCGCCGAAGATCTGGTGCTCCTCGCGAAGTCGCTCCGCCCCCTGCCGCTCGGCAAGGTGGAGGTGGATGGCGAGACCGGCGAGCGCATCGCCCACGCCGAATTCGCAGACCGCGAGACCCGCTACCGCCGCCGCTACCTCGATCTGGCCGTGAATCCCGATGTGCGCGAGGTGTTTCGCACCCGCGCGCGCATCGTTGCCGCGGTTCGCCGTTTCCTGGACGATCTGGGGTTTCTCGAGGTCGAGACCCCGATCCTGCAGCCCATCTATGGCGGAGCCGCCGCGCGCCCCTTTGTCACCCATCACATTGCGCTCGATCGCAGGCTCTATCTGCGCATCGCCGACGAGCTTTACCTCAAGCGGCTCATTGTGGGCGGCCTGAACCGCGTCTACGAGATCGGCAAGGATTTTCGCAACGAGGGAATCGACCGCTTCCACAACCCCGAATTCACGATGCTGGAGTTCTACCAGGCATTTGCGGATTACGAAGAGATGATGGATGTGGTGGAGCGCCTGATGGCTGCCTTGGCGCTGGCGGCGAGGGGCCGGCGAGGGTTCGTCTTTCAGGGAAACGCAATCGACCTTGCGCCTCCCTTCGTGCGGCTCTCCTTCACCGGGGCGCTCGCAGAACGTCTGGGAGCCGACCCTCTGACCATGGAGCTGACGGAGCTGCGGTCGCGCGCCCGGGCGCTGGGAATCGAGGAGCTGGAGGGAGCGGGCAGGGGCAAGCTGCTGGACAGGCTCTTCGGCGCACTGGTCCAGCCGGAGCTGATTCAGCCCACCTTTGTCCTCGACTATCCGCGCGAACTCAGTCCGCTGGCCAAGCCGCTGCGTGGAAACCCCGAGCTGGCAGAGCGCTTCGAGCTCTTCATGGCCGGCGAAGAGATTGCGAATGCCTTCAGCGAGCTCAACGATCCGCTTGAACAGCGCGCCCGCTTCGAGGAGCAGGCGGCGCTGGGGGCGGCCGGCGATCCCGAGGCTCACCGGGTGGACGAGGATTATGTCCGGGCGCTCGAATACGGACTTCCGCCGACCGGCGGCTGCGGAATTGGAATCGATCGTGTCGTGATGATGCTCACCGACCAGGCGTCCATCCGCGACGTGATCCTCTTTCCCACCCTGCGCGCCGAAGAATGACCGGCCGGGGAGGAAGGGGAGACGCGGCATGAAGGCCACCCGGCTGCCCACCTCGCGCACCCGCCTGAGCTGGTTTCTGGCCGGACGCCTTCTCGCTTCGCGCAAGCAGGGCAAGCTCCTCTCCTTCATTACCTGGATCGCGCTGGGCGGGGTCACGGTCGGGGTCACCGCGCTGATCGTGGTGATCGGGGTCATGACCGGAATGCAAAATGAGCTGCGCGAGAAGATCCTCGGGTCGCATCCGCAGATCATGGTGCGTCAGGCCGGCATGTCGCTTCGTCTCGAGGATCGCCGCCGGGTGGTGGAGGTGGTGCGCGAGGTGGAGGGAGTCGTCGCGGCCTCGGCAGCCGGATTCACCCGGGTGGGAATCGTGGCGCACGATTTTGCCGATGTCCTGGATCTCTACGGTATAGACCTCGCACCCGGAGCGTCGGCGGTGACCCCCATGCAGGACAGTCTGCGCTCGGGACGCCTGACGTTGGCGGCTTCCGGAAGCGATCTGCCGCAACTCGCGATCGGGTCGGTGATCGCGCGCACCATGAGCCTTTTCGAGGGCGACACGGTGAGCGTGGTGGCGCTGGAAAACATCGAATGGGGACCGAATGGCGAACCGGTCCTGCAATCGGAGGAATGGGTTGTGGCGGGCATCTTCACGACCGGCATGCACGATTTCGACCGCACCCAGGGGTACGCCAGCCTCGAGTCGGTGCAGCGTCTTCTGAAGCTCGATACCGCGGCGGCTTCATTTGTGGGCGCACGCACCCGCGATCCCTGGCAGGCCGCCCTGGTGGCGGATTCGGTCGAGGCCGCGCTGGGAGGATTTCCCTATGTCGTGGACTCCTGGATCGAGACGAACCGCCAGCTCTTCGCCGCCCTCAAGCTGGAAAAGCTCGCCATGGCGCTGATCCTTTCTCTGATCGTTCTGGTCGCCGCCCTCAATATTGTGGGAACGCTGGCCATGGTGGTCGTCAACCGGACCCGCGAGATCGGCATCCTCAAGGCAATGGGAATGACGAGCCGCGACACCCGGCGGGCCTTCCTCTTTCAGGGTCTGTGGATTGGCGTGGTGGGAACCGCCGCCGGGCTGGTTCTGGGAATCGGCCTCGCGCTGCTGATCGGCCATACCGGCCTGATCCGCATTCCTCCCGATGTCTATTTCGTCGATCGGCTGCCGGTCGATCTCTCGCCCCTGGATGTGATCTGGATCGCCGGGGTTTCTCTGCTGATCTCGGTCCTCGCCACGATCTACCCGGCGCGGCAGGCGTCGGCTCTGGCGCCCGTCGATGCAATCCGCCACGACTGAAGCGGCGCGTCCCGCAGAGAGTCCGGGTGGCGCCCCGGTTCTGGAGGCTCGGGGTCTGGTGCGCTCCTATGGAGGCCTGCCCGGTCGGGGGATCGATGTGCTGCGCGGGTTGAATTTTTCGCTGGCGGCTGGCGAAAGCGTGGCGATTGTGGGCGCGAGCGGATCGGGAAAGTCCACCCTTCTCCACCTTCTGGGCGCACTCGACCGGCCCACTGCGGGTATGGTGCGGGTCGGCGGAGTAGATCTCTCTGCCATCGACGACGACGCGATGGCGGCGCTGCGCAACCGGAGCCTGGGATTCGTCTTCCAGTTCCATCATCTGCTGGTGGACTTCTCGGCGCTGGAGAACACCATGATTCCGGGCCTGATCCGGGGCGACGATCCGCCCGGGGTACGCGAACGGGCGCTTGCGCTCCTGGAGCAGGTTGGCCTTGGGCACCGGAGCGGACACCGGCCCGGGCAGCTCTCGGGGGGCGAACAGCAGAGGGTGGCGGTCGCGCGCGCTCTCCTCAACCGGCCGCTGGTGGTGCTGGCCGACGAACCCACCGGCAATCTCGACGCGCAGGCAGGCCGTCGGGTTCAGGATCTGCTCTTCGGACTGCGTTCCCGCCACCGGGTTGCCCTGGTCGTGGCCACGCACAATCATGAACTTGCAGCGCGTGCCGAGCGCGTACTGAGGCTTCGCGAGGGGATGCTCGAAGATGCCTGACCCGAAACGATCGTGCGACATCGAGGGATGCGATGCGCCGGCGGTGGTGCACCTCACCCAGGTCGTCAACAACAAGTCCTCGACGCACTCCCTTTGCCGGAAGTGCGCGCGCGAAAAGGGAATTCGCTCCGCGCCCGAGCAGGACCCGGCTGTTGAGCTGCTGGCACAGATCCTGGAGCCCAGTGCTCGCGAGGAATCCGCTCCGGGCCGGGCGGCCTGCAACGGATGCGGCATGACGATGGCCGCCTTTCGCGAAGGGGGTCGCCTGGGCTGCGCCGAGTGCTACCGGACCTTCGAGGCGCGTCTGCGGCGCGTGCTGAACCGCATTCATGGATCGAGCCGCCATATCGGCAAGATGCACCTGGTTCCCGATTCCGCCGCCGGTCGCAATCACCGCGCCGAGGAGCTGCGCCGCAGCCTGCAGCGCGCCATCGAGGTCGAGGATTTCGAGCGGGCGGCGGTTCTGCGCGATCAGCTCGGCAGCTACGAGCAGCCGGAGCCCTCCTGAGATGGCCGCCGGGCTTTCCGGAGCGGGGGCGGGGCTTGACTGGCTGGATGCCAGCGGTCCCCACGCCGATATCGCGGTTGCAACGCGCGTGCGCCTTGCCCGCAATCTGGACGGTTGCGGCTTCGGGGCGGTGGCCAAATCCGAACACCGCGAGCGGGTCCTTGTTGCGGTGTCGCGGGCGGTGCGGAGCGCCTGCCGTCCCCGCGAAGCCGAGATCCTGGAGATGGCCGGGCTTCCCCGCCGTACCCAGAGGATTCTCTTGGAGCGCCGCCTGGCCTCGCACGAGCTGATCGGCCCGGATGCGCCCGAGAGCGGAGCCGGGGTGGCGATCTGTCCCGGTGGCGCGCTCTCGGTGATGATCAACGAGGAGGACCACCTGCGCATGCAGTGCATTTTGTCGGGGCTCTGTCTGACCGACAGTCTGCGGCGGGTCAGCGGCCTGGACGACGAGCTGGGGGGAATGCTGTCGCTGGCCTGGCACTCCGAGTTCGGCTTTCTCACCTCCTGCCCGACGAATGCCGGCACCGGGCTGCGCGCATCGGTTCTTCTTCACCTCCCGGGGCTTGTGCTCACCCGCGAGATTGCCGGTACGCTGCGGGCCATCTCCCAGGTGGGTCTCACCACGCGGGGACTCCATGGCGAGGGCTCCGAGTTTGTGGGCAACTTCTTCCAGATCTCCAACCAGATCACTCTGGGGCGGAGCGAGGAAGATCTGGTCGATCACCTGAACCGCACCGTGCTCACCGTCATCGCGAAGGAGCAGGAGGCGCGCAAGGTGCTGATGCGCGATGCCGGCATCATTACCGAGGACAAGGTCTGGCGCGCCTATGGACTCCTCTGCCATGCCCGCACCCTGGACTACGAAGAGATGATGAATCTGCTCTCCGGGGTGCGTCTGGGCGTCTCGCTCCGGGTGCTCCCCTCGCCCCCGCTCTACGAACTCAACCGGATCATGATTCTCACCCAGGCGGCCCACCTCGAGGAAGCCTCCGGGGGCCCGATTCCGGCAGAGGAGCGCAAGGTGCAGCGAGCCACGCGCATTCGCCGGATTCTGGCAGAAGCGGGCTCCTGAGGCCGCGCCCCGGCCCTGCCGGCCCGGGGACTTCACCGCGTATTCGGCATGCCCGCGCAGGGGAAGGTGATACATTAGGTGTACCGCGTGCGGTGGCGCAGTGCCGATTGTTCCCCGCAGGCGCAATCATTTGTGAAGACGTGGCGAGGGCCATCGAGGATGAACTACAACTTCACGGAACGCGTTCGCAAGGTTCTCTCCATGGCGCGTCAGGAGGCGATCCGCCTTCAGCACGACTATGTGGGAACCGAGCACATTCTCCTGGGCCTCATTCGCGAAGGCGAGGGGGTTGCGGCCCATGTTCTGGGGAATCTCAATGTCGATCTCGATCAGATCCACGAACGCATTGACCAGTCGGTGCGGCGCGGAACCGCCACGATCGCGCTGGGCGACCTTCCCTATACAAACCCGGCCAAGCAGGTTCTCGAGCTTGCGATGGCCGAGGCGCACGAACTGAGTCATTCCTATGTGGGGACCGAGCATCTGCTCCTGGGCCTCCTCAAGGAGCGGAAGGGGATTGCAGCGCAGGTTCTCAATGCCCTGGGCGTCACCCTTGACGAGGCCCGCGCCGAGACCCTCAAGGTTCTTGGGTCGGATGTGGCCTCTTCGGACAGCGCCCCGGCTCCGGCAGGCGGCGCCCCGACCGGCGCTCCGGCAGGATCATCCCAGCGTCCGGACCGGAGATCCCGCACTCCGGCGCTCGATCACTTCTGCCGCGATCTGACCGGCCTGGCGCAGCGCGGCGAACTCGACCCGATCGTGGGCCGCGACACCGAGATCGAACGGGTGATCGAGATTCTCTGCCGGCGCCGCAAGAACAACCCGGTGCTGATCGGCGAACCCGGGGTGGGCAAGACCGCCATCGTCGAGGGGCTGGCCCAGATGATCGCGCGGGGCGAGGTCACCGAAACACTCATCGACAACCGGGTGCTGGCGCTGGACATGGCGGCGGTGATTGCCGGCACCAAATACCGCGGCCAGTTCGAGGAGCGTCTCAAGGCCGTCGTCAGCGAGATCTCGAAGAGCAACAATGTGGTTCTCTTTATCGACGAGCTGCACTCCATGGTCGGAGCCGGAGCGGCCGAGGGCGCGATCGATGCATCCAACATGCTCAAGCCGGCGCTGGCCCGGGGCGAACTGCGCTGCATCGGCGCCTCGACGCTGAACGAATACCGTCGCTATGTGGAGAAGGATGGAGCCCTGGAGCGGCGCTTCCAGCCGGTTGTGGTCGATCCGCCGAGCGTCGAGGAAACGATTGCCATCCTTGCGGGGCTGCGGGGTCACTACGAGGACCACCACAAGGTCACCATTCCGGACGAGGTCCTGGCCGCCGCCGCACAACTCTCCGACCGCTACATCACCGATCGCTTTTTGCCCGACAAGGCCATCGACGTCATCGACGAGGCCGGCGCCCGCGCCCGCATTGCCAGCCAGGTTCCCCCCGCCGTGGTGGACGACCTGAAGGAAAAGCTCGCCGAGGCGGCCGCCGCCAAGGAGAGCGCGATCCGCGGCCAGGACTTCGAGCGCGCCGCACAGCTTCGCGACGAGGAGCGCGACATCCAGCGATGCATCGGCGAGGCCAGGGTCGAGTGGGAAGAGGAGCGCCGCCGCTTCCGCCCCGAAATTACCGACGACGACGTGGCCTTCATCGTCAGTCGCTGGACGGGCATTCCGCTGACCCGCATTCGCCAGGCCGAAACCGCGCGGCTGGTCAACATGGAGGCCGAGCTGCACCGGCGCATTGTGGGCCAGGACGAGGCCGTGGCCGCCATCTCGCGGGCGATCCGGCGCAGCCGCGCAGGGCTCAAGGATCCCGACCGGCCGATCGGCTCCTTCATCTTCTCCGGACCCACCGGAGTAGGGAAGACCGAGCTCGCGCGCACCCTGGCCGAATTCCTCTTTGCCGACCGCGATGCGCTGATCCGGGTGGACATGAGCGAATACATGGAGCGCTTCTCGGTGTCGCGTCTGATCGGCGCTCCGCCCGGATATGTCGGCTACCACGACTCCGGAACCCTCACCAGGTCGGTGCGCAAGCGGCCCTATGCGGTCGTGCTCCTCGACGAGATCGAGAAGGCGCACCCCGATGTCTTCAACATCCTCCTGCAGGTGCTCGACGAGGGCCGCCTGACCGACAACTACGGCCGCCGCGTCGATTTCCGGAATACCGTCCTCATCATGACCTCCAATCTCGGCGCCCGGAATATCGCCCGGGGCGGCCTCGGATTTCGGCAGAGCGAAGAGGAATCGAGCTACCAGTCGATGCGCGCCGGCGTCACGGAGGAGATCAACCGCACCTTCAATCCCGAATTCCTCAACCGGATCGACGATACCATCGTCTTCCATCCGCTCTCGCGCGACGACATTGCCCGGATCGTTCACATCCTGCTGAGCGATCTTCGCGAACGGCTCGATGAATCGGGAATCGAGCTCCGGATCACCTCGCAGGCGGTGGATTTTCTTGCCGCCCGTGGCTACGACGACCGCTATGGCGCCCGCCCCCTCAGGCGCGCCATCCGGCGCTATATCGAGGACCCGCTCTCGGAAAAGATCCTGATGGCGGAGTTCGGCGATGGCGACGAGATCGAAGTCGATGTGGCCGACGAGGGCGAATCCCTTGCCTTCACCGCGGCAACCCCGACGAAGACATGACCGGTCTCCGATCGCGACTGCGGGCGAAGCTCTTCGGCCTCTGCGCCCTGGCTCTGGCGGCGGGGGCGTCCCCGATCCAACTTCACGCACTTCAGGACCCGGGCGGCTCGCTGGTCCGGATCGACACAATCGTGTCGCGGGGCCATGTGCGGCTCGCCGAACAGGCCATTGTCGGCGTCGCGGGCATTCAGCCGGGAAGTCTCAACAGCGGATTCGACATTCAGCGCGCCATCAAGAACCTCTGGGCCACCGGCCAGTACGCCGACGTTTCGGCGTTGATCGACGACAGCTCGGGGCGCACCACCCTGATCCTGGAGGTCGAGGAGCGCCCCATCGCCCGCCTGGTGCGCATTACGGGGCTCGAATCGCTCTCCGACACCGACGTCATCGAGAATTCGGGACTGGAGGAAAACGCCCCCCTCTCGCGCAATGCCATGGCGCGGGCCGAATCCTGGATCCGCGAAGAGCTGCGCCGCAACGGAGTTCCCTTTGCCCTGATCGAGCGTCGCGAAGAGCCGGTTCCGGGCGACCCCGGCAGTGTCGATGTCGTGATTGAAGTCGATGAAGGACAGCGCGTTACCATTGCCGAGGTCACCTTCTCCGGGAACAGTCGTTTCAGCGACGATGAGCTGCGCGGCGCAATGGACACCAAGCCCGAGAGCTTCTTCTGGTTCCGTACCGGGCGCTACAACGACCTCGACTTCGAGCTCGACCTCCTCGATGCGCTTCCCCGTCGCTATTTCCGCGAGGGCTACCTCGACTTCCAGGTGCTCGGCGACACCCTCGTCGTCGATCCGGCCACCGGCAAGGCCAGGCTCGAAATCCGGTTGGAGGAAGGCCCCCAGTATCGTCTGGCGGACTTTTCCGTCGAGGGCGTCAGCGCCTTTGAGGAAGAGGATCTGCGCGGCTACTTCGAGGAGGAAGAGGGGGGACTTCTCGGCGCGCTCGGCTTTGGCAACGACGATGAGCAGAACGAAGCGGGAGCGGTCTTCGATGCGGTGCGCTTCGAGGAGGCGGCGCAGAGCGTGCGCGATCTCTACCACAACGAGGGCTACCTCTACGCCCAGCTCGAACCCTCGTGGGAACGGACCGGCGAGGTTGTGGCAGGATCTCCGACCGTGCACGCGCGCTGGCGGATTCGCGAGCAAAGCCAGGCCTATGTCAATCGCATTGTCATCGCGGGCAACGACTTCACCTACGATCGCATCATCCGCGAAAAGATCTTTCTGCTTCCCGGCGATGTGTACAGTCAGGCAAGGCTGATTCAGTCCTACCAGAATATCCAGTCGCTGGGCTTCTTCGAGTCGCCGATGCCCAATCCCGATATTCTTCCGAACGACGAGACCGGCGATGTCGATATCGTCTTCAATGTCACCGAGAAATCCACCGGGTCGCTTCAGTTTGGCACTGCGGTGGGCGGGGGCGTGGGACTGTCGGGCTTTCTCGGCTACGACCAGCCCAATCTCTTCGGGCAGGCCAAGGTCGGGAGCGTACGCTGGGACTTCGGGCGCTACATCCAGAGCTTCACTCTGAGCTTCACCGACCCGGCTCTCTTCCAGAGCACCACCAGCGGCTCCATCTCGCTCTTCAACTCGACCGACCGCTTCTTCCAGTTCGCCACCGGCAGGCGCAGGAGGGCCGGCTTCACGACCCGCTTCGGGGTTCCCTTTCCGGGGTCGCTGCGCACGCGGATCTTTGCCGGCTATTCGCTCTCGCGCACCAGCTACGAGTCCTTCAGCAGCGCCGAGGACACCTCGCTCTTCGGCCTTCCTCCCGGAACTCTGAGCACCATCTCGCTGGGAATCACCCGCCAGACGCTGAATCACCCGATCTTTGCGACTGCGGGCTCGATGCAGACCCTCAACCTGGAGCTGAATGGCGGTCCCCTGGGGGGTGCGGGCGAGTTCGTCAAGCAGACCGTCGAGGCCCAGTGGCTGATTCCGGTGGGACAGCTTGGCGGCGACGATTCGAATCCGGGCAATGTCCAGTTTGCTCTCGGACTTTCGCTGCGCGGCGGGGCCCTCTTCGGCGATGCGTCGCGCTTTCCCTTCGAGTCCTTCTGGATGGGGGGCGTGCAGTTCGGCCAGCCGCTCCGCGGATACGACGAAACCTCGATCACGCCACAGGGATACTTTCCCGAACGCGGCAGCGGAATTCGCCAGATCGACCGGCTCGGCAACGCCTTCTTCCTCAGCACGGCCGAGTTCAAGACCGTCATCGGCTCCAATATCGGCATTTCGGCCTTCTTCGATGCAGGCAACAACTGGACCGATCCGGGTCATCTCAATACCTCAAGACTTTTCCGGGGCGCGGGGTTCGGTGTTCAGATCGTCACGCCCTTCGGCCCGCTCGGCCTGGACTATGCCTATGGCTTCGACAAGCCCGAGCCGGGATGGCAGCTTCACTTCCGGATGGGCCCCAACTTCTGACCGGATCAGCTCATGCGCAGACGTCCCGGGGCGGATGGCGCGCGGAAATCAGGCAAATGAAATGGAGAATCAACGCAAGATGAGCGTATCGCGTGTGGGAATGACTCTGGCACTTTCGCTACTGGGAACAACGGCGCTGACAGCCCAGGCGCCCCGGGTGGGATATGTGGATTCCAACGCAGTGCTCGCCGAGTACGCACCCGCACAGGAGGCGCGCACCCAGTTGGAGACAGCGCAGCAGGATGCGACCTCGGAGCTGCAGCTCCTTGAATCGGGGTTGCAGACCGCAATCGGCGAGTTCCAGCAGCAGGCCATGTCGATGACCCCCGAGGCGCGTCAGGGTCGCGAGGCGGAGATCAGCAATCAGCAGCAGGCGCTGATCAGGCGGCGCGGCGAGCTGGAGGTGCAGTTCCAGCAGAGACAGGCCGAGCTTCTGCAGCCCGTCATGGACCGAATTACCGCAGTAATCGAGGAAGTTCGGGTGGAGGGGAACTATGCGATCATCCTGGACCGCGCATCGCAGGTGATTCTGGCTGCGGATCCCGCGCTGGATCTGACCCAGGAGGTGGTGACCCGTCTGCAGGCCGATGCCGATACCGGAGGCCGATGAGGGGAGCGGGGACGTGGGCGTGGAGTGGACCGGCTTGACCCTTGCACGGGCGGCAGAGGCAACCGGCGGCGATGTCATTGGCGATGCCGATGCCGTGGTGCGCCGGATCTCCACGCTGCGCGATGGCGGACCGGGCGATCTGGCTCTCCTGGCCGACCGTCGCTATATCGGCGATCTGGCCGGGTGCGAAGCCGGGGCGCTGCTCACCTCCGAACTCCTCTGCAGAACCGAGGGCGGCCCCCCCGACCGGGTTGTGGTGCGCGATCCCCGGAGAGCGCTTGTCACCCTCATCGGCATTCTGCACCCCTCGGACCCCCGGCGGTGGCAGCCGCACCCGACGGCGGTGATCGACTCCACTGCCATTCTCGCCGAACGGGTGGAGATCGGAGCCGGCGCGGTTGTGGGCGCAGGCGCGACGATCGGCGAGGGGGTGCGGATCGGCGCCAACTGCGTTGTGGGCGAGGGGGTGCGCGTGGGGCGGGACTCGGTTCTGCACCCGCAGACAACCCTCTATCCCGGCGTGCGGCTGGGCAGGCGTGTGACCGTACACGCGGGAACCCGCATTGGCGTGGACGGCTTCGGCTATCTCCACGAGGGTGACAGGCATATCAAGGTTCCCCAGGTGGGCGGATGCTTGATCGAGGACGACGTCGAGATCGGTGCCAACTGCACAATCGACCGGGGTTCGCTCGGCAACACCCGCATCGGCGCGGGGGCGAAGCTCGACAACCTGGTCCATCTTGGCCACAACGTCGAGATCGGCGCCCGCACCCTGATTGTGGCCCAGGTCGGAATCGCCGGTTCGACCCGTGTCGGCGAGGATGTGGCGCTCGGGGGACAGGCGGGGCTGGTGGGGCATCTGACCATCGGGACAGGCGCCCGGATCGGGGCCCAGGCGGGGGTCATCTCCGATGTGGCGGCAGAGCAGATCGTGTCGGGCTACCCGGCCCGCGATCACCGCAGCTACCTGAGAGCCATGGCCCGCCTGATGCGTCTGCCGGAGCTGGCGCGGCGCCTGCGCGAGGTCGAGCGTCGGCTTGCGGCGCTGAACCCCCAAGCGAAGAGGGGGCGCGCTCCGAATGAGTGATTTTCAGCAGACGATTGCCCGCGAGGTTTCAGTGGCGGGCGTCGGAATTCACACCGGTGAACCCTGCACCCTCCTGATCCGGCCCGCACCGGCCGACAGCGGCATCGTCTTCAGGCGCGCGGATCTGCCCGCTGCCGCCGCTGTTGTGGCAGAGGTCGGCCAGGTGGTGCGCACCGAGCTGGGAACCACGATCGGCGCGGGCGAGGTGGTCGTGCATACGGTCGAGCACCTGATGGCGGCCTTCGCGGCCACCGGCATCGACAACGCGGTGGTGGAGGTCGATGGCGCCGAGATCCCGATCCTCGATGGCAGCTTTTCTCCCTGGATCCGGCTGCTGCGCGAGGCGGGCACCGAGACCGGCGAGGCGCCGGCGCGGATCATCGAGGTCTGCGAACCGATCACCGTAACGCACCCGGGGGGCGGACGCCATACGGCGCTTCCCTGCGACGGTCTGCGGATCTCGGCGACGATCGATTTCGATCATCCCGCCATCGGGCGGCAGTTCGGCGACTTCCGGATCGATTCCGAGGGGTTTGCCAGCGAGATTGCCGATGCGCGCACCTTCGGCTTCCGCTCCGATGTCGAGGCGCTCCGCGCGCGCGGCTTTGCACGGGGAGCCTCGCTCGAAAACACCGTGGTCCTCGAGGGCGACCGCGTTCTGAACGACTCGCTGCGCCACACCGACGAGTTCCTTCGCCACAAGGTGGGCGATCTGGTCGGCGATCTCTGGCTGACGGGGGGGCGGGTGCGCGCCCATATCGTCTCGGAGCGCCCCAGTCATGCCGCCAATGTGGCGCTTGTGCGGGCAATTCTGGAGCAGCGCCGTCGCCATCGCTCTAGGCAGATCGATATTCGCAGAATCATGCACTACCTGCCGCACCGCTACCCGCTTCTCCTTGTGGACCGCATCCTCGAATTTGAATCCCGCCGGCGCATCGTGGGGCTCAAGAATGTAACGATCAACGAGCCCTTCTTTGGCGGCCACTTTCCCGAACACCCGGTCATGCCGGGGGTCCTTGTCATTGAAGCCATGGCGCAGGTCGGCGGCCTGCTCCTGATGGACACGGTGAGCAACCCCAGGGACAAGGTTGTCTATTTCATGTCGCTGAACAATGTGAAGTGGCGGCGACCGGTCGTTCCGGGCGATCAACTGATCCTCGAGCTCGAACTCACCAGATTCCGGCGCGCAACCTGCCGAATGAAGGGGAGGGGAATGGTGGATGGCCAGGTGGTTGCCGAGGCGGAGATGACGGCAAGAATCGTGGACCGATGATCGGGGTCGAAACGGAGACGCGCAACGCATCGATCCACGACACCGCGCTGGTGGACGACGATGCCGTGCTGGGACCGGGCGTGCAGATCGGCCCCTTTGCCATTGTGGGTCCGGGGGTGACGATCGGCGCGCACACCGTGGTGGGCCCCAGGGTGCTGATCGAGAGGGACACCGCGGTAGGGCGCAACTGTCGCATTGCCAACGGAGCCGTGCTGGGGACCGATCCTCAGGATCTGAAGTACGAGGGGGAACGCACCCTGTTGGAGGTGGGCGACCGCACGGTGATTCGCGAATTCGCCACCCTGAACCGGGGAACGGCGGCCTCGGGACGCACCGTGATCGGGTCGGATTGCCTGATTATGGCCTATTGCCATGTCGCGCACGACTGCGAAATCGGCAACCATGTCATCCTCGCGAATGCGACCAACATGGCCGGGCATGTCCTCATCGAGGACTGGGCGATCGTGAGCGGGCTGGTCTCCATTCACCAATTCGTGCGCATCGGCGCCCACGCCTTCGTCGGCGGCAGTTCGCGGGTTCCGAAGGATGTGCCGCCCTACTGTCGCGCGGTGGGCAATCCATCGCCCCGGCTCTATGGGCTGAACACCGTGGGGCTGGAGCGCCGGGGGTTCTCCGCCGACGCGCGCCGGCAGCTCAGGAAGCTCTACCGCATCCTCTTCCAGTCGAAGCCGAACCTCTCGCAGGCCCTTGCCCAGGTGAAGGCGGAGCCTGCCCTTGCCACCCCCGAAGTCAGGTACATTGTCGAATTCATCTGCAAGAGCGAACGCGGCATCATTGTCTGAATCCGGCGGTGCCGAGAGCCTTCCCCGCATTGGCGTTGCAGGGGTGGGGGCGCTTGGACGACACCATGCACGGATCGTTGGCGCGCTTCGCGGGGCGCGTTCTGCGGGAATCTTCGATATCGATGCGGAGCGGAGCGCAGAGGTGGCGGCCGCGTTCGGGATTCCCGCACACCCCTCGCTGCAGGCACTGCTCGAGGCCAGTGACGCCCTCGTGATTGCAGTGCCCACGACGGATCATGCAGAGGTGGCGCTCGCCGCGATCGAAGCCGGCGTCCATCTTCTGGTCGAGAAACCGCTGGCCCCCAACCTGGCCGGAGCGGAGCGCATTGTGCGCGCGGCTGAAGCGCGGGGCCTCGTTGTGCAGGTGGGACATGTGGAGCGCTTCAATCCGGTTGTGCGCACAGCCCTTCCCCTGATCGATCGTCCTCTCTTTGTGGAATCGCACCGCCTGGCCCCATTTTCCCCGCGTTCGCTCGACATTGCGGTGGTGCTCGATCTGATGATTCACGATGTCGATCTTCTCTGCACCCTAATCGGCGAGCCAACAAGGGCAGTGGCGGCGGTGGGCGTGCCGGTTCTTACCCCTCATGACGACATTGCCAATGCCCGCCTGGAGTTTCGCGGCGGGGCGGTCGCCAATCTCACGGCAAGTCGCATCTCGCGGCGACGGGTGCGCACCCTGCGGATCTGGCAGCGTTCGGGATATCTGTCGCTGGATCTGGCGGCGGGGGTAGGCGATTTTTTTCGCCTGAAGAGAGATCTGCCCGCTCTGCATCTCCGGGCCGCACCGGCTGCATCGCCAAATTCGCAAGAGGGCGCCGGGCCGGGGGCGTACACGCCTATCTCGCCGCGGGCGGAGGCCAATGCCGCCGATCTCTCTGCAGACGACAGGGGCGCGCCTGCGGGACTTTCGGCGCTGGTGGAGAGAATTCCGCTCCGGGGCGACGGTCGGGAACCGCTGGCCACCCAGCTTGCGGCCTTCCGCGATGCGATTCTGGGGGTGGCGCCGCCGCCGGTCAGTGGCGAGGATGGACTCCGGGCGCTTCGCCTCTCACTTGCCATCGAAGAACGGATTCGGGATCATGTCGCTCATACGCATTCGGCGCCAGCGTAAGCGGGAGTGGATCGACGCCCGCAAGGGAAAGTCGCCCGCCACCCTGGCAATTCTCCTTGGGGTTGTCGTCGTGCTGATCTGGCTGCTCGGGCGGGCCTTCTGACCGGTCCGTGGATACGGTCGCACGTGCGTGGCCCAGAGTGATGATTCTGGCCGGCGAGGCTTCGGGGGATGCCCACGCCGCCGCCGTTGCGCAGGAGATCAGGCGACGCTGGCCCGATGCCGCACTGAGCGGGATCGGCGGCCCGCAGATGGCGGATGCGGGCGTGGAGTTGCTGGCGACCCTGGAAGAGCTTGCAGTGATGGGATTCGCAGAGGTCGCGGGACGGATCGGGCACTTTCTGCGCCTCGAGAAGCGGTTGGGCGAGCGTCTTCGCAGCGACGGCTTCGACCTGATTCTGCCGGTGGACTATCCGGGATTTAATCTCCGCATGACGCGGCGCGCGCACCGGCTGGGCATTCCCGTCCTCTACTACATTGGCCCCCAGGTGTGGGCGTGGAAGGCGCGGCGGGCACGGACGCTGGCGCGCATGGCCCACGCAATTGCCCTGATTCTGCCCTTCGAGCCGGAGCTCTACCGGCGCCACGGCGCACATGCGGTCTTTGTGGGGCATCCGCTCCTGGACCGCCCGGACGAGGATGCCGGAGCCGCAGAGAGACGGCAGGACCGGTCCCGGTCCCTGGCTGCGCGTCTGGGCCTCGATCGCACGCAACCGCTCCTGGCGCTCTTCCCCGGATCGCGGGCGCAGGAGCTGCGCAGACACGCTGGCCCCTTCGTCGAAACGGCGCTCGAGCTGCAGCGGCGTCTGCCCGGCCTCGGTGTGGTGGTGAGTCGCGTTCCCTTCCTTCCTGCCCGCGCCTACGATTGCTTCCCCTTTCCAACCACAACCAGGGGCGCGGAGCTGCGAACGCTCGCCACCGCCGGATTGGTCAAGTCGGGAACCGGCACCCTCCAGGCCGCGCTGGCCGGCATGCCTCTGGCCGTCGCCTACATTGCCCACCCCCTTACGGTCTTTCTGGCGCGCCGCCTGGTGCGGGTTCCGGCCATCGCTCTGCCCAATCTGGTGGCAGGTCGGCGCGTGGTGCCCGAATTCGTGCAGGGGGAAGCCATTCCGGCCCGCATGGCCGATGCCCTGGAGCCTCTCCTCGACCCCGAGTCCCCGACCCGGCAACGCACGCTGCGCGATCTGCAGGATGTGCGCACGGCACTGGGAAGTTCTGGTGCGGCCCGGCGCGTGACGGCGCTCATCGCCGAGATCCTGAGACAGGGCTCCCCGCGCGCTCCATGAACCGCTCTCTGCGCCCCGGCCACGCCCTGCGGATGGGCACCGCGCTTCGCCGCTGGGTGCCGGCCCACTGGTCGAGCCGCGAAGAAGGCCCTGCATTCCACCCCCTCGATGTCGCGCTGGCTCCCGCCGAGATGCTCTTTCGGGGCGCCGTGCGGATGCGGAGCGCCTGGTACGATCGCGCGCCCGCGGCCCTGAATGCGATCCCGGTGGTGTCGATCGGCAATCTGACTGTGGGCGGAACGGGCAAGACGCCGGTGGTGCGCTGGGTGGGGGACTGGCTGCGGGCCCGAGGGGTGGCCGTGGCGATCGTGACGCGCGGATACGGGGCCGACGAGATCGCGCTGCACCGTACCTGGTTCGGGGCCGAGGCGGTGCAGGCCGGGCGCAACCGGCGACTCTGCGTGCGCGCGGCGGCCGCGCGGAGTTTCGAGCTGGCGCTCGTGGATGATGGCTTTCAGCACCGCGCCCTGAAGCGCGATCTCGACATTCTTCTGGTTGCAGCCGGAGATTCGCCGCAGTTTCGCATGCTCCCGCGCGGACCGGGCCGGGAGCCGCCCGCCGCCGCCGCGCGCGCCGACTTCGTGGTGATGACGCGCCGGGGCGAGGAGGGGCGCCGCGATCATGGATCGGCGTGGAGGCGCATGTTGGGGCGGGTGGCGCCGCGAACTCCGATTCTGGAGGTCGATCTGGTCATGGGCCGTTGGAGCGACCTCGGCGGCCATGAGATTTCTCCGCCCCGGGGGCCGGTTCTTGCGGTCTGCTCGGTCGCGCGTCCCGAGGCCTTTCGACGCGGCCTTGCCCGCCTTCTTTCCACTGCGGCGATTGATCTTCTTGCCTTTCCCGACCATCATCGCTACCGGTCGCACCATGCGCGGGCGCTCCTGGCCCGTGCCGCCGGCCGCCGGATTGTCTGCACCGCAAAGGATGCCGTGAAGCTGCGGGCCTTTCCCGAGCTGAAGGCGCACGCGGTCGTGGTGGGATTCGGTGTGAGCGGCGACCTTCCGCCGGCTCTGCGACAGGCGCTCAGGGCGCTGATCCGGCACCGATGACGCTCTCGATCGTTGCGGTGGGACGTGCATCCGGGCCTCTGGCGGCGGCCATCGCCGGATATGAAGAGCGCGCGGGGCGCTACTGGCGCCTGGAGATCCGCGAAGTACGGCAGGGCAGGGGATCGGGGAGCAGGATTGTCATGCAGCGCGAAGCCGGGGCGATCCGGAGCTGCCTGCGTCCCCACTACCGAAGGGTGGCGCTGGAGCGTACGGGCCGTCCGATCGCGTCGCTCGATCTGGCCTCCTGGCTGCACGATCTTCGTATCGGATCCGCGCGCGGAGTCCACTTCATGATCGGGGGCGCCTTCGGGCTCGACCCCGCGCTGCGCCAGGAATGCGATCTTTCGCTCTCCCTCTCTTCTCTTACCTTCCCCCACGATCTGGCTCGCCTGATTCTGGCCGAACAGCTCTACAGGGCGGGGACGATTCTGATGAACGAACCCTACCACAAGGGAAGCTCATGACGGATCGCGGGATATCGCCGGAACCTGCGCGCCAGCCTCCGCGCCGGACCGCAGAGGCAACCGGCGAAGCCGGTGTGTCCGAATGGTTTCGGAGCTGGTTCGGGTGCGAGTACCTGGCGCTGTATCCGCACCGCAACCGGGTCGAGGCGCGTCAGGCCGTGGATCTGCTGAAAGATGCAACCGCGGCCGCCCCCGGTGCGCGGGTTCTGGATCTGGCCTGCGGAGCCGGACGACATCTGGCCGAACTCCACCGGGTCGGCTACCGGACCGCCGGGCTGGATCTCTCCGCTCCCCTCCTCGCGGCGGCGCGCACGGTCGCGCCCCAGGCGACCCTGGTGCGGGGCGACATGCGGCGGATCCCCTTTCGCTCCGGTACATTCCAAGTCGTTTCATCGTATTTCACCTCCTTCGGCTACTTTGCCGCCGAAGAGGACGATCGCGGAGTGCTGGCCGAGGTTCGCAGGGTTCTCTGCGCCGGCGGCTGGTTTCTTCTGGACTTCCTCAACGCCGATCAGGTCGAGGCCAATCTGCGCGAGCGGGACTGGCGCACCGTTGCGGGAATGGAGGTCGTGCAGGAGCGGCGGCTGGTGGAGAGCGGAAGAATCGTGGAGAAGAGAATCACCATTTCCGGCCCTGCGGGAGCGTCCCCCCGCGCCTTCGTGGAGAGGGTGCGGATGTACCGGCCCGCAGAGCTGGCCGCACTTCTTGCCTCTGCCGGCCTGGAACCCGGCCCGCGCTTTGGCGGATACGACCGCAGCCCGCTCGCGCCCGATTCGTTGCGCTGCGTCCTCCTGGCGCGTGCGCGGTAGCGGCGCGATGCATCTGGAGAGACGGCCCCTCGGCGGTTCCGCGCTGGTGCGCGATTATCTGAATGGCCGAAGTGGGGCGGCGGCCTTCTATGCCGGGTCGCCCTTTCGCCTGGAGAGCTACCGCAGACGGGCGGCCGCGCTCGAAGAGCGGGTTTCGGAGGCCGCGCTGGAGCGCCTCAGGCCGATCATCCGGCCCGCAGGGACGGCGGCGCGGCAGCGTTTCGACGAGGTGGTGGCCGGGAGGGGGGTCTTCGTCACCACCGGGCAGCAGCCTGCGCTCTTTGGGGGTCCGCTCTATAGCCTCTACAAGGCGCTGAGCGCAATTCGCCTGGCCGGGGCGCTGGCCGAAGCGCTCAAGCGTCCCGTCATGCCCCTCTTCTGGGTTGCCTCGGAGGATCACGACTGGACCGAGGCCAACCGGTCGCATCTGATCGACACAACCAACACCCTCCGCACCCTTGCGCTCGCGGACACCGCCTCCGGCCCGCTGCGCAGCCTGGCCCGCATCCGGCTCGGGGCCCGCGTGAACGACACCCTCTCCCAGCTTGCCGACACTCTTCCCGCCAACGATTTCCGCGACCGCTGGATCGACAGCGTGGGTGCCTGCTACACCCCCGAGGCCACCATGGCATCGGCCTTCGCAGATCTTCTGGTCGAGCTGCTCGGCGAATACCCGCTGGGAATCGTCGATGCCGCCGATCCCGGCCTCAAGAAGCTCTCGTCCCCGCTGCTGCGCGCCGAAGCCGAAGATCCGCAGGCTTCCGAAGAGGCGTTGCGCGAGTGCGCAGACCGTCTCGAGCGCAGGGGCTATGCGCTGCAGGTTCCGCTGATTCCCGGCGCGACCAATCTCTTTCTGGAATCCGAAAGCACGGGGCGCGACCGTCTGCAGCGGCGGAAAGAGCGCCTTTTTTTGCGCCGTTCGGGGGGGACCATCGCCCGGAGCCGCCTGATTGCGCTGATCGAAGGCCACGCCGAGTATCCCCATGCAGGGGAGGGGGATTCCAGCCACAAAACTCCGGAGTTTCCGGCGCAGGTGTCTCCGAATGTGCTTCTGCGCCCCATTGTCGAGAGCTTCCTCTTTCCCACCCTGGCCTATGTGGGTGGCCCCGGCGAGCTGGCCTACTTTGCGCAGATCGGGGGACTCTTTGCGCGACACGGCTTGGGAATGCCGATTGCGGCTCCCCGCGCCTCGCTTCTGGCGATCGAGACGAAGGTGGGGCGCATTCTCGAGGGGCACGCCCTGGCGATCGACGAGGTGGCGCCGGGTTCGGAATCGCTGCAGAGCTTCGCGCTCGATCAGGTGCCGGAAGCTGCCGGAGAGGCAATGGCGCGGTGGCGCGAAGCGCTTCGGGAACATGCCGCCGAGCTTGCCCCGCTGGCCGTAGAGGTCGATCCCGTCCTGGACGCGGCGGTCACGCGGGCGCGCAATGCGGGGTTGGGAGCGCTGGGCGCTCTGGAAAAGAAAATTGTGCGCTCGGTCAAGCGCCGCAACGAGATTACCTGGGACCGGATCGCGCGGGTGCAGTGTCATCTATGGCCTGTGGGCAAGCCGCAGGATCGGATCCTGGGTCCCCTGCAGTATCTTGTGCGCTACGGCGCCGAATTCATCGCCCTGGCGCACGATCGGATCCGGGTGGAATCAATCGGTTCGGGAGCATAGGATACATTCATGTTGATCTCGATCGTCTTTCTGGTCCTGCTGATTCCGATCCTGGCCATTTTCCTGGATTCAGACCTTGGCAAGGCTCTGGCCAGACGCCTTGAACGGGGTCGTCGCAATCCGGGCAGCGATGCCCTTCAGGACCGGATCAGCTTCCTCGATGGCGAAGTGGATCGCCTCTCGCGCGAAGTCCATCGCCTTGAAGAGGAGAGCCAGTTCATGCAGAAGCTGCTGGAGGAGCGATCGGGCGCCCACGGACGATCCGCCGGTGCCGGCGAGGAGAGCTGACCCGCAGCGGAAGCGGTTGGCGGCGCTTCGGGTCGCAGCCGGAATCCTGACCAGCCGGATTTTGGGGCTGGTTCGCGAAAACGCCCTCGGCTATTTCTTCGGCGCGGGGGTACATGCCGACGCCTGGCGGGCCGGCCTTCGCATTCCGAATGTCATCCAGAATCTTCTGGGCGAAGGGGCGCTGAGCGCATCCTTCATTCCGGTCTACGCACGGCTCCTGGAAGAGGGCAGGGAAGAGGAGGCGGCGCGGCTGGCAGGGGCGATCCTGGGAATTCTCTGCATGGTGGCCGGCGCTCTCGCCGCGCTGGGGATCCTGGCTGCGCCGGTGATCGGCAGCCTCATCGCTCCGGGATTCGCAGGCGATGCGCGCGCCGAAATCCTGGCCGCAATACTCCCCATCCTTTTTCCGATGACCGCCATTCTGGTGATCTCGGCGTGGGCGCTCGGCATTCTCAACAGTCACCGCCGCTTTTTCGTGTCGCATGTCGCTCCGGCGCTCTGGAATGTGGCGATCGTGACCGCACTGGCGACAGCGGCGTGGCGCGGGGCGACGGGCACCGGACTTCTGATGGCGATGGCCTGGGGGGCGCTGACCGGGGGGGCGCTGCAGCTCCTCTTCCAGCTTCTCTTTGCCGCGCCGCATCTGCGCGGGGTGGCGCCCTCGCTGGGACGCGGCTTTGCGCCGGCGCGCCGGGTGATTCGCAACTTCGTGCCGGTGGCGGCCGCGCGCGGCGGAGTGAATCTGAGCGCTCTGATTGAGGGAATGATGGCATCGCTGCTGACGGGGGGCGCCCTGGCCATCCTCGGCTACGCGCAAATGCTGTACCTGCTGCCGATCTCGCTCTTCGGAATGTCGATCGCGGCTGCCGAGTTGCCCGAGATGGCCCGCGACGGGATCGGGGCGGTTGGAACGGTGCAGAAACGCGCCCGGGCGGCGGTGGCGCGACTGCTCTTCTGGATGATCCCCTCGGCGACGGCCTTCCTCCTCTTCGGAAGCGAGATCGCGGCGATCCTGCGGCTGGTTCCGACCGGAGCGTTCGGGGCAGGGCTGGCGGCGGCGGTCGGCATGGTGCTGGCCGGCTATGCCCTGGGACTTCCCGCCTCGGGGAGCGCGCGCGTTCTCATGCCCGCCTTTCATGCGCTGGGCGATACCCGCACCCCGGCCCGCATTGCCTGGATGCGGATCGGGATCTCGGTCGCGGCAGGCTTCCTGCTCATGGTCCCCCTGGACCGCTGGGTGATTGGAGGACTGGGAATGGGGGCGCTGGGGCTGGCTCTGGGATCGACTCTGGGAGCCTGGCTCGAGGTCACCCTTCTGGCTCGCGCACTGGTCCGTAAAGTCGAGGGCCCGGTCCTGCCCTGGGGGGCTGCCATGCGCACCCTGATCGCGGTCGCGCCGGCAATCCCCGTCGGACTCCTGGCCCGCGCCGCCGTCTCCGCTCCCCATCCCCTCCTCGTCACCCTCGCGGTTCTGCTGCCCTTCGGGCTCGTCTATCTGGCCATGGCCGAAGCGCTGAACGTCTCTCCCCTGCAGATCCGGGCCCGGCTGCGGCCCCGCCCCCACCCGATCTCCTCCCCACCGTCCACCTCCCCTTCGGATCCGGCTTCCCCCTCCGACGATTCCACTTCCCCCTCGGACGATGCCCGCTGAACCCCGTCCGCGCGGCCCCGGAAGCGCGCTACGGAACGCGATCCCCTTTCGGCACGAAGCTGTGGGCGAACTTCCGACCGAACCGGGCGTCTATCTGCTGCGGAGCGCGAAGAGCGAGATCCTGTATGTGGGCAAGGCCAAGTCGCTGCGCCATCGGGTGCGCTCCTATCTCTCGCGGGCAAAGGGCACCCCGGTCCGAACCCGCGAGCTCGCGCGCCAGACGGTTGCCGTCGAGACGCTGGTGGTCGGTTCCGAGGCCGAGGCGCTGATCCTCGAAGCCAACCTCATCAAGGAGCATCAACCCCGCTTCAACCTGCATCTGCGCGACGACAAGCAGTACCCCTGCATTCGCGTCACTGTGGCCGAAGACTTTCCCCGCGTACACCTCACCCGCAGGCTGCATCAGGATGGGTCGCGCTATTTCGGGCCCTACACCGAGGTGGGACGGGTCCGCAGCGCTCTCGAAAGCCTCCTGCGCAGCCAGGGCATCCGCTCCTGTCGCTACGATCTGCCGCGCGAAACGCCGGCGCGCCCCTGCCTGGATCATCACATCGGTCGGTGCGCGGCGCCCTGTGTCGGCCTGCAATCCCCCGAGGACTACCGCGAAGGGGTGAACCGGGTGATCCGGGCGCTCGCGGGCGAGGTCGGAGGGTTGCAGACCGAGGCGGAAGAAAAGATGCGGGCGGCGGCGGCCGCGATGGATTTCGAGCAGGCGGCCGCATGGCGAGATGTGATCGGCGGGCTCGACGACATTGCCAGGCAGCAGCGGGTTCAGCGCGTAGGGGGCAGCGACCAGGATGTGGTCGGCGTGGCGCGCGACGGATCTCTGGCGGTGGCGACGGTTCTGCACATTCGGGGCGGCATGCTGATCGGGCGCGACAACCACACCATCGCCGGGGTCGAGGAATCTCCCGCGCACGAAATTCTGGCGCGCGCAGTCTCGCACAGTTGGCTTTCGGGGGGCCGCGACCCGGCCGATTCGCTGCCGCGCGAGATTCTGCTGCCGGGCGACTTTCCCGATCGCGCCCTGGTCGAGACGATCCTTTCCCGCGAGATGGGCAGGCGGGTGGCGCTCAGGGTTCCGCAGCGCGGCGCCAAGGTGCGGCTGGTCGAGCTTGCCGTGGCGAATGCACGGCGCTCCCTCGATGAACGGGTGCGGCAGGGCGGGGGACCGCGACCCGGGGCCGACGACGCCCTCTACGAGCTGCAGGACCGTTTGGGGATGAAGGTGGTGCCTCGTCAGATCGTCTGCTTCGATATCTCGCACACCCAGGGGACCGAGGTGGTGGCGAGCGCGGTGACCTTTCTGAATGGCGCACCCGATACGGGAGGCTACCGGCACATGCAGATTCGCGGCCTGTGGGGGAACGACGACTACCGCTCGATGGCAGAGGCGGTGGAGCGCTACCTGGGCCGTGCCGGGCGCGAGGGGCAGCGCTTGCCGGATCTGGTGGTGATCGATGGGGGAAAGGGACAGTTGAGCGCCGCCACGGCCGCCACCGCGGAGCTGGGGATTTCGGAGATTGTCCTGATCGCTCTGGCCAAGCGCGAAGAGATCGTCTTTGTGGCCGGAAGCAGCGAGGGGATTCGCCTGCCGCGCACCACACCCGCACTTCTTCTCCTGCAGCGAATCCGCGACGAAGCGCATCGCTTTGCGGTACGCTACAATCGCAAGCTCAGAAGACGCCGCACCGTACGCTCCCGGCTCGGCGAAATTCCGGGCATTGGTCCCGCTCGCCAGCAGGCCCTCCTGGCGCGTTTCGGATCGGTGCGCGCCATTCGCGAGGCCACCGCCGCCGAGATCGGCCGCATTCCCGGCTTCAGCGAGGTGATGGGGGCGCGGATCCTGAACTATCTTCGGCAGCGAGGCGGTTGATCCCGGTCCTTCGGGTCCGGGAAATTCGAACTCCTGCCGGGATCTCGTCAGGCTCCGGGCCGTTCGTGAATCGTGCCGAATGTTCACCGGAGCGACAGTCTCCCTACCCGCACAGGTTCTGCCCACGCTTTGACCCGGCCCTGCGCGACCGATATATTTCCAGACTGCCTGCAGAGCGGCTGCCGGGAGCGCCGGTGCGCGCTCGCGAATTCTCTGCAGCCCGAAAATCCATTTCTCCAATCTCCAGGGAGTGAAGGTGCCGTGATCAGATCCAGCTTCGCACTTGTGCTTTCCGCCGCCGGCCTTCTCGCAGCCTCCGGATGTGCATCGGGCGGCGGAGGCGGGAGCATGGGGGGCGTACCCGGCGAAAACGAGCTCACCCGAACCGCCGAGCTCTACCTGACCCAGGCCCAGACTTTGGGAATGCCGGAACGCTACGGCGAGGCGCTCGACGCTGCCCTCAATGCGATCGCCAACGATTCCGCCAACGCGATGGCGTTTTTCCTGGCCGGACGGGCCCAGTTGGGTCTGGGGGACTACGCCGCCGCCGACACCCTCCTCGACCGCGCCCTCGCGCTCTATCCCGGCTACGAACAGGATATCCGCGTGGAGAGAGAGTCAACCTGGATCGATCTCTTCAACGAGGCGATCGGGCCCCTGGACGTCGGCGATCACGAAGCCGGGATCATGCTCCTCGAAGAGGCCGAGATGATCTTCCCGATGCAGCGCCCCGAGGCCCTTATCAATCTGGGAGTCAGCTACAACAATGCGGGCCGCGTCGATGACGCCATCGATGCCTACGCCGCCGCCCTCGAAGTGCTCCGGGGTGGCGACGAGGCCATGGTCGACAGCGCGACCGCCGCCGACTGGAGCAGCCGGATCGCAAGTGTGACCAGCAATCGGGCCATGCTCCTCGCAAATGCCGAGCGCTACGAGGAGGCCGAAGCCACCTGGCGCGAATATCTCGCCGAAAATCCCACCGACATCCCTGCGCGTTCCAGTCTGGCCGGCGTTCTCTCGCTGGCGGACCAGCCCGAAGAGGCGCAGGCAATCTACGACGAACTCCTGGGGATGGCCGAAGAGCTGGGGCTGCGCGAATACATGAATATCGGAATCGGCCTCTACCAGGCCGAAGTCTTCGACCGCGCCGCCGCCGCCTTCGCGGAGATCGCCGGGGTCGCCCCCGAGAATCGCGATGCGGTCTTCAATTGGGCCCAGTCGCTCTACGAGGCCGAGGCATGGGAAGAGCTGGTGCCGGTGGCGCGCCAGCTTGTGGAGCTCGACGAGTGGAACAAGGACGGCTACACCATCCTGGCCCGCGCGCTGCTCGACGCCGGAACCAGCGAAGAGGCCACCGAGATCTATAACCGCGGCGAAGAGCTGCCCTTCAATATCACCGGCAGTCAGCTTCAGCCCGGGGGCGGGGGCGCAACAATCTTCGGCGAGCTGATCAACAACAGCCTGCCCCCCGGCGGCGAAATCACCATCCGGGTGCACTTCAATGGCATGGATGGTGCCGATATCGGTACCACCGAGATCCGGGTCGCAATTCCCGATCAGGATATGGCCCAGGCATTCCGCGGCGAATTCTCGAGCGACGAAGAGGTCATGGGATACTACTACGAGGTGCTGAACCCGCCCGGGTGAGCCCCCCGACCCAGCGGGAGTAGCTCAGTTGGTAGAGCATCAGCTTCCCAAGCTGAGGGTCGCGGGTTCGAGTCCCGTCTCCCGCTCTGGCCTCTGCCTTGCCGCGCGCCGGATGGAATTCCGCATGCAGCTTCCCGCTTCGGGTGTGCGGTCGGACCGCCGGTGAAGGGGTTTTTCTTCCGCTCACGCCAGGGTCCTGATCCCGTGCGCGGGTGCAGAGAGGGGAATCGGCATCAGCAACCCCGACAAGGAGTGTTTGCGAAGTGGTTCGCATCGGCGAAATCGGAGCAGGATCGATTGCAGAGGCCCTTGAGCTTCGCATCGGCACCCGCATTCTGAAGGTCAATGGCGAACGGGTCCGCGATTCGATCGATTTTCACTTCCTGACCGCCGACGAAGAGCTCGCGATCGAGGCGGTGGAGGCCGACGGCACCCCCATCCTCTGCGAAATTTCGCGCGACCCCGCCGAGAGCCTGGGGATTGTGCCCGCGCGCGACACTGTGCGCGAATGTTCCAACAAGTGCGTCTTCTGCTTCATTGACGGCAACCCGCCCGACGCCCGCGCCCCCCTCTGGCTTCGCGACGACGACTTCCGCCTCTCCTTCACCTACGGCTCCTACGTTACGCTGACCAACCTGGGGCCGCGCGGCCTTGCGCGCCTTGTCGAACAGCGCATCTCGCCCCTCTACGTCAGCGTGCACGCCACTGATCCCGATCTGCGGGTGCGGATGCTCGGAAACGATCGCGCCGCCCTCATCATGGATCAGCTTGCCACCCTTCTCGCCGGCGGCCTGGAGGTGCATGCACAGGTTGTTCTCTGCCCCGAGTGGAACGATGGCGACGAACTGGATCGCACAATCCGCGATCTCCATGCGCTGGGTCCCGGGGTGCTCTCGCTCTCTGTGGTTCCGGTGGGGCTGACCCGCTACAACCTGAACCGGCCGGTGCGGTTGCTGGCCCCTCACGAAGCCCGCCGCGCGATCGGTCAGACCGAAGCCATTCGCCGCCGGGCTCTCGGCGAACGCGGCACGCACTGGTGTTACGCCGCCGATGAGCTCTTCCTCATCGCCGGGCTCGAGGTGCCGCCAGGCGACTACTACGACGATGGTTCGCTCTCCGAGAATGGGGTTGGAGCGGTGCGCACCCTCCTGGATTCCTTCGCGACCCGCCAGGAAGAGCTGGCCCCTCTTCCCGGGGTGGAGCGAATTCGGATTGCGACCGGATCCAGGATGGCGCCCCTCTTCGAAGGCTTCGCGGCCACCCTGGCCGAGCGCACCGGCTGTTCGGTCGAAATCAGCGCGGTCCCGAACCGCTACTTCGGCCCGACCGTCACGGTGGCGGGACTGCTTCCCGGCCGCGACATCGCCGCCAGCCTCGCCGATTCCCGCAGCGGCGACCTGATTCTGCTTCCTGCCGACGCCCTCAACGACGACGATCTCTTTATCGACGGCCTTGCTCTGGCCGAACTCGAGGCCCGCCTGGCGCCCGCCCGGGTGCGCGTCGGCCACGAGGTGGTCGAGGCGATCGTGGGTGCGGGGGCCGGGGACCGGGATCGCTCTGCCGTCTCTGCGGGTCGCCTGGCTCTCCACCCGGCCCATCCGGCATGATCTGCCGGGCGGGGGGGATTGCGGGCGGGGGTCAGCCGGTATCCTGTCGGGGTCCGCAGAGCCTGCCGCGCGATCACGAGTTGCGGGCGGAAAGGAGCCGGTAACAGCGATGGCGCTCCCGGTTGTGGCGGTGGTGGGGCGTCCCAATGTGGGCAAGTCCACCTTCTTCAATCGGGTGCTGGGGCGCCGGATCGCGATTGTCGATGATACCCCCGGGGTGACCCGCGACCGCAACTTCGGGCGTGCCGACTGGAGCGGACGCGCCTTCATGGTGGTGGACACCGGCGGGGTCGTCGAAGGCTCCGACCGCGAGATCGACCGCCTGATTCGCGAGCAGGCCATGATCGCCATTCAGGAGGCCGACGCAGTCATCTTCCTGGTCGATTCCCGCACCGGCATTCACTCCCTCGACGAACGGCTGACCGAGGTGCTGCGACGAAGCGCGCGCCCGGTGCTGCTGGCCGCCAACAAGGCGGACAACCTTCCCGACGAAACCGCCCACCTGGACTTCTGGGCGCTGGGCATGGGCGTTCCCCACCCGGTCAGCGCAATGTCCGGTCGCGGCTTCGGCGATCTCCTCGACGCCCTTCTGCCCCACCTGCCCGCCGAAGATGAAGAGATCCGCCCCGACGACATCCGCGTGGCCGTGATCGGGAAGCCCAACGCTGGCAAGTCCACCCTGGTCAACCGCCTCTTCGGCGAGGAGCGGATGGTGGTGAGCGCCGAGCCGGGAACCACCCGCGATCCCGTCGATCTGTCGCTGAACTACCATGGCCGGCGCCTCACCTTTGTCGATACCGCGGGGTTGCGCCGTCATGCGCGCATACAGGATTCGGTCGAGTACTACAGCCGCCTCCGCACCGAGCGGGTCGTACGCAGCGCCGATGTGTGCCTTGTGGTGGTCGATGCCGCTCAGGGATTGCATGTGCAGGATCTGAAGGTGGCCGAGGCCGCGTGGGAGGCCGGATGTGGCGTTGTCATCATGTGCAACAAGTGGGATCTGGTGGACAAGGAGACCGGAACCGCCGAGGATCTTCGCCGCCAGGCGGTGAACCGGGTCCCCTTCCTGGCCCACATTCCCTTCCTCTTTGCGTCGGCGCTGACCGGACTGCGGGCCCGTCGCACCCTCGATCTGGTGCTCGCCGTGCACGAACGGCGCAACTTTCGCATTGCCACCGCCCGCGTGAACGAAGCCCTGGCCGAGATCGTCGGGCATCTGCCCCCGCCGCACTCCCGCGGCCGCCCGGTGCGGATTCGCTACGCCACCCAGGCCCAAACCCGTCCCCCCACCTTCGTTCTCTTCGCCAATCTCCCCGATGCGGTGCCGACGCACTACCGCCGCTACATTGTCAACTCGCTGCGCAAACGCTGGGACTTCACCGGCGTTCCCATTCGCATCCGTCTTCGCAAGGGCACGCGCGAACCATGACTCTGCCCCTGCTCCTCATCCCGGCCGCCTACCTGGCCGGATCAATTCCGGCCTCCCACTGGACCGCCCTGATCTTCTACGGCAAGGATCTGCGCACCCTGGGAAGCGGCAACCTGGGCGCCACCAATGTCCAGCGCAACTTCGGCTGGGGCGCGGCCATTCCGGTCGGCCTCTTCGATCTCCTGAAGGGATTTGCGCCCGCCTTCTGGTTTCCCGCTCTCGGGGGCGGCGATGCATCGTGGTGGGGGGTCGTCTATGGCGGCGCCGCCATCGTGGGACACTCCTTTCCGGTCTGGGTGCGCTGGCGCGGAGGGAAGGGGGTCGCCACCGGCGCCGGAGTCCTGATTGCGGTGGCTCCCCTTGCGGCAGTGGCGGGCATTGTCTGCTGGATTCTGACGCTTCTCCTGGCGCGTCGGGTCTCGGTGGCCTCCATGACGGCGGCGCTCGCGGTTCCGCTGGCTGCGGCGACGATTCCCGGAGTGGCCGGGAGGGACGGGGCAGGCGATTCGCCCGATGGGCCGCTCATGTTCTTCCTTCTGGCCATGGCCGCCTTTGTGCTCTGGGCGCACAGGTCGAATATCCGTCGGCTGCGCGCGGGAACGGAGCCCTCGATCGGGGGTGGCGAGGGGGCAGGGCGGTGATCGGATCCGGTGCAGACACGGGGGCGCGGGCAGGCGCTGGCAGGGGGCGCATTGCGGTGATCGGCGCCGGGGCGTGGGGAACGACGCTGGCCAACCATCTGGCCCGCCGGGGCGCTGCGGTACGGCTCTGGGCGCGCGAACCCGAGGTGGTGGAGTCCTTCCGACAGCGCGGCCAAAACGATCTGTACCTTGAGGGTGTGGCGCTGGACCGCGTGCATCTGTCGCTGACGACATCGCTCGCCGATGCGCTCGCCGATGCCGCTGTCGTGGTGTGGGGCTGCCCTGTGCAGCATTCCGTGGCCGTGCTCGCCGACGCCGCTCCCCATATTTCGCCGCAGGCCACGATCGTGAGCGCCTCGAAGGGGATCGAGATTGCCACGCTGCGCCGCATGGACCAGATCTTCGGCGATGTCCTTCCGCCCGCACAGCTTCGCCGCCTCTGCATCCTCTCGGGGCCCAGCTTTGCCCACGAAGTTGCCGCCGGCACTCCCGCCGCCGTGGTGATTGCAAGTCGTTCCGAGCGGGCGCGCCTCGCCATGCAGGCACTCTTCCAGACCGATCGCTTTCGCATCTACACCAATTCCGATGTCGTGGGCGTCGAGCTGGGGGGAGCGCTGAAGAATGTGATTGCCCTGGCAGCCGGGGTGGCGGCGGGCCTCGAGTTGGGACACAATGCGGTGGCGGCGCTGATGACGCGCGGCTTGGCCGAGATCGGGCGTCTGGGAATGGCGATGGGAGCCGAGAGCGCCACCTTTGCAGGCCTGGCCGGAATGGGCGACCTGGTGCTGACCTGTACCGGAGGAGCGAGCCGCAACCGGAGCGTGGGGCGCGAGCTGGGGCGGGGCCGCCCGATTGACGAGGTTCTGGGCGAGCGGCGAACCGTGGCCGAGGGGGTCGCCACCGTGCGCGCCGTCCATCGTCTGGCCGGGCGTCTGGGGGTCGAGATGCCGGTTTCGACCGAGGTGTACCGGATCGTGGCCGAGGGGGCCGACCCCAACGAGGCGCTGCACAGCCTGATGACCCGCGAACCGAAGCCGGAAAACGCTGATACCTTTTCTGCACCGGGCTGACCCGCCCGCGTCCAGCCGCGATCCGCCCCTCCGGGAGACGAAAGAGCCGTGGAGCCCATCGCCCGCAAGACCTACTACTCAATCAGCGAAGCCAGCGCACTGACCGGTGTAAAGCCGCATGTGCTGCGCTACTGGGAGAGTCAGTTCAACGTCCTCTCGCCGACGAAGAACACCGGCGGCAACCGCGTCTACCGGGCGCACGAAATCGAGACGATCCTTCTGGTCAAGCGTCTCCTCTACGAGAAGCGCTTCACGATCGCCGGAGCCCGCAACGAGCTCGAGAAGATGCGCAGCGGGGGCGACATCGCCGACCGGCGCATGGTGAATGTCACACCCGCGCTCCTGGCTTCGATTCGCGAAGAGCTCCTCGCCCTGCGTCGCGACCTCGCACGTTCGTCGCCCGCGGCGGCCACCGACCCGGACGCCTTCGCGGCCCCTTCTGCCGGTCGCTCTGCCACCGAAGAGAGCCCGCCGGAGCAGTCCTCATGAATACGGTCATGTTCCCCGGCGCACATCCCGCTCCTCTTCCCTGCGGGGCCGACATCTCCTTTCGGGTGCGGTCTCGCGGGTGGCGTGGGGCTTCGGCGGCTTCCTGCTCCGGGGTGCCCATCCACAGCGATCCCGCAAGGGACCGACCCTTCCGCATCTTCTGACGTTGCGCATTCTCTGCACCAACGACGATGGGTACCTCTCGCCGGGGATTCGCGTTCTGGCCGAGGCTGCGCACGAGATCGGTTCGGTGGATATTGTGGCGCCCGACCGCGAACAGAGCGGGTCGAGCAACGCGCTCACTCTTCATCGCCCCCTCCGCACCCGCAAGACCTCCGACGGCACCACCATCGTCGATGGAACCCCGACCGATTGCGTGATTCTGGCGATCCGGGAGCTGCTGAGCTCGCCCCCCGACTTCGTCGTTTCGGGAATCAACGCCGGCGCCAACATGGGCGAAGATGTCCTCTATTCGGGAACGGTGGCCGCCGCCATGGAGGCGACAATTCTGGGGGTGCCGGCGATCGCCTTCTCCTACGTCGGCCGCAAGGTGGAAGAGTTGGAGGGGTGGCAGCCCGTGATCGCCGCCCTGCTCCGGCAGATCACCGCGCAGAAGATTCCCGCCCACGAGCTGCTCAACATCAATCTGCCTCCGCGACCGCCCACCGAGCTTCGCGGCATACGGATCACGAATCTGGGCCGGAGACGCTATCACGACTCGATTCTGCGGGCGCCCGATCCCGGGGGGCGCGAATTCTACTGGATCGGTGGGGGAACCATGCAGTGGAAGGGCGGCCCCGACTGCGACTACCACGCCATTGAGGAGGGGCGGATCTCGGTCACGCCGCTGCATCTGGATCTGACCAGCTTTCGCCTGATCGACGAGGTGCGCGACTGGAACCTGAAGCTGCCGCAGGAGCTGTGAAGCGCTGGGTCGCCGATGCCGCGCGCGGCTTCCTGATGGGGCTGGCCGATGTGGTTCCCGGGGTCTCGGGCGGAACGATCGCGCTGGCCCTGGGGATATACGGTCGTCTTATCGACGCGCTCGCCAGCCTGGGTCCGACAACGCTGAAGCTGCTCCGGAGCGGGTCGTTCCTTCGCGCTCTGCGCACCGGCCTGAGCCGCCCCGATCTCCTGGGTTCCCACCCGCACGGCGTTGATGCGCGCCGTCTTCTCTTCCTCGGTGCCCTGGCGGCTGGCGTAATCCCCGCTCTGCTGGTCGGAACGCGAACCCTGCCCGCTCTGCTGGGCTCCTACCCGGTTCAGGTGCGCGCCCTCTTCCTGGGACTGGTCCTCGCCTCGGTGTCGCTTCCGCTCCGCCGGATCGAGGTACGCAGGGCGGTGTACTGGATTCCGGCCCTGGGCGCCGCAGTCCTCACCGCCTGGTTCGTCGGATTGCCCGTTCCCGCAGGCGGCCATGCCCGGGGCGTCGTGGCGCTGGAGTTCGCATCTCCCGCCCCTCCCGGTCTCTCTCTGGCCCCCGCCTCGCTTACCCTGATCGCTCCGGGAGACGGCACGCGGCCAGGGATCGCCTTCGGTTCGGCCACCGCAACCCCGATCCCCGCAGGCGAGACCCGCATGGAGATCGAGGTCGTTGCGCGTCGAGCGGGCTCCGATGGCAACCTTCCCCCCGGATCGCTCATCCTCGACCAATCGCCCCTGCCCGCAACCCTCGTCCAGGACAGTTCACTTGCAGGCGGTCGCGATCCGGCTCTCCTCTGGCTCTTCGCCGGCGGCCTCCTCGCCATCTCTGCCATGGTGCTCCCCGGCGTTTCGGGGGCATTCGTGCTGCTTCTGCTCGGGCTCTACGACTTCGTTCTTTATTCGGTCGACGCCGCCATCTTCTATCGCGATCCCGTCGCAGCTCTCCGGGTCGGCGTCTTCGCCCTGGCGCTGACCATCGGCCTTCTCACCTTCGTGCGGCTCCTCCGCCGCCTCTTCGCCCGCTGGCGCGATCTCACCCTGGCAGTTCTGGTCGGTCTCATGGCCGGCTCGCTACGCGCCCTGTGGCCCTTCATGGAGATCACCGCCGAGGGCACAGAGGCGATGCGCATGCCGCTGGCGGACGAACCGGGAACGCTCCCGGCCGCCCTCTTCTTCGTGGCCGGAATTGCGCTTGTGCTCGGGCTCGGACGCTTGGGCCGACGAGGAAGGTAGAGGGGACGCGAATCAGGGCAAAAAATCGTCTGACTCTAATGGGGATTCAACGGATCTGCGCTTCTTTCCGCAAGATCATTCTGGGGATCTGTCGGACTGAATAAAGCCAGAAAATGGCATCAGATAGCCGGAACCCCGAGCGGTTGCGTCACAGGCCTGCCGCTGCCGTCTGAAGTGATTCCGGTTTTGCACAGGTGCAACGTGAGGTCGGCGTGGTGATCCGACGACCGCTGGGCATTCAGAATGCCGAATCCGTCCGCCATGGATCTGCCAGCCCGCCTCTCGGGCTGCATGTGCTCCTTCTTCCACTTCAGATAGTCCCTTGGCTCTTGGCTACATCCAACCGGATGAAGCCGTCAAGCAGCGAGATCCCAACGCCGGTCGCGTACAGGCGTGGCCCGCCAACAGACGCTCCGTCGTGTGCGCGCAGGCTTCGGAGGCACTCGAAGAGAAAGAGCCGGATCCGGCCACCCTTCGAATGTTCGCAGGGATGACTGGATAGCGGGCATGAATTGATCCCGATCTCCTGGGGCGCCGGGCTTGCGGGCTCTTCCTTCGCAGGCGAACCGGAATGCAATGGCATCGTCGAGCGCTTCATCCGGACGCTCAAGGAGGAGTGCATCTGTCTGCATGACTTTCAACACCTTGGCGGAGGCCAGAGATGTGATCGGCCCTTTCATCAAACGCTACAACAACAAGCTCCCTAAGCGCCACGGATACATGACCCCGACCCAGGTCCGAAGGACGATCAGCCGGAGAGCTGCATAACCTTTTAAGCCTTCAGTTTTGTCCCGGGAACCAATACCGGTACAATCCTGCCAATTAGCGGGCATACGTAACGGGAAGGAGAACCCTGATCTCTCAAAACCCAATGTCCCCGCCAGGACTCGAACCTGGGGCCTACTGCTTAGGAGGCAGTCGCTCTATCCACCTGAGCTACGGGGACCAAGATTTATAAGTAAATGTTGAATAATGAGTTACGATGTATTCGAGGGATTATTCCCAAGATCAGAAAATTGTTCGTGGGGTCCATATGGGGTTCAGATGCTGCGTTCTTTCTTGCGTCACTTCTCTTCCCGGTAGCCAAGCTGTATCCCTTGGCCGGTGTTGGATTTTCCTGGATCTGTGGTACATGGTTTCCAACTTCGCTCGTTTCGATTTTCCTCGCTTCCCGCGAACTTCAACCCGCAATCGCCCGTTCCTGCCGCCTTCGGTTGAGCGAAAATGTAACCGGATCGCCGCCTGAACGTCGGGCCTGCAGCGGTAATATTTCCCGGCAAGCTGACGATGACGATTCTTCATCGAAGCTCCCTGCAGGTATCCGGCTACAACGCTATGCCGAGCTCCCTACAAGAAGCAAATGGACGAACCGATGGGCCCGGATCGTCGGTGACATCGACAAAGCCTTCGCAAGGAGGGGAACGAAACGGACGAATCCAGCAGCATTCTATCCCAGACGTGCGCTTGCGCGTGAGCGCGCGGACGATACCCTATACAGCGCGGTGAGCCGTGCCCCCTCTGCCCCCTCCCCCGAACCGCACATCGCGTCACTGCCGTTGGACGCGCATCGTATGCCTTCCGCATGGGACTGCTGGCTGGGAGCGACCCGGCGGGGAGGGCTGTACGGGCTTTGTACAAGCCGAACCGCCCCGGTGCCGATCGAGGCCTGCTGAGATGGGGGGTCGCTCCCAACCACGGCCAAGGAGCGCGGATCGGCGTCCGCACCACCGCTGGCCGAGGCGCAACCGCAGGCGCGCCTGCGGCTTTGCGGCATCTTGTCCATTGTCCGGCCGAACGGCGATTCCGTGATCGGCCACCCCAGGGTGAACCGGACAGGCCTGGATCGGCGCCGAGAGCGTCCCACCGCCTCCAAGTTACGGATTCCGGGCGAGCCGAGTCCCGAAGACCGGCCTCTACCAGATTGAGTGGCGCGGAACGGGCGAAGGCGCGCCCGGTTGCTCGGACACCGCGACTGGGCGCGAGCGAAGAGGCAGGCGGATGAGGTAGCCGCCGGATTCATCGACGCGCCGAAGGCCAAGGCGGAAGCCGAGTCCGAACCGCTCTCGCTGGAAAGGCTCTTTGACATCTACAGTCAGGAGGTGAACGAGCACATCACGCCGATCACCGCCGAGGCGCACGCCGCTCTGGAAGAGGCGCGGCGAAGGAGGCAGCCTCGGAAAACTCTGGAAGACCGTCGCCGGGCTTGCGGCTGAAACCGATTCCTATCACCGCCCCGACTCTCTCGCATGTTCCTGAGCGTGGCCGCGTTCTGGTTCGCAGCGAGCTCTTGTGATGGCCCGCGAGACAACGAAACGGTTCATCCGCTGCCCGACGGACGATCATCGCATTCGCCATTTGTGCATGTCAGCGCACCTTCGGGTTCCGACCGACCGCAGCCTTTCTGGCCACCCTACTTCTCGCCTCCGCCCCGCTCATCGCCGACGGGAGCCACGACGATTCGCTCCACCCCCAGGTTGTCCTGGGCAACCCCGACAACTGCGGCCTCATCGGCCCAGAGCAGCTCGACGTTCGCAGAGAAGTCGTAGCGTTGCGGTGCCTTCGCCCACGGCGCATAGACCGTCCACTGCGACGACCCGGGGAAGCTCTGGCCCGCTCCGTCCTGCGGGGGCTCATAGTCCGCCACCCACAGACGCCCGTCGCGCGCGGCCACGATGGCCCCGATCGCAGGGAAGGAATCGGGATAGGGCAGCAGATCCAGCTCGGCCAACCTGGCATCCTGGAGCGGTGAGGGCCGCCGCCTTCGTTCGACCTCCCGCCGCCGGATCGCCAGGTCGGTCTCCACCTGCGCGGATGATACGGCTCGTCGCGCAGAGTTGAACCGGAGGGAATCCAGCAACATTCCGTCAGGGAGGAAGCGCATGGCCCGGGGCCGCAGCGTCCAACCGAAGTACACGACGGAATCGGCGGCCAGCGCAAAGGCAAGCGGCGAGAAGGGAGCCATCCCGCGGGCGAATCGGGAAAGGCGATAGCGGTACTCGGCGGCCCCCTCGGTCCTGCCAACCTCTTCGAACTCGCGGCCCTCGGGGGAAGTGAGAAACATCCTCATCCGCCGAAGATGCGATTCGCCAGCCTCGTCGTACCGATCGTCCGCTTCTTGCGCCATCCACAGCAAGCGCCCATCCGCCAGCGCGCCACGCAGGTCAGGAAACTGAATGTCGGCGGGCAGATCCGCCACTGAAATCCACCGCACGCCGCGCCCTTCGTACGGCCACACGGAAGCCCGGCGAGTGTAGCTGTCGAATGCCAGAAGCGAGTCGCCCCGGTACCTGAACACCGCGCCCAGGCGCTCGAACTCGTCCGGTCCCTCGCCGATGCCCCCCCCGGTTCGCGCGCCATTCTCCATCAAGGCCGAAGAACCTGATTGTGCCGTCGCCCGCATTCCCCACGACCAGGAGCCCTGCTTCACTGTCCCGGAACGCGCCGACGATCCCCTCAAAGTCGGTCCCAGCTTCGCCCGACCAGTCTCCGAGAACCAGAGAGGGCTGCGGCGATACGACGGATTCGCCATCCCCCGCATCGGGCGGAGCAAGCCGGACCGAAGCATCTCCGCAGGCCGCGAAACCCAGAGCCAGAGAGAGGCCACCCCACCGCGCCCGAGACATTGATCTTTGCTTCACCCGTCGAACCTCCGGCTGTGCTCCCTCATTCCTTACAGGAGAAATCGCAATCCCTGTCCCAACAGTCTTCGTACTCATCGTCGCACACCGATACGCCTGCACGGCTCCTGTCCATTGATGCCCAATGGGCGCTTGAGCCATATCCAAGGCAATGATAAAAAAGGGAAATGTCAAGATATCCTATAATCCCCCTAACTTTGCCCTCGAACTGTCCAAACAAGTAGGACCATCCCCGAAGCCGATTAGCCATGTCGTCCATGAGCCTCGATGCATGACTCACACAATCCCTTGGCGTAAAGGACGAACCGAAATGCCGAAGCTGACGACAACAACGCGACTTCGATCCCTCGCGCCGCTCGCCTGGCTCACCTCTCTCGCCCTTTTGGTTGCCTGCGGCGATGCCGGGGACGGGTCGGCCACCGGGGCCGTCGGAACCCTCGACGGCCCGGACGTGATCGTGAGCGCTGTGACCGAGGAGGTCTTCGCCGTGGGGTCTGTCGTGGGCGACACTTGGGACACCTTCGGCAGCGTGCGCTCGGTGCACTTCGATGCGCAGTCCAACCTTCACATCTTCGATAGCCAACTCGATCACATCCTTGTCGTCGGGCCGGACGGCTCGCTGGTTCGTACCGTCGGTGGCCGAGGGGAGGGACCTGGCGAGTTCGGCAACGTCACGGGCGTGATCGTCGGTCGCGACGGCACGTACACGGTGATGGGATTCTCGCACATCGACCTCCTCGAACCCAGCGGCGAATATGTACGACGCATCACCCAGGATCCGATGACGACGGGCATCGTCATGGCTAGCTAGCGAGGCCCTCCCGACGGTCGCCTGATCGCCAGCCAGATTATGCGTTTCGGTGAGGATCACTACGAGGAAGGGGGACGTCCCATCCACATCTTCCCACTCGACGGCAACGGGCCACAACTTCTCTACACCGCCTGGGAACTGCCCGAAGAGGACGAAGACGAAATCGACATGAGCGGGTCGCCGTCGACGGGAATGCGCGTAAGCATGCCAGCGGGCCGCGCCTTCGAGCCCCGCCTTCAATACGGCCTATGGGACGGGGAGGCGAGCCGGCGGGGGGAAGGCATGCGGGCTCAATGGGTCTGACCGATGGCCGCCTCGCGCTGATCGACTCGATCGGCTACCGCGTCAAGCTCATCGGACTCGACGGAAATGTCACCGGAACCGTCGAGCGGCCGATCGCCCCGCTGCCGGTCGACGATGCGATCATGGAGGCCGAGCGGGTGCGCTACCGCGAGAGTGAGGCGTCGGCGCAGGCGAGCGCAGCCGCTGCAAACATCCAACTCCAGCGGGAAGGCGTGGGGGGGCGCACATTCGCAGACGAGTTGCCAGTGCTGTATGACTTGGAGGTGGACTGGGAGGACCGAATCTGGCTGGAACGCTGGGGTCCGACGGGGGACGACGACGGTCCAACCGACGTTGTGACTCCCGGCGGGGACTACATCGGAACGCTTCCACCTGACGGACTCCGAATACCGGACGCCTTCGGCCCCGGCGGACTTCTGGCCTACATCGAGACCGACGAAATGGACGTGCAGACCGTGCGCGTGATCAGGCTGGTTGCCTTGGAACCACATGGGTAGAGCAATCCGCGCGGTATCGGCAAAACACCCCGCGAAGCGTGGCTCTTCGGGCTGGCGAAGTCCGCCTCCGTCGAACGGAGACGAGTTTGCTGACTGTCGGCGGGCGAACCGACCATACCTGGCAGACCGTGTGCGATGCGGCGGTCAAGGCCGCCAGGTCGGCGCGCACGGAAGATAGAGCGTCCGAAGCAAGGGTTGGCCATGGCATGCAGTTCCCATGCGTCCAACTACGCGCTCGCGTGTCTCCCATGCGAATCGTGGCCTGTCGTCAGGGGGCCGGGCCGGGTTCGTCCTTGCCACACTTCTGGCCCTGGCGGGCTGTACGGACGAGCAGTCGGACCAGGCGGCAACCAGGCCGTGGATGCTTGACTGGGAGTTCACCGAGTCGTTTCGCACTGGCGACGAGAGTCACGAGCGCCAATTCGCGCGAATCACATCAATGGCGTTTGCCCCGAATGGCCATTTGGTCGTTGTTGACCGTGACAACTTCGCGGTCAGCGTACTCGACGCCCCGGCGCCGAAATCGCACGGTGGGGCGCGGAGGGTCAGGGACCAGGCGAATTCGAGGCCAGGCCCGTCAACGTGGCTGTGTCCGACGCAGGGATGGTGGCGGTTCGCAGCTTCCGGCGCATCGACATCTTTACGCTGGACGGCGAACCGATCAGGTCGCATGTGGTTGACATAGCCCTGCTGAATCTCGCGTTCGACGCACAGGGTGGCGTTGTTGCCATGACAAGACCGGCGAGGGGCCTCGAGGCGGTCATGGGCGAGGAGGGAGTGTGTGAGCAGCTCTTGCGGGTGGCCGAGGGCGATGTGCTGTGGAGCGCCCCAAGGCCCGGACCGCCTCCAGGCAGTTTCCAGCTTGGCGCAGTCCACGCGCTTCTTGCCGATCTGGGCAGGGGTCGCATCGCTGTTGGCGTCACCGACGAATACGACCTGACCGTGCTCGACGCATCGAGCGGTCGGAAGCTTGGGAGCGTGACGCGCGACGTTGCGCTGCGTGGATCCACGGAGGCGTTCAACGACGCGATCCGTGCAGAGGGCCTCGCAACCGCAACCACAGAGCTTGAACGGTCGATCGCCAACTCCATGGTGTACGGTGATCCCTTTCCTGTCGTGCTCAGTGCGTTCGGCGGCCCGCCTGGCGAGGCGGTATGGGTCTCGTGCTCTACGATCTGTTCGACGGTGACAGCTATGACTACATCGGCACCATCCGGGCTCCCCCGGGGATCACGCTCATGGCCGGTAGCAGCGAGCGCATCGCAGGCGTTCACACCGACACCCTGGGCGTTCAATCGGTGCGCGTGTTGCGCGTGGACCTCTGAAAATCGAGAGCGAGCAACTGCCCGGAAGACTCGACCATTTCCCGCTCCCGGCACTTTGCGCTCATAGTCTCCCGTCTCCCCGCCAAAGTCGCGTTCGTACCCTTCGACGGGTCCGGCCATTCCACCTGCCACAATAGCCGGGAATACCGGGACCGCTCTCCTTCCGGGCCCGGATTCGCGTGCGTGCGGAAGGTGGTGCGGAAATCGTCGATCACCCACCCGGAGACCGCCCTCCGCCACGAGCCGGCGAAGAGCAGCGTCCATATCTTCTTCAGGTACGAGTTCTTCGCGCCGCGCCGGAAACAGAGGCAGTCGCTCTATCGCCCCGACGAACTCCCCGGGCTGCGGGGACCGAAGTTTGTGCGATGGGCATGCGATAAGGCGCACACCGCCTACCGCCCCTGGCCGGGAACCGCCCGGGCACGCTCCTGATCGACCAGGCTGAAGAGATCGGTGGGACTTTCGGCCTGGCGCGCCAGCTTCAGCGCCATGGCCAGAGCTTCGTCGCGTTCGGCCTGCACCAGAAGCCGCAGCGAGGGGGCGTTGGCGCGGTAGAGATAGTGCAACTGGGCCTGCCGGTCGAGGTATGCGCGCGCGATGGGATCGCCGACGATCTCCGGGTCCATTCCCGCAGCGATCAGCTCCTCTGCCAGCGCGTCGAAGGCCGTCGAGGGGAGCCGCGCAACCGTGCCCGAAGACAGTGCCTGCTTGGCCAGCTCGAAGGCGTACTCCTGGACGCGCACCGCGAAGGGCACTTGGGCCTCGTTGGCATTGTTCAGCAGGCGCAACTCCTCGTCGCGAAAGCTGGATTCGATCTCGAGGTCGGGGAAGATGCCGCCGCCTGTGGCGAGTTCGCGCCCGGCCGCGGTCCGGACTGCTGCGGGAAGCTGGGGATCTTCGGCCTTGAGAGAGCCGTCGTGGTGCCGCGCGCGCTTCAGCGAACGCCCCAGGGGAGTGTACCACGATCCGGTGGTGATGCTGATCCGGCGGCCGGCGGGAAGCGGATAGTGGGTCTGCACGGCCCCCTTGCCAAAGGTGCGGCGGCCAATCACCACGGCGCGATCATGATCCTGCAGGGCGCCCGAAATAATCTCGGCGGCCGAGGCGGTGAAGGCATCCACCAGAACGATCAGCGGCACGTCGGCGGCCCGGGCGGGGCTGCGGGCGCTCCACTCCTGATTGGCCACCTCGCCGGTCGGACCCCGCGAATCGACGCTCGCCAATCTCTGTCCCGGAGCCAGAAGCATGTCGGCCACCCTGAGCGATTCGTCGAGGTAGCCGCCGGGATTGCCGCGCAGATCGATCACGATTGCCCTGGCTTCGCCGTAGCGGGCCAGCGCCACATCGAGCTCCTCGGCCACGCCCCGCGCAATCCGATCGATTCCGAAGTAGGCGATATCGTCTTCGACCCAGCTTGCCGCCACGGCATCGACATGCACATTGTCGCGCACAATCGAGAGGGGAATCGGATCGGCGAAGCCGTCGCGCTCCACCCGGATGCGCACAACGGTGCCGGGCTGGCCCCGGATCGAATCCCGCGCCTGATCCAGCGTCCATTCGCTTGCATCGTGACCCTCGACCCAGACGATCCGGTCGCCGACGAGCATGCCCACGCCCTCGGCCGGGGTCTCGCGAAAGACCGCCGTAACGGTGACGCGCCCGCCCATGAGGGTGATCTGTACCCCGATTCCCGCGTAATCGCCGGTGCTGGTTTCCTGAAAGCGCCCGTATTCGTCGGGGGTGTAGATGGTTGCGTAGGGATCGTCGATCTGTTCGAGCAAGCCATCCAGCGCGCGCTCCCAGAGGGCGCTGTCGGCAAGGGCCGTGGTGTGGTAGCGCGAGATCGTGCTGAGCGCCTCGAGAAAGATGCGCGCCTCTTCGGATCCGAGATCCACGCTCTCGCCATTGCCGCCGGGCGGACTCTGGCCGGCGAGGGAAGGAGAGAGTGCGCCGAATGCGACAGAGAGGACGAGAAGGGCGGCGGCGGTGCGGAACCGGATGCGCATGGAGTCGTCTTTCGGGGGCCGAGCCAGATGGCTTGAAGAGAGCGGAAGGGTGTGCCTTGCATTGCGCCGGGCAGTCCGTGAAGGCGCAGAAATTCCAAATTTTCCGGGTTCGGGAAGCGCCCGGCGGCCACAATGCAGAGTGACAACCTTGTAAGATAGACGAATGAGTGTGGGAATGCCTCTCGGGGTTGCCCGCAACGCTCCTCTACAGACGACCGGTTCGCGCTCGGAAAGGGCTGTCGCTCATGGCCGGAAGCCATCATCGCCTTCGGGCAACTCTCTGTCAGATCAAGCCGCGCAAGGGCGATGTGCGCGCAAATGTCGCCCGGGTCCGCGCAGCGCTTCCCGCCAGATCGGAGCTTGCGCTCTTCCCGGAAGCCGTCCTCTCGGGATACTTCGTCGAGGGGGCCGCACACGAGGTCGCGCTCTCGCCCGCCGATCTGGTCGCGGCGCTGGGCTCCCCACCCGCAGAGCGCGGCTGCGACCTTGCCCTGGGGTTCTACGAGCGGGGCAGGCGCGGTGTGTACAACAGCATGGCCTACCTGACGCCTTCGCCCCGGGCCGATCGCTACGAAGTGCTGCACGTCCACCGCAAGATCTTCCTTCCCACCTACGGGCTCTTCGAGGAGGCGCGCTTTGTCGAGCCCGGGCGCGAGGTGGCGGCCTTCGACACCCGCTTCGGGCGCGTCGGCATGCTGATCTGCGAAGATCTCTGGCACGCGATCACCCCCTCGATCCTGGCGCTGGATGGCGCCGAGCTGATTCTGGCGGGGTGTGCGTCGCCGGCCCGCGGCTTTGGTGCCCGCGCAACCCGCCCCGAAAATCTCGCCGAGTGGGATCGGATCGCCGCCCGCACCGCGCGCGAGCATGGGGTCTTCATGCTGGTGGCGCAACTGGCCGGATCCGAGGGGGGAAAGATCTTTCCGGGGGGATCGTCGGCCTGGGGTCCGGATGGCTCCCTGATCGAGCGCGCGCCCCTCTTCGAGGAGGCCGGTGCAAGTGTGGCGATCGACTTTGACGAGATTCTCCGGGTGCGCACCGCATCGCCCTTCCTGGCCGACCTGAGCACCGCCTGGCCCCGATTGCGCCATTCGCTGGAGCGGGCCTGGGAGGGAAGCTCGGCGGGGCGGGGCCGGAAGAGGATGGCACCGGCAACGGGGCAGGGGGATGGGGCGATCGGGTCGGGGGACAGGGTGGAGAGAGGGACAAAAGAGGACGCCGCGACGCCGCGCCGTCCCGATGCGGCGGACCGCCGGGCCCTCGCAATCGATGCGCCCCTGGTGGAGGCCGCGCTGATCGAGTTCATTCGCGAGGAGGTGGTGCGCCGCCGGGGGTTCGAACGGGTGGTGCTGGGGGTGTCGGGCGGGGTGGATTCGGCAGTCTCGCTCGCTCTGGCCACACGCGCCCTCGGCCCCGGGAACGTCTTCGGCTTCCGGCTCCCCTACGCGACCTCAAGTCCCGCCAGCCTGGCGCACGCGGCGCTCGTTCTCGGTAAGACCGGCGCCCACCAGCGCACCATCGACATCAGCGCCGCCGTCGATGCCTGCGCCTCGGCCTGCGACCCCGCGATCACCCCGGAACGCCGCGGAAATCTGGCCGCCCGGATCCGCGCCGCCATCCTCTTCGACCAGTCGGTCCGGCTGAATGCGCTTCCCCTGGGAACCGGCAACAAGAGCGAACGTCTTCTGGGGTACTACACCTGGCACGGCGACGACTCCCCCCCGATCAATCCCCTGGGCGACCTCTTCAAGACGCAGGTCCTGGAGCTTGCGCGCCATCTGGAGATTCCAACGGTCATTGTAGAGAAACCGGCGAGCGCCGACCTGGTGGAGGGCGTGGACGACGAAGATGAACTGGGAATCGGCTACCGGCGCGCCGACCCCATTCTGGAGTGGCTCCTGCGGGGACACGGCGTCGAGGCGCTGGCGCGGCGCGGCTTCGACCCGGACGAGGTCGGGATTGTGTGGCAACGCCTTTCATCCACCCACTGGAAGCGCGAGCTGGCAACGGTGGCCACCCTCTCGGAGAGCTCGATCGGGGTCTCGTACCTGCGGCCGGTGGACTACTGATCCCGAAGGAATCGCGAAAGCGAACGTCGCGCAGAAGAGACTGCCGCCATGCGCCGGGGCTGCCGGGTCCGGATTCGCGTGATCCGGTCGCTGCCCGGGATTGATGCACGAACCCGGAGCCACATTCCGGCATCCGGTGTATCTTTCGCATGAAACCCGCTCCCCGCAGTCACTGGACAAGGTCGAGCGCGAATGCCGTCCGGCGCTTCTCCACCAAACTGCCAACCCTGCCCCGTGGACCCCTTACATGCTGGTCGTGCTCGACAACTACGATTCCTTCACCTGGAATCTTGTGCAAATTCTGGGGGCGCTGGGAGAGAGACCGCGCGTCTATCGCAACGATGAAATCGAGCTCGAGGCGTTGCGGGGCATGGGGGTCGCGCGACTGGTGATCTCGCCTGGCCCGAAGACCCCCGCCGAGGCCGGAATCAGCGTGGCCGCAATCCGCGCCCTTGGACCCGAAGTTCCGATTCTGGGCGTTTGTCTGGGGCACCAGGCGATCGGAGAGGCCTGGGGGGGCCGCACGATCCGCGCCGCCCGCACGGTGCATGGCAAGACCGCGCGCGTGGTGCACAGCGGCGATCCGCTCTTCGCCGGCATTCCTTCGCCGATGAAGGTGGCGCGCTACCACTCGCTCGTCACCGATCCCGCCCTCCCCCCGCCGCTCTCTGCCATTGCCTGGAGCGACGATCCCGCCGATGGTCGCGAGGTGCAGGCCATGCGACACCACAGTCACCCGGTCTGGGGGGTTCAGTTTCATCCGGAATCGTGGTTCACCGAGGGGGGAAAACGGCTCCTAGCCAACTTCCTTGCCATGGACCGCGGGTCATGACGGGCGCGCGCACCGTCAGGCCATGACGCGACCGCGGATTCTGGGGGTGATTCCGGCCCGAATCGGATCAACGCGCCTTCCCGACAAGCCCCTTCAACCCCTGCTCGGCACTCCCCTGGTGCTCTGGAGCTGGCGGCGCGCCTCGGCCATGCGCTTCCTCGACCGCCTCGTGGTGGCCACCGATTCGGAAGAGATCGCCCGCATCTGCCGCGCGGCCGGTGCCGAGATCGAAATGACCTCGCGCGCGCACCGGTCGGGAAGCGATCGCGTCTGGGAGGTCGCCCGGCGCGCATCTTCCGCATTCGACATTGTCGTCAATCTTCAGGGAGACGAACCCCTGGTCGAGGCAGCGAGCGTGCGCGCCGCCCTGGGCATGGTCGAAAGAGGCTTCGAGGTTGGAAGCTGTGCGGCTCCGATCGTCTCCGGGGCAGAGTTCGCCGACCCCTCGGTGGTGAAGGTGGTCCGGGCCAGCGACGGCGGAGCGTTATACTTCTCAAGGGCGCCGATTCCCTGTCGCCGGAGCTCGACATCGACCGCCGACCCCGGGCCGGTGCAGCCGCTGCGGCACGTGGGCATCTACGTCTACGACCGCGACGCGCTTCGGCGCTGGGTCAACTTCGGTCCGTCGGCGCTGGAAGAGGAAGAGCGCCTTGAGCAGTTGCGGGCCCTTGAAAACGGAATGCGAATCGGCGTGGCCGTGGTGCCCTCCGCGCCGCCCGGGGTCGATACGCCCGAAGATCTGGCGCGCCTCGAACACCGCCTGAAAGAAGCAGAGGCAGAACCATGACGCCAAGCGCAGCCGACAGGATTCACTCATCCGACGAAACCCGGTACGTATTCGTCACCGGGGGCGTCGTCTCTTCCCTGGGAAAGGGAATCGCGGCCGCTTCGCTCGGCGTCCTCCTCAAGGAGCGCGGGCTGCGGGTCACCCTGCAGAAGCTCGACCCCTACATCAATGTCGATCCCGGCACCCTCTCGCCCCTTCAGCATGGCGAAGTCTTCGTCACCGAGGACGGCGCCGAGACCGATCTGGACCTGGGCCATTACGAGCGCTTCATCGACCACAATCTCTCGCAGGACAACAACACCACCACCGGCCGCATCTACCGCAACGTCATCGAGCGCGAGCGGCGCGGCGACTATCTCGGGCGCACCGTCCAGGTCATTCCCCACATCACCGACGAGATCAAGCGTTCAATTCGCGTGCTCTCCGAAGACCACGATGTGGTGATCAGCGAGGTGGGCGGCACTGTGGGCGATATCGAGAGCCTGCCCTTCCTCGAGGCGATCCGCCAGTTTCGCCAGGAGGTGGGATCGCGGGCGCTGCACATTCACCTCACCCTGGTTCCCCATATCCGGGCGGTGGGCGAGCTCAAGACCAAGCCGACGCAGCACTCGGTGCGCGAGCTGATGCAGACCGGAATCCAGCCCGCCGTCCTCATCTGTCGCACCGAACACCCGCTGGGAGACGAGATTCGCGCCAAGATCGCCGGCTTCACCAATGTCGATCCCGCCGGCGTCATCGAGGCCATCGACGTCGAGACGATCTACGAAGTCCCGCTGCAGTTTCGACGCCAGCGCCTGGATGATTTCGTGCTTGCGCGGCTGGGCCTTGCCGCCCCTCCGCCCGATCTCGCGGCCTGGACGCGGATGGTACAGGGAATCAAGGCGCCCTCGGCCGAGAGCGTGCGCATCGCCGTGGTCGGCAAGTACACCGAGCTTGTCGATGCCTACAAATCGGTCGAGCAGGCGCTCTTTCATGGCGGAATCCGGCACAACCTGGATGTACGGATCGACTGGATCTCGAGCGAACACCTGGAAAGGGAGGGCGATCCCGGGTTTCTGGCGGAGTACGACGGGCTTCTGGTGCCGGGGGGATTCGGTTCGCGGGGAATTGAGGGAATGATCGACGCAATCGGCTGGGCGCGCACCCACGGCCTTCCCTTTCTGGGGATCTGTCTGGGACTGCAGTGCGCAGTGATCGAGATTGCGCGCAATGTGGCCGGATTGCAGAACGCCCACTCCTTCGAGTTCGACCGCAACTCGCCGCATCCGGTCATCTGCCTGATGGATGAACAGCGCAAGATCACAACCAAGGGCGGCACCATGCGACTGGGCTCCTACCAGGCGCGCATCCTGCCCGAAACGATCGCGTATCGCTGCTACGGCGCCGGGGCGATCACCGAGCGGCACCGGCACCGCTACGAGGTCAACAACGACTACCGCGAACGCCTGGCCGAAGCCGGCCTTGTCTTCTCGGCCACGACCACCGATGGCAAGCTGGTCGAGATGATCGAGCTGAAGGATCACCCCTGGTTCGTGGCCAGCCAGTCCCATCCGGAGCTGAAGAGCCGGCCCACCCGCGCGCACCCCCTCTTCGCCTCCTTTGTCGAGGCGGCGGCCGTGCGGGCGCGGCAGAGTCAGGCGATCCCGGCGGAGGTCGGGAGCTGACCCGGCTCCCGGGGGAGCCAGCGCGACGATGAAGCGGGACGCCGGTGGACGAACCGATGCCGGAGGCGAGGGATTGCTTGCCGACGCCTTCACCCTGATCGCCGGCCCCTGTGTCCTGGAGGACGATGCGCTGAATCTTGAGGTGGCCCGGGGGGTGGACGCCGCAGCCCGAAGCGCGGGAATCCCCGCAATCTTCAAGGCCTCCTTCGACAAGGCCAATCGCTCCCGGCTGAATTCGGGGCGCGGCCCCGGGCTCGAACGGGGACTTTCTCTCCTGGCCCGGGTGCGCGAGGACACGGAACTTCCAATTCTGACCGACATTCACGAAGCGCACCAGGCGGATCCGGCGGCCGAGGTTGCCGACGTGCTGCAAATTCCCGCCTTTCTCTGCCGTCAAACCTCGCTCCTGGTGGCTGCGGGCCGCACCGGACGAGCCGTCAATATCAAGAAGGGCCAGTGGATGCCCCCCGCCGCAATGGCCGGGGCGGTCGAAAAGGTGCACGCCGGCGGGAGCGCGCAGGTGGCGGTCACCGAGCGGGGCGCCGCATTCGGATATGGCGATCTGGTGGTCGATATGCGCAACTTCGCGCGTATCCGGAGTGTGACCCGAACGCCGGTTCTCTTCGATGCGACCCACTCGGTGCAGCGTCCCGGGGCCGCCGCTGACGGATCCACCGGCGGGGCGCCCGAGTTCATTCGGCCCCTGGTGCGGGCGGCGGTGGCAGCGGGCTGCGACGGCCTCTTTCTGGAGGTCCACCCCGATCCGGCCTCCGCTCCCTCGGATGGCTCGAATATGCTGCCCCTGGCGGATCTGGCGGCGCTGCTTGCCGAAGTCGTGCGCATTCGCACCGCCCTGGCCGGAGGCGCTGACGCATGACCACGCCCGGATCTTCCCCGGTCGGCGACCCCCTCTGTGGGGCAACCGCGCGCCGCATTCGCATGGTCGTACTGGATGTCGATGGAGTCATGACCGATGGCGGCATCCATGTGGGAGCCACAGAGAAGGGCGAACCGATTGAACTCAAGCGCTTCGATGTGCGCGACGGCATCGGCATTCGCCTGATGGCGCAGGCTGGTTTGCAGCTTGCGATCGTCTCGGGCAGGATCTCTCAGGCGACCTCTCTGCGGGCGGTCGAGTTGGGCATCGACGAGGTGCACCAGGATGCCGGGGCGCGCAAGGTTCCGATCATCGCCCAATTGATCGAGCGCCGGGGAATCGGCTGGGACGAGGTGGCGCTACTTGGCGATGATCTGGCCGATCTGCCCGCGCTTCGCCGCGTGGGGTTGCCCGCGACGGTGGCGAATGGGGTGCCGGAGATTTGCGAGGTGGCGCTCTGGCAGGGGAAGCGAAACGGGGGCGATGGAGCGGTGCGCGAATTCGCCGAGGCGCTGCTTCGGGCCCGCAACCAATGGGCGACGCTGGTCGATGCGTACTGTCGCGAACGTGACGGCTAGCGCTGCGGCTGCGGGAGACCGCCGGGCGCTGGTACGCGAGGGACAGCGGGTCCTGGCCGCCGAGGCGCAGGCGATCGCCGCCCTGACGGAGCGGCTGGACGACTCCTTTGCCCGCGCGGCAGAGCTCGTGGCCGCGAGCCGCGACACGGTTGTGCTCTCCGGCGTCGGAAAGTCGGGATTGGTTGCGCGCAAGGTGGCCGCCACCCTGACCTCCACCGGCACGGCCGCCACCTTCCTGCACCCGGCAGACGCGCTGCACGGCGACCTCGGGATCGTCGCCCGGAACGCGGTTCTGCTGCTCTTCTCCCGCAGCGGCGCCACCCCCGAGCTGCTCGGTCTTCTGGCCTCGGCCGCTCTGCGATCCACCACCCTGGTTGCGCTCGTCGCCGATCTCGACTCTCCTCTGGCGCGCCGCGCCGATGTGGTGCTCGACTGCGCGGTGAAGGGCGAGGCGTGCGCTCTGGGTCTGTCTCCCACGACCTCGACCGCCGCCGCTCTGGCCATGGGAGACGCCCTGGCCATCGCGGCCAGCACTCTGCGCGGCTTCGGCACCGAAGATTTTGCGCGCCTTCATCCCGGCGGCGCCCTGGGCCAGCGGCTCAGGATCCGGGTGCGCGACGTCATGGTCGCCCGCGACTACCCTGCGGTCCCCCCCGATGCAACCGCGCGCGCGCTGGTTGTCCCCCTGGCGCAGATGCGAGGCACGGTTCCGGTCATCGATTCGGGGGGCGCCCTGGTCGGCGTCGTCACCGCCGGCGATCTGGCCCGGCTGATGGAGCGCAACGAAGATTTCCTTGATCTTCCGGTCTCGACCTTCATGACCACCGCGCCGCGCATCGCCTTTGCCGACGAGAGCGGGAGCGCCGCCATTCACCGCATGGAGAAGCACGGGATCATGGCGCTTCCCGTGCTCGACGGACGAATTTTGGTCGGCATCGTTCACCTTCACGATCTTCTGCGCGCCGGCGCGCTTCACCCCGAGGAGGGCGTCCACCCATGAACACGCTCCCCACGCCCACCCGCCCCCGGTTCCTGCGCCTCGCCGCCCGGTCACTCTCTGCTCCACCCCCCCGGAGGCGCCTTCCGTTCGGCAGCGCCCCGGCCCTCCTTGTCCTTGCCCTTGCGGCCTGCACCACCGGCACCGACGAGGAGACCGACGAGACCCTTGCGCCGATCGCCGCCGACGAGATCGTTTACGGAGTGGAGCGCCTCCTGACCGACCGCGGCGTACACGAGGCCACGCTCCTTGCCGACAGCCTCTTCTTCTGGCGCGACTCCACCCACGCCCGGATCATGGGGCTCACGCTGATCATCTTCGATGAACGCGGCCGCCGTCGCGCCGCCATCAACGCCGATGCGGGCCGCCTGAGCCACGGCACCAACGAGTTGACCGCCACCGGCAACGCCATCCTGTCGGTGATTGCAACGGGACAGGAGATTCGCACCGAGGAGCTCAACTTCTCGCAGGAAGACGATCGCGTCTGGTCCGATCTGCCGGTCCTGATGCGCGAGGGCGGGTGCGAGGTCGAGGGCGACAGCTTCCAGGCGGACATGGCCTTCGACGATCTGCGCATCTGGGGCACCCGCGAAGGGGTGTGCGCCAACCGATGACCCGCCGAGATGCGCGGAAGGGCACCGGCCTCGTGCCGGCGCTTCTCTGGCTGGCTCTGCTGCCCGCGCCGGGAGTGGCGCTTCAGGAAACGGAAGAAACCGCCCCCACCTGCGAGCTGGTGCGGGTTGGGGGCTATACCCACCGGACGCGCCTGGATTCGACCCGGTTTGTGCACCACGCCACCGGGGGCATCGACTACCGTTGCAGCGATGGCACGCGCCTTTTGGCCGACTCTGCCGTCGTCTTCGAATCGAACGATCAGGTTCAGCTCTTCGGGCGCGTCTTTCTGGAGGACTCGACGACCGAGCTGCGTGCCGATTCCGCGCACTACTTCGGCCAGGTCAGGCGACTGAATGCATGGTCGCGCGTGATCGTGACCGATCGCGGGAGCGGCGCCGTGATCCGGGGGCACCGGCTGACCTACGACCAGGCAAGCGAGTTTCGCGCCCTCGACCGCATCTTTGTGCACGAAGGAGAGCCCCGCGCCACGATCTACCCGGTGGTGCAGGCAGAGGCGATCGGGGGAGATCTTCCGGCTGACGAGGAAACCGCGCCGGCGCCGGAAGACGAAAGCGGGGAAGGGGAGGGCGAGGAGATCGTGCCGGATTCGCTGACCGACGAGGCGACCGGGCCCGGAATCGATCCGTCAACCGATGCGGGAGCCGGGCCGGAGGCGGATTCGATGGCCATGGCCGAAGCCGAGGCCGATTCCATGGCCGCCGCCGAGGAGCTTTCCGATTTGGCAGAGAGGAACGAGGCCGATTCCCTCGCCATCGATACCGCGCAGGCGACTGTCCCTGCAACCGATGCCGAATCCCCCCCGGCCGCCGTCGTGGAGGCAGCGCCGGACACTGTCCCCCCGGCCGACCCGATTCCCGCTCCCCCTCCCGACACCCTCCCCCCATGGGAGATCGAGGCCGATCACTTTACCCTCGAGGGGCGGCGCCACTTCCGGGCCGGCGGCAATGTGGTGGTCATGCGCGATTCGCTGCACGCCTTCGGCGATTCCCTGGATTACGACCAGGAATCGGGTGGCATGTCGGTCTTCGAGGGCGCCCGCGTCGAGAATGCCAACTACCTTCTCCGCGGCGAATCGATCTCGCTGATCCCGCAGACGGGGTTGCGCGAAACCCTTCTGGCCCGCGGGGACGCCACCCTGACCGGCGACGATGTCCTCATTGCAGCGCCCGCAATCCGGATCTTCCTGGAGAAGGGGGTCGTCGAGCGCCTCGTCGCCCTCGCAGAGCCGCCTCCCCTTCCCGGCCAGGAGCAGGAGTTCGATCCCAGCGGACTCTCGCCCGGCGATCTGGCCCGCGCCCTGGCCGCCCGGCGCCAACCATCCGCCGCCGCAGACGACACCGCCACCGATTCCCTTGCGAACCGGCCCGTCGTTTCGGCCGACCGCTTCAACCTGTCCGGAGATTCGATCGACGTTCTCTCGCCCGGCCAGCGTCTGCAGCTCGTCACTGCGGTGGGATCGGCGCGCGCCGAGGAGATCCCCGCCGACACCCTCGCATACGAGGAGCTGCCCGAGGTCGCCTGGCGCGACTGGATGGAGGGCGATACGGTTCTTGCACACTTCGCGGCTCCCGACTCCCTGGCTCCGGCCCCCGCAGCGGGCCCGTCCGCGCGCCTGGAGACGCTGACCGCAGCCGGAACCGCCCGCAGCCTCTACCGCATGATCGAGGCCGACAGCGCCCGAGCGGACACCTCTGCGGGCGAACCGGCTCCCGCAGAGGTCGAGTCCCCGCCCCCGGCCACCTCCCCGCACGTGCGTCCCCCTGCGCTGCACTGGGTCGAAGGACAGCGCATCATCGTCTATCTCGTGGGCCGCCAGGTGGTGCGGATGGATGTCGAGGGCCAGACGGTCGGCTATCATCTGGAACCGCGCCCGCCCGGCGAAGTTCCCGATTCGGCGTCGCTGCGAGCCGACTCGACCGCCAATCCCCCGCTCCCCACCCGGCCGCCCCCTGCCGGAACCGATCCGCCCCGATGACCGAAGACCCCCGCCCCCCGACGCAGAACGGCAGCTCCGCTCCCTCTGCGCCGCAGCCCGCCGCCACCCTTTCCGGCCGCGGCCTCACCAAGATCTACCGCAAGCGGCGCGTCGTGGACGAGGTTGGGATCCAGGTCCGGCAGGGAGAGATCGTCGGGCTTCTCGGTCCCAATGGAGCCGGCAAGACCACAACCTTCTACATGCTGGTGGGGCTGATCGCGCCCGATGACGGTCGCGTCTTCCTCGACGACGCCGATCTCACCGGCGTGGCCATGTACCGCCGCGCGCGCATGGGAGTCGGCTATCTGGCGCAGGAACCCTCGGTCTTTCGGCGCCTGACGGTCGAACAGAACATCCTCGCCATCCTGGAAACCCTCGGTCTGGGCCGCGCCGAACGCGCCCGCCGCCTCGAGGAGCTCCTGGACGAGCTCTCGCTCGGCCATCTTCGCAAATCCAGGGCCTTTTCGCTCTCCGGGGGCGAGCGCCGTCGCCTCGAAATCACCCGCGCGCTCGTGCAGCGGCCGCGCTTCATGCTCCTCGACGAGCCCTTCGCCGGCATCGATCCCATCGCTCTCCACGACATCCAGGAGATCGTGGGCGAGCTCCGCAACCGCGCCATCGGGGTCATCATCTCCGATCACAATGTCGAGCAGACGCTTGAGATCGTCGATCGGGCCTACATCATGTACGAGGGCCGCATCCGGGTGCAGGGAACCGTTTCGGAGCTGGTGTGGAACAACGACGTCGCCGACCTCTACCTGGGTCCCACCCTGACCGCCCGCATGCGCGCGCGCTTTCCCTCTCCGACCGGCTGAGGCTCGACCGCAATGCCGGGCATGCGCCAGGGGATCGGCCAGGGGGTCGGCCAGGTCACCGGAACCCGTCAGGAAATCGGGGCGAATCCCCGCCTCTACCAGGCGATGGAGATGCTCTACATGCCGCTCCCGGAGCTACAGGCTCGCCTCGAGGAAGAGCTCTCCGAAAACCCCTTCCTGGAGCTCTCGGAGCCCGACGACTACGAGACCGGCGAGGACGAAGCCGCGACCGACGCCGAAGAAGAGGGCGAGAGGGAAGAGGGCGAAGAGGAGATCGACTGGGAGGAGGTGCTGCGCGACAACTTCGACGCCGGGAGCGCCCGCGAGTCCTATGAGCAGCGCGAAGAGTTCGAGGCGCCGGTCGTGGAGGTGCAGCATCTGCAGGATCATCTGCTGGAGCAGGTCGCTCTCCTTCCGCTCGACGACCGGGAGCGCTGGATTGCAGAGGAGATCGTGGGCAACATCGACGACGACGGGTATCTTTCCTGTTCTCTGCAGGTGGTGGCTGACGGGCTGAATGCGGCGGGGACCGATGCATTCGAGATGGCGATGGGCCGTGCGCATGCCATCGAGGACGAGGATGCCCGCGCTGCGGAACTCGCCGAGCTGGCGCGACTCTTTGCGCCGCACACCCCGGAAGAGGTCGAAGAGATGCTCCTCCGGGTGCAGAGGCTTGATCCGGCGGGTGTGGGGGCGCACTCGCTGAGCGAATGCCTGGAGATCCAACTGCGCAGAAGCGGGCGCGGGGATTCGCTGGCGGCCACGATCGTGCGCGATCACTTTGAGGATCTGGGGGGGCATCGCTGGACCGAGATCGCGCGCATCCTGGAGGTTGAGCCGCGCGCGGTGCAGGATGCCGCCGACGAGATCGGCACACTCGATCCGAAGCCGGGAAGCCACTACTCGGGCGAACCGGAACGCTACGTAATTCCCGACCTGATTCTGGAGCGCATCCACGGCGAATACATGGTCTTTGTCAACGACACCGGGCTTCCGCGGCTGCGCCTGGCGCGCGCCTACCGCGAGGTGGCCGCCGACCGCGCGAAGTTCGTCGGCGAAAACCGCGAATTCATCTCCAACAAGCTCAATGCGGCCCACTGGCTCATTCAGGTCATCGAACAGCGCCGCCAGACGATGCTCGGCGTCATGCGCTTCATTGTGGACCGGCAGACCGACTTCTTCGAAAAGGGGGTGCAGCACATGAAGCCCCTCACCCTGCGCGAGGTCGCCGATCATATCGAAATGGCCGAATCCACCGTGTCGCGGGTGACGAACGAGAAGTACGTGCAGACCCCGACCGGAGTCTATCCCCTCAAGTTCTTCTTCTCGGGGGGAATCCGGACGGCAACCGGCGACGAACTCTCGACGAGGGGGGTGCAGGCAAAGGTGAAGAGCCTGGTCGAGAGAGAAGACCCGCACAAGCCTCTGACCGACGCCGCCATGGTCCGCCTCCTCCGGGCCGAGGGAATCCCCATTGCGCGCCGCACGATCGCCAAGTATCGCGATCAACTGGGGATCCTTCCCGCCCGCATGCGAAAGCGTCTCCAATGACGGACTCATCCGACACACAATCGCTGCGTGGGATGCCAGGCGTCCCCCGGGGCATGACAGAACACCATCAGGGCATGGAGAATGACCTCCAGGGCATGATCAGGCCTCCCCGGGCGCGGCACGATTTCGCCCTGGTCGTTCCGGCCTTCAACGAGGCCCCGAACATTCCCCACCTCATTCCCGAGCTGCGGGCCGCCTTCGCCGAGTTCGGGCTCGAGGGCGAGGTGCTTCTCGTCGATGACGGCTCCACCGATGGAACCGCCGCGCTGGCCGAGCGCGAGGCAGCCGGCTGGAGTGCGCTGCGCGTGCTGCGTCACCGCGTCAACCGGGGCAAGACCGAAGCTCTCCTCACCGGGGCGGCCGCCACCGACCGCACCTGGCTGGTTCTCTTCGACGCCGATCTGCAGCATTTGCCCGCCGAGATTCCGCGCTTTCTCGATACCCTCGATCAGGGCTGGGACATCGTCACCGGCCGCAAGGTCGGGCGCTACGACAAGCGCGCCGTCTCGTCGATCTACAACCTTCTCAGCCGTCGCATCTTCGCGGTTCCGGTCTCCGACCTCAACTCGATGAAGGCCTTTCGCGCCGAACTCCTTGACGCCATTCGCCTCCGCCACGACTGGCACCGCTTCTTTGTCGTCCTGGCCCACCAGCAGGGCTTCAGCGCCACCGAGATCGACATCGAGCTGCACCCGCGCCGCGCCGGCGAAGCCAAGTACTCGGGCAAAGGGCGCATTGTGGGGGGAATGCTCGATCTGCTGGCGGTCTGGTTCCAGCTCCGCTTTGCGCAAAAGCCGATGGTGACCTTCGGGCTGCCGGGCATCGTGCTCATCGCCGCCGGGGGACTGGTCGGGCTCTTCGCCCTCTTTCAGCGCTTCATTCTGGAAGAGGGATTCCGGCCGTTTCTCTACCTGGTGCTCCTGCTGGTGACCGTCGGCGTGCTCTGCTTCCTGGCGGGCTTCCTGGGCGAGATGATCGCCGCGCTGCGCGACGAGCTCGATGCGCTCAGACGCCGTCTGCCCGGCGAAACGCGACCGGAGGACCCGCACCGATGAGGGCGGAGCGTATCCCGCGCATTCTTTCGGTCATCGGCACCCGTCCCGAGGCGATCAAGATGGCTCCGGTGATCGCGGCGCTGCAGGCCGAGGACAGGTGCGATCATCGACTCGCGCTGACCGGCCAGCATACCGCCATGGTCGATCAGGTGCTGAAGATCTTCGGGATCGGGGGGGATTACAACCTGAAGCTGATGAAGCCGGGCCAGTCGCTCTACGACATCGGCCATGCCTGCATGGAGGGGCTGCGCCGCGTGGCCGACGACTTCCGGCCCGATGTGACGATCGTGCAGGGCGATACCGCCACGGTCTTCTTCGCGGGGCTCGTCACCTTCTTTCAGCAGGGCCGTCTGGCCCATGTCGAGGCCGGGCTGCGCAGCCGCCGGAAGTGGTCGCCCTTTCCCGAAGAGATGCTGCGGCAGATGACCGACACCGTCTCCGATTTCTGCTTTGCTCCGACCCGGGCTGCAGCCGCGAATCTGGCGGCCGAGGGGGTCGAGGCCGGGCGCATCTTCGTGACCGGCAACACGGTGGTCGATGCGCTTGCCACGATTCGCGTCGCCCGACCCCCGGTCGAGGATCCGCACGTCGCCCGCCTTCTCGAGTCCACCCATCCCCTGGTGCTGCTCACCGCCCACCGCCGCGAATCCTTCGGGGAGCCGCTGGAGAGGGTTTTCGGCGCGGTGCGCACCCTGGCCAGGCGCTTTCCCCACATCGAGATCGTCTATCCGGTCCATCCCAATCCCCGCGTACAGGAGCCGGCCCGCGCAATTCTCGGTGGCAGGGCGCGCATTCACCTCCTCGACCCGCTTTCCTACGGCGATCTCGTGGCGCTGCTCGACCGCGCCCACCTGGTTCTGACCGATTCGGGCGGCATTCAGGAAGAGGCTCCGGCCTTCGACCTGCACACCCTGATCCTGCGCGAGGTCACCGAACGGCCCGAAGGGGTGGAGGCGGGGGCGGCCACCCTGGTGGGCACCGATCCGGGGCGCATTCTGGAGACCGCAGCGGCGCAGTTGCAGAGGGGGGAGGGGGAGAGGAGGCGGAACATTCGCAACCCCTATGGCGATGGCCTCGCAGGTCGCCGCATTGCCGATATCCTCATGGCGGCGCTGACCGGGTCGCCGCGCACGACCGCAGACTGGATTCCCGGGGCAGACCGCCCCCCGGCGCAGAGCGAGGCCGGGACGACCCCATGAAGATCGTCGTTCACTGCGTCTACTTCCCACCCGAGGTGGGCGGTCTCGAGAGCCATGTCCACTACCTCTGCCGGGGACTGGTCGGGCGCGGTCATCGGGTTACCGTCGTCACCTCGCTCTCGCAGCCCGGGCTTCCGATCTCCGAGGAGATCGACGGCATCCTCGTCCACCGCACCCCGCTTCCCTCGCGCACCCCCCGGGGCTGGTTCGCACACGCTCTCGGCTCCATTCCCCGCACCCGGGCCGTCATCGCCGACGCCGACATTGTGCATGCACAGGCATTCCCCTCGCTGCTGCCCTGCACAGTCGCCCTTGCCGGATCGGGCACCCCCCTGGTCTGCACCCTGCACACCTCGCACTTCCTGCGTCTGGCCGCCCGTCCCCTGACCGCATTCGCCATTGGCAAACTGGTTAAAGCAAGCAATCATAACTTTGCCGCAAGCAAGGAGATCGCCGATGTCGGCGAAAGCCTCGCTCCCGGCATCGAGGTCGAAGTTCTGGTCAATGGCGTCGACACCGAAATCTTTCAGCCGGGTCCGCCGACACTCCCCTCTGCGGCGCCGCGCATGCGAATCGTGGTGCCGCGCCGACTCTTCCCCAAGAATGGCGTCGAGTTCTTCGTGCGGGCGCTGCCTCTGGTGGTCAGGGAGGTCGATGTCGAGGCGGTCGTGATCGGCGATGGTCCCGAACGATCCCGCCTGGAGGCGCTGGCGCGCGAACTCGCGGTGCAGGACCGAATCCACTTTGCGGGCGCGCACCCCCATGCAGCCATGCCGGGACTGCTCTCTGCGGCCGATCTGGCGGTCTTCCCCTCGCTGGTCGAGGCGACCTCGGTAGCCGCCCTCGAATGCATGGCGTGCGAACTCCCGGTCGCGGCCTCGGCGGTGGGCGGCCTCCCCGAGATTGTCGACGACAGCGTGGGCGCCCTCTTTCCCCCCGGCGATCCCGACGCCATGGCCGCCTGCCTGATCGCGCTCCTGCAGAGCGACGCCCTGGCCGCCCGTGGCAAAACCGGTCGCAGGCGCGTGATTTCGCAGTGGAGCAACGACCGCCTGGTCGATCGCCATCTGGAGGTGTACCGGAGGCTGGCGGTGGGCGAAGGGCAGGGCAGCGGCGATGGATTCTGAGGAGCGGAATGCGGGGGTGGGGAATGCGACGAGGGTGTGGCGGCTGCGGAATGCGATTGTAAAGATCGCCCGCAATCCATTTCTGGCCACGCGAATGCTCCGAGCCCGCTATGGGCCCTTTGCCGCCAGTGCGCCCGACCCCGAGTTCCGGCGCGCAATTCGCTGGTCATTCGGAACCATTGAGCGGGAGCCCCTCAGTGCGCTCTTTCCGGGAATCGCAATGACCGATCTGCGGGTCGTTCGCTCTCATGACCGCAATCCGTTGCTCTCGATGACATCGGCCGAACTCCTGGCAATCAACGCAATGGTGCGCCATATCAGACCCGTCAGACTTCTGGAGGTCGGCACGTTCGAGGGCAATATGACCGTCAACATGGCGGCGAACGCTCCTGCCGACGCTCAGGTGTTCACCCTGGATCTTCCCCCGGACTGGAAGGGTCATTCGCACTGAATGTCCCACAGATTCAGGATAATGCCGGTACGGGCAGCCACATCGGCCGCCAGTTCAGCGAGTCCGGATTCCGCGATAAAATCATACAGCTCTGGGGCGATTCCGCACACTTCGACTGGGCGAAGCACGGTCCCTACGATTTTATTCTGATCGATGGATGTCACAGCTACGAATATGCTGTCTCGGATACCCGTGGCGCGCTGAGGGCCCTCGCACGCGGAGGGGTCATCGTCTGGCACGACTACGGAATGCTCGAAGATGTCAGTCGTGCCGTCGATGAGTGCGCCGAGCGTATCAGGGTGCGGGCGATTCAGGGGACGCGATTGGCGGTGGGGTTTCCCTGATCTCCGATTCCCGGATCGCCTCGTCCTCCGCATGTGCGCGAATCATCATGACGCGCCCGGGAACGCCCAGAACAATGCTGTAGGGAGGGACATCGGCGAGAATCAGGGTATTGGCCGCTATGGTCGCCATCCGGCCGATCCGCACGCCAGGCACGATCGTGGCCTTGACGCCGATATAGACGTCGTCCTCGATTACGACCTCGGCCGTCTTGCGCAGCTTGTAAAGATCTTCCAGACGCGAGTGAATCGCTGTCACATCGCCCAGAATCGATACCGCATTGGCGATCGTCACCCGCGACCCGATCGTCACCATGTCGGGCCGGGTCACCTGAACATTGCGATCGATCGTCACCTGCGACCCCATTCGTATCCCGCTCATCCGATACAGTGAGGCGCGCAGAGACATGGAGATGGGCAGCATCGAAGCCAGGTAGCGAATGGCTTTGCCCATGGCGCTTCAGCTCTCCCGATAGCGGCGCAGATACTCGCCGACAGTCACGATGTCGTAGTCGCCCGCCACCTCTGCCAGGATTGCGGCAAGCGGCTCGGTGTAAACGCCCTCAACATACGGATGGCCATACATGAGAGCGAACCGCCGCGACCTGATGCGCGCGCTTGCCCCTTCGACAATGCGCCGTACGGAGTGGCCCTGCGCAAGACCCTGTTCAATGTATGGAACTCTTTGCTTTCCAATCACATTGACCGGAACCTGAAAGTGCCGGTAGGGGTTTCCGTCGTCGCGCTTCGGACGGAATGGGCGCTCGCCATGCATGTCGGAGGCATAGTGGAATCCCTCGCGGTCCAGGAGATCGAGGACCGCCCCATTATATCGGAATCCGGGACTGGCAAAGCCGTGCGGAGGGCCATAGCGATCTCTGAACTCCTCGAACGCCCCACGGAAGGTTCGCTCGGGTCCGGTAGCACCCAGCTCGTCGAGCGCATATTGCCATGCCGCATGGTTGGATCCTCCATGAAGTCCCAACTCATGGCCTTCCTGGTGCAGTTGATCCATGGCGCCTCGTCCCAGGCGGGGATTGATCGTGGCTGTCCGGAGTACACCGCTCCTGCCCAGCTTTTTGATGACCGACAGCTTGCGAGCCTCAATCGGGGAAGGGGTACAGTAACCCCTCCGCTTGCGAAGCCGTTGCGTGATCGTATGCCGCCAACTAAAGCTGCGGCCCATATTCACGAAGAAGGTGAAGCGCACGCCAAGGCGATCGCCCAGTCTCAGCAGATTGGGAACTCCCTTCTCAAGGCAGACGATTGAATCGACATCAAAGCGAAGAGCAAGGATCCTGCGACGGCGTCCGCTCATCGCCGACTCTCGACCAGCTCCAGCATCCTGGGGAAGGAGCGCGCTTCCGTTGCCTCCTCGGGTGTCATCATGAATCCGAATTCCTGCTCTACGGCCAGGATCAGATTCAGATGGGAAATCGAGTCCCACCCCCCGTGGGAATCGGACGACACCAGGCGAATATCGGTCGCCGGCGGCACACTGAGCACACTGCGAAAGATACGCTCCAGCGCCTCCGCTCTCTCTTCGGTCATTGCAGTGCTTCTTTCTGCACCGTGTGATACAGATCCTGGTCGGCCCTGACGGCCACCGCTTCCGGTACGATCCGGAAGTGAAGCTCTCCATTCTTCCGCTCAACGAGATCGAAGCCGTGTGCGGGGAGGAAATCCCGGACCATTCCATTCCGGGCCGTAGGCAGGTAGCGAGCCCGCACAACCTCGACGCCAGCGGTGGCGGCATCAGTCAGGAGCGTGGCCAGCATCTGGCTCTCAATGCCACGACCGAAGGCTCGGCAACTCAACAGAAAGGTGTCGATCTCCCATATATCCGCGCTGACATTCGCGACAATGGCGGTTCCCACGATGCCGTAATCGGAAAATCGATCCTGCATGCTCATTGTATAGACAACTCCGTCGTCCAGAAAGCGCTCAATATCGCCTGGCGAGTAGCGCCGGGTGGTGAGGTTGAACTGATTGGTGCGCTGGGTCAACTGACTGATCCGCGGAATCGCGACCCGGTTCTGACGCTCGATGGTCAGCCGGATCTCGAGGCTGCGAATGAACGTCTTGAGATCCGGGGCTGTGTGCCTGAGGCGCTGCCGTTCGACATTTGCCCTGAGCGACTCGGCTCTCTGCAGGTCTTCCGCCTCAACCCGCAGCCGTTCCGTTCCTCGCATACAGGCAATGAAATCGGGAATTTCGGCCGGATTTGCCGGAAACTGCTCCACCTGTACTTCGGGGAATGCCGAGCGGATTCTGGCGCACTCGACCGGACTGTCGTCCACGAAGATCATGGAATCGAGACCAATGTTCATCTCTGCCGCAAGTTCAGCCAGGTTTTCCCCCTTGTCATTCCAGTTGATTCGGTACGCAGTGAAATCGTTCGGGCGCAGGATCATCTCTGCCGAACCGGAGAGGAAGGACAGAACATCCTCCTCGTTATTTTTGCTGCTTATGGCAAGCAGAAATCCTCTTCGGCGCAGACCCGCGAGAAACTGCTGGAACTCGCGATAGGCTTCACCCGGATACTCCTGCCCGATCGCTACCCGCCCAGGTCCTGCCTCGCCCAGCACTCCACCCCAGAGCGTGTTGTCGCAATCGACGACCACACATTTCCGTGGCGGGCATTCCACAGCCGCCACAATCCCGGCGAAAGTTCGCCCCAGGCAGGGAAGAAATCCAACCGCAAAGGGATTGCGCACCATCAGATACATACGGGGATCGAAGGCACGCACAGCGCCATAATCCCCGACCAGTCGATCCATATTCAGGATGATCACACGGGGTTCGGATCGAAACCGGTCGAGCAGCGCCGCATTGATTCGCCGACGCATCTGAGGCCAACTCCCCGGATCCTGGTCTGCATGGAGGCGATGGAAGCGAATGGGAGCGGGCGCAAGATTCGATACCACCAGAGTCGCTGCCGTGCTTCCGAGCAGCCCCTCGACAATCCCGCCGATGCGAGCCAAAACCATCTCTTCGGTATCCGGTGGCGGATCGTGACGAGCATCGCCCACCAGAGTGGCGGATTCAAAGTACAGCAGAAGAATCTTCGGGAAGGGATTGCACAGCTCCTGCGGCGCGGTCGCGTACCGCTCGTAGGTCGCATAGTCGCCCACGTGGAACTTCGCTCTGATTCCTTCGCCGAGAAGAGCAGCATACAACTCCGGCAGCCATGGCTCTACGGTGGCGTTGCGGAGCACCCCCACGGCGAGAGAACGAAACCCTTCCACCGAATGGGGAGCGTCCCGGTCGGCGGCGAAGAGTTCGTTTGCCTTTGCGTGCGACGGTACCGCAGCCCACTCATCCGCTGATCGGCGAAAAATCTCGCCCCAATCGGTTGCCGATACCGATCGGCTGGCCGAGGGCGGCTGTCTCGTCCTGTTCACATCAACGCAGGTGCGGTTCGGGTTCGGACAGGAGGACGCTCCACGATCACAAGGGCGTGCGGACCTTGAAGAAAGCACGGACTCCAGACGGCCATCTCCTCAGATCACGGAGGGGATCGCCGGGGAAGGGACAATCCAGGCAAAATCCCAGTGGGCCAACGGCTCCAAGGTAGGACCCTTTTCCCCTATCGTCAAATTGCAATCCGGCTTCGTTGCGCAGGTGGAGCAACGACCGCCGCCGCACCTGCCTACGGACCCTCGCCCCGGTTCTCGTTGGGCACCAGCGCGACTTCCAGCTTGACCGCCGCTGGCTCGTAGCGGTCGTAGTCCCATAGGGACGCAAGGTAGTGACCGTCGGGAGTAACGTTCCACACCGTATAGTCCGGAGCGACGGCGGTTCGCGCGAGTATCTTCCCATCGGGTGAGATCACCACCCAAAGGCTGGATCGTCTCATGCCGTCCTCTTGCGGAACGACCCAGACGACAGCGAGAATGTTCCCCCCTTCAGACATTTCGCTGACATGAACCGTCTTGGTCCAGCCGGTCGTATAGGTTGTGGTATTATTTGGCCCGTGTTCGACCGCACGATCCAGCTCGCTGGGCGACACGATACTGTGGTCCCCAACGATCAATTCGCCGCCGTTGCCCTCCAAATCTGCATATCTGGTGACCCTGAAGGGTGCCCGATCCACAATCAGCAGACCTCCATCGGAGGTGATCGCAAGCGGTCCTCCGGAGGTAAAGCGCACCGTTTCCCAGTCCTGATGATCCGCGGCCGGGTGCCAGCTTGTCATACGTCTGCCGCGGGAACTGAAGCGGTGAATGGCATAGGGAGCAGCCTCGTCGCGAGGGTCATAGCCAGATCCGCCACTGAGCAGATATCCGCCATCGGGTAAGGCAACGAGCCCCGGCCCGCCCGCATTGCTACGCGGCGTCACCCTTCGGGTCGGGCGCTTGTCAGAATCAAAGAACTGCATGCGATCGCTGGTTTCGATCAGAACCCCGCCTCCAGGGATCGGCACCAGATCGTGTACCCGACCGACTTCGCGCGGGCCGTCTCCCTCCCGCAAGGCGAGTCGTGTGTCGCTTCCGTCAGGCGACATCTCATATACCTCGCTGAGGTTACTGTCGCCGACCCACACCGATCCGTCGGGCCATTGGATCATTCCGCCAATCCAGGAAAAACCGGGATCGCCGTAGGTGCGCCAGATCTCCCGCACGAAAACCTCAAATGGGTAGTGCCGGCTTGTCTCCTGTGCGGCACCCGTGCCGAAGGGAGTCAGGCAGGCGGCGACTCCAACCGCGAGGGCCCCGCAGCGCAAAATCACCTTCCAGGGCAGGTGGGTCCGTCCTCTCCCCACCCTCTGATCTGATCGCCTGTGTCGAAAGAACACCGTTGGCGAACTCGTTCCGTACGCATCGGCGAATCCTCCCTCTGGCATCGGGGAAATCAGGCAAAGCCCTACGGGCCGACGGTTCCAAGGTAGGCCCCTTTTCCCCCTATCGTCAAATTGTCCTATCGTTCAGCGTGTATCGTTTCACGGACCGGACAACAACCAGGGAGGAAGCTGAGCCCATGGCCCTCGGCGAGACGCATTCCGTCAGAGTTCCGCGGTGGCTTCCGGTCCTCCTCTACCTGACCGTCACAGTCATCCTCTTTCGCCAGTTCATCTTTTCCGACCGGATGCTCTACGGCGAAGACATCCTGGGGCTGGGCTACATGGCGCGCGCCTTTCTGGCCGATCGTCTGGCGGCGGGCGATCTTCCGCTCTGGGCGCCGCGGCTGCTCGGGGGCGTGCCGATGTTCGAAGCGCTTTCGGGTGGCGATGCCATCTACCCCACCAGCCTCCTCTACCTTGTGATGGAGCCCTACCGCGCGCTCGGCTGGAAGCTGGTGCTGCACATCCTGGCCGGCGGCTTCTTCATGTACGGCTGGGTGCGCGCCCTGGGGCTGACCCGCCCCGCCGCAACGATCGCCGGACTCGCCTGGCTGATGGCCCCGGTTGTGGTGACCCTGGTGCTTCCCGGCAATGACGGCAAGCTCATGGTGGCGTCGCTGGCGCCGCTGGTCTTCTGGGCGGCCGAAAGAGCTCTGCACACCCCTTCGGGACGGTCGGTGGCCGCTCTGGCGGGAGCCATCGCCCTCACCTCGCTCGTCACCCAGTTCCAGACGGCCTACTTCCTCTTCGGATCGGTGGGCGCCTATGCGCTTTTCCGCGTCATTCAGCAGGGGAGGGAAGGGGGGCAGGAAAGGGGGAAACGGACGGGCATGCGCCGGGCCGCTCTGCGCTACGGCGCCTTTCTGGGTGCCTCGCTCCTGGGTGGGGGAATCGCGGCGGTCCAGCTTCTGCCCGCCGGCCAGTACGTGACCGAATCGTCGCGGCGGATCGCCACCACCGTCGCCGCCACTCCCGAAGAACGCCTCGCCTACGCCAGCTCCTGGTCGCTGCACCCCGAAGAGGCTCTCTCGCTGGTGGTGCCGGAGTTCGCCGGCAGCTCGGCGGCCAATGCCGAGTGGGGCCAGGGCACCTACTGGGGACGCAATCCCTTCAAGCTCAACCACGAATACCTGGGCGTCACGGTGACGCTGCTCGCCCTCTTCGGCCTCCTGGGGCGCGATCGGCGCGGGCTCAGGCGCTTCATGGCGGGCATGAGTCTGATCTGGCTTCTCTTCGCTCTGGGCGCACACACACCCGTCTGGCGAATCTTCTACGAGACGGTGCCGGGCATCTCCATCTTTCGCGTTCCCTCGCTCGCCGCCTTCCTGGTAAGCTTCGGGGCCACCACCCTTCTGGCTCTGGGCATCGACGATCTCGTACGCGCATCTCCGACGCGGGGTGCCTTCCTGACCAGCAATCGAGGGCGCGCGCTCCTCGGCGCGGGCGGGCTCCTGCTGATCGGATCGCTGCTTCAGGCCTCGGGCATCCTCGCCAACCTCTGGATGACCACGATCTACAGCGATGCCACAGAGCGGAGCCACGCCGCGCTGCTGGCGGCCACTCCCTTTATGACCCGGGGGTTCGGGATCGCGCTTCTCCTTGCCGGACTTCTGACCGCCATACTCTGGATGGCGCGCGAGGGCCGAATGCCGATCATGGCTGCGCTGGCGGTGATCGCGCTCCTCGTGGCGATCGATCTGGGCCGCATCGACAGCGCCTTCATCCGCACCCTGGACTACCACGGATGGACGGCCACCGACGCCAACATCCGCCTCCTTCAGGAGCGGAGCAACGCCGAGACGCCCTTCCGCGTGGCCGATCTGCGCGGCAACGACCAGAGCGTCGAGCTGGCCATGCACGGACTTGATCTCGTCGCGGGTCACCACCCCAACGATCTGGCGCGCTACCGCATGCTTCTCGGGCTCCAGGGGAGCAGGCGGGCAGGGGCAAACACGCGCCACCCGAATGTGCTGCGCATGATGAATGTGCGCTACCTGCTCTGGCCCGACGAGGCGGCCGGGAGGCCACCCTACGAGGGTGCGGAGCCGCTGAGCTCGGCACGTACCGCGGCCGGATTGCAGTCGGTCTATCGGTACCCGGGGCTGGAGCGCGCCTGGCTTGTGGAACGAAGCCGCATTGAGGAAAACGACAAGGCTGCTCTGGCGCAGATCCTGGACGCGAGCTTCGATCCTGCGCAGGAAGCGATCCTGGCGGAGCCGCCCGGGATTGCGCTTGAAGGTGGAGGAGGGGCGGGGCAGGGAAGGGTCGTCTGGGAGCGCTTCGATCCCGATCATCGCGTGCTGCGTGTCCGGACCACCGCTCCGGCGCTCATGGTGATCGCCGAGAACTGGTTTCCGGGATGGGTGGCCGAGATCGATGACGTCGAATTCCCGGTCCGGCGGGCCAACCTGACGCTCCAGGCGATCGAAATCCCCTCTGCCGGCGACCATCGGATCACGCTGCGCTTTACGGCGCCGATGGTGGCCAGCGCTCTCCGCCTGACCTCGGGGTCGCTGGCGATCGTTCTGGTGCTCCTCGCAGTCTCGCTGGCACGCTCGCCCCCCTCCTGGCTTCCGGGACTGCGCCGCGCATGACCGGCGAGAGCGCATCGCCAGCGGCCACCGGGCATTCTCTGCACGACGGGCGCCCCGGTTCCGCCCCGGACGAGAGACCCGAGGCCCCTGCGGCGAGGACAGAGCGCGCCGGGCAATCGCCTTCGCCCGGGCGCCGACCCGTGCAACGCCAATTGATCGGGCTGGCAAAGCTGGCGCTCACCCTTCTCGCGACCTGGCTGATCCTGCGGGGCGCGGGAGTGCAGTTCGAGCAGGCGCTCCAACTGAGCTGGACCGGCATTCGCCTGAATGCGCCGCTCCTGGCGCTCTCGGTCGCCCTCGGTCTGCCCATTATCGTCTTCGGTGCGGCACTCTGGTCGCGCATCCTCGCAGAGTTCGGCGATGAGAAGATCGGACTCCTCCCTGCATCGGCGATCCTCTCCGTCGCCAACCTCGGACGCTATCTGCCCGGCAAGGTCGCACAACTGGTTGGAGTGGCGATCCTTGCCCGCCGCCGGGGAGTTTCGGCGATGCGCGCCGGCGCGGCTGCGGTCACGGCCCAGTTGCTGAATCTTCTTGCGGCGGCGCTTGTGGGCGCCTGGGTGCTGATGCGCTGGCCGGCGACGCAGGGGTGGGGTGGGGCGGGAACGCTCCTGATCGTGGCCACCCTGACGATCTTCCTGGGGTCGGGCGGGGCGGGGCGGAGGGTGCGCTGGCTCCTGCAGCGTCAGGGTCACCACGAGAAGCTGCCGCACACCGGCGGCGGCCGCATGCTGGCGCTGCTCCCGGGGTATGTCGTCACCTGGGGCGGCTATGGCCTGGGCCTTTGGGTTCTGGCCCGGGGCCTGAGACTGAACCCCGAATATGGCACCCTGACGATCTCCTTTGCGGCGGCATACATCGTCGGCTATCTGGCCATCTTTGCACCTGCCGGAATCGGGGTTCGCGAATCCATCCTGGCGGCGCTGCTGACTCCGCACCTGGGGCTGGAGGCGAGCGTTCTGCTGGCTGCGGCGCAGCGCATCTGGATCACTGCGGTCGAGCTCCTCGCCGCCGCCTGCGGTCTTTTCCTGATTGCACGAAGGGGGTCGAGTTCCTCTTCTTCGGAGCCGGAGCCGGTCGCCACCGCCGCCGTTTCCGAGTGCAGTCCCGATCCCGGAGCCTCTGCCGCCGGGGGAATTTCATGAAGAGCGCCCCCCTTGTTCTGGTCGTCGTCCCCACCTACAACGAGCGCGACAATCTGCCCCTCATCGTGCCGCAGATCCTCGCACAGGGAACCGGTTTTCACGTCCTGGTCGTCGATGACGCCTCGCCCGACGGGACCGGGCAGGTGGCCGACGATCTGGCGCATGCGCACGACCGGGTCCATGTTCTGCATCGATCTGGCAAACTGGGGCTGGGATCGGCCTACGTGAGCGGCTTTCGCTGGGGACTGGAGCGCAATTTCGGGGTTCTGATCGAGATGGACGCAGATCTTTCGCACCCGCCGGTCATGCTGCCCGAGCTCGTGGCCGCCCTCGAGCAGAACGATGTCGCGGTGGGATCGCGCTACGTAGGAGGCCGCATTACCGTTGTCAACTGGCCGCTCAGCCGGCTCGTCATCAGCCTCTTCGGCTCGTGGTACGCCCGCGCCATCACCCGCCTTCCGGTTCGCGACGCGACGGGCGGCTTCAATGCATTTCGCAGCGAGGTCGTGCGCGCCGTGGGACTGGACCGGATCGAATCCAATGGTTATGCCTTTCAGATTGAGTTGAAGCTGCGCGCCTGGCGGGCCGGATTCACCCTTGGCGAGGTGCCGATCGTCTTTACCGAACGCAAGAGCGGCGAATCGAAGATGTCGGGCCGGATTATTCGCGAAGCGGTGTGGCGGGTGTGGAAGCTGCGGGCGCTCGATCTCTTCGGAAAGCTGTAGCAAGTCGGATGAATCATACCCGGTGGCCTGCGGGCGTCCAGGCATCTGCGCCGGACCGCCGTGCTCGGCGCCCTTCCTGCCCCTCGAACCGAACGACCTGATCCTCTGCGGGAACAGGAATCCCCAATGGTACGCTCAGCCCTCCTCTGGATCTCGGAAAACAAGTGGTGCAGCCGGACCCTGCCCCGGTACGGCTTCGTCCGTCGCGCAGTCCGTCGCTTCATGCCCGGCGAACGCCTCGACGACGCCCTCGACGCGGCCCGTTCCCTGGCGAATGGCCAGCAAATTCCGGCGCTGGTAACCTGTCTGGGAGAAAATGTTACCAATGCGGACGAGGCGCGCGCGGTCGCCGACCACTATGTGAAGGCGGCCACCGCAATCGCCCGGAAGGGGATCGACGTCGAGCTTTCGCTCAAGCCCACCCATCTCGGACTCGATCTGGGTTCGGAGATTGCCGAAGCCAATATCCGCCGGATCGCCGAGGCGACCGCTGCCCAAGAGAACTGGCTCTGGCTCGATATGGAGTACAGTCGCTACGTCGACCCGACGCTGGCGCTCTATCGCTCGATCCGGGCCGATTACCGGCACTTCGGGATCTGTCTGCAATCCTACCTGCGCCGCACGCCCGACGATCTCGAGGCGCTGCTGCCCCTGGGGCCGGCCATTCGCCTGGTCAAGGGCGCCTACGCCGAACCGCCCGATCTGGCATTTCCCGCCAAGCCCGATGTGGACGAAGCCTTCTTCCGGCTGGCCGTGCGCATGCTCTCGCCGGAGGCGCGCCGGGCCGGGGTGCGGGCCGGTCTCGCCACCCACGACCCCCGCCTGATTCGCCGCATCGACGCCTGGGCCGATGCCAACGGGGTGGGGAAGGGCGATTACGAGTATCAGATGCTCTACGGCATCTCCGAAGAGGAGCAGAGGAGGATTGCAGGCGCCGGCCGCAAAATCCGCGTGCTGATCAGCTATGGCGACTGCTGGTTTCCCTGGTATGTGCGCCGCCTGGCCGAGCGGCCCGCGAATATCGGCTTCGTGATCCGGAGCATGCTGCCCGGTTAGCGAGCTGGAAGGCCGTCCGGTCGGTTTTTCAAGCGACCGTTCACCGTGTCGTCCGAGGCTCTGCGATTTTGCGCGGACACCTCCCTTTGTGTCCCCCCATGCGCAAAGGGGAGAAGGGATTCATGCACAACTTGACATAATATACATTATACGAAGTACAAGGCTCGCGATTCCGGCGCTCGGCGAAACATGGGGCCTCCACCGAAAAGGAGATCCGCCACTTTGGTGTGGTTGATCCGATTGCTTGTGCTCGCCTCGCTTGCAGGCGGCCTCTGGTGCTTCAGCCGGTTTCCTCTTTGGGCAGGCGCGACGAAATCCAGCCAAAAGGCCCGGACGCTGTCCTTCGAACGAAGCGCCGCCACCCCTTCGCGCGGCCGCCACAGCCAGCCTGTCAGTGTCGCTGAATCAATTCGCCGCTCGACATGCTCGACCCCGAGGCGATTGATCCGCACGCCGGCAACGGTACCATCGTCTCCGACCCACATCAGATGGCTGTCAGGCTCTCCGCCACGCCTCCAGCATCTTCGTGTGGTATTCGTCAATTTCCGTGGCGTGAACCGGCACCCGTTCACGATCGAATCGCAGTGAATCAACGACCACTCCGCGCGTGTCGTGGACGGACAGAGATCATGCGTCAGAAGTTGGCGGTTCTTTCCGAATAGGCGCCAATCAGGCTTCCACTGCCGGCACACTGCACCCACCGCAACCAGGAAGAGGACTCGTATTCCAGCTCAAATGTGCACAGATGCTCAAGATTCAGCGAAAAGATGGAGATGCGGCGCTGGCCCGGGTCAAATGTGACCAGTTCCGGACTCTTGTCCGCACTTCCCCATCCAACCCAGGTATTGGAATTCTCCTGGGCCATCTCCATGCCCGCCTGCTGCTTCCAGTGACCGTATCGTAGGCGCGCAACTGGGCGCTGGAGCGATCTGCAACGTACTCAGTCGATCGCCATGAATCAGTACCGATTCGACGTTGTGAAGCTGGTACTCCTCAGTGGTGCCGTCCCGGATACGCCCATGCACATCATGCGATTTTGCGCAGGCCACGCGCTCGTGTCACACGATATTGTCCCTGACTGTTGTGCCTGCCAACCCTCGGCTTAGCGCATCCGCGCCGCGACCTCGGCTCTGCGCATCTCGATCAGGCCGCGATCCGGGTCCTCTTCATCGATCTCGTCCAGGAGATGGCCATAGAGTTCGAGCGCCTCGGCAAACTCGCCTCGGGCTTCGCGCAAACGCGCCCCATGCATGAGCGCATCGCGGATCTGGAAATCGAGTTCGGCGCGGTCGGCCAGGCGGTCGTACAGCTCCTCGGCAATGGGCGCGCGGCCCGCATTCTCGGAGATGGCGGCCAGAAGGCTCGCCGCCTGGGCGCCCAGCGGATCGTTGACGTCGCCAGCCACCGATCCCAGAACCTCGGCGGCGGCATCGTAATCGCCCCGCCCGGCGCTGATCTCGGCAAGCGTCACCCGGGCTTCGTCTGCAAAGGGAGTGCTCGCGAATCGCTCCAGGAAGAGCTCAAGATCGGCCTCGGCCCCCTCCGAATCCCCCATCTCCCGCTGCTGCTGAAGCTGTTCAAGCTGCGTCGCCGCAGTCATCGTCAGCGTTTCGCGGTAGTTGCGGTAATAGACAAGCGCGGTTGCGGCGAGCGCCACCACAATCACGCAGAGGGTCAGAATGGGACGGTTCCGTTGCGCCCAGTGGCTGACCTCAATCGTGCGGGCGACAAAGGCGTCTTCCCTGTCAAGGGGATCAACGGGCTTCGGCGTTCCGGTGCCCGGCTTGCGATATCTGGCCATTGAATGAATCCCCGGGATCTGTGGTTGGGGGTTCCGTCCGTCCATGGTGCGGCGGGGACTTCCAAGTATAGCATGAATACGGGATTCGTGCATGAAGACTGAATGAGGGGACGAATCGCGCGTGCGCCGTTCCGGTCAGGCGTGCCCTCCTGGCACTCCCGGGTCCCCCTGCCCTGCACTTCGGCCCTTTCCGGGCTGCCCGCCGTCTTCGCCCACCAGCTCCGCCAGGAGCGCCGCATCGATATTGCCCCCCGACAGAATGACCGCCGCGCGCCCCCGGGGTCGATAACCCGCCCTCAGTGCGGCCACCCCGACCGCGCCCCCGCCCTCGACCACAAGGCGGCACTTCCGGAAGAGGGTTCGCACGGCCTCGCGGATCTGGCGCTCTTCGACGACCACATGTTCGGCCACAAGGCTGCGCACGGCCTCGAAGGTGTAGCGATTGGGGCATCCGATTCCGCCCGACAGCGCCGATGCGATTGTGGGGCGATCGGCGAGGGAACGCGGGCGTCCGGCCTCGATGCTGCGGACCATGACCGGGGCGCGGCTCGCCGAAATTGCCACGACCCGAATGCCCCGGGGACGCGCCGCTGCGGCCACCCCCGCTGCCAGTCCACCACCTGAGAGCGGCACCAGAACCTCTTCGACCCCGGCCACCTGCTCGGCGATCTCGGCCATGATCGTGCCCTGTCCCTCGATGACGGCCGGATCGTCGAAGGCATGGACCGGGGCGTACCCGGATTCGGCGGCGATCCGGGCTGCGCGCGTTTCGGCTGCATCGTACCCGCCGGCACAGCGCACCACCCTGGCGCCGGCGTCGGCGATTGCGCGCACCTTGAGGGGATCGGCCCACTCGGGAACGCAGATTGCGGCCTTCAGTCCAAGCTGCGCCGCCACCTCGGCCACTGCGCGACCATGGTTGCCGGACGAGGCGGCAATCACGCCCCGCCTCCGCTCCTCGGCGCTCAGCGTCAGAATGCGGTTGGCGGCGCCCCGCACCTTGAAGGAGCCGGTTCGTTGCAGCGATTCCAGCTTGAGCGCCACCTCGATTCCCCCGAAGGCGGCCCCGATGACCGGAGTGCGCCAGGCAATTCCCCGCAGGCGGCGGCGGGCGGCCTCGAAATCGGGTGCGGGACGCTCTTTGGCTACGAGATGATCCTCTGGCCCTCGATCAGCTTCACAACCCAGAGCCCCGAGTTCAGATCCGAGGTGAAGATGTGACCCTTGTGGATCTGCGCGCCCCAGGTCATTCCCCAGTTGGGAACGGTCGATTCGCCGTCGATGGTCTTCAGGATCGCGATTTCGCGGCCCTGGCGGTACAGGTCGCCGCGCAGCTCGCCCGAGATGTCCACCACCCGCAGCCCCGCCTGGTAGTAGCCGATGTAGAGACGGTCGTCCTCGACCCAGATATTGTGCGCTCCGGCTTCAGGCACCTCGTAGCGCGCCACCTCGCGCGGGTTCTCGGGGTCTTCCATGTCGAGCACGTGGATGTAGCCGCGGGCCTCGATCGGCGCGTCGGCGTCCCAGTCATCCGGAAAGATCTCGTCGCCCACGAAGAGGTAGCGCCCCGCGCGCCAGGCGGTATGCGTGTTTCCGGCCGGATAGCTCAGGCGCGAAACGAAGGCCGGTTCGGTGGGGGTTCCGCCATGCGTTCCCGCGCCCACATCGAGCATGACCATGCCGTCGTCCCAGTACGAGAGATAGGCATAGCCCTCCTGGACAATGACATCGTGCAGCGACTTGTTGTCGTGCGGAGGCAGACCCCAGCGCCCCACCTCGTCGGGGTTGGCCGGGTCGGAGATGTCGATGATGTGAATGTCGCGGGTGCCGTTGTGAACGGCGTAGACCAGATCGCCCTCGATCCAGACATTGTGAACGCCGCCGGGTACGGTGCGCCTGTACTCGGAGAGGATGGTGGGGTGCGCGGGTTCGGAGAGGTCCAGAATGACGATTCCATTGCGGCGATCCGATGCGCCCTCGCGGGTCACGACGCCAAGGCGGTTGCCGGCGTGAATTTTGACGTCGTTGATGCGCCGGGCGTCGAGTTGAACCGAATCGGTGAGGACCGGCGCCGAGGGATCGGTCACATCCCACGCCTTCATCCAGTCATACATGAAGGTGCCCACATAGGCGTAGTCGCGCCCATCGACGCCCTCGAAGACCCAGGTGTCGCCCGAATGATGCTCGGCGGCCGCACCGCGCCCGACCCGCACCAGCTCGGCCTCTTCGATGCGGGGAGCGACCTCGACCGATCCCGTCACGGCCCTGTTCTCGCCATAGAGCGCGGTAATGCGGTAGTGGCCCGGCTCCTCGGCCACAAAGACCCCCTCGGATCCCTCGGCTTCGATCTGGGCCCCTGCCCCGCTGACGCTCCACTCCGGATAGAGAGCCACGTCGCCCATCGCCACAAAGCGGATCACATCGCCGGTGCGCGCGCGGGCCGTCTCGGGCTGCAACGCGACCTGGCCGGGATCGCCGGCGCCGACCTCAAGGAGGACGGTGGCGGTTGCCTGGCCCGACTGCACGGTGAGGGTCGTCTGGCCGGGAGATCGGGCATGGACCCGACCGAAGCCATCGACCGCGGCCACCTCCTCGGCGCTGGAGGAGTAGAGAAGCGCGGGTGCGGCGACAGGATCGCCATTGCCATCGGTGGCCCGCACCCGAAGGGGAGCGCTTGTACCTGCCACCAGCGCCGGGACGGGCAGTGCGGCATTCAGGGCGGCAACCGGGAGCGCCCTGACGATCAGGGTGGCGAACTCCATCGTATTTCCGGAACGGGCCGCGATCCGTCCCTCGCCCGGCGCGATTGCCCTCACCGTGCCATCGGGGGCGATCTGCACCACCTCGGGCGTCAGGGTGGACCAGCGAAGCGGCGCACCGGGCAGGGTGGCGCCGGCCTCATCGAACACATTCGCAACGAGTGCGGCCGATTCTCCGGCCTCCAGCGTCAGTCGCGCGGGCTCGATCTCGATGCGGGCGGGTGCGACCTGCGCCTGTGCGGCGGTCAGGGCAAGCAGAAATGCGCCAGTGGTCATGGGAATGGACCTTGTCTTCCGGGTGGGGGTGGGCCCTGAGCGGGTCGGGGAATCGTTGGAATCGGCCCGGAGAAGCCCCGAAGCGGGTTTGCAGGCGAAACCGGGGGCATTCCGGCCTGGGGGAGTGCGGACAGGTGAAGAGCGGCAGGTGAAGATTGAACGTCGCCGACGGGCGGTGTCAAGCGCGGGCCGGCGTGCATTCGTGAGCGGCGCCTGCCCTTTGCGACGGGGGCCTGATCCCCATCTGTCAACCCCCCCCGCTGCGCGGATGATACTTGCGGTGAACCTTGCGCAGATAGGCGCGGTTAAGGTGGGTGTAGATCTGCGTGGTGGAGATGTCTGCGTGACCGAGCAGCTCCTGCACCGCAATCAGGTCGGCGCCGCCCTCCAGAAGGTGGGTGGCGAAGCTGTGGCGAAGGGTGTGGGGCGAGATCGGGCGCTGAATGCCGGCGCGCGCGGCTGCCTGCTTCACGATGGTCCAGATCGACATGCGGCTGAGCGGCGTTCCCCGCTGATTGAGGAAGACCGTTCCCGCTCCCCTGCCCCGCTCCAGCGCGGGCCGCACCGTTGTCAGGTACCGCTGCGTTGCCCGTGCGGCCGCCTGTCCGATCGGGACAATGCGCTCCCGGCCCCCCTTGCCCCGCACCAGGGTGGCGGCGTTGTGCCACACTGCGCTCAGATCCTGCTCCTTCCCGTCTGCCGCGATGGCCAGATCGAGATCGGCCAGCTGCATATGCGCGAGTTCGCTGACGCGCATGCCGGTTGCGTAGAGCAGCTCCAGCACGGCGCGATCCCGCCACAGAACCGGTAAATCCGGATCCACGGCCTCCATCAGGCGCGCGGCCTCGGCCTGGCTCAGGAACTCGGGCAGGGCCCTTCCGGTGGCCGGTCGCTCCATGCGGTCCGAGGGGTCGATTGCAATCAGTCCTTCGGCGACCAGGAAGGCAAAGTAGGCGCGGAGCGCGGATTGGGCTCGCCGAATCGATGAGGGCGACAACCCCTGGCGGTGAAGGTGGCCGACGTAGCGGGTCAGGAGAGCGTGATCCGCCTGCCCGGGTCCCTCGTCCATGCCACAGAGCCGGGCAAAGGCCAGAAAGCGACGCAGATCGCTCCGGTAGGCGGTGCAGCTTCGCGGCCGCAGCCCCCGCTCGAGCATCAGGTAGTCCAGGAAAGGCTCCAGGTGGAAGCGACGCTCGATCGTCTGTGCCCCGCCTCCATCCTCAGGTCCCCCGAAGCTCACTGTCCTTCCCCTGCGCCCGGGTGTTCTCCGGCCGTGGCAAGGGCTTCGTCGTGTTCTTCAGGGAGTGAACGATCGCTCCGCCCCCGCCGCTCCTGTCGCCACCAGAGCGCGGCCAGTCCCAGCACCAGGAGCAACGAGAGAATCAGCAGGCCGCGGTTCGTGCGCGTCAGAGCATCCATGACCCGATCCAGGTTGTCGCCGGCCAGATAGCCGACCCGCACCAGTGCCCCGTACCAGATTGCCGAGGCCACAGCCAGAGGGGGGATGACCCGCACCGGAGCCAGAGCCGAGACGCCTGCAAAGACGGGAACCAGAGCGCGGAATCCCGGCAGAAAGCGCGCAGCGAAGATCGCCAGAACGCCCCAGCGCGCATAAAATCGCTCCATGCGCTCGAGCCTGTCGGGCGGCACGAGGCGCTGGCCGCCCGTGGAGCGGAAGAAGGCGCGCCCATAGCGGCGACCGAGCAGATACACGCCCGCCGCGCCCGCCACATTGAAGAGCCAGACCGCCAGAAAGACGCTTGCCGGGTTGGCTGGCCCCAGAGCGCTGACAAAACCGCCGAGCACGACAAAGGTGTCGGCGGGAATGACCGGAAGGATGTTTTCGAGGGCCGCTCCCAGGCCGAGAAGAGGATGAAGCAGCGCCGGCGGCAGACCGGAGAGCGCATCCAGGGCCCGCTCCATGGGCGCTTCAGTCCGTTGAGGAGATCAGCAGAGCCACCGCATGAACGGCGATTCCCTCGCCTCGGCCAATCCAGCCCATCCCCTCGTTGCTCTTTCCCTTGACCGAGACCGCGGCGAGGTCGATTCCGGCGCACTCGGCCAGCCGTTCGCGCATGGCGGCCGCATGGGGTCCGATTCGGGGGCGTTCGCACACCACCGTGAGGTCGATATTCCCCACATGCCACCCCACATCGGTCAACATTGCGGTTGCCCGCCCGAGGAGTTCCATCGAATCGGCGCCGCGCCACTGCTCCACACCCGGCGGAAAGTGGGTTCCGATATCGCCCAGCGAAGCCGCGCCCAGGAGTGCGTCGGTGACTGCGTGCGCCACGGCGTCACCATCGGAGAAGCCGCTCAGGCCGGGGGCGTCGGGAATGTGCACCCCCCCCAGGATCAGGGGCCGCGCGGGGTCGAAGCGGTGCGAATCGTAGCCCGTTCCCACCCGCAAGCGCGTACGTGCGGCAGCTCTCTGCGGCGTGCGGGAGGTCTTTGCCGTGGGCATCGTTCGGTCATTCCTCGAAGCTGCGCAGCACCAGACAGGCGTTGTGGCCGCCGAAGCCGAAGGAGTTGCTGAGCGCCGCCCGCACCGGCCGCGTCATCATGCCGCCGTGGGCGTATTCGAGGTCACAGTCCTCGTCAGGGACCGAAAAATTGATCGTCGGGGGAATCCTGCCGGTTCGGCACGCCATCACGCAGATCGCCGCCTCGATCGCGCCGGCCGCCCCGAGAAGGTGTCCGGTCATCGATTTCGTCGATCCCACCACGATCTCGTCGGCATGGTCGCCCATGAGCGCCCGGATCGCGCGCGTCTCCGAACGGTCGTTGTAGGGCGTCGAGGTGCCGTGCGCATTGATGTAGTCAATGTCGTCGGGCCTCAGTCCGGCGTCGGCGATCGCGATCTGCATGGCCCCGCGCGCGCCCGCGGCCTCCGGGGGAGGTGCGGTAATGTGGTAGGCGTCGGCCGTGGCTCCGTAGCCGGCGACCTCGCCCAGAATCGTGGCCCCGCGCGCCTCTGCGACCTCGAGCGCTTCGAGGACGAAGATTCCCGCGCCCTCGCCGATCACGAAGCCGTCGCGGGTGGCATCGAAGGGACGGCTCGCCCCTGCGGGGTCGTCGTTGCGCACCGAGAGCGCCTTCATGGCGGCAAATCCGCTCAGACAGATCGGGGTGACCGCCGCCTCTGCGCCCCCGGCGAGCATCATGTCCACATCGCCGCGCTCGATCAGGCGGGCCGCGTCGCCAATGGCGTGGGCGCCCGAGGCGCAGGCCGAGACGGTTGCGTAGTTCGGGCCCCGAAGCCCGTAGCGAATCGAGAGCAGCCCCGAGGCCATATCGGGGATGAACATGGGGATGAAGAAGGGACTGACCCGCGTGGGTCCGCGCTCGAAGAGAAGGTTGCAGTTCGCTTCGAGGGTGGCGATGCCGCCGACGCCGCTGCCGATGATCGCCCCGAAGGCGTGGGTATCGCACCCGGGCGGAGGGCCGTCCGGCAGCCCGGCCGAGGTCATGGCTTCGTCGGCGGCAGCAATCGCGAACTGGAGGAAGCGGTCGTAGCGGCGCGCCTCCTTGCGCGTGATCCAGGCCAGGGGGTCGAATCCCCTGACTTCGCAGGCAATGCGGGCCGGGAATCCCTCCGGGTCGAAGAGCGTAACCGGACCGCCTCCCGATTTTCCGGCCAGCAGGGCGTCCCAGCTCTCCTGCAGCGTCAATCCGACCGGCGTCACCACCCCCATGCCGGTCATGACCACCCGGCGCCGCTGCGCTTGGCCTCTGCCGGTCATCGGCCGACCGGTCCCGCCGAACCGCTCCGCTCCATCGTCTCCCTTCCTCTTCCTCCGTTCAGCACGAGCACTCCCCGCCCCGCCCTGTCGACCCGGCGCCTCGCATGCGCGCCGGCCCACATCAGTCGGAGTTCTTCTCGATATAGGCGACCGCGTCGCCCACCGTTCGCATCTCTTCGGCATCCTCGTCGGGAATGTCGATCTCGAACTCTTCCTCGAACGCCATGATGAGTTCGACGGTGTCCAGCGAATCGGCCCCGAGATCTTCGACGAAGGAGGCCTCGGGGGTCACCTTGTCGGCTTCGACGCCGAGCTCCTCGATGATGATTTCCATGACCCTGCTGTGCACAGTGTCGGACATGGTGCAAATCCTCCGTGGGGAAAGTTTGGAGTTGGTTGAATGGGAGAGGGAAGATGAATGGGCTACATCGTCATGCCGCCATCCACGGCAATGATCTGGCCGGTAATGTAACGCGCTTCGGAGCCGGCAAGGAACCGGACCACGCAGGCCACATCGGCGGGTGTGCCGAGACGGTTCAGGGGAATGCGACGCGTCAGGTCGTCGGTCACCGCCGTGGTCAGGCCGGCGGTCATGTCGGTGTGAATGAAGCCCGGAGCAACGGCGTTGCAACGAATGTTCCGCGAAGCCAGCTCGCGGGCCACCGACCGGGTCAGGCCGTGCAGCCCCGCCTTGGATGCGGCGTAGTTGGCCTGGCCGGGGTTTCCCATGAGCCCGATCACCGAGCTGATGTTGACGATTGAGCCCGCGCGCCGCTTCATCATCGGACGCGCCGTCGCGCGGATCATGTTGAAGCTTCCCCCGAGGTTGGTGGCGATCACGTCGTTCCAGTCGGCGTCGCGCAGCCGCAGCAGAATGTTGTCGCGGGCAATGCCGGCGTTGTTGATCAGGACTGCAACCGGGCCCTGATCGGCCTCGATCGACCGTACGGTCCGGGTACAGGATGCGGAATCGGCCACGTCGCAGGCATGGGCGGCGTGCCCCTCGCCGGCGAGGGTCTCCAGTGCGGCCTCGGCCCGTTCGCCATTGCGCGCCAACACGGCAACCCGCGCGCCATCCTGCGCGAGCGCCTGCGCAACCGCCAGTCCGATTCCGCGGGAACCGCCAGTTACGATCGCGACCTTTCCCTCGAATTCGGGGGACTGTGGGATGGATGGGTTCATCGGTCGGACACTCCTTTGCTGGCAAGCGCTCCTGTGGTGGACAGTGCTTCTTCGATGGATTCGGGGGTGCCCAGAGAGGTGGCAGGCAGACCGGGCGCATTTCTGCGATTCAATCCCGCCAGGACCGACCCCTGGCCCAGCTCCATGAAGCGATCGACGCCCAGTTGCATCATGCAGGCCACGCAGGCGCGCCAGCGAACCGGCGCGGTAAGCTGCCGCACCAGGAGCGCGCGAATCCGGGCCGGGTCGTCGCCGGCCGGTTGGGCGGTCACATTGGAGATCACCGGGAAGGCCGGGGCGTGAAATTCGATTTCATCGACAAAGGCTTCAAATTCGGCAGCGGCGGGAGCCATCAGCGGAGAGTGAAAGGCGGCCGACACCGCGAGGCGCACCGCCCTCTTCGCGCCCTTTGCGCGCGCGGCCTGCAGCACCCACGCGATCGCGCTCTCATCGCCGCTCACCACAATCTGGCCCTTTGCATTCAGATTTGCCGCCACCAGGGTCATGCCGCGGGTGCGCGCCTCGGCGCAGAGAGCCTCGACCCCCTCTTCGCCGATTCCGAGGAGCGCCGCCATCGATCCGGGGGCGCGTTCGCCGGCGCTTGCCATCAGGGTGCCCCGCGTGCGCACAATCCGAAGCCCGTCGGCAAAGGAAAGCGTTCCGGCAGCGGCATGCGCCGAGAGTTCGCCGAGCGAGTGTCCGGCCCCGGCCGCCACCTCGCCCAGCCGGTCGGCCATGACCCGGTGCACGGCCAGCGAGTGAACGAAGAGCGCCGGCTGGGCGTTGTCGGTGCGCACCAGATCTTCGGGCGGGCCCTCCCAGGCAATGCGCGACAGCGAAAACCCGAGCAGCTCATCGGCCTCGGCAAAGGTGCGGCGCGCCACCGGAAAGCGCTCGGCCAGAGCCTGACCCATGCCGACCTGCTGCGATCCCTGGCCCGGGAAGAGCAGTCCGAGACTCATGGGCGGCCCGCCCCCGGTGCGCGTGCGGTACGATCCACGGCGCCTTACCAGCGCATCGCGATGGCACCCCAGGTCAGTCCGGCACCGAATGCAGCCATCAGAAGGCGCGTTCCCGGCTCGATGCGGCCCTCTTCCAGCGCCTCGTCAAGTCCGACCGGGATGGTGGCCGACGAGATGTTGCCGTAGCGGTGCAGATTCACGAAAACCCGCTCCATGGGAACGCCCGCGTAGCGGGCCGTGGACTCGATGATTCTCGCATTTGCCTGGTGGGGAACCAGCAGGTCGATGTCGTCGGCATCCCATCCGGCCTGCTCGACAACCCGGATGCTGGCCTGCGACATGGCGCGCACAGCCGATTTGAAGACCGCCGGACCCGCCATCTGCACCATGTGCTCGCGGTTGCGGAGCAGCTCGGGCGTGAGGGGAGTGCGCGCGCCGCCCGCCTGACGCCGAATCAGCTCCGAAAGATCGCCATCCGAGCGGTGATGACTGGCCAGAATCCCCGCGCCGTTCCTTGAGGGTTGCACCACGACCGCCCCCGCGCCATCGCCGAAGAGAATGCAGGTGGCGCGATCGTCCCAGTCGATGATGGTGGACATCTTTTCGGTCGCTACGATCAGAATATTCTCGCTCCGCCCGGCGGCAATCAGTCCTTCGGCGGTGGTGAGCGCATATAGGAACCCGGTGCAGGCAGCCTGCAGGTCGAAGGCGAAGCAGCGGCGCGACGCCCCGATCGCGGCCTGGATCTCGCACGAGGTGATCGGCAGAAAGCGATCCGGCGTCGCCGTCGTGATGATGATCGCATCGAGATCGCGAGCCTCCACTCCCGCCTTATTGAGCGCGTCCCGGGCGGCGTGCGCACCCATGACGGTGGCGTCGGTGCGGTCATCCGCGATGCGTCGCTCGTGAATTCCGGTTCGCTCGCGAATCCAGGCGTCGTTGGTGTCCACCATTTTCTCGAGATCGGCGTTCGTCAAGACCCGGTCGGGCAGATAGCGCCCCGTGCCCGTAATCATGGCCAGCGGCCCCTGCGGCGTCATGCGGTTACCCTCTTTGCGGCTGCAGCCAGCTCGCGCGTCATGTGGGCGACCATTCCGGTGCGTACCGTGCGGGCGGCAACGCCGATGGCTCTCTCGATTGCGCGTGGCGACGACCGTCCATGGCAGACCACGCTCACCCCTTTCAATCCCATGAGAGGGACTCCGCCGTACTCCGCATAATCGAACGTGCGAAAGAATTTCGTCGGGGCGCCCTGCCAGGCGCTGGCGCTGAAGAGCGGCTGAATGCTGTCGTGAAAGAAGCAGGTCAGCGATTCGTAGAACTTGAGCAGCACATTTCCGTTCAGGCCGTCGCAGACCAGCACGTCGCAGACACCCTGCAGGATATCGTGACCCTCGACATTGCCGATGAAGTCGAGGGCGCTGTCGCTGAGCAGTTGGTGACTCTGTTGAAGGACGCTGGTGCCCCTCACCTCCTCGGCCCCCACATTCAGCAACCCCACGCGCGGCCGCCGGATTCCCTCGACATCCTGCATGTAAATTGTGGCCAGGTGGGCGAACTGCAGAAGATTGTGCGCCTTGCACTGAATGTTCGCCCCCACGTCGAGCACAAGGGTTCTGCCCTTGCGGGTCGGAAAGGGAGCCGCCAGCGCCGGCCGCTCTACCCCCTCGAGGGGGCGGAAGCCGAGAAGCGAGGCCGCCATGACGGCACCGGTCGAGCCGGCCGAAACGAAGGCGTCGGATTCGCCCTCGCCTGCCTGTCTGACCCCGATCGCGATCGATGAGTCGGGCTTCTGGCGAAGCGATGCGATGGGCGAGTCGCTCGAGCGGATTCTCTCCGGGGTGTGCACCACCTGCAGGCGATCGCCCACGGAGTTGGAAGGGTGATCGGCCAGGGAGGAGACGATCGCGGCTTCATCGCCGACGAGCAGGATCTCCAGATCGCGATCTTCGCCAATTGCGGCGAGCGCTCCGGCGACTTCGGGCCCGGGCGCACCATCCGACCCCATGGCGTCGAGAGAAATTCGCATGTGCAAAGCCTTGTGAGCGTTGCAGCGGAGCGCGCGCTACTCTTCGTCCACGTCGTAGATCGCCCTGCCCCGGTACATTCCCGAAGTCGGGCACACCCGGTGGCGAATCGCGGGATCGCCGGTGCGCGAGCAGGTGGCCAGCGTTGCCTCGGTGGCCTTGTAATGAGTGCGCCGCTTCCGCTTGCGCTGCTTTGAGACCCTCTTTTTCGGTACTGCCATGATCAGTGTCTTCCCGATTCCGACTGAAGTGTGACGAGCGCCGCCCACCGCGGGTCGGTGCCCTTCTGCGCAGAGGCGGATGCATGGGCGAACTGCGCCACGCTCTCGCCACAGGCGACGCAGAGGCCATTGTCCTCGTCGGGGCAGTGATACCGTGGCAGTTCCAGCAATACCTCTTCCCGAATCGCCTCGTCCAGATCCAGGGTTGGGTCGCGCAGGTCGAGCACTCTCAGATCCGGGTCATCGGCCTCGGAGCCGCTTTCGCCGGATTGAAAGAAGACGGCAAGGTCGTGCCCGCAGGCGATCTCCACCGCATCCAGACAGCGCCCGCACTCATAGATTGGGCGCGCGCGCCAGGAACCCCGAACCACCACGCCGCCTTCGGGGGTCATGGTGGCCGTGGCACTGACCTCGACCGGACTCGCAAAGCGCAGCCCCGTTCCCTGCCACAGAGCCGCATCGGGGGCAATGGTGCCCCGCAGCGACTGCCTGGAGGATCGGCGCAGCGTCCATAGATCTATCCGCAACATGGCGACCAAGCTAACCGGATTCATGGCAGGCCGTCAATTGCAAGTCTTGCCCAACAACAGACAGGGATGAGAGCCGGGGCGAAGATCCCGGAGGACGACCGCGACACCTCGCACCGAATGGTGGGTGCGTTCAGCGCTCTATGGGGCTCCTGCCCGGAGGCGATCGGCCGCAGCGAAGAAGAAGGCGATCTCGCGACAGGCGTTTTCATCGGAGTCGGAGGCGTGAATCGCATTGCGCTCCTTCGACTCGGCGTACAGGCGGCGGATGGTGCCCTCGGCGGCCTCTGCGGGATCGGTGGCGCCGATCGTGTGGCGGAGGTGCGCGACTGCGTCCGGCGCTTCAAGGACGAGCGGAATGCAGGGACCCGAGGTCATGAAGGCGACCAGCGAATCGTAAAAGGGGCGCTCCCGGTGGACTTCGTAGAAGGATCTGGCCTGGGAAGCGGTCAGCGTCAGCATGCGCAGCGCCCGAATCCGGAATCCGGCGGCCTCGATGTGCGCAAGGATCTTTCCGGCGCGGGCACTTCCGGTGGCATCGGGCTTGATGATGGCAAGGGTCGGGGAAGGTTCCCGGGGGGTCATGGCGTGAGGTGCTCCGTGGGGTTCAGGGGGAAGGGTTGAACGTGCAGGCTCCGCAGAGCGGGAGTGGCGGGTTCAGGAAAGCTCCAGGCGCACCGGCGAGCGCGAGGTGACGAAGGCGTCGGAGAAGGCGCGCAGCACTGCGGCCCCGGAGAGAAACCCGGTCAGGCGGTCGCCGGATACGACAGGAAGCCGCGGGAGTCCGCGCGAGATGAGCATCCGGCTGGCCGTTGCAAGCTCCTCGTCATCCGAGAGACAGAGCACCGAGCGGGTCATGAGGTCGCGGGCCCGGAGTTCGTCGCGGCCGCTGCGGGGAGGGTCTTCGCGACCGGGAAGAATCTGGGCCAGAAGCTGTTCGGCCGTGATCACCCCCAGCATCTCCTGGCGCTCTCCCACAACCGGGAGCGCGGGCAGCTCGCGACGAATCAGGAGGTGCTGGATCTCGGCCATCGGCGTGTCGGGGTAGATGCGGTATGCGAGGGGTTCCACCAGATGGCGAACCCGAACGGTGGCCGGCACGGGGCATTCGCGCAGCGCGGACGATTCCAGGAGCCGGACGATGGCGTCTTCTTCCGGAAGGAGCGCGGACTCCTGGACATGACGCAGAAGCGCCGGAGCCAGGAAGAGATTGACCGAAGGCCGCGAGAGTCCCCAACTGAACCAGGTGGCCCGGGGCCGCGACTCGGATTCGGCGTGCAGCGAGATCGCGAGGCCGGGATCGGGAGCGCTGTCCTGGCCGAGATTGATGAAGTCGATGGCATCGGTGAGAGGGCAGCGCCAGGAGGATCGGCTCCGGGAGCGTGCCGTGGCGATCGCAGGGGGCAGGGGGTGGGAGAGGGGGAGGGGTCTTCCGGCGTGGTGGAAGACCAGGGGATCCCGCTCTGCGGCAGTGACGATCGCGGGCCGGGCGAGGAGGTCTCCGAGGGTGAATCCGGCCACGGTTCTGGGTGTGCTCGCAGACGGCGGCGCTACCGACCGAGAGCCTCGGCGACCAGGGTGGAGATCTCGGATGGACGGAGCGCAACCCGGATGCCATTCTCCTCGAAGGCTCGGGTCTTTTCATCGGCCGTTCCCGCAGAGCCGCTGATAATGGCGCCCGCATGACCCATGCGCTTCCCGGGCGGCGCAGTTCGTCCGGCAATGAAGCCGACCACGGGAATGTCGAGGTGCCGGCCGACCCAGGCCGCAGCCTCCTGTTCGGCGGTGCCGCCGATCTCGCCGATCATGACCACCGCCTCGGTCGAGGAGTCGGCAGCGAAGGCCTCGAGGCAATCCACGAAGCTGGTGCCGATCAGGGGGTCGCCCCCGATGCCGACGCAGGTGGTCTGGCCCAGGCCGGCGCGGGTCAGGTGGTGCACCGCTTCGTAGGTGAGGGTGCCAGAGCGCGAAATCAGTCCCACCGGACCCGGTTCGACGATGCGCCCGGGGATAATCCCCAGAGTCGTCTTTCCGGGGCTGATGATTCCCGGACAGTTGGGGCCGAGCACGCGCGCTCCGCGGTCCCGGGCCAGTGCGTGTGCCCGGGTCATGTCCAGGACGGGAATTCCCTCGGTGACGCCGACAATGAAGGGAATGCCGGCATCGGCGGCCTCCATGATCGCGCTGGCGGCAAAGGCGGGGGGAACATAGACGACGCTCGCATTCGCCGCAGTGTGGGCGGTGGCTTCGGCCACGGTGTCGAAGATCGGCACGGCGGCGCCATCGGGTCCCTCGAATTCGCGTCCCCCCTTCCCCGGGGTGACCCCCGCAACGACTGCGGTGCCGTAGGCCATCATCTGGCGGGTGTGAAAGGAGCCGTCGCGCCCGGTAATTCCCTGCACGACAACGCGCGTATCTTCGTCAACAAATATCGACATGAGTCTGAAGCTTTGGTTGGGGGAACTTCTGCGAGGATTGCGGGCTCGGGGGCGGGTCAGCCGGCGAGCCGCACCGCTTCCTGTACGACGTCGTCCATGGAGCTTCCGGCGGCAAAGCCGGCATCGGCCAGAATTTGACGGGCGAGCTCCTCGTTCGTTCCGGTCAGCCGGATCACGATCGGCAGATCGATCGCAGTGCGGCGGGTCGCCTCCACAATGCCGCGCGCCACATCGTCGCAACGCGTAATTCCGCCGAAGATATTGAAGAGAATCACCCGCACGGCCGGATCGGCGGTGATGATCTCGAGTGCGGCCACCACCTTGTCCGGATTGGAAGATCCCCCGATATCGAGAAAGTTGGCCGGCTGGCCGCCGCAGTACTTGACCAGATCCATTGTGGCCATGGCGAGACCGGCCCCATTCACGCAACACCCCACATTGCCCTCGAGCCGGACGAAGCTCAGCCCGGCTTCGCGCGCCCTGCGCTCGGCCTCGTCCTCGGATCCGGGGTCGCGGAGCTCGGCGAGATCAGGGTGGCGGAAGAGTTCGTTGTCGTCGAGGCTGACCTTGGCGTCGATCGCCCGCACCTCGCCGGCGGCGGTGGAGATGAGCGGGTTGATCTCGGCCATGGCGGCCCCGTTCCCGACAAACACATCGTAGAGCTGGGCAATGATGCGGGCGCCCTGGCGCTGCAGGGCGGGGTCGCGGTAGAGCTTGCACGCCAGTCCGAGCGCCTGGTGCGGCATCAGGCCGTAGCGCGGATCGATGGCGAGGCGATGGATGGCTTCGGGGGCGTTGCGCGCCACCTCTTCGATATCCACCCCCCCCTCGGACGACGCCATGAAGACTGGAGAGCGGGATTCGCGATCGACCAGGACGCCCACATAGGATTCGCTGGCGATCTCTTCGAGGGGCGAAACCAGAACCCGTTCCACCCTCAGGCCGCTGATCTCCATTCCCAGAATGGCCTCGGCGGCGCTCTCGGCCTCGGCGGCGGTCTCGGCCAGCCGAACGCCCCCCGCCTTCCCCCGTCCCCCGGAATGCACCTGCGCCTTGACGACCACGCGGCCATCCCAGCGCTCTGCAAGACGGCGCACAGTGGCGGCATCGTCGGCAACCTCGCCGGGATTGACTGCCATTCCGGCCGCACGAAAGAGTTCCTTGGCCTGATATTCGTGAAGATTCATATCGATTCGCGGGTGTTGGAGGCGCATTGCGCGCGCTCGGTCGAGTGTGCCCGATCTGCCCCCTGCCTGCGGGCAATCCATCGGCAACGGTGACGAATATACCATATTACCCCCATGTCCACAGCTTCAGTCTCCATCTATCTCGACCACGCGGCCACGACGCCGCTCCGGCGCGAGGTCGCCGAAGCGATGGCGGAGTGTTCCCGGCGCGACTTTGGCAATCCGTCGAGTGCGCATCGCTGGGGGCGTGCGGCGAGGGCGCGGCTCGAGGCGGCCCGGCGTGCGGTTGCGGCGGCGCTGGGCGACCCCTCGGCGCGGGTCGTCTTTACGCGGGGCGGCACCGAGTCCGACAACCTCGCGGTTCTGGGCATGGCGCGGCGCTGGCTGGCCGAGCGCGGCACGGCGCACCTCGTGCTTTCGGCGATCGAGCACCCGGCGGTGCGGGCGGCGGCCGACCAGGCGGTTCGCGAGGGCGCGCGCATGACGATCGCGGGATTCGTCGCCGGCGCCTTCGATCTGGATGCGCTGCGCGCCGCGCTGGCCGAGGGTCCGTGCGTGGTATCGTGCATGTGGGTCAACAATGAAACCGGTCTCGCTCTGCCGATCTCCGACGTTGCCGCACTCTGCCGCGCCCACGGCGCCCTCCTTCACAGCGATGCGGTGCAGGCCGTGGGCAAGGTTCCGGTTTCGCTTTCCGATACGCCGGTCGATCTGCTGAGCGTAACGGGGCACAAGATCGGAGGACCCCGGGGAACGGGTGCGCTGATCGTGCGAGGTCCGGCCGCACCTGTGCCGCTCCACTTTGGAGGGGGTCAGGAGGAGGGAATGCGCCCCGGGACCGAAGATGTTGCGGGGGCTGCGGGTCTGGCGATGGCCCTCGAGCTTGCCCTTGCCGAGCGCGTTGCCGAGGCCAGGCGTCTGGAGGCGTTGCGAGACGGGGTGGAGCGACGCCTGCTCGAGGGACAGCGGCGTCTTCGGGTACACGCCTCGGCGCTGCCGCGCGCGCCGCACATCCTCTCGCTGGGCATTCCCGGCGCCGATCCCGACACCCTGCTGGCCGCTCTGGACGGGCTCGGGATCGCGGCCTCGGCGGGGGCCGCCTGTGCCAGTGGTTCGCACGGGGCGAGCCCAGCCATTGCCGCGCTGCACCCCGACGACGACGAGGATGCGGCGGCGCTGCGCCTGAGCTTCGGCCGCACCAGCACGGAGCGCGACACAGACGATATTGTCGCGGCGGTGAATACAGCCATCGATCGCGCCCGCGCACTCCGATCATGAGTGCTGCACCCCGGCGCCGGATTCTGGTCGCCCTCTCCGGCGGCGTGGATTCGTCGGTCGCGGCCGCCCTTCTGGTCGAGGCCGGCCACGAGGTGATCGGCGCCACCATGAAGACCTTCTGCTACGGCGACGAGGAGAGCGCCGGCGCTTCTCGCACCTGCTGCGGTCTGGATGGCATTCGCGATGCGCGAGCCGTGGCCGACGCCCTTGGAATCCCGCACTACACCTTCGATGTGGAGAGCGAGTTCACCCGCGACGTCATCGACGATTTCGTGGCCGAGTACAGCCGCGGCCGCACCCCGAACCCCTGCGTGCGCTGCAACTCCAACACCAAATTTCACGACCTCATGCGGCGCGGACGGGCGCTTGCCTGCGACGGGATTGCCTCGGGGCACTATGCGCGGATCGAGCGAATCGGGGGCACCGTGTATCTGCAACGCGCGCGCGACCGGCAAAAGGATCAGTCCTACTTCCTGTGGGGGCTGCCCCGCGAACTCCTTGAGACGCTGCACTTTCCCCTGGGCGATCTTGCCAAGGCGCAGGTACGGGAGCGGGCGCGCGCGCTGGGGCTGGTGACCGCAGCCAAGCCCGAATCGCAGGAGATCTGCTTCGTTCCCCACGGCAACTACCGCGATTTCCTGGCAAAGAGGCTCCTGCCTCTGCACCCCGCGCTCTCGCCGGGCCCGATCGTGGATGTTGAGGGGCGCGTGCTCGGCCGCCACGATGGCTACGCCGGCTTTACCGTGGGGCAGCGGCGCGGTCTGGGGGGTGGCTTTCCCGAAGCTCGTTTCGTGATCGAGATCCGGCCCGCCACGCGCGAGGTGGTGATCGGTCCCCGGCACCTCCTGGAGGCGAATGGGGTGGAGCTGGAGGACCTCAACTGGATCGCCGATCCGCCCGCTCCGGGCACAGCGCTCGAGGTTCAGATCCGCTACCGCGCCCCCGCGCTGCGCTGTCGCTTTGAGGGGGAAACCGCAGGTGTGGCGCGGCTGACCTTTGCCGAATCGGCGCGAGCCGTCACCCCGGGCCAGTCGGGGGTGCTCTTTGCGGGCGACCGCCTCCTGGGCGGGGGCCGGATCCGGCGCGTCACCAGCGCAGATCGGCCGCCTCGGCGAACTCCTCGAGCTTCCGCGTCTGATCGGTCTTCAGCGATTCCGGAATTGCAACCTTCACCCGCACGAACTGATCTCCCCGCTTCCCCTCGCGACTGATTCCATAGCCCGGAATCCGAAAGAGGGTGCCCGGTTGCGTTCCCGGCGGAATCCGCAGCACGACCTTGCGCCCCGAGATCGTTCGCACCCGGATGCGCGACCCGAGGGTCGCCTGGGCCAGATTGATCGTGACATCGGCATGGATGTCGTGGCCCTCGCGCCGAAAGAAGCGGTGAGGCGCAACCTTGAAGGCAATGACCAGATCGCCCGGAGCGCCCCCTGCCGAACCGCGCGCTCCCTGACCGGTCAGGCGCACCCGCGAACCGGTATCCACCCCGGCCGGAACGGTGACCTGAATGTTGCGGTTCTGATGAAGGCGACCGTCGCCCCCGCAGCTCTCGCAGATCTTTTCGGCGATCCGCCCCCGACCGGAACAGGCGGGACAGGGCCGGCTGACCGCGAATCCGCCCTGGCCGAAGGACACGCTCCCCGAACCGCGACACTCTTCGCACTTCTTCCAGGCTGTGCCGGGCGCGCCACCCGAACCCTTGCAGATGGCGCACTCCTCGCGAACCGGAACCGCGATCGGGACCTTGCCGCCGGTGGCGGCCACCATGAAGGGCACCTCCAGGGTGTACTCGATATTGGCGCCGCGGGCGGGTCCGGAATCGGTATTGGACTGCTCCTTGCGGCCGCGGTCGAAGATCGACGAAAAGAGGTCGCCGAAGCCGCCCAGCCCCCCCAGATCGTCGAAGGAGAAGCCGCCGGAGCGCTGTTCCGGGTCAGGACGTCCCCCGGAGTCGGCATTCTGTCCTCCGCCCCGGATCCCGAAAGCCCCCAGACGCCGCATCCGGTCGTAGCGGGCGCGCTGGGCAGGGTCGGAAAGAACCGCATTGGCCTCGCCGATCTCGCGGAAACGCTCGGCTGCAGAGGGGTTTCCGGGATTCGCATCGGGGTGGTAGCGCTTGGCAAGCTTGCGGTAGGCCTTCTTGATGGCCTCGTCGTCCGCCTTGGGCGCCACCCCCAGAATGGCGTAGTAGTCCTTGTCGGTCGTTGTCATGGCGACGAGGCGTCAGCGGGCCGTGGGGAGTGCCGGTCGGTGTCGGTGCATGGGCCGGCTATGACTTGTAGACGCTGACGCGCGCCGGCCGGATCAACAACCCGCGCAGGGTATAGCCCCGCTGCAAGACCTGGGCCACGGTATCGTCCATCTCGTCGGATTCGGCGGGCAGGCGCATCATCGCCTCCATGGTGTTGGGATCGAAGGGTTCTCCATCGGGATCGACGGTCTCGACCCCGGCTTCCTGCAGAGCGCGCATGAACTTGCGCTCGACAAGGTCGATTCCCTCGACGATTGCCTCTACGTTGGCCTCGCTCCCCGGTTCCAGGGTCGTCACGCGCAGAAGATCGTCGAGCGGGTCCAGGAGCTTGCCCACCAGATCGGCCTGGGCGCTGTCCCAGCGGCGGCGCACCCGCTCTTCGGTTCGCTTGCGAAAGTTGTCGAAGTCGGCCGCAAGACGCAGGTGCCGCTCTCTCAGACGATCGCACTCGGCTTCGAGCTCCCGAACAGGGTCGTCGGGCGCGGCTGCAGAGGGGGCTCCATCCTCGTTTTCATCGCCTTCGTCGCCCTCCTTTGCAGCGGCTGAATCGTCTGCTGCAGCGGCCGGATCCCCGACGGGAGCGGACTCGTCTCCTTCCGGCTTCGCAGAGCTCCCGGGATCGGCGACGGCGTCCATGGCGGGGTCGGCCTCATCCGGGGCGGCGGCGGGGGTTGTGTCCATCTCGTCGGGGCGATCGGAATCAGAGAGGGTCATCGCTGACAGTGCCTTCCTCAAAGCTGTGCGTTCTGTGCCTGCAATCGGGTACGATCGGGTTGCTGCACATCAAATGTACTTCAGCGCCCGCCGCTCGCGTCAGTATGCCAGCGCCAGCGCCTCCAGCGCCAGATCGAGCGCCGCCGCCAGACTCGCCCGGCGCACCGCGTCGCGGTCTCCCCCGAGATGGAGCAACCGCGCCGTATCCTGCCCCGAGGCAAGCGCCGCCGCGACCCAGACCGTGCCGACGGGTTTTGCGGGAGTGCCGCCCCCGGGGCCCGCAACTCCGGTGACCGCCATCGCCAGCCCGGCCCCGAAGGTGCGGCAGGCTCCGTGGGCCATCTGCAGCGCCACCGCCTGCGAGACCGCGCCCTCGGTCTCCAGGGTCTGCGCCCGCACCCCCAGGTGACGCTCCTTGACGTCGTTGTCATAGGCAACCAATCCCCCGGCGTAGCTCGCCGACGCTCCCGGAATGCCGGTCAGAACCCCGGCCAGAAGCCCGCCGGTGCAGCTTTCGGCCGTCGCCAGACGGATTTGTGCGGCCACGGCCCGTTTCAGAAGGCGCCGGGCCCGCGCACGGAGCTCGTCATCGGTCATGGCCGATGCCTCCGGCAGCGTGGGCTGGCAATCACCCCGCTTCCCGGTCTGTTTCGTCTGCGGTCCGCTCCTGTGGCGACCCTCCTGCGGTCACCACCAGGGAGCGGTAGCGCCAGAGGTAGTCTCCCAGCGAAAAGAGGGTCAGAAAGAGAGCCAGGGCGAGCGTCGTGGCCGCAAAGGTCGAATGAAAGATCGCCCAGAGATCCCAGGGGCGATTGTCCCAGCCCGAGGTTGTGGCTGTGCGCAGAAGGGGGAACCAGAGAAGGAGGGCGCCGCCGAAGAGATAGGTGAAGAAGGATTTGTACTTTCCGGATTTGCCCGCTGCGATCACAATGCCACGCCGCACCGCATGGGCGCGAAAGAAGGTGACCGCCAGCTCGCGACCGAAGATCACGATCAGGACCCAGAGGGGAAGCGGTCCGCCGAAGAGGGGGAGATCACTGAAGCCGTCGGCGCGCCGGGTGATGATGAAGATGGGGATCAGCGCGGCAGCGACGAGGAGCTTGTCGGCGATCGGATCGAGGAGTTTGCCAATGTTCGAAACCCAGCCGTGCTTGCGGGCCAGGTGGCCGTCGTAGATATCGGAGAAGGCGGCCAGGAGAAAGATGCCAAAGGCCGTGTAGCGCAGGATCGGATCGGTCGCGAGCGCCAGGAGAACGATCACCGGGCAGAGCGCAATTCGCGCCGCGGTAATCGCATTGGGAATGTTCACCGGGACCCCTCGCGCGCGCGCAGCTCGTCTTCCATGCGCCCCAGGATGGCGCCGGCCCGGCGGCGTAGCAGCGATCGTTCCTCCCAGTCGCAAAAGTCGCGCAGCAGGGTGATGGCGCCCACCGTTGCACCTGCGCGGCCAAGGTGGCCGAGCGCCGCCAGCCTTCGCAGGGGATTGGGACTGAAGAGATCGCGCCGGTTGCGCAGGAGCTGGTCGCGCAGAATCAGCGCCGAAACGCCGAGCACCACCGAAGCGCCCAGAACGAAGTAGCCGGCTCGCCGCAAGCGGGAACTCATGGAATCTCCTTTCTTCCTGCAAGCGCCTCTGCGATCGTCGTGTCGTCGATGTATTCGAGATCGCTTCCCACCGGAATGCCGCGCGCCAGACGGGTTACGCGAACTCCCAGGGGGCGCAGCAACTCTTCGAGAAAGACTGCCGTGGCTTCGCCCTCGACACTTGCATTGGTGGCCAGAATGATCTCGCCGACCTCCCCGGCGGCTTCACGCATCCGGCTCAACAGGCCGTCGATATTGAGTCGCTCGGGGCCGATTCCATCGAGGGGCGACAGGCGTCCGCCCAGAACATGGAAGAACCCGCGGAAGTGGCCGGAGCGCTCGATGGCGCCCACCTCCCAGGCCTCTTCCACCACGCAGATGACCCGGGGATCGCGTCCGGGATCTGCGCAGATTGCACAGAGGTCGGCCTCGCAGTAGTTGCCGCACCGGGGGCAGGGGTGGATACGGTCGGCCACGCGCTCCAGGGCGCGCGCCAGACGGCGCAGGTCGGCCTTGTCGCCCTTGACCAGGTGGTAGGTCAGGCGGGTAGCGGTACGGGTTCCGATTCCGGGGAGCCGGCTCAGCTCGCGCGCCAGGGTCCGGAGTGCCGACACGACAGCCCGGGATCAGAATCCGGGAAGCTGCACCGGGAGTCCGCCGGTGGCGCTGCGCATGCGCTCTTCCGAAAACGTGCGGGCGCGGTTCTGGGCCTCGGCAACCGCCGCCACAACCAGATCCTCAAGCATCTCCACATCTTCCGGATCGACGACATCCGGTTCGATCGACACGCCAATCAGATCTCCCTTCCCCGTCACCCGGGCGCGCACCATTCCGCCACCGGCCGACGCCTCAATCTCGGTCGATTCCAGGCTGTCCTGAAGCTCCTTGACCTTTGCCTGAATCTGCTGGCCCATCTTCATCAACTGCTGAATGTTCGTCATGAATTTCGGTTCTCCATCGTGTCGCGCCCGGAGGCGTATTGAGTGATTGTGCGGCTGTGGCGATTCGTACCGGAACCCTGGGAACTCCTAATCGACCAGCTCCAGGTCGAGTGCGCGAATCGCCTCCTCGAGGAAGGGGGTGCGGTCTGCAAGATCGCGCAGCCGGTTCTGCCACGCCGAGGCGGCGGTCCTGCGGGGTTCGGAGCCGGAGTCGCCGCCGGAAGGTTCGCGGGCAACCCGGAGGGGAATGCGTTCGCGGCCTGCATGGCGTCCCAGCGCGACCTCCAGCGCTCGTTGGATGGAGGGGTCGGCCAGGCGCTCGGCCAGGATCCCGACCCCGCCCAGAACGATGATGCCCTCTTCCTCGGTGACTGTGGCCGCGCGCAGGATGCCCGCCAGACCGGGGGGCAGGTCGGACCGAGACTTCAGCAGCCGTTCCCAGGCCTCGGTGGGGGTTGCGGCGGGAAGCCGATGCTCTGCGGATTGCTCCGGGGGCTCGGGGGGCTGTGCCGGAGACGCAGTTGCGCCCTGCTGCCCAACGGAGTTCCCACGGCCATTGGGCTGACTCTGGGGCGACGGGGGCGGTGTGGGCGGCGTCGCTTCGGGAGCGCCGCCGAGCGCACGGAGCACGTCTTCGAGCTCGAGGGTGCGGTCCAGATAGCTCATGCGCAGCAAAAGCACCTCGATCAGGACCCGCGGACGCCCCGTGCGGCGCAGACTGCCATCGGATTCCAGCGCCGCGCACATGGCCAGCATGCGCATCAGGTCGCCGGCGACAAAGGAACGGGCTCGCTCGCCGTATGCGCGGTTCAACTCGGCGCCGAGCTCATGCGCATCGCCCTGGCGGGTGACGGCCAGCCGCAGGAGGAGGCGCAGCCGGGCCGTCAGGCCATGATAGAACTCGACCAGATCGTAGCCCTCGTCGATCAGCATCTCGACGAAATCAAAGACGGCGCCATGGTTGCGTTCGGCGATGATCTTCAGGATCTCGAGATAGCGCTCCTCGGAGACGACTCCCAGCACCCGCACGACCGTCTCGACGGTGACCTCGCGGTCCGAAAGCGCCAGAACCTGGTCCAGGAGCGAGAGCCCGTCGCGCATTCCCCCATTCGCCTTGCGCGCGATCGCGAGAAGCGCCGCATCCTCGAAGGCGATCTCTTCGGCATCGAGAATCTCGCGCAGCCTCTGCACGATGTCGCTGGCACCGATGCGGCGAAAATCGAAGCGCTGACAGCGGGAGAGGATTGGGGCGGCGGTCTGCTGGATCTTGCGGGCCTCGGTGGTGGCAAAACAGAAGACCACGCGCGGGGGCGGCTCCTCGAGAACCTTCAGGAGCGCATTCCAGGCCTCGCGGGTCAGCATGTGCGCCTCGTCCACGATATAGACCTTGTAGCGGCCATCGCTGGAGGGCGCGTACATGGCCCGGCTGCGGAGATCGCGCGCATCGTCGACGCCCCGGTTCGAGGCGGCGTCGATCTCTACGACATCAAGCGAGGTGTGGCCGGCCCAGATCCCGTTGCAGTCTTCGCAGTCGCCGCAGGGTTCACCATCGGGAAGGCGCGTGGGACAGTTGAGCGACATCGCCAGAACGCGCGCAATCGTAGTTTTCCCCACCCCGCGCGGCCCGCAGAGAAGGTAGGCGTGCCCCACCCGGTCGCCTGCAACGGCACTCCGAAGGGTTTCGGAGACATGCTCCTGGGTCGAGACCTCGCTGAAGCGGCGGGGCCGGTACTTGCGGGCGAGAGCGAGATAGGACAAGGCGGAAGGCCTCGGGCCGGGGGGGCGGAAGGCGCCCCAGGCACTCCGCGACGACGTTCGCCACACGTACCGCTGCTACCTGCGGGGTCCTGACGGGATTCGGCGGGCTTGCGACTCGCGGACCTGGGGCACATCCCAAAGATACCGGCAACGGGCGTGTCAGGTCAACCGGTCCCAACCCGGGGATTCCACGTACTCCAGGACACCGTCCCTAGCGACTCTCGAATGTATTCCCTCCAACGGGCCGCTCCATCGGCGATGAAGACGATCGTCCAGGGCGCGCTGCCGCCGCCGGCAAATTCGTCCAGGGTGTCGATCGACGCTCCGCGTTCAACGGCTTCGACAGCTTCGAGGAAACGATCGACCTCGACGACCTGGTGATGGTCTACGCCGACCGTGTCGCACACCGCCAGGAATATGACGAGAGTGAATCCGGCGAGAGCTGATCGCATGATTTTCTTCATCATTGGCGCTTCTCCTTTGGTCGGGAGGGAACCGCCGACGAGCCCTGCCGAAATTCGCCGAGGCGGGACCAGGCTTCGCCATTCGTGAGCGAACTGTGCACGCGGAACATGTCAAGGTGATGCAGGAAAGAGCCGTCAACGCGGACTTGCTGCGATCGATTTTGTACCGGTCGGCCTTCAGAACGTTCCCTGCCAACCCCTCAGGGACGCCAGGCGTCGGCGATGTGTTCGATCTCGGTCCGGCTGCCGAAGATGCGCACGCCGATGGCGTCGAAGCGATAGATGGTTTCCGGGCGGCCCCTCTCGTAGATCCAGCGGCGCGCCGCCTCGGCCACGCCCTGCCACTTTCGCCATCCGACCGGGTCCAGGGGGGCGCCTCCGGTTGTGGTGGAGCGCGTCTTGACCTCGATGAAGGCCACGGTGCGACCCCTTTCCGCGATCAGGTCGATCTCGAGGGGGCCGGCGCGGTAGTTGCGTTCGATCACCGTCCAGCCCTGTGCCTCCAGGTGTTCGGCTGCCAGCGTCTCGCCCCGCCGTCCAAGGTCGTGGCCCTTCATCGGCGCAGGCAGGATCGACGGGAGCGCATCCTCACTGCGTGGGCGTGGCTGCGACCTCGGGAACGCGCGCCAGAGAGCGGTCGATGGCGGCCAGAATCGGCTCGCACTGCCGGACCAGGCGGTCGAATTGGTCGGGGTAGAGGCTCTGAACCCCATCCGAGAGGGCCGCGGGCGGATCGGGGTGGACTTCGATCATCAGTCCATCGGCTCCGGCGGCCACGGCGGCCCGCGCCATCGGCGTCACCATCTCGCGCACACCCGTTCCATGGCTGGGATCGGCGATCACCGGCAGATGCGTAAGCGAACGGGTCACGGGAACGGCGGTCAGGTCGAGCAGATTGCGGGTCTGGGGATCGAAGCTGCGCACGCCGCGCTCGCAGAGAATCACATTCGGGTTTCCCTCGCTCAGCAGATATTCCGCCGCCAGGAGCATCTCGGTGATGGTCGCAGAGAGTCCGCGCTTCAGCAGAACCGGCTTGCCCGCGCGTCCGGCCCGCTTCAGAAGGGGGTAATTCTGCATGTTGCGGGCTCCGATCTGAATCAGGTCGGCGTATTCGGCCACGAGCTCCACTCCCTCGGAATCGACCGCCTCGGTGACGATGGCCAAACCGGTCTCGGCGCGTGCCTCGGCGAGCAGCTTCAGCCCTTCGAGCCCCAGTCCCTGGAAGGAGTAGGGGGATGTACGCGGCTTGAATGCACCTCCGCGCAGCGCGCTGGCTCCGGCGGCCCGGACCCGGTGGGCGATATCGAGAATGAGCGAGCGGCTTTCGACGGCGCAGGGCCCGGCGATGATCGCGACCTCGCGTCCGCCCAGGGCGACTCCATTGCCGAGCTCGACCACGGTGTTCTCTTCGCGCCACTCGCGCGAGACCTGCTTGTAGGGCTTGCTGACCCGTATGATCTCGCGGACGCCGGGGAGGCCCGAGAGACGCGCCGATTCGACCCTGCCATCGTTGCCGACGAGGCCGATCGCGGTGCGCTGGTGGCCGGGCATGGGTTTGGCGCGGTACCCCATATCGACAATGGTGTCGACCACGCGCTGGATCTGCTCGGGCGAGGCCCGGTGGTCCATGACGATGAGCACGGGCGCGATTTCTCCGGTGTGGGGGGGACAGGCTGCGTGCGAAGGGGGGATTCGCCAATCAAATCTAACCGACGGGGGCGGGTTGGTGGGAGCGGCGCGAATCGTGTCCTTGCGACGCAGGACCGGTCAGGGGACAGCCTGGCTCGATTGAGCTGTCACAATTTGCGGCATGCATGCCAGCCCGGCATTATGCACCTGTGTCGGTTCTGCGCCCGCCAGATGCCTGTAGCGGACTGCTGCGGATCATCATTCTCAATGTCACGGGAGGTGATACATGAATCTGGCGTTTCCGGATTGCCTGGGGCTTGTGGTGTCGATCGGCATTTGCGATGCCGGTCAATACAACCCCGACAGAGGCGTGAAGGTTGCGCCACCCGGCGAGGTCCGATTCACGAGGATCGCCCGGTGGCTCCTGGTCAGCCTGCTCGCGCTTCCGGCCCTTCCCGCCACACTGACCGCAGAACAGACGGAGATGGTGCTGCGGGTGCCCGAAGGTGCCGATCCCATTCTCTCGATCGGTCAGGTCGAGGCCGACGATCCCGCCTACGAACTGTACAGGATTCAGGGCGCCCGGCGACTCTCCGACGGCAGTATCGTGGCGATGGTCGCGGGACAGCTCGAGGTCCGCAAATTCGATGCGAGCGGGATCCATCTCTGGAGCGCGGGCCGGGCCGGCCAGGGGCCCGGCGAGTTCACCCTTCCCTCTCTGCTCCCGACCTGCACCAGCGACGATGTGGTTGTCATTCACGACCGGATTGCGCGCAGAGTTACCCTTCTGGATGCCGGGAGCGGCGGTTTTCTGGATGACTACCGGCTCGACACCGGAACGAAGACGCCCTACAGCGCCATTCAGTGCGCGCCCTCGGGGCGGATGGTCTTCACCACCTTTGGCGGGAGTGGACGCGAACGCGCCGAGGGGCCCTACCGGTGGCACCACGATCTGTACTTCATCGATGGCGAAGATGCGCCCCTGACTGTGCTGCGTGCGGAGTTTCCCGGTGCGGAACGCGTTATCTACTACCGCGATGGCCGCCCCAACAGCGAAGGCCCGCGCACCTGGGGGCGCGAACCGGTCTTTGCGGCAACCGACGAGGGCATCTGGTTCGGAACCGCCGACGACTACGCAATCGAGCTGATCGACTGGACGGGCGCCACCCGGAACCGGATCCGGTGGGAGGGGCGCGACCGGGTGGTGACCGAAGAGAATATGGAGGCTTACCAAAGCGCCATTCGCCGGCAGTACGAAGACAGAGGCACCGACAACTGGGAAGCGATGTATGAGGAGCGGATTGCCTACGACCGCAAGTATCTGCCGGACGCCTTTCCCGCCTATGGCGACATCCGGCGGATCGGCGACCGGATCTGGGTGCGCGAGTTCTTGCGGCCGGGCGAGAGCGAGCAGCGCTGGCGAGGGTTTGCCGCCGATGGACGCGAGATCGGCCTCATGGTGCTCCCCGCACATCTGAATGTGCAGCACTTCGACCCCGGCGGCGAATGGCTGCTTGCCATCACAACCGATCGCCTGGGGGTGGAGCGACTGGTTGTATACGAACTTGTGCAGAGGTAACGAGAGCTGACGGTTCCCCGGGCATGGCGGGTGCGGGCCTTGCGTTGCCCCGCTCTGCTATGAAGCAGCTTCGGCGACGGAACTGGAGGAGGATCCGGCGTTGGCGGGGTCGTCGAGCTGCACGCCCACGATCGACGAGATGCCGGGGTCTTCCATGGTGACTCCATAGATCCAGTCGGCGGCGGCAATGGTGCGCGGATTGTGGGTAATGACCACAAATTGCGTCTCTGTCTTGAAGGAGTGCAGAAGGGCGATGAAGCGGCCGATATTGGTGTCGTCGAGGGGGGCGTCCACCTCGTCGAGTACGCAGAAGGGACTGGGCTTGACCAGATAGATTCCGAAGAGCAGCGCGAGGGCGGTCAGGGCGCGCTCGCCCCCGGAGAGCTGATCGATACGCCGGGTGCGCTTTCCCCCGGGCGATGCATGGATTTCGATCGGGCACTCGAGGGGATCGTCGGGATCGGCAAGACGGAGCTCGGCCTGCCCCCCCTGGAAGAGTCGCCGGAAGGTGGAGCGAAAGTGTCCCTGGGCTTCCTCGAAGGTCTGCCGGAAGCGCTTTGAGGCCGTTGCATTGATATTGCGGATCGCGCTCCGCAGATCGTCGCGGGCCGCGACCAGATCGTTGCGCTGCCCGGTCAGAAAATCAAGTCGCGCCCGCTCTTCCTCGTGTTCTTCGACAGCCAGCATATTCACGGGGCCGATCCGTTCCAGCGCCGGCAGAATTCTCTCCTTCAGCTCTTCCTGCAGCGCCTCGCTGTTGCCCTCGATCGGCTCGACGCTCTTGAGCAGAGCTTCGACGGGGCGTCCCCACTCCGCCTCCATGCGCTCACCGATGCGCAGGGCGCGGTTGCGGAGTTCGACTTCGTGCAGCTCCAGTCTGTGGCGCCGATCGGCGGAGTCCCGCTCGGCCGCCCGCAGTTGGCGAAGCCCGCTCTCGGCCTCGGCGACCGCCCTCTCGGCCTCCTCCAGGCGCCGGTTCTCGCCGGCCAGTCGCTCGGTCAGCCTGTCGCGCAGCAGAAAGCGATCCTGCAGCGCCTCGCGCCCCTCTTCGCGCACCCGGGCAGCCTCTCCCATCGCGACGCGGATTCCGCTCTCTTCGGTTGTGAGGAGCTCCAGGCCCTCGGTGGCCTCTCTTCGGGCGGTCGCGACTTCCTGGAGCTGCTCTTCGGCGCGATCGCGACGGCTCTCGAGCCGGGCCGCGTGGAGGCGGGTCGTGGAGGCGGCTTCGCGGGCACGCTCCCAGGCCGCCTCGGCAACCTCTAGCGTTCTGCGGCCGGCTTCGGTGTCGCTGGCCCGGATCTTGTCGTGCGCGGCCAGGGCGTTCCGCTCCGCTTCCGCCTCGGCAGCCCCCCGCCCGGCCTCGGCCAGAGCGCGCCGCAGCCCCGCCAGACGCCTCTCGGCATCGCTCTGCTCCTCGATCAGCCGCGCCCGCCTTTCCTTCTGCGAGCTCGTGCGCGCCGCAGCCGCGCGTACACTGTCGCGGGCCGCCAGCAGGCGCTCGGTTGCGGCTTCGCGGGCGGCCTCCAGGCGTGTGCAGGCGGCCTCCAGCCCGGTGCGTTCGCGGCGCGCCGTCTCGAGTTGCATGCGCGCCGCCTTCAGTTCGGTCTCCAGGGCACGAATCCGTGCGCGCTGCTCCAGGGGGCCAGCGCTGCCCGCGCCGGGAAGGAGATGGATCACGCCGCGCCCATCGATCCATTCCCCTTCTTTTGCACGGACAACGCCCTGCAGCAACAGCCCCGCCAGCCTCCCCTCGGGGCCGGAGATCCCGACGCCCTCCGGCAGAGGCATTTCGCTGTCGGCCCCCGGCAGGTCGAGCGCAAGAATATGAAGGGGTGCCACGCGGGTCTCGTCGGCGTTGTACCAACGGGCGATGACGGCGGCCTCGGCGCGGGTCCCCACCACGATCGCCGACGCCAGCGGTCCCAGAAGGCCATCAAGGTCGCGGGCGACCCTCCCCGATGCCTCCACGAAGTCCGAGAGCAGGCCGCGCACCGCAGTGGGGAAGGCGTCGCACACGGCCTCCACCAGCGCCCCCAGCCCCTCGCTCGAGAGGGCAATGCGATCAAGTGCATCCATCTCGGCCGTCAGCGACGAGACGCGGGCGTCGGCATCTCTCTCCGCCTCCTGTGCTCCGGCCAGCTCCTCGCGGCTTCCTGTCAGCTTCGTGCGCAGAGAGGCAACCTCGGCTTCGGCCTCGGCGGCTGCCTGGGCGGCGGCGGTCTCGTGTCCGACGAAGAGATCGCCCTGCTCCTCGATCTCGCGCAGCGTCCCCGCACCCTGCTCGGCCTCGGTCAGCAGGCGCCCGATCCGTTCTTCCATCTCGGCCATGCGGCGGTGGGCTGCGTCGCGGTCGCCCTCGAGGCGCGCAATCCGGCGAGCCAGGGAGCGCCGTTCGTCGTCGAGTTCGCGCAGGTGTTGGCGGGCCGCATCCCGGTCGTCGTCGGCCTTGCGGGCGGCCTCGCTGCGAGCGTCGAGCTCCGTGGCCAGCGCGGCAAGCTCTGTATCGGTCCGGTCGCGCAGCTCCTGCTGTTCCGCCGCTTCGCGCTCCTTGCGCGCTTCCAGTCTCTGCAGCGTCTCGCGTTCGGCGGCAATCCGCTCCAGGCGCTGCGATCCGTTGGCGATCCGCTCCTCGGCGACCGCCACCTCGGTTTCGCGGCGCGCCAGCTCGGTGGCCACCTCGTCCAGCTCGGCCTTGCAGGTGCCGCGCGCCCTGCCGGCATCGATGCGCTGCACCCGGCTCGATTCCAGCGCCGCCTCACTCGCCGCCCGCGCCGCCGCCTGCCCCGCGTCGTCCTCCCGATCTCTCTGCAGGGCCTCCTGGAGCTGTTGCAGATCGGCCTCCATGCCGGCGAGCTCCAGCCGCGCCAGCGCCACCTCCAGCGCCAGCCGCCGGTCGCGCAGATCGGCATGACGCTGTGCCTTGCCCTTCTGCCGGGCCAGCGAGCGCACCTTGGTCTGCACCTCGCCGATCACATCCTCGATGCGCTGCAGATCGGTCTCCGAGTCCTCCAGGCGCCGCGTTGCCGCCCGTCGTCGCTCCTTGTACTTGCCCACCCCGGCGGCCTCCTCAAAGAGCCGCCTGCGCTCGTCGGGGCGCTCCGAGAGGATGTCGTCGATCATGCGGATCTCGATCATCGAGTAGGCGTTGGCCCCCAAACCGGTATCGCGGCAGAGATCCACCACATCGCGCAGTCGGCAGGAGCTCCGGTTCAGCGAGTACTCGCTGCCGCCATCGCGATAGACGACCCGTCCGATCTCGACCTCGTCCCAGGGAACCGGCAGAGAGCCGTCTTCATTCGAGACGACCATGGTCACCGCGCCCCGGCTGAGGCGGCGGCGGGTGGCGGTTCCCTGAAAAATCACCTCCTCCATGCGGGCACCGCGCACCTGAGTGGGCCGCTGTTCGCCGAGAACCCAGCGGATCGCGTCGCTGATATTCGACTTGCCGCAGCCATTCGGGCCGACGATCGCCGTTACGCCCCGATGAAAGCGGATATCGGTGGGATCCGGGAAGGACTTGAATCCCTGCAGACGGAGCGAGCGGAGCCTCACGGCCCGTCCGGCGCCCGGTCGGTTGCAGGGTCGCCGGGCGAGAAGGCCGGCGCGTCGCCCCAGAGCGTTTCCAGATTGTAGAAGTCGCGCCGCTCGGGGTGGAAGATGTGCACAACAAGATCGATGAAATCGATCAGCACCCAGCGCCCTTCTTCGAGTCCCTCGGTATGGACCGGGCGCAGCGCCGGATCACGGGTGGCGGTCAGGATGTTGTCTGCGATCGCCCGCACATGGATGTCGGAGCTTCCGGTTGCGATGACGAAGAAATCGGTGGCGTCGGAGAGGCCGCGCAGATCAAGCACCCGCAGATCGATCGCCTTGCGCTCAAGGGCGCAGGCAACGACGCGCTCGACATTCCGGGGAAGGAGGGGCACGGAACGGGCGGGCGGGGCCAGCGGTTCGCGGCCGGCGCTTTTGTCCACGGGCGGCCCTGCCTACTCGGTCCCGGCCTCCACAACGACCCGGATCTCGGTTTCGACGCCGGTATGGAGGCGAATGGGAACGACGTGTTCGCCGAGCGACTTGATCGGCTCATCGAGGGCGACGGCGCGGCGGTCGATCTCGAAATCCAGCTCGGCTTCATCCAGGCGCTCCAGGATGTCGCGCACGGCAACCGATCCGAAGAGGGTGCCCTCTTCGCTGGCGCGGGCCTGGAAGACAAGGGTGACTCCCTCCAGGCGCGAAGCCTGGCGATTGGCCTCGAGATAGGATCGGCGGGCCTTCTCTTCGCGAATTCGGCGCTCTTCCTCGATCCGCTGCACATTGGCTTCGGTTGCGCGGTAGGCGAGCTGCTGCGGCAGGAGGTAGTTGCGGGCGTATCCCGGCTTGACGTTGACGAGATCGCCGGCCTCGCCGAGGTGCGCCACCGCTCTGCGCAGGATCAGTCTCATCGGAGCTCCCGGGTCGGAGTGGATGGGGTGGAATGGATGACCATGGCGTCAGCTTCCTGCGTGGTCGCGAACGTAGGGGAGCAGCGCCAGATGCCGGGCGCGCTTGATGGCGGTGCCGAGCATTCTCTGGAAGCGGGCACTGACCCGGGTGGTGCGCTTGGGCAGGATGCGGCCCTGTTCGGTCAGGAAGCGCGACAGCGTGGCCACGTCCTTGTAGTTGAGGAGGATAATCGGAGGGCCTTCGTGCCGCCGCCGGCGTCCGCGGGCACCGGAGAAGATCGGCGGTCCCGAGGTGACGATCTGCTCTCTTTCGTCCTCGTCGTCCGCCTCCTCTGCGTCTGCCGTCACGTCTTCTTCGTCCGGGGTCTCTTCCCCCGCGTGGTCGACACCTTCTTCGCTCCCTTCGCCGTCGTCCACCGTCTCGGCGGCCCCGGTGGATTCATCGTCGTCGAAGTCGAAGCCGGAATCGGTGTCGAGGTCGTCGTCGTCCGGGTCGTCTTCTTCGTGATCCTCTTCCCCGCTCCCCGCAAGGTGATGTCGTTCGGCGAGGATCGAGGCGCCGGATGTGGGCTGGCCTTCGTTGAGAACCACCAGGTAGCGCATTGTCTGCTCGTCAAGACGCACCAGACGCTCGAACTCGGGAAGAGCCGTGGGATCGGCCGTGACCTGAACCACCACGTAGTAGCCGGTTCGGAGCTTGCGGATGGGGTAGGCGAGCTGACGCACCCCCCAGTGATCAACGGCGGTGACCTCTCCGCCGAGCGCGGCGTGAAAGCCCTCCAGCCGGGCATCGACGTCCTCCTGGCTCAGCGCGGAGTCCAGGATATAGACGATTTCATACTCTCTCATTGTGCGGGACTCCCATGGACCGCGTGTGAACGGGCTCCGCCTTCCCTGCGGAGCGGGCATTTCGGAATGCGGGAAATCTAGCACCTTGCCAACGGACACGGAAAGGCGAGCTTACATTAGTTGGTACGCCCGGGTGGAGTCCGCGCGTCTCCCGTGCCCGCGTCGGCACCCCTGATCACTCCCGCCAGGTTCGCGAACACCATGAACTTCACCTTTGTCGGCACACCAACCAGCAATGACTTTGCCTGGTTCAGCAGCGGACTGCGGAATGTCATGGAGTCGCACGGCCACCGCTACGTCGACGATGCCGCCTCGGCCAAACTGATCCTCAACTTCTTCCCCAAGGGGCAGCCCAAACCGGTTCGGCGCAACGCCAGCGCCATCTTCGTCTGCGGGGTGACCGAGTTTCCCGCTCCCTATACCAATCATCTCAAGCAGGGCTATCCGATCCTGCTGCGCTCGATCTCCAATCTCGTGGCGGGAATGGTTCCGAATGGCGAGGGCGACCCCGACATCTGTTTTCTGACCCCCGAACAGGGCAACTACCGGGTCTCCGGCGATCTTCCGCGCGACCGCTACTTCGAGGAGATCTTCCAGCGAATCCGGCCGCTGGCCACCTCCACCCTGGTGATCGAAAACTTCTACGAGGACGATCTTCCCGAGGCGCTCTGCAGTGGAGACGCGCACACCGAATCAATCTCGCGCGCGGGCGAGCGGCTGAAGGGATTGAATTTGCTTCCTGCTCCCTTCCCGATCGAGGAGCATCTCTCGCCACGGGATATCCGCCACCTCGAGCGCCTCTACGGAATCGGCGGCCTCAGCTACGGCAACCTCTCGGCCCGCTACGACGCCGATTGGTTCTGGATGAGCGCCAGCGGGGTGGACAAATCGAATCTTTCCGAGATCGGCCGTCATATCCTGATGGTGAAGGGCTACGACGCCGAGCGGAATGGAATGATTGTCGGACACCCGCCGGGCGTGAAGCCGAATCGGGTTTCGGTCGATGCGATCGAGCACTGGATGATCTACCAGGAGCACCCCTCGGTGGGGGCGATCATGCATGTGCATGGCTGGGCGGAGGGGGTGCCCTCGACCGAGTTCAACTTCCCCTGTGGCACCCGCGAGCTGGGCCAGGCGGTGGCCGACATTGTGCGCGAGGCCGAAGATCCGTCGCGCTGCGTGGTGGGGCTCAAGAACCACGGGCTGACGATTACCGGAACCAGCCTGGACGAGATCTTTGATCGGGTGGGCGACCGCATCGTGCAGCACGTGCCGATGGACTGACCCAAAGGGCGCACCCGGATCCTGATCGACGGAGCTGATCGTGGATGGCGCCCCGGCAGCGTTTCGCAGCCCCTTTGGAGAACGTTGCCCGAAGTGAGCTACCGGGTGGCGTGCGCGGCCCCCTGCACCGCCGGAACAAGCTCCAGGTAGCGGTCGTAGCCCCAGGCGGCTTCGTCCAGGTTGAGCCGTTCGGTATTGGTGTGGGCGTGGCGCTCCTCGCCGGGCGCGAAGCCGATCGTGGGGATTCCCCGCACCCCACAGCTCCATCCTCCATCGGTGGCGAAGGTCCAGGGCCGCACCCGGGCGGGGGCGCTGATGTCGTCGCGGCTGCCCACCGCGCGCGCCGCCGCCCTGACGATCGGGTGATCCGGATCGATGAGGAAACCCGGGGTCAGGATGCGGCGCTCCTCGGCCGGGCCGGTCCAGGCCTCCTGGCGTTCGGTGGCCAGGCGGAACTCGACTGCCGCCCCCCTTCCCTGCCCCTCGCGGCGGTCGAAGCGCTCCAGGTGCGGCCGCGTACAGGCGCGCAGGCGCTCGAGGAGACTCTCTTCGGTATCGGCGGGGAGAATGCGCCAGTCCAGGGTGAAGGTGACGCGGTCGGGAATGACGTTCAGGCTGGCCGGAACGGCCTCGATCCCGGTGACGGCCACCGATGATGCGCCCAGAATGGGGTCGGTCTCCTGACGCGCCGCCAGGTCGCGCACGCCGGCCAGGATCGCGGGCGTCAGATCGAGAGCGTTGCGGGCCCGCTCGGGAGCCGAGGCATGTCCGGCAAATCCCCGCGCGACGATTTCGACCTCGGCGCGGCCCCGGTGTCCGATTGCGATATCGCCATGGGTGGCCTCGCCGATAATGACGGCATCGGGACAGAGGCTTCCCCCGGGCCGCAGCAGGTAGTCCATTCCCCAGCCACCCCGCTCCTCATAGACGGGGTGCGCCACCACGATGTCGCCCTCGGCGCTGCCCGCGAGCGCCGCCCCCACATGGGTCTGGATGGCGAGGGGCCCCTTGATGTCCATCGCGCCGCGTCCATGCAGGCAGCCCTCGGCGATGACGCCGGCGAAGGGCGGGTAATCCCAGTCGCTCCAGTCGCCTTCGGCCACCATGTCCAGGTGCGCGCTCAGCATGACGGTGGCGCCCTCTCCGCCCCGGATTACCCCGATCACATTGCCCAGGCGGTCGATCCGGGTTTCGTCGTAGCCGAGCGCATTCATCTCGGTCACCACGCGTCGCGCCAGATCGCCCTCGGCGCCGGGCAGCGAGGGAATGCGGATCAGATCCTGCGCAAAGGCGATCGCGCCCGCGAAGGAGGCCTTCATCCGCCGAAGCGCATGAACCAGGGCGCCAGAACCAGCGACACCACGCTCATGAGCTTGATGAGGATGTTGAGCGAGGGACCGGAGGTGTCCTTGAAGGGATCGCCGACGGTGTCGCCCACCACTGCGGCCTTGTGCGAGGGCGACCCCTTGCCGCCCAGCTTTCCCCCCTCGATGTACTTCTTGGCGTTGTCCCAGGCGCCGCCGGAGTTGGCCATGAAGAGCGCCATGAGGACTCCGGTGACGGTCGCGCCGGCCAGCAGTCCGCCCAGCGCCTCGACCCCCAGGAAGCGCCCCACGAGCACCGGGGCCAGGATGGCGGTGATCCCCGGCAGGAGCATCTCGCGCAGTGCGGCCCGGGTGGAGATATCGACGCAGCGCGCCGAATCGGGCTTTGCGGTGCCCGCCATGATTCCGGGGATCTCGCGGAACTGGCGGCGAACCTCCTCGACCATGCCGGCGGCGGCGCGGCCCACGGCGGTCATGGTGAAGGCTCCGACCAGGAAGGGCAGCATGCCCCCGATAAAGAGGCCGATGACGACCATGGGGTTGACGATGTTGATCTGCTCCAGGCCGACCGAGGAGGAGTAGGCGGAAAAGAGCGCCAGGGCCGTCAGCGCCGCCGATCCGATTGCGAAGCCCTTGCCGATGGCGGCGGTGGTGTTGCCGATCGCGTCGAGCGAATCGGTGACTGCGCGGGTGTCGGGTCCCAGACCGGCCATTTCGCTGATGCCGCCCGCATTGTCGGCGACCGGTCCGTAGGCGTCGACCGACATCGTTGCCCCCACCGTGGCCAGCATGCCCACCGCCGCGATACCGATGCCGTAGAGGCCGCAGGCCGCGTAGGAGATGCCGATCGCGCTGCAGATCAGAAGGAGGGGGATCGCCGTGGATTCCATGCCGACGGCCAGGCCGGTGATGATGTTGGTCGCCGACCCGGTTTCGGAGGAGGAGGCGATCTTTCGCACAGGTCTTCCGCCGGTGTAGTACTCGGTGACGACGCCGATCAGGATCCCGACCAGGGTGCCCGAGAGGATGGCCCAGAAGGGCCCCAGCGGAGAGCGCGCAGCCCCGGTGGCGGGGTCGCTGATGCTCATGTCGAGCCCCTGAACCACGAAGAACATGATGAAGAGGAAGAGCCCCGCCGCGATGAAGGTGATGTTGCGCAGGGCGGCACCGGGTTCGGTGCGCTCGAGGAGCTTCATGGCGCCGATCGCGATGAGCGAACAGACGAGACCGACCAGAACCGTGATGATGGGGAGCGCGACCGCCTCGATGGTGCTTGCCGCGAGGGCCATGGAGGTGGCGCCGATCGCGATCGTGGCGACCACCGACCCTACGTACGATTCGAAGATGTCGGCGCCCATTCCCGCGACATCGCCGACATTGTCGCCGACGTTGTCGGCAATGGTGGCCGGGTTGCGGGGGTCGTCCTCGGGGATGCCCGCCTCGACCTTCCCGACCAGATCGGCTCCGACGTCGGCCGCCTTGGTGAAGATTCCCCCGCCCACCCGGGCAAAGAGCGCAATCGACGATGCGCCCATCGCGAACCCCGAGATGATCTCGGCGAATCCGGGCAGGTCGGCGGTGCCGGGAATTGCATCGGCTGCCAGCACCCGGTAGAGAACCCCGATGCCCACGAGTCCGAGCGCGGCCACCGAAAGGCCCATGACCGCGCCCCCGAAGAATGCGATCCGCAGCGCCTTCCCCTGCCCCTCGTCGTTGGCCGCCGCCGAGGTGCGCACATTGGCGCGCGTCGCGGCCTTCATGCCAAAGAATCCCGCCAGAACGCTGCTTGCCGCACCGGCCATGTAGGCTGCCGCCGAGGCGCCCCCCACCGCGAAGAAGAGGAGCAGGGCCACCACGGCCACGAATCCTGCCAGAACGGTGTATTCGCGACGCAGAAAGGCCATGGCGCCATCGTGAATCTGGTCGGCCAGCTCGGACATCGCATCGGTGCCCTGCGGCTGGCGAATGAGATAGCGGTAGACGAAGAGAGCGGCCAGCAGGCCAACGGCGCCCATGGCCCAGGCCCATTCGGTCCAGTCAAGGGGATTGATCACTTCGGGGATTCTCCTGATTGATTTGGTGAGTGCGGCCAGATCCGGGTACGGCGGATCTCCGCGAATGCGGGGGTGTGCGGATGAAGGACGCGGGACAGGGGTGGGTGAGCGGTCAGCGGTTGTAGCGGTTCATGGCGGCGTCGATTCCCTCTTCGGCCCAGATTTCGACCGCCTGGCTCAGCTCGGGCAGGAGCGCAACGATCGTTTCCTCGTCTGCGGGGGGCAGCGGTGCCAGAACCCAGTCGGCCAGATCCTCGCCTGCAGGGGCGACGCCCACCCCGATGCGCAGGCGGGCATAGGACTGGGTGCCCAGAGTTCCACTGATGGATTTGAGTCCGTTGTGGCCGCCTGCTCCGCCACTCCGCCGAAAGCGGATCCGGCCCACATCGAGATTGGTGTCGTCGGTGACCACCAGCAGATCGGTTTCGATCCGGAATTCCTCTTCCTCGCGCCACAGACGGGTCAGCGCAAGCCCGCTCCGGTTCATCCAGGTGCGCGGCTTCAGCAGACGAATGCGCCGTTCCCCGATGCGGCCCGCGCTCTCGAAGCTCCGGCGACCGCGTACAAAGGGTCCGAAGTCGTGATCGAAGGCGAAGCGGTCGATCACCCACCAGCCCACATTGTGTCGGGTGTCTTCGTGGCGGGGCCCGGGGTTTCCGAGTCCGACCACCACCCGGGTGCGGGTGTCGCGCGCCGGGCGAACGGGGCGGGCATCGGCGCTGTCAGCCTCGCGCTCTGCCGCCTCGGGTGCGCTCCCGGCATGATCCACGGGCTGCACAGGTACGGAGGGAGACGATCAGTCGCCGCCGCCGGAGGGGGAACTCTCTCCGACGCGCAGGAAATCCACATGCAGAAGCTGGGGACGGAAGGGGTGGGACTGGATCTCGCCGATCCGCGCCTCTTCAATCGTGCCCTCGTCGAGAACCAGGCGCAGGACGGTTTCGTTGCGTTCGATCGACTCGAAGAGATGAAGGGCTTCGTGCGCTTCCATCGAAACGAGGACGTTGTCGCCTCCGCCCCCATAGATGACGCCGGGCACCCGGCCTCTGCGCCGCAGCTTGCGGGCAATTCCCTTTCCGGATTCGTGGCGGACCCGAAGGTTCAGCGTTGCTTCCATGGTCTTTTTCCTTCACTTCCGATTCTGATGTCCGATTCTGCGCGATATGCGAAATGTATGTGCGACCTGGGTGATCCGGATCCGTGCGGGCCGCCGCCGCTCCCTTCGGGCCGGACAGTGTGGGCCGGTGGAGGGGGAAATGGATCCGGAAGGCTGTCAGCCGAATTCGAAGAGCTGGCTGACCGAGGCGTTGGAGTGAATGCAGGAGATGGCGCGCGCGAGGAGGTCGGCGACCGAGAGCACCGTCATGCGGTCGAAGCGCTTCTCCCGGGGAATGTTGATGGTGTTGGTGACGACCAGACCGGCCAGCGCGGTTGCGGAGAGGCGCTCCACCGCCGCGCCCGAGAGAAGGGCGTGGGTGGCGGCCACATAGACCTGGCTTGCGCCCCGCGCCAGAAGAGCCTCGATGGCCTGCGCGATCGTGCCGCCGGTGTCGATCATGTCATCGACGACCAGGCAGGGGCGATCCTGCACATCGCCGACCACATTCAGAACCTTCGACACATTCGGCATGGGGCGGCGCTTGTCGATGATTGCGAAGGTGCCGCCCAGACGCCGGGCGAATCCGCGCGCCATCTTGCCCGACCCCACGTCGGGGGCCACGACGACCGGCGCCTTCAGCTCCGGCTGCCTTTCCTGCAGCGCACGGAAATAGGTGGTAATGACCGGGGCGGCGTAGAGGTGATCGACGGGAATGTCGAAGAATCCCTGAATCTGGTGCTGGTGGAAGTCGATGCTGACCACCCGGTCGGCGCCTGCCGCCACAATCAGATTCGCGACCAGCTTGGCCCCGATCGCCACCCGCGGCTGATCCTTGCGATCCTGGCGTCCATAGCCGAAGTACGGAATGACTGCCGTCACCCGCGCCGCCGAGGCCCGCTTCGCCGCATCGATCAGCAGAAGGAGCTCCATGATGTTGTCGGCTTTCGCGACGGTGGGCTGGAGTATGAAGACGTCGCGACCGCGCGCATTGCGATTGATGCGCACGAAGATCTCGCCATCGGCGAAGTTGCGGATGACGACGCCCTCGGGATCGGCGTCGAGGATTTGTCCGATCTCGCCCGCCAATGGCCGATTGGCGCGTCCGGCCAGCAGGAGCAGAGGATTGGTCCCGATGGATTCGTCCATGTGGGGATGCGGCCTGCAAAGGCAGGTCCGGGGTGCAGGGATGGAGGAGGACAGCCAGAATTATTTTCGATGATAGCCATAAAGCATAGCCAATTCCAGCAAGCGATGCCGAATGCGGTGCGCAGCGAGCGTGGCCGCCGCGACTGGCAAGCCGCGCGCCAGATCGCAGCAGCCGTGGGGATGCAGCGCCCGACCGAATGCCGTTCCTGTAACCCGGCATGGCAAAAAGGGCCGGGGCTACTCCCTCGTCTTCGGAGCGGGACCGGAGGGAGCGGCCGCAGTGTGGGGCGTATCCGTAATGCGGAAGGCGCGACGGGCCTCGAGCGGCTGGTGTCCGGGCACCTGGAGCTCGACCACGACCTGGTAGGGGCCGGCATCCAGGATGGGCAGAGTCATCGCGAGCGAACGGAAGAGGGGGCGGGAATGATCGGGGCCGGCCTCTTCCCAGGCCACCGCAGCCTCTTCGCCCGATCCTCCGAGACCGATCCAGCGCACCAGACGGGTCAGAGCTCCCACGCGGGTGCGCTCGACCCGGACCCTGAATGCAACCGTCTCGCCTGCGAGGTTGGGGCCATAGACCTCGAAGGCGAGGGTCAGCGCCGATCCGCCCGGCAGCGCTGTCGAGCCGCGCATCAGGGGGAGCATCGCGGCAAGGGTGGCGGGGTCGGCGCCCTCGGTCAGGAGCACGATGTCGGAGATTGCAAGTCGGCCCGGAGGAAGAGGCCGCAGCCCCACGCCGGCCCGGGTACGCCAGGCGCGACGCGACGCCGGCCCGAAGCCCTCGAGGCTGACGATGCCCCGCTCCCCCGCCGGCGCCCGACCCGAGAGCCGGAAGGTTCCATCGGGATCTGCGGAGCTGCGCACATCCAGGATCAGCGCTCCATTCCGCTCGACGAAGAGCCCCGCCGCCGCATCGGACCATTCTCTGCCGGTGCTGTCTGCAAATGCACCCGGGGGTGGAGACCAGGCGGCGATCACGATCACGCCACCGGGTCGCCAGAAGCGTCCGAACTGACCATCGAGCGCAGCCAGGGTGTCGAGGAAGGGGGGGATGTGGGCGCTCTGCGCATGTCCCTCGGAGATCAGCCATGGAACCAGGTCGCGGTTGCCCTCTTCCAGCACCTCGCGCGGGGGAAGGGTGCGGAGGGCGGCGGGTTGGTCGCGCCCGATGACGACGTGCGACCCTGCGCTGCCTGTGCCCCGCGATCGCTCCCAGCCTGCGGGCCATCCGTAGCGGATCACCACCTCGGCAAGGTCGCGTCCCCAGCGCAACTGGTGCGGATTGCGCGCATTCTCCGAGATCATGGCGTGAACGCGACGGCTGAGGTGCGCGGCCCGGCGATCGTTGCCTTCGGTGAGAAAGAGGGCGTCGGAGAGGAACCAGAGGCGCTCCAGGGCCTGAACCGGGTCGGACGCCTGAGCCAGCCAGTCCCCCTGATCGCTCTCGAGCAGCAGCTCCGGATCGAGCCATTCGCTGCGCAGCGCGGGGGGCATGCCCTCTAGTCCCCGCTGAAAGGCGCTCTCGGCAGAGACGATGCGAGCGTCGCGGTAGTGCGCGTATCCCAGCAACAGATCGCAGCGCCAGCGCTCGGGCAGGCGGCAGCGATGCGCCAGGAGACGGGCCCGGGAAGGGATGCCGGCCTCGGCCAGGTAGCGGATTCGCTGACCCAGAACCCAGTGATCGCCGGGAATCCGCAGGGCGATGGAATCGAGGGTGGCCAGGAGGGTCTGGCGCGCGGCCACGAGGGGAGGCGGATCGGGAGAGGGACGCCAGCCGTCGTCGCCCTCGTCGTGAATGCAGAGTCGCCCGATCACCTCGTCGCAGCGTCCCTGGGCGTGACCGAAGCTGTACGGCATCTCGCGGAACCGGACCCTCTCGAAGCGTACCTGGGCGTCGCGGGCGCGGTCGTGGAGTTCGGTCGAGTCGGCGGGCGGAAGAGCGGAGGCCCCCGCGCGGCCCGGGGCGCCCTGGGCATTCAGTGCGCCGGGCGCGATCAGCGTTGCCAGGAGTGGAAGTGCTGTGGAGATCGGAGTGCGCCGGGTGCGGAGGACCGATCCTGCACGGCGGGTCCGGGCACGACACCCGATCCGGGGAAGGAGCAGCATTCGATGGAGCCTCTGCGGGCGACGGGTGAGTTGGCCCGGGTGGATTCGAACCACCACCGCCGGTTCCAAAGACCGGTGTCCTGCCATTAGACGACGGGCCAGCGCAGGCCCGCCGAAACCGGCTGCGGGCTGCCGAAAGATCGTAGCGCAAGCGCCGCAGCGGGGAAAGCGCCCGGTGGGGAATTCTGTGCCGTGCGGAGGCGGACTGAACCCGCTATCGTCGCTGGAAGCACTGCACGACAAGTCGTGATCTCTCGGTGCGGATTGAGCACTGCGGCTGCGGAGGCCCACTGAATCGCGATAGCAGTTGCCGAGAGTTCTGTCTCATCCGCCGAACTTCGCGTTCGAAGATCGAACGATATTCGTCTTCCGATATCGCATCGCCCTCATCCGGAGACACGATCACCCCTTCATCAACTCCGCCCAGATCGATCTCCGTCGCGTCGTATCTTGTCCGTCCGCCCGCGACCGACAGCGACAGGATCATTCCGGGCAATCCTCCGTAGAGAGCCGGGCCACCCGAAACCGGGATCTCGGGCGCAAACCACGCCTCGATCAGATCGTCGCCCGATCCCGCCGTGGCCCTGACGACGTCAAATCCCAGATGTTCCCGATGTTCGTCGGCGACCTCCCATTCAATGGGATTGTCCTCTCCGGCATCTTCCATCACCACCAGCGTTCTCCGAATGGAATGGATCAATCTCACGGTCACCTGGCCATCTGCATTGGAAAACGCTTGTTGCATGACGTTCTCTTCACGACCATGCCACTCCGTCAGAAGAGTTCTGAGCGCATTATTGGTCGTGGCCGTAAACGGAAAGACGATCCATCCCATCCCATCGCCGCGCCCCGCGTTCTCCGGCACCATCAGGGAGAACGACGGCGTAAAGAACATTGAAAACACGGTGCCATCGCGCGCCCGCAACATATCGGGAATGCGAATCATCTCCCCCGGCAGCTCAACGTCAACCGTCACTGTCCTCTGGTACACGATTCTGCCGCTCTGTGCATCTGCCTCCCCTGCCCAAGCCGCAGCAGCGGCAATCCACCCACAGACAACCGGCCAGTGTCGCCGTCGGCTGGAGCAACGCGTCGTTGCGTTCATTACCGTGCGGCTCCCATGCACTGCGTCGCATCAACGCGGAATCGCCGAACGACCGTGGCGACGCTGTTCGTTGCCTCATCCCGGATGCGCTGATCGAGGACCCACAGTGTCCGGCCGGCGAGCAGGGGAATCGGGACGCCAACGCCCGACACGGGAATCAGGGTGTCGCCGCACTGCCGCGAACCATTGGGATCGGACACCGCCACATACAGTCTGACAGCCGTCATGTTGGCGTTGTCATCCCGGCTGCTTTCCTGATGCAGCGTGTAGATGCGCCCGTCGTCATCGCGGGAAATGCCGCGAACAAAGGACACGCTGCCATAGAAATCGAACGTCGACGAGCGCAGCTCTTCGCGACTCTGCGGCTGTCGGCTCTCCTCCATCATCGTCAACAGGTCGGACTCGGCGATCTCCCCTCTGCGCACCCCCATGGCAATCCACGCGGTATCCCGAACCGAACCATCATGGTGGACGCGCAGAATGAAGGGGGTCGCCGTAAATGCCAGCGCCACGTCATCGTCTCCAACATCAATGAATGCATGTGCGAGCGAAAAGGCCAACGGGTGATCGACCGTGTACGGCTGTGGCGCCGATCCGCGCGTCAGCTCCATCAGCCCGGTGCCGCCTCCGGCCATCGCAGCATCGGACAGCTCGGAGATGGCAACGACGCCGAGCACATGGCCCGACCTCGGGTTCACTCCTGCAAACCACAGCGAGTCGCCCCTGACTGCAAAGACAGCCGGGCGGTTTTCGAGACTCAGACGCACACTGCCAAGGTGTGCGCGCGTGCCGGAGTCATAGAGCTCGAGCTTGCCCGCTTCGTCGACAAACCCGATCACCGACCCGCCCGCAAATCCGACCCCTCCCAGATTGCGGAATTCGCCAGGCCCGTCGCCCTTCTGTCCGGCGATGCCCATGAGGCGACCGCTGCGATCGTATTGGAAGACCGCATCCGAGAAACCGTCCGAGATCAGCAGGGAGCCATCCGCCCCAACAAAGAGCCCCAACGGCTGCCCGAGATAGTCGTGATCGGTCTCTTCAAGGACCAGACTGTCCAGCAGGACCAGATCCGGGCCAGGCGTCTGCGCCGCGAGCCGACTTCCCAAGGCCGCCGACGGGAGGATGGCCAGAAGAAAGATCGCAGGCATTCTCCCTCCCATGACATCAGCCATTGTTCACCGGACACAGGGGAATGACGAGGAACAGCGCCGGGTCGCGTCTTGGTTCGGTATTCATTGTCTGTCAATATGTTCTGGCGATGTGCGAACGATGCGGATTCCGACCGGATTTGCCCCGTTTTCCAAAGGCGGGCAGCAGGGACGGGGTTACCGATCCCGGAGAATGTCCACCTGCGGAAGGGTGTCCAGGGTAAAGCTCTGCAGAACGGCAGGCGCTGCGGACAGGCGGGCAATCCGGCGCGCAGCCTGCTCTGCGGCCTCCGGAGCGGCAAAGATTCCGAAGATCGCCGAACCGCTTCCGGTCAGGCGCGCCTCGATCGCTCCCATTTCCGCGAGTGCGTCGCGGATTTCGGCGAGGTGCGGCCACCTTTCGAAGACTGCGGGCTCGAAGTCGTTGCCGCGCAGTGGAGGGGGGGGGAGCAGCCCCGCAATTCCTGTTTCGGCCGCGCCGGGCCCCTCTAGAACCGCCGGTTTGGCGGGCAGATCCAGCCGCGCGGAGGCTTCTCCATAGGCAGCTCCGGTCGAGATGCGCGCATCGGCGATGGCAATCACGACCGGGTGCGGCGCGACGGCGGGAAGGGAGAGGAGCCGATCGCCGCGCCCCCAGGCCAGGGCGGCAGGGCTCTGCTGCAGGAAGAAGGCCACATCGGCACCGATCGTCTGTGCGATCTTCAGCATTCGGCCCTGCGTCAGCGGATCGCCATGCAGTCGATTCAGCGCGATCAGGGTCGCCGCCGCATCGGACGACGCCCCACCGAGCCCGGTCCCGGCGGGAATTGCCTTGACGAGGACAATCTGCACGGAGGGCTCGATTCCGGTGGCGGCAAAGAAGGCGGTCGCGGCGGTCATGACGGTGTTGCGCCCGGGGTCGCCCAGATCGCCCAGAATGTCGCCGCTGCCCGGAGCCGATTCGGCGCGCTCAAGCTCGAAGCCGATCCCCGCTGTGACGCCTTTCCGCACCTCGATCCGGTCGAAGAGTCCTACCGCCTGAAAGAGCGTTTCGATCTGATGATATCCCGAGTTCTCCCGCGCCAGGATTCGCAGAAAGAGGTTGATCTTGGCCGGGCAGAGCACCTGCACTGCATTCATGGGACGTTCCTGTTCATTGCGCTTTTTCCGTGGCGGCGGCGTCCTGCCTGCGCACAAGTTCGCCGAGCGAAACTCCGATCCTCCGTGCATGCCACAACCCCATGAAGGTGATGGGAAAGAAGCCGCCCAGATGCCAGCCGAAGGCGAAGGCGAGGGTGGGAGCGGCGGCCACGCCGTAAATTTCGCCGAGAGAGAGAGCCGCGCCCGCCTGGAAGGTGCCGAAGAAGCCGGGTGCAGAGGGAATCGCGACCGCGATGGCGGTTGCCGCGTTGGTGACGAGGGCGGCCGGGTAGGGGATGTCGATTCCGAAGGCGAAAAAGCCCAGCCAGAAGGAGAAGGACTGCAGGAGCCAGATGACAAGGCTCCACCCGAGTGCAGGAAGGAGCAGGCGCCAGCCGCCGAGCGAGCGAAATCCCATGACGGTTTTTTCGGCCAGCGTTGCCAGGGCCAGAGCCGCGCGCTCGGGAAGCAGCGCCCGCGCGATTCGCTCGAAGCTCTTGAGGAGCGGATCCGGCAGAGCCAGCGCAGCCACAATTCCCGCCAGAACCAGCGCGAGCACCAGGGTCAGGCCGCGCACCCCATCGGCCAGCGCCGGCGGAAGCTCGTCGGAGGGGAAGCCGGGTGAGGTCAGCGCCACCAGAAGAAGGAAGAGGATGGTGACGCCATCGAGGAAGCGCTCCACCACCAGGGTGCCGATTGCGGAAGCGGTCGAAATGTTCTCGAGACGGCTATAGGACCAGGCCCGGGCCAGCTCGCCGATGCGGGCCGGAAGCAGATTGTTGGCCATGAATCCGATACAGACCGCGGCAAAGCGCGACTGAAAGGGGCTGGGCGGACCGGTGGGAGAGAGGAGATAGCGCCACCGGATTGCGCGCAGCGGAAAGACGCAGGTTGTGGCCAGGACGGCGAGACCCAGGAAACCGAAGTTGGCTCCGCGAATGTGGGCCCAGATCGCGGCCGGGTCCTCGTTGCGCAAAAGCCACCAGATCAGCAGCGCAGCGATGACCAGGCCGGCTGCAGTCAGCCACCGCGACGCCCGCGCTCCCATGTCAGCTCCTCGCACGGCAGACCGGGCCGCTGACGCTCCGCGCGAATGCCGTTCGGGCGCGATCCACGAGATGCTAGAACCCGACCGGAGGCGTCCAGAGGCCGGGAGTGCGCACCCGCGCCGGCGCGCCCAGCACAATCTCCTTCATCTGGCGCACCGCCCCCTCGATTCCGGTGAAGAGTGCGCGCGAAATCACGCTGTGCCCGATATTCAGCTCCTCGATGGAGTCCAGCGCCGCCACCGGCACGACATTTTCATAGGTCAGTCCATGGCCGGCATGGACGGCCAGACCCGCAGCGGCCGCGTCGGCGCCGCAGGAGGCCAATCGCCCGAGCTCGCGCGCTCTCCCCTCCGATTCTGCCGCATTGGCATATTCGCCGGTATGAAGCTCGACCGCATCGGCACCCAGGGTGTGTGTCCGCCGCACGGCTTCGGCATCGGGATCGATGAAGAGCGAGCACCGGATTCCCGCTGCGTGCAGCCGCTCCAGGGCGCGTCCGACCGACCGCTCCACAGCGGCGCTGCCCAGATCGAGCCCGCCCTCGGTGGTGATCTCCTCGCGCTTCTCGGGCACGAGCGTGACCTGCATCGGCCGCAATCGTTCGGCGAGCTCCACCATGCGTTCGTGCGTCGAGATCTCGAGATTGACGCCGGTTCGCGCCGTCTGCATGAGAAGCTTCAGATCGCGCAGCGAGATATGGCGCGCATCCTGTCGATGATGAACGGTGATGCCATCGGCGCCCCCCAGCTCGGCCAGGACCGCCGCCCGCACCGGATCGGGTTCGTCGGTGAGGCGCGCCTGCCGCACGGTGGCGATATGATCGATATTAATGTACAATCTCATCTGAATCTTTCTTGTGTATTGTATATGAACGACTTGAATGATTTTATGAAGGATGTTTTGAGTGAGCGGTGGCATCGGTCTCGGAGATCTCGATGCCGGCAAGGCGCGCCAGCCGTCCGATCAAGGTCTCGGGAGCCCGGGCCGAGACGCAGAGCGTATAGCCACTCCGCTCGCAGGCAAGCACCTCGCCCTCGGCGTGCAGCGTTGCCAGCGCCTTTCCCTCCGAGACCGGCAGATGCACCACAATCGATCGCCACTCGGCCCGCAGACGCCGGAGCAGCTCGCCCTTCAGCGGATGCAGCGTTGCCGGAACGATTGTGGAGACAAGGATGGGGCTGCGCTCGAGCGCGGCGGCTTCCCGGCGGAGCGCCAGGAGATCGTCGGCGTCCAGGAGGTCGATCTTGTTGTAGATGCGGATCTCGGGACGGTCTGCGAGCCCCGATTCGGCCAGAACCGATTCGACCACGCTCTCGTGACGGGCCCGGTCCGGGTGCGCGGCATCGACGACATGCATGAGGAGATCGGCCTCGGCAGCCTCTTCCAGCGTTGAGCGAAAGGAGGCGACAAGGTGATGCGGAAGGTTGCGAATGAAGCCCACGGTGTCGGTCGCCAGAAGCTCGAAGCCCTCGTCCAGGGGCACCAGGCGGGTCGCGGAGTCCAGCGTCGCGAAGAGCCGGTCCTCGACGAACTGATCGGAACCGGAGAGCGCCTGCAGGAGCGACGATTTGCCGGCGTTGGTGTAGCCGACCAGGGCAACGCGAAAGCTGCGGCTTCGCCCCTTACGCTGTACGGCGCGCGCACGGGTCGCCGCGGCCAGCTTGCGCCTGAGCTCCACAATGCGGGTGGCGATCAGGCGGCGATCGGTTTCCAGTTGGGTCTCGCCGGGACCGCGCAGCCCGATTCCGCCGCGAATGCGCGAAAGATGCACCCACATGCGCCGAAGTCGCGGCAGCAGGTATTGCAGTTGGGCGAGCTCGACCTGCATGCGGGCTTCGCGGGTGCGGGCCCGCGTGGCAAAGATGTCGAGGATCAGCTCGGTGCGATCCAGGATTCGGACCCCGCACTTTGCCTCGAGGCTGCGCCCCTGCGCCGGAGTCAACTCATCGTCGAAGATGACAAGATCGGCATTCCCGGCCTGGACCCTCTCGGCGAGCTCCGCCGCCTTGCCACGGCCCAGGTAGTAGCGCGGATCGGGGGTGCGCAGACGCTGCACGACCTCGTCGATCACAACAGCGCCTGCGGTATCGGCGAGACGGCCCAGCTCCAAGAGTCCCGCCCGGTCGCGGTCGGCCTCGGCCCGGTCCTGCGGGGTGCCGACCAGAATGGCGCGCTCGGCCGTGGCGAGGGGTTCGGTCATCGGTGCGCCGAAGCCTCCCTGCAGTCGTTGCCCGCCTCTTTTCCGGTGCGCAAGGGGTTCCCGGTGCGGCTGTTCCGGGCGCCCGGGTCAATGGCGGTTGAATCGGCGGGGGAGCCGGGTGCGGCCTCGGGGGTCAGGGTGCCCTGGCGAATGCGGTGCAACAGAGCGGCGCGTTCATTCGGCACGGCATCTTCCCAGATGGCCTCGAGGAGCGCCCCGAGAGCGTGCCCGATAGGCGGCCCCGGCCTCCAGCCCAGAGTCAGGAGATCGCGTCCTGCGATGGCGAGCTCGCCAACCGTGCGGGGAACGCCGCTCTGCCGGTCGCGCCTGATGGCGGCCGTGAGACGCAGGAGCTCGCCTTGCGACGAGGGCGACGTACCCGCGCGCAGAGCCGCGAACCAGAGCCGGAGAACGCCCCGCAGGTCGTGGGGATTGATTCCGGCCAGCCAGCGCCGCCGGGTGGAGGGGTGGGTGTGGAGTGCAGGGTCGGGGCCGGGACCGGAACCCGCAGCCGCACCGATACGCCTGGCCTGAAGGCGCGAAAGGCGCAGCCGCGCCAGGATGCGGGCGATATGGGTGGGTGGGGGAAGGGGATCACAGCCGAGGGCCAGGAGCGTCGCCAAGCGCACCTCGGCGCGCCCTCGGCCCCGCACGGCATCGACGGTGGCCAGGAGAGCTGGGGTGAAGCCCCGGTTCAGCTCGGGGAGAACGGCCGCGCGCACACCTGATCGTTCAGAGAGATGCAGGGTGCGCGAGGGAATGGGCGAGGCCAGAATTCGCATCAGCTCGTCGCGAATCCGCTCCCGCGAGAGGTGGGCGATTCCGGGCACCGCCTCGACAAGCCCGTCCCAGGTTCCGGGATCGATCTCCAGGCCAAGCGCGCCGGCGAAGCGGAGTCCCCGCAGAATGCGCAGGTAATCTTCGCGGAAGCGTTCGCGCGGATCACCCACCGCCCGCAGCACGCCATCCCTGAGATCGCGGATGCCGCCATGCGGATCGCGCAGCTCGCGCCGCAGCGGGTGCCATGCCATCGCATTGACGGTAAAATCCCGCCGGGCAAGATCCTCTTCGAGAGTCGAGGCAAAGGCCACGACCGCCCTGCGTCCGAAGGCGGTCACATCGTGTCGGAAGGTCGTGACCTCGTAGAGGATACCGTCGTCGCCGAAGATGCCCACCGTGCCGTGATCGATTCCCAGGGGAACGGTTCGCCGAAAGAGGCGCTGAACCTCCTGCGGGGTGGCCCGGGTGGCCAGATCCCAGTCGCCCGGATCGCCCTTGCGCCCACAGAGGGCATCGCGCACGGAGCCCCCCACCGTCCAGCTCTCGAATCCGGCGTTCTCCAGTCGCTCAACCAGCCGCACGACCGGCGCGGGGACCTCCGGAACGCCCCTGCCGGCGCGCGCAGGGGCTGGCGAGGCTTCGCGGATGGGGTGGGCGCGCGAAGTCACCCGACCAGTACCGCTCCCCCGTTGACATTGAGAATTTCGCCGGTGATGTGGCGCGCAAGGGGGCTGCAGAGTAGAACGATGGGGCCGGCCACATCTTCGGCGGTCGCCACTCTGCCGATCGGGATCGCCGCATCGATCGCCGCTCGCCCGGGACCGTTGAGCGCCCGTTCGGACATCTCGGTGTCGATCCACCCGGGAGCGACCGCATTGACGGTAATCCCCCGCCCTCCCACCTCTACGCAGAGCCCCTTCACCATTGAGATCATCGCGCCCTTGGTCGCCGCATAGTCGCTGTGGAAGGCCTCGCCCCGCTGGCCTGCGGTGGAGCTGACCAGGACGACCCGGCCATTGTCGTTCATTCGCTGGAGGGCGGCGCGCGTGGTGAGAAAGATCGAATCGAGGTTGACCGCGACCGTATTGCGCCAGCGCTCTTCGTCCATCTCGGCGAGAGGCACGTCGGGAACCGGCCACACCCCTGCATTTCCCACAAAGATGTCCAATCCCCCGAATTCGGCGTCCACCCGCGCGAAGAGCCTCTCCACGGCAGCCGACTCGGCCAGATTTCCCCCCTCGGCCCAGGCGTGCGCACCGGTCTCTGCCAACTCGGACACGACCGCCGCCGCATCGTCGGCGCGGGTATGGAAGGAGATCCCCACATCGGCGCCCGCGCGTGCCAGCAGCCGGGCCGTGGCGGCGCCCACTCCGCGCGATCCTCCCGTAACAAGGGCCCGCTTCGACTTGAGGTCCAGCAGGAGTGGGGGCGCATCATTCTGCATGGTCATTCGCTTTCTTCCGGATTGGGAGTGCCAAGGAGCCGTTCTTCAACGGCGCGGCATACGATATGGCTCAGCGCGAGGTGAAGTTCCTGGGCACGCGCCACCGATTCGGTGGGCACCACAATGGCCGCATCGACCCGGTCGCGCAGTCTGCCCCCGTCTCGGGCCAGGAGAGCGACGGTGCCGATGCGCTCGCTGCGCGCCCGCTGCGCCGCCTCGATCAGATTTGCGGAGTTGCCCGAGGTGGAGTGCAGAACGAGAAGATCGCCGGGGCGCCCGAGCGCGTCCACCTGACGGGCAAAGATCCGATCGAAGCCGAAATCGTTGCCGCAGGCTGTCAGCACCGAGGAATCGGTCGTGAGAGCGAGTGCGGCGAGGGGACTTCGGGTGTGTGCCAGGCGAACCGCGTATTCGGCCGCGATATGTTGTGCGTCGGCCGCCGATCCCCCATTGCCACAGAACATGAGCTTGCCGCCGGAGTGCAGGGTCCGGCATGCCATCTTCGTATAGAGCGCGATCTCCTTGGGGCATTCGCGGGCAACCGCGTGCGCCACATGGGCCAGCTCCGCGAGCTCGGCGTGCATCTGCCCTGCGCTCGGGTCAGCCATCGTTCGGCGCTCTCGGCGGGGGGGTGCGGAGGATCGGCGGCAACGGCGGCCTGCCCTCGAGGGGTTGCCAGGGATTCACGCGACCCGGGAGGTCGAACTGCTTGCCCCCGCCCTGGCGCCGGATCTCCCTGGAATCCGGGACAGGAAAGAGGGTGCAGCCGGGCTGGCCATGAAAATTGGAGGAGAGATCGTTGAGCATTCTTTCTTCGGGGAGCCGCAGGGTGATTGCGCGGACGGGGTGGCCGTAGCGACCGGTCAGCGAATCGTCGTTGCCCTGAAGATGCGCACCGATCGCCGTCCGCTGCCGGAGAAGCGCGAGGTTGCGGTCGATTCCCCTATGCCGTTCGGGGTGGGCGACGCCCCGGCCCGATGGCTGTTGGACGTCGGCGCGGCCGACAGAGGGGATCATGATCCATCGCCGACAGCCGGGTTATCGGCAGGGGGGTGCGTGCGCCGCCCGGTATCCATCCGTGCGATTCGGGCTGCGATCCCGGCAAGCGTGGCGGTTCCGCCCCCCTCGCCGAGGGCGTGTCGGCAGGCCCTCGTCAGCCGGGCATCGGCCACCAGCAGCTCGAAGGCCATCTCGCGTTCGTGCGCGCCCCGTCCGGTGCAGCGCTCAAGTCCCCGTTCGGCGGCATCGAGCAGGGCCGCGACCGTTGCGACATCCCTGGCATCGTTCGCCATGCGGGTGCGCAGCGGCTCCGGGAGGGACTGTGTCCGGCGAGGATCGGTTTCATGCCGTTCCATTCGATCTCCTCACTCCCGCAGAATGTGTTCGACGACCGTCGGGGTCTGGCGCAGGGCATCGGCGACTGCAGCAGCGTCTCCTACGCCCGCCTGGGCCATATGTGGTCGTCCCCCGCCCTTTCCCCCCACCTGGGCCGCGATCTCGCGCACGATCCGGTCGGCGCGTGCGCCCGCAGCGATGGCGCTCTCGGTGGCGAAGGCGAAGAGAACGCAGCGGTTGTCGGGCAATTGGGCCGCCACAACCGCTACGCCGTGCGGAACCGTTTCCCGAAAGCGGTCACCCCAGCTTCGCGCAGCGGCCGCCCCTCGCACCCGTATGCGCACTGCGCGAACGGTCAGGGCGCCGGCTCCGGATTTCAAGCGCTCATCGGCGAGCGTCTCTTCCCTGCCTCCCCCCTCGCGCTGCAGTGCATCCACCATGTCCTCGAGCGCGGATCTTTCGGCCAGCAGATCCTGAACCCGCCGCTCCAGATTGGCCGGAAGCGCCCGCATGACCTCGGCCAGCGATTCGATCCGGCTTCGGTACCCTTCAAGGTGTTCCGCCGCCGCCCTTCCGGTGAGCGCCTCAATGCGGCGCACCCCGGCCGCGACCCCACTCTCGGAGACGACGACAAAGGGGCCGATCTCGCCGGTGCGGCGGACATGGGTGCCCCCGCAGAGCTCCAGACTTGTGCCGGGAATCTCCACCACCCGCACCTCGTCGCCGTACTTCTCGCCGAAGAGCGCCATCGCCCCTTCCTGTACGGCATCGGCGTAGCGCTGGATTCGGGTGCGCACCGGAGCGCTGGCCCAGATCTCGGCGCGCACCCTCTGGGCGACCGCCTCCAGTTCGGTGGGGGCCAAGGGGGCCGAGTGCGCGAAATCGAAGCGGAGCCGATCGGGTGCCACCAGCGAGCCGCGCTGCCGGACGTGTCCGCCCAGTGCCGCGCGCAGGGCCGCATGCAGAAGATGGGTGGCCGTGTGGTTGCGCTCGATGTCGCGCCGGTGCGCCCGATCGACGGAGGCCGTGACCGCTGCGCCCTGCAGATCGGCGGCAGAGGGGAGCGCTGTGGAATCGTCGGTCAAGAGCGTTCCCGAGATGGCAATGTGTCCGCCGGTGCGCCAGACCCGTTGAACATCCACGGCCCACCCCGCTCCATTCACCCGGCCCCGATCGGAAAGCTGACCCCCCGATTCGGCATAGAAGGGATTGTCGGCGAGGACGAGGTGGACGCTGTTACTGTCGGACGTTGCGCCCATCACCTGTGTGTCAATCGTCAGATCGTCGTCGTAGGCGGCAAAGCGCTGTCTCTTGCTGCCCTCGGCCTCCCAGCCGGGCAGGAAGTGCCAGTTCGCGTGTTGCAAATCGGCCTTTTCCTGGATCCTTACCGACCCCCGGGCCTCTGGCGAGCCCCCCCGCGATCGCTCCCGCTGTTCCTCCAGCGCGGCCTCGAATCCCTCCATGTCGAGGTCGTACCCGCGGTCGGCCGCCGCAATTCCGGTCAGATCGGCGGGGAAACCGAAGGTGTCGTAGAGGCGGAAGATCTCGGTGCCGGGAATCACGGGACGGGTCCGCATGCCCGGTTCCAGCGGTGGCGCCACCTCGTCCAGCCGCGCCATGCCGCCATCGATTGTGGTCAGAAAGCGCTCTTCCTCGCGGCGGGTCACCCTGAGCAGGGTATCGCGCTCGCGGGCCAGCTCGGGATAGGCGTCGTGCATGGTATCGACGACCGCATCGACCACCCGGGTCAGGGTGGGATCGCGGCGGCCGAGCAGCCAGGCGTGCCGCACCCCGCGCCGCAGAATCCGCCTGAGCACATACCCGCGCCCCTCGTTGGAGGGATGCACTCCGTCGCAGGCCAGGAAGGCCACCGCCCGCGCATGATCTGCGAGCACCCGGAAGGATACGCCCTCGGGTTCTGTGGCCCGGTAGGGTTGTTCCACAACCTCGGCAACCCGGTCGAGGAGGGGGCGAAAGAGATCGGTGTGATAGTTGGAGGCGACCCCCTGCATGACCGCGGCCAGCCGCTCCAGACCCAGCCCGGTGTCGATGCTCGGCGCAGGCAGGGGCGTTCGCTCTCCGCTGGCGTCGCGGTCGAACTGCATGAAGACCAGATTCCAGAGCTCCAGAAACTCTCCGCGCGCGCCGGCGGCCTCGAACTCCAGGGTGTCGGGCGTGCGGGTGCGGTCGGCGGCGGGGCGCAGATCGTAGTGCAGCTCGGAGCAGGGGCCGCAGGGGCCGGTGTCGGCCATCTGCCAGAAGTTGTCGCGGTCGCCCAGGGCGTGAATCCGCTCCGGCGCAACCCCGGCGATCTCGATCCAGAGCCGCGCCGCCTCCGCGTCGGTGTGATGCACGGTGACAAAGAGGCGATCCGGGTCAAGTCCCATGTCGGTGGTCAGGAATCCCCAGGCGTACTCCACGGCCTCGCGCTTGAAGTAGTCGCCGAAGGAGAAGTTGCCGAGCATCTCGAAGAAGGTGTGGTGGCGGGCCGTGCGCCCCACCTCCTCGAGGTCGTTGTGCTTGCCCCCGGCGCGCACACATTTTTGCGAGGTCGCCGCGCGGGCAAAGGGTGACGTCTCCGCCCCCAGGAAGACATCCTTGAACTGGACCATGCCCGCATTGGTGAAGAGCAGGGTCGGGTCGCCGGCGGGCACGAGCGACGAGCTGGGACGCACTGCGTGCCCGCGGCTCCGGAAGTACTCCAGGAAGCGAAGGCGGATCTCGGCGGCTTTCATTGGGGAACCCGGTCGTGTGCGGAAGCGTCGTGAAGCCCTGGCAAAAGCAGGGTCCGGCGCAGGCGTGCCGGCCCGAAAGCTACACTACCTTGACCTTTGGCGTCCCGGATGCTCCCTCTTCCTCCTGTCGGTCCCCATTTGCGGGAGTCATTCCCAGCGCCACGAGGAGCTTCGCCTCGATCTCGCCCGCCACATCGGCGTTTTCCTCCAGGAAGGCGCGGACATTCTCCTTGCCCTGACCCAACCGCAGATCCCCCATCGAGAACCACGACCCCGATTTCGTCACGATTCCCTCGTCGACCCCCAGGTCGATCAGGAGCCCCAGGTGACTGATCCCCTGGCCGTAGAGGATGTCGAACTCGGCCTGCTTGAAGGGAGGCGCGCACTTGTTCTTGACGACCTTGACCCGGGTTCGGTTGCCGATGATCTCGGTTCCCTCCTTGAGGGCTCCGATGCGGCGGATATCCATGCGCAGAGATGCGTAGAATTTGAGCGCGCGCCCCCCCGAGGTCGTCTCGGGGCTGCCGAACATGACGCCGATCTTCTCGCGGATCTGGTTGGTGAAGATGACCGCTGCATTGGACCGGCTCACGGCTCCGGTCAGCTTGCGCAGCGCCTGGCTCATGAGACGGGCCTGGAGACCCACATGCGAGTCGCCCATTTCGCCCTCGATCTCGGCGCGCGGCACCAGCGCCGCCACCGAATCGACCACGATCACATCGACCGCATTGCTGCGAATCAGGACCTCGGCGATCTCGAGCGCCTGCTCGCCGGTATCCGGCTGAGCCACGAGCAGATCGTCCACATCGATTCCGAGCTTGCGCGCATACTGGATGTCGAGGGCGTGTTCGGCATCGATAAAGGCGGCCACGCCTCCCTCGCGCTGGGCGTTGGCAATGACATGCAGACAGAGGGTGGTCTTTCCCGAGGACTCGGGGCCGTAGATCTCGGCGATGCGCCCCCGGGGAACGCCGCCGATTCCGATGATGGCATCGAGGTTGAGCGCGCCGGTCGAGATGCTGCGAATGCGGAGGCTGGGCTGCCCCGAACCCATGCGCATGATGGCGCCCTTGCCGTAGGATCGCTCAATCTGGGTCAGGGCGGTGTCGAGCGCCTTCTTCTTGAGCTTCGGATCGGTGGAGGGGGAGGGGGTCTGTTCCCTGGGCATGGCGATTTCCTTCCCTGGTACGGGTCGATATGTACGTGATGGCCCGCTGCACATGGATCTTCGGGGCTCTGCAGCCATCTGATCGCGCCCGGCCGTCCCTGCCAGGGGAGGTTCCGAAGCGCCAGGAGGCGAAACCGAAGATAACGCGAAACCGGGCACCGTCAAGGAATGGCATTCGGAGGAGCCGGCCCGCGCCGAGGCGCGACAGCGATGACAACAAGCTATTCTTTTCGCGGGGCAAATCCATGTTCATATGCGCCAACCTTTGCGGCGACCCCCTCCGCCCGGCGCAGCCACCCTTGTCCAACCACTCCTTGAAGACACGCTACGACCTGATTGCAGTGGGCGGTGGCACCGGCGGACTGATGACCGCCGCAGGAGCCGCCTACCTGGGGCTGAATGCCGCGATCGTCGAGAAGAACGCTCTCGGTGGCGACTGCCTCTGGACCGGCTGCGTTCCTTCGAAGGCGCTGATCGCGTCGGGCCGCCTCGCCCACCAGATCGACCGCGCCTCCGGGCTGGGGCTGTCGGCTTCTCCCACCCGGCACGAATTTCGCGCGGTCATGGAGCGCATGCGCGCGGCGCGGCGCACGGTGGCTCATCACGACGACCCCGAGCGTTTTCGCAAGATGGGCGTCGGGGTCCACCTGGGTGCGGCCCGCTTTCTCGATCCCGAAACCCTGGAGGTCGAGGGCACGGGTCGTCTGCGCGCGCGGCGCTTCATCATCGCCACCGGGGCCGTTGCGGCCATCCCCCCCATTCCCGGGCTGGAGGCGGCGGGCTACTGGAGCTACGAGAACGTCTTCGACAAGAACGAGCTGCCCGCGTCGATGGCGGTTCTGGGGGGCGGACCGATCGGCGCCGAATTCGCACAGATTCTTTCCCGTCTGGGCGCGCAGGTCACCCTCATCGAGATGGCGCCTGCGATCCTGACCGGCGAGGATGCCGACGTGAGCGCATTCATGCGGGAGCAGCTCCAGGCCGAAGGAATCGAGGTGCGCACGGGCACGGCGGTCGCGAGGGTCGAGGTCGCGGGAAACCGCAGGATTCTCCACACCGCAGCCGGAGAGCGGGTGGAGGCCGAGGGAATCTTTGTGGCCACGGGGCGGCGCCCCTTCACCGATGGACTGGGGCTGGAAGATGCGGGGGTGGAGACCGTGGAGGGAGCGGTGCGGGTGGATCCCTGGCTCGGTACCTCGGCGCGCTCGATCCGGGCGGTCGGCGATGTAACCGGCGCCATGCAGTTCACCCATGTGGCCGATCAGATGGCCCGGGTGGCGCTCCGCAACTCGGTTCTGCCCTTCCGGGCGCGCATTCGCTACGACAACGTGCCGCGCGTGACCTATACCGATCCAGAGGTTGCCCACGTGGGGATGGGCGAGGAAGAGGCCGCAGCCGGGGGGGGACAGAGCTGGCGCTACCCCTTCGACGACCTCGACCGGGCGATCGTCGATGGCCGGGGGACGGGCTTCGTCAAGCTCTCGACCGACCGCAAGGGCCGCATTCTGGGGGCCACCATTGTCGCACATGGCGCAGGCGAGCTTATCGTGCCGGTGGCGCTGGCACGGGCGCATGGAATCACCGCAAGCCGGATTTCCAACTCCATCTTCCCCTACCCCACCATGGCCGAGGGGATCAAGCGCGCGGCTTCGGAGTTCCAGCGCTCCCGCCTCGATTCCGCCTCGGGACGCCTTCTTAAACGGGTGATCCGATGGTTCAATTAATGCAGCCCGCAAACCACACCGAGCGGCATTCGAGCGGCGACGCATCTGCGCTGGACGCTTCGCTCTGCGTTGCTCCTTGCCCACATGGCGCAAGGCCATGAGGACTGCGAAGCGCCTGGCCAGCCCAGCGCCTCACCGCTCTCGGTGCGCACTCGGCACGGCCTGCGGACTGCGGCAGCCCGCAAACCACACCGAGCGGCATTCGAGCGAGGGGGCATCTGCGCTGGACGCTTCGCTCTGCGTTGCTCCTTGCCCACATGGCGCGAGGCCATGAGGACTGCGAAGCGTCTGGCCAGCCCCGCTTGCGCCCCGGACTCAGCGATGGAACTCCTGACATGAATGCAGACGACGGAACACAGCGACGTTCGCGCGGCGCTCTTCTTCGGCTGGGCGCTCTGGCGGCGCTCTTGGTTGCGGCGATCTGGGTGGCGCGGCAGACCCCGCTGGGCGCCTACCTGACTCTCGAGGGGGTTTTCGAGCTGATCGCCTGGCTGGGCAATCATGCGTGGGCTCCGGCGATCTTTGTTGCGCTCTATGCGACAGCGACGGCGCTGGCCATTCCGGGCACCATCCTGACCCTGGCGGGGGGAGCCATCTTCGGATTTGCATGGGGAACGATCCTCAATCTGGCGGGGGCGAATCTCGGAGCCAACGCCGCCTTCCTGATTGCGCGCGCGCTCGGTCGCGATGGGGTTGCAACGCTGATGGGCCGCAATCCGAATGCACTCGAACGGCTGGAGCAGGTGGCGACGAAGCACGGATTCCAGGGGCTTCTCACCCTGCGTCTCATTCCCCTGGTGCCCTTCAACGTCCTCAACTTCGGGTCGGGACTCCTGCCGATCCGGTGGCGCAGCTATGCCCTGGCGACGCTGATCGGGATCGTGCCGGGGACTGCGGTCTATACCCTCTTCGCCGACGCTCTTCTGCAGGGATCGCAGGAGGCGCGCACCGACGCCCTGATCCGGGTAGCCATTGCGGGGGGGCTTCTTCTTCTGCTCAGTTTTTTGCCGGCGCTCCTTCGCCGTCTGGGAGTGCGCCTGCCCGGCGCGGCTCTGCTCCTGGCGGGAACGCTCACCGCCGCCGCACCTCGAGGCGACTCCGTCCTTGCCCAGGAGAGCCTTCCCGATCATGCCCCCTTTTCGCGGATCCTGGCCTCGGTCGTGCATGCAGAGGGGGTGGACTACGCACGTCTGATGGCCGACTCCGGGTCGCTGTACAGCTACATCGCCACCCTGGACGCCACTGCCCCGGAGGCAATCGCGCAAGCTGCCAACGACGATCGCCTGGCCTTCTGGATCAATGCCTACAACGCCTGCATGCTGAAGCGGGTGATCGACCATTACCCGATCGAACCCGCCCGCGGGCTTCGGGGAATCGGGAATCGGGTGGCGGGACGTCCTGCAAACTCGGTCTGGCAAATCGACGACGTCTTTACCGGCCGCCACTGCCGGGTTGCGGGGCGTGCGCGTTCGCAGGACGAGATCGAGCACGAGATCATTCGGCCGATGGGCGATCCGCGCATCCACTTCGCCATCAACTGCGCTGCGGTGAGCTGCCCGCCGCTGATTCCGCATGCCTACCTGGGCTCCACGCTGCACACCCAACTCGACGACCGGGTGCATGCCTTTGTCGCCGATCCCCTGCACTTTCGCCTCGCCGAGGGCGGTGGGCAGCGGCGGGTGGTGCAGATCAACGAGGTTCTGAACTGGTTCAACGAGGATTTTGGCGGCATTCCGGGGCTGCGTCGCTTTCTGGCGGGCTACCTGACCGGCGATGTGCGGGCCGCCCTCGAGGATCCGGAGGCGGAGATCGCCTTTATCGAATACGACTGGACGCTGAACGACGCGTCGGGTCGCTGATCGCCGCCTCGCGGGCGCACCCGGCTTGAGAAACGAAGCGGGGTTCACGATGGACGCTGCCGGGCTGGGGGTCGTGATTCCGGCCATCGACGAAGAGGCCACCCTCCCCGCCCTGCTTGCCGATCTGCACCGACTGCGGCCGCCTCCGCAGATCGTGGTCGTTGATGGCGGGTCGCGCGACCGGACCGTGACGGTGGCGCGTGCCGGAGGAGCGATCGTCTTGCGCGCGGACCCGGGCCGGTCGCGGCAGATGAATGCCGGCGCGCGCTTCTTGCACTCTTCTCCCTGGCTGCTCCTGCTGCACGCCGATTCCCGTCTCGAGGATCCGGCTCTGCGGGCGATCGAGGGTCACATGAGCTCCTCTTCGAGGGCGGCAGCCTGTCTGGAGCTGGCGATCGATCACCCCTCCTTCTACTACCGCCTGATCGAGCGCGGCCAGCAGATCCGGGTTCGCCGCACAGGGCTGGTCTATGGCGACCAGGGGCTGCTGATTCCGCGCGAGCTCTTCTTCGAGGTGGGCCCCTACCCCAACGAACCCGTTCTGGAGGATGTGATCCTTGCCCGCCGCCTGCAGAGCGCGAATCGGCTGCACCATCTCGATGCCCGCATCACAACCAGCGCCCGCCGCTACGAGGAAGAGGGCCGGATTCGCGGATTTGTGCGAAATGCATGGCTGATCGCACGCTTCCTGCGCGGCGCGACCCCAACCGAACTTGCGCACCGCTACCCGGTTCGGCGTGCCAGGGTCACAATCCGTCGCAAGACCGGGCAGATCCGATCCGGAGAGCGGGGCAAGGGGGATCGATCGCCTGCAGTGAAAGTGGAGCGCCCGGAGCGCAGAATGGTGCTGGTCTTTGCGAAGGATCCGCAGCCCGGCAGGGTGAAGACCCGGCTCGCCGAGACGATCGGAACCGACGCCGCAACGACGATCTACCGCAGAATGGGCAGACTGGTGGTGAATCAGCTCAGAGGGCTGGACGCCACCCTTACGATCTGTCACGATCCGCCCGAGGCCGCCGCCCGGGTGCGCAACTGGCTCGGCGACCTCCCCACGCACCTCTGGCCGCAACCCCCCGGCGACCTGGGCGCCCGCCTCGCGGCCACCTTTGCGCGCGCCTTCCGACATGCCGACCAGGTGGTGGCGATCGGAACCGACGCCCTTGCCGTCGATCGCGCCCGGATCGAGCTGGCCTTTGCAGCGCTCGCCACCGCCGATGTCGTGGTGGGGCCGGCCACCGATGGCGGCTATTACCTCCTGGGGCTCGACCGCCCCCGTCCGGAGCTCTTTGCGGGGGTGCGCTGGAGCACATCGCAGGCGTTCGGCGACACGGTGCGCCGCGCCGAAGCCATGGGCGCCCGCATCACCTTCCTGCCTCCCGAATCCGATCTCGACCGTGCCTCGGACCTGACTCCGGAGGTGAGGGCGCGGCTGGGCGAATTCTGCAGGGTGCGCGCCGGGAAGGAGGGGTCGCCGAACCGGGCCGAGCGCAACGAAATCTGAACAGCTCTGTCCTACTCGCGGTGGGACGGGTCCGGTGGCCGGGTGCGGGCCAGCCCCCTGAGGCTTCGCGCAATGCGCCAGACCCAGACCAGAATCAGGATCCAGGCCACCCCGTAGGCCAGAAAGACATGGACATAGGGTCGCAGCGAGGGAGCGGTTTCGCCCTGAAGCGCATGGAGTGCGTCCGTTGCAACAGCGGCCAGCGCGCCCGCGAGGGTCGGTTCGATCATCGTCATGCTCCTTGGCGTCCGCCACTTCGGGCAGGTGCGCCGCTCCGCTCCAGGAGCTCGGTCCCGTAGCGCAGAAAGAAGAGTCCCAGGAAGAGAAGGGTGAATCCGGCCAGCGAAACCAGGAGAGTGGTCAGCATGTCGGGATGCAGTGTGGGGCCTTCGGGCTTGATGACCACCGGCTGGGGGTGCAGCGAGCGGAACCAGGTCACGCTGACGTGGATCAGGGGGATGTTCAGCGAGCCCACGATTGCCAGAACTGCGGCGAAGCGCCGGCCCCGGCGAAGATTGGCAACCGAGTTGCGGAGCAGGAAGTATCCCAGGTAGGTGAACCAGAGAAGGAGCGTCAGCGTCAGGCGGGGCTCCCATGTCCAGTAGGTGCCCCAGGCGATGCGTCCCCAGAGCGGCCCCGAGATCAGCATGATGGCTCCGAAGACCAGACCCCCCTCGGCGGCGGCGACGGCAGCGGCATCGGCCCGTTCCTCTTCGAGCCAGAGGTAGGCGGCGCTTGCCAGGGCGACAATCCCGAAGGCCAGAAAGGAAGTCCAGGCGGCGGGCACATGGATATAGAAGATGCGCTGGACGATTCCCTGCGAGGCTTCGGTCGGCACCCAGTCCACCACCATCCAGTGTACCAGGAGAAGGGTCGCGATGGCGACCGCAGAGAGCGCGAATCCCAGGGTGCTCGCGCGCCTGGCATGATTGGCGGTGGGTGCCGGCATCGGGGGTCAGTCCTCGGTCAGATGACGAAAGAGTGCGGATCCGACGGCAACGAAGCCGATGGCAAAGGCCCAGAGCAGACGCACCGACCCCGAAATTTCGGTCCAGGGCCGTTCGAGGAAGATGCGCGCCGAGGCGGTGGACCCGAAAAATATGACGGGAACCAGGAGGGGGAAGGAGAGGACCGGCAGAAGGGAGTCGCCCAGAGTGCTGTGGCGCGAGACGAATCCGAAGAAGGTTCCGGTGGCGGCCAGGCCGATTGTGCCCGGAAGGAGAACGGCAAGATGCTGCCAGGGCGAGGTGGCGGTGACCCCGAGAAAGAGGGCGATGGCCGGAAAGGCGAGCGCGGTCGCCACCCAGAGGAGGACCAAGTTGGCGGTCGCCTTGCCCAGAAAAATGGTGGAGCGCGCCACGGGTGTGAGCAGAAGATGACGGAAGGCGCCGTCCTCCTCCTCGCCATCAAAGGTGCGCCCCGCGCCCCCTGCAACCGCAAAGAGCAGCGTCAGCCAGAGGAGGGGCGCCGCAACGCCGCGCGGCGAGATCTGACTGCGGTCGATGGCGAAGGCGAAGAGGAAGGCGGCCAGCACCACAAAGGCGATCATGGCGGGCAGCCGTCCCCCGCCCCGCAGCTCGGCGCGGAGATCGCGCAGGGCGATGACCGCAATGCCGCGTACCCGCATCATCGGCGCGGCCCTGCGCTTCGCATGGTCCCGCCGCCGCGCGCGACACCCTTCCCCGGCGGCGTCTCCCTCTGGGCGCGCAGGGTGCGGCCAACCGGGAACGAGAACGTCATGCGGAGGCTCCGGCACCGGCGAAGTGGCCAGGAAGCGCTTCGACCGAGAGTTCGACCGCCTCGGCGTCGAGCGTCTTGCGCCCCCGGCAAAGCACCGCCACCCGGTCGGCAAGCGAGAGACCGCGCGCCAGGTCGTGCGTAACCAGCACAACGATCCGCTCTTCGGCGCGCGTGCGCAGCAAACGCTCCAGACGCTCCGCCCCACTCGGGTCGAGACCGCTGAAGGGTTCGTCGAGAAGCAGAACTTCGGGGTTGTGCATGAGGCTCCGGGCCAGCGCCACCCTCTGCCGCTCTCCCCGCGAGAGATGGCCCACCCGTCGGTCTGCCAGGGGGGCTGCGGCCGCAAGATCCAGTGCGCCCAGAAGAGAAGACCGGTCCCGCGGAAGCCCCCGCAGCGCGGCGAAAAAAGTCAGGTTCTCGGCTACGGTCAGGGCGCGGTAGAGTCCGGTTCGGTGCGACACCACCCCTACCCTGCCCCGCCACCCCGGATCGTTCCCCGCCACCGCCACCCCATCCATCTCGACTTGGCCGCCCTCGGCGCGCCGCTCTCCGCTCAGTACGCGCAGCAGCGTGCTTTTGCCGGCCCCGTTGGCCCCGAAGATCGCCAGGGTGCCGCCGCGCCCGATCGTCAGATTCACCCCGTCCAGGGCGCGCGTCGGACCATAGTCGCAGACAACGTCCCGGGCGACGAGCATCAGCGGAGATCCGGTCCGCCTCCAGCCACCGCCAGAGGCTGGCCGCAGTGGCCGCAGTAGCGCGCGCCCGGCCGGTTGAGGTGAGCGCAGCCCGCACACTCCAGGCCGGCCCGCAGCGCCTGTCGGAGCTGGGCGATCTCCTCTTCGAGCGCCGCCGAAATGCGCTCTGTGCGAAGGTTGGGCTTCGGCTGTCCCTCATCGAGCTTTCGCAAGGCATCGCGCGAGAGCTCCGCCTTCAGCGTCTCGTAATCGTGGCCATCAAGCTTTCCGGTGGCGCGGTCGTACTCCAGGTCGCGCAGCGCGGTCAGCGCAACCCGGCGCCGGGCCGCCGCCTCGTCGTGGGCGTCCCCCTCGTCGTGCAGCGGGGCGCCGCGCCGCGTCCAGACCGGCTCGACGACATAGAGCAGGACGCCGGCTGCCAGGAGAATTCCTCCGACCAGGGTGGCCACGGACTCTTAACCCACCGCTTCGGCGGGAATGCGCGTCCCCGGCACGCGCCCGGGTTCGGTCGCCCGCACCGGCACACCCGCCGCCGGCCAGAGCCCGATCAGCGCGCCGATCGCCACCACCAGTCCCCCACTCCAGATCCACGGAACCAGCGGCAGCGCCTTGACCTCGAAGATCACGCGGTCCTCGCCGCTGTCCAGATCCACATCGCGGGGAATCACATAGAGGTCCTCGACGAGCGAGCTCAGAATCCCCACCTCGGTGGATTGCTGCTCCATGACCGGGTAGATGCGCCGCTCGGGTCGCAACATCGCGCGCTGTTCGCCATTGCGGTACACCGTCATCAGCGTGGTCCAGCGCCAGTCGTTCGGGGCAACGTCCTCGGCCACCCGGGGGCGCGAATGCGACAGACTCTCGAAGACCAGCCGATATTCGTTCCCGAGGGCCGACCGGATCGTGACCGCTTCGCCCGGCGCCAGCTCCTGCTCGACCTCCACATCGAAGGCCGCGCCCGCCAGTCCGGTGAAGATCACCACCACCCCCGCATGCACAATGTACCCGCCCCAGCGTCGCCGATTCCGCCGGACCAGGCTGGCAAGGGCATGCAGCAACCCTTCGCCCGCAATCCGGGCCCGCGCCCGGGTTCCCTTCCAGAACTCGGTCACGATGACGGTCATGACGAAGGCCGCAATGGCAAAGGTCGTCAGTGCCGTTGGGTGGCGCACCCCGGCCCCCAGAAGCGCGAGCAGCGCGACCGCCGTCATCCCCAGCGGCAGGGTGAAGTTGCGCCGGAGATTGCGCGGCGAGGCGCGTCGCCAGGCGATCACCGGGCCGATTCCCATGAGAGCGAGCAGGATCAGTCCGATTGGGATGTTGACCCGGTTGTAGAAGGGCGGCCCCACATTGATGACCTCGCCGAAGAAGCCCTCGGTGATCAGCGGAAAGAGCGTTCCCCAGGCCACGGCGAAGGTAATTCCCACCAGCAGCAGATTGTTGAAGAGGAAGGCCGATTCACGCGAAAGGAAGGACTGGATGCGGGTCTCGGAGCGCAGCAGCGGCAGGCGATGGACGATCAGAAGGAGCGCGAAGACGGCCAGCGATCCCATGAAGCCCAGGAAGATGTAGGCGATCGTGAGATTTTCGGCGAAGCTGTGCACCGATTCGATCAGCCCCGAGCGAGTCAGGAAGGTGGCGAAGAGGGTCAGCAGAAAGGTGACGACCACCAGACCCATGTTCCACACCCTGAGCATTCCCCGATTTTCCTGGATCTGAATCGAGTGAATGAAGGCGGTCGCGGTCAGCCAGGGGAGGAGAGAGGCGTTTTCGACCGGATCCCAGAACCAATAGCCCCCCCAGCCCAGCTCTTCGTAGGCCCAGCGCATTCCGAAGATGATTCCACAGGTCAGGAAGAACCAGCTCACCAGAATCCAGCGGCGGGTAATGACAATCCAGCGTGAATCGAGGCGGCCGGTCAGGAGCGCGGAGATGGCGAAGGCGAAGGGAACCGCAAAGGCGGTGAAGCCGAGGTAGAGGGTCGGCGGGTGAATCGTCATCCAGTAGTTCTGAAGCTGCGGATTGAGGCCGCGGCCATTGGCGGGGGTGAATCCCAGCCGCTCGAAGGGGCTCACATCGGCGAAGAGCAGAACCACGAGGAGAAAGCCGAGAATTCCTGTCAGGGTTCCGGTCGCATAGGGCATGAATTCGCGGTTGCGGCGGCGATTGATGAAGATCGCCACCGAAGCGAAGACCGAGAGGAGAAGGGTCCAGAAGACCAGTGAACCGCGCTGGCCTGCCCAGAGGCCGGCCACCTTGAAATAGGTGTCGAGCTCGCGGTTGGAGTAGTTGGCGACGTAGCTGTACTCGTAGCGGTCGCCCAGGAAGGCCGCAACAATGCCGAGCGAGGCGACGAGGATCAGCGCCGTCACGGCATGAACCGAGCGTTCGCCGCTGAGCACCAGATCGCTGCGGCGCACCCGCCCGCCGATAAAGGAGACGGCGGTGCCCCAGAGGGCAAGGGGAAGGGCGATCCAGAGGGCGAGTTCGCCCAGGATCGTCACGCGGCCAGCTCCTCCCCGGCGGCTTCATAGCGGCTGCCGCACTTGGTGAGCACGGTGTGGGCGCGGAAGACGCCGTCGGTTCCGTACAGTCCCTCCAGGACCACCTCGGACTCGTCGTTGAAGGTGTCGGGCAGAACATCGTCGTAGTGGACCCGGACGACGACCTCGGGGCGCTCCAGATCGGCCACCGCGAAGGTGTGACTGCCCGGTCCGGCGCTGCCCCGCTCCCACGAACCCTCGACCACCCGACCGCTCACCTTGATCCCGAGATCGTGGAAGGCGGGATCGGCTTCGACGCGCTCGATCAGCTCGACCGGGGTCAGATAATAGACCATGCTGTCGCGGATTCCGGTCCACATCAGATACCCCACCACCGCCGCCACTCCGACCAATCCGACAAGGAATCGTCCGTGTTTCATCTCCAGTCGTTCGCTTTCCTCGGCCGCTGCGCCGAATGCATTGTGCTCCCGGGGCCTTACGCCGGAGGTCGACAACCGGACGCGGATCCGGCATCGACGATACAGTCCACAGACTGTTCAGATGGGTTACTCATGGAATATGCATGATTTGATGCGCGCACGGCAGATGGGTGGACAAATTTCCGGCGCGGATGCAGCGGGCTCGAAAGCCCTTCGCGGCGGGTTCGCAGGAGGCTGCCGGAAAGCGCCACCTTCGGGAACGCATCAGGAATTGGGTGCGGCCGCGGCCACCGCTCCCGCCACCGCCCGTCGCCACCCCGCCCACAGCCCGGCGCGCGCTGCGGCCTCCATCCGGGGCGCAAAGGTGCGGCCCTCGCGCCGGATCGCGGCAAAGTCCTCGGGCGCGCTCCAGACCCCTGCCTGCAACCCCGCCAGCCCCGCCGCTCCCAGAGCCGTCGATTCCACCATCTGCGGGCGCGTCACCGACAGACCCAGAACTCCGGCGAGAAACTCCATCAGCCAGTCGTTGCGGGCGGCGCCCCCATCGACCCGAAGATGCGCGGCCGCCACGCCCCCCCCCTTCGCCATCGCCTCCAGGAGGTCGCGGGTTCCGTATGCCATCGCCTCCAGTGCGGCCCGCACCAGATGCGCGCGGCCGGCGCCCCGGGTCAAACCCACGATCGCCCCGCGGGCCTGCGGCTGCCAGCGCGGTGCGCCGAGACCGGTGAAGGCCGGCACCATATAGACGCCATCGTTGCCCGCCAGCGAACGCGCCAACGCTTCGCTTTCGGATGCGCTCGCGAGGATTCCCAGACCATCGCGCAACCACTGGATCGCCGCCCCGGCCACGAAGATCGACCCCTCGAGGGCAAAGGCCCGCCCCCCATGCGCATCGCAGGCGGCCGTGGCGAGAAGGCCATGACCGGCGGCGGGGCGCGTGATCCCGGTGTTGAGAAGCAGAAAGGCACCGGTTCCGTACGTACACTTGGCCTCGCCCGCACTCCAGCAGCACTGGCCGTAGAGCGCGGCCTGCTGATCGCCCGCCACTCCCAGGATCGGGAGGTCGGCACCGATGAGGTCGCCGCGCGCGATCCCGAAGTCCCCCGCACTGGGCCGCAGCTCGGGCAGGATTCGCCGGGGCACCCCCATGAGCTCCAGCAGCGGTTCGCTCCACACTCCGTCCTCGAGGTCGAAGAGAAGGGTGCGCGAGGCATTGGTGGGATCGGTGGCGTGCACAGAGCCGCCGGTAAGCCGCGCGATCAGCCAACTGTCGATGGTGCCGACGGCCAGCTCCCCACTCCGGGCGCGCGCAGCCAGGGCGGGATCGTTCTCGAAGAGCCAGCGCAGCTTTGTGCCCGAGAAGTAGGGATCCAAAAGGAGGCCGGTGCGGCGGCGAATCTCCTCTTCGTGTCCGGCTTCGCGGAGCGCCGCGCAGAGAGCGGTCGTGCGACGATCCTGCCAGACGATGGCCGGTCCGAGCGGTTCGAGCGTCTCCGGATCCCAGAGGACGACCGTTTCGCGCTGATTGGCAATCCCGATCGCCCGGGCGCGAATGCCCTTTGCCGCAGCCGTGGCCAGCGCTGTACGCGCCACTGCAACGGTGACCTGCCAGATCTCCTCCGGATCGTGCTCGACCCGGCCGGGCATCGGAAAGTGCTGGGTGAACTCCGAGGCGGCGCGCCCCGCGACTTCGCCTGTCGCCGAGACGACCAGCGCCGTCGATCCGGTCGTTCCCTGATCGATCGCCAGGATTGCGGACTGTGGACTGCCCGTACTCATCGCTCGCTCTCCATGACTTGCCTTCCCGCCCTGCCCTCTGCAGGCTCCCCGGCCCGCACGACCCCACAACCCGGATGCCAGGCAAAGCCGAGCGCAGGGAGAAGCTCCACGAATGCGGCGACCGACAGTCCCATGACCGCGTAATAGTCGCCCGCGATGCGTCGCACAAGAGTCGAGCCCAGTCCCTGGATTCCGTAGGCGCCCGCCTTGTCCAGGGGTTCGCCGGTCTCCACGTAGCGCCGAATGACGTCGGAGCCAACCGGACGCAGAGTCACCTGGGCGCTCGTCACCCGCGCACTCGCCTGCCCCCGCCGCACCAGAGCCAGGCCGGAGTGTACGCTGTGCGACCGCCCTGCCAGCAGCGTCAGCATGGCGCGCGCATCGGCCCGGTCGCGCGGCTTCTCCAGAACCCGGTCGCCGAGCACAACCACCGTGTCGCCGCCAATTGTGAGCGCATCGGGGTGCAGCGTCGAGATCGCCTGCGCCTTCTCGCGGGCCAGACGCTCCACATAGGCCGGGGGGAATTCGTTCCCGGCGCGGCGCTCCTCAATGGCGGCCGGCTGCACCGCAAACTCGATCCCGAGCATGGTGAGGAGCTCGGCGCGGCGCGGCGACGCCGAGGCCAGGATCAGGGGAGGGATCATGACCCGTGCAGGCTGCTATTCCACCGTCACCGACTTGGCGAGGTTGCGCGGCTGATCCACATCGCACCCCCGCAGCACGGCCATGTGGTAGGCCAGAAGCTGAAGGGGCAGAGCGGTCAGCACCGGCATCAGCGCGGGCAGAGTGCGGGGAACCTCGATCGTGGCGTCCACCCGCTCTGCAATCTCCGGAACCCGGTCGTTCACCACGGCGATCACGCGCCCGCCCCGCGCCCGCACCTCTTCAATGTTCGAGAGCGTCTTCTCGTAGATCGGACCCTGCGGCGCCAGCACCACCACCGGCATGGCCTCGTCGATCAGCGCGATCGGGCCGTGCTTCATCTCGGCGGCGGGGTATCCCTGTGCATGAATGTAGCTGACCTCCTTGAGCTTCAGAGCGCCCTCTAGAGCGACCGGAAACTGGTAGCCGCGACCCAGATAGAGAAAGTTGGGGGCATCGCGGTAGCGTTCGGCCAGGGCGCGGATCTGTGCATCGACCGCCAGCGCCTCCTCGATCAGGGACGGCAGCTCGGCGATCGCGCGCACCAGGGTGCGGCCCTCGGGAAGCGACATGGTGCGGCGGCGCGCCAGGTAGAGGGTGAAGAGGGCAAGGGCCACCACCTGGCTCGAGAAGGCCTTGGTCGAGGCGACCCCGATCTCGGGTCCCGCGTGCAGATAGACCCCGAAATCGGTCTCGGTCGCGATCGAGGATCCCACCACATTCACGATTCCCATGGTTTTGCAACCGCGGCGCCGGGCCTCGCCGAGGGCGGCCAGGGTATCGGCGGTTTCGCCCGACTGGCTGATCCCGACAATCAGGGTATCGGGGTCGAGAACGGGATTGCGGTAGCGGAACTCGGAGGCGTATTCGGCGGTGACGGGAATGCGCGCCATCTCCTCGATCATGCGCGCGCCGATCAGACCCGCATGCCAGCTTGTCCCGCAGGCGGTCATGATGATGCGTCGCACCCTCTGCAGATCGACGTCCGACATGGTGATTCCACCCAGCCGCGCAACTCCTTCCTCCTCCAGGAGACGGCCGCGCGTCACATCGCGGAGCGAAGACGGCTGTTCGAGGATCTCCTTGTACATGAAGTGGTCGTGGCCGCCCTTGTCGATCGCCTCCGCGCTCCAGGCAACGGTCTGGAAGCCGCGCCGAACCGAACGGCGGGCGAGATCGAAGGTGCGGTGGCCCTCGGGAGTCAGGACCGCCGAATCGCCATCGCGCAGCCGCACGATGCGCCGGGTATGCGCCACGACGGCAGCCGGGTCGGAGGCCACCAGGAGGTCGCGGTTTTCGCCCAGGCCGAGGAGAACGGGACTGCCCTTGCGCGCCGCGACGATCTTGTCCGGATCGCGCAGGCTGACGACCGCAATGCCGTAGGCGCCCTCGATGCGGGCCAGGGCGGCGGCCACCGCGTCTTCCAGGAGGGTGAATTCGCGGAAGGCCAGATCGATCAGATGGACGAGAACCTCGGTGTCGGTATCGCTGTGGAAGCGCAAGCCCCGGTCGCGCAGCAGGGGGCGCTGACGCGCCGCGCTCTCGATGATCCCGTTGTGAACCAGGGCGATGTCGCGGGCGGCCGAGAGGTGGGGGTGGGCGTTGGCGCGGTTCGGGGGGCCGTGCGTCGCCCAGCGGGTGTGCGCAACCCCGCAGCGGCCCGGAGGGAAATCGTCGCCGATTGCGTCGGCCAGCCCGGCCACCTTGCCCGGACGCTTCTCCACATGCAGCTCATCTTCGGACAGGACCGCGAGCCCCGCCGAATCGTAGCCGCGGTATTCGAGACGGCCGAGCCCCTCGAGAAGGATCGGGGCGGCCGGTTGTTCGCCCAGGTAACCGACGATTCCGCACATCAGGCGGTCGCGCCCACCCGGGCCAGGATTGCCCGTGCCCGCTCGATGCGCGCGCGGGCCTCGGCGCCGGTCCCTGCCTCGGCAATCAGCCGCACCACAGGTTCGGTTCCCGACGGTCGCACATGCAGCCAGCTCCGGCTTTCCCTCCACGCAATCCGGAGCCCATCGCTGTCATCCCGCTCATCGCCGGGCAGGGCGCGTTCCAGATCCGCGAAGGCCTCGGCCAGCCGGTCCCGCGGAAAGGCCACCTTCTCCTTGACGATCCGGTAGGAGGGCAGGCGCGCCACCCGCTCCGAGAGCGGAAGGCCGGGTTCGTCGGCCAGGAGTTGCACCAGGAGCGCCGCCCCCAGCAATGCATCGCGGGTCCGGTGCAGCGCCGGAATGATCACGCCCCCATTCCCCTCACCCCCCACCACCGCCCCCTCGCGCTTCATGCGCTCCACCACATGGATTTCGCCCACCGGAGAGCGGATCGCCCGGCAGCCATGCCGCGCGGCGACATCGTCCACCACGCGGCTGGTCGAGAGGTTCGTCACCACCGGTCCGGTGCGGCGCCCGAGCACCACATCGGCGGCGAGCGCCAGCGTCAGATCCTCGCCCAGCGCGCGCCCCCTCTCATCGACCAGCGAGAGACGATCGGCATCGGGATCCACCGCCATCCCGATTGCGGCGCCGGTCTTCTGCACATGTTCGCCCAGAGCGGCGAGCGCATCTCCGGTGGGCTCCGGATTTCGGTGAAAGCGTCCGTGCGGCTCCATGCCGATTCCGGCAACCGTGCACCCCAGGCGCTCCAGGAGTGCGGGAAGGATCGTCACCCCTGCGCCATTCACGCAATCGACCGCAACCCGCAGGCGACAGGCCCGCACCGCCTCCACATCCAGGAAGGGCAGCGCAAGAATCCCCTCCAGGTGGCGCGTCAGGGCGGTTTCGTCGCGCTCGACTTCGCAGATCCCGTCCCAGGATGCGCGCCGGGCGTGCTCCGTTCCGGCCAGCCATGCACGAAAGTCGGCCATGCGCGCGGGCGGCAGAAAGGTACCCCCCCGCACCGCAAACTTGAGCGCATTCCACTCGGCGGGATTGTGGCTTGCCGTGATCGCCAGTCCCCCGGCGGCCTCCAGATCGCTCACGGCGAGCATCAGCGTCGGGGTCGGCGCCAGGCCAATCTCCACCACCCGGGCACCGCTCGAGAGCAGCCCCGCCACCGCCGCCCGCATCAGCATCGGACCCGAGGTGCGGGAATCGCGCGCCACCACCACCGGTCCCTCGTCGCCCCCGGCCCGCAGGAAGGTGCCGTACGCCGCCGCAAGCGCCGCGATCAGCTCGGGAGTCAGACAGTCGCCAATGCGGCCGCGGAATCCGGAGACGCTGGTCATCAGACCATCGGGAAGGTGGAGGCCCATGCGGGGCAAGATAACGCGAATGCCGGCGCAGACTGGGGATGGGGGCGATTTGCCGTGGCCGGGAAGTGGCCATAATCCTATGGTGGAACATGGTAAACACTCGGTATCCTCTTGCCCGGCTGCAGCATGGGCAGTCGAAGGCAGATTCCCAGATTTTGCAGGGAGCAAAGTCAACGGGAAAGAACACTCTGCGAACCGTGGTCGCGGTCGTTTTTTGCCCTTTCGCCCGCAGCCGGTTTGGCTGCCGAGTGCGCAGATGAAGCGACGAGCTCCACGGGCAAAACCTTCACATTTCACACAACCGGGACAGACGACGGTTGTTCAGCGGACATCGACGTTCCCTTCTCGATCAGCCTCTCCTGACATGACAAATCGGCCAGCGCGCCCCCTCCCCGGTTGGGCAGCTCTTTCCGTGGCGATCTTTGCGGCCACCGGCTGCGATGTGGATGTCAGCGTCTCGATGCGGGCACCCCGGCCCATTGCGTACGAAGCGCTCCAGGCAGGCGACACGATCGCCGTCTTCCCCGACCCCTCTCTCGATCCCGTCGCCCCCGAGGCCGCGCTCTTCGCCGGAACCCGGCGGCTTGCGCCCGCAATCGATGAAGAGAGCATCTATCTGCTCGATCCCCCGAATCACCGGGTGCATCGGATCGGCCTCGATGGAACCCTCCTGGCGTCCTTTGGCGGCGAGGGCCAGGGTCCGGGAGAGCTTGAGCGACCGGTCGGCATTCAGGGGGCCGCAGGTGGCGGGGTCTGGGTTCTGCATGGCAGGCGCGCCACCCACTTCCAGGGCGATGGTTCGATTGTGGAGACGCTCTCGCTGGGCGATGCCAATGTCACCAACTTCGCCCCCACCGTCGATGGCGCCCTGCTGATTCCCGCAGTCGCGGGCATGGGAACCCCGGATGCGCTGCTGACCCATGTCAGCGCCGAAGGCATCCGAAACTTGGAGAATCCCGCCCGTCCGCCCGAACGCCTTGTCGACGACCCCTTCCGCGAGCGCTTCATCGGGTGGAGGCTGGCTCCCCTGGGCTCGCGCCAGCTTGCGATTGTGCTGAATGGCGCCGAATTGCGGGTATGGCGGGCCTTCGTGAGCGAAGACGGGCAGGCGCTTGACAGCGTCAGCGAACGGAGCCTGCCGCAGAGACCGGTCGAGGCCGCCGCCGAGGCGGTTACCCTGCCCGATGCCCGGTTGAGCCCGGTTGCGCGGGCGGGAATCTCTGCCGGCCACCTCTGGGTCGTGACCCCCGGCCTTGGCTGGGGTGGGCCTCTGGCCTTTACGGTGCCGCTGCAGGCTGGCGATCCCTCTCTGTACCTCGATGCCACAGGCCTTCACGAACCCGGACGCCCTGTTCGCGACCTTGTCGTCCTGTCCGACCGCATTGTCGTGGCACGCGACACCGAAGTCGTGATCCGCTCGCTGCAGTGGCCTGCGGAGTCTTCCGACAGCTCTCTGGACAGCCCGTAGACTCTTTGCGGAGCGCGCACGCCGGATCCGCGCCCCCTCGGCGTCGTCCACGAACGGCCCCCTCCCATCCGCAGCAGCGCAAGTAGTGCACCCGGTTCCGCCCGCACAACCCGGCAACCCCGGAGTGTGCCGCCCCTCTCCTGTCCACCGGCCCTCCCGGCGATCCCAGGGAACCGCACACCGGCCCGGCTTCGGCGGCTGAAGCAAAACGGGGCCGCTGCCCGTACAGGATGCACCTCGGCCCTCGCCCGCCATTGTCGCGCCACCGATCTGCGGTAGATTTTGGCTTCTGCCCGGTCCATTCCGGTCACCGGGGCGCCGATCCGCCAACGCCGGGAACCCCAGATCCATGAGCCAAGAGTACTTCGACACCTCCTACGGCGCCGAGCCCTCGGCAGACGATTCCGGCGCCCGACGCACCCTCGTCGGCATCTCGTCGCGCGCCTGGGAACACCCCGCCGACCGCGCCGCCCTGGCTGCGCTGCGCAAACTTCCCGCCTTCGATCAGGTGCTTCGCGCCCTCTTCGGCATCTTTGGCGAAAAACCGATCCGGCTTGCCTTCCAGGCCAATGCGGTCGAGGTGGGGCCGAATCAATTCCCCCACCTCTGGGATCTCTACACCGGGGTCTGCGCCACCCTCGATGCGCCGGAACGCTATCCCCTCTTCGTCTCGCAGAATCCGGTGGTCAACGCCGGCGCCTACGGCATGAAGAAGCCCTTCATCATCCTCAATTCGGGTAGCCTGGAGCTCCTTGACGACCACCAGATCGCCTATGTCATGGGCCACGAGGTCGGTCACGTCATGAGCGACCACGTTCTCTACCGAACCATGACCACCCTGCTGATCTCGCTGGCGGGGCTCGGCTTTCCGATCGTGGGACTGGCGGCGCGCGCAATCCTCTTCGCGCTCCTGGAGTGGTCGCGCAAGAGCGAGCTCTCGGCCGACAGAGCCGGGCTGCTGGCGGTGCAGGACCCCGACATTCCGATGAATGCCATGATGAAGATGGCGGGCGGCGGACGCGACGACGACATGTCGCTGCCCGAGTTCATTCGCCAGGCCGAGGCCTACCGCGAATCGGGCGACATGGCCGACCAGATCTTCAAGGTCCTCAACCTTCTGGGGCAGTCGCATCCCTTCTGGGTGCTGCGTCTTTCGGAGCTGCGCGGCTGGATCGAGGCGGGCGACTACGACCGGATTCTGCGCGGAGAATACCCGCAGCGGGGCGACCCCGATCCGGCCTATGCCGAAGACATCTCCGAGGCGGCGAGCGGCTACAGCGAGGGTGCCCGCGAGATCTTCGACCAGATGACGGGCGCAGCGCGGCGGGTCGGCGAGAGCCTCTTCGAGAATCTGCGAAGACGGTAGCGGTCCTTGCGCATCCTGATTGTGGGGAATGGAGGACGCGAACATGCGCTCCTCTGGAAGCTGCAGCGCGATGCACCGACAGCCCGCATTCATGCCACCCGTCCGAATGGCGGAATGGCCCCCCTCTGCCGGGCCGTGGACATTGCGCCCGACGATATCGCCACTCTGCCGGAGTGGGCGGCGCGACAGCGAATCGATCTGGCGGTCATCGGCCCCGAGGCTCCCCTGGCTGCGGGCATGGCCGACCGGATGCGCGCGCGGGGAGTTCCCGTCTTCGGACCCTCGGCCGCCGCGGCCCGCATCGAATCCAGCAAGGCCTTCGCCAAGGAGCTGATGGCCGGCGCGGGGGTGCCGACTGCCCGCTACGAGGTGCATGACGAACTCGGGGGGGCGCGGGCCTTCATCGAGGAGCTGGGGGCGCCGGTGGTGGTGAAGGCGTCGGGGCTGGCAGCCGGCAAGGGGGCGATCGTCTGCTCATCGACCGAAGAGGCGGTGAATGCGGCGCGCACACTCTTCGCAGGCGCCCTGGGCGAGGCCGGCATGCAGGTGGTGATCGAGGAGTTCATGGAGGGCGAAGAGCTCTCGGTCTTCTACCTGGCCGATGGCGAGGCGTGTGTGCCGCTCCTTCCCGCGCAGGATCACAAGCGCATCGACGAGGGCGACCGGGGCCCCAACACAGGGGGAATGGGAGCCTTTGCGCCGGTGGGTCTCGCCGGGCCCGAGCTGCTGGGACAGGTGGAGCGCGAAATTGTCCGTCCGGTGCTGCGCGCACTGGCCGAGAGGGGAAGCTCCTTCCAGGGGCTGCTCTACGCGGGGCTGATGATCACGCCAACGGGCCCCCGGGTCGTCGAATTCAACTGCCGCTTCGGCGACCCCGAAACGCAGGCCATCCTTCCCCTCCTCTCCTCTTCGCTCCTCGAGGCCATGGTGGCGGTGGCCGAGGGATCGGGGCCGGAATCAGCGCAGCCGCTCTTTGCGCCCGGTGCCGCTGTCGCTACGGTTCTGGCCGCCCGGGGGTATCCGGGATCGTACCGTACGGGGGATGCGATCCGGATCCCGGCCTCCGCTCCGGACACATTCATCTTTCATGCCGGCACGGCGCTCTCGTCCGCAGGAGAGCTCACGACATCCGGCGGCCGGGTGCTGGCGGTTGCGGCCGTCGGACGGGATTTCGCCGAGGCGCAGACCCGGAGCCGCGCGGGCGCCGAGGCCATTCAATTCAACGGCAAACACTTTCGTCGCGACATCGGCTGGCACGAAGCCGAGCGCGGCAGAATCGTCCACCCGGAACCCATAGGGAGATCCGACCCGTGATCGTTTCGACCACATCCACCCTTGACGGCCACACTGTCAGCGAATACCTAGGCATCGTCACCGGCGAAGCCATCATTGGCGCCAACATCTTCAAGGATCTCTTTGCGGGGATTCGCGACATCGTCGGCGGACGCTCCGGCGCCTACGAGGATGCACTGCGCAGGGCGCGCGAAGATGCGCTGCGCGAGATGGTGGCGCAGGCCCGGAGCCGCGGAGCCCATGCCGTGATCGGCGTCGATGTCGATTACGAGGTGCTCGGTTCGTCGAATGGCATGCTGATGGTATCGACGAGCGGAACCGCAGTGGCGCTGAATTAGCAGAACCGCGCCGGCAGTTACGGCCGCTTCCGGATCCCGTGCCCGAGCTCCCCGAGGCCGAAACGATCGCGCGCGGGCTCGACCGCGTGCTCCCCGGCCAGGTCGTCTCCGCCATTGCCGTTCTGCGCCCCGATGTGATGGCGGTCCCCGCTCTGTGCTTTGGCTCTGCAGTGGTCGGCCGCCACTTCACCAGGATTGGCCGCCGGGGCAAGAATGTCGTCATGGAGCTCGACGACCGCAGCCGCATCGTCGTCAATCTGGGAATGACCGGGCGTCTCGTTCCCGGCGCGGAGTCGCGCCCTCCGCCCTCCGCCACCCACCCCGCAGTCCTCTTCACTCTTGCCGATGGCGGCTCTCTCACCTTCGACGATGTGCGCCGCTTCGGGCGCGTCGATCACATTGCGGCGGCGGAGTGGCGCGCCTGGTCACAAAGGCTGGGTCCGGAGCCCCTCGGACGCTCCTTCACGGGTGCGGTTCTCTGCACAATCCTCGCCAGCTCCCGCGCCCCGGTCCGCTCGCTCCTCCTGGATCAGCGCCGCATCGCCGGCGTGGGCAACATCTATGCCGTCGAGGCGCTCTGGTTTGCGCGCATTCACCCGGCAACCCCCGCGCGCCAAATCGATTCCGCTGCGGCCATCCGCCTCCACCGGGCGCTCCGTCAGGTGTTGAGACGCGCCGTCGCCGCCGGCGGCACCACACTCCGCAACTACCGCACGCCCGACGGCAACGAGGGTCGCTTCCGCCGCGCACTCCACGCCTACGGGCGCGCCGGCCGACGCTGCACCCGCTGTCCCGACCTCATCGAGCGCATCGTCTTCGGCGGCCGCTCGGCCTTTCTCTGCCCACGCTGCCAGGGCGATCCCGCCGCGGCCGGAGCCACCCCATGAATCCCCTTGCCCGCATCCTCGCACCGCGCGGCGCCCTGCCCGCTTTCGCCACCGTCCTGCTCCTCCTCCCGGCCACCCTTTTCGCGCACGCCCAGGAGGATTCGCTCCCGGCTCCCGGCGCCCGTCTGCCGGTTGTGCGTCATGTCCTCGACAATGGCATGACCTTCCTCGTCCTGGAGCGCCCCCAATCGCCCACCGCCGCCCTGGTCGTCCACTTTCCGGTCGGTTCGGTTCACGAACGGCTGGGCAACACCGGCATCGCCCACCTCGTTGAGCACCTTCTCTTCAAGGGCTCCGAAGAGATCGGCACCACCGACCATGCCGCCGAACGGGTTCTCTTCGCGGCGATGGACGCCATTCGCGATTCCCTCGTCGCCGAGAGCGCCCGTCCCCGTCCCGATTCCGCTTCGCTGGCCCGCTGGCAGAGTCGGATCGCGGCGCTCGAGGACCAGGCGCGCACCCACGTCATTCCCAATGAATACGACCGGCTGCTCGCGGCCCGGGGCGCGCGCGGACTCAACGCCACCACCTCGCACGAGGCCACCCGCTACTTCGTCGAGCTGCCGGCGCGAGCCATCGAGCTCTGGTTCGCCCTGGAATCGGACCGCATGCACAATCCCGTCCTCCGCGAGTTCTTCACCGAGCTGAATGTGGTGCGCGAAGAGCGCCGCATGCGTCTGGAGACGAGCCCGGGGGCGATTCTGCAGAGTGCGCTCCTGGCGACTGCCTTCCAGATTCATCCCTACGGAGTTCCGGTCATCGGGCACGCCTCGGATCTGGAGGCGCTGACCCGGGCGCGGGCGCGCGACTATCTGCGCGATTACTACGGAGCCCGCAATGCAGTGGCGGCCATTGTGGGCGATGTCGATGCCGGGCAGGTCATCCGGTGGGCCGAGAGCTACTTCGGAACGATCCCCGCAGGAGAGCCGATTCCCCCGGTCACGGCCCGCGAGCCTCCGCAGAGGGGCGAACGCCGGATCGCGGTGAACTTCGACGCCGAGCCCCGTCTGATGATCGGCTGGCGCGGGGTGTCGGGCTTCCACGCCGATGCGCCGGCGCTGACCATGCTGGCCTCGGTGCTGACGGGGGGACGGACGTCCCGCCTCTATCGCCGCCTGGTTGCCGAGGATCGCTCCGCCATTCACGTCTCGGCCTCGCTGGGGCCGGGAAGCCGCTTCCCGGGTCTCTTCACCATATCGGCAATCCCCCGCGCGCCGCACACCGTGGAGGAGGTCGAGGCCGCCATTCACGACGAAATCCGCCGCATTCAGCGTACCCCTCCCGACGCAGCCACCCTGGAGCGGATTCGCACCCAGGTGCGGGCCGGAGAGTTCCGTCGCCTGCAGTCGAATCTGGAGCTGGCCATGCAGATTGCCGACTCCGAGGCCTCGCTGGGCGACTGGCGCGAGACCTTCCGCATGGGTCGCCGGACTCGCGAGATCGCCCCCGCAGATGTACAGCAGGCGGCGATTCGCTATCTGACCCGGGAGACGCGCACGGTGGCCGTCATGCAGAGAGGGGAGCCGCGATGAGGCGGGAATGGTCGCTGGCGCTGGCGCTGGGCGCGTGGGCAGGCGGGGCGGGAATCGAGGCCCAGGAATCGGTTCGCAGCCGGATTGCCGCGATTCGCTACCCGGAGCTGCGCTTCTCGCCTGTCGAGGCAGATGCGAGACAGATCCGGGGAGTGCCGGTCTACTTTCTCGAGGATCGCGCGCTGCCGCTCGTCACCCTCTATGCGGTCTTCGAGGGGGGCGTGCGCAACTTTCCGCGCGAGTATCTTGCCGCTGCCACCGCAGTGCCGGCGCTGATGCGCACCGGGGGCACCCATTCGCTGCCCCCCGATTCCGTCGATCGCCGGATCGAGGCGCTGGCGCTGACAATGAGCTTTGGCCAGGGGGGAGGCAGTGCCTCGAGCTGGGTCAACACCCTCACCGACCACCTGGACGATGCGGTCGCGCTCTGGACCGAAATGCTGCGCCGGCCCCGCTTCGATTCGGCGCAGGTCGAGCTCTGGCGCGGGGCTGCCCTGGAGCGTGTGCGCCGGCGAAGCGACGACCCCGCATCGCTCGCCTTCAGCCGCTTCAACCGGATCATGTACGGCGATCACCCGGTGGGCTGGGAGATGAATCCCTCCGATCTGGAGCCCGCCGATCTCGCACCCGCGCGACTGCGCCATGTGCACGGCACGATCGTCTGCCCCGGCAATCTGGTTCTGGGGGTGACCGGAGACATCTCGTGGGAGCGCGCAACCACCCTTCTGGAACCCCTCATCGCAGACTGGCCACCCTGCCCGGCTCCCCTGCCGGAGCCGCCCCGGCCTGCCATTCGTACCGCGCCGGGAGTCTTCGTTCTCCACCGCGAGCTCGAACAGAGCGTCATCGTCATGGCACACTCCAGCAGCGTTCGCCAGGGCGATCATCCGGCCTACTTCGCCTCGCGCATCGGCGACGCCATTCTGGGGGGCTCGGGGCTTTCGAGCCGGCTCTCGACGCGGCTGCGCACCGCAGAGGGCTACGCCTACGGGGCCTCTTCGCTCTGGACCACCCCGGGGCGCGACGACGGCCTTGTGGGCGCCCTCACCCGCACCGGCCCCGCCACCACCCTTGCGGCCACCCGACTCCTTCTGGAGACGATCGATTCGATGCGGGTTCGCCCCCCCTCGGCCACCGAGGTGACGCACACCATCGACGAGATCGCCAACGGCTTCGTCTTCAACTTCCAGACCCCCTTCCAGATCGTGGCCCGGCGCATGGCCTATCGGCGGCTCGGTCTTCCCGACGACTGGCTGGAGCGCTACCTGGCGGGGATTGCCGCAGTGGAGCCGGACGATATTCTGGAGCTCTTTCGCCGAGAGGTGGATCCGGCCCGCATGACGATCCTCCTGGTGGGCGACACGACGCGCTTCGACGCATCGCCGACGGAGCTCGGGCCGATCATCGCCCTGCCTCCCGACCGCTAGCTGTCCGCAAGTTCATGCAACCCGCCTTCGGTCGCCATCCCCGGATTGTTCCGATCGGCGAGCGGGGCCGCGACCCGTCAGAGGTCAGCGCCTCCAACACCGGTGCCCGTCTTTTCGGCCACATGAATGGCGACGATCCCCCCGCTGATAAGGAACCAGCGCACCCGGGCGAATCCCGCCTCGCGCATGAGCGCGGCCAGCGCCTCCGGGCCGGGAAAGTTGCGAACCGAGCGGGGCAGATAGCTGTATGCCCAGGAGTGCCCCGAGACCCAGCGCCCGATCCAGGGCAGAATGTGGTTGAAATAGAAGAGATAGGCGGCGCGCATGAAGTGGTTCGGCGGCACCGTGAATTCGAGCACCACCATGCGCCCTCCCGGCTTCAGCACGCGGTGCGTTTCGCGAAACCCGACTGCCGGGTCCGAGAGATTGCGAACCCCGAAGCCGATCGTCGCGCCGGCGAAGAGATTGTTCGCAAAGGGCAGCCGCTGGGCATCTCCGCAGACGGGCAGAATGGGAGCGCCTTTGATTTTGCCGAGGCCGTGCTCCAGCATTGGAAGAGCGAAGTCTGCGCCCACGACCCGTCCGGCAAAGCCGCGCCTGAGCGCCAGCATCCGGGCCAGATCGAGGGTGCCCGTGCAGAGATCCAGGTAGCGGCCGGCGGGGTCGCGCTTCCATCCCAGGGCGCCAATGGCGCGCCGTCGCCACCCATGGTCGATATTCAGGCTGAGCAGATGATTGAGGATGTCGTAGCGGGGGGCAATCTCGCTGAAGAGCGTGCGGACCTGCGTCGCGCGGGCGGGCCCTCGGGCCGGATCCCCCCCTGGCCCGGCCTCCCCCTGGCCCGATTCGGTGCTCTGCCCCACCGTTCCCTCCTCGCCTTCGCCGTTCATTGTCCGACTCCCTCGCCTTCGCCCTCCGGCGCACCCGGCCGGGGCGGTTCGTCATCGTCAGGAACGATGGGAAGCTATCATCTTCAGCTACGGACCCTGACCGGCAACGGCCGCAGGGTGCAACCATCGCCAGGGGAGATGAGAACCTATCACTGTACCCTGGGGATGCCACCGCGCGCGCAATCGAGTGATCCTTGAACAGACCTCCTCCCGACGACAAGACTCTCGCCGCCGAGGCGGCACGGGGCCGCGAGAAGGCCTTTCGGGAGCTTCTGCGAAGATACGAGAGACCGGTCTTCAGCCTGATCTACAGAATGGTGCGCGACCGCGAGCTGGCCGAGGATCTGTCGCAGGAGGCGTTCGTGCGCGCCTTCAATGCAATCGGCAGCTACAACCCGTCCTACAAGTTTTCGAGCTGGCTTTTCAAGATCTCCCACAATCTCACGATTGATCATCTGCGCAAGAAGAGAATCGCGACGGTCTCGATCGATGGGTCGCCCGATGTGGTGACCCCCGACGAGCTGGCGCGCACGGAGATCGTTCTCGAATCGACCGCCGAGAGCCCCGAGACTCACGTCGAGAACCTGGAGCTCGGAGGACAGCTCGAGGACGCAATCGGACGGCTGCGACCGGAGTACCGCACCGTCACCCTGCTGCGCCACGTCGAGGGCTATTCCTACAATGAAATCGCCGATATCATGGACGTTCCCCTGGGAACGGTGAAGACCTACATCCACCGGGCTCGCCACGAGCTCATGGAGACGCTGAAGCCGCTTCTGGATCGGCCGTAAGCCGCCCCGCCCGCCACCCCTCTCTATCGGGAACGGCCGGGCGACAGAAAGGGGAGCGCCGGTCATCGTCTTTCGGCGCGGGTTCCCGTACCTTGTTTTCCGGGTGCGCCTGGCCAAAGATCCCCGGCCCACCTGAAACCCTTCGGGGGAAAGAGGCGTAGGAACGCCCATACGAGTTCAGGGAGCGAACCGATGGCACCACGACATCGACAGACAGACAACGCTGCGGAGGTCGATCTGCAACGGATCTTCTCTTTCCTCGAGGAAGAGATGAATCCGGAGGAGCGCGTGCGCTTCGAGGCCGACCTGGCGCAGGACAGGGCGCTGGCTGCACAGGTGCGTTCCTGCCGGTCGCTGCTCCGTGCGTTTGCCTCGCTGGATTCCCATGCGCCCTCTGCCGCATTCCCCCTGCGTGTGGCTGCGGCCCTTCGCTTCCGCCCCTCGCCCTGGCAGAGGGCGCGGCGCATCCTCGCCCGGCGGCCCCACCGCCCGACGGCTCCCCTTCCCGACGGCTTCCTCGACGACGCCCTCGCCCGGCTTCCCCACCACGCTCCGGCGCCCGGCTTTGCGGCGCGCGTCATGCACGGCGTGCGGCTCCCCGATTCGGTCCCCGCACGGCCACGCCTTCCGGCCCGGCCGGTTCGGGCTCTGCAGGGTGCGTGGGCGCGTCTGGCGGCAGCGATCTCCGGTCTTGCCCTCGGACCGGCCCTGGCGGTCGTCGCTCTCGGCCAGATGCTCTTTGCCAGCAACGCCATGGTCACCCCGGCCAACCTCTGGAGCTTTATCCTGGACAAGGCCAACACCGCCCTGCTCGGCTTCGGCGATCTGCTGCTCACCCTCGGAGCTCCGGTCCTCGAACCTCTCGGCGTATTCCCCCGCGAAGCCATTCCGTCGCCCCCGCTGCTTCTGGGGGTTGGTGCGGCTCTCGGGCTCCTGACCGCCGCCGCCATCTGGATTCTCTATGCCCACCTCTTCAGGTCCCCGGGACCGGAGAAGCGCAATGCAACCGTATAGCCTCAGATCCTTCGCTTCGCTTGCGTTCCTTGCCGGCGCCGCCCTCTCTGCGACAGAGCTCGCGGCCGTCCCTCAGGAGCGCGGAATCGTCTCGTACTCGATCTCGCGGGCCAGCCAGGAACAGGGCCTGACCCTCGGCTTCGACGACGGCACCGGGCTCGCCATAGCCCTGGCAGATGGCATTGTCACCATCGATGGCGAGGCCATCGGACGCTACGAGCCCGGTGGCGACGCCTTCCGGCGCTGGGAAACGCTTCTGGCCGGCCTTGCCGAAGCTTCGCAGCGCAGATCGCTGGCGCGCACGCTCACCGACTGGAACCCGGGCAGCGTCTCGTCGGCAGCCGAGACCGAGTTGCTCAACCGGATCGACCGCCGATTGGAAGAAACGCTGGCCGGAATCGTCGAGAGCGCGCCGCTCAATGCCCGCGGCGAAGAGATGGCCGAACGGGCCCGTCAGGCGGCTGATCAGGCCCGCGAGGCGGCTCAGCGAGAGGTGCGTGCCGCCCAACGAGAGGTACGCGCTCGTACGCAAGAGGTGGAAGCGGCCCAGCGAGAGGTGCGCGCCCGTACACAGGAGGTACGCGCCCGTACGCAAGAGGTGGAAGCCGCCCAGCGAGAAGTGCGCGAACGGGAGCGGGAGCTGCGCGCGCGCATCCGCGACCTGGAGACCCGGCTCGAGGCGCGTCGCGAAGAGAGGCGCGATCCCGGCCTCTGGTCCCGCGCCCTCGGCCAGGTGATCGACACCACGGGCAATGTTTTGCAGGCCCTCTTTCAGTTTCTGATCGCCTGTGGCATCACGCTCCTCTTCACCCGGTACGCCGGAGAGCGGGTGGACCGCGTCGCCGCCGAGATCGCCGAACGGCCGCTGCGCGCAACGGCTGTGGGGTTTGCGGGGAGCGTTCTCTTCGTGCCCGCCCTGATCCTGGGCATCGCGGCCCTCGCCGTCACCCTGATCGGCATCGTTCTGGTGCCTCTCTGGGTCGTGTTCTTCCCCCTGGCCATCTTCCTGGCCGGATCTCTGGGCTACGTGGGCATGAGCCATAACATCGGCCGGTGGGTTCTCGATCAGGATCTGCCCTGGCTTGCCCGCATCGACCGCAATCGCGAGGTGCATGTACGGCTGCTCGGACTGGCAACGCTGACCCTTCCCTTTGTGGCTGCCCCCCTCCTGAATCTGATCCCCCTGACCGGCTGGCTGGGCACGGCTCTTGCCGCTCTCGGAGCCCTGGCCTCGGCAGCGGCTCTGATGGCCGGGCTGGGTGCAACGATCCTGACTCGCGGCGGGGGCGATGGCCTGCCATGGCGGCGCAGACAGGATGCCGAAGACGCCATCGATGCCGACTGGTCGCCCGCCGATGTCGCAGACGACGGCTTTGGCGAAGAGGTCGATCTGACTGCGGAGTTCGCGGAGGCCGACTCTTCCGACGGCACCCCCGAAGACGGAGAAAGCTCCAGGGAGGAGTCGCAATCATGACCGGCAGTCGCGCACTTGCGCTCTTCTCCGCCCTTCTTGCCCTAGGTCTGTCCTCTGCCCTGCAGGCAAGCCAGACCCGAACGCTCACCTGGTCGCGGGAGCACACCGACGAGGATCTGCTCAGGGTGCAGGTCGAGTTCGGGGCTGGCGAGCTCACTCTGCGGCCCGGCGCCTCCTCGCTCCTCTACCGCGCCACCTACGACTTCGACGAAGCCGCGATGACCCCGGAGCTCTCCTACGCGAACGGGTATCTGGAGATCGGCATGGAGGGCCGGCGCGATCGGCGCGGCCGCTTCCGCATGGGCAATGACTACCACAATGCTCTCGACCTTGCGCTCTCGACCGGTCTTCCGATCGATCTGGGGATTGATTTCGGGGCTGGCGAGGCCGAGCTGGACCTCTCGGGGCTGGCGCTTCGGCAGCTCGAGGTCAACACCGGCTCCTCCGAGTCCCGGATCCGGGTGGACGCCCCCAACCCGGAATCGATGACGACGGCGGTCTTCAATGTGGGGGCCGCCGACTTCTCTCTGCGCGGCCTGGGCAATCTGAATGCCGAACGGGTGGAGCTCAGCGCCGGCATGGGGTCGGTGACGCTCGATCTCAATGGCGCCTGGCCCGAAGATGCGCAGATCGAGGTCGAGATGGGGCTGGGGGCGCTCAGCATTCGGGTGCCCGAGGATCTGGGAGCCCGCATCCGCGTGGACAACATGCTGGCGGTGATCGACGCCGACGGATTCGATCGGAGCGGTCGCGAATACCAATCGCCCAACTGGGAGAGCGCGCGCCGCAGGGTGGAGCTGGAGATCACGGCGGCGCTGGGAAGTGTAGAGATCGTTCGGCTTCCCTGACCGGCGGGCGCATCGCCACTCCCGGTATGCGCTCGGCGGCGCGATTCCCCAGACTGCCGAAAGCCGTTCACTCCGATCTCGCCCGACCGCCCCATCGCCTCGGATCGGGCAGGATGATCCGTCATCATCCTCACATTCGGGCGAGGGCGATTCGACATTCGTCAGAAAATCATGAAGATGAACTCCGTTGCCTCACATTCCAGGCAAGGGGGTTACCTTATCCATGGTGTAGCCCGGACACCTTCGTACCCGGGATAGCGTATCCGGAGGAAGAAAATGGAAATCCTGCTGGCAATCGTGGGGGTTGCCTGTCTGCTCTTCTTCGCCCACGCGGCGAGGGGAGACTCGGGCATGAGCCGGAGCCTGTTGACCTTTCTGGGGATGGGGATCGTGAGCATCGTTGCGGTCTGGATTGTGCTGACCGTTCTGGGTGCGCTCCTTGGCCTTACGACCGCCATCGCCGGCTTTCTCCTTTTCAGGGTCGCGCCGATCATGCTGGCCGGGTGGCTCGTGCTCAAGCTGGTGTCGAAGGTGCGCAATCGGAGTCGGCTCTCGGCTGCAGACCGGAAGTGGCTCGAGGACGGCTAAGGGCCAGGGCCACCGGATCGCGCAGTCGATCGCTCTTCGCCCAACCCTGACCGGTTTCGGGCAGCCTTCAGCGGGGCGGAAGCTCCTCCAGCTCCTGCAGGAGACGCTCCCCTATCCCGGTCAACGCCTGACCCGCCAGCGACTGCGGCGCCGAGAGAACCGTCGGACGACCCTGGTCACCCGATCTGCGCACCTCGATATCGAGGGGAACCCGCCCCAGGAAGGGAAGCTCGAGCTCGCGCGCCAGCTCTTCGCCGCCGCCCCGGCCAAAGAGATCGACCACCTCGTCGGTTCCGGGAAGCTGGAACCCGCACATGTTCTCGACAACGCCCAGAATGCGGGTGTTGACACGCTCGAACATGCGCACGCCGCGCCGCACATCGCCGGTCGCGACCCGCTGAGGGGTGGTCACCATGACCGCGCCATCGAGCTCGACCGTCTGAACCAGCGAGAGCTGGGCATCGCCGGTGCCGGGCGGCATGTCCACGATCATCAGATCCATGGCGCCCCACTCGACCTGCTCCATGAACTGCTTCAGGATTCCCGCAATGAGAGGGCCGCGCATGATCGCCGGCTGTTCGCGCTCCAGGAGGAATCCCAGGCTCATGAGACGGACGCCGTGCGCCTCCAGGGGAACGATCATCTCGGAGCCCTTGGCGCCGGTGACCGCAGGGCGGCGCCCCTCGCCGAACATGATCGGAATGTTGGGTCCGTAGATGTCGGCGTCGAGAAGCCCCGTGACCAGACCACGCGCGGCGGCCAGGGCGGCCAGATTGGTGGCGACCATCGATTTTCCGACCCCTCCCTTGCCGGAGCTGACGGCAATCACCCGCTTTACGCCGGCCAGGACCCCGGGGTTGGGCGTCGGCGCCGGAACCGAGCCCGGCTGCAGCCCCCCGCGCGCAGCTCTGCCCGGATTTGCGGCCCCGGTGGCCCCGGACTTCCCTGCCTGCGCACTCTGGGGCAACTGCACATCGACCTTGACGCGCTGCACCCCCTCAACCCCCTGGGCGGCCGCGCGCGCCTGACGCACCAGAACGCCCGGATCGCCCTTGTGCAGCGCAAAGCGAAAGGTTGCGTTCCCACCGGAATCGACCGTCAGCTCCCCGATCTGGCCTCCGGCGACCACATCGCGTCCGGTATTCGGATTCCGAACCCGGGCCAGCGCCTCTTCCACCCTGCGAACGATTGCACTGTCGGTGCCCGCAGAGGGCGGTGAATCAGCGGGCTTCAACGATCAACACCTCGGGGACGGCGGCGCGCAACCGTCGTTCGATCCCGTCCTTGAGAGTCAGCATCGAGATGGGACAGGATTCGCAGGCGCCCAGAAGCTGGACCTCCACCCTGCCCCGTTCGGCGCTCCAGTCGACCAGCCGCACATCGCCGCCATCCAGACGGACCGCAGGCCGAATGGAGTCCAGAACCGCCTCGATTCGATCTCTCGTATTCATGCTCCATCCGGAAATATCGCCTGTCGCCTTCCCCCGTCGTCGCTGCGGGGCGCCTTTGTGTGGAAGAAAAGCTATCCCGGCCACCGGCACTGTCAACCACAGGCCACCGGCTGCCCGCCCCGATTGGGGAATGCGCGCGCGGTCGACCACGGGCGATGCGGCGCTGCCTCGGTTTCGGGCTACATTGGAATCCCGAAGGACGGTGCGGTTGCACCTTGTGCAGAGCCAAACCAGATTGTCGGCGCCTCCATGCGTTCATGATGCGCGGATCGCCTGCGTGGCGCGCGATTCCATCCAGCTTCCCCCCCAGAGAACGAGTGTCCTGCTCATGTCCGGTTTTTTTCGCGTTCCTCCACCTGTCAACGAACCCCCGCTGAGTTACGCGCCCGGCACCCCCGAACGGGCCGAGCTGAAGGCCGAGCTGAAGCGGATGCGCGGCGAGGAGATCGAGATTCCCCTTGTGATCGGAGGCGAACGGATCCGCACCGGCCGGACCCGCTCCATTCACGAACCGCACGATCATGCATCGACGCTGGCGGTCTGCCACGAGGGCGGCGGCGAAGAGGCCCTGCGGGCGATCGCCAATACCGTCGAGGCACAGCGCGAGTGGGCATCGTGGAGGTGGGAGGACCGGGCGGCGATCTTTCTGAAGGCGGCCGAGCTGCTGGCGACCACCTGGCGGGCGCGCCTCAATGCGGCCACCATCCTGGGCCAGAGCAAGAATGCGTATCAGTCCGAGATCGATGCAGCCTGCGAGATCATCGACTTCTTCCGTTTTGCCGCCCACTTCGCCGAGCAGATTTTCAGCGAACAGCCGATCTCCGATCGCGGCGTCTGGAACCGCACCGACTACCGGCCGCTCGAAGGGTTCGTCTATGCCGTCAGCCCCTTCAACTTCACCGCAATTGGCGCAAATCTCGCGGGGATTCCGGCGATGGTCGGGTGCGGCGTCCTCTGGAAGCCTTCGCAGAACGCCGCTCTGTCGGGCTATCACAGCTACCGGCTGCTGGAAGAGGCGGGGCTTCCCCCCGGGGTGATCAACTTCGTGCCGGGCGATCCCTCTGCGATTACGGCGGCGGCGCTCGGACACAGCGCCTTTGCAGGGCTGCACTTTACCGGCTCCACCGAGGTCTTCCAGTCGCTCTGGCGCCAGATCGGCAACAACATCGCCTCCTACCGCAGCTATCCGCGGCTGGTCGGCGAGACCGGGGGCAAGGACTTTATTGTGGCCCACCCCTCGGCCGACCCCGATGTGCTCCGCACCGCGATCGTGCGCGGATCCTTCGAATACCAGGGGCAGAAGTGCTCGGCCGCATCGCGGGCCTACATTCCCGCTTCGCTCTGGAAGCGGATCCGGGACGATCTGGTGGCCGAGACCGAAGGTCTGCGGATGGGCACTCCGCTCGATTTTCGCAACTTCGTGAATGCGGTGATCGACCGGCGCGCCTTCGATTCCATCAGCGGATACATCGACAGGGCGAAGGCGGATCCCGACGCCCGGATCGTTGCGGGCGGGGAATGTTCGGACGCCGAGGGCTTCTTCATTCGTCCCACGATCATCGAGACCGGACGCCCCGATTACGCAACGATGTGCGACGAGATCTTCGGCCCCGTGATGTCGGTCTTCGTCTATCCGGACACAGGGTGGAGCGACATTCTGGGGGTGGTGGACGAAACGTCGCCCTACGCGCTGACCGGCGCCGTCCTTGCCCAGGATCGCCGGGCGGTGCGCGAGGCGCTCGATGCACTGCGCAATGCCGCCGGCAACTTCTACATCAACGACAAGCCGACGGGCGCGGTAGTGGCCCAGCAGCCCTTCGGAGGCGGACGGGGATCGGGAACGAACGACAAGGCGGGATCTGCCTCGAACATTGCCCGCTGGCTCTCGCCGCGCACGCTCAAGGAAACCTTTGTGCCGGCGACGGACACCGCCTACCCCTTCATGGGAGAATCGTAGCGGCGGATCCGGCTTCGCAGGCGGCGGCGAGGGCGGCGGCAAAGTCGGCCTGCAGGTCCTCTACATCTTCGAGCCCCACCGAGATGCGCACGAAGCCGTCGGGGATTCCGATCGCCTCTCTCTCGGCCCGGCTCAGCCCGGCGTGCGAGGTGTGACGCGGCTCCGAGACCAGCGTCTCGACTCCGCCCAGCGAGGGTGCGGGAACCGCCAGGCGCAGGGCGCGGCAGAAGCGATTGGCTGCCGGACCGCCCCCATCGAGCACGATCGAGACCATGCCCCCGTAACCGGACAGCAGGCGCGAGGCCAGGGCGTGGTCGGGGTGGGTGGGCAGACCGGGGTGCACGACCTCGCGAATCCCCTCCATCTCGGCGAACCAGCGCGCCAGCTCGAGCGCGGTCCGGTTGTGACGCTCCATGCGGATGGGCAGAGTGCGGAGCCCGCGTTCGAGAAGCCAGGCGGTTTCGGGATCGGCCGATCCGCCATAGAGCTTCATGGTTTTGGTAATGCGGCCGATTGTGTCGCGATCGGCGGCCACGGCCCCCGCAATGAGATCGGAGTGGCCGCCCAGGTACTTGGTCGCCGAGTGAATCACCACATCGATGCCGTGTTCGGCACCCCGCAGATTGATGGGCGAGGCAAAGGTCATGTCGGCGGCAAGGAGAGCGCCTGCCGAGCCGGCGGCGTCGCGGGGTGGGGCGATCTCGAAGACGCGCAGGGTGGGATTGGTGGGCAGCTCGATGAGGACAATGCGCGTGCGCGGAGTGACGGCCGCGCTCCATTCGGCGGGATTGGAGGGATCGACCAGGGTGGAATCAATGCCGCGCAGGGCGAGCTCGGTCGTGATAAACTCCCGGGTCGGGCCATAGAGCTGGGTGCTGGCCACGACATGGTCGCCCATGCGGGTGACTGCCAGGAGGGTGGTGGCGATCGCGGCCATGCCGCTCGACAGCACGAGCGCTGATTCGGTGCCCTCTAGGGCGGCGATCCGGGAGGCCACCGAGATGTGGTTGGGGTTGTTCCCGTAGCGACTGTACATGAGGTCGATGTTGTCGTCGGGGCTCGCCCAGACAAAGGTGGAGCTGCGAAAAACCGGCTCGACCACCGGGTCTCCGGGCCGTCCTGTGGACTTTCCGCCATGAATGGCGCGCGTTCCCGCGCCGACCGGTCGGGTTCCATTGCTGCCTGTCGTCATCTCCGCTGCTCCTCCTGAAGGGGGTGTTTCCGGGGTTGTGTCGGGAATCGAATGCGTTTGTCAGCTTCGCGCGACTGCACTGTCGGGAAGATTCTTCTGCGCCACCGCGCTCAGCGCCAAAAGAGTTCCATCGTTCCGGCGGAGCGCCAGCCTGCGTTCGGCCAGACCGGCCAGCAGCGCTGCCCCCCTTTCGCCCCGGGGTTCGGCCCAGGCATTGGGCCCGATCGCGCGCCGCTCTTCGAGGATCTCCCAGATGGCGCGCTCTTCGTCGGAGGCCATTCCCGTCAGGTGAAAGCGACCGTCGCCGAAGTCGCAGACCGTGGCCAGCGAATGCCTGGCCAGTGCGGCCTCGACCGCGTGACGATGAATTTCGCAGACCGCGCGAAAGACGAAGAAGGCATTCCGGGGACGGTCGGAGCGAAGATACCGGATCAGGAGGCGGGCGACCACCTCGTCGGCGCAACTGAAATCGAGGACCTGCACGCGAGAGAGATCGATGAGCGAAACGAAGGATTCGGGAAGGGGGCCGGAGCAGCGCCTCTCGATTGCCGCGCGTACGGCCCGGCCGGTGGGCCGCGTCACCAGATTGGGAAGACGGGGGGCGAAGCGGTCGTGGAAGACGGCGCCGACATCGACGTGCAGCGATCCCGGGGGCGACGGGGTCATGGGGTCCGCTCCGGCAGGATGATGTTGATCTGCGATCCGGGAAATGGGCGCAGTCCCTCTTCGCCGCTCTTCTTGCTGCTCCAGGAGGGAATGTCGGCGATGCGCGCGCTCCCGCTGCGAATGGAGAAGAGCCCGTTCCAGCGCTCCACCTGTCTGCGAATCTGCTGAATGCCGTGGCCGCGGCCGGTGTCGGGAAAGCGGGTGACGCCGTGCAGGAAGGCGGCCTCGAGCGCCATCCGGTCGCCCTCTTCGCCCGCGAGACGCTCGGCGTGCCGGCTCTCGAGCGATGCGCGGAAGCCGCGACCGATGTCGGCAACCGCAATGACCGCCACCTGGCGCCCCAGCCGCCTCCGCCAGTTGTACGCCTGGGCCGCAACCCACCCCGGTCCTTCGGCGTGCTCGACAATGTTCTGGCAGATCTCCGAGAGGATGACCGAGAACTGCACCACCGCCGAGATCGGATAGTGCAGGGTGTGGGCCAGGATGGCGCCGGCCCGGTCCTGGACGCGCTCCACGACCTTGTGAACGTCGGAGTTGCGGGTGATTGCGGTAATCTCGAGGAGGACGTCGGAGCGGCGCGTGCGGCGCTGCCAGCTTGAACGGGGACCCATCTCGAAAACCTCCAGAGCGGCCTCGTGGAAGCCCATGCGATCGAGGTAGTCGTTCACCTCGCGGTTGCCGGGAAGGTAGAGGCGCGGCTTGACGCCCGAATCGGTCAGAACCCGGCCCGCCGCGAGGAGGACGAGCATGCCATTCGGATCGATCCAGCGCAGGCGTTGCATATCGAAGAGGATGGGTTCGGGGTTGGTGAGGTCGAGCGGGTCGTAGAGCGTCTCGAGGTTGCGGTAGTCGAGAGAGGCGGGGATCTCGATGACGCGCATGACTTACCGGCTCCACGCATCGCCGGAGCGCGCCAGGGTGGCGTGGATCTCCATCGCTCCGGTGCAGGCCGGGTTCAGCGATGCGACCCGGTTGGCGCGGCGCGCGGCCGCGACGGTCTCCAATCCCCCCAGAAGTCCGGCGAAACAGCTCGCCCCCCAGATGTCGCCGCACCCGGTGGGGTCGCCCTCCCTCTGCCCACCTCCCGGGACCGGAACCCGGGTGCGCTGCAGTGCCGACCCGGATGCGGCGTTCCGCGCGAAGAGCGTCACGCCCTGCTCTCCTCGGGTGACGGCGATCCGGCTCAGGCGACCGCCCAGCGCTTCTGCAACCGCCGCCCGCGTTTGTGCGATCTCGAGGTCGGGGTTCCGCGAAGCTCCGGCCCCGGCAATTCCGCGGACAAAGAGGGCGAACTCGGGCTCGTTCATCTGCACCGTGTCGAAGCACTGCGCCCACCTTCGCACCCGGGGAAACAGCCGCGGCGTGCGCGCGCCCCCCTCTGCGACGCCCAGGAAGAGCGAGTGGAGATCGGCCCAGCTCGGGCCCTCCATGCGGTCGCGGATGCGCGTTGCGCCAGGAAGTGTCATTTCATTACCGGATATGAAGTTGACATAGATCGCATCAAGTGAAGAGAGAAGGGTGTCGATGTCATCCGGAGACCATCCCGAAACGCCGCCTGAGAGGATTTCGTGGCGCTCGGTTCGATTGCGGTAGCGCAGCTCTACGCGGTTGTTCGGTTCGGGCACGATGCGCACGAAGTGCAGGTCGTCCACCCGCTGCAGCGAGCCCAGGAGCGCCAACCCCGATTCGGCGAGATCGGCGCCGAGCCTGATTGCAGGCGCCACCCCCCAGTCGGGCGTCAGAAGATGATCGAATGCGGCGAGCGCATACGCAATCCCTCCCCAGGCCCGGGTCGGGGTCGCGCCCCCGGGCGGGTGAATGGTGTCGCAGGCCAGGGTGCCGAGAACACCCAGCCGTTTCCTGCGGGGAGCGTTCAGAGCGCACCCCCCATTGTCTGTCTGAAGACGGCAGCGGCGCCTGCCATGCCGGCGGCTCCGGCGAGAGCGGCGGGAACGATCCGGCAGTGGCGCGCGGCCGAGGCAAGGGCCATGCGCTCCACACCCGCCCGCAGGGGATCGAGCAGAAGGGGGCCGGCGTTGGCGACTCCCCCGCCGATCACAATCCGGTCAGGGTTGAGGAGGTGGATGACATTGGTGAGTGCGACGGCAAGCATGGCGGCGGCCTCGTTCAGCACGCCCTGCGCCAGGTCGTCGCCGGCCCGCGCCGCTTCGCAGATCTGGCGTGCGGTGAGCCGGGAAGAGCTGGAGCAGAAGAGCAGCGAATCGATTTCGCCAGCGCCGCGGACCAGCGCTGCGGAGGCGCGTTTGGCGATCGCGGGTCCCGAGGCATAAGCCTCCAGGCAGCCGCGCCGGCCGCAGCCACAGCGCCGTCCCCCGATTTTGACGATCGCGTGCCCGATCTCGCCCGCCGCGCCCGAAGCTCCATGATAGATCTCGCCATCCAGCACGATGCCGCCGCCCACACCGGTGCCCAGAGTCAGTCCGAAGAGGCGCCGCACCCCCTTCCCCGCCCCCAGCCACCATTCGCCCAGAGCGAAGCAGGCGGCGTCGTTGGCGATCGCGACCGGCAGCGCGGTCGCATCGGAGATCAGTGCGCCGAGCGGCACGTTGCTCCACCCCAGATTGGGAGTTTCGAGCACGACGGCGCGCGCGCGGTCGAGGGGGCCCGGAACCCCCACCCCCACCCCTGCAACCGCGCCCTCGCACTGTGCGGCCACCCTCTGCACCATGTCGCCGATGCGCCGGGCGGTTGCCGCGGCCCCCTCCCCGGGCCGCATCCTGGCGTGCAGCACTGCAACCGGCGCCCCACCCTCGGCGGGAATCGCCCCAACCCGAAGATTGGTCCCCCCGATATCGACCCCCACAATCCATGCGGCCGCCCGGGAGCCCTGGACACCCGCGCCCTGTCCGGCCAGGGGCGTCATCCCTCGGGATCGTCGAGCTGGAGCACCGCCATGAAGGCTTCCTGCGGAATTTCGACCGAACCAACCTGCTTCATCCGGCGCTTCCCCTCCTTCTGGCGCTCCAGGAGCTTGCGCTTGCGGGTAATGTCGCCTCCGTAGCACTTGGCGGTCACATTCTTGCGCAGCGCCCGCACGCTCTCGCGCGCAATCACCTGTCCCCCTATCGCCGCCTGCAGAGCCACCTCGAACTGCTGCCGCGGAATGAGCTGGCGGAGCTTGCGAATCAGGGAGCGGCCGTGGCGATAGGCGTTTTCGCGGTGCAGAATGACCGAGAAGGCATCGACGGGCTCGCGGTTGACCAGCACATCGAGCTTGACCAGATCATCCTTGCGGTACTCCTGGAATTCGTAGTCCAGTGCGGCGTACCCGCGGGTTCCCCCCTTGAGGCGACCGTGGAAATCGAGGACGATCTCGGCCAGCGGGAGCTCGAAATCCATCTCGACGCGGCGCGGATCCAGGTAGCTCATGCCGCGAAAGATTCCCCGCCGCTCGTGACAGAGCGTCTGCACATTGCCGATGAATTCGGAGGGAACCATGATGTGCGCGCGCACCACCGGTTCGGACACGGAGGCGACCAGGGCGCGGTCGGGGAGATCGGAGGGGTTTTCGACCCAGAGCTCGGCGCCATCGGTCATCTCGACCCGGTACTTCACATTGGGCACGGTTGTGACCATGCGAATGCCGAATTCGCGATCCAGGCGCTCCTGCACGATCTCCATGTGGAGAAGGCCCAGGAAGCCGCAGCGGAAGCCGAAACCCAGCGCCTTCGAGGTTTCGGGCTCGAAGTGGAGCGAAGCGTCGTTGAGGCGCAACCGGTCGAGGGCGTCGCGCAGCTCGCCGTAGCCATCGGAATCGGCGGGATAGAGGCCGGCAAAGACCATCGGCCGGGCCTCCTGGTAACCGGGGAGGAGGTCTGGGGCGGGGTTGGCCGCATCGAGGATGGTGTCGCCCACCCGGGTATCGGCCACCTCCTTGATGGCCGCCACCAGGTAGCCGACCTCGCCGGGACCGAGCGCAGGGGCGGGCATGCGTCCAAGCTGCATGTGCCCGACCTCGGTAACCTCGTAGCGGGCATCGACGGTGCCGAAGGCGATCGTCATTCCCGGGCGCAGGGTACCATCCACCAGCCGGATCGAGGGAACCGCCCCCAGGTACCGGTCATAGAGAGAATCGAAGATCAGCGCGCGCAGAGGGGCGTCGGCATCGCCCGCCGGAGGGGGAATGCGCTCGACGACCGCTTCGAGAATCGCCTTGATTCCCTGTCCCTCCTTGGCGCTTGCCTCGAGAACGCTTTCGGGGTCGATTCCGATCAGCTCGGCCACCTCCAGCCGCCGCTTTTCGGGTTCGGCACCGGGCAGGTCGATCTTGTTCAGCACCGGAATGATCTCCAGATCAGCTTCAAGCGCCAGGAAGAGGTTCGAGAGGGTCTGCGCCTGGATTCCCTGGGTGGCGTCGACGACCAGGATCGCGCCCTCGCAGGCCGCCAGCGAACGCGAAACCTCGTAGGCGAAGTCCACGTGGCCGGGGGTGTCGATGAGGTTGAAGGCGTAGTCGCGGCCGTTGCGGGCCCTGTGCGTCATGCGGATCGCGTGCAGCTTGATCGTGATTCCGCGCTCGCGCTCGAGCTCGTTGGAGTCGAGGACCTGATCGCGCATCCGGCGGCGGTCCACGGTCGAGGTCGCCTCGAGGAGGCGGTCGGCAAGGGTGGATTTGCCGTGATCGATGTGCGCAATGATGCAGAAGTTGCGAATCAGGTCGGTGCGCAAGAGGACGGCCGGGGGGGAAAGGGGGATGAGGGGTGGGGGAATGGAAGAGAAGCTATCCTGCGCGGTCGGGTCTGGTAAGGTGCAGCCGGCTGCAGATCCGGCAGCAAGCGGCTGGAGACAGCGCCACGCATCGGGCCACCCGTGCGGGCAAGCATACCGTGTCCGCAGCGAACCATGTACCGACTTCGGGGTATGTCCGACCGATCGCGCGAGGTCCGTGCATCACGGATCAGAGCCGTCGATCCGGCCCCCTCCCTTTCCATCTGGCCTTGCCGAAATGTTCAGCTTCACAAACTACAGGCAGGAACCCGGCAGGGTTGACATCAGGGGAAATCCTGCAAGAATCCTGATGCCGGAAAGGACGGCGGTGGAGGAAAACGCAGGTGGAGGAAGGAGATGGGACAGGGACCGAACCACCACCGAATCAAACCCGACTTCATTCAAATGAAACCACGCCCCATGCGAATCGCCACCCCGACCGCCAGCCCTTTCCATCGTCCGGGACAACCGCGCGGCATTGGAACGTCCAGATGGACCCGTTGTCTGCCGGCCCTCTGCGCGCTCGCTCTCTGCGCACCCGGCGCGCTGACGCCGGTCTCCCTGGCGGCCCAGGACACCGGCACCATCACCGGCAGCGTGGTTGACGCCGAGACGGGATTCCCGATCGTGGGTGCGCAGGTTGGCATTCCCGCGCTGGAGATCGGCATTCTGAGCCAGGAGGGGGGACGATTCGTCCTGGCGGGGGTGCCTGCCGGAACCCACGAGCTGACCGTCGAGCGTATCGGGCTTCTTGCGGTCGCCCGGAGCGTGACGGTGCTCGCCGGCGAGGCAGCCGTGGTGGAGATCAGGATGGCGCCCACCGTGCTCGCTCTCGAGGGTGTGGTCGTAACGGGAACGGCCTTCTCCGAATCCCCGGTCGAGCTGCCCTATGCGGTGGCGGTCTCGGGGCGCCGCACGCTCGCCGAACAGGGATCGCCACAGGCTGTGGACTTCTTTCGCAATCTGGGGTCCAGCGCCGGAGTCCTCGGCGACCGCCAGGGCTGGTACACCACCCGGCCCACGGCCGCCGTGGCCGAGACGGTGGCCAGCGTCAACCTTCGCGGGATCGGGCCCTCACGCACCCTGGTGCTCCTCAATGGCCGCCGCCAGGTCTATCTTCCGGCGCGGATCCTGGGAGGGCGGTTCGTGGATGTCAACTCCTTTCCCGCGATCGCGCTGGACCGGATCGAGGTGGTGAAGGAGGGGGCATCGGCGATCTATGGGTCGGATGCGGTGGCCGGGGTCGCCAACTTCCTGACGCGCAGCGAGTTCGAGGGAATCGAGCTTTCGGGGGCGCATGAATACGTGGCCGACGCGGGCCAGACGCAGGTGGGAGCGATCTGGGGAGTCGGCCTGGGCAACGATTTCCATGCGGTGCTCTCGGCCGAGGCGGTTCTGACGCGCGCACTCGAGCCGGAGAATCGCGATTGGGCGTTGCGCGACTTCACCCCTGGGAGCGGGGCCTGGTCGTACACCGGGAACCCGGGTGCGTTCCTCTTCCCGCGTCTGAATGGCGACGAGAGCAGCAGCGAGTTCGTCAATGCGCTCACCGACGCTCAGTTCGGGGGTTGGGGCGGCGTCTTTGTGGACCCGGGGTGCGACGATTTCGGAGGACACCGCGAGGCAGAGACCTGTCGCTTCCGCTATCAGCCCTGGGACAATCTGATCCAGCAATCGCGCCAAGTGCGGGCCTTTGGCGAGATCAACGGCGATCTGGGCGATCGTTCGCGCATTCACATCGAGGCGCTCTGGGCCGAGGGAACGACCCCCGACTGGGTGACGACCCCCTCCTTTCCCCCGATCTCGCCCTACAACGGTGCCCAGGTGATTCAGCCGGGCAACCCCGGTCGGCCCGTCTTCTGCCAGATGCATGGAGCAGCCGCAGGTTTTGCCAGCCAGGACGACTGCATGAATGGGGATTGGTACTTCTACGGTCGGCTGGTGGGGAACTCCGGACCGGGCCGAAGCCTGGAGCGGGGAACGCAGACCGGGCGCATTGCGGCCTCGCTCGAACGCGAGATCGACTGGCTTGGCTCGGAGGAGGGCCGACTCGAGTTCGCCGCGAGTTATTCCCGCGCTTCGGGAAATGCAAACCTGCCCGCCGAATACGCCTATCGGAAATTTCTGGCCTTTCGTGGCTTCGGAGGATCCGGCTGCGGGGTGAGCGTGGTTGTCGATCCCTCTTCGCCCTCGGGGATGGCTCTGGGTCCGCTGAATGGCGCAGTGGCCGGCCAGGGCAACTGTTCGTGGTACAATCCCTTCAGCAACGCGCTGCAGTTCTCGGTCCAGCCGGGATCAGTTCACCTGGATCGACCCAACCCCGCCTGGGCCCCCGGATTGGCAAACAGTCCCGAGCTCCTTGCCTGGATCAATGAGGTGGTCGATCTGGAAAGCTTGTCCGATCTCCTGGTGGGCGATGCGATGCTCCGGGGCGCGCTGGCCGAACGGCGCCTCGAGTACGCCGTGGGGTATCAGTTCCGCCGGGTCGGGGTTGCGGCGACGCCCAACGATCCAGGGAATCTGGCGCTCAATCCCTGCCCCGTGCCGGGCGACCGCAGCTGCATCGAGAAGGCCGGCCCCTTCACCTTCACCACCGGCCACTACGAGTATGCGGCCAGCCAGAGCGTTCACCGCTTCTTTACCGAGACCCGCTTCGCTCTCGGCAGCCGGATCAGCGGCCAGGCGGCGGCCAACTACGAATTTCATGGATCGGTGAACTCCTTCGATCCGAAGCTGGCCATGCGCGCCGATCTGCCCGGTCCCCTGGCGCTCAGGGCCTCGTTGCAGACGACCTTTCGCACTCCCTCGGTCGATGACCTGAACGAAGACCGCAACACCTCGCTCGAATACGTGGCCGAGGCAGGGATCTACAAGGCGTTCGACACCTTCGGCAACCGGAATCTGGAGCCGGAACGGGCGCTGACCTGGAATCTGGGGCTGACCCTTGAGCTGCCCCGGGTACGATCCTCGGCCGACTACTGGAGCTACGACTTCCGCGATTTGATTGATGCTCTGCCCGCGGCGGGCATGACCCGGCTCTATGCGGCGGGAGGGGCCTCGCGGGCGGCGGTGCAGGAGTTCGTGACCTGTCCCGATGGCCGCGGCACCGGAAGTTGCGATGTGACGGCGATTGAGCGCGTCGAGATCACGCATGTGAACTGGCCGGGAATCGAGATGTCGGGGCTGGACTATCACCTCAGCGCGCGCTTCCCGGCGGGCGAGAGCGTTGTGGCGCTGGGAGTGGATGGAACCTGGCTGAATGCCTTCTCCGTCAAGGCGCTCGACCTCAATGGCGTCGAAATCTTTACCGCCCAGGATGCGGTGGGGAAGCTCAACTGGAACAATCCGATCGCTCCTCCCCTGCCCCGCTGGAAATCCCGTCTCTCGGCGGCGTGGCATGTCGGCGACTTCAGCGCCGTGAACTATCTCAATCTGGTTTCGGGATACGCCAACGAGGTCTTCCCCGACAGCGAATTCGAACAGATCGATCGCTTCGTGACCTGGGATCTGAGTCTGCTGCGGCGCACATCCGGTTCCGTCGATCTGGCGCTCTCGGCGATCAACCTGCTCAATGCCGATCCTCCGCTCGTCAACTGGGAACAATCCTACGACGGCTTTACCCACGACCCCCGCGGAATTCGCCTCAAGCTGTCGGCCATCTGGCGTCCGCAGAGCCGCTTCGCACCGCCAACACCCTGATGACTCCCCGCCTCTGATTGCCCGGCGCAGTCCCGACTGCCTCTTCCATGCGCCCGCCTCCCGTTCCAGATTCAGTGCGCCATGGCTACCAACGAAACAGTGACGCCGCATCTGGACCGGCGCTCCGACCTGGTCGATCCCGCGACCCTTGCGCAGTTGGGCGGCATCGACATTATCGCGCGACAGGTCGTGCACGGCTTCCTTCTGGGATTGCACCGGTCGCCCAATCGCGGCTTTTCGGCCGAATTCGCCGAGAACCGCGCCTATCAGCCCGGCGACGATCTGCGCACCCTGGACTGGCGGATGTACGCGCGCTCGGATCGCTTCTATGTCAAGCAGTACGAGGAAGAGACCAATCTGCGAGCCTGGCTTCTGATCGACATTAGCGGTTCGATGAGGTGGAGTTCGGGCTCCGCGTTGCCGACCAAGCTCTGGTATGCCCGGCATCTGGCTGCGGCGCTCGCGCTGATTCTGATCCGACAGGGCGACATCGTGGGGCTGATGGCCTTTCACGAACGGATTGTGCGCCAGGTTCAGGCTCGCGGAGGAAAGGTTCACTGGCGGCTGCTTCTGCAACACCTGCATGCCCTTGAGGGGGGCGGCAAAACCAACTCCGAGCTGGCGATTCGCAATGTGGCGATGCGGCTCAAGCGCAAGGGACTGGTGATTCTGATCTCGGACCTGCTCGTCGATCCGGCCGAAACCGCGCGCGCGCTGATCTATCTTCAGCACACCGGCCACGAAGTCCTGGTCTTCCACCTGATCGATCCCGGCGAGCGCGAGCTGCCCACCACCGGCGAAACGCGCTTTATCGATCCGGAGACGGGGGACTCGCTGCGCGTATCGGTAGCGGACATGCGCAGACAGTACCGCGCCGCAGTCGAGAACGCCGTTGCCGAATGGACCACAAAGCTGAGCAGCCGGGGAATCGCCTACGCCACCATCGGCACACAGGAACCCCTGGCCCGCGCACTCCGTCTGTATCTCCGGAAGCGCCAGCGCCTTCCCTAATCCGGATGGCCGTGGACTGAACTGCAGTCGCACCCTGCCACCCGGGTCATCGCTCACCGACCGTCTGCCCCTGCTTCCCGGAGATCGCAACCGAACGAATTCATGGGATTCCTTCAACCCCTCTTCCTGCTGGCGGGCGCGGCTCTGCTGATTCCGGTCTTTCTGCATCTCTTCCACCGGCAGGAGAGCAAAACCTTCACCTTTCCGGCGATTCGCTATTTGTTGCGCACCGAACGCGACCATGCGCGCCAGATCCGCACCCAGCAACTTCTGCTCCTTCTGCTCCGGATCGCGATCGTCCTTCTGATCGTTCTCCTGGGGGCCCGCATTCACATTCCCGGCCCGGGCGGCAGTCACGAACCCACCGCGCTGGCGCTGGTCATCGACAACTCGATGAGCGCAACGCTGATCGAGGATGGGCGGCGACGACTCGATACGCTCAGGGCGGCCGCAAGAGAGAGTGTGCGCGGGGCCGGGCACGACGACCGGATCTGGGTGGTGCGGGCGGGCGCACCCTGGGAACCATCGCTTCCCGGCGGCATGGACGAGGCCATGGAGGCAATCGACGCAACCGGGATCGCGCATGGACCGGGGGCGCTGGGCGAAGCGGTGGAGAGGGCCCGGGCGCTGGTGGCCCAGAGCGCTCTGCCCGAGCGCGAGGTTCATCTCTTCACCGATCTGCAGGCAAGCGGATTTGCAGCCGCGGAGGTCGGCGATCCCAGGGTTCCCATTGTGGTCTTCGGACTGCCCGCGCGCGATGCGACCAATCTCGGAATCGGGAGCGTGACGATCGGAGGCGGACTTCCACCTCTGGCCGGCCGACGCACCGAGGCTGCGGTGACGGTGGTGGGCGGCAGCGCGACAGACAGCGTGGGGGTGCGGCTCTACATCGATGGCCAGGTGCGGGCGGCCGCGACGGCGCGGGGAGGAAGCACCGTGCTGCTGCCGATCGGTCCCTTTCCGCCGGGGCGGGTCGAGGGGTATGCCGAGATCGACCCGGACCCGCTGACCGCCGACGACCGCCGCTATTTCGTCTTCACGGTGCGCGAACCGACCGCGGTCGCGGTGGCGGGAGCCGCACCCTTCTTTCTCTCCGAGGCGCTGACGGTGCTGGAAGAGAGCAACCGCATCGTGCTCGGCGCGCGCGCCGAGGCCGCAGCCCTGGTGAGCATCGGTGGCGAAGGACTGGATCCCGGCGGCTTCACGCAGAGCGTCATCGTGGTTCCCCACCCCGATCCGGTTCACCTGCCGGCGCTCAACCGACGCCTGGCGCAGGCGGGGATTCCCTACCGCTACGGGAGCGCGACGGGTGGAGCGCGCATCGTCTCCAGCGATCTGGGAATCGGTCTTGCGGAGCTGCAGATCCGGCGCGTTTTCCCATTGGAGCGAAGCGACGGAACCGGAACGGGAGGCCGGCCGGACCCACCCGCCGAGACCGTGGCCACTCTTGCGAATGGCGATCCCTGGATCGTGACCGGCACCGCCCCCACAGGTCCCTATACCCTGATCGCATCGCCCCTCGACGGCGAATCGACCAGCCTTCCGGTATCGGCCGCCATGATTCCCCTCCTGGAGTGGGCCATCGAGAGCGGGCGGCGGCGAGGCGAAGATGGAACCGCGACCGCCGGATCGGTCCTTCACCCTCCCGGCGTCAGCACGGCCATGCGGGACCCCGAAGGAGGCGTGCACCCGCTCGATGGCGACCAGCCCTTCGTGGCGACCGCCCTGGCGGGATTCTACGAGCCGCTCGCCGGCGAGCGCGCGCTCGAGGCAATTCCTGTCAATACGCCGGTCCCGGAATCGGACCTGACCCCGATCGCGGTCCGGGAGCTCAGACGGATTCTTCCCGGAACCCGGGCGGTCGTGGACGATGTGGAGGCCTGGCCGCGTCAGATCTTCCGCTCCGGGCGGGGACCCGAACCCTGGCGCGCGCTCGCGCTGATTCTGCTGGCGCTTCTCGCCCTCGAGATCGTGGTGGCGGCGGCACGGGGGCTCGGCGCACCCTCCACACCCGCTGCATGACCCCCCCCGGCACCCCGCACCCCGCTGTCCGGGCCATCCTGTCTTCGGAATCCTTTGCAGAGTTGGCGCAGAATCTGCCCCGGCCGGGAAGCCTGTGCACGATCGGTGGCGCCCGGGGGTCGCTGCCGATGGCCGTCGTGGCTGCCCTGGCCGGAGCCTCTTCCGGTCGGCTCTGGCTGGTCGCCACCTCTTCGCCGCGCCAGGCTGCCGACTGCCTGAGCGATCTCGAGGTGCTTCTGGGGCCGGAGAGCGTGGCCCACTATCCGCAACGCGAACACACCGACGACGAGAGCGGCGACGCGCTTCCTCCGGAGCTGTCGGGTGCGCGCGTCGAGGCTCTGCAGAGATTTCTGACCGGCACCGCGCAGGTTCTGGTCGCCACCTGCCGCACTCTGCAGGAGCTGGCCCCGATTCCCGTCCATCCGGCCGATCTGTGCCTGGAGATCGCCACCGGCCAGGAGCTCGAGCGCGATGCGCTGGTCGAGACGCTCGCCCGGCGCGGTTTCGAGCGCACCCCCCTGGTCGAAGCCGCCGGCTGCTATGCGGTGCGCGGCGGCCTGATCGATCTCTTCTCCTTTGGCGCCGCCGCGCCGGCCCGGGTGGAGTTTCTGGGCGACGAGGTCGAGTCGATCCGCCACTTCGACGTCCTCGATCAGCGCTCCACCGATCCGGTCGATCGCATCGAGATCCTTCCGGTACGCTTTTCGGAAGACGCCTGCGGAGAGGAACATTTCGCCTCAATCCTGGATCATCTGCCGCAGGAAACGATTCTGGTGCGCGAGGGCAGCGAAGACTGGGCCCAGCTGGGCCGCAACGCCTGGAATCGGATCGAAGCGCGCTACCGCGACGAGATCGCCCATGGCAACCCCGCCCCCCCACCCGACCACCTCCTTTTGCAGCCCGAAGCCCTGGCCGCACGCGCCGAGTCCCACCCCCGCCTCCACTTCGGCGAATCCTCCGAAGGCGACCTGCTCTTTCAGGCCCGCACGCCCCCCGCCTTCAATCGGGACACGCGCGCACTTCGCGCCTTTCTCGAGGATGCCGCCGACGCCGGCGCCCACAGTCATCTTCTCTGCGACAACTCCGGCCAGGCGGCGCGGCTGACCGAGCTGCTCGAAGATCGCTCCGGGCGGCTCCCCCACCACTGCCAACTCGCCATCGGATCGCTGGCCGGCGGCTTCCTCCTCGACGACGCCCGTCCTCCTGTCCGTCTCCTCAACGACCACGAGATCTTTCGACGCAGCCGGCGCATGCACCGCAGCAAACGATTTCGCGGAGCGGCGGCGCTGGAAAGCCTGGCCCAGCTCACCCCGGGCGATCATGTCGTCCACATGGAGCACGGAATCGGACGCTTCGAGGGGCTCGAGAAGGTCATGATCGGCGACGAGGCCATCGAATCTCTGGTCATTCGCTACGATCGCGACGAGATCCTGCGCATTCCGGTCTATCAGCTCGATCGGGTCGAGCGCTGGGTCGGCGCGCACCCCGACGATCCGCCCCCGACGCTGCACCGCATTGGAGGCCGTCGCTGGAAAACGCTCCGCCGCCGCACCCGCGAAGCCATCAACCGCACCGCCGCCGAACTCCTGGAGCTCTATGCGGCCCGCCAGACCCGCTCCGGTCATGCCTTCTCGCCCGATGGGCGCTGGCAGCGCGAGATGGAAGCCTCGTTCCTTCATGAAGACACCCCCGATCAGCGGCGCGCGGCCGAAGAAGTCAAGCGCGACATGGAGAGTAGCGGCGTCATGGACCGGCTCGTCTGCGGCGATGCCGGGTACGGCAAGACCGAGGTGGCGATCCGCGCGGCCTTCAAGGCGGTTCTCGACGGCAAGCAGGTTGCGCTCCTGGCTCCCACCACCGTTCTGGTGGCCCAGCACGCCCGCAGCTTTGGCGACCGTCTGGCCGACTACCCGGTGCAGGTGGCTTCGCTCTCGCGTCTGGATCCCCCCGCCCGTCAGCGCCAGGTGGTGGCCGCGGCTGCCGATGGCGGCGCCGATATCGTCATCGGAACCCAGCGTCTCCTCTCGGCCGATCTCTCCTTTCGCGATCTGGGTCTGGTCATTATCGACGAGGAGCAGCGCCTCGGGGTTCGCCAGAAGGAGCGACTCAAGAGGATTCGCACCTCGGTGGATGTTCTGACCCTGACCGCAACCCCGATCCCTCGCACTCTCTACCTCTCGCTGGCCGGAGTTCGCGATCTCTCGCTGATCCGCACCCCTCCGCGCGACCGGATGCCGATCGCCACCCATGTCGTGGCCTGGAGCGATGGAATGATCCTCAACGCATGTCACGCCGAGCTCGACCGGGGCGGTCAGGTCTTCCTTCTGCACAACCGGGTGGAGACGATCGACACGGCGGCGACGCGGGTGCGGCGGCTCCTTCCCGACGCGCGGGTGGATGTGGCCCACGGGCAGATGCCGGCCCGGGCGCTTGATCTTGTCATGACGCGCTTTGTGGCGGGCGAAATCGACATCCTCGTCTGCTCGTCGATTATCGAGAACGGGCTGGACGTCCCCAACGCCAACACCCTGATCGTCAATCGCGCCGATCGCTTCGGGCTTGCGCAGCTCTACCAGATTCGCGGACGGGTGGGACGCTGGGACCGGCGCGCATACTGTTATCTGATTGTACCCGAGCGCATGACCGACGACGCCGAGCGTCGGCTGCGCGTCCTGGAGCATCACACCGAGCTGGGAAGCGGGTATCAGATCGCGCTCAGGGATCTGGAGGTGCGGGGCGCAGGCAATCTCCTGGGCGAGGATCAATCCGGCTTTGCCCATGCGGTGGGAATCGACACCTACATGCGGCTCATGGAAGAGGCGGTACGCAAGATGCGCGGCGCCCCGGCTCCGGCCGACCTGCCCCGTCCCGAGGTCGGACTCGACTGCGACGCCTACCTGCCCGACGACTACATTGCCGACCCGCACCAAAAGCTGCACCTCTACCGCCGCCTCTCGCGAGCGAATGGACGCGACGATGTGGAGGCGCTCGCCGCCGAGATTGTCGACCGCTACGGCAGGCTGCCGCCCCCGGCTGCGGCCACTCTCGACAAGACGCGCATTGCAATTGCTGGCCGCGAGGCAGGCGCCAGCCGGATTCTGGTGCGCGGGGCGGCCGCGCGAATCAACTTCCGGCCCGAGATCGTACCGCGAATGTCTGCACTCGAGGATGCGCTGGCGGGCGAGGCGGTTCAGATTGAGGTCAGGCGGGTGGCGCCGCTCTCGGTAATCGTGACGTGTACGGACCGGGGCCGCCTTGCGCATCTGATTGTGCGCGCCATGGATGCCCTGGGCGGAGCGAGGCCAGAGACAGCAGGAATCCCGGTTTCGGAGGTGGCATGAAGACCGCAGAGAGAGCGACGAACCCATTCCCCCGCACACTCCATGCGGAATGCGGCAATCCTGCCGGGAGGCCCCGCCACGCGCATCCTGCCCGGTGGAATCCGCGAGCTGACCGGCAGGGTGGTCGGGGGGTGCGAAGATGCACGGCTCTCCTGCCGGCGCTGGCAGCGGCGGGTGCCCTGGCGGGGTGCGGCGGCGATACTCTGGCCGAGGCCGACGGCGCGCGCCTGGAGGTGGAAGAGGCCGCGGCGCTGATCGCCGAGCACGCTCCCGCAACGCTGAATGTGGACGAAGAGGTCGTGCGCATCGTGGCCGAGCTCTGGGTCGACTACACCCTCCTCTCCGAACGGCTGGCCGAGGACTCCACCCTGGCCACCCTCGATGTGGAGATCGTCGCCGACCGGCCGCTGCAGGAGATCGTTCTCGGGCGCCTGCGCGAAGAGGTTCTCGAGGTGGACACGGTCGTCTCCGAGAGCGAGCTCGCCGACCGCTTCGCCCTCGAGCTTCCCGGTGCGCGCGCAACCGCCTCGCAGATTCTCCTTCCCTTCCCCCGGAGCGCCAGCAACCGGCAGCGCGACAGCGTTCTGACGGTGGCCGAAGGCCTGCGCGCAGAGCTTTTCGCCGGCGCCGACTTCGCTACCCTGGCCGTGCGTCACAGCGGCGATCCGGGGAGTGCGCGGGCAGGGGGCAGCATGGGAACCTTCGGTCGGGGACAGATGCTCGCCCCCCTCGATTCCGCCATCTTCACCCTGCGCCCCGGCCAGCTCTCGGAGCCGGTCGCGACCCCCCTCGGCTACCATATTCTGCGCCTCGACGAGGTCATGATTCCCGAACTCTCCGAGATCGGGGGCAGCTTTCGCGCCCTCATCCAGAGGGAACGACTGGCCGCGGCCGAGGCCGCCCATATCGCCGAGCTGGATTCGCTCGCCGCCCTCGCCCTGGCCCCGGGCGCCCTCGAGATCGTGCGTGCGCTGACCCGCTCCTCGCCTGCGCGCCTGACCGGCAGAGCCGCCGAGCGTCCGCTTCTGACCTGGCGGGAAGGGGTCTATACGGCGGGCGATTTCGTGGAGCTGGCCCGGGTCGCGCCCGATGGCTTCGGCGGCGGCATCCTGGATGCATCGGATCCGGAGCTGGAGGTCGCTCTGCGCCGGCTGGGCCAGCAGGAGTTGCTCCTGGCCGAGGCCGCTGCGCGCGGTCTGGAACCAACGGCCGCCGAGATCGATTCGGTCGCTGCGGCGGCACGGGGCGCAATTCTGGAGCGGGCCCGGGCGATCGGGCTGATCGGAGAGGCCAACCGGGATTCGACCGGGGTTGGAGCCGCGCCCCCCGAAGCAGCCGGGGAGCGGGTGCGCGCGCTTCTCTCCACGATCGTCTCGGGCCGCGAAGAGATCGTGCCGCTGGCAGGAATTACATTCCTTTTGCGAGAGGGGGGACGCTGGCATATCCACGAGCAGCGCATCGGCCGAACCGTCGAGCGGATACGCACCCTCAGGGGGGAATCGTAGATGAACCGGATTCACATGATTTTGACGGCAATCCGCGAAGCGTGGCAGGGGGCGTCTGCACGGCGTTGCATCGGTGCAGGGATGCTGCGCCTGGCTCTTCCCGCTGCCACCGTGGCCGCAGCCATCATCTGCGCTCTCCAGGCCCCGGCCCGCCTCCATGCACAGGAGGAAGCGGTGGACCGGGTGGTTGCGGTTGTGGGCGATTCGATCGTTCTGATGTCGCAGCTTCTCCAGTTCGAACAGCAGCGCCAGGCGATGGGCGAGTCGCTTCCCGCCGAGGGCAGCGCGGAGCGCGACGAGATGCGCGCAACCCTCCTCGATCTTCTGATTCGCCAGCAGATCATCCTCCAGGCGGCCATCCGGGACACCCTTCTGGTGATCGACGACCAGCGGGTCGAGGAGATGCTCGAGCAGAGGATCACCCAGATCGAGCAGGGAATCGGCGGGCGCGCGGCCATGGACCGCGAACTCGATGCGCAGGGGCTCACCATGCAGGCCTACCGCGATCTCACCCGCAGCGAAATCTCCCAGGGAATGCTGGTCGAGCTCTACACGCAGCGCCACCGTGGCGACGGGGCGGTCGAGGTCACCGATGCAGAGGTCCGAACCGCCTTCGAGGAGGGCCGCGACGTTCTCCAGGAGCGCCCCGCGACGGTCACCTTCCGACAGATTCTGCTCCCGGTCGAGGCCTCCGATTCGACGCGCGGCGAGGCCCGGACCCAGGCCGCAGAGCTGCTCGAGCGGGTGCGCGCCGGCGAGGACTTTGCCACGCTGGCCACCGAATATTCGCAGGATCCGGGATCGGCAGCGGCTGGTGGAGATCTGGGCTGGTTCCGGCGGGGATTCATGGTCGACGAATTCGAGGAGGCGGCCTTTAGCCTGCTCGAGGGCGAGGTCAGCGAGATCGTCGAGACCGAGTTCGGCTTCCACATCATTATGGTCGAGCGAATTCGCTTCGCGGAGCGCCGAGCGCGCCATATCCTGGTTCGACCCGAGGTCGGCCCCCGCGACATCGGTCGCACCCGCACCCAGGCCACCGAAGTCGCCGACCGCGCCCGGGGCGAGGACTTCGAGGAGCTGATCGATCTCTACCACGACCCCAGCCTCCCCGATTCGGCCACCGTACCGCAGCGCCAGGTGGCCCAGATTCTGGCCCCTGCCTATGTGGCCGCACTGACCGGGCGCACAGAGGGCGAGATCGTCGGCCCAATCCAGTTCACCCTGGATTCCCGCGAGCTCTTTGCAGTGATCCGGATCGTGGAGCTGCGCGAGGCCGGCGCCTTCAGCTTCGAGGATCTCGAACCGCAGATCCGGGCCAGTCTGATCGCCGAGAAGCGCGAGCGCGCCCTCCTGGACGAGCTGCGCGCGAAGACCTGGGTCGAGATCAGGGACCCGGCGCTCAGAGGCCGGTGACGCCACTCTGCGAAGAGCCCGGACCGGAGGTGCCGCCCGCCCGAATCCGGCTGGCGGTGACGCTGGGCGATCCGCGCGGAGTGGGCCCAGAGGTCGCCGCAAAGGCGCTGGCCGCGACCCGGGACGAGGCCGGGCTTTCCCTTGCAAGGGCCGACACCCTGGTGATCGGGCCGGGCAACCGGGCCGACGACTTCGACGACCTCTGCCCCTTCGAGGCGGTGGAGTGCGTCAACGAGCCGGGGCGCACAGCCGGTCTGGCGATCGAACGGGCGGTTGCACTTGCACTCGCCGGCAGGGTCGATGGAATCGTGACTGCGCCGGTGCACAAACCGGCCCTGGCCGCCGCCGGTTTCCTGCCCGGTCATACCGAGATGCTGATGACTCTGGCCGGGGTCTCCGAGGTGGGAATGCTGATGTGCGACGAGGGCGATCCCGCTTCCGGGATGGCTCCGCGGCGCGTGCTCCTGGCCACCATTCATATTCCGCTGGCCGAAGTTCCCACAGCGGTCACGCCCGAGTTGCTGATCTCACAGACCCGCCTCCTGACCTCCGCCCTGACAGATGATTGGGGATTGGCGCACCCCCGCATCGCGATCTGCGCTCTCAATCCGCACGCCTCGGACGAGGGAATGTTCGGAAGCGAGGAGCGCACCGTCTTCGCACCGGCGGTCGCCGCCCTGGCCCGCTCTTCCGCCCAGGTGACCGGACCTCTGCCCGCCGACACCGTCTTTGCGCGCGCATTCGCCGGCGAGTTCGATGCCGTTGTGGCCCCCTATCACGATGTGGGAATGGCCGCCTTCAAGACCGCCTCCTTCGGGAGGGGAGTCAATGCCACGCTTGGGCTTCCCTTTGTGCGCACCTCGCCCGACCACGGCACCGCCTTCGATATCGCCGGCCGCGGCGTGGCCGATCCATCCTCGATGATCGCCGCAATCCGCCTTGCCACCCACCTTGCGCTTCACCGTCGCAGCGCCCCGGGAGCAGTTCCTGCATGACTCCCGCAGCCCCACCCCGCTTCCGCGGCCACGAAGCGCTCCGCAAGGCCCTCGTGCGCGCCCTCGACCGGCAACGCCTCCCGGCTACGCTCCTGATCCACGGCATTCCCGGCTGCGGCAAGCAGACCCTGGCGCTCTGGATCGCGCGCGCGCGCCTCTGCACCGACACTCCCCGCCCCTGCGACCACTGCCTGAGCTGTCGGCGCGCCCTCGCACTCGAACACCCCGACATTCACTGGTACTTTCCCCTGCCCCGGCCCAGCGGCGCCATGAGCCCCGAGCGGCGCACGGCCAGCCTGGAGGAGGCCCGCGCAGCCAAGCTCGCCGAATACCGCAAGGAGCCCCTGCGGTCCAGCGGCGACCGCGAAGTCAAGGGAATTTACCTCGACGCCGTGCGCGCCCTCCGCGAACGCGCCGCGAAGGTGCCCAGCATCAGCGAAGAGCAGATCTTCATTGTCGGCGACGCCGAGTTCCTCACCCCGCAAGAGGCGAGCCCCGAGGCCGCCAACGCTCTTCTCAAGCTGCTCGAGGAGCCCCCGGCGCAGAGTCGCTTCATCCTGACCTCGAGTACCCCGGGCGGCCTCCTCGATACCGTGCGATCGCGCGCCCTGCCGATCCATCTTCCTCCCCTTCCGGTCGCCGAGGTCGCCTCCTTTCTCGAGGAAGAGTGCGGCGCAGCCCCCGAGGCGGCCCGCGAAGCCGCAATCCGGTCGCAGGGATCGATCGGTGCGGCGCTGGGCGAGCTGGATCCCGGGAGCGAACGGTCGCAGGATCGGGCGCGGTCGCTCGAACTTCTGCGCGCGGCGCTCGCCGGCAAGAGCGAAGCGGTCTATGCGGCAGCGCTCGAGTTCGGAGCGGGGGGCGGTCGCGGGTGGGTCGATCTGCTGGCTACGCTACAGCTTCAGATTCGCGATCTCGGGGCAGTCGCCCTGGGGCGCGAGGATCGGGTTGTGGATCTCGCCGAGCTCCCCACCTGGCAAAAGGCGCAGAATCGTCTGAAGATGACGCCGGAGCGCATGGCCCAGGCCGTGGAGCGGATCGAGGAGGCGCGCAGACGCCTTCTGGGGAATGTCAATCCGCAGCTTGCGATGGCAACGCTCCTTCTGGAGCTGCGGGAAACCCTCGCTCCATCCACATGAACTCCATACCCGCAAGAGGTTCTGCCCCTTCACGATGCCCAGCTTCCTCAACCGCCCCAAAGATCCGGCCGCACTGACTCATCTCGACAGCCGGGGCCGCGCCGCCATGGTCGATGTCACCGAAAAGGAATCCACCCACCGCACGGCGGTGGCGCGGGGAGCTCTGCGCTGTTCCCCCGCCGCCTACGAGCTTCTGGTCTCGGGCGCGAACCCCAAGGGCGATGTCGAGCAGGTTGCGCGGATCGCGGGTATCATGGCCGGCAAGCGCACCGGCGAGCTGATTCCTCTCTGCCATATCCTGCCCGAGGCCGGCATACGGCTCGACATCTCTCCCGACCCCGAACTTCCGGGGCTCCGCGCCACGGCCAGCGCCCGAATCGCGGGCCGCACCGGGGTCGAGATGGAGGCGCTGACAGCGGTTTCGGTGGCGCTTCTGACCGCCTACGACATGCTCAAGGCAGTGGACCGGGGCATGACGATCAAGATGATCGAGCTCGTGGAGAAGGAGGGGGGACGGTCGGGGAGGTGGCAGGCGCCCGGACGCTGATCTCCGCTCTTACCCGCCCGGCGGAATCCGTATCCTGTCGCCCGGCCGGATCAGGGTGCGCGCATCCTCCATTCCATTCAGGGTCCGCAGCGCGCCCACGCTCACTCCATAGCGTCGCGCAATCCGCCAGAGCGACTCGCCCTCGGCCACCACGTGCACCCCGTCGGGGGGGGGCGCCGCCGGCGTTTCGCCCGATTCAGGATCAGCGCTCGCGAAGGGCAGGGCGAGAAGGCTTCCGATCTGCAACCGCTGCGCCTGCACCCGGGGATTGACCGCCTCCAGCTCTGCCACGGAGACTCCATAGCCGCGCGCGATCTGCCAGAGCGTCTCGCCTTCGGCCACCACATGTCCCACGAGCCGCCCTCCGGATGGCAGCGCCGCCAAACGCTCCAGGAATCCGGCGGCCCGCCCCACCGGCACGCGCACCGGGGTTGTCGATCCGAAGGGCGTATGTCCCATCCGCAGATGTGGATTGAGCAGGGCGATCTCGTCCATCTCCACGCCCGCCGCCGCCGCCAGTGCAGAGAATGAGGCCGCCTCGGCCACCGGTACCGTCTCGACCCGCAGCGTCCGGCCCCGTCCCGGAGGCGGAGTCCTGGGATCTCCTTCGAACTGCTCTCCGAAGTGGATGGCAGCCAGGAATTTGGGAATGAAATCGCGGGTTTCGCGGGGCAGATGCGGTCGAATCCGTACAAAGAGCGCATCGGTGCGCGGCATTCCGCCTCCATGTGCGCGGATCGCCCGTTCAATGCGCCCCGGACCGGCGTTGTAGGCCGCCAGCGTCAGGAACCAGGATCCGAACTGCTCCTGGAGCGCCACGATATAGTCCAGCGCCATGGGTGTGGCCGCAAAGGGGTCGAAGCGCGCATCGACGACCCTGTCCACCCGAAGCCCCATCCAGCGCGCCGTCGCGGGCATGAACTGCCAGAGACCGCCCGCACCGACCGGCGAGACCGCCGTGGTCACGTAATCGGTTTCGGTCAAGGGCAGGAAGCGCAGCGAGGATGGAAGCCCGCGTTCGGCCAGCTCTGCCGCAATAAACTCCTCGTATCGCCCCATGCGCGAAAGCGCGCCCTGCATTGCTCTGCCTGTCCGGTGCGTCCAGAGATCGAGCCACCAGGTCATCCGCTCCCGGATCCGGGCCTCATCGACCTGCGGCGACGCCAGGATCGGATCGGGAAGATGTGGACGCTTTGCGTAGGCAGCCGGATCCGCAGGCAGCGAGCCCGGGGGAGCGGCAGCAGGAGCGATCTCGCCGACTGCATTCGGGGATTCCGGCCGCCGGGCGTCTGCAGGCATCGGCACGGCACCGCCCCGGAAAGGCGCTCCACCCTGCGGCGAAGCACACCCGCCGGCCACCGCCAGAAGCGCCAGACCGATTGCGCTCAGCAAACGACGAAGCGCGATGCCGGCACGGCAGGGCACAATCCTCACAATCCGGCTGTTGGTACCGGGGGCTGCCCCGGACCCGGCGATCTGGCGCTCATGCAGCTCCGCGCGAACGTCGCCCGATATGGTCTGCGGATTGCCAACGCCCCGCGCCCGAACGACATGGCGCGAACGCCACTGGGTCATGACGGGGTGTCGGTGCTGTAGTTGGGGGCCTCGCGGGTAATCGCTACATCGTGCGGATGGGATTCGCGGAGTCCCCCCGGGGTAATGCGCACAAAACGGGCGCCCGAGCGCAACGTCTCCAGATCGGCGGCACCGCAGTAGCCCATGCCGCTGCGCAACCCGCCGGTCAACTGAAAAACGGTGTCGGCCACCGGACCGCTGTAGGCGACCCGGCCCTCAATGCCCTCGGGAACGAGCTTGCGCCGCTCGCGGCCATCCTGAAAGTAGCGGTCGGCTGATCCCTCCTGCATCGCCGCCAGCGAGCCCATTCCCCGTACCGTCTTGAAGCGTCGCCCCTCGAGGAGGAACGATTCCCCCGGCGATTCCTCGGTGCCGGCCAGAACCGATCCCATCATCACGCTGTGGGCTCCGGCCGCGAGCGCCTTCACCACATCGCCTGAATAGCGAATTCCCCCATCGGCGATCACCGGAACGCGCCCCTCGGCGCCCCGGGCCGCATCCATCACCGCCGTAAGCTGCGGAAGCCCGACCCCCGTCACCACCCGGGTCGTGCAGATCGAACCCGGTCCCACCCCCACCTTGACGGCGTCGGCTCCCCGCTCGATCAGCGCGGCCGTTCCCTCGGCGGTTCCCACATTGCCTGCGATCAGATCGGTCTCGGGGAAGATTTCGCGCGCCCGCGCCACCGCCTGCAGCACACCGCTGGAGTGGCCATGCGCGGTGTCGATCACCAGAAAATCCACCCCCGCAGCGACCAGCATCCGCGCCCGCTCCAGATCGTCCCTCGCCGCACCGATTGCGGCGCCCACGCGCAGCCGCCCATGCTCGTCCTTGCAGGCATTGGGAAACTTGCGGCGCTTGAAGATGTCCTTGACGGTGATCAGTCCCCGCAACCGCCCCTCTCCATCCACCACCGGAAGTTTTTCGATCCGGTGGCGGTGCAGAATCCGCTCGGCATCGGCAAGGGTCGTCCCCACGGGGGCGGTCACCAATCCGCGCGGCCGCCCCGCCCGCTCCTCGGAGTCGTCCCGGTCCGAGGTCATCAGCACGGCCACCGGACGATCGAGATCGGTTTCGAACTGGAGATCGCGGTTGGTGATAATCCCCACCAGGGTGCCGTCGCCCTCGACGATCGGAACGCCGCTGATCGAGAAGCGTGCCATGAGCTGGTGCGCATCGCGGAGCGAGGCCGTGGGCTCCAGGGTGATGGGATTGAGGATCATTCCGCTCTCGGAGCGCTTCACCCGGTCCACCTCTTCGGCCTGGCGTTCGGGCGACATGTTCTTGTGAATGACCCCCACGCCCCCCTCGCGCGCAAAGGCAATCGCCATGCGGGCCTCGGTGACGGTATCCATCGCCGCCGCAAGCAGGGGAACCGGAAGACGAATGCGGCGCGTCAGGCGGGTCGAGATATCGGTGTCGTTCGGATGCACCGCAGAGTGTGCAGGAACGAGCAGCACATCGTCGAAGGTCAGCGCCTGGCGGATCCGGGGCCCGGGGGCGTCCCCATTCTGTGCGCTTGCAGACGGTTCTCTGTGCATGGATTCCCGATCCATAGGAAAGGCGATCGTTTCGGTTCTGTCCGGTTATGAAGCCGGGTTCTCCCACCCGGAGGAGCGACCCTCGTCCTGCCGCGCGTCGTCGGGGTTCCCCTCCGGCTTCGCTTCCGCAGCGGTTCTGTCGCCCTGGCCGGAGCCCTGCCCGCCCCCGGCCAGCTCATCGAGGATTTTGCGCCCTGCCTGCGTAACCCCGCTCAATGCGCGATCCGCCGCCGCGATCACCTGGAAGGCTTCACGCAGATTCGAGGGATTGAAGGCCCGCTTGCGCATCCGATCCTCGAGGCCCTCGGCAAAGCGCTGGAAACCGCTGGACGATCGCTCCCCGCTCCCCGCGCCGTAGCGCGATTCCAGGAACTCGATGTAGTCCAGCACCTGGTAGAGGCGCTCCTCGGGCAGGCTTTCGATTGTGCGCAGAAGGCGCCTTCGCAGAGCATCGTGCATGATTCTACCTCTCTTCGGGGGCGTCCCGGGCTTCGTAGCGGACCCGGAGCTGCTCCACAACCGCCGGATCGGCCAGGGTCGTGGTGTCGCCCAGCGCCCGTCCGTCGGCGATGTCGCCCAGGAGCCGCCGCATGATCTTGCCGGAGCGGGTCTTGGGAAGATCGGCCGCAAAGAGCACCGACCGGGGCCGCGCAATCGGTCCGATGGCGGTCGCGACGTGCGCCTTCAGTCCGACTTCGAGCTCGGCGCTGCCGCTGCGGCCGCCCATGAGCGTCACGAAGGCCACGATCGCCTGTCCCTTCACCGGGTCCTCCACCCCCACCACCGCCGCCTCGGCCACCTCGGGGTGCTCGACCAGTGCGCTCTCGACCTCCATGGTGCCGATGCGGTGGCCCGCCACATTCAGCACGTCGTCCACGCGCCCCAAAATCCAGAGGTAGCCATCTTCGTCGAGCTTTGCGCCATCGCCCGGAAAGTAGATCCCCTCCCACCTGGACCAGTAGGTTTCCCGGTAGCGGCGGTCGTCGCCATAAATGGTGCGCAGCATCGCGGGCCAGGGCCGGGGAATGGCCAGGTACCCCGCATCGACCTCTTCGCCGGCGTCGTTCAGCAGGGTGGCGGCGATTCCGGGAAGGGGGCGGCAGGCGCTGCCCGGACGCGCATGGGTGAGGCCCGGAAGGGGGGTAATCATCATGGCGCCGGTCTCGGTCTGCCACCAGGTGTCGATGATCGGGCAGCGGCCGCCGCCAATCACCCGCTGGTACCAGATCCAGGCTTCCGGATTGATCGACTCGCCAACGCTTCCCAGAAGGCGCAGCCGGGTGAGGTCGCTCTTCGCCGGCCACTCCTCGCCCCATTGCATGAAGGCGCGAATGGCGGTCGGCGCCGTGTAGAGGATCGTCACCCCGTATTCTTCGCAGATCCGCCAGAAGCGGCCCCGATCGGGCCAGTCGGGGGTGCCTTCGTACATCATCACGGTGGCTCCGGCCGCGAGCGGTCCGTAGACGATGTAGCTGTGCCCGGTGACCCAGCCCACATCGGCGGTACACCAGTAGATGTCGTCTTCGCGCAAATCGAAGACCATGCGGGTGGTGGCGTGCACCTGGGTCAGGTAGCCGCCGGTCGTGTGAACGACCCCCTTCGGCTTCCCGGTGGTGCCCGAGGTATAGAGGATATAGAGCAGATCCTCGGCATCCATCGCCTCGGCCTCGCACTCTGTGGGAAGACCCTCGGCAAGCTCGTGGTACCAGTGGTCGCGACCGGGGGTCATCGGCGCCAGGGCGGGGTCGTCCAGACCGCCGCGCTCCACAACCACCACATGCCTGATTCCGGGGCAGCGCTCCACCGCCCGGTCGGCATTCCGCTTCAGTGGAACCACCGAACCCCGCCGGTGCCCGCCATCGGAGGTAATCAACACCTCGGCATCGGCGTCATTGATCCGGTCCGCGAGCGAATTCGCGCTGAAGCCGCCAAAGACCACCGAGTGTGGGGCGCCGATCCGCGCACAGGCCAGCATGGCAAAGACAGCCTCGGGAATCATCGGCAGATAGATCGCCACCCGGTCGCCCCGCCCGACCCCCAATCCTTTCAGCACATTGGCAAAGCGCCCCACCTCGCGCGCCAGCTCCAGGTAGGTGAAGGAGCGGCGGTCGCCCGGTTCGCCCTCCCAGAGAAGGGCGGGCTTCTCGCGGCGGGGGCCCTGCAGATGCCGGTCCACGCAGTTGTAACAGACATTCAGCTTGCCGCCCAGGAACCACTTCGCGTGCGGGGGATTCCATTCGAGCACGGTATCCCAGCGGCGAAACCAGTCCAGCTCCTCGGCCCAGCGTTCCCAGAAGCGCTCGAAATCCTCGGCCTCCTCGTAGATATTCGGATCGGAGACCAGAGCGCGCCGGGCGAAGGCGGGCGGCGGCGCAAAGCGGCGTTTTTCGGTCAGAAGGGCATCCAGGGCGGTCGCCTTTCCTTCGGTCATGACGCCGATCCCCGGTCGCGAGCCGAACGCAGACGACGCCTGAGCTCGAGCGCCGACATTGTACGCAGGGTGCGCTCGGCCGTTTTGCGTGAATTCCAGCGCACATCGTCGAGACCTACCGTGTCGGCTCCATCGCTCTCCGGCTGGAGAATCAGGTGGAAGCGACCCTTGTAGTCTCCCCCCGGGGCGGCGGCGACCGAGGCCACCCAATCCACTCCACGGTCATCGGCAAAGCGTCTCAAAGCGGTTCCCCCGGTGCGGGTTTCAGAGGTTTTTCAGGGCCGCGGACAGGCGGATCCCGAGCTTCGGCAACCTGCCGGGACAGCGATCCGAGTGGCAATCACCGGTACGGAGACCGATCCATGGCAGGCAGGGATTGAATGTAACAATGCGGCGCGCGGGCGCATCCATCGGCCCGCAGAGAAACGCCGCCCGGCACGATTCCATCGCTTGTTTACCGGCTCTTCGCGGCCCGCAGAGCCTCCTGGTGCACCACCTCGGGGAACTCGTAATAGATCACCCCCTCGTCGCTGACATCGGAGCGCACCCGAAAGCCGTCATCCATATCCTCCATGAGCTTCTCGGCTGCATCGAGGCTCAGATCGAGCTCGGCCGCGACCTCGGTCACCGTCAGAACGCCGCCCCGCCCGGTGGCCATTACGAGCACGCGGTGGGCCAGATCCTGAAGCACGGTGCGGCGGCGCTCCCGGAGCGACCGCAATCCCCAGAAGAAGAGACCCGAGCCGATCATTCCCAGGAGCGATCCCAGAACGATCGGGGGGCCATCGATGCTGGCCTGGCCTGCAATGCCGCCGATAATTGCGAGTGTGCCGAAGAAGGCCATTCCTGTGCCCACAATGCGGCGGCCAACCCCGCGCGAGGGGAGTCTGCCCGGGGCAGGTTCGTTTATGGAAAGGGCTGTCGTTGCGGAATCCGGCGGCGGGGTGCGCGTGGCCGGCAGGTTGGCGCGCCGCGAAGCGGGAAGCGCGTGGGGAGCGGACCGGGCCTCCAGTGCGTACTCCCACCCGAGACCGCACGAGGGACAGACCCGGCGTCCGCGACAGCTTGCGTAGTAGATCAATCCCCCGACCCCCCAGGTGAGAATGCTGAGCCCGACCAGAAGAGCGATATTGGCGGGACGGCCGAAGTAGGAACCGCCCCGGCCCTGATGTCCACAACGGGGACACTGGCGGCGGTCGTGCAGGATCTGCACCTGCCGGGGCAGCTCGGCAACGGCGCCACAGGTTGGACATCGGCCTTCGCCCGCCAGAAGCTGTTCACCACAGGTCGAGCACCGCATTCTTCCTCCATAGTCTTCCGGTGGGCGCCGGGCCGGGCCACTGCGCTCTGCCTTCTTCCCTGCCAATCCCATTACATTCCCAACAGCCTCGCCGATGCACAACCCCCGGAGCGATCACCGATTGCCAGGCGGCCCTTCCATGATCTCAGCCCGCATCCTTCTTGTCGCGGCTCTGGCGGCCTGCCCGGGTCTTGGCGCATCCGGCCCGGCACTGAGCCAGACGATTCCCTCGTCGTATCGTTTCATCGAGAAGCCCCAGGAGGTTTCGCTCTTCTGGGGTGCGCTCTCGCTTTCGCAGGGCTCGCTGGAGCTGGGACCCAGGTCGGGATCGGCGATGGGCGCGCGCTATTCGATCGAGGCCAGCGGGCCGCTCTTCATTCAGGGACTCCTGACCTGGCTGCCCACCGAGCGCGATGTCATCGACCCCCGGCGGGTGGCGGGCGACCGCAGGATCGGCACCACCGATGTGCAGCTCCTTATGGCCGATGTCCGGCTCGATTTCTCGCTCACCGGGCGCCGCACATGGAACCGGATTGCACCGCACCTCTTCCTGGGAGGCGGCATCGCCATGGATCTTGCCGGCCAGGGCGAGTTTGCCGATGCGCTTCTGCCCGAGGATCTCTTCGAATTCGGAACCGCATTCACCACCAGCGCGGGGGCAGGGGTGCGGGTGGCGCTGGGTTCGCGCCTGATGCTGTATGGCGAGAGCGGACTGACTCTCTGGCAGTTGCATACACCCGACGGCTTCGACGATCCCGCAAAGCGAATCGTGGATGACGAGGGCGAAACCCGGTCGGTGGTGCAGAGCGAATGGGTGCGGGGGTATGGATTGAGCCTCAGTCTGGGCTGGCGTTTTTAGCGTCTGCGGCAGGCATCCATGAACCATGCCGGGCGCGCACCGGCGAAGCGCAGGATTGGCAGGACGGAACCGATGACCGCATTCGAGCAGCTTCCTGCCGACTGGATTTCCTGTGCGGAGGCGCTCGACCGCATCCTCAAAGGCGCGCACCCCACCCCCGGGGTCCGAATTCCTCTGGAGCGCGCCGCCGGACGCTCCCTGGCCGCTCCGGTGGTTGCGCGGGCCACCCTTCCCTCCTGGCCCAACAGCGCGATGGACGGTTTCGCGGTGCGGAGCGCCGAGCTGGATCCCTGGACAGAGTCGGGGGTGCGTCTTCCGGTCGCGGCCCGGGCCCTGCCCGGAGAGCTGCCCCTGCAGGGAATTGCGGCAGGCCATGCAGTCCGCATCATGACGGGGGGACCGGTTCCGGAGGGATTCGATTCGGTCATTCGGGTTGAGCACACCGATGGCGGAACCGAAGCCGGATTCGTGCAGATCCTGCGCCGCGACGATGTGGGCAAGCACATCCGGGCACCGGGACGCGACATGCGACAGAGAGACGAAACCGTTCCTGCAGGGCGGGTCGTCCACTCGGGAACGATTCCGGTCATCGCGGCCAGCGGCGCCGATGCGGTGACGGTCTTTCGGCGACCGCGGGTGGGAGTGCTGTCGAGTGGCGACGAACTCGCGGGACCCGACCGCTTCGATGAGGTGGTGGCCGGAAGAGCGGTTCCCGACACCAACAGCGCCATGATCGTGGCCGCCGTGGCCGAGGCGGGGGGAGTGGGGGTGAAGCTCGGGGTGGCGCCGGACAGTCCGGGTGGTCTGCGCCGCATGCTGGCCGCCGTGAGGGGGGTCGATCTTCTGGTCTCGACCGGGGGCGCCTCGATGGGCGAGCGTGATCTGCTCAAGCGGATTCTTCTGGAAATGCCCTTCCGGCTGGACTTCTGGCGGGTGCGGATGCGACCCGGAAGCCCGGTTTCATTCGGTTGTCTGGAGCAGGACGGGGGTACACTGCCGGTCTTCGGGCTGCCAGGCAATCCGGCCTCGGCGTTCGTCACCTTCCATGTACTCGTGGCCCCCTTTCTGCGCGCCATGCTCGGATCGGAGCGCCCCCGCGGAACGATGGTGACGGCACTTGCCGGAACGCCCCTGCCCTCCACGCCGCGCCTGACCCACTTCCTCCAGGTGCGCCTGCTGCCGCCTGACGATCCCGAAGCGCTGCCCCGCTGCGAGCCGAGCGGGCCGCAGGGGAGCGGGCTGGTTCGGGCCATGCGCGACGCCGACGCCCTGGCGATCATTCCCGAGGGAGAGGCCGGCATCGCTGCGGGCGACCCGGTTCAGCTCCTGCTTCTCCCCGGACGCGCATGAGAGCTCTCCGGCTCTGTGCGCTGTTCGGCCTTTCGCTCTGCCTCCTTGCCCTCTTCGCCTGTCAGGCCCCCCGCTGGCCCCTGGATTCCCGCCTGACCTCGAGCTTCGGGGTGCGCTGGCTGGGAGGACCTGATCTTCATCGCGGGGTGGATCTGGCCGCGCCCGTCGGCACGCCCGTCCGGCCCATTCTCTCGGGCGAGGTTCGCTTTGCCGGCTCCATGCGCGGCTATGGAAGGGTGATCTGGATCGATCACCGCAGCGGCGTCCTGAGCATCTACGGCCACCTCTCGGAAATTGCGGTGCAGACGGGCGAGGAGGTCTCGCAGCGAACCGTGATTGGCCGCACCGGGCAGTCGGGCATCTCGACGGGGCCGCACCTGCACCTGGAGATCTGGCGGTGGGGGCGCGAGGTGGATCCGGTTGCCTTTCTGGGGGGGCGCTGAGACGGGTCCTTCCTCCCGGCTCCCCCGTGCCACAGCTACCCGCTCCGCAACCGCCGCACCTCTGCACTCAACTGCGGGGCGACCTCGAAGACATCGCCCACGATTCCATAGTCGGCCACCCCGAAGATCGGTGCGTCGGCATCGCGATTGACGGCCACAATCACCCCGGAGGTGCGCATTCCCGCCAAGTGCTGGATCGCGCCCGAAATTGCAAGCGCGAAATAGAGCTTCGGCGTGACGGTCTTGCCGGTCTGGCCTACCTGTTCGGCATGCGGGCGCCACCCTGCGTCGACCACCGCGCGCGAGGCGCCCAGCGCGGCCTCCTCGCCCAGGGCATCGCGCAGATCCTCGAGAACGCCCCAGTGTTCGGGGCCTCCCATCCCCCGCCCTCCCGACACCACGATCGCGGCCTCGGCCACATCCAGCGAAGCGCCCTTCGCGGCCTCGAAGCCAACCACCCGGTAGCGCGGATCGGGTTCGGATGGCGACAGCTCCTCCACCGGCAGGTCGTCTGCGGCGGCTCCGCCCCCGGCCGGCGCAAAGACATTGGGCCGGATCGAGAGGAGCGCCGGAGATCCCGCAATCCGCACCCGGGCCAGCGCCTTGCCGGCAAAGACGGGGCGTGTCGTCACCACCTCGGCGCCATCGAGCTCCACCTCGATCACATCGGTGGCGAGCGGACGCGCCAGCCTGGCCGCCACCCGCGGAGCAAGATCGCGTCCCGGCCCCGTCGCCGCGAAGACCACCGCGCCAAAATCGTCGGCGATCCCCGCCAGCGCGGCCGCCACCTCACTCACGCCGGTCGCCTGCAACGCAATGATCCGGTTCGCCCCGGCCCCGGCCAACCCCGCGCGCGCATCGGGATCGGGAGCGGAGCCCGGCATCGCCACGGCCACACTGCCCCCCAGCCCATCGGCCAGCCTGCGGGCCACTGCCACCACCTCGCGCACAATGCTGCGCGGCGTGCCCTCCACCCGTTCGACTACAGCAAGAAGATCGGCCATCAGAGCACCTTTGCCTCTTCCCGGAGCAGACGCACAAGCTCGGCAACGGCCTCGGGGCCCTCGCCCACGACACGCCCCGGGGGCCGCGCCGCCGGGGTTGCCAGACTCTCGACCACCAGCTCTGGAGTGAACTCCGCCGCAGTCTTCTCTTCGAGCGGGCGGCGGCGCGCCATCATGATTCCCTTAAGCGAGGCGAAGCGAGGCTCGTAGCGTCCCTTGGTGATGGTGGCCACTGCAGGAAGCTCCATCTCGACCACCTCCCGGCCTCCCTCGACCGCGCGTCGGCAGGTCGCCACGCCTTCGGCCACCTCGATTTCGGCCACCGCAGTCGCGCAGGGTCTCTGCAGCAGCTCGGCCACCATCGGCCCCACCTGCTCCTGGTCGTCATCGACCGCCCTGACCCCGAAAAGAACGAGATCGGCCTCGATTTCGGCGAGCTCTGCGGCCAGCGTCTGCGCGGTCGCCCAGCCATCCATTCCCGGTTCGCCCTTGAGCAAAATCGCTCTGTGAGCCCCCAGTGCCAGACCGGCTCTGAGCGACTCGGCGGCGGCGACGGGCCCGTGGCTGACGAGCGTCACCTCGCCCGCGCCAGCTTCCTCGACGAGCTGCAGCGCGGCCTCGATCGCGAATTCGTCATAGGGACCGATGATGTACCTGACCCCGTCGCGTTCGATATCGCGGCCATCGGGCCCGATTCTGATTGCGGTTGCGGTATCGGGTACGCGCTTCACGCACACAACGATATTCAAGATCCTGACTCCATGTGATTGGGGTTCCGGGGAAATCCGACATTCGGAGATCCGGGCGGGGCGTGCGAACGCGGACCCTCGCCGGGCGGCATTCGCGTGGCGCGGTATCGGCTTCGGATGCCGCGCTCTGCGTTGTTCCATGCCCTCTGAGCCGGGGCTGCGCGAGCTTCGCCCTGCCTTCTCGGGTCGCAGCGCAGGGTTGTACCCGGCGCGCGCCCGACAGCTTTCCGCGAGCCGCTAGAGAGAAGCGCCAACGATCGCAAATCCCGCCGTGGCAACCGCGCCCCCGATCAGCGCATAGGGCAACTGGGTTCGCACATGATCGACATGATCGGTCGCGGAGGCCATGGAAGATATCACAGTCGTGTCGCTGATGGGGGAGCAGTGGTCGCCGAAGATCCCCCCCGAAAGCGCGGCGGCCAGGAAGGGAGCGAGATCGAGATTCATGGCGGCGGCGGCCGGAACGGCGATCGGGATCATGATGGCGAAGGTGCCCCAGCTTGACCCGATCGAGAAGGCGATCGCCGCCGAGACCAGAAACACCAGGGGCAGAAAGAGGGCCGGAGCCAGCGTTTCCTCGACCAGCCCCGCAACGTAGACCCCCGTCCCCAGTTCGCCCGTGACATCGCCAAGCGCCAGCGCCAGGAGGAGAATCAGCGCCAGCGGCATCAGACCGCCGGCCCCCCTGAGCGCAATGCGCACGAGCTCGCTCACGGCAAAGGCGCGCTGCGCCAGGAGAAGGATCCAGGCCATGCCCAGCGCTCCCAGCGAGGCCCAGAGAACCGCAACCGAACCGTCGCCGGCCCGGAGATCGCCCTCGCCGGTAACCCAGAGCCCCAGGGGCATGAGGAGGACCAGCGTCAGCACCGGAAGCGCCATGTTGAGCGCCCGGGGCCGAATCGGCGGCTCTTCGTCGGATCCCAGGACTGCCTCGTCGATCATGGGGGTGGCGCCATCCGAAAAGACCCGGCCGGTGGCGGCGCGCGTCTCGGCCCTCTTCATCGGTCCCCAGTCCAGCCTCCAGAAAACCACCGCCAGCGCCAGGAGCACTGCGGCAAAGGCGTAGAAGTTGAAGAGAATGGCGCGGAGAAAGAGAGCCAGCGAATCCTCCACCCCGAGTCCATTCAGAATTCCGAGGTTGTAGGCGCCCCAGGCGTTGAGAGGGATCAGGATGCAGATCGGCGCGCTGGTGGAATCAATCAGATAGGCGAGTTTCTCGCGCGAAATGCGGTAGCGATCGAAGAGGGGACGCGAAACCGAACCCGCCACCAGCACGGTAATGTTCGATTCGATAAAGATGAGCACCCCGATCATCCAGGCCAGCAACTGTGCGCGAAAGCCGTTCGTGACCCAGCGCTTGCGCTCCAGCCAGGCCACAAAGCCGGCTACGCCCCCCGACGCGGTCAGCGTTGCGATCACCGCGCCGATCACCAGGGTGAACATGATGACTCTGGCGTCGTAGGCATCGCCCAGAACCCCCACCGCCGCCTCGATCGCCGCCGCTGCGCCCGCGCCCGGATGCCAGCGCTGCAGAATTGTACAGCCGAACCAGACTCCACCCGCCAGCGAGAGATAGACCTGCCGCGTCCCGATCGCCAGAACGATCGCCAGAAGCGGGGGAAGGATGGAGATCCAGCTCGGGTCGCTCATATCGGCTCGGAGGGGGAAGAGTGATGAAGCACCGGGCAACCGTGAATCGACGCCGGCGGCATTCGGCATGATCCGAGGCCAGCCCCAGGGGCGCGATCACGCTTCCAAGCTACCACCTTGGCGCTCGCACTGCCGGATGGCCCCGCAGAAAAAAGCGCAGCGGCCAGTCCTGCGCCCGGGAGATCCCGATGCGGCCGGAGCTGCCGATGGCGTCGGGGGCTACGGATCGGCCCCGAAGAAGGCGAATGGGCGAGTGGGCAAGGTTGTGCCGGTTGTGCTCGAGATCGATTCCCAGCGCCTGGGCAAGACGCCCCGGACCGCTGCAGAGATCGGTGGCGCGACCGCGCCGCTCTGCCATGACCTCTATCCCCACCAGCGGCTCAAGAGCCCGGATCAGGATCGCTGCCGGTTCGCCCTCGCTGCCGACCACCACATTGGCGCAGCGGTGAATGCCATGGGAAAGATAGACGTAGAGAGTGCCCGCCGGACCGAACATGGCGTCGTTGCGCGGGGTGCGACCGCGTGATTCATGGGCGTGGCTGGCCGGATCGTGCAGCCCCGCATAGGCCTCGGTCTCGACAATCCGGCCCCGCGTTTCGCATCCATCCAGGGTCGAGAGGAGCTCGGCGCCCAGCAGGAGCCGCGCAGCCGCAACCGCATCCGGCGGCAGCCATGCGCCGGGGGGGCGGCCGGGGTACGGGCTGCTATTCGGACCTTTTGCGACGACCCCAGCCCAGCTTTCCGAGGAATCCCCGGGGGGACGCATCCTCTTCGGTTTCCAGTCCGAGCGTCAGGGGCTCCTCTGCGCCCCCGGAGTGCGTCGGGGAGGGGTGCGCGAAGTCGGCGCCGGGAGCAGTGTCGGTCGCATTTCCGCCGGCGGTGGCGGCGTGCGCGGGCTCTGTCGGTGGGCTCTGCCTCCCCGCGCCGGGGCGACGCTCTGCGGCTGTGGCCCCTTCGTCAGCTTCGCGCCGGGGCTCGGATTCACGCCGGTTCTCGGAGCGCTTCGCGGCAGCCTGACCGGTGCGCCTCTGGTAATCGACCGTCCAGGCATCCAGAACACTCTCGGCGCGCACCCTGACCACAACTCTGTGGATACGCTCGGGGGAGTGCTGCAGGACATCGAAGATCCGACTGCCGAAGCTGTCCACGAGCTTTTCGGCGGTCTTGACCCCCACCCCCTTGTAGCGGTTGGCCATGTACCGCTTGATGGCGCTCTCGCTGGTCGGAAGCCCCAAAGCGCGCAGATCGAGAGGAGAATGGTCGCGACCACCTGCTCTCTGCGGGGATTTTGCGTCGGCGGGCGCTGCGTCGCGCGGTTGGGCAGAGGGATCCGCACTCGCATTCGCAGTGGGTTTCCGCTGCTGGGCGCCCTCCGCTGGGCGCGTGCCCATGCGCACCTCGAAGCCGCCGCTGGCACCCGGTCCCAGGCGAACCGCGCCCTTGCCCTCAGCCCAGCTCAGAAACTTGCTGAACTTGCCGAACCCGAAGGCTCCCTCGTTGAAGTCGCTGTCGATGTCCAGCATGCGGCGCTTGACCTCGGAATCGCGCACCGCCCCATTTTCTCCGGCAACCGCGCTGTTTCCGCTCAGATCTCCAACCGCGCGCACCAGGAGCTTCAGGGCGGGAGCCCGGTCAGGTTTGTCGGATTTATCGGATTTGTCGGTGCTGGTCTGCGGTGGCGTCGGCAGAGCCTCCGGCGTCGATGGACGCGGCGGCGGTCGTTTGCGCTTGCCGCGCTGTCCGCCTCCATTCGCGACTGGCGGGGCTGCGCGCTTGCCCTGGGGGGCGATGTTGTACTGCCCGTTCTCGCCGCGCTCGATCTGCAAGAGACCCTTGTTCGCCGCCTCGATCAGAAATTTGGTGAAGCTCTTGAAGCCGAGACTGCGTTCATCGAATCCGGGGAGCAGCTCCATCATGACCTGCTTGAGTCGATCCGAACGCATGACATCGCCGCGCGTCGTCATTCGCTGCACCGCATCCTCCACGCAATCCCACGCATTCGGAACCACATCGCCGCCAGTGGTCTTGCTCAGTCCGGTCAGCCCCGCATACGAGTAGTATTCGTCGCAGTTCTGGACCAGGATGTCCGAGGTCGATTCCTGGATTCCGATTCCGATGACGTATTTGCCGTATTCCTTCAGCTTGAGAACCAGGCTGGAGAAATCGGAGTCGCCGGTCAAAAGGATAAAGGTGCCGATCTCGGGGCGAATGAAGACCAGCTCCATCCCGTCGATCGCCATGCGGATGTCGGTTGCGTTCTTCTTCGAGCTTCCGTAGGCGGGCGCGAAGATCAGGTCGATCGAGGCCTCGGAGAGGGGAACGATATACTGCGGATACCGGCGCCAGTCGGCATAGGCGCGCTGTACCGTGACCTTGCCCTTGATGATGTCGGAATCGAGGAGACTTTTGAGCTCCCTGGCCAGATCGCTGCGCATGCCCAGGGTAACGTTGTCGAAGTCGATGAGCAGCGCGGCGTTGGGCGCTTCGCTGGAATTCTGGCGGCCCGCTTCGCCGTGGGGCGCCCTCATGTATGGATTGTTCATCTTGTCTTTCGGTCCTGCTTCTTTCTCATTGCGACGCGACGCGCAAGCTCGCGCCGCCGGATCTTGCCTGCTCGTGTCCGGGGAAGAGAATTCATAAAGATAACAAGATCGGGGACCTTGTAATCGGGCAGAGCGGTCGCACACCAGAGGCGGATCTCCCGTTCGGTGACAACGCCACCCTCGACGCGGACCACGCAGGCGCAGAGCGCTTCGCCGAGAATGTCGTCGGGGATTCCCACCAGGGCGCACTGATCGACCGCTGGATGCAGCTCCAGACGGCCCTCGACCTCGCGGGGTTGCACCTTGACTCCATCGCGTATGATCACATCGCTGCGCCGCCCGCGCAGATAAAGGAAACCGTTCTCGTCGAGGGCGCCCAGATCGCCGGTGCGCAGGAAGCCATCCCTGTCGAGCACGGCGCGCGTCTGCCGCGGCTGGCGGTAGTAGCCCAGCATGACGCCCGGACCCCGCACCCGGATCTCGCCCGTCCGTCCGGGTTCGAGCGCGACTCCGTCGTCGTCGGTAATGCGCACGGCGGTGCCGGCAACAGGGCGTCCGACTCCGAGGATGCGCGCTTCGGGGGGATCGCCGGGACAGGCCATGGCCAGGGTGGATGCTGTTTCGGTCAGGGCATAGGCACGGAGCACGGGAGCGCCGAAGGTCTCTTCGATGCGGCGCGCCAGCGATTCGTTGAGGGGAGCGCCCGCGGCAACGCAGAGGCGCAGCGTGTCGGGGGCCGAGCCGCGGCGGCGGACCTCGCGCAGCTCGCGTGCGAAGAGCGTCGGGCCGCCGTAGTGAAGGGTCGCCCGGTGCCGCTCGGCCAGATCCAGGACAAGGGCCGCGTCGGGGATATCGGCCAGGACGAGTGAAGCGCCGCCGAGCACGCTTCCCAGCAGCCCGGGGCCCAGGCCGAAGACGTGCCAGAGCGCGGTGACGCCGACAACGACGTCGGCGGATGTCAGACCGACGGCGGTGTTGGTGGCGGCGGCGGCGTGAAGGAGGTTGCGGTGAGAGAGGGCGACCCCCTTGGGCTTGCCTGTAGTGCCGGCGGTATAGGCGATCGCAAAGGCGGCGGTCGCGTCGTCTCCGCTTGCGGGGACGGGGCGGCCGCTGCCGGCCGAGATCAGATCTTCCCACTGGAAGATCTGATCGTCGTACCAGAGATCCTCCCTGCCCACTGTCACCACAATCTCCAGCTCGGGGAGGTCTTCGAGAAGATCCTCAAAGAGTTGCAGATAGTCCTTCCCGAAGGCGTCCTCGACGGTCACGGCACAGATCGCCCCCGAGTGGCGCAGCATATAGCGCAGATCTGCGGGGGGAGTCCGCGGGTGAAGAGGGACGAGCGTCGCCCCAAGGTGACTGGCCGCAAAGGCCGTAATGGCGAACTCGGGCCCGACCGGAAGCAGAAGCGCGATCCGGTCTCCGGTATTCACCCCCAGATTGGCGAGCGCAGCGGCCAGCGCATGCGACTGCTCGGCAACCTCGCCATAGCCAATCACCGACTCCCTCGTCCGCAAACAGGGAGCATCCGGATTGCGGTCGGCCCGGTGCAGAAGAGCCGATGATACGATGTGGACCTCCGGGGAGCGCTCAGATGGCGCCATGCATCCTCCAGCCGACTGTGTGGCGCGACGGATTCGTCTGAAACCCGCTCGAACGCCACCTCAATGATAATGCAAGCGACGACGTGAGCAAGTCCCAGTCTTGTCCAACGGCAAATGAGCCTGAACACGCGGTGTGTTTCCGGCAGGAAGTGAGCCTGAAGGCCGGAGCGAAGAATCATTGGAGGATGATCGTGACACTTTGCACCGAATGACTTTGCAAACTCCAACAGGCCCGGCTCCCTCCCTGTGCGCGTTGCCTTGTGGAGGCGATCAGGGACACCGCGCAGACTCTTCCAGGAGGAGGGGCAGCTCTTCGTCGGAGATCGCCACAGTCGTTTCGCTGCCCGATCCTACGCAGCCCAGCTCTTCGAGGCGCACCATCTGCACAACTCCCCGGAGCGTCTTCTTGTCGCTTGCCATGAATGCGGCCAATTCGCGACCGCGTCCGACCACCGCGGCATCGACCGGAAGCTCCAGGGCGCGCACCAGTTCGGCCACCCTGGCCGCCGTTCCTCTCTGCGTGATTCCCAGCAGCTCGCCGATCCGGGCCTCGATCACCATTCCCGCTGCGACCGCATCGCCGTGGGGCATCGTATAGCTCGAATCCAACTCCAGGGCGTGCGCAACCGTGTGACCGAAGTTCAGGATCCTGCGGCGACCGCCCTCGAACTCATCTTCCGAGACGACTGCGGCCTTGATCTCGACCGAACGCACCACCGCCTCCTCCACCGCTTCCCCTTCGCCCTCCAGAAGCGCTTCGGCGCGGTCGGCCAGCCACCGGGCATGCGGCGCATCGATTATGATTCCGTGCTTGAGCGCCTCGGCATAGCCCTGCGCGCGCACCTTGCGGTCAAGAGTGGCCAGGAAATCCGGGTCGGCCAGCACCGCGTGCGGGGGGTGGAAGGCTCCGATCAGATTTTTTCCCGATCGATGATCCACCCCCGTCTTGCCCCCTACCGAGGCGTCGATCATGGCCAGGGTGGTGGTGGGTACCTGAATGAAGGGCACTCCGCGCAGAAAGGTGGCGGCCACGAAACCGGCCAGATCGCCGGTCACGCCCCCTCCCAAGGCCACCACGCAGGAATCGCGTCCGAGCCTGGCCCCCAGGAGGATGTCGGTCAGCGTCGCCCAGCTCTTGCGAGTCTTCGCCTGTTCGCCCGCCGGAAAGAAGGCCGGCACGACGTCCAGCCCGGCTCCGCGCAGAAGCTCCTGGATCTCGGCTGCCCAGATTCCGGCAACGGTACGATCGGCGATCAGCGCACAGCGCCCCGAGGGAGCGGCCTCCAGCGCCGCTGCGGGGAGCAGGCCGCGGACGCCTGCGCCTACACGAACCCTGTACCCCCCCGAAGCCGACCGGACGGGCACCTCGCTGCAGCGAATCAGCTCCCGGGGCTCCTTCGGCGAAGTGAACGGAATGGACGCGGAATTGATCCGGGGGCGCACCGGTCTACGGATCGGGTGGCGCGCGCGGGGCGGGCAGAGGGACGCCGGACGGGGATGGCAGAGCGATCTCCGAAGGGTTCGGAACGCCCGCTCCGGGTGGAGCGGCGCGCGCATGTCACCCGGGATCTGTCTGCGAGTCGCCGAGGCGCGCCTGCGCACTCTTGATCCATGGATCTGCCTCCGCCGGCTCTCCGGTGCAGCCTACCGGGCAAAGCTCTCCAGCGCCCGCCCTGCCGGTGTGCAGCGAAGACGGTGCAGCGCTCCCTCCCTGATCTGGCGAACCCGCTCCCGGGTCACTCCCAATTCGTGCCCGATCTGCTTCAACGATTTGGGCGCATGATCTCCGATGCCGTAGTAGAGCCGCAGCACCTCCGCTTCGCGGCCACTCAGCGAATCGAGAGCGGTCGCAAGGTCGCGCTCCAGCGCGCGTTCAAGGAGCGTCTCTTCCGGTCCCGGCGAATCCAGGTCGGGCAGGCTGTCCATGAGAGTGGTGCCGTCGCCCTCGTTGATGGGCGCATCGAGAGAAAGGTGGGTCGGCATGATCGCCAGCATCCGTTCGACTGTGGGAACCCGGGCTCCCAGCGCCTTCGCGATCTCGCGCGCGGTGGGTTCCCTGCCCAGCGCCTGGGAGAGCTCTGCGCGCTGCCGCGCGATCCGGTGAAGCTGGTGTGCACGCCCCGCGGGAAGTCTCACAATCCGCCCCTGCTCGGCCAGCGCCTGCCGAATCGCCTGGCGAATCCACCAGACTGCATAGGAGATGAAGCGAATTCCGCGCGTTTCGTCGAAGCGCCTGGCGGCCTGGATCAGCCCCAGGTTGCCCTCGCTGATGAGATCGGGCAGAGGGACGCCATGGTGCCGGTAGCGGCGCGAAACCTTGACGACAAAGCGCAGGTTGGAGCGCACCAGCTTATCAAGCGCCTCGTCCTCGCCACGGCGAATTCCCTGCGCGAGTCGCACCTCTTCGTCGCGGTCGATGACCGGATAGCGGCTGATCTCCTCGAAATAGCGATCCAAAGATGACTCAACCTGGTGTGCAGGCTGTTTTGAAGTCGTTGTTCTACTGTCAGAAATCATTGTTCTGCTGTCATTTAATGTGGTTTCCGTTTTGTGAAGGGTGAACTGCTCCGGCGAAATCACGAATCGCGCACCAACCCGTGTCGCTGGATCTTCTTGTAGAGATTGGAACGCGGAACCGCCATTCTGCGCGCCGCCTCCGAAACGTTCCAGTCGCAAATACGCAGCTTGGCGTCGATAAAGGCCCGCTCCGCCGCATCCTTGAACTCGCTCAGCGTCTCGAGCGCCATCATGCCCTCGGGCGCATCTCCCGTCTGTGCGGCGCCGGCCACAAAACACTCGACATCGCGCCGCCCGATGGAGTCGCCCTCGCCAAGCAACATGAGGCGTACGACCGCGTTCTTCAACTCGCGCACATTGCCGGGCCAGCCCAGGTCGGCGAGCGCTTCGAGAGCGTCGGGGCCGAAGCGTCGCGAGGGCACTCCGTAGCGCTCCGGCGCCAACTCGGCGAAGTGCGCCACCAGCATCGGGATGTCTTCGCGACGCTCGCGCAGAGGAGGCATGTGCATGGTCACCATGTTGAGGCGATGAAGGAGGTCTTCCCTGAACTCTCCCTGGCGGATCTGCTCGTCCAGATCCTTGTTGGTCGCCGCGATCACGCGCACATCGACGCTGGCCGCCTTCGTGCCCCCGACCCGGGTGACGATTCCTTCCTGCAGAACGCGCAACACCTTTGCCTGCGCAGTCCGTGCCATGTCGCCCACCTCGTCCAGGAAGAGGGTGCCCCGGTGGGCCTGCTCGAACTTGCCGGCATGATCGGAGATCGCGCCGGTGAAGGAACCGCGCACATGGCCGAAGAGCTCCGATTCAATCAGCTCTGCCGGAATCGCCGCGCAGTTGACCTCGATAAAGGGACGGTCCGCCCGGCGCGAGCTTCGGTGCAACGCGCGCGCGGTCAGCTCCTTGCCGGTTCCATTCTCGCCGGTAATCAGCACGCGGGCATCGGTGGGGCCCACCGTCTCGATCAGATCCAGCAACGTCTGCAGCACGCGCGACCCGCCTACGATGTCATGTCGGACCTCGATGCGCCCGATCAGGCGTTCCACACTGTCGGCGAGTCCGCGCACGGTGAGCGCATTGCGCAGAGTGACGAGCAGCCGGTCGGTGTCCAGGGGCTTTTCGAGAAAATTGAAGGCACCCTTGTGTGTGGCTTCCACGGCGGTGTCGATGGTGCCGTGGCCGGAGATCATGATGACCAGCGCAGCGGGATCGGCCTCGCGAATCCGGGTCAGCACCTCCAAGCCGTCCATGCCGGGCATCTTGACGTCGAGGAAGGTGACGTCGGGTCGGAATACGGGGTAGTCGAGCAGCCCTCCGGGACCGTGATCGGAGAGATGCACGCTGTGCCCCTCGTACTCGAAGAGCTGGCGCAGCGCCACACCCACCGATTCCTCGTCGTCGATGATCAGGATGCGGGCCATCGACAGCTCAAGGGTCGCGGGAAGGTGGGCATCGTCACGCCGGGAGCGGAGGCGGCGAGGACCGGCGCAGCCCCGGAGATTGGGGTGGCCGCCGCAAAGGGAGCGAGGGGGCGGATGTGGCACCGGTGCGGTGGCCGGGACTGCATTCGCATCACTGCACCGCCACCGCAACGGGGCGCAGGATCGTATCGACCGCGGTCACCGCCGCAGCGACATCGTCGACCGTGGAGGCCCATCCCGGCGAGAAGCGCACCGCCCCGGCTTTCATCGTCCCCAGGATTCGGTGCACCTCGGGCGCGCAGTGCAATCCAGAGCGGGTTTGCACTCCGAACTCGCGATCCAGACGGGTGGCCAGCGTCGCGGCATCGATCCCGTCGGCGACCACCGTCACAATGGGAGCGCCCTCTCTGCCCGGAGGCGACAGCACCCGAATCCCGCGGATTTCCGCCAACCCCTCGCGCAGCTCGGCCTTCAGCTCCATCGCATGCCTGTGGAGCGCGGCAACGCCCCGGGTGCGCAGGAATTCGCACCCGGCCAGCAGCCCCGCCACTCCGGGTGCATTCGGGGTACCGGCCTCGAGGCGATCCGGCATGGCGGCGGGCATCTCGCGACGAGACGAATCGCCCCCCGTGCCCCCGCAAAGCAGCGGTTCGATCTCGACCCCTTCGCGCACCCACAACCCCCCGATTCCCTGGGGGCCCAGCAGCCCCTTGTGCCCTGTCAGAGCCACGACATCGGCCACCGGGTCCGCACCCGGTTCGATATGTCCGGCCGACTGAGCCGTGTCGGTGACCACGAGCGCCCCTGCCCGGTGCGCAATCGCCGTCAGCTCGGCCACCGGCAACGCGGTTCCCAGAACATTCGAGACTTCGTTCACCACCAGCACCTTCGCGCCCTCGAGCAGCCGGGCCGCCTCGTCCGGATCCACCGCTCCATCCGGGCTGCCGGAGAGGATGCGAAGCTCCACGCCGCGATGTTGCGCCAGGAAGTGGGCCGGACGAAGAACCGCATTGTGATCGTAGGCCGAAACCACAAGGACGTCGCCGCGCCGCAGCAACCCCTGAAGCGCGGTGTTGAGCGCGTGAGTGGCGTTGGCCATGAAGGCAAGACGGCCGGGGTCGCCCGGGAGCCCCGACAGCCTGCAGAGCGCGCGCCGACAGCGAAAGGCCTGACGCGAGGCCTCCACGGCGCCGGAGTGGCCGCCCCGCCCGGGCGAGCATCCCGCTCCGCCCAGAAAATCGGCCACCGCGCGCACCACCTCCGGCGGGCGAATCGCCGATGTCGCCGCAAAGTCGAGATAGTGGGACATCCCGTCTGCTTCCCTCCGGTATCGCCATGCAATCCGCCGAACGGCCCGGGTTCATGCACGCCGGCATATCGCTCACACCCCATTCACAACGCATCATGCTAGCCCCCCGGGCCATTTTGCGACAGAGCCCGCAACCGGATCGCCTCGGCCATATCGACTTCGCGCACCGCATCAGCCCCGGCCAGATCCGCGATCGTGCGTGCCACCCGAAGCGCCCGGTGAACCGCTCGCGCCGACATCGCAAAGCGCTGCACCGCCTCGCCCAGAAGCCGCGACCCGGCCTCGTCAAGCCGGCAGATATCCATCACCCGCGCCGCCGGAATCGAGGAATTCAGCGCCAGGGGGTCGCCGTGACGGGCAGTCTGCCGCACTCGCGCCTCCACGACCTGCCGTCGAATGACTGCGGAAGCCGGGGCCGGGGAGCCGTTCCCGAGGTCGTCCCAGGGAACCGCATCCACCCGAATGCGGAGGTCGATCCGGTCGAGGAGGGGACCCGAGATGCGGGATCTGTAGCGCGCAATGTCGCGTTCGCCGCAGATGCAACTGTCGCCCACCCTTCCGCAGGGACAGGGGTTCATGGCGGCCACAAGCTGGAAGCGCGCCGGAAAGGCGATGACATGACGAACGCGCGCAATGCGGATCCGCCCGGATTCGATCGGCTGGCGCAGGGTCTCGAGGACGCTGCGGCTGAACTCGGGGAGCTCGTCCAGGAAGAGAACGCCCAGATGCGCCAGGGTAATTTCGCCGGGACGGGGCGGACTTCCCCCGCCAATGAGGCCTCCCGCCGAGATCGTGTGATGGGGAGCGCGGAAGGGACGTTCGGTTCGAACCGGGGAGTCGGACTCCAGCAGCCCGGCCACGCTGTGCACCCGGGTCACCTCAAGCGACTCCGATTCGGCCAGTGGAGGGAGAATTCCGGGAAGGCGCCGGGCCAGCATCGTCTTGCCAGACCCCGGAGGCCCCGACATCAGCAGGCTGTGTCCCCCCGCCGCAGCAATGACAAGGGCACGCTTGGCCAGCTCCTGACCGCTCACCTCGATCAGATCGGCTTCGGGGCGCCCCCGGGCCGGACGGTCAGAGCGGGCTCGGCGCGGCTCCCGTTCGCCTCTCAGAACCGCAATCAGCTCGGAAAGCGACCGCAGCCCCAGCACCTCTACCCCCGGCACCGCCGCCGCCTCGCGGGTATTCGCCTCCGGCAGGAAGAGGCGGGACTGTCCCTGTTCGCGGCAGCTCATCGCCAGGGCAATCGCGCCGCGCACCGGTCGGACTGTGCCATCGAGTCCGAGCTCTCCTGCAAAGAGTGCGCCTGCGGCCCCGGCGGCGGGAAGGTGCCCGAGCGCGGCCAGTAGAGCCACCGCGATCGGAAGGTCGAATCCCGAACCGGATTTCGGCAGATCGGCAGGAGCCAGATTGACGGTAATCCGACGCGGAGGAAGAGGCAGACCCGTCTGGGCAAGCGCCGCGAAGACGCGCTCCTTCCCCTCGCGAACGGCGCCCGCAGGCAAACCGACCACAGTGAAGACCGGCAATCCGGTCTGGACCCTGACCTCGACCCGTACCGGTTGACCCTCTACACCATGAACCCAGCATGAATCGACAACGGCGTGCACGACGCAAATTCCCCCCCTGGCAGATGAAGGCGCCATGGTAGGCGAGGACGAGGGGCATCGGAATATTCATTTGGGACATGTTGCGCGGCGGGCTCTCTGCGACCATATTCGGCGACAGTGCCGAGAATGCCGGAGGAGCATCGGAGACCCTGGTGCAGCCCTCTGCCCGACGGTGGAGTTCTCCCCACCGGCCCGGGGCGAACTCGGCGCAAGGATCTCCGACTCATCAGGGCTGCCGCGAAACCGGGGGCGACCCACCGCCGATGACAATCGCAATTATGGCCGAGAGCCTGCCAGGTGAGCGGCGGGTTGCACTCGTTCCCGAGGCGGTTCGCATCTATCGCAAACGCGGCTGGGATCTTCGCATCGAATCCGGTGCGGGGGTCGGCGCCTCCTTCCCCGATGCCGAATACGAGAGCGCCGAAGCGGCTGTGGCTCCCGATCGCTCCTCGCTCCTCGAGGGCGCCCGGATCGTGCTCAAGGTGCAGCCGCCCACCCCGCAAGAGGCCGCCGCGCTCCCCCCGGGGGCGGTGCTGGTCTCCCACCTCGATCCGCTCGAGCCGGGCGATGGAATCCGGGCGCTGGCCGCGCATGGGATCGCCGCCTTCGCGGTCGAGCTGATTCCCCGCATTACGCGCGCTCAGAAGATGGATGTGCTCTCGTCGCAGGCCACCGTTGCGGGTTACAAAGCCGTGCTGATCGGCGCCAATGTCATGACGCGCTTTCTGCCCATGCTCACCACCGCCGCCGGAACGGTGCGCCCCGCCCGGGCCATGATTCTCGGTGCCGGCGTGGCAGGATTGCAAGCGATCGCGACGGCGCGCAGACTGGGAGCCGTGGTGTCGGCCTTCGATGTCCGGCCGGCAGTCCGCGAGCAGGTTCAGAGCCTGGGCGCAACCTTTCTCGAGGCCACCCTCGAGGAGAGCGCAGAGGACGAGGGGGGCTATGCGCGGGAGCTCTCGGAGGAACAGAACGCCCGCAATCTCGAGCTGATCGCCCGCCATATTCGCGAGATGGATCTGGTCGTCGCCACGGCGCGCATTCCGGGCCGGCCTGCGCCGCTGCTGATTCAGAGAGAGATGGTGAGGTCGATGCGTCCCGGGAGCGCCATCGTCGATCTGGCGGCTTCGGCCAGTGGGGGCAACTGCGAACTCACCGAAGCCGATCGGTCGGTGGAGTGCAATGGGGTGACGATCCTGGGACCCACCAATCTTCCGGCCGCGCTTCCCTTCCATGCCAGCCAGATGTATGCGCGCAACCTTGCCGCCTTTGTGGACCATCTGGTGAACGACGGGAACGAAATCGACTTCGACGACGAGATCGCCGCGGCCACCTGTGTCACGCGGGACGGCGAAATTTGCAACGAACGGGTTCGCAGTGCGCTGGCTTCAGCTGAAGAAACCCGATCTCCCGGCAACCCCCCGACCATGGAGGACGAAACCGATGGGTGAAATGCTGATCGGACTCTATGTCTTCACCCTGGCCACCCTGGCGGGTCGCGAAGTGATCTCCAGAGTCCCCCCGACCCTTCATACTCCCCTGATGTCGGGCGCCAACGCAATCTCCGGCATCGCGCTGATCGGGGCGCTGGTCGTCACCGGAGTGGCAGTCACCCCCTGGGTGAAGGTGCTGGGAGCGATCGGCATCGTGATGGCCACGGTCAATGTGGTGGGCGGCTTCATGGTCACCGACCGCATGTTGCAGATGTTCCGGAGGCGCTAGCGGCAGCCGTGAATCCATTCCAAATGACATTCGCGCGGAGTCGGATTGCGGCACGCCTCGCCAGCCCGGCCCCTTGCCGCTCTCCCGGCGCGTCCGGCACGATTCAGGGACTGTGGCACAGATGAATGCCGCAGCGATCGCGCAGGTCGCCTACCTCGTTTCGGCGATTCTCTTCGTTTCGGGAATCCGGAAGCTCTCTTCGCCCGCCACCGCGCGCACAGGCAATATGCGGGCGGCGCTGGCCATGCTGCTGGCGGTCGTCGTCACCCTGATCGACAACGAAATCCTGGATTGGCCGCTCGTTCTGGCTGCGATGGCGGGCGGCGGACTTGTCGGCGCCATCCTCGCGCGGCGGATCGAGATGACGGCCATGCCCCAACTGGTGGCGGTCTTCAATGCATTCGGAGGGGGCGCCTCGGCGGCGGTTGCGGCAGCCGATTTTCTGCGCACAGGTGCAGGAAGCGCCTCCGCAACGCCGGGCTACGGACTCACAATCGCCCTGAGCACCCTGATCGGTGCGGTGACTCTCTCAGGCAGCCTGATCGCCTTCGGCAAGCTCCAGGGGATCATCGCCGGCAAGCCTGTCACCTTCGTTCTCCAGAGACCGCTCAACGCCCTGCTCTTCCTGGCGCTCCTCGTGGCCTGCGCGGGGCTGGCCCACGGCGCAACCGGCAGCGCAATCGCATCGACCCTCGCGGTGGACGAAGCCGCAATCGGCCCCTCCCTCTTCGTGGTCCTGGCGCTGGGTGCACTCCTCCTGGGCGTTCTCCTGGTCATTCCGATCGGCGGCGCGGACATGCCTGTCGTGGTCTCGCTCCTGAATTCGTATTCGGGGCTGGCAGCCGCCGCGACCGGCTTTGTGCTGGGGAACCAGATCCTTGTCATTGCGGGGGCGCTGGTGGGCGCATCGGGGCTCATCCTGACGCAGCTCATGTGCCGGGCCATGAATCGATCATTGCGCAATGTGGCCTTTGGAGCCTTCGGCGCGAGCCAGAGCGTGGCGCAAACAGGGACCGGCGAACGACCGGTGCGCGACGTCGATGCAGGACAGGCGGCGATGATGCTCGCCTATGCAGGATCGGTGGTGGTGGTTCCGGGCTACGGACTCGCGGTTGCGCAGGCCCAGCACGAGCTCCGCAAGGTGTGCGATCTGCTCGAGGAGCGGGGCGTGCAACTGCGCTTCGGGGTGCATCCGGTGGCAGGACGAATGCCCGGCCACATGAATGTTCTCCTGGCCGAGGCCGACGTCTCCTACGACAAGCTCCTGGATCTGGACGAGATCAATCCCGAGTTCGAGAGTACCGATGTGGTTCTGATTGTCGGCGCCAACGATGTCGTCAACCCGGCGGCGCGCGAACCGGATTCGGTGATTGCGGGAATGCCGATCCTCGATGTCGACAGGGCGCGCAGCGTAATCGTCATGAAGCGGTCGCTCAGCCCCGGCTTTGCGGGAATCGACAACGAGCTCTTCTACATGGAGCGCACCCAGATGTTTTTCGGCGATGCAAGGGAGCAGATGGCGGAGCTGGTCCGGGAGATTCGGGAGGCATAAGACCGTCTGCCCCGCTCAGGACGACGGACCCCACCCCTTCAGACGAATTTCGACGCGGGTCCCCCGCTCCGGCTCGCTCACCACACTCACCTCGGCCCCCCACGAGTCCACCAGTCGCTTGACGATCGCGAGCCCCAGCCCCGCTCCACCCGACCGGGTCGAAAATCTGGGTTCGAAGACGCGCGGCAGGAGCTTCGGAGGAATTCCGGCTCCCTCGTCGATCACCGCAACCACCACCCCTCCTTCGTCGGTCGGCGCGGCCTCGATGCGAGCCTTTCCGCCTCCCGCCATCGCCGCGCGCGCATTCTCCAGGAGATTCAGAAGAACCTGCTTCAGCTCGTCGGCGCGGCACCGCACCGGGGGCAGCTCCTCGTCGAGATGGCCATGCAACCGCACCGGACCCTGGCCGCGACCATAGAGATCGAGCACCTCGTGCACCACCGCCGCCACCTCGACGGCAGCCAGCGACTCCGATCCCGATTCCTCGGCTGCGGGCGCGGCCAGACGCGAAAAGCCGCGGGCAATCGCGGCCAGACGATCGATCTCGTTGAGGATCGCCGTCGCATTGCGCCTTAAAATCTCGCCGAAACGCGGGTGACGATCACGCCAGGCCCGTCGCAGATGCTGAACGGAGAGCTTCATGGGGGTCAGTGGGTTCTTCACCTCGTGCGCCACCTGTTTGGCCATTTCGCCCCAGGCCAGAATGCGTTCGCTGTGCAGCGCGTCGGTCACATCCTGCAGGCTCACTACCAATCCCCCCACCTCTTCCGCCTGCATCACGCGCCGCACCCGGGCCCGGATCCGGCGATCGTCCCACCGGAGATCCAGATCGGCCTCGGCCGCCGCACTCCGCTCGCAGTCGTCGAGCCAGTCAGCCAGCTCCGGTGCGCGCTGTCCCTCGCGGGGAATGGGCGCTCCCGCACGGAGCCTGACCTGCAGAAGCGCCTCGGCAAGGGGATTGGCCACAGTCACCCTCCCACGCGGATCGACCGCGATGACGCCGGTGGCCACCTCCTCCACGATCGTCTGGGTGCGCCGCGTGGTGCGCAAAAGCTCGCGCCGGGCGTCGCTCAATCGCAGCACCATCCGGTTGAAGGCGGCAAAGACCGACCCGAACTCGTCCAGACGCTGTTCGGGCAGATGAACGGCCAGATTCCCCCGCCCCACCCGTTCGGAGGCGAGCTGCAAAGTGCGAATCGGCCGCGCGAGCGCCCTGCCCGCCACCAGCGCCAGCACCAGCGCCAGAATCGGCCCCAGAACGATCGCCGCCCCCAGCAGATCGGCCACATCGCGCCGCCGCAGCGCCGCCGATCCGGCCCGCAGCGGAACCGGCGCCGCAACGATATCGCCATCGGGCAGCCTTCGGTGGGCCAGCGCATAGCGCCAGTCCCCCAGCTCCTTCACCCGCGAGATTCCCGGCCGGTTTCCGGCCTCCAGGGCAGCGTGGATATCGGCATCGACCCAGCTTTCGTAGAGCCCCAGTTCGATCAGCTCATTCGCCGATCCCCCCACCAGCTCGCCGCCCCGATACTCCAGAAGATCGGCGCCCACCCGGCGGGCCAGCAGCTCCATCGATCCCCCCTCCTCGCGGTAGGCCTCGGCAATCTGCGCCACGACCCGCTCGGCCAGCGCCGTCGCCGTCCGCTCCGAGGCCCCGGCCAGCGCGCGGTAGGCCAGGGTGCCAAAGACCGCATTCGAGGCAATGAAAAAGGCAAAGAGCATCCAGGTCACGCGCGCCCGGAAGGAGGTAAAGAGTCCGCCCCAGCCGATCGGAACCGGCAGCCGAAGCCCTGTGATCCACAGCGCGGGCAGCCAGGGCAGCAGAGCTGCGGCCAGGTTGATGACCAGCACAAGGGTTGCGCGCGCAAACATGACCGAAGTGTTGGGAATGCTGATTGTATAGGCGAAGGAATGGAGGCCGTCGGGGTAGAGAACGAGCCCCTCTCCCATCCAGCCCTCGTCGTTGCGGCTCCAGGCGATCTGGCCGATTCCTTCCGGGGATTCGCTGTCCGGAGCGCGCGCCAGCGTCAGAAATTCCTCCTCGCCCCCGGCCTCGATCGAGGCGAAGAGCGGACCGGCCCCCGAGGAGATCGCGATTGTGCGCCGCGGGGGAATCGTTCCGGTCACGACCCGGCCATCGTCCAGGGGAATGGCGATCAGGTGGCGAACGTCGGCCTCGCCCAGAACCCGGTGCTCGCGGACGCCCCCGGCGACCAGATCGGGCAGAAGCTCGCCGACAACGGGCGACAGCTCTCCTCTGGCGCCCAGTCGCAGCTCCTCCTGCGGCAGTCCTTCGGCCGACCAGAGGGTGACGAAGATGGGCGACCCCTGGGCCGGAAGTCCGCTTGCGACCCAGCTTCCGTACATCATCTCGATCGTGCCCGCGCCTGCCTGGTGAAGCGAATCGACATGGTGGGCGAAGCGCTCCAGGAGCTCGTCGACCTCGGGGTCGGGCGCCACGCCGAGCTCACCGAGCTGCTGCTCGGCGATCTGCATGCGGGCCTCGGTCCGCACCGACCAGGCAAAGGGAAGCATGGCGGTGGCGGCCAGCCAGACGGCCGCAAACCAGCGGAGCGCCGACAGCCGCCGGGATGACGAGGCTCCCCGCTCGATCAGGGCGGCCGGAAGCATCCAAAGCAGGAGGAGGGCGGTCGGAACGCCGGGACCCACCCGCACCGCAAGCCCCACCGCCACGGCCAGCGCCGCCGACAACACCAGACCGGCCCCCAGGATCGGAAGATTGACGCGGTGGCCCGGCGGACGCAGATGGAGAGCCGCGCCGGCGACCAGCGTCACCAGCAGAGTCGGGGTCAGTTGATAGGCGACCCACACAGGAAAGGTCGCTCCCGCGAGCCCGGGCGGGGTCCAGGCCGCGAATGTCTCGTGGATCAGTGGAAGAGCCAGCGCCAGGGCGACCGGGGTCACCCAGATCAGAGCCGGATGCCGCAACCACATGACGGCGAGGAGGAGAGCCGGGGCGATCGTCACGCCGATCAGAAAAAGGCGACCGATCGTCAGGGGGATGGGCGTACCGAGCGGCGTCGCGGCAAAGTCGCCCGGGACGGTCCCCGCCAGCAGGGTCTCGATCGGCAGCAGTAGCCCCGCCATCGCCAGACTCCCTGCAGCGAGCGCAACTCCGGCGCCCACCACACCCGCCGCGAGCAGAATCCAGGCCAGAATCGCCAGCGCCGCAACGACCCGCAGCCAGCGCGTGCGGTGCGCGGCGACGCGCAATGCCGGATCCACATCCTCGATCACAATGCTGAGCAGCGTCTCTTCCGGCCAGCCCAGATCCAGCACCCCGGCATCTCCGGCGCGATCGCGGTGCTCGATGCGAATCGGCAAACCCGACCGCTCGGCAAGGCGCGAGGCGAAGTCGCCCAATCCCGAGGCGAAGGGGGCCGGCAGACCGGCCTGCATCAGCGAGGCCGCGACCGCGGTTCCTCCTCCATCTGCCAGCGGCGCGGCAAAGTAGAGATACGAGAAGAGTGGCGTTCCGCCATAGGCATATCCGCTTCCCCCGGCGACGATTTCCGCCGGAAGGCGCCCATGATGGCTCCCGGCCCAGGCCTCCAGGCGTCCGTCTTCCGCAAAGATGGCGGCGGCGGTCAGCGTGCTCTCCGCAAGCAGATGCGAAAGCGAATCCTGCAGAAGCTGCGGCTCGACCCTGGCCTCCAGCTCTGCCATGCGTTCGACCAGAGCCCCCCCATCGGCGACCAGGGTATCGAAGACCGCACTCACCCGCGCTGCAGCCGCCTCGCGACCATCCGCACCATCATCCTGCAGCCGGTTCGCCGAGGGTGCGTACAGCAATCCGGCGCCCACCGCCCCCAGAAGCATCACCAGAGCCAGCGCCTGCCTCCACCCCGGAGCCGTGCGTCCGGCGGTGGCAGCCCACACCACGCAAGCCGAGGCGGGCAGAAGGATCCAGGGCACGGCAAAGCGCATCCAGAGCAGCACCAGAAGGAGGGCACCCCAGGGCGCAAGCGCGCGAACCGCTTCCAGGGCGCGTGTGGGCGGGAGCCCGGCCTGTCTCTCTGCGCTGCGTCCGGTGGCGGAGCTCGGCCCGTTCATCATTTACCCCGCCGGGCCGGTCCCAACTGTCCACAAACTGTCGGCAACCCGATGAACACCAGCGAATGACATGCACGCGCCGCCGCATCCACGCCGAACCGCTTCAGCCTGCGCTGCTCCCCCGCCCCACCGCCGGACCATGTGGCCCTCGTCCGATCCTGCCAGCCGGAGCTTCGCCACTGATCGAGCGCACTCAGCACGCTCCTCCGACTCTGGCCACCCTTTCCGGTTATCATACTCCGACCCTTCCCACCAACCCGATGCCGATGCCCAACGCCTGCACCCGTTCCGTCCACCATCTCCGCCGGGGTTCCTTCGTCGTGGCAGCGATCTGTGCACTCGCTTCGTCGGCGTACACGCCCGGCAGTCAACTGGTGGACAACGGATCCTTTCGCCTGCTTGTGCAGGGAGAGGAGATCGGCACCGAAGAGTTTACCATCCAGAGGCTGGGCAGCGGCGACGCACAGCGCACCTTCGCCCGCGGACAGCTCACTCTGAGTGATGGCCGCATCTTTCGCACCGTGCTGGAGTGGGTCGGGCCTGAGATGGCCGTGGCCGCCTACCAGGCCACTCTCACCGGAACCGACTCCGCCGCCATCGAGGTTCTGCGCTCGGGCAATCGCTTCCTGGCCACGGTTGTCGAACCCGGAGGGGAGCGGGTGCGCGAATACCGGGCCGATCCCGGGACGGCGATCGTGGAAGAGGGGATGGCTCATCATTATGCGGTGTTGCGGCGCTTTGCCGCCTCGGGCGCATCGGGTCGGCTGCTGCACACCTTCTCGCCTCTGGCCGAGAGCCCGGAGGCGACGCTGCAGTTGACCGCGGAGGCCGGATTGCTGGAGTTTGCAGGAACGATGATCGAGGCAACGCGAATCCGTCTGGGAAGCGAGCCTGATGCGGGCGCGGCCTGGTTCGATGGCAGCGGACGCCTGATCCGGGTGGAGCTTCCGGCCAGCGGTTTTCTTGCGGTCCGGATTCCCTGAACGCCGTGCCGGGGACAGTGAAGATGGGGAACGATGCAAGAGGGCATGGCCGATGAAGGGACGAATTGATGGAATTCTGATGGCGCACTCCGAAACTGTCGCCACGTTACCAACGTAGGAATTTTCGCCGAAGCGGCAGGCTGCGCGCTCCGGGCGACCCGATCCCCGCAAGATCGGAGAGCTCTGCGCCGAGAGGTCGCGCCTCGGCAATATTCAGGAATGGAAATTTTTCAAGGAGGAAGCAGGTGTCGAATCCTGTACCGTGCCACTTCACAAATCGTGCCGCCTGCAGCCGGATCCCACAGATGCGCCGGGCGCTGCTGCTGGTCCTGGCGCTGGGAACGGCGACCGCCCCTCTTGCGGCTCAGGATCGCGTTCCGGAATCGCTCACCCTGAACGAGGCGCTGCGACTCGCGGTGCGCAACAATCCGCGCATCCAGTCGATTCGCAATGACCTTGAGGTTGCCGATTGGGACGTTAACTCGGCGTACGGGTCTTGGGTTCCATCGGTCAATCTCAGCTCCAGCCTCTCCTGGCAGGGCGCCGGCGAACAGCGCTTCGGAAGCATCACCGCCCAGCAGTTGGGGTTCCAGGACCAGCCCTCCTTCCTCTTTAGCTCCTACAACGCGAGCATCGGCTACGCGATCAACGGCCGCACGCTGATGGCGCCGGGACAAGCCCAACGCAACCGCGACGCCACCCGGGCCCAGGTGCGCTCGGAGGAAGCCGTGCTGAGGCTGAATGTCACCAAAGCCTATCTTGAGGCGCTGCGCCAGGTCGATGCCCTCGGTCTGGCCCAACAGGAGCTCGAACGGGCCCGATTCAACCTCCGCCTGGCGACCGGTCGTCAGGAGATCGGCGCCGGCAATGCAATCGATGTGCAACAAGGCGAGGTCAATGTCGGGCGCTCGGAGATCGGGGTTCTGCAGGCCGAGGCAGGGGTACGCACCTCGCGCATCCGGCTCCTGCAACAGATCGGAGTCACTCTGGAGGCCGAACCGGGACTGGCAACCTCCTTTGCGGTCACCGCACCGGAATGGACGGCCGACGATCTCTACGCCCAGGCCATCGAAATGAGTCCGGGGCTGCAAACCTTGCGTGCGCGCGAGGAGGCGGCCCGCTATGGGGTGCGCATGGCACGCTCCGCCTACTTCCCGAGCGTTTCCCTCTCGGCCGGCTTCAGCGGCTTCACGCGACAGGCCAGCAGCACGGCCGGCCAGGAGGCGCAGGCAGTCGCCGCCGGACTGGCCCGCGTTCAGCAGTGCATTGCTCTCAACGACCTGACGAGCCGGCTCCCCAATCCCCCTCCGTCGCAGGATTGCGCATCTCTGGCAACCCCGGAATCCGCGCTGGAGGCAATTCGCGCCGAAAACGACGTCTTTCCCTTCAACTTCACGCAGCAACCGCCCTCGGTGGGGCTCACCATCTCGGTCCCCGTCTTTCAGGGGTTGAGCCGCCAGCGCGAACTCGAGGGCGCGCGCGCCCTTCTCAACGACAACCGCTACCAGATTCGCGAGCAGGAGCTTGCCCTGCGCGCCGATATCGAGACCCGAATCGCAACGGTCGAGGCCGCCTACGAAAGCGCACTCATCGAGGAGCGCAATCAGTCGCTGGCCGATGAGCAGCTCCGGCTGGCGCAGGAGCAATACCGGCTCGGACTCTCCAACTTCATCGCCCTTGTCGAAGCCGAAACGGTCAAGGCGCGCGCCGATCGCGACCGCGTCCTCTCGATCTTCACCTATCACGATGCCGTCGCCGACCTTGAGGCGGTGGTTGGCGTCCCCCTGAGGAACCCCTGAATGCAGACAAGAACACGAATCATCATCGGCGTCGCGATCGCGGGGGTCGTCGTCCTCTCCATCGTCCTCTCCGGCAGAGGCGACCGCAGCGGCGGCGTCTCGGTGCGGATGGACACCGTGGAGCGGCGCGATCTGGTTGCGATCGTCACGGCGAGCGGCAATGTCCGCGCCCGGCGCAAGGTCGATATCAGCTCCGACATCTCGGCGCGCGTCTCGCAAATGCTTGTGGAAGAGGGCCAGGATGTCGAGCAGGGACAGATTCTGCTGCGCCTCGATCCCAGCCGCTACCAGGCCGCGCTCGATCGAAGCCAGGCCAGTCTGAGCCAGGCGCAGGCACAGGTTGCGCAAACGCGCGCCAATCTTCTGCGCGCCGCCCGGCAGGCCGAACGGATGGCCGCCCTGCGTGCACGCGATTCGCTCCTGGTGAGCCTTCAGGAGGTGGAGAACGCGGAAACCGATCTCGAAGTGCAACAGTCGCTGCTCGATGCCGCCGAATTCGGGGTCAGCCAGATGCGCGCTGCGGTGGAAGAGGCTCGCGACCAGCTCTCCAAGACGATCATTGAGGCTCCGATCTCGGGGCGCGTGACGCGACTGAATGTGGAAGAGGGCGAAACCGTGGTCGTGGGGACGATGAACAACCCCGGCAGCCTGATCCTGACTGTCTCGGATCTCTCGGTGATGGAGGTCGTGCTCGAGGTGGACGAAACCGACGTGCCCGAAATTTCTCTGGGCGACAGCGCCGCCATCGAGCTGGACGCCTTTCCCGAGGTCGTCTTCCCCGGCGAGGTGACCGAGATCGGCAACAGCGCAATCCGGCCGCCCTCGCAGGCGGCGGGGAGCGGTCAGACCCCGACGATCGACTTCGAAGTCGTTGTCACGCTGCGCGATCCGGGAGCCGAGCTGCGCCCGGATCTCTCGGCCACCGCCGATGTCATTACCGAGACCCGCACCAACCAGTTGGCCGTTCCCATTATCGCCCTCACCCTGCGCGACGCCGACGACTTCGGCGAGGATGCCGGCGGCGAGGACGAATCATCCGGCTCCGGTTCTGCCGCCAACGGCGCCGACGCCGGTGACGCCGAAGCGATTGAGGGCGTCTTCGTGGTGCGCGAGGGAATCGCCAACTTCATTCCGGTCGAGGTCGGGATCTCCGGCCAGGAGTTCTTCGAGATCACCGGCGGCCTGACCGCAGGCGACAGCATCGTGAGCGGTCCCTACGAAACCGTTCGCACGCTCCGGCACGAAACGGCCGTGCGGGCAATCGAATCGCCGGACGACGACGACACCGGCAACGAATCCGGCTGACCGCAGGAGCCGTTTCATGCGCGTCCTCGAGGGAGTGAAGCTGGCGTGGGAGCAGATCCGGTCCCATCGGTTGAAGAGTTTCTTCAGCCTTCTGGGGGTCATCGTCGGGGTCATGTTTCTGGTGGTGGTCGTCAGCATTGTCGAGGGAATGGACCGGTACATTCGCGACAGCCTGACGCAGCGCATCTTCGGTGTGAATACCGTCACGGTGAGCCACAATCCACGCCTGGAGATCGCCACCACGGCGGCCGAGCGCAGAGCCCTTGCACGGGCGCCGCGACTCAACTTCCGGGATCTGGACTACCTGCGGGAGCGAACCCGACTGGCGGCGCTGATCTCGCCCGAGAGCGCCGCCACCGGCGAGATCGAGGCCGGGAATGGAGTCCGGGCCGAAAATGTGCGTCTCATCGGAGCGTCGCCCGAGATCTTCGAGATTCGCAATTGGGAGCTCGAGCGCGGCCGCGCCTTTACGCGCCAGGAGAACGAGAACGGGATTCCGGTCATCGTCCTTGGCAAATCCACCGCCGAGGTTCTCTTCGATTCCGTTGATCCGGTCGGTCAGCGCGTGCGCATTCGCGGATTCCCCTATCGCGTTCTCGGCGTACTCGAGGAGCAGGGATCCTTCCTTGGCACCTCGCTGGACAATCTGGCGGTCGCGCCGGCACACTCGCCCATCCAGAGTGTCACCGCCCCGCGGGGTCGCGTCGACGAGATCATCTTCAAGGCCGCGACGCCGGCGGGTGTGGTTCCGCTGCAGGATGAGCTCGTCGAGTTGATGCGGATCCGGCGCGGGCTTGGGCCCGGCGAGGCGAACAACTTTGCGGCGGAAACGGCCGAGGCCTCTCTCAGCGTCTGGGAAAGAATCAGCAACGTTCTCTTTCTGGCGCTTCCCGGGCTGGTCGGAATTTCTCTGATCGTCGGCGGCATCGTCATCATGAACATCATGCTGGTGTCGGTCATGGAGCGCACCCGCGAGATCGGCATTCGCAAGGCGCTCGGGGCGCGTCACCGCGATATTCTGGCCCAGGTTCTGATCGAGAGCGGCACCCTTTCGGGAATCGGGGCCATCTTCGGGATCGGCGTCGGCATCGGGCTTACGATGATCGTGGCTGCGTTGTCTCCCCTTCCCGCCACACTCGCGCCGCGCTGGATCGCTCTGGGCATGGGCCTGGGGATCTTTATCGGGATCGCCTCGGGCGTCTACCCCGCCGCGCGCGCCGCCAAACTCGACCCGGTTGATGCATTGAGGTACGAATGAACGATTCGATCCGACCCCGAACCCCCTCCACACAGCCTGATTCGAGGGCGCGGCAGGGCGGAGGCATATCCTCTTCGCTGCGCATGATCGGCGAGGGAACCAGTGTGGCGCTGCGCGCGCTCTACGCGAATTGGGCGCGCACCGTGCTGGCGATCCTGGGCGTGGGCGTGGGGGCCGCTGTCGTGGTTACCGTTGCAGCCCTGATTACCGGTATTCGCACCGAGGTCATGGATACCTTTTCTGCGGCCAACCCCGAGAGCTTCACCGTGATGCCCTTCGATTTTTCCGATGCTCGCACATCCCTGAACTCCGGGCGGCCGCCATGGTTTGACAAACCCCCGATTACCGACCGCGAAATTCGGAGAATCCAGCAGCTCCCCGCCGTTGATCTGACCACATCCTCCTTCGAATTCGGCGCCGCGATCCGCTTCCAGTCCGAATGGATCCGCAATCTGAGATGGAGCGGCGCATCGTCCACGTGGACCAGCGCCACACCGGGCAACTTCCTTTCGGGAAGAAACTTTACATCGATCGAGGTTGACCGGGCGCAACCCGTTGTGGTCATCTCGAAGGAGGTCGCCGAGGCCGTCTTCGGCGAGATCGACCCCGTGGGCAGGCGGGTACGAATCAATGCCGGCAGGCGAGCTGCCAATGAGCGCTTTACGGTGGTTGGCGTTTTCGAACCTCTCGACAACATCTTCGGCGAAGAAGCGAACACCTTTGCGATCATTCCCTTCACCACTGCGGACAAGAGACTGAAGGCCCGCACCCGGTGGACATTTGCAGCGGTGCAGGTTGTGCCGCGCGAGGGAATTTCATCGGACGAGGCCGAGAATGAGGTGGTGTCGGCGCTCCGTTCGATGCGCGAGCTGCCTCCCGACGAAGACAACAACTTTGCGATTGTGCGCGCGGAGCAGATCCGGGATCTGTTCAATCAACTCACAGGAATGTTTTTCATCGTTCTGGTGGGACTTTCCTCGATAGGAATGCTGGTGGGCGGCATCGGCGTGATCGGCATCATGCTGATCTCGGTAACCGAACGCACCCGTGAAATCGGAATTCGCAAGGCGCTGGGAGCCACACGCCAGGAGATCAAGTGGCAGTTCCTGATCGAGGCCTCCATCCTTACGGCGGCCGGCGCCATCTTCGGCCTGCTTGCAGGGTGGGGGGGCAGCGAAATTCTGGCTGCGATTTCGCCCCTTCCCGCGCGGATCCCTCTCTGGTCGGTTGCGGCCGCCATCGCCCTGGCCCTCTTCACCGGAATTCTCTTCGGAATGCTGCCCGCTCTGCGTGCGTCGCGCCTGGATCCGGTCGAGGCTCTGCGCTTCGAGTAGATCCGCTTCGGGCACGCAACCGCTGAAGAGACGAAGACGAGCAATTCATGGAGCCACTCGACCTTCTGGCGATCATGGCCCACCCCGACGATGCCGAGATCTTTTGTGGCGGCGCTCTGATCAAGTCTGCAGAGGCTGGAGATCGCACCGGGGTGCTGGATCTGACCGCAGGGGAGGCGGGATCGCACGGAACCCCCGAGGTGCGCGCGCGCGAGGCGGCCCGGGCAGCCGAAGTGATGGGATTGGCCATACGCAGATGCGCTCACCTGCCCGACGCTGCGCTTGTCAACGACGCTGCCAGCCGGATTCAGGTTGCTACGCTGATTCGGGCGCTGCGCCCGCGGATTGTGGTGACGCACTGGCCGATCGGACGCCATCCGGATCACCGGGCGGCCGCCCTCCTGGCGCGCGACGCGAGCTTTCTGGCCGGACTGAGGAAATTCCCCGCAACAGGCCGCCCCCACCGACCCGAAAAGATTGTCCAGGCTCTGGCATTCGGCGATCGTCCCGCGAAGCCGACGTTCGTAATCGACATCACCAGCCAGATTGACCGCAAGCTCGAGGCGCTCGCGGCCTACTCCACACAGGTCGAGGGCAAACGCAGCCTGGGCGAGATCTTCCCCGGGGGAGATCGTCCGCTCCCGGATCAGATCCGGAGCGCCCATGCAGTCTGGGGAGCGCTGATCCGGCGCGCATATGGCGAACCGTACTGGACAGAGGAAACGGTCGAGGTGCCTGCCCTGCGAGAGTTGTCGGTTCCGACATTCTGAGTGCAGAGACAGACAGAGGTGCGGCAGAGGGAAGCCGAGCCGCATTCGCACCGATGCTGAATCAGCGCTGATCCCGCTGCTGCGCCACACCTTCGCCGCCAGCCACACTCCGTGAGGGGCGTGAGAACTTGCCCGGCTCTGCCAGACCATCATGCATTCTGTCTACCGCGATCCGAACGGTCTGGCACAGAGGGAAGCCGGGTTGCCGGCGGGCCGAAGAACTTCGGCCCGCCGGCCTGGCAGAGGAAGGGCTTCCGGCGCTCACCAAGGGGTGGAGCTTGTCTTTCTGCGATCTCTCTTCGGGAAGAGAGAACCGCGTTTTCCAGCATTCCCTTTCAGGTCAGGATGGATCAGGGCAGCCTGTCATTCGGTCCCGAATCTGTCCTTACCCGCAGATCGCCTCTTTCTACCAGTAGAAACCGTCATCGCAGCAGAACCCATCGCCCATAAAGCAGTACGAAACGCAGAACTCGTACATCCACAGAGTCAGCTTCCATCCCCGGGTGCTGGAGCTCGCGGATGGAGCAGGAGCGGATGCCTCCGCATTGGCCGCAGGCAACGGCGCTCCCATGGCGAGGACGAGCGCGGCGCCCATGAGCACCCGGCGCGACCATCTCGCGGCGCGGCCGCGAGGTCTTCCATATGCATTGTTCATCTTCATCTTCGTTGTCCTTTCCTTTTCATTTGTGCAATGTGTTGATTGTGTAATTTGTTGATGTGCACGATCGACATTTGTGCAAATCACATATTCAGGGTTGTACAAATTGTTATTCCATGGTTGTGCATATTGTGATACGCATCGGATTGTCCGGCCACTGTTCACCGAGCAATTCGCCCTCAGCGCGAGCGCCTATCCGTGCTGTCGGCATCGATCCCGATGTCTCCGCCCTGCCCCTCCTCTGCCAGAAGTTTCAGGAAGGCAACCATGTCCAGCGCTTCCGCGGTCGACTGCCATGCCCCCGCCTCGCTGGCGTCTGCAATGCCTCGAATCACACCCTGTCCATCAACCAGATAGAACCCCGGAACCGGACCGGAGCCGACGGTCTGCAGGTGTTCACGGTGCGAATGCACTGTCATCGGTGCAGCAATGCGGTGGAACTCCAGAAATCCCTCGACCAGATCGGCGTTTTTCTCCACATCTTCGGAGAGCGCAATGACCCGCAGGGCAAGTCCCTCCGGTCCATCTCTCAGGATCGAACGCACGATGCGTGCCGGTTCGTTGAGGTCGCATCCGAGACAGGCTGCGGCATCGATCACCCAAACCAGCGTCGGTCGCCCCGCAGCAAGCCCCGGCCACGGTGCGCTGTCGCCCTCGCGCACCGACCCTGCTGCGGCATTGCCGGGAACGCACGCCGCCAGCGCCGTCAATGTCGTCAGCATTGCCAACATGAGCGCCATTCGCTGCCGCAGGAAGATGCCCGACCGCCTCACGGCCCCCTCCACCGCGCCACCAGCCACCGGTTCGGAAGAGCGGAGGCCGGATCGTCGAAGAGGAAGAGGTCGCCGATGACCGCCATGAGCTGAGGCTGGTTCCTGGCCGCCCAGGCTGCATTGCCGCTCCGGTCCATAATCACCAGATCCCACTGGCTGCCGGCGAGATTGCCGACCATGATCGAGACCGCAATGTGACCGTCGTCCAGGAGATAGGGCCGAAACACATTCGGCGGATTGTTTGTCTGATCGCCGAGATCGCCCAGGGGGCGCGGCATCGGAATCGGAATGCGCTCCCTGAGATCGCCCCCGGAATCGAATCGGTAGAGCGTATCCGAGAGCGCCCAGCTTCCCCAGATTGTGTCGCCCCGCACCGCAGCGCTCGAGGCCCGGACCGCCCGGGTTCGGGACAGAGCCCGATCCGGAACCCCGATCGGCATGAAGCTGCTCTCGAGCTCGCCGCTTTCGCGATTCCAGATGTGCAGAAGCCGGGAACGCTCTTCGCTCAGCGAAGCCACTCCGGCCAGGAGGTAGCGCGCCCGCCCGAGCGCCCATATCCCTGTGGCGACTTCGAGCGGCGAGGATGCCATCTGCGGATCGGCGCCCTCCTCTGCCGGGAAGAAGGTCAGCCTGTGCGCTCCCACATCGGTCACGGCGATCTCGCCGTCGGGAAGCAGATCGGAGCCCATCGGGATCGTGAACTCTCCGGGACCGCTGCCCTTGGCTCCGACGCTTCGCCTGAGGCTGCCCTCGGAGCTGTACAGATGCACCTGACCCTCGAGGGGTTCGACCAGGAGAAGCTGCCCTTCGCCGACCGAATACACCATGGGGACCACCACCATGGCAGCGTCGGTTTCCTCCAGAATCAGATCGCCGATCACCTCGAAGCCCTCCCGGAATGCATCCGGATCGATGCCTTCGTCGTCGGGGGCGGTCGCCCGCGAGGGATTCGGTGGCGGTGCGTTGGCTGCGCCGTCGCAGGAGAGCAGACCCAGTGAAGCGAGCAGGACGCCCACGCGAACGATCGGCCCGGTACCGACCCACTGCGCCCGGCCGGATACCGTGGTCGGGTGGAAATCCGGGTGTGGGGCGGGTGTCATCATTGCTGCTCCGGATAAAGATCTTCCCGGGTTCGGATCGCCCGGGTGCGGAGTCCTGTTCGTTCAGAGGTCCGGCGGACCCCCTTTCGGTGGACAGGCACAGGGTAGGCGAGTCGCATGGGCACTTCAATGGTCAGATGGGACACCCTGAATCCCGACACTGACAGGCCCCCGATCCACACCGAACGGCTTCGCACGACGACCGCTATCGATCCACGCCCCGCCCCCTTCCTCTCGCCGTTCTCGCACCCGGCAAGCCTGCCAGCTCCGGGCCACTGCCCATGCATGTCCGCGTGCACTCCACGCGAAGCTGTCGGCGTTTCAGACCCGAACGCCCTCGTCGGCGAGCCAATCCTCCAGCGCGGCCCGTATCTCTTCCAGGCGGTGCGCCGAGCGGGCTTCGTAGCGGAGCACAATCACCGGCTGCGTGTTGGATGCGCGCATCAGTCCCCAGCCATCGCCAAAGAGAATGCGAATGCCATCGACCGCGATCACCGGGTGGCGAGCCTCGAAGTGCGCCCGGGCCCGCTCAACGATCCCGAACTTGCGCTCCTCCGGAAGCTCGACCCTGATCTCCGGGGTCGAGAGATACTTTGGAAACCCCGCTGTCATCTGCGAAAGCGGTCGCTCCGAGGCGGCCAGGAGCGCAAGGAGGCGGCACGCGGCATAGAGCGCGTCGTCGAAGCCGTAGTAGTCGTCGGCGAAGCAGATATGGCCCGACAGCTCTCCCGCCAGCGCGGCTCCGGTCTCCTTCATCTTTTCCTTGATGAGAGAGTGGCCGGTCTTCCACATGATCGGCGTTCCCCCCGCCTCTTCGAAGACCTCGGGCAGGAGCTGGGAACACTTTACATCGAAGATGAGCTGCTCTCCCCTGCCCCGTCGCCGCAGGAGATCCAGTCCGAAGAGAAGCAGCAGGATGTCGCCCCTGACCACGCGGCCCCGCTCATCGACCGCACCGATCCGATCGGCGTCTCCATCGAAGCCGATGCCGACCTCGGCCTTGTGGCGGCGCACCTGGGCAATCAGCTCGGTCAGGTTTTCGTCCACTGTGGGATCGGGATGGTGATTGGGGAAGGTTCCATCGGAATCGCAGTAGAGCGGAATCACCTCGGCCCCGACGCTCCTGAGAAGCTCGACCGCCACAACCGCGCCAACCCCATTGCCGCAATCCACCACAACGCGCACCGGACGCGGCAACTGCAATCGTCCCCTGATGTCGGCTACGTAAGCGGGCAGAATGTCCTGTGTTCGGACATGGCCGGCGCCCTCCTCGAAGTCGCGGCGACGGATCCGGGCGAGCAGTCGCTGGATCGCCTCGCCATGGAGAGGACCCCGCCCCCTCGTCATCTTGATTCCGTTGTACGCGGGCGGGTTGTGCGACCCGGTGACCTGAATGGCGCCGTCGGTCTGCAGATGATATTCGGCAAAGTAGGCCACCGGCGTGGGAACCGTGCCGATCCGGATCACCTCGCACCCGGCCGCGCAGAGCCCCTCCACCAGCCCCTGGCCGAGCGCGGGCGAGGAGGGACGATTGTCTTCGCCGACGACGACGCAGGGTCGGCGGGCATCCCGGACAGAGGCCCTGATCTCTGAACCGCAGGCCTGTCCGACGGCGTGCGCAACGGCCGGATCCAGCTCTTCGCCGACAATGCCGCGAATGTCGTACTTGCGGAAGATTCTGTCGGGTGGAGAGGTCATGGGGGTCAGGGAGGGCTTGAGCCTGGGGTAGGGCCGGGAGCGGAGCGGGAGTTTGCCGAGAAGGGGGAATGGGACAGGGTCAGGGCGTCAGCGCAGCGGACGTCAGCATCTGGCGAAGACCCTCGACCGACCCCAGCGCGAGCCCCAGCACGCTGTCGGGAAAGATCCCCGCGAGGAGGATCAGACCCGCGCTCGCAATCAGCACAACCTGGGTGGCAAGGGGCGCCTCGGTCGGACTCATCGCCCTCGTTCTCTCGTTGTCCTCTGTCATCCACATCTTCCAGGCCACCCGCAGATAGTACCAGTAGGAAATTGCGGTCGTCAGCACCAAAAGCACGGCCAGAGACCACAGCTCGGCTTCGGCCGCCCCAAGAAGCAACTGATACTTGGCGATAAAGCCCGCGGTTCCCGGAAATCCGGCCAGCGCCAGGAGAAAGATCGTCATCAGGATGCCCGTCACCGGGCGTCGCCAGCCCAGAGCGGCAAAGTCGTCGATCCGGTTGTAGCGCTCCGTCTGGTTGCTCACCGTGACGAGCACCGCAAAGGCTCCGATCGTCATGATCGTGTAGAAGAGGAGGTAGAAGAGCAGCGCCGCAATCGATGAATCGTTGGCCGCCACCAGCGCCACCAGGAGATAGCCGCCATGCGCAATCGATGAATAGGCCAGCATGCGCTTGATATTCGACTGCACCACCGCCAGCACATTGCCGATCACCATTGTGATCGCCGCCAGCCACCAGAGAATCGTCCACCACTGCTCGTGAAGGTCGCCGAAGCCGACCACGAAGACGCGCAGGAAGGCCACGAAGGCGGCGGTCTTGACGGCCGTGGCCATGAAGGCGGTCACCGGTGTGGGCGCTCCCTCGTAGACATCCGGAGTCCACATGTGAAAGGGAACCACGGCCACCTTGAAGGCGAAGCCGATCGCCAGGAGCAGGGTGCCCGGGATCATGAGCTCGCTTGCCGTGGCGCCCGCGCGAACGGCCTCGGCAACCGCCTGGAGATTGACGCTCCCGGCCGCGCCGTAGATGAGCGCGATGCCGAAGAGGAGGAAGCCGGTGGCGAAGGCCCCCAGGAGGAAGTATTTCAGTCCGGCCTCGGCCGAGCGACGGTCGCGACGGTTGAAGCCGACCAGGGCATACACCGCGATCGACATCAGCTCCAGCCCCAGGAAGATCACCATGAGATCGCGGGACGCGGCCATGAACATCGCGCCCACCGACGCGAAGAGAATCAGGGCGTAGTATTCGCCGGCTTGCAGACGCTGGCGCGCAACGTAGGCGGGCGAGATGACGATCGAGAAACCGGCGGCCAGGAGCAGGATCCAGTTGGCGAAGAGCCGGAAACGATCCACGGCAATCATTCCCCCCCCACCGGCCTCGGCCACCCCCGCGTAGAGCCACCCATTCGCAACGGCGGCCAGAGCCAGCCCGGCAACCGCCATCCACCCGGTCTCCTGAGCCCGATCTGCGCCCTCTCCATTGCGGCTGACGCTCACAATCAAAACCCCCATTCCCCAGAGAGCCAGAACAACCTCGGGCAGGAGGGCCAGGAAGTAGTGGAAGCCGGAGGAGTAGTCGAGCGTCATCGGAATCAGCCCTCCTCTTCGGCAGAGAGATCGCGCGGCTGCGTTGCGCGCACAGATCCGGCGGGGTACGGAAGCGGATGCGCTTCGTCGGCGACGTCAGGGATCGCCTCGGCGGATTCTTCGCCCTCTTCGGCGCCCTGCGCTCCCGGCCCGGCCACCCTCTCCGCCATTTCCCGACCCACGTCGGCGCTGGCGGGCATATTCTGCAGATCGCCGCTGCCCATGCGGTCGTCTTCCATCCGCGCGGCCTCCAGCCGTTCGAGCACCACCCCCACACTCGGCTCCATGCGGGTCAGGACAGGTGCCGGATGCACCCCGATCCAGATCATCAGCGCAACGAGGGGGGCCAGGACGATCCCTTCGCGCAGGGTGAGGTCGGGGAAGCTCCGGTTTTCGGGCTTGTCGAGCGAGTTGAAGAGGACGCGCTGCACCATCGGCAGCATGTACCAGGCAGCGAAGATCACGCCGGTTGTGGCGATCGCGGCCACGACGGCATGGCGTTCGAAGGCTCCGATCAGCGCCAGAAATTCGCCCACAAAGCCGCTGGTTCCCGGCAGACCGATTGAGGCCAGAGCGGTGACGACAAAGACCGTGGCAAAGAGCGGCGCTACCCGGCCGATCCCGCCGAAGTCCTCGATCCGGCGCGTGTGCCGCCGTTCGTACATCATGCCGAGGAGCAAAAAGAGCGCCCCCGTCGACACGCCATGACTGATCATGACAACCAGTCCCCCCTGCAGGCCATTGACGGTGAGGGCGAAGATGCCAAGCACCACGAATCCCATGTGGGCCACCGAGGTATAGGCAACCAGCTTCTTGGCGTCGGGCTGGACCGCAGCCACCCAGGCCGCATAGATGATTCCGAGCAGGCCCAGAAGAAGCATGACCATCACAACCGTCGGGTGCTGCGCGGCACCGGGAAAGAAGGGCAGGAGAAAGCGGAGAAAGCCGTAGGTGCCCATCTTTAGCAGGAGCGAGGCCAGGATCACCGACCCCGGGGTGGGCGCCTCGACGTGTGCATCGGGGAGCCAGGTATGGAGGGGAAAGATCGGAACCTTGATTCCGAAGGCCAGCGCGAAGGCGGCAAAGAGCCAGAGTTCCTCGCGCAGCGTCAGATCGATGGCCAGAAAGTCCTCGTAGCCAAAGGATGCGGCGCCGCCGACGAAGTACATGTACAGAATCGCCACCAGCATGAGCAGCGATCCGACCGCCGTGTAGAGAAAGAACTTCACTGCGGCATAGATCCGTCGTTCGCCCCCCCAGATTCCGACAATGAAGTACATCGGAACCAGGGTGAGCTCGAAGAATACGTAGAACAGGAAGACGTCGGTGGCCAGGAAAACACCGATCACGCCGGTTTCGAGCAGCAGCATGAGGGCGTAGAAGGCCTTGCGCCGCTCGCGGATATACTCCCACGAACCCAGGATGGCAAGCGGAGTGGTGAGGGTCGTGAGGAGGACCATGAAGATCGAGATGCCATCGATGCCGAGTGCATAGCTGGCCCCCCAGGAAGCGATCCAGGGAGCCGAGGAGGCGAATGCGAAGCCGCCCGTTCCAGGATCGAAGGCCCACCAGAGCCCGAGGCTTGTCGTGAAGACGATAAGCGACCAGAGGAGGGCAATGCTGCGCGCCTTCTCTGCCGGAGCCGCCACAACGTGCGCAAGTCCCGCAAGCGGCAGCCAGATCAGCGCATGCAGAGCCCAGTCCTGGTAGGGAAGCGGCAGCGAAGCCAGGAAATCGGTCATGGCGTCATCAGAAGAGCACAGCCGCTCCGAGAACCAGAAGAGTCCCCAGAGCCAGCATGAATGCGTAGGTCGTGGTCTGCCCGGTCTGGAAGATCCTGAAGGCCAGGCCGGCGATTTGCGTCAGATGTCCCACCAGATTGACGAAACCATCGATGATCTTCGTGTCGACCACCCGCCAGCTCCAGCGCGCGAGGGCCAGGAGAGGGCGCACGATCGTCCGGTCGTAGAGCTCGTCGAAGTACCACTTGTTGGCCAGAAAGCCGCCCACCCCACTCGGCGCGCTCCCGCTCTCGGCGGCGGGCAGGTATGCGCGCGCACCCAGGCGCCGGAAGGCCAGAACCACCACCAGGGTGGCGGCCAGCGTCGAGAGAAGCGCCCAGGGAAGCTCGCCCAGCCCCAGAAGCGGATCGGCGTAGCTCTTGGCTCCCATGGCGACGGTCTGGATCGCGGTGGCCTGCGCGGTGACCGGCTCCAGCCAGTGGTGCAGCCATTCGCTCATCGGGAGCAACCCGAAAAGACCCGGCACCGATTCCCTCAGCGCTTCGGGCACATTGATCCAGCCGCCGAAGATCGAGAGCGCCGCCAGAACGATCAGCGGCAGCGTCATGATGCGGGGGGCTTCGTGCAGCGCCGACTGCGCCTTCGGGTCAAGGCGGCTGCGGCCGTGGAAGGTCATCACCATGAGGCGGGTCATGTAGAAGGCGGTCAGCATGGCCGTCAGAATGGCGAGCAGCCAGTAGAGGACATACAGCCAGCCGAAGGGATTGTCGGGCGCCCCCGCCCAGGCCGCAGTGTACCAGATGATCTCGTCCTTCGAGAAGAAACCGGCAAAGGGCCAGATTCCCGCAATGGCCAGGGTGGCGATCCACATCGTCATCCAGGTGATGCGCATGGGAGCCTTCAGCCCCCCCATGTTGCGCATGTCCTGCGGATCGTCGTGGCTGCCGGTACGATGCAGGGCATGGTGCATGGAGTGGATGACCGCGCCCGCGCCCAGGAAGAGGAGCGCCTTGAAGAAGGCGTGGGTCATCAGGTGGAAGACCGCTGCGGTGAAGGCACCGATCCCGGCCCCGAGGAACATGAAGCCAAGCTGCGAAATGGTCGAATAGGCCAGCACCTTCTTGATGTCGTGCTGGCGGAGCGCGATCGTGGCCGCGACGAGGGCCGTCAGTACCCCGATTCCCGCCACAACCGCCTGACTTGCGGGAGCGAGCGCATAGAGAACCGAGGAGCGCGTCACCATATAGACCCCTGCGGTCACCATCGTGGCCGCGTGGATCAGCGCCGAAACCGGCGTCGGTCCGGCCATGGCGTCGGGGAGCCAGACATGCAGCGGAAGCTGCGCACTCTTCCCTGCGGCTCCGAGCAGGAGCAGGAGGGTGATGAGGGTCACGGTGGCGCCGCCCGCGACGAGCTGTCCCTCGGCACCGGGCAGAATGGTCTGGAAATCCAGGCTGCCGAAGGTTCCGAAGAGGAGGAACATCGCGATCAGGAAGCCGGCGTCGCCGATGCGGTTGACGATAAATGCCTTCTTCCCGGCATCGGCCTTCTCGCGATCGGTGAACCAGAAGCCGATCAGGAGATAGCTGCAGAGGCCGACCCCCTCCCAGCCGACGAACATCATGCCGTAGTTGGCGCCCAGCACCAGAATCAGCATGAAGAAGACGAAGAGATTGAGATAGGCGAAGTAGCGCGGATAGCCGGCGTCTTCGCGCATGTAGCCAATGCTGAAGAGGTGGATCAGGAAGCCGACCCCGGTCACGATCAGCGTCATGATCATCGACAGCGGATCGAGCTGGAGCGCCGCGCCGATCTCGAGCGAACCGGTCACGATCCAGCTCCAGTACGACACCACAACCGGTGCATGGGAATCGGCGCCGGCCATTGCAATGAAGTTCGCCAGCGCCACGACAAAGGCGAGGAGCATGACCCCGGGACCGATCCACGTGGGAAGGATGTGGGTGCGGGGGGGGCTGGCGCTCGCAAGGGGATCGGGATCGGAGCCGGCCCGCAGCGCGCTTGCCGACCGGGAGGCCGCCCGCAGCGCCAGCCAGCCATTCGCAATGAAGCCGGCAAGGGGCAGGAGAAGGAGAAGCCCGGGCAGGAAGGGCTCCCAGTGCGCGGTCTCCTGAATCACCGGATGGGGTCCGGGCGCGAATGCGGCGAGTTCCATCGGATCACCACTTCAGGAGGTTGAATTTGTCCACGTTGACCGTCCTGTAGTGCCGGAAGATCGCAATGATGATCGCGAGCCCCACCGCAGCCTCGGCGGCGGCGACGGTCATGACGAAGAAGACGTAGAGTTGCCCCTCGATTCCGGTGTATCGCGAGAGCGCCACAAAGGCCAGATTCACCGCATTGAGCTGAAGCTCGATACAGAGAAAGATGATCATTGCGTTGCGGCGGATCAGGACGCCGAGGGTGCCGATCACGAAGAGCACGGCGCTCAGCAGCAGGGCATACGAAAGCATGAACGAAGGAGTCCTCCGGGATCAGGTGCGCGAGGTGCGCGGTTTGGCCAGGGCGACGGCCGCGACGATGGCAACGAGCAGGAGGAGGCCGACCAGCTCGAAGGCCACCACATAGTCGGTAAAGAGCGGCTCGGCGATCATGCCGGCGGCGCCCTTCTCCAAAAGAGCGGCGTCGAGCTCGGCCGCCACGGCCTCTCCGCCGGGGCGCAGGCCGGCATCGTCGAGCGATACGAAGCCGCGCACGAGCACTCCCGCGGTCAGGCCCGCCACCACAAGCGCCATCAGCGACCAGAGACCGAACTTGAGGTCGGCGCGGTAGTCGTGCCCGAGGTTGAGAAGCATGATGACGAAGAGGAAGAGGACCATGATCGCGCCCGCATAGACGATCACCTGGATCGCGGCCAGGAAGTGCGCCTCGAAGAGGATGTAGATTCCCCCCACGGCAGCCAGCGTCGCCACCATGAAGAGGAGGCTGGCCACGGGGGTGCGGCTCAGGATGACCCCAATCGCGCCGCCCACGGACACGAACGCGAAGAGCACGAAGAGGACTTCGGTCATTCGGAGCGGGGATCGGAGGGATCCCAGAGCAGCGTCGTCGGGTGATCCTGGGCCATCAGGCGGTCGAGATCGTAGACGAAGCGGTCGCGGGTGTATTCGGCGTTCTCGAAGTGGCGCCCCACATGGATCGCCTCGACCGGGCAGACCTCCTGGCACATGCCACAGAAGATGCAGCGGAACTCGTCGATCTCGTAGACAATCGGGTAGCGATTGCCCTGATCGTCCTCGCCTCCCACCAGGCGAATGCAGTTGGCCGGACAGACGGTGGGACAGAGACCGCAGGCCACGCACTTGGGCCGACCGTCGGCGTGCACCTCCATGCGGTGGGTTCCCCGCCAGCGCGGGTGCAGATCGGGTTGATCCTCGGGATACTGGAGGGTCACCTTGTCCACCTTGAGAAGGTGTTTGAAGGTCAGGCTGAGTCCCTTCAGAGTCGCCCGCATGTACGAGGTGCGGCCCGGCTCCGGGCGCTGCATGACCTTGACCGAAATTGCCATGATTCAATCGCTCCTGTTCAGCTTGAGACCAATGGCTGCCGCGAAGCCGTCTTCCGGCGCGAGGCGGCCCGGCGGCGCTCTACCGAACCGCTTCCGTGGGCACCCGCAATGACCCGATCGCGATCGACCACAAAGAGGAAGGCCGCCGCGGTGAGGGCGCTGACCCCGGTGAGGACGAGGCCGTAGAGGCGGCCGAAGGGCACCCCGAGCTGATCCAGAAGAAGCATGGTGCCCGCGATGAGCACGATGTACCCGAGCGCCGAGGGCAAAAGAACCTTCCACCCCAGGTGCATGACCTGATCGTAGCGGAAGCGCGGCAGCGTCCAGCGAATCCAGATATACAGAAAGACGAAGCAGGCCGTCTTGATGCAGAAGGAGATGAGCGTCAGAAGGGTGATCAGAAGACTGGGCGTGGCCGCGATCGGCATTCCCGCAGCATCGAAGCCGCGAATGAGCTGGCCCTCGTGCCGGAACATGTCGTCGCCTGTCCAGAAGGGAATGTCCCAGCCCCCGAAGAAGAGGGTCGCCATCATCGCCGAGGCGGTCAGCACATGGGAATACTCGGCAATGAAGAACATGGAGAACTTCATCGCCGAATACTCGGTGTGATAGCCGGTAATCAGCTCCGATTCGGCCTCGGGCATGTCGAAGGGCAGGCGATTGGTTTCGGCCAGGGCGGAGATCAGGAAAAAGATGAAACCCAGCGAGAGCGGCAGCACAAACCAGAGCTTCATCTGCTGCTGCTGCGCCACCATCTCGGTCAGCGTCACGTTGCCGGCAAGGAGCAGGACCGCAATCACGCTCAGCCCCAGCGCAACCTCGTAGGAGATCAACTGGGCCGAAGCCCGCAGTCCCCCCAGGAAGGCGTACTTGTTGTTCGACGCCCAGCCCGCCAGGACGATCCCGTACACGCCCAGCGAGGAGAGGGCGAGGATGTAGAGAATGCCGATCGGAACATCAGCGATAATCATGTCCACCCGGCCGATCGGTGTGGGGAGGGGCGCCGCCAGGGGAATCACGGCGAAGGTCACAACGGCCGGCATGATCGCCAGCGCGGGGCCCAGAATGAAGTAGAGCTTTGCGCTGGTTCCCGGCAGCGTTTCCTCCTTGATGATGTTCTTGAGTCCGTCGGCGATCGGCTGCAGAAGTCCGAAGGGCCCCACCCGGTTCGGCCCCAGGCGATCCTGGATAAAGGCCGACACCCGCCGCTCGGCCAGCGTCATATAGGCCACGGCCAGCAGGACAACGGTGAAGACCGCCACGACCTTGATCGCTCCGACAATCCAGAACCAGGCGGGCGAGAGCTGGTTCATTTCATGCATGAGAGCGCTCCAGGAAGGCGCCGCCGGACCCGATCGTCTCGTAGCTCAGCGCCGCCAGCGCCGGAAGCTCGGTCGCCAGCGCGGCGAAGGCCTCGGCGGCAGTGGCGGGCATCTTGCTCCCCCGGGCAACCGCAAGGAGGGCCCCAAGCACCAGCCAGGCGGGCCGCGCCGATCCGGGAGGCCGAATTGCTTGGCCGAAGCGCTGCACCCGCCCCTGTGCATTGACGAAGGTGCCCTCCTCTTCGGCAAAGGTGGTGATCGGCAGAACGAAATCGGCGTTGCGGGCCGCGGCGCTGTCGAAGTGCCCCAGATAGACGAAGAGATCGGCTGCGGCGCCGAACTCCGCGGCCTGATCGCTCAGATCGTCGCCGAGCACGATGACTGCGTCGTCATGATCGGCCACTGCCTCCAGGCCGCCGGAGGCGTCGTCAGCCCCGGTTCGGGTGTACCCGAGCAGACCGGCGCCATCGACATTGGGGGCGAGATCGCGGCGGCGAACCAGCAGGGGAAAGCCCGGCAGAGGATCCTCGTCTTCGGCGCGCGGCGAACGAAAGAGCGCCAGCGAGAGCTCGCCGGTTGCCCGGGCCAGCGCGGTCAGGGTCCCCAGCGCCTCGGTCGAGAGACGGGGCGAAGCCACCAGCGCCACCCCGGCCTCGTTGGCCGCCAGCCGTGCGGCGAGCGCCTCCAGGACCACCGGCCACTCGGCCTGCGCGCGTTCCCGGCCACGCCCCATCGCAGGCCGCTCGAGCCGTCCCGGCCGGTTCATCCATTCATACCGCCCCCGCCCGTAATCGCACATCCAGTGGCCATTGACCTCGGGGTTCTCGCGCGGCTTCAGGCGCTGTACGAGGTTGTCGCGGGTGTGAAGGTCGATATTGCAGCCCTGCGAGCAGTTGGGGCAGATCGAGGGCGTGTGATCCAGATCCCAGGCGCGCGCCTTGTGGAGAAAATCCTTCGAGACCAGCGCCCCCACCGGGCAGATGTCCACGACATTCCCGGCAAAGGAGGCACCCTCGAGCCCGCTCTCGAAGAAGGTGTCGATCACGGCCCGGTCGCCCCGCTCCACCACCGTCAGGCGGGAATCGCGCGCCACCTCGTCCATGAAGCGCACGCAGCGGGTGCACATCACGCAGCGATCGCCATAGTAGAAGACATCGCCCCCGAAGTCGTCGCGCCCGAAGACTCGCTTGGGTTCGCGACTGCGACCGCGCTCGCGCCCCTCGGCAAAGACATAGTCCTGCAGATGGCACTCGCCGGACATGTCGCAGATCGGGCAGTCGAGCGGATGATTGACCAGGTAGAATTCGAGCACTCCCTGGCGCATCGCCCGGGCGCGCTCACTCTCGGTGTGAATGGTCTGACCGCTCTCGGCCAGCGTCACGCAAGAGGGCTGCAGCTTGGGCGCACCCTCGACCTCCACCAGGCAGATCCGGCACTGCGCAGGCGCCGAGAGACCGGGATGATAGCAGTAGTGCGGCACCTCGATTCCCAGCGTTGCGGCGGCCTGCAGAAGCGAGGTTCCGCGGGGCACCGTGACCTCGCGGCCATCGATGGTCAGGGTAACCGTAGCGGCGCCCTGGTCGTTATTCGACATGGAATCTCCCATCTGGCGTCCCGTCGTACAGGCTGCCGGGTGCGCCGGAGAAGCGGCGGAGCGGCGGGCGGGCAGAGCGGTTCATGCGGCTCCCACCCGTTCTCCGCGCCGAACGAGCGCCAGGTAGTCTTCGCGGAACTTGCGAATGGATGAGATCACCGGGGCGGCCAGCGAATCGGAAAGCACGCAGATGGTGGTACCGGTCATCTGGTCGGAGATCTGGAGAAGGGTGTCCAGATCGTCTTCGGTGCCCCGTCCATCCTCAATGCGGCGCAGAATCCGGGTCGCCCATGCGGTGCCCTCGCGGCAGGGGGTGCACTGCCCGCAGGATTCGTGTGCATAGAACTGCGCCATTCGCCGAACCTGGCGCACGATGTCGGTCGTTTCATCCATGACGATCACCGAAGCGCACCCGAGCATCGATCCCGCCGCCGCGACCCCCTCGTAGCAAAGCTGGCAGCTTCGGCACTCCTCGGCATTCATGATCGGGACCGAACTTCCGCCCGGAATCACCGCCTTGAGAGCCTTTCCCTCGCGCATGCCCCCGCAAATTTCCTCGATGAGCTCCATGAGGGGGAAACCGAGGGGAAGCTCGTAGTTGCCGGGACGATTCACATGACCCGAGACGCAGAAGAGTTTTGTGCCGGGGCTCTTCTCGGTTCCCCACTGGCGGTACCAGTCGGCGCCGTGGCGCAGAATGTGGGAGGTGGCCGCCAGGGTTTCGACATTGTTGATGGTGGTCGGCATTCCGAATGCCCCCACCGCGGCCGGAAAGGGCGGCTTGATGCGAGGTTCGCCGCGACGGCCCTCGAGCGAGTTCATCAGCCCGGTTTCCTCGCCGCAGATATAGGCGCCCGCCCCCACATGCAGGGTGATGTCGATCTCGACGCCCGACCCCAGGATATCCTTCCCTACCAGCCCCTCCGCGTAGGCATCCTCGAGCGCCCGCGCCAAAACCCGGGTGGTCTCGAAGAACTCGCCCCGCAGATAGATGTAGCAGTGTGGGGAGCCGATCGCGTAGGCCCCCACCAGGCAGCCCTCGATCAACTGGTGCGGGGTCCAGCGGATGATCTCGCGATCCTTGAAGGTGCCGGGTTCGGATTCGTCGGCATTGCAGAGGAGGTAGTGCGGACGATTGGAATCCTTCGGCATAAAGGACCACTTGAGCCCGGTCGGGAAGCCGGCTCCGCCCCGTCCGCGCAGACCGGAGCGCTTGACCTCGTCGATCGTGGCTTCGCGCCCGATCTCAAGAGCTCGAGCGATGCCCAGGTAGCCGCCACGCTCGCGCCAGCCCGCAACGGTGCGCGCCTGCGGGTCGCCGAAGGCTTCGCTCAGAACCCGGGTTTCTTTCTCGTGTCGGTAGGGATATGCCAAGGGTATCGTCCTGCGGGGAATCGGCCCCGCGCTATTCGCCTTCCAGTTCGCTGACCAGGCGCTTCAGGATGGCCGGCACATCGTCTGCCGACACATTTTCGAAGTACCGCTCGTTGATCTGCACGCAGGTGGGGAATCCACAGGCAGCCAGACACTCGGCCTCGATGACCGTAAAGTTCCCGTCGCTCGAGTTCTCGCCGAGTTCGGTGCCGGTCCGCTGCAGGAATGCCGCAAGGACCTCGTCGGCTCCGCAGAGATTGCACGAAATATTGGTGCAGACCTGAATCAGGTAGCGACCCACGGGCCGCTTGTTGTACATCGTGTAAAAGGTGGCCACCCCCCGCACATAGGCGCCGCTAAGATCGAGGAGCGCGGCCACCTCGTCCATCGTCCGGGGCGAAATGTGCCCGCGAAGTTCCTGCGCCAGATTGAGAGTCGGGAGCAGCGCCGCCATCGGATTCGGGTAGCGCGTCAGAATCTTCTCGAAGCGCTCGCGCCAGGAGCCCTCGAAGAGCTTCGCGGCCGGATCGCGCTCGACGCGCATGAAGGGATGACTCGCCGCAGTGGCGGGGTGGCCTCCCTCGGGGGGGAGGGTTCCGGCAAAGGCCGTGCCACGCACATCGGATTCGCCGAGCTCGAAGTCGCCGGTATTGCCGGCCCAGCCGGGATTGCGAAGGTCGGGATCGCTCACCGGTCGATCTCTCCGAGGACGATGTCCAGGCTGGCGTTGATGACGATCAGGTCGGCCATGAGGTGACCTTCGGCGAGTTTGGGGATCGCCGAGAGGTTGACGAAGGAAGGGGGACGAATGCGCCAGCGAACCGGCTTCGGCCCGCCGTCTCCCACCACATACATGCCGAGTTCGCCCTTCGATCCCTCGATCGAGAACCAGCAGTCGCTGTCGGGAGCCGGAATGCCCTCGGTGATGAGCTTGAAGTGGTGGATCATCGATTCCATGTCCGACATGCAGTCGGTCTTGGAGGGCAGGCTGATGCGGGGATCCTCGACATTGATGGGGCCACCGGGAAGCCGGTCGAGCGCCTGATGCAGAATGCGAATGCTCTGGCGCATTTCATCCATGCGCACGAGGTAGCGATCGTAGCAGTCGCCGTGGAGCCCGACGGGAATCTCGAAGTCGTAGCTCTCGTAGTCGTAGTAGGGACGATCCCGGCGCACATCGTAGGGCACCCCGGAGGCGCGCAGATTCGCGCCCGTCAGACCGTAGTTGACCGCGTCTTCAGCCGAGATGGCGCCGATTCCCTGCGTTCGCCCAATATGAATTGCATTGTGGCGCAACAGACCGTCAATCTCGTCCAAAGTGGCGGGAAGATTGTTGGCGAAGGCGCGGACGCCATCGGTCCAGCCCTCCGGCAGGTCGGCCATCATGCCCCCGATGCGCGTGGCCGAGGTCGTGATGCGGGCCCCGGTCAGCACTTCGTGTAGGGTATACACCTTTTCGCGCTGCTGGAAGGCATAGAGGAAGGGGGTGAAGGCGCCCACATCAATCGACCAGGTGCCGAGCCAGAGAAGGTGCGAGAAGATGCGGTCCATCTCCATGCAGATGACCCGGGCAACCTTGCAGCGATCTGTGACCTCAATGCCCATAAGTTTTTCAACTGCTATGACATAGGCACAGTTATAGATCAACGGCGCAAGGTAGTCCATGCGGTCGGTCAGGGGAACGATCTGGTTCCAGGTGCGATACTCGCCGAGCTTCTCGAAGGAGGAGTGCAGATAGCCGAGACGGGGCATGACGCGCACGACCGTTTCGCCATCGAGCTCCACGATAAGGCGTAGAACGCCGTGGGTCGCCGGATGCTGGGGACCCACATTGACGAGCATCGTCTCGGAGCCGATATCGGGCTCGGGAGCGTCGAAGGGGTCGGTCGGGCTCGCGACCGGAGCGCCGCCGGGACCCATCTCGGGGTTCCGGCGCACCCCGTATTCAACTGTCTTCGTCGTCATGATCCTCCTCGCGGCGATCATCCGCCTCCCTGGCGCCGATCACCTGCGGCACGCGATCGCCGATCTCGCCCGGGGCATAGTAGAACTCCGGGTCCTGGTTCAGCGCACGGCGCGTCTGTTCGGCGCGCGAGAAGCGTCCCCGGAGCGGAAAATCCTTTCGCAGCGGATGGCCTTCGGCGTAGTCCTCGGGCATGAGGATCCGGCGCAGATCGGGGTGACCGGCAAAGTGGACGCCGAAGAGATCGAAAACCTCGCGCTCGAGCCAGTCGGCGCCCGCCCAGATTGCAGTGGCGCTCTCGATCTTTAGCGCTTCCAGGGGGAGCGCGCAGCGAATGCGCAGGGCGCGCCGGTGCGGAATCGACCAGAGCTGATAGATGACCTCGATTGGCCGGCCCCCGCCGTAGTCCACCGCCGTGAGGTCGGCCAGGTGATCGTAGCGTTCGTCGGGGGTCTCGTGGAGCCAGCGCAGGATCTCGATAATCTGCGCGGGATCGGCGTACACCACATCCTGATCGCCGGCATTGACCTCGTTGGCCAGCACCGCCCGGGGAAAGCGCTCGCGCAACGCCGCTACGGTAGGATTGACCGGTTCGGCAAAGCGCGAAGCGCGCTCGATGCGGGCCGCATCGCCCGCTGGAGCCGGTCCCCTGGCAACCAGATCGAAGAGATTCAAGGAAGCCGGTCCTCTGCGCGCCGCACGGCGTCGGTGGCCACCAGACCGCTCACCCGATTCTGGTGGGTGGAGTTCCCGAAGGGCCCGGTCAGATCGGAGATCTCCTGGGCGTCGGCCTTCGGATTGCCGGCAGCCAGCGGATCTTCCGCGCGCAGTTCGGCATGATCGGCCAGGCTTTCGCGGCGAATCTTCTCCTGCACCATCATGAGGCCGTAGATAAGCCCCTCGGGGCGCGGCGGGCACCCGGGAATGTAGACGTCGACCGGGACAATGGTGTCGATCCCCTGCACCATCGAGTAGACATCGAAGACCCCACCCGAGGAGGCGCACGCCCCCATGGAGATGCACCACTTGGGCTGCATCATCTGATCCCAGATCCTGCGCAGCACCGGGGCGAGCTTGTAGGGCACGCGTCCGGCGCAGATCAGGACATCGGCCTGACGGGGAGTAAAGGACATGCGCTCCATGCCGAAGCGGGCCAGATCGAAGTTACTGGCGGCCGAGGCCATCATCTCGATGGCGCAGCACGCGGTGCCGAAGGGCATCGGCCACAGGGAATTGCGACGAGCCCAGTTCACCACGAAATCGAGCTTTGTGGTGACGAAGGCGGGGCTGCCCGGAAGCGGCAGAGCTCTCCGGTTCACTCCCATTCCAGTCCTCCCTTCTTCCATTCGTAGTAGAGACCCACTGCGAGGACGGCCACAAAGAGCAGGACGGCCCCGAAGGGACCCCACCCCAGTTCGCGCACCTGCACCGCCCACGGCACCAGGAAGATCGTCTCGAGATCGAAGACGATAAAGCTGATCGCGACCATGTAAAACTTGACCGAGAAGCGCGTCCGGGTGTCCCCAAGGGGAATCATGCCCGATTCGTAGGGCATGGACTTCTGGGGAGTCGGCCGGCGGGGATTGAGGACATGCGAAAGCACGACCATCCCGACGGCGTTCAGCACGGTGACGCCCAGAATGATGAGGATCGGTATGTAGGATCTGGCCATGACTCTCTGGAGGGGATCTGTCCCGGGGCCGGTTCGCGCGCCACGCGCAGGTCGCACACGGCCCCGAGGGGCAGCCCGGCTCCCGGCTTGCTTGTGAAAAAATTCACGAGCGGTGACGCCACGACCCAAAGATAGACCGGCGGGCCGGCGGATTCAAGGGTTGGGTTGGACATTTTTTCGGTTTGGACATTCGCGTGTCATATCGGATCCGCTCGCATGCCGATCCGCTCGCGTGCCGTTGCGCATGCCCGTTGGAGGTTGATCGGTGAACTGCTAGCTTTCATTCCCGCCTTCGGCGAATCCGGTCGAACCCAGCGCATCCGCACGTGCGACGCGCTGCAAGAAAACACCCCGTACCCATTCAGAAGCTGTCAAGGAGCCAGGACAAGGAATGTCGGCAAAAAAAATCACCGTCGTGGGAGCCGGTCATGTGGGCGAGGTCTCTGCCCAGCGACTGGCCGAGAAGGAGCTGTGCGAAGAGGTCGTGCTGATCGATATCCTCGAGGGGATTCCCCAGGGGAAGGCGCTGGATCAGTGGCAGAGCGCCCCGGTCGAGGGATTCGACGCCCGTGTCGTGGGCACCAACGACTACGGGGCGGCCGAAGGGTCCGATCTTTTCATTGTGACCGCCGGAATTGCGCGCAAACCCGGAATGAGCCGCGACGACCTGCTGCGCACCAATGCCGGAATCGTCCGCTCGGTCGGTGCCGAGATCGCGCGCGTGGCCCCCGAAGCGGTGGTCATCGTGGTCTCCAACCCCCTCGATGTCATGGCCTGGGTCATGAAGGAAACCACCGGATTCCCGCGCGAGCGGGTGATCGGCATGGCCGGCGTCCTCGACACGGCGCGCTTCCGTTCCTTCATTGCCCTCGAGCTCGATGCCAGCGTGGAAGACATTCAGGCCATGGTTCTGGGCGGCCATGGCGACACCATGGTGCCGCTCGTCTCCTATACCTCGGTGAGCGGAATTCCGGTCTCGCGCCTCATCGCGCCCGACCGGCTCGAGGCGATCATCGAGCGCACCCGCAATGGCGGAGCCGAGATCGTCGCGCACCTCAAGACCGGCAGCGCCTACTACGCTCCCTCGGCGGCTGCGGTGCAGATGGCCGAGGCGATCGTGCGCAACAAGCGACGCATTCTGCCGGCCGCCGCCTGCCTGGAGGGCGAGTACGGCCAAACGGGAATCTACCTGGGGGTTCCGTGCAAGCTGGGCGCGGGCGGACTCATGGAGGTGCTCGAACTCGAGCTCACCGCCGCCGAGGCCGAGGCGCTGGCACGCAGCGCAGATCACGTCCGGCAGGTGATTGCCAGGTTATAGCAGCAGAGATCGCTGATTCGCGGCGAGTTCACCGCGATATGCAGACTGAGCGGGACAGGATCGGAGATTCCGGCGGACGGTCTCGAAAGCTCCCGACCGGCGATCAGGATCAGTGCTCGCCTGTTACCCCGATGGCGTTTGGCGCCCCGCTGCCGAAGCTGATGTGTCCCGCCAGCGAGAGGCGGCGGTTTTGGGAACCGGGCATTCCATTGCTGAAGTCGCCGACGAGTTCGATCGTGCCAACCCGGACTCCGAACTGAAGGTGCCTGCCGTGCTCCGCGCCGGCGAATCTTGCGAATGGAAAGAGAATCCGGTCATGGCTCAGCTCCAGGCCGTAGCCAATGCCGGCATCGACTCCCCCCTTGTCGGAGGGCGCATCGCGCTGCGCAGCGGGTTGCATGCGATCCTGCCAAAGGGCGCTTGTCGTGCCACTTCGCGCCCCCCAACGCGGCTCGACCTGAAATGAAAGCCCAGGTTGTCCGGGACTTCCTCCGACCCGCAGGGCGATGCTTGCTCCGCTCTCGGAGTACTCCTCGACCGAATAGGCGGCGAGCCTGCGTCCCTGGGCTTCGACTTCGAGTGGGCCGAATCTGGCGCTCAACCCGCCGAGCACCTCGAGACCTCGCCCGTTCTGTCCGGTTCCGTCGTCGCGGCGCAGATGCACCTGCCCGAATGGTCTGAGTCCCCGTGCGGGCGTCCCGATTTCCCATCCGAGTTCCATGCCGACGCGAGCCTGGCGCACATCGGAATCGAGACCATTGATCGTCCCCGCGCCCGCGTCGGTCGACAGGCGCACCCACCCGGCATCGGCGCGGAAACCGATCTGCGGTCCGGTCTGCAATGCGCGGAAATCGTGCCGGACCTCGAAGAGCCCCGCAGTCAGGCCCATCCCGGCGGTCTCTCTGACGGGAGCTTGAGTTCTCTCGTGTTCCGCGGTTCCGCTGCCGAAGCCAACCATCGCCCAGGCCGAAGTCGCATGGTTCGACCAGCGCAAATAGGGATTGAGGGCATTCAGAGTCGTCTCCACGCGTCCGCCGGCTCCTCCAAGCTTCCAATCGCCCGTTCCGTAGCTTCGCGAATACGCGATCCCGGTCAGCCATCGGTCACCTCGAACGTCCAGTCCCGCGTATGCATTTCGCAGGTCGCCGTCGTATTCGCCCGGGGTCGCGCTCCCGGTGCCGGAAAAGCGCTGGATATCCCCCTGGGTCCATAGCGTCCAGACTCGTCCGCCATCCCCGACCTGGTCCTTCGCCCCCCCACCGGCCAGAATCAGCTCGAAGTTGGATCCGCCCAGCCCGGCGTGACGCCCCAGACCTTCGGTCGAACAGGCGTTCGGCCCACCGCCGGAGAGGCTTCCCGCAGCCCCCGAGAGGGTTCCCTGAGCTCCGGCCATTCCGGGACATGCGCTGCCAATCCAGTCCGCGAGCGCTTCGGCGGCCTCCTCCATCCATCCGGCCCGGTCTCCGAGCGGCAGGGTTTGTCCAAAGGCGTTCAGGCGCGCGCCCTGCATGTTGGAAGATGCCCTGTCGCGCCGTGAAAGCGTCGCCCGCATACTGGCAAGATACCCGCGACCCATCGCGCCGAAGATATCGTTCAGCAGCGACCTGACCAGCCGGTCGCCGACCTCGACCGAAAAGCGCTGCCGGGCCGAAAGACCGCCGGGATCGGTCGCGGTCACATCGATGGTCGTCGAGCCCGCAACCACCGGAGTGATCGTCAGAATTGGCCCGGCAAGCGCAACCGCGACGACCACCGGGTCGGCGGATGCGGCAACGAAGCTCAGCGAATCGCCGTCGATATCGTTGAAGTAACCGGAAAGATCGAGTTCCACGGCTTCCCCACCCTCCTCGAGCATCTGGGCGGGGATCGTTTCCACGGCGGTTGGTGCGTCGTTCACCGGAAGCACGGTCACCGATACCGTCGCTTCGTCGGTCAGTTCGCCATCCGAAGCCACATAGGTGAAGCTGTCGTTTCCGTGCCAGTTTTCGTCGGGACTGTATAGAACGGTCGTCCGCGAAATGATCTCGACGGTGCCGTGCGCGGCCGCGAAGACGCTCTGCACATACAAAGCGTCTCCATCGGGGTCGGTGTCGTTGTCCAACGGCTGGAGGGGGAACGCACGGTCTTCGGAGGTCGCCAGATCGTCGTCGTTGGCTTCCGGCTGTTCGTTGACAGGAGTGACGACCACCGCCACCAGAGCCGAATCCTGTCCACCGCGCCCGTCATACGCGCGGACTGTGAATTCATACCGGTTCGGTGCGCTCTCGTAGTCCTCGCCCGGACCGACGTACGCGATGCCGCCCCCGGATGGTTCGACGCGGAAGCGGCTCGCACTTGCGGAAACCATCTCGTAGGTCACCCTGTCTCCATCGGGGTCTTCCGCGAGCACGTCGCCCAGCGCGTGGGGATTTGCGGAACCATCTACGTTCTCGGCAAGCTCGAAGAGGTATGACGGACGCGAGAATTCAGGATGGGCGTTGAGCCTGACGCTGACGCTCGCGGCCCGACCGGCTCCGGCCGAATTGACTGCGCGAACCTCGAACAGGTAGGTTTTGCCCGGCTCGAGGTCCGTAACGGTCGTCTGGGTGGCGAGATCGACGCTCGCCCAGGGGCCCCCGCCGTTGATGCGGTATTCGTACCGTTCGATCGGCGCGCCGCCAATGTCGGCCGGCGGATTCCAGGCGAGCGCAACCTGGGTGGTGATGCCCAGCCCCGACAGATCGCGCGGCGGCGAGGGTGGAACGGCAGCGTCCGTGGTTGCCGATGCCACGTTTGAGGGGTTGCCGGTTCCAAAACTGTTGATGGCCGATACCCGGTAATGACGAGTCGTGCCGGCCACCAGCCCTGCATGACGGTAGACGGTCGCGGCGATCGATGTATTCGCGAGCTCCCGCCAGCTCTTTCCGGCGTCGGCCGACACCTCGATTCGGTACCTGACGATGGCAGAGCCGCCGTCGTTCAGCGGCGGAGCCCAGGACAGAATGATTGCATAATACCCGTCGGCCACAGCCTCAAGGCGGATCGGTTCTCCGGGTGCCGAGATCGCATCGGTGGTGGCGCTGGCCTCGTTCGATGGCTCGCTCTCGCCGACGGAGTTGATGGCGCGGACCCGGTAGTGGCGCGTCGTCCCCGGCGCGAGGCCGGTGTGGCGGTATGCGGTCGTGGGAGTGGATGTGTTGGCCACGAGATCTCGCCAACTCGCCCCGGCGTCGGCTGACACCTCGATCCGGACCCGGCGACCGCGAAGCCGCCATCGTCCGTCGGCGGAGTCCAGGACAGAACGATTGCGTAACGTCCGTCGGCTGTGGCCTCAAGCCGGATCGGCTCTCCCGGCACCGATGCCGCGTCGGTCGTCGCGCTGGCAACATTCGACGGTCCACTCTCGCCGATGGAGTTGATGGCGCGGACCCGGTAGTGGCGCGTCGTGCCCGGCGCGAGGCCGGTATGACGGTACGTCGTGGCGACGTCCGCGCTGTTGGCCACCAGATCCGTCCATGCGATTCCGCCATCGGCCGACACCTCGATCCGGTACCCGGCGACCACGAGTCCGCCATCATCCACCGGTGGCGTCCAGGACAGAACGATTGCGTGACGCCCGTCGGCTGTGGCCTCGAGCCGGATCGGCTCGCCGGGCGCCGATGTCGCGTCGGTCGTGGCGCTGGCCACATTCGAAGGATCGCTCTCGCCGCCTGCGGTGATGGCGCGAACCCGGTAGTGGCGCGTCGTGCCCGGCGCGAGGCCGGTGTGCGTGTACAGGGTGGAGGCGTCCGTGCTGTTGGCCACCAGGTTCGTCCACGCGACTCCACCATCGGCCGACACCTCGATCCGGTATCCGGTCACCGGCGACCCTCCGGTTTCCGATGGCGGACTCCAGGACAGAAAGATTGCGTAACGCCCTTGCGCTACGGCTTCCAGTCGGATCGGCGCACCCAGCTCCGGCGCCGGTCCGGTCGTGGCGCTGGCCACGTTCGAAGGACCGCTCTCGCCGCCTGCGGTGATGGCGCGAACCCGATAGTGGCGCATGGTTTCGGGAGCAAGCCCGGCGTGCGTGTGCAGGGTGGTTGCGTCGGCGCTGTTGGCCACCAGGTCCGTCCATGCGACTCCGCCATCGGCGGAGACCTCGATCCGGTATCCGGTGACCGGCAATCCGCCGGTTTCGGATGGCGGACTCCAGGACAGTCGAATCGACGTGCTGCCCTGTGCGGTAGCCGTCAGGTCAATGGGCGTATCCGGACTCGCGGGCGCGTCGGTGGTGGCGCTGGCCACATTCGAAGGACCGCTCTCGCCGCCATCGGTCATGGCGCGAACCCGGTAGTGGCGGGTGGTTCCCGCCTCCAGACCTTCGTGGTCGTATTCCGTCTGGACGTTGCCGGTGTTGGCGACGAGATCCGACCAGTTGCCTCCCCCGTCTGCCGACACCTCGATCCGGTATCCGGTCACCGGCGATCCGCCGTCGAAGGCGGGGGGAAGCCAGGAGAGCGCGATCGTCGTGCGGCCCTGCGCGGTTGCGGTCAGCGAGGGCGGTGCAGGCGCGCCGAGATCGTTGTCGACGATGCGCAGGTGTTGTGGCGGGGGCAACCGATGTCGGCCGACGTAGAGGCCGGTTTCCGTGGTCGTGACCGAGACGGATCCGGAAATCCGGATCACCTTGTCGGGTTCGTCGGCGCTGTTGTCGACCGCGGTGATCGTGACGCTTCCCGTGCTCGTCGTCGCACCGGGCGCAATCGTGAGCGTTGTCCCGCTCTGCACGAAATCTCCTGTCGCCGCATGCAGCAAGGGGTTTGCGGCGACGGTCACCGTCGTCGTTTCGTACCGTATCGGGTGGTTCATCCGGGCCGTCACGGTGGTTGTGCCGCCATCTTCGCCGATTTCGCCGGGAGAGAGCTCCAGCATGACATTCGGAGCGCTTTCATCGTCGCGTATATGGATGTTGCTGACCGACTGAATGATCCTGACCTGGCTTTGGCCCTGGGTCACAGTGGTTTTTTCGTAGACCAGGCGCATCGCGGTCGGGTCGTAGGAGTCGTTGTCGATCGGGCGAATTTCTACCGTGCCGATACTTTCCGTGGCACCGGGCAGAATGGTCAGTTCGCGCTCCGGGCTCAGCTTGAAAAGGGAGGAATCCGCAGACGTGAATGAAGAATCCACGCTGATCTCAAGTTTCACCGTGTCCGTGGGTGGCTCGTTGAGTCTGGCGTAAATCCGAGTCGGCCCATCGCTCTCCAGCATGGTGCTTCGCTCGGCGACAACCAGTAACCAGCCTCTCGGCCGATCGGGCCTGTAGAGGGTAATCTTGTCGCTGAAGACATGGGAACCCGGATGCGAAGCCCCTTCCCTGCCGATATCGACACTTTCGCTCCCTCTGGCGTCGACAATGATTCCATCGACTGCCGCAACCGTTACGGAACCCGTACTGGTCGTCTCTCCCTTCCTGATGGTCAGCGTGCGGTTCGCGCTGAAGGTGACAAGCGAGCTGTCCCCCTGGATCACGGAGAGCGGAATGACGATGTCCTCGGGGGGCGGCCTGTCCGCCATTGCGGTCAGGGTTGTGGTGCCGCCCTTTTCGTTGATGACGTTGGGTCGCGCCCGAACTCTGATGGAGACGGGCAAGTCGTCGTTGAAGATATGGATGACGCGGTTGTTCGGACCCTGGATGCCCGGAACCCCTGCTCCAGTCCCGGACACCTCGACCGCCTTGATCGCATTCCATACGTCGTTGTTCACGGCCGTGATCGTCACCGATCCCGTGCTCCTGGCGGAGCCTTCCGGGATGGTCAGCACGCTGCCGGTCACCGCAAAGTCCGAAGCAAGAGTGCTGGCGTTGTTCGGAGAGACGGAAACGTTGACTGTGACGGTGCCGGGCACCGGTCTGTTCGATTGCACGATCACCGACGCATGGTTCACGCCTCTCGCCACGCTCTCGTAGATGGCGCTCGTCGACACGCGGAAAGACAACCGCACGGGTACCTCGTCGTCGATGATACGCAGCGATGCGGACTTTACGACGACCCCGCCGGTGGCGGTTCCGGTTACCGCAATGGTTCGGTCACCGTCAAAATTGTCGTTGTCGACGGTCTCCAGCTCCACGGTGCCGGAGCCGCTGGTTGCTCCGGCCGGGATCGTGAGCGTTGTTCCCGACTGCACGACATCGCTCGACGAAGTGATGACCGTGACGGTGATCGCGCTGCTCCTGGCTTGTCCCAGCAGAAATGCATACACACTCGCGCGACCGTCGTTCTCGTAGACGGCGCCCGGCACCAGGACCAGCTCTACCGTGTCCGGATCCTGGGCCGGCATCGTTATGTGACGAGCGATTGTGTGGCCTGAATGCGAATCCGCCGGCTCGGCCAGGAGGATCGCGCCATGGCCTCCGGACACGCACCCGAAAAGTGCGAGGAGGGCGAGCGCCTTCCGTAGCCATTGACCACCAAGCCGAAGGGACCACGTTTCCATGTAGCGAAAACGCATGTGGCCGAATCGAGACATCTTCCCTCCCCTCCCCACCCTCCCCTACCCATTTCACCTCAAGCGATCGTCGACTCGACCGCAACCAACTCTGTTATCATAAGTGAAGACGCGAAGATAAGTCCAGCGCGCGTCTCTGAACCCTGCGGCCAATTCCAGGCAGCCAGCGAACCCCGTCGAGCGACGCGACGTGTTCAACGAACTGCCCAGACCGGCATCCTCCCGGAGAGGCAGAGCTTCCGCGAGGGTGTGTCCTCAGGGTCGGCTGAACACCTGCGGGTCGATTTCGGGGTTGAACTCGAAATCCGAGGTCACCAGAACCTTCCACACCCGGCCGTCGGCGTTGACGTGCACCCGGCGACCGGCAAAGATGTACCCATTCACCTCCTGGAGGTCTTCCCAGAAGGTGTGGTTGATGTTCTCGCGCCCCTCCTCGCGGTAACCGATCCTGATCGGCATCGCGCGTCCCTCGGCGAAGGTGTAGAACCATGTGTCGCTGTGGTCGCCGACTCCCTCGCCGAAGGTAACCCGCACCAGGTGATTCCCCTCGGGGTCGGAGCCGTCGTAGTGGAGGACAACCCCCGGGTCGAGGAGCTTGAAGGGAAGCGAGATCCAGTAAACCACATCGCCAGCCACGTAGCGCGCCTCGTCATAGTCCTTGTCGCCCGGGCCCAGAGTCTCGCCATTCATGACCGCCCAGGGCCGGACGCCGTCGAATCCGTGCTGGATAAAATCGTCGCCCTCCCAGCGTTCGATGCGCGCGACCTCGCCCACATCCAGGCGGGCAAGGGTCACATAGCGGGGGCGGGTTCTGCGCAGGCGGCCACTTGCCGGATCGTGCATCTCGGTGGTGAGGGTATAGCGGGCGCTTCTCAGCCGGGCGTAGCTCTCCATCCCTCCGAGCGACTCGATCCATTCGCCGACCAGCTTCACCGCCATCTCGTCGTTGGCCGGGGCGCCCCCCTGCTGCACCTCGGCGGCCGCGACAACCAGAGTCATGGTGACCGCCAGAGCCCCGACCATTCCCACGATTCGTCCCGCTGCGCTCTTCACCCGCATATCCTCCTGCACCTGGGTTCGCGTTCCCTGCAGATGCCGGTTGCACTCTGCCGGATTCATACCCAATCATATATCCATGCGCTCTCCGACGCCTCCCTCCGCACGCCCTCCGCACCCTCGCCCCGTGCACGGCCTCTGCTCCCTACAGCCCCGCTCCGGCCACCGGGCTGCAGCCTCTTCGGGGTTGGCAGCGGCACTTCTCCTGTGCGCGGCGTGCACCGATTCCGGGGGACCGACCGAGAGTGCGCCTCCCGAAATCGAGACCCTCGTCTTCGCCCCCGCTCTGGGTGTGGAGATTGCCCGCATGACCCGTCTTCCCTCGGGACTCTACATTCGCGATCTGCAGAGCGGCGCCGGTCCCGAAGCCCAGCCGCAGACGGGAGTGCGCTTCAACTACCAGGGCTGGCTTCACGATGGCACCCCGGTCGATCGTGGCGTCTATCCCGCCAATCGCTTTCAGCCCGGCGCAATCCTGGGGGTCGATGGCGGACTCTACTATCTGCTGGGGAGCGGCCAGACGATTGCGGCCTGGGATCTGGGACTCGATGGCATGCGGGCCGGGGGCGTGCGCCAGCTTGTGATTCCTCCCCGGCTTGCCTTCGGCGCCGCCGGTTCGCTCGATGGCCGGGTGCCCGGAGGCGCGGTTCTGGTCTATCGCCTGGAGATGCTTGCGATCGAGCCGTGAGATCCGCGAGGGGGGATACCCGGATTGCAGACTCCGCCGGTCGGCATTCGGACGACGGTCATCGCTGCCGCCCGGTGATGCGCTCCACCGGGGCCGCTACAATTTGGGCAGAGTGACCCCGGTCTGGCGCTGGTACTTGCCCTTCCGGTCGGCGTAGGCCACCTCGGGTTCCTCGTCTCCCTGGAAGAAGACGAGCTGCGCGATTCCCTCGTTTCCATAAATGCGGGCGGGCAGCGGCGTCGTGTTCGAGATCTCCAGCGTCAGAAATCCCTCCCAGGTGGGCTCCAGCGGAGTGACATTCACGATGATTCCGCAGCGCGCATAGGTGCTCTTGCCGACACACAGCACCAGGACATTCCGTGGAATCCGGAAGTATTCAACAGTGCGCGCGAGGGCGAAGGAATTCGGGGGAATGATGCACTCCGGCCCCTCCACATCCGCGAAGGAGCGCTCGTCGAAGGACTTGGGATCGACAACCAGGTTGTGGAGATTGGTGAAGACCTTGAATTCGCCAGCCACGCGAATGTCATATCCGAAGGATGAAAGTCCGTACGAGATGTTTCCCTCGCGAATCTGGGTCGGCTCGAAGGGTGCAATCATTCCCTCGTCGCGGGCCATTCGGCGAATCCAGCGGTCACTCTTGACAGGCATGGCGGGCGTGAAGGTGAATGGGAGCAGGACGGAATAGGGGCGGTGGAGTGGTGCCTCTACGGAGAGCGCAAGCGTACGACAGTCCAACGATTGGGCATGATCGATGCCGGATCGACAAAATACAGTCGTTCTCCTTGTATCGCAAGTAGTTTGGGCGTGTTCGAGCCATCGATATCGTCCCCTTGGGGGTCATACAACGCGCACCTTTTTCTCTGCGGCGTCCGCGATCACGAGCGAACCCGTCTCCGAATCGATGGTCACGCGCGGGGATACGTTGATGATCACCGTGTCTTCGTCAAGAACCAGTTGGGCGACCGGAACAAAAATGTTTTCCGGTAGAGAAGGCGGGGTGGCTTCGTGAACAGGGCGCAGGCTGGAATCGCCATGATCGGAGCATGCAGCCAGGCCCGCCAGAGAGGAGAGCGCGAAGAGGACGCGCCGGGTGGCGCGCGACGAGAGACAGAAGATGGGAGCAACGCCCTGAAGGCCCCCGGAACAGCAGCTCGCTGCGCATGCCGGTTGCCGAAGGCGCCATCGCTCACCCGCCGGTCTGCGAGAGGGCGATCAGGCCGCCGGAACCGGTGGACGCTCCCTGTACCAGGAGATGCTTCTCGGGCTTGATGCGCAGGGTGTGGCGGATCATCGGCCGGATATCGTCGCCCCGGCGAAGCGCGTCGCGCAGAGGGGTCTGGATCGTTCCGAAGAGACAGGGGCGCAACTGCCCGTCGGCGGTCAGGCGCATGCGGTTGCAGCGGTCGCAGAAGTTGTGACTCATCGGGGTGATGACGCCGATGGTGCCGGCGGCGCCGGGGAAGCTGAAGTAGTGGGCGGGGCCGTTACCGGGAGGACCGGCGACCGGCTCCAGGGCATCGACCTCCTGCACCCGGGCAAGCGCCTCGTCGCAGGAGAGGAAGTTCGATGCGCTCAGCTCCAGATTCGACTCGGTCGGCATGACCTCGATAAAGCGGACATGGAAGGGCCGGTCGCGGGTCAGCGCGGCGAAGTCGGCGATCTCGTCGTCGTTTTCGCCCTGCATGAGGACGACATTGATCTTGATCGGATCGAACCCTGCCTCTGCGGCCGCATCCAGCCCGGCAAGCACCCTGGCCAGCGTTCCCGGGCGGCGGGCGATGGCGTCAGTGCGGTCGGGCCGCAGCGAATCGAGAGAGATGTTGACGCGATCGATGCCGGCTTCCCTGAGCTCTCCGGCAATGGGAGCGAGGAGGACCGCATTGGTCGAGAGCGCGATGTTCTCGATTTCGGGAATCCGCGCGAGCATCGTCACCAGGCGCGTCAAGTCCTTGCGCACAAGGGGTTCGCCCCCGGTCAGCCGCAGCCGCCTGAGACCCATTCCGGCCATAACCCGCACGATCTCGGCGATCTCTTCGTAGTCCAGAATCTCGCGTTTGCGAAGCCAGGGAAGTCCCTCTGCGGGCATACAGTAGACACAGCGCAGATTGCATTTGTCGGTGACCGAGATGCGCAGGTACTCGATCGAGCGACCGAATCCGTCCACCATTCGGGAGGTGACGCCGCCGGGGGCCGTGGCTGCGGGAGCACTCAGGGCGCCGCTCACCCTTCGGATGCCTCTGCGGGGGGCAGGTGGCCATCCAGCCAGGCAACTTCGCGGTCCAGATAGTGCTCGCGCTTCCAGACGGGCAGCCGCTTCTTGATCTCTTCAATCACATGGCGTGCCGTATTGAAGGCCTGCCCGCGGTGTGGGGTGGAGGCCGCGATCGCCACGCTGACCTCTCCGATTGCGAGCGTGCCCAGCCGGTGAACCACCGCCAGCCGGTCGCTGCCCGCATGTGCAGCCGCTTCGTGGGCGATGGCGGACAGTTGCTCGCGCGCCATCTCGGCATAGCCCTCATACTCCATGCCGCTCACCGGACGACCCTCGTTGGCGTTGCGCACCACACCCAGAAAGAGCACGACGGCGCCGTCGCGCGGATCGGCGACCCGGTCGAGGATCGCTGCCGGGTCGATCGGTTCGCAGACCACATCTGCATAGACCATCAGGCGCTCAGCCTCCGGCCACCGGGGGAATGAGTGCGATCTCGTCGCCGTCGCACAGCACGGTTCCAGTCGTGGCATAGCGCCGGTTGACCGCCACCGCCGACCGCTCCGGCAGCGCGCGCCAGCCCTCGCCGCGTTCTCTCAGCGCAGCCAGAAGCGCACCGGCGGTCGCACCCTCGGGCAGGGAGACCTCGGTGCGCTCCGATCCGGTCAGCTCGCGGTGAGCGGCGAAGAGAAGAACGGTCACGGTCATGGCAGGGCAGATTCCCTACCAACCGGAGCGCGACGGGTGATCGTCGGTCGGGGAATCATCCGTCTTGAGACCCTCCACCTGGAAACGCAACAGGCGCGAGGGCTTGAAGGCAGGCGCCCAGCGCTCCGGAACGGCCACCGCCTCGCCGGTTCGGGGGTTGCGTGCCGTGCGGGCTCGCCGCCGATGCACCTTGAAGGTGCCGAATCCGCGGATTTCGATGTTGTCGCCCTTCGCCAGCGCCTGCTTGACGGCATTCAGAAAGCCATCAACCACGAGCGCGCAATCTCTTCGCGTTACCCCCGGCCCGATGGCATCGGCAACCTGCCGGACGAGATCGGCCTTGGTCATGAGTCGTTTTCCTCCATGGTGCATCCCTGCATGGTGATTGCGGGGAATCCCGCTGTGAGCAAGAGCCCCGACGAGCTCAGTGAATCGAACTGCATTGCTGTCATTCCCGGGTTTTGTTCAGAGGGCGGTGGCGGGGACGGACCGACCGGAGCGCGCTGCGCGTCCCGAGGGAGATGCCCGCATGAGATCGACGAAGAGGTCGAAGAGGTAGGCGCTGTCGTGGGGACCGGGCGCCGCCTCGGGGTGGTATTGTACGGCCATGACGGGAAGGGTGCGATGCGCAATTCCCGCCACGGTTCGATCGTAGAGGTTGAGGTGCGTGATACGCAGAGCAGGCGCCCCCTCCACGCCATTCTGCCCGTCGCCCCGGACCGCAAAGCCATGGTTCTGGGAGGTGATCTCGACGGTGTGGCGATCGTGGTTCATCACCGGGTGATTGGCACCGTGGTGCCCGAAGGGCAGCTTGAAGGTGGAGCCTCCGAATGCGCGCGCAATCAACTGGTGCCCGAGACAGATCCCGAAGACCGGCATCCCCTGCTCTGCCACCTGGCGAATCGCGCGGGCCACCCGCCGAATCGCGGCCGGGTCGCCGGGACCATTGGAGATGAAGAGGCCATCGACCTGCATCTTCAGAAGCTCTTCGGCGCCCCACTCCGCAGGAAGAACGGTCACGCGGCACCCGCGCTCCGCCAGCATGCGCGGAGAGCTCGACTTGACGCCGAGATCCAGCGCGGCCACATGCCAGCGGGGCTCGCTCTGTGCAGAAGCGACTTCGTAACGCTCGGTCGTAGAGACGCCGCAGGCAAGATCCCTTCCCTCCATCGGCGGATGCGCCAGGATGCGTTCGCGCAGATCGGCCGTTGCCATGCCGAGCGGCGCAATCCCTCCGCGCATGGCTCCCCGGCTGCGGATATGACGGGTCAGCGCCCGCGTATCCACCTCGCGAATGGCCACCACGCCATGATCTGCCAGATAATCCCCCAGCGTGGCACGACTTCGCCACGAGGAGCTCATCCGCGACAGCTCGCGCACGACGAAGCCCGCCACCTGCGGCCGGGTCGATTCGTTGTCCTCCGGGCTGGTTCCGTAGTTGCCGATCAGGGGACAGGTCATCGCCACAATCTGCCCCGCATAGGAGGGATCGGTCAGGATCTCCTGATAGCCGGTCATGGCCGTATTGAATACGATCTCGCCCACCGCCACCCCCGACGATCCAAAGGCCAGTCCGGCGAACTCGCGACCATCCTCCAGGAGAAGACGGGCCGGTGTAAACGAATCGGAGGAACCGCCGGGGACGCCACCTGCGAATGATTCCATGGGCATTCCGTGAATCCGGAGAGTCGATATCTTGCGGGAAGCGACCATGCGCGCACCGGTCGGGGAGAACCCCCGAACAGGTTGGGAAGGGAATGTAACGATAGAGGCGCGCCCGGACCGCCGCCAGCGGTTCTGGCCGGAAGCTCTGCGGGCGATCCGCCATCCGGTTCCGAAGGAGAGAACGATGAACAGAAGGGAAAGCGGAGGGGACGACGGCCCGGACGAAGCCGGAACGTCTGAGCGGGGCCGACATGCGCCTGACGGGAACCCGGACGCGCTCCCCTTTGTCGAAATTCACGCCGATGAATCCTGTCTGGGCAACCAGTTCAGGGATCGACCGCGCCCCGGAGGCGCCGCGGTGCTCCTGGAGTTCCACCGGGGAAACGAGGTGATGCGCCGGGACCTCTGGACCGCCTATGCCTCCACAACCAACAACCGCATGGCGCTCGTCAGCGCAACTCTTGCCCTTGGCGCTCTGCGCAGGGCCTGCAACGTGCGCTTCGTTTCGGATTCGCAGTACTTGGTGAAGGGCGCGTCGGAGTGGATATGGGGATGGAAGCGGCGCGGATGGAGACGCAAGGGCGGCGCGATCGAGAATGTGGCGATGTGGCGCGAGCTGGATGCGCTGATGGCGCGGCACCGGGTGGAGTGGGTGTGGGTGCGCGGTCATGCGGGCAATCCCCGCAACGAATATGTCAACATGCTGGCACAGCAGGCCGCCACCCTGCAGACGCACGCCCTGCGCCCGCAGGAATCGGGCTATCCGCAGTGGCTGGCAGATCGTGAATAGCGCGCGCCGGACCGGCAGGACAGAGGATACCGAGGGTCGCGATCCGGTGGGCATGTGGCCTTGGGATGGTGCCGGCAGGCGGCCGGGCAGGAACGCAGCCGGGGAGCTCTACCCGGGGGCATCCAGCTCCGGCCAGCCGGAATCGTCGATGGACCCGTAGCCGAAAACGGTCTGCATGGCCCTTGCGATGGAGGGCGCCACGGTGTGGGGAGGTACGCGGTAGCCGAGCAGACGGGTCAGGCTGGTCACCGGACGCCCGGCGAGCCCGCAGGGAACGATGGTGCCGAAGTAGGAGAGGTCGGTGTCGGCGTTGAGGGCGAAGCCGTGCGAGGAGATCCAGCCGGAAGAGACGCGAATTCCGATCGCTGCCACCTTGGCGTCGCCGGCCCAGACCCCGGTGGCGGAGCGGTCGCGCCCGCCCTTGACCCCGAAGGAGCCGAGCGCCCGGATCAGCACCTCTTCCAGCGCTCGCAGATAGGCGTGCAGATCCTTCAGGTCGGGTTTGAGGTCGAGGATGGGGTAGCCGACGATCTGGCCCGGACCATGATAGGTTGCGTCGCCGCCACGGCCCGCCCGATGCACCTCGATTCCGCGCGCTGCGAGCTCGGTGGGCGAGTCGAGTACATGACGCCGGTCGCCCCCGGAGCCCACGGTAATGACGTGAGGGTGCTCCAGGAGGAGAAGGGTGTCGGGGATCCGGCCATGTCTGCGACGCCGGACAAGATCTTCCTGCAATGCCACCGCCTCGCCATACGCGAGCCGTCCCGGATAGCGCACCGCGAGCGATCTTGCCCGCCACATCTGCGCCGGAAGGGTCGTCACGCCCCCTGCGGCAACCCTTCGCGGATGATGCGGAGCCGCGTCTTTTCCGGAGCCGCCGGAGCGCGACCGCAGCCGAGCGAGGGGCGGGCGTCGGGGTCTCTCGGCAGAGTGTGGCTACCCATCGAAGCGCATGTTCCAGAGAGTGCTACGCATCGTCCGGAAAGCTCTCAAGGAGCTCCTTGAGACGCGAGAGGAAGCGTGCCGAATCGGCGCCATCGACGAGTCGGTGATCATACCCCAGCGAGAAGAGTGACCGCTTGCGGATTCCCACCGCATCCTGGCCGGTATCGGGGTCGGTGACCGCAACGACACGCTTTTCGATCGCGCCCGTGCCCAGAATGGCAGAGGTTCCCTTGGGAATGACCGGCATTCCCATCAGGGTGCCGAGGACGCCCGGATTGGTGATGGTGAAGGTGGCTCCCTGGATTTCAGCCGGCGCCAGCGCGCGCGAGCGTGCGCGTTCGGAGAGGTCGATGATGCGCCGCGCGATTCCGGTCAGGCTCAGGTCGTCGGCATCGTGGATGACCGGAACGATCAGCCCCGGGTTCAGATCGACCGCCATGCCGATATTGACCGAGGTGCGGTAGATGATGTTGTCGCCCGAGATGACGCCATTGACCGAGGCGAATTCGCGCAGCAGCCGGGAGCAGGCCCAGACCACGAAGGCGGTATAGGAAACCCTGGCGCCGCGGCTGGCCCACCTTTCGCGGTTTTCGCGCCGGATCCGGTCGACAACCGAGAAGTCGATCTCGATGACCGAGTGGACGTGGGGCGCGATGCGCTTGGCCAGAACCATGTGCTCGGCGGTCAGGCGACGCATCTTGTCCATGGTCTCGACGCGGTCGCCCGCGCGGACCGGGAACACGGGGTGCTCGACTTCCCGCTGGAAACGATCCCAGAGGTCGCTCGGAGCGGAGACCGCAGCCGGGGCGGGGCGAGGCGGGGGTGGGGCCGGCGCAGGTGTGGCGACTGGAGCGGCGGCAGGAGCCGCAGGTGGAGGTGAAGCTGGTGCGGGCGGCGCAGGGGCCGGCGCTGCGGCGGGTGCGGGGGCGCCGCCATTCTCGATATAGGCCAGGATGTCCTGCTTGGTGACCCGACCCTGATGCCCGGTGCCGGCCACCGCAGCGATATCCACTCCGGCTTCCTCGGCAATCCTCCGTACCACGGGTGTGGAGCGGGTACGGAGCCGCTCTTCGCTGGTGGTTGTGCAGGCCGGTCCATCGTCGCCGCCGGCCGGCGGCGACGATGGACCCGGCACAACCGTCGTGGCCGAGACCGCTGTCGCGGGCTCTTCCGCGACGGCAGCGGGTGGGGCGGCGGCCGCCGCCCCACCCGCTGCGATGCGGGCCAGAACGGTACCGACCTCGACGGTGTCGCCCTCGGCCACCAGGATCTCGGCCAGAACGCCATCGGCAGGCGAGGGAATTTCGGCATCGACCTTGTCGGTCGAGACCTCGAGGATGGGCTCGTCGCGCTCGACTGCGTCGCCGGGGGCCTTCAGCCAACGGGACACCGTCCCTTCGGCAATCGATTCACCCATTTGGGGCATTGTCACTTCGATCTGGGACATTTGAATTGGGGTTCCGCAGAGGTTTGAGTACCGGATTCAGTACCGGAAAAGATAACGCCCCGCCGTAACCACATCGGCAACGGAGGGGAGAAAATAGTCCTCGAGCTCTCCGCTGAAGGGCACGGGTGCGTCGATGGCGGTGACGCGCAGAATCGGTCCGTCGAGCCATTCGAATGCGCGCTCATTGACCCGCATCGCGATCTCGCCGGCAATTCCGCCGGTGCGGGTGTCTTCGTGGACAATCAGGAGCTTGCCCGTTTTGCGCACCGAATCCGCAATCGTGTCCTCGTCCAGGGGCAGGAGTGTGCGCAGATCGATGACCTCGGCCCGAATCCGGTCTCGCGCCAGCGCTGCGGCGGCCTCCAGGCAGCGGTGTACCATCAGCCCATAGCTGACGATCGTAAGATCTTCGCCCTCGAGCGCCAGGCGCGCCCTGCCGATCGGCACCAGATGATCGCCGTCGGGCAGCTTCTCGCGGCAGAAGGGGGCGCGGTAAAGCCCCTTGTGTTCCTGGAAGAGGATGGGATTGTCGTCGCGGATTGCGCTTTTGAGGAGCCCCTTGGCATCGCCCGGGGTGGCCGGATAGACGATCTGGAGGCCGGGGGTATGAAAGAACGCCATCTCCACATTCTGGGAGTGGAAGGGGCCGCCGCGATTGCCGCCACCTGCGGGACCGCGCACCACCAGGGGCAGGGGGCCGGAGCCGCGGTAGAGCGAGGTGGCGATGTAGTTGGTCAGGACATCGTAGGCGGGCGAGATAAAGTCCATGAACTGCATCTCGACGACCGGCCGCAATCCCATGTGCGCCGCGCCGGCCGCCGCACCGGTGAATCCGCCCTCCGCAATCGGGGTGTCGATCACGCGCTCGGACCCAAAGCGATCGAGAAATCCCCGGGTCACCTTGAAGGCACCGCCATAGACGCCAATGTCCTCGCCCATGAGAAAGACGCGCTCGTCGCGCTCCATCTCCTCCCACAGCGCCTCGGCAACGGCTTCGAGGAGGGTGGCGGGCTCGCCTGCGCGGGTGCGCGCGGCCTGGGGCGGGCGATCAGTGGACATGTGCGGCTCCGGCTGGATCCGGCTCCGCGACCGGACCCCGGGGATCGGGCGACCGCATGCGGGTCCAGGGGCTCGGGGGGGCGCTTCCCCGGCAGACCGCGACGAGCGCATCGTCGGGTTCGGGGGGGCCCTCGCGCCGGATGCGGACCAGGGCATGTTCGACGCTCTCGGAGGCGGTTCCAACGATGGCATCGATCCGGTCGGGAGCGAGGACACCCGCACTCTGCAGCCGGGCGCGGAAGTCGGCGAGAAGCATGCGGTGGCGGTCGCTGGCGAAGGGGTCCAGGGCCATGAGAATCGGTCCGCCCTCTCTGACGACCTGCCTGCGCGCTTCCCGAATGCTCCGAAAGAGGCCGATCAGGCTATCGTCCCGGAGCCGAACTTCGCGAACGCCATAGGCACGCGCGATCGCTCCGGTCGGAAGGGCACGGTCGCGGGCGGCCAGCACAACCAGGATGGGAACGCTGCGGGCGGCGGCAAGGCTCATTCCCTCGTGCCATCCGCCAGACTGGAGCGCCAGGTGGGATTCGAAGACCAGGGCAGCCCGGTCGTGATCGCGCCGGGCGAAGGCGATTGCGGCCCCGGCAACCACCTGGGTCATCATTCCCGGACGACCGCTCCAACCGACGATGCCGCGACGCAGATCGGTCCAGCTCTCTCCCCCGGCGCGGGCAGCGGCCGCACTGGTGCGCTTTTGCGCGACATGGCGGAGGTATTCGAGCGGGGTGGCTCCGAAGGCGAGCGCGGGTCCCGGGGCCAGGGGACCGGGGAAGCAGAGGTCGCCCCTGCCGTCGCGGGTACGGCGCATGGCGCGCGCGATCACAATTCCCCTGAGGTCAATCACCCGACCGGCGCGGGAGAGCGCAGGATCGTCGGAGCGGCGAATGCCTCCGGCAAGGAAATCTCCCTGAAGGCAGTGAAAGAGAAGGTCTTCCAGATCCTCTCCGGAGATGCCGGCGAGACCCTGCGCCACCGATGCCGCTCCCCTGTCCACGGGCCGCTAGCAGTCCGTGGGCAATGTCGGACGTGTGCCGCAGACGGCGAAGCGCCTGACTGGCGAGGCCGAACGAATCCCGAATGGCCCAACGATTGGGGCAAGGAACGAAGCAGGACGCCGCGGACCAGCGCGGATGCAGCGCCGCTTGAATGCCGTTCGATGTGTATCCACGGACTGCTAAAAGTTGGAGCTGTCGGTGTCGTTCCCGTCCGGCGGCGGTGGCGGTGGAGTGTCCGCGTCCGGTGCGGGCTCCGCTGGGGATGGCTCCTCGTCGCCGGTCGGCAGCGTGAGGTCGAGCGCGGGTGCGCCCTCCTGCAGAACGGGCTGAGGCGTTGTGGTGACCGGGTTTGCCAAATCGTCGAGTACGGAGGAAGGCGCCTGGGAGCGCGAGGAGAGGATCGCGAGAATGAGCGAAAGCACCATGAAGATGCTGCCGCCGACCCAGGTTGCGCGGGTCAGGAGGGTGGTGGCCTGACGGCCGCCCAGGACATCGGAAGCGGCTGCCCCGCCGCCAAAGGCCGCAAGTCCGCCGCCCTTGCCCGCCTGGAGCAGGATGACAACCCCCAGGATGATTCCGTTCAGAACCAGAAGAGTCAGTAGAAATCCGTACATCGCACTTGCCTGAGAGAGTGTGGAATGATTCTGTCGAAGGTTGATGGAGTTGCCGAGCAGGTGAAGATGTGCTGGTGGTGAATCTGCCGCGGCTGCCCCCCGTCGTCAAGGCGAAGAGGACGAGGGAAGAGCGGCTGCGGCGATCTCTGCAAAGATGGCGGGATCGAGGCTGGCGCCGCCGACCAGCACGCCATCGACTTCGGGAGCGTTCATGAGCGCCTGTGCATTGGCAGGCTTGACGCTGCCGCCATAGAGAATGGGACAGTCGGATCGGTCCTTCAGCGCTGTGCGCACGATCGCATGCGCCTCGGTCGCATCGGCTGGAGTTGCGGTTTCGCCGGTTCCAATGGCCCAGACCGGTTCATAGGCCACCATCCATTCCCCCGCCCCGGCCAGCGCATCCCGGAAGGCACCAACCTGGCGGCGCAGAACCTCGGAGAGCTTCCCCGCCCTGCGCTCCTCGAGGAGCTCGCCGACACAGACAACCGGAATGAGCCCGGTCTGGATCGCCGCGCGCACCTTGCGCTTCACATCGGCGTCGCTTTCACCGAAGAGATGGCGCCGCTCGGAATGACCGATCAGGACATGGGTGGCCCCGGCTTCATGGGCCATGGCGGCCGAGATCTCGCCGGTCAGGGCGCCCGATTCCTGCCAGTGGATGTTCTGAACCCCGATTCCGACCCCTTCCGGGGCGCGGGCGCGGGCGCAGGCCAGCGAAAGATGCGGGGGAAAGAGGAGAATGCGCACACCTGGCGCGGAGGGCGGGCGAAATCGGTGCAGAAACGCCTCTGTCGCGCGAGGGCCATGGTGCATTTTCCAGTTCGCGGCCACCACCTTGGTCATTGGTTTCGTCCCTGTAGCGGTTGAGTCGAAGAGGAGGTGCGATCAGTCGCGGAGGTGCGCCGCCGAGAGCGCATCCAGTCCCGGGAGAACCCTCCCGGCCAGGAGATCGAGCGAGGCCCCGCCACCGGTTGAGATGTGCGTCATGCGGTCTGCCACACCCGCCGCATGGGCCGCAGCGGCGGAGTCCCCCCCACCGACGATCACTGTGGCGCCCCGATCTGCGGCGCTGGCAGCGGCCTGGGCCACCGCGCGGGTTCCGCGATCGAATCCCGGCAGCTCGAAGATGCCCATCGGGCCGTTCCAGATCACCGTTCCGGCCTCGCGAATGCGGGCGCCGTGGAGCCGGGCCGTCTGGGGCCCGATGTCTCCGATCGCCTCGCCGTCCCCCAGATCGGTTCGATCGGCGATCCGGGTCGGGGCCCCCGCCTCGAGTCGCTCGGTCGCGATCACGTCCACGGGAAGCTGCAGATGCGCACCCGCCATCTCCAGGAGCTCGGCCGCGATGGCGATCCGGTCCTCCTCCACCAGCGAGCGCCCGGTTTCAACGCCCACAGCGCGCAGAAAGGTGTTGGCCATGGCGCCCCCGATCAGAAGGGTGTCCACGCGCGGGACGAGCGCCCGCAGAACATCGATCTTTCCGGAGATCTTGGCGCCGCCGATCACCGCCACAAGGGGAGGTCGGGGATTGAACAGCGCCTCGCCCATCATCTCCACCTCGCGCGCCACCAGGAAACCGGCCAGCGCCTCGCCGCCCCTTTTCCGCACAGCCCGCGGCAGTCCATCGGTCGAGGCATGGGCACGGTGCGCGGTCCCGAAGGCTTCGAGAACAAAGTGGTCGGTCCAGGATGCCCACTCGTTCGCCAGCTCCGGCGCATTGGCGGTCTCGTCGGCCAGGAAGCGGGTATTCTCCAGCAGAAGCGCCTTGCCGGAGCCGGTTCGCTCCACCGCCGCGCGCGCTTCGGGTCCACATGCATGGGCACAGAAGTCGGTCGGAATCTCTGCATTCCGGTTCAGCCACTGCGCAACGGGCCACAACGTCAGCTCCGGATGCGGACGGCCACCGGGACGCCCCAGGTGCGAGAGGAGGATGACTGCAGCCCCGGCGTCAAGCAGATGACGAAGCGTCGGCAGGGTGCGTTCGATGCGGGTGGCGTCGGCGACGCGGCCATCCTGCAGAGGGACATTGAAGTCGGCCCGCAGGATGACTGTGGAGTTCGCAAGGGAGCCGACTTCCCGGCCTCCGAGCTTTCGAAATCCGTCGTGGGCGGGGGCATCGGCGTCGCGAGAGCCGAAGCGCGCGCTCCCGGACCGGGCGTCGGCACCAATGGCCATGCCCGGTTTCCCTTCCTCCGCGGGACCCGTCCTCACCGCGACGAGAGACGATCGCCCATATAGCGCACCAGATCGACGACGCGCGACGAGTATCCCCATTCGTTGTCATACCAGGACAGAACCTTGACCAGGCGTCCTCCCATCACCGCAGTGCCGGGCGCATCGACGACCGAGCTGGCCGATTCGCCCACGTAGTCCACCGAAACGAGCGGACGCTCCTCTACCCGCAGAACTCCGGCCAACGGTCCCGCAGCCGCAGCCCGCATCGCCTCGTTGACCGCTTCGCGATCGGTATCGCGCTCCACCTCGGCAACCAGATCCACCAGCGACACATCGGGAGTCGGCACCCGGATCGCCATGCCATCGAGCTTGCCCTTGAGGTCGGGCAGGACCAGGGAGATGGCCCGCGCGGCTCCCGTCGTTGTGGGAATCATGCTGACCGCCGCCGCACGCGCGCGCCGCAGATCCTTGTGGGGCCGATCCAGGATGGCCTGACCGGCCGTGTAGGCATGAACTGTGGTCATCAGACCGTGCACAAAGCCGAACGCTTCGGAGAGCACCTTCGCCACCGGCGCCAGGCAGTTGGTGGTGCAGCTCGCATTGGAGACGATATGATGCCGCCCGGGATCGTAGAGCCGTTCGTTGACCCCCATCACAATGGTGATGTCTTCGTCGCTGGCCGGGGCCGAGATGACGACCTTGGCGGCTCCGGCCTCGAGATGGGCCGAGGCGGTTTCGCGACTGCGGAAGAGACCGGTGGACTCCACCACGATATCGACCCCCAGTTCACCCCACGGCAACCGGGCGGGATCGCGTTCGGCGAAGACGCGGATACGGTCGCCATCCACATGCAGGGCGGACTCGGACTCGGACACGGAACCGGGATAGCGCCCGTGGACCGAGTCGTAGCGAAGGAGGTGGGCGAGTACGGATGCGTCGGCAAGGTCGTTGAGGGCAACGATCTCCAGGGGACTGTCAGCCGATGCGCGCGCGGCGCGGAGGACATTTCTGCCGATGCGGCCGAAGCCGTTGATTGCAACTCGAATGGACATGGGCAAATCTGTGCAGGGCGCTTCCGGCGAGCGCCGCGAAGGTCAGATGTGGTCGTTGGCGATGGGAACGGTGCGCGCGAAGGCGCAGCCCGATATGGAGGCCGGGGCCGCAGGTTCGAGGGCGCGAACCGCCGCGAGGATGGTGGCCCCGGTGGTGATGACATCGTCCACCAGGAGGACGCGCTGCCCCGCCACCCTCTCTGCCAGGCTTGGCACCAGGGAAAAGGCACCACTGACATTAGCCCGTCGCTCCATCGGGTTCAAGACCGTCTGGGTTCCCCTCTGACGCTGCCGCCCAAGCGCCGCGACAACTGGCAGATCGAGCTCCCGGGCCAGAGCGTGTGCAATGATCCCGGCCTGGTTATACCCCCTGCGGCGGAGATTGCGTTCCGAGGTGGGAACAGGGATCACGCACCCGGCCTGCCGCTCGGCGGGAGTCGCGCGCCGGGCCATCTCCTGTCCCATGAAATCGCCCACTGTGCGCCACCCCTGATACTTGAGGGCATGCACAAGCTCGCGAGCCGGCGACTGGAGCATGCAGACCGCGCGCGCATGGTCCAGCAGCGCGGGCCAATCGGCGCACTCCAGGCAGGAGGGGGCCTCTCCGGTGCCCATCGGCGCCCCGCAGCGCGAACAGGCCGGCTCGGGCACCCGCGGCAACCCCAGGCGGCAGTTGCGGCAGACCGGTCCCTCGCCACCCCGGACCTCTTCGGCAGCATTGCCGCCGCATCCGGCACAGGCCGGGGGCAGGAGATAGTCGATCCACGCCGCCGCTCGCCTGGCAATCCGCGGATACAGAGCGGGCGGCATTCGAACGGCGCATCCGCGTCGAATTGCCATGCTCTGCGCTTCTCCGCGCCCCCACCCCCGAGCGGCGTTTTGCCATTCCCGCTGTCTATTCACGATTCCCCCTGGGCCCCTGATCGAGCGCTCGTGACATCGCTCCCTGCGGGGGCGGTTCTCCGAACCACCGCGCATAGGCTTCCTCTGCCTGATGGATCAGCATGCGGCGTCCATCGATCGCCGGAACCCCCATGATACGCGCCTGCCGACAGAGAGGCGTCAGCGCGGGGGCATAGACCAGATCGAGGAGGTGAAGGGGAGGATCGTCCAGTGCAGCCAGATCCAGGGGGGAGCGCTGTCCGTGCATGCCCACCGAGGTTGCATTGATGACGACATCGGGCCGCAGCTCTCCGGGCGGGGGGGACGGACGGAGGCGTGGGTCTGCAAAGTGACTCAGGAGAGAGGCGACGCGCGCCGGGCTCCGGTTTCGCACCCAGGTGCGCCCCACCCCGACCGAATCGAGCAGCGCAAAGACGACCGCCCGCGCGGCGCCGCCCGCACCCAGAAGCAGGACCTCGGGCTCGTCGGGAATGGAATCGGTCATATCCCTCCACATGCACAGAAATCCCGCCACATCGGTGTTGTCTCCCCGGACCTCTGCGCCCTCGGCCCAGAATGTATTGCAGGCGCCCGTGGCTTCGACTGCGGGGCTGCGCCGATCGAGAAATGCAACAACCCGCTCCTTGTGGGGAATGGTGACATTGCCCCCGCCCCCCGCCAGCGCGATCTCGCGCAGCGCGGAGCCGCATGCGGCGGCCGATACCCGCTGGGCGACATAGCGCGCATTGCGGTTCGCCGCCCGAAAGGCCGCATTCTGAATCGCGGGCGAGAGCGAGTGCGCAACCGGGTCGCCCAGGAGCGCATAGAGCGCAGGAGATCCGGATTCCGGCACGTCTATTCCTTGGCGGCCGCTTCCGCTTCGGCTGCAGCAACGGCTCCGCCGAGCGCTCTCCGCACCAGGTCTTCGATCTCTACAAAGGCAGCGTTGTAGACGTCCTGGTCGCCGCCGAAGGGGTCGGCAATGTCGCCCTCCGTTCTCGCCATTGCGGTCAGCAGCTGTCCGCGGGCCCCGCCACCGAGCTCTCCGATGCGTTGCAGATGGACTCTTTCCATGCAAACCAGCAGATCCGAGGCCGCCACGACCTCCCGACTCAGAGGGGTGGCGCGGTGCGACGTCAGATCCAGACCGCGCGCGCGCGCAGCTCTGATTGCGCCCTCGCTCGCCTGCTGTCCGGCCTGGGCGTGGGTTCCCGCCGAGCACACGCGAAAATCGGAGATCCCCGCCGCTGCAATGACCTGCCTCGCAATTGCCTCCGCCATCGGCGAACGGCAGGTGTTTCCGGTACAGACGAAGGTGAGCACAGGGGAGCGCTCGGAATCGTCTTCCATCCTGGCTGCGCGCAGTCCCATTCCCTCTCCCCTCACCCGGCTACCTTCACGACTTCATTCAGGCGCGACACCGCAATGCCGCCTTCGCGAATCAGGCGCGCCTCCGGTCCGTTGGCGCGTACAATGGTCGAGACCTCTCCGCCCTTCAGAGGACCGTCATCGAGCGCAAAGAGGTCGTGCCCCCCTGCCGAGGCCACCGCACGGGCCGCCTCCGCAGTATGCGCCGGCTCCGCTCCGGGCGCATTGGCCGAACTCGATGTCATCGGGCGGCCCCAGGCGCGAAGCAGGCGTCCAAGAAGATCGTGTCCCGGCACCCGTACCGCAACCGAACCGTCCGCAGCCCGTACGGCGGGATGGAAACGGTCGTCGGGGTCGTCGATGGCGAGGGTGAGCGCACCAGGCCAAAAGGCACCGGCCAGAGAGCGTGCGGCAGAGCCCAGCAGCCCCTTCACCGCATCGGTCGAGGGGATCAGCACGACAAAGCCACCCGCAGCTCGACCCTTCAGATCCTGCAAGACCGCCAGAGGGCCATCCTGCAGGGAGCCGCCGAAGCCATAGACCGATTCGGTCGGATGAATAATCACCTGGCCGCGCTCAAGACGATCCAGTGCCTGGCGCAGAGGCGGCGACAGCGTGGCAGCGGGCATCAGGGAGCCTCCTGGGCGGCGATGGCCCGCGCCAGGATCAGGTCGCGCGGATGGGTGATCTTGAAGTTCGAGGGCGAAGCTTCGACCATGCGCACCTCGGCACCGATCGCTTCCAGCATCGAGGCGTCGTCGGTGGGTTGCAGGGCAGCCGCGCGACAGTGGGCAATTGCCTGGCGGAAGAGTGCGCGCGGAAAGATCTGCGGCGTCTGCGCATGCCAGAGCGCACGGCGCGGCGGCGTATCGAGGATTTTCTCTTCGGTGTCCACTCGCTTGATCGTATCGACCGCCGGAATTCCCGCAACCGCTCCCAGACCTCGGGCCGCCAGACGAATGCAGGCGTCAATCGCAGAGGCCGGGGGAAAGGGACGGGCGGCGTCGTGCACCGCAACCAGCGTCGCACCCGAGCGGAGCGCCTCCTGGCCATTCGCAACCGATTCAAAGCGGCTCGTTCCTCCGGTGGCAGTCCGCACCCGGGGGTCGGCATGCACAAGGTTCGGCGCCCCGGCAGCCACCATCACCACCACCTCGACCACATCGGCCCGCGCCAGGAAGGGAATCAGCGCCCACTCCAGAACGGTTCGGCCCTGCAGCTCCTGAAATGGCTTGCGAATCGTTCCCATGCGCACACCGCTGCCTGCGGCGGGAACGATCACGGCCACCCCGGCGCCCACTGCCGCCGCATCCGAACCGCGATTGTCCCGTACCGATTCGCCCTGCATCAGGTTGTACCCTCGGGCGCTTCGCTGTGCATCACCGATTCGAAGAGGGTAAAGTCCTTGCGGAAGAAGAGTTCCACAGTGCCGGTGGGGCCATTGCGCTGCTTGGCCACGATCAGCTCGGCCTTCCCCTCCAGCGAGTTTCCATCCTTGTCGATCGGACCCTGATAATACTCGGGGCGGTAGAGAAACATCACAAGATCGGCATCCTGTTCGATCGAACCGCTTTCGCGAAGATCCGAAAGCTGGGGACGGCGGTCGGTGCGCTGTTCGGGTGCCCGGCTGAGCTGACTTAGCGCGATGACCGGCAGATCCAGCTCGCGGGCCAGCGCCTTGAGGCCGCGCGAGATCTCCGAAACCTCCTGTACGCGATTTTCCTTGCGCGCCCCACCACTCATCAACTGCATGTAATCGACGACAATCAGCCCCAGATCCTGGGCCTCCGCCTTCAGTCTGCGCGCCTTGGCCTTCATCTCGAGCACAGTGCCGGTCGCCGAATCATCGATCCAGATTGGCGCCGTATTGATGCGGGAAGCCGCGCGCGCAAGCTCCCTGAAATCGTCGGGCTGCAGCTTCGCCCGTCTCAACTGCTGGGCGTTGACCCGACCCTCCGCGCAGAGAAAGCGCACGACGAGCTGCTCCTTCGACATCTCCAAGCTGAAGATTCCGACCGGAATGCCGTACTGGATCGCCACCGTCTGGGCGACATTCAGCACCCACGAGGTCTTTCCCATGGCCGGCCGGCCGGCCACAACTGCCAGATCACCGGGCTGAAAGCCGGTCGTCATCAGATCAAGATCGCGAAAGCCGGTCGCCAACCCCGATACCTCCTGCCCCTTCTCCTGCAGCTCGTCAATTTTTTGGAAGGTCGGCCACAGCACCTCCTTGATCCAGATGAATCCTCCGCGATTCTGCGTCTGTGAGACTGCAAAGATGCGCTGCTCGGCCGTATCGAGGAGTTCGCCGACCGGTCGGTCACCCGGGTCGTACGCATCGCGAACATTCTCCTGGCAGGCATCGATCAGTCTGCGCAGCAGCGCCTTTTCGTGGACGATTCCGGCATGGTACTCGATATTGGCGGCGGTGGGAACGGCATCAAGCAGCGAGGAGAGATAGTCCCAGCCCCCAATGTCGTCGAGCTCCCCGACCGCCTTGAGATCTTCGGAGACGGTGATCGGATCGATGGCCCGGTTCTGCGCGAAGAGGCGGGCCATGGAGCGAAAGAGACGCCGATGGGCTTCGCGGTGAAACATCGATTCGTCGAGCTGGTCGGCCACCCGGACCATGGCCTGCTCGTCGATGAGGATGCCCCCGAGGACTGCGGCCTCCGCCTCGGTCGAGAAGGGCGGTTCGCGATCGTACCGGGCCTCTTCGGGACCGCGGGGCAGCGTCAGGGGGGATTGATTCAAGAGATGGGAGTTCCTCTGGATTGCGAAGGATTTCCTGCGTCGGTGCGGGGGAAGTCGGGAAAAGGGGTGGAAATGACCCGTACGGAGGGCGCGCTCCGGTCGTCAGGATTGATCGAGGACCTTGCAGAGAATCTGAAGATCGTCCCAACAGAGGCGATTCCATCCGGAATTGCGCAGCAGCGCCGCCGGGTGATAGGTCGCCACCAGCGGAATTCCCTCGTAATGGTACACCTTCCCCCGGAGCTTGCCAATCGGCCGCGGCTCTCCGGTCAGCGACTGGGCGGCAAAGCTTCCGACCGCAAGGATGGCCGCCGGCCCCACCAGGCGAATCTGACCGCGCAGAAAGTCGGCGCACGCCTCGATCTCGTCGGGTCGCGGGTTGCGATTCTTCGGCGGGCGACACTTGACGACATTGCAGATATAGACTGAATCGCGTCGCGACAGCCCCACTGCGGCCAGGATCAGATCCAGGAGCTTGCCCGCCCGGCCGACAAAGGGCAGGCCGGTACGATCTTCCTGCTCGCCCGGGGCCTCTCCGACCACCATGAGGCGGCTATGGGGATTGCCATCGGCGAAGACCACCCGGGTGCGGCCCTCGGCAAGTGTGCAGCGCGTGCAGGCCAGCGCGTGCTTCTTCAGCGTCTCGTAGTCGGCCTCGGCAAGGGTGCCGGAATTCTCTGCAGAGTTGGCCGAAGCGGGGCTGAGGGGGGCGTTGCCGGCGCCGGGCCGACCTGCTGCGCCGCGCTCCTGCGCCTTCGCCGCCAGCGCCACGAACTCATCGGGAGCGAGTGCCTCGGGGATCACCCCGGGGTCGCCCAGCCGCCGACGCTGATCCAGATAAATGGCCAGATGCCGAGCCGCCTCGGTCACGCAGTCACCCTCCGCTCCACCTCGTCCAGGATGGCCCATGCCACCCGGAACTTCTCCATGCGGGGAAGCGCGCGGGGCGGCGAGTCGGCCGCGAGAATCACCACGCGATTGGTGGCCGACTCAAAGCCTGCGCCGGGCTCGGTGGCAGAGTTGGCAACGACCAGATCGAACCCCTTGCGAACCCGCTTCTTCTCGGCTCGCTCCAGGAGCTCCGACACCTCAAGGGCAAAACCGACCGTCAGGGCGCCGGGCTTCATCTGTGCGCGGGACTCGCAGGCAATGTCGGGATTGACAGCCAGCTCCAGGGTCACTGCAGGGCCCGCAGGCGAATCCGATCCCGGGTGCGCACGCTTCATCTTGCCGGCAAAGGGGGTGCGCGGACGATAATCCGCCACCGCAGCCGCATGAATTACAAGATCGGCATCGCCCACCACGGCGAGGACGGCGTCGCGCATCTGCAGCGCAGTCTCGACCGGCACCCGCGTCACTCCGCCGGGAACGTCCAGGGCCGATGGTCCCGAGACGAGGGTGACGTCGCAGCCGCGAAGCCACGCACAGCGCGCAAGCGCATATCCCATCCGCCCCGAAGAGCGGTTTCCCAGGTAGCGCACCGCATCGACGGGTTCGCGGGTCGCCGCAGCGGTGATCAGCACGCGCATCCCCCGGAGCGCCCCTCCGCCCCCCAGCACCCTTCCCACCGCATCGACGATCTCTCCGGGCTCCGACATCCGCCCGGCTCCGCTCCCTTCACCCGCGGCCAGGGCGCCCCTGACGGGCCCCACCCTGTAGAAGCCGGCCATCGCATCGAGACGCTCCAGGTTGGCCCGGGTCCGCGCATCGGCAAACATCCGGTCGTTCATGGCGGGGGCCAGGAGCACGGGTGCATCCGTGGCTGCAAGGATCGTCGTCAGCAGGTCATCGGCCCGCCCTGTGGCAACCCGGGCCAGGAAATCGGCGGTGGCCGGCGCAATGCATATGCAGTCGGCCTCCCGACCCAGAGAGATGTGCACCGCCGCCCCACTCGCGCGAAAGAGGTCGATATGCGGTCCGCGCCCGGTCACCCCCTCAAAGGACAGAGGAGCAATGAATTGGCGCGCGCTCCCGGTCAGAACCGTATCGACAGTGGCGCCAAGCAGCGTCAGATCGCGGGCGACCTGAACCGATTTGTAGGCTGCGATTCCTCCACACACGCCCAGCACGACCCGTTTGCCCTCCCATGGAGGACCGGATCTGCGCACGATCTTCGAGCTCCCGTCCGCTCCGGGGTGCCGATGGCTTCGAATGGCGCGAGCCGCTACAGGGTGTCAGGGCGTCTGTGCCGGACCAGGCGGTATTCGACCTGACCCGAGATGATCGCCTCGAGTGCCCGCGTCGACAGCTTCTTCTGATGACCCATCGGCTGGGCCTCGTGCGGCAGGCGGTTGAGCTCGCGCGCGTAGGTGGCGGCCACCAGCACGCCCAGGTACTTGCTCTGGTTGCTCTCGGCGATCTCGTCGGGGGTAAAGACTCTCATGGTGTTTCTCTTTCTCTCTCTTGCACATCGTTTGCGGCGCTCCCCGTGCCGGTATCCCGGGAGAGGGGCGGCTGCGGAGCAAGACGGGCGACCTCTGCACGGGCGCCGTCCTCGAGCGCACCGATAAGAATATCGACTTCGGCGGCGGCCGTCGAGAGCCGCGACCCGGAAAGAACGGACAGAACCCGGTCTGCGGATTCCTCCAGATCGCGATTGATCAGGCGGTTGGCAAAGAGGGGAACGGTCTCAAGCTCCCGAATGGCCGTGTCGAGGCGGCGTCGAAGTTCCTCGCCGGATTCGGTGCCCCGCCTCCGCAGGCGTTCAATCCACACGCCCGGGCCGGGAGGAATGACGAAGACGGTCCACGCCCGGGGAAGACGATCGAGCACCTGGCGGGCTCCCTGAACATCGATATCCAGGATCGGGATCGGAGCTGCGGAATCGAGCCGCTCGAGGGAACGCACCGGAGTGCCGTAGAGCTCGCCATGCACCTCGGCCCACTCCGCCAGCGCGCCCTCCTCGATCAGTGCGCGAAAGCGGTCGGGTGAAATGAAGTGGTAATCGACGCCATCGACCTCGCCGGGGCGGGGCCGCCGGGTCGTGGCCGAAATCGAGAGGAAAAAGCGATCGGGACAGCGCTCCACGAGGCGACGAGCGATTGTCGTCTTCCCTGCCCCGGAGGGCCCCACAAGCACCAGCGGACCTGTGGTCATTCCACATTCTCCAACTGTTCCCGCACCTGCTCGAGGGCGTCGCGGATGGCGACCGAGGATGCCGAAATTGCAGCGTCGTTGGACTTCGCTCCTACTGTGGTCGCCTCGCGGTTCATCTCCTGAACCACAAAACCCAGACGCTTGCCAACCTTGCGCACCTCGCCCTCGGCATCGCCGCCGAGCGTGTCGAGGAAGAGGACAGCGTGAGAGCGCAGCCGGGCGATCTCCTCGCTGATATCCCACCGTTCGGCCAGATAGGCGATTTCGCGCGCCAACCGGTCCTCGTCCACCTCGACTCTCTCGCTCAGAGTGCGCACCCGCTCGCGCAGGCGGTCGCGTTCGCGCTCAAGTCTCTGCGGCGCCAGCGCCTCTACCGCATCCACCTCGCTCAGAACAACTGCAATCCGGTCACGCAGGAGCGCATCCATGCGGTGTCCCTCGGTCGTGCGCATTTCGGTCACCGCCCCGAGGGCGTCGGTCAGGCAGCGTTCCAGCGCCTCGGGATCGGGCGGCAACAGCTCCCTGACCCTTTCGCGAACTCCCAGCACTCCCGGAAGGCGCGTCACCAGCGCCAGATCCGGCTCCCCCGCCAGCCCAAGGCGGTTTGCGGCCTCGCGCAACGCCGTCACATAGAGCGCGGCCCGATCAAGATCCAGCGCGGGAAGGCCATTCTGCGCTTCTCCCTCTTCCCCTTCCACAGCCACCGACACGGTCACCGAACCCCGGGCGAGCTCCGCCCGCACCCTTGCAATCACCAGCGGCCTGAGCTCGGTCCACTCCGGCGGAAGGCTCACCGACAGATTGAGATGCCGGTGGTTGACCGACCGAATCTCTGCGCGCAGAACGCCCCCGCCCGCCATCTCCACCTGCGAGGCCCCATATCCCGTCATGCTGCGAATCATCGGTTCAATTCCGAAAGGTCCAGCGAACCCCGTAGAGGGCACGGGTACCGGGAAGCAGCCGTCCGGGCACATCGCGGTTGCCGCGCCTGAGGCTCAGATTGTCGATCGTGGCAAAGATATTGAAGGTCAGGATGCGCATCTGAAGACGGAAATACCAGTTCTGATAGAAGGGCACCCGGTCGGGAACCAGCCCCGAGTCGTCATCGTCGGCAGCGACCGGGCCAAACCGCACAGCCGCACGCGCGCCTCCCGGGGCAGGGTCGGGAAGCACTCCCTGCGGCACCCGCATCGCGGCCCGGCCCTCAACTCCCAGATCCCCCCAAAGCTCGAAGTTTCCGGTTTCACGAAAGACCCTGTGAAAGGAGAGGCTGCCGCGGTAGCCATGATCGGGCAGGTAAAGCGTCTCCAGGGAATCGACAGGATCCCAGAGCTGAAGCTCGCCCAGAAGGAACAGCCCCCGCGGTCGCAGCGGAATGGCTCCTGTGAGCTCCCACCCCGTGCGGCGAGGCTGTGCGCGAACCAGACCGCCGCGGTCGAAGGGAAGACCGGTCGGCCAGATCGAATCCGCCTCGATCGACACCCGGGCGCCGGACAGCTCCAGGCTCCGCCACTGCGCCCGCACCCCGATTCGGCTTCCCACGCGATCGGGCAGGCGGTTGCCCGGCCCGGCTTCTTCATCGGAATCGTCTTCGGGGTTGCCCATCTCGCTCCCGGGCTCTTCCGGGGGCAGAGGATTCAGCCAGGGCACCCCCCACCTTCCCCCGCCCCGCTCCACAAAGAGCGCCACGTAGGGTACCGGGGCGAGCCACCCATTCAGATCGTACGAAGTGCCTGTCTCTTCGCCCCAGCGCTCCTGGCGCGCGCTCACCCGGGCCCCGCCCCAGCGCTCCTGCACCAGAGAGAGCTCGGCCGCAATCTCCCGCTCCGGTATGCCGGTCCCCCGATTCCAGCGCGCACTCGCCCGTCCCCAGAGCGGACCCTGTCCGAAGGAGAGGCGCACACCCGTCTGCCCGCGCGATTCGGCCAGAAAGGGAAAGGCGTCGATCGAATCCCCCGTTGCCAGGGTGGCCCGGGTTGTCCATCCCTCGGCCAGCATGCGCGAGAAAGGAGCCCAGACCCCATGCAGAGTCCAGTCGCCGCGCGTCACCGTTCCCGGTGCACCCGCCAACCCCGCCCGCTCGGTCGTGATGCGTCTGAATTCAAGGCGAACGCCCGCGCTGTCGCCCCGGTGCAGGCTGTAGCGAAACCAGGCCCCGGTGACCGCTCCCGGCATCTCGCGCCCCTCCGTGTCCAGTCGTTCAATGGCAAGGGCCGCCTTGCCCACCACAACGCGGGGAAAGGAAAAGGTGCCCCGCAGAAGATTCGAGCCGAGATCGCCGGTGCCGGCCTCGATCAGGGTGAGTGCGTCGACGTCGGCGTGATCGTGCCGGAAGAGGTGGATTTCGAGACTTCCGGGCCGCCGAACAACGCGCACCCGCTCCAGCCCCGAGATCGGAATGCGGGTCAGATCGGGAACCGAGCCCTCCAGGGGAAGATGCTCGATCCCGTCGATATAGACGCGCACCGCCCCCCCGGCATGACCCTGCGGAACGACTGCCACCGGAGAACCGAAATCGCCGCCCCGGATCGCCAGCAGATGCGCACTCCCGGCAACCAGCTCCCAAAGCGTATGGGCACGCGCGCCCAGCAGCTCCTCGCGGCTCCACTCGCGAATCCCCGTCAGAACTCCGGCCGGAGCCGGGTCGGGCAGAGTGGGCAGCACCGGAGGCGGAGGCGCCACCGAATCGCTCGCGGCCGCAAGGGTGTCGACGGCAATCGTATCGACCTCCAGGGTATCAATCAGAAGCGTATCGGTCCCGGGGGAAAGGGCTCCCGCGACCAGGGTGTCGGGCGGATCCTGGGCCGAGAGCGAGAGGGCTCCCGCAAGCCCCGCCAGCAGAGCAAGGAAGAGGGCGCCGCATGGGCGGACCCGATCTCCGGTCAAACCGCGCGCGCGTCGCACCGACCCCGTCAGAATCCGGCCCTCGCCCGCACCCATTCGAGCAAAAGCCGACAGGGCGATCCATGCGGTCCATTCTTCAGGTAGGACCTGGTCGTATCGCCATAGGCCGTCCCGGCAATATCCAGATGCGCCCACGGCACATCGCCTGCAAACTCCGCCAGGAAGCAGGCGGCGGTGATCGTCCCGGCCGCGCGCCCCCCGACATTGCGCAGATCCGCGACATCGCTGTCGAGCTGCCGGCGATAGGCGTCATCCATCGGAAGGGGCCAGCAGGGCTGATCGGCCCGGTCGCCAGCCGCGCGAAGCTCGGCGATCAGTCCTTCGTCGTTGCCCAGAATGGCAGAGCGATGGTGCCCCAACGCCACCACGCAGGCTCCGGTCAGCGTCGCGCAGTCCACAATCGCCGCCGGAGACCAGTCGACCGCATAGCTCAGCGCATCGGCCAGAATCAGGCGGCCCTCGGCATCGGTGTTGATCACCTCGATCGACTTGCCCGCGCGGCTGAAGACCACATCGCCCGGCTTCGTGGCCGACCCGTTCAGGAGATTCTCCGCACAGGGAACCAGGGCCATGACATTCAGCTTCATGCCCAATCTCCCGATGGCGAGCATGGCGCCGAGCACGGCCGCGCCCCCCGACATGTCGTACTTCATCTTCTCCATACCCTTCGCGGGCTTGATCGAGATCCCCCCGGCGTCGAAGGTCAGCCCCTTCCCCACCAGAACCACCGGCGGCACATCATCTGCGAGGCCGCGGTGCCGGAGCACAATGAGCCGCGGCTCCTCGTCCGATCCCCGCGCCACCGCCAGAAGGGCGCCCATCGCCTCCTCCTCCATCTCCTCCGGGCCCAGGACATCCAGATCCAACTCCGCCTCGCCCGCAATGCGCACCGCCTCGGCCGCGAGCTGCGACGGGTTGGCCAGATTTCCGGGACGGGCCTGCAGGGTACGCGCCCGGTTCTCGGCTCCTGCAAAGGCATGACCCACCTGCACCCGGCGCACAAGCTCGGGGTGAGGCGGTGCGACCAGGATCCCCAGCTCCACCGGCGGCGGCCTCCCGGCATCCTCCACATGCGCACGCAGTTCATCGCACCGCCACGAGGCAAGAACCATCCCCTCGGCCAATGCCTCGATCCAGCGCATGGCCGGCTCTTCGCCCAGATAGCCGGGGCAGACCGCCAGCGACGAGAGATGAAGGCGCTCGGCCTCGCGCACCGCCCTCCCGCCCGCCTCGCGCAGCGTTGCCGCGGTAAGCGCCTCCGCCGATCCGACCCCCAGGAAGAGAATCCGCTCCGGACCCCGCTTCCGCGGCTGCCTGTATGCCAGAAGGCGATCCCGGGAGCGCCCGCGAAAGTCGCCCGCAGCGATCGCATTCCCCAGTCCGCCACCCGTCAGCCGATCCAGGGACACCAGCTCGGTGAGCGTATTGTCCGAAGGGGCAAGCACCACCAGCAGGGGCGACTCAATCTGTTCCGGCGCCTTCGTAAAGGTCTCCAGGCGCATTCTCTCGCTCTCTCCTCGGTTCGGGGGACTCTACATGTGCGCGGCGACGGTCTCGCCGAAGCGCGAGGTGGACACCCGCGTGGCTCCCTCCATCTGTCGCTCCAGATCGTAGGTCACCATGCGCGCGCCGATGGCTCCCTCCACGCCGCGGTCGATTGCAGCGGCCGCCTCCGTCCAGCCAAGATGCACGAGCATCATGCGCGCCGAGAGGATCAGCGACCCGGGGTTGACGACATCGAGCCCCGCATACCTGGGCGCCGTTCCATGCGTGGCCTCGAAGAGAGCCACCGAATCGCCCACATTCGCCCCCGGCGCCATTCCCAACCCCCCGACCATCGCCGCACAGGCATCCGACAGGTAGTCGCCATTGAGGTTCGGGGTGACGATCATCGAGTACTCCTCGGGGCGCAGAAGAACCTGCTGGAACATCGAATCGGCAATCCGATCCCTGATCACAAGGCGATCTCCCGCCTCCTCGCCCTCCGCGAGATCCCCTTCGCGAACCGTGCGATCGGCAAAGAGCTCCGCCGCCGCCTCGTACCCCCAGTCGCGAAAGGCACCCTCGGTGAACTTCATGATATTGCCCTTGTGCACCAGCGTGACCGAATCGTGGCCGTGCCGCAGGGCATAGCGAATGGCCGCGGCCACATGACGACGGGTGCCGAAGGGACTGATCGGCTTGATGCCGATGCCGCTCTCCTCGCGAATCGAGGCGCCCATTCCGCTCTGCAGAAAGTCGCGCACCCGTTCGGCCTCAACCGAAGCGGATTCCCACTCGATGCCCGCATAGACATCCTCGGTGTTCTCGCGAAAGATCACCATATCCACCCGGCCGGGCTCCCTGAGCGGCGACGGCACCCCCGGAATCCACCGCACCGGGCGAATGCACGAATAGAGATCGAGGCGCTGGCGCAGCGTGACATTCAGCGAACGAATTCCACCCCCGACCGGTGTGGTCAGCGGCCCCTTGATCCCGACCTGGAACTCGGTCAGCGCCTCCAGCGATTCATCGGGAAGCCACTCGCCGGTCCGGGCGTGCGCCTTTTCTCCGGCCAGGACCTCCATCCAGGCAATGCTGCGGCTGGCGCCGTAGGCGTGAGCGACGGCTGCGTCGACCACATGCCGCGTGGCCGCCCAGATGTCGGGTCCGATTCCGTCGCCTTCGATAAAGGGAACGATCGGCCGATCGGGCACCACCAGCAGATCGTCGATCCGGGTGATCCTCTCTCCATCCGGGGGTGTTTCGGCGTAGAGATATCTGGACAAGGCGGCGTTCTCCATACAGGAAAGTGCGGGGACGGCTCTGGCGCATGGGACTGGGAATGTACTAGATTCGCCCTGTCCCGTCCGGGGCCGCATTCGCCAGATTGCCCCGGCGGGGAATCCCTCCGGCGTACTGGCACAGGCAGAAAGGAAACGCACGATGATGAATCGGAATCGACAACGCTCCCACGAGGAACGCCACTGGAGCCTCCTTGCCCTCATTGCGGGTTCGGCAGCGCTCGGAGTCGTGGGCACGCTCGCGGTCACGACCCTGCTCAATGCAGGCGACCGATCCGGTGCAGACTCCTCGCTGCAGGAGGCGCAGGCCGTCCCGACTCCGGCTCCGACATCCAACATCAGGATCCGCGGACCGCTCAAGGTCAGGGGTACCCGCAATGCGCCCCAACCGATCGTCTATGTGGACGGGATTCGCATGGACAACGCAGACGAGGGCATCTCCGGCCTGGACCCCGACCGGATCGAGCGGGTCGAGGTGCTCAAGGGCGAGGCAGCCGAGGCGCTCTATGGCGACGAAGCCGCAAATGGGATCGTCCAGATTTTCCTTCACGCCGAATCCCGGGACGCTTCTTCGGGCGGCGAAGAGACAGAGGCGACCGAAACATCCCGGGATTCCCGCTGAACTCCCCTTCCGGCGCCATTCGCTCTCTCGCACTCCCGACGCCGGATCGTTCCCGTTGCGGATCCTGGCGCTTGATTACGGACTCCGGCGCATCGGGGTCGCGCGCAGCGATCCCACTGGAACCCTGGCCAGCCCCGTCGGCACTCTGGAGCGGCGCAGAGGCAAGCGCCCGCCCCTTGGCCGGATCGGAGCGCTGGCAAAGCGGTACGACATCGAAGCCTTCGTGGTGGGACTTCCCCTCGACGAGCGGGGGTGCGAAAACGACTGGACGGCAGAGGTGCGGGCCTTCGCCGCGGCGCTCGAAAAACGCTGTGGCCTCCCGGTTCACCTTGCCGACGAACACTGCTCTTCAGTAGAGGCCGAGGCGCGCATTCGGGCAGCCGGGTTGCCGGGAAAGTACGCAAAGGAGAAGGGACGAATCGATGCCGGAGCGGCCGCGATCTTCCTGCAGGACTGGCTTGACGAGACGGCGGCGCGTGCCCGGAGTTCCGAAACGCAGGATTTGGGGTCGGCGCCGTAGCAGCTCGCAATCTGCCCAGGGCCTGCGAATCATGCGCGGCATTCGTCAGGCGCTGCCGGTCGGCCTTCTCGCACTGCAGAGCTCCTGCCGGTCACTTCCTCCGGGCGAGGCCATCATCCACATCCCCGAGGGTGATACCTTCGCAGATGTGCTCGATTCGCTCGAGGCGCACGCGGCCATCCGAAACCGTGGCCTCGTACATATCCATGCCCGTCTGCGCGACCTCGATCACTCGGTCAGGGCGGGCAGCTACCGAATCAGGCGCGGCGCGCCGATCGGCGAAATCCTCGAGACGCTCACCACGGGCCGGGTCATCACCCAACCCATGACCATTCCCGAGGGGTGGACGCTCCGCACCATGGCCTCCGCAATCGGCGCGGCCACCGGTCTGGATTCCGCCCACGTCGCAGAGCGGCTGACCGACCCCGCATTTCGCGAACTGTGGGACGTTCCCGGACCCGATCTGGAAGGGTACCTCTTTCCGGACACCTACCTCTTTGCCGAGGGGATTTCGCTGGAAACGGTCGTGGCCACCATGCTCGACGCCTATCGCCGCTTCTGGACTCCCGAGCGCCGACAACGACTCGCCGCACTCGGCCTCTCCGAGCGGGAAGCGGTCACGCTGGCGTCAATCATTCAGGCTGAAGCGCGCACTCTGGAAGAGATGCCCACCATATCCAGCGTCTTTCACAACCGTCTCCGCATCGGAATGCGCCTGCAGGCCGACCCGACCGTTCTCTTCGCACTCGGGGGACACAGACCGCGGCTGCTGTACGCGGCGATCGATTCAGTGGCCGATCACCCCTATAACACCTATTCCCATGCGGGACTTCCGCCGGGACCGATCGGCGCCCCCGGCCATGCCGCCCTCGACGCCGCCCTCCAACCCGACGACACCGATTACCTGTACTTCGTCGCAGAGTCGAATGGCAGGCACATCTTCACCCGCAGCCACAGCGAACATCTGCGCGTGCGGGACCGGGTTCGGCGTGGGGCCGTAGCCACTCCGCCCGACCGGCCCGAGGGCTGAGTCCGGTTGACCCGAACGCTCCACCCTCCCTCCGCCAGTGCGACGCGATCGCTTCACCGGCGGTTACGGCTCATCGTCATCGCCGACCGCGCGCATGCCCACCCCTCTGATGTCGTCGAAGTTGCCCGCGCCGCACTCCACGCCGGCGCCCCTGCCCTGCAGCTCCGCGAAAAATACCTTGCGCCCCGGCATGTGCTGCCCCTCGCACAGACGCTGCGCACCCTCACCGCCAGAAGCGGCGCGCTCTTCCTTGTCAACGACCGCATCGATCTCGCTCTTGCGGTCGCCGCCGATGGCGTTCACCTGGGCCCCGACGACCTCCCGGTCGCGGCTGCGCGCCGGATCGCTTCCCCACCCTTCCTGATCGGCTATTCGACCGACGATCCCGCAACTGCGCAGCGGGCCGTCCGCCAGGGCGCCGACTATATCGGGTGCGGAACCGTCTATGCCACTGCGTCGAAGCCCGAGGCCGGAGCTCCGATCGGCCTGCAGAGACTCGCTGCCGTCGTAGCCTCCGTTCCCATTCCCGTGATCGGAATCGGAGGCGTCACCGCAGATCGCGTCCCTTCGATCCTGGAAACCGGCGCGGTCGGGTGTGCGGTGATCGGAGCCGTGATGAGGGCGCCCGACCCACACGCAGCGGTGCGCGCCCTGCTGCATTCCGCTTCGGCCTCGCGTCCGCTCCCGGACTGACACAGACGCCCGGACAACGCCGGGCCCCGAGTATTTGTGCAATCCACAAAAAACGCCCCGTCCTCCATCTGCAATCAACAGGATGTCGATTGTTCACTGCGGAATTCGGGTTGCCGCAAAACACGGGGGGTGTTCGCGGGAGGAGAACCAACAACGAATCCGCATTCGATCAGAAGAAGACGGGGCGCATGTCAGGACAAGGCTGGCGGCTACGTACTCTCCCACCGGGTCGCCCCGGCAGTACCATCCGCGCTACAGGACTTAACTTCCGAGTTCGAGATGGGATCGGGTGTGACCCCTGCGCTATGGCCACCAGCCAATATCGACAGGTAGAGGGAAGTACCGGAACCCCGGTACTGTGCATGAAGGAAATGCTGTGAAGGAGGATTGCTGGTCAAGCCTCTCGGGCCATTAGTACGGCTCGGCTGCACATGTTGCCATGCTTCCACCTGCCGCCTATCAACGTGCTCGTCTCGCACGGCCCTTCCGAGACTGATGTCTGGGAGTACTCATCTTGGGGGGGGCTTCCCACTTAGATGCTTTCAGCGGTTATCCCTTCCCGACGTCGCTACCCGGCAATGCCCCTGGCGGAACAACCGGTACACGAGTGGTCAGTCCACTCCGGTCCTCTCGTACTAGGAGCAGCTCCCCTCAATACTCCAACGCCCACGACGGATACAGACCGAACTGTCTCACGACGTTCTAAACCCAGCTCATGTACCGCTTTAACGGGCGAACAGCCCGACCCTTGGGACCTTCTTCAGCCCCAGGATGCGATAAGCCGACATCGAGGTGCCAAACCGCCCCGTCGATATGAACTCTCGGGGGCGATAAGCCTGTTATCCCCGGCGTACCTTTTATCCGTTGAGCGACGGCCCTTCCATTCGGAACCGCCGGATCACTAAGGCCAACTTTCGTTCCTGCTCGACCCGTCGGTCTCGCAGTCAAGCTCCCTTTTGCCTTTGCACTCTTCGTGCGATTGCCGACCGCACTGAGGGAACCTTTGCGCGCCTCCGTTACTCTTTGGGAGGCGACCGCCCCAGTCAAACTACCCACCTGCCACTGTTCCCGGGGAGGCTTCACTCCCCTGGGTTAGAGCCTCAACATTGTAAGGGTGGTATTTCAACAGCGACTCCCCGTCCCCTGGCGAGAACGGCTCACAGTCTCCCACCTATCCTACACATGCAAAGCCAAGACCCAATGACAGGTTGTAGTAAAGGTGCACGGGGTCTTTTTGTCCTGTCGCGGGTAATCGGTATCCTCACCGATACTCCAATTTCGCCGAGCTCGCGGAGGAGACAGCGCCCAAATCGTTACGCCATTCGTGCAGGTCGGAACTTACCCGACAAGGAATTTCGCTACCTTAGGACCGTTATAGTTACGGCCGCCGTTTACCGGGGCTTCAGTTCGGAGCTTCGGGTTACCCCTGACACCTCCCTTTAACCTTCCGGCACCGGGCAGGCGTCAGTGCCTATACGTCGTCTTGAACGACTTTGCAGACACCTGTGTTTTTAATAAACAGTCGCTTGGGCCGATTCTCTGCGGCCTGGATCGGCTCCCCACGCGTTGTGGTTCACCTACTGCAGGCTCCCCTTCTCCCAAAGTTACGGGGACATTTTGCCGAGTTCCTTCTCCGCGAATCACTCGAGCACCTTAGGCTACTCGCCTCGCCTACGTGTGTCCGTTTACGGTACGGTCGTCCAGGCAACTCCCATGCGAGGTTTTTCCTGGCGGCATGATTACGGACCCTTTGTTGGGAATTGTTTCCCTTCGGCATCGACGCTCGGCTAAAGAGGTCTTTTATCCCCTCTCAACGCCTACCATCTTGCATCGGATATTCCACCACCCGACGGTCCTGTCACTTCCGCGTCCCCCCTCATGGTCGAACGCTACACTGCACGGTACAGGAATATTAACCTGTTTCCCATCGCCTACGCCCTTCGGCCTCGGCTTAGGGACCGACTAACCCGGAGCGGATAAGCCTGGCTCCGGAACCCTTAGGCTTTCGGTGACAGAGATTCCCACTCTGTTTATCGCGTACTCATTCCGGCATACTCTCTTCCCTGCTCTCCACGGATGCTCTTCCGAGTCCGCTTCACTGACCAGGGAATGCTCCCCTACCATGACTTTCGTCATCCGTAGCTTCGGCACCATGCTTAAGTCCCGACCATTATCGGCGCAGATTCACTTGACTAGTGAGCTATTACGCACTCTTTAAAGGAATGGCTGCTTCTAAGCCAACCTCCTAGTTGTCTGTGCATATCCACATCCTTTGTCACTTAGCACGGATTTTGGGGCCTTAGCTGACGGTCTGGGCTCTTTCCCTCTCGCGACCGGACATTATCGCCCGCTCACTGACTCCCAGGATACATCTCGAAGGTATTCGGAGTTTGGTTGAGTTCGGTAACCTGGTAAGGCCCCTAGCCCATCCAGTGCTCTACCTCCCTGAGACAATTCCCTGAGGCTATACCTAAATATATTTCGGGGAGAACCAGCTATCTCCGAGCTTGATTGGCCTTTCACCCCTATCCACAGCTCATCCGAGCAGTTTTCAACCCACAACGGTTCGGGCCTCCACCAGGTGTTACCCCAGCTTCACCCTGGCCATGGATAGATCGCCTCGGTTTCGGGTCTACCCCCATGCACTCGACGCCCTGTTCAGACTCGCTTTCGCTTCGGCTTCGGACCTGAGGCCCTTAACCTTGCGCATGAGGAGTAACTCGCCGGATCATAATGCAAAAGGCACGCCGTCACCCACCTCCACATCCGAAGATGCGGATCGGGCTCCGACCGCTTGTATGCACACGGTTTCAGGGTCTATTTCACTCGCCGTCAGGCGTTCTTTTCACCTTTCCCTCACGGTACTCTCCACTATCGGTCACAGACTCGTATTTAGCCTTGGAAGATGGTCCTCCCAGCTTCAGCCAAGGTTTCACGTGTCCCGGCCTACTCGGGATCCGCATCGGCTCGGCTACCGGCATTTCGCATACGGGACTCTCACCCTCTGCGGTCGTACGTTCCAGTACCGTTCCGCTATGCATTCGCCTTGCCTGATGATGCGGCCCCACAACCCCCGGACGAGTCTCCTCATCCGGGTTTGGGCTTTTCCCATTTCGCTCGCCGCTACTCCGGGAATCTCGTTTGATTTCTTTTCCTCCAGGTACTTAGATGTTTCAGTTCCCTGGGTTGGCCCCCCGCAGGGTGACGGGATAACTCCCGCCGGGTTTCCCCATTCGGACACCCCCGGATCGATGCTTGCTTGCAGCTCCCCGAGGCTTTTCGCAGCTTGCCACGTCCTTCTTCGCCGGTCTGTGCCAGGGCATTCGCCGTGTGCACTTTCTCGCTTGACCAGCCCTCTCTTCGCTGACCTGCCCACCGAAGTCACCACGCGGGCGCCTGGCGGGAAACAGATCGCAGTTCGTTCGGGCTTGTCCACCGTCGCCTTTTCCTACACACACGCTCAGCCGCCGCTGTCCTCGGACGCCCCCCGAAGGGAATCGTCTTTCGGATCTGGCAGCAGAGCGACCTAAGGCTCTGATACTTCCCTCTACCCTGATTTTCAAAAAGCTGCTCCGCCCGGCAACCCCTTATCTGCCCTGTGGCAGGATCGGCATCGCCGGATGGAGTTCAGCGGAAAGACTTTCAAGATAGTCAATCCACGGCGGAAGTCAACAGGGCCGATTTCGGAGGTATCGCCCCGCGCCCCGACGCGCTGCGGAAGGCGGTTTTTTCCAGGATGACGCGGGCATTCGGGAAGAAGCACGCACAGATTCGGGCCCCCCGCTCTCCACGTCGGCCAATTCCCGGCAGGGCTGTTACCCGATTCCCCCAATCGCCAGAAACTCTCCGATCTCTTCGGCGGAGACGGAGAACGACCCGAGGGGAGGGTCGCGGCGACGGCCATGCCAGTCGGATCCCCCGGTGGCGCACAGATTCCAGCGGCGAGCCCGCGCGGCAACCTGATCGCGCACATCCGCCGGCCAGGGGCGGTAAACCTCGAGGCCGCGGAGCCCCGCCTCGACCATGAAGGGCAGCAGTGAATCCAGGAGCGCCAGCGGCGGGTGCGCCCAGACCGGTACGCCCCCGGCGGCGAGCACCGTGGCAATGACCTCTTCGGGTGCAGGCGCAGCGACGGGGATATGCCCGGGGAGGCCGGTTCCGATATGGCGATCGAAGGCCTCGGCCGTGGTTTCGGCGTATCCGGCGGCGACCAGAGCGCGTGCCAGATGGGGCCGGGTGTAGGGCGTCTGGCGGCTGCTGCGCTGGGCATCGACATCGTGCATGGTGATCCGGATTCCATTCGCCCAAAGCCTGGCCACGATCGCGGCCATGCGGCGGTGACGGCGTTCGCGGAGGAGCGTGTAGTGCTCGGTCAGGACGCTGGCTCCGGGATCGAGGAAATAGCCGAGCACATGAATCGACTCATCCTGCCACCGGGCGCTCAGCTCGGCTCCGGCAATGAACTGCAGGCGCCCGGCAGCGGCCTCCTGCGCCCTTTGAACCCCATGCGTGTTGTCATGGTCGGTAAGGGCGATCAGGTCAAGTCCCCCGGCGAGGGCGCGCTCCACGACATCCTCTGGTGCGTGCGTGCCGTCGGAGGCGGTGCTGTGCATGTGGAGGTCGATGCGCATGGAGGCCGGGCCGGGCGGGAGTGGCGGGGCGGAGAGGCGCGGGGGACGGGATCAGGGACGCTGTCCGCAAGGACCATGATCTCGTTGGCCTCTACCTTCATGACGCCGCCAGCCAGGTTGAAGGAGCGCCCGGTCGAGCGTCCGGGATCGACGTCCAGGAGGCCGTCGCCGAGAAGGGTGAGAAGGGGAGCATGGCCAAGGAGGATTCCGATGCGGCCATCCCAGGCCGTCGCCACGACCGACTGCGCCTCGCCCTCGAAGACGACCTCGGCCGGCGTGACGACACGCAACCTGATTGCGGCAGCCATTCCGGTCAGACCTCGGCGCCCATCTCGCGCGCCGCGGCAACGACCTCGTCGATCCCGCCCTTCATGTAGAAGGCCTGTTCGGGAAGGTGATCGAACTCGCCGGCCGCCACCCGTTCGAAGGACTCGATCGTCTCTTCGAGCCGCACGTAGCAGCCCGGGATGTTGGTAAAGGCGGTGGCCACGAAGAAGGGCTGGGAGAGGAAGCGCTCGATGCGGCGGGCGCGACCGACGACGATTTTGTCCTCCTCGCTGAGCTCGTCCATGCCGAGAATGGCGATGATGTCCTGCAGATCCTTGTAGCGTTGAAGGATCTCCTTGACCTGCCCCGCAACCTCGTAGTGGCGATCGCCGATGAACTGGGGATCGAGGATGCGCGAGGAGGAATCGAGGGGATCGACCGCGGGGTAGATTCCTTTTTCGGCAATCGAGCGCGAGAGCACCGTGGTGGCGTCCAGATGTGCGAAAGCCGCAGCCGGGGCCGGATCGGTCAGGTCGTCGGCGGGAACGTAAATCGCCTGCACCGAAGTGATTGAGCCCTCGCGCGTCGAGGTGATCCGCTCCTGGAGTTCGCCCATCTCGGTCTCGAGGGTGGGCTGGTAGCCGACCGCCGAGGGCATGCGGCCGAGAAGCGCCGACACCTCCGATCCCGCCTGGGTGAAGCGGAAGATGTTGTCAATGAAGAGAAGAACGTCCTGCTTTTCGACATCGCGGAAGTACTCGGCGATCGTCAGGCCCGAAAGTCCGACCCGAAGACGCGCTCCCGGCGGTTCATTCATCTGGCCGTACACCAGCGCGGTCGATTCGAGAACGCCGGATTCCTTCATCTCGAGCCAGAGATCGTTGCCCTCGCGCGTGCGCTCGCCCACACCGGAAAAGACCGAGCGTCCGCCATGCTCCATGGCGATGTTGTTGATGAGCTCCATGATGATGACGGTCTTGCCCACGCCGGCGCCGCCGAAGAGTCCCGTCTTGCCGCCCTTGACATAGGGCGCAAGGAGATCGACCACCTTGATTCCGGTCTCGAAGATCTCGGTTCGGGGTTCGAGGTTGTCGAAGCGGGGAGCAAGGCGATGAATCGGCCAGCGTTCGACGGTGCCGCCGTCGTCGCTTGCCACGGGGCCCTGTTCGTCAACGGGCTCGCCCAGAACGTTCAGGATACGGCCAAGCGCCGGCTTCCCGACCGGTACCGCGATGGGCTTTCCGGTATCGACCACCTCCATGCCCCTCTGAACGCCATCGGTGGAGCTCATCGACACCGCGCGCACCTGCGCACGACCGATATGCTGCTGTACCTCGGCCACCAGATCGATCTCGCGGCCCGATTCGGTCGTCGTGGACAGCCTGAGGGCGCTATGGATTTCGGGCAGGTGGCGCTGGTCGAACTCGACGTCCACGACAGGTCCGATGACCTGCACCACATGTCCGGTCTTTGACTCAGCCATCTCTCTTCATTCTCTCCGGCCGCCCGCAGGCGGCGATGTGTTCATAGCTGGATGGATTGTTTCAACATCTCGGGGGGATTGAATCACTCAAGTGCGGCGGCGCCACCCACGATCTCGGCGATCTCCTGGGTAATCTGCGCCTGGCGCGCGCGGTTATAGCTCCGGGTGAGGGTCTCGATCATCTCTCCGGCGTTGTCGGTCGCGCTCTTCATGGCGGCGCGGCGCGCTCCCTGCTCTCCGGCGGCGTTCTCGACCAGGGCGCGATAGACGACACTGTTGAGGTAGCGGGGCAGAATGCGGCCCACCAGCTCGGCGGGGGGCGGCGATACGATAAAGGCATCGACGGAGCGTGCGCCGGGGCGGGGGGCGATCGGCAGAATGCGCTGAATCCGGGGCGGCGTGGAGATGGCCGAACGGAATTCGGAGCTGACCATCTCAACGGCATCGATCGCCTCCGCCTCGAAGGCCTTGCGGAGGGGCGCGATCAGGTCGTCGGCGTCTTCGGGGGTCGGCTGATCGCCGATGCCGGTGGTTGCGCGTGCCACGGAATGGCCTCGAAACTGAAAGAAGGCAAGCCCTTTCCTTCCGGCAATGTGAAGCTCGGACTCGGTACCCTCGGCTTCCAGGGCCTCAATCCGCATTCGGGCCTCGCGAATCAGATTGGCGTTGAAGGCGCCGCAGAAGCCGCGGTTGGCGGTCAGCAGGAGGACGGCGACCCGGCGTGGCCTGGCGGGCTGACGCAACAGCGGGTGCTCTTCGGCGAGTCCCGGCGCCTGCAGACTCCGCAGGAGCTCGTCGAGCGCCTCGCTGTAGGGCCTTGCCGCCGCCATGCGGTCCATCGCGCGCCTCAGCTTCGAGGTGGCGACCAGTTCCATGGTCCGCGTAATCTTGCGGGTGTTGCGAACCGACTTGATCCGCCTCAGGACTTCGCGGGCCTGCGCCACCTAGCGCGCCCCCTCGTCGCCCCCGGCACTCCCGGCGACAAAGATCCGATTGTACTCCTCGATACAGGAACGCAGGCGACCCTCGATGTCTTCGGTGAGCTGGCCCTCCTGGCGCAACCCGACCAGGACATCGTCGAAGCGGTTCTCCATGAACGCAAGGAACTCGCGCTCCCACCTGCGCACATCGGAGACATCCAGGTGATCGAGATGCCCGTGGGTGACGGCGTAGATCGACACGATCTGCCTGGCCACCGAAACCGGCTGGTACTGTGGCTGCTTGAGGATCTCGACGGTGCGCTGACCGCGCGCCAACTGCTGCTGGGTGGCGGCGTCGAGGTCGGAGGCGAACTGGGCGAAGGTTTCCATGGCGCGGAACTGGGCGAGATCCAGCCGGAGACGGCCTGCGACCTTGCGCATGGCCCTGACCTGGGCGGCTCCCCCCACCCGCGAGACCGAGATGCCGACGTTGACCGCCGGGCGCACGCCGGAGTTGAAGAGATCGGGCTCCAGATAGATCTGGCCATCGGTGATGGAGATGACGTTGGTCGGGATGTAGGCGGAGACATCGCCGGCCTGCGTTTCGATGATCGGAAGTGCGGTGAGCGAGCCGCCGCCGAGATCGTCGGAGAGTCGAGCCGCCCGCTCCAGGAGCCGGGAGTGCAGGTAAAAGACATCGCCGGGATAGGCTTCGCGCCCCGGGGGACGGCGGAGCACCAGCGAGAGCTGCCTGTAGGCCTGGGCCTGCTTGGAGAGGTCGTCGTAGATGACGAGGGTGTGCTTGCCCTGCCACATGAAATGCTCGGCCAGAGCCGTCGCCGAGTAGGGGGCGATGTACTGCATGGGAGCCGGGTCGGAGGCGTTGGCGGTCACCACAATGGTGTAATCCATGGCGCCGTGGTGGCGAAGAGTCTCGACCACGGCCGCCACCTTGCCTGCACGCTGGCCCACCGCGCAGTAGATGCAGATTACATCGGTGTCGCGCTGATTGATGATCGCGTCGATCCCGATTGCGGTCTTGCCGGTCTGGCGGTCGCCGATGATCAGCTCGCGCTGGCCGCGCCCGATCGGAATCATCGCGTCGATCGCCTTGACGCCGGTCTGCAGGGGTTCCTTGACCGGCTGCCGCTTGACGATGCCGGGGGCGACAACGTCGATCTGTCGCCGCTCCGAGCTTTGGATCGCACTGCCGCCGTCGAGGGGGTTGCCGAGCGGATCCACGACCCGCCCCAGGTATTCTTCGCCGACCGGAATATCGAGGACGCGCCCCGTGCGGCGGACCTGGTCGCCTTCGTGCAGCCCGGCCCAATCCCCCAGAACCACCGCACCGATATTGTCTTCTTCGAGGTTGAGCGCCAGGGCGGTCACCCCTTCGCCACCCTGAGCCGGCGAGATCTCGAGCATTTCGCTCGCCATTGCCCGCGTGAGACCGTAGATGCGGGCCACGCCGTCCTTGACTTCGAGAACCTCGCCGACCTCTTCGGCCTGAAGTGCATCTTCGAAGTTCTCGATCTCCGCCAGCAGGACGCTCTTGAGCTCGCCCGCCCGGAGCTGGGAATCTGCCATTTGGCCTTTGTATCTCCTGTCTATTGAAGCTCGATGTGCATGAGTGTGCGCCGCATCGATTCAAGCTGTCGTTTGATGGATCCGTCGTAGAGGATGTCGCCTTCGCGAATCACGATTCCCCCGATGATGTCGGGCTGAACCCGGATATTCGGGAAAACCACCGCGCCAAAGGTGTCGGAAAGCCGGGTCTGCAGAGCCTCCGCCTCGGCCGGGGCCGGCTCGCGGGCGACGGTCACCTCCATGCGGCGGATGCCCTCGCGCCGATCGACGCGTGCAAGGAAATCGCGCATGATCGCCGGAATCAGCCGCTGTCTGCGCCGATCCACCACCACCAGGAGGAAGCGAAGGAAGATGGCTGGCACCGCAGAGTGCAGCGCGCGTTCCAGCGCCTCTTGCCGATCCGCCGGGGCGATGCGCGGAGTCGCGAGAAATCCCTGCACTGCCGGGTCGTCGGTCAGGGTTGCAACCTCGGTGGCGATCGTTCGCCAGGCAGAGGCGCCCCCATGTCGCTCGGCCAGCTTGAAGAGCGTTTGCGCGTAGCTGCGAACGACGATGTCTTCTCTCACGCGCGCGCGCTCCCGGAATCGGCAAGGCTTTCGATAAACTCGACCGTCAGCCTCCGGTCGCGCTCTCCGTCAAGTTTCTCACCGAGGATTCGGGAGGCCACCGCCAGCGCCACATCGACGGATTCGCGGCGCACCGCATCGATCGCGGCCGTGCGTTCGCGTTCGATCTCGCGCTTCGCACTCTCGACCAGGGCCTGGGCATCTGCGCGCGCCTGCGCCTCCAGCTCCTTGCGCAGGGCTTCGGCCGCCGAGCGGCTTTCGGCCATGAGCGCCTGTGCCTGACGCTGGGCCTCGGCCAACTGCTCCCGGTGCCGGACGAGAAGGGTTTCCGCCTCCTGGCGCTGTCGCCCGGCTTCGTCGATGGCGCGCTGGATCCCCTCTTCGCGCGCACTGAGAACGGAGAGCATGGGCTTCCAGGCGAAGCGCCCGAGAATGGCGAGCAGCGTCACAAAGGTGAGCACTGTCCAGACCGCCAGGCCCCCATCGACGCTGAAGAGATCGCCCCACACCGGACCGCTCTCCTGCACGATGCCCGGCCCGGCCAGAGGGGCAAGGAGCAACGCGGAGCGCAGCGGTCCAGCGCGGATGCAGCACCGCTCGAATGCGGTTCGATCCTTGTCCACGGGCTGTTTGTTCACGGATTGCCCGACCTAGACAAACTTGAAGAGAATGGCGACCAGGATGGCGACCAGCGCCGCGCCCTCGATCAGGGCCGCCAGGAGGATGGCGATGCCCCGGATTTCACCGGAGGCCTCGGGCTGGCGGGCGATTCCCTGGGTGGCTCCTTCGCCGATGCGACCGATTCCGAGGCCTGCAGCGAGGGCGGCGATGCCGGCGCCGATGCCGGCTCCCAGGAGTGAGAGACCTGTTCCCGTGGCTTCGGCGTTCGCCTGGGTGGCGTCCTGAAGCACCGTGATGGCTGTGTCGAGCATGGATGTCGTTCCTTTTGTCGTTTGAATCGAGGGGTTGGTTGAGCTGTGCCGGATTGGGCCGGCGGGTCAGTGTTCGTGCTGCATCAAGCCGATGAACACCGATGAGAGCATGGCAAAGATATAGGCCTGAAGGACGGCAATCAGGAGTTCGAGGAGGAGGATTGCCGAGACGAGAGCGTAGGAACCGGCCGCAACGGCCCAGCGGACGATCTCGATGTGGCCGAAGATGAAGATGAATCCGAGCAGCGAGAAGATCAGGACATGGCCGGCGGTCATGTTGGCGAAGAGCCTGAGGGCAAGTGCAAAGGGCTTGATGAACTTCCCGAGGAGCTCGACGGGCGTCATGATGAGCAGCAGCATGTACTTCATGATGCCGCTGACCCCCGGGGGCGCATAGAAGATGGTGCGCAGGTAGCCCGCGGGCCCGAGTGCGCGGAAGCCGGAGATCTCGGTGACGAGGAAGGTGACGCCTGCCAGGGTGGCCGTGACGGCCAGGTTGCCGGTCGCAGACCCGCCCCAGGGCACGAGACCCAGGAGATTCATGACCAGGATGAAGAAAAACAGCGTGAGGACGAGCGGCACGAAGCGGTGGTAGCCGTCGCCGATGTTGTCCTTGCAGACATCGTCGCGGAGGAAGACGACGACGCCCTCGATCGCATTCGCGAAGCCGCGGGGCGCCTGTCCGGGTCCGTGCCGGGAGACGGCGCGCGCGGCCAGGATGGAGAAGAGGGCGGTCAGGAGCGCCGCCAGAAGAAGGAGGACCACGTGCTTCGAGGGGGACAGATCGATCGTGGCGGCACCCAGATTGAAGACCGCCCAATCCCAATGAGGAAGGTTCAGGTACCCTCCGGGCAACTCCATCTTGACATCGTCGAGGATGTGATGCGCGAGCATTTCGCCCAGATCGAAGGGGCCGTCGTGCGCATCGCCATGGCCGTCGTCGTAGGCTCCATGCGCTTCGGCGGGGGCGCCGTGTTCCTGGGCCGAGATTTCGGCGAGGCCGGATACCGACAGCGCGAAGAAAGTCGCCAGGAGGCCGGGGAGGATGCTGCGGGCGACGGACAGGAGGCCGAACGAGGCCGGGGTGACACGAGGGAGGAAGCGCATCACGATGCCGTGACCCGGGTGCCGCCTTCGCGAATGCGCCGGCTTTCGAGAGCGGCCTCGGCGATGACGATCACCAGCAGGTAGCAGCCGAGGGAGAGGAGGAAGGGGGCCGCGGCCACCCGATTCGGGATCACGAAGAAGACCACCGCCAGCGCGAGGACGCCGGCCCGGGCGAGGAAGCCGGTTGCGATGGCGGCCATGAAGCGGTCGTCGCGGGCGCGCCAGGGGCGGAGGATGAAGTGGAGGGGCAACTGTGTGGCCAGAACCAGAAGGCCAGCGGCCAGAACCGCATGCCGGGTGGAATCGGTTGCGAGGAGGTCGGCGCCGAGCACGCCTGCAACCACGACGGCGATGGAGGCGCCTGCAAAGGTCAGGGAGCTCTTCATCGGCGCTCTCCCGGGGAATGCAACGAATCGACGCGCTTCTGCGTCTGTCCTGAGGGCGTCGCAACCGCTCTTGCATAGATCGTGATCAGCCCCGAAGCAAACCCAAGCAGGATTCCGAGAACGAGGAAGAGCGGAATCGTTTCCAGACGCCGGTCCAGCGCAAGTCCGCCCCATCCGAGGAGCAGCATTGTCAGGAACCAGCTCAAGCCGTACCCGGCGAAGCGACCTGCTTCCGCGCGCGACGAGCGGGCGGATCCGCGATGCGGCTCTTTCAAACCGGCCTTGCTCCTGTTCACCAGGTCCGAATGATCCCCCGGCGACCCTCGGATCGGGAACCGGGAACGTCAGCAACGATCTGAAAGCTAACCCTTGTGAAAATTTTCGCAAGCTTCTCGGGCAGTCCGTGGATCGGGGTCGGGGGGCATGCGCGTGCCAATGCAGCCTTCGCACCTTGACCATGGAAAGCTGCGGCGCGTATCTTCGGCCCTCCCGACATCTGTCAATTTTTCACGCCACCCTTCACCGAACCATCCCGGACCGGGCATGACTCCCACCTCTTCCCCCACCCTTGACGCCCCTCCTCCCATCTCCGCCGACCGCGACGTCCAGCTCCTGAACCGGGCGGGCGAGATCGGAGAGGAGTTGCGCAGCGCGGTGCAGCGCCGGATCGTCGGACAAAAGCATATCGTGGACAGCATTCTGACCGCCATGATGGCCAATGGTCATGTCCTTCTCGTGGGAGTGCCGGGGCTCGCCAAGACGCTGATTATCTCGACCCTCTCCGAGGCGCTCCACCTCAAGTTCAGCCGGATCCAGTTCACGCCGGATCTGATGCCCACCGATATTACCGGAACCGAGGTCATTCAGGAGGACAAGGCGACGGGCGAGCGGGTCTTCCGTTTCGTTCCGGGACCGATTTTCGCCAACATCCTTCTTGCCGACGAGATCAACCGCACCCCCCCCAAGACCCAGGCGGCACTCCTCGAGGCGATGCAGGAGCGCGATGTGACGGCCGCAGGCAAGACCTATCATCTCGATCCGCCCTTCTTTGTTCTGGCCACCCAGAACCCGATCGAGCAGGAAGGCACCTACCCTCTTCCCGAAGCCCAGCTCGACCGCTTCATGTTCGACCTCCGCATTCACTATCCGAGCCGCGAAGAGGAAGAGAGAATCGCGACGCTCACGCAGGAGGTTCAACAGGTGGATGTCGAGCCCGTGGTGCATGGATCGGAAATCGTGGAGCTGCAGCAACTGGTGCGCCGGACCCCGGTCCCTCCATCGCTGGTCGGCTATGCGGTGCGGCTCGCGCGCTCGACGCGGCCCGGCGGCGACGAACAGGCTGCCGTGGCCAAGCGTTACATCAGTTGGGGAGCCGGTCCCCGGGCATCGCAGTACCTGGTGCTGGGAGCCAAGGCGCGGGCCGTCTTCCGGGGCGCACCGGTCCCGACCATTCAGGATATTCATGACATTGCGCCATCGATTCTGTCCCACCGCATCGTGATCAACTTCGATGGCGAAGCCGAGGGACTGACAACCCGCGATGTCATTCGCGAACTGCTCAAAGAGAGCAGAAAATGGATCTAGCAGCACCTCCCGACGACAAACCTCCGAGTAGAACCGAGGGGGCACAGTGGCGCTGATTGCGGGACTTTCGGCCGCCTTCGCCCTCCTGCTCCTGATCGCAGCGGTGCTGACCGCCTCGCTGACGGCGGTTCTCGGGATCGGACCCGGGCGGGTGCGCACCCTTGCCGAGGAGGGATTCGCCGGCGCCGGCGCCTTGGCCAGGCTGCGCTCCGAAGACGATGCCGACACGGCGACGCTGAGCCTTCTGCGCGCCATCTGCACGCTGGGGGCGACGGTGGCGGGGGTGGCGCTGGTGGCCGAGCTGTGGAGCGTTCAGGAGCTCTGGATCGGAGGCCCCCTGGTGGTGCTCGGCGTGCTCTTTGTCGGAGAGCTTGGACCCCGGGCGCTGGCGGGCAAAAAGCCGGTGCGGCTGGCTCTGATCGCGGCGCCCCGCCTGCACAGTGTGGCGCGGCTTTGCCGGGGCGTGCTCTTTCCGCTGACGGCGCTGGGGCGGGTGCTGGGCCGAAAGACGCCGACCGGCGAGGGGTCGTCGGCAGAGCGACAGGTGCGCGAAGCGATCGAGATCGGGACCGGAGAGGGTGTGGTCGAGGCCGACGAAAGTCGCCTGATCGAGCGGGCCTTCCGGCTCGACGAGCTCGATGCGCACGACGCGATGACGCCGCGGGTGGATATTGTGGCCTTCCGCAACTCCGAGTCGCTGGGCGAGGCGCTGGCCAGACTGGAAACGATTCCGCACTCGCGCGTGCCGGTCTATGGCGAGACGATCGACGATGTGACCGGAATTCTCCATGTGCGCGACGCCTACCGCGCCTATGTGGCAGGCCACCGCGACACCACCCTGGGGAAGCTGGCCCGCGAGGCGATGTTCGTGCCCGGCTCGCTCTCGCTGACCCGGCTGCTGGCGGAATTTCGCGCACGCCGCATGCATATGGGAATCGTGGCCGACGAGTTTGGGGGCACCGACGGCCTGATTACCCTGGAGGATGTTCTGGAGGAGCTGGTCGGCGAGATCGTCGATGAGACGGACATGGAGGAGGATCCGGTGATCCGTCTGGCGGATGGCGCCATCCTCGCGCTCGGGACCGCCGGCATCCGCGAGCTCAATGAGCGCTTCGATCTCGAGATCAAGCCGGGAGAACACCGCTCGGTCAACGGCTTTATCCTCGAGGAGCTGGGACAGGTTCCCTCTGCCGGTCAATCCTTCGAGTCGGGCGGGGTCGAGATCGAAATCGTCGAGGCGACCGACACCCAGGTTGTGCGCGCCCGCCTCCGCCCTGTTCCGTCCCCCCCGGGCGCGAACCCTGCGGCTCGTGGATAAGACCGGTCGCACATGACAATCGTTCCCTTTGGCCAGTTGCGCCCCCGGATTGCCGAATCCGCCTTCCTGGCCCCTGGCGCGACCGTGATCGGCAATGTCGAGATCGGCGACCGGGCCAGCATCTGGTTCGGGGCGGTGCTTCGCGGCGACGACCCCGACCATGGAATCCACATCGGCGCGCGCGCGAATGTCCAGGACAATGCGGTGATTCATACGAGCGCAGTCGGCCCGACGGTGATCGAGGACGAGGCAACCGTGGGGCATGGCGTGGTCATGGAGAGCTGCCGGATCGGGCGCCGCAGCGTGGTGGGCATGAATGCGGTTGTTCTGCCGGGGGCGGAGATCGGCGCGGGATGCGTGATTGCAGCCGGGGCGGTGGTGAAGCAGGATGCCCGCATTCCGCCGCGCCGACTTGTGGCGGGGGTACCCGGACGCGTCAGGCCGCTGGGGGCGGGAGCGGCGGAGTGGACCCGCCGAAGCGCCGAGCACTATGTGGAGCTGAGCCGGAAGTACCTCGCCGACCCCCGGTGCGAGCTCTGCGGCGGAACCGCTCTGGATCGCCACTGCAAGCGGGTGTGCCTGAACTGCGGATATCAGCGCGACTGCAGCGATCCGTAGGCGGACCGGGCAGTCGGCGACTGGCGGCGCGTGGATGGCCGTTTTGTGGATGGCGGGCAATGGCGTACGCGGCAGGGGCGAATCCTTTGCCCAACCCTCGGCGACCGCAGCGGCGGCGCGTCACATCGTCAGCAATCCTCCGTACCATGCGGCCAGATCCGATCCCCAACTGTAGGCGATTCCGCCCCCCAGAGCGAGAAAGATTCCGAAGGGAACCGGCCGCCCCGAACGCAGCGCCAGGGGCCCGAAGATCAGTGCGCCCAGGAGCGACCCTGCAAAGAGGGTGACCAACACCCCCCAGGGACCGACAAAGGCACCCATGGCCATCATCTTGATGTCGCCGCCCCCCATGGCGTCGCGCCCCAGCGCCAGCCGTCCCAGGGCGGCCACGAACCAGAGCAGCCCCAATCCGAGTCCCGCTCCCGCCACCGCCATTGCCGGCGAGGGTCCCCCGGCGAAGAGGGCGAGCGCAATTCCAAGCGCCGCTCCGCCCAATGAAAACTGATCGGGAATGATATAAGTGCGGGCATCGGCGATGGCGATCCCGAGGAGGATGGTCAGGAAAAGACTTCCGCGCAGCGCCTCCCACTCGAATCCCCAGCGTGCGGCCATTCCCGTCCACAGAAGCGCCGTGACGCCCTCGACCACCGGATACTGCACACTCAGGCGGGCGCGGCAACGCAGGCAGCGGCCCCGCACAATCAGATACCCGAGGATTGGAAGATTCTCGAACCAGCGGATTTTGCATTCACACTCGGGGCAACGGGACTCGGGCGCGATCACCGACATGCGGACCGGCCAGCGCGCCGCGCAGACATTCAGAAATGAGCCCAGAGAAGCGCCGGTCAGGGCAGCCAGAGCCAGAAGGAGGGGATCGTGCGCCGAGAGCGCGTTCATCGAAGGGGGTGCCGGGTAAGGAGGTATAGGAGGATTGAGCCCGCCACCGCAGCATTCAGGGAATCCGCCCCGGCCACCTGCGTCAGAGCGATTGCGTGGGCCCGACGTGCGATGCGCGCCGGAAATCCGCCCGTTTCACCACCGACGGCGAGAACCCAGGAGTCCTCGGCAGGATCTTTCGCCGCATCGTCCATGAGAATTGTGTCCACCGCTTCGCCTCCGGGGTCGGCAAGGAAGAGCCGAAGGTTGTTCGGGATCTCTCTGAGGCCAGTGGGCGCCTCGATCAGCGGCAGATGGAAGACTCCCCCCGCCGATGCGCGCACCGCCTTCGGATTCCAGGGATCGACGGTACCCGATCCGATCAGAACGCCATCAAGGCCGAAGCACCACGCAGAGCGGATGAGTGTGCCCAGGTTGCCCGGAACCCTGACACCGACCGGCCAGAGGTAACGACCCCGATCGAGCGGCTGCGGTTCCGGACGGGGAGCGCGGATACAGGCCAGGATGGCCTGGGGGGTGACGGTGGCCGAAAGTGCGCGCACCTCGGCGTCGGGGGCCAACTGCACCTCTATCCCCAACCGCCGACACTCTTTCAGCACCCGTTCGCCTGTCGCCGGACGGGTGGCGCAATCACTGCCCACCAGGACCCACTCCACCTCAAGCGGCGAGGCCAGCGCCTCGAGTACGACCCGCGCTCCTTCGGCCAGCGCCAGATCTTCGCGCGTACGGCCCCGGCGATCATGAAGTCGTCGGATCAGGCGAGCCCGGGCCTTGCCCACTCCACTGGCAGCGCCTTCCTTCCAGTTCACCCCGCACACCCCTGCATCCGCACCGGAGCCTTGCCGCAATGAACCGCACTGCGCATCCACCCGTCGCGCTCACGATCGCCGGCAGCGACAGCGGTGGCGGAGCCGGAATTCAGGCCGATCTGAAGACCTTCCACCAGTGGCGCGTCTTCGGAACCTCGGCGCTGACTGCGGTGACCGCCCAGAACACCCTGGGGGTGCAGGCGGTTCAGGCTCTGCCGGCCTCGCTGGTCGAGGCGCAGATCAGGAGCGTGACCGCAGACTTTCCGGTGGCGGCAGTGAAATCGGGAATGCTGGCTACCCGCGAGATCGTGGAGGCTGTGGCGGGGGTGCTGCGCGACCGGCAACTGACAGGGTACGTGCTGGACCCGGTGATGGTGGCAACCAGCGGCGACCGGCTGCTCGCGCCGGAAGCGGCGGAGTCGATTCAGCGCGACCTGCTTCCCCTGGCGGCGATCGTGACCCCGAACTGGCCGGAGGCGCGGCTTCTGACCGGGGTGCGCCGCAACGACCTGAAGGGAATGGAGGAAGCCGCGCGCATTCTTCTGGACGCCGGCGCCGGGGCGGTCCTCATCAAGGGCGGCCACCTTGCCGGCAGCGAGGTCGTCGATCTTTATCTGGATGCCCATTCCCGAAGAGAGCTGCGGGGGAAGCGGACCGCGACCCGGCACACGCACGGAACCGGGTGCACCCTGGGGGCCGCGATCGCCGCCGGGCTGGCTGCGGGAACCGGCGTGGAAGATGCCGTAACCGCCGCAGTGGCCTGGGTCCGGGCCGCGATTGCGAGCGCGCCGGGGCTGGGGGCGGGAAGTGGTCCCGTGGATCACTTCGTTGCAGTAGAGGGAAGGGTGCGCTGAGGAGGAAGCCGGGTGAGGAGGGCCTCAAGGAGCGTCCCGAGGAGGGCGCCGGCCGTCTTTCCGTAGTGGAGAACCTCGGCATGATCCAGCGCCTCCAGGCCAAGTCCCGCAGCCCGGTTCGTAATCAGCGAGAAGGCGATCAGGCGCTGGCCGGCGGCACGCGCTGCGGTGGCCTCGGGCACGGTTGACATTCCCACCGCATCGGCTCCGGCAGCCCGGAGCGCCCGCACCTCGGCAGGCGTTTCGAAGGCGGGACCGTGCACCGCCGCATAGACGCCCCGGGACAACGGAATGCCCGCGTCCAACGCGACCGCTTCGGCGAGCTTCGCGAGCGGTTCGTCGTAGGGGCGGCTCATGTCCGGGAAGCGCTCCTCTCCCCTCTGCACGAGGCCCGCCAGGGGAGCGCGAAAGAGGGCGCTGATGTGATCGTCCAGAAGCATGAGCGAACCTGGCGTCAGATCGGAACGGATGCCCCCGGCTGCATTGGTCAGCACCACGATGCGGGCCCCGGCCGCGCGCCCCGCCCGAATCGGGGCGAGCACGGTGGCCGCGCCGCGGCCCTCGTAGTAGTGGAAGCGGCCCGACTGCACCAGAACGGGAACGCCGCCCAGCCATCCCGCCAGGAAGGCGCCTGTATGCCCGGGAACGGTGGTCTGCGGCAGGCCGGGCAGATCGGCGAAGGGAATTCGGACCGGATTCCGCACCCGCTCGGCCAGCCCTCCGAGCCCGGAGCCCAGGACCAGATGCACCCGGGGACGCATCCCTGCCCGCGCGCGCAAGAGGTCGCCCACTCCATTCGGCGCCGAACCGATGCCGGCATTGTCGGCTGCAGCAGCCATCTCAGATGAGCACTCCGGCGATGGCAGCGGTCATAAAGGCCGCGATTGCCCCTCCGATCATGGCGCGCAGGCCGAGCTGCGCCAGGTCGCGCCGCCGGTCGGGCGCGATGCCCCCGATTCCTCCGATCTGGATTGCGATCGACGAGAAGTTGGCGAAGCCGGAAAGCGCATAGGCCGTAATGCGGGCGCCCCGCTCGCTGAGCTCGCCGCCGGCCATCGCCTCGGCCAGCCCCAGGTAGGCGACGAACTCGGTGGCGACTGTCTTCAGCCCCATCAGCGACCCCACCAGACGCGCATCCTCCCAGGGGACCCCCATGATCCACGCCACCGGCCCCAGGATCCATCCCAGGATCGCCTCGAGCGAGAGCCCCTCGATTCCCACCAGCCCCCCCGCCCACCCCAGCACCGCATTGAGGAGAGCAATGATCGCCAGAAAGGCCAGGAGCATCGCGCCCACATTGAGCGCCAGAGCCAGTCCCTCGCTCGCTCCCCGCGCAGCCGCCTCGATCACGTTCACATCGGGCCGCTCGACCGGCGCCCCCACCCCGCCTGCGGTTTCGGCCTCTTCGAGTTCGGGCACCATGAGCTTGGCGACCACCAGCGCCGCGGGCGCGGACATGACCGACGCCGCCATCAGATGTCCGGCGATGTCGGGAAAGTAGCCCGAGAGCATGCCCGCATAGGCCGCCATGACCCCGCCCGCTACCGTGGCAAAGCCGCCCGTCATGACCGCCATCAGCTCGGAGCGCGTCATGCGGCTCACGAAGGGCTTGATCAGGAGCGGGGCCTCGGTCTGTCCCACGAAGATGTTGCCCGCCGCCGAGAGCGTCTCTGCGCCGCTGGTGCCCATTGTGCGCTGCATCAGCCAGGCGATCCCCCCCACAATGCGCTGCATGATGCCGAAGTGGTAGAGCACCGTCATGACCGAGGCCAGGAAGATGATGGTGGGCAGGACATTGAAGGCCACGAAAGCGCCCGAGCGCGCAACCCGGGCTCCCTCTTCGACAAAGCCGCCATTTCCGGGCTCGCCCGTCCCGACGGGAATATTGTTCCAGACCAGATCGCCGAAGAGGAACCGCGCGCCCTCGAGGGTGAAGCCGACTGCGGCCAGGATGGCGTCGTTGGCGGCGTGGAAGATTCCCGCTCCCAGAGGGGTGCGGAGGATAATCAGGGCGAAGATGAACTGAAGAGCCAGTCCCCAGAGCACGACTCGCCAGGGAATGCGGCGGCGATTGACGCTGATCGCCCAGGCCACCGCAGTCAGGAACAGAACGCCCAGAAATCCCCGCAGTCGCATGGCCATGCCGACATCCGGATCCTGCGGAAGGATCCCGGCGGGAGGTGCGCTGGCCGAGGCGAAGAGTTCGGTCAGGGTGGCGGCTTCGGCGACAAGGTGCATGGCTATGGGCTTCGGGGGGACTGGGGGCGGGGTCTCGGTCGATTCCCCGGTCGGTTCGGCTCCCGTCGCTCGCTTCCTGTGCGCTCCGGGCGAATTCCAATGCAGGGAGAAGCGACAGGGTGCGGGACACCGGGGCGTTGAAGAATATTCCCGGAACTCTGCGGTGCGGCAATCGCGTCTCCTTCGCACCCCCTGCCCCGCTTCCCGGTTCGGTCCATTCGTTGCGGATCTTTGCGCATCCCCCGAACTCCTGGATGCGCGGTGGTCGGGTGGTGACGTTCCCGATCTCTCTGCACTCCTGCCAAATTGGCCGACCAGAGCGCAAATCGCGTGATTCGCGGCTCTTTTCGGGGACAGTGGCAGGCAGGTTCGGCCAATACGGCGGACCCCGGCGCCCCGGACCGGCAGCGGCGTCCGGCACACCCCTTGCACATGCAGGCCCGACAATTGCGGGGAACTCTCCCGGAGCGAAGACCCTCCGGCCACTTCCCCAACTCAACCCTGTCACAGCAACCGCCGGCCCCCGGGACCGCAGCGGGAAAGGACAACGCGCCATCATGGGCAAGATTATCGGCATCGACCTGGGCACCACCAACTCGGTGGTCGCCGTCATGGAGGGGGGCGAGCCCACCGTCATTCCCAACTCGGAGGGTGGGCGCACAACGCCGTCCGTCGTCGCCTTCGCCCGCGACAAGGAGCGCTTGGTCGGTCAGGTTGCGCGCCGCCAGGCAATCACCAATCCCGAAAACACCGTATTCTCGATCAAGCGCTTCATGGGAATGCGCCACTCCGAGGTCGAGGCCGAGCGCCGCCGGGTTCCCTACGGCGTGGATCGCGACGGGAACGACCGGGTGGTCGTCAACCTTCCCAATGCCGGAAAGAGCTACACCCCGCCCGAGATCTCGGCCGTCATTCTGCAGAAGATGCGTCAGACCGCCGAGGACTACCTGGGCACACCCGTCAATGAGGCCGTGATTACCGTGCCGGCCTACTTCAACGACGCCCAGCGGCAGGCCACCAAGGATGCGGGCAAGATCGCCGGCCTCGAGGTCAAGCGCATCATCAACGAGCCCACCGCGGCGGCGCTCGCCTACGGTCTCGACAAGAAGAAGGACGAGAAGATCGCGGTCTTCGACCTGGGGGGCGGCACCTACGACATCTCGATCCTGGAGATCGGCGATGGCGTCTTCGAGGTGAAGGCCACCAACGGCGACACCCACTTGGGGGGCGACGACTTCGACCAGATTCTGATCGACTGGCTGGTCGAGGAATTCAAGCGCGACCAGGGGATCGACCTGGCCCAGGATTCGATGGCGCTGCAGCGTCTGAAGGAGGCCGCCGAGAAGGCCAAGATGGAGCTCTCCACGACCTCTTCGACCGACATCAATCTGCCCTTCATCACGGCGAGCCAGGAAGGGCCGAAACACCTCAACTACAGCCTTTCGCGGGCACGCTTCGAGCAGCTTGTCGAGGATCTGGTTCAGCGCACCATCCCGCCGATGCGCAAGGCACTCGAGGATGCGGGACTGGATCGCAGCGAGATCGACGAGGTGGTTCTGGTGGGAGGATCGACCCGGATTCCCCGCATTCAGGCGGTGGTCGAGGAATTTTTCGGTCGCGAGCCGCACCGCGGCGTGAACCCCGACGAGGTGGTAGCGGTGGGAGCGGCAATTCAGGGGGGCGTGCTGGCAGGCGATGTCAAGGATGTGCTGCTCCTCGACGTGTCGCCGCTCTCGCTGGGAATCGAGACGCTGGGCGGAGTGATGACGACGCTGATTCCGCGCAACACCACAATCCCTACGCGCAAGATGGAGGTCTTCTCGACCGCCGAGAACATGCAGACCACCGTCGAGATCCACGTCCTCCAGGGCGAACGCAAGATGTCGATCGACAACCGCACGATCGGCAAGTTCCAGTTGACCGGAATTCCCCCGGCGCCGCGCGGCGTGCCGCAGGTGGAGGTGACCTTCGACATCGACGCCAATGGAATTTTGCACGTAACGGCGAAGGATCGCGCCACCAACAAGGAGCAGAAGGTCCGGATCGAGGCTTCGGGAGGACTCAGCGACGCCGAGGTCGAGCGCATGGTCAGCGACGCCGAAGCGCATCAGGAAGAGGACGAGCGGCGCCGCGAAGAGGTCGAGGCGCGCAACAACCTCGATGCGCTGATCTACCAGGTCGAGAAGGACACCGAGGAGTGGGGCGAGAAGGTGGCCGAAGCCACCCGCGAACGGCTGAACGAGGCGCTGGAGCGCGGCCGCGAGGCGCTGAAGAATGGCGACACGGCAGAGATCAACGAGGCCCGCGACGCTCTGATGCAGGCCTTCACCCAGGCTGGCACCGAGATGTACCAGGCGCAGGCGGCCGAGGGCGGAGACGCTCCCCCCGACGACGCGATGACCTCCGAAGAGGCCGATAGCGCCGAGGGCGGTGCCGCGGGCGACGACGAGGTGATGGAGGCCGACTACGAGATCGTCGACGAGCGGGCCGAGGAACAGGACGCCCCCAGGTAGATTCGCGCGCCCGGGCGGGCAGCCCCCGCGCGGAAACGCCCGGAAGCGGGGCGGCAACGGCGTGGCCCCGTTTTCGCATCGTACCCTGCCATTGCGGGGTCGCGCCCTATTCGGAACCGTACATGGGGGGCGGAGCGGCGTCGCAGCGTCGCCGGCCACGCTCCCATAGCAGCGCCGCACGCATCATCAACCCATACAGGAGAACAACAACGATGTACGACCCACTGCGAGTGAAGATGGGGGTGGCCATCTCGGTGGCGGCCTCCCTTCTGATCGGGATCGGGATCGCTTCCCGAATCGATGCGCCCCGCCCGGCCTACAGCCTGCCAACGGTGCAGACCACGCCGGTGGTGGCCGATGCGGCGGTTCAGCCTGCGCTGACCCTCAGCGAGGCCTTTGTGGCGGTTGCCGACGCGGTGACGCCCGCCGTGGTGCGGATCGAGGCCTCCCGGCAGCGGGAGCGCAACGATCTCTCGGACGGGGTCATGGAGTTCTTCCGCGGCCCCCGCGCCGATGTGCCGCAACTCAGTGGAGGAAGCGGCTTCATTCTCTCCGAAGACGGGTATGTGCTCACCAACAACCATGTGGTCGAGGATGCCCGCGACATTACGGTCTGGCTCCTCGACGGGCGCAACTTCGCCGCCGAGATCGTCGGCACCGACCCGACCACCGACATCGCCGTAATCCGGATCGCGGACGGCTCGAATCTGCCGGTGGCCGCGCTGGGGTCGTCGGCCGAGGTGCGCGTGGGAGAATGGGTGCTGGCAATCGGCAACCCGGGTCTGGCCGGAAGCACCAGCCTGGACTACACCGTAACGGCCGGAATCGTCTCGGCTGTGGGGCGGTCGCTCAATCTGATCAACCGGACGCTTGAGCGCGAAGACCGGGGCCGCGCCATCGAGGACTATATCCAGACCGATGCCGTGATCAACTCGGGCAACTCGGGCGGGCCGATGGTCAATCTGCGTGGTCAGGTGATCGGGATCAATTCGGCGATCGTGAGCCGCACGGGTGTGTACCAGGGGTACGGATTCGCGATTCCGATCGATCTTGCGCACCGGGTGATGGACGACCTGATCGCCTACGGCCGGGTGCGCAGGGCCTACCTCGGCGTCAATGTGGTGACGATCGATGCCGAGATGATGGAACTCAAGGGTCTTCCCGATGTCAGCGGTGCCATTGTGCAGAGTCTGACAGATGGAGCGGCGGCCGCGCGCGCGGGAATCCGCCTTGAGGATGTGATTCGCGAGGTGGATGGCGAACGGGTGCGCTCCGCCAACGATCTGCAGCACAAAATTGCGCTGAAGTCGCCGGGCGAGCGGGTGCGAATCGGGATCTACCGCGATGGGCGCGCACGCGAACTGACGGTGGAGCTGCGCGAGCTGCCGGTGGCCGACGAGGTCGCGCGTACGCCGGCGCAGTCCTCGCGGGTGGCCGACAAGATCGGGATCGTCGAGGTGGTGGAGGTCACCCCCGAGATCGCCGGGCAACTGCAGCTTCCCGATGCCGAGGGCGTGGTGGTGTCGGAGGTGCAGCCGAGCGGGCCGGCCCAGCGCCGGGGAATCGGGGAGCGGTGCGTGATTACCGAGGTCAACGATGCGCGGATCGCCAGCGAGGACGATCTTCGCAATGCCCTGGATCTGGTCAGCCCGGGGGAGGTGGTCGGAGTGACCGCCACCTGCCCGCAGATGGGCGCCTCGCAATCGGAGATCCTCTGGCAATCGAGGCTCTACGCGATTCGCGTTCCGCGGTAGCGACGCAACGACGCAGCGCAACTTCGCTGAAGTGAGCTCCGGCCGCGACGGCGCGAGAAATCTCGCGCCGTCGCGGCCTTCGTTTATCCGGGCAGGGGTTATCTTATATCCCGACCGGGAAGAGGCAACGCCCCGACGAGGCGCCAATCAACGAACCAGGAGCGAAAGTGGCGGAATTGGCAGACGCGCAAGATTTAGGATCTTGTGGCCACGGGCCGTGGGGGTTCGAGTCCCCCCTTTCGCATGGCGGATCCGCACGGTGAGCCGGTCTCCCAAAACACCTCCTGCGGTGGAGCCGCGCTTTACCCTCACCCGGGGCGAGCGCTGCCACTTCCGCATCGACCTGGAGGTCACCGCCGATGCCTTCCAAAGGGTGTACGACGAGGTGGCCCGCGCGTACGCCGGCCGGATCCGGATGCGGGGGTTTCGGGCCGGACGCACCCCGATGCGGGTGTTGAGCCAGCAGTACGGACGCGAAATCCATGACGAAACCGTGAACCGGGTGGCCCGCCGGGCCGCCCGCGAAGCGATTGCCGCCGAGCGGCTGAATCCGGTGTCGGAAGTCCGCCTGAACGACCTCAAGTTCCGCGATGGCGACACTCTGGTCTTCAACGCAACTTTTGAGGCTCTGCCCGAGATTCCACTGGGACGACTGGGCGGCTTCAGCGTCGAACGGCCGCTGGTCCGGATTCCGGCGGGCTCGGTGGACAGACTGCTCGAGGATCTCCGTCAGCGCCATGCCACCTGGCGTGGAACCGACAGCGGCACCCCCGAACGCGGAGATGCAGTGACGGTGCGGGTCTCCACCCTGAGCGAAGACAACGACGCCAACTCCGAAGAGCGCGAGTACGATCTGGTCCTGGGTCAGGGCCAGGCGATTCCCGGAATCGAGGAGGCGATCCGCGCCTTGGAGCCCGGCGAGAAGAGCGAGTTCGATGTCGGGTTTCCGGAAGACCACCCCGACGATGAACGCGCCGGCACCCGTCACCGGCTCGCCATTGAGGTGGTGTCGCGCCGCATCGCCGAGTTGCCGCCCCTCGACGACGACTTTGCACGCAGCATCTCGGATGCCGAAGACCTTGCGCAGTTGCGCGCCTTTCTGGAGACCGAGCTGACCCGCGAGGCCGAGGCCGGGGCCGAGGAGGAGCTGCGCAAACGCCTCTTCGGGATGGTGATCGAGGCGAATCCCTTCGATGTGCCCGATGCGTTGATCGAAGATCGCCTCGACGCGATCCTGAAGGAGAGCGCTGCCGACCTGGAAGACGATCAGCGGAAGACTGTGCGCGAACGCCTGCGTCCCGGGGTCGAGCACTCCGTCCGCAAGGATCTGCTCGTGGAGCGCATCCTTGACGAACACGACCTGCGCGCACCCGAGAGCGAGGTGGACGAGGTGGTGCGCAAGCTTGCCGAAGAGGCCAACGAATCCCCCTCGGCGGTACGCGCGCGTCTGCGCAGGGACGGAGGACTGGACCGGATCTGGAGTCGAATCACCGACAATCGCCTCTTCGCCTTTCTGAAGGAACAGTCCAGCATTACGCAGGAGGCCCCCTCGGCCGCACCCGGAGACCCAAACACCGGAGACTAGAGCTTGTCCACCTATCCCCCCTATGTCATTGAACGAACGAGCCGCGGCGAGCGCAGCTACGATATCTTCAGCCGCCTCCTGATGGACCGGATCGTCTTCCTGGGAACCGAGATCAACGATCAGGTCGCCAATATCATCGTGGCCCAGATGCTCTTCCTGGATGCCGACGACCCCGATCGCGACATTCACCTTTATATCAACTCGCCGGGGGGCGGCGTCTACGCCGGTCTGGCCGTCTACGACACGATCCGGCATCTGCGCGCCGAGGTTGCCACCTATTGCGTGGGAATGGCCGCCTCGATGGGCGCCCTTCTGCTCTCGGCCGGAGCCCGCGGCAAGCGCAATGTTCTGCCGAATGCGCGGGTCATGCTCCACCAACCCTCATCGGGGTACCGCGGCACTGCGGCCGACATCGAGATCGCCGCGCGCGAGGTTCTGGGAACGCGCGAACGGCTCAATGCCATTCTGGCCGACGCCACCGGGCAGACGGTCGAACGGATCAATGTCGATGTGGACCGCGATCGCTGGATGAGCGCCGAGGAGGCGGTCGCATACGGACTCGTGGATCGGGTGCTGCGCCGGGAGAGCGCGACCTCGTCCACCGACAATGGAAAGGAAGATGGCTGATGTCGCCCTCTGACAGGCACCTGCGCTGCAGCTTCTGCGGAAAGTCGAAGGAATCGGTCCGCAAGTTCATCTCCGGTCCCTCGGTCTATATCTGCAACGAATGCGTCATGCTCTGCAACGAGATCCTGGACGAGGAGGAGGAACGCGAAACCCAGGAGGCAACGGGCGCAGCGCTGAAGCCGGCCGAAATCAAGGAGATCCTGGACGAATACGTGATCGGGCAGGAGGAGGCGAAGCGTTCCCTGGCGGTCGCGGTCTACAACCATTACAAGCGGGTTCATCAGGGGAACCGGCTGGGCGATGTCCAGATCGACAAGGCGAATGTGCTTCTGGTCGGTCCCACCGGGGTTGGCAAGACCCTTCTGGCCCAGACGCTGGCGCGCGTCCTTCAGGTCCCCTTCACCATCGCCGACGCCACCACCCTGACCGAGGCCGGCTATGTGGGCGAGGATGTAGAGAACATTCTGGTTCGTCTGCTGCAGGCCAGCGACTTCGACATCGCCGATTGCGAGCGCGGAATCGTCTATATCGACGAACTCGACAAGGTGGCGCGCAAATCCGAAAACCCATCGATCACCCGCGACGTTTCGGGCGAAGGGGTGCAGCAGGCACTCCTCAAGATTCTCGAGGGAACGGTCGCCAACGCTCCGCCGCAGGGAGGGCGGAAGCATCCGCAGCAGGAATACATCCAGATCGACACCACCAACATTCTCTTCATCTGCGGAGGAGCCTTCGAGGGGCTGGAACGGATTGTGGAACACCGTCTGGGCAAGCGCGCGATCGGCTTCGACGAGGGGAGCGAGGACGAGAGCGACGCCGGCAGCGAAGAGGGCCGAAAGATCAATCCGCTCGACTGGCTGGAGCCATCCGACCTGCAGAGATTCGGTCTGATCCCGGAGCTGGTGGGGCGGCTTCCGGTCATGGTTTCGCTCGAGGAGCTCGACGAAGATGCGTTGGTGCGGATCCTGCAGGAGCCGCGCAATGCGCTGGTGAAGCAGTACCAGAAGGTCTTCGAGCTTGAGGGAATCGGCCTGACCTTCGATCCGGAAGCGCTGCGCGAGATCGCCCGCCAGACGATGAAGAGGGGAACGGGCGCGCGGGGGTTACGGGCCGTCATGGAGCGAATCATGCGCGACGTGATGTTCGAGCTTCCCTCCCGGACCGATGTGCGCGAGGTGGTCGTGACCCCGGAGTGTGCCCGCGGACGCGTCCCGCCCCTTCTGGTCCTCAGGCCGGAGATGCAGCGGAAGGAAGCGTAGCGGAGCGCCGATGGCCACCCTGCGCCGGGTTGATGGCAGCTTCGGGGTTCCCGACGAACTGCCGGTGATCGCTCTGCGCGATCTGGTCTTCTTTCCCTACATCGTGCTGCCGCTGCTGATCGGCCGCACTCCCTCGGTGGTGGCGCTGGAAGAGGCCGAGGCGGAAGAGAAGATGGCTCTGCTCCTGGCCCAGCGGGATCCGGCCACCGAAGACCCGGAGTGGGACGATCTCTACGGTGTGGGAACGGTGGTGCGGATTGTGCAGATCACCCGCCAGGCCGATGGAACGATGCGGGCGGTGCTGGAGGGACTGGGGCGGGCGAAGGTCGTGGAGCCGGTTCCCTCGGGAGGGGGATTCCGGGCCCGGATCTCGCTTCTGGCCGAACGCGAGTGCGAGGAGGGTGAAGCCAACCCCGATCTGCGCACGACCGTGACCGAAACGACCCGGCTCTTCGAACGCTACGTTCGCCTTCGCGAGCAGATTCCGAATGAAGTGATTCCCCTTCTGCGGGAAATTCGCGACCGCGTTCGCATCTCGCACATTATCGCCGGCCATTTGCAAATTGCCGGCGCTGAGAGGCAGGCGCTCCTGGAGATGGCGGATACGGCAAGCCGCTTCGAGGCGCTGAATGCGCTTCTCCTGTGCGAAATGGAGGTCTTCCGGATCGAGGACCGCCTGGACCGGCAGATGGGGCTCTTCGGCAGGGCCGACGAGGAGATTGACGAAGAGCCGCTGCGGTCGCCCGGAGCGCTCTTTTCCCGGCCGCAGGCAATCGACCCCGAGTGGGTGGAGCTGGAGGCGGCGATCGAGCGGGCATCGCTGACCGACGAGGCCCGGCGACGGGCGACGCGCGAATTTTCCCGGCTGCGGGGGATGAATCCGATCGCGCCGGAAGCGTCGGTCATTCGCAGCTATCTGGACTGGATTCTGACATTGCCCTGGACGCACGAGACCGCAGACCGGCTGGACACCCGCGAGGCCGCCCGCATTCTCGATGACGCGCACTACGGCCTGGACGAGGTGAAGAATCGCATCCTCGACCATATCGCCGTGCTTTCGCTGGTGGGACGCATGCAGGGACCCATTCTCTGCCTGGTAGGGCCGCCAGGGGTGGGCAAGACCTCGCTGGGGCGGAGCATCGCCCGCTGCCTGGAGCGGAACTTCGTGCGGGTCAGCCTGGGCGGCGTGCGCGACGAGGCCGAGATCCGGGGCCACCGGCGCACCTATGTGGGCGCGCTTCCGGGGCGCATGCTGCAGGGAATGCGGCGCGCGGCTTCACGCAATCCGGTCTTCCTGCTCGATGAGCTCGACAAGCTCGCGGGCACCTTCCACGGCGATCCGGGCGCGGCGCTCCTCGAGGTTCTCGACCCCGAACAGAACCGCAGCTTCACCGATCACTACCTGGAGATGGAGTTCGATCTTTCGCATGTCCTCTTCATCGCCACCGCCAATACCCTGAGCGGTGTTCCGGAGCCGCTGCGCGACCGCATGGAGGTCATTCGCCTGCCCGGCTACCTGGACACCGAGAAGCGGGTCATTGCAAGGCGCTTTCTCTGGCCCCGGCAGGTGGAGCGGCACGGTCTCGGCGAGCATGACCCGCAGATCTCCGATGGCGCAATCGACCGCATCGTGGCGATCTACACGCGCGAGGCCGGGGTGCGGGAGCTCGAACGCCGTCTCTCGCGGGTGGCGCGCAAGCTGGCCCGGCAACTGACCGAGAGCAGCGACGAAGAGGCGCGCGCGGAGGTGGAAATGGCGGATCTGAAGATGCTTCTGGGACCTCCGGCCTACCATCCGCAGCGGCGCGAAGAGGGCGCCAACCGCTCCGGAATTGCCTGTGGACTGGCCTGGACTTCGGCGGGCGGCGAGGTGATGGAGGTCGAGGTGGCGGCGGTTCCCGGCTCGGGAAAGATTCAACTGACCGGCACCCTGGGCGAGGTCATGAAGGAGTCGGCCTTTGCGGCGGTGACCTACGCCCGTTCGCGCGCGCGCTGGCTGGGTCTGGACCCGCGCTTCCACCGCGACCTGGATCTTCACATCCATATTCCCGAGGGCGCGACCCCGAAGGATGGACCCTCGGCCGGGATTACCATTGCGGTCGCCCTGATCTCGGCGCTGACCGACACCCCTACCCGACCCGATCTGGCCATGACCGGCGAAATTACCCTGCGTGGCCGCGTGCTTGCGGTCGGAGGAATCAAGGAGAAGGCGGTGGCCGCGCGCCGCAGCGGAATCCGGCGCATGCTGATGCCTCTGGCGAACGCCATGGAGATCGAGAGAATTCCCGGCGAGGTGCGGGAAGAGATCGAGATTGCTACGGTCGAGACGATGGACCAGGTGCTGCGCGAGGCGCTGACCCGACGCGGACAGGCGGCCCTTGGCGCCGATGAGCCCAACGAGACCGATGGGCGCTTTCTGGTGAGCTGATCCCCGTGAATTCTGCCAGATGGGGGCCGGGAGCGGTAAGACGATGATGATTCGCAGCGTCGAGTTCGCGGGCGCGATCGCCACGCCGAACCAGCGCCCCCCCTCGCCCCTGCCCCAGATTGCCTTTGCGGGCCGCTCCAATGTGGGGAAGTCGTCGCTGATCAATCGCCTTCTGGGCCGGCCCAGGCAACGGATCGCCCGGGTGTCGGCCTCGCCCGGCAAGACGCGAGAGCTGAACTTCTACAGGGTTAACGACGCCTTCCACCTGGTCGATCTGCCTGGATCGGGCTTCGCGCGGGTGCCGGAGCGGGTGCGCGCCGAGTGGCGTGCGCTGGTTCGCGGGTATTTGGCCGGGAGCGCCGAGCTCTGCGGGGTCGTGTACCTGGTCGATGCCCGACATCCGCCGAAGACCGGCGACCTGGAGTTCATGGAGGAGCTTGCCGGCACATCGCTGCCAACGCTGATCGCGCTGACCAAGGTGGACAAGCTGAAGGCAGGGGTGCGCGAGAGGGGCGGTGCGCCGCGGCGCGTGGCAGAGGCGCTGGGTGTGGACGAGGATCAGGTGGTCGAGACCTCGGCCCGCACCGGCGAAGGCAGAGATGCGCTCCTGGAGGTGATCGGGGCGCTTTTGGAGGAAGCGCGAGGGCAAGGGACGGGAACCGAAACCGCTGGGGAGGCGGCCGGGTGAGGGGGGGGCGCGGGGGAGCGATTCTGCTGGTGGCCGGGGCCGTGACTCTGACTGGGTGCGCTCCGGCTCGGGGACCTGTGGGAGGTGCGGGGGAAGCGGGGAGTGCAGAGACGCGACGGACACCCTCCCCGATGGGGCGCGGAAGTCTGCGCCAGGACGAGATCTCGCTGGAGCTGACAACCGGGGGCGTGCGCGTGGAGGTGACGCCGCTGGCCGCCTGGGTGCTCGAAGCAACGGCCCCCGATACGGAGCGCAGATTGGCCCGCATTGCCGACGCATACCGTCCCGAGGGGATGGGCGACCTCGATGCAACGCTCTTCCTGGTCACATTTTCGAGTGTGGCCGGCGAACGCGCATTTTACCCCGACGAATTGACGATCTCGTCACGAGGACTGCGCGAACGTCCTACCGCGATCCGCGCAATCAGCCCCGACTGGGGAACCGGGCGGCTGACGCAGCAGGAAAGCGCACTGGCCGTCTATGCCTTCGGCGAATCGGTTGATCTCGCGCGCGCCCTGGTCGTCTCCTATCGCGACCGGGAAAACCGCTCGTGGAGAGAGGTGCTGCTGCGCATCGAGGCCGAGCGGGGGCGGGGGATGGGCTCAGTCCGCCGGGCGAACGAGATTGAACTTGTGCACCTTGCGGTAGAGGGTGCGCTCGCCAATCCCCAGAAGTTCGGCCGCCCGGCGCCGGTTCCAGCCGACTGAATCGAGGACGACCTGAATGACCTCGCGCTCCATCTCTTCCAGGGTCATGCCAGGGCGGTAGGCCAGACTGCCCGAGGGGGTGGAGGGTTCTTCCGGGGGGGTCGCCGCCTCGCCTCCGGCCCCAACTGCCTCTTCGGTCCCGTCGGAAGGGTTCGCGCCCGGGCTGCCATCAATCGCTGCAGAGATCCCGGCAAGTTCCCCGCTCCCCCTCTCTTCCTCTTCCAGCTCCGGATCGCTCGTGCGCGGAGAAAGTTCCAGCGGCTGCGCTCCGTCGTGCCATCCGATCTCGCCCCGCGCCGCCCGCCCTTCTCCCGGAACCCTTCCGACCGGCTGCTGTTCATGCGAGGGCAAGAGGACTGCGTTTCTTCCTTCGTCTTCTCGAAAGTGCTCGAACTGGACGCGCAAATCGTCAATATCCACACGCAGTTGCATCATTGTACGAAAAATGAATTCAAGTTGTGGACGCCACGCGGCGGGCGTGTTTCCCGCGCCTGCGGTCTCCCCCTGTGCAACCGGCACGAGCGCCATGCGGGTATCGCCCGAGCGCACATCGGCGGGAATGTCGTCGGCGCCGATCTCGCGGCCCGGGGTCAGCACCACCATGCTCTCGATCAGATTGCGCAGCTCGCGGACATTGCCGGGCCAGCGGTGTTCGATCAGGATCTGCATCGCTTCGGGCGAGATTCCGGGAAAGGGGCCGCGGTCGTGGCGCACTCCGGCCTCGCGAATGAAGGCATCGACCAGGAGGGGAATATCCTGGCGGCGGTCGCGGAGTGCGGGCAGCGCGATCGAGAGCACATTCAGGCGGTAGTAGAGATCCTTGCGGAAGGCGCCGGCCACAACCTGATCGCGAAGCTGCTGATTGGTTGCGGCGATGATCCGCACATTCACCCGAATGAGCTTCTGTCCCCCCACCCGGTGAAACTCCTGCTGTTCGAGGACGCGCAGCAGGCGGGTCTGCGTTTGCAGCGGCATCTCGCCGATCTCGTCCAGGAAGATGGTGCCGCCATGAGCCAGCTCGAAGAGTCCCTTGCGCATGTCGATCGCGCCGGTGAAGGCCCCCTTTTCGTGACCGAAGAGCTCGCTCTCGAGGAGCGTTTCGGAGAGAGCGGCCACATTGACCGGGATGAATGCGCCATGACGGCGACGCGAGAGGGCATGGACGCCGCGGGCCACGAGCTCCTTGCCGGTGCCCGATTCGCCGGTAATGAGAACGGTGGCATCGACCGGCGCAATCTGGACGACTCGCTCCATGACCTCCATCATGGCGTCGGTTTCGCCCACGATGCCGGTCGCGCGGCGGAGACGGCGACGCTGAATGGTGCGCACGCCGACCAGAACGATCTCTTCGGGATCGGGGGGCGCGGCGAAGGTGGCCGCGAAGCCGGCGGGAGGTTCGGGAGGGTGCGACGGCAGGATGGCAAGAACCGGAAGTCCGGCGGCTGCGGCTTCGCTCCTCTGGCGGGCAACGGCGTCGCTCTCTAGGCCACCGGTCAGCACCAAAAGAACCGGATCGGCGATCTCGTCCACCGCTTCGCCCGAGGTCAGAAACTCGACCCGGTAGCCTTCGTGCCGGAAGCCGGCGCGCAGCTTCCCCGCGAGCGGAAGATCGTGCGTGGTGACGAGTACGCTGTCGGCCATGGCCCTCTTCCCTCTTCACTCCGGCAGGTCTGCGGACGCGTCGCGTGCCGCTCGGTGTGCATCGACGGGCTGCCCCCGGACCTTCCGACGCCCTGTCACGGAGTTCGCTCTACCGCCGGATCGAGCCCCCGGTATAGAAGGGGGGTCGCTGGGTGCGCGCGGCAAGGGTGCGGTCGCGGATGCGGATTCCGATCCCGGTCCCCGGTCTGGCGATCCCGGTGGGAATGTAGCCGAGGGCAATTCCATCGCCCAGTGTGGGACTGGCCACACCCGAGGTGACGATGCCGACCTCTTCTCCTTCGTGGACAATGGGGTAGCCGGGCCGGGGGAAGCCGCGCTCGGAAAGACGAATGCCGGTCAGGCGCCGCTGCACTCCCCTCTCCTTCTCTGCCGTGAGGGCGGCGCGCCCGATGAATTCGCCGGCATCCAGCCTGACGATCCATCCGAGCCCGGACTCGAGTGCGCTGTGCTCTTCGCTGAGATCGTTGCCGTAGAGGGCGTAGCCAACCTCGAGGCGAAGGGAATCGCGCGCACCCAGGGCAGCCGGAACGAGGCCGTGGGGTTCGCCGACCCGCAAAAGGGCGTTCCAGAGGTGGGGGGCGGCGGTGGCCGGGATGTAGAGCTCGAAGCCGTCTTCGCCGGTGTAGCCGGTGCGGCTGATGATGCCCCGCACCCCATCGACTTCGCCCTCCGCGAAGCGATAGTAGCCGATCTCGTCGAGATTTACATCGGTGAGGGCGGCAAGAATGATCTGACTCTGCGGTCCCTGCAGCGCGATCAGCGCGGTCTCGTCGGAATCGTCCGAGATCTCGACGTCGAATTCGGAGGCGTGTTCAAGGGCCCATGCAAGGTCGCGTTCACGGTTGGATGCATTCACCACCAGCATGAAGCGGTCGGGGAAGCGGTAGATCAGCAGATCGTCGAGGACACGACCGGCCTCGTTGCAAAGCGCCGAATACTGGGCCTGCCAGGGAGAGACCCGCCCGATGTCGTTGACGGTCAGGTACTGCAGAAAATCGGCCGCACCCGCCCCGCGCACCATGAACTCGCCCATGTGTGACACATCGAAGAGCCCGGCTGCGCTGCGCGTGGCCAGATGTTCGGCGCGGATTCCCCGCGGATATTGAATCGGCATGGAAAATCCCGCAAAGGGAACCATCCGGGCCCCCAGCGCGAGATGTGCATCATGGAGGGGCGTGGCATTCAGAGACATGGCAGAGTGAGGGGGGTGAGGGGGGATTGGAGGGTCAGGTTACGGCTGCTCGTGCCCGCAGGCCGTGGATCGCGTCGGGCGCGCACCGAGAGCGTCGATGCGCCGAACTGGCAAGGCGCTCCGCAGTCCGCATAGCCCCAGCTATGGGGGCAAGGAGCAACGCAGAGCGCAGCGGCCCAGCGCGGATGCAGCGCCGCTCGAATGCCGCTCGATGTCTATTCACGGGCTGCCCACTAACGCCAGAAGGATTGCCTTGATGATGTGCAACCGGTTTTCGGCTTCGCGGTAGATGCGCGACCGGGGGCCATCGATCACCTCGGCCGCAACCTCTTCGCCCCGATGGGCAGGCAGGCAGTGAAGAAAGATACCGCGTGGATCGGCCAGGTCCATGAGGGAGCGATCGACCCGATATCCATCGAAGGCCGCCTTGCGCACCTGCTGCTCGTCTTCCTGCCCCATGGAGGCCCACACATCGGTGGTGATGACGGTGGCGCCCCGCGCGGCGTCGCGCACAGAGGCAAAGGATTCGACATCGGCGCCGGCTGCCCGCGCCCGCGCCAGAATTTCCGGGTCGGGGCCATATCCCGGCGGACAGGCGAGTCCCAGAGAAAATCCGAATCGCTCGGCGGCATTGATCCAGGAGTTGGCCATGTTGTTGCCATCACCGATCCAGGCCACGCGCGCCCGGGCGGGGTCGTCGTCGAATTCCTGAACGATCGTCAGAAGGTCGGCCAGGATCTGGCAGGGGTGCAGAAGATCGGTGAGCCCGTTGATGACCGGGATCGAGGCCTCGCGCGCCAGCTCATCCACCTCTTCCTGCGCAAAGGTGCGAATCAGAATGGCATCGACATAGCGACTCAGCACGCGGCCCGTGTCGCGCATGCACTCGCCGCGCCCCACCTGCGAATCGTGGTCGGAGATCATGATGGCATGACCCCCCAACTGCACCATTCCGACCTCGGCGCTCACGCGCGTGCGGGTCGAACTCTTGCGAAAGATCATGGCCAGGGTGCGCCCCGCCAGGGGATCGCCGCGTACCTCGCCCGTGCGAATGCGCTCTGCCAGATCAAGGAGGTGGCGCAGGAAGGCGGAATCCAGGCGGGAGAGGTCGATCAGGTCCTGCTTGGGCGAAGGAGTGCGACCGACGTCGGGGGCGGAGGATTTCACCGGGAGCGGTTCGCGCGCAGGCGCGCAGGGGGCGGCCACGCGGGCGCCTGGAGGAGGCCGAAGAGGAGATTCATTGCGGAATGAATGGGGGGGACATGCCCTCTAAAGGATATAGCGGCTCAGGTCGTCGTCGGAGACGATCCGGTTCAGGCGCTCGCGCACGAAGTCGGCCGTGACCACCACGGTGTCTTCCGGGCCCGCGTCGGGAAGGTCGAAGAGCAGCTCTTCCAGGAGTGTGGTGAGGACGGTGCGCAGGCGGCGGGCTCCGATATTCTCCAGCCGGTCGTTGAGGTCGGCGGCAACCCGGGCGATCTCGCCGATGCCATTCTCGGTGAACTCCACCCGGGCGCTCTCGGCCTCGACCAGCGCCTGGAATTGGCGAACCAGGGCATTGCGGGGCTCGCAGAGAATCCTCACGAACTCGGGTACGCCCAGACTCTGGAGCTCGACCCGGATGGGGAAACGGCCCTGCAGCTCGGGAATCAGGTCATTGGGCTTGGCAACGTGGAAGGCGCCCGCAGCGATGAAGAGAATGTGGTCGGTGCGAATGAAGCCGTAGCGCGTCTGGACATTGCAGCCCTCGACGATCGGAAGCAGATCGCGCTGCACCCCCTCGCGGCTCACATCGGGGCCTGCGCCCCCGCGCCCGCCCGCCACCTTGTCAAGCTCGTCGAGAAAGACAATCCCCATCTCCTCGGTCCGATCCAGCGCTTCATTCACCACCTCATCCATATCCACCAGGCGGTCCAGCTCTTCCTGCAAAAGGATCCTGCGCGCCTCGGCGACGGTGACCGTGCGCTGCTTGCTCCGCTTCGGCAGAATGTCCTGCAGCATCTCGGTGACATTGAGATCCATGCCCTCCATTCCCCCCATCGGGAACATCATTCCCCCGACGGTGGGCATTTGCTGAACACTGATCTCGACCGTGCGGTCTTCGAGCTCGCCCGCCTTCAGGAGCTTGCGCAGCTTTTCGCGGGTGCGGCGGCGACGGCGCTCGAGGGCGGGATCCTCGTCGGCGCTGTCGCTGTCGTTGCGGTCCTGCACTCCCCCGGGACCGGCGACAAAGAGGCGGGGACCGGGGGGCGCAGAGGAGGCATCGACGGCCTCGGGAGCGTTGTTCTCTTCGGCAGGGCTCCGGGGCGCACGCTGTGGCGGATTGGGCAGAAGCAGATCGAGGATGCGCTCCTCGACACTCTCGGCAGCCTCTTCCTCGACCTCGTCCTCCCGGGCGGTGCGGACCATCGAGACGGCAGTGTCCACCAGATCGCGCACAATCGACTCAACGTCGCGGCCCACGTAGCCGACCTCGGTGAACTTGGAGGCCTCGACCTTGACGAAGGGAGACCCCGCCAGCCGCGCCAGACGGCGGGCGATCTCCGTCTTCCCCACCCCGGTGGGTCCAATCATGATCAGATTGTTGGGAAGGATTTCGTCGCGCAGCTCATCCTCGACCTTCTGGCGTCGCCAGCGGTTGCGCAGCGCAATCGCCACCGCCTTCTTGGCATCGGACTGACCGACGATGTACTTGTCCAGCTCGGCCACGATTTCGCGGGGCGTGAGCGGCTCGAGCCAGTGGGGAGCTTCGGCGGCCGCATCGTCGGCAGGCGCCTTCGCAGCAGGAGGAACGGAAGAGTTCGCGGAGGTCATTCTGCTGCCCGCAGTCCGTGGATCGCGTCGGGCGTGCACCGAGAGGGGCGGGGCGCCGGGCTGGCAAGGCGCTCCGCCGACCGCATAGCCCCAGCTATGGGGGCAAGGAGCAACGCAGAGCGCAGCGATCCAGCGCGGATGCAGCGCCGCTCGAATGCCGTTCGATGCCTATTCACGGGCTGCCAACTCAAGGAGGGTGATCTCGCTGTTGGTATAGATGCAGATGCCGGCCGCGATCTCCAGGCTGTGGCGCGCGATGGCGGCCGCGTCCAGGTCGGTCTGTTCGTGAAGGGCGCGTGCAGCGGCCAGGGCGTACGCGCCACCTGAACCGATGGCGAGTATCGGCAGATCGGGTTCGATGACATTGCCGTCGCCCCCGACCAGGAAGAGGTGATCGCGGTCGGCCACGGCCAGAAGCGCTTCGAGGCGGCGCAGATAGCGGTCGGTGCGCCACTCCCGGGCAAGCTCCACGCAAGCCCGCTGTAGATTCGAGGGCCACCGCTCGAGCTTGGTCTCGAGGAGCGCGAAGAGGGTGAAGGCGTCGGCGACCGCACCCGCAAAGCCGGCCAGAATACGGTTGTCGGCGAGGAGTCTGACCTTGCGGGCCTCTCCCTTGACCACAGCGTCACCCATGGTGACCTGCCCATCGCCCGCCATCGCAACCCGGCCGTCGCGCGCAACGGCGATGACGGTGGTGGCGTGCACGGGGGCGCCGGGCTGAAGGCCGGAGTGCGCAGAGGAAGCAGGGAAAGGGGACATGAAGCTCTTTGAGGGAAAGCCGCGACGGGGAATCCGAGGGGGAAGAGAAGATAATGCCCCCGGGCGCTGTGGGGGGGGTGCGTGGGTCGTGGGTCGTGTCAAGGCGGCAGGTGTCTGAAGATCTGGAATGGGTGCGCGTCAGGCGCGGGGATGCGCATGCGAATAGACCCTACGGAGCCGTTCCCGCGAGGTGTGGGCGTAGATGCCGGTGGTGGAGAGCGAGGCGTGGCCAAGGAGCTCCCGGACCGCCATGAGGTCGGCGCCGGCGTCGAGCAGATGGGTGGCGAAGCTGTGGCGAAGCGAATGCACCGAGAGGTTGGACTGTGCGGCAAAGCGACTCAGCGCTTCGCGGACGATCTTCTGAATGGTACGGTCGGAGAGGCGACGACCATGGCGGCCGATCAGCAGTGCATCGCAGCCGGGCAGAACGGTCTCGCTGCGCAGCGGCAGATAGCCCCGGATCGCGCGGACGGCGGCATCGGTCATGGGCACGATCCGCTCCTTGCGACCCTTGCCGGTCACCCTGAGCTGTCTGCGCTCGAGGTCGAGGGCGGCCAGATCGAGGGAGCGGAGCTCTGCCAGGCGGAGGCCGCTTCCATAGAGGAGTTCGAGCGCAACGACGAGGCGGGTCGTCATGAGATCGCCATGCGAGGCGGCCGCCTCGATGACCTGCCGGAAGAGGGCCTCGGCATCGGAAGCGCGGAGGTGGCCGGGCAGAGTGCGATCCCGCTTCGGCCCGCTGACGCCGCCCAGGGGGTTGGCCGGGAGAAGATCCTGGCGGTGCAGATAGGTGAAGAAGGAACGGGCTGCCGACAGCTTGCGCGATATCGTAGCCGCCGACAGCCGCCGCCGGCCCGCCTCGCCAAGGAAGGCGCGCACCACAACCCGATCGATTCCGTCCCACTCCCACGAGTCGCGCCCCAGATAGGATCCCACAAAATCCTCGAGGTCGCAGAGGTCGCGCCGGTAGGCTGCAATGGTGCGGTCCGAGAGATTGCGCACAAGCTCCAGGTGATCCAGGAAGCGGGCGACTTCGGGGGTCATCGCTGTACGTCTCCGGTTGGCGTGCGCAGGATCTCTGTCGCCCATGCCGCAAAGGAGGCCCGGGCCCGCTCCGCCAGCGCCTCGCGACGCTCCACCTTGCGGCGCGGCGCCTTCGCCAGGGGATCGACAAGTCCCCAGTTGGAGTTCATCGGCTGAAAGGTGTCCGCATCGGCCTCGTGCAGATAGCGGCAGAGACCGCCGAGCATGGTTTCGGAGGGGGGAACGACCGGATCCCGGCCGCGCAGGATGCGATCCAGATTGATGCCCGCCAGGATGCCCGAGGCGGCCGACTCGGTGTAGCCTTCCACCCCGGTGAGCTGGCCGGCGAAGATGAGATCGGGCCGCCCGTGCGGCGCTCCATAGCGGGTCAGACAACGGGGGAAGTTGAGATAGGTGTTGCGGTGAATTGATCCCCAGCGGAGAAACTCGGCCTCGGCAAGTCCGGGAAGCCGGGTGAAGACGCGGCGCTGTTCGCCGATGCGCAGCCGGGTCTGGAATCCGACGAGATTCCACATCTGCCCGGCGCGATCTTCGCGACGAAGCTGCACAACGGCATGAGGGCGGCATCCGGTGCGGGGGTCGCGAAGTCCGACCGGGCGCATCGGTCCGAAGCGCAGGGTGTCGAAGCCGCGCGTGGCCATCACCTCGATCGGCAGACAGCCCTCGAACCAGGGGGCATCGTCCCAGTCCTTGCCGACATGGAGATCGGCGGCGCGCAACTCCTCGATGAAGGTGCGGTATTCCGATTCGTCGAGGGGAGAGTTGAGATAGTCGTCCTCCTGGCCGTAGCGCCCCGCGGCAAAGACGATGTCGCGATCCAGGGAATCCGCGTGCACAATCGGCGCGATCGCGTCGAAGAACGCAAGTCTGCCCTCGCCCAGGAGCGCAGCGATGGCTGCGGCCAGGGGATCGGAGGTGAGGGGGCCGGTGGCGATGATTGTGGGCCCCGGCGGGATGTCGCAGAGTTCTTCGCGGGTGATGCGAATGTGTGGATTCTCTTCGATTTGGCGCGTGAGGGCGGCCGCGAAGAGCGCTCGATCCACCGCCAGCGCCGACCCGGCGGGTACCCGACTCTGGTGGGCCGCGCGCAGCAATACCGACCCCATCTCCTCCATTTCACGCTTGAGCTGGCCATGGGCTGTCGCGGGGAGAAGGCTCTTGAAGGAGTTGGTGCAGACGAGTTCGCCGAGATCTGCGGTCTGGTGGGCGGGTGTGGGCCGCACCGGGCGCATCTCCACCAGAACGACCCGATGTCCGCGCTCTGCCAGCGCCAGCGCCGCCTCGCAGCCGGCCAGTCCTCCCCCGGCGACGGTCACCTCGCCGAGGCCGTTTCCTCCTCGCCGATTCAGCGCGAACTCCTCCGGGATGTGCGCCTTCCCGAACGGTCCCGACCATTCGATTTGCCGCGGGTGGCGGGCGCACGGTCGCGCTTCGCAGCCAGAAGCGCTGCCGCCTCGTCCAGGGTGATCTTTTCGGGATTTGCACCTTTGGGCAGACTTGCGTTGGTATCGCCATCGGTTGCGTAGGGACCCCACCTGCCCTTGCGGATCTCGATCGTGGAGCCGGTGCCGGGATCGGAGCCCAGCGACCGCAGAACCGTCTGACCTCGCGTGCGTGCGCTCTTCCGTTCCTGCGCAATGAGAGCCGCCGCCTCTTCCAGGGTGATGGTAAAGACCTCGTCAAGCGACGAGATCCCGCGCGCCTCGCCCCGCCTGGCATCGACCGGCTTGACGAAGGGGCCCAGACCGCCCACGGTGGCGACGAGCTCGCGCCCGGTGTTCGGATCCTTGCCGAGCGATCGCGGCAGGGTGAGGAGCCGCAGCGCATCGTCGAGGGTGACATCGTGGCGATCCCACTCCCGCGGCAGACTCTGGGTTCGGCGCCCCTTCTTCCCCTTTCCACCTTCGCCAAGCTGAAGATAGGGTCCGTAGGGGCCCGCCTTGCCATAGATCGGAAGCCCGGATTCGGGATCGGTGCCGATCAGCACATCGCCGGCCGATTCGAGGAGCTCGGCGGCGCGCTCGACGGTGAGTTCGTCAATCAGAAGCTCTTCGGGGACGCTTGCCGTGTCGCGGTCGCTCCCCTCGCCGCGCTCCAGGTAGGGCGCCCGCTTGCCGACCCGGATGCGAATGGGTTTGCCGGTGCGGGGACAGTCGCCCAGCGAGACGACAGGATATGCGATCGACTCCCTGCGCTCTTCGATCTCGGGCTTCAGCCCCGGGATTTCGTCGTTCCCCCAGTAGAAGCGGTCTAGGAAGGTTCGGCGATCGCGTTCGCCCGCAGCGATCTGGTCGAGATCGTCTTCCATGCGCGCGGTGAAGCCGATATCCACATAGCGCGTAAAGTGGCGACAGAGAAGATCGTTGACCGCCATGCCCACGAAGGTGGGGACAAGTCCCCCGGAGCGCTTTTGCACGTATTCGCGCTGCCGGAGTTTGCGCAGCGTCTCGGCGTAGGTCGAAGGACGCCCGATCCCCTCCTCTTCGAGCCGTTTGACGAGCGCGGCTTCCGAGTAGCGCGCCGGCGGGCGGGTCTCCTTGCCCTCGGCCTGCACCCCGACCAGATGCGCGGGGCCCTCTTCCGGAGGCGTGTCGGTCTGCAAAGCCCGGTCGTCCTGCCCCGCATGAACGAGCATTCCCTCTTCCAGGGCAGGCAGACGCTGCTCCTTCGTGCGGGCATTGGGGTCCACCCGCAAAAATCCCGGAAAGCGCACCACCGATCCTGTCGTGCGGAAGATGTGCTCGACGCCCCCGGCGTTCACCGTGAAGTCGATCGTGGTGCGATCCACAGTGGCATCCGCCATCTGCGAGGCAACGGTGCGATTCCAGATCAGCCGGTAGAGATTGAGCGCATCGGCATCGAGGAAGGGGATCATCCGCTCAGGAGTGCGCCGGACATCGGTGGGCCGGATTGCCTCGTGGGCCTCCTGCGCCGATCGCGACTTCGTTCGATACCGCCTGGGTCCGGTGTGGTAGTCCGCGCCGAAGGTCTCCCTGATGTAGCTCCCGGTGTCGGTGAGCGCCTGATTGGAGAGAGTCAGCGAATCGGTGCGCATGTAGGTGATGAGCCCCTCGCGCGCGCCGCCGGCGATCTCGACGCCCTGATAGAGATTCTGCGCAATCCGCATGGTGCGATCGGGGGCCATGCGCAGCCGTCCGCTGGCAGCCTGCTGCAGGGTGGAGGTGGTGAAGGGTGGAGGGGGTCTCTGGCGGCGGGTCTCGCGACTGACCTCCGACACCTGCCACGGCGTCGCCCCGACTGCAGCCGCCGCAATGGCGGTCGCGGCCTCTTCGTCGAGAACAACCGCCTTCTTCGCGGTCAGCAGCTCGCCCGTGGTTGCATCAAAGAAGCTGCCCGAGTTGGCAACCCGCTGCGCTCCGGTCCGAACCAGTTGCGCCGGAAACTCGCCCTCGGGGGCGGCGAGGGTCGCCTGCACCACCCAGTAGCGGGAACGCCGGAAGCGGCGGCGCTCGGCTTCGCGGTCGAGAATCAGGCGCAGCGCAACGCTCTGGACCCGGCCCGCGCTCAGCCCGAAGCGGACCTTGCGCCACAGCACCTCGGAAAGTTCGAATCCGAAGAGGCGATCCAGAACCCGGCGGGCCTCCTGGGCTTCGACCAGACGTTCATTCACCGGGCGCGGCTGGGCCAGCGCCGCCCGAATCGCCGGGCGCGTGATCTCGTTGAAGGCAATACGCCGGACCGGAATCTGTGGCTTCAGCGTTTCAACCAGATGCCAACTGATCGATTCGCCCTCGCGATCCTCGTCGGTCGCCAGGAGGATCTCTTCCGCTCCCTTCATGACCCTGCGCAGCTCCGCGATCTTTTTGCGACTCTTTTCGGGCACCACCCAGATTGGGCGAAAGCTTTCTTCGGTATCGACTCCGAGCTTTGCCCAGGGCTTTGTCCGAAGCTCTCCCGGTGCGTCGCTCATCCGTCCGGGAAGATCCCGGATATGACCGTTCGAAGCTTCGACGCGGTAATCGGCGCCCAGAAATCGTTCGATCGTCTTCGCCTTGGCGGGCGATTCCACGATGACCAGCTTCACTGCGGGGTTTTCCTCCGGTTCCGGTTCCTGGTTTCGGCGCCGAGGCCAGCCAGCACCTCGCGCGCAACGGCTTCGGGAGATTTGTCCTCGGTATCGACTGCAATCTGGGCACGCGCATACCAGGGTGTGCGTTCGCGCAGCAGCGCTTCGGCCCGGGCGCGCGGGTTCGTCCCCTCCAGAAGAGGCCGGGATTCGACCGTGGGCGCAATGCGGTCCAGGGCGGTTTGCGCCTGAACGCGCAGCCATATGGTCACCGCACCCGCCTCCAGCCGGTCGAGGTTGCCAGGCCAGGCGGCCCATCCTCCTCCTGTTGCGACAACCGCGCGGCGTCCGCAGAGGAGATCGCGTCCCGCCGCCGATTCGAGAGCGCGAAAGGTCGCCAGACCCTGTTCGCGGATGATGCGATCCACCGGGATCTCTTCGCGGCGCTCGATCTCGCGGTCGAGGTCGAGGAAGGGGCAGCCGAGTCGGTGAGCCACCAGCGCTCCGACCGTGGATTTGCCTGCACCCATAAAGCCGATCAGCACAATCGGCGCCTCCGGAGCAGAGATTCCGTTCCGGGGCGGTGCGATCGCCGCCGCCACAGATCCGGGTATCGGGGCCGGGGGGCCTTTCATTCACGCTCTCCGAAGCCGCGCGTCTTCAGCCGTTCGATATAGCCGGTAAAGTTGTGGACAAGCTCGCCGAGTGAATCGCCCCCGAACTTCTCGAGGAGGGCATCGGCCACGACCAGCGCCACCATGGCCTCGGCCACCACCGCCGCAGCCGGCACGGCGCACACATCGCTCCGCTCGACCGCCGCCGCGCCCGTTGATCCATCGCGCAGATCCACGCTGGGCAACCGGTTGCGCAACAGGGTCGAGATCGGCTTCATGGCTCCGCGCACTACGAGAGGAGCCCCGGTCGTGATTCCACCCTCCAGACCCCCTGCCCGATTGCCCCCGCGCGCAAAGCCGCCGGACGCGGGCACGTCGTCGGCACGGAGGATGGAATCGTGCACTCTGGATCCGGGTCGGGCCGCATTGCGGAAGGCCGGACCGATCTCCACCCCCTTGATGGCGTGGATCGACATCACGGCCTGGGCCAATCGTCCATCGAGCTTGCGATCCCACGAAATATGGCTGCCGAGACCAACCGGAAGACCGCGCACCACCACCTCGAAGCAACCGCCCAGGGTATCGCCTGCATGCCGGGCTTCGTCGATGGCGGCGACCATGCGCTCTCCGACCGCCGGATCGAGGGTTCGGACCGGCGAGAGATCCGCGGCCGCATTGAGATCTGCGGGGAGGGAATCCGGCGGCGCGGCCTCGACATCGCCGATGCGGGTCACGTGGCTGCCAACCGTTGCGCCCGCCACCCTCTTCAGAAGCACCTTGGCCAGAGCTCCCGAGGCCACCCGCATCGCCGTCTCGCGTGCCGACGCCCGTTCCAGGATGTCGCGGGCATCGCGCCGGTCGTACTTGAGAACCCCCGCCAGATCCGCATGGCCCGGCCGCGGCAGATAGACCGGCTTGAGCGCCTTCGGGTTCCCCTCCGGGTCGGGAGGGGCGTGCGACATGGCCGTCGTCCAATTCTTCCAGTCGCGATTGCGAACCAGGAGCGCCAGCGGAGAGCCCAGGGTGACGCCGAGCCTGACGCCGGAGAGAATTTCGGCGCGGTCGGTCTCGATCTTCATGCGCCGTCCGCGACCATATCCCCCCTGGCGGCGCGCCAGATCGGGATCGATATCGGCAGCTGGATCCAGAGGCATCCCCGCGGGGAGGCCCTCGACGATGGCCACGAGGCCACGACCATGGGATTCACCGGCCGTATGAAATGAGAGACGGGAGAAGGGCATGCGGTCGGGTGCGGGCGGGGTGGAGGCGACGAAAGCGGGAGATCGGCGGCAACTCCGGACGCCTACATGGATAGTCAATGCCCCGGCCGTGGGGAAGCATCGCCCCGGTCATGGGGAGGCGTCGCCAACGATCGAGGGCGTCACCATGATGAGGAGTTCGCGGCGAACGGTCATCTCCCTGCGCGAGCGAAAGAGGCGGCCCAGGAGGGGAAGGTCGGCAAGGAGAGGAATCCTCGAATGCACCTCGCCCTGTTCGGTCACGGTCAGTCCGCCGATGACGACGGTTTCGCCACTCTCGACCAGAACGCGCGATTCGGCCTTCTGTCTGCGAAAGACGAATCCTACATCGGAGGGCGCGATATCCGCCGAAGAGCGCTCCGCCGCCAGCTCCAGGAGGATATGATTGGCGGCCACAATGCGCGGGGTCACCTCCAGAATCACGCCAGTCTCCTTGTAATCGACTGTGGCCAGGGGATATGCGCCCTGTCCTCCACCCTCGCTCCCTCCCTGAAGTTGCGTGCCGGCATCAAGGACGCGCACCGGGGTTTCCTCGCCGACCACAACGCGGGCCGTGCGGTTGTCCATGACCCGCACCAGGGGCTCGGCCTCGACCTCGGTCAACTGTGCCGATTCCAGAGCATCGATGAAGCCGATCAGGGTATGCCGACCCAAAACCAGAGAGGCCAGCAGCGAAAGCGTCGGGGCGGCGATGCGGTCGGTTGCGTTGCCGAGGGCGGCAATGGAATTCCCGCTGAGCGTCACGACATCGGTGCCGCGGGAAGCGGTCTCGGCCGGGAGAGCGATGGTGCCGTCGCCATCGCGGTCGATGATCCCGGGATTGAGGAGATTGAGCTGATTTCCCCCGGTGTCCTTGAGATCGTAGGCGATCCCGAGTCCCTCCAGCGCCGTCTGGTTGACGAAAACGATCCGGGCGGCGATATCGACCTGGCCGACCGGTCGATCCACCACCTGAACCAGTTCGCCGACCTCCTTCAGAATCCGGGGAATATCGGTCACGACGAGAGTGTGACTCTCGAAGCCGACCGAGGCCCGTCCGCGCTCCGAGAGAAGGGGGAGCACCATCTCGTGCAGTTCGGCGACCTCGCTCCAGCTCGACCGGAAGACCTGGGTGCGCAGCGGCAGGACGGATTCGCGTTCATGGAGCCGCGCCGCCTCTTCGACGAGGATGATCCCGGTGGAATCTTCGCGGAAAACCAGGCCATGCGCCTCGAGGAGGGCGCCGAGCGCCACATCCCAGGGCTGATCCCGGATCTCGGCCGAGACGATGCCCTCGACGCTCGCTCCGGGCACAATCGAGCGGTCGGCAAATTCGGCGAAGACAAAGAGCACTTCGCGAATCGGCGTGTCGGCAAAGGTGACTGTGACGGGCATTCGGGCAGGGACGGCGAGGGAATCCTGCGCAGGAACGGCCCCCGGAGCCAGGACGGTGACCACGACTGCAAGGAGAACGCGAAGACACAGCGAGCGGCATTCCACACAGCGCATCATTGCGGACTCCTGCGGCGGGCGGGCGTGGGCAGGGAAATCGTGCGGCGGCGAAGCAAACCCGGGGCTGTCGTCTCGATCACGACCCGGTCGGCCAGGACCGCAACAAGGCGGACCCCTGCAACCTCCTGACCAACGCGCAGAGCGGCGGCCTCCATTCCGCGGGGCCGGGCGACCGCATCGGGTCCGGCCAGGAGAGCAACCCCGCGCGCAGGGTCGGTGGAGGGGTGAATGATCCCCAGGAGGCGGACCGGGAACGATGAATCGGCTGCCTCGGGGACATCGGCCAGCGCCGGAAGCGAAAGAAAGGGGTCGCGGCGCCCATCTCGCCGGTATTCGAAGCGTGGCCGCTCGTAGGACAGCGCAAAGTGCGGCTCCAAGGGAGGATTTGCTGCGGGTGGAGACTGTGCGGCAAGCCCCCGGAGCGACCTGGCGGCCGGTTCGGCAAGTGGGAATTCCGTCAGCGTGGCCAGGATCAGCGCCCAGTGGATTGTGCCGAGCGCGCGCCGGGAGAGGCGGGATGGAAGAACTCTCATGATCGACCAGGCCTTACATGTGTGTGAATGGTGAATTCGGCCAGGAGCGTCAGAGGCGGGGCAGGGTCGTCGCTGGCTGTGGGGATGGGACGGATGCGGAGATCGCCCGGAACCATGATGCGATCCAGGGAGGCCACCGCCGTGACGAAGGCGGCGATGGCGTGGTAGCCGCCCCGGGCTGCGATGCGGTAGCTCCAGGCTGCATAGGGATCGCCGGGCGCCGGTGGCTCGGGGCGCAGCAGCGTGACTGTGACGGCAGCCGCACGCGCCTCGGCCGAGATCGATTCCAGGAGGGCGGGCAGTTCGCGGGTCGCCGGAATCAGAGATTCGAGTTGCGTGAGGTGGTGGCCGTACCTGCGGTTGCGCTCTCCCGCCGACGCCACCTCCCCGGCCCCGGGAAGCCGGTCCCGGGCCGCGCGCAGGTAGGCCTCGATCTCGCCGATTCGCAGAGACGCCTCCTCGGCGCGTTCCCGGCGTGGAGCATGAATCCGGCTCTGTACGAAGTAGAGCCCCGCCAGCGCCAGGATTGCGACGAGCATTGCACTGCGGCGCAGGGGATCGGCAGGAAGCGCCATCTCTCAGCCCTCCTGCCCCGGAGCGGTGAATTCATGGCCCGCACCGGCCGGAAGATCCTCCGAATCCGCCTCCAGCACGAAGCGATAGCGAATGCGGGCAGAATCCGCGTCCGGGAGATCGCCGGGCATATCGCGAATGGCCTCTGTATGCACAAGCTGGACATTGCGTACAAAGGCCGAAGCCTCCAGACCATTCCAATAGCGGGTCAGGGTGGAATTGCTCATCGCGACCCCCTCCAATCGCAGGCGGATCGGGAACCGGAATGCCGTCGTCTCTTCTGCGATCGTCTCTGTGCCTGCCTCTGGCCCATATCCCGGCCCGCTTCCCCCCGAGGGCGTGGATCCGGGCCGGGCGATCTCCGTCAGCGCGCTCAGGCGGACGCCGGCGGGCAGTGCGCGGGAGATTTCGTCCAGCAGATGCGGCCACCGATAGCGGCTGCGATCCAGATTCTCCAGGCGCAGAATCCGAAGTGCCAGCGAATCCCGAACGCTCTCGGCCCTTGCATGCTCCAATGTGCCGGCTGCAACCACAAGCGAATCCCCAAGCAGTTGCTGAAGTCGAGCACTCCGATCCGCAGTCAGCCTCGAGCTGGAGATGAGCAGCAGGAGCGATGCCAGGACCGCGATCAGAACGATCGCAATCGATCCCGCAAGCCAGAGATCAAGATGGCGGGGGAGTGCGATCCGGGTCAGCGAGCGACGGCCAGGCCCGGATGTGCGAGATCCCTCGTCGGGGGGCAGCAGATTGATCTCGATCATGGAATTCTTCCGGCGCGAGTGCGCAGAGCCAGTCCCATCGCCTGGAAAAAGAGGGGCGCCGCCCGGGTCAGGTCGCCATTCCTGTCGGCCCCCGCTGCGACCTCAACCCGGCTGCAGGGATTGACAATGTGCGTTTCCATCCTGAGGCGGCGGCCGAGAACGCCGGCCACATCCGGCATGCAGGCTCCGCCACCGCTGAGATAGACGCGCCCCACACCCCCGCCCGGTCTCCGCGTCCCGGCTACGGCCCGGGCGCGCTCGACTTCGATCGCCACCACATCGGCGCCGGTCTCAAGCGCCCGATCAAGACCGTGCAGCTCGCGCTGATTCAGGATGACCTCTTCGGCCCACTTGGCGGGCAGACCGTGGACGCGCTCAAGGAGCTCGCGAAATCGTCTCAGGCCAAGGGGGAGATCGCGGATCAGAAGGGGCCGTCCATCGATCAGCACGACAATATTTGTGATCTCCTGTCCGACATTGACGAGCGCCACACTTCCTTCGCGCACCTCCGGATAGCTGTGCACAAGGGCATTGCAGAGCGCGAGCGCCTCCGAATCGAGGAGCGACACAGTCAATCCGCATTGGCCAAGAAGGGCAATGCGGGCCTGCACATCGCCCTTCTTGGCAGCCACCAGAAGAACATCTGTCGATTCGTCTCCCCCGTCCTCCCGGAGTGCCTGCAGATCCAGGTGTACGCCATCGAGATCGAAGGGGATATGCTCGGCGGCGGTGCGACGAACATCGCGGAGCGCACCGGTGGCGGTGGCGGCGCGCGTGGCGATCGTCTTGACGAAGACGCTATGACCACCCAGCGCGGTCGTGACGGCGGTCGCCTGGAGATCGGCCCCGGATACCAGGGCGCGAATGGCATCGGCAACCCGATCTTCGCGAACGATCTCGCCATCCAGAAGCGCCTCTGCGGGCACCGGTCCGGCGATTGCGCGGCGAAGGATCGGCCGATCGCCACCATGATCCAGCTCCACCAGCTTGATCATGCCACGACCAATATCCAGACCGATCGTGGTGCGCTTCCTTGCGAAGATTCCCATTCAGGCCCCCTGACGAGGCCAGGAGACCGGCAGTGGGGCAATCGGCATCAGCCACGACCGCGCTCCCAGGGGGATCGGGCGGTGCAGCGACCGGGCCTGGGTCAGAGCGACCAGCGCCACGCAGGCGGATCCATCCACAACGGCCCCGGCCGCCACCGCAACCGTTCCCCCGGCCCGGATCAGGCCTCGCACCACAGCCCTCTCTGCCACAGTGACATTCCCCGCCACCAGCACCAGACCCGACCAGGCCGCCCCCGGAGCCACTGTCAGATCGCCCAGAACCGCGATCACTCCCGATTGCTCGTGGCCGACGACTGCATCGCCCTCGTTGAAGACCAGGCCGGACCAGCAGTCGATGCATCCGGGCGATGAGGGCGGCAGGGAGACGATCGAGCCGTGATCGGCAAGGGTGTCGAGCAGCCGGGGACCCAGCCAGCCGAGCCGCAGCGGGGCGAGTTCGGGCAAGGAGGGCTGCGCTCCCCAGACCGGAGGCGGCGGCAGGGGCCGAATGGCTGGAGCAATCGATCCCGGCGAGGCCGCGAGGCCGGGGAGGTGGCCACATGCGGCAACCCCGCGCCGCGAATCCAGAACCGATACGGTATCGATGCGAGCTCCTGCCGAGATCTGCACTGCCGAAGCCTCGATCACCGCGCTGTGGGTAGCGATCCGGGCGGGGGGATCAATCCACCAGACCAGCCTTCCCATCCTGGCCCCAATTCCGTCCCGGGTACGTGCCTCGCCCAGAAGAAGATGGAACTCGGGTGCCAGGCGAAGATCGACAACCCGGGTATCGACATGGCTGCCCAGCGAGCTGTTCAGCAGAACCACGGCGCTGTCGCCCACCCGCGATTGCGGCAACCCTGCGGTCAGGTCGAGGACCTGATCCAGCACGGCCCGGGCTCCGATGCGAGCCGACTGGACTCGGCCCGAGAGCGTGGCGGCGCGAAGTTGCCCCAGAGCCACAACCATGGCGGTCGTGGCGAGCGTTCCCAGGAGCGCCATCGCCACCAGCACCAGAACCAGCGCATAGCCGCCCCGATCATCGCAGGTTGCCCGCACGCCGAGTGTGCACCGGGAGCGACGTGGCGGACTGACAAGGCGCAATGGCGCCCTCACCGCTCCAGCCCCCGATGCGTCCAGCTCCGAACCCGTGACGAATCTCCCTCTCCCTCCCACCGGAATCGCACCTCGAGGGTGTTCGGATTCGTGGCCACCATGCGGGTTGAATCCGTATCCAGCACCGCCGAAATCAGCGGCTGCCAGCCCGAGAGACCGGACCGGTAGCGCAGCGTGCCATCGGCAGGACGATAGGCGCCCCTCTCGAACCAGAGCGCAGCCAGGGCATCCGGCCGAGGCGGGTCGAGCACCAGCCTTGCAACCGCAAACCCCGGCAACGGACTGCATGCGCTCCCCCCTGCACTGCCCCGGTACACGACGCGCGAGGCTCGCCATTCTCCCGCATCTGTAAAGATCAGCGCCGAATCCTTTGCCGGATCGAGAGCCCTGTACCCTGACACCATCGCCAGCCACCCCTGCGCCGACGGCGCTGCGCAGTCCAGGGCGGCCCCCCGAAAGGCGCGCAGCCGCAGCGTGTCGCCGCCCGAACGCCAATCCACGCCCCCTCTGCCCTGCCCCAGTTCGATGGCCAGCAGATGACGCACCAGCCGCGCTTCGTCGAGTATCTGCGCCCTCTGCACGGCCCTCCCCGCAACGGCGCTCTGCACGGCGACAGCCCCCCAGGCCACCTGAATGACCACCAGCGCCAGGGTGCCCGCGACCACCGCCTCGGCCAGAACAAAGCCACCGTGTGTGCGCAGGGTGCGGAACCGGCTCACGGGGTCGTCCGGCGGGTGAGTGCAGATGCGACTGTAAAGTGGATCGCCACGGAGTCGTCCAGGACCATGTGATCAAACTGCGCCCGACTCTCGCCGGGACTCGCGACCAGTCTCCAGCGCAGCAGCCCCAGCGGGTGCTCTCGCTCGCCCCTGTCGGGCCCGGAGACATGCCGCGCCGAATCGACGAACTCCGTCAGCACGGTGTAGCTCTCGTCCAGGGCCCGGGCCCGGGTCAGCGTCCGCATTGCCGCGGCTGTCAGCGAGGCCACGCCTGTCACCCCGACGCCAGCCAGCGTGACCGCAACCACGACCTCGACCAGCGTTGCCCCCGACCGGTTCATCTCCTGGACGCCCTTCCCAGCGAGGAGATCACCAGACGGCGCTCCAGTCCCGCCCTCCGAAAGCGCAGCGTCTGACTCGCAACCCACCCCAGCCCGAGGGGCCCGAAGCGGATCCGGCTCGAGGCGCGATCGCGGGAGAGGCGCAGCGCGACTCCGCCTGCACCGAGATCGGTGACAAGGATCGTATCGCCAGTCGCCGACAGAAGCTGTCCCCACGCGGGATCGGCGGTGAACTCGACCACGGCCCCGCCTTCGCGGATTGCGGTCCAGCGGGACTCGCTCAGGAGACGGGCCGCGCTCTCGACCGCCTGGCGCACAAGGAGCGCATTCCTTGCCCCCGAGGCCATGGCGACGACGGGAGGCGCCAGCAGCGCCGCGATCGCCAGCATCAGCACAACCTCAAAGAGCGACACCCCAGCCCGGCTTCCACTTCCGCGCATGAGGGCCACGACCCGCCCCACGGTCAGTCCGTACATGCGATCTGGCCTTCGGCCGCCGGGGTCAGCGAACCCAGCGTCGGTGCGGCCGCGTCGCCGTAGAAGACCGCGCATCCCTCGGTAGCATCCAGGGCGGCGTGGGTCATCGTGGCCGACCACCCGGACGAGGAGGCGGTCAAGGTCACGCTGACTCCGTCGGAGGCCACGAATCCCAGCGTCGCGGGCGCATCCGAGTAGGCATAGCTGTTGGCGTGGTGCAGCTCCTGCTGCGCCGCCAGGCTGCGCAGATCGGCCTTCATGGCGGCGTAGTACGCCATCTCGCGCGTGGCCGAGAAGCGTGGCACGGCAAGGGCCGCGAGGATCCCGATAATGACCAGGACGATGAGGAGTTCGATCAGGGTGAAGCCACTTCGGTCCGACATTGGCGCTCGCTTTCTCTGTCGTGTTTCGGCCCTCTGTGCGGGGGCCATCTTCTTTCGGTCGGGACAGATTCGGCGAATCCGAGGGGCATTCCAATGGTCAAATCGGACAACGTTTTCCACAGACTTCCGCGCATGCGGTGGAACACCGCCCGGCACGATCCGGAGCCGACCGAACATGCCGGTTCGGCGCCGTCCTCTTCCGCTATGCCTCTGACGAAGGTCGCTGCCAGCGCTGGGCCCGGGGCGGCAACAGGGCGCTGCGCACGATGAACCAGATCGCGGCCACTCCATCGCGCCAGCCGATCTTCTTCCCTTCGGCCCAGGAACGGCCACGATAGGAGATCGGAAGCTCGACGATTTGCACGCGGGCCTGCGCCAGCCGGGCGGTGATCTCGGGTTCGATGCCGAAGCGGTCGGCGGTGAGGGGCAGCGAGTGGAGGAGATCGGTCCGGATCATCTTCTGACAGGTCTCCATGTCGGTCAGCGACAGGCCGGTGAAGCAGTTGCTGATCAGCGTCAGCGCGCGGTTGCCGAAGCGGTGCAGAGAGAAGCGCCCGAGACCCCTGCCGGGCTTTTCGAGGAAGCGCGATCCATACACGGCGTCGGCCGTGCCGGCGGCGATCGGCGCCAGGAGCTTCGGAATCGCGCCGGGATCGTATTCCAGATCGGCATCCTGCACAACCACCACATCGCCGGTTGCGTGCGCGAAGGCCGTGCGGAGCGCCCGTCCCTTGCCCCGATTGCGATCATGCAGAACGAGTCTGTCGATCAGCCCTTCGTCGCGAAGCCGGGGCAGAAGATCGCGGGTGCCGTCGCTGGATCCGTCATCGACCACAATGATCTCGCCGGGGACCCCCACCTCGGCAACGCTGCGGAGAAGCCGCTCAATGGTGGCGGCCTCGTTGTAGACCGGCACCACAACCGAAACCGTCAGCTCCGTCCGGTTCTTCTCCCGGCAATCCGTGGACTGTTCAATCTCCGCTTCCGCGTTCCGCACTCGTTCCTCCCGGCCCGTGCCCAAGCCGCCTTTGCCAGCCCGTCGAAGCGGGTTCCCTCTGCGCGCCGGCCCGGAAAAAACGCTACCGCGCGGGCGGACTGACCCGGATCACCTGTCCCGGGTAGATGCGGGTGCTGCGGAGCCTGTTCGCCGCCCGCAGATCATCGACGGTCGTGCCGTAGTGCGCCGCAATCCTCCAGAGCGAATCGCCCTCGACAACCTCGTGCCGGATCACCTCGGCGGTTCGGGAATCCTCGACCGCATGCGCATCCTGCGCCTTGCGCTTCTCCAGGCGGCTTACATAGGCCGCATAGCTCCGCGTATAGACCGCAACATGGTAGTGCGGCGGACGGCGCTCGCGGGTGGCCTGAATCGTGCCGTTGTTCTCGAGCTGAAGCAAAACCCGTTCCAGCCAGCTTCGGCAGGCCATCACATTGCTGCGCCGGAAATCGACCGCCATTCCCTGGGGGTGAACCGAGAGCTGCGAGGCATTGAATGGCTGCCGGTTCAGGGGGCGGGTCAGACTGGTGACCACAAGCTGTTCGCCACAGGCGTCCCGGTACTGGGCGGCCAGGCGTTCCACGAAAAGTTTGACCTCGGGACGCGCGAAGGGGAAGCTGACATCGTGCAGGGTGTAGTCGACGTTGCCGGGAAGACGCTCCAGGAGTCCCAGCTCGACGAAGCGCATGACGTGCGAAGCGTCCCTGAGGCGGGTGTAGTCGTATTCGATTCCCTTGTTGTGCTGCTCCCGCATCGCGTCGCGTCCGCCCTTCAGGCTCTGTGCCGATGCAACGGCCGGCGCCAGGGCAACGACCGCCAGGAATCCGAACGCGAGCAGCATCCGCGCCGTGAGCCTCTTTGCCCTCTGCGACACATTCCTGGAGCGACGATTCGACGGACGGATTGTCATTGGGGCCTCCTGGCAGCCTGGCGAAGGGGTTGCTCTCTGCGACGATGTCCGATACCGGGGATTATGGGGGAAACGGTACGGGGATGGTAGCGGGAATGTGACAGAGACTGGATAAACATATGTTCCATTCCCGCCAAACGCCAACTTCTTCCCCGTCGCGCGCCGCCGTTCAACCGCTGCGAAGGCCGCCCGGGTCTCTCAGCCATTCCACGACGCGACCACCGCATTCACGCCATTGATGGCAAGCTGCACGCCGACCACCATCACCATGAGCCCCATCACCCGGGTCACCACATTGAGTCCGGTGCGACCCAGAGCGTTCAGCGCGCGGGGCGCCAGGAGCAGGCAGGGAAGCGCCACCACCCCCACTCCCACCGCCGCAAGATACACCGCGCTCACCTGAAAGGGATTGGTCGCCTGTCCGATCAGGGTAATCACCGTAACGATCGCGCCCGGCCCCGAGAGGGTGGGCAGACCCAGGGGAATTACGGCGACGCTGTCGCGCCCCGCCGCCTCGTCCTGTTCGCGCCGTGTCGTCTTGACCCGTGAACGGCGGGCCTGCAGCATATCCGAGCCGATGCCGAAGAAGATGACTCCCGCCGTGATCTGGAAGGCCTCGGTCGTGATCGCGAAGAGGCGCAGAATCGACGCCCCCGAGAGAGCGAAGACCAGGAGAACCACAACCGAGGTCGTCACGCCAACCACTGCGGTGCGGCGACGTTCGCCCAGAGGGTAGGATTCGGTCAGCGAAGCGAACATCGGCATCGCGCTGAGTGGATTGTACACCACCAGGAGCGAGGTGAAGGCGATGATCGCAAAGGAGATGTCGGCGCTCATGAACTCGCCGGCGCAGAGGACCGGTCAGCAATGAATGTGTGCGGGTGACGATCGGAGGAGGCGTCTTCAGCCGGTTGCGTGTGCGTAGTTTTCGCCCGCCACCGTCCAGTTGACAACCCTCCAGAAGGCGTTGACATAGTCGGGACGCCGGTTCTGGTAGTTGAGGTAGTAGGCATGCTCCCAGACATCCAGACCCAGAACGGGGGATTGGCCCTCCATGAGGGGGGCGTCCTGGTTGGGCGTGGAGGTCACCTCAAGAGCGCCGTCGTCCACAACCAGCCAGGCCCAGCCACTGCCGAAGCGTCCCATCGCGGCCGATGCAAATTGTTCGCGCAGGGCGTCGAGGCCTCCGAAGGTCGCATCGATCGCGGCGGCGAGCGGACCGTGAGGAGCGGAGCTGCCTCCGGGCGTCAGGATCTGCCAGAAGAAGTTGTGATTGACAAAGCCGCCGCCATTGTTGCGCACGGCGCCCCGGATCGAGGCGGGCAGGGCGCCCAGGTCGGTGATCAGCGATTCGGCCGACGCCCCGTGCAGATCGGGATGATCCTTCAGTGCGGCATTGAGATTGGCGGTGTAGGCCGCGTGGTGCCGGCCATGGTGAATTTCCATGGTGCGGGCATCGATGTGCGGCTCCAGAGCGTCGAAGGCGTAGCCGAGCGGGGGAAGTTCGAAGGGGTAGGCCATGGTGGCAATTCTCCTGGCAGATGGGTTAGCTTGCGGCACCGGCGCGTCGGCCGGACGATCAGGGAGGGGTGAAGTTTGCACCGGAACACGATGCCTGGGCAAGGCCTCCGTACAATCCGGCCCCGCACGATTCTGCTGGTGGATTGCGACAGCTTTTTCGTTCAGGTGGCGCGGCTCGAAGATCCGGAGGGAGCGGGAAGATATCCGCTTCTCCTGGTGGGGGGAAGCGGCAATCGCGGCGTGGTGACCTCGGCCTCGTACGCGGTGCGCAGCTATGGAGTGCGCTCCGGGATGCCGGTGGCGCGGGCGCTTCGTCTCTGTCCCGAGGCGCGGGTCGTGCCTGTGCCGCGCGGCGCGGTGGGCGAGCGCAGCCGGGCAGTGCGCAAAACGCTCGCTGAGCTCTCGCCGGTCGTGCAGGCGGCGTCGGTGGACGAGTTCTACCTGGATCTCACCGGAACCGAGCGGCTGCTGAAGAACGAGGAGGTGGCCGTGACGGCCGAGCGGATCCGGCGCGTGGTTCGGGAGCGCACCGGAGTGACGGTTTCGATCGGGGGTGGCAGCCAGCGTCTGGTGGCCAAGGTAGCGACGCGCCTGGCCAAGCCCGATGGCGTGCATGTCGTGCCGCCCGGCGACGAGGCCGCATTCATGGCGCCCTTTCCGCTGGAGGCCCTGCCGGGGATCGGGCCCACCTTTGTGCGGCAGCTCCACAAGAGGGGATTGCGAAGCTGCGCGGATGCGGTGCGGGTCGAGCGCGGGTGGCTGGGGCGCTGGTTCGGAGAGGCGCGCGGCAACTGGCTCTGGGAGAGGGTTCGGGGAATCGACCCCAGCGAGGTCAGGGCGCGCGAGCCGCGACGATCGATCAGTGCGGAGCGCACCTTTCATGCCGATCTCCACGACGACGACGAACTCGAACTGCGCCTTCTCGAACTCAGCGCGGGGGTCGGAGCCCAGCTTCGCAGCGCCGGTTTGCGGGCCCGCACCATCACCGTCAAGCTGCGCGATCACGACTTCACCACCCGGCAGGCGGCCAGCACCTGGAGCGAGGGCGTCGAGACCGATCGCGGCATCTTCGCCATCGCCCTGCCCCTTCTGCATGAGCTGCGGCACCGGCGTCGCACTGCCGCCCGCCTTCTGGGGGTTGCGGTCACGAATCTGGTTCGTCAGGCGGAGCCCTTGCAGCGCGATCTCTTCGGCGAGGCCCCGGCGCTGGAATCGGAGCGCGACCGCTCGATCGCCCGTGCCGTCGACCGGATCCGCGAACGCTACGGCGCCGAATCGCTCCGGGCGGGCCGGTCCTTCTCCCAGGGGCGACGCTCGAAGTAGCTTCGGGTCATCTCAACCACCTTGGGGGCCAGCAGGGCAAGCGCGATCAGATTGGGCCAGATCACAATCCCCAGAAAAACGTCGCCCATGTCCCAGATCACGCTGAGCGGCAACAGCGCCCCCACGAAGTGGACGACCACAAAGACGATCTTGTAGGGAATCACCGCCCTGGCGCCAAAGAGATAATTGGCGCAGCGGTCGCCGTAGTAGCTCCAGGCAATCGCTGTCGAGATCGCAAAGAGCAGCACCGAGACCAGAACGATGTAGTGTCCCCAGTCGCCGAGTGGAGAGAGGCCCCGTCGGAAGGCCGCCATGGTCAGGGGAGCCCCGCTCTCGGCCGCCATTCCGTAGAGGGCCGAATAGGTGCTGCCATCGTCGGCGGTCGCCATTCCGGCCATCGGATCAATCACCCCGCTGAAGGGCTGAAACTGCGCTTCGTCCACGAAGAGGCGCTCAACGGGGACTTCGTGCCAGGAGACCTGCGGGTCGGCGGGACCGGTTTCAGCGTGATAGCCGTCGTCGATCCGGATCGGGAGATCGGACTGCACCGGAATCGATCCGCCATCCACCTGCGCAGCGCGGTAGGAAAGATCGCCGCCGACCAGAGTGAGTTCGGTCTCGAAGCGATCGCCCCACACTCCGGTCATGATGATCAGAAGCCCGGTCATGGTGCAGATGACAAGGGTGTCGATCAGCGGTTCCAGGAGCGCGACCACCCCCTCGGAGACGGGCTCGTCGGTCTTGGCCGCAGAGTGCGCGATCGGCGCCGATCCCTGGCCGGCCTCGTTCGAGAAGAGACCGCGCCGCACCCCGTACATGAGGGTCACCAGGAAGGCCCCGGTGCCGGCTCCGGCAATGCCTGCGGTCGGATTGAAGGCTTCGCGGACGATGAGCGCAAGGGTGGGGAAGATGTCCGAGGCGTTCATCGCCAGAACCATGAAGGCGCTCGTCACATAGATGACCGCCATGAGCGGTGCCAGGATCGAGGTGACGCGCCCGATGCGGCTGATTCCGCCCAGGATCACCGCTGCAACGATCGCAGAGGTGATGAGACCGCTGACCCAGGTCTGCACACCGAACTGCGTCTCCATGTTGTCGGCCACGGTGTTGGCCTGAATGCCGTTTCCGGTCAGGAAGGCGGTGATTCCCAGGACGAGGGCGAAGAAGATCGCCATCCACTTCCAGTTCGGCCCCAGGCCCCGCTCGATGTAGTACATGGGTCCGCCGGAGACCGTTCCCGCCCACTCGCCCTCGCTCTCGTGGACCCGGAAGCGCTGCGCCAGGGTGACCTCGGAGTACTTGGTGGCCATTCCAAGCAGCGCCGTTACCCACATCCAGAAGAGCGCGCCGGGACCGCCCCAGTGAATCGCCAGCGCGACCCCCGCGATGTTGCCGATCCCGACGGTGGCCGAGAGCGCTGTCGTGAGTGCCTGGAAGTGGGTGACGTCGCCCGGATCGTTGGGGTTGTCGTACCTGCCGGTCGCGACCACCACGGCGTGGCCGAGGCGCCGTGCCTGCACGAAACCGAGTCGCAGGGTGAGGTATCCGCCAATTCCCAGGAGGAGCATCACCATGAAGGGGATCCTCTCGCCCCCGATCGAGATGCCGGCCTCGACCACGTAACGGGTCAGAAAATCGGTCATGTCCTGAAGCAGGGCGTAGACAAAATCCATATCGGTGGGGCTCCTTGGGGCGGAAGGCCGCGACGTTGGAGGAAGGATTGCGCAGCCGCAAGGTTGTACCTGCCCCACCCGGATCCGATCCCGCAACCCGGGCACGGGCAAGGACGGGAAGACCGGGCAAGGACCGGCCAACCGGGGCGCAAGATATCCCCTTCCGGCCCCCATGTCCAACCCTGAAGATGTGGAAGGGGTCGCCCCCGGGAGAGCTCCGCACCCTGGCGCTTCGGCGGGCGAGGCTGTCGGGCGGGCGAGGGCTCTCTCCCCGAACCACCTCAGGACACCAGCTTCATCATGTCAAGGATCGGCAGATACATGGCGACGATCATTCCCCCCACCACCACGCCCAGCACCACCATCATGGCCGGCTCCACGGCGGCGATGAGCGTCTCCAGCGAAGCGTCAACCTCTTCATCATAGAGATCGGCGATCCGCTTCAGCATGGCATCCAGGCCGCCGGTCTGCTCGCCCACCTCGACCATTCGCACCACCATCGGGGGAAAGGCGCCCGATTCCTCCAGCGGCCCCGCGATCGTGGCGCCCCCGGCAATCGACTGGCGCGCATGGAGCACGGCGTCGCGAATCACGCGGTTTCCGGCGGTGTGCGCGGTGACCTCGAGCCCCTTCAGAATCGAGACGCCGGCGGCGGTCAGGGTGCCCAGGGTGCGGGTAAAGCGCGCCACTCCAGCCTTGCGGAGCACACCACCGATCATCGGCAACGCCAGGAGGAGCCGGTCGGTCGTCAACCGCCCCGAAGGGGTCCGGCGCAGGCGGATGGCCAGGATCGTCAGGAGCGCCAAGCCCCCGCCAAGGAACATCCAGTGGCGCTGAAGAAATGCCGAGGCGTCGATGACCAGCCGGGTTGGAAGAGGGAGCGCGACCCCGGCCGAGAAAAACATCTCCTCGAAGGTCGGAATCACGAAGACGAGAAGAACCGCCACCGCCAGCCCGGTCACGCCGAGGATCATTGCCGGATAAATCATCGCCGCGCGCACCTTGCGGGCCAGCGCATGGCTCTTCTCCAGAAAATCCGATAGCCGCCCCAGAATCGTGTCGAGCGCCCCCGCCGCCTCTCCCGCCGCCACCATGTGGACACTCAGATCCGGAAAGACCCGCGGATGACGGCGCATCGCCCCGGCCAGGGTGTCGCCGGCCTGCACGTCGCGCACAAGGTCGCCGATGACTCCGCGCAGCACCCGGTTGCGGGTCTGCTGCTCCAGGATCGTCAGGCTGGGAACGATCGGCAGCCCCGCCTCGATCATCGTTGCGAAGAGGCGGATAAAGACCGCGATCTCGCCGGGCGGAGCCCCTCCTACGATCCCCATCCGACATCCTCGGACAGGGTTGCGAGATGGGGAAGATCGTCGGGTGCCGGTTCGCCGACCGCGCGCAGCAGCTCGCCGGGATCGGGGCTGACTCCGAGCGCCGCCTCAAGGGTAATCTCACCCTTGAGATAGCGTGCGCCGAGAGCGTCGTTCAGGGTGCGCATCCCATGCCGCCGCCCGGCTTGCATCAGCGAACGGAGCTGGTGCATGCGGCCATCGCGGATGATTGCCCGCACCGCCCCCGTGCAGACCATGACCTCGACCGCGGCCACCCGCCCACCGCCCCGCGCGCGCGGCAGCAGAATCTGGGTCGCGACTCCCTGCAGAACCGCCGCCAATTGGGATCGAACCTGCACCTGGCGCGCGGCCGGGAAGGAATCGATGACGCGACTCACGGCATCGGCGGCCGAGTTGGTATGGAGGGTCGAAAGAACCAGGTGGCCGGTCTCGGCAAGGGTCAGAGCCACCTCCATCGTCTCGGCGTCGCGCATCTCGCCGATGAGGAGCACGTCGGGATCCTGGCGCAACGCCTGCCGCAGAGCGAGGCCGAAGCCGGATGTGTCGCGGCCGATCTCGCGCTGATTGACGAGGCAGCGCCGATGAGGGTGGATGAATTCGACCGGATCTTCGAGGGTGATGATGTGCCCCGAACGGTCGCGGTTGATCCGATCAACCATCGCGGCCAGGGTGGTGGACTTGCCGGAGCCGGTGGGGCCCGTGACCAGAACCAGGCCGCGCGGAAGGGCGGCGAAGCGGTGCAGCACTGCCGGCAATCCCAGATCGGCAAGGGACGAAACGCGCGCGGGAATGTGCCGCACCGCAATCGCCACATTTCCCCCCTGGCGAAAGCAGTTGCCCCGAAAGCGCGCCAGCCCCGGAAGCTCGAAGGCGAAGTCGATCTCTCCCTCGGCCGCAAAGCGATCGAACTGCGTCCGGTCGAGGATGTCCCGGAGAAGACGGCGGGTGTCGGCCGCCCGGAGTGCACGCCCGGATCCGGTTTCGGCATCGACCAGCTCTCCATCGATGCGAAGCCTGGGGGGCGCATCTGCGGTGATATGCAGATCGGAGGCGCCACGGCGCACCATCTCGTGCAGGAGCGCGGAGGCTTCCCCGAGTGTCTCTGCGGAGGTCGCATCGTCCGCCCTCGTTCCCTCGCCGGTGGAGTCCGCGGGTACAGACGCCCCGGGAGCGTCGGGAATGCAGACCGGGACGCTCATCGGCCGACCCTGACCAGGGGTGCGAGCCGCGCATAGGTTTTTTCGCCTATTCCCGAGACCTCCATAAGCTGATCGGGGCTCCGGAAGCCGCCGTTCTCCTCGCGCCACGCCACGATTCGCCCGGCGGTGACCGGCCCGATTCCCGGCAGCGTTTGCAGCTCTGCGACGCTGGCCCGGTTGAGATCCACCCCACCACCACCCGGCGCGCTCCCGGTGCGCATCTGCCCCCCTGCCGGTGCGGCGCCCAGATTCAGATACGGTCGCAGCCTCTCCACCGAGGCCGCTCCGATTCCCGGCACCCGCGCCAGATCCTCGACCGTGGCGAAGGGGCCCTCCCGGCTCCGGCTCTCGACAATCCGGCGCGCCCGCGACGCCCCCACCCCCGGCAACCGGTCGAGATCGACCTCGTCGGCGGTATTCGGGTCGATCGTTTCGCCTGCTGCAAAGGGCCGACTGCGACGCTCCTTGTCCTCAATCGCCGAATCGCCCGCAGCCAGCAGACTGTCTGCAATCGATGCACGCTCCGCGAGTGGCGCGTCAGCCGGTGCGGGCGCGACCAGAAAGCGCACCAGCGCAGCCCCGGCCAGCAGCAGCGCGGCCGTCATCATGCTCTTGCGTTCCCTCTCCGTCACCCGACACCCCTCTCCCTTGCGTGCGTCCTCCGTGATCGATCTGCGACAGGGCAAGGGTCGGTCGATTCGATGGGCATTCCTATGTTCAGATGGGACAGATTTTGCGCCGGGGGGGGACGGAACGGAAGGCGGGGGTGGAATGGAGCGGACAGGGCGGGAATTCTGACATGTGGTCGTTTTTGTATGATTACATTGGATGTTCACGAAAAAACATCGGCAGAAAAATTACAAATCATGGCAGAACAATCGCATCCTGTTTTCTGCGTGCAGGTATTGGCTTTATCTGATTGCATACGCCTGGGCAGGCATCTTCCGAATATATATCGAAAACAGCCATTCCGGTCAAACCATGACCCTGACACCTGGCCGCGACGATGCAAATCCGATTCGAATCACTGCTCCGACAGGATGTTTTATTATGCACAACCTTTCGGCAAAATATAATCACATATATAATAACTATATTATATAATATATACAATTTTATGTACAATATTTCCAGACATGATACTCTTGTACAATCCAATTGCATGCATGACACATGGGGATCACCCGGCTGGACGTTGTCCCCAAATCGCCGGGAAGATCGGACGGCGGCTGAAGCGGCGCGGCCGGCATCCCCCCTACCCCCCGCCCACAGACCCCGAATCCCCTCTCGGCAAAACCGCCGGCGTCAGCAGAAAGCGGCCAAAGAGGTTGAGCTGGAAGCGGGTCGAGCCGGCGCGCAGCCCCACGAAGGAGCGCCGATCCAGGTAGCGCAGCCGGATTCCCAGCTCGAAGTCCTGCACCGAGGAATCAACCGAGATCGAGGCATCGCGCTCGAGCTGATCGATAAAGGCAATGCATTCGCTCTCGCGGCTGGTGATGCGGCACTGGTGCTCGTCGCCGTACCGAAGGTCGATGCCGAGACGCAGCGGAGCGCCGCGCGCGCGGAAGATGGCGAAGGGCGAAGAGAAGCGCGCCGAACCGAAGAGCGAGTGGGCGTTCGCGGCTCTGCGGGTGTCGCCGATCGGATCGCGACGGTCGCCCCGGCTGACCCTGCCCCTGTACCCCACCGTGACTCCGCCGGCCAGCTCGATCGTGACCTGGATGGGACGCTCGCGGTCTTCACGGTAGCGATCCTGAAAGGACCCTTCGCCGAACTCGAGTCTGCGCTCCTCGTGCCGCAATCCCCATGAGAGCGAAATCCGCTCCACTCCGCCGACCAGGAAGGCGGGAAGGGGAAGGCGGTCGATGGAAATGGTCAGATCGGGCCACACCCTGCGCCCCGCGCGACGATCGGAGCGGGTATCGAGCGTCTCGGTCAGGGAGCGGTCATAACCGATGCGCAGCGTGGCCGAGGCAGGCAGACGGAGGCCGCCGCGCAGCGTGGTCCGATCGCGTTCGCTGAAGGTCGATGCGGTATCGGGGCCGATCGCGAGGAAGCGTTCGCGGCTTTCCCAGCCAAGCTCGTACAGCCAGCCGGGATCGACGGCGTCGCGGTCAAAGCGCGCGGTAACGCCGCTGGCCAGGGTCAGGGTGACCGGCTCGAAGAGATCGGTCCAGGCGCGCTCCCCGCTCTCCTCTGCGTCTGTCCGGCCGGTCGGCGCGGGGACGGGGTCGTACAGGCGGGCCGGGTCGAGGGTGAAGGAGGCCGAGATGTCGCGCTGGCCATCGACATTGCGCAGCAGAGCCGGAGACCCGAAGAGCGATGCGGGGCCCACGAGATCGGCGTTGCGGCGCGAGAGGTGAAGGGTTGCAAGCTCGACGCCGGTGCGCGCCCACTCCGAGAGGCGGGGTCGGAAGGCGATCCGGGTGCGCAGGTGCCGATCCACCTCCCAGCCCAAATCCACACCCGCCCTGCGCCATCGTTCGGCGGCCAGAAGCTCGCGCGTGACGGGATCGGAGGAGAGGCGCTCGGGATCGAGAAAATCGCGGCCGCTGAGAAGCTGTGCCTCGGCGGTGACCGATTCGATCGGCCTGAGGGTCAGCCGCGCGGTCCCGGTCAGGCGTCTCCGCGGCGCCTCGGTGGGCTCCACAAGGTTGTCGCGATCGGTCCGAATGATCCGGTCGAAGCGATAGATGCGAAGTTCGCGCCCCAGCAGCTCGCTCTCCAGCGCCAGGCTCTCGGGCGTCCAGCGCAACCGCGCACGCGCCACCCGGTCCTCGAGAAAGGCGGGCAGCAGCCAGCGCGCCAATCTCTCCAGCGGACCGGGGAAGAGCGGCACCTCGCGCCGACCGGGTTCGAGCGCGTAGCTGAGAAAGCCATCGATTCCCCCGCCCTCGCTTTCGGTTGTGATTGTGTTCAGCGCCGACCGGATCACTCCGGCCCGCAGCTCCAGCCGTCCCGGAAGTCCTCCACCCTCTTCGGGGGCGGTCCGCCGCAGCGCAAGAGCAATGCGCGTGCTCGCAAATCCCACTTCGCGCACTCCCGGCAGCGCCGTCGCCCGCACATCGCTGTTCTGCAGAAAGATCGGCGTCTGGCCATCGCGTTCATGACTGAGCGTGAGGGGCGCCTCGACCCCCCAGCTCTCGGGAATCAGTCGTCCAAGCTGCAGGGTGGTGTGCAGAGCGAGGGAACGGTCGTTCTGGAAGGTGGGTTCGCTCCGAAGCTGGCGAAAATACCCGCCCCGGTCGCGGAAGGAGGCCTGCGCCCGAAAGAACTCCCCGCCCAGGAGCTCGGCGTCGAAGGCCGAGGCGAAGCCGGCATTGCGGATCCCGCGCGCCAGACGCAGCTCGTCAATCCAGATTTCGCCCGAGAGGGGTGCGCCGGTTTCGTTGTACACCCCCATCCCGATCTCGCGCACCGAAGCCAAGCTGGGGGCGCGTCCCCGGTCCTGCAGAAAGACGGCGTGGGTGGAATCGGGAGACCAGAGCACCAGAGGGGGATCTTCGGGAAGGCGCGGCTGGCGAATCAGCTCCTCTTCGGCCTGGCGCCGCAGCGCGAGCCACTTTTCAAAATCGATGACGATCTCGGGCAGCCACTCGGCTTCGCGCACCGCGCCGGGACTTGCCACCGGACTCAGGCGGCTGCGGAAGAGATAGAAGTTGCGGTCGTCGGTTCCCACCTTGAGGAAGAAGTACGCCGGCACGGCCATCCCGAAGCCTCCCTGCACCGCCACCGCCCAGATCCGGGCCTCCTGATAGGAGAGAAAGTCGCGCGGGCGCTGCGGAAAGCGGCTGTAGACCTCGGCCCGGTCGCCCGGAGCCAGATCGTCGAAGGAGATCGCGAGCGAGCGCTCATTGAACTCGACGCCCTGTCCTCCGAAGGCCGCGGTCGGGTCGTCGAGCTGCTCAACCACCCCCGGCGGCGAGCTGTAGGCGTCGCCCACGGTAAGGCGCGACACCGGCCCCACCTCCACCCTGCCCTGCACCGAAGCGGTATCGCCCCCCAGCCCTGCCAGCACACCCGTTCCCGAACGCCGAATCCACGTCGATCCGACAATTGCCATGCGCGTCAGGGCGAAGGCATCGTTGCGACGGCCCGCAACGGTCAGGCGCAGGTGCCGCACGGCGCGCAGCTCGGCCTCGCCAATCCGGCCCCCCACATCGATCCCGGCCGGCCCCTTGATCGGCACCCGGTAGAGCCTAAAGGCGGTGCCGGTCTCGTGGCGATCGCGAACCAGATAGCGCGACGATCCATTCAGGGGAATCACGAAGCGGCGGTAGCGTTCGAGGGTGTCGAGGTTGCCGTCTCCGTCCAGGTCCTCGGTGTCGGGACGCCCATTGCCCCGGGTGCAGTTGGCATTCGGACTGCCCGGCGGATAGATGCGGCCCCGCTCCGCAAAGCAGGACTCGTCCCACACCCCGCGCCCGTCGGCCACCCGCCCCCAGACCTCGCCGCGCCTCGGATCGGCCTCCTGGTCGAGCACTCCCTGACCCCAGGGAATGTGCACCGCCGGCTTGATTCCGGTTGCAGCTCCGGTGGTATCGACAAAGAAGGCGTCCTCGCTCACCACCCCCAGATCGAGGATCAGGGTGAGGAATTCTCCGTCGCGGGCATAGAACTCGATAAAATCGCTGCGGGTGAGGTCGGTGCCGGTGGGACTGAGAACGGTGGTCAGCGACGACCAGCCCCCCGATCCCTCGACGTCGCCGCTGGCGGGGCGGAAGCGCACAAGGAGGCCGGCGTCGCGCAGCGCGCTGCCCGTAACCCGAATGCGCTGATCGATCTCGGCCGGGTTGAAGCCCTCGAAGACCCCCAGGCTGTCACCCGTCACATCGGTGCGAATCCAGTTGTGCTGCCAGGTCAGCCGGGCGAGCGAACTCTCCGCGAGGATGGGCGGGAGCGCGTCTTCGGCCCCATCGCGCCGGGCCGGACGACTGCCCCGCTGCCAATCCTGGCTCCGGAGCGAGAGCGGTCGGCTGTTCTGCCCGTCGAAGTCATCCACGTAAACGGCGCCCTGCCGGTTCGGATCGGGAAGCGACACCACCGCCTCGCCGGCGATGTGCAGCGAGGAACGCTCGTCGGGGCCCGCCGCCGAGATCGCCTCCAGGGCGCGCGTCAGGAGCGGCGCATCGAGATCGATCGTCAGATTGGTTCCTCCCAGCCAGACCGCCCCCGCCTCGAGCCCCAACTGCGGCCGCCGCCGAAGCTCGCCCTCGGTCTGGTAGAGCCCCACCAGATTCGCGCTTCCGTAGTCGCCCATCCGATAGTGCGCATTCACCCCGAAGACCGACGACGGCGCCACCTGGAAAAAGCTGCGCTGTTCCCACGAAACATCGAGCACGCGCCCCGGGTTCGCCGACAGGAGCGCAGTTGGATCGAGCAGGACGAGCTCTCCCAGGTCGTAGTCGATCCGGTAATCGACTCCGCGCACCAGCGGCCGCCCCTCCAGACTCGCCCGCTCGGTTCCCTCGCGAATGCCGACCGCCCCCAGAACGAATGCCGACGCCGGACCCTGACCCCGCGCCTCGTAGGCCAGGTTGAGCCGGAAGACGCCGCCGTTGTCGCGCTCGAAGGGATCGGGATCGTGGTAGATGCGCCGATTGCGGTTCGCGCCCAGGGTGCGGGTGGCCTCGTCTGCGCCAATGCCGTGCGTATCCAGTGGCGGTGGCCGGGCGAAGGGCTCCAGGGTGGGAAAGACCACGAAGGTGCCGGTGACCGGAGGCTGTTCCTCGAAGGATTCCAGCGCCGGGCGGTAGATCTGCGAGGGATCGATGCGATCGACGGGGGCCTCGTCGTCGAGCCCGAAGAGGCGCAGCCAGGTGACATCCTCGCCACCGGGGCGCCGCGCAAAGGTGCGTCCGGCGCTCTCCTCGCCCAGGGAGATGGCGAGCTCCACCGATTCCACATCGACCTCGCTGGCCGAGGAAACGCGGTAGATCTGGCGCATCTCGTAGCGCCAGGTGGGGCGGCCGGGCTGATGCTCGGATGCGGTCGCCTTCAGAAGGCGAAGCCGGGGGCGGCGGCCGCGCAGATAGTCGATCTCGGGGTTGTAGGAGCCGATCGTGTCGCCCGATTCGGTCAGATAGGTCACGGCCAGGGCTTCGTCATCCGCCAGGGGGGTGCGGAGCGCGATCCAGAGGCCGCTCGGGTGCACCACGTAGTCGAGACCCGGCTGCAGATAGCGAAACCACGCCGATTCCGTCACCGTGTCGGCCCCGCTGCCGGCCACCGCATCGGCCTGGATGTGGCCCTCGACCTGCTGGCGGGCAAAGCCGCCGGTCTCGGAGCGGTAGAGCTGAATCGGCTCGGCGCCGGGAAGGAGCTCCGGAGGGGCGTCGGAGCGCGCCAGAGAGAGAATGTCAAGGTGGGGCGCGCCAGCAAGCCGGTGCGGATCGACGAGGAAGAGGAACTGGCCGCGCACGTAGTCGGCGTCGTCGAGCACGAGGGTGTCGCTGCGGGCGTAGCCGCGTCCGGATTCCTCGAGGCGGAAGCGGCGCGAGGTGACCTCGCCATTCTGTTGCGCCCACACCGAGCGCAGATCGACCGGACCGGCGCGCATCGTCGCCTGGAAGCCGAAGTTGCCTGCGGGAACGGCGCCGGCAATAAAGTGCGAGGGGGGCAGGCCGAAATCGACATCGCCCACCTCGAGGCGCTGCACGAACTCGTCCGGACGGCCCCGGTAGCGCACATTGACGCGGTTGGCGCCCTGGAACTCACGCGTCTGATCGTAGTCCACATCGATCTCGAGGCGCTCGGCGATCGTTCCCGAGGCCAGCGCGGCAAAGCGCAGGTCGGGCAGAAGTCGCGGCAGGAGCGAAAGCTCGCAGGTCTCCTGGACAGCCTCTTCGCAGGGGCGGTAGCGCGTCCAGTCGCTCCCAAGCTGTCCCCCGCCGCGCAGCGAGAAGGCGAGATCGGCAAGATCGCTCCGAAAGCGCAGCGAATCGCCCGCCAGAGCCGCAGGAAAGGCCGCCGGAGCGGCGCGGGGAATCGCGGCCAGATCGACCGGAGGGCCAAGGGTTCCCAGGCGGGGCAACCGTGCGGACGCTTCCCTTGCGGCAGGATCGAAGCGCACCACCGGAATGCGGGCCAGGCCCAGGCGAACGGTCGGCGGCGGGCGCAGCGGTTCGGCACCGAGCGGCCTTGGGGGACCGCGCAGCTCCGGCATCACCCAGAGCGCGGTATCCAGCGCGGGCCAGCGCGGGCCGAGGGGACTCAGGCGCACCGGACGCTCCTGCGCACCGGCGGAGGGAGCGCCGGCCAGAAGCGCGAGCAGGAGAAATCCCATCCGCGACAGAGAGGAAAACGCCCTCCGCAGCCGTTCCGCGCTCCCAGGATCATTATATTTCACGGGCTGTTCCCTCCGGCATCCCGCGCCCGCACTGCCGGTCGCCCCCGGACAACCGCGCACGCGGATCGGAGATCCAACCTGTCACCCCGGGCCATGGCGGGAAATCCCCCGGAACAGAACCCAATCCGCCCAATCCGGCGATTCTTCCTCCAGCCAGCCGAAGATGACCATTCTGACCCGCTACCTGCTGCGTTCGCTCACGGGTCCCTTCCTCTTCTCCTTCACTCTGCTCACCGGACTGCTCTTCGTCAACACGGTGGCACAGCAGCTCGAGGACTGGGTGGGCAAGGGGCTGCCCCGCGAAATCATCCTCGAAGCGCTGGTTCTCTCGCTCCCGCACACGATCGCCGTCACCCTGCCGATGGCGGTTCTGCCCGCCGTCCTTTACGCCTTCAGCGAGCTCGCCACCCACAGCGAGATCGTGGCCATGTCGAGCGGCGGCGTGCGTCCGCGCAGAATCTTCCTGCCGGTGCTTTTCTTCGGACTGTTCCTGACCGGAGTCACCTACGTCTTCAACGATCAGATCCTGCCCGAAGCCAACCACCGCCTCAAGAATCTGCGCAACTCGATCCGTCAGAAGAGTCCCACCTTTCAGCTCCGTGAACAGGCGGTCAACCGGATCGAAGCCGACAACGGCCTCGGACCCTGGTTTCTGGTCGCCGAATCGATTGATCAGGACTCGGCAACGATGACCGGCGTGACAATCCATGATATGAGCAGGCAGGGAATTCGGCGCACAACCTACGCCGAGCGCGGTCGGATCGCCCTGAGCCCATCCTTTACCGATCTGCATCTGCGTCTCTTCGACGGGCGCGTGTACGAGGTGGGCGGCAGCGACGGCACCCTCGAGGCGGTTCACTTCGAGCGACAGGTGCAGGTGCTCAGGGGAATTGGAAACATCTTCCAGGATTCCGACAGCGACCAGCGCAGCGACCGCGAGATGTCGGTGGCAATGCTGCTCGAAACGGCGCGGGCGCGGAGCGCCGAGCTCGACACGCTCCTCACCGAGAGCGCCGCCGGGGCGCTGAGTGCCGTAGAGCGCGCGCTGGGTGAAGGGCGCCTTGCCGATTCGGCCCGCACCGAAGGCATGTCTCCCCATGCGCACACCTTTGCCATGCAGGAGGCCGGCGTCCTCCCCGCCGACGACTTCACGCGCATCCTGGCCTCGACTTCGCGCACCCATGCCGCCCGCGTCGGGGCGCTGAGCCGCCAGGTCAACCAGTACCGGGTCGAGGTCAACAAGAAGATGGTCATCGCCACCGCCTGCCTGATCTTCGTTCTGGTGGGCGTGCCGGTGGGGATTCGCTTTCCGCGCGGCGGCGTGAGCATGGTGGTGGCGGTCTCGGCGGTCGTGATCGGGGTGTACCAGTGGGGATTGACGAGTGGCGAGAAGTGGGCCGACCGCAATCTCATGGATCCGGCGCTCAGCATGTGGTCGCCCAGCATTGTCTGGTTCATTCTGGGAAGCCTGATGGTCGCGCGGCTCGGACGCTGGATCTCTTCCGCGCGGGGCGGCGGCTGGCAGGAGCTGGCCACGCTCTTGCGGCGCCTTGGCGCATGGCGACCGGGCGGGCGGCGCGCACCCCCCGGAGGACAGATCCGGTGATTCGCACCCTGGACCGCATGGTGGCCTCCACCTTCACCTGGATCTTCGCCGTCGCCGTCGCGAGCATCCCCGTCATCTTCGTTCTGGGCGACCACTCCGAACGCTCGGGCCAGTTTGTGGATCGGGGCCTCACCGTGGCCGATCAGGCGCTCGGATATCTCTACATGTATCCGCACTTCATGGTGTGGTCGGCGCCGATCGCAGCCCTCGTCGCAGCCGTCTTCACCGTCAATACCATGACCGTGCACCGCGAAATCCTGGCGGCCAAGGCGGGGGGCATCTCCTTTCATCGCCTGATTCTGCCCCTGGGACCGGTCGGGCTGGGGCTCACCGCCTGCGTCTTTCTCCTGAGCTCCCTGGTTCCCTCCACAAATCGCCGCGCCGCCGAGATCTTCGGCGACCGCGAGGTGCGGGGCGACTGGCGCAACAACTTCGTTCACCAGACCGAGGCCGGCGAAACGCTCAGCATTCAGCAGCTCTTCGTTTCGAACCGCTCCATCGACCAGGTGCTGATCGAAACCCGCGACGACGACGGATCGCTGCGCCACATCTGGGCCAACCAGGGAATTCACACCCCCGGCGAGGGATGGAGCCTTCGGGATGGAACGCTGCGCCTGATCGATCCCGGCGGCCGCGAGGCCTCCTACGCCTTCGAGCGCTACCGCAGACCTGGGCTGGATGTGTCGCCCGAGGAGCTGCGCGACGACCCCGCCGACGACACCGAGATGAGCTATGCGGAGCTGGGACGGCGGGCGGCGGCCATCTATCGCTCCGGCGGCGACCCGGCCGACCTCCTCGTCCGACGCGACCAGAAGCTGTCGATCCCCGCCGCAACGCTGGTCATCATGCTCTTCGGAGCGCCCCTGGCCACCACCGTCAAGAAGGGCGGCGCGGCGCTGGGGGTGGGCGTGTCTCTCGGATCCACAATCCTGTACATTTTGCTTATGCGCGTCTTTGGCGCAATCGGGGCGGCCGGCGCACTCCCCCCCTTCTGGGCCGCCTGGATTCCCAACTTCGTCTTTCTGATCGTGGGATTGATTCTTCTTGCCCGCGTGAGGAGTTGAGGGGACGCCACGGGGGAAGCTGCGTCACCGTGGAAAACGGCCGCTTGGGCACGAAGGTTCCATGCCTGACCGCTGATGCCCTTGCGCATGCGGCCCCCCCCCCCGCACCGAACGAAACGCCGAGACGCCGGGGCGCGGAAAATCAGCTTCTGCCGGGTGTGCAGGTGGCGGTTCCCGGAGGTGAACGACCCAGGCCTTCCGACTTGTGCAATTGACTGATTTTTGTTCAGATGATTGATCTGCACAATTGATCTGCAGAGTACCGTTGACTGATGTGTTGATTGCTTTGCACAACTGCCGGTCGGCGTGTACAACACCTTGCACAAAACCGGATATGTCTGCCTGATTGCACAAGAATGGAAGATTTGCACACGAATGAAAGATGCCCGATGTGGATGACGCGCCTCAACTCACCGGCGAGCGTGACCTCGCCCGCTTCCCGGTCTTATCCGGATCGGGACGCTTCGGCCGGAGCTTCCGGGTTCCGGCAATCGGGGGTCGGGGACGACAGTCCGTCGCACTCGCCCGGGTTGCGGGCCGGAGCTGGACCGGCATATCGTCGAGACTCCCGCAACTGCTCATGGTCCTCGAGACTTCGGTCGGCACCAGAGCGCGCGACACGATTGACGAGGTCGGAATCACGGCCGAAGGCCAGCTCTCCGATACGCTGATCCAACCTCCTTCAATATCCGGCGCGACGAGGCGGCAGGCGAAGCGATGATCTCGGGGTGGTTGCGGGTGGCTCTTCATTGCGGCCTTCGGCGATTCGCTGGAGATCGTCGCGTGTCGTCTGGCGAACGAATCGGGCGGCGAAGCTCGGGAACCGGTCGCGACGGGCGGCCCACAGCAGAGCGCGAATCAGGTATTCGCAGGCCGCGGTGGCGCGTTGTGGCTCGGCGAACGACTGCCCAAGAGCAACTCCACGACACTCCGCGTCTTCAGAAGCGAAGCCGGACAGGTTTGGATGAGCGCAGGCACGCTGACCGTGCATGGAAATGCCCGAATCCTCGATGCAGCCGAGGATCGCATCGCCCTTCTCGTGCAGGATTCACTGGGGGTCGAGGGCGTTGCGGTTGCGCGTGTGGACAAAAGCGTTATATTAGATTATAGACTTATAGTATCGTCAGTCCGACCCATACCGCCCAGCCGCTTCACGGCTCCCCACCCACATCTCCTTCCCCTGCCAGCAACCCGGGTGCCAGCGTTCCGGTGCAGATCTCCTGAACCGGCCCCCGCAGCTCCACCCTCCAGTCGGCTTCGACCGTCACCTCCATCGCGCCCCCCTCCATGGAGACGATTGCGCGGCCAGGTGCCAGCAGCCCCGCCCGGACCGCAGCCACCACCGCCGCCGAGGCCGAGGTACCCGACGAAAGGGTGTGGCCCACCCCGCGCTCCCAGATCCGGAGTTCGATCCGGCGCCCGCGCGGCTCCTGGACAAACTGCACGTTCGTTCCCTGGGGAAAGGCGGGGTGCACGGCGACCTGCGGGCCGAAGTGCACCACCTCGGCGTGAGTCCAGCGCGCACCGAAGATCACCGCATGGGGGTTTCCGACCGCAACCGGCAGCGCATGCAGGGTGCGCACCCGGGAATCGGCAGCGATCAGCTCCAGCGCAACCCTCCCATCGGCTGTGAGCGCATCCGGCGCCACGAAGGGGGCCGCAGCGGGAACGGTCGCCCGCCCCATCTCCACCGCCGCGTCGAAGATGCCCGCCCGGTCGGGCGCCGAGATTCGCATTCGGACCCGCTCGCCCCCCACCAGAGCCTGGAAGGGGTCCGAGCCGACCCGGTTCTGCCTGCGCAGCCATGCCGCCGCGATCCTCAACCCATTGCCGCTGCGCTCAAACTCGCCGCCATCGGGATTGAACATCCTGAGCCGCACGAGCCCCTCTTCCCCCGCGTCTCCCGGCGCCGGCGCCGAATCGCCCCTTTCACTCTCCACCACCACAACTCCATCTCCCCCCGGACCCCGGTGCCGGTCGCAGATGCGCTGCACCGCCGCCACAGTCAACAGCGGCCCCTCGCCCTCCTCAAGGACCAGGTAGTCGTTTCCGTGCCCATGCGCTCTGAAGTAGTGCGGCCCGATGCGCGGCCGCGGCCGGTCGGCCCATCCTCCCCTGCTCCCTGTCCCCGGATTCGCCATTGCCTCTGCCTCTCTGCGTGGGGTGACGCCAAGCGGCGCGTCCGCCCCTGAATCCCCCTTCGCAACCTTTTCGCACTCTCTCTCGTCCTATCGCTCCGTTGCGGCGAAGCACCCGCTCGAAGCGCCAGGACCGTCGGCGCCGCGAAGAGCGACACAATCCCGATCAGCGAACAAGATGACGGACCCGGGAGGGTTCGGGAAGAGGAAAGCGAAGACGATGAGTGTGAAGATCCGGGCGCAGAAAATGGGAGTGCGGGGAGCGGCGGGATGGCTCTTCGCAGCGATGACGATGCTGGGGGGCGCCCCTCATGCCCTCCCGGGTCAGTCGCTGGGAACGGAGGCGCGGACGGCTGCCGCAAATGCGCGGGCACTGCCGCCCTCGCTCCCGGCGCACCGGGTGGACGACGGGGAGCCCCGCATCGATGGGATTCTCGACGAGGCCGCCTGGGCAAGAGCCACCGTCGCGGGCGACTTCGTGGTCTTCGAACCCAACGAGGGCGAGCGCCCCCTGCAGCAGACCGAGGCCCGCGTACTCTACGGCTCCGATGCGATCTTTGTGGGATTTCGCGCCTACGACTCGGCCCCCGATTCGCTTGTGGCCCAGCTTGCCCGCCGCGACGAACGTCCGCATTCGGACTGGGTGGATGTGGCGATCGACAGCTACCACGACCGTCGCACCGCCTTTCGCTTCGGCGTCAATCCGGCGGGGGTCAAGTCCGACAGCTACATGTACAACGATGTCGAGGAGGACGACTCCTGGGATGCGGTCTGGGATGTGGCGACCCGAATCGACGAAGAGGGCTGGACGGCCGAGTTCCGGATCCCCTATTCGCAGTTGCGCTTCGATGGGGCCGCGCGGCAGACCTGGGGAATCAACTTCGTGCGCTTCGTGGCCCGTCATATGGAGCGCAGCCTCTGGGCTCCGATCTCGCGCGAGGATGGTGCCCTGGTCTCGCGCTTCGGCGAGCTGCGCGAACTGCGCGACCTCTCGCCCCCGGCCCGCATCGAGGTCATGCCCTACTCGCTCGTCCGCATGGAGGCCGCGCCGGGAAGCGCCGCCGATCCCTTCTACGAACCCCGCGATCTGTCGTCGGCGGTGGGGGCCGATGTCAAGTACGGACTCACCACCGACCTCACCCTGGATCTGACCCTCAACCCCGACTTCGGGCAGGTTGAGGCCGATCCCGCCCAGGTCAATCTGTCGGCCTTCGAGACCTTCCTCCCCGAACGGCGGCCCTTCTTCCTGGAGGGGGCCAATATCTTCGACTTCCGCTTCTCCGAGGGCGATGGCGACGGGGCCAATGAGGGGCTCTTCTATTCGCGGCGAATCGGGCGGGCGCCGCGCGGCCAGGCAACCGGCGTCGCCTATGCCGAGGCTCCGGAGCGAACCCGGATTCTCGGTGCAGCCAAGCTGTCGGGCAAAACGCAGTCGGGATGGTCGCTCGGATTGCTGCACGCCCTGACGGCAGAGGAGAATGCCCAAACCGCCAACGCCTCCGGACCGCTCGCCGATCAGCTTGTCGAACCGGCCGGAAACCATGGCATGGCGCGCCTGGTTCGCGACTTCCGCGATGGCAGGAGCGCGGTGGGAATCATCTCAACCTGGACCACCCGCGACCGGAGTGGAGCCGCTGCGCTCGACCTGCACGACCGCGCCTACACCGGCGGCATCGATGCACGGCACCGCTTCGGCGACGACCGCTTCATGCTGCAGGGCTACATCCTGGGCTCCACGGTCCGCGGTTCGGCCGACGCGATCGCCCGCACCCAGCGTTCCTCTGCGCGCTATTTCCAGCGTCCCGACGCCGATCACACCGAATTCGACCCCGCGCGCACCTCGCTGGGCGGTTGGGCGGCCTCGGCCCTCCTCGGCAAGATCGCAGGCGGATACTGGCGCTTCATGGTCGGTGCCACGGCGCGTTCGCCCGGATTCGATTCCAACGATCTCGGCTTCATGCGCGAAACCGATTTCGTGAGCACCAACGCCTGGATCGGCTACCAGCACTACAACCCCACCGAACACCTGCAGAACTGGAACCTCAACTTCAATATCTGGGCCCCCTACAGCCTGGGCGGCGAGGCCTATCAGAGGGGTGCCAATATCAATGGCAGCCTCACCTTCAAGAACTTCTGGGGCGGGTATGCGGGAATTCTGCGCGAGAGCGCGGGGCTGAGCAACACCGCGCTGCGCGGCGGTCCGATGCTGCGCCAGGATCCGGCGTGGGCGGGATGGTTCGGGTTCTGGACCGATTCGCGCAAGGCGCTGCAGGCACGGATGGGCGGCAACTGGGGGGTCAATCCCGACACCGATTCACACCGCTTCGGAACCGACGCCAATCTGCGCTGGCGGCCCTCCTCGCGCGCCACGATTTCGGCCGGGCCCTTTGTGCGCTGGACCAACCAGGGGGTGCAGTGGATCGGACGACTCGCGCGCGCGGGCAGCAGCCCGGGCCAGGGCGACACCGGCCTTGAGCACAACCACTACCTCTTCGGACGCCTGGACCAGACGACTGCGGGCATGACGGCGCGCATCGACTGGACCTTTACGCCAACGTTGTCGCTGCAACTCTATGCACAACCCTTCGTATCGGCGGGGCGCTACACCGAATTCCGCCTGGTCGCTTCGCCCCGGGCTGAACGCTTCGCCGACCGCTTCGATCAGGTCGCAACGCGCGCAGGCGAAGATGGTCGCGTGCTGGCCGACGCCAATGGCGATGGCATCGAGGAGTCCTACCAGCGGCCGGACTTCAATGTCAAGCAACTGCGCTCGAATGCGGTTCTGCGCTGGGAGTATCGCACCGGCTCGACCCTCTTCCTGGTCTGGTCGCAGGGACGAGATCACTATGAACGGGACGGCCACTTCTCCTTCGGACGCGATCTGGGAACGCTCTTCGAGCAGCCGGGCGCCGACGTCTTCATGATCAAGCTGAGCTACTGGCTGGGATAGCGGCAATCCGGGCTATACCCGGGTGGCGCGGATCAACGCAAGCCGAACAAAGACCGGAAACAAATGTTTCCCCCCGAATTGGGGGACATTTCCAACCGACATGGTGATCCGCGAGCTGCCCGCAAGTTCGTGGATGATGCCGAATGCGCATGGCGAGCGGCGAAACGCCGAGCGGACGAGGGCGCACCGCAGAGCCCCAGCACGAATGCAGCGCCGCTTGAATGTCGCTCGGTGTGATCCGCAAGCTGTCCCGCAGTTCGTGGATCGTGCCGAGCGTCAACGGCCCGGGCAGATCGGTGCGAAGGGTCACAATCATCTTCCAATGGATCTCTTCGCTCCAGACTTCCCGACGCCCGCTCAACGGGGAGCATTCACGAATGATCGAACCGGCAGGAACAGGAGCCGAGCGCCACAAGAGACGCTGCGAGGCAGGCTCTTCGCGAAAACCGGGCGCCCGGTTGACATGGATATTCACTCCCGCCCGAAACCGGCCCGCCTTCAGGCTTGCCCGCTGAACAGGACTCGTTGAACAGGACTCGTTGAACAGGATTTGGTCTTGCCGGCCCCTCCCTTTCCTGCCACCTTCCCGTCCATGAACGTGCGCGACAGTCGGCCACAGCCGCCCGGCCCGAATGATCGGCCCCCTCCCGGCCCCCGCTTCGTCGCCGTGGTGAAGGATGCGTGCGAGACCTCCCACCTCGCGCGTCCGGCTCTGGAGGAGATCGTCCGCAGCGGTTCCGACCTCGTCATCTTCTGGCAGGACGACGGCGCCTTCCTCGGACCCGAGCTCGCGCCCTCCGCTGTGGACGACCGCACCCTGGAGCACTCCTTTCGGCTCGATATCGAGAGCGTGCCCACCCTGATCCGCCTGGACGCCCCGAACGCATCGGCGCAGCCGGGCGACGACGCCCCCGAGAGCGGTCGCGCGGTCGGCTGGAACCGCAGTGATTGGCGCGCGCTCACCGGAATCGCAACGCTGGGCGAGGAGCTTCCGCCGCACCGGCCCGGCTGTGGATCGCGCACCCGCGAACCGGGAATGCACGAACGGCTCACCGTGCGCTTCGGCGAGACCGGAATCCGCGCACGCGCCATCGAGACGCCCCCCGACGCCGACCTCGTCGAGATGTGCTACGACCGGGGCTGGACCGACGGCCTGCCCGTGGTTCCCCCAACGCCGGAGCGGATTCTGCGTATGCTGGGGGGCAGCCGGCGCGACCCGCACGAGGTGGTGGGGTTTATTCCCCCCAATCTGGCGCCCTGCACCGTCGAGAAGGTGGCGATCAATGCGGTGATGGCCGGGTGCCTGCCCGCGTACATGCCGGTGGTGCTGGCTGCACTCGAAGCCGCGCTCGACCCAGGATTCACCCTGCACGGCGTGACCTGCAGCACGTGCCATTCCGGTCCGGTCATCATTGTCAATGGCCCCATTGTGCGCCGGGTCGGCATGAATGCGGGGCTGAATGCGCTGGGCCAGGGCAACCGTGCGAACGCCACGATCGGTCGCGCGGTCAATCTCGTGGTGCGCAATGTCGGGGGCGGACGTCCGGGCGAGATCGACCGGGCCACCCTGGGCTCACCGGGCAAATACACCTTCTGCTTTGCCGAAGACGAGAGCGACCCCGAATGGGAACCCCTCTCGGTCTGGCGCGGAATCGCCCCGGGCAAGAGCGCGGTGACGGTCTTTGCGGGCGAGGGCATTCAGGGGATCAGCGATCAGAAGGCGCGCACCCCCGGAGAGCTCACGCGATCTCTGGCCATGGCGCTGCGGGCCGTCGGACACCCGAAGCTCTGCGAATGGGCGCCGGCGATTCTGGTCCTCTCGCCGGAACACCATGCCACCTACCGCGAGGCCGGGTGGACGCGGCGACAGATCACCGATGCGCTGCAGAGCGAGCTCGTCTTCAGCGGCGAAGAGGTCGTGGAGGGTGCGCTGGGCATTGCCGAGGGCATGCCGCGCGCGCGCCGGGGCGAGCGGATCGCCAAGTTTCACAGGGACGGCCTGCTCCTGGTTCGGGCCGGGGGCCCCGCAGGGCTCTTTTCGGCCATCCTGACCGGGTGGCCCGCCGGCCGCCTCCAGGAGGAATCCCACCCCATTACCCGCGAAATCGCGGAATGACCCCCTTGCAGATTGCGAGAATGAATCCCATGAACGCCTCTCCCACACTCCTTCACGACCCCACCTCCGAGACCACCCCTGCGTTGCGTCCCCGCCGCACCCCGCCGGCCTCGCTCGCGGGCAAGCGGGTGGCTCTCTTCGATATCGGCAAGGCGCGCGCCGATGAATTCCTCGATGCGCTCGAGCCGCGGCTGCAGGAGCGCGGGATTGCAACCGCCCGCTTCGCCAAGCCGACCAACGCCAAACCCGCCACCCCGGCCATCATCGGGAGCATTGCCGAAGGGGCCGATGTCGTGGTGGAGGCGCTCGCCGATTGAGGGTCCTGCACATCATGCGGTCTGCATGACATCAAGGCCCTGGACGATCTCGGAATCCCCGGGATCCTCGTCGCCACCACCGCCTTTCGCGATGCGGCGGCCCATCAGATGCCATCGCTCGGATTCGAGCCCGGGATCGTGTGGGTGCCGCATCCGGTTCAGAACCGAAGCCCCGAAGAGCTCGACAGCATGGCCGCCGCTGCCGTGGACGAGATCGTGGCCGCGCTGACCGGGAGCGAAGCCGGGGTGGATCGAGGGGATCCGACCTGACTCCATCCCCGGTTCTTCTCCGGGAAGGAGGTCGCCGGACGCCGAACCGGCCCTGGCCAGCAATGCCGATCCGCTCCTGGAACTGACGGGATCGAAGCGCGCCTGCTCCGGCGGTTTTTGCGGTTTTTGCCGGCCTCCGCCTGCCGCTCTTTCCTGTCAGCTCCGGTCGAAGGCGAGCACGAGCGATTGCTCGGAGTTGGCCATCGTTCGGGTCATAATCAGCCGATCGCCCACCGCCTCGAGCGTTTCCGTCACCAGTCCGCCCCCCATCACCTGGTGACGCAGCGAGAGGAGCGCGCCCTCAAGCTCGAGGGTTGTGCGCACCCGGTGTTCGCCCTCGCGCAGCTCCAGCTCGCTTCCATCCAGGGGCACGGTCAGCGTGCGGCCCGGGATCGGGGTATAGAGCAGGCTGCCGCCATCGTGCGAGAGGATGAGGGTGGCGGGACGGCGGCGCAGCACCTCGATCGTGGTTCGCATGTGCGCAATCGAGACGCGACGCGATTCGACCATGCGGCGGTACCTGCGCATTTCGCGGGATTCGTTGCGCGCGATATCGGCCGAGGGAGTCTCGTCGGGAACGCCCTCGAGCTGATTCGGAATCTGGGGAGTGCTGGTCGATTCATCGAGTTCCCAGCGCCCCGCGTAGGGAGCAATGCGAAGCGTAGCCGCCTCGGTCGAGAGCGATGGGGCGCCTCCTCCGCTGGCGCAGCCTAGGCCGAGGAACGCCATGGCGGCGGCGAGGGCGCCGGGCAGCGGCAGCCGCGTCCGAAGTGGAGCGAGAGCCACAGGGTGGAGGCCGGGTGGGGGGAATCGACAGAAAGGGCGACGAATCATCCGAAGGATCTCGAGGGCAGGGGCGACAATCGGCGGGAAACGGTCGGCAGAAAACGGCACAATCCGACCGGAGGGCGCGGACAACGGGGCGCGTCCGGGGAGGGATCACACCGGAGAAGCGCGGTCACCGGCGGCGCAAGCTCCCGGCTTCATGAAGACGACCGCCCCGGACAACCATTCGAAGGTCGCGAATTGCGCGGATATCGGCCAGAGGATCGGCTCCGACCACAATCAGATCGGCGAGTGCACCCGGTGCAATCACCCCCAGGCGGCCCTCGTGCCCCAGCGCACCTCCCGGCACCGAGGTCGCCGCGCGCAGCACATCGACCGGGGCCATCTCGCCATAGCGCACCATCGCCTCCAGCTCGGCCTGGAAGCTCAGCCCCGGCGGATTGATCGGCGCATCGGTTCCCACAATCACCCGACCGCCCGCCTCAAGCACCCGGCGCGGCAGCGACGCCATATCCCTGGCCAGGCGGCGGGCCACTGCGAGCTCGGCGGGCGGACGCGCCGAGAGGGGCGCCCAGGGGAAGAAGGCCTGGATGCGCGGGTCGTCGAAGAGCGAGGGATCGTCGGCGGCGAGAAGGCCGTAGGCGCCGTAAATCCCGATTGTGGGAGTCAGCGTCATCCCCGAGGCGGCCAGCAGCTCCACCACATCGGCGTAGCTGCGCTGAAGCTCCGAGATCTTGGTCGAATAGCCGCGCCTGCTGGTGCCGCGCACATGTTCGACTCCATCGGCGCCGAAGGCCACAGCGGGGTAGAGTTCGTGCGAGGTGACCGGAAGACCCAGGGCGTGGGCCTCGCGCACGACCCGCCGCTGCACCGGATCGGGGAGCCGTACGTAGGTCTTGATCAGATCGTAGCCGAGCGTGCGCGCATTCTCGAGCTCCAGATCGAGCTGCGCCGCGCCGCCCAGCGCCGGAGCGCCCGGATAGTAGATGCGGCTGCCGTCGATGGTGCCGCCGGTGCCGAACCAGCGGGGCCCGATTCGCCTGCCCGCGCCCACCGCCTCGCGCTCCTCTGCGCTCTCGTAGGGATCGCAGGCCGGGCAGCGCACCGAGGTCACTCCGTAGGCAAGCCAGATCCGTCCTGCCTGCTCGCCTCCGGTGATTCCTCCGTGGGCGTGCATGTCGATCAGTCCCGGCATGACCACCGCATCGGTGGCGTCGACGATGCCCTCGGCGGTCCGCGAGCGATCGCGCGCGGCCACCTCGACAATCCGGCCCCCGCGAATCAGGAGATCGACGTCTGCGCGCAGGGAATCGGTCACTCCATCCCAGATCGCGCCCGCCCGAATCAGAAGCGAGGGCGATTCGGGAGCCCGCTCCCAGCGCAGCTCCAGCGGAATCTCCTCGATCGCTCCATCGACGAGGTTCACGCGGCGCAGACGACTTCCCGAGAGGTGCACGATCGACCGCGAATCGCCCGTCCAGGTGGGATCGGCGGCGGCATCGTTGGTAAGCCGCCTGGCAGAGCCGACTGCATTGCCCCCGGCATCGACCGGAGCCGCCCAGAGCACGCCCTCGGCGATGTAGGCCATCCAGGCGCCATTGGGCGACCGGACCGGGCCATCGGTGCCGCGCGTCCCGATCGAGAGTCCCGGAAGATCGAGGAAGCGGGGGGGCGGGGCCTCCTGGGGCTCGCACATGACCGGCTGCGGCGGCGTGACGGCCAGAACCATGGCGCGGTTGATCCCCTCGCGAAAGCGCTCCGAATAGGGCCAGTGCGCCGAAACGACCACCGCATCGCCCGCAGGCGACCACGAGGGCCGACCCGCCCCATTGAGCCCTGCCCGCAGCGTGCGCGCCGAGCGCGTCGCCAGCTCCAGAACGCGAACTCCGACCTGGTATCCCGATCCGACAAAGGCCAGACGCGAACCATCGGGCGACCACGAGGGGAGCGTTGCGCCTGCGCCCTCGGTCAGCCGTTCGATGGCGCCGGTGGCGGGGTCGAGGAGGTAGAGATCGAGGAGCGCGGGGGAATCGGAGGCGGTCCCGGAGGGGTCGGCGGCGCGCGCGGGGGCGTCGCGGTCGGAGACGAAGACCAGGCGCGAGCCATCGGGCGACCAGGCCGGATCGGTCTCGATCCAGGGGTCGTCGGTGATGCGCCGGGTGGCCCCCCCGATCGCGTGAATCCAGAGATCGCCCAGCGCCGCGAAGGCGACCCGGGTGCCATCGGGCGAAACTGCGGGCGAGACGATGCCGCGCGCCATGTGGGGACCGGGAGCCTCGAGATCGCGGGTACGCCGCGTGTAGGGGGAGCGGTCCAGATGAACGGTTGCCGCAAAGGGAATGTCGCGCGGTGCGCCGTCAGCGGCGGTTCGGTGACGAATACGCCCGTCGGCGGTGTAGAGAACCGCTCCGGCGGTGGCCGAGGCGCGAAAGGGGAAGACGTCTTCGGTCGGATCGGTCAGGAGGGAGGCTGCAGAGAGTGGCGGGGGAGCCCTTTCCGAATCCGGATCGGCGACCGCGACCGACCGCAGCGCCGACCGCCCCTCCGCCAGGACATTGAAGATCAGCCTGTCGCCCGCGGCGCTCCACGCGGGGGCGTTCAGACGCGCATCGGCCTCGTCTCCATGCGCCCGCACCAGGGTGACCGGCGATCGGGACTCCATCTTCGCTCCCCTGTCGGGCACCGCCACAATCCGGATCTCGGCCACCTCGCGCGCACCCCCGGCCGCGTATGCAAGCGCCGCTCCCGAGGGCGAGAAGGCCGGCCCGTATTCGCTTCCTGGCGCAGCGGTCACCTGCTCGGGATCGGCGCCCCCGGTCCCGGCCACCGCCACCATCCAGATGTCGTAGCTGCCCGCACGGTCGGCGCTGAAGGCGATCCGGCTCCCATCGGGCGACCAGTGCGGCTCGCGGTGATCCCAGGGGCCTCGGGTATGGCGGCGCAGATCGGTGCCGTCGGCGGCGATGCTCCAGATCTGGTAGTTGCCGTCCCAGTAAGCCTGGAAGGCGATGCGGCCGCCGTCGGGAGACCAGGCGGGCTGACGGGCGTCGCCATCGGGATCGGTCAGGGCGCGGGCCGTGCCGCCCCCGGCGGGCAGCACCCAGATGCGCCCCAGGAGGTCGAGCGCCAGGGTGTGGCCATCGGGCGAGAGCGCCGCCGCAAGGTTGGTGCCCTCGCTGACGGTGACGGGAATGGCGGATTCGGGTGCGGAAGCGGCGGTCGCCGGGGTCCGGGTGGGTGCGGACTGCGCCCCCAGGGTGGCCGGGCAGAGGGCGAGGAGCGCCGCCCAGCCGAAGCCGCAGAGGAGGCCCGCACGCACCCGCCAACGCCCCGCAGGGAACTCCCGCAGGCTGGACGGACGTTGATGCGGGGGCCGTTCCCTGACCATTCCGGTTGCCGTGGCCGCCATCGTCGCGCTTCCTTCACCCAATCCTCAGGGAATAAGGTTGCGCCGCGCCGTGTTGCGCACGATGAACAGGCCGTCGCCGGTGCTTGTCATGACAATGACGCCGCTGGCGAAGTACGGATAGTTGCTCCACGAGGCGCCGCCATAGGGCGAGTTGTCGAAGAAGGCAACCTCAACAGGTTCGGTGCGATTGGTAATGTCCAGAATGCGCAACCCCGCGCCATAGTTGGATTGATACATGAGGTCGCCGCGAATGTACAGATTGTGATCGGTGTCGGGGGTTTCGGCAATGTATTCGGCGGCCAGAACGGGTTCGTCCAGATCCTCGAGATCCCAGATCAGGGTGCGCGTGCCCTCGACAAGGCCTTGCGGCTCGTCGCCCTCGTCGTTCATGTAGAAGAAGCGATGATCCTCGGTGAGCCAGCCCTGGTGCGCATAGGCAACCAGGGGATAGTCGGCGATTGCGATGGAGACGGGATTGTCCTTGTCGCTGACATCGCTGATGCTGAGTGCGGTTTCATTCGATCCGAGGCAGATTTCACGGCCCTGGTAGGCGTCGTCGGGGCCGTGGTAGATCACACACTGCGCATCGTGCGAATAGCCGGTTCCGCGCCGTCCGGTCTCGCCATCGAAGAAGCAGCCGGCAAAGGCGGGCTCGCCGGGCTCGGTCAGGTCGAGCATGTGCAATCCGCCGCCACAACTTTCGCCGCCACCGCTGGCGCCCACAACAAAGGCAAATCCGGTTTGTTCATTAATCACAATATTGTGCGCGCTGTTGATTCCCTCGTAGAGAAAATCGGGCTCGAAGCTTTGCGCGTCGTCACCGGCCGCGGGCAGACGCCGCAGATCGAAGACCTGGACGCCGTGCGCCCCCGCGCCATCGGCCACAATATAGGTGTGGTCGCGGTAGACCTTCATGTCGCGCCAGACCGCGCTGCGCGATCCGGGGGTCTTGGGCAGGTCGCCCAGCATGACCGGGTTGTAGGGATCGGTGAGATCGACGAAGGCGGTGCCGTCGGTGCGTCCGACAATGGCGATTTCGCGACCGGAGACGGGATCGGTCCAGCCCCAGATATCGTTGAGGCGGGAGCCGCGGCTGCCGGCCATCTCCCGGATTGGCAGAAAGGAGATGATGTTGACATTGTCGCACTCGTAGCCGGCGGCGGCGTTGTCCTCGCAGGCAATCTCCTCGTCGCGCCCCACAATGGCGGGAAGACCCCGGTGCGCGCCCACCACCAGCTCGCCCTCGCTCCACATGCCATCGGCCGCGCGCGCCATGAGAACCGCGCCCCCTGCGCGGCTGTCGATTCCGCCCGCGCCGACCACGGCCGCATTTTCGGCCACCGCAATTGAGGCGCCAAAGGCGGCCGCATCGGGAAGATCGTCGCGAATCTGCCGCTCTGCGCCGCTCCAGCCTGGTCCCGAAGGATCGGCGGCAAAGCTGTAGAGAGCTCCGCCCCGCCCATTGGCCCCCGGGGCACCGACCCAGAGCGCGTCGTCCGCAAAGGCGATGGCCGCGCCGAACTGCTCGAAGCCGCGCGCCATGAAGGGACGCAGCGCCCCCACCCTCTGCCAGCCGCTGCCCTGATCGTCGAGGTGGAAGACCGCCACCGCACCGATGCCTCCTGCACGCGGAGCGCCGACCAGAGCGGTCCCCTCGCGAAGCGCGAGCGCCGCGCCGAATCCGGCATTTTCGGCAAGATCTTCGGCCTCGAGGGATCCCAGAGCCTCGGTCGCGCCGGCGCCCCGGTCGATGCCAAAGGCGTGAACCTGGGTGGGCGTGTTGCGGCTGGGGGCGGTTGCGGCCAGAAGGGCGTCGCCATCGAGAGCCAGACGGGTGCCGAAGCCCGGGGGCGTTCCCGCAGCGGGCCGGATCCGGGCAAAGGCGGTCGCCCCCGCGTCCGTCAGGGTGAAGAGATGCACCGCACCCGCACCCTCGCTGGCACCGGGAGCAGCCACCGCCAGGAGATTGTCGTCGAGGGCCAGCGCCGCGCCAAAGTGGGCGTCCGCGGCGGGGGTGGCGGCCGCAATGCGGAAGCTCTCGCGCCACTGGGCGCCCTCGCGCCGAAATGCCACCACCGCTCCCCGTCCATCGTCCAGGAGGGGAGCGCCGATCAGAAGGAGAGTGCCGCGAGCCGCCAGCGCATGTCCGAACCCGTCGGGGGGAGCTGTCACCGCCGAGAGCTCCAGCCGGTCCGACTCGATCCAGCCGTCCGCCGTGCGGTCGTAGATGTGAACGACTCCCGGCAGGGTGCGGTTTCCGGGCTCGCCGATTGCGGCCATCTCGCCGAAGACCGCCGCTGATCCTCCGAACTGCTGGGCCTGGAGGGGAGCCGCAGGGGCGAAGGCGATCGGCAGAAGGGCGGCCAGGAGAGCGAGGCCGGCGACGCCCCGCGCCATCTGCAGACGACCGGTGTGGCAAGGGGGGCGGTGCGCTGCGGGGACAGGGGTGGGACGAACGAGAATCATGACTGACCTTTCCTTACCGGGATCTGGAGAGACCCGCTTGGGGGATCCGGATAGATCCGCTCGACCGGAAACGCCGGGCGGATGGATGCTGCGAAGATGAGCCCGCCCCCGGCAGACGTGCAAGGCCAAGGGGACCGACACCGGGAGGACCGACAGTCCCCCTGTCCGGGCGTTTGTGGAGAAGTGGCGGGCGCGCCGGATGCGGGGCGGGGTGCCGGAGCTGCGACCGTCCGGGTCTGCAGAGAGGCGCTACCCCAAAACCCTGGCCAGATCCTCGCAGATGTCCGCCGGATCCTCGAGGCCGACCGACATCCGGAAAATCCCATCGCCTGCATAGCGGCGGTAGCTCTCGAGCTGTGCGCCCTCCAGATGGAAGGAACTCTCCATGAGCGATGGAGTCTCCATCCAGTAGATCAGGCTGCGGTGATGCCCGAGCGAGACGGCGTAGTGAACGACCTCGAGCTCGCGGGCCATGGTGTCGGCCAGCGCGCGCCCGCCATCGCCACGAGGTCCGCCATCGGTCTGGAAGGTGAGCATTCCCGAGAAGTTCTTCATCTGGCGCCGGGCCAGATCGTGCTGCGGATGCGAGGGCAGGCCGGGGTGAATGACGCGATCCACGCGCGGATGATCCTCGAGAAAGCGCGCCACTTCGAGCGAGATCTCTTCGTGCGCCTTCATGCGGATGGGAAGGGTGGCGGCGCCGCGCATGATGAGCCAGGCATTGAAGGGCGAGAGAACGCCGCCATGATGGATGGCCGCCTCGAGCCGGAGCGCGCCGATCTCTTCGCGGCTGCCCAGGACCGCACCGCCGGTGGCGTCGCCATGACCGCCGATGTACTTGGTGAGCGAGTGCATGACATAGTGGACGCCGTGCTCCAGGGGACGGGTGGCGATGGGGGTGGCGAAGGTGGAATCGACGGCCACGCGAATGCGCGGGTGCGCGGATGCGATCTCGCAGATGGCGCCCAGGTCGGTGAGGCGCAGAATGGGATTGGCGGGGGACTCGAGCCAGATCAGGCGGGTTTCGGGCCGAATGGCGGCCTCGACATTGCGCGGATCGGATGTATCGACACGGGTGGCGTCGATCCCGAGGCGCGGCAGGGTGTCGCGGCAGAGCTCGGCAATTCCGGCGTAGTTGGTGTCGGTCATGATGAGGTGATCGCCCGCCCCCAGGAGCGAGAAGAAGATGCCGGTGGCGGCAGCCATGCCCGATCCGAAGCAGACGCAGGCCTCGGCGCCCTCCAGAGCGGCCAGCTTGGCCTCGAGCTGGGCCACGGTGGGGTTCGACCAGCGCGTGTAGATGTACCCCGCGTCTTCATCGACTCCATGCGCCGAAAAGCCGCCGGCCTCGTGCATGACAAAGGTCGATGACATGACCAGATTGGGAGCCGAGGCCCCGGTGTGCGGGTCGGGGGATTCTCCTGCGTGGATGGCGGCAGTGCGGAGGCGGCGGGGAGTGGGCGTCATGTGCAGACTCGGGCTGGAAGTGGATGGGTCAAGGCGGTCCGCAGACCGGTGAAGAGCCTCGGGGGTGAGGGCCAAAAGCTCGAGAGTTGAAGATAACCCCGGTGGAGCGGGATGGCCGACAGGGCGCAGGGGGAGGCGGAAGGGCGGCCGGGGTTGGTGCAAGGGCCGGATGGCTGGCTGGCGGTCTCCGAAACCGCCGCTATCTATGCGAGGGCGCTCGGCAGTCCGTCCACGATTCGGGCTGTCTCGATGCTCAGATACACAATCCGCCGAATCGCCATGACAAGGTCGCGGGGATCGTCGAACCAGCCGTTGGCATCGTTCACAATGCCGCTGTGCTTGTCGGTTTTGATGCGGTAGTAGGTCATGAGCCACTCCAGCGGCGTTCTCCCATTTACCACATAGCGGTGCGCCTCTCGGGGGATGCCCGCCAGTTGCACACGATCGTTCACGACCAGAGTGTCGCGCGTCCGCTTGTCGGCAAACCGCATGGAGGTCGTTCCCAGGCGAAAGTCCGAGGGGTACAGCTCGCGTTCTGCGGTCGATACGATCTCAAGCTCGTATTCCGGGAAATCGTCCTGCTCGTAGTTGAGGTGCAGCTCGGCCAAAACGGCTCCGGCATCCGCAAAGGCTCTGAAAATCGGGGCGAAGGGAATGCGCGGCAACCCCTTGGCAAGGTCGTTGGCGAAGCGGTTCCGGTAGTCGGGGGCATGGAGAACGCCGTAGATATAGTCGAAGATATCGTCCTTGGTGATCCGTATATCGGCATACACGCTTCGGAAGCGGTGCAGTGCGTGGTCTGTGATGTTGTCGATGCGCTGGAGTGTGCGTTCCTGTTGAAAGAGATCGGGGTCGTCAAAGATACCCCCTTGGACGAGAGTAGACCCACCTTGGGAAGCACTGGCCCTTGGCGACGAGCTCCAGGTCGGGCATTCTGTCCACGACGAGGGCGGAGAAGGGCTTTGTCGACCCGATGCCCGGAACGCAGATCGCCGTGTTCTGCAAGACGAAGAGATTCTCTCTCTCTCTCTCTCTCTCTCTCTCTCTCTCTCTCTCTCTGCAAATTTGGTGCCATGCCATGCGCAAGATTTATTAGCGGAAAGAGACGATCCTGTTGATATTTCCTTTGTGCGAAAACATAGTCGACATATAAATTTTGTCTCACAAACGGACGATATGATGTATGCCGAATGCGCCGAGAATTATATATACTTTTCTTGTTACGCTTTAAATTCGCCCTCAACTCCCGATCCCATTTGGTACTTACGGAATAGGTTTTGATTACGTCGGAAAGTAAGGATCCATGCCGCAGATCATTTCCTGCCGCCGTATATTCCTTAATCATTCTCTCGGCATTTGCGGCACAGGTTTCGAGAGAAAAATTGTAAATATACGCATCTCGTCCACTTTTGTACCCACTGCTGTACAACCGGAACACCGCATCGTCGGCCTTCCCCGCCTTCACTTCCTTGCTGCCGATCGGATACAGTTCCTGAAAGGCGGCATCCCACTGACCAAACCAATCATGGTGAATGTCCGGCTTGATTCTTCGCCAAGCCCTGGGAGCCCCCGCACCAATTCCCGCGATCGATTCGGAGCTGTGAAGAATCTCCAGCTTTTCTTCTCGCTTCAGGTAGTCGCCAACGTCATGATACAGAATCCGGCAGCCCTCGGCGCGCTTCACAGGATTGCGGACCAGAATCGTGATTGCCACCGGCGCTCGGGATCCCGAGCCGAAGATCTTTCCGCCCTCTTGGCGCGACCGCTCGCCTTGAGTCCGCTGGTTTCCCCGGAGGTTCACCACATAAATGGACGTGAACTCCTCGGCCAGACAGGCCCGGATTCCCGAATCCACATTCCCCTCAATCCACGAGCCGTTGGTGACGAGCGCAATCACGCCCTGTTCACCAATCCGGTCGGAGGCCCAGCGGATGGCCATCTTGTAGCTGTCGTAGAGATTCCTCTTGAGCGTCGCACTGGAGCGAGCCGCATATGTCTCTGCAATGCGCGCCTCCATCTGCGGATAGCTCGCGTTGGGATTGGCGTCCGACGCGCTCCTCTGCCCCGCAGACCAGGGCGGATTCCCCACAATCACCTGAATCGGCGCTTTCTCCTGTCGCCCAACCCGCTCGCTGTTCTCGGAGAGGAAGATTCCGGGCTGGCTCTCGCTCAGATTGAAGGTGTCGGTCAACACAATGCCCTCGAAGGGCTCGTATGCGGTCTCGGCCCCCTGCATGCCCCGGCAAGCTTCCTCAATATTCACCGCAGCAATGTAATAAGCCAGGAGGACAAGCTCGTTGGCGTGCATCTCGTGGCGGTACTTGCGCACCAGATCGGCGCTCTTCACGAGCCCCAACTGAAGAAGGCGAGCCAGGAAGATGCCGGTGCCGGTGAAGGGATCCAGAATATGAACACCGGAATCGGTCAGCCTCTTGCCAAACTCCTCGTGTAACACATGGTCAGCGCTCTTCAAAATGAAATCTACCACCTCGATCGGCGTATATACAATGCCCAGCTTTTCGGCATCCTTCTTCATGGCGAACCTGAAGAAGTGTTCGTAGAGCTCCTTGAGAACCTGCTGGCGGGCGGCGCTGCTATTCAATCCCTGCGCACGGCGGCGCACGCTCCGGTAGAAGGGCTCCATATCGCGGATTTCGTTTTCGAGACCGAATTCGCCGAAATCGCTTCGCAAATCGTCCAGTGCTCTTGCGATGGGATTGCCGCCAGCGAAGTCGTAGTCCTCAAAGAGGGCGGCAAAAACCGGGCGCGTCAGAATGTGTTGCGCCATCATGTCGATCGCATCGGATTCGCCGACGGATTCGTTGATCGAAGATCGCAGCTCTTCGTGAAAACCCGCAAACCACTCCCTGAGCGCATCGTTTTCGGCGGCGTCCAACAGATTGCGGATCCGCTCCACAAGACGGGCAAAGATGTCAGCAATGTCGCTGGCCCAGCTTTCCCAGTACTTCCGATCGCCACACTTCTCCACAATTTTTGCATAGATCGCCTCGGGAGGCAGATCGAGAGGCGGAAAGGGGAAATCAAATTGGCCATTGAATTCTCCGTCCCCGACATCGCCACCGATGATGATGCGATCCGGTTTCTTGAGATCGATCCGGTTGATTTCGGCATCGAAGCGGTCGTCGTGCGAGCGGAGCGCGCGAAGAACTTCCCAGATGACGGCGAAGCGCTTGTTGTCGTTGAGCGCCTTGTCGGGTGCAACTCCGGGCGGAATTGCCACCGGCAACACAATGTAGCCGTATTTTTTGCCCTCGGATTTGCGCATGACTCTTCCTACCGCCTGCACAATCTCGACCGGAGATTTGCGAGGCGCCGTAAAGAAGACGGCATCGAGCGCGGGCACGTCCACACCCTCCGAGAGGCAGCGGGCATTGCTCAGAATGCGGCATTTGTCATCGTCGCCGCTCCTGAGCCACTCGATTTGCTTCTTCCGGTCCAGCGCCCGGGTTTTTCCATCCACATGGCGCGTCTCCGTGCGCAGGACGGCCGGACGCTGCTCCTCGGGCAGGCTCTCGATGGCGTGCTCCACAATATTGTCCCAGTGATCTCTCAGTCGGCACGACGCCCTGATGGTATTGGCAAAGGCGATCGCGCGCCGGAGGGGTCTTCGGGATTCCGCATCTTCTTCGCCCTCTTCCACGCGCCTTCGCTGAAGCGCGCGCCAGCACCCCACGATCTTGGCAGTGTCGGTGATGTTGAGCTCGCTGTCGCGATTGTCGGCCAGGTGATCCGCAAGATTGGTGTCGACGCCCTCTTCGGCGACCGCAAAGATGACAACCTGATAATCGGAGAGCAGACCGCGTTCGATGGCGCGCGAGAAGGGCAGATTGTGAAACTCGGGGCCGTAGTTGCTTGGATCGTCCATTGAAAAGACATCGGCTCTGTGGTTTGCGGCCTTTGCCTTGGAGCTTTCGGTATAGATGCGCGGCGTGGCGGTCATGTAGAGACGCTTGCGCCCCCGAATACGGAAATTATTGTGCACAAGGGTGAAGGGGGAAGATTCCTTCGTCTTGCTCAATCCCTCCACGCCGGTGGTCCGGTGCGCTTCGTCGCAGAGGATCAGGTCAAAGGAGGGTGCACCCTCCTGCTGGGCCCGCTCCACCAGAGGCAGCGAATGATAGGTGCAGAAGACGACCGTCATATGCTCGGGGCGGTTCTCGCGCAGCGCCGCCGAGATGCGAATCGGAGCGGTGGTGACGGGGATTTCGAGCTCCACCATGGTGGCATCTTCGCTCTGGCGACCCGCGCTTGCGTCGGAACAAATGCCGACGTAGCGGTGCGGAAGCGACTTCTGGGTGGCCCACTCGCGCATGGATTGTGCAAAGAGCGAGATCGACGGCACCAGATAGAGCACGCGCCCCCCTGAACCGGCAACCGCCTCGGCAATCCGAAGCGCCGTGAAGGTCTTGCCGGTGCCGCACGCCATAATAAGCTTGCCCCGGTCCGAATCCTCGAAGCCCTTGAGCACATCGTCCAGCGCTTCCTGCTGGTGCGGGCGAAGCTCAAAAGGCGCGCCGGAATAGCTGAGATCCTCGGGGGCGCCGGCCTTGAGATCGGGCCAGGCGAAGGGTCGGCTGGCAAGGTCGTCGAAGCGAAGAGCGGTGCAGGCCGGCTTCAATCCCTTGATGGTTTTCTCTGCATTGGGACCCCATGTGCTCCCCGTATCGACGAAGATGCGGGCGGTGAATGGGTCGCGCGCCGATGCCGAAACAAAGGAATCGAGGTGGAATTTGCGGAGCCGCGTGCCCTCAGCGTAGCACTTGCATTGGATTGCGCACCAGCCGCTGCCATCGCGCTCCTTTGCCACGAGATCGATCCCCGTGTCGGCCTGATCGAATTTTGGCGGCGCGCCTGCGGAGGGATCGGCGGCGACCGCGCGGGCTGTCAGCCTGTTGAAGTGGGGCACCCAGTCTTGCCACAACCAGACCTGCGAAAAGCGGTCGCGGTAGATCGGATCCTCGCGAAAATATGTTGCCATCAGGCGCTCGAAGAGGCGGCCCTTCCCGGCTTCTGTCTCGGAGATGGATCGGATCTGGTTGAGTACGCGCCGGAATCCGTGATATGTCATGATGTGGTTCGGTGGTGAGGGCGCTGTGCGAGTCGTGGCCGAATATGAGTGTGGCATGGCACACCGTGTCAAGCTTCCCACCCCTCCGGCCTCGACCCGGGCCTGCGAGCTGTCCCCCCGGCCCCTGCGCGGGCCGGCCCCGAGCGACCCGCAACTGCCAGCGCGCGCGCGCGCACCCCACTCCTGTATAATTGCTGCGACCAATCCGGGTGGTCGCCATCGTTGTCCATCAGATCGGCCGCGCACCCGTCACCCTCGCCTCCTGCCCGAAATACATCCGCATTGAAGCTGCTCCACACCGCCGATTGGCACCTGGGCGCCCGCCTGGGGCGTCACGACCGCGCCCGCGATCACCGGGAGGCGCTCCGGGAGCTGATTGCCATTGCCGAGGCCGAAAATCCCGATCTGATTGTTCATGCGGGCGACCTCTTCGACGCCTTTCGACCCCCCTACTCCGCCCTCCGGCTGGGCGTCAGCGCGCTGCAGCGGCTTGCGGCCATTGCGCCCACGGTGGTGATTCGGGGCAACCACGATTCGGATTCCCTCTTTCTGGTTCTGGACGAGCTGGCCGCCACGGCCACCCCCCGGCGCCTTCACTTTGTAACCCGTCCCTGCGTGCTGACGACCGCCACCGACGCTGCCGCCGATTCCGACGACCCCGGCGTGCGCCCCCTCCGGCTGCCCGATCCCGGTCCCCACCCGGTTGCGCTGGCCTGCGTTCCCTTTATTGCGCCCGGCGCCATTGCCGATTACGCCACCGGCGATGCAACGCGCTTCGAGGGCGAGTACGCCGATGGCATCCGCACCCTCAACGACCGGGTGCTGACAAACGCCCGCGCGGCAGCCGGCCCCAGTGGAGTGGTTCTCTACACGGCCCACCTCCATGTCGATGGCGCCCGCCTGGGCACCTCCGAGCGCAAAGTCACCGTGGGCAAGGAGTACGCCACCCACACCCGCGGACTGGACCGCGCCCTGTACTGCGCCTTCGGCCACATTCACGACCCGCAGCTTCTGCCCGGAACCGCGCGCGGACGCTACGCCGGATCGCTCATTCCGCTCGACTTCGGCGAGACCGGCCAGAGCAAGCAGGCGGTGATCGTCGCCATCGCCGACGACGTTCGGGTGGAGACGCGCCCACTTCCCCCCGGGCGTCCCCTGGTGGATCTGCACTGCACCCTGGAGGAGCTCCAGGAGAGGGCGGAGGAGGGGGGACTGAACGACTCTTTTCTGCGCGCCGCGGTCACCTCGGACGACCCCCTGCCCGATCTGGCCGACCGGGTGGCGGCGTGGTCTCCGGAGTGCTTCATCCACAACCTGGTCAACGAGGTGGCCAACCGGCGCTGGACGCCGATCCGGGCCAGGGAGGGAGACGCCGAAGATGGCGAGCCGCCCCTTGACGACCTCTTTGCCGAGTGGCGCGAAGAGGGAGCGACCCGCAAACACCTGCAGGCGCCGCTCGAGACGGTCCTGGAGCTCTTTCGCGAGGCCGTGGCGCAGGCCGACGAGGAGGATGGGCCCGACTTCGGGGTGTCCGGACTCGTGGTGCGGGCGGAGCGGGCGATGGCATCGCTGCGCGGACGGCAGAGCACAGCCGGAGAGGCGGAGGCAGACTGATGCGACCCCTCAACATCGCGATCGAGGGGCTGCGCTCCTTCCGCTCGAAGGTCGCGATCGACTTCACCGACCGGACCCGGGTTGCGATCATCGGCGACACCGGCGCCGGCAAGTCCTCGATCCTCGAGGCCATGACCTATGCGCTCTACGGCCAGAGCTCGCAGGGTGGGCACTCGCGCCAGGAGCTCATGAACGATCTCTGCGACACGATGCGCGTGACGCTGCGCTTCCAGGTGGCGGGCCAGGAGTGGGAAGTCACCCGGGTGGACCGGCGCTCGGGCGAGGACCGGACGCTTGCCGAGGCCGACCTGGTGTGCTACGGAACCGAGGGCCGGGCGATCGAAAAGGTCGAGCGGGTTCGCGCAGTGAATACCCGGGTGCAGGAGTTGATCGGGCTCGACAGCGACGCCTTTCTGCGCACGGTCATTCTGCCGCAGGGACGCTTTGCGCGGCTTTTGGTCGAGGACCGCCCCGCCGACCGCACCGATGTTCTGCGCCAGCTTTGGCCCACGCGGGAGCTCGAGAGAGCGGGGGCGGCGGTGGAGCGACGGCGGGAAGAGATCGAGAGGGTGCGGATGCGGTTGGGGGACGAGATCCTGCGCCATCCCGCCGATCCGAGGGCGCACCTGGACGATCTGACCGCGAAGGCGAAGAGAGAGCGCAAGAACGCAGAGGCGCTGGCCGCGCTGCGGGAGCGGGCCCGGGGGGTGCAGGATTCGCTGGCCCGCACGCTTCAGGTGACCGACGCAGCGGAGCGGGTGACCGCAGAGGTGGATCCGGCGGCGATGGACGCCCTGGAGAGCGAACTGGAGCCGCTGGCCCGCGCACAGACCCGAATTGAGGCCGAGACAGCCAAGCTGGCAGCGGCCGAGGCAGCGTTGAGGAGCGAGTTGGCGGACATTCCCGCCGACGACGGGGCCGATCTGCCCGAGATCGTGCGCACCCTGGCCGCGCTGGAAGAGGCGATTCCGGCCGGGGCGAGCGCCGCGATCGAGGCGGCGGCAGAGGCGCAGAGGGCCGAAGGGAAAGAGGCTGCGGCCGAAGAGGCGGCACGGAAGGAGGCAGAAGCGCGGGCCGGGGCCGATGCACAGCTTAAGCGCCACCTGGAAGAGGAAGCGCCGCTGCAGAAGATGGTGGACTCGGTCGCGAAGGAGCGCCGGATCATCGAAGAGCTCTACGGCAAGACCTGGGCGCTGCAGGAACGGCTGGTGGAGGTGCGCGACCGGATGGCCGGGCACAAGAGCGCGCTGGATGGGATCCGGGCCCGGTTGCGCGAGGCCGAGAGCGCGGAGGCCGACGCCCGGGGCGCGGCCGGGGACGCCGAGGCCGAATTCGCGCAGGCCATGCGAGCCAATGCGGCGATGGCGGCGGCGCATGACCTCTCGGTGGGCGACCCCTGCCCGATCTGTACGCGCACGCTCCCCGAGGGTTGGACGCCCTCACCGGACCAGGGGCTGGATGCAGTGCGCGCAAAGCTGAATGCAGCGCGCGCAGGGTTGGCGAAGGCGCAAGGGGAGGTGGCCGGGAGGGGGAGCGAAGAAGGAGCCGCGCGGCAGGGCATCGAGGTGCTTCGGCAGCAACACTCCGGGCTCGGCGCCGAGCTGGCGGAGGTGCTGGAACCGCTTGGCGAAGCTGCCGGGACGGATCTCCTCTCTGCGCCCGGCGACCCCCCCGCCGCTGCGCCTTCCCCGCCCCCCCTTCCCGACCGCTCCCTGCTTCTGGCCGCGACGCTGCAGCGCCTGGAGGCCGCCGAAGCCGCCCTGGCTGCACACCGCAAGGAAACCGAACCCCTGCGCACCGCCCACACTGCGGCCACCGCCGCCGCCGGAGCCACCGAGGTCGCTCACGAAAACGCCACCCGCGAGGCCGCACGCACACAGAGCGCCGCCACCGCCGCGCTCGACGCCCTTCGCCACCGGATCGAGGCCATCGCCCTGCCCTTCCGTCCCCGAATTGCGCTGCCCGACCGCCCGGCCGAGCTGAATGCGGTCGATCTGTCTCCTGTGGAGCACGCCCGCGCTGCCGCCACCGAGCGCCGGGAGACCCTCGACCGGCGCGAGGAACAGCGCACACGGCTCCAGGGCGAAATCGAGCACGCCCGCGCGCAGATCGATGCACTCAAGGCCACCCGCCAGAGCAGCGTCGCCGAGCCTCTGCAGACAATCCTCCAGGCGCTGAATGCGCAGCGCGACACTGTGGCCCGGGTCATTCGCAACGAGGCGCTCCGGGGTGCAATCCACGACCGCCTCGCCCTTCCCCCCGCCCTCTACCGGGCCGACCCCACCGAGATCGCCGCTGCCATCGACAGCCTGCGCCGCGCCTCGCAGGAGGCGCGCACCCTGGCCGCCGCGCTCTGCCAACAGGCTGCCGCCGAGGCCGATGAATCCCGCGCCGAGGCCCACCGGATCACCCTGGCGCTCAGCGACGCCACCGGTGCCAGCTCCCCTGAGGATCTCGCCCCCCCCGACGATCTCGACGCCCTGCTCCAGTCCGCCGCATCGCTGGCCAGCGATGCCGACTACGCCGCCCGAACCGCCGACCGCGCCCGCGCCGCCTTCGCCGCCTCGCTCGACGACCTTCTCGAACTGCACCGCGCCGCCCGCGAGGCCGCCGACCTGGAGCGCGCCCTGGGCGACCTCAACGCGGCTCTGAAACCGGGCGCATTCCTCAAGTGGCTCACCCTGCGCCGGTCGCGCGAACTCCTGGTCGCGGCCTCGCACCTCCTCAACGAGATCACCCAGGGCCGCTACTCCTTCGCCGATCCGGGCGACCAGGACGATCAGCGCTGGTTCGTCATCGACAACGACTCGGGCCAGGCGCGCACACCCGCCAGCCTCTCCGGGGGCGAGCAGTTTATCGGGTCGCTGGCGCTCGCCCTGGGAATGGTCGAGATGATGGCGCGTTCGGGCGGCCGTCTCGAATCGCTCTTCCTGGATGAGGGCTTCGGGTCGCTGGACCGCGGCAACCTCGATGCCGCCATCGAGGCGCTCCAGGCGGTCTCCGGGCGGGGACGGATGGTGGGGGTGATCTCGCACCTGGGCGCGGTGGCCGAACAGATCGACGATGTTCTGGCCGTCACGCGCACCGCAACGGGGAGTCGCGCAGAGTGGCTCTCGCAGGCGCAGCGACGCGATCTGGCGCAGTCCGATGCGGGGCTGGAGGGAGCGGCCGCACTGGCCGGGTTGCTGGATTAGCCCGCGGCAGACAACGCCTGCATCGCCTTCAGACGGGGCACCACAGCCCGGCTCCCCGGCTGTGGAAGACCGGACCGCAGACAACGCCCCGAACCACCTTCGGGCGGAGCAGCGCGCAACCACCCCATGCCACAAAGCGCCGATTTTTGCCAGATGCCGATTTTTGCTAGATTTGGAGTCTGGCAGTCCGCGCTTCGCGAGCGAGCGAAAGTGGGAGCGCGGCTGCATCGGCGCCTGACACGATCCACGGAGCTTGCTTCAGATCCGGATCTTCCCCAACTCCTCCGGGAGAACCCAACCGATGAAGCTGACATTTACCGACCGAGCCCTCGAGATGGTCTCGTCGTTCATGGACATGGAGGACGAGGACGGCCCCCAGGCGCTCAGGATTGCGGTTGAGGGCAGCCCCTTCGCCCCCAGCTACGAGCTCACCCTGGTCGAGGCCGAGGCGCGCGCGCCCTCCGACGTTGAGGTCGATGCGGGCGCCTTCACGGTTCTGGTGGATGAAGAGAGCGTGCAGCGCCTGGATGGAGCCAGGGTCGATTTTGTGGAGACGGTCCAGGAGAGCGGCTTCCAGATCACCCCGGACCCCGATGCGGTCAAGGCGGCGATCGATATGGCCGGACCGGGGGGCGAGCTGGCCCAGCGGGTCACGCAGGTGCTCGAAACCGAGATCAATCCCTCGATCGCGGCGCATGGCGGGGCCATCAATCTGGTCGATGTCCAGGGCACCGAGATCTTTATCGAGATGGCCGGCGGCTGCCAGGGGTGCGCCATGTCGCGCATGACGCTGCGGCAGGGGGTCGAACGGATGGTTGCCCAGGCTGTCCCCGAGGTCACCGCCATTCACGACGTGACCGATCACGCCAGCGGCGACAACCCCTACTTCACCTGATTCAGGGCCCGCCTCCTGCAATCCCGGCCCGACCCGGCCCCGGGTTCGCGCCCGCACGGCACCCCGGTCGCTCCCGGCCCCCCGTGAACAACACCGCACGAAGCCCATGCCCCACCGCACCCTGATCCGGGGCGCCACCGTCGTTCTGCCCACCGAGGTCGAGCGCACCTCCATCCTGATCGAGGACGGCACCATCGCCGCCGTCGATCCGCCACGCCACACCCGCGCCGACGAGACCGTCGATGCAACCGGCCTGCACCTTCTGCCCGGCGTCATCGACGACCAGGTCCACTTCCGCGATCCCGGCCTCACCCACAAGGAAGATCTCCGCACCGGCAGCATGGCCTGCGCGGCCGGGGGCGTCACCTCCTTTCTGGAGATGCCCAACACAATCCCCAATACCGTCACGGCCGAAGCGCTTGGCGCCAAGCTGGAGCTCGCCCGCAAACGGTCGGTCGTTCACTACGGCTTCTACATTGGCGCCACCACCGACAACCTGCAGGAGCTCAGGCGGGTGGAGCGCACCCCTGATCTGCCCACTCCCGGCATCAAGATCTTCATCGGATCGAGCACCGGCAACATGCTGGTCGACGACCAGGAGGCTCTGGAGGCGATCTTCGCCGAAACCGCCCTTCCGATCGCGGCGCACTGTGAAGACGAGGCCACCGTGCGCGCCAATCGCAGCCGCATCGACCGCCCCCTCGCCATTCACGACCACTCCCGCATTCGCGATCGCCGCGCCGCCCTCGCCGCCACCCGGCGCGCCCTCGATCTGGCCGATCGCCACCGCCACCGCTTCCATCTGCTGCATGTCTCCACCGCCGCCGAGGTCGCCCTTCTGGCCTGCCGTCTCCTGGAGAGGCGCACCCTGGTTACGGCCGAGGTCTGTCCCCATCACCTCTTCTTCGACAGCTCCGACTACGACCGCCTCGGTTCGCTGGTGCAGATGAATCCCGCAGTCAAGGAGGCCGACGACCGCACCCTCCTCTGGCGGGGACTGAAGGCGGGCGCCATTCAGATTCTCGCAACCGACCATGCGCCGCACACCCTCGCCGAAAAGCGCCTGCCCTACCCCGAATCGCCCTCGGGGGTGCCTGCGGTTGAGCTCTTCCTGCCGCTGATGCTGAACGAGGTCAACCGGGGCCGCTGTACCCTGGCCGATCTTGCCCACTGGATGAGCGACGGACCCGCGCGGATCTGGGATATCGTGGGCAAGGGGCGCATTGCGCCGGGCATGGACGCCGATCTGGTTCTGGTGGACATGGCCGCCGAGCGCGAGGTGCGCAGCGAGGATCAGCGCAGCAAGTGCGGCTGGACTCCCTGGCATGGAGAGCGTCTGCAGGGATGGCCGGTGCGGACCTGGGCCGGGGGACGGACGGTCTTCGCCGATGGCCGGGTGACGACCGAACCCGCCGGTGAAGCGCTTGCATTCGACCGCGCGCGCGGAGGATACTGGGCCAACGCCGACTGACCGGACCGCATCCGGGGAGCCCGCGCCCCTGCGAACGATCCAAACCGAGACGCTGTCCAGGAGGGATGATCGGGACCGCCCGGAGGCGCGCGATTGTCTGGTGGCAGCCGTGTCTTTTTATGGGACTGCGGGCGGCGCGGGCTCAATCGTCCCCACCAGCGGGTAGTGATCCGAACCGAAAGCGCTCTCCAGTCGGCGGTACTCGCCTCGCAGGCCGGCGGGCAGCCGGAAGAGCAGATGATCGGCCAGCCGCAGCCAGCCACCGACCTCCAGGCTGTGGGTGGGACGCCGATCGGGCGACCGGGGGTGCGGAAAGTGCCTGCGCGCCAGCCGCCAGGCCCCCTCGCGCCGCTCGCGGGCCCAGGTGTTGAGATCGCCCCCCAGAATGTGAATGTGCGCAGAGCGGGATCCGGGGTCGCCGGATTCGGGAAAGATCCCCAGGAGAGCGGCCATCTGACGGGTGCGGACCGGCCCCGGAGTGCCCCACGGCCTTCTCCACGGCGACCGATTCTCGAGGTGCAGCGAGCAGAGCGCCACGGCAGCCCCGCCGATCGTTGCCCGGGCCGTCACTGCAACGCGTCGCTGGCGCTCGCAGGGAAGCTCGATCGCGGCGGGCGCCGAGAGCGGCACATTGGCCACAATCGCGCATCCGCGATCTTCGGCCGGGTGTGCATGGGCAGCCGCCTCGGGCGGTGCGGACCCCTCTTTCGCCCCGGACGCAGCCTCTCCTTCAGGGCCGCCATTGCGCATCGAGGGAGCATAGAGGAGCGACAATCCCCGGGCCCGGGCAAAGGCGACGATATCGGTGCGCGGCTCGCCGGGCGGATCGGGGGCAATGCGCGCGGGGCAGACCGCCCCGGAAGAGAGCGGGGGAATGGAGGCGCCCGCGGCAAAGGCCTCCTGCAGAAGCAGCACGAGCGGGCGCCGGGATCGACCCTGCCGGGTCAGATGGTCCCAGAGCGCAGAGAGCGCACCGCCCCCGACATGCGTATTCCAGGCCGCAATGACGAGGGGCCAGTCGGTGGTGGGGGCCGGGCCGGAAGGGGGCGCGGCAGGGGAAGAATCGCCAACCGCAATGGGGGCGCTCCCGGCGGGCGGGGCGGGGTTGCCGAAACGGACGGGGCCGACTGCGGCGCGCCAGCGAAGCAGGGTGGGGTGGTGCGAGGGCGGGGCCGCCTGGATGAGGGGGACCCGCGTGGTGGGGTGGCCCTCGAGGTCGAGCGCGGCCAGGGAACCCGCAGCATCGATCGCTTCGGGACCGGTTCTCTGCGAGCCCGCCCCGGAAGCTCCTGAAGAGAGACCGCTGGACATTGTCATAAATTGACCCTCATGCACAAAAAGAGAAAGCCCATGCTCCTTATCGTATGCGATGGCTGGGGAATCGGCCCCACCGAACCGGCGGCGGCCGCCGCCCGGGGCAACGCCGTCGCCATGGCCCGCACCCCTGTGCACGACGCCCTGGTTCGAAGCCGCCCCTGGGGATTGCTGCGCACCTCGGGCGAGGCGGTGGGGCTGCCCCCCGGCCAGATGGGAAACTCCGAGGTCGGCCACCTCAACCTGGGCGCGGGCCGGATCGTGGATCAGGATGTGACGCGCATCTCGGGCGCGATTGCCGATGGCTCCTTCTTCCGTCTTCCCGCCCTTGGCGATCTCGGCGCCGGGCTGAGGGAATCCCGGGGCGCGCTGCATCTGGTGGGCCTCTGTTCCGACGGCGGCGTCCACAGCGAGATCTCGCACCTCTGGGCGCTCCTGGAGTGGGTCGAACGCCAAGACCTCCCCTTCTGGGTGCATGCGATCACCGATGGCCGCGACAGCTCGCCCCGGGCGGGAAGCGGGTGGATGCGCGAGCTGGAGGCGCGCACGTCCCGGATCGCCACCCTTGCGGGGCGCTACTGGGCCATGGACCGCGACCGCCGCTGGGAGCGCACCGAACGGGCATGGCGCACCATTGCGCTGGGCGAGGGCGAGCGCGTGTCGAGTGCGTCGGCCTGCCTGGAGGAGAGCTACGCCGCCGGCATCACCGACGAGTTCGCAGAACCGGTGGTGGTGGAACCGAACCGAACAAAAACCGAAGAAAGATCAAACAATGCGCCCTATGCCGGCATCGGCCCCAACGACGCCCTCCTCTTCTTCAACTTTCGCGCAGACCGGGCGCGACAGCTCGTCTCCGCTCTTGCGGATCCCGACTTTCCCCACTTCGCGCGGCCCCGCGATCCCTGTCCGCGGCTGGTCTCCATGACCCGCTATGCGGATGACTTCCTCCACCCCGTTCTCTTTCCGCCGCGTGCGCTCGCAGATGTCCTGGGCGAGGCGATTTCCAGCGCCGGCCGCACCCAGCTTCGCATGGCCGAGACCGAGAAGTACCCCCACGTCACCTATTTCTTCAACGGGGGCGTCGAGGAACCCTTTCCCGGCGAGGATCGCCACCTGATTCCATCGCCCGGAGTCGCCACCTACGATCTGCAGCCCGAGATGAGCGCTCCCGCGCTGACCGACGCTCTCCTGGAGCATCTCGCCCGGGACGACCACGACTTCATTCTGGTGAATTACGCCAACGCCGACATGGTGGGACACACCGGAAGCATTCCCGCCACGATCCGCGCGGTCGAGGCGGTGGACGCCTGCGTGGGGCGCGTTTTGAGGGCAGCCGAACGGGCGGGCGCAACCGCGCTGGTCACCGCCGATCATGGAAATGCCGAAGAGATGCTCTCGGAAGACGGAAGCCCCTTCACCGCCCACACAACCGGACCGGTGCGCCTGATCCTGGTCGAGCCAGAGGGGAGAGCGGTCGCCGCGCAGGGGGTGCGGAATGGGATTCTGGCCGATGTTGCGCCCACGGTGCTGCGGCTGATGGATCTGCCGCAACCGGCCGCCATGACGGGACGGTCCCTCCTGGCGTAGAAGCCGGAACAGTTCCGGCCGGAACGATCTCCCCTGGAGATGTCGGGCTGCGATCTGCTCCGGGCTTCCCGTCCAGGCCAGACGTCAGTTCATCGGATCTGTATCCGGCCCGCGCAGCTCGTGCATCACCACGGTCTCGACCCCCAGATCGCTGGTCTTCACCCCAAGCATATAGTCCGATCCGAATTCCCATGGGGAAAAGCCCGCGCCCTGGGGCAGCCACTCGAGGTGACAGAGAAAGTCGCCGTCGCGCGAAAAGATCATCGAGCGGGCCCGGCTTTCGCCCGGTCGGCGCCAGGGCAGGACCCGAAGACGGCCATCGCGCCCCACCATCACATTCGACAGTACCGGAAAGCGTTCGGCCACCGGACGTTTGGGGTCGAGCTGATGTGTATCGAACTCGCTCGGCACATTCGCGCCCGCGTTTTGGCTCTCCATGAACTCCTTGCGCCAGAGCTGCACATCTGCCGCAGTCACCCTCTGGTCCGGCACTTCCCAGCGCGCAATCGCGCGCAGTCGAAAGTCCTTGTCCAGGATCCGGATCTCGGGGGTGGACATGTGGATCAGGGCGATCGTGCCCGCGCGTGCATCGATCCAACTCGCTGCATCGAAGAGCACGTCAATGAAGAAGGGCGGATCCTGGTCGCGCACCTCTCCCATGGTGCGTCCGGGGAGCCGGGCGAAAACCCCGATGCGTGCCCCATCCCGATTGTGCGCCTCCACGACCAGGGTGTCGGGCGCGGAGAAGTCTTGCGTTCGGGAGCGCTTCTCCACCGAATTGATCGATACGCCGCTGTCGAGCACCCCTCCGCTCCGCGCCGGATTGGGATAGAGCGGATCGAGCGTCACATTGCGCACCCATTCGCCCTCGGCCGTAAAGACGACATAGCGCCAGGGCCGGTAGTCCCCCACCCAGAGGGTATCACCGGGAAGCACCCAGAGCACGTAGGGAGAACGGAACTCGCCGGGTCCGTCGCCGTGGCGTCCCATGGAGCGCAGATGACGCCCGTCGGAAGCGAAGATCCGCACCTCGGAGCTGGTCCGGTCCACCACCGCAACCGATCCGTCGGAGAGCCGTCCCACCCCGCGCACCGAGGAGAACCACTGAGCTTCGTCGGTTTCGTCGTCGCCCACCGCAAAGATGGGCTCGGGGCTCAGCGTGCAGCGGGCGTCGGAGTTGGCCGGATCGCTGGCAACGATGCGCACCCCCGCACTGTCGATGGCGATCGTGGGAGCAGGAGGCAAGGCAGGCTCGCAGGCAGCGAAGACCAACATGCAGGCCAGGAGCGCGGCCCGGGGGCGCTTGACCACAAGAGAGAATTGTCGCATCGGAGATTCCCCTCTGAAGATTGCGAAGACAGGATCACGGCCAAGTCAGGATCACCACCCAAGAGTACGGCTGCACATATGCCCGGGCAAGCCCGATGTTCCCGCACGGACTGGATTCGGGCCCTCCGCGCCCGCGCCGCGCCGCACTGGATCTCCGGGCAATTCCGAGCGCCCTGACCAACACGCCGATCCCGATGCGCGACCGTTCGTCCGGGAGCCGGGCGTTTCGCTGACTTCTGAAGCCGACGAAGATCGCCGCAGCGCTGAATCTGACCTGGGTGATCGTCGGGATCTGGTGGATTCCCTGGCTGGACGATCCGGGAAGCGGCCATTGGGCGTGGGATGCTCCCTTTTTTCTGCCTCGTCGCCGGACTGTGACTGCACAGTGACACACACCTGCCGGAAGCCCGCAGATCACACCCTGAAGGTGACATTCCCGCGGGCGCCGCACCGGATGACGATTGCCCCCCAACTTGCCGATCGGGCCGGAGCGCGGTAGTCTGGGGGTTGCCTGTGCGCCAAAGGAGATGGGGCGGGCAGGCCCGAGCTCCGACCCCTTCCGCTCCACACCCCCGAACCCGAACCCCCCATCCGGCCCACCTTGAGCGACAACGTCTATACGCGCTTCATGGACCGCATGACCGGCGGTCTGGGACGCTTTATCTCGTGGCTGACGCTGGCGATGGTGCTGATCGGCGCCTACAACGCCATCGCCCGCTATCTGGGACGCTTTATCGGCGTGAATCTGAGCTCCAACCTCTATCTGGAGCTGCAGTGGTATCTCTTCTCGCTGATCTTCCTGCTGGGCGCGGGCTTTGCCCTGAAGGACGATGCCCACGTGCGGGTCGATGTCGTCTATGGGCGGCTGCGCACCCGAACCCGGGCGCTCATCAATGTGATCGGGGCGACGCTGATGCTGATTCCCTTCTCGATCTTTGTGCTCTGGGTGTCGTGGCCGTCGATTCGCAACTCGTGGGTGGTGCGCGAGGCCTCGCCCGATCCGGGGGGACTTCCGCGCTACCCCCTGAAGGCGGTCATTCTGGTGGCCTTCGTGCTGCTCCTGGCGCAGGGAGTGGCCGAGCTCTGCCGCGATGTGGGCGTGCTGCGGCGATGGCGCGCCGACAGAGAGAGGGACGACGGCGGGGCAGCCGGGAGGGCGACGGACCTGGGCACAGACGACGAGGAAAGGGCGACCGTCGGAGGAATCGGACTCTAGATGGAAGCCAATATCCTTGCTCCGCTCATGTTCGTGGTGGTCTTCCTGATCATCTTCAGCGGCTATCCGGTGGCCTTCGCCCTGGGCGGCGCTTCGCTGATCTTCGCCTTTATCGGGGTCGAGCTGGGCTACTTCGACTGGCAACTTCTCTTTGCCATGCCCGAGCGCATCTTCGGCGTCATGTCGAACTACGTGCTCCTGGCGGTGCCCTTCTTCATCTTCATGGGGCTTGTGCTCGAGAAGGCCAGGCTGGCCGAGGATCTGCTGACGACGATCGGCACCCTCTTCGGACGACTCCGCGGGGGGCTGGCGCTGGGGGTTGTGGCGGTGGGAGCCATGCTGGCGGCGGCGACAGGCGTTGTAGGCGCTTCGGTGGTGGCCATGGGAAGCATCTCGCTCCCGGTCATGCTGCGCTACCGCTACTCGGCGCGGCTCTCCTCGGGGGTCATTCTGGCCTCGGGCACCCTGGGGCAGATCATTCCGCCCAGCATTGTGCTGGTGGTTCTGGCCGATCAGTTGGGCATCTCGGTGGGCGATCTCTTTATTGGGGGACTGGTGCCGGGGCTGATGCTGGCCGCGATGTACGCGCTCTATGTGGCGGGGGTCGCGACGGTCAGGCCCGAAGCCGCGCCGGCGCTGCCCCCCGAGATGACCGATGTCGACGTTCGCGTGCTGGCGCGAAGGGTGGCGGTCGTGATGCTGCCGCCGCTGCTCCTGATTCTGATCGTGCTGGGGTCGATCTTCGCCGGCATTGCAACGCCCACCGAAGCCGGAGCGATCGGGTCGGTGGGGGCCATTCTCCTGGCCGCGGCACGGGGGCGCATGTCGCTGGCGGTGCTGCGGGATTCGTGCGTGGGCGCAACCCGGCTGACCACAATGGTGATGTTTCTGCTGATCGGATCGACCGCCTTCGCACTCGTCTTCCGCGGCCTCTACGGCGACATCTGGATCGAGGATCTGCTCACCACCCTGCCCGGGGGCCGGATCGGGCTCCTCCTGGTCGCCAATCTGGTGATCTTCATCCTGGGATTCTTCCTGGACTTCTTCGAGATCGCCTTCATCATCATTCCGCTCCTGGCACCCGCGGCCGCGCTCCTCGGCATCGACCTGGTCTGGTTCGGCGTCATGATCGGCATGAATCTCCAGACTTCGTTCCTGACCCCGCCCTTCGGCTTCGCGCTCTTCTACCTGAGGGGCGTGGCGCCGCCCGAGGTGAAGACCACGGAGCTGTACCGGGCCGTCATTCCCTTCATCATCATCCAGTTGATCGGGCTGCTGGCCATTATCCAGTGGCCGGGGCTGGTGACGGGGCTGGTGGGGTGAGTGGGGGGGATGCTTCCGCTCCGTATTCTGTTCGTTGCCGCAGTAATCCTCGCCTTTGGCGTATGGCGACAGGCAGATTTAATCACTTTGATATTTCTGATAATTCTGGCCGGTGGATATGTGTATTTTGGCTGGACGATGCTCCGCCACCGCTTGCGCGTATCGCAATCCCTTAGAACCGGAAAGGAAAACCTCAAGGGAGAGATCAAGCGCAGCTTCCCTCCACAACATGGAAACTTCGTCTTCGACATGAAGCGTTTTCATGAAGATCGTAAAAAGGATCCAACCGCAGAACCCGCAGACTATTTGAACTCCGACGTGCTGTCCGCTCACCATAACGCGTTGCCGAATGCCTTGCCGGGCGTCTTCACTGCCGTCGGGCTATTGGGAACCTTCGTTGGGATCGCGATCGGCCTGACCGACATCGACTCCGGGGCAGATGGCAGCATCTCGCCGGAATCCATTCAGACCCTGCTGGACGGCATGTCCACGGCCTTCCTGACATCAATCGCCGGAATCTTGCTCTCTCTGGCTTGGCTATTCGAGTTTCGACATGTCGACAAAAAGGTGAATGAAGTCCGAGACAGCTTTCTCGAAGAGGCCGACCGGCTTTACCCCATCGCTCAGCCACATCAGTTGCTGGCGACAATTCGAGATGCGGTTGCGGGTGAAAACGGAAAAAGCATTGGCGATCTTGGGGAGACAACCTCAAGAATCAGGCAGGATATTAGCGGCTTGAGTGCCACCGCCAAAGAGATCAAGGGCAATGTACAATCTCTTGGACAGGATTTGGCGGAACACCTTGAACCAATCATTGAGCGCGGCATCACAATCCCACTAAAGACCCTCAATGCCGAAATCGGTGAGCGCCAGTCGAAAGCTCTGGCGAAGATGGTTCAGGCATTCCAGGAAACCCTTGCGGCTTCGATCGGCGAGCATCTGAAAGCGTTCAGTGAAGCTCTTCGCAGCGCAACCGATCATCAAGTAAATGCGGCCCAGGAACTCGGACGATTCTTCGATCGCCTCGAGGAGGTGGGCAAAACGCAAATCGAATTGCTTGAGAGCACCGTCCAAGCCGTGAAGGATTTCCGATCAGGAGTGACAGGACTTGCCGAAGCGCGGGGAGCAATTGAAGAGGCGGCGCTGGCCGGACGTGAAACGATGAAAACCGCCGAAGGCGTGATGGAGGAAATCCGGCGGCTATCGGATTCCCAGAGGGAGTGGTCGAACGACTTGGGACGCCTTGTTCCTGATCTGACAGAGAAGATTCACGAATTCCGATTCCTCACCGCAGAGAAGATTCAGCAGATCTTTAAAATTTTCGACTCCGAAATGGCCAAGGTCACCAACCATCTCGGCGGCACATTGGCCGAAATGCGAGAAATCACAACTGAAATCAGGGAGACGACTCTGCCTCTGCCCCAATCGCTCGGCGATTTTCGCGATGCAGTCTCCGGTCTGGGTCAGGCCATTCAGGATCAACGGGACTCCGCAGGCAAGTTCGCCGAGGAAATCGGACGCGCTGGCGACAGGGTTGCCGAGAGTGTGGACCGGAATCTCGCAGCGATGCAAGCCGCAGTGAAGCAATCGGATGCGAGCCGCTGGCAGGCCGCTGAGGAAATCGGGAAAGCGATGACCGTCGCGGAAATAGCCGCAAGTCGCATCGAATCCGTAGCAAACAGCGCTATCGGTACGATGAACAAAATGATTGAAGCAACGGATTCGGGGTTTGCCGACTCCGGGAAATATCGTAGGAAGCTTACGCAGTTGATTCAGGGAATGGCAGCAAATGTCGAAAAGATCGGGAACGAATCCTCCACTGAGGTCGGTCGTCACAACGCATACGAAGATACACCGTACGATACCCAGGGTGGCAGATCAGATCATAAAGCGTTTACACAGGATGAAGAGTCACAGATCAGAGAGTCGCGCGCAAGCCGTGGAGATGTCGAACAGAATGCCTTGCCGGATCAGCCACAACCGAACGAAGCGTCACTTCCTCGATCTACGAAAGACGAAACCGGACATGCTCCAGCTATAAAAATCGAACCGACGGTCGCTCCAAAGCCATCTGCGAGTGCAGACACGGAAACGCCTCCGAAACGGGGCTTCTTCGGCAGAATTCTGAACCGCAAAAGAAGATGACCCGTGCGACACACCCTCTTCAGCCACAGAAAATCGCGAACGCCGGCCGAGCCTCGCGAACCGGAGTACTGGATCAGCTACAGTGATCTCATGGCAGGAATTCTAATGGTTTTCGCCCTTATGCTGATGGCGGCTCTGTACAGGGAAGACGAGCAGGAATGCAGGATTGGCGTGTACGAAGAAGCGGCGGAAGCAATCGAGGAGACACTGCGCGCGCGACAACGGATGATTCAGTCGCTTCAGGATCGGTTTCCGGATGACGGGTCGATCGCTGTGGATACCACAGGCACCGTGAGATTCGCCGGCAACCTTCTCTTTTCTCAGGGAAGCGATTCGGTGTCAGAGCCAGGAGCTCGGGCACTGACTGATTTTGCTCGCGAATATTTCCCGCTCCTGATGGAAGACGGAAATTTCCGTGATCAACTCAGGCATATCGTAGTTGAAGGTCATACCAATGACGATGGCAACTACGAGGTGAATCTTGACCTTTCGCACGCCCGATCTCTGGCTGTCATGCTGGTTCTGCTCGAGGCCACCGATGGCGCTGATCGCGACGAACTCGAAGCATTGGTGACCGCCAATGGTCGTTCCTTTGCCGACCTCCTCTGTCTGCCGGATGGCCAACCTTGCCCCGACACAGCCGGTCAGCAGGTGGACAAGGCGCGTTCCCGCCGAATCGAGATCCGTTTTCAGATGAATGACCAACTAATCGTGCAGCGCGTACTGGAGCTAGGAAGAATCCTGCTCGACCAAGAGGAGCGGTGCCAGACATGAGATCTCTTTCGGCCATCCTCGCCTTTGCGCCCACACAGCTTGCGGAAGCGAGGGACAGAGTCATCCGCACTCACCCGGATCCCCGGAGTAGTGTCGGCAGGCCTGATCCTGTCGGTTTTGATGCTCTTCGCAGACGAATGGAAGAAGCTGCTGCAGCCCCTGATCCGGGTCGTGCGCTGCAGAGACTGGCGCGAGAGCTGCATCGGCGGGAATGTATCGCCGTGGTACGCGCAATTGGCAATTGGATCGAGCTTCGCGACGCTATCTCCACTTTCGCTCGGGCCCGTCCGATAATCCCCCATGTCAACATTCTCTGGCAGACGTGGCAGTTCTTTCCACAAATTGATTCAATCCGCGATCTGCTGGCATACATGACAAACCGCTTCGGAACTAGCCATGCGGTTGGATCGCAGTACGCGCGCGATGCCGAGGGATGGATGAGCGCTCAACGTCCTGTCGACGCTCTTGTGAACTGGTGTGATCGCAAGAATGTCCCGTGGAATCGATTGGCTCAGATTCCCGATTCTCCCTTTCAACCGAATACGCCACTTATCAGACAGATTTTCCACAGGACTCTGCAAATCGGATCGAGTGCACAACTTATCGCCATACCTGAGAAGACGATCCTCGATGGATGGGAGCAGATGGCGGGGATACCCCGTATGGAGGCTTGTGCAAATCTGCTGCGACGCATTGAGCCAAATCGCTGGAGAGAATGTGACATTCTTCTGGAGACGATTCGCAACAGCTATGGAATTCCTGCACGATCGGGTGTAAAACTCCGGAGGGCTGCAGATCCCCGAAGAGCACTCATGGCTTTTTGGGAACGAGTGCCTGAAGAATATCAGGAAGCGTTTCGACAGTATTTTATCAAGAGAGATCTCGTTCTGGCCTTCCGAGGCGATGCCACCCCCGACAGAATGAACTTCTGGATCTCCCGAAGCCAGGAAATTACCAGTGTGATGCATGGCACAGTGGGAGGCACATACTCAGAAATCAACTGGTCACTGATTGATTTTCCTGGATTCTCGGTAGTAGAGTTCTTCGCCGTCGGCAATGCGGCCTACCTGTACCCCGATACGCACCCAATTATCTTACGTATCGAATCCGGAGAACAGACGTATTCAGTAGAAAGTCTCAAGCATAGATCTTTTGAGTTCCTTCCCGGCGGGGACAACCGTATCATCCACCAATCAGGATGGGAGCACGGCGCACACCAGAAGCTGGAGGAATGGAAGAGGCACTACTCATGACCACAACACCAGACTGGCATCCTACCCCTACAGGCATTGTACTCATCGGATTCGCTGGACACCCGGTTCCCCCATTTCCTCTGACGGACACCGATACGCCGCCGCCGGTCAGGCTCTTGGAAGAACTCTGGGGACGCAACCTGCTGATCCGAACAGAGAGTTCTACGACAATTCGCTGGCTTGATGTTTATGAGTTGGATCAGCACGAACGAAACCGCCTCGGGATACCGGAACCCGATCTGAATTTTCGCGCCGAAGTTAAAACCGACCGCTGGCCCAGCAGCTCAAATTTTCGCATCTGGGTAGAAATCGGAATGGACAGCAAGTACGCGGGGAAGCGGATGTCAAACCAGGAAAACCGCCGCACCGGTCTCCTCTTTGATCTTCCCGAGGGTCCTGCACTTCCACCGCGCGAAATAGGAAATCTCCTCCTACTGCTCGACGACCCCCTACCCTCTTTGGTTGACGAGCGGAGTCTTCTGATCAGCAGAATCAAAAAGATCGCCACAAAATCGTCCGCGATTTCCCTTGATTCCTTTCTCCGCAACGAGGATTACATTTCCCCGGACAGCATAGGCGTCGAACTTGTTTCGGCATCCGTGGATCGAATCGAACTTCGGGCGACTACTCCTGAAGTGAACAACAGCGACTTTCGTGGCTTCGCGACCGGCCCCTCCCGAGCCGTGTATACGCACCCTTTACCCCAAGGGAAGCGCAGACGGCTCGTGCTCAGTCCAGGCCAGCAGGAAACACTGGATCACCTGAATCGACGGGGACCCATTACCGGTGCCGACGTCCCCGCCTTTCTTGACAATCCCGAGGCGTTTCTGCCCGATGAGATCACGATCGACTCTTCCGAATTCAGCGAGAGAGTACGCGGACTCGTGCCGGTCGTCTATCGATCTCAACCCTACATTTCGGTGCAACCCCGCGACAGGAAACGGGGCTGGTTCGATGTGATACCCGGTGTGCGAGTCTCGGAGAGCTATAGTGGCGAAACACAACCGGACATCGAAATTTCGCCCGATGAATTCAGCGATCTTGCGAAGGAGGCTGACGAGAGCGGACAAAGATTTGTCAGATATGCGAATGGGTGGATCGAGATCGATACCGAAAAAGCCGGTCGGTTCCGAGAAATTCTTGAAAAGCATGCTCCTCCCAGCGGAAATGGCGAACGAATTCTCGATAAACAAAATGTGCAACTTGTTCTTGATGTTTTTCCCAATATTACAAATTTAGATTATGAGCCGTCTGGTGCGACTGCGGATGACCTGCCATTCAACATTTGCGAGTATCGCGAATATCAGGAACCGAAATCCTTGCGGGCACAGCTCTATGACTACCAAAGGGTGGGATACAAATGGATGCGCTATTTGCACGAGCGCCGATGGGGAGGACTCCTCGCAGACGACATGGGCTTGGGGAAAACTGTTCAGGTCATCGCTCTTATGGCGCACCTCCATGACATTGGGGAGCTTCGTCCGGCGCTGATCGTCGTTCCTATTGCGGTCATTGAGAACTGGCAGCGAGAACTGCAGAGATTCGCTCCGGAAATTCGCCCTGCGCACGAGCACCGAGGGTCGGCAAGAGAAAGGAATCCCGACCGGCTTGCCCGCCATGAAGTTGTGATTACAAGCTATAGTACCCTGCGACGCGATCAACTTGTGCTAGGACGAATTGACTGGTCCATGATCGCCTGCGACGAAGCTCAGAATGTGAAGAATCCCACTGCCGGAGTTACAAATGCGATCAAAGGCATAAAGGCTCGCTTGCGGCTCGCTTGCACCGGAACTCCGATTGAAAACGGACTTTCCGAGTTGTGGTGCATCATGGATTTTGCACAGCCTGGTCGCCTGAGCAGTTATAGAGAGTTTCGCAATACATTCGAGAGATCGCTCACGAACTCTTCCGAAACCGATGCGAATACGCTCGTGGAGATATTGAGAAAACGCCTCAATCCGCACTACAGCCGCCGAACCAAGGAAAATAATCTGAAGAATCTTCCATCAAAAGAAAATCGGACTTACAAAACATCGATGAGCCGACGCCAAAAAATCTATACATGCAACTCAGGAATGGGGTAACGAAGGGGTCGATCCATGCGCTAGCGGCCCTTCAACATCTGATCGCAGTCTGTTCACATCCACTTGCATTCGATAAGACATCGTTCGAGTTCGATGCCGAACACCTGTTGGCAGATTGTCCAAAATTGCAAAAAACGGCTGAAATTGTCGCAAAAATCCGAAAATCCGGCGAAAAGGTCGTCATCTGCACCCGCTTGCGGGCGATGCAACAGATTTTGCAAAGCGTTCTTCGCGAGTGCTTTCGTCTTGAAGCGCGAGTTCTGAATGGAGAGGTCACCGGATATAACCGGCATGCAATCGTTGACGAATTCAATCGGCAGCCCGGATTCGACGCAATGATTATTTCTCCCGAAGCGGCGGGAATCGGCCTGAATATTACCGGTGCCAATCATGTCATTCACTACACCCGCCTTTGGAACCCAGCCAAGGAGAATCAGGCCACCGACCGCGTTCACCGGATCGGGCAAGAAAAAGCTGTCACCGTACACTATCCGATCGTTGTCGGACACGGGTTCAAGTCGGTCGAAGAACACCTTGACGATCTGCTTTCGGAAAAGCTGGAACTCGCCCGCAACGTACTGGTGCCGCGCGCGGCTCTGGATGTCGAGAGCGAACTGAAGAGAAGAATTGCCGAAGAAGCGGATTCGCAATCCCCCCCTCAGACCCTCTCGAAGGCGAAGCTCGCGAAGCGCAGCTCGGCGGTGCCGAACCAGCGGTAGGAGTCGTCGCGGAAGCTGCGCCAGTGGTCGTAGACCTGGCGGTACTGGGGGTCGGCGGCGGCGTAGTCTGCGAGGATCTCGACGATTGTAGTGCGGGCCCTTTCCATGATGTCGTCGGAGAAGGAGCGCATCTGGGTGCCGCCTGCGATGAGGCGTTGCAGGGCGGCGGGGTTGTGGGCGTCGTAGTAGGCGAGCATGCGGCGGGCGCTGCTGCGGGCCGCGACCTCGAAGATTGCCTGGTATTCGCTGGAGAGCGAGTCCCATGCCTGGCGGTTGACCTGATAGGACATCGATGCGCAGGGTTCCCACCAGCCGGGGTAGTAGTAGTAGGGGGCGGCCTGGTGAAGTCCCAGCTTTTCGTCGTCGTAGGGGCCCACCCACTCGGTCGCGTCGATGGCGCCCCGCTCCAGGGCGGGGTAGATGTCGCCTCCGGCCAGCACCTGGACGGTGACGCCCATGCGGTCCATGACGTCGCCGCCCAGTCCGGGAATGCGCATCTTGAGGCCGCGCAGATCCTCGGCCGAGTTGACCTCGCGGCGGAACCAGCCTCCCATCTGGCCGCCGGTGTTGCCTGCGGGGAAGGAGAGGATGCCGAAGTCGGCGAAGACGCTCCGCACCACATCCAGTCCCCCGCCCTCCATGAGCCAGGCGTCCTGCTGGCGCGCGGTCATTCCGAAGGGGACGCCTGCATCGAAGGCCAGCGCCTGGTTCTTGCCGGTGTAGTAGTAGCTGGTGCTCTGGCCAACCTGCACGGTTCCCTGTTGCACGGCGTCCATCACCTGAAGCCCCGGCACCAGCTCGCCCGCGGGATAGGCCCGGATCTGAAAGCGCCCCCCGGTGAGCTCCGAGGTGATCTCGCCCAGCATCTCGGCCGAGCCGTAGATCGCGTCGAGGCCGCGCGGAAAGCTCGACGCCAGCCGCCAGGTCACGCGGGGACGGGTCTGGACTGCAGGTCCTGCGCCCTCTTCCCCGCCCCCCTCGCTGCCACAGGCCACGACCAGTCCGGCTCCGGTCACCCCGGCTGCGGCGCGGCCCAGAAAGCGTCGGCGGCCCAGGGTAGGGTCGGCATCGCCTGTGGAGGCCGCCGCTGCGGCCGGGTCGGGGATCTCGGGGGTCTCTGCGGTTACGATCTTCTTGCTCATCGGGTTCGTTCCCCTCGCCATTGGGTCGGATGTGGGGCCCGGGAGGGTCGCTCCGGGCAGGGTCTGGGTCATTCAGGGCCGGTCATCGGGGTCCGCCGGTCATCGGGGTCCGGTGATTCGTGCCGGTCGCGCGACGTTCGGGTCATTCGGCGAACCGGTCCACCGCATAAGAGTAGCACCGTCGCGAACCTCGCGCCTGCACCCGCTCGGCAGACCGGCTGCGCCTGCGGTCCCCTTGGGAGTCCGAGGGGAACCGGCCGGGCAGAGGATCAGTCCAGATCGAAGCGGTCCAGCTCCATGACGCGGCTCCAGGCGGCGACGAAATCGCGCACGAAGGCCTCTTCGCCATCGGCCGAGGCGTAGATCTCGGCAATTCCCCGAAGCTCGGAGTGCGATCCGAAGACCAGATCGACGCCCGTGCCCCGCCAGCGCACCTTGCCCCGCGCATCCAGCCCCTCGAAGTGGCCGGAGGAATCGGAAGACCGCCGCCAGGTGATCGCCATGTCGAGCAGATTGACGAAGACGTCGTTGCTCAGCGTTCCGGGCCGGTCGGTGAAGACCCCCAGATCGGAGCCGCCCGCATTGGCGCCCAGCGCGCGCATCCCCCCGACGAGCACAGTCATCTCGGAGGGAGTCAGCGTCAGCAGATCGGCCCGCTCGACCAGGAGCTCGGCTGCCGCCCGGTCGCTTTCAGGCGCGCCGAAGTTGCGAAATCCGTCGGCCTTCGGTTCGAGCACGGCGAAGGACTCCACATCGGTCTGATCGGCGCGCGCGTCGGTGCGTCCCGGGGTGAAGGGAAGCTCGACCCGGTATCCCGCCCGGGCCGCCGCCTCTTCGATGGCCGCGCATCCGCCCAGCACGATCAGATCAGCCAGCGATACCCGCTTGCCCCCCGCAGCCTGGGCGTTGAAGTCGCTCCGCACCCCTTCCAGCGCCTTGAGCGCCTTCGCCAGCTCGGCGGGCTCATTGGCCTCCCAGCCGATCTGCGGCTCCAGAGCGATGCGCGCTCCATTCGCGCCCCCCCGCCTGTCCGTTCCGCGGAAGGTCGAAGCCGAACACCAGGCCGTGGCGACCAGACGCGCGGTGGTCAGTCCGGAGTCCAGGATCTTCCGCTTCAACAGGGCGATATCGGCAGCGTCGATCAGCGCATGATCGACCTCGGGCACGGGGTCCTGCCAGATCTGCGCCTCTGCGGGCGCCAGCGAACCCAGACAGCGCGCATGCGGCCCCATGTCGCGGTGGGTCAGCTTGTACCAGGCGCGGGCAAAGGCGTCGGCCAGCTCGTCGGGGTTCTCGAGGAAGCGCCGGGCGATCGGTGCATAGACCGGATCCTGCCGCAGCGCGAGATCGGTGGTGAGCATCATCGGAGCGTGCTTCCTTGCGGGATCGTGCGCATCGGGAACGGTGGCCGCCGCCGCGCCATCCTTCGGGGTCCACTGCACCGCTCCGGCCGGACTCTTCGTCTTTTCCCACTCGTAGCCATGGAGATTTTCGAGGAAGTTGTTGTCCCACCGGGTCGGGTCGGTTGTCCAGGCGCCCTCGAGCCCGCTGGTGACGGAATCGGGGCCCTTGCCGCTGCCGTAGCGGGTCTTCCAGCCCAGCCCCTGCTCTTCGAGGCCTGCGCCCTCGGGTTCGGGGCCCACATAGCGACCCACATGGGCGGCTCCATGCGCTTTGCCGAAGGTGTGCCCGCCGGCGATCAGCGCAACCGTCTCTTCGTCGTTCATCGCCATGCGACGGAAGGTCTCGCGGATGTCGCGGGCCGCGGCCAGGGGGTCGGGTTCGCCATTCGGCCCCTCGGGATTGACGTAGATCAGCCCCATCTGAACGGCGCCCAGGGGCTTTTTGAGTTCGCGGTCGCCGCTGTAGCGCTCATCGCCCAGCCAGGTGTCCTCGGAGCCCCAGTCGGTCTCGTCGGCCTCCCAGAGATCTTCGCGGCCGCCCCCAAAGCCGAACGTCCTGAATCCCATCGACTCCAGGGCGCAGTTGCCGGCAAAGATCATCAGATCGGCCCACGAGAGAGCGCGGCCATACTTCTGCTTGATCGGCCAGAGGAGCCGCCGCGCCTTGTCGAGATTGGCGTTGTCGGGCCAACTGTTGAGGGGCGCAAAGCGCTGCATGCCCGAACCGCCGCCGCCGCGACCGTCGTGGATGCGGTAGGTGCCGGCGCTATGCCACGCCATGCGGATAAAGAGGGGGCCGTAGTGGCCATAATCGGCGGGCCACCACTCCTGCGAGGTGGTCATCAGCGCGAAGAGATCGTCGCGCAGCTCCTGGAGGTCGAGCGATTGGAAGGCTTCGACATAGTTGAAGTCGCCGCCCATGGGGTCGGCAGCGCGCGCGTGACGGCGGAGCGGTTTCAGATTGAGCTGGTTGGGCCACCAGTCCTGATTGGTTCTGGGCATCGGTATGGGGATTCCTTGGGCCAGGGCATCGGGGGAATGGGGAATTGGGAAGGGGAAACGGAATGGACTGTAATACGCGCGTGGGCGTGGCGGCAAGGGGGATGAGCCCACGCGGCAGCCGGGAAAAGCGGGTTGCGGCCGGGCGGGTGAGATCGCCTGCAAGGGTGCGGCCCTGCAAAATCGGGGCTCGCGACTATTCAGGGCTATAGGGCAGCGATGAATGGTGAAGATTGATCTTCAGATGACCGTCAACAAGGACATAGCCAAAGGTATATTCAACCTTTGTCTCGTTGCCGTCCGGGCCTGTGAAGTAGTAGTTGCCCATGGCCATTGCGGAGGCGTCGTTGGTGTAGATGCCGTTGTTCTCCCACCGAACATTGGTCCAGCCCGAAATTGCAAACCCCTTGTCTTCGGTTCCTTCCTGCCCGATGAAGTAGCTCAGAGCTTCGTCAAATGTCTCGCGAAATTGATCTTCCGCTGCCAGGGTCGGCTTGAACATGACACGGGTTTCGCCATATGCATAAAGATCGTTGATGTGCTCAGCCGCACGGGCGGTGTAGTCGCCGCCATCGGCATGAACCCTGGCAATCGCGACAATCCCCTCGCCCCAGGCTTTCTGCGCATCGATGACAGCCTGTTCGGAGATCCGCTGCGCTGCAGATGACGTCGCAAGGGCGGCAAGGGCGACAAGGGCGAAGCCGGCCGCACCCTCGACGTCCAAAGATGGGAACGCGGCGCCCCCGAGGGTGGATTCCGCAGAGCCGGGCCGGAAAGACGCGGCATCCGGCATGGAGACGATCTGGGCCTCGGGTGCATTGGAGCGCGCGGCCGCCTCCTGTGCCTGAGGCTGGAGGACCCAAAATGCCAAGCCCGTCACCAGGAGGATTGCGGCAAGGAAAGCAGTGCGGAGCGCGTTCAGAATCTTCATCGGGTTCTCTTGTCCGGGGGGTTCCATCTCTTTGCTGCCGACCGATCCGGCCGGATGAACGTGCGGGCGACCCCGGAAGATGCGCAGAGCCACGGGGGGATGTCAAGCTGCCGGCGTTGTCCAACGAGACAGCATTGCCTGTGTCACAAACCGGCCCCGACGCTGACGTTTTCACCTTCCCGGTCGCGGGTGCGGCCTTCCCTGTGCGGCAGCGCCTCTTCATGCGATGCACGGCCTATGTCTGTGCGCCGAGCGCCGGGCCAATCCGATCGCATGGGGTTGTGCGGCCTGTTTCTCCGGGAATCAGGCAGCCAGAACGTTCAGCATCTCATCGTGGATTTCGCTCCAGTCGCGGTTGAGATCGATGGTGCGCGCCTGAATGCGGAACCCCTCGAGGCAAATGCGGGCGTGGAGCGGTTCCCTCACCTGCGGATAGAGGAGGATTCCCTCGTGCCGGGGGCCTTCCGGGCACCCTGCCTGGCGGTTGCGCAGATAGGCCAGAAGCTGATAGAGGTGGTCGGAGCGAAGTTTGCCCCCGCTTAGGGATTCGCGATAGAACTTTGTGTCCATCACAATGCGGCGCGCGTCGGACGTCAGGATCAGGTCCGCCTTCATGCGGGGAATCAACGACCGGTCGGCTTCGGTTGTCCCTTCCACGCCTGTCCATTTGATCTGCTTCTGGGCACCGACGCTGTATGCGGACGCCTCGCGCCTGTAGAAGCCTGTCACAAAATGCTCGAAGAGCTTCCACATCGTCGCGGCGTCGCGGCGAAAATCGCGAAATGTCTCCTGACCGGTCTCCTGGTCCACAATGCAATTGTTGTGCAAAAGTTTGCACACCGAGAGGAGAAAGCGGTACAGGCGGCGATTGCTGCCCAGGCGAATGTGGGTGAAGGTGCTGCGCCGCAGACGAATGCGCGACACGCCATCGAGGCGGCGGCAGGCGGTGCGAATCTCGGGGCGAAGACTGTTGTCGAGTTCAATTGATGAATGCATAAGTCTGTGCAGCGAGGAGCGCAGAATCCGGTTGGGCAAAGTATCGATCGAGAGCTCCTCGAAGTCGCAGGCCGTGCGCCCCCGGGCCCTGAGCGCGCGTTTCGCCATTTCGCTGATCGCCAGCTTGCCGCGAATGCCCGCCAGATCTTCGCGCCGCTCCATGTAGCCGCGGTCGATGCCGCGCCGAAAGAGGTGATTGACGCCGCCCGCCAGCACCTTGCCCAGAAGATCCCGGGTGCGGGTCTGCGCCTCCAGCTCACGCAGCCGCCGCGTATCCTGCTCCTGAACATGATTCCATGCATAACAGAGCAGATAGTAGAGATTGAGGATCGGAATGCGCGCAACGGCTTCCGCGGCAGCGGGATCGGCAGAGGCGGAATCGATGGAGTCCGGCGTCATGGAGATCGGAAGACCGGGGTTATGCGGTGGTGGTGCGCCTGAGCTCGTCGATGCCTGCCCGGGTCGGCGAGTCGAAAAAATATTCGCGCAGAAGGGGCGCGATCTGGGTGTCGATGATTGTATTGTACCAGGCGTCGTTGTACGCGGGCCGGGGGGTCGCGGCGGCTTCTTCGCCTTCCCCGGCGCCCTGGTCGTCGCCGGAACCGCCGCCCTGGGGAACAAAGTAGCTGTGGCCAATCTCGAAGCCCGCGCCCAGCTCCCTGTCGTCGCGGATCCTTTGGTTGAGACTGCACATGCACTGGACAATGTGATCGACCAGACCCTGCGAGACGCCATTTCGGACAAGAAAATTCTTGAAATTCCGAGTGGCTTCGGCATCACTGAATGCGGGAGCGGTCTCCACGAAGGCGAAGCGGCGGCGGAGCGCATAGTCCACCAGCGCCAGGGAGCGATCGGCGGTGTTCATCATTCCCAGGATATGAACATTCGGGGGAACATAAAATCTGGCATTGGGGGAATAGGTGAGAGAGAGGGCGTACTCCTGGCTGCGCTTGTCGTTCTCGATGAGCATGAGCAGCTCGCCAAAGATGCGCGAGAGGTTGCCGCGATTGATCTCGTCGATCATGAAAACGAATGGAGTGCCGGGATCCCTGCGGGCGCGCTCGCAGAAGCGGTGGAAGACGCCATCGCGAAGCACGAAGCCGCCTGAATCGGTGGGACGGTACCCCTGCACAAAATCCTCGTAGGCGTAGGACTGGTGGAACTGCACCATCTCGATCGATTGGGAATCCTTGCGCCCGATGAGACACCAGGCGAGACGCCGCGCCATGAAGGTCTTGCCGGTGCCGGGAGGGCCGGTGAGAATGAGGTTCTTGCGCGACTTGAGGGAATCGAGGATGCGCTCGAAGCGGGAGCGGGGGATGAAGAGGTCCTTGCAGGCTTCCGAGGTAGAGTAGCTGGGCGGAGGTGAGGGCGTCCATCTGAATGATGGATCGCCCAACAGCCAGGAGATGTGGCGGATTGTCTGGAACCATCCATCCATACCGGTCAGACGCTTCGGAGATATGCCTCCCAGATTTTCAAACCGAACATCTTCAGGGCATGGAAACCACTTCACTGTGCGTGTATGAACCCGATTCCGCCCTCCGTGAACATCATAGCGATACTCACCCGTCACACACCCCCAGCCCCATATTGCATCGCTTCCGTTTGTTACAATTACGATGTCATCCTTACTCATTTCATTACCGAATTGATACAGGCATAGCGAATGCATGACCGGATCATCGCCAAGCCCATGAGATATCATATCGTGCTCAATTTCTGACTTGGATCGATTGGCATCGCCAATATCATCAAAACCAACTGAAATCACATTATCTTTGACCATCTGCGACCAATCGCCGATCGGGTTCGTATTCATGTGCCAAAATCGATTGGACCTTGCCAGGTTCCCATCGGCCCAGTCTTTCGCTTGATCCGATTTCCAGATTTCAATAAATGGTTTTTGATAAAAATGAATCTCGGCCAACTCATCGTTCAGGTAATAATCTTGATGATTCTGAAGATATTTTCGAATTTTCAGAATGGTTTTATCGATCTTTATCATATCGGATGGAGGCGATCCCCAAAAACCAGAATAAATTTCTGTTTTAGCCTGACTCGATACAATCGGCTCAAAGCTGTCCGGGAAAAGCAGGTAGAGAATCGAGTGACGCATCATATGAGGCGAGGCATCGGAATCGTCCAGGCTGATTCCATCCAGCCACGCTGCAAACTCCCACGGGTCATCCACAAGACCGTTCACCTGTTCTTGCGTGCATAAGGCCCACTCATGCATGACCAGGGCGAAGTAGTGCAGATCTTTGTTGGTGGTAATTGAATTCACCCTCACAATCCCCGCTCCCAACACATCATCCCGCAGCCGCGGATTCTCTTCGGGAAATACCTCTCCCGACCACTCCCAGATCTCGCGCAACCGACTCCGGCGATTCTCGATCGAGCGCGAATGCGGAGTGGCAATCAGCCAGTAGACCCACATCATCTCGGCCACGAGCATCTTCACCTCGGGGGTGCCGGGGTCCAGCTGCTGCCTGAGTCTCGACCAGAACGTAGCCGAGCCCTCATCCGAATTCTCCCCGCGCAACCGCTTCAGCTCCTCAAAGCGCTCCTGAGTCCAGAGCGACTGGTCGGTGACAAAGAGCGACCCCCGGCCCAGAAGGCAGCGCTTCTTCCAGATCTCGGCGGCATTCAGGATCGTTTCGGCGCTCTGCAGGCGGGCCATGGGGCGTTCTTCTTCTGTGTTGCGGTGTTGGGACGAGGATACAGAATACAGGAGCCATCGAGACCCCGGACCGGGCATGGAGCGGCGCGGCGCGCCTCCGGATTTTCAGGGTACGCCGTCGGAAACGCGTCCGCAAGCCCTGATCGCCCCCGGTCCTGCCCCCTTGTCCCGTCCCCCCGCCTGCTCGCCACCCTTCCTTTCGTGCTCGCACCCCTTCTCGCGACTTCAGGGGCATCGGCGAGGTCGAGCAAGTCCCGGATTACGTGGAGCACGCACCGGGAGCGGCGATGCTCACAAGCTGGCAGAGCGGACGTATCGCGAATCAGGGGACTCTTCTGCAACCGTTCGATCCTCTGGAGGCATATGGTCTCGATGACGACCCGCCACGACCGTCCAGCACCATGCAGAACGGCGGTCCTCGGGGTGAGGACTTGATTTCATGGCAGCCGGGAGATGAAAGCGCGGACCGCTGGCAGAGATTGTCCCGCCGCCGAAATCTGCAACCCGCGCCGCTGTCGTCCCGTTTACTTCATCCTGCTTGTTGGTTGGCGTGGGCGGCGCCTCTATGATGCAGGCGGACAGGGTAACATCATCCACGCCGGCTTCCCCGGCCCCCACACCCCACACCCGGCCCCTGCGCGGGCCGGCCCGAATGCGGGCTGCACATGCCAGGGTGCGCGCGCAACCCCAATCCTGTGCGTTTTGCAACACACTGTCCGCCCAGGCACATGCCCACGCGCGCAACCCCAATCCATTGTCGCATTCTCCGGAGAACACAACGACCGGATGCGTTGACACTGCAGCTCTCTGCCCTTTCCGCTCCTACCGATCCTTTTCCCGCTTGCCCGGCTTCTCTTCGGGCAAGAGCCCCGCTGCTGCGCCCGCACCGCTCCCTCGGATGTACAGCTCGCGCCGGGGATAGGGGATTTCCAGACCGGCGGCGGCGAAGGCCAGAAGGGCGTGTCCGGTGATTTCATCGGCGATGCGGCGGCGTTCGCGGGCGCGCAGAATCCACACGCGCAGCTCGAGATTGACCTCGGAGGGACCGAAGCTGCGCACAATCACAACCGGAGCGGGATCAAGCTTGACGCCCTCGACCTTCTCGGCCGTCCCGATGAGCAACTCCTTGCCGCGGTCGATGTCGGCGTCGTAGGCGATCGAGAAGGGAATGCGCAGGCGGATGTCGTCGCCGGACATTGTATAATTGACGATGTCGCGCCGCATGATTTCGTTATTGGGCACAACCACGACAAGATTGTCGGGATTGCGGATCTTGGTGGCGCGCAGACCGATCTCGATCACATCGCCCCAGGTGCCGGTTTCGCGCGGGGCACTCCAGAGCTCAATGCGGTCGCCGACCTGGAAGGGGCGATCCATGATCAGCAACACCCCCGCAATCAGATTGGAGAGGGTGTCGCGGGCGGCGAGCGAGAGCGCCAGACCGACAACCCCCGCACCGGCCAGCAGCGGCCCGATGTCGAGACCCAGATGCGACATGGCCAGCAGCACCCCGACCGCAATGACCGAGAAGCGCACAAAGCGGTTGATCATCGGCAGCGCGGTTTCGTCGAGCACGGTGTCGCTGCGCGCCATGACCCGGCTCTCGAAGCTCCGCATGAGCTCGCCTACAAAGCGGCTGATCGGAAAGAAGACCAGGCAGGTCCAGATTCCCCAGACCCAGTCGCGCGGCTGCGTTTCCCAGGCGGTCCATTCGCCCTCGGGAGATTCGCTGCCGAGCACGGGAACCCACTCCCCCAGAATTCGCCACACTCCCCACGCCACCACGGTCATGCGGAAGACCCGGCGAATGACCCGCACCAGCTCGTCGTCGAGCATGGTCTGGGTGCGCCTGGTCAGCCGCTTCTCGACGCGACGCAGAATGCGGTTGCCGACGAAGTAGAGCAACCCCGCCACCACGACGATGAAGAGCGTGGGAAGGAGGCGCGGCCCCACGTAGGCCACCGCAGAGAACCAGGCATCGACAATCCGGTCGAAATCGAAGCTCAGAAGGGGTTGGTCGGAAGATTGCATGGGGAGCGGGATCGTTTCGGGGTGATGTGCGGGGCGGTCGGGGAACCGGGGGCGCGTTGCGGACGGGAAGGCGGGGCTCGTCGAGGCGAAGGGCGGTCAGTCTTCGGCGCCGGGCAAATTCGCCACCGCGCCCGTGCGCAGCAACTCGCGGATTTCGTGGCGGAGGAAGCCGTAGTCGGCCAGAACCTGATCGGTGTGTTCGCCCAGCCGGGGTGCGGGCGCGGGATCGGGGGACGGCGCAGCGGAAAATTTGACCGGCATTCCCAGCGTCCGGGCCCGGCGCTCGCCCTCGCCCACCGCAATCACCATGTCGCGCGCCTGAGTCTGCGGATGACTCAGCATCTCGGGAATGCTCGCCACCGGACCGGCCGGCACATTGGCCCGCTCCAGCCTCTCCAGCCAGAGAGCGGTCGTCTCTTCGGCCAACCGCGCGGACAGCAGCCCTCGGAGCGCCTCCAGATTGGCCATCCGCTCGGCATTGCTCCGAAAGCGGGGATCGTCGGCCAGCGACTTCAGCCCCAGGGCCCGCACCAGCCGCATCCAGTTGACCTGATTCCACCCGCCCACGGTGATCCAGCCATCGGCCGTGGGGAGCGCTTCGTAGGGAGCGGCCAGAGGGTGCGCCGAACCCAGGGCTCCGGGGGACCGGCCCGTTGCGAGCGCCACCGCCGATTGCCAGAAGGTCTGCATGATTCCGGCTTCGTAGAGCGAGGTATCGACGCGCTGCCCGATCCCGGTGCGCTGGCGCGCATGGAGCGCCGCCAGAATTCCCATGGCGCCCAGAATTCCTGCGGTGATGTCGGTCAGGGGGGGGCCGCACTTGACGGGGGGGCGGCCGGGGCCCTCGCCGGTCACGCTCAGCAGACCGGTCATGCCCTGCGCGATCAGATCGAAGCCGCGCTGGCCGGCCAAGGGGCCGGTGCGACCGAAGCCGGTGATCTGACAGTAGATCAGAGCTGGATTGGCGGTGCGGAGCGATTCGTAGCCCAGCCCCAGCTTCTCCATGACTCCCGGGCGGAAGTTCTCGATCACGACATCGCAGCCCTCGAGCATTCGCCTGGCCACCGCCTGCCCCTGCGCCGCCTTGAGATCGATGGCGAGGCCGCGCTTGCCGCGGTTCATCATGACGAAGGCTGCCGCATCGGGGCCCATGCGGGGGGGTGCAAAGGCGCGGGTCGGGTCGCCCTGGCCCGGCGGCTCGATCTTGACGACCTCGGCCCCCATATCGGCCAGCATCCGCCCGCAGACCGGCCCGGCCATGACATGCGCAAGCTCGATCACGCGGATCCCCGCGAGCGGCTGTGTCCCGGTGGCGGGCCCGGCCTCCGCGTGCGCCGACGTCATCGATGCAGCCGATGATTGCGGGGTCGGCTGCGCCGGACGGGCGTCACTCGGGGTCGGGCCACGGGGCTTACCGGTCGCGCTGAAAGTTCGGAGCGCGCTTCTCGAGAAAGGCGGCCGTGCCCTCGCGGTAGTCCGGGCTGCGGAAGGCCTCGTAGGGTTCGGCGCGCTCATCCGGGGTCAGTGGCGCGGGCAGCGTCAGGCGGTGTACGAATGTCTTGTGCCAGCGATTGACCTGCGGCGCCCCGGCCGCGATCGCCTGCGCAACCTCGTCCGCGGCCCTCTCTGCTTCGCCTGCGGGCACGACCCGGCTCACGAGCCCCATCTCGCGGGCCCGCCCGGCCCCCACCAGATCGCCGGTGAGCAGCACCTCCAGGGTTGCGCGCGCACCGACCGCAGCCACCAGCGGCGCCATCTCCTCGTAGGCCATCGTCACCCCCAGACGGTTGATCGGCGCCCCGAAGCGGCTCCCCTCGCCGGCAACGACCAGATCGCAGCAGGCCGCCAGGATCATTCCCCCGCCCACGCAGATTCCCTCGACTGCGGCCACCGTCGGGTGCGGGCAGCGCCAGACGCCATGAATTCCGGCTTCGAGCGAGGCCGCGTAGCTCTCAACCTGCTCGGGCGTGCTGCGCGTTTTGCCGAAGCCGCCAATGTCGGAACCCGCCGAAAAGGCTCGCCCGCCCGCCCCCCGCAGCACCACGGCCCGGATCCCGTCGTCGTCGGCCAGTGCGCCGAAGAGTGCGCCCAGAGCATCCCAGGCGGTCTGGTTCAGGACATTCAGCCGGGCCGGATGGTCGAGCGTCACCACAACCCGTCCACCCTGGCGCTCCACCTGCAATCGCGGGTGGGGACGCGCCGCTCCCTTGGGGATTTTCCTTGCCATGTCGTTCGTCCGCTCCTCTGGGTCGGGGGCTTTGTCGCCATTCATCGATAGAGAATCTCCACCAGGAACATCGGCAGCGCGGGCGCATAGGTCACCATCAGGAGCACCGCCAGAAGCACCCCGATAAAGCGGAGATTGGCGCGCGTCACGGCCCAGATGTCGGCCCGGGCCACCGAACAGGCGGTAATCAGCACCGAGGCAACCGGGGGCGTCTGCTGGCCGATCGCCAGATTGAGGGTCACGATCAGTCCGAAGTGAATGGGATCGACGCCGACCGCCTGCACCAGCGGCATCAGGATCGGCACCACCAGAACGATCGCCGCCGCCGAGTGCAGAAAGAGACCGATCGCCAGAAGGAAGAGGTTGAGGAGGGCGAGGAGGGCGACGCGCGATTCGGTCAGATCGGTCATTGCCCCGGCCACCCGCTGCGGAAGCTGCGCCTCGGTGAGAAAGTCGCCCAGAAGCGCCGAAGCCGCCACCAGGATCATGACCACCCCCGTCTGAATGCCCGCTTCGATCATTGCGGTGCGGAGCCGGGCCAGATCGAGCTCGCGGTAGATGACGCCGCCGATGAAGAGCGCCGCCGCCACCGCAAGTCCGGCGCCCTCGGTGGCGGTGACCCAACCGCTGAAGATCCCCCCCAGGATGATCAGGGGCAGGAGGAGCGACCAGCCTGCCATGCGCAGCGTCTTCAGAACCCGACGCAGCCGGAAGACATTCTCGACCGGGAGGTTGGCGCGCCGGGCCCAGAGTCAGGCCACGAGCATCATCAGAAGGCCCCCGATCAGCCCGGGCACGATGCCGGCCACGAAGAGCTCGACGATCGAGTTCCCCGACATGACGCCATAGAGGATCATCGGGATCGATGGGGGAATGATGACGGCGAGGGTGGCCGAGGACGAGGTGACGGCGGCCGCGAAGTTGCGCGAATAGCCGCGCTTGCGCATCGAGGGAATCAGGATTGAACCGAGTGCGGCCACATCGGCGACGGCGCTGCCGGAAATTTCGGCGAAGAACATCGAGGCCGAGATGCTCACCATGGCGAGCCCGCCGCGAATGAAGCCGAAGAGGGCCGAAGCGAAGGCGACCAGGCGGCGCGAGATCCCCGAGGTATTCATGATCGTGCCCGCCAGAATAAAGAGCGGAATGGCGATCAGCGGAAAGCGGGTGGCTCCCGAAAACATGATCAGCCCGACATTGGGAAGGGCCTCGAGGCCGTGCGTGGCCACCATCGCAACCACCGTCATGACCGCCAGCGCCAGGGCGATCGGCACATTCACAAGAACCAGAAGGATCAGGAGCGCCAGGAGTGCGAAGCTCACCGGGATGCGCTCCCTTTGCGGGTTCCGGGGGCAGCCGGAAATGCCTGTCGGTCGCCCCCGCCTTCGGCAACGCCACCAGCGCCCAGGGCGTTCGGCAGGCTGAGAAGCTGGGCCGCGATGTAGAGGAGAGCGCCGATCGGGATGGCCGACTGCGCGAGTGCGCTCGGAATGGCGGGCAGACTGACCAGTCCCACCCCCGCAAGGGCTCCCTGAACCCGGATTCCGGCCCACGCCAGAATGATCATGAAGCCGATGACGGCCACCTCGCCCAACAGCACGACCGCCACCCGAATTCGGCCCCGCAGACGCTCGACCAGGAGCGGCACCCCCAGATGGCCGCGCTTCAGAGCGACCAGCGCCGCCCCGTACCAGGTCAGCCAGGCCAGGAGAATTGCGGCCACCTCGTCGTACCAGACCAGCGCCTCGCCCAGCTTGCGAAAGGTCGCGCCCACAACCACCACGATCGCCAGCGCGGCCACAATCGCCAGCACCGCCCACTCCAGAAGACGATTCAGCACCCCCTGTGCGCGGGCGAGAACCGCAGTGTATTTGCGTTTTTCATCCTTCGCCATTATATTGTGCAATATCCGGCAGCTCTGTCCATGGCGAAGGCGGCGCTACCCCGACCCAAGCTCCCTGATCCGGTCAATAAGCGCGCGCGCGGCCGGCACCTCGGCGGCGAACTCGGTATAGACGGCTTCGCTGGCCTCCTCAAAGGAGAGCCGGTCGGCCCAGTTCACCTCGATGTCGTTTGCGGAGAGCTCCACAAGCAGCTCCCGGTCGAGCCGCCGCGCGGCGCGATACACAAAGTCCTGCACATTGCGCGCCTCTTCGCCGATTACCCTTCGCACCTCTTCGGGGAACTCGGGCCAGTGGACGGCCGAAACGGCCAAGAAGGCGGGTGTGTAGACATGCTCGGTGAGCGAGAGAAAGCTCTGCACTTCGGCGAACTTCGAGGCCTCGATCTGCGCCAGCGGGTTCTCCTGGCCATCGACGACGCCGGTTCGCAGCGCGAGCAGAACCTCGGAGAGAGCCATCGGCACCGGATTCGCGCCAAAGCTCTGGAAGAGTCGCACGCGCCAGGCGCCGCGGGGGGTGCGCAGCTTGATTCCATCCAGATCGGTGGGCAGGCGAATGGGGCGCACATTGTTGGTAATGTGCCGGAAGCCGTTCTCCCACACCGCCAGCAGCTCCAGACCCCGGTCGCGCGCCAGGGGGGCCAGATCGGGCCATACCACGGCCTCCTCCACCTGCGCCATATGGCTCCGATCGCGGATCAGGTAGGGCATCTCGAAGAGCCCGAACTCGGGGATCTGCGAAGAGAGGATCGAGGAGGGAAGCGCCAGATCGACCGTTCCCAGCCGCAGCTTCTGCAGAAGAAGATCGTCGCCGCCGAGCTGGCTGGATCCGAAGACCGCCACCTCGGCCACCCCCTCGAGACGCGCGTTGACGCGCCTGGCAAACTCCTCGGCCGAGACCGCAAAGAGCGAACCGGGGGCGCCAACATGCCCGAAGGTGATCCGGGTGATCCCGGGGGCGCGGGTATCGTCGGAGGCGTCGGGGCTGGCGCACCCGCCCAGGGTAACGAGAGCCAGGGAGAAGAGCGGCCAGAGCGGCGCGATGCCGGGGAGCGGGTGGCCTTCATTCCGGCGGAATTGCCGGGCAGCGGCGACAGGGCGGCGCTAGGAACGGGCGCGCGACGGAACGATCGCGGTGGGAGGACGAAGGCAGAGCAAGGTCGGCATGGCGACCATAAGTATCGGCGAATTCGGGCTCATCCGCCAATCGGGGGCGCTGCGGGGACTGTGGGTTCGACTCTCCTGCGGCAACATATGAGCGCTCCCGATGATCTTATGAAAGGATACGGCTGAAGATTTTCATAAGGAACTCGCTCGACCCTGAATATGGCTCGATTCATGCGGCTTATGAAAGGATAATCCATAAACCTTTTCTTACGCGCTCGACACGGCCATGAACACGCCAACTTCAGATACTTACGAAAAAATTTGCCATAAATCTTTCATAAGGAGCATCCCGACGGCACCATATGAGCGATCCCGATGATCTTATGAAAGGATACGGATGAAGATTTTCATAAGGACCTCGCATGATCCTGAATATGGCTCGATTCATGCGGCTTATGAAAGGATACGGCTGAAAGTTTTTATAAAAAAGGTGAATATTTACGAAAGGATAAGGCTGGAATTTTTCGTAAGAGCGATTTCCGACCGGACTCGGCAAGAAGGGAATGAGGCGGACGACTCAGGGGGAGATCCACAGTTCATGCGGCGTGCCACGTGCGCACAGGATAGGGGAGAGTGAGGCGCCGGACTGGCCGGGGCCGCCCCCCTCAGCGCAAAAATCGCTGGCTCAGAGCCGCCCCGATGCGGAAGCGGCGGCCGATCGGGCCCTGCCACTCGGCCGGGCGCGCATCGAAGAGGTTGTCGATCCCGATGATCGCGTCGAGCTCGCGCCAGAGCGTCACCCTGCCCTGCAGATCCAGGGCGACCAGCCGTTCGCGGGTGCCCGCTCGCACAATGCGGCCATCCCGCCCCGCGACCGCAAGGGGAGCCTCGCCGGTCAGGTGGAGGGTCGCGTCGAGACGCAGCCGGGCGGAGGGATCGGCCTCCCAGGAGCTTCGCAGCCGGGCCGAATGCGGGGAGCGGCGATCGAGCGGGGTGTCGGTATCGGGCGAGCGCGCATCGAGCCAGGCATACCCGGCCACCACCGCCACGCGACCGGTCACCACCCGTACGCCGGCCTCGATCCCGCGGGTCGTCACATCGGCGAGGTTGCGCGGCGAATAGACAAGGAGGCCGCTCGGAGTGTTGCCCACGAAGCCGGGTTCGATCAGATCCTGCACCCGGTTCCAGTAGCCCTCCAGGTCGATGCGCACCTCCGGACGCGGATTCCACTCCACGCCGCCGGAGAAATTCCACGAGCGCTCCGGTTCGAGCTCCGGGAATCCCTGCAGCACATATCCTCCGCCCGGATTCACGAAGTGCCAGCTCAGCTCCTTGAAGGAGGGGGCCCGAAAGCCGCCGGCCACCGTTCCCCGCAGCCGGAGATCGTCGCCCATCCGGCGAATTACCCCGAATGAGGGCGACAGATTCGACCCCCAGCGACTGTTCCAGGTCAGGCGCGCGCCTCCGGTGAGGGTGGTCCGTCCCAGAAGCCACGCATCCTGCGCAAAGAGCGCCCACTGGGTGTCGCCCACACGCTCCTCGACCAGCTTGTCGGGTGACCGGATGCGTCGCAGCGACCCCTCCACGCCGAGATCAATGCGGTGATTGCCGGGCGCGGCCGCAAAGGCGCCCATGGCGATGGCTTCGCGCTCCCACTGGGGGTCCTCGTCGGTGGCAATCGGCGCCCTCCCCCGGGCGCTGCGGTACAGATGATCGTAGTCCTGCACAAAGATGGCGGTCTTCCACTGCCCGGAGCCGGCCTGTCGCCGCGCCTCCAGCCACCCCGCAACGCCCCGGTTGTCGTTGAATCCCGAAAATCCTCCGCCGACCGGCCAGCGCTGCCGCTCGCGCACCAGATTCAGGCCCCCCTCCAGCGTCCAGTCCGCACTCGCCTCGAAGCGCAGCTCGGAGCGCAGATCCCAGACCCGGGCAAAGGGATCGCCGCCGCTGCCGCCCACGCCGGCCAGCTCGTTCTCCTGCCGCCAGGCCCCGGTGGCGCGGTAGCGAAGTCGCCCGCCTCCACTTGCGCCTGCCTCGGCTTGCCAGCGGCCCGCATCGCCCGAGAGCACCCGGCCATCGAGACGAAACCCGGTCGAGGGAGGCCGGGTAATCAGGTTGATGACCCCTCCGAGCGCATCCGACCCGTAGCGCGAAGAGAGCGGCCCCTTCACCACCTCGACCCGCTCGACTCCCGCGAGCGACATGCGGCCGAGATCGCGATTCTCGATCAGCGACCCCGGCGCCGGACGGCCGTCGAGGAGCACCAGAACGCGCGCGCCGCCCAGTCCGCGAATGAAGAGGTCGGCCCCGGTGGGCACCCCGGCATTCGCCTGCACCGAGGGCAGTTCGTTCAGAAGACGATCGACCGAGGGCGCGCCTGCAGCCTCGATCTCGGTCGCCTCGACGCTCTCGATGGGAATGGCGACCTCGGAGCGGAGACGGGCGGGGCCGCCGGCGGTCACCACAATGCCATCGAGCGCCAGGGGATCGCGGTTCAGCCCGATTCGCCAGTCGTTCGCCTCTGCGTCGGGCCAGTTCAGGGTGTGGCGCCGGTAGCCCAGGGCCGAGATCACGATTCGGCCACCGGGTCCCCACGCTCGTCCGACCCGAAAGCCGCCGCCCGCATCGGTGAGCTGGGCGGTGGCTGCGGCCGTCAACCCCTCTGGAATGGAGGCGGCACGCCATTCCACCCGCGCCCCTGCAATCGCCGCTCCCGTCTCGAGGTCGTGGACCCGCCCCTGGCCGCCGCTCTGCGCCTCCAGTGCGGTTGTCCAGCCCGCCGGCCGGAAGAGGAGCAGGACCGGCAGGAGCGCGCAGAGGACAGCGCGCCGGGGCACACCGAAAGGCACCGCGCTCCGGCGGAGCCTGCGGGAAAGGGCTGCGGTCATTGCAGGCGCTGGAACCTCAGTGTGGGATGGCCGGAGTTTCCGGTCGCGTCGTAATAGCCCGCGATCTGCACCTTGTAGATCTCATCGCCCGTCCGCACCAGGAAGACATTGTACGTAGGCCACATTCGGCTGCCCTCCTGAATATTGTACCAGAAGAAGCCGCTGGCGTCGTTCACGGTGGCCGGAAAGGCGCCGCTGATGACCGAGAGGAAGCCGGCGTACGCGGGCGCGTCGTCGGCCCGGGCGAGTGCGGTGAAATCCTCGGCAGCCTCAAGGGGAAAGGTGCCGGCGCCGCAGTCGGCATTGAGCCGGATCATGAAGTCGGGGGTGAAGGCCAGATCCCAGCCGCACCCATCGGGGCCGGTCGCCGCGCCCTCGGCAAGGCTCAGGAAGGCAGGCCCCCGGCTCAGATCCGCCTCGATCGCCGCGATCTCCCCCAGGGATTCGCCCGTGCTCTGGTGGCGGTACTCGATTGTGGCCCCGACCGGGCGCTGGCCCTGCATCGTCAGCTTCGCCACCCGGAAAACCGCGTGGCCGCGCCCCGACGATTCGCGCACCCTCCAGGCGGCACCGGGATTGGCCACCACATTCTGCGTGCGAAAATCGAAGCGGAACCACGACGCTCCGGGATCGGGGGCCAGGCCGTCTTCCATGAAGGACGAGGCCGGGGGGATGTTGGCTGCGGTCACCCTCTGGAAGGCTTCTTCGCCCTCGGCCTCGGTGAGCGCCGCGACCTCCGTGGCCGAGAGCCCGGCATTGTGTGCAAGGTTGACGCCGGCAACCGACCCCGGTCCGGCCACGCCCCCATTCAGCCGGATCGAGAAGCGCCGCAGCGCCAGGTGCCAGGCGGTCGATGCCGAGGGGTCGTCGATCGTCGCGAGCGATCCGTTCCCGGCAAGGTCGAGATAGGCAAAGGCGGTGGGCGAGGATGCGTCGATCGTGATCCGTCCCTCCTCGAAAACCTCGGGCGGGGCGGCGACCTCGTCTTCGCAGGCTGCGGAAGCCAGGGCGATTGCAAAGAGCGTGAAAAGGACGGGAGAGCGGGAGAAGATCCTGGGGAGCGTCATTTCGGGGAATCCTTATGGGCGCTGCGGGCGGGTCGAGAGGTGGATGGGAAGAGATGCGGGCTCCCGCCGGGCAGAGGGCCAGGAGCGGCTGCGGAAGCTGCGGAGGGGCGATCGCATGGGCCCAGCGGAGACGCGAAACCGGCAGCGCAGAGGACTGCCGTGGCGCGCCGGGCGATCCAGGCGGCGATGAGCGAATGCGGGAGCAGGCCATCGGCGGCGGCATAGTCAATTCCGTCGAGCACAGCGGCGTAGGGGCCGAAACCGAAGACCCGGAAGGGCACGACCACCAGTCGGCTGTGCGCCGCGGCCATGCGCGCGGCTTCCCGGCGAATCAGCTTTTCGGCCTCGGCTCGGGGGGCGGCCCAGTCCTCGCGCAGCGCCGCGACCTGCACCTCTGCAAATCCATCCGATTTCAGGAACGCGGCCGATCTCTCCATGGCGACGAGGAGCGCCCGGTTAGCCTCTTCGGCGCCCAGTCCATGCGCGAGCAGGAGAACTCCGCTTTCGGCGGGGCGGTCGGCCTTCGCGCGGGCACGGTCCCGAAGAATGCGCGCCGCCTCTTCGGAATCGACCAGACCCTGGCGATCGAGAGCGATCCGGGCATCGACCTCCAGCGGCGCGAGTTCGCTGCCGGCAACCATGCTGTGCCCCATCATGGCGTGCCTGGGCGGATCGGAGCGCAGCCCGAAGAGATACTCGGTCTGATGCAGAAACGATGCCCCCGAGACGAAGAGGCGCACCACGGCCACCCGCTCCACACAGCGGCTCTGCAGAGAATCCAGCGCCGCCTGCAGGGTGTGCGGGTTGGCCATGCCGAAGGCGAGAGCCGTGGGAATCCGGTCGCGCAGATCGTGGGCGGCGGCAGCGACGCGGGCGTTCCACTCGGGACCCGCGCCATGCGCCATCAGAAGCAGTCCGGAGCGGGCGGCCGCGCGATCGGTCTCCGGACGGGAATCGGCCTCTGCGCAGGGGGGAGGCCGGGAAGAGGGGGTGGAGGGGAGGTGGCGGGAGGGTGCAGGGGGGTGGGCGGCCGTGGTGGCGCAGCCCCAGGTGGCGAAAAGCACCCAGATCGGAATCCATCGGCGAATTGTCATCCGCATTAACTTTTCTCTGGTGTATTGTGAATGAATTTGGTGTCTTGTGAAGAACAATTGACTTTGAGAATCGTTCTCATTTTCAATGATGCCCATACAGTCGCACTTCACCGCAGCCGTGTCAAGAACGACGGCGAAGCCGCCATGACCGGATTACGGGCGCTCTCGCTGCGCCTGGTCCGGGAGAGACCGGAGACGCTTCCCCTGAATCCGCGCAACAGTCCCTCCGACTCGCCTCTGGCGCGCCGCCTCGGGCACCATCTGGAAGGCTCCGTCCGCTTCGATGCGCTGACCCGGGGCCTTTATGCCACCGACGCCTCGATCTACCAGATCATGCCTCTGGGGGTGGTCCTTCCCCGCACCCTGAACGATGTGGACGCCACGATCGCGATTGCGCGCGAAGAGGGGGTGCCGGTTCTGCCCCGGGGCGCGGGAACCTCGCAGTGCGGACAGACGGTGGGGCGCGCGGTGGTGATCGACTGCTCGCGGCACCTCGACCGGATTGTGGAGGTGGACCTGGAGGCGCGCACAGCCACGGTCGAACCGGGGGTGGTGCTGGACACCCTCAACCGCCGCCTCGCCGGCAGCGGGCTCTTCTTTCCCGTCGATGTGGCAACCGCCAGCCGCGCCACGATCGGGGGAATGGCGGGCAACAACAGCGGGGGCGCGCGCTCGATTCGCTACGGAATCATGGCCGACAATGTGGTGGCGCTGGAGGCGTCGCTGGCCGATGGACGGGTGGCCGCATTTGCCGCAGAGAACGCGCAGACGGCTTCGGCTGCGGACCCCGGCGCGGGGGCGGGACCCGAAGTGCATGCAGCGGCGGCGGCGCAGAAGACGGGCGACGAGTTCAGCGCCCTCCTCCGCCGAATCGCCCGGCGCGAAGCCGACGCCCTGCAGGAACGCGTGCCGAAGGTGCTTCGTCATGTGGCAGGCTATTCACTGCACCGTCTGCTGAGAGCGGATGCATCGCCCGCCGAGGCGCTGATCGGATCGGAGGGCACCCTGGCCTTCTTCCGCAAACTGACGCTTCGCCTTGCGCGGCGTCCGCCCCGGCGCGCCCTTGGAATCTGCGCCTTCCCCTCGCTCCCGGATGCGCTCGCTGCGGTGCAGCATCTGGTGGGGCTGGAGCCGCAGGCGGTCGAGCTTGTCGATCGGACCATGATCGCCCTGGCTCGCGGGCACCCCGCCTACCGCGCAACCGTCGATGCCTGGATTCCGGAATCGGCCCACACCGTGCTTCTGGTCGAGTTCGCAGGCGACGACGGCGATCTGCTTGCCCGGCGACTGCGGCAGCTCGATGCGCAGGTGCGGGAGCTGGGTCCGGGGTGCACGGCGAGGCGGGCCGGGAGCGAAGCCGATCAGGCGGCGATCTGGAGGGTGCGAAAGGCGGCGCTCAATATCGCCATGTCGATGGAGGGAGAGCGCAAACCCGTCTCAATCGTCGAGGACTGCGCGATTCCCCTTCCCCGGCTGGCCGAGTTCGGCATCTTTGTCGAGGACTGCTTTCGGCGGCATGGAACCAACAGCACCTGGTACGCGCACGCATCGGTGGGGCTGCTTCATGTGCGACCCGCGCTGAACCTGAAGGACGCGCGCGACGTGAAGGCCTTTCGCGCCATCGCCGAAGAGGTTCTGACCGAGGCGGTGCGACTGGGCGGGTCGTGGTCGGGCGAGCATGGCGATGGCATTTTGCGCTCGGAGTTCATTGAGCGCTTTGCCGGCAAGCGACTGTTGGGCGCCTTTGCCGAGATCAGGAAGGCCTTCGATCCGACGGGAATCATGAATCCGGGCAAGATCGTGGATGCGCCGCGCTGCGACGACCCGAGCCTCTTTCGCACCTCTGTGCACGATCGTCCGGACGCGCTGCCCATGGTCGATGTGGCGCGCGCGGCTTCGGCCTGCAACAACAACGGCGCATGTCGCAAGCTGCACGACGGGGTCATGTGCCCATCCTTCCGCGTGACCCGCGAAGAGGCCGACACGACGCGGGGACGCGCGAATGCGCTCCGCCTGGCTGCCGAAGGCGCGCTGGGTGCAGGGGGGCTGGCAGGCGCAGAGATCGAGGCGGTCCTCGACCTCTGCATAGGCTGCAAGGCCTGTCAGGCAGAGTGTCCGGCTCGCGTGGATATGGCCTGGATGAAGGCGCGCGTTCTGCACCACAGGAACGAGGTCCATGGAACTCCGCTGCGGGAACGGATCTTCGCCTCGCTGCCGCGGACCGCCCCGATCGCCTCGCGGCTTCCCTGGCTGGCCAATCTGCCAGGGCGCAGCCGCTGGCTGGCCGGGATCGCCGAACGCACCCTCGGGATCGCGGCCGCGCGCACTCTGCCCCGATGGCAGCGCCGGCCCTTCGGCGACCGCGAGCTCCCCCGCCCCACCCCGCCCCCCGACCGCGCCGTCGTCCTCTTTGCAGACACCTTTACCCGCTACTTCGAGCCGGACATTCCCCGTGCCGCCCTGCGCGTCCTGCGTCGGCGCGGCCTCGTCCCCATCGCCCCTCGGGCCGCCTCCCGCTCCCGCCCCCTCTGCTGCGGCCGCACCCTGATCAGCGCCGGCCTTCTCGACCATGCCCGCGCCGAGATTCGCCGCACTCTTGCCGCCCTCGCCCCACTCGCGCGCCGCGGCCTTCCCATTGTCGGCCTCGAGCCCTCGTGTCTGCTGACGCTGCGCGATGAAGCGCTGCTCCTCTGCCCCGGCGACGACGCGCGCGCAGTGGCCGCCAGGGCCCGGCTTGTCGATGAACTCCTGGCCGACCTTCCCGCTGACGACGCGGGAAGCGCTCCCCTGCCGACCCCCACCGCCCACATCCACGGCCATTGCCACCAGAAGGCGGCCGGAAGCGACGGCACCACCGCCCGCACCCTGGCTCTGGCCGGGATCGCTGCGGTGCCGATCGAGTCGGGGTGCTGCGGAATGGCCGGCTCCTTCGGCTACCGGCGCCGACACCTGGGAATTTCGCGCGCCATGGGCGAACTCGCGCTCATGCCGGCGGTGCGGGCGACCCCACCCGACCGGCTCATCGTCGCGAACGGATTCAGTTGCCGCGCACAGATTCTGGATGGCGCCGGGCGCCGGGCACTTCACCTTGTCGAGGTGCTCGACCGATTCCCTGGTTCCATCTGACGCGCATGGCGTCCCCGCGGCGATGACGAATGCGGAAGATGCTACAAGATCTCTTCGGTCACCCGCTGACTGCCAAATCCCCACTGGTCGCGACAGCGATCCACGTCATCGGTCACGCTCTGCCACGTTTCCGCCCCCGACATGCCGCGACCTTCCAATCGCTCACCTTCGGCCACGGCCGAGACGATACAGGCGGCGAGACCATCGCCCGGGCGGATACTCCCATCGGCGCTCCCAGACGATACATCGCGCGCGGTCAGGCTTGTGTCAGCCTTGGGCACGGGGGCAAGCAACGCTCCCGTGTTGGCTTCCGTGCATGAAGAGAGGCCGAGCGCAAGACAGACCGTCATCGCGGATGGCACGCCCGAACGGATCCGGTCGAACATCATCCTCACTGCCTTGCGTGGTTCACGTCGCACATCGCTTTGCCTATCCGGTGGTGTTGAGATAAGGGCAAGCAAATCACAAGATGCTGCACCAGCGCATGGTCAATGGTCATGTATAATATCGGCATCGCCCGGTTGATCCGTCAAGGCCGATGAGCAAAACCGCCTGTCAAACCGCAATGGAAAATGCCCGGATGAGCAAATCCACAATGCTCGCGTGGGCTAATGCTGTTGTCTCAAAGGCAAGCGCCCTCGGTGGGGATGCCATCATTCATGACGCACTTGAGCGAGGCCACAGAGTTTCGACCAACCGATCAACAACCTCTCGTATGTTATCAACGTTGTCGCGCGGAATGGTGGCTTTCGCCACCTGCTCCGCGAATCTGTCTAACGCCACCTCGATGTATGCCTCGGTCGCGGTCTCGGTGAAGATCTTCAGAAACCTCCGCCAATGGCGAGCCGGAATACCGGATAAGAGCCGATTCGCTGATCGATCAGCGAAATCGTCCATGATCCCCGTTCGAGCAATCCGACCGAAGTTCCCTCCACCGTCGTGCTCTGCCTTGTCGGAGATCTCGTCCGTCTTCGTGGGATAGGGCTGACCCGCTGTGGACAGGATAACCTTGGCTGATTTCCTATGATTCATCACGAATTCCCAGTGATGATTCCTGTACTCAGCCACGTAGCGGGCCAGCTCGACATAGGGCACAGCCAGTTGGGGAACCCCAGAGATGACTTCGGCTAAATGCCACGGATACACGACAAAGAGATCAGGGCGCGCGCAAGCCGCTGGCGTCGCGAGGAAGCGGAAGCTCGGTTCCTTTTCCTTGGCAAGCAGATACCAACCCTTAAGCTCGATACCAAGAATGACGTCGGATGGATCCGAGGAGTTCTGGAGTCGCACATCCGGAAAGGTCTGAGGCTGGCGCACGAAGGAGTACATCGCATAACGTTCGCGGGCATCCCAGAGCTGCCGGAGCGAGTTGAGCGTATCCACCACACCTTCTTCAATCGCCGCTCCCAAGAGCGCGTTCAGATCGAAGAGGTCGGTCGCTTGAACGCCCCGAATGACCACGTTCGACCGAAAGTTGCCCGGCACGGCAAAGATCGCCTCGCGAACCCGCTCAAACAGCCGACGGTGCTCCCAATCTGGGGATGGTGGTCGCCGAGCCAGAAGCTGGTCTGAAGTCATATCCCTAAATCAAACGAAGTTGGTCGGTGCTCCTGAGCCTGTCGGTGGCGGCGGAAAAATACTCTGGCAGTAGTTCAGCGGAGAAACAGCGTCGGCCCAGATCCGCTGAGACCACGGCAGCCGTACATAGACCTCCGAATGGCTCCCACACAACGTCTCCAAGGCTGGAAGCCGCCTCGATGATCCGGCGAATCAGTCGCGTGGGCTTCTGGTTGGCATGGATGAACTTCCCTGAACCATCCATACGTCGAACCCTCTCTTTCCCGCGCATGGCGGGTTCGCTCCACACGTTGGTAACGCCGAGCTCCAAGTCAAATTTCGACCGCATACGCGCCCATTGGCGGGCGGTGAGGGGCACCTCGCCATCCAAGGAGAAATAGGGGCGTCCATCTCTATGGCCATGTGTGTTGGCATGGTCCGCGAGCCTCTGAAAGGCCTCAGGCGGCGGAAAGTACCAAACGTGGTCCTGGGTGAGATATTTTCGGGTTGCCGCGTTTCTGACTCCGCAGACTTCGTTGGACCGGTTCAGTGGAAACCCGGCCCGTGTCCACTCCCAACGCAACCACTCCTTCATCTCGACTTCGCGACCCGAAATAACGAATCGTGGCGGTCGCACGTACTGGACACATACTTCGGTGGTCACCGGGAATCTGCGTAATGTCTTCGAGTTTGTATTGCCCGACACGTGCGCGATCCCCTTATCCCAGACATTACAGCCGACGTATTCCCAACCAAACTCTCTGAGCAGCGGGTGGACAGTTGCCCAGCCGATCTCCGTGTTCCAGAACCAGAGCGTCGTCTCGCCGGTAGCGGCCTCCGACCAGACACGCACATGGGGCCGGTACCAATCGATCAGTCCGTCAGAGGTGGGGGTATCGCCGGGGAAACCCGACACGCCGTATGCCCCATCGGACACGATGACCACGGGATTGGGCCAGCGCCCGTACAACTCCAGCGCGTCTCCCAGGAAGAGGGTCACGCCAAGGCGAGTTGCGGTCCGCCGGGTTCGTGGAATCGGTCGGCGCACATGGACGTTACCTGATTGCTGAATCAACCTATCCTCATTATCATTGCGGTGAAGCACCACGACCCACCTCTAAAAGTGGTGTCCAGGGGGCTGGGAGTCAAGAAACTGAAATGGGACAGAGCCCGATCTACCAAGTCGGCGTGTCCTGGTCGTCGTATCCGCCATTCTCCTGCAATTGACAAATCAGTGCCACAAATGCCTCCCCTGAAGCGGAGCAAACGGCCCGGATCGTCCTCACTTCGCGTTGATTCAGCGCGCGCCAACAGATCCAGCATGGCTTCGTCTCCGAGGGACGGCGCACGGTCGCCAGCATCTGCCATGCGTCCGCTTACGCTCGCGGTTGGAAGGTATGTATCGGCACACATGGCCGACTCCGCCCCCCCGCACACCCTTCCACTCAATGAATTCCGCATGCACACCGATCAGCACCCTTCGGGTTTGTCTTCCAACCGAAAGGAACCCGAAGAAATTGCGACGACCGACCCTGCCGCCGAGACGCATCCACCCGACGAACTCGGCGCCCACGTTTCCGCGGCCGGCGGCGTGGACCGCGCACCCGGGCGCGCCACCGCAATCGGAGCCTTCGTCTTTCAGCTCTTCACGCGCCAGCCCAATCGCTGGGCCTCGGCCGCAATCCGTGCGACCGCCGCCGAACGCTTTCGTCATGCGACCGCCGATGTCGGCTTCGTCACCGCCCACGATTCCTACCTGATCAACCTTGCGAGTCCCGATCCGGTTTTGCGCGAACGCTCCGCCCAGGCCTTCACCGACGAACTTGAACGCGCCCATCTCCTGGAGCTGGACGCCCTGGTGACCCACCCCGGCAATGCCACCGATGGCGACGCAGAGAGCGGAATGGCGCGCAACGCAGACGAGATCGCCGCGATCCTGGAGGCCTGCTCCGGCCCCACCCGGATTCTGCTGGAGCTCACCGCCGGCTCCGGAAGCTCGGTGGGGGGAAGCTTCGAGGCGCTGCACGCGATCATCGAGCGGATTCCGCTGCCCGAGCGCAACCGCATCGGGGTCTGCTTCGACAGTTGCCACGCCTGGGTGGCGGGATTCGATCTGCAGAACGACTACGAGGGCATCTGGAAGCGCGCCGAGGACACCTTCGGACTGCACCGCATCGAGCTCTTCCACCTCAACGACGCCAAGGCTCCCTTCGGATCGCACCGCGACCGCCACGAACACATCGGCCAGGGCACGATCGGGCCGGAACCCTTTCGCCGCATCATGAACGACGACCGCTTCCGCGCGACGCCCAAGATTCTGGAGACGCCCAAGGGCGAGGACGGCGTCACCGCCGACCGCATCAACCTGGCGCGCCTCCGCGCATTTCGAGAGCCGCAATCAAGCTGAGCGCGCCACCGCCCCTGGTTTGCAGCGCAAGCGACCCGGCACGCCTGCGCCGCCGCCCGGATGCCCGGCCGATCGATTCACCGGCGACGCTCCCGCTGTGCAGCCGCGATCTCGACCAGGCGCCGCAGCTCGGCGATCGGGTTCTCGTGGTCGTCCACCTGAAGGCGCAACACGACATCGTTGTTGAGCCAGACGCCGCCATCTTCGCGCACAATGAGCATGGCCGCCGACTGCATGCCGCGCGTGTCACCCCCCGCCGCCTGGCCCGCCTCGAGCGCCGCCTGCAGGCGCAGCGAGAGGTGGCCGGGGGTGGACTCGAAGGCTGCAACCATGTCGTCCACCACGGCCGGCCCCGCCAGAATGTTGCCCTGCGCCGAGACATGTTCGCCGATCCGGTGACCGGCCCACTCCGAGGCGCGCGGTCCGGTGTGGGTGGCGACCTCGCCGCGGGCGTTCATGATCGAGAACTGCCGGCCTTCGCGGCTCCAGCGCTCCGGGTCGGGATCGGGATCGCGCGCAAGGATCTCGCGGATGGCGTCGGCGGGCGCATGGCCTTCGCGCAGGAGCGCCAGCGCCTGGGGGCCGTAGCTGACATCGACGATCGCCTGGGTGGCGACGACCCCCACCCCGGCCTCGCCCCAGATGACGCCATTGCCCACTGAAAAGACCCGCGACTGCACGGCCACCCCCACCTCGCCGGTTGCGGGGTCGTAGCCGACGATCGAGAAGGTCGCAACGGGTGGCCAGGGGAGCGCGTTCGCGTCAGCGCGCGCAACCTGGGAGGACAGGGACGAGGGCGCGAGAACCGTGCAGACCAGCGCGGCCTGAAGGATCAGCGCAAGGCTTGTTTTCCCTCTTTCCGACATTCCTCTGCTCCTTGCAAGGGGGGTGCGACGTTCGCCGGTATCCAGGATACGCGCTCGCCCTCCCACGGCGCAAACCGCTAGCTTGGACTCCATGTCTCTCCTTCCGCTCAGACCCCTCGGTTTTGGTGAAATCGTCGATGGTGCGGTGCAGTTGTACCGGCGCAATTTCGTCGTCTTTTTTCTGATTGCGCTGATGGCGGAGCTGCCGGCCTATCTGCTCAGGCTCTTCCTGGCGCCCGACCTGGCGCTGCTGAACGGTCCGCCCGAGGGCACGGCTGCAACGATGGAGTGGCTGGGCGATCTGGGCTCGGCGATGCTGACGATGACGCTTGTGGCCACAACCGCCTTCATCTTCTGGTCGTTCGGATCGGTGGCGCTGACGGTGGCGATCCGGGAGCGGGATCGAGGAGAGGAGGTGTCGCCCGGAGGAGCGTGGCGCGCTGCCCTGCCCCACCTTGCTCCTGCGCTGGGCGCCGGTGGACTGGCTTTGCTCGGGATCGCGGCGGTCGGCATGGTTGCCTTCGTCATCGGCGCGGCCCTGCTCGCTCCCCTGGCGGCGACCGGGACGGCAACGACGATCATCGGGATGCTGGTCGTTCTTGGAATCGCCATTCTGCTGGCGCTGATCTGGCTGGGCGTCACCTTCGGCATCTTTCCCGCCCTGGTCTTCGAGGGACGGGGCGCGCTCGGTGCGCTGGGACGCTCGATCTCGCTCTGCCGCACAGGACTGCTGCGCGTGATCGGGGTGATCGCGGTCGTGCTCATGATCCAGATGGCTCCCGGCATCGGGGTGATCGCGCTCTTCGACATGGGCAACATCTTCGCCAACCCCGAGGATGTGGGCACCATCGGCGCAACCCGCCAGTGGCTGACCGGAACGGTGGATTTCGTCCTCGGTTCGCTGACCATGCCCTTTGCGGTCGGCAGCATGGCCATCCTCTTTCACGACCGGCGGGTGCGGAGCGAGGGCTTCGATCTGGCGGCGCGCGCCGAGGCGCTGAGAGCGGATGCCCCGACGGGACGCTGAGCGACCGCGCCGCCGCAGTTGATGACCGGAGCCGCAAGAGCCGGCGGACAGCTTCCCTCGGCGGGCGAGGTGTCCGACACTCTGCAGGCCATTCTGGCCGACCCCGAATTCACCACCCTCGAGGCGCAGGACCCGCTGTGGACAGTAATTCTGCGCGAGCTGCGCGAAGCGATCGCGCGCCTCTGGCGCTGGCTGATCGATCTCTTCGGCAATGAGGGAGGCATCTGGCCCGCCCTCCTGGCCGTCGCTGTGGCGCTGGCGGCGCTGGCGGCGATCGTGGCCGTGGCGAGGAGGCATGTGCCGAAACTGCGTACGCACAGAGAGGCGGCCGCAGTTCCTCCGGCGGTGGCACCCCGGACTGCGGCGGAGTGGATTCTGCAGGCGCGGCGGCGGGCCGGACGGGGCGAGTTGCGACCGGCGGCCACCGACCTCTACCGGGGCTTCCTGCTCAGTCAGGAGGCGCGCGGTGCCCTGGTCTTCCACGACTCGAAGACGCCGGGCGACTATGCGCTCGAGATCGCACGGAATGCCAGAGACGGCACGGGACAGCGCTTTTTGCGCGCCTTTGAGGACTTTTCCTTCGGCCAGGAGGAACCGACAGTCGCCCGGTGGGGCGATCTGGAGCGGGTGGCGCACGCGGCCGGATGCCCTGCGGAGGCTGTGAGCGCAGACCAGGCAGAGGAAGAGCGTTGAGCGCGGCCACGCATCAACAAGGGGCGGCCGCGCCGACCGCGAGGCCTCCGGGAAACGCTGCACAGCCGGGAACGGGGCGCGCACGCCTGCCCGACCGCTCCATTCTGCTTCTCGCCCTGGTGCTGCTCCTGGCGCTTGTTGCCGCATTTCTGACCCGGCCGACAGGCGAGCGCAGCAACGCAACGATTCGCAGCACCCTGCGCACCACCCCCGACGGAGTGGCCGCCCTGGCGCGCGCGATCGAGCGATTCGGCCAGCCGGTGGCGCCGCGCTTCACCCCGCTGGTCGAGGCCGACCCGGTGCGGGGCACCGTCGTTCTGATCGCCCCTCCCCTGCCCCTCACCCCGCGCGAGATCGCGGCCCTTCTGCAGCGGGTGCGCGGGGGCGGCACCCTGATCCATGTTCCGCTCTACCGTGGTGCGCCCGGGCCCGGCCGCGCATCGGCAGAGAGCCTGCTCATGGATTCTCTCGGCATCCGCTTTCGCGAACGGAGTCCGACCGAGGTGGCGCGCGATCTCCGCCTCGAAGATCCCCGCTGGGCGCCCCACCCCCTGACCGCCGGCCTCCCCGACGCGGCAATGGAGCCGATCCATGGCCTGCACTTCGCCGAGGCCACGGGCGAGACGACCCCCCTCCTTGTGGCGCGCGACGAGGCAGGGGAGGAATGGAGCGTCGCCGCCGAGATGCACCTGGGCGAGGGGCGCATCGTGATGTTGGCCGAGGCCGGACCGCTCTCGAACCGAAGAGCCGTCGAATCGCCGCTGGCCGCGCTCGCAATCCGGGCCGCGCTGGCCGGCAGCGGGGCCGCCGATACGGTATTCTTCGCCGAATACCACCAGGGAATCGGGGGACAGCGCAGCCGGGCCGAGGTGCTGGCCGACTTCGCCCTCGGCCACCCGGTGGGGCGCACCCTCTTCCACCTTGCCCTGGTCGCCCTCCTTGCGCTGGTCTGCGCCGGACTGCGCTTCGGGTCCCCCAACCCGGCCACCGCCCCCTTCGACCGGGCGCGCCGCTCGCCGCTGGAACATGTCTCGGCGCTGGGCGATCTCTACCGCAAGGCCGGGGCAGCGCGCACGGCCACCCTCCTTCTGCTCGCCCCCCTGGCCCGGGCAGCCCGTCTTCCTCCACCCCGCGACATCGCAGCCGCCGACGCCCTCCTGGAGCGCCTGGATTCCGGCATGGGCGCCGCATCGCCCATTGCGCGCGTCCGTCGCGCCCTCCATGCCAACCCGCCCGCGCTCGCCGACATCGCCGCCGGCATCGACGACTATCTTGCAAGGAGATCAGGATTTTGAACGATTCCCCCCCGGACTCCACCCCCGCGCTATCGCCCGCTGCGGCGCTGCACCTCCTCGGCCAGCTCGACGGGATCGTGCTCGGCCAGACAACTGTGCTGCGGCAGCTCATGATTACCCTGCTGGCACGCGGTCATGCGCTCCTCGAGGGCGTTCCCGGCACCGCCAAAACCCTCGCGGTGCGCGCGCTGGCCCGTGGCCTCAAGCTTGATTTCGGTCGCGTCCAGTTCACCCCCGATCTCATGCCGACCGATCTGGTGGGAGTCAACATCCTGGGCGAAGCGGGCTTCGCCTGGAGACCGGGACCCGTCTTCATCGATCTGCTCCTGGCCGACGAGATCAACCGCGCTCCCCCCAAGACCCAGGCCGCGCTTCTCGAATCGATGGAGGAGCGACAGGTGACGGTCGATGGAGAGACACGCGCCCTGCCCGCGCCCTTCAGCGTCTTCGCCACGCAGAATCCGGTGGAGTACGAGGGCACCTACCCGCTGCCGGAGGCGCAAGTGGACCGTTTTCTCATGAAGATCGTGGTGGACTATCCGCCACCCGAGGCGGAAGCGGCGATCCTGGATCGTCACCAATCCGGCTTCCGGGCCGACGACGAAGAGAGCTACCCGCTCGCCGGGAGACTGGAGCGGGATTCGCTGCTGGCCATGCGCGAAGCCGTGAACGGCATTCACATGGATGAACGGGTGCGCCGCTATGTGACCGCGATCGTGCGCGCCACCCGCGAGGACAGCGCCTTTGTTCTGGGGGCCAGTCCCCGCGCCGGCGTCGCCCTCTTCCAGGCCGCCCGCGCCGAGGCCTTCCTCTGCGGCCGCGACTTCGTCACCCCCGACGATGTGAAGTCGCTCTCTTTTCCGGTCCTGCGCCACCGGGTCGTGCTCACCGCCGAGGCCGAGGTCGAGGGGCGCTCCTCCGACGAAGAGCTGCGATCGCTCCTGGAGACGCTCGAGGCGCCGCGGTAGCGTGCCCAGAGTGACGTCGCACGTGCGCATCTCCCTGGTTCCGGGCGCGCGAACCCTGATCCTGCTGGGGCTGGCTTCGCTGATCTATCCGGCGAGCGTGCCGCTGGGGCTGGCGACCGACGCCCTGATTCTTCTGCTCTTCCTTGTGGATGGCCGGCGCACCCGGGCTCCCACCGCCGAACGCAATGCGCCCCGGACCCTGGCGCTGGCAACCCCTGCCGAGGTCGAGATCGTTCTGGCCAATCCGACGGCGCGGCCGCTCTGCGTTCGGGTCACCGACGATCTCGACCCGGATCTGCGGCGCCAGGTGAATTCCGGCGGTGGCGACGATCCCGAAGAGGGCCAGATGGTGCGAATTCCCCCGCAGGATCGGCTCCATGTGCGCTACCTCCTGGTGCCCCGGGCGCGCGGCTTTCCCCGGATCGGGGCGATTCATCTGCGGACGCGCTCTCCCCTGGGACTGGCCTGGCGGCGCACGGTCCACCCGCTCTCGCACACTCTGCAGGTGCAGCCCGGGGTCCGCGATCTTCTGCGCGACCGGAGCGGGCACGCCATTCGTCACCCGCTGCGGACTCCGGGACAGCGCCGCAACCGGCAGTGGGGCGACGGACGCGAGTTCGAGAGTCTGCGCGACTATGCCCAGGGCGACGATCCCCGGACGATCGACTGGAAGGCTTCGGCAAGGCGGCGCCGGCATGTGGTGCGCAACTACGAAGCGGAGCGCAGCCAGAATGTGGTGCTGGCCATCGATGCCGGACGCCAGATGCGGGAGCGGCTCTCGCCTGTGCGCGAACGAGTCGATTACGCGCTCGGTGCCTGCATGATGCTCGCCAGCCGGGCCCAGAGCTTTGGCGACCGCGTCGGGGCGATGGTCTTCGACGATCGGATCCGTCATATCGCGCCGCCGCGACGGGTCGATCTGCCGGGACTGGCGCGGGTGCTGGCCGGTGTGCAGACCGGGTTGGTCGAACCCAATTATCCCCTGGCCTTCGCGACGCTGGGGCGAACCTTTCGCAAACGCTCGCTCGTCATCCTCTTCTGCGATGTCATCGACCGGTCGGTCTCGCGGGCGCTGGTGCATTCACTGACCCGGATTGGCCGCGCCCACCTTCCCCTGGCCATCGCCATTCGCAACCCTGAGCTGGAGGCCGTGGCGCGCGGCGGGGTCGCAGACGAGAGAAGCGTCTGGCACCGGACGGCCGCCGAAGAGCTCGTGCAAGCCCGCCAGACAACGCTGCAGATCATGCGCCAGGCGGGCGTTCTGGTCGTGGACACGCTCCCGGGCGACGCACTGGTGCGAACGCTCGACAAGTATGTGGAGATCAAGGAGCGGGGACTGTTATAGCAGCCTGCGGACTGCGCCGGGCGACGACTCGTTCGTACCGAGCCGCTGCGCCGAGCGCGCCTCTTCCCTTCCTGCAAAGCCGAAGTAGAGAACGAGGAGGATCGCCGTCAGGCTGCCAAGGACGAATTTGGCGACCGCCGGCAGACTCGAGGGCGAGACGAATCCCTCGATGATTCCCGCCGCCGCAAGCATGAGCGTCGTGCCTGCAATCAGCGAGAGAAAGATCCGGGCGCGTTCGCGCAATGCCTCGCCGCGCGTGCGACGACCCGGCAGCAGCAGCGCCGATCCCAGCCCGAACCCGGCCGCGCCGGCAATACAGATGGCGGTGAGTTCGATAAAGCCATGCGAGAAGACAAAGGCCAGGATCACCCCGAGCACGCCCTCGTTGGCAAATGCGCCCAGAACGCCGCCCAGGGTAATTCCATTCAGCAAGATCACCAGGAGCGTTCCGTAGCCGGCGACAAGTCCCCCGGCAAAGGCCATGAAGGTGACCCCAATGTTGTTTGTCATCACCTGGGACCCCAGAATCGGCATGTCCGTCGCCGTGAAGTCATCCCGCTCGGCCAGATAGGGTGCATTCGGATTGTTCCGTTCGATCAGCTCCGCCCGGGCAAGCACTCCCTGCCCGGCCAGCGCCCGTCCCAGGAGCGGGTCATCGCGCACGGCCTCGTAGGTCAGTGTGCCCGACCCATAAAAGAGCGCGGACGCCAGGAGGAGGTGCCGCCAGTAGCGACGCACGCTGCGGGGGAACTCGCGCCGAACCCAGTGCCCAAGCGAAACCGCCGCCCGTCCGCGGCTCCGGTAGAGAAGATTGTGTCCCGATCCGGCCCAGCGCTGAATCGTTCCCAGCAACCCCGGCGACGCCCCGTAGGTGCGGGCCCGCGCCAGATCGGCGGTCAGCGCCCGGTAGAGCGCGCCAAAGGAACGCACCTCCTCTTCGCTGAGGGAATCGAGCCCCCGGCGATTGCCCCGCTCGACCAGATCCGCATAACGAGCCCAGGATTCGCGCTGCTCGCGCGCCATCGTCGCTGCCTGCAGAGTGGCACCACCGGAGCGGGCGGCATGACGTGGGGCTTCCTCTTCGTAGAGCTGCACCAGACGCCGATCGGCATCGGAATTGTCGGTCTCGCCATCCTGCCGCAGAGCAAAGGCCAGCGCAGCGGCGAGCGAGGCCGCAACCCCCGGCCGCACCCCCGCCGCCAGCGTTTTGCGACGCGCCATGTAGCCCGCCAGAAGGTCGAACTGCTCGGTCGAAAGAACCGGACGGGTCGCCCGCCCCCCAACGGGATCGCTCCGGGCAGCCAGGTGCTCGCCGCTTCCGGAATCATGAACCACAATGGTGCCGGCCACCAGATCGCCGAGCCGCTGCGCCCGCCGGTTGGCCAGAATGGCAGCCGCGCCGACCAGACCTGAAGCCGCCGGTTGCAGATCCACGACTCGAATGAGATTGCGAAGCACGGCACCGCGAAAGGAGAGCGGCTCGCCACCGGCATGAATCACGCGGATCCCGATCGCCCGCTTTCCGGGAGTGCGCCCGCCCCAGATTCCCTCAAAGAGGATGAAGTACCCCCACTGAATCAGAAAGAACGCAAAGATCAGAAGCGTGGTCCCCACCGCCGCCAGCAGATCGTCGAGGAGAGCCCCGTACCGAAGCCCCAGCCCCAACAGAAGTCCCCCCGCCGCCATCGCCCCCAGATCGATCGCCAGAGCCGCCGCCCGCGCCCCCAGATCGGCCAGCGCATAGTTCAGACGCACATGCTCGGGCGTATCGACCGCAATGTGACGATGCAAACCAGCGGATTCGGCAGAGACATTCATGCAAGAAGATACGCGCCCCGCCCGCAGGCTGCCTTCTCCGGCCCGGAAGCGGGGAGCAGCGCAGAGCGCAGCGTCCGGCCCATTTGACTTGGAACCCAACAATCCCCCAAATTATTCGCGATTCGCAATCACCGCAGGCTCTCTACAGCCTTGGCTACGGTTGTGGAGTATCATCCGCCCGTCGCTGAACCAGCCGAGCCGTTGGTGCGGCGTGAGCAACCATGAAGATGCAACCCCCCGGAGCACGGCATGCACGCTGGATCACGACGGTCACGCCATGGACGCCGCCTCGGACGAGCGAGCGATCCGGATGGTTCTCGCTGGCGAGATGCTGCCCGGAGACGGCGACTATTTTTCGTGGTCGATCAAGGCGAAGCGGTCGTCGTCCGCAAGTGCGGCAGTACAGTGGTGGCTCGCGTGCCCATGGAGAACAGCGGTCGCATCGTTGTACAAGCGGGTTCCGGGGAGGCCGAACGACCGGCGGCGGACAGACCTGTCCGGCTACCGACAATCGCCGGCTGACAAGGGAGCGGGAAATCGGATGAACGGTCGCCGGATGTCCGTGCGGCTGGCGGCGGTCGCTCTTTTCCCGGTCGCAAGCGCCTGCAGCAACCCTGACCGTGCCGACAACCACTCGTCCCATGCGACCTGGACCACGGAACCCGAGTACATGATCGCCGGATCTGTGGACAACGATGTGATCTTCCAAAGGCCATTCGTCCAACTGGACCCATTCCGCAATCGCGTTCTGGTCATGGATGGCGGAACCGCGCAGATCAGCGCCTGGACTCCCGAAGGCGAGCTGCTCTTCGTGGCTGGGCGGCGAGGCGAGGGCCCGGGCGAATTCGTGTTCCCGCAGAGTCTGCTCGTCGAGCGGGACGGGTTCATTGTGTTGTCGGGCGATGGATCGCGATTTGCGCGCTTCGATGCCTTCGGAGACCACGTAGAGAGTTTCCTCGGCCCCGACACGAGGGTTGGCTACCAAGGATTCCAGATTGACTTCGGTTTCCCCAAACAGGGAGTCCACGTGGGCATACCCAGCCTTGGCGCTCACCGGATTACCGGAACCGACGGTGCCCCCGCAATGGATCGGTACCCGTTGGTCAGCGTCCGCCGCAGGGACGATCGCTCTTGGGGCGAACCGGTGCCTCTCCTGACTCTTGACAGGCGAAACGGGATACAGGCCACACAATTCGGAGGCGAGCGATGGAGTTATGGCCCCCAGCGCTACGGCGACGGGGACATCTATCGACTTCTGCCGGCTGGTGCGGTGGTTGCGCGGCGACGTGGCGAGCCTGGCAGCATTGAGCTGCTGAAAATCAATGGCTCCGGCGACACTGTCTGGCACCGACGCCATCAATTTGAACCCCGCAAGCTGACTGCCCGCATGATCGACGATCATGTCGCAGATGCAATGGAGTCGCTGCTCCCCGGCTTGGCAGGGCTCCCCAATGCGATTCCGCCAGGGGCGTTTCGCCAGGCCTATCGCGAGGCGCTCTACACGCCCGAGTATCTTCCCGTGGCGTGGGACCTGCGCGTGAGCGCCCCCTCGAACGAGATCTGGCTCGCCACCCACGAGCGCGAAGACTCCCTTGCGGTGTGGTACGCGGTCTCGATGAACGGCGGAGACGAAGTCCCGCGGCGCGTGGCGCTCCCGGAGCGGATGCGGGTGAACGAAGCCAATGCGACCCATGTCTGGGGAATCTGGCGCGACGAACTCGATGTTCCATATGTCGTGGGGCGCCGGCTGGTTCCGCCGCCGGGGTGAGTGCCAGCGCGCGATTGCTCCCCCTGAGTCGTATCTCCGTTCTCTGGATTAGGGTAGACGGCCACCCGACCCCGACGAGTGCGCCTCTTGCACGCCGATCTCCCCGTCCGGGAATGCGCCGTTGCCGTCTGCGGGAGTGCGGGAGGGACCAGCCCATGTACCTCGGCCCTCATCGCCCCGGCTTTGGAGGCAAGGAGCAACCCGAAGCGCAACGGTCCGGTACAAAACGGATGCATTGCCCCTCGAAATTCCGGCCGGCATGATCTGCGGACTGCACAAGTGCCGGAGGAGGGACTTGAACCCCCGACACGCGGATTATGATTCCGCTGCTCTAACCAACTGAGCTACTCCGGCGAAGGCTCACAAAGCTCCACTTTGGGGGCCGGGCTGTCAATGGGCAATCGCCCCATGCGTGCCTGTCGCACCGAAGTGTACTATTTTGAGACATTCAGGAATGCGGGAGCCTGCACTCCAGCCCCTGCCGGAAGATGCGTCGCCCGCACCGCTCCGATTCACTCAGGCCCGAGGTTTGCATGAAAAGACTGCAACAGTTCATTCCCGTCGCGCTGATCGCCCTTCCTCTTGCTCCTGCCGCCACCGCCGCGCAGAGCCTGTCCGACGATCGGCTTGCCCCCCTGGTGGACCGCGTCGAAGCGGGGGTGCTCGAGCGCGCCAAGCTCGCTCAGGTCATGGTCGACAAGATCTTCTCCTTCTCCGAACTCGGGCAGCAGGAGATCGAAACCTCGGCCTATGTGACCGGGATCCTCGAAGAGAACGGCTTCACGATCGAACATGCGCCCTCGGGCATTCCCACGGCGTGGTTTGCGCGCTGGGGAAGCGGAGAACCGGTCATCTCCTTCGGATCGGACATCGATGGAATCCCCAAGGCAAACCAGAAGCCGGGCGTGGCCTATCACGATCCGCTGGTTCCGGGCGCACCCGGCCACGGCGAGGGTCACAACTCCGGGCAGGCGGTGAATGTGGTGGCGGCGCTGGCGCTCAAGGATGTCATGGAGGCCGAGGGAATCCAGGGAACGCTGGTGCTCTGGCCCGGGGTGGCCGAAGAGCAGCTCGGATCGAAGGCGTGGTATGTGCGCGACGGCTACCTGGAGGACATCGACATCACCCTCTTCACCCATGTGAGCAGCAATCTCGCCGTCAGTTGGGGCCAGGGAAGCGGGACCGGACTGGTTTCGGTCGAATTCACCTTTGCGGGCGAGGCGGCGCATGGCGCAGGCGCACCCTGGCGCGGTCGCAGCGCACTCGACGCCGTGGAGCTGATGAATGTGGCGTGGAACTTCCGGCGCGAGCATCTGCGCCCCGACCAGCGCTCCCACTACGTGATTACCGATGGCGGCGACCAGCCCAATGTGGTGCCCTCGCAGGCGTCGGTCTGGTACTTTTTCCGCGAGATGGACTACGAGGACATCAAGCGCAACTTCGACACGGCCGTGCGCATCGCCGAGGGCGCAGCGATGATGACCGACACCGAGATGTCCTACCGGATCATCGGGGCTGCCTGGCCGCGCCACTTCAACAGGGTCGTGGCCGAAACGATGTATGAGCACATCCAGGATGTGGGATTGCCGGAGTGGACCGACGACGATCACGACTTCGCCAGCGCGGTCCAGGAATCGGTCGGAAGCATCCCCTCGGGAATGCCGACCGCGCTCTCTCCCCTGGGGGAACCGGGACCGCGCCGGAGCGGCGGATCGGACGATATTGGCGACATCTCGTGGAATGTGCCGACCGTCACCTTGCGCTTCCCCTCCAATGTGCCCGGACTGCCCGGCCATCACTGGTCGAGCGCCATGGCCATGGCCACCCCGATTGCGCACAAGGGAGCGGTCGCCGGCGCCCGGGTGATGGCGCGGACGGCGCTGCAGCTCTTCGCCCAGCCGGAGCTGGTGGAGCAGGCCTGGAGCTACTTCCGCGAAGACCAGACGGCAACGACGCAGTATGTGCCCTTCATCGGCCCCGACGATCCGCCGCCGATCGATCTCAATCGCGAGATCATGGACGCCTACCGCCCGCTCCTGCAGCAGTTCTACTATGACGAAACCCGTTTCGATACTTATCTTGAGCAACTGGGCATCATCTATCCCACGATCAGGCGTCCGGTCTCGCAAGACGACGCGGCGGCGCGTTGAAGGAGGATTCCCGATGACAACAAATCGCAACAGACGCTTCTTCACGGCACCGGCGGCGGCGCTGGTCATCGCCTTTGCCACCGCCGAGGAGTGCCCCCCCGGCCCTGCCGCCCTCCCTGCGCAGACAGCGGCCTTCGTCCTGCCGGAGCCGATCTCCGCTTCGACGTCGGCGCTGGTCGCCCCTGCCGCCAATGAACCCACCGAGGTGGGCTGGCGGCTTCTGGCCAGACTGGACTACCGCACCGGCGAAAAGACCGAGGAACTGGCCGCCCTCGACGGAACGCTGGTCAAGGTTCCCGGCTTCACCGTGCCGCTCGAGGACTGGGCATCTTCGGCCACGGAGTTTCTCCTGGTTCCCTATGTCGGAGCCTGCGTGCACACGCCGCCGCCCCCTCCCAATCAGCTTGTCTATGTCACCATGGAAGAGGGCAAGCGCGCCAAGATGGATGGCTGGAACCCGGTGTGGGTCGAGGGCGTGCTCAAGATCGAGATGACCGAAAGCTACTATGGCTTCACCGGCTTCACCATTACCGGCCAGCGCGTCTATCCCTACGAATCCTGATCTGCCGGAGAACAATATCGTGTCCGACGCGGGAACCGCCATTGAGCTGACCGCCCTGCGCTTTCGCTACGGCGGAGGACCGCCCGTGCTCGACATTCCCGAACTGACCCTGGAGCGGGGCGAGCGCGCCTTTCTCTTCGGGCCCAGCGGGAGCGGCAAGACCACCCTGCTCGGGTTGCTGTCCGGGGTTCTCGGCGCCAACGAGGGCAAGGTTGAGGTTCTCGGCCACGATCTCGCCTCGCTCTCCGGCGCCGAACGCGATGCCTTCCGGGCCGAACACGTCGGCTACGTCTTTCAGATGTTCAACCTGATTCCCTACCTCTCGGTTCTCGACAACATTGCCCTGCCGGTCCGCATGAATGCGCGGCGACGCGCGCGGCTCGAGGGTGCGGGCATCCGCGAAACCGCAGCGCAACTGGCGGCGGGTCTGGAGATCGACGCCTTTCTGAAGAAGCGGGTCACCGAGCTTTCGGTCGGGCAGCAACAGCGGGTGGCGGCCTGCCGCGCGTTGATCGGCGCACCCGCGCTCGTGATCGCCGACGAACCCACCTCGTCGCTGGACTTCGATCGCCGCGAGGCTTTCCTCGAACTCCTCTTCCAGCAGTGCGAGCGCGCCCGCTCCACTCTGGTCTTTGTCAGTCATGACCGAACCCTGGAGGAGATGTTTTCCCGCCGGATCTCTCTCCCCGACATCAACCGGGCGGTGCCCTGATGCTGATTCTCGATCTTGCCCTCAAGTCCCTTCGCAACCGCGCCTTCAGCACCTGGCTCACGGTCAGCTCGATCGCCCTCAGCGTGGCGCTTCTGATCGGGGTTGAGAATGTGCGCGGCGGCATGCGCGAAAGCTTCTCCAACACCATCAGCCAGACCGATCTGATCGTGGGCGTCAAGGGCGGCACGATTCAGCTTCTTCTCTACTCGGTCTTCGGCCTGGGATCGCCGACCTCCAACCTCTCGTGGGAGAGCTACCGCGAGTGGGCCGAGCATCCCGCCGTGGACTGGACCATTCCCTATTCGCTGGGCGACAGTCACCGCGGATACCGGGTGATCGGCACCAACGAGGACTTCTACCGCCACTACCGCTACCGGGGCGGTCAGGAGATCGAGCTGGCCGAGGGCGAGGCCCTGTCGGAGCTCCTCGATGTGACTCTGGGCGCCGATGTGGCAAACGAGCTGAACTACGGGCTGGGCGACCGGATTGCGATCACGCATGGAATCGGCGAGGTCGGCTTCATCACCCACGACCACATGCCCTTTACCGTGACGGGAATCCTGGAAAAGACCTTTACTCCGGTGGACCGCGCCATCTACGTGACGCTAGAGGGCATGGAGGCGATTCACCTGGAGGAGGGCGAAGACGGGCACGACCACGATCATGGCGAGGCGGCCGCAGATGGGGGCGACCATGCGCACGAAGAGGAAGAGGACAACGCGCATGATCATGCGGAGGAAGACGGACACGATCACGACGACGCACACGACGAGGACGCGCATTCGGAAGACGACCACGACCACGAGGACAGTCACGATCATGACGACGAAGGGCGCGACCACGACGACGACCTCGCGCACGATGACGAAGATGCCGAGCATGATGCCGCAACCGATCATGACCACGCCGACGAAGACGCCGGGCACGATCACGACGAGGACGCACACGACGAGGACGCGCATTCGGAAGACGAAGACGAACACGCCGACGAGGACGGGCACGATCATGCGGACGACGATGCGCACGCCGATGATGCCACCGGGCAGGACGGGCACGATCATGCGGAGGGGCTGACCCGCGAAAATGTTGCGGTCACCCAGATCACATCCTTCTTCGTGGGCACCACGGACCGGCGCGATGTGTTGCGGCTGCAGCGCGAGATCAACGACTACGAAGAGGCGCCGATGATGGCGGTCATTCCCGGGGTCGCGCTCAACGAGATGTGGGAGGGGATCGGCTATGCCGAAACCGGGCTGCGGGTGGTGACGATCTTCGTGGTTCTGGTGGGATTGCTGGGCATGCTCGTCTCGCTCTACACCTCGCTGAACGAACGCCGCCGCGAGATGGCGATTCTGCGCGCGGTCGGAGCCGGACCGAGGCGAATTGTGGCGCTTCTGGTGATCGAATCGGTGTGTCTGGCCGCCGCCGGGGCGCTGGCCGGTCTGGTGCTGGTCTATGGACTGCTCACCGCCGGACAACCCATACTGGAAGCACAGACGGGGCTCTTCCTCCCGATTCGCCCGCCAGGGTCGCTCGAGTGGACCTTCCTGGGCGCCGTGGTGGCCGCCGGCTTCCTCATGGGATTCGTGCCCGCGCTGAAGGCCTACCGCACCGCCCTCCACGACGGTCTGGCCGTGCGGGCCTGACGCTCCTCCGCAACACGTGCCGATGCCCCGGAGATTCCGCATTCCGCTCGCGCTCCGGCTGACCCTGCTCTTTCTGCTCTGTGCGGGTGCCGGGCTGGCCTGGGGAAGCTGGCAGAACCTCTGCTTCGACTGTCCCTCGGTGGCGCAGATCTACGGCTACGAACCCCGGCAGACGAGCAAGCTCTACGCAAGCGATTCCACCCTGATCTGGGAGTACGGCGAACAGCGGCGCACCGTGGTTCCGCTGAACAGCCTTCCCGCTCATGTTCCGCAGGCCTTTATCGCCATGGAGGACCGGCGCTTCCACCAGCATAACGGACTCGACTGGCGGGGCATTGTCCGGGCGGGGCTGGAGGTGGTTCGCACGCAATCGCTCTCGGGGTCCGGGGGCAGCACGATCACCCAGCAGCTCGCGCGCCACATGTGGACCGAGCGCATCGGATTCGAGAAGCGCATTGTGCGCAAGCTGAAGGAGTGGCAGGTCGCGCTTGCTCTCGAGAAGGCCTACTCCAAGGAGCAGATCCTCGAGGCCTACCTGAACCAGATCGGATACGCGCACGGCTGGTACGGCATTCAGAAGGCGTCGCGCAGCTACTTCGGCAAGGACGCGGTCGATCTGAATCCGGCCGAGGGCGCGCTCCTGACGGCGATTGCGCACGTGCCCGAACGCTACAGTCCGCTGAACAACCCCGAGGCCGCGCTGCAACGACGCAATCTGGTGCTCGATGTCATGGCCGAGCAGGGCGTGCTGACCACAGAGGAAGCCGCGCGCTGGAAGGAGGAACCGGTGCCGCTCGAATCGGCCGACCGGCCGCGCGCCGATGCTCCCTACTTCGCCGAATGGGTGCGACAGATTGTCGAGGACCGCTTCGGCCCGCGCCTCTACACCGACGGGCTGGAGATCTATTCCACCCTCGACCCCGACATTCAGGCGGCTGCGCAGAGCGCCATGGAGAATGGCTGGCGGAGGATTGAGGCGCGACCCGGCTACCGCCACATCACCTACGACGAGTTCGCCGAGGCCAACGAGGGTGCCGATTTTGACAGGATTCCCTATCTACAGGGAATGTTCGTGGCTGTGGAGCCGGAGACGGGCGCCGTGCGGGCCATGATCGGCGGGCGCGACCATGTTCACTCCAAGTTCAACCGGGCCACACAGGGACGGCGGCAAGCCGGATCCGCCTTCAAGCCGATCGTCTATGCGGCGGCCCTCGAGAATGGCATTCCGGCCTCCGAGGTCATCGTCGATGGGCCTGTGGTGCTGGATCAGGTCGATGGCACGACCTGGCGACCCAGCAACTACGAACCCGAATTCCTGGGACCGATCATGATCCGCGATGCGCTGGCAAAGTCGATCAACACGGTGGCGATCAAGCTGGCCATGCGGGTGGGGCTGGAGACGGTCGGCCAGATGGCGACCCGGCTTGGACTGCGAACCGAGGTGGAACGATTCCCATCTACGGCGATCGGGGCGGCCGAAGTGGTGCCCATTCAGCTTCTGGAGACGTACACCACCCTTGCCAATCTGGGCACCCGCGTGCAGCCCTTCCCCGTGGTGCGCGTCGAAAATGCCGCGGGCGAGACGCTCTGGCAGCCGCAACCCGAACGCACCCGGGTGATCGATCCCGGCGTGGCCCGGCTCACCGTATCTCTCCTCGAGACCGTGGTCGAATCGGGAACCGGCAACACGGGAGTGCGCGTGATCGGCGCGCTGCCCGCCACAGTGCCCGCAGCCGGAAAAACCGGCACCACCAACGATGGCACCAACGTCTGGTTCATGGGATTTACCCCCAATCTGGCGGCCGGGGTCTGGTTCGGCATGGATCAACCCGAACCGATCGTGCAATTGGCGACAGGAGGGGGGCTTGCCGCGCCGGTCTGGGGGGAGTTCATGCGCCAGCTCTATTTCGGAGGCGCCGAAGAGGGGGCCGAGGCCCTGCTGCCGATCCCGGCGGGCTGGCCCATGCCGCAGGAGCTGCTGACGCGGCGCGTGGACCGGCTCACCGGAACCCTGGCATCGCGGTGGTGTCCGGCAGAAGACGCCTACGACGAAATCTTTCTGCCGGGAACCGAACCCGGCGAACTCTGCGACCGCAACATTCAGAACCCAACCGGAGCACCGCTGCGATGAGCGCGACGACAGACCTTCGCATCTTCACCTTCGACACCACGCATCATGCGATGTGGGCCGAGGATGTGGCGCGCGAACACGATCTGCCGGTGGAGGTCGTTCCGGCGCCCGCCGATGGCCAGGCGATGTGCGGGGCGGCGCTGCGCGTTGCCGACACTCACCGGCCAGAGTTGGAGGCGGCGCTCCAGGGCGAGGGAATTCCGCACCGGATTCTGTCGATGACCGGCGAACGCTGATCTGCCGCTCCGCCGGCACCCTCTTCTTCCAGGGAGATGGCTTCGCGGAGCGCCCGCATACCCTCTTCGAGACCTTCGGAGGTGGCTGCGCAGAGCTCTGCCAGCGGATCGCCCCGCCTCACCCCGTCTCCCACCCCGACGGCAAGGCGAAATCCCACTCCCGGATTGATCTCCTGCGACGACTGCGTTCGCCCGCCCCCCATGCGGATCAGGCCATAGCCAAGAGCCAGCGGATCGATCGCGGCCACAATCCCCTCGCGCTCCGCCTCCACCACCGCCACCTCGGGTGCACGGGGCAGCTCGCGTCCATCGTCGCTCAATCTGCCGCCCTGAAGCGCCACCATCTTCAGAAAGCGCTCCATCGCCCCACCCCCGGAGAGCGCCGCCTCGGCCGCGCGCCGCCCCGCCTCGGGCGAAGTGGCGATCCCGCCCGCGAATGCCATCTCGGCGGCCAGTTCAAGGCAGAGTTCGCGCAGGTCGGCGGGGCCGCCCCCACCCAGGCAGGCCAGCGCCTCTTCGGTTTCCAGGGCATTGCCCACACTGCGCCCCAGGGGCCGGTCCATCGCCGAGAGGACGGCCGTGACGACCAGCCCGTGCGCCTCGCCCACCTGGCACAGCGCAGTGGCCAGCGCGTGCGCATCTTCGTGCCGCTCCATGAAGCCGCCCCGCCCCACCTTCACATCAAGCACCAGCCCGGCAAGGCCTTCGACCAGCTTCTTGGCCATGATCGAGGCCGTAATGAGGGGCCGCGAGGGAACGGTGCCAGTCACATCGCGCAGCGCGTAGAGACGGCGGTCCAGGGGGGCCAGCTCTGCGGTCTGGCCAATCATCGCGCACCCAATGCGGCCGAGCACCCGGTCGAACTCGTCGAGCGACAGCGATGTGCGGAATCCGGGAATCGCCTCGAGCTTGTCAAGCGTTCCCCCGGTGTGCCCGAGCCCGCGTCCCGAAATCATCGGAACAACCATTCCCATCTCGGCCGCCAGAGGGGCGAGCACCAGCGAAGTCTTGTCGCCCACCCCCCCGGTCGAGTGCTTGTCGACCCGCGGCCCCTGCCACCCCCCGGTCTCCATCACCCGGCCCGACTCCATGATCGCCGCAACCAGCGCACCCAGCTCGTCGTCATTCAGGCCATTGAAGTAGATCGCCATGAGGAAGGCCGCCATCTGCTCTTCGCTGACCGCGCCATCGAGGTAGGCCGTCATGAAGGCGCGCAGATCGTCCGCTGTCAGCGCTTCGCCATCGCGCTTGGCCACAATGATCTTCTGGGGAATCATCGGTCCGGCGCCCGGCGCAGCAGAACCGCATCGAGGGAAAAGGCAGAGATCGTCTCTGCGGGGGCGTCGCCACTCGCCGCAATGGGCGTCGCGGGCACAAGCGTCAGAGTGGCCAGGATCAGGCGGGCTGCAAATTCCTCGCCCCTCAGCTCCACCACCAGCTCTGCGGCAGGCAGATCGTGCGTCTCGGTTTCCTGGCCATCCACCCCTCTGACCTCGCGCGGGACGCCTTCGCCGCGCAGACGCATGCCCATCGCGATCAGCGCCGCCAGCGAACCGCGCGCCACCACCTCTGCGCCCCGCTGCATCGTTATTGCACGCCCACCGTCCGCGAGGGCAAAGCGGAGCGTATCGCCTTCAAGCAACAGCGGGTCGCCGACGCTGCCGGGCACAGCCAAGCGATCAAAATCGTCTACCGCAAAGGATGGCCGCAGCCCCGAGGCACGCAATTGCAACGGTCGGTCGCTCGGTCCCGAACGAATGCCGAGCGCCTCCATGATCCCGGCCACCTGTGCGGGCAATCCCTCTGGCATGGCGAGGGTGTCCAGCGCAGGATCCGGGGAGATTGCATGGAGGTCGTAGAGCGGGCCGGTTCCATGATGCCCGATCATGTAGGAGACCACCGCCTCGGCCTGTTCCCAATCCGCAAAGGGCAACTCAATCGGTTGTGCGGCAGGCCGTTCGACCGGCCGCCCCTCTGCCAGGGCGCCATGGACGGTCAGAATCTCTTCCAGACGCTGCACCTGACTGCGCGTCGCCACCGCATAGGCCGACCAGGGACCGATTGAGGTCACGATCCCGAGCAGCGCAAGCGTTGCCGGAATCCAGCGAATTCGCCGCGTTCCCGTCAGGGCGGCAACGATCGCCCCTGCCGTCAGCCAGATCGCCAGAACCCCCAGGAAGTAGCGCCGTTCGGTGAGTCCGTACTGATCCACCCGCTGCCAGAGAGCCGCGAGCACCATCGCCGCCGAGGGGAGAATTGCAATCCAGAAGCTCCGCGCATAGCGATCGATCCAGCTTCGCTCACCGGCCAGGCGATCGGGGTGCACGATGAGCAGAGAGAGGATGCCGACAGTGGCAAGGCCCGAAACCAGATAGCCGATCCAGCCGCTGGGCCAGATTCCGGTTGTCAGCACCTTGCCCAGATAGGCGGTCAGAATGGCCACATAGAGCGCCACCAGAGGCACCATGACAAACTGCGAAAAGAGGCGCAGGCCCGGCGGATTGAAGCGGTCGTCGTTGAGAGAGGCGAAGTCGCGGGGAACGCCGGCCAGAAAGAAGAGGGGGTGAAAGAGGAGCCCGACGACAAAGAGCAGCCGCAGATAGGACCGATCGGGAACCTCGACGCCGAAGAGATTGTCGAGCGCGGCCAGCGCAAGGACCAGCCCGACGAAGATGGCCCCCCCGTAGATCGTCGCAAGGACCAGGCGAAAGAGCAGGCGCCGGTTGAAGTGCCAGAAGCCGTACGCTTCGCCGCCCTGAATGCAGGGGGCCGCCGCCACCAACAGGTGCAGGGTGATCGAGATATGCACATAGCGCTGCGGGACATTGAGATAGGCCCAGCGGGCGAAGGCCAGGTAGAGCGCGACCAGGAGGCCGGCGGCGGCGGCGCGCAGCACCAGGCCGGACAGCAGCGGTGCCGGACCTTGCCTCCCCCGCAGACCGCGTTCGGCAAAGAGCGCGACCGCCAGAAAGAGGGGCACTCCGAGTGTTCCGACACGCAGCAGACCCCACCAGAGAGACGATTCGCTGTCGAGGAGAACGATCGCCGCCACTGTCGCGAGCGCCGCAGAGAGGCAGGCTTCGGGAAAGCGCCCAAAGGCGCGGACTGCTCCCTCGGCCACCGCCCGCCAGCGCATGCGCTTCACGAGATCGGCGCAACCGTATCCTGGGTTCCGACGGGCCGCTCGGGAGCCTCCCAGTCGGTCATTCCCCGGACGTAGCGGTGCAGCCAGCGCATCTCCTCGATCATCAGCGTGCGACGGTGGCGCGGCTCGCTGATCCCGTGTCCCTCGCGCGGAAAGAGAATGAAACGGGCTTCGACGCCCAGATGCCGCAGACCGGCAAAGAAGTTCATCGACTGCTCCATGGTGTCGGTGCGGTCGTTGGCGCCATGGAAGAGGATGGTGGGGGTCGTGACCCGGTCCAGATGGGTGTAGGCCGAACGCTCGACCCACTGCTCGCGGTTCGACCAGGGATCGCCCCCGAGATACCAGCGCACGACATCGTGGTTGAAGCCGGCGCCGAATTCGCTCCGCCAATCGGCCACCATCGCCCCCAGGCTGGCCGCGCGGAAGCGGTCGGTGCGGGTGATCGTCCAGCCCCCCAGAATCCCCCCGTAGCTCCACCCCCGGACCGCGAGCGAATCGGGGTGCGCAATGCCCCGGGCAATGATCGCATCCACCCCGGTCATGAGATCGTGGTAGTCACCCCCGCCGATATCGTTCATGTTGCCGCGGAGGAGCGCATCGCCATACCCCGAAGATCCGCGCACATTGGGCTGCAGAACGGCGTAGCCCGCAGCGAGGAGAAGCTGGGCGTCGGAATCGAACCCCCGGGTGAAGACGCCGGCGGGTCCGCCATGAATCTCCAGCACTGCGGCACCCGGCTGCGTTCGGCTCTGCGGCACATAGAGAAGACCCTCGATCTCGAGTCCGTCGTGGCTCTCCCAGCGAATCACCTCGGGTTCCACCAGCGCCCGGTCGGCCATTGCGGGGTTGGCGCGCGTCAGGCGCAGGGGAGCACCGCCCTCGAGATCGACAACCCAGAGATCGCCCGGTTCGGTGGGGCTGGCAAAGTGGATGGCCGCGCGGTTGTGGTGCGCGTCGTAGGAGGGAGACGAGACCACGCCCTGCAGGGTGGTCAGTCGGTTCAGCTCGTCCGCGCGAAGATCGAGCCGGTAGAGGTTGGCGTCGGTGCGATCGAGGCCGAGAATCTCGATGGAGCGGCCGCCGGGATGCCAGCGATAACCGCGCATGTCGATATCGCTGTCGGCCAGAAGCTGGCGGGTCTCGCCCGAGGGAATGGCGTGAAGGTAGAGATTGCCCTGGTCGAGCTCCCAGCTCTCGAGGTCGGGAGCGACAAAGGTCAGCGATCTGCCATCGGGCGACCACGCAATCTGCGACTCCGGCGCGTCGTTGCTGGTAATGCGCTCCTCTTCGCCGGTCGCGAGTGCAAGGAGCGCAATCTCGGAGAGGTGGTTTGCGTTGCGGCGATTTTCGGTTCGGTAGGAATAGGCCAGGAAGTTGCCATTGGGCGAGGGGGCAAAGTCCCCGACCCGGCGCTCCTCCGGGGTCAGACGGGTGGCGTCGCGGGGAGCGGAGGACGGATCTGCCACGACCATCCAGACCGCATTCCACGATCCCTGGCTCTGTCCGCTCGGCCCCTCGTCGATGAAGATCGCATCGGCGCCCTTCTCGCGTTCGCGGGCGCGATCGTCGGGAAGCGAATCATCGGCCATAAAGTGGACCGACTGTCCATCGGCGGCCCAGCGATAGCGACCCACGGAGGTGGGATGATGCGTGAGCTGCACCGCCTCGCCGCCCTCCAGGGGGAGGATGAAGAGCTGGCGCACCCGTTCGGAGCTGCTGCCCACCGGGCGGGTAAAGGACACCCAGCGTCCATCGGGCGACCATTCGGGGGCGCGATCGTCGGTGGATCCGGTAAAGGGGCGGGCGCCTTCGCCATCGGCGCCGACCACCCAGATGCGACTGTCGCGACGGTTTTCATCCCAGTCGAGTTCGCTCTGCGAGAAGAGAATGCGCGACCCGTCGGGCGAGATCCGGGGCGAGGAGACGCGCACCAGATCGATCGCCTCGTCCATCGTCAGCTCTGTGGCGGCAGAAGCCTGGGCCGAGAGAGACGGGGCGGCGGCCAGGCAGAAGAGCCCGGCGAGGGCAACCGCTCCGGCAGGGCACACTGCAGATGTGGGTGGGGTGAACAGGACGCGCATGGCGGACACGGCTCCTATGGCTGATGATGAAAGACCCCTGGGGGAGGAGTCATCCCCGGAGGATGAATCGTTCGCTTCGGCCTTGGCGCCGCATGTGGCGAAGGAGGCAAGGCGCCGGGAGGCTGGGAAAAGAGGGAAGGAAGGGAAACAAAGTTGGGGACGCGAGGGCGCTCGTGCCATGATCCCCCATGCAGGGAGCGGGTTACCTGCCCGGCACAATCAGCTCCAGGAGTTCGCCGGGGCTGACGGGAAGCGTTTCGGTGAAGTAGTCGGCGCCGGCGAGGTGGCGCACCCGCAACTGGATCTCGGGCAGATGCCACTCCGTGCGGAAGGTGGCCTCGCCCTTCCCTGCAACGGTGCCCAGCCGACGCACCGGGCCGCCCGAGCGCGCCGTATAGATGGTGACCTGGTTGAAGTTCAGATTCCGAACCAGAATCTCGATCTCGTTCGCCTCTGCCAGGGCAGCCGTGAAGGGATTTTCGCTCGCTCCGCGGGACCCTGCGCAGGCGGTCGCAAGCAGCAGCGCTCCGATCGGCAGAAACCGCCTGGGCCACCGGATGCGAGCTGCTCTCGGTACCGTCCCTTGCCGGTTTTTTCTCATCTGCCAGCCTCCTTTATCGTCTGGAGGGGGGAACCCGGAGTGCCGGAGCCTGACGGACCGGTGTTTGCGCCACTCGCCCCCTGCGGATGCGGCCACGCAGCGAGAATTCGTTCGGTCAGCGCGCCTCGACCGGAACGTAGTCGCGTCGCGGATGACCACGGAAGACCTGGCGCGGGCGGGCGATCTTCTGTTCGGGGTCCACCACCATCTCCTCCCACTGCGCGAGCCAGCCCACGGCGCGCGGAATCGCGAAGAGAACCGGAAACAGCTCGACCGGAAATCCCATGGCCTGGTAGATCAGACCCGAATAGAAATCCACATTCGGATAGAGGTTGCGCTGCACGAAGTACTCTTCCTGAAGGGCGATCTTCTCGAGCTCCAGGGCAATGTCCAGCAATGGGTTGCGGCCCGTCACATCGAAGACTTCCTCGGCGGTGCGCTTGATGATCGACGCCCGCGGATCGTAGGCCTTGTAGACGCGGTGACCGAATCCCATCAGCCTCCGTTCGCCCCGGCGGACGCTCTCCATGAAGGCGGGAATGTTGTCGACCGTTCCGATCTCGCTGAGCATGCGCAGAACAGCCTCGTTGGCGCCTCCATGCAGCGGTCCGTAGAGGGCGGCCATGGCACCGGCCATCGCCGAGAAGGGATCGACGCGCGAGCTCCCGATGACCCGCATGGCCGTGGTGGAGCAATTCTGCTCATGATCGGCGTGCAGGATGAAGAGGATGTCCAGAGCGCGCTCCAGTACCGGGTTGGGGCGGTACTCGCGCCGGCCGATCCGGAAGAGCATGTTGAGGAAGTTGGCCGTATAGGAGAGCCCGTTTTCGGGGTAGACATAGGGCAATCCCTTGTGATGACGATAGGCGAAGGCGGCCAGGGTGGGCATCTTCGCAATCAGTCGCACAATCTGTTCGCGCCGGTTCGCGGGATCGTCAACATCCTTGGCCTCGGGGTAGAAGGTCGAGAGCGCGGCCACCGTCGAGATCATCATTCCCATGGCGTGCGCATCGTAGCGGAAGCCCTGGAGGATCGTGGTCAGATTCTCGTGGACATAGGTGTGCAGCGTCACGTCGCGCACAAAGCCGTCGAGCGCCTCGCGGTCGGGGAGCTCGCCATCGAGGATCAGCCGGGCGACCTCGAGGAAGGTCGATTGCTCGGCCAACTGTTCGATCGGGTAGCCGCGGTACTCAAGGATTCCCTTGCCGCCCTTGACGTCGGTGATGCGACTGGTCGTGAAGGCCGTGTTGGTAAAGCCTGGGTCGTAGGCCATCATCCCGAAGTCGGTCTCGTTGACCCTGATCTGGCGAAGATCCATGGCACGAATGACATCGCCGTCGTGGATGTCGAGATCGTAGTGCCGCCCGGTGCGGTTGTCGGTAATGGTCAGGGTCTGTCGCGGCGTGGTATCGGCCATGGTAAGCTGTGCGAATTCTGGGCAGAGGTGGACGGGAGATCGGGAGCACGACGCAAAGGGGACGCCCCATGCACGGACCCCAATTCTATCAGTGCGGGGCGGCTTCCGCTATGGGCGCACGGTTTCGTAGAGGGTGCGACTGCCATCGTGCCCGAGCGCGATCACTTCGTAGGGAACCGGGTTCGGTCCCTCCATTCCGGGCGATCCGATCGGCATTCCGGGAACAGTCAGCCCCGCCAAATCCGGAGCCTCCTCAAGGAAGCGCTGAATGACCGATGCGGGAATGTGGCCCTCGAAGACGTACCCGTCCAGCACGGCGGTATGACAGGACGAGAGCTCCAGGGGGATTCCCTCGCGGCGCTTGACGGTCTCCATGTCGCCGACATCCTGGCCCCGCACGGTGAAGCCCGCCGCGCGCATGTGCTCGATCCAGCCGTTGCAGCAGCCACAGGTGGGAGACTTGTACACAACCATCTCGGGAGCCGAGGCGATTGCAGGGTCGAGAGCTGCCGCCGCCGGGGATCCGTTCCGGCCAGAGGAGGATCCGAGCCAGATCAGCGGTGCCGCAACGATCAGAAGCGCGCCGGAGAGGGCACGAATTGTGTTTCTTCGCTTCATCGGTATGAACTCCTTGTGTTTGCAGGGGGATTGGGAGACTGCGAATGGTGCAGATATGGGCGTAATGCAGGCTGTATGCAGCTTCGGCAGACGGACGGGCCAGGCGCCGATTCCCGAAGGGGAGCGCCGGAGCTGGCAGCGGCGCCCAGGCGCAGACCTGCCCGGGTGTGATCTGCGGAGTGCCCTGCCCTGCCTGCAAGATATCATCGGGGTTTGACCGAAGCCGCGAGGAAGCTAGCCGACCCGCGGCACCGATGCCAGCAGGAAGCGCTGATCGGAATCAGCTCGCGAAAATTCGACCCGCAGAATGCGCATGGAGTGCCCGCCGAGGGGGCGGCGGCAGATGCCGGCGATGTGGTCGCCGTGGCCGGTCGCGAGCGTCAACACGCTCGGGCGTATCTGACGGTGCCGATCAACTGCGGATCTCTGTACCGAACGAGGTCGCAGAGGGACAGCGCGGACCCTGCGCCCCGGGCCGGCCAACCCGCTTCCCTTCTCGCGAATGCCGCCGCAGCGTTAGCTTGATGATTCTTCATTCGGGGCCGGGGTGGCGGAACCGGTAGACGCGAAGGTCTCAAAAACCTTTGCCCTTGTGGGCGTGAGGGTTCGAGTCCCTCCCCCGGCACCTGGCAGCCTGCGGACCGTCAGGCACATCCCCCAGCGCCGCTTCCGCCTGGGCGTCCGCTCTCTTTCGATCATCCCAAAGCTCCGGAGTCGCCCCCAGGTGCCAAAACCGACCGATCCCTTCAGCGCGCTTGCCACCATCGATCTCCCCGAGGGCCCCACCTCCTTCTACCGCCTCGGCCGCCTCGAGGAGCTGGGAATGGTTTCTCTCGACCGGCTGCCCTTCTCGATTCGCGTCCTCCTCGAAAATGTGCTGCGCAACGCCGGCGACGGCTACGTCACGACCGCGCATGTCGAGGCGGTGGCCTCCTGGAGCCCGGCCCGTGCAGGCGCCGACTTTCCCTTCATGCCTGCGCGCGTGGTCCTTCAGGACTTCACCGGCGTGCCCGCAATCGTTGATCTGGCCTCGATGCGCGACGGCATCCGCGCGCTGGGAGGCGATCCCGCGAAGATCAACCCCCTGGTGCCGGCCGATCTTGTGATCGATCACTCGGTGCAGGTCGATTACTTTGGAACCGACTATGCCTTCGAGCGGAATGTGGCGCGTGAATACGAGCGCAACCGCGAACGCTATGCGCTGCTGCGCTGGGCCCAGGAGGCCTTCGAGAACTACCGCGTGGTGCCGCCGGGCACGGGAATCGTCCACCAGGTCAATCTGGAGTACCTGGCTTCGGTCATTCACCGCCGCACACATGATGGCGTGGCGATTGCCTGTCCCGACACCGTGGTGGGAACCGATTCGCACACCACAATGATCAATGGACTGGGCGTGGTGGGCTGGGGCGTGGGCGGGATCGAGGCCGAAGCGGTGCTCCTGGGGCAGCCGTACTACATGCTTCTGCCCGAGGTGGTGGGGGTGAAGCTCACCGGAACGCTGCCCGAGGGCGCAACCGCCACCGATCTGGTGCTGCGCGTCACCGAGATGCTGCGCATGCAGGGGGTCGTGGGCCGCTTCGTCGAGTACTTCGGTGCGGGACTCTCGGCGCTGAGCCTGCCGGATCGCGCCACCCTGGCCAACATGTCGCCCGAATACGGAGCCACGGTGGGATTCTTTCCGGTCGATGCCGAGACGCTGCGCTACCTGGAGGGAACCGGCAGAGATCCCGAGCTGGTCGCGCGGGTCGAGCGCATTGCCCGCGAACAGGGAATCTTCCGCACCGACGACACCCCCGATCCCGACTACACCACGACGCTGGAGCTGGATCTGTCGAGCATCGAGCCGAGTGTGGCGGGGCCGAAGCGTCCGCAGGACCGGATTGCGCTGACCGATGTGCGTTCCGCCTTCGCGCGCGATCTGCCGACGCTGGTGCCGAGTGGATTCGAACCCCTCGCGGGCGAGCAGAGTGCCCAGGAGGGCGGCAGCGTGGCGGTCGCTTCGCCAACCAGGCGCACCGTCGAGATCGAGATGGGGGGCGAGCGCTTCGAGATTGGCGATGGAACGATCGTCGTGGCCGCGATCACGAGCTGCACCAACACCTCCAACCCCTCGGTCATGGTGGGGGCGGGGCTCATGGCCAAAAAGGCGCGCGCACGCGGTCTGGAGGTCCGGCCCTGGGTCAAGACCAGCATGGCGCCCGGCTCCCAGGTCGTCACCGACTACCTGGAGGCCGCCGGACTCATGCAGTATCTGGAGGAGCTGCGCTTCAATCTGGTCGGCTATGGGTGCACGACCTGCATTGGCAACAGCGGCCCGCTCCCGGAGGAGGTGGCCGATGCGGTTTCCGCGCACGGGCTGGTGGTGGCGTCGATTCTCTCGGGCAACCGCAACTACGAAGCCCGCATTCACAGCCTGGTGCGCGCCAACTACCTGGCCTCGCCCATGCTTGTGGTGGCCTTTGCGCTCGCCGGCCGCATCGACATCGATCTCTACAACGAACCGCTGGGCCAGGGCGCCGACGGCCGTTCGGTCTTTCTGGCCGACATCTGGCCCACCCCGCAGGAGGTGCGCGACACGGTGGCCTCTTCGCTGCGCCCCGAGATGTACCACGAGCGCTACGCCCGCGTCTTCGATGGCGACGAGCACTGGAGGGCGCTTCCCCTGCCGGAAGAGAGCCGTCTCTACGATTGGGATTACGATTCGACCTATATCCGCAATCCCCCCTTCTTCACGGACATGAGTGCCGACCCGCCCCGACTGCGCAATATCGTCAGGGCGCGCGTTCTGGCACTCCTGGGCGATACCGTCACCACCGATCACATCTCGCCCGCCGGCGCAATTCCCCGCGACGAACCCGCCGGACGCTACCTGCAGGAGAAGGGCGTGGCGCCGATCCGCTTCAACACCTTCGGGGCGCGCCGCGGCAATCACGAAGTCATGATGCGGGGGACCTTCGGCAATGTGCGGCTGCGCAATCTTCTCCTCGATGGCAGGGAGGGCGGCTATACGCGCCACATGCCCAGCGGCGAGATCGCCACAATCTTCGATGCCGCCCAGCGATATCGCACCGAGGGAACGCCGCTGATCGTCATCGCCGGTCGCGAGTACGGAACCGGAAGCTCGCGCGACTGGGCCGCGAAGGGAACGATGCTTCTGGGCGTTCGGGCGGTGATCGCCGAGAGCTACGAGCGCATTCACCGCTCCAATCTGGTGGGAATGGGGGTGCTGCCGCTGCAATTCGAGGAGGGCGAGAACGCCGCCACACTGGGATTGACGGGAAGTGAACTCTACGATGTGGCCGGAATCGAATCGGGGCTGCTCGATGTGGGGAGCATGCTGCACGTGAGGGCGCACCGCGAGAATGGCTCGGTCGTCGAATTCAGAGCCATCGCGCGCCTGGATTCCGAGGTCGAGATCGAGTACTACCGCAACGGGGGCATTCTGCAGACGGTGCTGCGCAGACTGGCGGCCGAGTAGCGGAGCATTCACGACAGCACGACAGGAGGCTGACCGGTGACCGCCGCAGAGATGCCCACCTGTAAGGACTTGCTTTGGCCGACGCTCATTTCGTTCCACGTGAGATTTCAGTGCAAGCGATACGCTGGTTCAGTGGGACCAGGCGAGATCCGGGACTTCCGGGGGGCGATGGTCGGCCGCGCGGACAAGGGGCTGTTCCTGACGACGGGCCGGTTCACGAGAGCCGCAGAACGCGAAGCCGTGCGAGACGGAGCGCCGGCAATCGACCTCATTGACGGATTGGCTCTCTGCGAGCTCCTGAGGGGGCTGGAGCTTGGGGTAAGGACGGAATTGGTGACCAGACCGCAACCGGAGTTCTTCGCCGAACTCTGACGACCGGATGGAAGGGCCTGTACCGCTCACCCTGGACAAGCTCTCTGACATCTCCGTGAAGATGTCACCCTGACAAAGGGGAAGAAGGGCTCATAAACTCGCGCGCTGACACTCGCTCAGACGCAAGTTTGCCAGAGACCTGACGGACCTTGCCGCCGAAGGTGCATCTGTGCGCCTGGCGGCTGAAAGACGGTCCAGACGGGGCTCGGGTGCTGCCAGAGGCCGGATGCCGGACAACTCGGGACGGCACTGAAAAGCCGCAGAGGGACTCGCGTCACATGCAGCAACCAGACGCAGCAGCTTCGGGGCCGAAGGGGGTCAGCTTGGCCAGAAGAGAGGAATGCAGAGCGAAGCCACAAGCGCGAGCAGCAGATTGAGCGGCCCGCCGACCCGGACGAAATCGATGAAGCGATACCCCCCCGGGGCGTAGATCATCACATTGGTCTTGTAGCCGAATGGGGTCACGAACGAAGCCGAGGCCCCAAACATGACGGTCACCAGCAGGGCATAGGGATTCAGTCCGGCGGTATCGGCCACCACGATGGCCACCGGGGTGAGCATGACGGCAGTGGCGGTGTTGGCCACAACCGCTGTCAGGGCGGCTGTCAGAAGGTAGAAGGCGGCGATCATGCCGAACTCGCCGAGTCCGGCCGTGGCCTGAACGACCCCGGTCGCGATCCATGCCGCCGCACCCGTCGATTCCATGGCCAGCCCCAGGGGAATCAGACCTGCCATGACGAAGACCACCAGCCAGTCCATCTCGGCGTAGATCTCGGGAACGCGCACGCACCCGGTAAAGACCATCGTCGCCACCCCGGCCATCGCCGCCGTCGAGATCGGCAGCAATCCCACGCTGGCCACCGCCACCACCCCCGCCATGATGGCGGCCGCGAAGGCCGGGCGCGGGCGATTCCCCACCCGGTGCTCCACCTCGGACATGTGAATGAATCCGGGCTCTTCGGCGAGGCGCTCCAGCGCGGCGACCTTCCCGCTCAGCAGAATGATGTCGCCCACCGAGAAGACGAGCTGTGCCATTCCGTCGATGACGCTGGTGCCATGGCTCTGAACGCCGATGACCGTGGCATCGTAGCGCTGTGCGAAGTTGAGCTCTCGCAGGGTGCGCCCCAGCAATGCCGAACCGGGACCGACGATCATCTCCACGGTCCGATCGTCCCCGACTGCGGCGGCGGCATCGGGAACGAGGCCGTGCGCATGTTCCGGCGTCTCCAGCCCCTGCTGTTCCGCCAGACGCAACAGGTCGTCGGCCGAGCCCTGGACATAGATCCGGTCGCCGGCGCTGATGACGCCCTCGCCCGCAGGATGCGAGATGATCCGGTCGCCGCGCTCAATGGCCGCAACCACGACATCGTAGCGCTCGCTCCAGCGAAGCTCGGCCAGGGTTCGCCCGTCGGCAGCCGATTCGGCGCTCACCTTCAGCTCGGTGGTGAAGCGACGCGCACCGTAGCGCCGGGCCAGATCGGGGGGACGCTCGCGGTGGGGCATCTGGCTGCGACCGATGGTGAAGAGGTAGAGCATGCCCACAGCCAGACAGATCAGTCCGAGGGGCGCGATCGAGAACATGGTGAGCGCGTCGTAGCCGCGCGCCACCGCCTCGCCCTGTACAACCAGATTGGTGGCCGTGCCGATGAGGGTGACCGTGCCCCCCATGATCGCCACGAATGACAGCGGCATCAGGTAGAGCGAGGGCGGTTCGTCGGCCTGCTCCGCAAGCGCGGTGAAGACCGGAATGAAGACGATCACAACTGCGGTGTTGTTCAGGAAGGGCGAGAGGAAGGCCACCAGCAGGCAGAGCAGGAAGAGGCGCAGGCGCTTGCCGCCCAGCGGGGCCGTGCGGGCCCAGACTCCGATCGCGGCGACCAGCCCGGTCTTGCGAAGTCCCAGCCCCAGAACCAGCATGGCGGCCACGGTGACCGTCGCTTCGCTGGAGAACCCCGAAAGCGCTTCGACCGGCTCAATGACCCCGGCCAGGAGGAGCACGACGGGGATCGTCATCGCGAGCTGATCGAGGCGAATGCGGTCCAGTGCAAAGAGAACCAGCGCCGCCAACGCCACCGCCAGTACGAAGGCGATTTCGAGGTTCATGCCGGCGGCTTCACCCGATATCGGTCGCGTCCTGCCGGTTCCCGGTGGACCTCAGGGCAACCGGGGGGCCCAGGATCTCGCGCACGACAATGGCTTCGCGCAGCCGCATGTCTCCCTTCAGGCGCGGCCGGATCACCGCATGGCGCCTCCGCACGGTGGCCGGCGCCGGGAGCGGACCAGGCGCCCTCTGTGGCCGCTCCTCACTGTCCTGCCGCCTGGAAGAAGGCGGCGCCGGGCCCGGATCTTGCCCGGCAGCGACCCTCGGCGGCGCCTCGGACAGCGATTTGCGTCGCGCGGCGTCCTCGGCGGCAGCGACAACTTCGCCTGTCTGCGCCACCTCGACCGCAGTGCGCGCCAGATCGTCCACAGTCGGCACCGCGACCCCGGTCAGCAGCTCCAGGATCGAAGGCGGTCGCCCGGGTTCGGACGCGCGCGGCGTCAGGGCGCCCCCTTCCGGCCTCGCTCCGGCGTCCCCCGCCACTCCGGCTCCGGCCATCCCTTCGTCTGCGTCGCTTCCCCCTGCCCTCTCTGCGACGGCCGCCTCCTGCGCGTCGCTCCAGCTCTCCATCAGCGATCCCGGGGCGTCGCCCTCCCGCTCGCCCTCCAGCGCGGCATCCTGCGCCTCGGCGATCCTGCGCCGGCTCAGCCTGCCAATCAGATCCATGACGATCGCAATGACCATCAGGGCACCGAGGAGACGAATATCCATGCGGATTCCCTATCGCTTTCCCGGGAGCTTCACCGGTTGCCTGCTATCCCTGCGCCTCGGTCTGCTCATCGCCCTCGGCAATCGCCCGGCGCATCTGCGTGTCCGATTCGACATTGCGGTAGCGTGCGTAGTCCATGATCCCCATATTGCCGCTCCTGAAGGCATCGGCCATCGCCAGCGGCACCTGCGCCTCGGCCGCGATAACCTCGGCGCGCATCTCCTCAACCCGCGCCCGCATCTCCTGTTCCCGCGCCAGCGCCATGGCCCGGCGTTCCTCGGCGCGCGCCTGGGCAACCCGCTTGTCGGCCTCGGCCTGATCGGTCTGCAGCTCGGCCCCGATGTTCTTTCCGACATCCACGTCGGCGATATCGATTGAGAGGATTTCGAAGGCTGTGCCCGAATCGAGACCCTTCTGCAGAACGGTCTTGGAAATCGCGTCGGGGTTCTCGAGCACGGCCTTGTGCGAATCCGCCGAACCGATCGTCGATACGATACCCTCGCCAACGCGCGCCAGGATCGTCTCTTCGCCCGCGCCCCCGACCAGTCGATTGATATTGGCCCGCACCGTGACCCGCGCGACTGCAATCAACTGGATTCCATCGCGCGCCATGGCCGCCACGCGAGGCGTCTGGACAACCTTCGGGTTCACCGATACCTGCACCGCCTCGAACACATCGCGCCCCGCCAGATCGATCGCCGCCGCCTGCTGAAAGGGAAGCTCGATCGCCGCCTTGTCGGCGCTGATCAGCGCACGCGCCACCCGATCCACATCGCCTCCCGCCAGGTAGTGAGCCTCCAGGTGCGACACATCAAGCGGCAACCCGGCCTTCGTCGAGGCGATCAGCGGCCGCACCACCGCCGGCGGATTCACCTTGCGCAACCGCATTCCCACCAGGCTTCCCAGGCCGAGCGACACACCCGAAAAGGTGGCCTCGATCCAGAGACGCACCGGGATCGCCCAGGCCAGGAGCACAACGGCGAGAAAGATCAGAGAGGGAATCAGAAGCAGGGTGAAGATCTCCATGGAGGATTGGCCTTGTCGGTTCGGGGTTGGGGGTGTGTTGCGAAGGTCGATCGTTACAGAACGAAGAGGATCAGTGGGGGATTGTGCGGATCAGGCGGTTGGCGGGTCGAGCCCGCGCCTGTTGCAGAAGAAGTCGATTTGCCGTTGTCAGCTTTCTGTGATGCGGTTGCGGGCGACGGGACGAACAAGATGGCGGGAACCCTCGGAGCTGACGACACGGATGGGGGTGCCCTCTTCGATCCACTCGCTCTCCGAAACCACATCCAGGCGTTCGTCGGCGAAGAGTCCCACCCCGGCGGGCCGCAGCGCGGTGATCGCGACCCCCTCGGCCCCGACCAGCTCCGGGCGCGGATCGGCCGAGTTGTAGCCATCACGGCGATCGGTCGCCTCGGGAAGAACGATCCCGGAGCGTGTCAGGCGGCGGTTGGTGAAGAGAGAGCGGAAAAACCCCCAGGTGGTGAAGGTGACGACGAGCGCGGCCACCGCCAGCACGGTTGCCGCGCGCATCAGGTCGCCCTCGGCGGGAAGCGCCCCGATCTGGGCCATGAAGAGGCCGCCAATCAGCGCAAGGCCGCCGGCGATGCCGAAGATCCCGAAGCCGGGAACGATAAAGACCTCCAGGGCGATCAGAACGATCCCCGCCACAACCAGAATCAGATCCTCGGCTCCAGCCAGCCCCAGAAGAAAGTGAGCGCCAAAGAAGAGTCCCAGCGAGAGCAGTCCGGCCAGTCCGGCCAGCCCCAGCCCCGCAGTGCGAATCTCGATCAGCAATCCCAGAAATCCCAGGCTCAGAAGGAAGGGCGCAATGATCGGATTGGTGAAGAAGCGCACAAGGCGCTCTGCCCAGTTGACCTCTGCCTGCAGAACCTCCGCCCCCTGCATGCCGATCCGGTCCAGGAGGTTGGTCCAGCCATCGACCGTCTCCGCATAGCCGATCTCCGTCGCCTCGCGGGTCGTCAGGGTGAGCAGCTCGCCCTCGTCCACCACACCCTCGATCGCGAGCCTCTCGTCCACCATCGCCTCGGCCACCAGCGGGTCGCGCCCCTCGGCCTCGGCCAGCGCTCGCATCTGGGCCCGCATGGCCGAGACGATCTTCTCGGGGGCCCTGGCGCCGCTCCCGTCCACCGGCGTGGCGGCTCCGATCACCGCACCCGGCTGCATGAAGATCCGGTCGGTCGCGATCGCGATCATCGCCCCGGCAGAGTAGGCGTGCATATTGACCCAGGCATGAACCGGCACCGGCGAGCGGCCGATTGCATTGGCGATCCGTTCAGCGGCATCGACCCGGCCACCCGGGGTCTCGATCTCGAGGACGACTGCATCGACACCCGCTGCGGCCGCCTCGGCGAGGGTTCGCTCCACAAAGGGCGCCAGCCCCATCTCGATCGTCCCGGAGAGGGGAACGCGCACCACCTGCTGGGCCGATCCCGCGCCGGGGGCGACGCCAGAGCCGGCGACCAGAACAGGGAACAGCGCAAAATGCAGCGGCAGAAAGATCATGCGGCGCTGCCTGCGTACTGCCCGGACAGAGCGAGACGCGACGGGAGTCGCCGCGCGCAATGCGGTCCAACGATGCCTTCCAGCCATGGCCACTCTCCTGCGGTGGTGAGGGACTTGAAGAATCTAACCCACAGATCCCCGGGACGGGCAAGCCGGGAACCGCCGCCACGAAACCGCCACCCGCGCGGAACCGGCAGACAGGTGCGCGTGTTATCTTCCTTATCATGCTCCCATGCGGTCGCGGTCGCTGCGGCCTTGTCCACCTCCGCCTACCACCCCGGACCCCTCGCTCCATGACCGAGAAGACCCTGATCCGCTCCCGGAACGCCGCCGACGGCGTCGCCCTGATCACCCTCGACGATCCGCCCGCGAACACCTACACCCACGAGATGATGCGCCAGCTCGACGATGCGATCCTGCGGGCGCGTTTCGACGACGCGGTGCATGTCATTGTCCTGACCGGCGAGGGCGAGAAGTTCTTTTCGGCCGGAGCCAATATCGGTATGCTCGCCGAGGTGACCACCGGCTTCAAGTACAACTTCTGTCTGCATGCGAACGAGACCCTCAACCGGCTGGAGCAGACGCCCAAGCTCACGATTGCGGCGCTGAATGGCCACACGGTCGGCGGCGGCCTGGAGATCGCCATGGCGGCCGACATGCGGATTGCGCGGGCGGGACGCAGCATGTGCGGTCTTCCCGAGGTCAACCTGGGCGTGCTGCCCGGCACCGGAGGAACGCAGAGGCTGGCGCGGCTGGTGGGCAAGGCGCGGGCGATCGAGCTGATGACAACCGGCCAGACCTTCAACTTCGAGCGGGCACTTGAGCTGGGGATCGTGAATCAGCTCTGGGAAAGCGCCAGCGGAGACGACTTCATGGCGCGGGTCATCGAATACGCACAGAGCTTCTGTCCCCCTGCGCGCGCCTCGAAGGCGGTGGGACTGATCAAGCGCTCGGTGCAGAGCGGGGCCGAAATTCCCTTTGAAACGGCTCTGGCGCTGGAGCGCGAACTTCAGCAGCAGCTCTTCGCCAGCGACGATGCGCGCGAGGGGCTGAAGGCCTACATCGAGAAGCGCAAACCGGCCTTTTCCGGTTCGTGAAGACGGTCGGACATCCGCTGCGCACGCAGCTCTGGATCGGCAACGAATGGGCCGACGCCGATGATGGCGCGACCTTCGCAACTCTCAATCCGGCCACCGGCGAGACCATCGCCGAAGTTGCCCGCGGACAGGCAGCCGAGATCGACCGGGCCGTAGAGGCGGCGCGCACCGCCTTCGCCGACAGTCGCTGGCGAAGGATGAGTGCGCACAAGCGCGCGCGGCTGCTCTGGCGGCTGGCCGATCTGGTTGAGGCAAACGCCGACGAGCTGGCGCTCCTCGAGACCCGCGACAATGGCAAGACCCTCTTCGAGTCGGGCAGAATCGACATCCCCGGAGCGGTGCAGACGATTCGCTACTACGCCGGGCTGGCCGACAAAATTCAGGGCGACACCCTGCCGGTGCCCGGCCCCTTCCTGAACTACACCCTGCGCGAACCGGTCGGGGTAGTGGGTGCCATCATCCCCTGGAACTTTCCCCTGTCGATGGCCACGTGGAAGGTCGCGCCGGCGCTCGCCTGCGGAAACGCGGTGGTGCTGAAGCCGGCCGAGGAGACCCCGCTGACCGCGCTGCGGTTGGGGGAGCTGGCGGCCGAGGCGGGCTTCCCCGCAGGGGTTCTGAATGTCGTGCCCGGCTTCGGCGAAGAGGCGGGCGCCCGGCTGGTGGCGCACCCGGGAGTGGATGCGATCTCCTTCACCGGCTCGACCGAAGTCGGACGGCAGGTCATGCGCGAAGCGGCCGCCACCCTCAAGAAGGTCTCGCTGGAGCTGGGTGGAAAGTCGCCCAATATCGTCTTTGCCGATTCCGATCTGGAGGCCTCGGCGAAGGGTGCATCAACGGGCGTCTTCTATGGAAAGGGCGAGGTGTGCGCAGCCGGCAGCCGCATTCTGGTCGAGCGCTCCGCCTACGACGACTTCGTCTCCGCGCTGCAGAAGCTGGCCGAACAGATGCGAGTGGGCGATCCGCTGGCGCCGACAACCCGGCTGGGCGCACTGGTGAGCGAGGCGCAACTCGACCGCGTCATGCACTACATCGATGCGGGGGTGCGCGAGGGTGCGCGGCTGGTGGCTGGGGGAGAGCGAACGCATGTTGATGGCTGCGGCAACTTCGTGACCGCAACCGTCTTCGCCGACGTCGATCCCGCCATGACAATCGCCCGCGAAGAGATCTTCGGGCCGGTGGCGGCGGTGATTCCCTTTGACGATGTCGAGGATGCCATCGCCAAGGCCAACGATTCCCTCTACGGACTCGCCGCCGGAGTGTGGACCCGCGACGTCGGCAAGGCGCACCGGCTGGCCGCCGAGATCCAGGCGGGCACAGTCTGGATCAACAGCTACAATCAGTATGCTCCCGCCTCGCCCTTTGGCGGCTACAAGGAGAGCGGCTTCGGACGCGACCTCGGATTTCAGTCGGCGCTCGAGAAGTACACCCATCTGAAAAGCGTCTGGGTGGCGCTGGACGGGTAACCCGGAGGTCGGCCGATGCGAGAAGCGTGGATCGTCGGCGCTGTGCGCACCCCGATCGGACGGCATGGCGGCGCCCTGGCCCCTCTGCGGCCCGACGATCTGGCGGCGATCGCACTTGGCGCTCTGGTGGAGCGCACAGACTTTCCCGTCGCACAGATCGACGACGTCATCCTCGGATGCACCAACCAGGCGGGCGAGGACAATCGCAATGTGGCGCGGATGGCGCTCCTGGCAGCCGGATTTCCGGTTTCCGTTCCCGGCCAGACGGTCAATCGACTCTGCGGATCGGGGCTGCAGGCGGTCGCAAGCGCGGTGCAGGCCATCGTTGCGGACGAGGGCGACGCCTTCATTGCCGGTGGGGTCGAATCGATGAGCCGTGCGCCCTTTGTCATGCTCAAACCCGAACGCGGCTACCCGCGCGGCGCACCCGAGGTGGCCGACACCGTGCTCGGCTGGCGCTTCGCCAATCCCGCGCTCCCCGAGCAGTGGACGATCGCCCTGGGCGAGACGGCCGAGGTCGTGGCCCGCGAATACGGGGTCACGCGCGAGGCTCAGGACCGCTTCGCGGCCACCAGCCAGCAAAGAGCCGGCGACGCCATCGCCCAGGGACGCTTCGACGACGAAATTGTTCCGGTCCGGGTGCCGCGCCGCCGGGGCGACCCCCTCAAGATTGCCCGCGACGAGCATCCGCGCCCGGAAACCACCGTCGCGGCGCTCTCGCGGCTGCGTCCCGCCTTTGCACGGGACGGCACCGTAACCGCCGGCAACGCCTCGGGCCTCAACGACGGGGCAGCCGCCCTTCTGATCATCGAGGCCGCGAGAGCGCGCGCGCTGGGTCTCGAACCGATGGCGATCGTGCGGGGTACGGCGGTGGCGGGGCTGGAGCCGCACCGCATGGGAATGGGTCCGGTGCCGGCCACCCGACGCTGTCTGAGGCGCATCGGCGCCGAGAGCCGCGATCTCGATCTGATCGAGCTGAACGAGGCCTTCGCCGCACAGGCGATTCCCTGCATCAAGGAACTCGACCTCGATCCCGGGCGGGTCAATGTGAATGGCGGTGCCATCGCGCTCGGCCACCCCGTCGGGTGCTCGGGCGCCCGGATTCTGGTCACCCTTGTGCACGAGATGGCGCGGCGCGGAGCCGAAACCGGTCTGGCAACGATGTGCATCGGGGTCGGACAGGGCATTGCGACTCTTGTGGAGCGGCGCTAGCCCGGCAGCCCCGTGAACAGGCACCGCACAACATTCGCGCACAGGCGCATCGGCGCCGGACCGGCACAGGCTGCATTGCGCTTCGTCACGCGCGGGGCGCACCCGCCACTCTCCGGAGATTGTCCATGACGACAGAGACCGCCAGGCACGCAGTCGGCCGCGTCGCGGTGATCGGTGCGGGAACGATGGGGGCCGGGATCGCCCAGGTGGCAGCCATGGCAGGGCACGAAACGCGCATCTTCGACGCCGACGCCGACCAGCCCGCGCGCGCCTGCACCCGGATCGAGGCCGTGCTCGGAAAGGGCGTGCAGCTCGGGAAGGTGACGGAAGCGCTGCGCGACGAAACCCTTGCGCGGCTACAGGTGGTCCGAACGCTGAACGAGGCGGTGCGGGGGGCGGATCTGGTGATCGAGGCCGTGCCCGAATCGATGCCGGTCAAGCGCGCTCTCTTCGCCGCCGTGGAAGAGGCGACAACCGAAGAGGAAGAGCCGATCCTGGCCACAAATACATCGTCGCTGTCGGTGACGGCCATGGCGGCCGGGCTGAGGGCGGAGGAGCGCGTCCTCGGCCTTCACTTCTTCAATCCCGTCCATATCATGGCGCTGGTCGAGGTGGTACGGGGAGAGCATACGGCCCCGGCCACCCTGGAGCGCGCCCTCCGCTTCGTGCGCGGACTGGGCAAGGAGCCGATCGTGGTGACCGATTCTCCCGGCTTTGCCTCTTCGCGGCTGGGCGTTGCGCTGGGCCTGGAGGCGATTCGCATGGTCGAGGCGGGCGTTGCCACCCCGCATGATATCGACCGCGCCATGGTGCTCGGCTATCGTCATCCCATGGGTCCGCTGCGCCTGACCGATCTGGTCGGGCTCGACGTTCGCCTGGGAATCGCGCGCTATCTGCACAGCGAGCTGGACTCCGAGAGCTTCCGTCCCCCCGCCCTCCTGGAAGAGATGGTCGCGCGGGGTCACCTGGGGCGAAAGTCCGGCCACGGCTTCTACAGATGGAAGGAGACAGAGGAATGACCCACGTGCGTCTCAGCGTTGCCGATGGGGTTGCCGAGGTCGCCATCGACCGTCAGGACAAGCTCAATGCGCTGAATGAAGGGGTTCGTCGCGGGCTGATGGAGACCTTCGACGCCCTGGCCGCGCGCTCCGATGTGCGCGTCGCGATCCTGCATGGCCTGGGCGGAAAGGCCTTCGTGGCCGGTGCCGATGTCGGCGAATTCGCGGAACGCAGCCCGAGCGAGCAGCGCGAAGTCTATCGTCAGCGCCGCGTCTACGATGCGTTGGCCGACTTCCCCAAACCGGTGATCTGCGCCATTCACGGCCTCTGCATCGGGGGCGGCAATGAGCTCGCCCTTGCCTGCGACATTCGCGTGGCCGGGCCGGGGGCGCGCTTCGGGCAGTTCGAAATCCGCCTGGGACTGATTCCGGGCGCCGGCGGAACGCAGCGGCTGGCGCGTCTGGTGGGCCCCGGGCAGGCGCTGAGGATCGGTCTGTCCGGCGAACTCATCGACGCCTCCGAAGCGCATCGGATCGGCCTCGTGGAAATCCTGACGGAAGAGGGCGGTCATCTGCGGGAGGCCCGCGCGCTGGCACGGAAGATGTGCCGCTGGAGTCCGCTGGCGCTGCAACTTGTCAAGACCGCAGTGCGGGAGGCTGCCGAAAAACCGCTCTCGGAGGGACTGGCCGCTGAAAAGGAACTCTTCCTGGCCGCCTTCGCCTCGGAAGATGGACGCGAGGGCGTGCGCGCCTTCATGGAGAAACGAAAACCGGGTTTCCAGGGACGATAACATGACCAACATCCCGCTGGTGGAGACATCACAATCGCCGCGCAGACGAATCCTTGCGGCGCTCTTCCCCCTGATCGCGCTTGTGGCCGGTTGCAACGATCCCATTGCGCCCGCGCGTGGAGCCTGCGTCGCCGACGGAGAGCCGCTGAACGTTCACTTCTACGCCTACTTCGAGCCGGTGAGCTACAGTGACGACCCCGATCCTGCGGCGCCCGCCTTCCAGTTGCACCGGGGCTACGAGGCAGATCTGCTGAGCGCGCTGGCACTCATGGAGGAATCGGGGCTCGCCTTTGAGCGCACGCCGGTCGCCCGCTGGGACGACATCTGGCTTCTGCCCGCCCGCAGCGATGTGGATATCGCCGGCGGGGGCATTACCATTCTGGAATCGCGTACCCGCAATGCCGCTGGAGAGCCGGTTGTGACCTTCACCTCGGGCCATATCGCCTTTCGCCAGTCGCTCCTTGTGCGCGCGGCCGATCGCGAACGACTCTCGTCGTACGACCGCCTGACCCGCGACATTCGGGTCGGCGCCCTGCCCGGGACCACCGGCGAGGCCCGCTTTCTGGTGATTGCCGGCATTGCCAGCGAGACCGGAATTCTGATCAAGGGAACCCGCATCGAGACGCCAACCGGCACCCTTGTCGCCGACGGTTCGGACGCCTTCGTCATCACCGCCTCTGCCCCCTCGGAGACGCTGGCGGGGCGGACGCGGCTCATTCCCCCCCTGGAATCGATGCCGCAGGTCGTCTATCTCGGGCGCGAACGCGGCGAAACCGAACTGGTGGATGCGCTGGCGGCGGGGTCCATCGATGCGGTGGCACGCGGCGAGATCGGCAATCAGGACGCCGCCCTTGCCTCGAATGGCGCGTTTGCGGTTGCAGCTCTCGACACCCTGGTCGAGCTGGGCGGATTCGTTCTGGATCGCGAGGCAACGGCTCTGCGCGAATGCATCGACCGCAGAATCGACTGGCTGACCGATGCACGACGGATCGGCTATGCGGAGTGGCGGCGCAACAACACAATCTTTGCAGAGCGCGCGCGCATGTGGAATCCCGGTGGGGGGTGAATAGTAAGGGGGTGAAGGATCGGCCCGCGCAGGAGGTGCGACGCCAAGGGTGTTTCCCGTTCCTGTACAAGGCGGAATTGCTGGGAATGGGCGCTGACGGATTCGAACCGCCGACCTCCTGCTTGTAAGGCAGGCGCTCTGAACCGACTGAGCTAAGCGCCCAAAATCATGTAACTATTTGTTATACAACATATTGTAACATATATTGAAAAGTATTTCTGATCTCGGATATTCGTCTTTGGGGTCCATATGGGGTCCAGAAACCGGTTTCGTTCTTCTGTGTCTCGACACCGCGCCCGCCCAACCCCCTCGCATCCTCGGGCGTCGAATGCTACCAATCCGTCGACACATCGTTGTCGTCTCCCTCTGGTCCACTCTCTTCCTCGATTGCGAACAGTGGGCTCCGTTCCGTGGATTGAGTCGACCCGAATCCCGTAGGGACGAGCGGATTCCGGTTTGGATCTGTGTTCACCCATAAGACGCCCGCCGCCGGAAGCTGTCAAGGGATCCCCGCCGACTCAACGCCAATTCTTTCAGATATCTCGATCTGGAGGCACGGAGTTTGTTGGCCAATAGGCAGTAAGGTAAGCCGATCGGAAGTTTAGTACCGCGAGAGCCACGATCATTCTCCTTCATCTCTCTACTCATAAGTAACGTGGCGTTTCCCCGTTGCGCTCTGGAGCACATGAGCCGGACAACGACCGGTTGAGTCACTCTCCTTCGGTGTCGGGCACGACCGCATACACCTCAACGCTCTCTTCCCCCAGCTCCGTGCGGTGCAGCAACACGGCGATGTCGGCATTGCCGCCGAGCAGTGTCCTGTCGGATTCGAGCGCAATCGTTGCACGCAGCGTTTCCTCTCGGGCACTGGCCACGAACCAGACGGTCTTCCCCTCTGTGCCCGGTTCGGGCTCGTAGGGGTTTACCCGGGAGAACTCCCGCGACGCGCCTGCCACCGGCAAGGACATGTGGAGGATGAAATCGCAGGAAGGAGTGGCAGGGAAGTCCTGCGGAGATGGTGAGATGTGGCAGTTCGCCAGCGTGCCCGGGTCACATTAGATTTCGCGACATCCCGAAAGAGATTCGCGCCCATGCCACTGACACCCGAACTCACACCCGAGACAGCTTCATCCTTGACAAACCGATTTCTGCAATCACACTATGCAGCGATCCGAATCGGAGCCTCGCGCGAGGCAAAGGCGGGCCCCGAAGATCGCTGCCGAATCATCTGCACAGGGGAAGGTCAATGAACGAGCATGGCGGCTCTACGGCCCAAGGGTTCGATCCCGACACGGCTCCCGATCTTTCGAAGGACGGATGGCCGGAGAAATTTGTCAGCGTCCCCGTACTCCGGGACCCGGACCCCGAAGCGCGACCGAAGTCATCGACGGTCACCCGGTCTTCCCGGGAAGTCGCCAGGCCCGCAGTAGCGATCCGTCATTGGCAGATCGGCCTCCTTGCGCTCCCGGCCGCCCTCGCCCTCGCGCTCACCACCTGCCAGACTCCTGCCTCCACCCCTGCCCCACCAGCCCCCGCCACCACCCCTGCGACCACCTCCTCCGCCCCGACCACCCGGCGCGATGAGCCCAACACCCTGGACGGCATCTATGCGGCGGCCCAGGCCACGCGCGGCACCCAGCTCTTCGACGATCTCTGCAGCGAGTGCCACGAGAGCGCCGACTGGACCGACCCGACCTTCCTGGAGCGCTGGGAAGAGGCTTCGGTCTTTCGGCTCTGGTACTGGATCTACGAACGGATGCCGCATGGCAATCCCGGCACCCTGAGCCGCGCACAGGTCACCGACGCGCTCGCCTATATCCTTGAGCTCAACGGATTGCCCGCCGGCTCTGCCGAGTTGGCCTCCGACGACGACGCGCTTGACGACTACTGGATCATCTGGCGGCCGGAGGGTTGACCCCGGGGCGGCCACAGCCGAACCCCGAAATGTTGTGCGCTGCGGACAATGACAATGGCTGCACAACAGGAATCGTTCATGCAAATTGTGCAAAACCGTGCAACGTTTTGCAAAATCATGCATAATTATGCAATGATTTCATAATTTATGCATAACCGATTCAGTTTAATCGGATTGGCTATTTCGTAATATAAACAATTTTGCTAAAATGTCAATCAATTGCCCTGAAAATCACAATTTCTGAAATTCACAATCCCTGAAATTCACTCAACCTCGGCACGCGCGCATCACCCTGTACACGCTCCAATTGCACAAGTCATGCCAGGGCTACGCCGCTTCCATGCACAACCGCTCAATCATCCACTGCTACCGCCGCCGATACACCCCCACCCTCTTGCCCTTCTGATCGAAGAGCACAATCGGGATATCCAGAATGTCGTTGCCCAGATCGATCAGGGTGGCGCTGTCGGGCGCGGCGGTCGCGACGGGAATCCGGTAGAAGTCGGCTGCCGTGGGATCGACATGATACCCCAGGTCGGCCAGCGATTCGATCGTGAGCAGGCTGAGCGGTTCGCGCCCCGTCGAGAGAAATGGGGTCATCAGCTCGTTCTCGAAGACCGACTCGCGCCAGTGCGAATCGGATTGTCCCTGCACTCCGCCGCTCTCAACCGGAACGATCCTGCCGTCGCGATACCGCCCTCCGCCGATCTCCCCGAAGGCGGCGCGCGCAAGAGGCCCGCTGAAGTGCGTGTCGGCGTTGGGGTTTCCCCCCACCGAGGGATCTTCAAGCAGACCGTGCAAGTCCCACATTGTCCCAAAGCCAAGCACATGGCCCATCTCGTGGGCAACGGTGGCAGAGAGAACATTCCGGGCAGCGAGGCGCGCCAGATCGGCCTCGTCGAACTCCATGATGCCCGCAATCGCGCCACCGATAATTTCGGTTGTGTCATTTCTGAAGACAAAGTAGGATCGCCGCCAGGCGCAGGGCGCCGCCCGACCCAGAATTCCCCCCGGCCCATCGATCGAATCGATCGTGACAAACATCCTCACATCATCCACCACATCGTCGATCGCCGGCGAGTTCTCTCCGCATTGGCCCGCCTCAAGTGGACCGGACGACAGGTCGAAGTCGGGCAGCCCGGTCCGAATCACCGACTCCCAGGTATCGGCCGCCACGCGCACCGCATTGTTCTGCTCGGTGGTGCCACGCTCCAGGAAGACAAGATCGATGTCAAAGTCCTCAACCGTCCTGCCCCCCACCGTCACCCGCAAATCTACCGGCTCGAATGTGGTATAGGCATGAACCGCAATATGATAGCTGCCCGACCGCGCCGGCTTGATCTGACAGAGCTCTTCATTCCCCGAAGCTTCGCCGCTCACACAGCGATACCGGTAATGATGATCCGGCCGCCAGCCATAGTTCACAAAGAGATCCGGGTCGCCCTGCCCGGCCCCCACCTCAACGTTCAGCGCCTCGCGCGAAGAGCTGTCCAGATCGAGCCGGAAGTGCAGAACATCGCCCTCGCGCGCCGAGATCCGCGACCGGTGCCCCGCCGCAATCGCCTCCTGGTGCAGCACGGTCAGCGCCTCGCCCTTGCGGTTGTTCTCCCTTCCCCACTCGTCGATCGTGCCCTCGGCGTCGACCACAACCTCAATGCGGCGCGATCCCGCCTCGAACGGCCCCACATCCTCGAAGGCAAGGGCGGTTTCGCCGCCGGGCTCCAGGCGCGCGGTCATGCGCATCCGGATCGGCGCGCCATCGACCGTCAGCGCCACCGCAAAGCTGTCCGGGCTGGCCGCGTCGCCCCGGTTCGCCACCGTCGCCGTCACGCCAAGGCTCTCCAGGCTGGTGGGGTCGCTGCGCGACAGGACAAGGCTCTCGACCGCCAGATCGGGGAGCGGCGTGTCCGAGGTTGCGCGCGCATGGGCCCGCCCCCGCACCGTGCCCGCCGTAATCGCCAGCTCCTGATTCCCGAATCTGTTGCCCAGCGTCCATTCGGTCGCAGCCTGGCCCTCGGCGTCGCTGGTGGCCGCAGCCGTGCTCACCGTGCCGCTCTCCGCGCCCGGCGCAAAGGCGACCTCGACCCCGGCCACGCCGAATCCGCCGCGGTCCTCCAGACGCACCACCACCGGCTCGGGCAAGAGGGTTCCGCGCAGCGCCTCCTGGCCATCGCCCGAGACAACCCGAATCGCGGCCGCCCGCTGCTGCACCCGCACCGTCGCCGTCGCGCTCAGCGTGCCCGCCGTGGCCTGCACCACGCCGTTGCCATTGCCCGTCGCCGTGGCCCGCCCGGTGGCGTCGATCGTAAAGACGGCGTCGTCGCTCCCCGACCACGCAACCTCGGCGCTGATCGGGTCGCCGTACTGATCGCGCACTGTGGCGCTGAAGGTCACGCTGTGGTTGATCCAGGTCAGCGTGGCGTTCGCCGGTGAGATCGAAAGGGTGGCGGGGCGCGGGGGCTCGCGGGGAGTGGTCGGTTCGGCGCTGTCGTCGTCGCCTCCGCAACCGGCAATCCAGAGAACGCCCGCGAAGAGAAGGAGAGAGGAGTGGCGGCGGCTCATGTCGAAATTCCGGTGAAGGGTGAAGCAGCGAGAAGGAGGCGCGCAGGACAGGCAGGAAGATAGCGGAGCGCGCGGACGCTGCCGACGGCGGAACCATGCGGAACGCACGCAAGGGACAACTGCAGAGGGGGGTGCGCGCGCACCTTCGCCGCACGGTTCCGCTCCCGGGCCGGCCCGCGCAGGGGCCGGAGGCGCCCTCTTCCCTGCACGGCGCGCTGGCACGACTGGAGCGGGATCAGCGCTGTGCCGCCCCCACACGGCCCGCCCGCTTCAGCCCGGCCGCGACATCGGCCACCAGATCCTCTGCGGCCTCAATCCCCACCGAAAGACGCAGCAGGCCCTCGCCGATCCCCGCGGCCAGCCGCGCCTCGCGGTCCATCGCAGCGTGCGTCATCGACCAGGGATGCGTCACCAGGCTCTCGACCCCGCCCAGCGACTCGGCCAGGGCAAAGTGATCGAGCCCGTCGCAGAAGGCGTCCGCAGCCTCCCTGCCCCCCCTCAGATCGAACGAAATCAGGCTTCCCCAGGCGCTCCGCCCGATTCCGGATCCCGGCGTCCCCTCCCGATCCGACCGCTGCTGCCGCGCCGCGATCTCGTGCCCGGGGTGACTCGCCAGACCCGGATAGTGAAGGGCGGTCACCGCATCGCTCTCGGCCAGCGCGCCGACCACCCGCTCTGCATTCTCCGCGTGAACACGGCTTCGCGCATGCAGGGTGCGAATCCCGCGCAGCGTCAGCCAGGCGTCGAAGGGCGATCCGCAGGCGCCGGTCGCATTCCCCCACCAAGAAATTTCCTCCAGCAGATCGTCCGATGCGGCCACCAGCGCGCCGCCGACCACATCGCTGTGCCCATTCAGAAACTTTGTCGTCGAGTGAACTACCAGATCGGCGCCCTCCTCGATCGGTCGCTGATTGACAGGCGAGAGAAAGGTGTTGTCGGCCACGCAGATCGCGCCCGCACTCCGCGCCAGAGTGGCCCAGGCCGCAATGTCGGTAATGCGCAGAAGGGGGTTGCTTGGCGTCTCGATCCAGATCATGCGCGGCTTCGCTGCGCGCGCGCGCACCAGCGCCTCGGGCGTCCACGATTCCACGAACTCGAGCCGGTACTGCCCTCGCGCCGCCTCGGCGCGAAAGAGCCGGTAGCTGCCGCCATAGCAGTCGGCGGGTGCAAGCAGAAGGTCGTCGGGGCCCAGCAGGCGGGTCGCCAGGGCGATCGCCGACATCCCCGACGAGGTCACCACCGCGCCCGCGCCCCCCTCGAGCTCGGCAATGGCCCGGGCCGCCAGATCGCGGGTCGGATTCGCGGTGCGCGAGTAGTCGTAGCGTCCGCAGATTCCCGGCCTCTCGAAGAGATAGTTGGTCGAGAGATGAAGGGGCGGTATGACCGCATTGTGGGTCGGATCGGTCGCGATGCCGGCGCGCACGGCGCGGGTCGTCGAAGAGCTTTTCCGGGTGTTGAACATCATCGGATTGCCTCCCGGCGCACCTTTGCGCCCTGGGGATCGGGGGTGGTTTTTGCCCGCAGCAGTGCGCTTACCGTACGGGTTTCCTTGAGAAAGGCGTCATGGCCGAAGAGCGAGTCCAGGGTAATGTGCCGGGACGAGCCTCCGCTCGCGACGGCCAGCTCGTCGAGAAGCCAGGGGGGCGCGAGCGCGTCGCTGTCGAACGACACCAGGAGCGTGTGCGGGGGCAGCGAGGCCGGATCGGTCCGGTGCAGATCGATCGACTCCGAGAGAGCCAGAAAGCGCTCGACATCGAAGTGGCGCACAAAGTCGGTGCCCCGCGCATCCAGGTACTCCTCGACCGGAAAGCGCGCCGGCTGGGCTCCGGGCGCACCCGGGCTCAGCGCCTCGCAGGCAAATCGGGACTCGAACTCGCGGGGACTGCGGTAGGTGGTCATCGCAAGGGCGCGCGCCAGCGCCAGGCCCTCGCCGGGTCGATCGAGCGACGCTCCCAGACGCGCAGCCGAACGCTGCACCGAGCGCACCGCCGTCGCCATGGGGTGCGTGCGGTGCGCAGCGCAAAACACGGTCAGTCCCGCAGTGCGCTCCGGAAAGAGCTCGGCGAAGGCCAGCGCAACCATTCCGCCGTAGGAAGCGCCGACCAGGGTGGCCTCCCTTGCCCCCAGATGAGCCAGGACCGCCGCAACCGCTCTTGCCTGGTCGTGACTGGTGACGGGGCGAAGCGGCCCCGAGGGCGTGTTGCCGCCCAGGTAGTCGATGCCGACGATCAGGCGCTCGGCCGGATCCAGGGCCAGACCCGCGCCGACGATTCCGGGCCACCACCCCGGAGCCGGATCCGATGCATTGGGAGCCGCGTGCCGCCCGGCCGAGATCCCGCCGAGCACGACCGTCACGGGAGCCGCTGGCGATCCCTGAGCCTCCCAGTCGATCTGCACTCGGCGTACACCCAGGTGGTCGAAGTGAAGCGGAAGCGAGAGGGAATTCATATTCATAACCGTTTTGGCATCAGTTGTCAAGACAGACCCGCAGAGGCCGGGTGTAGGAGCGCCTGCGGGCGGGCGAACAGGAGGCGCGGCACACTCCACCCTCTCGTCGCGCGAGGTAGGCGGTCGAGAGCTCGGCATTGGCCAGACAGGCGCCGGCCGCACCCCGAATGCCATTGTGCGCAACCACGACCAGGGCCAGGTCGTGTGGCGGAGGCGCAGAGCGCAGGCGGCCGACGGTGACGGCCATGCCGGCCGCGCGGTCGGCGTCGAGGCGGGGCTGGGGGCGGTCGGGTTCGGTACAGACGACCAGGGGCCGCCGGGGAAGGGTCGGCAGCCGGTCCGGTCCCGCCATTCCGCGAAAGTCCCGCAGCGCCCGCAGCGCATCGAGGGGCGAGGCCGGGCGGCGCAGGGTGCAGAAGATGTGCGCCATGTGGCCATCCAGGACCGGCACCCGGTTGACGGCAACCGCAAGGTCGATTCCCGTGCCCAGGAGCTTGTTCAGCTCGGGGCCGATCTTGTCCTCTTCGCCGGCAATCCAGGGAATCACGTTTCCGGCAACCTCCAGTGCCTGCGGTCCGCCCATTCCCGCGCCCGAGAGCGCCTGCAGCGTCACCACCGTCGCCGACTCGATGCCGAAGTTGCGCTCGAGGGGCGCCAGCGCCATCGCCAATGCGACGACCACGCAGTTGGGATTTGCCACAAGCGCGCCCCCCGACTGAGCCCAGGGCTGGGACGCCACCCCCGCAATCGCCTCGGCATTGACCTCGGGAACGATCAGGGGCGTGTCGGGCCGCAGCCGGTGAGCCGAAGCATTCGTACAGACGACATGACCCGCCCGGGCAAGTTCGGGTTCCATCTCCTCTGCGGGCCGCGAGGGCAGCGCCGAGAGCACGATCCGGCTGTGCAGGGGAGCTCCGGGCGCGAGCAGCTTGAGCGCCGAAGCATGGGTGGGGGGGTCGCCGCCCATGACCCAGGAGATGGCCTTGCGGTAGCTCAGTCCCGCGCGCCGCTCCGATCCGACAACCTCGGCGAGGCGGAAGCCGGGGTGGCGGTCGAGCATGCGCACCAGACGCTGTCCAACCAGGCCGGTGGCGCCGAGAATCGCCACGGGGGCACGTTCCCGGCCATTCGCGGTCGCATCGATTGCGTGTGGCATCAGCGGATCGCCTCCTGGCTGGGGTCGACTGTGGTTCCCCTGCCCCCCAGCCCGGTCACGCGGAAGCTGATCCCCCGCTCTTCGGCAAAATCCAGGGCCCGGGGCTGGACCACATCGCCGCCGATGGCGCGCACCCGGTGACAGGCCAGGGCGCGGAAGGGGCGGAGGCGAACCGGCTCCGAATCTCCATTGCGGTGCGCGCTGGCCACAGATCCGGCGGGACGGCGCGGGTCGGCGGGGTAGATCCCGTTCACATCCTTGACCAGACGAATTTCGGCGGCGCCCAGGGCATGCCCCAGGAAGAGCGCGGTCAGATCGGAGCCGCCCCGGCCCAGCAGAGAAGGCACCCCGGTCGGGTCCATGCCGATAAAGCCGGGTAGAATCACTGCGTCATGCGTGCCCAGGGCGTCGCGAATCCGCCCGGCGTCCACAGCGACCGGGTCGGCGTGCATGAGTGCGCCCCGCGTGCGCACCGGCAACTGCCAGGGAGTGAAGGACCGCGTGGCGATTCCCCGCTCTGCCAGCGCAAGCGAAAGCAGCGCCACCGAGGCCTCTTCGCCAGTGGCGAGAAGTGCGCCGATCAGCCGGTCGGGAGGCTCCGCAGAGACCTGGCGGGCGGTTGCAACGAGCGCATCGGTTGCACTTCCCATCGCCGACGCCACCACCACAACCTTGTGGCCGCGCGCAACCTCGGCGCCGATCGTCCGGGCCACGCGCGGGTAGTCGCCGGGACGGCGCAGCACCGACGAACCGAACTTGAGAACCAGGGGCGCAACCGGGTCAGGGGCGGCGGGGTGGGGGGCCGGGGGCGCAGAGCTCTCTGCAGCGGCGGGGTGGAGCGCCGATCGGGGCGCGGGCGAATCGCTCCGGCACGCCCACCGAGGGGCGGGCGCAGCCGGGGGGGCGGGGGCGATCATGACCTGAATGCTCTCCGGAGTCTTGAGTGCTCCTCACCGGACTCCGGAAGATGGGATCGCCCAGGTTGCTGCCGGCTGCCGCTGTTCCCTCTGGGGGGAACGCGGTGGGCGGCTCATCTTTACGATGGATTTCGCCATCGCAGGAGTTGGCACCTTTGCGGGAATGCCACTTCCCACAGGTTGCCCCGGCGTCCACGGGCCTGTCCCTCAGCCGGTCTCGATGAGTGTTCCTACCGAGCGTATGAGTACACAATCCGAAGCGGCGTGTCAACTCCGCCCCTGTCCGCGCGCCTCCGCCAGCCGGTACTTCGCGATCCGCCAGGGGGGAATGTCGGGATTCAGCAGCAGGTACAGATGTCGTCCGCCGCCAAGCACCTTCGCGCCCGCCGGGAGTGGCACGTCTTCATAGAGCTTCTCGCCCGTGTGCCGATTGTAGATCTCCACGCGGGTATGGAGCATTTTGAAGGGAGGGTAGGGGCGCAGATGGTCGAGGCGACCGATTGTGAAGACGAGATGGTCGCTGTGGATCACGTCGAGCCGGTCCACCGTGTCGAAGCTGCGCAGCAGATCCGCCACCCTGGTGCCGGACTGTTGGGTGGCGAAGTAGCCCTCGGGAATATCCGGAATGGGCCGGAAGCGGGGCGAGGGAGTGCCGATCGTTCCCGCGGAGTCGCCAGCGCTGTTGAAGATCGCAGCCGGATATTCGAGCGATGCCATTCCGAAAACGCTATCCCCGGCCACGGTCCAAGCGAGCCCGGACAAACCGAATACGTAAGGCTTCGAGTAGATTTCGCGGCTGAATCGGCTCCATGCCACCGAGTCGTCGCGGAACATGTGAATGCGCGGATCGGTCATCGCATCCAGAATGGAGACCCGTTCGCCAAGGACGGGACCGTAGCCGAAAAAGACAATATCCTCGCCGAGCGCATGCACGTCCAATACCAAGTATTGAAAGGACATGATCGTATCCGGTGAAAGATCATGGGTGAGGAAGGTGATTCGCAGAATATTCGTGGCATCCGCAATTGCGATCTTTCCCGACGGCAACTCGGCGACGCCACCCACTCTTCCCGCAAACTCCCAGGGCCCGCGGCCAAAACGGCCAAAGGCAGCCAGCAGCGATCCGTCCTCGGCGTAGCTGCGGATTCGGGGGAGCAGCCTGTCGGCAACGATGAATCCTTCACCCATGCGCTCGGCAAAGGTCCCCACCTCGGCAACCGAATCGCCTGGAGCCTCTTCGAGGGTCACGACCTCAACCAGATCGAAGATCTCGTCGAAGGGGGGCGAAGGGATTTCGGGGGGCGGACCGCTGCACCCGGCGACGATGGCGCCAGGCATGAGCACGGCACCGATCCAGAGTGGAATTCGCGGCATCGGTGCGCTCCAATCGACTGGCGAGGGTGGCACGAGGAACCATCGCGCACCGGGTCGCCGGCGAACACGCTGCGAGGACCGGCAATCCGGGGCGTGAAGCTACCATCCGAAGATCTCCCCCGCACCCGCGCCATTTCTGTCCGGGGCTCTGCAGCGCTATCTTGCAGCCTGCAGACTGCTTATGAGGATTGCAGGAGAGCCTCGGGAAACGAGGAAGGGCCAAATGACGAAAACCGTTCCCTGCGGCTGGCGCCTTGCCGTCGCTTCCGGACTGTTGTGGGCTGCGGGGCCACTGGCTGCCCAGAATGGCCAGGGCGCACCGGGGAGCACCGCCGCCGCACCGCCGCCCGCCACCACGGCCACGGCGGTCGAGATCACCGAATCGCCTGCGATCGACGGGCACCTCAACGAGAGCGCGTGGAGTCAGGGAGTCGCGATGACCGGCTTTACCCAGCGCGTCCCCGACGATGGCCAGCCGGCCAGCGAGAGAACCGAGGTGCGCATTCTCTTCGACGCCGACGCGCTCTACGTGGGGGTCTGGGCCTTCGACCGCAACGCCGACGCCATCACCTATGGCGAGAGGATCCGCGACTACGAGGTCGATCAGAGCGATGCGGTCGTCTTTGTTCTGGATACCTGGAACGACGATCAGAACGGCTTCGTCTTCGGCACCACGCCCACCGGCATCGAGTACGATGGCCAGGTTGCCAACGAGGGCCGCGGCGGGGGGCGCTTCCAGGGGGGTGGCTTCAATACGCGGCAGCGCTTTCAGTCGGGCGCGGGGGGCGGCTTCAACAAGAACTGGGACGGGAGCTGGACCGTGGCCACCTCGGTCGATGACGAGGGATGGTACGCCGAGTTCCGGATTCCCTTCAGCACCCTGCGCTACGGCAACGAGAACGATCGCTGGGGATTCAACATCTTCCGGCGCATTCGGCGGCTGAATGAGGAATCCTTCTGGACCCCGGTTCCGCGCGAATTCGGTCTGTACCGCCTCAACTATGCCGGCGATCTCGAGGGCCTGCGCCCGCCCTTCCGCCGCCTGGCGACCGCCACTCCCTATCTGCTCGGCTCGACTGCGCGCGATTATGCAGCCGCGAACAGCTTCGGCCAGGAGGGCCATGCGGGGGGCGAGATCAAGTTTCAGATCACTCAGGGACTGACCCTGGACGTAACCTGGAACACCGATTTTGCACAGGTCGAGGTGGATGACCAGCAGCTCAATCTGACCCGATTTTCTCTCAACTTCCCCGAGAAGCGTCCCTTCTTCCTGGAAAATGCGGGCTTCTTCAATGTGGGCGGGGGCGGCGCCGACCTCTTCTTCAGCCGCCGGATCGGGATTGCCGGCGGGCAGCCGGTGCCGATTCTGGGCGGAGCCAGGCTCTCGGGGCGCGCGGCGGGTCTCAATGTCGGGCTTCTGCACATTCGCACCGACGAAGCCGCCGGTCTGGCCGACGCCCATGGCTATTCGGTGGCGCGTCTGGCGCGCGAACTCCCCAACCGGTCGCGCATCGGGGGGATCCTTGTGAACAAGTCCGGTCCCGACGGCGACTTCAATCGCACCTGGGCAACCGATCTGTCGGTGGGAATCGGCGAGGCGCTGACGGTGAGCGGATTTCTTGCGCAGACCGACGAGCCCGTGGCGGCCGACAATGCCTATGCGTGGGATCTCTCTGGAAACTGGAGCAGCCGGAGCTGGACAGTGACCGGCCAGGCGCGCGAGATCGGCGAGGGGTTCAACCCCGAGGTCGGCTTCCTGCCGCGGCGGGGCTACCGCTACTACCAGTACTTCGCCCTTTACCGGATTCACCCCGACTGGCTCTACGAAATCCGTCCGCACATCTCGTACTTCACCTATAACAGCCGCAAGGCCGGGGTCGAGAGGAACTTTCAGGAATCGGCCCGCCTGCATATCGATTCGCACTGGGAGTGGTCGTCGGGCGCGCAGATTCATACCGGAGCCAACTATATCACCGAGGGGATCTACGAACCCTTCGAGATTCCGGGCACGGGGGTGGTGGTGCCCGAGGGCAGCTACGGCGGATGGGAATCGCAGCTTGTCTTCAACAGCAACCCGGCGGCGGAGCTCTCCGCGACCTCGCGCATTCATGTCGGGAGCTTTCTGAGCGGGTCGCGGGCGGGCGGAAATGGATCGGTGACCTGGCGGCCGAATGCGTCCTTCAGCACCTCGGCGCGGATCGACTACTTCGACGTCGATCTCCCCCAGGGCGAGTTCGAGACCGTTCTGCTGGGCATGAACTTCGGCTATTTCCTGACGCCGCGCATCTATCTGCAGTCGCTTGTGCAATACAGCAACCAGATCGATAGCTGGTCTGCCAATTTGCGCTTCGGCTGGCTCAATACGGCGGGCACGGGACTCTTTGTCGTATATAACGATCTGCAGGGATTCGACTACCCCGACGGGCTCAACCCCGATGGCGGACGCTTTATCGAGCGGGGAACCCTTGCGCGTTCGCTGATTATCAAGTTCACACGCCAGTTCAATCTCATGGGCGGATAATCGTCACCTGCAAAAAGGAACAACGGTCATGATACGCACAACCCTGCTTGCGGTTCTCGCTCTGGTGGCGCGGTCGAGCGGCGCACCCGTGGCCGAGACGCCTTCACCGGCGACCTGGGCCGTGGACATGGCCGCCGCCGCGCTTCACTTCGATGTCAGAAAGTCGGAACCGGCACGGGATTCCGCCGTCGCGCCGCCCGCGGAGCTGCGCATCTGGTTCACCCAGGTGCCGCAGGACAACTCCATGACGATCCGGCTGCTGAGGGGAGACGAGTGGGTCGAGACGGAGCCGGCCATGCAAGACCCCGACGATGGCAAGATCTTTCATGTGGCGATCGGGCATGCGCTTGCGGCCGGCGCCTACACAATCACCTGGCGGGGAATCGGCGAGGACGGGCATGTGGTGAGGGGCGAGATTCCCTTTTCGGTTGTGACGGAGCGGGCGGCGCCCTGAACAGAGGAATTGTGATCTGAGGATAGAGGGATTGGTGGGCAGCGCAATTGGCTGGCTACACTTTGCGGCGCTCATTGCGCTTGGCGGAGCGGTCGCGGGGCGCTGGCTGATTGCGACGCGGGCCCGGGACCGGACCGGGGAGCGGCTGACCGAGATGGCGCAGCGGCTGGGGCTGGGGGCCGGCGTTGGGCTTTTTGTTGCGATGGCGCTTCTCTTCGGGCGCCAGTTGGAGGAATTTCGCGACCCCTTCGTTCCCTGGCAGGAAGACGCCGCACTTCTGCTCTCGACCGACTGGGGGCGGATGTGGATTCTGGCCACGATCGGTTCGGCGCTGCTGCCTCCGCTCTTCGGGGCCGCGCGCGGCGGCGGGGGCATGGGACGGGTGGGCTGGATTGGCGCTACGATCGTTGTGGGCGGGGTGGCGTCCTTTCCGGCCTTTGCGGGGCACGCGGCGGGGACCGGAGCGTTGCGCTGGCTCTCGATTCCGGCCGATGTTGTGCATGTGCTGGCCTCTGGAAGCTGGATCGGGGGACTTCTGCTTGTGCTTGCGGCCGTGCAACGGGAGCGAAGCCGGGATGGAGGCGGCAAGGGAAATGGCGGGGACGTCCTTCTGGCCGAGGCGGTGCCGCTCTTCTCGCCGGTGGCACTCATTTCGGCGGGATTGGTGGTGACGACCGGAACGATCTCGTCTCTTCTGCAGGTGGATTCGTGGGCGCTGCTCTTCGGATCTCCCTATGGACGACTGCTCCTGACCAAGATCGGGCTGGTTCTGCTGGTGATGACGCTGGGCGCGATCAACTGGCGCAGGCTGACCCCGCGCATCATGCAGGGCAGCGAGGGCGCCGGGGCCCTGCGGCGCAACGCTCTCGGCGAACTGATCGTTGCACAAATTGTGATTGCGGCGACCGCCATTCTTGTGCAGAGTTCACCGGACGGGTATTAGCATCGGCAGTCAAGTGGGAAAGATCCGCGCACTGCCGGACGTCAATTGAAGGCACAGGCCATGACCGATCGCTGCGACCTCGCCATTGTCGGTGCCGGATTTGCAGGACTTGCCTGTGCCCGGCGGGCGGCCGCGCGCGGACTTTCGGTAGTTGTGCTGGACCGGCAGCCGGCGCCCGGTGCGCGCATCCACACCACCGGCATCCTGGTGCGCGAAGCGTGGGAGGAGTGGGCCGCGCCCACCACAGCCGTTCGCCGCATTCGCAAGGTGCGACTCTATGCGCCCAGCCGCCGCTTTATCGAGATCGAGCACGCGCGCTACTTCTTTCTGGCGACCGACACCGCCGCGCTGATGCATCATCTGACCGCGGAAACGCGCCGCGCCGGGGCCGAGATTCGCTTCGGCGCGCGGTATCGCAGTGCCCGACCGGACCGGAAGGAGCTTGTGCTCGAGGAATCCGACCTGCGCTGCCGCTTTCTGGTCGGCGCCGATGGCGCACGCTCGCGGGTGGCCGAAAGTCTGGGGCTGGATCGCAACCGGCGGCTTCTGAAGGGCGTCGAGTGGGAGTTCGCGCCCGCAACCGAAGATGGCGACTGCCTGCACTGCTTCGTCGATCCGGAAATCGCGCCCGGCTATATCGGGTGGGTTGTGCCGGGCGTCGGCATCACCCAGGTGGGGCTGGCCCTGCACCGTCACCTGCAGGCTGACATGCCCCGCTTTGTACAGCGCATCGAATCGCAGTTCGGTTTTGCAGAACGAAGCGTGCGCTCACGGCGCGGCGGCGTCATTCCGATCGGCGGCCTGCTGCACAGGATTCATGCAGAGCGCGCCCTGCTCATAGGCGACGCAGCCGGAATGGTGTCGCCCCTGACCGGCGGCGGCATCCACAATGCCTACCGCATGGGCCGGATCGCCGCCGACGCCATCGCCGACCACCTTGCCGGGCGGGGACCGCACCCAGGCCCGGTCGTGCGCCGCGCCTACCCCAATTCCCTCTGGAAGCGCGCCGCCCGCTGGAGCTACGACCACCTGCCGACAGGACTTGTGATGGAAGCCGGAATGAGGTCGCAGAACCTTGTTCGGCGGGTGGCGGAAAGGGTGTTTTTCGGGGGTTCGCCAAGCAGATGACATCCTTGATCAAGTCACCGGCCTTGGCATGTCGCTCACGTTTGAAATCCCAGTGGTCACCCTCTTTTCGGGAGTCGATCAAATCTCTGATAATCTCGGTCAGGTTGGCCACGGGGCGGCTCCAGAATTCTACGGCGTCTGTCGGCCAGTCGCTTGCGCAGCAGCTTGCCGGATTGCCCCAGCACAAGCTCGAACTCCTTGACGCAGGCTGCGCGGTAAATGTCATGCATGAAATCGTCGGCGCGGGCGTTGTGCCGGTCGATGCCCTCCAGAGCCCGCTCGAGCGAGTCGATGCAGCGGCGCAGAAAAGGTCGTGTCGATCTTCATGGTTCGCTACGGTACGGGCGATATTCGACGAGTGCGGACCGGCCCGCGATCGCCATGATCCGAACAAGGAGATCCTGTCCGTCGGCATCGGTCAGCCGCATCTCTTCACCGGGAACGAAGTGGACCGGCTGTGGGCGCCCCTCGTCGATCGCGATGTTGAATGCGTACAGATAGCTTCTGTCGTGCGTGTCGAGGATGGGGTTCAACCGTCCCTTCAACCCGGGAACATGGCCGGTCGCCTCCTCGAAGATGACCGCTCCGCCCCCGGGCAGGGCTTCGAGTTCCACGGCCAGGGCGCCCCGATCCGGTCTCCATGCGCGCTCTACATGTGCAACATGTCCGGGAGTGGCCGCGAAGACAGTCATCGGCAGTTCGGTTGTATGCAGATCGAGGACCGCTTCTCCGTACCGATTCGAGGTTGATCGCTCCCACGTCCGATTGGGATACAGTGCCAGAACATCGGTGCCGTCAAGCGGCTGACCGGCGCTGCGGACCGTGATGACGACGCGGGCCGGGCCTGGACTCCGGTTCGCCGCGGGAATGATCAGACACAGCTCGGATCCGTCGATCAGGCGGTACTCCGGCGGCCTGCCAACCAGATCCGTGGTTTCTTTCCTGATGATGGGAACACCGTCGCCGCGCCGTTCCATGAAATGCTGTCTGTCCTGCGAGCCGGGCACCTCTTCCACCCGAACACGACCCAGGACGGAGGCCAATGCCTCGTTTCGCGTCGCCTGCCGCGCCGCCATGCTTTCGATGGTCAGACTGTTGGGCAGGGAACCGGGAGACTGGATCTCCAGGCGATCCGCAAAGATGGACAGTCGAATCATGCTGCCCCGCATCGAATAGTCGCGATGCACGACGGCATTGACGACCGCCTCAAAGAGCGCCCTTTCGCTGTACTGCGGAAGATCCACGCGGGCCGGATCCTTGCGGGCGGCCACCTGCATATTGCTGGTGGCGAAGGCCAGCGCCTCGGCGATCTGTCGGTTCAGCGGACCGGTGATCTCTCGTGCGTCGATCTGGCCGGAGGCACGATCCGTTCCCCGGTATCGGGTCGCCACGATGCGGGCGCCGGGGAGCCATTGCTCGGGATTGCGGGTGCAGAGCAGAACGCCGGCCACAGTCGCGCGTCGAGTTCCGGATTCGTCATCGGTCAGGAGCGCCAGCTTGCGGAGCGCCGAATCGGGATGTGCGGCGCCTTCCGCACTCAACAGAGGCCGCCAGAGCGACTCGTCGAGCGTCCGGAATCCGGTGTTCGAAACGGCCTGTTCGTCGAATGACCTGAAGCGGGCCTGTCCGCGCCGCTGTGTCAGCCGAAGCCGTTCTTCGCTGGTCATTTTGTGCTTTGACCCCCCCACGCGAAGGTAGCTTCCGCCCGGACTGTCGTGCTGCGCTTCGCCCTTTGGCACCTCCACGATCAGCAACAGCTTGCCATCCAGCTCTGCATGGCAGGTATGAATGCGAACGGCCGGCTTGATGGCGTCGGACGAGATTGCAACGACTATGGAATCCAGTCTGGCAACTTCGTCGCGAGACAGGCCCTGCACGTCGCCCTGATCGGTGACTCCGCAGAACAGCACGCCCCCCCGGGCATTGGCGAACGCCGCGATTTCATCGGCCAGATCATCGCGTCTGGGATTCGTCAGGCGTCCTCCGACGATCTTGATCTGCTTGAATTCCCGTTGGCTGTCTTCTCCAAGATGGAGCTGCTGCCGAATTTTCTCTTCCGTGTAGCTCACGCGCTTCCCCCCCAAACCCTCAATCGCTCCAGGTTGGTCCGGATCTCCGCATCGAGCCGCGCGCCCTCGGCCTGCTGTTCGCGAAGCTCCGCCGCCAGCCGCTTCATCGTCTCGTCGAAGGGCTCGCCGTCGTCCTCTTTGGACTCGACCCCGACATACCGGCCCGGCGTGAGCACATGGCCGTGCCTCTGCACCGCGTCCAGCGAGCCGCGGAGCGCGTCGGCCATCGCCCAGAGCTCGATCTCGTAGGCGGTCGTGGCGGCGCTGTTGGTCTGTCGAGTAGCCATTGTGGTCGGGGAGCCTTGTCGGTGCGGCGGCGCGGAATTCGGAAGGCCCCGAAAATATGGCATTCGCGCGCCCTCCGTGCACACCGGTCCTCTTCCATGTGAAACCGGAACCCAGGACGCGGATCTGCGCTATACTTGGGGTTGAATTGGCGACGGCAACCCCCGCACCCGGCCCGCCGACGCCCCCGGACACGGCGTTCCGCGCATGCGGACAGCCGCGCAGGCCTGCCATGCTCCATGCCGCCACCGTCCGCACCACTCGCGGCGCCGCACCCGGATCTCAACGCTTCTTTCCCCCCTCGCTCCTCTCCTCTTCCTCTTCCCCAGCGCTCTGCCATGTCCATGATCCCATCCCCCTGCCCTGCTCTCGCGATCACCCCGGGAGAGTGCCGATGAACGCCTCTGCACGGCAGCGCTTTGCGGACGCGCGGGCCCGGGTGACGCCGCCGGCGGGCGACCGGGCTGCCATTCTTGCGCACCTGGATGCGCTGACCAAGCCACAGGGAAGTCTGGGCCGACTGGAGGAGCTGGCGCTGCAGGTGGGAGTTGCGCTGGGCGATCCGCCACCCTCGCTGGAACGGGCCAGAATTTGCGTCTTTGCGGCCGACCATGGGGTGGCGCGGCGCGGGGTGTCGGCCTATCCGGTCGAGGTGACGGCGCAGATGTGCGCAAACTTTGCGGCGGGAGGGGCGGCGATCAATGTGCTGGCCCGTTCGTGCAACGCCGATGTCCATGTTGTCGATGTGGGAGTGGCGGCTGACCTCTCGGGGATTGCCGGGATCGAAGGGCGGAAGGTTCGTCCGGGAACGGCCGATCTCTCTGCGGGGGTAGCGATGACGGAGGAGGAGGCGATCCGGGCGCTGGACGCGGGCGTTCAGGCAGGCGCAGAGGGACCGCATCTGGTAGGGGCCGGCGAGATGGGAATCGGCAACACGACGGCGGCGGCGGCGCTCACTGCGGCTCTGACCGGCGCGCGGGCGGGCGATGTGGTGGGCGCGGGAACGGGGGTGTCGGGCGCGCACCTGGAACGGAAGCGGACGATCGTCGCAGAGGCGGTGGAGAGGCTGGACGACTGCGCCGATCCGCTGGAAATTCTGCGCCGGGTGGGCGGGCTGGAGATTGCGGCGATGGCGGGTCTGATGATCGGCGCGGCGGCGCGGGGCGCTCTGGTGCTGGTCGATGGCTTCATCTCGACGGCGGCGGCTCTCGCGGCGTGCCGTCTCTGCCCCGCTCTGCCCCCCTGGCTGATCGCCTCGCATCACTCGACCGAACCCGGCCATGCGGCGGCGCTGGACGCGCTGGGCCTCGACCCTCTTCTGACTCTGAAGATGCGGCTCGGCGAGGGAACCGGCTGTGCGCTGGCAGTCCCCCTGGTGCGCGCGGCGGCCGCTCTGCTGCGCGAGATGGCGACCTTCGCGTCGGCCGGAGTGTCCGAGGCCGATTCGGGGTGATGGAGCTGGCGCTGGTGACCGGCGGCGTTCGTTCGGGCAAGAGCCGGCGGGCGCAGGAGATGGCGCGGGCGCGGGGCGGCGACGACGTCACCGTCATTGCAACCGCCGAGCCCGTGGATGACGAGATGCGCGGCCGGATCGAGGCCCACCGGCGCGATCGGCCTGCGGGGTGGCGCACGATCGAGGCGCCTGTGCGGGCGGGCCGGGCGATTCTGGAGGCCGCAACCGAAACCGTTCTTCTGGATTGCATGACGGTCCTGACGGGAATGGCGATCGGGCGGGCGGGAGCGACGAACGAGGCCGGGGCGCTGGCGGCGATGGCAGCCGAGACCGATGGCGTTCTCGAGGCGCGGCGAGCACGCGCCGGGCTGCTGATTGTGGTGACGAACGAGGTGGGATGGAGCGTTCACCCGCCAACCGCGCTGGGCCGCTGGTACCAGGATGGACTGGGGATCGCCAACCAGAGGCTGGCTGCCGAGGCCGATTCGGTGACGCTGATGGTGGCCGGGCTCGAGATGCCTCTGCGGTGAGGAGTGCGCTCCGGGGGGTGCGCGCAGCCTTCGTCTTCCTGACAAGGCTGCCGGTGGGCGGATTTCCCTATTCGCAGAGGGAGTGGCAGTGGGCGAGCGCCTGGTTTCCGTTGGTCGGGATGGCGCTGGGCACCTTTTCGGCCATCGTCTGGATGCTCGCGCTGCCGCTCGGCGCATGGGTGGCCGCGATCTCGGCGCTCACGCTTTCGGTTCTTCTGACCGGCGGTTTCCACGAGGATGGACTCGCCGACACCGCCGACGCCCTGGGGGGAGCCTTCGACCGCGAGAGGATCTTCGTGATTTTGCGGGATTCGCGGGTGGGCGCCTTCGGGGGACTCGCTCTGGTGATCTCGATCGTCTTTCGGCTGACTCTCCTTGCGCGCCTGGGCAGCGTTGCGCCCGATGTTGTGCCGATCTGCCTGATCCTGACGCACGCTCTTGCGCGGACGGGTCCGGTATGGCTGATGACCGTGTTGCCCTACGTAAGCGGACCCGAGGCGCGGAGCCGTTCACTTGTCCACAGGGGAACAGGTTCGCTGATCGTTGCAACCCTGACCGGATTCGGGGCGCTGGCCGGCGCGGCCTGGGGAACGCCGCCCGGGGGGATGGGCAATCCCCTCGGCCCGGCCTCCTCCCTGGCCGCACTCGGGGCGCTTGTTCTTGCGACGGCTCTTTGCGGGTGGCGATTTCGGGCGCGGGCGGGCGGCCTCACCGGCGACTTCCTGGGGGCGACCGAACAGATCGGCGAGATCGCGATCCTCCTTGCCCTGGCCGCAACGCTGACGGGTCATGCGCCCTGAGAGCGGGCGGGCGGGGCGGAAGACGCCGGGCGAAGCCCCCAACGATGCGCGGCGGCAGTCCGCGAAGGGGATGAGGTGCGCGTCAAGGGCGGTGAAGCGCTGCAGGGAAGGAACGACCGGAGGCCTGCAGTGAAGCGCGCGGCGCCGAACCTTCTCGCAATCCGTCATGCGCCCGTTGCGGTCGAGGGGATCTGCTATGGCCAGACCGACGTTCCCACCACCCTGACCGCCCGGCAGGCCGCCGACCGCATCGAGAGCATCGTGGCAGAGCACGCCCCGCACACCCTCTGGTCCTCCGACGCTCTGCGCTGCCACGGCCCGGCCCGAATCCTGGCCGAACGGCTCGGCATTCCCCACCGCTTCGATGCGCGGCTGCGCGAGTTTTCCTACGGAGAGTGGGAGGGGATGGCGTGGGAGCGAATTCCGCACCGCGAACTCGACCCCTGGATGGCCGAATGGACGCTGAGGGCACCGCCGGGAGGCGAGACGCTGGCCGCCTTCGCCGAGAGGGTGGCCGGGTGGTGGAGCGAACTCGACCCCGGACCCCACTTCCTGATGGCGCACGCCGGGGTGGTCCACTCTCTGGACATGATCGTCGATGGACTGAGCTGGGAGACGACCTTCGCGCGCAGGCTGGACTTTCTGGCGGCCCGAAGCTTTGCCGGCGGGGCGGGCGGGTAGGAAACCGGATCCCTGGGCGACGGACCGCGCGCAATGCACAGCGGCGCACTCGCCAATTCGTGGATTGCAGGTGCGCCGGATCGCTGCGGGCCCGGTTGGCATTCGCTGCACAACGATCAGCCCCTGACAACGACCCGACCGCTTGCCTACCAGCCGCAGACCCGATCCCGGAGCCGCTCGACGGTTCGGGGCCCGATCCCCCGCACCCGCTGAAGATCGGCGGCGCTCCGGAAGAGACCCCGGCCGCGCTCCTCGATGATTCTGCCTGCAATCACCGGCCCCACCCCCCTCAGCGTCTGCAGTTCGGTTGCACTCGCCCGGTTGACATCGATGCATGCGGCGGGCGCGGGAGCCGATTGCGGCGAGGACGCAGCCGGAGACGGATTGCCCGCCGGGGCCGTGGTGGTTGCCCGCCGGTCCACCAGCGCCAAATCCTGCTCGCGCAGTGCGCGCAGCTCGGGCAGCGCCTGGCGAAAGCTCCGGTCGATCCGGGTGTAGATCTTCTGAATTGCGGCTTCCTTGTCGGAACGGCTGCGGTTGGCGTCGGTACGCACCCGGTCGCTCTCCCGCCGCAGCTCCGAGGCCGCGCGCGCCGTCTGCAGCGCCAGGGTGCGGGCCTCGCACGCCGCCGGAACCCGGGGGCCGCTTCCTCGACAGGAGGCGCGCCGCGCCCGTGCGGCGGCCCAGTCCGAGATCTCGTAGAACTCGTTGCCGAAGCGGGTGTAGCTGCGGGGCCGGGGGGGAAAGAGGCTGTAGATGCCCGTTGCCATGCGCCAACCCCGAAGGAAGGGCTTGGGACCGTTGGCCCGCTCATCCCACATGATCTCGTCCGCCGCCGTGACGGCCAGGTTGCCCAAGTGGCCGGTCCAGCCCCGCACCAGGGTCTGCAGATGGAGCGGCGACACATTCAGCCAATTGCCCACGCTGCGATAGGGAAGCGGGGTGGAGCGGTCGAAGAACTGGTCGCGCGGCTCGCGGTCGGCCATGTAGGCCGGAATGATTTCGTTGCCAAAGAAGTTGCGGTTGCGCACAATTTCCAGGATTGGCTGCAGCACGGCCGGAACAAGTCCCACCGCCAGATTTCCATGCACAAGCGACCAGATGAACTTCGGCCCGGCCAGCGTCTCGCGCCGAAAGGCCAGATCGAGTGCAATCTCCGGCGTCTTCATGAAGACGGCGCCGATCTGGAAGGGCACCGGAATCCGGAAATCGGCATCGCCCGCCACATCGTAGAGAGTCGCCCAGGAGGCCTTTTCGTAATCGGTTTCGGCACTGTAGGCATCGCGGCGGGCATCGGTGCCGGCATTGAAGACCCAGAGCGCAGAGGAAGCCAGCGCCAGGACTCCGCCCGCCCACCCGACCTTGCGGATATGCGCGCGTCTGTCGTCGTTGCGACGCCGGGGCGAAAGGATGGAATCGAACGGCCGCCGCCCGATCTGATACAACTGATCCAGCCCCTGAATGGCCGCATTGAGGAAGGGGACTGTATGCACATACATGCGCCAATGCCTTGAGGCGCCGATATTGGCAAAGTCGGACGAGACCATGCGGGCGGCGCGGCTGGCCTCGTAGAGGGTGGCGCCCTGTCTGCGCGCGCAGCGAAATTGATCCACGCGGGTGCCCGCCTCCGAGAACCAGGCCGGGCGGGTGACCCAATGCACAACTCCATTGCGGAGCCGGGCCAGGGTGGCGGCCTTGCGAATGTGTCCGTCTTCGTGACGAACCGGCGCAAGGTGCGTTTCCGATTCGACAAGGCCTGAATAGAAGCCGCCCTGCAGAAGATAGTCGTGCATGGGATCGGGATTCGCGACCGTGCGGCAGCCCTTCAGATCCCGACGTTCGCGGCCCAGGTCGCCGATCGCGATCAGGGTGCCGCGCAGTGTGCCCAGGAAGGGCATCTGCCAGTACCTCCCCGCCACAAATCCGGCCAGGGTGTCGCGAAAGAAATTCTTGACAATGAAGACGGGCAGCGCGGTAATCACCGCCGAGACAAAGTTCTTGAAGGCGGCAAGCCAGCGAACGATGCGCGGCATGGGAGCCTCGGTCAGACTCTTGAGCATTGTGGCCAGCGACCGGTCGTACACGACGAAGTGTATGCGTTGGCCATCGATCAGGACACCCCTGATGGTGGCCCGCGCGGGTCTGTCGCGGCGGCCGGGGGATGGGGTGCGCAAGCCGGGTCCGGTTGTTGCGGCGCTGGCGGCGGGCCGGGCTTCGGCAATTGTGCAGGCGTGGGGATGATTCCCGTGCAGAGTGGCAAAGAGCTCGGTGCGGGCGCGGCTGCAGAGCGCGCGGTAGATGTCGCGGGCAAAGGTGGCCAGGAGGGCGGCGCCCAGATCGGCGGGGAGGGCGTCGGAGCGAGGAAGCTTGCCGCGCTGTTCGGCCGCATGGCAAGGACCACCCAGGCCGGAAAGGCCGGAGAAAATGGGGAAGGGAGCTGTGCGCAGCCTGATCGCCCTCTGCCTGGTGAGAGCGCACATCTGCACATGGTAATCCAGCATTGCGCGGTGAAGCGCGGTCAGTTGGCGCGCAAAGGTGCGAATGTCCCTGTGGCGGGCGGCGTAGTCGATGAGTTGGCGGAGCTCGGGATCGGTCTCTGCGCGGGGGGGCGCAGCATCGCCAAAGCGCGCCGCATAGAGGACGGCATGCTCAAAGTGTTTGCGTCCCCTCCGGGCAATGGGCCGAATCATTGCGCCCAGACCGGGAAGGTCGGAGGCGGCCCGGCAGCGTCCGGTCCCGTCGTCGCGTTCGCGAAAGGCCCCGAATCGCCAAATATATTGCACAAGCGACCGCACGTGGTTGATATGCTCGAAGCGGTAGCCGATCCAGGGGTTGTCGAACAGCTCGCCGATCGTCTGGGCGGCGTGCCAGCGATGCACAAAGCTGGTGCGCAGGAAGCGAAACCAGCGCCGCATTCCGTGTTGGGCAACCGGTGGACTGGCGAAGGGGGACGATGGGGCTGTCATGAGGTGTGGAGACGGGGAATTGAAATCGCATCATGCATTTTGTGCATGAAGGGCATCTGATTCATATGCAAATATTGTATACCCGATCCTCAATCCCCCACCCCCGGCAGAAGCAGCGATCCGGTCGCGCTCCGGCTGGGCAGTAGAGGCGTTCCGGCTGCGCGCCGGGCCAGGATTTCGCGGTGAGTGGCCTCCAGAAGGAGAAAGCGCTCGGGGGTCGAAGGGTGGAGCGCCTGCTCGGAGTCTCGAAGTCGGCCTCCGCCCTCGGTTGCAATTCGGCGCCATACCTGTGCGGCGTTTCGGGTGTCGATGCCGGCGCGCGCAAGGTAGTACATTCCCAGATAATCGGCTTCGCGTTCCTGCAAACGGCTGAATTCGGCTTCCGGTGCAACCCCGGTTTCGGCTGCCGCAGCATCGCGCACCGCGCCGCGCAAGCGGCTCAGGACCCGGTTCTGCTCTCTGGCTACCCGGTGTCCCTCGGAGTTGTGCGCAATTTCGTGAGCGATCACGGCCTGAAGCTCAAGGTCCGAGCTCGCGAAGCGCATCAATCCCTCTGTCACCATCACTTCGTTTCCATCTGCAAAGGCATTGATCTCGTCGCTGGCCACAAGGCCAAGCGCATAGTCGCACACCCGCTCGGCCACAATCTCCAGATCGAGGAGCGCGCCGTCGCGCTCAATGCGGAGCGGCAACGGCCTTCCGCGCGGCCAGTCCTCAACGATCCGGGCTGTGGTTTCGCCTCCGGGTTCGCCGACAGAGACGGCAACGCCCCCCACCGACACAAGTGCGTCGCCCTGCTGCAGACCCGCCCGCGCGGCTGCGCTCCCGGCGATCACCAGCCCGATCGCGGGATGCGCCTCCACCTCCGCATGAGCGCTCCATGCCCTCTCCGCCCTCTCTTCGTCGGTCGATTCCCACCGGTTCGGGGCGGCAAAGCGAAAGCCGAATTCGTCGCGGTGAACGCTGCAGAGATCGACCCCGCCCCGCAGGAGCGGCAGCGTCAGATCGTGCATCCTCTGTTTGCGCCGGGCCCGGATTCGCAGGGCACCCTCCATCTGCAGCGCGCGTTCGCTCTCGATTGTGGGGGCTGTGGGGGGAGTTCGCTCGCTTTCGGGTTCGGAAGGAGCGGGTTCGGAAGAAGCGGGGTCGGGCGGAGGCGGATCCGGTTCAGGTACCGCCTCTCTTCTCTCTGTATTTAGGGTTTGTTCGGGTGTCGCAGGTGGGGGCAGCGAACCGGACGCCGAGCAGGCCACGAGCAGCGCCAGGAGTCCGGTGAGTCCAACACACAGGAGTGTCCGGTTACGCATGGCGGCCCTTTCGGTAGATTTACGGTGGGGATGGAAGATAGAAAATCTCTACAGGGATGCGGAATGACAGAAGAAAAGCGCCGATGAGAGCGGATAGCCCGCGGCAGAGGCCCGGATGCGCTGCGGGGCCGCGTCTTTGGGGATTCTGGGGATTGATTCTCTGCGCGACTGCGGCCTGCGACTCGAGCGGCGGCGCCTTCGACAGGGAGCTGGTTGACCGTGCAACCACCGGCGATCCCCAGGCGTTGTCGTGGCTGGTTGCGGCGGCCCGGGGGGGACACGCCGAAGCACAGGACCGCCTGGCGCGGGTCGGGCTCGCAAATGCCACAGAGGATGATCGCGCCCAGGCGTTGTACTGGCTTTCCCGTGCGGCTGCCCAGGGCTACGCGGCATCGCTGGCCACCCTCGGTTCGCTGGCACGCGCGGGCAGCGTGGAGGCGCAGTATCATCTGGCGCTGCTCTACTGTCGGGGCGAGGGCGTGGAGGAAAATCGGAGCTTTGCCGCACGCTGGTTTCGCGAGGCGGCCAATCGGGGACACCCTCCATCTCTTTATGAGTTGGGACTGGCGTCGCTGGCGGGCGCTGGCGTGCCGCAGAGCCCGGCCGGAGCGCGCAACCGCTTCCGGGAAGCCGCCGCTTCCGGTCATGCCGGAGCTCTCTACCAGCTCGGTCTGCTGTATCTGCGCGGCGAAGGGGTCGAGCGGGACGAATCCGAGGCCATTCGCCACTTTCGCGAAGCCGCGCTCAGGGGTCATCCGGGCGCCCGCAACAATCTGGGCCAGGCTTATGCCACCGGGTGGGGGGTGGCAGCCGACCCGCGCGAAGCCGTGCGCTGGTTCCATTCGGCGGCGGCCGGGGGCGAGATCACCGCGCAGTACAATCTGGGCTACATGTACCACACCGGGCTCGGAACGCCCCGCAATGAGGGCGAAGCGGTGCGCTGGCTGCGCGCGGCGGCCGAGCGGGGATACGCCGACGCCCGCTACCTGCTGGCCGAGGAATACATGTCGAGCGACCCGGTGCTCCGGTATGCGTGGCTCTTCCTGGCCGCCGAACAGGGACATGAAGAGGCCAGACAGGCTCGCGATCGCCTCCACGCGCGCATCTCGGACGAAGAGCACCGCCGCGCCCTGGAGATCAGCGTCGATCTGCAGGCCGAAGCGACCAGCGCCAACGACGGCGCCGAGTCGTGCAGGTGGCCGGATTCACCCCCGGTCGCAGCCGGGCCGAGGGCGCCGTCCCGGTAAGGCTCCGGATTCACGACCCTCCACCCAACTCCGGCTCGGTGCTCAACCAATCGCACCCTTCGTCGGAGACCCGGTACATCAGAATCCAGCTTTGCAGCTCTTCCGCGTCGTCGATCCGCCGCTCCAGCACAAAGAGCGTGTCGCCCAGGAAGGTCTCCACCGGGCGAATCTCGAACTCGCGCTAAACCGGCGCATCTACGCAGGCCTTCTTCAGGTCCGACGACAGAATCCCGACCCACACCCGAGCCGTGAGAATCGGCATCGGCTCCAGCTTAAGCGCCGTCTGGTCGTGGTGCGTAAAGACGAAGCCGCCATCCGGTCGTGGAGACAACTGTCGCAGTTGCGAACTCCCCTCCAGCCACTCGCGGAAAGGGATCCGTTCAATGTCGATTTGCTCGCGCAGATCGGCTGGCACGCCCCTGCCTGCGCGCGACCGGAATATCGGCCGTATCCATCACCTGCCCCTGCATGTTCAACACGAACATCTCGTCCAGCCCCGACCAGCCCTGAAGGAAACCGCCCATCCGCGTAGGTCAAGGAATTGATGCTGAACAAGCCCGCATACGACCAGTTGTCGCTCTCGACCGAGGCGAGATACTCTGCAGGAAGAGTCCCCATGCTCGCAAAATGATCGGTTGCGGGACGCCAGCGGGTCAGAGAACTCCGGCGACGAAGCGCAAAGTCGGACAGCCAAACATCTTCGCCCAGCAAGACCGGTGGCGTCATTCCGATAAACGCGGGAAACTCTACACTACAACTCGTCGGACCTCGCCCGTATTCCGGTCAAAGATATTCAACCGTCGCGAAGCCGTGGTTTGACTGGCGATTGTGGAGTCGTTTAGAATCATTGGAACGTCGGGCATGCCGCGAAATTCGCCCGGCCGCCCATAGACGCGCATCAGGCGACCACTCCGACCGAAGCGGAGTATGCGCCCGGAAAAAGCGTCGGGAATATGGATCGATGACCGGCGTGTACGGATTGCCGATGTACATCGTGTCGGCATCGAGAAGCAGAATGCTGTCGACGAGAATCAGAGCCGGTCCCGCCGCATCTGCGTTCACGCGCTCGCCGGGTTCGGAGTTGCAGCCCGAAATCAGGGGCCACCCGGAAAGCAGCGCGATACAACGTGCAGAAGGACCGGCTCATCATTGGAGTGTCAGTCCCCGATCACGACCACCAGAGCGCGGATTGAGCGCCACGCGAATGCCACTCGGCGGGGTCCGCAGGCTGACCGCAATCTTTATAATCCCCCTAAAAAAACACCGGTTCGCGGTAGGCGCCGAAGACGGTTTCCATGGCGGCTCGGATTTCGTAGAGGGTGCAGTATGCCCGGGCGCACTCAAGGATATGCGGCACCGTGTTGTGTCCCTGCTGCGCCGCCTGGCGCAAAGCCTCCAGCGAGGCCTCCACCCGGGTATCGTGGCGCCGGGCGCGCAGATTTGCCATGCGGGCGCGCTGCCGCTCTTCCACACCGGGATCGATCGCCAGGGTGTCGATCTCGATCTCGTCGGAGCCATCGGTAAAGGCATTCACCCCGACCACATTGCGCAGTCCCGCCTCGACCTGCTGCTGTTGCTGCATGGCCGACGCTGCAATTTCGCGCTGGAACCACCCGTTTTCGGTCCCCGGCACCACCCCGCCCTGCCGCTCAATGGCCGCAAAGATCTCTTCGGCCTCGGTCTCGAGCCGATCGGTGAGAGATTCCACATAGTACGAACCGGCAAGCGGATCGATTGTGTTGGCCACCCCGGTCTCGAAGGCCAGAATCTGTTGTGTGCGAAGAGCGATGCGAACCGCCTTTTCGGTGGGCAGCGCAAGGGTTTCGTCCATGGAGTTGGTGTGCAGGGATTGTGTTCCGCCAAGCACTGCGGCGAGCGCCTGATATGCGACGCGCACAATATTGTTTTCGGGTTGTTGTGCGGTCAGCGTTACGCCAGCGGTTTGTGCATGGGTGCGCAAACGCCACGACCGGGGATTCACTGCCCCGAATTCGTCGCGCAGGCGACGGGCCCAGATGCGGCGCGCGGCGCGAAATTTGGCAATCTCCTCGAAAAAATCGTTGTGGACATCGAAGAAGAAGGAAAGACGCGGCGCAAAGGCATCGACATCGAGGCCGCGCTCGACTCCGCGCCTCACATACTCGAAGCCATTCGCCAGGGTGTAGCCCAGCTCCTGTGCGGCAGTTGCGCCCGCTTCGCGAATGTGATAGCCGGAAATTGAGATGGGATTGTAGCGCGGCGCGCTCGTGGAGCACCACTCCACCATGTCAAGGATCAGCCGCAACGCCGGTTCGGGGGGGAACACCCATGCGTGCTGTGCCTGATATTCCTTAAGGATGTCGTTCTGCACGGTGCCGCGCAGATGCTCGGGCGCGACTCCCTGGCGCTCCGCCGCCGCCACGTAGAAACAGAAGAGAATGATCGCGGGGCCGTTGATCGTCATCGAAACCGAGACCCGATCGAGTGGAATTCCGTCGAAGAGGGTCTCCATGTCGGCCAGCGACGAGATCGCCACCCCGCAGACGCCCACCTCGCCGAGCGAGCGCGGATGATCACTGTCGTACCCCATGAGGGTGGGAAAATCGAAGGCGACCGAGAGCCCGGTCTGGCCATTGTCAAGGAGATACTTGTAGCGCCGGTTGGTCTCTTCGGCAGTGGCAAAGCCCGCGAACTGGCGCATCGTCCAGAGACGGGTCCGGTACATTGTGGCGTAGGGACCGCGGGTGAAGGGAAAGTTGCCCGGAAACCCGAGCTTCTCCAGGTAGTCGCCCGAGAGATCGGCCGGGGTGTAGAGGGCGTCGATCTCGTTGCCCGATATGGAGGCAAAGGAGGGAAGCCGGTCGGGCGCGCCTTCACAGGTGGACTCCCAGGCGGCCAGCTCTGCGCTCAGGCGTTCGATTTCGCGGCGGCGGCGCTCGATTTCATCACGGATCGCGACCGGATCGCGCAGTGGAATTTCGGTTGTGGACATCGGCTCTGGCTCCTTCCAGGCAACAGACCGGCTCTGATCTCTTCGCGGCTCCCGGACTTTGGGCCCGGCAGCGAGGGTGCGCCAGGAGGCGCCAGGCGCACGGTGCGCTCACCCCTTCAATATGGCGGCAACGATGGTCTTCGCCACAGCGTAGGCCGTTTCCCTTCCCTGCCCTACCTCCCGCGCCCAGCGCGTCAAAGCGCCCTCGGCAGCCAGGGCTTCTTCGGTTCGCCGATGCAGATCGCGCTCGACCACATCGCGAATGCGCGACAGGGCCCGCGCCTCGCGGCGACGTTCGAGCTCGTCCGTTTCGGCCAGGTGGCGGCCATGCGCAAGGATCGCATCCAGCAGCTCGTCCACCCCCTCATCGCGTCCCGCCGAGGTCTTGCACACAGGAATCTGCCAGGGAGAGGGCTGCCCGGTTGCGGGCGAATCTTCGTGGCCGGGCGAACCTTCGCCCTCCGGATTGGCCGCCGGCTCTCGGCTCTCGGCCCATCCCTCTCCCGGATTCACCCCATGGTGACCGGTGGATGCATGCGCCTGCCCCATGCGCAGCAGGAGCGCCTGACCGATCTCGCGCACCAGGCGGTCGGCGCCAACGCGGTCGGACTTGTTGACGACAAAGATGTCGGCGATTTCCATGAGACCCGCCTTCATGGCCTGGATTCCATCGCCCGACTCGGGAACGAGCACAACCACGGTGGTGTCGGCGGCGGCCTGGATCTCGAGCTGGGTCTGCCCGACCCCCACACTCTCGATGATCACATTGGGAAAGCCGAAGGCGTCGAGCAGATCGATCACCTCGCGGGTGGCGGCGGCCAGCCCGCCCAGCGATCCGCGGGTAGCCATGGAGCGGATGAAGACCCCCGGATCGACCGCCAGATCATTCATGCGAATGCGATCGCCCAGGAGCGCGCCCCCCGAAAAGGGCGATGTGGGATCGACGGCCACGATGGCAACCTCTTCGCCGCGCGCGCGCAGCCGCCGGGTCATCAGCGAGGCCAGGGTGGACTTTCCCGCGCCGGGCGGGCCGGTCACGCCAATGCGGCGGGCCCGGGGCCGGGTGCGGAGAAGCTCGTCGAGAAGGTCGTTCACCCCCGGACGCGCCCCCTCGACCATGGAGATGGCGCGCGCGAGCGCTGCGCGGCGGCCGGCCCGGAAATCGGCGACGAGACGGTTCATGCAGAGAGGCTACGCAAGGAGCGTCGTGGCCAGCGACAGAACCATGACAAAGCCGACCAGATCGGTGAGGGTGTGGACGAAGACCGACGAGGCCACCGCAGGATCAATCCCGAAGCGGTTCAGAACGGTGGGCACGAGCGCGCCCGCAAAGCCCGCCACAATGATGTTGACCCACATGGCCGACAGCACGACCAGCCCGATGAGCGGGTCGCCGCCCTCGTAGAAGAGCGCGAAGAGCGCGAAGAGCGCGCCGAGGACGAAGCCGTTGAGGAGCCCGACCTGGACCTCCTTCCAGACGGCCGCAAACTGCCGTGGCCCGATCTCTTCGGCCACGGCGATGCGGCGAATGGTGACGGCGAGCGCCTGGGTGCCGGTGTTTCCGCCGAGCGCGGCGATGACCGGCATGAGGAAGGCCAGAAAGGTCCAGCGCCCGACCACATCCTCAAAGGTGAGAATGACAGAGGCGGCCAGCCCCGCCGTGATCAGATTGAGCATCAGCCAGGGAAGCCGCGAGCGCACCGAATCGAACCAGCCCGCCCGCAGCTCCTCCTCGTCCGAAACCCCCGCCAGACGCAGGATGTCTTCGGTCGTTTCGGCCTCGATCACATCAATCACATCGTCGAAGGTGACCTGGCCAAGAAGCACATTGTTCGCGTTGACAACGGGAATGCTGACCAGGTTGTAGCGCCCCATGACGCGGCCAACCTCTTCCTGGTCGGTATCGGCGCGCGCAACGGCGGGCAGCGGCTGCACGAGCGCGCCCACGGTGGATTCGGGATCGGCCAGAACCAGCTCGGCCAGCGAAACGCTGCCGCGCAGACGCTGGGAGCGATCCACGACGAAGACCGTGTAAAAATCCTCGACCTCGCGGCCCTGGCGACGAACCTCGGCGATCGCCTCGGCGGCGGTGGCCGTGTTGCGGACTGCGACCATGGCGGTGGTCATGATGCCGCCTGCAGTCTCCTCGTCGTAGCGCAGAAGATCGCGGATCTCGCCGGCGTCGCTGGTGGGGAGCGCGGCCAGCATGCGATCACGGGCACGCGGCTCCATCTCGCCCAGAAGGTCGACCGCGTCGTCGTCGGCAAGTTCCTGCAGCAGCGCGGCGCCCCGCTTCGAGTCCAGCGCCGAGAGGAGTTCGGCCCGGCGCTCGTAGTCCTCCATCTCGGCCAGGGTCTCGGAGGCCACCTCGTCGGGGAGCGCCTCGAGGATCTCGACCTGGCGAAATTCGGGCTCAACCGACGCCACCACGTCGGCGAGATCGGAGGGGTGCAGATCGACAACCCAGGCAGGCAGCTCGACATGATCTCCGGCGCGCGCAATTTCGCGAAGCCGCTCCAGCTTCTCGCGGGTCTCGTCGCCCACACCCATCGAGGTGCGCTCGGTGGTCATCGTCCAGTCGTCTCGGGCAATTCGGGGGACCGGGGCGGACCGGGGGCATCGGCAGAGACAAGCGCTTCCTGCAGAAGAGCCTCCTGGATGCGGTACATGCGACCGGCCTCGCGCTCGGCGCCCTCGGAGTGGGTGTAGCCCAGAACGTGCAGAGCGCCGTGGATGGCCAGCCGCACCAGCTCTTCCCTCTCGGCGATTCCCAGAGCGTGCGCCTGGCGGGAGGCCTGGGCATGACCGATATAGATGTCGCCCAGAGGATCCTCGGTGGGGCCGTGCAGGGCGAAGGCAATGACATCGGTGGGACCGGGGCGGCCAAGGTGGCGTTCGTGGAGAAGGGTGATCGCGTCGTCGTCGAGGAAGGTGACCGAGAGTTCGGCACGGTCGATGTTGTGATCGCGCAGAAGGGCGCCCAGAGCGCGCTCGAGAAGGGAGCGGGGGATCGCGCGGGTGGGGGCCGCGTTGAGGTGGATGCGGATCATGGCGCGACCCTGGGGGGCAGAGCGGCGACGCTTACCTGCGACTCCTGCGGGGATGTCTCGGCGGACTCGGCGGCAGCCCCGGCGCCGGTGGTGAGGTGGCGGGTCGTGGGATAGTCGATGCGCCGGTGGTGGATTCCCCCCAGGATGCCGGCAAAGCGGCGGCGCAGGCGGGTCATGTCGCGCAGGGTGAGCTGGGCGCGATTCAACTGACCCCTCTCGAGCTTGGTCTGGAAGACCTGGCGCACCAGACCGGTGATGCGCTGCGGCGTGGGATCCTTGAGGGCGCGGGCCGCCGACTCGACCGAATCGGCCAGCATGACAATGGCGGTTTCGCGGCTGCGCGGGCGGGGACCGGGGTAGCGAAAGAGAGATGGATCGGGTGCGGGCGCGCCCTCGCGTTCGGCCTCCTCGCGGGCTCGTTCCAGGAAGAAGCCGATCGTCTGGTCGCCATGATGCTCGGCAATGAAGTCGATCAGCCGCCCGGGAAGCCGTTCGCGCTGCGCCATCTCGATCCCGTCGACCACATGCGCGCGCACAGTGGCGGCGGCCTCGTCCGGGGGCATCTCGTCGAGGGGATTGTGCCCCCGCTGATTCTCGATAAAGTGTCCCGGCCGCACCATCTTGCCGATGTCGTGCCAGTAGGCTCCGGCCCGGCAGAGCAGGGCGTTGGCCCCGACGTCGTTGGCGCCCGACTCGGCAATGTGCGCCACCTGAATCGTGTGCGCCCAGGTTCCGGGAGCCTCGACCGCCAGCTTGCGCAAGAGAGGCCGGTTGGCGTCGGCCCAGCCCGCCAGCGTCTGGTCGGTAATCATGCCGGTCAGCGCCTCGAAGACGGGCAGGAAGCCGATCGCCAGGAAGGCCCAGATGATGGTGCCGATCAGCGCCCACATCAGCGCGGTGGTGAGCTCCATGTCGGCGCCGCGCAGGAAGACCGCCGAGAGCGCCAGAGCGTAGGCCGCAAAGGCAATCGCAATCAGCCACCAGACCTGGGTCAGGCGGCGGAAGCTGCGCATGGCGAGGGCGGCCGTCGAGCCTCCGGCCAGCGCCACGATCGAGCCATCGACCGAAGCAAAGGGATCCTGAATGGAGGTGAGCGCCACAATGAAGAGCCCGGTCAGCAGCGCCAGGCGTCCATCCCAGAGAATGGCCAGCACGACCGCAACGAAGACCGTGGGCAACAGAGCGCCTGGAAAAGCGGTCAGCGCGGCCAGGAGCGCCCCGGCGAAGTAGAGAGCCACGACCAGCGCCAGCGCCAGCAGATTGCGAAAGCGGGTGTAGATGTCGGGCCGGAAGAGCAGGAGGAAAACGCCCAGGGTTGCGAGGATGACGAGGTTGAGGAGGAAACCGCCCAGGGTGCCGCTCAGATTCGACGCATCGACATCGATGCCATTCATGCGCAGGTGTTCGCGGTAGGCCTCCAGCCTCTGCATCTCGGTCTCGCCCACCGGATCGTTGGCGCGCACGATCGCCTCGCCCTCGAGGACGCGCCCGGCCGTGACCTCGATCGCATCGCTCGCCTCCATGCGTTCGCGGGCAATGCGCACATCATCGGGAACCAGACTGGGCACCATGTAGCGCGCCAGAACCAGCCGCACCAGATCTGTCTCGGGGCCCTCTTCGCGCTCCGCCAGTGCCGCATCGTAGAACTCCCGGCCCGAAAGAACCGCCGCTCGCGCAACCACCTGTTCGCTGCCCCGACGCCGAATTCGGAGCGAGTCCGAATCCACCCGCGAGGCGGCTCCCGGCGCCATGACGCCATCCTCGACCAGCGCTGCAATCGCCTGGGCCGCTCCATCGCGAATCGATCGGGTCCGGTCGGCGTCCAGCAGCAGCTCGATCTGCTCCGGCGAGGCCTCGATGCCCTGGTTCGAGAGCAGGTTGCCGATTCCCGCCACCCCCGCCGCAGCCGCAGCCGAATCGATTCCGGTCGCAAAGCCATTCACCGCCGTCAGCGCCGTCTGGCCCGCGCCCTCGCGGTAGAGGAAGGTGGGAATGACCGCAGCCATGGCCGCATCGCGCTCCTGACGCAGAAGCTCGGCAGCCTTCGGCACATCGAAGCCGACCACCGCAATCACATCGCGCTCGGCGACGGTGCCCAACTCGTGACGCCCGACGAAGACGCCCGGATCGGAGGGATAGAGAAGGACCAGTCCCCCGGCCAGAGCCAACAGAATGAGCAGGCGCGCGCCATGATGGATCGCGCCATCGGGCCAGGGTTGCCGGGGAGGCCGCGAGAGAAGGGCCCGGCGGGCGACCTTAGCGGGTGTCGGCACGGGCTTCGGCGCGGCGCTCGTCGGCGGTCGCATAGGCGCGGACAATGCGCTTGACCAGGCGGTGGCGCGTCACATCGCGCTCGTCCAGATAGACGAAGCCGATCCCGTCGAGCTCGCGCAGCAGCTCCTCGACCTCGATCAATCCCGAACGATGCGATCCGGGAAGATCGATCTGCGTCTTGTCCCCCGTAATGACCACCCGCGAATTCACCCCGATCCGGGTCAGAAACATCTTCATCTGGGCGGTGGTCGCATTCTGCGCCTCGTCCAGAATCACAAAGGCGTCCGAAAGGGTGCGGCCGCGCATGTAGGCCAGCGGCACAACCTCGATGGTGCGGTCGGCGATGCCGCGCCGGACCTGGTGCGCAGGGAGCATGTCCTCGAGGGCGTCGTAGAGGGGACGCAGATAGGGATCGACCTTTTCCTGAAGATCGCCGGGCAGAAATCCCAGGCTTTCGCCAGCCTCGACCGCAGGCCTGGCCAGGATAATGCGCCGCACGCGCCTGCGCAGAAGATTGTCGACGGCCCGGGCCACGGCGAGGTACGTCTTGCCGGTTCCCGCAGGGCCGATTCCGATCACGATATCGGATTCGTCCATCGCCTCGAGGTAGGCGCGCTGGCCATCGGAACGCGGCGCCACAACGCGACGCTTCCCCGGCACCGGAATGGCGAGCCGGTCTTCGGCGGTTGCGGCAGAGGGAGCGCGCGTCTGCAGGGTGCTGGCAAAGCGGGCCACATCGGAGGCCGAAAAGGATCTGCCCAAGCGTGCCAGCTCGATCATGTGCTCCACAACCCGCACCGAATCGGTGACCGAGGGCAGAACCCCGGCGAGCTTGACCCGATCGCCGCGCAACACAACCTGAATGCCGAAAATTGTGGCAAGCTGGCGAAAGTTGACATCGCCCACACCGGCCAGAATGAGGTGGTCGGCGCCTTCGGCATTGAGGTGATGCTCAACGACGGCAGAGGAATCGGTCATGCGCCGGGCTCCCGATCGGGACGACTCCGAACCGCAACGCCGAGCGCGTCGAGATCCTCGGCGGAGACGGTTGTGGGCGCCTCTTCGAGGAGGGCGCGGGCCGCGGTGGTCTTGGGAAAGGCGATCACGTCGCGCAGACTGGAGGCGCCGGCGAACTGGGCCGCGATCCGGTCCATGCCGAGCGCGATGCCGCCGTGCGGGGGCGCCCCCGAACCGAGAGCGTGCAGAAGGAAGCCGAAGCGGGCTTCAATCTCCTCTTCGGGCAGACCCAGCATGGCCAGGATTCGGCGCTGAAGCGCGGCGTCGTGAATGCGAATGCTGCCCGAACCCAGCTCGGCGCCGTTGTACACCAGATCGTAGGCGAGGCCGCGCGCCTCCAGGGGGGCCGCATCGAGGAGATGGAGATCGGCGGGGTCGGGCTGCACAAAGGGGTGATGATTGGCGGCCAGGGATCCGTCGCCGGCATCCTCGAAGACGGGGAAGCGCGTCACCCAGAGCCAGGAGTGAGAGGTCGCGGGGGGGATTTCGAGCGCGGCGATGGCGGCCGCGCGAACCGCAGCCAGCGCGGGCGAGGTCATTCGATCCGGGCCGGCAGCCGCGAGGAGGAGGTCGCCGTCGCCAAGAGCCAGATTGGCGGCGGTGTCGTCTCGGAAGAAGCGGCCGAGGGGACCGGAGGCGCGTCCATCCTGGATCTTCGCCCAGAGCAGACCCGGGGCACCCGCACTCTGTGCAACCCCTTCGAGCGCGCCAATTTCCCTGCGCGAAAGCCGGGCGCCGCCCTCGATTTCGAGCGTCCGGATCCGCTCACCGCTCTCCACCGCCGTACGCAGAATTCCGAACTCCAGCGATCCCAGAATCCCGGTCCGGTCCTGAATCGCAAGGGGCCAGCGCAAGTCGGGCCGATCGCTCCCGAACTGCTCCATCGCCGCGTCCCAGCTCATGCGGGCAAAGGGCGCCCCGGCCTCGATTCCGGCAATGTCGGCAAGGCGCTCCATCAGGCCCTCGCACCAGCGATAGATATCGTCGGGCTCCACGAAGGAGGCCTCCATATCGACCTGCGTGAACTCGGGCTGACGGTCGGCGCGCAGATCCTCGTCGCGAAAGCAGCGCGCAATCTGCATATAGCGGTCGAGTCCCGCGATCATCAGAAGCTGCTTGTAGATCTGGGGACTCTGGGGAAGCGCAAAGAACTCGCCGGGGTGGACGCGGCTCGGGACCAGAAAATCGCGCGCGCCCTCGGGGGTCGGCTTGGTGAGGATCGGGGTCTCGATATCGACAAAGCCATGCGCATGGAAGTAGTTGCGCGTCTCCAGAACCAGGCGGTGGCGAAGGATCAGCCGTTCCTGCAGGCTGTGGCGCCTCAGATCGAGGATGCGGTGGCGCAGGCGGAGCTTTTCGGAGGGGAGATCCTCTTCGGGGGGCAGATAGACGGGAATTTCAGGGGTCCGCGCACGGTTGAGGATCTCGAACCCGGTGACGCGAATCTCGATCTCGCCGGTGGCCATTTCGGCGCGGCGCGCATCTTCGGGGCGCAGCGTCACCACGCCCCGCACCCGGATCACATCCTCGGGACCCACTCCGCGCACCGCCTCCATGGCATCGGTCGCAGTCCATTCCGGCCCTGCCGACGCCTGCACCAGTCCCGACCGGTCGCGCACATCGAGAAAGATCAGCCCGCCCAGATCGCGGCGGCGGTGAACCCAGCCCGCAATGTCAATGCATTCGCCGGCCATCGCGGAGCTGACGCGGCCAGCGCCCAGGGTGCGCAGCGTCGTGGCGTCTGTCCTGGCGTTCGTCATGGAGACCGAACTCCTGTCTGAGGGGGTGAAAGGGGAATGAATGAAGATCGGGGTGGAGGGGCCTGCGCGAAGAGCGCTGCGGATGGGGTCGGGCTGGCCTGTGCAGGGGGTCGGCAGAAACCGGATGGCGCATCGGCAGAGCGCGCGCAGAGGCTCGAGCGGGGGTAACTTTATCGCTGTTTCAGGGCGGATTCAAGCAGGCCTCGCGCAAAGTTGCCGAACCGCTCCCGATTGCCGCATCCGCCCTCCCTCTTCCGTCTGCCGGAATGGCCTCCATGCACCAGCGCTCGCCCTCTCCGAAATCGGCTGCGCCTCCTCGTCCCCCCGACCGCCCCCACCTGCTCGGGCTGACCCCTGTCGAAGCCGCCGCCGCCCTCGACCGGCACTTCGGCGAACGCGGCCAGCCCCGCTACCGCACCGCGCAGCTCCTGGAGTGGATCTTTGCCGGGGCGTTGCACGATCCAGACCGGATTACCACCCTGCCCCGAAGCGAGCGCAAAGCCCTGACCCTGGCCTTTCGCACCGACGAACCGGTGGCCGACAGGGTCGCCGAAGCCGCCGATGGCACAGTCAAGCACCTCTGGGCGCTCGCCGATGGCGAGGTTGTCGAGAGCGTCCTCATTCCGGCCGGCAACCGGCTCACCCTCTGCATCTCGTCGCAGGCGGGGTGCGCGCTCGGCTGCCGCTTCTGCGCCACCGGGTGGTCGGGCTTCGCACGGCAGCTCACCGCAGCGGAGATCGTCGGGCAGTACCGGGCTTCGGCGCGCTGGGCCCGCGAGCACAACCGCGGCGCCATCACCAACGTGGTCTTCATGGGAATGGGCGAACCGCTCGCCAACCGCAAGGCCGTCTTCGCGGCGCTCACCCTGTTGAATGGGGGCTACCGTGTGGGAGCCCGCCGGATTACGGTCTCGACGGTGGGAGTGATTCCGGGGATCGAGGCCCTTGCCCGGCGCCCCGAACAGTTTCGCCTCGCGCTCTCGCTGCATGCGCCGCTGAGCGAGCTGCGCGCCCGAATCGTTCCCCTGGAGAAGCGCTACCCCCTCGATGCCCTGATGGACGCGCTCGCGGAGTTCAACCGCAGAGGCGGACGCCGGGTGACCTTCGAATACACCCTGATTCAGGGCCTGAACGACGATCTCTCGCTGATCGCGCCGCTGGCCGCGCTGGCCCGCCGGGTCCAGGCCTTTGTGAATCTGATTCCCTTCAACCCGATTCCCGATGTGGAGTGGAGACCGAGCCGCCCGGAGCGCATTCGCGCCTTTGGCCGGGGGCTGGAAGAGGCGGGAATTGCGGTTGCCGTGCGCGAACCTCGGGGACGCGACATTGACGCGGCGTGCGGGCAATTGAGGGCCAGGGCAGTGGCTGGAATCCCCAGGGTCGGTGGATCGCGCCGGACACGCCGCACCGAAGATGGCGAAGCGCTTCCGGTTCTCAGCGCCGCTCCCCGGCGGCAGAGGCCGGACTCTCCTCGCGATCCATCTCCTCTGCGCGGACGGACGGAGGCGACCACTCCGGTCCCAGCCGGACCGTCACATCGGCGAAGAGAGCGGGATTCGGCTCGCTGACCACCCGCCGCACTCCGAGCGATCGTGCCACCGCCTGCGCCCGTTCCGGATTCCCGATGAGATCGATCACGACCGTGCTGTCCTGGCTGAAGGACTCGGCATTGCCGACCGTCACCACATCGAATCCCGCATCGCGGAGGTGGGTGCGCGCGCGGGCCGCCATTCCCGAAACCCCGCCCGCATTGAGCACAATCACCGTCACCCGCTCGCCGAGGGTGGGGGCGGCCGACGCCTGCGGCATCTCGTCGGCGGGCACCCACTGGCCCAGCGCCGATACCACCAGAAACGCGACCCCACCCAGCGCCACCGCCAGAAGGATCGCCATGGCAATTCGAGGAAATCGACTGCTCATCGCCCTGACGCCAATCCTTGGAAAATGCCCGTGAAGCCGACCGTACCCAACGAACGCCCCGGCTCGTCCGCTCTTCAAGGTAACGCCCCGGCGAAGAGTGTGTGGCGGCCCGGCGTCCCGATGCCGATCCACCATATCCTGGCGGGTGTCCGGTGCGCCTCCGCAGGAGGTCCGAAGCCAAGGCCCGAGCAATCACCGACCGGAGCCGCCCGGTGATCTGGGACGCCTGTCTGGCCCGGGCCGTTGCCGCCGAGCTCGAGGAGCGGATCGGGGGTGCGCGCGCAACGGCAATCTCCCTTCTGCGCGAGGAACGTGCAGTCCACCTGTATCTGCGCGAAGCGACGCTGCGGGTTGAGCTGAAGCCGGGGCTGGGAGTTCTGGCGATCGACCCCCCGGCCGACAGGCCCGACGATGCTGAGGCGCTGCCGGCGACCCTGACCAGGGTGCGCGCCGTGCCCGACGAACGGGTGATTGTACTGCACTTTCGGCGGGTGCGCGGACGCAAGCCGCATCCGGCGCTGATCCTGGAGCTTGCCACCAATCGCTGGAATGCTCTCTGGGCCGAGGAACCGGAGCTGAGGATTCGCAGGCGCCTGCTGAGCGTCGGACACAGTCCCCCGCAGATCGGCCAACCCTGGCCCGAACCGCCAGAGCGCGAATCCAGAGCGATGCCGGAACGCTCCGAGTGGGATGCGCTGGTGGGCGAAGGCGATCGAGAGGCGCGCCGGCGAAGGCTGCTGGGCCGGGTGGCCTATCTGTCGGCGCTGAATGTGGAGTATCTGCTGACGGCGAACGATGCCGACGAGGCCTTTCAGCGCTGGCGGCGTCTGGCAGAGGGGGTGGCGATGCGCCCGCACCTGCTCCGGAGGCGGTCGGGGATGCAGCCCTACCCCTGGGGATTGGGCGAAGAGGGAGCGGTCGCGACCGGAAACCTCCTCGAGGCGATGGAGACGCTGCGTGCGGCACGACCTACGCAAAATGATGCCCGGGCGAGCCGGGTGGGACGGATTCTGACGCAGCGGGCGCGAAGGCTGAAGAGGATGATCGGACGGCTGGGGCGCGAGCTCGAGAAGACGGCAGAGGGTCCGCGTCTGCGCGCCGATGCGTCGCTGATTCTTGCCTCGCTGAGCCGGATCGAGGCCGGATCGAGACGGGTTGCGCTGACCGACTTCGATGGAACGACGCGCACCCTGGAGCTCGATCCCCAACTTCGCCCGCAGGACCACGCAGGCGTTCTCTTTCGTCGCGCTTCCCGCATGGAGCGGGGCCAGCGCGAACTTCCCCAACGGATTCGTGCAGCCCGGGAGGCGCTCGCGCAGGTGGAATCGCTGCGCAGGCGACATGCCGAAGGCCGACTCGACCGCGCCGAGGTGGATGAAGTTCTGGCGCAATCCGATTCCATACCGTCCCGTGGGCCTGGGGAGGGGGCCGGGCGGAGGGGGCCGGCTCTTCCCTACCGATCCTTTCGCAGCTCGGGCGGAATCGAGATTCGGGTCGGTCGCGGCAAGCGTCACAACGACGCGCTCACCTTTCACCACTCCCGCCCCGGCGATATCTGGCTGCACGCGCGCCACGCCGCCGGCGCCCATGTCATTCTGCGCTGGCGCCACCCCGAGCGCCCGCCCGCAACCGATCTGGGCGAAGCCGCCGCCCTGGCCGCCCTCCACTCGAAGGCCCGCGGCTCGGCCCATGTTGCGGTGGACTGGACCCGCCGCAAATGGGTGCGCAAACCGCGCGGCGCCGCACCCGGAGCGGTTGTGCCGGACAGAGTGCAGACGGTTTTTGTGGCGCCGGCCATGCCGAAGGGAATTGTACAACCGATTGAACCATGATTATCACAATAAATTGTGATATGTGCACACTATGTTCACGAGTTGATGCGGTATTGATCCGGCACTGACCCGGCATGTGCAAACAAATGTTTATATCTGAACCCGCCGTAAACCCCCGAACGCGGCGAGATCGTGTCCGTCGGCTGTCGCATTCCCGTGTCCGGGATGGTCAGGGGGTCGGCTCCGGCAGATCGCCGGGGGCATCGAACGGGCCATCCTCCCGGTTCTCATCCAGCGCCCTTCGCACACTTTGTGCAAAGACAAGCGCTCCGTCCACATCCTCCACCCCGGTTTCATCCAGGAGGTCCACCAGGGCGCTTCCCACAACAACGGCATCGGCGACCCGGCCAAGGGCGCGCGCCTGCTCCGGCGACGACACCCCGAATCCCACCGCCACCGGCAGCGGGCTCAGGGCGCGCACGGCATCGACTTCGGCGGCAAGTTCATGGCGAAGACGGTTGCGCGCGCCGGTCACTCCGGTTCGGGCGATGTAATAGACAAATCCCTGGCTGGTAGCGGCAATCCTGTGCATGCGCTCCGGTTGGGTTGTCGGCGCAATCAGACGCACAAGATCAAGCTGCGATTCGCACAGGCGCTCCTCTAGCGCGGGGTCGGCGCCCAGGGGCAGATCGGTCGGGAGAATGCCATCGGCCCCCGCCTGGACCGCCTCCTGAATAAAGCTCTCGATCCCGCGGGAATGGATTGGATTCAGGTAGGAAAAGATCACGATCGGCACTTCGCTGTGGTTGCGCAAATCGGCAATCAGCTCGAAGAAATCGTCGATGGTGGTTCCCGCAGAGAGGGCGACTTGGCTCGATCGCTGAATTGTGGGGCCGTCGGCCATCGGATCGCTGAAGGGAACGCCCAGCTCGATCAGGTCGGCACCCGCATCGGCCAGTCCCTGGAGAAGCTGGCGGGTATGCGCCTTCGAAGGATAGCCCGCAGTGATATAGGGAATGAATCCGGTGCGGCGTTCGCGGGCAAGGCGGGCAAAGCGCTTTTCAACCCGGTTGGGCAGGCGCGTCTCCATCTATTGCTCTCCCTCCTCGCGCCCGGCCAGACCATCCTCCCGGTTGGCAACCTGCACCGCGTCCTTGTCTCCGCGTCCGCTCAGGCAGAGGATGACCGGCCCCTCGATTTCGCCGCGACGCCCCGCTTCGACCACCCAGGCCAGGGCGTGCGCCGTCTCCAGCGCCGGAATGATTCCCTCTAGCGCCGGCAGAAGTCTGAAGGCGCATGCGGCTGCCTCGTCGTCCACGCTTTCGTAGCGGGCCCGGCCCGAGTCGCGCAAAAAGGAGTGCTCGGGGCCAACGCCCGGATAGTCGAGTCCCGCGGCAACCGAGTGCGCCGGAGCGATCTGGCCATCGGCGTTTTGCAGAAGGTAGCTCAGCGAACCATGCAGCACTCCGGGCCGACCCTCGCTCAGCGAGGCCGACGAGTGCCCGCTGCCCATCCCCCACCCCGCCGCCTCGACCCCGATCAGCGCAACGTCCCTGTCGCCAACAAAGTCATGAAAGATTCCCATTGCGTTGGAGCCGCCCCCGACGCAGGCCACGACCATGGCGGGCAGCCGCCCCTCGATCTCAAGGATCTGCCGTCTGGCCTCGCGTCCGATCACCGCCTGGAAGTCGCGCACAATGCGGGGAAAGGGGTGCGGCCCCACCACCGACCCGATGATGTAGTGGGTGTTGTCGACATTCGTCACCCAGTCGCGCAGCGCCTCGTTGGTGGCGTCCTTGAGGGTGCGCGTCCCGGAATCGACCGGTCGCACCTCGGCGCCGAGCAAACGCATGCGATAGACATTCAGCGCCTGCCGCCGGACATCCTCGGCACCCATATAGACCACGCACTCCAGACTGAAGAGCGCGCAGGCGGTGGCGGTGGCGACTCCATGCTGTCCGGCTCCGGTTTCGGCAATGATGCGGGGCTTGCCCATCCGCCTTGCGAGCAGCGCCTGGCCCACGGTGTTGTTGATCTTGTGTGCGCCGGTGTGATTCAGATCCTCACGCTTCAGATAGATGGGGCCCGCGCCGACCTCGGCCTCGAAGCGGCGGGCGCGGTAGAGAGGAGTGGGACGCCCGATGTAGTGGGCGGCGAGCGCATCGGTTTCGGCCAGGAAGAGCGAATCGGCCATCGATTCGCGGTACGCGGCCTCGAGCTGGTCGAGGGCCGGAATCAGCGTTTCAGGAACGTACCGCCCGCCAAAGGGACCGTACCGACCGGGGGTTCCATCTGCCTGCAGCCGTCTGCCGTCCATGGCGTCGTCCTCCATCTTACCCCCCATTGCAGATTTGCGGGTGCGACCGCGCCCGGTGAACCACCGCCACAAAGTCCGCGACAAGATGCGGGTCCTTCTGTCCCGGCGACGCCTCCACCCCGGAGCTCACATCGAGAATGTCGGGCTGGAGAGCGCGGAGCGCGGCGGCGGCATTTCGGGGATTCATGCCCCCGGCGGCAATGAAGGTCGCCGAGCCGATCGCGGCGCGCACGGCGGGGCCCACCTCGTCCCAGCCGAATTCGGTGCCGGAGCCCCCCGGATGCGCCGGGTTCCAGGCATCGAGGAGGATTCCATCCGCGACCGCTGCAAAGGGCGCCACCGCAGGCGCGAGGGGGTGGCCGGGCCGGACGTGAATCGTCTTCCATACCTGCCAGGCCCCTGCCGCGGCCACCTCGGCCACGCAATCGGGCGTCTCCCGCCCGGATAGCTGAACGACCTGCACGCCCACCGCCGCCGCCACCGCCGCCACCCGCCCGGCCGGCTCATCGACAAAGACCCCGACCCTCTGCACCGGCGTCCCTGCCAGGAATGCGGCCGCGTGCCCGGGGTCCACCGAACGCCCGTACCCCGGCGAGAAAATCGTCCCCACGTAATCGGCTCCGGCCTCGGCCACGATTGTCGCATCGCGGGCCGACCGCACCCCGCAGACCTTGACGCGCACCGGTCGCTCCGGGTTCGCTCCAGACTCCCTCGGCGGTCCCCTCATGCGCGGACATCCCGGCGTCGCACTGCCGCCATCGCCGCCAGCAATCCCCCCGGATCGGGGCTCCGCACCAGCGCCTCGCCCACCAGCACCGCATCGGCTCCGGCCGCCGCCGCCCTCTCGACATCTGCGGCGCTGCCGATTCCGCTCTCCGACACCAGCACCACCTCGCGGGGAATGGCGTGCGCAAGTCGTTCGGTTCGGGCGAGATCGGTGCCGAAGTGGGCAAGATCGCGGTTGTTGACGCCCACCAGTTCGGCCCCGGCCGCAAGTGCGCACTCCACCTCGGATGCATCGTGAACCTCGACCAGCGCGGTCATTCCCAGTTCGTGGGCCATGGCGCGCAGATCAGCAAGGAGGAAGGGATCCAGAATGCGGACGATCAGCAGAACCAGATCGGCGCCGGCGGCGCGCGCTTCCCGGAGCTGAAGGGGGTCGATGATAAAATCCTTGCGCAGCAGTGGAATCGTGCGCTGGCGACGGAGCGTCCGCAGGTCGTCGAGCGAACCCCCGAACCAGGGCCCGTCGGTCAGAACACTCACGGCGGCGGCCCCGGCCTCTTCGTAGCTGCCCGAGAGCGCGACCGGGTCCAGTCCGGGGTCGATCTCGCCTGCCCCGGGCGAACGTCTCTTGATCTCGGCAATGACCCCCACTCCGGTCGCCGCGCGCAACTTTGCCAGGATCGGATACGGAGGCGGCGCCTCTTCGGATTCGCGTCGCAGCGCAGCCGCATGACGGCCGAGGGCGCGCACTTCGGCGAATTTGGTCTCCAGAATCCGGCCGAGAATTCCCTCGACCCGGCGTACCCCCGCGTTCATGATCTTCTGCCGATCAGGGTTTGCGAATCGGTTGCAAATCGATTACCGTATTCGGTAAATCTTCGGGTTGACTGGTCGCCGCCGGCCGGACACCCGAACAAACTCCGAAATCGGTACGCCATTATCCTGCACAAGGAGACCCACCATGCCCCTGACCCGCAAGCAGAAGGGAATTCTGGACTTCATCGGCGCTTTCATCGAAGAGCATGGATATTCGCCCAGCTTCGAGGAGATCGGCAAGCAATTCGAATACGCCTCGCTGGCGACCGTTCACGAGCATGTCACGAATCTGGAGACAAAGGGGTATATCCGAAAGTCGTACCGGGAATCGCGCTCGATCGAGATCGTGGGCACGTCCAGGCCGGGGGTGGCGCTGCCGCTCCTGGGAGCGGTGGCGGCGGGGCAGCCGATCGAGGCCATCGAAGACCCCGACACCCTGACCGTGCCGGGCGAAATGGTGTCGAGCCGCTTTCGCCACTACGCGCTGCGTGTGCGGGGCAACTCGATGATCGACGAGCAGATCTGCGATGGCGACCACATTGTGGTGCGCGAGGCCGCCCAGGCCGAAGAGGGCGAAATGGTGGTGGCGCTGGTACGCGACGAAGCCGCTACGGTCAAGAAGCTCTACCGCGAGAGTCGCGGGCGGGTGCGCCTGCAACCGGCCAACCCGACCATGGACCCGATCATTGAAAAAGCCGCCGATGTACGTATTCAGGGGGTGGTCGTGGGACTGATTCGCAGCTATTCATGACGACTGCCGGAGTCATGCTCGCCCTGCATGCGCCGGGTGACTGCAATCATGCGCTCCAGGGTGGCCAGCGCCCGGCCGGAATCGATCGCGGCGGCGGCGGCGCGCGCACCCTCGGCCAGCGAAGCCGCACCCCCCCCGACATGGATGGCCGCCGCCGCATTGACCAGAACCGCCGAGCGGGGAGCGCCCCTCTCCGCACCGGCCAGGACGGCGCGCACCAGGGCGGCATTTTGAGGGGGATCGCCCCCGGCCAGCGCTGCCGGGGCCACCTCTGCCAGCCCCATGTCGGCAGGGGTGACCGTATGAAGCGCAATCGAACCGTCGTCGCGCAGCTCGGCCACCCGGGTGGAACCGCAGGGACTGATCTCGTCGAGGCCGGGCTCGCCATGCACAACCAGCGCCCGAAGGTGCCCCAGCTCGGCGAGGGCGCGCGCCACCAGCTCCAGCGCTGCCGGATCGGCAACCCCGACCACCTGTCGGCGCACGGCCGCCGGATTGGTCAGCGGCCCGAGCAGATTCATGATCGTGGCAATGCCGAGCTCGCGCCGCACCGGGGCCACGTGGCGCATGGCCGGGTGCAGGAGGGGCGCGAACATGAAGACAATGCCGACTTCAGCAAGAACTGCAGACATGGCGGCGGGCGGGAGCGTGACCTCGGCGCCGAGGGCCTCCAGGACATCTGCGCTGCCGCACTTCGAGGTGAAGGAGCGATTGCCGTGCTTGGCGATCGGAATGCCGGCCGCGGCAGCCACGAAGGCGGCGGCGGTCGAAATGTTGAAGGTGGAGATGGCGCCGCCGCCGGTGCCGCACGTATCCACGAGCGCGTCGGGATTGGGGGACGCCACCGGAATCATCGCCGCGCGCAGCGCCTCGACCCCGCCGGCGACCTCTGCGGGCCGGGGTCCGCGCGTCTGGAGGGCAGCCAGGAGGGCGCCGGTCACGGTCGGCGAGACCTCTCCGGCCACGATCCGGCCAAAGAGCTGCGCCGCCTCCGCGCGGGTGAGCGAATCTCCCCTCACAACCTTCGCGAGAAGAATCGTGGGTTCGCAGGTGGGTTCCATCATGGGCGCAAGAGAGACGAACGGCATGAGAGCGAGCCCTTCGGGGGCTGCCGGGATCCCGAATTATGAACTCCCGCGAAACGCGCTTCAAGCTGACCCTTCACTACGATGGCACCGATTTCCACGGATGGCAGGCGCAGCCCGGGTCTCCCACCGTGCAGGGCGCGCTCGAGAACGCCATCGCCCGCCTCGTCGAGGAGCGGCGGCCGGTGGTCGGGGCGGGGCGTACCGATTCAGGGGTACATGCGAGCGGGCAGGTGGCGGCGGTGTCGATGCCGGCCCGCTGGAGGGCGGCAGCGCTGGTGCGCTCGCTCAATGCCATTCTCCCCGACTCGATCTGGGTGCGGAGCGCGGTCGCCGTCTGCGATCGCTTTCACCCGCGGCGCGATGCCATTCTGCGTCACTATCGCTACCAGGTGGGGGTTGATCCGGCAGCCGCATCGCCCTTTCACCGCCGCTGGTGCTGGCCGCTCCTGCGCCCACTCGACCTCGATCCGGCGGTGCGCGCCGCGCAGGCGATCGTCGGCGAGCACGACTTTCGCGCCTTTGCACGGTCAGGACAGCCCCAGCGCGGCTACCGCTGCCGGGTGAGTCGGGCTCGCTGGCGGCGCTGGGAGGGGCCCGGCTTCCTCTTCGAGATCTCGGCCAACCGGTTTTTGCATCGCATGGTGCGCTACCTGGTGGGCACGATGGTGGAGATCGCCCTTGGCCGCCGCGACGAGAGCGATATCTTTCGACTTCTGGGATCACAGCCCTCGCAGCCGGACGCGTCATGCAGAGTGAGAACATCTCCGCCGGCTCCCCCCTGCGGACTCTTTCTCGTGCGTGTGGACTACCCCCATGGCCGCGATGCAGCCGGGAAGGCTCCCCGGTGAGGAGCGCACGCCGGCCCGGTCCGGTTCCTCCGCTTCTCTTCGCGCTCTCCATCGTCGGCAGCGCAATCGCTTCCGGCGGCTGCGATCTTCCCCCGGCAGAGGGGGCTCCGGCCGGAAGCGGCAACCCGGTCCCCGCAAACCCGGTCCCCGCGCCCCATGAACCCGGCAGCCCGGCGTCAATCCCAATCGCCAACGCCCGGCAATCCCTCGCCGACAGCCGCGCAACCGCCATCGTCCGGGCCGCCCGGAATGTCGCGCCTGCGGTCGTCACCATCTCGGTGCGGCGGCGCGAGCAGATCCGACGACGCACATTCTTCGACGACTACTACCTTCCCTTTCGCGAGAGCCAGGGGCTCGGCTCCGGCTTCATCATCGATGCCCGCGGCACGGTGCTGACCAATCATCATGTCGTGGACGATGCGACCGAGATCCTCGTCACCCTCCCCGACGCCCGCGACTTCACTGCCCGCCTGGTCGGCTCCGACCCGGCCACCGACATCGCCGTCCTCGCACTCGCAGCCGATGCCGCCACCCTGCCGGTCGCGCCCCTGGGCACCGCCACCGACCTCATGATCGGCGAGTGGACCGTGGCGATCGGCAATCCCTTTGGCGGGCTGATCTCCAGCCCCGAACCCTCGGTCACCGCCGGCGTGGTCAGCGCACTCGGTCGCCATATCGTCCCCGGCGACGGCGACGACGGCTTCCACCTCGGCATGATCCAGACCGACGCCGCCATCAATCCCGGCAACTCCGGGGGACCTCTGGTCAATGCGCTGGGCGAAGTCGTCGGCATCAATGCGTCGATCCTCTCGCGCTCAGGAGGCAGCGAGGGTCTCGGCTTCGCCATCCCAATCGATCGCGCCCTTGGAATTGCCGCCGACCTGGAGCGCTACGGCGAGGTGCGCCGCGCCTGGCTCGGGCTGAACGTCGAGGCAGTGGAAGCCGATGGATTCGGGCGATCGCGCGGCGTGCGGGTGGCGCGCATTACCGAGGGCTCGCCGGCGTCCCGGGCAGGGCTGCAAGCGGGCGCGCGCCTGGTGCGGGCGGGTCGGCTGCGGTTGGCCACCACCCTGGATTACGCCGCCGCACTTCTCGATTTGAGGGCGGGCGACCGCATCGATCTCGAGGTGGAGGGAGCCGGAATCGTGACTGTGGAGGCCGGGCCGTTGCCCTCGCTGAGCGCCGAGCGGGTCGAGCTGCTGCGCGACCTCGAGGTGGTGACCATCACCCCCGGCATTCAGGCGGAGCGCGAGCTGGTCTCGGCCGAGGGGGCGCTGGTGGTGGAGATCTCCGAGCTTCTGACCCGTCGCATCGGCCTCGCACCGGGCGATGTCATCCTTGCCGTCAACAATTCGCGGGTGCGCACGGCGCAGGAGGCGGCGGCAGCGCTCAGGCGAACCCAGCGTGCAGCGCGTCCCTTCGTTCTCCTCCTTGAACGGAGCGGCCGGGTGGTGCGCACCGGCCTTCTGGAGTGGTCATGACCGCTTCGGAGCGATACGCGCATCCGCTGGCAGCCCGGTACGCCTCGCGCGAGATGGAGCGGATCTTTGCGCCGGCCTTCCGCTTCGGGCACTGGCGACGACTCTGGCTGGCGCTGGCCGAGGCGGAGCGCGCCCTGGGACTCGACATTCCCGAGGAAGCGATCCTGCAGATGCGCGAGCACCTGGACAACATCGACCTGGAGGCGGTGGCCCGCTACGAAGAGCGCTTCCGGCACGATGTCATGGCGCACATTCATCACTTTGGCGATCTGGCGCCTGCCGCCCGGGGTCTGATTCACCTGGGCGCCACCTCGGCCTTCGTCGGCGACAACACCGATCTCATTCAGCACCGCGCCGCCCTCTCCCTGATTCGCGATCGGATTGTGGCCGCGATTCGCGCCCTCGCCCGCTTCGCCGCCCGCTACCGCGATCTGCCCACCCTGGCCTATACCCACTTTCAGCCGGCCCAGCCCACCACCGTCGGCAAGCGCGCCACCCTCTGGATTCAGGATCTTCTCCTGGATCTGGAGGAGATCGAGTACCGTCTGGGAAGGCTCAGGCTGCGCGGCGTTCGGGGCACAACCGGCACGCAGGCATCCTTCCTGCAGCTCTTCGGGGGCGACCACGCCAAAGTCGAGGCGCTCGAGCGCGAACTCTGCCAGCGACTCGGCTTTGCAGCGGCCTATTCCGTCACCGGCCAGACCTATCCGCGCAAGGTCGATCAGGCGCTCCTGGCCACACTCGCCGGCGTCGCCTCTTCTCTCGCGCGCATGGCAACCGACATTCGTCTGCTCTCGCATCTGCGCGAACTCGAGGAGCCCTTCGAGCCCGATCAGGTCGGTTCGTCGGCCATGCCCTACAAGCGCAACCCGATGCGTTCGGAGCGGATCTGCGCCCTCGCCCGCCACACGATCGTGCTGGCCGCCAATCCCGCCCACACCGCCGCCACCCAGTGGCTGGAGCGCACCCTGGACGACTCGGCCAACCGGCGACTCGCCGTGCCCGACGCCTACATGACCACCGATGCGGCTCTGGTTCTGGCCGAAAATGTGGCGAGCGGGCTGCGCGTCAACCGGGGAGTGGTCGCGGCAAACCTGGCGACGCACCTTCCCTTCATGGTCATGGAAGCCGTCCTGATGGAGGCCACGCTGCGGGGCGCCGACCGGCAGCGGGCGCATGAACGGATTCGTCATCACACCCTGGCCGCAGCGCGGCGCATGACCGAGGGAAGGGAGGCGGATCTCCTTGCCCGGGTCGCCGCCGATGCAGAGCTGGGCATGTCGCGCGCCGAGCTCGAGGAGCGGGCAGAAAAGCCGGAGACGCTGGTGGGACGAGCCCCCGAACAGGTAGACGCCTTTCTCGCATCCGAGGTCGCTCCGGTGCTGGAACGCCACGCCGAACGCATCGCAACAGCCGCCCCCATACGAGTGTAGGCATGACCGCGCCCCTCCCCCTGCCCCTTCTCTTCCGCGGCAAGGTTCGCGATGTCCATGCGGTTCCCGGCACCGATCTGCTGCTGCTGATTGCGAGCGACCGCGTGAGCGCCTTCGATGTGGTGATGCGGGAGCGCATTCCCGACAAGGGCCGCGTCCTGACCGCGATCACCGCCTGGTGGCTGGCTGCCCACCTGGAAGAGATTCCGCATCATCTGATCTCGATCCGCGACGACGAAATTCGCCGTGCCATTCCGGCGCTCTGTGGCCATGAACACCAGTGGGCGGGACGCTCCTCGCTGGTTCGCCGCACCGAACCGCTGCCTGTGGAGTGCGTGGTGCGCGGATACATCTCGGGATCGGCGTGGCAGGAGTATCGGCGCAGCGGCACCCTGGCGGGCGAAGCGATGCCTGCGGGGCTGATCGAGAGCGCCAGATTGCCTGCTCCCCTCTTTTCACCCGCAACCAAGGCGCAGGAGGGGCACGACCGGAACATTCCCCTGGCCGAGGTGGCAGGACGCCTGGGGGACGAGCTTGCAGGGCGGCTGCGCGACCGGTCGCTGGCGATCTTCGAGCGGGGCGCGCGGGTGGCGGCGGAGCGGGAGATCATCCTGGCCGACACCAAGTTCGAGTTCGGGATCGCGTCGGATGGCGAACTTCTGCTGATCGACGAGGTGCTCACCCCGGATTCTTCGCGCTTCTGGCCTCACGACCGCTACCGCCCGGGTCAGGCCCAGGATTCGCTCGACAAGCAGCCCATTCGCGATTATCTCGACACTCTGGCGGACTGGAATCGGGAACCCCCGCCCCCACCGCTGCCCCCCGCCGCGATCGAGAGCTCCACCATGCGCTACCGCGAAATTTTCCAGCGGCTGACCGGATCGCCACTCCACTCCTGGAAACCGCCGCGCTTCGCCCATCCACCCGGTCTCTTCAACGATTCCGACAGGCGCCGACCCGAAGCCGGCAACCCCGGCACACAAGCATAATCTTGGAGAACACTCCCTTGAAGCGATTCACGGTGCAGATTCTGGTCACCCCGCGTCCCGGCCTGCTCGACCCCCAGGGCAAGGCCATTCATCATGCGCTGGCCGCGCTCGGATTCGAATCCGTTGCGGAGGTGCGCGTCGGCAAGACCATTCAGCTTGATCTGACCGCAGAATCGGCCACAGCAGCCGAAGAGCTGGCGCAGGCGATGTGCGACAAGCTCCTGGCCAATCCGGTCACCGAAAATGTTCGCATCGCCGCCAGCGCCCACCCGGGAGATGCGCAATGAGGGTTGCGGTCATCACCTTTCCCGGCTCCAACTGCGACCAGGACTGTGTGCGCGCGGTAGAGATTGCGGGCGGCGCGGCATCGTATCTCTGGCACCGCGAGAAGGAGCTCGGCCCGGTTGATGCGGTCATCGTACCGGGCGGCTTCGCGCATGGCGACTACCTGCGCCCCGGCGCCATCGCCCGCTTCAGCCCCATCATGGAGGCCATCGCCCGCTTCGCCGATCGCGGGGGCCTCGTCCTGGGCATCTGCAACGGCTTCCAGATCCTCTGCGAGGCGGGACTGCTTCCCGGCGCCCTGCTGCGCAATGTCTCGCTGCGCTTTCAGTCTCACGACTGCCACCTGCGCACCGAACGCACCGACACCCCCTTCACCTCGCGCTACCGCGAAGACCGGGTTCTGCGCATGCCGCTCTCGCACGCCGACGGCAACTACTACGCCGACCCCTCCACCCTGGCCACCCTGGAGAGCGAGGGGCGGATCGTCTTTCGCTACTGCAGCCCCGACGGCGACACCAGCGAGCAATCCAATCCCAACGGTTCGCTGCACGCCATTGCCGGAATCGCGAATCGGCGCGGCAATGTGCTCGGCATGATGCCGCACCCCGATCGCGCCATCGAAGCCATCACGGGCTCGGCAGACGGACTTCCCCTCTTCGAATCGCTCGTGGGCAGCCGGATTCGGCCCACAGAGGGGGCCCGGTGACCACATCCCCCCTTCCCCGCCCCGGCGACCCCCCCATGACGACCGCACTGATCGAGGAACACGGACTCTCGGCCGAGGAATACGCCCGGATCGTGACGATTCTGGGGCGCGAGGCCACCTTCACCGAGCTGGGCGTCTTTTCGGCGATGTGGTCCGAGCACTGCGGCTACAAAAACTCGAAACGGCTCCTCCGGCTCCTCCCCACCACGGCGCCCTGGGTCATTCAGGGGCCGGGCGAGAATGCGGGCGTCATCGATGTGGGAGACGGCCATGCCCTGGCCTTCAAGATCGAATCCCACAATCACCCTTCGGCCGTCGAGCCCTATCAGGGAGCGGCCACGGGGGTGGGTGGCATTCTGCGCGATGTCTTCACCATGGGCGCACGGCCGGTCGCCACCCTGAACTCGCTGCACTTCGGCGATCCCGACGACCCCCGCGTGCGCTATCTCTTCGGCGGAGTGGTGCGCGGAGTGGGCGACTATGGAAACTGCGTCGGCATTCCGTCGGTCGGGGGCGAGGTCCACTTCGACCGGGGCTACCGGGACAATCCGATCGTCAATGCCATGTGCCTCGGGCTGATGAGGCGCGAGGAGCTGATCCGGGGAACCGCCGAGGGCGTCGGCAATACCCTGATGGCCGTGGGCGCGCGCACCGGACGCGATGGAATCCACGGCGCCACCTTCGCATCGGAGGAACTCTCGGAGGGCGACGACGTCAGCAGCCGACCGCAGGTGCAGGTGGGCGACCCATTCACCGAAAAGCTGCTTCTGGAGGCGTCGCTGGAGCTGATCGCCAGCGGACATATTGTGGGAATTCAGGATATGGGGGCCGCCGGGCTCACCTCGAGTGGGGCCGAGATGGCGGGTCGGTCGGGGACCGGGGTCGAGATCGATGTGGCGCAGGTGCCGGTGCGCGAGCCGGGCATGACGCCCTACGAGATCCTCCTCTCGGAATCGCAGGAGCGGATGCTGGTGGTGGCGGCGGCAGGGCACGAAGACGAGGTGCGCGCAATTCTGGAGAAGTGGGAGCTCGAGGCCGCCACCATCGGCAGGGTGACCGCCGGCGGCAACTTCAGGGTTCTCGAGAGGGGGATTCCGGTCGCCGACATTCCCGCGCTTCCCCTCACCGAGGGCTGCCCCACCTACGAACGCCCCGCCGAAGAAGACGCAGATGTGCGCGCGCTGCGGGTCATGGATCTCGCACCCCATATCGAGCCGCCCGGAACTCTGGAGGACGCCTTTTTGCAGATTGCGGGTTCGCCTTCGGTCGCCTCGAAGCAGTGGGTCTACGAGCAGTACGACACCACCGTGCGCGGCCAGTCGATTGAGCGCCCCGGGGGCGACGCCGGCGTGATCCGAATTCCGGGAACGCACCGTGGAGTGGCCGCCACCACCGACTGCAATGGCCGCCACACCTGGCTCAATCCGCGGGTGGGGGCCATGGGAGCGGTCGCCGAAGCGGCGCGCAATGTGGCCTGTACAGGGGCCGTGCCGCGGGCCGTCACCAACTGCCTCAACTTCGGCAGCCCGCTCAAGCCGCAGATCATGTACCAGTTTCGCGAGGCGGTGCTTGGCATGCGCGACGCCTGCGCCGTGCTCGAGACTCCCGTCACCGGCGGCAATGTCTCCTTTTACAACGAGACCGATGGCCGGGCGGTCTATCCGACTCCGGTGATCGGAATGGTGGGCGTAATCGACAACCTCGACAAACGGGTCTGCCATCCCTTCCGCGCTCCCGGCGACGCCATCGTTCTGCTCGGCTCCAACACCGGCGAGCTCGGCGGCTCGGAGTACCTCTATGTGCTGCACGATCTGGTGGCCGGCGAGCCTCCCCCGGTCGATCTTGCGGCAGAGCGGCAGCTTCAGCAGTGCATTCTGGCCCTTGCCTTCGAGGAGCGGCTTCGTTCGGCCCACGATGTCTCCAGCGGGGGACTTGCGGTCACGCTGACGGAGTGCTGCCTGGGACGGCCGCGCACCCGCGAGCGCTTTGGCGCCACCGTGCGGCTTGCCGATCCCCTGCCGGCCACGGCGCTCCTCTTCGGCGAGGACCATGGGCGGATTGTCATCAGTTGCGCCCCCGGCGATCTCCCCGGGGTTCTGCAGACGGCTTCGCGCTTTGGAGTGCCCGCTGCGCAGATCGGCACGGTCGGACGCCAGGACGCTCCCCTGGAGATCGAAATGAACCAGGACAGAGTCGGCATTCCGCTGGCCACCCTGAGCGCGCGCCACTTCGGCGCCATCCCCGAACTCATGAGCCGAACAGGATAGACCCATGCGCGGCCCGGCCACCGATCTTCCTGTTGCACTGTTGAACGACCGTCCCGGCGAAGAGTGCGGAATTGTGGGCGTCAGCGGGGCCGACAACGCCTCGGAGCTTGCCTTTCTTGCGCTCTACGCCCTGCAACACCGTGGGCAGGAGGCCGCCGGCATCTGCGCCACCCGGAATGGGCAGACCCGGCTGTACAAGGAACTCGGACTTGTCTCCGACGTCTTCAATGCAGAGCGAATTGCCGCGCTTCCCGGACGCACGGCGCTCGGCCACGTGCGCTACTCCACCGCCGGCAATGGACAGCGGGTCAACGCCCAGCCGATTGTGGTGCGCTACTCCGAGGGCGATCTGGCGATCGTTCACAATGGCAACCTCACCAATGCCCGGATGTGCAAGCGCCAGCTTGTCGACGAGGGGGCGATCTTCCAGAGTTCGTCCGATTCCGAGGTCATCGTTCATCTGATTGCGCGCTCCCGCCATCGCTCGGTCGTGGCCCAGATACGCGATGCGCTCAGCTTTATCGAGGGCGCGTACTCGCTGGTCATCACCATTGGCGAAACCATGTACGCCGTGCGCGACCCGCGCGGATTTCGCCCCCTGGTGCTGGGACAGCTCGAGAGCGGCAATCATATTGTCACAAGCGAAAGTTGTGCACTCGATATTGTGGGAGCCCGCTATCTGCGCGACATCGAACCGGGCGAACTTGTGCGCATTCGGGGCAAAACGGTCGAGAGTCTGCCGGGCCTGCACCCCGAGGAACCCTCGCCCTGCATCTTCGAGCTTGTCTATTTTGCGCGCCCCGATTCCAGTCTGTGGGGGTTGAGCGTGGATCGCGCCCGCCGCGCCCTCGGCCGCCAGCTTGCGCGCGAACACCCCGTGCCGGCCGATTGCGTCATTGCGGTGCCGGACAGCGCCAACTCGGCAGCCCTTGGATATAGCGAAGAGAGCAATATTCCCTATGAACTCGGATTGTTGCGCAACCACTATGTCGGCCGCACCTTTATTCGTCCATCGCAGGCCGATCGCGATTTCGGCGCCCGCATCAAGTACAATCCGGTGCGCGAGGTTCTGGCCAACAAGCGGGTTGTGGTGGTGGACGATTCGATTGTGCGAGGCACCACATCGCGCAGCCTGGTCAAGTTCATTCGGCAGGCGGGTGCGGCCGAAATTCACTTTCGGGTGGCCAGTCCTCCGGTTCGCTTCCCCTGCTATTACGGAATCGACATGCCCTCGAAGAAGGAGCTCATCGGTTCGGCACGGTCGGTGGGCGCGATCGCGGCCGAACTCCAGGTCGATTCGCTCGGGTACCTCTCACTCGACGGGCTGGTCGGGGCCGTGGAGGAACGGGGGCCCTTCTGCTCGGCCTGCTTCTCGGGCAACTATCCGACTCCCCTGGTTGATCTGCACGAAGAGCGGTCAGAGGAGATCGAACCGGAGCTGCAGGATGGGTGAGCAGGGCGGATTGTTCACAACGTGACGATCGGCATGGACGGCATCTTCCTTTCGCAACGCGAACGGCGACTCTGGATCTGCACCCTGGCCACACTCGCGGCGGTGTATTCGACCCTGGCGCTCTCGCCTCTGCTGCTGAACGCTCTGGCAGGCACCGATCCGGCGCCGCTCGTCTTTGGAGGCGGGGTCGCTCTGGTGGCTGTCGCCCTCCTTGCGCTGGCATTGGGCAACCGGGGGCAATCCGGGAGCAATCGCGCGAAGCTCGTCCAAATGGGAATCGGCCTTGGCGTGGCCGCCGTCTACCTGCTGGTGCTGGCCCGGTTGACGAGTGCGGCCGCGCGCACCCACCTGATCGAATACAGCGTGCTGGCGGCGCTGACTCGCGAAGCGCTCCTGGAGCGCAAGGCCAGTGGAGGGCGCGTTCCCCTGCCCTCGGCGATCGCCTTCGGGGTTGCGGCTCTGGCCGGCGCACTCGACGAGGGAATCCAGTGGTTTGTTCCAAGTCGGTCCTTCGATCTTCGCGACATGCTCTTCAATGGAATCGCGGCAGCCATGGGAATCGGAGCGAGCGCGGCTCCGGGCGGTCGGCGGAACCGCCCCATGGCGAAAGCCCGCGACCCCGCTGAACCGGAACATCGCAATCGCAACAAACCACAACCACAATCCCCCGACAACGACCGCAATCAGGCGCAACCGCAATGAATTGCATAAAATTGCAAAAAATTGCAAGAAATTGCAATCACGGCGACGAATCGGATCGCGGAAACGCGGCTGACACCCCCCGAAAACACGAAAAAAACTTCGCCATGAATCGCAACCGGCATAAAGCAAACATCACAATGTATTCAATCACAAAAACACAATATAACACAATCGCAACAATGCATTATCACAATTGATTCACGAACACAAATCAATTCACTGACACAATCACAATTATCAGGATTGCAACATCACCGCACAAACCGCAACCCTGAACCGACAATCACAACCGCCGGGAGCACAATCACAATGAAACACAATCACAACAGATCTGAATCGCAAAGGCGAACCGCGCCCGCATCCGCGCATACCCGCACCCCCCGCACCCGAAGAGGGCGCCGCGCGGGCAGGGCGGCCGGAGCGGTGGCGTGTGTCGTCATGACGGCCGCCTGCAGCGAGAGCGAAGCCGGGCGGGAAGGGCCACCCGCTCCCCTTTTCCCCGAAACCAACCGGCCCGAGGTTCGGGGAATGAGTGGCGCGGTCTCGGCGGGGCACCCCCTGGCGGCAGCGGCGGGCCACGATGTTCTGCGGCGGGGCGGGAACGCCATCGATGCCGCGATCGCCATGGCCGGCGTGCTTGCGGTTGTGCGTCCCCATATGAATGGAGTCGGTGGCGACGCCTTCGCCCTCTACTTCGACGCGGCGACCGGCGACGTTCATGCCCTGAATGGAAGCGGACGCGCCGGATCGCTGGCCACACCCGCCCTCTACGCCGGGCGCGACCTGGAGAGAGTCCCCGAGACCGGCCCCCTCTCCGTCACCGTGCCCGGAGCGGTCGCCGCCTGGACCGATGCCCTCGACCGCTTCGGATCGCTGCCGCTGGACGAGCTGCTGGCCCCCGCGATCGGCTATGCGCGGGACGGCTTTCCGGTCTCCAGCCGACTCGCGAGCGATATTGCCGCATTTGCAGCCTCGCTGAACGATCCCGGCCGCGCCCTCTACCTGCCCGGCGGAGATCCTCCACCTGTCGGCAGCCCTCTGCGCAACCCCGCCCTGGCCACAACGCTGGAGCGGATCGCGCGCGAGGGACGCGACGGCTTCTACAGGGGATTCGTCGCCGATCGGTTGGCCACCCTCCTCGACAGCGCGGGCGGACATCTGCAGGCGGTCGATCTGGAGGCGCACCGCTCCACCTGGGTCGAGCCCCTGCAGAGCGACTACGAGGGCCATACCATGCTCGCGCTTCCCCCGAACACGCAGGGCATTGCGCAGCTTCAGCTCTTCGGAATGGCGCGCAGCTTCGATCTGCAGACGATGGGGCACAATACCGCGCCCTATCTGCACACCCTGATCGAGCTCAAGAAGCTGGCCTTTGCCGACCGCGATCGCTGGGCCGCCGACCCCGACTTTACCGATCTGCCGCTGGACATGCTGCTCGCCGCCGACTATCTGGCCGGCCGGGCCGCCCTGGTCGATCCGGGCGCCGCCGCCGCATCGCGGCAGCCGGGACAGGCCGAGAGCCCGATGGGAGACCGGACCGGACAATCCGCAGTCTCCTCGGGAAGGGGTCCGGGGGATCGCGACGACACAGGCGATACGGTCTATCTGACCGCCGTCGATCGCTGGGGAAATGCGGTCAGTTGGATTCAGAGCCTCTTCGCCGGCTTCGGGTCGGGAATTCTGGAGCCCGAAACCGGCGTGGTGCTGCACAACCGCGGAGCGCTCTTCACCCTCGAAGAAGGTCACCCCAATGTCATCGCGCCCGGGAAGCGGCCCTACCACACCCTGACGCCGATGATGGCGCTGGACGGCGACGGGCGCTTTGCCTTCACCCTGGGAACCCCCGGCGGAGACAGTCAGCCGCAGAGCCTTCTGCAGATCGTCAACAACCTTCTTCTCTTCGGCATGACCCCGCAGGCGGCGATCGAAGCGCCCCGCTTTCGCAGCTACGAGGGGCTCGCGATCGACTTCGAGGACCGCTTCGGGGCCGATGTGCTTGCAGAGCTCGAGGCGCTCGGGCATGGCATCGGCACGGTGCAGGGATGGACTGCAACCTTCGGGGGCGCCCAGATGATTGTGCGCGACCGCGATGGCACCCTCGTCGCCGCCTCCGATCCGCGTCGCGAAGCCTACGCAATCGCGCATTGAGGTGCGCGGGGGCCGGGCCGGTCTCGAATCTCCCTACTCCGATCCTCCGGGCAGCCTTCCGAACACATTGTCGATCAGCGCGCGCGCCTGGGGCGGAACCCCCGAGAGCGTGGCCACGATCCCCGAACCGCCGAACCCGTCGACGATCCGCTTCAGCGTCAGCGCCCCGGTCAGGTCGATTCGTCCCAGACCATCGAGGTGCAGAACGATCTCGGTCACGCCGTCGCTGCGGCTCAGACGCTCCACGATCGCCTCCTCCAGGCGCGGCGCCGAGGCAAACCAGAGAGTCCCCGTGACCTCGAAGTGCAGAACCGGGCCCTCCATGCGGCCATGAATGCCGGTTCGCCGCTCGCGCCAGACATGAATCGCCAGCGACAGCAGAATCCCCAGGAGGAGCGCCTGCTCGATTCTCGGCGTCAGCAGCAGACACATGCCCAGGGTGAACCAGACCACGAGCGCCTGAATGCGCGACAACCGCCAGACGCCGATCAGGAGACGCGGCTGCACCAGACCCGCCACCGCCGCAATGACGATTCCCGCGAGCACCGCCCGGGGAAGCGCCGAGAGGAGTCCGGCAAAGGGAAGGAAGACCAGGACGGCCAGACCGGTCACCACTCCCGACCAACGCGACCATGCCCCCGAAAGCTGGTTGAGGCTGCTGCGCGAGAAGGATCCATCGACCGGAAAACCGCCGAAGACGCCCGCTGCCAGATTGGCCGCGCCCTGGGCGACAAACTCCCGATCGGGATTCCAGGCGACCCGGTCGCGCGAGGCGGCGCTGCGCGCGATTGCGGTGGATTCGGCGAACCCCACCAGGGCGATCACCGCCGCCGGAACCACGAGCCGGGGCAGCAGGGGCCAGGGCAGAGCCAGGCTGAAGGGGGGAAGCGATCCGGGGATTTCGCCCACGACCGGGCCCCCGTACCCCGCCAGAAGGGAAAAGAGCACGCCGCCGCCAACTGCGACCAGCGCCCCGGGAAAGAGGTGGTGAATTCTGCGGGCCAGCAGGGTGATTGCGGTGGTCAGCGCGGCCAGGGCGGCCGCAGTAAGGCTCCAGGAGGCCGGATCTGCGAGGATGCCGATGGTGCGGCGGACGAGGCCCTCCTCCGACCCGCCGGTCATGCCGAGTGTGGAGGGGAACTGCGAGAGCAGGATCAGGATTGCCGCGCCCGAGGTGAAGCCGCGCAGAACCGGTTGCGACATGAGATAGGTGACCTTGCCCGCCTTCACCATTCCGACCGCAATCCGCACCACCCCGACCAGAAGGGCGAGGAGGGCGGCCGCGCCGATGTACTCGGGGCTCCCGACCGGCACAATGGTGGAGATGGCGCCGTGGGTGAGGAGCGCGGTGAGCGCCACCGGTCCGGTTTGCAGATAGGGGCACGACGCGAAGAGGCCCGCCGCCACAAGGGGAATCGCCGAGGCGTAAAGACCGTGTACACTGGGCATTCCGGCCAGCTCGGCATAGGCCATGCTCTGGGGAATGATCAGAAGGGCGACGCTCAGCCCGGCCACCAGATCGCGCGAAACGCCACGCCGCTCCGGCCACCCCCGCCTCACCCCACCCCGCCCCCTCATGGCGCGATCTCCGCCCCTGCAGCCACCTCGTCCGCCAGCTCCGCCAGGAGCGCCGCCCCCTCCACCGCCCGTCGCGACCACCACTGCGCGATCAGCGCCGGACCCCGCACCTGCATGCGCCCGGCCCCCGCCGCCGCGAAATCGGCCAGCCAGTGGAGCGCGGCCCCGGGATCCTGCGCCAGGTACGACTCCAGCACGTAGCGGCGCTCGCCGGCGCGGCAGACCAGACCGGTTTCGGCCCCGAGACGCACCAGATCGTCGCGCAGCAGCACCACCCCCAGACGCACGGGCGCCAGGAGCGTCGCAAGGAAGGCCGCCCCCCCGTCCTGGCGCGGATCGGCGGGTAGGGGCGCCTCGCGCAGAAGAGCGGGCAGTCGTTGCGGCGGCTCCAGCCCGGCTGCGTCCTCGCCGAGCGCAGCGGCCAGGAGCGCGGCCCACTCCTCGTGAAAGCGCGACCCGCACCCCGCAAAGGACGCCAGGTAGAGCCCCGTCCACGACCACAGATACTCGCCGAAGAGGGTCGCGCGGGCCTCGCCCAGGAGTGCGCCCTCGGCGGCATCGGTCGCGGCGCGCATCCGGCTCTCCAGCTCTGCCGCCAAAGCCAGCAGCGCCGCCAGATGATCAACCTCGGCCTCGCCCGCGGCCTCCATCCCCAGCGCCCGCCGAAAGCCGGCGATCCGGTCGCGCGCTTCGCCCCCGATCATTCCCTCGGCGCCCAGATAGACCGATGCCCAGGGGTAGCGCTGAAAGTCCACAACCGCTCCATGCAGCGCAGCGTCCGGCGGAGAGGGCAACCCGAGCGCAGCCGCGATCCGCCGGTGCTCCGGGGCCGGCCCTTCGATCAGCGATCCGAGGGCCCTGAGGAGTTCCATGAAAGGGCGTAGGCGGCCCGGGTCGGACGAACGGGGCGGAGCAGCCACCAGGGCCGCCGGGTTCCATCGGGCGAGTGCTGTGCGGCGGGCCGGGTCAGGTCGAGCCACTCCCTGAAGATCTCGCGCGACTTTGCGGTATCGACCACAATGTCGCCATAGCGGTCGCCGGAGCGGGCGCGAACGACGCGCACCGCCTGATGCCAGCAGTGCGCCCCCGAGATCGGGTCGGGCTGAACGGGGAAGGTCATGTTCTGGTGTACCCCGACATCGGTCCACCAGATGCGCGCGGTGTCGGCGTCGGTCGAGGCAAAGGGTCCGGTTCCGGTGCGGCGCATCATCTCCCAGGCGCTGCCTGCGCGCTTCAGCGCAACGGTCGCCATCGCCGGGTGCGGCCCCTCCTGCGTCTTCCACCGGCCCATATGATGCGAGCAGGCCACCACGCCCGGGTGAATTCCCTCGGTCACCCAGGCCTTCACCACAAAGTGCCCGATCCGCGTTTCGACACGCACCAGAGTCCCAGTGCGCACCCCGATCCGGTCTGCGTCGCGCGGGTGGATCCAGAGCGGGTTGGTATGCGCGATCTCGTTGAGCCACTTGGCGTTGGCGCTGCGGGTGTGAATCTGAACGGGCAGACGGAAGGTCGAGATCAGGCACATCTGGTCCTCGTCCAGGCGGGCGGGATGAATGTGACTGGGCACGTAGCCCGGGATCGCCATCTCCGGCCATCCCCAGTCGGCCAGCGTCCGCGACCAGAACTCGAGCCGCCCCGAGGGGGTCGGAAATCCCCGCCGGATCACGCCATCGACCTCGACCCCCACCCGCCGGCGTCCCTCGTCGTCGTCCTCGGGCTGCGGCAGCGGGACCACATTCAGCGGCGGCGGCGCCTCGACCCGCGTAAAGACCCGTCCCCCTGCATCGATCGCCGGGTCGCCGAGTTCGCTCGCGGGCACCTGCTCCTCGTGGCGGGGCCCCACCGCGCAACCGATCTCGAAGGCTCCGTAGCGCCGCATGTAGTCCAGGGGCGAAAGACCCTCGCGGGCCGCCCTTGCAGGCAATCCCGGCACCGAATTCGCAAAGATCCACCCGTAGTATTCATCCACGGTGAGCTTTGTGCCGGGCCGTTCGCGCGACTCGAAAAATCCCCGAATGCCACGACGTCCATCGGGGTCGATCCGCCAGGTCAGCTCGATCCAGAACTCGTTCTCCTCCCAGACCTCGCCCGGATTGACATCGCGCGTGGAATCCACCCGTTCGCCCAGCCGCGCGCGCGCCTCGCGCAGCACCGGCTGCCGCAGTCCGATCCAGAGGCCGTCGTACTGCTCGTAGCTGGTCAGGTCATGGCGCTCCGACGAGTGGCCCATCGGCAACACATAGTCGGCCAGAAAGGCGGTTTCGTTCCAGGTGGGGGTCAGCGCAACATGAAGTCCGATGCGCTTCGGATCGGTCAGCATCTCGATCCACGAAAAGCCGTCGGGATTGGTCCAGACAGGGTTGTAGACGCGGGTGAAGTAGAGCTCCAGGCGTCCACCCCGTTCCGCCATCAGATGCGGCAACAGGAAGGACATCTCCATCAGGCTGAGCGGATAGTCGCCGGGCCAGGTGAGCTCGTTCCACTGCTCCGGATGACGCGGCGGCATATGAATCGGGCGCGGCACAAACTTGTTCCAGGCGTTGGGATAGGTGCCCCCGGGAACCGCAATCGATCCGGTCAGCGCATTCAGCAGGAAGAGCGCGCGCGCAACCTGCCAGCCCCCCAGATTGCCTGCGGCCGCGCTGCGCCAGTTGTGCGTCGAGAGGCGTTCTCCGGCGCCGGCCACAATCTCTGCCACCTCGGCGATCGTCTCGGCGGAAAGACCGCTCTCGGCCGCTGCAAATTCGAAGGTGTAGCGGGCATAGAGAGCCGCGAGTCGCTCCTGGAAGCGCTCGAAGGCGGGGACAGCGTCCGGGTTGCCATCCCCGGAGTGCGCCGGGTGGGAATCGTTGTCGTCATGCGCCGGATGGGGGCTCGCCGCTGCGCCCTCCTCCAGAAATTCGCGCCAGTTCCACCACCGCCGCACGAACTCCACATTGTAGCGGCCGGTTTGGATCAGATGATTGGCGATCGCCAGAAGCACGGCGGCCTCGGAGCCCGGATAGGTCGAGAGCCAGTGGTCGGCGTGGGTGGCGGTGTTCGACAGCCGGGTGTCGAAGACGATCAGCCGCGCGCCCCGCTTCTTCCCCTCCATGACCCGCTGGGCGTGGGGATTGAAGTAGTGGCCCGCCTCGAGATGGCTGCTGACGAGCAGAATCACGCGGGCATGTTCATGATCGGGGCTGGGCCGGTCCATTCCCATCCACAGGTGGTACCCCGCCCGCGCGCCCGAGGAGCAGATGTTGGTGTGCGAGTTGTGACCATCGACCCCCCAGGCGGCCAGCATCCGTTCGGTGAAGCCATCCTCGCCGGGGCGCCCGACATGGTACATGATTTCGCGGTGGCGCCCCTCGTCCATCGCCCTGCGAATCCGCCCCGCAATATCATCCAGCGCCTCGTCCCACGACACCGGCTCCCAGCGCCCCTCGCCCCGCTCCCCGGCCCGCCTGAGCGGGGTCAGAATCCGATCCGGATCGGTGATCTGCGTGACCGTCGCCGGACCCTTTGCACAGTTGCGCCCGCGCGAACCCGGATGCTCGGGATTCCCCTCGAACTTGCGCACCTCCAGCGTCTCGCGGTCCACATAGGCCAGCAGTCCGCAGGCTGATTCGCAGTTGAAGCAGGTCGTGGGAACCAGCATGTAGCGGCGCTCCACCCGCTTCGGCCAGGCCTTCGAGTCGAGTTCGACCCAATCGCTCCAGCGCTCCTTCGGCGGAAAGGAGGCCAGATGGATGCGACTCGCACCCGGATAGAAGGTCTCGCCGCGGGCCTCGACCTCGGTGCGGGCCGCCGAGATGCGGGCATCAAGCGCGGCGATCGAGGCCGGGGAGCGGTCGCTGTCTCCTGTGGAAGGGCCGGGCGTCGCCGCCGAGGCGTCTCTCTTCATGCGAGGGGCACCGATTGGGCCGCCTGCACGTGCGCATGTTCCCAGGCCAGCAGCGTCAGGAGACCGAACGAGACCGCGCCGAGAGCCAGAGCCGGGGCGATGGCCGCAAGCCAGGGCGCGACCGCTCCGATCAGCGCGCCCGAGAGCCCGATGCGGAAGCCGTGCCGGTAGCGGCCGTGGGTCAGCTCGCGTTCGGCCAGACGGGCGTGCGCGGTGGCAGGGGGCATCAGAACCTCGCCGAGAATCATGAGGGCGTGGGCGGCGCTCGCCAGGGCAAAGAGGACAAGCGCGGGGCCGCGCGCACCTTGCGCAACCAGAGCGACCGCAGCGCTCCCCGCGACCAGCGCCTGCACCAGAAAGTGTACCGGCAGGAGGGGATTCTGCCACATGTCGCGCGCCTTGGCCTGCCCGAAGAGGAAGGCGGTATAGATGGCGGTCAGCACCGCAAGGAGAGCGCCGACGGAACCGAGCCAGAGCGGAGGAGCCGTGCCGCTCCATGCCAGCGCCAGGTGGGCCGCAAGCAGCGCCCCGTAGCCTCCCAGAATGAAGCCGCCCCGCACCAGCCAGCTTCGCCACTGCGGTCGCCGAAAGATGAGGTGGAAGCGGGCGGGGTGCTCCAGATCCCAGATCAGAACCGCGCCCGTCAGCCCCAGAAAGAGCAGGGCCAGGATCGGCGCGCCCCACAGCCAGAGCGGGTTCGCGGGCGCAATCCGGCCGGCGGCAAGGAGAATGAAGGGAATCAGGTACGCCCCGGCGGCGATCGACTTGGTCCAGGTATAGAGCGAAACCCGAAAATCCCAGGGAGCGCGGTGCGGAATGTCGTAGCTGAGCAGTGCGGCCGCCGATGAGTTGTGCGGTCCCGGATGCCCCGAGGTCACCCCGTGCTTCAGATCGCCCTGCTCGCTCCACATGAAGAGTCCCCCCTCCGGCCGCGCCGCCGCAAGCGGATCCAGCGTCGCCTGATCGGCCCCCCGGTAGTAGAGCTTCGGCCGCGTCTCCTTCTCGGGGCGCCGCACCGCAACCGCATCGCGATTCACAATGCGGGCCACGCGCGAAGCCGGGTCGTTCATGTCTCCCACCAGAAGCGCCTCGGTCGGACAGACGACCACGCAGGCCGGCTCCAGCCCGATATCGAGCCGGTGCGCGCAGAAGTTGCACTTCTCGGCCGAGCGATCCTCGGGGTTGATAAAGATCGCGTCGTAGGGACAGGCCGCGATGCACGCCTTGCAGCCAATGCAGGCGCTCTTGTCGAAATCGACGATCCCGTCGGGCCGTCGGTACATCGCCGCAGTCGGACAGGCGGTCACGCAGGGCGCAAACTCGCACTGGTTGCAGCGGGTGACCTGAAAGGAGCGCCTGGCCTGGGGAAAGACGCCCGTGTCGACATACTTCACATAGGTTCGCGTCACCGAGAGGGGGACTTCGTTCTCGGACTTGCAGGCCGTGGTACAGGCGTGACAGCCAATGCACCGGGTCTGATCGACGACCTTGGCCCAGGCGGGTCTGCGAGGGGAGGCGGGCGCTTCGGAGGTGGTGGGCATCGGCAGCGGGGTGGGAGAGGGCAGCGGCGGGCAGTCAGGGCTGTGAAACGCATCGACCGGGCAGTCAGGCGGCATTGCCCGCGCGCTCAGGGATGATCCATCGGGCTGATGGAGAATAGACAGGGTTAGGAAACATGAACAGATGCGTGGGGTGCCTTGTCGCATTTGACGCGGCGGTCGGGATATCCCCGGTCGCCATTCGGATGCCCCGGTCGGGGTCTCCACGCGCCACTGCCGAGCAGTTCGTTGACCCCCACGGTGACCACGGTCGCCGACGGCCGTCCGGGCGTGACCGCTTGCCTGCTTCCCTCCTCGCGCCCTTCGTCCATCCGGGCCGGGATCGATTTCGACGTCCCCGACTTCGAGAGTGAACCACGCGCATCCGGCGCTTCTCGAAGGGAAGCTGTCCATGGATAGCCGATCCGCTATGATGCCTTCGCCGGGTTTTTCCTCCGGGCCGGGGGGCTGGCGTACCAGGCGGGCACGGCTGTACAATGGCAGACTTGCACGTTGCATGCATGTTCCGTCCGATCCGCATCGGATAAATGTTCCGGCCCGCACCACTTCACCACTGCCCGGGATTCCCCAATGATCCGCCGCCTGCTCTTCCTGTCACTACTCTTTCTGGCCGCCTGCGAAGAGGTGATCGAGCCCACCGCCCCGCCATTGCCGGTGGCTGCGGTTTCGGCCTCTGCAAACGCGGACCGTGCGGCGCTGGTCGCGCTGTACGAGGCGACGGACGGCCCGAACTGGACCCATAATGAGAACTGGATGACCGATGCGCCGCTGGGGGATTGGTATGGGGTGGAGGTGGATGCCAGTGGGCGGGTTGTAGGGCTTGATCTTGGGGGGAAATTTGATGATGAACTCCGGCGATGGGTTCCACATGGGCTATCCGGCGAAATTCCCCCGGAGCTGGGGCAACTGTCCGCGCTGCGAAGGCTCGTGCTGTATCACAACGCCCTTACGGGTTCGATTCCATCGGAGCTGGGGAACCTGTCCGCGTTGCAAACGCTTGATCTTGCCAATAACACCCTGACGGACTCGCTTCCGCCCGAGTTGGGACAGCTACCCGCGCTGGAAAGGCTCCGGCTATCCGCCAATGATCTTTCGGGCTCGATTCCCCCACAACTGGGGCAGTTATTCACGTTAAAATACCTCTCGCTAGACCGAAACAATCTTACGGGCATAATCCCCCCGGAGTTCGGGAATCTGGCGGAGTTGCAAACTCTCGATCTGTACCACAACAGCTTAACGGGGCCAATCCCTACTGAACTGGGGCAGTTATTCCAGATGCGAACACTCTGGCTGGCCCACAATGCCCTAACCGGCCCGATTCCGCTCGAGTTGGAAAATCTGGCCGCGCTGAATTATCTCGGGCTGCAATACAACCGCCTGACGGGCCCGATTCCGCCGGAACTGGGGAACTTGTCCGCGTTGAGAGTCCTCCGACTGGGCGGCAACGATCTTTCAGGACCGATCCCCGTATCGTTTCTCAAGCTCTCCGCTCTAGGTACGCTGTGGATTGAAAACACCGATCTGTGCGTGCCGAGGACGGATGCATTTGATCGGTGGCGGAGACAGCTATCATCACCGGTACCCCTCTGTGGCGATGCGGACAGGGCAGCTCTGGAGAAGATGTACAAAGCCATGGATGGAGCCCAGTGGAGTCGGTCCGATGGCTGGCTGAGCGACGTGGCTCTTTCAGAGTGGTATGGAATCGCCGCCGATTCCTTAGAACGGGTCGTGGGCATTGAACTTCCGGCGAATAACCTGAAAGGGCAGCTACCCGGTTCTATTGCCGATCTGACGGAGTTGAAGGTGCTTGATATCTCGGACAATCCGGGCATTCAGGGGCGCTTGCCTTTAGATCTGAACGGTCATGAGCTGGAAACATTTCGTTTTGCGGGTACCGGATTGTGCAGCCCCAAAGAGTTACAGGACTGGCTTGCAGCGATCCCCATGGTCGAGGGAACGGACGCGATATGCCCACCTCTTCCCGACCGTGCGGCGCTGGTCGCGCTGTACGAGGCGACGGACGGCCCGAACTGGACCCACAACGACAACTGGCTGACCGATGCGCCGCTGGGGGATTGGTATGGGGTGGAGGTGGATGAGGAGGGGTGGGTGGTAGGGCTTGATCTTGGCCAGAGGTATGATCGCGAAGCTCGACAATGGATATCCGCTGCGGGGCTTGCGGGCCCGATCCCCCCGGCGCTGGGAAATCTGTCCCGGCTGGAAACCCTCAACCTGTCCAGTAATCGCAACCTTACGGGCCCGATCCCCCCCGAGCTCGGGAATCTCTCCGCGCTCACTGACCTTAATCTCTCTATTATCCGACTAACGGGGTCAATTCCTCCCGAACTCGGGAACCTGTCCGCGCTGGAAACGCTCTCGATGCGCTTCACCTACAATCTTTCGGGTCCGATCCCCCCGGAGCTCGGCAAGCTGTCCTGGCTGGAACAAATCGACCTGTCCTACAACAATCTTTCGGGATCGATTCCCCCGGAGTTCGGCAAGCTGTCCCGACTGGAACAAATCGATTTGAGCGGTAACAAGATTACAGGCCCTATCCCGCCCAAACTCGGGAACCTGTCCCGGCTAAGACGAATCGATTTGGGCGATAACAATCTTACGGGCCCGATACCCCCGCTGCTCGGGAATATTTCTCTATTGTATGGCATTGACTTGAGCAATAACAACCTTACGGGCACAATCCCTGTCAATCTCGGGAAGCTGTCCCGGCTGCAATGGCTGCGGCTTAACAGCAACAATCTTTCTGGTTCGATCCCTTCCAGCTTCGGGGATTTAATTTCTTTACGATATCTCGCTCTGGACGACAACACCCTCTCGGGTCCGATCCCCTCGGAGTTGGGAGATCTGTTTCGGTTAAATGAACTACACCTGAACCTGAATTTTCTGACAGGTGAACTCCCTTATAGGCTTGGGCGTTTAATAAATTTAAGATCTCTGAAACTTTCCGACAACGAAGGCTTGTCGGGATCGCTGCCGAACAGCATTACGGCATTGCCGCTTACCCGGCTGACTGCCATAAACACAGGGCTTTGTACTCCGACAAACCTTGCCTTTCAACTGTTGCGAGAAACAATCATACACTACCGGGTGCAACAATGTTCAACGGATATAGCCTACCTTGTACAGGCGGTACAATCGCTGCACTATCCAGTGCCGCTCATCGCTGGCCGGAATGCGTTGTTGCGGGTGTTCCCAACAGCACCCGAAGGAACTTCCGTTCCGGTGCCTTTCGTTCGGGGATTGTTCTACGACCCGTCCGGCGAGTTGGTGTGGACGGTGGAGATTCCGAGCACACCCGGCCCGCTGCCTGCGGAACTTGACGAGGGTAACCTTGCCCTGTCCGCGAATGGCAAGGTTCCGGGTGCAGTGCTGCGACCCGGGGTGGAGATGGTTGTGGAGATCGATCCGGAGGGATTGCTGGACCCTGCGCTGGGGGTCTCCCAAAGGGTGCCGGCCGAGGGGCGCACAACCCTGGATATCCACGACTTGCCGGTCATGGAAATGACGATGGTTCCCTTCCTGTTGACGGAAAATCCGGACTCGTCGGTTCTTGCTCCGGTTGTAAAAATCGCAGCCGATCCGGAAGAACATGAACTGCTGGCAAAGATGCGCGCGGTTCTCCCAGCCCACAAATGGACCGTAACGGCCCATGACCCCGTCTGGACCGATGATGAATATGGCTATGACCGCCTTTACGAGTTGCGCGCCATTCGGCTTATGGAGGGAGGCCGAAGCTATTGGATGGGCACAATTGAGCCAAGGCGTTACGGCCTGCTTGGCGTTGCCTTTGTCCCCGGCTATACCAGCATGTCGATCCTCGACCCCGTTACCATGGCCCATGAACTGGGCCACAATCTGTCGCTGTCTCATGCTCCCTGCAACGTTGGGGGAGATCCTGACTTTCCCTATCGGCGAGGCCGAAGCGGCGCGTGGGGATACGATTTTACGAATGGCAACCTGACCCATCCTTTTCAGCCCGATATCATGGGGTACTGCGACAATAGAACATGGATCAGCGAATACCATTTCAGCAATGCAATCCGGCATCGTGCGCACAGGGAAGAGACCGCCGCGCCCGTCCGCGCCCTGTTGCTGTGGGGCGGCGTTGATTCTGCGGGCGTGCACCTTGACCCGGCATTCGTGGTCGATGCGTCCCCGTCGCTTCCCGAGGAACCCGGACCGTACACCCTCGAAGGGCGAAATGCAGAAGGTCGGGTGCTCTTTTCGCATTCGTTCGCGATGCCGGAGGTTATGGACGCGGGAGACGAAATGGGCGGGTTCGTCTATACCCTCCCCGTTCGGCCTGGCTGGGAAAATCTGGCCAGTATTACGCTGTCGGGCCCGGCGGGCCGGGCCAGGGTGGATGGCTCCACCGCCCGCCCCATGTCGATCTATCGCGACAGAACCGGAACGGTGCGCGCCATTCTGCGGGGCGAGCCCATGCAGGCCGACGCCATGCCCGGCCCCCTCGCCGGACTCGCCCTCGATGTCAATACAAGCCGGGGGATTCCGGCGGCGGCCGAGTGGCGGCGCTAACCGGGTCGCCCGCCCAGGGATGGGTCCCGAGGAGCAGGAACCTTCCCGCCAACCGGTCCGGTTTTTCCCGCTTTCGCGCAGCACCCAGCAAAGTTCCCTACACACCCCCCAAGCGTGAACTGCGGGCTGCCCGCAATCGGTGAATCATGCCGGGTGCGCGCCGCAAGTCCGTTGTCGCATGATCGTGGACAACCATGAACGCATGTCTTTTCAGGGGTAGCCGGATTGCGCTGACCGCCGGTTCCGCCGCTCTTCCCTCCCTGAACGAGGTGCGGTGCTGGCAGGCCGGCGCAGAGGACTGGTTCGAGGTGCGGGCGGGCGGGTCGGTGGCAATGGCGGCCGCTGCAGATGATCGCTGGAGTCCGCCGCCGGGGGTGGAGACCCTTTCGCTGCGCGCGCTCTGTGCACTCCTCGCCGAACCCTGGCTGGGTCTCGCGCTGAGGGCCGCGCACCTGGTCCACTGGCGGCGCACCTCGCGCTTCTGCGGTCGCTGTGGCGCCCCGACCGTGGATTCGCCGGCCCACTCCGCTCTGCGCTGCCCCGACCCCGAGTGCGGCCACCTGACCTTCCCGAAGATCTCGCCCGCCGTGATCGTACAGGTGACGCGCGACGGGAAGATCCTCCTGGGCCGGTCGCGCCACCATCCTCGGGGCGGCTACTCGGTGCTTGCGGGCTTCGTCGAGCCGGGCGAAAGCCTGGAAGAGGCCGTCGCGCGCGAAATCGAGGAGGAAGCGGGCATTCGGGTGCGCAACGTCCATTACTTCGGCAGTCAGCCCTGGCCCTTCCCCGACTCCCTGATGGTGGGATTCAGGGCCGGGGGCGAAGAGGGTGCTCTCTCGACAGGCGACAACGAGCTCGAGGATGTGGGGTGGTTCGGGGCCGATGCGCTTCCGCCGGTCCCCCCCGCATACAGCATCGCCCGGGCGCTGATCGACGACTTCGTGTGCCGGTGCGGACGAGATCCGGCAACGCTGACCACCTGGACGCCGGCGAGATAACGCCGGGCGGCACCCAGACCGTACCCCTACGGCACCCTCATCCTCTTCTCCAACCTACCCGCCAAGCGACAAGAGCGTCACCCCGGCCTTCTCCAGCGCGGCGCTTCGCCCTCCCCTCCGCAGAGCATACTCGACAGATCCCGCGAGCCTTGCCGGCCAGGATGCCCCGATTCCCATCAGGACGGAGCCAGAAAGCGCATCATTGCAAGCGCCACCATCCGGGCGCCATCGAGGAGTTCGCGTACGGAGATCGATTCGTTCTCGACATGCGCCCCCCTGATCTCGCCCGGACCGCAGAGAATGCCCGGAGTGCGGCCCGCGTTCACCAGGTGACGCAGATCAGATCCGTAGGGAACGCCGATCGCCGCGCCGTCGCCCAGGCCGAGGGTCCGCACCGCACTCGCCGCCGCTACCGCCACCGCTTCCTCGGCGGAGCTCTCGCAGGACGCGAACTGCCCCCCCCCCACCACTCCACCCGCGCGGGATCGCCCTGCAGGAAATCGTGCCGGGCGCAGAGCTCCGCCACCCGCGCCTCGAAGTCGCGCCGCGCCGCACCCACATCCTCTCCGACCGCCACCCCGAAGCGCCCCTCGGCGCGCACGCTCCCGGCCACCGACGACGCCCACTCGCCCCCCTCAACCGTCCCCACCGAGATCGGATAGGGCACCTGGAGGTCCATCAGCCGCGGGTCGGGCATCGCACGCGCGCGCTCGGCCTCGAACTCCATCAGATCGCGGTAGACCGCAATGAAGTTGTCGATCGCGCTGACGCCCTCGTAGCGCAGAGCCCCATGCGCCGCGCGCCCCGGAATCTTCAGCCTAAAGTTGAGCGCCCCCGCCTGGGCCGTTGCCACCCTCAGGCCGGTCGGCTCCAGAACGATGGCGCCATCGCCGGTATGGCCGCGCAGCACCGTCGCCAGCGTTCCCAGTCCCCCGTCCTCTTCGGCAATCACCGACTGCACCAGCACCCTGCCGGCGAGCGGAACCCCGGCCGCAAGAACCGCGCGCACCCCCGTCAGCCCCGCCACCAGGGGCCCCTTCATGTCGAGAACCCCGCGCCCATGGACCCGGCGGCTCCGGCCACCGGAACCCTCTTCGGCCTCGACGCGCATCTCGAAGGGCGGCGTCCGCCAGCGCGACCGGTCGCCGGGCGGCACGACATCGACATGGCCATTCAGCACCAGGGTCGGTCCCGCCGCCTCCGCCTCCCATATCCCCACCAACCCAAGCGGATCCTCGCGGTCGATCTCGGAGGCGTAATCGGGGTGGCTGCGCAGACCGGATTCGTCGATCTCCCACAGATCGAGCGACAGTCCAAGCTCGGCCAGAACCCCGGCCATGTACTCCTGCGCGGAGCGCTCGCGACCTCGCCAGCTCTCGAGCTCGACCAGGGGAGCCAGCGTCGCCAGAAGCCAGTCTTCATCGACAAGCGCCAGGGCGGTCTCCTCGGCCGAGGTCAGAGGAGATTCGGGAGGCTGTGTGCGTGGATCGATCATGGCAGGCGGGCTCGCCAATGAACTGGCGGCCAGTGGAAAAGGGGCACGCGGCACTGCGCGCCCGATTTCCCACGGACTGCGGGAACCGACCCGGGGGATTGACGCCCGCGGCCGGAGAACGACATTGAGATCATGAATCGTGAGCCTTCGAAGAGCAAGGCGCCAGCCCCGCCCACCGACCCCGGTTCCGGGGAGCGACGGCGCGATCTCTCGGTCGATCCCGACATTCGCTCGGCCCGCACCCTCCCCGGATGGATCTATCATTCGGAGTCGGTCGGCCGCCTCCAGCGCGACGCAATCTTTGCGCGAAGCTGGCAGTGGATCTGCGACCTGAACCGCCTGCGGGCGCCCGGACATGTGATTCCCACGGAGATCCTGCCCGGCTGCCTCGACGAACCGGTGGTGGCGACCCGCGATCAGGAGGGCGCTCTGCACTGTCTCTCGAATGTCTGTACCCACCGGGGCGCGATCGTGGTCGAGGGCGAGGGGCACCTGAAGAGCCTCCGCTGCCGCTACCATGGCCGCCGCTTCAACCTGGACGGAGGCTTTCGCTCCATGCCCGAATTCGAGGGCGCGCGCGACTTCCCCGGACCCGGTGACGATCTCCCCGCATTGCCGACCGGTCGCTGGGGCCCCCTCCTCTTCGCCAGCGTGGACCCCGATCCGATCTGCTCCTTCGCCGACTGGATCGCCCCCATTCGCGCCCGCTGCGACTGGATGCCGCTACAGGACGCCCGCTTCGATGCCGACGCTGCGCGCGACTATCTGATCGCCGCCAACTGGGCGCTCTACTGCGACAATTACCTGGAGGAGCTTCACATCCCCTATATCCACGCCCACAGCCTGGCCGGCCTGGATTACGAATCCTGCCGAACCGAGCGCTTCGCCTGGGGCAACCTCCAGTTCGGGATCGGAGCGCCCGGCGAACCCGTCTTCGATCTTCCCCCGGATCACCCCGAGCAGGGCCAGCGGGTGGCAGCATTCTACTTCTGGCTCTTCCCCAATCTTATGCTCAACTTTTATCCGTGGGGACTGTCGATGAATATTGTGATTCCGCTGGGCCCCGAGCGCACGCGCGTTTCCTTTTTGCCCTTTGTCTGGAATGAATCGCTGCGAAACCGGGGAGTGGGCGGCGATCTGCACAGGGTCGAGATGGAAGACGAAGAGGTTGTCGAATCGCAACATCGGGGGCTACGCTCAAGGCTTTACCGAAGAGGGCGCTTTTCGCCGGGGCGCGAGGTCGGAACCCACCACTTCCACCAGCTTCTGGCCCGGGCCATGGAGGAGGCGGCCCCGGATACGTTCACGCGGGCGGCTGCAGAAGACAGGCTGCGCTGAAACCTCGCGCCTGCGGAGCGCGTTGTTGGGTGTGGGCGAGGGCAACCGCCGGCCCAGAGGTCGCCATCGCTCTCTGACGGTGGTTGGGGTCGCCGTTTATGCCATCCCGGAGGAACCCGGGGCCACTCCCGGAAAAACCGGATTCGGGAGACCGGGCGGCTCACGCCACCGGATTACGAAATCGCAATACGCCACGACAAGGACAACCGCCATGCGCTTTGAGGACTACCGCGAAGAGTTTTCCCGAATTGTGGACCGGGTCACGCACTTCGGCGACCGCATTGGCCAGGAGGCCGCAGCGATGACGCGCCGGATCTCGCGGCTGACCCGCTCCACCTTTCAGGGTGCCAGCCACTGGCTCGACGACGATCAGCTCTTCCACGACATGAAGGGCGTTCTGGACCGCGCCGTCAGGGAGATGGACGCGGCCTGGGATGCCGCCCGCAAACGTCGCAAGGACAGGCGGGAGCAGGACGAACGCGAACGGCGGGACGGGGACGGCGACGCCGGCTGATGCACACAGCGGTCCCCGGCCGAGCTCCGAATCGACCCAGTGAAGGGAAACAGGCCCTTCCTCCCGGCTCTGCGAATGTGTGACCCGAAGTCCGTCAGGAATCCGGCCAGATCCGCCGCAGATAGCGCTCCGGCGCAGCCACGAATTCGCGCCAGAGAGTCACGCTTTCCAGTCCGGCCCACTCGACCTGGCGCAAGGGAGAGTGATCGAAGCTGTAGATCGTCGCCCCCGGCACCGCCAACAGCAGCGGCGAATGCGTTGCAATCACAAATTGTCCGCCCTCGTCCACCATCTCGCGCATCATGGCAATCAGGCCAAGCTGACTCTGCGGCGAAAGCGCCGATTCGGGCTCATCGAGCAGATACAGCCCATTCGGCACAACGCGCGACCGAAAGAGTCGCAAAAAGCTCTCGCCATGCGAGTTGGCATCGAGATCCTCGCCGTAGCGCTCGCGCATCGCCGCCAGCGACCCCATCGCAGGCCCCCGCGCCAACTGCTTCGCCAGCGCCGACCGGCCCCGGTAGTCGCGCTCAACCTCCTCGAGGCGGGTTTGCATCTCGGCCCGCATCGCCGCCAGCCGACGAATAAAGCCAAAGAAATCCTCGGCCCGCAAAAAGAACCCCCGGTGACTGCGTCTCGCCCACACGGCCGTCAGCGTACCGGCCAGCGCGCGCTGAGCCGCCAGCGAATCGTCGCGCATAGCCTCCTCGCCCCCCACCGTCGGCAACCGCGCCACAATCGCCAGCGCCTCGAGCAGCGTGGACTTGCCCGACCCATTCTCGCCAGCCAGAAGGGTGACCGGCCCGGGCAGCTCGAGCGTCCCTGCCCCCCTGAGCGCAGGAATGGCAAAGGGGAAGGCGTCGCGGGCCGAGGCAGGCGGATCGGCAAAGCGCAGGGCGGTGAGCATGGGAGGGGTGGGCTCTCCGGTCAGGCCGAGGGGAACATTCATTCGGGTCAATGGGGATTCGCAGCCAACGCCTCCGGCAGATCCTGTTATACTGGCAGGTTCGCTTCATATGCACAATTTTTCCGTGCGCAACGTTCGTCACTGCCAGGCCGGAGCTTCACCTCTTTCGGTACACGCCGGCATTCCCTCCCCCACCACCACCTCATGCGCATCGCCACCTGGAATGTCAACTCGATCCGTTCCCGGCAGGCGCGGGTCGTCGATTGGCTCCGACGCCACAGCCCCGCGGTGCTCTGCCTGCAGGAGCTGAAGACGACCGACGCGGATTTCCCCTGGGATGCGATTCGCGATGCGGGCTACGAGGCCGCCACCCATGGGCAGAAGGCCTACAATGGGGTGGCGCTGCTGTCGCCCGAACCGGTCACCGGGGTGCGGCGCGGAATGGACAACGACGATCAGCAGGCGCGACTGATCGGCGGGGTGGCCGTCGCCACGACCATGCCGACGGGCGCGACCATCTATTCCGCCTACTTCCCCAATGGCCGCACGGTCGGGTCGGAGGCGTACCGCTACAAGCTCGCCTGGATGGCGCGGCTGCTCGAACTCCTGGAGGAACGCCATACGCCGAGCGATCCCCTGGTTCTGGCCGGCGACTTCAATGTGGCTCCCGACGACCGCGATGCGAACGATCCCGCAGAGTGGGCCGACAGCGTTCTCTGTCATGCGGAGGCGCGGGAGGCGCTGGAGCGGATTCGGGCGTGGGGATTCGTCGACGTCGTGCGCAAGCACAATCCCGATGAAAACCTCTTCACCTGGTGGGACTACCGGCGGCTCGCCTTTCCCCGCAACGACGGCCTGCGCATCGATCACATCTTCGCAACGGCGCCCATGTGCGCGCGCTCACTTGGGGCGTGGGTGGATCGCGACCAGAGGAAGGGCGGCAAGGGCAACACCCCCTCGGATCATGTGCCGGTGGTGGCGGACTTTAATCTATAGCGGAATCAGGGCTCCATTGCTTGCGCCGAACGCCGACACCCGCAACCATATATGGATGGGATAGCGTCATTATTGATGGGGTAGCGTCCAGGGATTGAGACGGCATTCTCCGGTCGCTCGCGCGAAACGCCAGCGCCGGAACACCGCCCACCCCCACGAATCCACACACGCCAAAGGGGACGACAGATGAAGACCGAGCGCGTACGGAGAGCCCGCCATCGCCGCGTGGTTCTGACCGGAATCGGAGTATCGGCGGCGTTGCACGCAGTTGTTTTTGCCACCCTGGGCTTCGAGCTCCCCGGCGAAGTCGGCGCAGACGGTGCGACCCGCACCGAACGCACGCCGCAGACAGATCCCCCCGCTCTGCAGATCGTGCAGCTTCGCGAGGTGACCGAGATCGATCCCGAGGTAGCCGCCTCCGACCGCCCCGTCCTCACCACCCCCGCTCCGGTCGACCGCCCCCCCGATCCCCCCGCATCCAGCCGGAGCGCCCCCAACCCCGTCCCCGCAGCGTCGGCCAGCGCGGCCCCCGCCCCCTCCACCCTCGAACGCATCGCGGCCAGCTCCCTCACCGGATCGCTCACCACCCGCATCAGCTTCGGCAACCCCGGCCCCCTCCCTGGCGCGCGCAGCGCCGTTGTCGCATCCGGCTCCCACACCGCAGGCCACGATCAGGGCGCAGACGAAGAGGACGACGAAGACGGAGGATTCTGGCAGCGGCTCGGCGACGTCTGGGGCAAGGTTCCCCTGGGAAGCGGCGGCGGAAAGATCTGCAAGCCCCCGGTCCTCGGACCCGGCGGCGCCCTCATTCCAGCTCCGGCACCCCTGCCACGCCCCCTGACGCCCTCGGTGATCCGGAAGCAGTAGCGCAGCCCCCACCCCATGATCATCCGCCCCCGCGTGCGCGGCTTCGTCTGCGTCACCACCCATCCCGTCGGCTGCGCCCGCAATGTCGCCCGCTGGATCGATCAGGCCGAATCCACCCCCATCGCACGGCCGCCCCGCTCCGTCCTGGTCATCGGCGCGTCGGCCAGCTACGGACTCGCGTCCCGCATTGCGCTCGGCTTCGGAGGCCGCGCCGCCACCTTCGGCGTCTTCTTCGATCGTCCGCCCGGCAGCCGTCGGCCCGGCACCGCAGGCTGGTACAATACCGCCGCCCTCGAGGCCGCTGCCGCCGAACGCGGGCTCCTCTCGGCCTCCTTCAATGGCGACGCCTTCGCCGACGAGACCCGCGAGGCCGTCATTCACGCCCTCGGCCAGAGTTTCCCCCCGATCGACTGCGTGGTCTATTCCCTTGCCGCACCCCGCCGCACCCTTCCCGAGAGCGGCCAGACCGTCACCTCGGTCCTCAAGCCGATCGGCCGGAGCTACACCTCCAAAACCCTCGACACCGACCGCGGCCGCGTCACCGACATTCAGCTCCCGCCGGCCAGCGACGACGAGATCGCGGCCACCGTGCAGGTCATGGGCGGCGACGACTGGACGCTATGGATCGACGCGCTGCAGAGCGCCGGTCTCCTGGCTCCCCACTGCCAGACCTTCGCCTACAGCTACATCGGACCCGAGCTGACCTGGCCGATCTACCGCGACGGAGCCATCGGCCGCGCCAAGGCGCACCTCCACGAAACCGCCCGCGCACTCGACCGCGCACTCTCGCCCACCGGGGGCGGCGCCCGCATTGCGATCATGAAGGCGGTCGTCACCCAGGCCAGCGCGGCCATTCCGGTCGTGCCGCTCTACATGTCGATCCTCATGCGCATCATGAAGGAGACGGGCGATCACGAGGGACCCCTGGAGCAGGCGCTGCGTCTCTTCGGGCAACAGCTCTATGGCAGCGAAGCGGCCCCGGGCGACGCCGACGGATTTCTGCGCCTCGACGACCTCGAGATGAAGCCCGCGACCCAGGCCGCCGTTCTGCGCGCATGGGAGCGAATCTCGACCGCAAGTCTGGGCGATCATGCCGATCTCGAGGGGTACCGCACCGAGTTTCTGCAGCTCTTCGGCTTTGCGGTGCCCGGGGTTGATTACGACGCCGAAGTCGATCCCCTGGTGCCGATCCCCTCTCTCGTCGCCGGCAGATAGAGACCGAACGTCTCCCGTCCCCGCCTTGCCTCCGCGCACCCTCCCCGACCCCGCCGCCCTCGCCGACCTTGCCCGGCGCGACCCCATGCTCGGTCGGGCCATGGCGCGGGTGGAGCCCTTTCCCGGCTTCCCGCACGGCCCCCAGGCGCGCGGCTCCCACTTCCAGGCGGTTGCGGGCTCGATCACCCATCAGCAGCTCGCCGGGGCGGCGGCCCGCACCATTCACAGCCGCGTCTGCGCCCTTACCCCCGGCCCCCGCTTCCCCACCCCCGAGGAGTGCCTCGCGCTTCCCGATTCGGCGCTGCGCGGTGCAGGTCTTTCGGCCGCCAAGATCCGCGCCATCCGCGACCTCGCCGCCAAATCGCTGAACGGCGAGGTGCGCTTCCGGTCGGTGGGGCGCATGAGCGACCGCGAAATTATCGCCATGCTGTCGGAGGTCTGGGGGGTGGGCGAATGGACGGCGCAGATGTTCCTCATCTTTCGTCTGGGCCGCCTCGATGTCATGCCGGCCGGCGATCTCGGGGTCCGCGAAGGCCTTCGCATCCTGGATCGGCTGACCACCCGGCCGCCCCCCGGCGACGTTCTCAGGCGCGCTGAACCCTGGCGCCCCCTCCGATCGGTGGCGACCTGGGTCCTCTACCGTCTCTGCGACACCCCGGACGCGGCTGACGACGACCCCACCCCGGCATCTCCATCCCCACCCTCACCGTCCAAAACCCTATGAAGGCCCACCCCGGCACCGAAGAGCGACCCCGCTCCACCGCAGGCAACCCGGCCGAGGCGCATGGGCGCACGCCGGTTCGGATCCGCACCCTCGCCACCCCCGTCGGCGAGATGATCGCCGGCGCCACCGACCGGGGCGTCTGTCTCCTGGAGTTCGTGCACCGCAAGAGATTCAGAGCGCAGCTCGACCACCTCGAGCGCCGCATCGGCCCGCCCACCCCCGGTGCGCACCCCCTCCTCGACGAACTCGGCGTCCAGCTTGACGACTACTTTGCGCGCCGCCGCCGCGACTTCGACCTTCCCCTCGATCTGGCCGGAACCCCCTTCCAGGAGAGGGTCTGGCAGACGCTCCTCGCCATTCCCTATGGAGCCACGCTCCCCTACGCCGAGCTGGCCCGGCGCGTCGCTTCGCCGGGGGGCAGCCGGGCGGTGGGACAGGCCAATGGCGACAACCGGATCGCAATCGTGGTGCCCTGCCACCGCGTCATCCGCAGCGACGGCTCCCTGGGGGGCTACGGCGGAGGTCTGAATCGCAAGCGCCAACTCCTCGCACTCGAGGCCGGCGGACTGCAACGGGGCCTCTGGGATTGACCTGGGAGGAAAAAAGCTCCCCGGCAGGTTCCAGAGCGACGCCCTCGCGCCCGCATCCCAGCGCGCGCAGATCGGCCGCCACCGCCTTCACGGGTTCCCGGCGAGAGCGGCCGGAGAAGCCCCGGCGACCAGAGCGCTCCCGCCTGCTCTGCGAATGGCAGCCGACTCCGGATATGCACCCGATCGCAACCCATCTTATGAAAAAATATCGGCTTATCTTTTCATAACTTCGACAAAATCGATCGAGGAGCCCCGTTCGGAGAGCTGATCGCGCTCCTTACGAAAAAATACCGGCTTATCCTTTCATAACTTCGCGCGGATCGGCGGCCACGGCCACCCGCGATCCCGGCAGTGCGGCCAGGACCATGGCGGTCACACAGACCAGCGCCACGCCTGCAAAGAGAGGCGCGCTGAAGATCCGTACGCCGGCGGGCGCCACCAGGCCCACAATCCAGGCGGCGCCCCACAGCCCCAACCCCACCCCTACGACCCCGATCCGGAGCGCCTCGGCCAACACCATGCGGCGGAGCGTGCGCGGCCCGGCGCCCAGCGCAGCCCGGATTCCAAGTTCGTGGCGGCGGGCGCGAAGGTGAGCCCGCATCGCTCCCACAATCCCCGCGAGCGCCACAACTGCGGCCACCAGACCCACGCTGCGCGAAGCGCGCCCCAGCCAGGGAGCGGTGCCCGTCACGCGGCGGTACTCGTCTGCGGCAGGCCGGAGATTCTGCACGTCCAGCCCCGGCGCGGCCCCGGCGAGCAGCGCGGCGACGGCGGCAACCCGCTCCCCGGCGCTGCGTCCCTCCGGATTCGTCGCGACCACCAGCTCGGCTTCGGCCGGCGGGTACAGCGTGGCCGGCAAATAGACCGCATAGCGCGATGCAGAGCTCCCCAGTCCCCCGGCAGGCGCTTCGCGCACGATCCCGACCACCTCGTGCCAGGGGCCTTCGGGACCCGTCACCGAAAGCGTGCGCCCCAGCACCGGCGGATCGAGGAAGTGCGCCCGGGCGTAGCCCTCGCTGATGACCACCGGAACCGCAGCGGCCATGGCGGCCGTGTCAGGCAGAGGGACATCGGCAAAGCCTTTTCCCGCCACCAGAGCGAGACCGTGCGCGGCAAAAAACCCCGGCATGACCGCATGCACCCTCGCCTCGGTTGTACGGACCGGCTGCGGCATTCCGCCGATCGAGCAGGCGCCGCACTCATTGATCGCCCTCCTCTCGGGGCCGCGGCCCAGCCATGCGCCCGGCGTCGCCAGCGTCGCGTCTTCCAGCCCCGGCGTCCGGGATATCGCCTCCAGAACATCGGCATGGAGCGCCCCCCGACCGGTGGAATCGGGGGTGCGGAGGGTGGCCAGCATCAGTCGCTCCACCGACCGCTCGCCCCGGCGCGTCTCTGGACCATTCCCCAGAATCAGCAGCCCCGCGCCTGTCAGAATCGCCGCTGCAATGCAGAGCTGCAGCGTCATGATCGTCACCCGTCCGAAGTGGCGCGGCCGCGGATCGGTGGCGTGGCGGGTCTCGGCGTACCGGCCCAGCGGTTCGCGGCGGTAGAGAGACAGAACCGGCAGCGTGGTCAGCGTCAGCGTGAGCACCACCACAGCCAAAAGCGCTGCCACACTCCGGAGCGCGCCCGGGGTCTCAAGATCGGTGCCGGGTGGAGCGTCCATCACCATGAAGAGCGCCGCCAGCAGGGTTCCCGCCCCTCCGATCGCCAGCGCCGCCAGAATCCGTCGCCGCCACCGCCGCGCCGCCCGACCCACAAGCCACCGGGGGGGCGCCCCCAGCATGACCTCGATCAGGCGGCGACCCTGTTCGGCAAGATTCTCGGCCGCGATCACCCCGAGCAGGGTGACCAGAACGGTTGCGCTCCCCAGCAGCAGCAGCGTGATCACCGTTCCCGCCAGCCGGTTCAGATCGGCGATCTCGGCCTCTGCCGCCGGGGTCGAGGCGCCTTCGGGAAGGCCGGCGATCGTGGTCGTGGGGGTGGGCGCAGTTCGGACGATGTGCGGCCCGGGACCGTCGCCGCGAAGAAGGGTCGTCGCCAGCACCAGCGCCACCAGGGCGGCGAGCGCAAGGATCGCGGTGCGCGTCAGCATCGGACGGAAGGGCGCGCGTTGCAGAGGCGAAGCCCGCTATCTTGTGACCCCGCAGCATGCATCAGTCGCGTCTCCCTGCAGATCGACGGGCTGCCAGGTGAACAGATCGCCCGGGGCCGCGATCCCCGGGCCGACGTCCCGCTCACCCCGTCCCTTCCCCGCACACCCCGAACCCGATCCCCCGAAACTCCCGATGGATTCCCGCATCAAGGTACCCTTCCTCGAGCTCACCGGGCAGTACCGAACCATCCGGCGCGAGATCGAGGCCGCGCTCGAACGGGTGATCGCGTCGCAGAACTTTATCCTGGGACCCGAGGTGGAAGCCTGCGAGCGGGCGCTGGCCGACGCGATCGGCTCTGCAGATGCGGTCGGGGTGTCTTCGGGTACCGATGCGCTGATCGTTGCGCTCCTGGCCGAGGGCATCGGACCCGGCGACGAGGTCATCACCACCCCCTTCACCTTCTTTGCCACGGCGGGCGCCATTGCGCGAGTCGGGGCCACACCCGTCTTCGCCGACATCGATCCGGTCACCTTCAACCTCGATCCGGCAGCTCTCGCCGCGCGCATCACCGACCGCACCCGGGCGATCGTTCCCGTCCACCTCTTCGGCCAGATGGCCGATCTGCCCCCCATCCTGAAGATCGCGCACAGACACAATCTGATCGTCATTGAGGATGCGGCCCAGGCAATCGGCGCCGAAGCGCATGGGGTGCGCGCCGGGTCGGCAGGCGAATACGGCTGCTTTTCCTTCTTTCCGACCAAGAATCTGGGCGGTTACGGCGATGGCGGACTGGTCGCCACCTCGGATCCCGAACGCGCCGCCACCCTGCGCTCGCTGCGGGTTCATGGCCAAAACGCGCGCTACCATCACCACCTCATCGGGGGCAACTTCCGGCTCGACACACTGCAGGCGGCGGTGATTGCCGCCAAGTTTCCGCATCTGGAGCGCTGGACCGAGGCGCGCATCGCCAATGCGGCCGCGTATGGGCAGCTTCTGGGCGATTTTGCAGACCGGAGCGGCGGCGGCCTGACCCTGCCTCGCACCCTGACCGGTCGGCACGTCTTCAACCAGTTCGTCGTCCGCGTGGCCGATCCGGACCCGGGATCGCTGCACGCATCCGACGACCCGCAGCAGCGCCCCAATCTTCGCGACCGGGTTCGCCAGCGCCTTGCCGGGGCGGGCATCGGAAGCGCCATCTACTACCCCATCCCCCTTCACCTTCAGCCCTGCTTTGCCGATCTGGGCTACCGCGCAGGCGACCTTCCCGTCAGCGAGCGCGCCGCCGCCGAGGCGCTTGCCCTGCCGATTTTTCCCGAGCTTGCCCCCGCGCAGATCGCGCAGGTGGCGAATGCGCTCCAGGAGGCGTTCCATGAAGAGATACAATGACGAACGACGCAATGACGCCGACGCTGCCAAGGCAAAGAATACGCGCAAGGCGAACGCGCCACAAGCCATCCATGCACAACATGGCAACCATGACCATTCACCCACTGGAGAAATATTGTGACCAATCCCGATGAACAGGACATGCGCGGCAAGCGTCTGATTGTGGTCGGCGACCGCGTACTGATCGAGGCCGAGGGCGGCGAGGGACGCTCCAAGGTCGGTCTCTACCTGCCCGCATCGGCGGTGGACAAGCAATCGGTGCAGGGCGGGCGCGTTCTGGCCACCGGCCCCGGAACCCCCATCGGTGCCCCCACCGAAATCAGCGACGAACCCTGGAAGATCGATGGCGGCCAGGCACGCTACCTTCCGGTCCAGGCTCGCACCGGCGACTTCGCCATCTTCTTCCGCAAGGCCGGCGTCGAGATCAGCTTCGAGGACAAGGACTACCTCGTCGTGCCTCAGGCGGCAATCCTGGTTCTTGTGCGCGACGCCGAGCGCGAGCTGGACGGGTTTTGAGAGGGGGGATTCTGCCGCAATGCGCTCTTTCCCCTAAGCCGGGGAACAGGGCTCCTTCTCCGGGTAAATCTGGTCCAACGTGTTGGTTGAGCCGCAGCTTCGGCTCCGTCCGTCTTCCGGTTACTATGGCTGTTCGGCTGCGATTTTGACGAAAGTCGTCAGCGACACTGGCTGTTCTGAGTGGCGCATTTGCACGATGAACATCAGATTGGTATCCAGAGGATGGATGTGATGATGGTTCAGCAGCGCCATCGTCTTTCGGAGCCAATTCGGGGCTTGGTTGATGAACTGTTCGTATGGTGGCTGATTCGTCGAGTATGGATTGGCCGCATGGAGCATGTCGTTGCATATGTCGAACAGAGTGATGTAGTTGTCGAGGGTCAAATAGTCAGCAACCGGCTGCAGGTCATAGTTGGCTGCATCTTCTGGATTCAGGCGCTTCGGCTCGGTGGGCTCAGGATAGAATCGTGAGTTTACTTTCTTGAGTTCCTTCACGATCATCTTCGCATTCCAAGCTTTGCTGAAGTTGGCATTCTGCTTCGCATACTCCTCTCGATTGGCCACCAAGGACGCCAGAGCAATTAATTCTAGCGTTTTTCGGAATTGGAGCGCCACACACTCGGCTGTGGACGCCACATAGCCCGCATGCCATTTGCCCATTAGGAAGCCCTTGATCACGGCTGTGCGGTGTTTGATCTCTCTCATGCAGCCCAAGTATTTTTCGCGCAATTCGTCTTCGTACTTGTTATTCATCCGTCGTTTGTCTCCCCTTGGCGAAGTGTAGGTTGCCTCGCTGCTCAGTTGAATTCGCTGGAAGCTCTTCCGCTGCTGTGGTGATGGTGAGCATCCGTAAGGTGAATCATGGGGGGAGGTTGCGGGGTTCGCAAGAGGTGGCGTGGGAGTAGTGCGGGCGGACGAGAGCGGGCGTGCCGCTGTTGCGACAGGGTGTACAATACGGTAGTCACCACTGGGACTTGGGCAGAGACCAGGGGGGTCAGAGGGATTACCGTATTACAACAATACCATTACTATGCACAATGCAACACACAACAAAACACCAGGACAGAATTCGTCGCGCCGGACAGGTTCTGCTGATCGACGGCGGCCTGGCCAGCGAACTTGAGCGTGCCGGATGCGATCTGGGCGACTCTCTCTGGTCGGCCCGCACGCTCCTCGAAACCCCCGCAGCAATTGAGGCGGCGCACCTGGCCTTTTTGCGCGCCGGCGCCGATGTCATCATCACTGCCACCTACCAGGCCACCTTCGAGGGCTTTGCCGCCCGGGGAATTGCGCATGGGCGCACCCGGGAACTTCTCCACGAAGCGGTCCGGATCGCCATGCGGGCGCGCGACCGCCTTGTACGGCAGACTCCACCCCCACCGGGCTCCGCGCCGCCACGGATTGCGGCCAGCATCGGTCCCTACGGCGCCTATCTGGCCGATGGTTCCGAGTATCGCGGCGACTACCCTGTCGGGATGGCCGCGCTGGAGCGCTTTCACCGCGAACGGCTGCAGCTTCTGGCGGAATCCGGCGTCGATCTGCTGGCCTGCGAAACGATTCCCTCGCTTGCCGAGGCGCGCCTTCTGGCCGGTCTTGTGACCATGCTGCCGAGTGCGCCCCCGGCCTGGTTCACCTTCACCTGCCGCGACGAAGCGCATATCAGCGATGGAACGCCGATCGGAGAGGTGGCCGCCTGGGCCGAACGCACGGCGGCGGTGGACGCAGTGGGAATCAACTGTACGCCCGCCGCGCTGGTGACGCCCCTGGTGCGCGCGCTGGCTGCGGGAACCGGCAAGGCCATTCTCGCATACCCCAATGGCGGCGGCGCATGGGATGCCGGGGCGAAGCGGTGGCAGAGCGCGGACCCCGCAATTGACTGGGGCGACGCCTGCCTGGAGTGGGTGGCTGCGGGGGCGGGGGGTGTGGGAGGATGCTGCCGTGTGGGGCCGGAGGCGATCCGCGCCATGCGAGAGGCGTTGAACCGCAGGGTGTGGGGGGAACGGCTCTGAATCGGTCGTCGGTCAGCGCAGCCCAAATCGCCCATCCGCACATTGCCCACCCGCACATCTACCCCACTCACCGCTTCAAATCGGGCCGTACGCGCATTATCTTGATGATGAAGCCCGTGGATCATGCCGAGCACCGCTCTGGAATGGCGTTCGCCTTGTATCCGGGGGCTGCAAACAAGTCTTCGGGACGTGGCGCAGTCCGGTAGCGCACCTGAATGGGGTTCAGGGGGTCGCCGGTTCGAATCCGGCCGTCCCGACTTGGTGAGGCAGGGGTCATGGTCGAATGGAGGCCTCGCTGCGGGAATGACGGAACGGAATTGACGGCGGATCAGCGGGATGTGCCGGACAGCGTGATCGAAGCGCGAGAAGCGCTGAACACGCTTGTCGAGGAGTTCCTGAACGATGTGGCGCGCACCCGGGAGCGGCGTCACCGTGCCTGGCGGCGGCTGTTGCAGGAGCTGACCCCCCAACTGAGAACGGCTCGAACCCTTGAGCGCGAGCTGGATCGCCACCTTGCACGCCGCTTCAATGCCTTTCGCTATTTGCACCAGAACGAAACCGGACTTTCGCGCGTCATCGCCGATCTGCTCGACCCCGAGGAGGCCCATGGTCAGGGCACAACCTTTCTGGAGGCCATCCTGGAGTTGCTGGGGATCGCCCCACGGAGCCCACACCCGACAGGCGCCCCACTCGACAGCGCTGCGGCGTTGGAGTGGAAGCAACACTTCGCCGAGCTGCACACTCTAGATCGTCAGCGCTCTGGTGGCCGGGTTCGGGTGATGACCGAGCGCGGCGCCGACGGCCGCTTCATTGACATTACGGTGGACGTTCCGACACCGGATGGCAACGTCTTCTGCCTCGCCTTCGAGAACAAGCCCTATGCCGAAGATCAGCCGAATCAGTGCAGCGCCTACATGAAGTTCCTTCACAAGCATTACTGCACACGCTTCGCCTTGGTCTATCTGCCAGCACGCCATCGATTTCCGGCCGAACACAGCCTGACCGAAGCTGAACGCACATTGTGGAAGGATCATTTCATCGTTCTGCCCTGGGTGGCCGACGATCCGATCGTCCGCCTGCTGAATGGAGACGAATCGCACGCAGCGGACGCGCGGATCTCGCTGGCGGAGTGGTTCGGAATCTGCTGCACGCGAAGCGACCCCGAGCGTATCCGCTGGTTTTTGCGCGAAGCACAACTTTTCTGCCAACAACACTTCGGAGCATCCACCATGACCGACACCGATGTTCGCCACATCCACCGCTACCTTGACGAAAACCCCGAGCACCTGGAGGCCGCCTATGCAGTGGCGCGCGCCTGGGAGGGGGTCAGGCACGATATCGCCAGGCGGTTTCTGGAGCATCTGCGAGACCGATTGGCCAAAGCGTTGCGGAAGGAGATGCCAGACATCGCCGACGATTTGCTCGTCAGGTGCCAGTATGGCGGCGACAAGGCCTGGACGAGTTGGCTTTACGTATGCCGACCGGGGTGGAAGAAATACGAAGGCGTAGCCGGGGCACGCGACCGAACTGCGATCACGCTGGAATCCGGCGGGGCTCTGCAGAGTTGGATCTGGGGCATCAGGAGTCCGAAGTCCCAAGTGAGCATGACCGAAGGCGAACAGAAGGATCGTCAGACAATCGAAGGAAAGCTCAGCGACAAGGGCCTCGCATGTTCGGACAAGGGGCACTGTCCACACATTGAATCAGTCCCGCAGCACTCCAACTGGAACGACCTGATTCCCGAATTCCCCGATGAGATTGCCGGCAAGAGCGACAAAATCACCCGGTACTACATTGACCGCATGATTGAATTCGCCCGCATCGCAATCCCCATCATTGACGAAGTGGAAGGCCGCGCTCCTGGCGGAAACCACGAACGCCCCGATAACGAAACCGAATAAATACCGAACAAAATTGATAAATTCGGCCTTTGCATGATCACGCTTGCGCACGATAGGGGCCCACCCTACCGCAACGGCAACCCCTCGCTCACCACAATCTCTGCATTGGCCGGATCCAGCGTCAGTTCGCGCGGCCAATCTCCATTCCAGTCACGCAGCACCGCCCGCAGGCGGCCGTCGCGCCGGTCGGTAATTAACGCCATGGGCTCTGCGCTCCGGGCATCGAGGGTCGCCGAATCGCCCGGTCCCGTCAGCACAACTTCGGCCAGCTCGCCGTCGCGCAGGGGGTCGAAGGGGACCGCAAAGACAAAGTGGCCGCCGCCATACTCCAGCGGCCGCATCGCGAAGCGCAGATCAAAGTGCAGCTCGCCCGCCGGACCTCTTCCCATCAGGCGGTAGGGGCCGGCGTCGGTGGGCAGCGTCGGGGGAAGATCAACCTGGAATGCCGGATCCAGCGTCAGCCCATCCGGTCCCACCCGTCCCCAGAGCAGCAGCGTGGGTTCGCGCGGCGTTGTGCCTTCCGGCAAAGAAGCGTCGGGATCTGCACTCCCTGCGCCGCGGTCCATCAGGCTCGCCTCCCGGGAGCGTCTGAAGTCGATCGCCCGGGTGAAGTGGTAGTCGCTTATCCACTGCGGATCGCAATATCCCATGATGTCCTTGTAGAGAGCCGCGCTCACCGCCCGGTCATTGGCAAAGTCGTATCCCCACGCCCCGATCGCTCCTCCATTGTGCGGATAGCTGCGGTCGGCCGAGGTGGCCCCCCCGCAGGGAGCATGCAGGAGCCCGAGATTGTGACCCAGCTCGTGGGTCATGGTGATGGGGTCGGCGGCACCGACGCTTGCCGGATAGCCGATCTGGCCCAGACCATTCCAGATGGCGCTCTCCTGAAGATCGAGTGCGCCGTAGTAATAGCCGCGTTCGCCCTCGCGAATGCGCAGATAGACCAGTTCGCCCAGGAGTTCGCCCCAGCCGGCGCCGGTCGCAAGGTTGGCGCTGGTGACGTATCCCTCGTGAACCCGCACCGACATTTCATGGATCGGCAGCAGCGAACGCACCATGTTCAATCGCTCGCCCGCAGACGTCAGCTCGGCGACCCGGCCGTGGACATTGTCATTCGGATTCGACGCCTGCACGATCGGCACCAGCACTAGGTCGAAGCGCGGCACCGACACCGGCTTCATCGGAAAGCGCCCCGACGAGGGAAGCCGCAGGGTGCTGCCGGGCTGGTGCGGAATGGTGCGGTCGCGGTCCAGAGCGATCTCGAAGGTAATTCCGGGCTCGATGAGGTCGCCGGGCAGATGCGCGTTAAAGGACAGGGTGAGCTCGCCCTCGTCCACCTCGGTGGGCAGGTGACGGAAGAGAGGCTCCATGAGCTCGTTGTGGATGAGGGCGTCGCCGCGATAGAAGAGCGCCTCGACCCGCGGCTGGTAGAAGCTGGGGCGATCGCCGATGAGGAAGACGCGAAGAAGAGCGTCGCGGCCTGCGATCAGGGGCACCCCGTGATTCCGGTTCTGAATTCCCTGGGTGATATACCAGGCGGGTGCCAGAAGACGGAGCCGACCGGGATTGATGCGCACCGTGGTGCGGGCGCGAAGCCCCGACAGCTCGACCGAAAGACCGGTTTCGGCGAAGGCCAGGGCGCGGGCACTTCCATCCTGATCCAGTTCAAGCATGGTTGGGCTCTCGCTCTCCCAGCGAGGATGGACCCAGTGGGGCAGGGGCTCGACAGGATCACCGGAGGCATCGAGGGCGCGCACCTGGAACTGCACTGTCTCGCCGACCCTCAACATGGTGTCGGCGGGGAGAATTTCCAGCGCGACCGGCTCGTTTGTCGGTTGAAGGGAAAGGTCGTCACAGCCGCTGCCGAGCCAGATCAGCGCCGGAAGAAGGAGAAGGCTACGCTTCAGGGTTGACCTCCTCGCAGCGTGTATCCCAGTCCCAGATCCAGGGCAAGCGTCGAAGCATGATCGCTGGCCGTGGCGGTGGCGGCAGAGAGCCGGCGGTAGGAGATCCCCGGCAGGATGCGGAAGCGCCCCGCCGCAATCGCGAATCCCGAGCTGACCTGGAACCCCACGCCGATTTCGGGGTCTTCCCCTTCGGTGCCCGCCCGCGTGGTGCCGACCAGAACCCCTGCACGCACCCACGGCGTTCCGTAGCGAAACTCGCCGCCCAGCATTCCATGATTGCCGACGATCGAGATCTCCTGTCCCTGGCAGAAGCCCTCGTCGCACCCGAAGGCGGTGCGGGCGTAGCCGACAAAGGCCGCAAATCTGGAGGTGAAGGCCAGCCGGGCGAGCCCCTCGACCGAGATCCGGGGCGCAATGTCAAGCGCCGCCCCCGATGCCGAATGACTCCCCACGGTCAGTCCCCCCCGCGCCTCCACCTGGAGCTCCGCAAGCCAGCCCGGAGCGGCTGCGGAAAGAGTGGCCGGTTGCTGCGCGGCCAGAGAGGCACCGGTCAGAAGGATGAATGCCGCACCCACGATTCCCGAAGCGGAGAGACGCCGGATCCTGCACGCTGCGGGGCTCACTTTGCGCCTCCTGGAATGCCATCGCTGATCAGAATTTCGGCATCGGCCGCAATCCGGTTCATTCCCTGGCTCCAATCCCTGAGAAAGGCCCGGACCTGGCCGCTTTCGCGGTCGCGCACAATCGCCATGGGCGGCGAACTCCCCGAGGTCAGGGTGAAGTGGCCGGCGGGCCCCCGCAGCACGATCCGCTCCAGCGCCCCATCGCGTTCACGGTCGTAGGGCACCATGAAGACAAAGCTCGCCCCTCCGTATTCCAGCGGACTGGGCGTAAAGGAGTACGAGAAGACGGTCGTGCCCGAGGGACCGATGCCCTCCACACGGTAGGGACCGGGAGCCTCGGGCAGTACGGGTTCGCTCTCGAAGAGGAAGGCCGGGTCCATGGTGACGCCATCTGTGTCGATGTCGCCCCAAAGAAGAAGAACCGATTCGGGCAGGGCGCGTTCGCGGAGGGCGGCGGCATCGGATCCCAGCTCGCTGTCGACGCGGTACTCGAAGGCCCGCGTAAAGTGATAGTCGCTCACCCAGTCGGGCCTGCAGTACCCCATCAGGTCGCGGTACTGCTCGGGATCGACCAGGCGACTGCGCGTGAAATCGTATCCCCAGACTCCTGTCTGACCATCGCTATAGGGGTAGTTGGGATCGGGGCCGCCGGCGCCGCCGCAGGGAGCGTGCCGCAGCGTCATGTTGTGTCCCAGCTCGTGCGCAAAGGTGTCGTCGCGGTCGCGCCCCACACTGACATGAACCTCGTTGATGTATCCCAGGCCACCATAGGAAGACCCGGGGGGAAGCCGGACCACGCCATAGTAGTAGCCGATCCGGCCTTCCAGATTCCAGAGGGCGCGCACCTCGCGAATCCACCGGTTCCAGCCGCTCTCGGTCCTCAGGTCGGCGTCGGTCGTGACCGGATCGCGCACATCGACCTCCATTTCGCCGATCGGCAGAAGGGTGCGCGCCATCTGCATCTGGTCGCTCTCGGCGGTCAGATTGGCGGTCCAGGCAAAGACCCGCTCGTCGGGGCCGGGCACAGTCAGGAGGGTGGGAATGATTGTCTGCCTGTGGACCGGAAGACGCACAATCCCCAGATCCATCACGCCGCTCTCGGGGATGCGCGTGGGGCTGCCCGGATCGGTGGGAACCACGCCCTCGGGATCCAGCTCGATCACGACCCCCGTGCCCGGCTCGAGCACTTCGCCCGGAATGAGCGCATTGAAGGAGCGATCGAGCCGTCCCTCTTGCACGTCGCTGGGGAGCACGTCGGAGACCGGGGTCATGTAGGCGCTGTGGACAACCTCGTCGTCACGGTAGAAGGTGGCGACCACGCTCGGCTGGTAGAAGCTGGTTTCGTCGCCGGTTGCGAAGACGCGCAGAAGGGCGTCGCGGCCCGCCAGAATGGGAACGCTTCCCTGGCGGTTCTGGATCGCCTGGTTGAGATAGACCGCGCCTGCGGAGAGGCGAATGCTGGCCGGGTTGATCCGCAGTCCTGTCCAGGCCTCGAGTCCGGCCGACCGCGCAACGACGCGAAGATCGGCGCCGCCATAGGAGGTGTTCACGGCCCCATCGGGCTCAATCACGGTGCCCCTGGGCAGATTTTCTCCCTGAACAATCCACTCGGGGGGCGCCCAGGCGGGGGGACCGGGGATGGGGTTGCCGCTCTCGTCCAGCACATTCACCACGAGCCGCGCATTGTCGCCCTCGGTAATGAGGGTGTCGGCCGGGGTGATGAACATCGATGCCGGAAGGAGGTCCGGCTCCAGAGCGAAATCTCCGCAGCCGCCGCTCGCCGCCGCGCCCAGGAGCGCGATCGCCAGGAGGCCGGAAATCCTCTGCTGCCGGGGGGTGCCTGAAATCATCGGTTGGACTCCTCTCGAATGGGGATTATAACGATAACTACACACCGAACCGGGACTTGAGAGCTTCATAGACCTGCTCAATTTCGGCCAGATCGTCGATGAAGCTATCGAAGTTACGGGCTCGGTCCTCCGCTCGGATGGCGGCCATCCGGTCGTAGTCGATTTCCAGCAACTCGCAGAACTGGCGCCCGGTCATTGCCTGTTCGAGGCTGATCTTCTTCTTGAAGCCTACCCATATTTCCTCTTGGGTCGCCGCGTTGAATCCGACGACCCGGCCATACGTCTCGAACCATTTCAGGGCGTCCGCGTTTTTGCTGAGGAACTGCCGGAGGTTGGCGTGCTCCTTCGCCGATGACTTGGTGTCGAACTCGTGCCCGTCCTTCAACTCGACGAGGTAGCAGCTCTGTGTATTCCCCTCCCGCTTGAAGACCATGAAGTCGGGCTCGATCCCGTACCCCTGCACCGTCTTCGCCCGCTTGATGACGGCCTTGCTGGCCAGTAGCACGCCGCGCCCCATGATTTGGCGAGACAGGAATTCGTCCAAGTCGTCGATCTGGCGGTCCTCGGTGTACTGGAGGACCATCTTCTCCAGTTCCGTCCCGTAGCGGATGATGAGGCTCTGTACGCGGCTGAGGAGGTGGGCCAGTTCCTCGTTTCCGAAACATCGGTAGTACGCGCCGCCTCGGACCTTCTCCACGGCCTTGCCAGGAACCTGGTCAAACCGGACCATCATCATGCGCGAATATCGCAACCGAGAAAATCGCGTCCCGTTTTCGCACAAGCAGAGAGAACCGAGAACGACCCAGCGGCGGGATCAATCACCAAGTCACCGGGAGCGGTTACCGCCTCAATCAATCGGGCCTGTAGCCCTACGGGCTTGTTGTGGGGGTGTGTCTTCTTCGGGATCTTCTCTTGCCAAACGTCCGGGATATTCCGCACCGTCCACACCCCCTTTGCCCGTCGGGGCTCCTTCTGGAGCACCATGCAGAACTCACTCCGGTGTCGCGTCCGATAACCCAGCCCGATCCGCTCCTTGTCCCATGTTACCATGTCCACCGCGGAAAGCGGGGTCCGGTCGAACCAGTTCTGGAAATCGCTACAGAGGTGGAACTTGTCCATCCAGAGGAACAGATGCCCGGAGGGGACAAGCACGCGGGCAATGTCGGCCACGAACTCGACGATGACCGCCTCGGTCATCTGTGGCAGCTTCACGCGCACAGCGTTCCGGCTGGTGTCCTCGTTGCCGTACCTCATCTTGTCGTAGACCCCCCGGAACTGGGGATCAAAGAAAGCGACGTTGGCGCAACCGTCCGGTAACTTCTCCAAGAACTCCCGCCCCTCCATGCGGATGCGGAAATTCAGGGGTAGATCGTCGGGTGGGGCCTCGGGGACACTGTCGGGGGTACGTCGAACGTTCGAGAAGACGGAGGTTGTCCGAGCGGGCTGGACAAGGGACCGCGCCAGCCTCTCCGGGGCCATGTCGATCTTCGGGAGCACCAGCGGCTTCGGGCTCACGATACCAACTCCCGATACATGAGTCGCCGCCCGATCATCCGCCGCACCATGTCGTGCATCTGGTCGATGGTGTGCTGGTCCCGGACATTCTGCCGAGCGGTGAACTCCGCGACGTACCGATGTAGATGCTTGGGGCTCATCCGGTGGTAGGTGCCGATGAATCCCCGCTTGAACATAGACCAGAGGCTCTCGACCCCGTTGGTGTGGACTGGCGGGCCACTCTCCAGATACCGGACGTATTCAGCGGCCCCGTGCTTGACCGTCTCGTGCGTCCGGCCCGAGCCCCGGTAGGCTGTCGCGTCATCTGTGAAGAGTACCGCGTCGGGGCTGGCGTGCTCGTCCACGAATCCCTGCAAGGTCTCCCGGTCCGTCCGGTTGATGACCCGGGCGACCACCTGCTTGGTCTCCCGATCCTTCATCCCCACCACCGCAGTCTTGCCAGCCGGCCCCCGGCCCAATCCCTGCTCCCTCAGTTCCTTCCGCTTCGCGTTCGACATGTTGGCCCGCTTCCCGCCGACGTACATTTCGTCGACCTCCACCGGGCCACCAAACAGGCCTCCACCGTTCAGGTACGCTTCCCGGAGCCGATGGGCCATGAACCACGCGGCCTTCTGGCTGAGACCCAGGTCCCGGTGTAGCTTCATGCTGGAGACGCCCTTGAGGCTGGTCGTCCAGAGGTAGATCGCGTAGGCCCATTTCCGAAGCGGAATCTTCGACCGCTCCAGTACGGTCCCGATCCGAACCGAGAAGTACCGCCGACAGTCGCCGCAGTGCCACTTCATCGGCTTCCGGCTGGCGACCTCCCGAATCTTCTCCAGTCCCCCACACCGGGGACAGTGCGGCTCGTCGCCCCACCGCGCCTGCTCGAACCACTTCTCAGCGGCCCGCTCGTCGGGGAACAGGTTGGCGAGTTCGAGGAGCGAAATCCCTTCCCGGTGGGCTTTTCCGGGGGCCTTGTGGCTTGCTGTCTTCATGTCCGCCTCCTTAGCGTGCATTAAAGATAACAGCTTTGTGTGTCTAGTAAAGGTTATAATCCCCTCTCGAATCCTGAGGTTACGGTACCACACCGGATCGCCGTGGTCCTGAAGCCCGATGTGACCCCGCCTCGCCATTCCGTATCGGGGCCATTCGGAAAATTTGGTGACGGCCACCGCCGCACGCCACTCTTCCGACCGCAGTTCGTACTCCAGGAGCTTCTCGCCATTCATCCAGTGCTCGACATGATCGCCCCGAACCACGATCCGTCCGGTGTTCCACTCGCCTGCCGGGCGCGTCATGTCGCGATGGGGGGCGTGCAATCCGTAATTGGCTCCTGCCGAGGTGAGCGGCGCACGTCCATCGCGGTGCCGGGCATTGTCCAGGATCTGGTACTCCGGACCTGTCCAGTAGGGGGCGGTTTCGTCTTCTGTAACCCTGAAAAAGATGCCACTGTTCCCTCCGGGCCCGACGCGCCACTCGAAAGCGAACTCAAAATCCCCGAACTGCTCGACGGTGATCAGGTCGTCGCGTCCGCCCCCCGGGGTAAAGACGAGTACACTGTCGCTGGCCGACCACGCCTGCGGGGGGTGATCCCGGCGGTAGCCGCGCCAGCCCGCAAGGGTGCCATCGAAGAGAGTGCGCCACCCGGCCACCCGTTCCGCATCGGTGAGCGACCCCGCCGCTGCGCTCCCTGTCTGTGCACCGAGTGACCGTGCGCACCCCGCGCCTCCGAAGACGAGGGCACGGACGCCTCCGGCGACACGACCGGCAAGAGCGCAAGGGCGTAGAGCAGGCCGCATCGGGTGGACTGAGGGATCGAGACGTCTGATTCTCTTCATGATCGGGGCTGTGGCTGGGAGTTGGGGAAGTGAATCGCGATCCGAATGCCCGTCATTGAATCCATGAAGCATGGGTTTACGAGCTGCCGAATGCAGAATCAAAGGCGGCCTGCGAGGGACGAAAGTCAAGTGTACGCACAAAGGCGCAGGCCTCGCGAGCGCCCTCTTCGCGATCCATTTCGGAGTCTTCCCACTCGACCGAGAGCGGACCCCTGTAGCCGATCCGGTTCAGCGCGCGAATCACCGCCTCGAAATCGACGCGGCCCCGCCCCGGCGAACGGAAGTCCCAGGCGCGACGCGGGTCGCCGAAATCGGTATGCCCCCCGAAGATTCCCGCCTCGGCACCGCCTGCGCTCCACCATGCGTCCTTGATGTGAACATGCCGAATCCGGTCGCCGAAGCGCACAATGAAGGTGGTCGGGTCGATGCCCTGATAGGCCAGATGGCTGGGATCGAAGTTGAAGTGAAAGGCGGAGTGATGCCCGATCGCGGCCAGCGCGCGCTCGGCGGAGACGATGTCGAAGGCGATCTCGGTGGGATGGACCTCAAGGGCAAAATCGACGCCCTCGGCGGCAAAGGCGTCCAGGATGGGGGACCAGCGGTCGGCGAAGTCGCGGTAGCCGTCCTCGATCCAGTCGGGCGGAATGGGGGGGAAGGCGTAGAGGAGATGCCAGATCGCGCTGCCGGTGAAGCCATTCACGACCGACACCCCGAGCCGGGCCGCCGCCCGGGCCGTATCGGCCATCTCGCGGGCTGCGCGCTGCCGTACCCCTTCGGCGTCGCCATCGCCCCAGATGCGCGCGGGCAGGATTGCCCGGTGGCGCTCGTCGATGCGGTCGCAGACGGCCTGGCCGACCAGATGGTTGCTGATTGCGTGAATGGCGAGGCCGTGCCGGGCAAGGAGCTCGCGGCGGCCCTCGCAGTAGGCGGGATCGGTCAGGGCGGCCCGGACATCGAAGTGGTCGCCCCAGCAGGCGAGCTCGAGACCGTCGTAGCCCCACCCGGCCGCCCGGGCGGCGAGACTCTCCAGGGGCAGATCGGCCCACTGCCCGGTAAAGAGGGTCACCGGCCGCGCACTCTTCATCGGTGCATACCCGGCTGCTCCGCCGCTGCAGAATCGGCTGCAAGAGCGACCCAGCCACCCGTTGCCGCCGATTCGACCGTGCCCTCGACGAAGCGCATGCCCAGCAGGCCGTCGGTGTGGTCGGGGAAGCCGCCGTCCATCGCTGCCGCGCCCTTCCCGCCCCGAATCGCGCGGCCCACGCTCCGGTACAGATTCGCGAATCCCTCTATAAAGCCCTCCGGGTGCCCCGGCGGCAGGCGCGTGGCCCAGGCCGTCGCCCCTCCCAGACCCATTCCACCCCGGGTCAGACGCTGGCGCGGCCCGTCAATCGGCAGCAGATCGAGAGAGTTCGGTTCTTCCTGGCGCCAGAGGAGTCCTGCGCGGTCGCCGTAGATGCGCAGCGCGAGCCCGTTTTCTTCGCCGGTCGCCACCTGGCTGATCGCATAGACGCCGCGCGCGCCTCCCACGAAGCGCACCAGCACCGTTGCGTCGTCCTCAAGGGCTCGACCCGGCACGAAGGTCGTGAAGTCGGCCAGCAGAGAGGCGGTCTCCAGCCCGGTCACATGCCGCACCAGATTGTCCACATGGGTGCCGATGTCGCCCACCGCCGACGAGGGGCCTGCCTGCGCCGGATCCTGCCGCCACCCCGCCTGCCGGTGACCGGTTTTCTCGAGCTGCATGGCCAGCCAGCCCTGCAGATAGTGCGCCACCACCTTCCGCACCCGCCCCAGCCGCCCCGAACGAACGATTTCGCGCGCCTCGGCGATCATGGGGTAGCCGGTATAGTTGTGGGTCAGGGCGAAGATGCGCCCGGTGCGCTTCACGATGTTGCACAGATCCTCGGCGTCGCGCACAGTTGTGGTCATCGGCTTGTCGCAGACAACGTGGACGCCCGCATTGAGGAAGGTGGCCGCAATGGGGTGGTGGAGGTGGTTGGGAGTGACGATCACGACCGCATTGATGCGGCTGCCATCCGGGCGCGAGGCCTCGGCCTCGGCCATATCGCGCCAGGAATCGTGAACGCGGCCGGGATCGAGACCGAGCAGACGCCCCTGTTCGCGCGATCGTTCCGGCTGCGACGAGAAGGCGCCCGCAACGAGCTCCCACTCGCCATCGAGCGCGGCGGCCATGCGATGAACGGCTCCGATAAAGGCGCCGGGCCCTCCGCCGACCATCCCATAGCGCACTCTATCCACAGGGACCGCTCACCGGCCCGTCTCGGCCCTGCGGCGCCGATCGCGCAGATGAAGCACGCCAAAGACCAGAGCCAAAATCCCGCTCAACGGCACCAAGTAGCGAAAGGAGACAAGTCCGCCCCGGTTCTCGGCCGGCCCCAGAATCGCCTGCGCCTCAACGACCGCCGGGTGCGTCGATCCCGATTCGATAAATCCGCGCAGCGCATTGGCGGTCTCCACCGGCGGCAACGCCCCCTCGGCCTCGTAGCGCCTCAGGGCGCCATCGACCAGCGCCAGCGCCGCCCGCAGATCGTCGCCCTCGGGGCCCGGCGTGCGCAGCGATTGCGATTCGAGCGCCCCCCCGGCATTCACCAGGATCATCGCCACCTCGTTCCGATCCAGATCGGCGTGCGCAGCCCGGTCGGCGATGCTGCCCATCTGCGGCGAGGTCAGCAACCCGACCGTCGCCATCCCCACAGTTCCCATGAGCCCCAGCCCCAGGGCGCCGCTGCGCGGAATGCGCTCCGAAACAAATCCCAGCATCGTTGGCCAGAAGTAGCAGACGCCCAGCGCAAAGATCGTGGCCGAGGCGATGACCGAGAGCGCCGATCCCCCCCGGCTCAGCCAGAGCAGCCCCGCGCCCGAGAGCACCGCAGAGAGAAGCAGAATTCCCGAGGGCGACAGCCGGTGCACAACCGGACCGGCAAAGAAGCGCATCACCGCCATGATTCCATTGATATGAACCAGAACCAGGATGCCCGCCATTCCCCCCGCCTCCAGAACCGCCGGAATCCAGCGCCCCGGCCCCAGCTCGACCGAGGCCGTCATCGCCATGCAGAGGAGGAGCAGCCACATCAGCGGGGTTGCGAAGGTCGCCCGGAACATCTCGCCCATCGAGACGCCCGAGCGCACTCCTTCGGTCTCTGGAAAGCGTTGGCCCAGGAGGAGAACGCCATAGGCCAGGGTGGGAAGAAGAATCAGCGCAATCTTGATTTGCCAGGCGACGATGCCGGCGCTGTCGAGGGCATAGGCTGCCAATCCGCCCAGCACAATTCCCCCGGGGAACCAGACATGAAAGCGGTTCAGCCTGACCGTTCTGTCTTCTGGGTAGAGCGCCGCCACCAGCGGGTTGCAGGCCGCCTCGATCAGGCCATTCGCCATGGCAATGACAAGCGCACCCACAAAGAGCGTCGCGAATCCGCCGGCAAGGATCATGACAAGTGCGCCCCCCAGATGCCCCACCCAGGCCAGCCGCACCAGGAAGCGCATTCCCAGGGTGTCGCAAAGAGGAGCGAAGACCACCTGCGAGACCGCAAATCCCCAGAGCGCCGCCCCCCCGATCCAGCCCACCTGCGCATTGTTCAGAACAAAGGCGCCCTTTAGATCGAACATCACCGCGCCCACGGTCGCGAAGGCAACCGATGTGGCCACCAGCGCCATGCAACTTCCGAAGAAGAGGCGCGAGGGATTGAGGGCGACGTCTTCGGCGCGGACCGGCGTGGCAGCTTCGGTCATCGTGGGGGTCTCTTGTGCATGGTTGAATCGGGGGCCGCCAGGGAGATTGTGGTTCCGCTTATGCGCGCCCGGCGAGATAGCGAAAACTCGCCGTGATCGACGCAAGGGGGTCGTCCGGATTGTCGTGTTCGACGAAGTGGTGCGCAAATCCCGCCTCTTCGGTGCGGGCAAGAATGTCGCTCCAGTCGATGACGCCCGCTCCCACTGCGGTCATCGCGCCATCGGCGGCCAGCCCCTTGAGATGGGTCAGCGGAAAGCGCCCCGGCCAGCGCCGAAAGAGATCGGCGGCGGCGACGCCAGCGGCGGTGGACCAGTGCAGATCGATTTCCAGATCGACGAGCGCGGGATCGAGGCCGTCGGCGAGGAGCGCGAAGCCGGTGGTGCCTTCGGGGAGCGGATCGAACTCGAAGGCATGATTGTGATAGGCGACCCGGATGCCCTCGGCGGCGGTGCGGGCCCCGGCGGCGTTGAGGAGCCCGGCCGCGCGGCGGTAGCCCTCGGGGGTGCGCATCGATTCGTCGAGCCAGGGCAGAACCAGCCAGCGATGCCCCAGGGTGATCGCGGTCGCGATGGCGGCCTCCAGCCCGGGGCCGGACAGCTCTTCGATTCCGACATGGCCTGCCGGAGCGGCGAGCCCCGCAGCATCGAGCCAGGCGCGAACCCGGTCGGGGGAATGACCGAAGAGTCCCGCAAACTCGACCTCCCGGTAGCCGATGGCGGCCGCCGCATTGAGGGTGCCGGGCAGATCGGCGGCCATGAGCGCGCGCACCGTATAGAGCTGCAGGCCGACCCGCTCCAGGGGAGGATGCAGGGTGGCTGGGGCGGCGTTGGGGTCGCGATCGGGGCGGGTACAGCCCGAGATCAGCCCCGCGCCCCAGGCCAGAGCAGTCGTTTTCATGAATTGCTTGCGGTTCATGCGATTGAAAATCCTCCTCGGAGCGGATCGTCCGGTTCGGCCCGGAAGAGCGCCTCGCCGGTATAGTGCGCCTGGCCCCCGACCAGCACGCGCACCGCTGCAAAGTCGCCCGCCTGCGTGTCGTTCACAATGCAGCCGCTGAAGACTGCGCCCGTCACACTCGCAAAGCGCCGCTCCTCTCCAATCTCGACCTGACCCCGGGCCCTCTGGATCGCCATGCGGCCGGTGACGCCGCTTCCGGTCGGGCTGCGGTCTACCTGACGGTCGGCAAAGACGCAGATATTGGCGCTGGGGCGGCCCGAGCCCAGAGTGCCGTCGGTCAGGATGGTGCCGTAGAGAAAAGCGAGGTCGTCGTGCGCGGGGTGTTCGAGCTCCAGGCGGGCGGTTGCAGCGCTGGTGATCGCCCAGGCCGCATCGACCAGGCGCCGGGTGGACGAGCTGCGCACATTGAGGCCGAAGCGCGCGGCGGGCGCATATGCATAAAAGGCGCCGCCATAGCCGATGTCTATCACAACGTCTCCCACGCCATCAATGTGCACAACCTGATCCAGAAGGGGGGCAAAGGCCGGAACGCTCTCGAAATGAACCGCCCCCGCGCGGCCATCTGCACAGTGCACGTGGGCAACCACAAGACCGCAGGGACACTGAATGCGCACCGTGGTGCGGGGCTCGCGCATTGTCACAATGCCGGAATCCGCCGCCCAGCGCGCAACCGCAATTGTGGCATGGCCGCACATTGTGGAATAGCCCTCGTTGTGACAGAAAAGAACCGCCAGATCGGCTTCGGGATGATCGGGCTCGACCGGAATGACGCCATACATGTCGTTGTGGCCGCGCGGCTCGTGCATAAGGAAGCGGCGCAGATGATCGAGGTGGCGCAGCGCATGACGGCGCTTGTCGAGAAGGGTGGCGCCCGGAATCTGCGGGTAGCCGTCGGTCACAATGCGAACCGGTTCGCCCCCTGTGTGCATCTCGCAGGTGCGGATCGCGGGGTAGCGAAGAGGCTGTGCATTCTCTGCATGATTCATGTCGATCTTTCCGTCCATCGCCGGGCCAGGTGCCAGAGCCCCCAGGCCAGAGCCGCCGAGACCAGCCCCCAGGCCGAGGGAATCATCCATCCTTCACTCCCGAAGACAAATTCCGCAACCAGGAGCGCCATCACGCCCGCCGCCGCCGCCGCCAGCGCCTCGGGCGTCCCCGGTCGCCGCGAATGCAGTCCCGCCACCACCGGCACAAAGAGGCTCACCCCCAACAGCGCGTAGAAGATGGTGAGCGCCCCCACCACATCGGGAAGGAGAAGCGCCAGGAGAACGCCACCGCCGCCCCCCGCGATCGCCGCCCCCCGCGCCACCCTCAGAAGCTGCCGGTCGCTTGCGCCAGGGTTCAGGAAGCGCCGGTAGAGGTCGCGCGAAAGCGAGGTCGAGAGCATGAAGAGGATCGTGTCGGCCGAGCTGATTTCGGCGGAGAGGACCGCCGCCAGCCCCACCACCCCGATCCAGGGCGGAACGCCGGTTGCAAGGAGGACGGGCAGTGCCATTTCGGGATTTTCGAGCCCGGGCGTCCCCGCGCGCAGAATCATGCCCAGAATCGGGGGAATGAAGGCGAAGAGCATGAGCGCAAAACCCGCCAGGGTGAGGCCGATGCGAATGGCGCGCTCGCTGCGGGCGGCGAAGGTCTTCTGCAGAAGGCCGGGCGAGACGATGAAGGCGGGAACGAGAAGCGCGAGGTACATCCAGCCCGAATCGCCATTGGCCATGAAATCGAGATGGCCGGGAAGGGTGCGCACCCGGGCCAGAACCGCATCTGCGCCCCCCGCCTGCAGGAGCGCCGCCGGCAGCGCGATCAGGAATCCGCCGACCAGAACGACAAGCTGCACCAGATTGACCCAGACCGAGCTGAGCAACCCGCCCGCCGCAAAGTAGATCGTCATGACGAGGCCGCCGCCCAGGGCGCCCAGCCAGCGCGGGGCCCCCGCCACAACCTCGAGGATCCAGGCCATGGCAATCAGTTGCGCCGCCAGAATGGCCAGGGTGCCGAGCCAGAGGAGCGCAGAGGTGGCGGCCCGGACCGACGCGCCGTAGCGATGCTCGAGGTAGTCGCCCACGGTGAAGAGGGCATGGGCATGGGCGACGCGCCAGATGCGGGGACCGATCCAGAGCGCAAGCGCGATGGTGCCGATCCCGGCCGAACCGACCCACCACCAGGCCGCGATTCCGTTCCGATAGCCGAGACTGGCCGCGCCGACGGTGGAGCCCGCGCCGATATTGGCGGCAAGAACGGTCGCGAAGATCAGAGCCGGGCCAAGGGCGCGCCCCGCGACAAAGAAGTCGCCGCTGCCCGCGACGCGACGCCCGATCGCGACTCCGGTGGCCGTAATGAGGATGACATAGAGGAGGAGGCCGGGCAGCATCGGGCGAAGGGGGAAAGATCGGTCAGTGAAGGGGCGGAGGAGGCAGATCGCGCACGGCGGGCAGGCCGGCAAGACCGTGGGCCCTCTGCACCGCCCGCAGGATCGCATCGGCCACCGCTTCTGCAGCCAGGGCGCCCACCTGACCGACGGTGAACCCCGGGACAGTCAGCGTTCCGGTGGCCAGGGCAAAGAGGGTGTCGCCATCGTCGGGGGTGTGACTGGGGATGATCGCCCGCGCAATGCCATCGTGCGCCATCTGCGCAACCCGGGCCGCCTCGGCCCGGCTGAGCGGTGCATTCGTCGCCACCACCCCAATCGTCGTATTCCCCCCCGGCGGCCACCTCGCGCCATCTTCGCGCAGAATGCGGCGCGCATCCACCATGCGGTCACCCTCTCCCCGCACCCCCGCCACCACCTGCCCGGTCGCGGGATCGACAATGTCGCCCAGCGCATTCACCACCACCAGCGCCGCCACCACCAATCCCCCCTCCAGGGCAATCGCGGCCGTGCCCACCCCGCCCTTCATGGCACGCTCCATTCCCCTCAGCTTCCCCACCGTGGCCCCCGCCCCCGCTCCCACGCTCCCCTCGGCCACCGCACCGGAGGTTGCAGCCTCGGCCGCCCTGCGACCGCATTCGGGACCGGGCCGCGCGCGCGCCACTCCCAGATCGAAGATCACCGCACCGGGCACGATCGGCACCACTCCGCTCGACCCGACCGCATACCCCTCGCCGCGCTCCTCCAGATGGCGCATGACGCCGTCGCGCGCTGCCAGCCCGTAGGCGCTGCCCCCCGCCAGCAGCACCGCATTGACCTCCTTGACCGTATTGACCGGATCGAGGAGGGCGGTCTCGACCGTTCCGGGAGCGCCCCCGCGTACATCGCCCGCACCGATCGCCGCGCCATCGGCCAGGACGACCGTACACCCGGTGGCCGCACCGGGGTAGCTGTAGTGTCCTACGCGAATGCCTGAAACCAGGGTCAGCCCCGCCGCCGTATCGGAGGGGGACTGTCCGCGGGCGCCGACAGCGACAACCAGCAGCAAAGCCGGGAGGCAGAGCAGCGATCCGGCGCGCCTGCAGCGCCGCGCGAATGCCACCGGCGCGCACCGCGAGCGACGAGCCGCCGGGCGGGCAGGCGAAGCCGTTGAAGCACGCACGATGATTTCTCCGTAGGGGAAGGGAAGCGGAAGATCACCACAGGCAACCGCAGCCGACCCGAATCCATCATAGTAACACGGAAAGGAGATTTCGGATTTCTGGCATGAATCTTGCTACAAGGTCTTCCCGGATCCTCCTTTCGTGCGCGACCGCCACACCTGCCCGGTGCAGAAAAAGGGACGACACACCATGACGACACTGCACATCAGACCACGCTTCGGCCGCCGAACCCGGATACTGGGCCTGGGATTCTCGCTCGGACTGATTTTCGGCGCCAGCGAGATCATTCGTCTCACCGACGACGAGCCCGCTCCCCCGGTCCCCGTGACCGAGATCTGCGACGACGCTGCCACCCCGCAGCAGATCGACCCCTCGGCCGCCTCCGGTGTCCACCCCGGAGGACAGGCGCGCGGCGAGCGCAATCTCTGATCCCAACTGAAGGGCGCGGTCCCGGAGCCGCTGCCTCTTCCGCGCACGGTGGCCCCGGAAGGGTCGCCCAGGGTCTTCCGCGGGCTGTCCGAAGCAGCGAACGCTTCCGGGAGCGCGCGCCGGGTTCAGGCCGGCCCAAACTCTCTCCCCCTGGCGTGCATTCTGCGGACTGCTGAATGCAATCGTTCATGCAAACCCTCTTTCGTCGCTTCGCGGGCCGCACCCTCCTTACCCTGGGGCTGGTTACGGTCGAATCGGCCGGCTGGATCCTCTTTCCCCTCTTTATTGGCCGCGCCATCGACAGCGTCCTCAACGGATCGGCGCGCGGTCTCTACGAACTCGGTGCCCTGGGCTTCTTCGCCATGGGAATCGCGGTTCTGCGCCGCCTGATCGACAGCCGCGCCTACGGTCGCATCTACACCACCCTGGGCGAAGAGATGGTGGCGCGGAGCGACGACAGCACCACCTCTACCCGAACTGCGCGGCTGGGCATGCTCCGCGAGATCGTCGAGTTCCTGGAGAACTCCTTTCCCGAGCTTGTCATCAGCATTCTGGGGCTGATCGGCACCCTGGCGATCCTGGCCTCGCTGAATCTTCGGATCTTTTGGGGGTGCGTGATCGTGTCGGTGGCCACAATCACCCTCTATGCGCTCACCGGCCGCCTGACCGTGCGCTACAACAAGGGGCTGAACGACGAGCAGGAGCGTCGCGTGGACATTGTGCATGCCGGCAACCCCGCCCGCGTGGCGCGCCACCTGCGCCGCATGATGCGCTGGAACATTCGTCTCTCCGATCTGGAGGCGGCCAACTATGGCGTCAACTGGATCTTCATGACCGGGCTGATGATCTATGCAGTCGCGGCCGCCACCGAGCGCACCATGGACTACGGCTCGATCTTTGCGGTGGTGATCTATGTCTTCGAGTTCATGGAATCGATGATGTTTCTGCCCCTGCACTATCAACAGTGGCTGCGCCTGAGGGAAATTTCGGGGCGGCTGGAGGGAGTGGCGGGGCTGGAGATCCGCAGATAAGCGCCAGCGGCACTCAGGAAGAAGGGGCGTTCAGTGCGCGCCGGAAATCTGCCAACACGCCGACAGTGCAGAGCCATGCGTCGCGGCAGGAAATGCGCGCTGCGCTGGACAGAGAAGGGGGCGGCGACAGTAGATTTTCCCGCACGAATTCGCCTTCAATTTCCTGAACCCCGACCCGGAGATCCCCAGACTGTGCGCACTCGCCCGACCGACCCCGCGCTAGCCACTCCCCCACCCTTCCCGTCCGCATGGCGCCTTCATTCGCCCATTCTGCCGGCAACCCTGGTCGCTCTGGCCGCCTGCGCTCCCGCCCCTGACGATTCCGCCCCGGTGACTGCGCCCCCCACCACCGCCGCTGCTTTGGCGTCCCCCGCCTTCGCGGTCGATCCCGCGTGGCCGGCACCCCTTCCCAATGACTGGATTCTGGGCGCAATCACCTCGGTCTTTGTCGATGACCGCGATCATGTGTGGATTACGCATCTGCCCGAGACGCTGACCCCCGAGGAGATCGCCGCGGTGCAGGATCCGCCGATTGGCAGCTGCTGCAGGCCCGCGCCCGTGGTGCTCGAACTCGACGGCGAGGGAAGGATGGTGCAGGCGTGGGGCGATCCCGCGACCAGCGATGTGTCCGAATATCCGCGCAATTCGCACGGCCTCTTCATCGACCACAACGGCTTCGTCTGGATCGGAACGTACCGGCATCATCGCGTCATGAAGTTCACGCGCGACGGCCGGCACCTGATGACGATCGGGCGCTACGACGAAAATGGCGGCAGCAACGACACCGCGCTCTTGGGAGGACCTGCGGGGATCTGGGTCGATCCCGCGACCAACGAGGTCTTTGTGGCCGATGGCTACCGCAACCGGCGCATTGTCGTCTTCGATGGCGAAACGGGCGCCTATCTGCGCCACTGGGGCGCATACGGCGAGATGCCGGACGACGAAGCCGCCTACGACTACGCGCTGCGCAGCGACCATTTTCCGCTGCCGCCCCAATTTTCAACCGTACATGGCCTGGCCGGATCAAACGATGGCCTTCTCTATGTGGCCGACCGGCGCGGCAACCGTATCCAGAGCTTTCGCTTCGACGGCACCTTCGTGGCCGAAAAGACGATCGCGCCGCTGACGCGGGCCTCGGGGTCGGCCTTCGTGATCGCCCTCTCGCCCGACGACCGGCAGGAGTGGCTCTACCTGGCCGATGGAACCAATCACAAGGTGTGGATACTGAGGCGTGCGGATCTGGAGGTGGTCGGCGAATTCGGGCGGGGCGGACGCCAGGCGGGCCAGTTCATTCGTCCGCATGGCATGGATGTCGATTCGCGCGGCAACATCTATGTCGGCGAGGCCTCGACGGGTCGGCGCGTGCAGAAGTTCGTCCCCGCCGGTTCGTGACAAGCCCCGGCGGCATGCGGTTCGGCACCCGGGAAGGGTGACCGAATCCCCGCCGCAGCTTCCCCAATCGATTCCGGGGTGCGACCTTGTGTCGTGGGCCGCCCGCAGCGCCGCAGGGCTCCCGAACCCCCCCAAACACACATCCCTACGACCCAAGATCAGGATCCCATTCATGCACACCCCCAGGCACGTTTCGCGTTCTCTGCGTCCGGGCCCGGCCACGCTGGCCGCAACGCTCCTCTGGGCAGCGACGGCGACCATGGCCCCCCCGACCGCATTCGTTCCCGCTCCTCTCGAGGCGCAACAGTTCGACTCCCTGACCTTCGGGGAGCTGCGCTACCGCATGGCGGGGCCCTACCGCGGCGGACGCTCGACGGCGGCCACCGGATTCGTGCGCGATTCCGATCGCTGGCTCATGGGCACGACTGGCGGCGGCGTCTGGCAGACCGACGACAACGGGGTGACCTGGACCAATATCTCGGATGGATTCTTCGGGGGATCGATCGGGGCGGTGCGGGTCGCCGACTCCGACCCCAACGTGATCTATGTGGGCGAGGGGTCGATGGACATTCGCGGCAACACCTCGGCGGGCCGGGGCGCCTGGAAGTCGGTCGATGGCGGGCGCACATGGCACTTTATCGGGCTTGCCGAGGCCGGACAGATCGGGCGCATCGAGGTTCACCCCGAGGATCACAACCTTGTCTATGCGGCGGCGCTGGGGCATCCCTTCGGGAAGAACCCCGAGCGGGGCATCTTCCGTTCGCGCGATGGCGGCGAGAGCTGGGAGCATGTGCTGGCGCTGAACGACTCCACCGGCGCCTCCGACCTGACGATGGACATGACCAACCCGCGCATTCTCTATGCGGGCATGTGGCGCGGCGAGCGCAAGCCGTGGACGCTGATCTCGGGGGCCGAGGAGGGCGGCGTGTACAAGTCGGTCGATGGGGGCGAAAGCTGGACAAAGCTGGGCGGCGGCCTGCCCGAGGGAGTAGTGGGCAAGGTGGGCGTCAGCGTTTCGCCGGCAAACCCCGACCGGGTATGGGCGATTGTCGAGGCCGAACCCGCAGGCGGGGTCTATCGTTCCGACGATGGCGGCGCAAGCTGGACGCGCACCAACTCCGACAACGCCCTGCGCCAGCGCGCCTGGTACTATACGCATGTACAGGCCGATCCGGTCGATGCCAATACCGTCTATGCGCTCAACACGGCCCTCTATCGTTCGGTCGATGGGGGCATAACCTTCGAGGTGATTCCGGTGCCGCACGGCGATGTGCACGATCTCTGGATTCACCCCGACAATCCCGACCGCATGGTGGTTGCCAACGATGGGGGCGCACAGGTCACCGTCAATGGCGGCGCAACCTGGTCCACCTACTTCAATCAGCCCACCGCCGAGCTCTACGACGTCATTGTCGACAACGGCTTCCCCTACCGGCTCTACGGCGCCCAGCAGGACAATACCACAATATCGGTGCCGGCCTGGTCGGACGTCAACACGCTCTATCCCAAGCAGCACTGGCTCAATGTCGGCGGATGCGAAACCGGACCGATCGCCCTCGATCCCGATCGCCCGCACATTGTCTATGCGGGCTGCTACGGCGGAGTCATGGACCGCTACGATCTTCAATCGGGACAGCGTCGCAATATCATGCTGTATCCGCAGTTGCAGCTTGGCATGGCGGCAAAGGATCTTGTGCATCGCTTTCAGTGGGTATCGCCGATGCTGGTCAGCCGCCACGACCCGAACGTTCTCTATCATGCATCGCAATATGTAAACCGTTCGCGCGACGAGGGCGTGACCTGGGAGACGATCAGCCCCGACCTGACAACCGACAATCCGGCGCATCAGGAACAGGCGGGCGGACCGATCAACGCCGATGTGACGGGGGTGGAGATCTACAATGTTGTCTTTTCGCTGGCGGAATCGCCCTTCGACGCCAATGAAATCTGGGCGGGAAGCGACGACGGGCGGGTTCACATTACGCGCGATGGCGGCGCAAGCTGGACCGAAATTACTCCGGCGGCGATGCCTGCGCTGGGCACGGTGGACGAGATTGAGCTCTCGGAACATGTGCCCGGACGCGCCTGGCTGGCGGTGCAACGCTACCGCATGGACGACTTTGAGCCCTATGTCTTCCGCACCGACGACTTTGGCGCAAGCTGGACTCTGAACACCACCGGAATTCCGAATGACCACCCGGTGCGCACGGTGCGCGAGGACCCCGCACACGAGGGGCTTCTCTTTGCAGGAACCGAATACGGGGTCTTTGTGTCGTTCGATGGGGGTGGTTCGTGGCAGGGCTTTCAGCAGAATCTGCCGATTACGCCGATCACGGGAATGCGGGTTGCGCACGACGACCTGATCGTCTCGACCCAGGGGCGCTCCTTCTGGATCCTGGACGACATCAGTCCGCTGCGCGAGCTCGAGACGGCGGTCGCATCTGCCGATGGCGTTCATCTCTTTGCGCCGCGCGACACCCGGCGGCTGACCAATGTCGGCACGGTGGGTCTGTCGGAGCTGAACCCGGAAGCGGCGCCGGCGGGGGCGCAGATTCACTACTATCTGGCCGAGGAGCCCGACGAGGCGCTACAGATCGAGATTATGGACGCAGAGGGCGCGCGGGTGCGGCTCTTTGCATCGGATTCGGCGCTGGTCGAGGAAGAGGAAGCCGAAGAAACCCCGAAGACGGCGGGGCTGAATCGGATTGCCTGGACAATCTCCTATCCGGGGCCCGATCTGCCCGAAGGGGCGGTGACGTGGGGCTACAGCGGGGGTGTGGCGGCACCGCCGGGGCGCTACCGGGTGCGTCTGACGCTGGGCGAGGTCAGCCAGGAGCGCGAACTGCAACTGCTGCCCGATCCGCGCATTCCCGAGGTCACCCAGGCAAGCTACGAGGATCAATTCCGGATTGCGATGATCGCGCGCGACTCCATCAATTCGATTACGCGGGCGATCGAGGAGCTCGAGACGATTCGCGAACAGGTCGAAGGGGTCATGGAGCGCGCCCGGACAGCCAGCCGCGACGGCGAGCTGCAGCCCCTGGCCGATTCGCTGACGATGAAATCGACCGCAGTCACCGAAGAGCTGATGCAGACGCGCAACCAGTCGTCGCAGGACCCGATCCGCTTCGAGCCGCGCCTGGACAACCAGTGGCTGGAGCTGTACGGACGCATTACCGGGACCGATGGCTACATCTCGGGCGGGGCCGAGGGAACGCCGCACCCGGGAACGCTGGAGCGCTTCGACACGCTGCTCGAGGAGTGGAATGTTGTGCGCGCCCGCTACACCGATCTGCTCGAAAACGAGCTCCGCCGCTTCAACGAGGCCGTGGAGCGCATGGGACTGCCTGCGGTGGTGCTGCCGCCCCGGGGAAGAATTGTGAGTTAGTTGGCCGCCTGTGCGGAGAAAGGATTCCGGCGCCTCGTGACAATCACAATGAATTGGGACTCCTGCTCGCGATTGGACCCTGGCTAGTTCGCGCACAACGCCCCGGCGACATGCCCACCGACATAGAGGAGCGCACGATGAAGATCCGCAGTGAATTCCGCCGTCTGGTTCCCGACCGGCAACGTCGCTGTGCCACAATCATTCATGGAGCGGCTGCGGCTGCGGGCGGGGCGGCCGCCATTGCAATCATTCCCGGCTCGGATTCGGTGGCAATCATGCCGATCCAGGTGGGAATGATTACCGCTCTGGCCGACGAGTTCGAGGTTCCCTGGACCGACGCGGCGGTGCGTTCGACCCTCTACGCATCGCTCGGCAGCATTGTGGGGCGCGGTGGAGCCAACCTTGTGCTGCGCTGGCTGCCGGTCTATGGACAGGTGGTGCGGGCGGCGGTGGCGGCCAGCGTCACCGAGGGGCTGGGGTGGGCGGTGGTCAAGAAGCTCGAAAGCGATGGACGGCTGACCTGATGTGCAGCTCCTGACGAGGCGCCGGGCGGAATTCCCGGGCAGGTGGCGGCGGGGCCGGATGAGGCGGGTGCGCGCCTGTGTTGTGCAGAGGTGTCCGGGTGTGCATACGCCCGCGTGCGGCGGTGCGCAACTGCATCAATGTGGAGACGATCTGCGCCGGGCTTCGCAACTGTGACAGGAGCGCGGAGCACAATTGCGGTTGCGACTGCCATTGGGGTTGCGGGCATGGGAATGACAGCCTGTGCAGATCCGGATCCGCTTGTGCCGTCTCCGCCCGAGGCAATCGATCGCTGTCCCGATCCGGGGCCCGGAATCGAGATCGGGGGCTTCGCCGGAACCGGTGCCGACACTCGCAGAATTCCACAACGCCGCCTTGTGCTCATGGGCGGCGGCCGCGAAGAGGACAGGGCGGCCCGGCAGTTCGTCGAGGCATCGTTCGCCGGCGACATCGTCGTACTCCGCACCAGCGGTTCGCTGACCAGCTACCCCAACTACTTCATTGGCGCTCTGGCCAGCATTACGCCGGCAACCGTGATCACAATCCGCACCAGCAACCCTCAGGCGGGCGCCGACCCCGCCGTGTTGTGCAGAGTGGGCCGGGCCGAGGCCGTCTGGCTTGCCGGGGGCGACCAGTGGGACTATCTGGGTCTCTGGCCCCCAGCCCTTCACGACTCCCTGGCCGCAGTCGCCCGGCGCGACGCCACAGTGGGAGGTACCAGCGCGGGAGCGGCATCGCTGGGCGAGGGCGCATTCGACGCCCGGCACGGCACGGTGAGCTCGCTCGAGGCGCTGGCCGACCCTCTGCGCCTCGAGGTCAGCCTTGCCTACCCCGCATTCGCGCAACCCGAACTCGAAGGCGTTCTTGTGGACAGCCACTTCATGGAGCGTCAACGCGAGGGCCGCCTGCTAGCCTTCCTGGCCCGCTTCCTGGCCGATCGCGGCAGCGGCCCGGTGGTGGGCGTGGGACTGGACGAGGGCGTCGCGCTCACCCTGGAATTCGACGAGTACCGGGTGACCTCGCGCGGTGAGGGGGCCGCCTGGCTCTACGAGGTGGCCGGACCGGCCGAACTCGCCCCGGGTGTACCGCTGACGCTGAAGGGAATCAGACGGGTGCGCCTGCCGGAGGGCAGCGTGGGGAGGTGGCCCGTTGCCTTTGGTGGCCGCGCCGATGTGGTGGAGATGCGGGTTGAGGCGGGAGCCGTGGTTGCGGAGCGGCAGGAGTGAGGGGTAGCGTGTGGGAGGGGATGGAAAGCAGGCACCCGATTCTCTACCGCGTTTGGCTCGCCCCTGAGAAAACGCCCTACTCGACCCCCTCCGGCGAGGGTTTGCCGCGACGGTATGCGGGGATCATGCGCGCACCCAGGAGCGCCCCGAAAGCGCCGAGCAGCGGATTCAGCCAGGCCACCCAGAGCGGTTGTTGAGCGCTGTTCATGGCGACGAGCATCCCGACCTCGGCGGGACGCGGACCGGCCTCGGCGGACGCGCCGGCCAGACCCATCTGCAACATGACAGCGGTCACCCCGCCCAGCACAAGCACGAGCGTCACCAGAAGTCGAACCCCCCAGCGGCCCTCGCCGACAACCGCCGCCATCAGGCCGCCGCAGATTCCGGCAAGAAGCCCCACTCCGATCGATCCTGCGAGCCAGGTCGGCGAGACGTCCCAGCTCTGTGGCAGAAAGGCGCCCTCGGGGCCCAGAATCGTCCACATGATCGTCATCAGAATAAAGACGCCCACCGTCATGGTCACCCAGCCCAGCACCGCGGCTCCGATATTGCGCGCCAGTGATTTCATTCATGTCCTCCTTTGGCGTTTGACGATTTTCATCTGTATGCGGTTGTGATGCATACGCGATTGCGGTTCATATGCGGCTTTGTATTTTGCATAATCTTGCAATTCTTTGCATAATTGTGCAATCCGTGCATGAACTGCGCATCCATTCGCACATGTCGAACGGGTCATGTGCAGTCCGTTGTACATTCCCCCGATCCCCTACCCCAGAGTGGGAGCGAAGGTGGGCGGAGCGCGATGCCCGGTCGCCTGCTCGAAGCCATAGGCAAGGCGCAGAAGGACAGGCTCGCTCCAGCGCCGACCGAAGAAGGAGACGCCCACCGGCAAACCCGAAACCCGCCCCATGGGAACGCTGATGTCGGGATAGCCCGCAATTGCAGCCGGTCCCGCGCTCGATCCGCCGGTCAGACGGTCGCCGACGATATGATCGGTCTTCCACGCCACGCTGCGGGTCGGCGCCACAATGGCATCGAGGTCGTGCTCGTTCATCACCGCATCGATGCCCTCTTCGCGGGCGCCGCGCTGAATCGACTCCACGGCCTCCAGATACAGAGAATCGGTCAGCGGTCCGCGCGCCTCCGATGCGATCAGGCGCTCCTGCCCGAAGTGCGGCATTGTGCGCTCGGCGTTGCGCTCGTTGAACGCGATGATCTCGGCCAGCGTCTTCACCGGCGCCGCAGGCCCCAGCGAGGCCAGGTAGGCGTTCATGGTGGCCTTGAACTCGTACTCGAGAACGATCAGCGGCTGGGCGTCGTTCCAGGCGGCCGGCGGCAGATTTGCGGGATCGACAAGAGTTGCACCTGCCTCGCGCATGGCCTGAATCGCATCCTCGAAGAGCGCCATCTCGTCGGGAGAGAAGCCGCCGAAGCTGCGCGCCACCCCAATCCGCGCGCCCCGGAGTCCCCCCGCGTCCAGGAACTGCGCATAATCGGCGTGGGCGTTGCCTGCGCTGGCGGCGGTGGCCGGATCGCGCGCATCGACGCCGGCAAGGGGACCCAGAAGGATCGCCGCATCGCGCACCGTGCGGCACATCGGCCCGGCCGTGTCCTGCGACGAGGAGATGGGAATGATCCCCGAGCGGCTCCAGAGGCCCACCGTGGGCTTGATTCCGACAATGCCATTGATCGACGAGGGACACATGATCGAACCGCCGGTCTCGGTTCCGATGGTGAGCGCCGAAAGATTCGCCGCCGCCGCCACTCCCGATCCCGACGACGATCCGCACGGGTTGCGGTCGAGCGCATAGGGATTGCGGCACTGTCCGCCGCGCGCACTCCACCCGCTCGTTGCGCGTTCGCCCCGAAAGTAGGCCCATTCGCTCATGTTGAGCTTGGCCAGGATGACCGCCCCGGCCGCGCGCAGCCTCTCGGCAATGAAGGAATCCTGCAGCGGCACCGACCCCTCGAGCGCGAGCGACCCCGCCGTGGTGGTCATGCGGTCATGCGTGTCGATATTGTCCTTGAGTGCGACAGGGATGCCGTGAAGGGGTCCGCGCGGGCCCTCGCGGCGACGCTCCTCGTCGAGTCGGTCGGCGATCTCCAGCGCCTCGGGGTTGGTCTCGATCACCGCCCGCAGCTCCGGGCCCTGCGCATTCAGCGCCGCAATGCGATCGAGATAGAGTTCGGCAATCGAACGCGCGCTCTGCTCGCCCGTCTCCATTGCGGCCTGCAGATCGGCAACGGTGGCCTCGTCGAGCGCGAAAGAGGATTGAGAGGGAGCGGATTCGGCGTCCTGCCCGGGGTTTCCGGCTTCGCCCGGAGCACAGGCGGTCCCCCCCCAGCACGCTGGCCGCAGCGGCTCCCCCGGCGGCGGTTCCCAAAAATCGGCGGCGATCCATGCGTCCCATCCCCCTTTCGCCTCACCCGGCCTGCGGAAGCGCGTTGACCAGCTCGATCATCCGCTGCTGCTCGTCCTCGTCGGGGAGGCGTCCCAGCCCGGCGCCCAGGTTGTCGATCATGTGCTCGGGACGGCTCGTTGCGGGGGTCACGCAGGTGACGGCCGGGTGCGCGGCGGCAAATTTGATAAAGAACTGCGCCCAGCTCTCTGCGCCGAAGTCGGCGGCCCAGTCGGGAAGCTCGCGATCGCCCACCCGCGACCAGAGACGGGTCCGGCCGAAGGGCGCGTAAATCAGCACGCCAATCCCCCGTTCCTGCGCCAGAGGCAGAACCTCGTCGGCGGCATCGGTGTTGTCCACCGCATAATCCACCCCGATAAAGTCGAGCGGGTAGTCGCGCATGGCCTGAATCAAGCGCTCGTAGCGGGGGCCGCGCGGCGTGAGCGTTGTGCCGATATAGCGAATGCGGCCCTCGGCCTTGAGCTCCTCGATGATCGGCATCTGGGTCGGCAGATCGCCCAGGTTGTGCACCTGTACAAGATCGATTTGATCGATGCCGAAGTAGGTGAAGGAGCGCTCGAGCTGCGCCCGGGCCTCGGCCGCGTCCGCACTGCCTCCGCGCCGCGCCACATTCACCTTGGTGGCCCAGAAGATGCGATCGGTAATCCCCAGATCGCGCGCAAGCCGCCCCGCAACCTCCTCGGAGGTCCCGTAGCTGGGGGCGGTGTCGAAGACGGTGCCGCCGCGGTCCACAAAGGTGCCGAGCACCTCGGCCAACTGGCTGACATCGTCGCCGCGCGCCACCCGCGAGAAGGTCGCCGAGCTTCCAAGTCCCACGATCGGAAGGGCCTCGCCGGTCGCGGGAATCATGCGGGTCGTCATCTCCTGACGCGCCAGAGCCGCGAGAAGCTCGGGGCGAAGAGAGAGGGCCGTGCCGGCGGTGGCGGCCGCAGTGGTGCGAATCCAGCTTCGTCTATTCAGCATGGGCGGGGGTTCCTTTGTCCGCGAGGAAAGATTGAGGAGAGAGAAGTGAAATCGGGATGGGGGATGGGGAAAGGATGGGCCTGTGGAGGATCGGTGCGCAAGGGTCGCCATACAGGGACAGCGGATGGGGCGCGTTTGTTGAGGCGAGGACCGGAAGTGCGCACCCACGTTGCGCCAGATTGACGCAACAGCTTGAGGCAGCTCGCAGTGGAGCAGTTGCCCTGGCGGTCTCCCGCGCCGCGCCACCCGCCTTCCCCCCTCACCCCGGAAAGAGCTCCCGGTCGATTGCAGGAAGCAATCTGAGCGCATTCCCGTAGTAGATCTTGCGCAAGACCTCGTCGGGGAGCCCCAGCCCGTACATCTGCCAGAAGGCGTGATAGCGACGATAGTAGTCGAAGTAGTCGTCCTCGGTCTCAAAGACGCGAAAGTAGGTGTGGAACTCCTCCTGGTTGTAGGAATCCTTGCCCATGAGAACGCGATCCTGATAGCGAATCAGCCACTCGCGCGCAAAGCGGGGCTGCCGTCCGAGCTCGTAGATCACCGCGCCCAGACCCACATGCATGTTGGGAATTTCATCGAGGAGGGCACCGAGACGGGCAAGGTCGTGGCCGAGCCAGCCGAGGTGTGCAGCGATGAAGTTCGTGTTGGGATGATTGCGAAAGAGATTGTGCTGTTCGCCGATAATCTGTTCAAAGGGCGGAAAGCGACCGGGAGGCCGAATGCGCCGGGGACGCAGCCGAAGCTCGAGCCAGCGCTCGTTGAAGCGGTCGTGAGGCTGCCAGAACTCGGCCGGGTCGGCGGAGTGAATCAGAACCGGAATGCCCAGCTCGCCGGCCTTCTCCCAGAGCGGAGCCAGACGCGGGTCGTCAATTGCAATGCGGTTGCCGTCGGTGTCCCGATCGGCCATCCCCAGACCCTTGAAGATCTTCAGCCCCGACGCCCCCGCGCGCACATCCTCTTCGAGCTGTGCGGCGGCCGCCTCGCCCCAGTCGCCCTCGCCCACGCCAAAGAAGTTGGTATTGGCAAAGAAGATGAAGCGCGACGGATGCCGCCCGGCCATGGCCTCGAGTCCTGCGGCCAGGTTGATGCCGCTGCCGCCCGAGAGGTTCACCATCACCGCCATATTGAGCTCGTCCATCTCGGCAACGAGCCGGTCCACATCGGCGGACGACATTCCCGCGCCGCGCTGGTGGCCATGAATGTCAACGAAGGGGAAGCGGGCGCGGGTGACCGGGTGGCCGGGAACAACCAGGGTGTTGCGCGGTTCGTACTCGGTGACGGTCACGTCCTGGGCGGCGACAGCGGCGGGGGCGGGAGCGGCGATGGCGAGGGCGATGAGCGCCAGGGAGGTCGCCGCAACGGGGCTGGCAACCCCGGCATGATTGTTGTTGTTCATTCCAGCTCCGATCCGGTTGTTTGTGTGTGTTACAAATTAATTTGGGCGTTGTGCATTTATTGATGTTGTGATTGATTGTTTGTTGTGATTGACCATATGCGATTGTGATGGCTTCGCTTCACGATTTTTCACGCTCTGCAACATGTAAAGATAACATATCGTTTGGTTGCGGCAAAGATGGAAGGGTCGATCGCCTCTAGCGCACCCAGGGCGGATTCCTGCGCGCCCGTCACAATATTGTGAAGAATATATCCGCAAACCGGCGCCCTGTCTTGCAATTTTTCGGCGGCAAAGTCGATTGCGGGCAGCCCCAAGCGGGTGGCGAGCAGGTGGGCAAAGGCAAGGGTGGGCAGAACATGGGCGGTGATGTCGATTTCCTCGGCAATGCGGAATCCGGCGCGATCCAGGCGGCGGCGAAAGTCGTCGAGGAGCCAGCCGGAGCGGTGGGCGCGCCCTGCTGCAGAGGACAACGCGGCCGTGTCGGGGTCGGAGATGCGAAAGTAGTCGGCCACGATCCAGCGTCCTCCCGGGGCAAGGATCTCGTCCACGATCGGCAAGACCCTCTCCTGCTCCATGTACTGGATCGATTCGGCATGGATGACGGTCCCGAAGCGGCTGCGGTGGTCATGCGCAGGCAGCTCCTCGAAGCGGCAGCCGAGAAGCGCCGCATTCGGGTAGGCGCGCCCGATATGTTCGATCTGAAAGCGGTCGGGGGTGAGCCCGGTTGCATCGTGGCCGCGGGCGCAGAGCAGGCCGAGCATGCCGCCCATCCCCGACCCCACATCGAGAATTGGCAGATCGGGATTGTGAATGCGCTCCAGAATCTTCTCGGCGTAGCGGTGCTGGGCGCGCTCGAGCGCGGCAAAGCCGATGGCTTCGGCAGAGGTGTCGGGGTCGTCGAAGTAGCCGTAATGAAGGAAATCGCCCGCAAGGATGCGGTTGTACAGCTTCAGTTGGGCGTTGGCGCGCACGGTCGGGGTGCGGCGGTGGCGGCGGCGAAGGCCGAGCCAGCGAGCGACATGCTGCGGAAGGAGGGCGCGGCCCAGAATCTGGCCCAGGATCCGGGATGTGCGAATTCCGGTCACGATCGGGATCTCCATGTTGAGGTTGAGGGGGTGCGCGCAGCTTGGGGAAGAGGGAGGGAGTTGCCCTGCGCGGTGCGCCGGATAGCTTTCCAGGGGCGATACGCGCCCCCCCGAGACCGGAAGAATGGCAGCCGGACCCTGTTCTGGATGCGATCCCGGCCCGCAAAGAGGCGAACCCTGCCCTGTACAAATCCTGTACACACTGCAACCGGAGCGGAATGCGCCCCGGGAGGAACCCATGTTGCAACCCCTGCGGCGGAGCGCCCTCTTCGCCCTCCTGCTCGCTCTGGCGGGCGGCTGCGGATCCGAAGACGGCGAAGCGCCCCTGGTCCCGCCGACGCCCCCCACGCAAACGCCGACCGCCCCCGCCTGCGATGCCTCGATCAGGGTGCCGCCGGGCTTCTGCGCGCAGATCTACCATAATGGAATCGGAGCCGCGCGCCAGCTTGCCGTGGCCGCCAATGGCGATCTCTTTGTGGCGGTGCGCAACCGCGGCGGCCAGCGCGGAGGGGTCGTGGCGCTGCGCGACAGCAATGGCGACAACCGCGCCGATCGCGTGGAAAGCTGGGGCGACGATGGGGGCAGCGGGATCGCCCTCGGCGAGGGGGCCCTCTACCTTGCGACCGACAGAGCCGTGCTGCGCTATCCCCTTGCGGCCGCCTCGCTGACTCCCTCCGGCCCGCCCGATACCATTGTCTCGGGCCTTCCCGACGCGCGCAATCACGCCTCGAAGAGCATTGCGCTCCACCCCACCGACGGCACCCTCTTCGTGGGCATCGGCTCGCCCTCCAACGCCTGCCAGGAAATTCCGCGCACTGCCGGCGTCGCGGGCAAGGATCCCTGCGGCGAACGCAACGACCGGGCCGGAATCTGGCGCTTTGCGATCGACCGCAGCGGGCAGCGCCAGGCCGATGGCGAACGCTTTGCGGCCGGGGTGCGCAATGCGGCGGCCATCGCGTTTCACCCCGAAACGGGCGAACTCTTTGCCGCAATTCATGGCCGCGACCAGTTGCGCGAGCTCTGGCCCGCGCTCTACTCCGATATCGAGGGCTCCGAAAAGCCTTCGGAGGAGTTCGCGCTGATCGAGGAGGGAGCCGACTTCGGATGGCCCTACTGCTACCACGACCCCGAGAGCAATGCCAAGGTGCTCGCGCCCGAGTATGGCGGCGATGGTCAGGAGGTGGGGCGCTGCGCCGGGATGGCCATGCCCGCAATCGGGTTGCCCGCGCACTGGGCTCCCAATGCGCTGGCCATCGTGGCCGGGGGCGAGGGCGACTATGGCAATGGCGCCTTCGTGGCCTTCCACGGGTCGTGGAACCGCTCGCCGGTGCAGGCCGGCTACAAAGTGGTCTGGATTCCCTTTGCCGGATCCCGCCCAAGCGGCGAATGGTCGGTCTTTGCCGATGGCTTTGCCGGTGGACAGATCTCTTCGCCCGGCCAGGCCGATCACCGCCCGACCGGTGTGGCGACAGGCCCCGGCGGCACCGTCTATGTGAGCGATTCGTTGCGCGGCCGCATCTGGCGGATCGCCCCGGCGGGGTAGGCAGAGACATTCATCTGTTCGCCCGGCAAATCATACGGTACTCGCATACAGTCCGAACACAGGCGCAATCCGTGGAACCGCTGAAGGGGTTGCGCGCGCACCTTGTGCATTGCGGCTGCCACCCGGGCCGCCCCGCGCAGGGGCCGGGAGAGCGCAGACGCCCCGGTGCGCTGGCACAATCAAGCGCGGCGCGGGCAATCGGTCACCCCCGGAGCTGTGTCGCAGCGGGCCCGGTATGCGCCAACTCGAGAAGGCAGCTTCCCCGCAGTGTATCGGCTAAGAGTGCATCGGTGCCTGAAGAAGCGATGGCAGGCGGCATTTTGTACATGGCTCGCGAAGGCTCTCACACGGTGGCATCACGCCGCCCCGCCTTCCCGGGGTTGCTCACACCACGCAATCTTTCCAGGAAAGGGGGGCGATCTTCTCGCGAGGCGCCCTGATCCCCGCTCCACTCCCGCCAACTCCGCAGCCATGGAATCTCTCTGGAATCGACGGGCCGCAGGCGAAAAGGGGAGGGAGAGGCTGGCCGGAACCCCGTTCAGCTCTCAACCCTACCAGTTGTAGGACAGCTTGGTGTAGTAGAACGCCCCGTTGAAGCCGAATGGGCTGTACTCGCCATATCGCTGACCGGAATCGTCGGCAGCGCCGGGGAACTCGCCGGGATGGGTATTCAGCGCATTCTGGCCGCCAACTGTAAGCGTCCAACTGTCGGCGAACGTCTGGGCAAACTCAAAGTCAACCAGTTGACGGCTCGGGTAGCGGGAATCGCCGGAGTACGGCGCGAGACGCTCGAAGACTCCATCCCAATGGCTGCCTCGTACGAGCAGACGGGTTCCGCCCGGGAAGGCGTGATTGACTGTGACGTTCCCCCGTATGAAGGGCAGTCCCTTTTCCAGCCCGCTCACGCGACTGTCGTCCAGCGTCTCCGGGTTGTGCTCGGTGACGCTCGTGCTGGTGATATTCCACGCCGTGCTCACAGTGGTGTTGCCCCGCGCGTTTTCGATGTCGTAGGCAGCCACCACGTCGAGCCCCTGCGTCCGGGTCGCGAAGTCGTTCACGAAGAACTGGAACCTCTTGAGCACGCCGCCGGGCCGGATGATTCCATCTGCAACCAGGCGCTGGATCTCGTCGTTCGTGAGGTCGATGTTCCGGCTGGTGGTGAGACGCTGCGACACGTCGATCAGGAAGTAGTCCGCGGAAAGGCTGAAGTTGTCGCGTTGGAAGACGCTGCCGAAGGACACGTTGACCGACTTTTCGGGCTCCAGGGGCTCACCGCCGTACTCCTGGGCAAGGGCCGACGTCGAGGGGATCGTACCGTTGTTGGTCAGGTCCTTGAGGGCGGGATCGTAGATGGTCGAGACGTTGAAGGCGTTCTGCTGACCGGGGGTGGGAGCCCGGAATCCCGTACTGGCTGCGCCCCGCAGGGCGAATCCCTCGGACAGGCTCACGCGGGCCGCGACCTTGCCGTTGACGGTCGTTCCGAAGTCCGAAAAGCGCTCGACCCGGCCCGCCACGCCCAGAGTCCAGGCGCCGTCCGGTTCACGCAGCTCGAGATCCCCGTAGCCGGCGAAGTTGTTGCGGTTCCATGCTCCCGTCGTGAGCGGCCCGAAGCCGGTAAAGCCGTTGGAGCCGGGGGTGAAGCCCTGCTCCGCCAGTGGCCCCTCGGTCCAGGATGGCTCGTCTCCCTGAACGATTTCAAAGCGCTCGTTTCGCCACTCCGCACCGCCCGCGATGTTGACCCGATCGTTGACGGCATAGGAGAGATCAATGTTCAGGTTGGTTTCCAACTGATCGTAGGTTCCGGGGTTGAAGTACGGAGTGCAGGGCTGATCCGGAACCGCCGGCGATGTTCCCCAGCCTGACCGTCGCGGATGACGGTTGCGGCGGGTTTCCTCGTCGCTGCACGGCTGATCCGGTCCCAGCGATGCATTGACGGTGTTGTACATGTAGAAGTCGAGGCTGGAGTTGCCCAGGGCCCCGCTGGCGTCCCACGACAATCTGCCGCTGTTCCCCCGAAGCCCCGCCACCAGAGAGGCGTCCGAGACATAGGATCCAAACTGGGGGGTGAAGCCGCCGGGGAACATCTCCTGGAAGGAGAAGCAGTTGGGGTCCGCGAAGACTTGTCCAAGCGCAACCGGATCGGGAATGTTGTCTCTGATCTCAACCACCGGGCAGTTGGCCGATCCCAATCCATTGGCCTGCAAGAGATCGCCGACCAGGAGGGTTTCGCCGCCATCGCCCGAGAAGACGCCGCTGCGCGTGTTGGGGTTCCGGAAGTAGAAGCCCCCCTCAACCTGCTTCGACGCATAGTTGCCATGGCCGTAAAAGGAGAGGTTGTCGCGGAAGATGTAGGCCGAGTTCGCCCACAGCTTGACGTCGTTCGAGACCTTCGGCGACCCCCACACCTGCGCCGGTGTGCGCACGTGGGTGTTCCCGGCGGCGATCAGCGCTCTGGCGTCGTTGCGTTGAACGCTGCGGTCGGTCGGATCGGCGTTGCCGTATTCGCCGGTCAGGTTCAGGAAGCCGGACTCGCCCAGCGGCAGCCCCAGATTGCCCGAGAGCGTGTACATGTCGCCATCGCCCGGAAAAAGGCCACCCTCCAGAAGCTCGGTCGTCTCCGCGAACAGGTGTCCGCCCGTCTTGAGCTCGATCGAGCCGCCGGAGCGGTCGTTCCTGAGGACGAAGTTCATGACCCCCGCGATTGCGTCCGAGCCGTACTGGGCGGCGGCGCCGTCGCGAAGAACCTCGGCCTGCTCCAATGCGATTCCGGGGATGAGCGAGATATCGGGACCCTGCGCGCCGTCGGCGATGCTGTTGCCGTACCACACGATGACCGCAGAGCGGTGGCGCCGCTTCCCATTCACGAGCACCAGCGTCTGATCGGGCGAGAGGCCGCGCAGATTCGCCGGCCGCGCGAAGGTTGCGGCGTCGCTGATCGGCTGGGTGTTGACATTGAAGGAGGGCACTACGTTGCGCAGCACGTTCGCAAAATCGACATCGCCCTGATTGACGATCTCGGTGGCGGGGATGACATCCACCGGAACGGCCGATTCCGTGACCGTGCGCGGCCGGGCGCGGGTTCCGATGGCCGTAATTCCGCTGAGCATGACCGCTTCCCCCGACAGAACCACATCAAGGCGGGCCTCCGAACCGGCCATGACCGTGATTTCCTGCCTCGCAATGGCATACCCGATCAACTGAACCTCGACCATGTGGGTGCCTGCGGGCACACCCGGAATCAGGAATGCGCCTTCGCCGTTGGTCAGTCTCCCTATGGAAAGAGCGGGGATATAGACCTGAGCGCCTGCGAGAGGCTGGCTGGTGGCATCGTCGCGGACCGTGCCCGCGATGCTGCCATTCTGCGCAGTTGCAGCGATGGGCAGAAGCGGAACCAGCGCCAGGAAGAGGCCGGGCAAAGATCGCGAGGCGAGTGTGGGAAGGAGTCGCATGTGTCTTTCCAGATCGAGAGTTGTGAACAGGCTTTGCCGGAACGTCCTAATTATAATTGAGACAATGTCAAACCGCAAGGAGCACACAGCATGGAAAGCGGCCGGAGGCGACCCCTCTTGACCGCGATGGCCGGGGGATTATCATTCCAGTATGCTGCAACGATCCACGCCCCTTTGGCATGGCGGTCGGTCCTGCACCAGGTCTCGCGCCACTCCGCCCACCGAAGGGGAAACGCTGGAAGGGGGAGCGTCGGAGATGGGAGAGCCAACGACCCAATGGGTCGGTCCGCTGCACGGCCGGGGGAGCCTGCGCGCGCTCATCCGGATCTCCATCGTTCTCCCGCTCCTCGCCATTCTCGTTGCAGAGGCGTCGCATGCGCATGAAGACGAGCACGGGCCGGAGGCGGAGTGTGGCCTGTGCCTGCTGGCAAAGACGCCCGACCACACCGCCGCGTCGCACGAATCCTCTCTCGCCGACCTGACGCTGCTTTCGGCCCCTGCGGCTGCGAACCCCCGGCTGGCGCCCACAGCGCTCCACGTCTTGTCCCACCGGAGCCGCGCGCCCCCCTCGCTCTCTCTGTAGCGGAAACTTCGCGAGCCGTCTGCGGTCAGCCGAAGGGCCTGTCGGCGGTTCGCACCTCTACGCCAGGGGGGATTCGGGCAGATTGCCGACGCCCTCTTTCCCCTCGGGATTGTCTCCTGGCATTTGGATGGGCGGGGACGAACCCCAGGTGGATTCTGCCGGGTTGTGTGCGGATCATCCGCCGCGCGCGCCTCCAAACGCAAGCGGAGAAGTACAAGGGGGAACCATGAATATGAAACAAGCAAACGCGCCGGCCCTCTGCGGCCCGCCACACCTCGGCGAATACGAAAGAGTTCGGGCGCGACGATGACGAACAGATCCCGATCCTTCGACATTGTCGTTGTCGGTGCCGGGGCCGCCGGTCTCGGCTTCGGCGTCACCCTTCGCCACCTCGGAATCGACAACTTTGTCATCCTCGACCGCACCGCGATCGGCGCCTCCTTTCTGAGCTGGTCCCGGCAGACGCGCTTCATTACGCCATCCTTCAACAGCAACCAGTTCGGTCCGCTGGATCTGAACGCCATCTGTCTGCACACCTCGCCGGCGTTCTCATTCGGCATCGAGCACCCCACGGGTGTGGAATATGCCGGCTATCTGCGCGGGGTTGCCGACCACTTTGAGTTGCCCGTAAAGACCGGCGTCGACGTGTTTTCGGTCGAGAAGGAGGCTGGCGACAAGCGCTTTCGGGTCAAGACGAGCGACGGCGACATCCGCGCGCGCTTCCTGATCTGGGCGGGCGGCGAGATGCAGTATCCGAACACCGGCGGCTTCCCCGGCGCCGAGCTCTGCCTGCACTACTCCAGGGTTGCCTCGTGGGACGAACTCGCCGGCGACGAGAGGTGCATCATCGGGGGCGCCGAGAGCGGAATCGACGCCGCAGTCGGGCTGGCCGCCGCCGATCGGCGAGCCATCGTCTTCGACCGCAACGAACCCTGGCAGGAAACGGGCTCGGACCCCAGCCAGCTTCTGTCGCCCTTTACTCAGGCGCGTCTGAATGCGGCGATATATTCGGGCCGGGTCACGCTGCGCGGGGGCTCCGGCGTCATCGGCGTCCGCCGCAATGGCGCTGGCTATCAGGTGGCGCTCGAGGATGGCGATGTCGTTCACTGCGCCGAGAGGCCGATTCTGGCGAGCGGGTTCGTTGGTTCGGCCGGCGTCATTCGCGCGTTGTTCGACTGGCGCGACGACAACGCTCCGCTGCTGACGGAAAACGATGAATCGACCCTGACAAAGGGGCTCTTCCTGGTCGGGCCGCAGGTGCGCCAGGGCAATCTCATCTTCTGCTTCATCTACAAGTTCCGCCTGCGCTTCGCCGTGGTGGCCAACCAGATCGCCCGCCGTCTGGGGGTCAGCACGGAGCCGCTTGAGCTGTACCGTCGCTACAGCATGTATCTCGACGACCTGTCGTGCTGCGGCGATCAATGCGCATGTTGAGTGGGCCCCGGGCATGATCCCGCTGGCGCGCGCCGTCCTCGGACCTCTCCAGGCGCTGCTGCTGTTGCTGGCGCCTGCCTGGGTCGCGGTGGATGCCGCCAGCCGTCTTGCCCAGCGCATCGATCCCTGGGTGCGCGCTCCGGCCGAGCGACTGGCCGGACTGCTGACGAACTGGCCGCAGCCATTTGCAGAGATCCTGGCCGGCGACTACGGCTTTGTCACCATGGGGCCGCTGCTGCTGGTATGGGCGACGCCGGTGGTTGTGCTCCATGCACTGCTGATGAGTGCGTATAGGGCGAGCGGTCTGCTTGATCGCCTGACAGACGCCATGACTCCGTGGCTGCGGCCCTTCGGGATGACGGGTCAGGAGCTGGCGCGGGTTGTCATGGGGTTCGGCTGCAATGTGCCCGCAGTGATCGGCGCGCGCGCGGCGCCGGCCTGTTCACGCGGCGCATGCGTCTCGACGATTGCCTTCGGTTCGGCGTGCTCGTATCAGTTGGGGGCCACGCTGGCGGTCTTCGCGGCAGCGCAACGGCCCGCGCTGATCGTGCCCTATCTGCTCTATCTCGGCGTCACCACAATTGCCTACGCCCGCCTCAACGCACCGAAGGCGGCGCGTTCCCGCCTGCATGTGCTGTCGAACAGTGCGCTGGCGGCAAGGGGCCCGGCCTCTCTGAGCTGGCCGCGCCTGCGCACCATCCGGATCGAGGTCGCGGGCGTTGTGCTGGAGTTCCTTCGCCGGGCCCTGCCGGTCTTCCTGTTGATCACGCTCGTCGCCTCGCTGCTGGATTGGCTGGGCGCGCTGCACGCCGCATCGGCCGTTGTCGAGCCTGCGATGGCCGCCTTTCGCCTGCCCCCGGAGGCAGCTCTGGCGGTGGTTCTGGCGAGTGTGCGCAAGGACGGCATCCTCCTCCTGGCGGAACCGGGCGTTGTCGCAAGCCTCGGCGCCCTTCAACTGTTGACGGCCGTCTATCTGGCCGGGGTATTGCTGCCCTGCCTGGTCACCTGTCTGACGATTGCGCGCGAGCAGGGCCACCGCTTTGCGCTGCGGCTGGTGGGCAGACAGGCTGCGGCTGCGGCGGGGTTCAGCGCTCTTCTGGCCTGGGGCGGAGCGTGGCTCTGAAGGCCTTCATTCTGCGAAGAAGAGATCCCTGACCTCGCGCGCAGGCGGCTCTGTGAACAGACTTGTCACAATCAGCAGGACAAGCGACGTCGCCGGACCCACAAGTGCGGGCCACAGCCCCAGAATCCAGTTGTCGAGGGTGCCGTGTGCAAGCCAGCCGAGTCCGTACCAGACAATGCAGGCGATTGCCCCGCCGATCATTGCGACCAGGCCGCCGGTGCGCGTCGCCCGGGGCCACCACACGCCGAGCAGGAGAGGAAAGGTGAAGGCCGACGCCATCAGGCTGAACGACATGGTCACGATAAAGAAGATTGAGGCGGGCGGATTGATGGCAACGCCCATCGCCAGGGCACCGAGGCCCAGCGTTGTCCAGCGGGCAAGCCTCAGCCCCGATTCCCGCGAAGCTTCGTTCCCTGAAAATTGCACAACAAGATTCTCTACAACCAGGGAGCTCGCCAGGAGCAGTACCGAATCGATTGTGGACATTGTGGCTCCCAGAACCGCAGCCACAAGGATTCCGCCGAATAGTGGATGCAACAGAAGTTGTACAAGCGCGGGCAGCGCCAGGTCGGTTTGCTCAAGGTCCGGCAGAAGCACCCCCGAAGCAATCGCAATCAGCGTCGATCCGATAAAGATGAACGATGAAAAGCATATGGAAAAGACAAGCGCGCGCCGCAGCGTTCGGGAGTCCTTCGGAATCAGAAGCGGGTCACGGCCGCAGGCGCCCCGCCGATCTGGAAGAATCCCCAGACCAGGAAGGACGACACCACCCACACCGCCGGCATTCCCCCCAGAAAGGAGATTCCATCCGGGTTGAACTCGGCGTAGCGGAGGTGCATCTCCGAAAATCCGCCCGCCGCCAGCACCGCCACCGGCGCCAGCACCGCGAAACCGGCAATCATGATCGATCCCTGAATCAGATCGGTCCAGGCGACTGCGTGCATGCCCCCGATGACGGTATAAAGAATCACAATTCCGCCAAAGACGAAGAGCGCCGGCAGATAGGGGATGCCGATCAGCACCTCGAAGAGATTGCCTGCCGCCTTGAGCTGCGCCGCAATCAGCGGAATGAAGGCGATCAGCATGAGTCCGGTGGCCGTCGCTGCGACCGCCCGGCCCGGATAGCGCGCCTGAAAGACATCGACAAGAGTTGTGCAGCGAACCCTGGCCGCAACCCGCCGCAACCGCTCTCCGATCAGAACATAGGTGAACCAGGCCGCAGCAGCCGAGGATACGCCCGCCGGCGCAAAGTTGTAGCCCAGCTCGCGCTCCGTGCCGACCGCACCCATGTAGGAACTGCCGCTCATCTGCGTGGCCGAATACGAGAAGCCGAGGGGAGCCGCGCCCAGATCGCCCCGCGCCAGGAAGAACTGCCGCCTGGAGCGGCTGCGCCGGTTGAACCACAGACCCAGCCCCATCAGCGCGGCAAAGTAGCAGACGAGGACCAGGGTGTAGGAGAGCGTCAGCGACATCGCATGCAGTCCATCCCTGCGGCGCAGACCGCCCCCGGACCCCGCGGCAACCCGCAGAGAGCCCCGCCCGGCGGCGTCTTCACGAAGGGTTCAGCGCCCGGTGCGCACATGAAGCAGAACCGCCCCGATCACATAGAGAAAGCCGCCGTACAGCACCACCCAGACGCCCCAGTCGAGGTTGCCCGGACCCGGAGGCCATTCGGCGAGCAGCCCCACACTTCCCCCGACCACAAAGATCGCCATCAGTGCAATCGATAGAGAGGGCGTGCGTTCTCTTTGCTCATGCATGGCCGCGCCTCCCGCAGCGGTTCAGTGTGCGTGCTCCCGGTTCATCGCAGATTCCGTCATCGGCCGGGCCGGGGCATTCCCGGATCCCGCACCGCGCCGCAAGCCCCCCTCTGAACAGTCGGTGAATCTTCCCAAGAGAGGCGGCGCATCGGGCAATGTCAAGCGCACCCCTGCTCTCCTTCCCCCGCCCTCTTCCGGCGCCGCCCTCACCGCAATCGCCACGCATCCCCCACAGCTTTGTATAGATTTTCCCCTGACCCGGCCTCCACCTCAGCGAATCGTTCATGCTCGAAGCCCTCTTCACCGTCAAGCCCCTCCTCGCCACCGTCGCCCTCGCGGCTCTCTGGCTGCTCGAAGGTCTGGCGCCCATGTTTGAGGGCCGCTCCGAACGCATCCGCCACGACAGCGCCAATCTTGTCCTTGGCGTTGTCAATGCCGGCATTGTGGCGCTCATCTTCGCCGGCGCAACGCTGATCGTCACCGAGTGGGCGCGCGCGCACTCCTTCGGGCTTCTGCACGTGTTGGGCGTCGGCGGCATCGCTTCCTTTGCGACGTCATTCATTCTCTTCGATCTCTGGCAATATCTCTGGCATCGCCTCAATCACAAAATTCCCCTTCTCTGGCGCTTTCATGCGGTTCACCACGCCGATCGCGAACTCAGCGCCAGCTCCGGCCTGCGCTTTCACACCGGCGAGATCGTTCTCTCGTCGCTTGCGCGTCTGGCCATCCTTCCGCTGATCGGCATGACCGTGCCCCAACTGATCCTCTACGAAGCGATTCTCATTCCGGTCATCCTCTTTCACCACAGCAATCTGCGCATTCCCGACACAATCGACCGCAGACTTCGCCGCATGATCGTCACCCCCCGAATGCACTGGGTTCACCACTCCGAGTTTCAACCCGAAACCGACTCCAATTTCTCTAGTATCTTCTCCATATGGGATCGCATCTTTGGCAGCTTTCGCCTTGTATCCGATCCGCACAATCTCAATCTGGGGCTGGGACCGATGAAACGGCGGGAATGGGCAACGCTTCAGGGAATGGTCGCAATGCCATTTCGCAAGGCTGCGGATCCCCTGAATTCAACCCCTGCAGAGGGGGAAGGAAGCGCGACCGCCTCCACCCGGCCCCCGTCCCGGTCATGACGGCCCGCCCCCGCCCCGGCTCCCGGATTGCGCATGCCGCAAGCGGCAACGCGCCCTCTCCGGCCCCCATGCGGACGAGCGTTCGCGCCTTCGCCCCGGCTTCGATCTCCAATATCGGCCCCGGCTTCGACATCTTCGGGCTCGCGCTCACACTTCCCGGCGACGAGATCGTGGTGCGCGCCGTTGCGGCCACGACCCCCGGCGTCGTCTCGGTTGCGGTCTCGGGCGACCAGGGCCGCATTCCCAGCGATCCCGAGCGCAATGCGGCGGCGGTGGCGGCAACGTGCGTTCTGGAGCGCGCCCAGGCCAGGATCTCTCTGGCGATCGAGCTAAAGAAGGGCATCCCCCTGGCGTCGGGGCTGGGCGGAAGCGGCGCGAGCGCGGTGGCGGGCGCGGTCGCCACGAACGAACTCCTGGGGCAGCCCCTGGAAGAGAGTGCGCTGCTCGAGTGCGCCATTCGCGGCGAACAGGATGGTTCGGGGGCGCGTCATGCCGACAATGTGGCGCCCGCGCTCAGAGGCGGCTTCGTTCTGGTGCTGCCCGGCCGCGCCGACCCTGCACCCGCTTCGGCTGCGCTTCCGCCCCGCATGGTTTCGCTGCCTGTGCCCGCCGAGCTGGTCGTTGCCGTTGTGCACCCGCAGATGGAAGTCGAGACCGAAAGAGCGCGCGCGCTCCTGGGCAACCGGATCGCGCTGGCCGCCGGGGTGCGCCAGTGGGGGAATGCGGCGGGGATGGTGGCGGCGCTGTACCGGGGCGACTGGGAGCTGATCGCGCGCTCCCTGCACGATGCGGTGGCCGAGCCGGTGCGGGCCGCGCTGGTGCCGGGGTTTTTGCGGGCGCAGAGGGCAGCCGTGCAGGCGGGGGCTGCAGGGGCGGGGCTCTCGGGATCGGGGCCGAGCGTCTTTGCGCTCTGCCGGGGCGAAGAGGCGGCCCGCGCGGCGGGGAGGGCGATGGCCGAGGCATTCAGGGTCCAGGCGGGGGTGACGGCCGATGTGGTGATTTCGCGGCCGGGGAGGGGGGCGCGGGTGACTGAATCATCTAAAGACGACTCCCGGGGTGGCACCGACGGGGATGCGCCGTGCGCCTGATCAGCACCGCCGGTGGTTCCGGGGACAGGACCTGGTCCTTCCGCGAGGCGCTCTTTCAGGGACAGGCTCCCCATGGAGGGCTCTTCATTCCGGACTCCCTTTCCCGCATGTCGCTCGCGGACCGCGCTGCGCTGCCCGGGCTGGATCTCTGCGGACGGGCCACCCTTGCGGCGCGTCACCTTCTGGGGGACGAGCTGCCCGGCGCGCTGATCCGGGAGGTTGTCCGGGATGCGCTCGATTTTCCCATTCCCCTTCGCGAAATCGAGCCCGGCGTGCACATGCTCGAGCTCTTTCATGGCCCCACGCATGCCTTCAAGGATGTCGGCGCGCGCTTCATGGCCCGCATGATGGCCGCGCTCGGGCTTCAATCCCCCTCTGCGGGCGTCCATTCGCCCGATGCGCCCACAACCATTCTGGTTGCCACCTCGGGAGATACCGGCGGCGCCGTTGCACATGCCTTTCACCGGGTTCCCGGCGTTCGGGTGGTTGTGCTCTATCCGCTGGGCCGGGTCAGTCCGCGCCAGGAGGCCCAGTTCGCCACCCTGGGCGACAATATTGCCGCCGTGGCGGTGCGGGGCGCCTTCGACGACTGCCAGCGACTTGTGCGCCAATGCTTTGCCGATCCGGGGCTCAATGCAAAATTGTCCCTCACCTCTGCCAACTCAATCAATATCGGGCGCCTTCTTCCACAGACATTCTATTACATTCACGCTCTTGTCGAATTTGTGCAAGTAATTGACAAAGCTGAAATTGTGATTTCAGTTCCTTCGGGAAACTTTGGCAATCTCGCGGCCGGCATCATCGCGCGTCGCGCGCTCGGAATGTCCCTCGCACGCTTCGTCGCCGCAACCAACGAGAACTCTGTCGTACCCGACTACCTGAATGGGCGCGGCTTTCATCCGCGGGCTTCGGTTGCCACCCTGTCCAGCGCCATGGACGTTGGCAATCCGAGCAACTTTCGCCGCATTGCCCACCTCTTCGCAATCGCCGACTGCCACGACAACGGCAACGGCGGCCTGGCGCCGCCCCCACCCGACCTGCAGAGGATTCTGACCGGATCGCGCTGGAGCGACGCCGAGACGCGCGCCTGTATCCGGGATCTCTGGGAGCGCCGACAGATCGCCATCGACCCCCATACGGCTGTGGGACTTCTGGGGCTCAGAGATGCGTTGAAGCGGCGGCCCGGGGCGCAGGGAATCGTTCTGGCAACCGCCCACCCCGCCAAATTTGCCGAGGTTGTCGAACCGCTGATCGGGACCCGGATTCCCATCCCCCCAGGAATCACGCAGCTCATGGAGCGGCCGCGGCTCGCCATCGAGATCCCGCCCGAGGCAAGTGCGCTGGCAGAGGTGCTGAGGGGATTGCCGGGCGGGTAGGCGCGGGGATCCCGGTTCGATCGTCAAACGAATGGTTGGGGGAAGTGGATTGCAACACACAATCCCTCTGTATATTGTACGCTGCACAGATGTGGGTCCACTTCGCACTGCAACCCGGACGCCTTGCCCCATGACGCATCTTCCCTGCCCCGCTTCCCCGACCCGGCCCGAGCGCGCATCCGCAGCGGCGCAGCACCGAGCGATCGTTTGCGGCTCCTTCCCGGCTGCCGTTCTTCTGCTTGCGTCCGCCGCCTGCGACACAATCGGAAGCAATCCCCCCGCAAGTGCGCGCCTGCCAGTGACCGACACGCTGCACGGCGTCGAGTTTGTGGACGAGTACCGCTGGCTCGAGGAGCAGGACAGCCCTGAAACGCGCGCCTGGATCGAGGAGCAGAATGCCTATGCCGAGCGCGTTGTCGGCGATACGCCGCTCCGGGCCGCGCTGACCGAACGGCTGCGCGAATTGATGGATGTGCAGGGTGCGATCTTTCCGCGCCGCGCGGGAGACTTCGAATACTTCACGCTGCGGAGGCCGGGCGCAGAGGTGGCGACGATCTACCGGCGCGCCGCGCCCGCAGAGCCCGAGCGCGATCCGATCGACCCGAATGGCGACTTCGAGGTTGTGATCGACCCGCTTGAGCTTCGTGCCGATGGGACGACAAGTGTGGGCATTCGCGGATTCTCGCCGGATGGCACATTGATGATGTATCAGATTCGCGATGGTGGCCGCGATGAGGTCGAGATCCGCATTCGCGACCTGGAGAGCGGCCAGGATCTGCCCGACCGACTGCCGACCTTTCTCTACGGGTCCACCTTTTTCGACCCCGGTGGCGAGGGCTTCTACTACACGTGGCGATCGCGCGAGGTCGGACCCCGGGTTCGCTATCATGCCCTGGGAACCAACCTGGCGGACGACCGCGAACTCTTCGGCGCGGGGCACGGACCGGAAAAATTTATCGGTGCAACGCCGATCAATGCGACGAGTGGCGACGAGATCCGCTATCTTGTCTATTCCGTGCAGCACGGCTGGGCCCGCACCGACCTCTACATTCAGGATATGCAGGGCGACGGCACGGTAGAGCCTCTGATTGTCGGCGCCCCGGCCCGCTTCAGTCCCCGTGCGGTGCGTGGCGAACTCTGGCTCCTGACCAATGTCGATGCGCCCCGAAATCGCGTCATGGCGGTCGATCCGGCGCGGCGCGACCCGGCCAATTGGCGCGAGGTCATTGCCGAAGGCGACGACCTGCTTACCGGCTATCAGGTCATCGACGACGCGATCTACGCCGACTATCTGCACAATGCAGGCAGCCGCATTGCGCGCTATGACATGCAGGGCAACCGCACAGGCGAAATCCCCATTCCCGACCACCATGTGGCCACCCTGCGGCGGTGGGGCGAAGGCGCGGGCCTCCTCACCCTGAGCTCGCTTGCCGTTCCCGGCCATATTCAGCGAATCAATCTGGAGACGATGGCAACCGAACCGTGGCTGCCCTCTGCCGTTCCCTTCGACGGATCGGGCTACGAGACCAGGCAGGTCTGGTTCACATCTGCCGACGGCACGCGCGCACCGATGCATATTGTGCACAAGCGCGAACTCGTTCCCGATGGCGACACGCCCACTCTTCTCTATGGCTATGGCGGCTTCAATGCCAATACTCTGCCCCGCTTCAATGCAGGCGCGGCAGCCTGGATCGAACGCGGCGGCATCTATGCCGTGGCCACGCTGCGCGGCGGCGGCGAGTTCGGCGAGGAGTGGCACCGCGCGGGAATGCTCGAAAACAAACCCAATGTCTTCGACGACTTTGTTGCGGCCGCCGAGTGGCTGGTGGAGAGCGGCTACACCCGACCCGCCCGTCTCGCCATCCGCGGCGTCAGCAATGGCGGTCTTCTGGTCGGCGCAGCGCTCACCCGGCGTCCCGACCTCTTCCGCGCCGTCTTCTGCGGCCTGCCCGATCTCGACATGGTGCGCTTCAATCAATTTGTCCAAAACAACAACATGCCGGCGCTGCTCGAATATGGGAACGCCGCCATACAGGAAGAGTTCGAGGTGCTGCGAACCTTCTCACCCTATCAGAACGTACAGGACGGCGTCGCCTACCCGGCCGTCATGCTCACCCAGGGCGATCTGGACACGCGCGTTCCCCCGCTGCAGGCACGCAAGATGACGGCCCGGCTTCAGGCCGCAACCAGCTCGGGACTGCCGATCATCCTTGATTACGATCCGCGCGCCGGACATGCCGGAGGCCGCACCTTCAGCCGCACCGTGCGCAACAGCGCCATGGAGCTGGCATTTTTGCTGGGACAGTTGGGGGTCGAAGAGTAAGGAAAGACAGAGGAACCGAGATCCAATGCAGAGCGGGTTCCCTTATGTTGAAGCACTCCCCCCTCCCTCACCCCGCCAGCCACTCCACCACCTCAATCGTGTCCACCTCGCCGCAGGGCCCCGAGAGCGCAATCCTGCCCCGCACAGTCACCTCGTCGCCCGGGTCCAGTCCTCCCAGGTCGCCGCTCAGCGCGTACATGTATTGATCGTTGTCGCGCATGGTCGGGCACTCCAGTCCCTCGTCGGTCATGCGACCCGTGCGTTGCACCATGCCCTCGTCGTCAGTCACATGAAAGGGGTGCGAGATTCCGATCGGGCTGAAAATCCCATTGAAGAGGATAAAGACCAGGGGTCGCTCGCTGGTTGCATATGCGGGAACCGTCACCGTGGCCGACACCTCGCCCCAGATCTGTTGCGTTCCCTCGGCCAGGGCCTCGAAGCCCGCCCGCATTGCGCCCACGCCCACATGGATCCGGGCCTGCGGCGGCAGATTTTCGGTATAGATCTCCACGGCCGTGCCGGGAGGCCCCATGCGCGGCTCGACCGACTGGATATGGCGCAGCGAATCGATGCTGGCATATTCGCGCTGGCGCTGGGCGGCGGCGGGATCGGGCATGGTCAGCACACCCACAGCAAACCCCAGGAGCATGAGGGAGATGAGGGCGACGTCGGCAATCCCGGGACGCGGTCGCTGCCCTGCGGCCAGCTTTAGGGGCATGGCCACGAGCGATTCCGTGCGGGGCGCCGGCAGTTGGAGGCCTGGGGTCATGGGTTCATCTCCTGGGAATCGGGGGCAGCACGGTCCGGCACGCTCTCGCAGACCGCAGGCCGATCAAAGATGCGACGACAGATGCAACTGCGCCAATCTCAATCTCCAAGGAAGATTCGCCGCCAGCTCCATCGCCACCCACCCGCGTCGTTCACCCCGGC